>PHSP01000001.1:1212500-2423795 GCA_002862125.1 Methylobacter sp. KS41 | reverse complement strand
GCACGCAGGGATCTGTGAGGGGGCAGTCGGGTAACTGGCTGTTCTACCTCGATTAGGGAGACTGGAGTCACGAAGATGGGTTAAGCTCTGAAGAAGCCATTCCACAAATTCAGCGCAACCGTTAACATTCTGGAAAGGCTTGTCAGCGATTCTGCTCTTCACAAATCTGGTTTTCCTGGATTTGATAATGCTGGAAAAAAATGACAATTACCGGGTTTGCGCTTTCAATTTAAGAGGAGATCAATGCCTTAATCTCAGGAACACACGATCCGCAGTTAGTTCCCGCTTTAAGACATTGCCCCACTTCCTGATGGGTTTTAAGACCCTTTTCCTTAATTGCCGTCCGTATGGTTTTTTCGCCGACGTTAAAACAGGCGCAGACAATAATGCCGGCATCAGGAACGCCCAATGGCGGCATGCCGGTAAGCAACGCCATGCGCTCCTGCGGCTCTAACTGCGGCCTTATAAATAAGCCGGTTAACCAGTTACGTTCAGGAAGGTGGTTGCCGGCAGAAATAAATACTACGGTTTCCAACTGATTGTTGAAGATCAACGCCGCCCTGTAATTGCCTTTAGCGAGGTCTTGATATTCCTGCCATTGGGAATTTTCGCCGGCAGTTCTGCACAGATTTTTTCTAACGTAGCTGCGCCAGTCTTCAGGCAAGGTTTCACCCGCTAGTTCATAACGGTAAACTTGTTCGCCCTTGATTTTGACCCAATATTCAGATCCGGTGACGGCCAGTTCCCGCCGTGACAGGATAAAGCCCTGCCAGACGGGTTGATAAGCCTTGATTCGAACAGGAGTGTGCTTGCTTTCCGGCTGTTTGGAAACAAGGTCAACGACTGGATTGACTAATGCGCCCATGCGCCCCTGACTGGCATATTGTTCAGTCCAGTGCATGGGCACAAACAGGCTTCCCTGTTTTTGGCTGCCGGTAATCTGCACACGTGCGATCATTGAACCCCATTGGCTGTTGATAACAGCCAAAGAGCCGGGCAATAGCGCGTAGTATTGAGCATCAAGAGGATGCACTTCGACAGACGGTTCCGGTTTGTGCTGATTTAATTTGGCGGCTATGGCGGTGCGGGTCATGGTATGCCATTGGTCACGCAACCGGCCTGTATTTAAGATCAGCGGGTAATTTTTATCCGGCGGATTGACGGGCGGCCTGGGTTCTATGGCAATAAACTGCGCCTTGCCCGATGGCGTAAAAAATTGTCCATCATCGAATAATCGCGCCCTGCCCAGTGGATACGCCTGATTGACCGGCCATTGAACGGGTTGCAGTAGGTCATATTCGTGCTGACTGATTTTGGCAAATGCGGATATGTCAAAATCGCGCAGTCCATGCCCGGCGTTATTTTCAAAACCAGAAAGGGCGGCATGTTCACGAAAAATTTCGCCGGCGTTCCGGTATTGAAAAGCCTGTTCAAAGCCCATGCGTCGCGCTACTTGGGTGATAATCCACCAGTCCGGTTTGGCCATGCCCGCAGGGCTGAATAATGCGCGCTGGCGGGAAATACAACGCTCGGAATTGGTGACGGTGCCGTCTTTTTCACTCCAGCCCAGCGCGGGCAGCAAAACATGCGCTAACGCAGTGGTGTCGGTGTTGGCAATACAGTCGGAAACGGCGACAAAATCGCAATGCTGCAAAGCGCGTATGACCTTGTCGGCATTGGGCATACTGACGGCCGGGTTTGTACCCATGATCCACACGGCTTTTACTTTTCCGTCATGTATTGCATCGAACAGTTCGACGGCGGCAAACCCTTGTTTTCTGGCGATAGCATGAGTTCCCCAAAAGCGTGCGACTCGATCTATGTCGTCAGCACTGGAAAAATCCATGTGCGCCGCCAGTTGATGGGATAAGCCGCCGACTTCACGTCCGCCCATGGCGTTAGGCTGGCCTGTTAGCGAAAAAGGCCCCATCCCTGGCTTGCCGATCCGTCCGGTCGCCAGATGGCAATTGATGATGGCATTGACTTTATCGGTGCCCGATGAAGATTGATTGACGCCCTGGCTGTACAGGCTCATAACTTTTTCGCGGGCGGCGAACCACTGATAAAAACAGCGTAAGTCATCTATATTCACGAGACATTGCGCGGCAACCTGTTCGATACTGCCGCTGCTGTTTTCGGCTGAATTCAGGGCTTCGGAAAAGCCTTCGGTATGTGCGTCAATATACGTCTTGTTCAGTGCATTTTGCTGACTTAGAAAATGCAGCAATCCGTTAAACACGATAGCGTCGCTACCGCTGGCGACAGGCAGATGCAGGTCTGCTATGTCACAACTGGCGGTGCGCCGGGGATCAATAACAACGATTTTTAATGCCGGGTTGGCTTCTTTTGCAGCGCGTATGCGTTGAAAACTGACCGGGTGACACCATGCCGCGTTGGAACCAATGAGTATAATCATATCGGCCTGTTCATAATCGTCATAGCAACCCGGCACTGTATCAGAACCAAAAGCCCGCTTGTGTCCGGCCACGGAAGAAGACATGCACAACCGGCTATTGGTATCCATATTGGCGCTGCCGATAAAGCCTTTCATCAGTTTGTTGGCGACATAATAGTCTTCGGTCAATAGTTGCCCGGAGCCATAAATTGCCACGGCGTCAGGGCCGTATTTTTCAATCGTGCTGGTAAAAGCGCCGGCAACCAGATCCAGTGCTTCAGCCCAACCGGCGTCACGGCCATAGACTTTAGGTTGTAATAGTCGTCCATTAAGTTCAACCGTTTCGCCAAGCGCAGAGCCTTTCGAGCAAAGACGGCCAAAATTGGCGGGATGCGACTTATCGCCGCGGATATTGACCTGGCGGGTATTCCCATTGACTTGTGCGCTAATACCACAGCCTACGCCGCAGTAAGGGCAGGTGGTTTGGATGATGGCATCGTCATTCATTAACAAATCTCTTGTAAGACTCAAGGCCAGGGCTCGTTGGTTGGATGGGCGGGGAAATCCGAAAGACAGGCCCGACAGCCAGATGGCTTTCGATTAGTATTTTTTTCCATGCAGGGCGCTATACGTCTTACCAAAAATCAGCATATCCCGTATGCCGGAAATAGGCGCTTTTTTTTCCAGCAATTCCTGATACCAGTTGCCGTCGGCCGTATCGCCATAAAGCACGGCGCCTATCAAGTTGTTGGCCTTAATAACCAGTTTTTTATAAATTCCTAAAGCAAGGTCGGTAAAATGTATGCTTTCAGAACTTTCATCATCCAGGAAATTGCCGACGGAAAACAGGTTTATACCCGTCACTTTGAGCTTGGTGGCTGCCGGCAAAGTGATATATTCCGCCGCGCCATGCGCGCTAAGGTGATTGGCGCAAACTTTCGCCTGCTCAAACAGCGGGGCGACCAGCCCGAAAGTGTCGCCGCGGTGCTGGATACATTCGCCTACCGCATAAATACTCGGATCGAAACTTTGCAATGTATCATTGACCACGATGCCGCGCTCGCAATGAATTCCAGCCTCCTGGGCCAGCGCTATATTGGGCCGGACGCCAATAGCCATGATAAACAGATCGCATTCCAGTTGGCTGCCATCTTCAAAATGAACCGCCGTAATATGACCGTTTTCATCGCCTGTCAGCCGCTGTGTTTTCGCGGCCATTTTGAATTTCAAGCCTCTTTGTTCCAGCTCATTCTGTAACATTTGACCGGCTTGCTTGTCCATTTGCCGGTTAAGCAGTATCTCATGATTATGAATCACGGTAACATCCATGCCTCTTGAAGCCAGTCCGTTAGCGGCTTCCAGGCCTAACAGGCCGCCGCCCAGGACCACGGCTTTGCTATGGCTTTCGGTGTAGGACAGCATCCTGTTGACGTCGAAAATATCACGAAAACTTATAACCCCATCCAGATTATTGCCGGGAATCAACGGGATAACAGCTTTAGAGCCGGTAGCAATTAACAAGCGGTCATAGCCGGCGCAGGTGCCGTCTTGCGCATAGACTTTTCTGTTTATCCTGTCTATGCGTGACACGGCTTTATTTTCACCCGCATGGAGCGTTATGCCATTGCCGATATACCATTGGCGGTTATTAATGACGATATCTTCGATAGTTTTTTCGCCGCACAGCACCGAGGACAGCATGATACGGTTATAGTTACCGTAAGGTTCCGCGCCGAACACGGTAATGTCGTATTTTCCGGGTGCGGCTGACAGCAGTTCTTCAACCGTTCTCATCCCGGCCATGCCGTTGCCGATGACAACCAAACGTTGTTTCATAAAATAATCCCTTTATAACGCAATGCGCCGGAGCAAAGCTGGATAAGCGCGGATCGTGTAAGTTTCACGAAAAATAAAAATGCAAACTCATGCTTTTCATGGTGAACAACAAATTGCACAAGCGGTTAAATATCATTAATGTCAGGAATAGTCATTATTCCTTCCGCCACCATGACAGCTTCTCCGCCTACCCGTAGCGCCAACTGCTCCAGGCCTTTATTGTCCATTTCCAGATTCAACACGCTCCGCCTCGTGTGTGCATCGCCTCTGTCGACGGCAAAGGTATGCGTGCCTTTCCGGGTATGCTCAAATGAACACAGGTAAGATGCAAAGGCAGGCATTGCATTGCCTATGGGCGGGTCTTCGTGAATACCTATACGCGGGCCAAGCAGCCGTGCATTAAAATCCGCATTCACAAATGGCGTTTTTGGTGCAAACAGTAAAATTTCCTGTGCAGCTGTTTGTGGCGCGATGGATTGACTCCAGGCAGAGTAATTAAATTTGGCTTTTCTGACAGAATCATAACTCCAGACAGGCACTATCAGATAGGGGACTCCGCAGGAAACCAGGCGCGGAGAGTATTTATTGTGGTCAAGCTCGGATTGCTGGATGGACAGGAAACTGGTGATTTCTTCATCGGTAGGCGCAAACCTGTCAACCAGGGATGAAACTTTACTGCCAAACTGAACAAAAACCGGCTTACCTTGGTTTACAGTGATATTGACATCGATCGGCCCTGACTTCTGTTCAAATACCACCGGGGTAATCGCTTCCGTTAAGTTAATGTCGCCGCAACTACCCAGTACATAAGCAGTCGCTATAATGGGATGCCCCGCAAAATCTATTTCGCCCAGTGATGAAAAAATACGCATCGTTCGCGTTGTACTATCAGCATCAGGATGAAACACAAATACTGTTTCTGTTAAATTCAGTTCTCTGGCCGCCAATTTCATTTGTTGATCGCTTAACCCGTCAGCATTGGGGAAAACCGCAATCTGGGCGCCATTGAATATCTGCCTGGTGAAAACATCGGCAATATAATAGTTATATTTCATCATCCTACTCCGGCATGCTGACTTGAACGCTGCCGTTTACTATGCGAGCAGCGTATGCGGGTATGGTTACCGTTTCATTTTCAAGACATACACCCGTTTGCAGATTGAAATGTTGTTTGTATAAAGGCGAAGCGACTACGGGTTGACCGTTAATATCTCCGATTATGCCGCGCGATAAGACGTTGGCATTACCGAATGGATCGTAATTATTTATGGCGAAAACCGCCTTATCCTTAGGCATGTAAAAAATAGCGACCTGGAGACCTTCAACCAACGCGCAAACGCCGGAATCGGGTTGTAATTCATCAACACTGCAAACGTCTTGCCACTGGACCATTACGCAACCTCCACGAGTTTAAAATGTTTCCGCTCTTCTTCATCGGCGGGACGTATTTGTCCGCGTTCTTCGACAAACACTATCATTTCATCCGGTTGGTCGCTGTTAATAAAGTGACGGAAGCGTTTTAATTTTGCTTCATCTTCGATAGTGGCTTTCCATTCACAATGATAGGTATCAATGATATGCTGCATATGTTGTTCCAGCTGTTCGCACAGTCCCAGTTTGTCATCAATGATCACCGACTTTAAGTAATCCAGACCGCCTTCCATGTTTTCCATCCAAACCGATGTGCGCTGCAGCCGGTCGGCAGTGCGCACATAAAAGCTTAAGAAACGGTCGATATATTTAATTAAAGTTTCTTTATCCAGGCTGGTGGCGAATAAATCCGCATGACGCGGTTTCATGCCGCCATTGCCGCAGACATATAAGTTCCAGCCGGTTTCTGTGGCTATGACACCGACATCCTTGCCCTGCGCTTCTGCGCATTCGCGAGTACACCCCGACACGGCAAATTTGATCTTATGCGGCGACCGCAGGCCTTTGTAGCGATTTTCCAGTTCTATTGCCAGGCCAACGCTGTCATCCACTCCATAACGGCACCAGGCGCTGCCGACACAGGATTTTACCGTGCGTAGGGATTTGCCGTAGGCATGACCGGATTCAAAGCCGGCCGCAATGAGTTCTTTCCAGATATGGGGCAATTGATCGACTCTGGCGCCAAATAAATCCACTCGCTGACCGCCGGTTATTTTGGTGTAAAGCTTATATTTCTTGCCTACTTGACCCAGTGCAATTAGCATGTCCGGGCTGATTTCACCGCCGGTGATTCGCGGCACGACAGAATAGGTGCCGTCTTTCTGCATATTGGCTAAAAACGTATCATTGGTGTCCTGAAGGCCCAAATGCTCTGTTTTCAATATGTAGTCGTTCCAGTAGGAAGCCAGAATAGAACCGACCGCCGGTTTGCAAATCTCGCAGCCTTTACCTTTGCCGTGCTTTTCAAGTAACGCATCGAAGGTTCTGATTTCCTCTACCATAATCAGGTTGTACAAATCCTGCCGGGTATAAGCGAAATGCTCGCAAATATCGGTATTGACTGTAAAGCCATGTTTTGCAAGCTCTGAGTTCATGACTGCTTTCAACAAGGGCGCACAGCCGCCGCAGCCGGTCGATGCCTTGGTTTCCGCTTTTAATGCGCCGATGCTAGTGCAACCCGCTTCAATCGCCTTACAAACTGCGCCTTTAGTGACGTCAAAACAAGAGCAGATTTGTGCGGATAGTGGCAAAGCATCCGGGCCTAATCCGACAGATTCATCCCCTCTTGGAGGTAAAATCAGCGCATCCGGATTTTCCGGCAGTTCAATACCGTTCAGGCAATATTGCAATAACGTAGTGTAGCCCGAAGCATCACCGACCAATACAGCGCCGAGTAATTGCTTTTTATCCTGGCTGACAACCAGGCGTTTATACACCTCATGATCGCCGTTTTGATAGCTATACACCAGAGCGCCCTGTGTTCTGGCATGTGCATCACCGATACTGGCGACATCTACACCCATCAGTTTCAGTTTTGTACTCATATCCGCGCCGGTAAAGCTGGCTTCTTTACCGGCTAAATCCGCGACAACAGTACGCGCCATCGCATAGCCGGGGGCGACCAGACCATAGATCATGCCATTCCAGAGCGCGCATTCGCCGATGGCATAAATATCAGGGTCTGAAGTAAGGCATTGGTTATTGATGACTATGCCGCCTCGCGGACCAACGTCAAGGGCGCAATCGCGGGCAATATCATCACGCGGACGTATGCCTGCCGAGAACAATACAATATCGGTTTCCAGTTCTTCTCCGTCGGCAAAGCACATTTTATTCATACACTGCTCGCCATCGGTGATAAGACTGGTATTTTTACCCGTATGCACGATTACGCCTAATTCTTCAATTTTACGTCTAAGCATGGCGCCGCCCGCATCATCCAATTGTACCGCCATCAAACGCGGGGCAAACTCTACGATATGCGTCTGCAAACCTAAGTCCCTTAATGCCTTGGCCGCTTCCAGCCCCAACAAGCCGCCGCCGACAACAACACCCACTTTGCCGTTTTCTGCCGCTGCAGTCATAGCCTCCAGATCTTCAATAGTCCGGTAAACCAGACACTGCGCTCTGTCATGCCCCGGCACAGGCGGTACAAATGGATAAGAGCCCGTCGCCAGCACCAGTTTGTCATAATGAATCAATACGCCTTTTTCAGAAACCACAGTTTTAGAGTCGCGGTAGATTTTGGCGGCCTTATCACCTACATGAATGGTAATTCCATGTTGCTCGAAAAAGCCGGGTTCAACCAGAGACAAATCTCCGGCTGTTTTGCCGGAAAAAAATGCAGAGAGATGAACCCGGTCATAAGCAGTCCTGGGTTCCTCGCAAAAGGTGACGATTTCATATTTCTCTTTAACCGGACTCGAAACCAGATTGTCCAGAAAATTTTGCCCAACCATGCCGTTACCAATGACGACCAAAGTTTGTTTTATGCTCATGACTAACCTCAAAAATTACATTAATGCAATATTGATACTAAAAACTCTGTAATCAGTTATGCATTTAAAAACTAATATTGCCCTGCACCCATATTTTTTGGGTATTGGTGTCATAGTGATCGGCATTGTAATAAGCGTATCTCGCTAATAGCGAATAATGTTTGCCGAATTTTTTGGTCGCGGTAAAATCCCATTCCTTGCCGTAATGAACATTACCGGTGTCATCGTAAAATTCATGAAAAACTCCAGTTAGGGTAACGTCGCCTCGATCCAGCGTGGTCGTCACTGTACCGAATACATCACGAATACCATCTTTAGGGGTAACCAGGAATATATTAGCCCAACCCTGAAATGCAGCGTTTGTACCCAGCGGAGTAATAAAAGTTTTATTTTGACCAACGCCGTCAAGTTGTTCCATAGCGCCTTGGAAGGTGAAATTATAGGCAGTTAAGCCGCCCATCAGGTTATAGCGGTCAACCGTGTATTTTTGTGGACTATTCTGATAATCTGATTGAATACTCCATTCAGCAGTGTAAAGCAGGCCAAAGTTATCACTCACCTTAAACGTGTCACCCGGTTTTTGATAATTTGTAAAGCGAAAACCGTAGGTCTGATTTGAGTTGGCATAATTTGCCTGCTGAGTATAAGCAACCCAATAGCCATAACCGGTCAGGCTGCCATAATCGCCAAGCTTATAATTGACATTGAGTACCGGCGCATTAAGGCCGGCGTTGGTAGACGTAAATGTTTTTACGTTGCCTATATAGCCGACATTAACGGTCAGACCAAAAATCTGTTGATTGGCGTGGGTAATCAGCACCGAGTCATAGGTTTGTTGTATTTGCCGCCAGCCTACGTTACCGATAAAACGCTGGTCATCCAGTTGAATGACTTGCCTGCCCCCCTTGATAAGGGTATCCGGGACGCCCGCATAACTGAGCCATAACTGATCTAGTTCATTGACATAAGGATCGGCAACCTTGGAGTATCCGGTTTTACCATTACGGGTACTGTTGTAGTCCGAGTCCATGGCGTAAAGGCCCTGATATTCGGCATAGCCTTGCAGTCCATAAAATTCGGGTGAAAGCAGACCTAGCCGCAAGCGTGTTGTGACAGCATTGGCCGTATCTGGCTGTATTGAGGCAGGCAAGGGTTTGCCATTGAGTGTTGGGTTTCTGACGTTGTCCTGATTGACCTCTTCAAAGCGCGTGTTGAGATCAAACTTTATCGCTCCATTTTTGCCGTAATGATAAAAATTAAGCGCATCTTCAACTTTCTTAGTGATGTCAGCCATAGCAGAATAACTGACTGCAGAGAGTGAAAACAATGCAGCAGATAACGGAATTCTTTTTCGACGCTGTGGCATAATGCCCCCCTTTTTGATTAAAACGAATGGTTTCTGGAAACTTGAGCTTTGGATCAATTGACTGCATATTCTTTTAGCCTTATTCCTAATGCGCATGCTCGCATTCGGCCAGAAAAGTCAGCAGGCTTTCACGGTATTTGTAATAATCAGGGTGCGCCAGCAATGCTTTGCGTGTGCGAGGTCTGGGTAGATCAATCTCTTCTATTTTGCCGATTTTTGCATGTGGACCGTTGGTCATCATCACGACGCGGTCCGCCAGCAAGATAGCTTCATCTACATCATGCGTCACTACGATAGCAGTGACGTGCGTGCGTTCCCAGACTTCCATTAATACTTCCTGCAACTCCCAACGCGTTAATGAGTCCAGCATGCCGAAAGGTTCATCGAGCAGCAATAACTTAGGTGATAGGGCAAAAGCGCGGGCGATGCCGACCCTCTGGCGCATCCCGTTGGACATATCTGCGGCTTTTTTATGCAGCGAATCGCCCAAACCGACGCGGGTCAAATAATACTCGACAATATCATTGCGCTCTGCCCGGGTAGCATGCGGGTAGACTTTATCGACACCCAGGGTGACGTTTTCAAATGCTGTCAGCCATGGAAATAGGCTGGGCGATTGAAATACCACGCCGCGGTCAGGTCCGGCGCTGTCAAGTTCCCGGTTATCCAGAATAATGCAGCCTTCGGAAATGCTGTTTAATCCGGCGGTCATTGATAACACGGTAGATTTGCCGCAACCGGAATGACCAATGATCGAGATAAACTCGCCTTTTTTCATTTTCAAATCAAAGCCGTCAACGACTTTAACGGCGCTGTTGCCGTTGGGCGCCGGGTAGATTTTCGACAGTTGTGAAAATTCCAGATAACGAGGCCTGCCTAAGTCATCTTTGGCGGTTTTAAATTCTGAATTGTCCAGCTTCCAATCGTTGTTGGTATTAGGCCGGACCTTCGGTAAAGTGATTATATCGGAGCTTAAGTCCCGGGTTTTTTCCATGCCGATAGCCATCAGATATTGGGTGATTTCGGCGCGTAATTTTTTGAACGCTTCGTTATGATTTAATGCGGCTCTATCCCGCGGCCGTCCGATATTAATAGGGAAGGCGGGGCCGAATGTTGCATCCGGGCCAGGGTTTAGAGGGATTACCCGATCAGCCATGTATATCGCTTCATCAACATCGTTGGTAATCAATATGACGGTCTTCTTTTCCTGTTCCCATATTTGCAGAATTTCATCTTGCAAGTTACCTCGGGTCAGCGCATCCAGGGCGCTGAGCGGCTCATCCAGTAATAAAATATCGGGGCTGGCCGCCAGGGCGCGGGCTACATTAACCCGTTGGCGCATACCGCCGGATAATTCAGCGGGTTTTTTATCCATGGCTGCGCCTAGATTGACCATGCGCACATATTTTTCTGTATGAGCTTTGCGCTGAGCAGCCGGCCAGTCTTTAAAAATTTCATCAACCGCCAAAGCCACGTTTTCAAATACGGTCAACCAGGGCATCAGGGAATAGTTTTGAAATACCACGCCACGGTCAGGTCCCGGTGCAGTTATAGGGGCGCCCTGTTTTAACACCTCTCCGCTATCAGCCTGAATCAAACCGGCGATAGTTGAAATCAGCGTGCTTTTACCACTGCCTGAAAAACCTACAATGGCGATAAACTCGCCTTCTTTAACGGATAAATTGATATTTTTGAGAATAGAGGTTTTACCCTTACCCTCACCATAAGTTTTACAAACATCCCTTAATTCCACTAACGGCAGATAGGGATCATTGGATGGTGATGACCTTCCGGAAGCAGTGCTAATATCAACGGATTTTAGTTTAACGGCTGGCATGATTGGCTCCTGATTAAAGTTCCGTTCCGAAAGAGAATAGTTTTTGTAATGACTGCATGAATCGATCCAGAACAAAACCGATGATGCCGATTGTAAATACCGCCACCATGATTCTACCTAAGGAGTTTGAGCTGCCGTTTTGGAATTCATCCCAGACGAATTTTCCAAGCCCGGGATTCTGGGCCAGCATTTCTGCCGCAATTAATACCATCCAGCCCACGCCTAATGACAATCTCATTCCGGTGAAAATATAAGGCAAGGCTGACGGCAAAATGATTTTTTTGACCTGGGTGAACCAGTTCAGGCGCAATACTTTGCCTACATTAACCAAATCCTTGTCGATAGAGGATACGCCCACGGCTGTGTTGATCAAGGTTGGCCAAAGTGAGCACAGCGTCACCGTAATGGCTGAAGTCAGAAAAGACTTTTCAAACCATGAATCATCAGTGCTCACATAAACAGCGCTGACGACCAAAGTCACAATTGGCAGCCAGGCCAATGGCGATACCGGCTTAAAAATTTGAATCAGCGGATTAATGGCTGTGTTAATAAGAGGACTCATGCCGCAAAGAAGACCCAATGGCACGGCAATAAGTACGGCAATCAAAAAACCTGCAAAAACCGTATAAAGGCTGGTGAAAATCTTGTCCAGATAAGTCGCTTGACCGTTATAGGGGCGGACTTTGATTTTAGCCGACGGATTTTCCGCCAGTTTTTGTTGGTTGCGTTCTTGCTGGCGTTGATAAAATTCAGCTTCTTTTTTTCTTTCCGCGACATGTTCAGCCAATAATCCGCCCGCTTCATGCCAAACCGCGACAGGGCCAGGTATTGCGCCGAGACTGGTGTTGACTTTGGCTGCAGAAAAACTCCAGAGACCCAGAAACAGAGTGAAGGCGATAATGGGAACTCCCATAATCAGAAACAACTGCCGGACTTGTTGCGCAGGGTTTTCACCCGCCGCGATTTTTACCAAAGGAACGAGCCAGGTTAACCCGGTGATGTTAAGGAATTTGATTAGCTGGTTGCTCATTTTTACCTCAATCTGCGCTGTTGTAAGTAATCATCTGTGAGTTTTTGTAGTAAGCAGGCCGGACTAGTGAAGGTGACAAGGGGTCGCCTGGCTGTGGTTTTTGCGTTCCGCTGCCGGCACTAGTCGACAACCTTGCCGCCTACTATTTTTTGCTTGCCCTTAAGTCCTATTGGGAATTTAGCCAGATACTCATTAGGCTTGGCGCCGTCATAAACAATGTTGTCTATAAAATCAGCCTGGGCAGGTTTAAAGCCGGATTCTTTTTCCGTGGGGAAATCGCTGGCTTTGGCTTTGCCTTCGGCAATCAGCGCCTTAGCTGCCGCCATGTAAATGTCAGGACGATAAACTTTTTTGGCGGTCTCCATGTACCAGGCATCCGGTTTTTGTTCATTAATTTGCCCCCAGCGCCGCATTTGGGTTAGATACCAGACTGCGTCACTGTAATAGGGATAAGTTGCGTTATAACGAAAAAAAACATTGAAATCAGGCAACGGGCGTTTGTCGCCTTTTTCATACTCGAAAGTGCCCGTCATACTGTTGGCGATAACTTCGTAGTCGGCGCCGACATATTGTTTTTGAGATAACATTTCGGATGCTTCAGTGCGGTTTCTATTGTTCTCTGCATCCAGCCACATTGCTGCCCGAATCAAGGCTTTGATTATCGCTTTGTGAGTATTTGGATTTTTATCAGCAAATTCTTTAGTCACCCCAAATACTTTTTCCGGGTTATTTTTCCAGATTTCTCCATCACTGATGATGGGAACGCCAATACCCTTAAAAACGGCTTGCTGATTCCATGGCTCGCCAACGCAATATCCGACGATAGTGCCTGCTTCTAGAGTTGCCGGCATTTGCGGCGGAGGCGTTACCGATAGTTTTGCTTCAGCATCAATTTGACCTGACGTGTCTTCTGGCGGCGCATAAAACCCTGGCTTAATGCCACCTGCCGCCAGCCAGTATCGCAACTCATAATTATGTGTTGAAACAGGAAAAACCATAGCCATATTGAACGGTTTGCCTTCGCTTTTATATTTTTCAACAACTGGCTTTAAGGCATCGGCCTTGATGGGATGCACCGGTTTTCCGTCTTTCATGGTTATATGGGGTTTCATTTGTTTCCAGACATCATTCGAGACGGTAACCGCATTACCGTTTAAATCCATGCTGAATGCGGTAACGATATTCGCTTGGGTGCCAAATCCTATCGTTGCGCCAATGGGCTGTCCCGCCAACATATGCGCGCCATCAAGTTCGCCGTTAATGACCCGGTCCAGCAAAACCTTCCAGTTAGCTTGTGATTCAAGTTGAACGTAAAGCCCTTCATCCTCGAAATAGCCTTTTTCAAAGGCAACGGCTAAAGGCGCCATATCTGTTAATTTGATAAAGCCTAATTTCAGACTTTCTTTTTCCAGCTTTTCAACAGCGCCAACGCAGGATGCAAAGCTTGCTGTTGTAATCGCGGCTACGGCGTAAAGCGCTGTAACCCATTTTCTGATAAAAAACTTCTCCGGTGCTTTCATGGTGGCTTTATCTCAATATGGAATTTTAAGGCAAAAAAAAACGCCGAAAAACCGAGTGTCAATAACGACACAACGATCTAGTCGACGCCTTTGTCAATTGCTCAGCTTTGAGCATGGAATTTGTGGCTCCAGCGTTGGAGCCTGTAAATATATTAGAGCACAAGCCGTGCCATAACTGCTTATAACTATTTTAATTTAAAATATATCAATAAATACATGAGCTAATAATGTATTCATAAATTTCTATATAAGATAACGAGCGGGAGAGGATTAGATGGAATTCTTTTTTTGCTCCAGTAATGTGCAGAAAGAGTAGTTTTTGCACCAAACGAGAACTATTTGGCTTAGCTAAATTTAGAACAAAAAACTGACAATAGCCTTTAATCTGCCATTTTCTATGACGGGTATCGCAAGCATGCTGCTCAGGCTTTCCAGTTCCGGATTGTAAACAGGATCATGATCGCCGGTGATGACAGGCATCCCTGTCAGCCAAACGCGGCCCAGCGCTCCAACACCTTTGTTCACGCTAACGGTTTCAAATATTTTCGCCAAATCATTGCTATTTTTACTATAGCCTTGTTGACAGATAAGTTGATTGCGTTGTTTGTCGGGAATCCAAATTTGGATGCGCTTGGCAATTGGCGTGGCTTTAGCTGAAAGAAAGGTCATGAAGTAGGGCTGTTTAGTGTTGCCGGAAACAGGGATGCTAATACCCATGCTGATACCGGCCTGTTGAGCGTCATGAGCTCTGACCATCGCTTCTCCCTTGCTTATATCATCGATAAGAACCGGCATGCCGGATTCCCATGCCAGTCCGGCGAGCCCCTGACATTTACTCAGGCTGATTTGTCTGGAAATGGCTTCAAAGTGTTGCAGTGTTCCGTAATAACCATCCATAACGTTAAGCCTGTTTTCCGATACCGGATTGTTGCACCAAACTTCAATAGCGCCGGCATGTTCTTCATCATCTCCGCATAAAAAAACGACAACTGCCATCAGAAAATCGCCGGAAAAAATGGGTATTGCAATAGCGCATGTCAATCCGGCATCTTTTGCGGCAGCTGTCCGCTTGAAATAAGAGTGTTCAAATTTTGTCAGCACAATTGGATGGCCCGCCGCCCAGGCTTTTCCGGGCAGGCCTTCGTTGTAAGAAAATTTTTGTTGTTCGCTGTCCGCTTTAAAGTCAATCAGCTCGCCATATAAACCGGAGCCAAACTCAAGTCCGGTGCGATGTTTGTCTGGAATCCATATTTCAGTGACTTTGATAAACGTTTTCATGGTTTTTACTTAAAAATTAAACTTGTTTATTTGAACAGTTCCGACATGGTAATTACGTTTTTAGCCATTTCGCCCAGAGTTATATTTCTATCCATCGCCAATCTTCTAAGCGTATGATAAGCCTCGTCTTCGGTAAAGTTTTTTGACTTGATTAAAATGGCCTTGGCACGGTCAATTTGTTTTCTGTCTTCTAGTTTTGCACATGCTTCTTCCAGTGCATTTTTTAGTGATTGCTGGTATTTGAATCTTGCGATAGCAACATTGATGATGCTGGCAATGCGGTTGGGCTCAAGACCATCAACAATAAATGCGCTGACTCCCGCCTTGATAGCCTGATTAATGGTGTCAAAATTACCATCACTGACAAACATTATCACTGGCAATGCAGATTGGTAACTAAGGGTTTGCAGATCCTCCAATAATTTTTTTGAAGGAGTATAAAGATTGAAAATAATGACATCCGGGGTGATTTCTTTGATCAGCCTCAAAAAATCAAAGTTGTGTAATGTTTTCAGCAATTTGTGACCATGGTCTTTAAGGCTGTTTTCCAGCAATGTATTATCAGGATCGCTTTCAATCAATAAAACATTAAGCCTATTCATTAGCGTGGAAATAGAAAGTATTTTTATAGGTAAGAAATGTTGGCGCGACAACGTTGTTGCATTTAAAATAGTTTTTTAAAATAAAGCAATTATCATGCCTGAATAGATTAAATAACAGGTTTTGTCGAAAAATCAGGGCTTGGCTGCGATTGAATCCGCAGATTGGGGACGACCGGTCGTGTTGCCCAACCCAGACAGGCAAGCGATGACGCGAAATAATGTCGCTCAGCGCGCGTCTGGCGGCAACCGCAGCCGCCCAAACGAACACCAGTTTGTCCGGATGTCACATTTCTTTGCACTGCATTCGACGTACATTCGCGATGCACCTGCTGCAGTCCGGAGTCGATATCAGCGTGATCGCGTTGTGACTGGGACACGAAAGCCCGAAAACCACGCACATGTATGTTGAAGCCGATTTGGCGATGAAAGAACGGGCACTGGCTAGACTTCAGGAGTCTGGTATAACGGCACTGCGGATTCCCTGCTCTAGTTCAGCTTGAATGCTAACCCGAAGGGCGGCAGGCAGGATATGCTAACGTGACCTGTAAGAGTGCGTGACGAATCTCTCACCGGAATAACGGGCTTGTGAGTAACGATGAGTGGCGGAAGCGGGCAAACACAAATTAACATGGTCAATATATCGCGGTCATAGCCCGATTCTTCATCCGGTTAGCATTCCAGCTTGAATAATGAAATCCTCAACCGCTTTAAGTCCTTCTTTTGTCTTTAAATTGGTGAATACAAATGGCCGCTCACCGCGCATTTTACGCGCATCGTGATTCATGACTTCAAGCGAGGCGCCCACATAAGGGGCTAAATCGATCTTGTTGATTACCAGCAAATCCGAGCGGGTAATGCCCGGTCCGCCTTTGCGCGGTATCTTGTCGCCAGCCGATACGTCAATTACGTAAATAGTGAGATCCGCCAGTTCCGGACTAAATGTTGCGCTGAGATTATCCCCGCCGCTTTCCACCATGATAAAGTCAAGGTTTTCAAAGCGTTGACTTAATTCATCCACGGCAGCCAGATTCATCGACGCATCTTCCCGGATTGCGGTGTGAGGACAGCCGCCGGTTTCCACGCCTAAAATACGTTCCTCAGGCAGCGCCTGGCTACGAATCAAAAACTGCTGGTCTTCCCTGGTATAAATATCATTGGTGACCACGCCGATTTCGAATTGGCCGCGCATCTGCTTGCATAACGCGTCCACCAAGGCCGTTTTACCCGAGCCGACGGGACCGCCTATACCTACTCTTAATATCTGTTTAGCGCTCATATAACCTCTTAAGAACGAAATAATCTGGAATACTGCATTTCATGCCGGCTGCTGGCCAAAGCAAGACCGAAAGCGCTGCCTCCGATGTCATCATCGCTAAGACTTAACGCTTCATCGACCAGAACCGGTACTTTGCCTGCCAAATCAGTCAATAGCCGCTGTCCAGCTGCCTGACCCAAGGGCACAAGTTTTACAGCGCATACTACCTGGTTTTCCAGCCAGCTCCACAAATATCCGATAGCTGTTTCGCGTCTGGGGATGCCCCAGTTAACTGCGGCAAAACCGAATATTGTAGCGAGAGTGGCTTCCGGTTTACGAATCCAGGCCTGCATATCCGCTACTGCCAATGAATCCAGCAAACGGGCCAAAGCCTGGCCGGTGTGCCGGTCTTCCGCCCTTAATTCGGCGGTTTCCCTGCAGGCGATCAGGGTTCTGGTCCAAAATTCAACCTTTTCAATATTGCCGCATTGCCAGGCGTCATAAAGCCGTGTCAGAATGGGCAAATCGATGCGAGTCAAACAAGTGTCCATCAACCCGCCAATCCAATCTCCGGTGTCGGCTGCATTCGTTAACCAGCCATCGTCTACAGCACGCTCGAAACCTTGCGAATAGCTGTACATGCCTATCGGCAGACCAGGGCTTACCAGTTGCAGCAAACGCAGTAACGCCAGATCAGTGACCATGACCGTGATACGCGCCTTGCTCCGGCTCAAATGGTAAAACTTCATGAGAAACCGCCAGGCTCAATCCTTCCAGCATGCGATCCAGAACATGATCGCTCAGAAAGCGTAATTCGCCCGGTAAAATCTGCAAAGCCACATGCCGGTTACCCAGGTGATAACAGGCGCGGGCGAATTGCATAGCGTCGTCAGTGCGGACTACCGAAAGCGATTCGGCAGCCGCATTAACTCGCACATGGTAATGGTCGGGGCCGGTTAACACGGAGCCCTGACGCAACACCTGTCCACGCGGCAAATGCAGTCCGATTTTGGCGCCGCTATCGGTTTTGATTAACAAGCGGCTTTTCTGGCGGGATTCATACGGCAAAGTGACTACGTCGTCCGGCGTGGTCTCCAGCGGAGCTAATTCTGTGAGTTTAAGCATATTCAAAACAAAAAGTAACGTTGGGTAAAAGGCAGCGCATCAGCGGGTTCGCACGTCAGCAACAGACCGTCGGCGCGAACTGAATAGGTTTGCGGATCGACTTCAATATGCGGTTGGTAGTTATTATGGATCAGGTCCTTCTTGCCGATGGCGCGGGTTCCCGTCACCACGCCAATCCTCTTGTTAAGCCTTAAAGCCGCGGCAACATCGGATTCGGCTGCAACTTTGGGCAAAAAGAACATCGATGTTGACGATGCGGTCATCCCGGACGCACCAAACATTGGCCGGTAATGCACCGGTTGCGGCGTCGGAATCGAAGCATTGGGATCGCCCATTGGGGCGGCGGCTATAAATCCGCCTTTAATAATCAGGCTGGGTTTAACTGCGAAAAATGCCGGATTCCACAACACCAGATCGGCTAATTTTCCTACTTCAATAGAACCCACTTCATGCGCAATGCCGTGACTGATGGCTGGATTAATCGTGTATTTGGCGATATAGCGCTTGATGCGGAAATTGTCGTTGCCAGGCGAATCTTCCGCCAGACTGCCGCGCTGCGCTTTCATTTTATGCGCGGTTTGCCAAGTGCGGATGATGACTTCTCCAACCCGGCCCATCGCCTGCGAATCCGAGGAAATCATGGAAAACGCGCCCAAGTCATGCAGAATGTCTTCGGCAGCTATGGTTTCGCGGCGAATCCGCGACTCCGCAAATGCAACGTCTTCAGCAATGCCCGGATCCAGGTGATGACAAACCATCAGCATATCCAGGTGTTCGTCCACGGTGTTGACGGTATAAGGCCGGGTCGGATTCGTTGAAGACGGCAGCACGTTGGACTCTCCACAGGCTTTGATAATATCGGGGGCATGGCCGCCGCCGGCTCCTTCGGTATGATACGTGTGAATGGTTCGGCCTTTGAAGGCGGCGAAGGTGTCTTCGACGAACCCGGATTCGTTCAAGGTATCGGTATGAATGGCGGCCTGCACATCAAAACGGTCGGCCACCGAAAGGCAGCAATCGATAGCGGCCGGTGTCGTGCCCCAGTCTTCATGCAGTTTCAAGCCCATCGCTCCGGCGCGAACCTGTTCTTCCAAAGCATCCGGCAGACTGGCGTTACCCTTGCCGAGCAAACCGAAATTCATCGGAAAAGCATCCAGCGATTGCAGCATGGCATGGATATTCCACGGGCCTGGCGTACAGGTCGTCGCATTCGTGCCCGTCGCAGGCCCGGTGCCGCCGCCGATCATGGTGGTCACGCCCGACATCAACGCTTCATCGATTTGTTGCGGACAGATAAAATGGATATGCGCGTCTACGCCGCCAGCCGTAATAATTTGTCCTTCCCCGGCGATAATCTCGGTGCCGGGACCTATGACTATATCGACGCCCTGTTGGGTATCGGGATTGCCTGCTTTGCCGATCCCTGCGATGCGGCCGTTTTTTATGCCGACATCGGCTTTAACAATGCCCCAGTAATCGACGATAAGCGCATTGGTGATCACCAGATCCATCGCCACTGAGGAGTCGAGCTGACTTTGACCCATGCCGTCGCGGATAACCTTGCCGCCGCCGAATTTGACTTCATCGCCATAAATCGTGCGGTCCGCTTCCACTTCAAGAAACAAGCCGCTATCGCCCAAACGCACCCGGTCGCCGGTTGTAGGTCCGAACATATCCGCATAAGCTTGCCTGCTAATTCTGCTCATACGATTTCCTCCAGGTCGCCCATTACCGTCTGACGAAAACCGTAAATACGGCGCAGACCGGCAAAAGCCACTAGCCGCACTTCGCGATGCTGGCCCGGTTCAAAGCGCACCGCCGTGCCGGCGGGAATATCAAGCCTGAATCCGCGTGTTGCCGCGCGATCAAAATGCAATGCGGGATTGGTTTCAAAAAAATGATAATGCGAGCCCACTTGAATTGGCCGGTCGCCGCTATTGGCGACAATCGCGCTAATCACCGCGCGGCCTGCGTTCAGTTCGATGTCGCCATTGGCGGGGATGATTTCTCCGGGTATCATGACTACTCCTAATGCATGTATTTAGCGTAGGGCGTGCCGTGCGCGCCCTACTTGTTATTCGATCGGGTTATGGACAGTCACCAGTTTGGTGCCGTCCGGGAATGTCGCTTCCACTTGCACATCCGGCAGCATTTCCGTAACGCCTTCCATAACATCCGGACGGTAAAGCAGGGTGCGGCCGTATTCCATCAGTTCGGCAACCGTGCGTCCGTCCCTCGCCCCTTCCATAATTGCGGCGGAAATAAACGCTACTGCTTCGGGATAATTCAGTTTCAAGCCTCTGGCCTTGCGCCTTTCTGCCAGCAGACCTGCGGTAAAAATTAACAGTTTGTCTTTTTCGCGTGGTGTTAATTGCATTATTTATCTTCCTCCAGTTAATCAGCTAATCTCGTTCACAAGCGCTGCGTTCGTTGTTATACACAAATATACAGATAACTCGTCATACCCGCAGTGAAGCGGGTATCCAGTTCCATGGATGGTAAGCTTGAATACATCCATGCAGCCTGGGTTCGCTTCGCGCTAAAACGGGTCCGGCGCAAATCTGTCTGGAACAGATTTGCATTAATCCGAAGGGGGTCAGGCTGGACGCCTGACGTGAATCCCTGCCGGAATGACGGATTTGCGTATAACAATGAACGAGCTGCGAGTAACGGGAAAACCAGTTATGTCGCCCAAATACGCGGAGTACAAGCATCACGCTGAACTACGTCAGGCCGTAGCGTACGCCAAACTTGCTGGAAAAACTCGCGTAATTGATCGGCGCGGCTATCGAGGGCGCGGCAGATCAGCATATCATCTATCAAGGTCACGCCGCGTCCTTCGCTATCGCCAATCAGTTGCTGCACGGATTCTAACTGCGCAGACGTGGCAGGGCAGGCGAACAGCGTCCCGCAGGCGGAACGCCCGTTTAAGCCCCAGTTGGCGGCAAAGGCTTGTGCGTCAATTATTAACCGCTCACGATAAAACAGCTCGCCGGAACGGAAAATTTGCCAGATCATGCGCGCTTCTCCTGTAGTAAAGCTTTCATTAGCGGCAGGCCGTCCCAGCGCAAGCATTTCCCAGCCGATAAACCGCGATCCGGCGGCCAGTTCCAGGTGCAATTCTGACGCCATCCGCGCGCCTTCATAGATAATGGTTTCCTGCGGCAACCATTCTAAAGAGGCGCCCGCC
This sequence comes from Methylobacter sp. KS41, assembly GCA_002862125.1. Taxonomy (GTDB): domain Bacteria; phylum Pseudomonadota; class Gammaproteobacteria; order Methylococcales; family Methylomonadaceae; genus Methylobacter_C. Next base: position 2,402,432 of record PHSP01000001.1, on the reverse strand, counting down.
GCAACCGTCAACGTCGCCAGTTGCTGCGCAAGCTTGCCATTGCTACGGTAAAACTTGCCGGCGGCGGGTGTCGTAATCAACGCCGAGCTTTTAGTAGCGGCGTTTACGGCTATTGTCAAAAGGTCACCCGCCACCACGCCGCCCGGCGGATGCAGCACATAGACATGACACACATCGCCTTCGGGATAAAAAGGCCGCTGCACCTTTAAAGGGCCAAAATGGCGGCGATTTGCCAGAACAGTTTTGCCGTGCCGGCGGACAAAACCCAATTCCAGCTTGGCTTGCCAGCCTTGGGATTGCCGTCCAGCGGGCTCGGCAATTCCAGTGTTTGTTAAATCGTTCAGCAGGGTATAGGGTTTCAATGAGGGGTTGCCGTTGTTTTATATATTTCGACTCTTTGTAGGGTGTTGATGCTCTTCATGCAGGCATCTGTGCATGATTTGACTAGTTTCCGTTGCTTCGCTCTTGCTTGGGAATTCATCCTGCTATGCTTTTGCGTTGCGTAACGCTGGAGCGTCACCAACTGCATTTCCATGCCTGAGCGTGTTAACGATGTCACCCTACAATACTTTGCGATAATATCAAACCGTCAAATACCGCTTGACCATCTCCTCGGTCATTTCATCCATCATTCCAACCGCCACATTGCGGCCCCGGTCCATTATACAAAATCGATCCGCTACTTTTCTGGCAAAGGGCAGCTTTTGCTCTACCAACAACACCGTCACGCCGAATTCATGATTGATTTTTGCAATCGCCTCATGCACTTCGCCCAAGGCGTCAGGATCGGGTTTTGGCAAGGTAAGGGGCGTACCGCGTGAGTGATTGAGCCGGATGATGACATCGCCGATTTCGCTGACGATATTCGGCTGTATGCCTTCGGTCGGTTCGTCCAGAATAAGCAGTCTAGGATTTAATACCAGCGCACGGCCAATGGCCAGTTGCTGTTGCTGACCGCCGGACAAATCGCCGCCGCGCCGGTTAAGCATTTGCTTTAAGACCGGAAAAATATCGAATATATGTCCGGGAATTTTTTTTATGCCGTGCTTACGCGCGGCGCGCAATCCGGTTTTAAGATTTTCTTCCACTGTCAACAATGGAAATATTTCCCGCCCCTGCGGCACGTAACCGATGCCGAGCTCGGCGCGTTTTTCCGGTTTAGCGTCGGCCAGCGATTGCCCGTCCATTTCCATCGAGCCGCCTCTGACCGGAATCAATCCCATAATGGCTTTCAATAGTGTTGTTTTGCCGACGCCGTTACGACCCATCAAGCAGACGCAGGAACCTTCCGGGACATCAAGCTGTAAATCCCATAAGGTATGGCTTTCGCCGTAATATTGTTGCAACGCATTAATTTTCAGCATCATCCCCCCAAATAAACCTGAATGACTCGCGGGTCGTTTTGCACTTCATCCATCGTACCTTCCGTTAGCACCGAACCTTCATGAAGAACAGTGACTTTGCGGGCAATCGAACGCACGAATTCCATATCGTGTTCAACGACAACGATCGACCGCTGACCTTGCAGCGACAGCAATAACTCCGCTGTCCGTTCAACTTCCTGATGCGTCATTCCGGCTATCGGTTCATCAACCAGCATGACTTTGGGTTCCTGCATTAGCAGCATGCCGATTTCCAGCCATTGCTTTTGGCCGTGAGACAGGATGCCTGCGCGCAACTGATGGCTACTGCTTAAGCCTATGGTTCCGGTAATTTCGTGAATGCGGTCCGTTTGCTCGCCGGTCAAACGATGAAAAAGCGTCGGCCAGGTACGCTTATCCGCTTTTAATGCCAGCTCCATATTTTCGAAAACCGTCAAGGCGTCGAACACGCTGGGTTTTTGAAATTTCCGGCAAATACCCGCCTGCGCGATAGCCGGTTCATCCATTTGCAGTAAATCGATAGTTTGCCCGAAAAAGACTGATCCGGTGTCGGGACGAGTCTTGCCTGTTATCACGTCCATCAGCGTGGTTTTGCCTGCGCCGTTAGGCCCGATCAGGCAGCGTAATTCGCCGGCCTCAATATATAGCGACAGCTGGTTAAGGGCTTTAAAGCCGTCAAAACTGACGCTGACATCTTCAAGATACAATATCGGGCCGTGGCGGGTATCGACTTCGCCTTTTACGAGCAGACTGCCGGCGCCGGTTTTGTTGTCTTTGCCGGACAGGTCAAAAGTATGCTGATTCATGCCCTTTGCTCCAGTGACCTGCGCCGTAACAAGCCGACAATGCCGTCAGGCAACAACAGCGTGACGATGATAAAAACCGCGCCCAGCGAAAACAGCCATATTTCCGGTAATAGCCCGGTCAGGACTGTTTTGCCGAAATTCACCAGCACCGCGCCAATGATTGCTCCATACAACGTTCCGCGGCCGCCCATTGCTACCCAGACAACGATTTCCAGAGAATTCAGCGGTGAAAATTCGCTGGGATTGATAATGCCGGCCTGCGGCACATACAAGGCTCCGGCAATACCCGCCAGCATCGCGGCGAAAACGAATATCCACAGTTTAAACATTTCGACACGGTAACCGAGGAAACGTACTCGAGATTCCTGATCACGGATAGCTGTCACCACCCTGCCCAGTTTGGTATTGACCAGCCAGCGGCACAACAAAAATGCGGCAATCAAGGTCATGCCGGACGTCATTATCAGCCCTGAACGCACTGCCTCGGACTGGATATTAAAGCCGAGAATTTCTTTAAAATCGGTTAAACCATTATTGCCGCCGAAGCCCATTTCATTGCGGAAAAAGGCAAGCAACAGCGCATAAGTCAATGCCTGGGTTATGATCGACAAATACACGCCCGTCACTCTTGAGCGAAACGCCAGCCAGCCGAAGATAAATGCCAGAACGCCGGGTACCAGCACCACCATCAGCAGCGCAAACCACAACTGATCAAATCCCTGCCAGTACCAGGGCAGCTCTTTCCAGTTCAGAAATACCATAAAATCGGGTAATAATGGATCGCCATAGACGCCGCGAGTACCGATTTGACGCATTAAATACATACCCATCGCATAACCTCCCAGTGCGAAAAATGCGCCATGTCCCAAAGCCAGAATGCCGCAGTAGCCCCAAACCAGATCCAGCGACAGGCCCAGCAACGCAAAAGTCAGGTATTTACCCAGCACGGATACGGTGTAGGCCGAAAAATGCAGCGGCGAAGCGGCTGGGAACACCAGGTTACAGAAAGGAATAATGAATGTCACCGCCGTAAGCGCTATAAGCACCGATGCGCCGGTTTTATCATGACCTAATGCTATAAATTTCATATCGAATCCATTTTCAAGTTATGTTTTTACTAATCCGCTGCCCTGCCTTTTTGAGGAAATAATCCGCGCGGGCGTTTCTGGATAAATAAAATGATAAAAACCAATACCAGAATTTTTGCCAAAACCGCTCCGGCGAAAGGCTCCAGGAATTTGTTGGCCATACCTAGTGAAAAACCGGCCACCAGCGTTCCCAGCAAATTGCCTACGCCGCCGAATACGACGACCATAAATGAGTCGACAATGTAAGCTTGCCCCAGATTTGGCCCGACATTGGTAATCTGGCTTAACGCCACGCCGGCCATCCCGGCGACACCCGAGCCGAGCCCAAATGTCATGGCATCCACTTTGGCGGTGGGAATGCCCATAGCCTTGGCCATGTTGCGGTTTTGCGCAACCGCCCGCACTTCCAAACCCAGCCGGGTGCGTTTGAGTATTTGCAGCAGCAACATAAACACCAGCAAGCAGAACACCAGAATATAAAATCGATTCCAAGTCAGTGATAAAAAGTCATTGATCTGCCACGAGCCGCTCATCCACTCTGGCGTCGCGACGCTACGGTTCAGAGGGGAAAAAATAGAACGCACGCTTTGCTGGAGTATCAGGCTTACCCCGAAAGTAGCCAGCAGGGTTTCCAAAGGCCTGCCGTACAGAAAGCGGATAATGCCCCGCTCTATTGCCATGCCTGCCAGTGCGGAAATCACAAATGCAGCCGGAATCGACAGCAACACCGAAATCCCCAGGTAATTGGGCATTAGCTGCTGCATGACGTAGGTGGTATAAGCGCCGAGCATCATTAATTCGCCATGCGCCATATTAATAACGCCCATGACGCCAAAAGTGATGGCCAAACCTATTGCCGCCAGTACCAGCACCGCCCCCAGGCTCAATCCGAAAAACACTGTTTCAATCGCGCTGTAAAACTGCACGCGCGTATTGATTTTAATCAATGCCGCTTTAGCAAGGTTTCTAATATCGGCATCCGTTTCCAGATAATTGCCGCTTTCATCCTTTTCAACCATTGCATTCAAACGGTTAACTACATCGAGACTGTTTTGCTCCTTTAGCGCATCAATGGCCTTGATACGTACCGCCTTGTCGCTGCTGTTCATTTCCTGCACTAAAAACACCACGTTAATGGCTTTCCGGACGGTTTCATCTTTTTCCACGGCGGCTCTTGCCTTTAATAACCCCAGCGCATCTTCATCGTCTTCGCTACCCATTGCCTTCACGGCCGCGAGACGGATAACCGGATCATCGGCGTTCAGTTCAAGGCGACCGATAATTTTCCTAAGTGAAACTCTAAGCTTGTTCGTTAAATTGATTTTGTTAACATCGGCTCGTTCGATTGCGCCTAATGGGGCGCCGCTGATAGCGTCGTTGATGGCATAACCCTGATTGTTATCGGTGCCGGTTACCAGTCTGGCATCAGACTTGAGCGTAAACAGCCTGCCATCTAGCAGTGCCTGTAAAATACCGAGGCTGCGTGCATGCTTGATTTCAGAAAGTTGCGTAATCGCTTGCTCGCGTTCCGGCATTGAACCCTGCTTTAGGCTGTTTAATGTATTTAGCAAGAGTTGTTGCGTTGATAAGCCCTCATCGCCATAAGCGGCTAGCGAAAATACCATGGTTAATACAGTAGCCAGACTACGGTATCGGTTTAATGAATTCGCTTTCATGTCATCTCCTGAAGTAGTTATGTTCTAAATTGGGAGAACCCGGAATACTGTAGACTTAAGACTTCCCCATAGGGAGGCTTGAGCGGGGAATCAAGACAGGATAAAAGCAGCCTGCATTCCCATCCAAGGCTTCTCCCGGAAAGAGAAGGCGGAATGTCTACAGTATCAAGATTTAAATTAACCAACCGTGCTTTGTGTTCTTTTGCAGCGCTTCGCCCGGATTTCCGTTAAGGAGTTAGTCCGGAACACTTTTTGGTCTTGGTGTTGAAATTGCCGCAACTAATGGGCGGCGTCCAGTCGGCAATAATGTTTTTGCTTTCCGGCAGGTAATCAGACCAGGCGTCGCCATCGACCAGTTTGTTTGTTTGCCAGACGGTAATGAATTGACCGTCGTCCTGAATTTCGCCGATCAATACCGGTTTGCTGATATAGTGGTTAGGCAGCATTTTGGAGGCGCCGCCAGTCAGGTTTGGAAACTCAATGCCAATGATCGCCTTTTGTACGGCATCGGGATCGGTTGTGCCGGCTTTTTCCACCGCTTTCACCCACATATTGAAACCGATGTAGTGCGCTTCCATCGGATCGTTGGTCACCCGTTTCGGGTTTTTGATAAAGTCATGCCATTGCGTGATAAAGGCGGCATTTTTAGTGGTATCGACACTCATAAAGTAGTTCCAGGCCGCCAGATGACCTACCAAAGGCTTGGTGTCCATTCCCGATAACTCTTCCTCGCCTACAGAAAATGCAATGACAGGAATCTTTTCCGCGGAAATGCTCTGATTACCCAATTCCTTGTAAAACGGAATATTGGCGTCGCCGTTAATGGTCGACACCACGGCTGTTTTTTTACCCGTTGAGCCGAACTTCTTGATATCCGCAACTATGCTTTGCCAGTCGGAATGGCCGAACGGCGTGTAGTTAATCATGATGTCTTTTGGTGAGACGCCTTTGGCTTTCAGATAAGCTTCAAGTATCTTGTTGGTTGTGCGCGGATACACATAATCGGTTCCAGCAAGCACCCAGCGTTTAACCTTTAAATCGTTCATCAGATAATCAACCGCAGGGATGGCCTGTTGATTGGGTGCTGCGCCGGTATAAAAGACATTTTTGGAGGACTCTTCGCCTTCAAACTGCACCGGATAGAAAAGCAAGCCATTGAGTTCTTCCACAACCGGCAAGACTGACTTGCGCGACACCGAAGTCCAGCAACCGAAGATGGCGGCTACCTTATCCTTGGTCAGCAGTTCACGGGCTTTTTCCGCAAACAGCGGCCAGTTGGAAGCCGGATCGACGACTACCGCTTCGAGTTTTTTACCGAGCAAACCGCCTTTCTTATTCTGCTCATCGATTAACATGAGCATGGTGTCTTTCAATGTGGTTTCACTGATCGCCATGGTGCCGGACAGCGAGTGCAGGACGCCGACTTTAATGGTTTCTTCGGCGTGGGCTGCCGAGGCGAATACGATCGCAGCGATGGAAATGGGAGCCAGTAGCCTTTTTGCAACGAATTTTCGTAAAATGATAGTAAACATGTTTTGATTCCTTAGCTTCGCTTGAATATTCGATTAAATTTGGATCTGAACGCCGAGCTTGACCGCGTTGATGAAGGGTCCGTAAGCAGCGGTAGGATTCCAGATGGACCCTCCGGCGGAGAGGTTGCCACCTTGCCATAACAGCGAGATGCGTGCGTTGTGGCCGTCTATGACGTAGTTTACCCCGCTTTCATACTCGCCTTGAGAAGGCCCGTTTTGCGTATAGACCCCGGTGTACATGACATAGGGCTGGAACTGGCCTATTCCGATTCTTTGGGGAATCAGATAAAGCAGGTTGCTGGTGAAGGAATTGCCTTGGAATCCGGTTGTGAGGCCGCCGCCGCCTCCGCCGACGAGGAAGGTATTGCTGTTGGTGCCGGGGCCAGGGGCGCCGTTGTGATAGCCGATGCCGAAATGCTTGTATTCGCCGTTGAAGGTCAGTACGCCCTTACTGGGTAGCAACGTTTCGTACTTCACGTCACCGCCGAGGAGCGTGAAATTGCCCGGGCGTTGAAAACTTCCCGCGCCGTCCTGCTGATACTGACCAAAGCCGGCCACCGTCAGCACATCGCCGTCGGCGCCGTACGCGGTGCCGCCGGTGTAATAGCCCGGCGCCTTCTCAACATTTAATATGTTGTAGGCGATACGGGCGCCGTAAAGCAGATTGCTGTTGACATTGGCGGTTGGTCCTCCGGTCGTGTAGTTAGTGCGTTTCAAGCCCTCAAACGCGCCAACTACGTATTTCAAATGGCCGTCAAGCGCAGCGCCCCAGAAGTTGACGCCTTCGTCACGGCCGAAGGTGCCGGCATCCGGCCCCGGCAGCACATTCTGTATGGTCGAATCGGACGGCTCGAATGGCTGCTTGAAAGGTTCCCAAGTGGCGCTGTAGAAAGGTCCATTCATTTCGATGCGGCCTTCGGGCACCAGTTGGCGGCCGGCCCAGAGATTAACGTAGGGATTGTATTCAAATTGGACGATGCCATCCAGGATGCGGATATCGCCGCCGTCGCCGCAGTTCGCGCATTCCGTATTGAAGGTGAACTTGATGTACTTGTGGACTTGGCCGTTAATATACATACGGAGATTGTTCAGACGGAAGTCGGTCGCCCATTTGTTGTTGGTTGCTCCGGCGCTATCCTCGGCTGCCGAAAAGCTGGTTCTAATTCCGAGACCGAGGCTTATCCATTTGGTGTCATCGATTTTAAAGGTCGCCCCGGCTTGTGATGCCGGCGTATATCCGGTAGCCAGGGTAGCCAAGGTTATAGCGGGTAGAAGCCTGAATTTCCAGGCTTTTGGCTTTGTTTCGTTATAAGCGTTCATGGTAGGAATCCCCACATAATAAAACATGATTTGAATTCGGATAACTCATCGGGCTTATCCATAGACGGCCAATTGATTCGGCTTGGGGGGATTATTTTGTGTTGGGATAAAATGCTCAATACGTCACTTGACTGGTCAGTCAAATGACGTATAGCCAAGTTGTTGCAACGCACTTATAGTTAACTAAAAATCAATAATCATGTGGAGCTTTTATGACCTGCTCATTGCCAATTCGCGCCGGACGCGCTGTTTTTTTGCACATGCTGCTAGCCGCTCTATTACCGGCCTGTGCGTCGGGGCCGAAAAATAATGACGAGGCATGGTTCGATGTCTCGGCAGTCAAGTTAATCCAACTGGACATTGAACCCATTGATCAGCAAGCCTTGGGAATACCGGCAATCAGGCAGGAAATGACGGAGCAGGTCAAAAATAATCTGGCAGGCTGGGGTTATCCCATTGAGATTATGGCCGGCAAGGCATATACCCATACATTAAAGGTCACGGTAGAGCCGGTCGAGCACGATGCGCCAACACCCGCAGGCTTTTCATTTTCAAGCGGGAATTCCGATCCCCGCTCCAGTGAATTTCAAAAGGCAAATGTGTTGCCTGTCAGTTGTGAATTGACATCCATTGCACATCCTCGGCAATCACGGTTGCTCAGCATGGATTTTTCAGTCAATTCCATGCCGTGGGCGGACAGGCAAAGCCGTTACTCCATATCTTCTGATAAGCTGCTGGATCATATCAGCACGGTATGTTTCAACCTGCTGAGTGATTTGAAATGGCCGGACAAAACGCAAAATTTGGCGCTTCCTGTCATCAAGCATGGCTGGATACCGGAAATTCGCATCGAAACAATAGAGGAGCCGGCGAAACTAAAAGAGATCAAGCCTGCCGGTGACACTTCCGAAACTTCCGGGACTCCCAAAACCAAGGAAAGCCGCAGGCAGGTAATTATCTACAACGAGGGAACGCCGGTGATCATAAAATTTGGCTATGACAGGAAGTAAGCTGGCAAGACCTGTTCATGGAGACCGGTCAGGCATGAGACCCCGGCCGGCTTTGAACCGGATGCTGAATTGAGGGTCGCGATAGATAGTAAGAGAAGGAAAGCCTAGCGCAGTAAATGGTTAAAAAGTGGTTGTCGCAGTGTCACGGCATTCATTTGAAAGGATGTGAATATTTCTACATTTTTACTTTAAATACAGTAAGTAACAAGAAAATTCAACATAGCCGCCGATAGCGTCTTATGTCATTTGCCTTGTTGTGTGCCTAATTGCATTTTTCCAGTAGCACCAAATCAAAAGTCCAGAGGTTAGCTATGCAAACCATTGAAATTAAGGCGGAACCAGAATCAATCGTTATCGAAATGGCTAAAACAGCCGTAATCATGATTGATATGCAGCGCGATTTTCTTGAGCCTGGTGGTTTTGGGGAATCCCTTGGTAATGATATTTCACAGCTGTCAGCCGTCATCGAGCCTTGCAAGGCCCTTTTGAGTGCGGCAAGACGGCATGGAATGCTGGTGATTCATACCCGCGAGGGGCATCTCGCTGATATGTCGGATGCGCACAAGGCCAAAGTTGAGCGTGGCGATCCTAGTGTGCGGATCGGACAATTGGGTCCCATGGGCCGAATTCTGATTCGTGGCGAGCCCGGACAAGACATCATTCCGGATCTGTACCCGCAAGTAGGCGAACTTGTCATAGATAAGCCAGGAAAGGGCGCATTTTATGCGACCAATCTTCAGTCCATACTGCAAAAAAAAGCAATTGAAAACCTGATTGTTTGTGGCGTTACCACCGAGGTTTGCGTCCATACCACCGTCAGGGAGGCGAACGATCGAGGTTACCGTTGCATCGTGCCCGGAGATTGCTGCGGCTCCTACATACCGGAATTTCACGAAGCGGGTCTGCGCATGATTAAGGCGCAAAGCGGGATTTTTGGATGGGTCACTGATTCACAAACTATTTTGTCTGCAATAACTGCGTAAAAGTAAACAGATGTATTTTTAATTTAGGTCTATCCATTTAAGAGGGGAATATGATGAAAACAACATCAAAAGTTAATATTTGGGCGCCCGGAGACTGGAACGCTTTCTTTGGCTTTGGCACTAATATCCTTGTCAATCTGCTGGTCTTGACCGGTCTCTTAAGAATTGTGCTGAAAATGCCCGATGAGCTTGTATTCGGGCGCATCCTTCCGGCGACCGGACTCATGCTGTTTCTAAGCACCCTCTACTATGCGTGGTTGGCTTACAAGCTGGCGAAAAGCAGTGGCAGGGATGATGTTTGCGCCTTGCCTTCCGGTATCAGCGTGCCGCATATGTTTGTGGTTGTTTTCGTCATTATGCTGCCGATCTCGCTCACAAGCGGTGACCCTGTCAAAGGTTGGGAAGCAGGCCTTGCTTGGGTGTTTATTCAAAGCTTTGTGCTGATGCTGGGCGGTTTTATAGCTCCTTATATCCGTAAGGTTACCCCGCGCGCAGCGCTGTTAGGCACCTTGGCCGGAGTGTCAATCGCTTTTATATCCTTGCGCCCGGCGCTGGAAATGTTCATGACGCCGGTGGTAGGCGTGGTGTGCTTTTTAATTATTTTGGCAAGCTGGTTTGGCGGAGTGCGTTATTTCAATGGCGTTCCGGCAGGATTGGCCGCCATTGCCGCGGGTACGTTAATTGCCTGGGGTTCTACGGCCATGGGTTTGAATTATGGGGGCATGAGTCTGGATAACGTCAGTGCATCATTCGCTAATTTTGGGTTCTCCGTGCCGGTGCCAGCCATCGGTCATGTCTTTTCAGGATTCGAATTTTTGGGCGTGATTCTGGTTACGGCAATTCCCTTCGGCATTTATGACCTGGTTGAGGCCATGGATAATGTTGAAAGCGCAGCCGTGGGTGGGGACAGTTATCCGACCACGCATGTGCTGACTGCCGATGGCGTAGTCAGTCTGATCGGCTGCCTGATGGGCAACCCGTTTATCAACGCTGTCTATATCGGCCATCCTGGATGGAAGTCCATGGGCGGGCGCATAGGCTACTCTGCCGCTACCGGAGTTACCGTGCTGGCGCTGTCCTGGATGGGTATTATTGCGCTGATGGCATCGCTCATTCCTGTCGTCGCCATTTCGCCTATTCTGCTGTACATAGGTATGCTGATCGGTGCGCAGGCGTTCCAGGAAACGCCAAGAAGCCATGCGCCTGCCATTGTCCTTGCCCTGATTCCGAATCTTGCCGCGTGGGGAAAGCTGCAAATAGATAATGCCCTAGATGCGGCAGGCACCAGCGCCGCAACGCTCGGCCTGGATAAGCTGGGGCAGTCAGGCGTGCTGTATCATGGCCTGGAAGTTCTGGGTGGCGGAGCCATTCTAGGCGGCTTGATGTTAGGCGCGATAGCCGCTTTTATAATTGAAAGGGAACTGGTCAAGGCCGCCATGTTTGCTTTTGCGGCTGCGGCATGTACTTTTGCCGGCTTAATGCACGGTCAAGCCATCGGCTTCGCTCAGTCGTTGCCGGTAACCTTTGGCTACCTTGGCGCAGCCGGTATCCTTTTGGTTTCGGCAAAGTATGCCAAAGCAGCAACGTCAACATCAGAGGAAATCATTGTGGCGTCAGATGAACTCATTGAAGATGCACAGGAAGCGTAATGCGAGTGGAGCAGACTTGGGGGGCATTTAGCCGCTCATCCTGGATAATTGCAAGGCTGGGTGCTTTGACACGGCGTTGGCGCACGACCGATAATATAGCGTCGAAATACCAGGCTATCCGGCAGGGTGGCAAGCGGGTCCGCTAGGCGATGGCGCCTTTGATCCGCAATAGTATCCTGGAAGACATAATGGAGCGTTGTCCAGCAGACGGGGCCTCATTAACTTGGGGTTGCCGGTTTGCGCGCGCCGGCAACCGATGCGCTGCCTTGGTACTCGTCTTACCCGCATGTTTTCAATCAGCCAACAAGGTGGCAGAATGCAAAAATTTATAAAAAGCGAACCCTATTTTTTTCCCTATAACGGTGACTTAAGGCCGGAAAATACCTGCCTGATCATTATTGACATGCAATATGATTTCTGCGGTGAAGGGGGATACGTCGATAAGATGGGTTACGATATTTCATTGACGAGAGCGCCTATTGAACCGATACGCCGCGTTCTGGAAGTCTGCCGCAAAAAGGGCTTCCACATCATTCATACCCGTGAAGGGCATAGGCCGGATCTGTCCGACCTGCCGGACAACAAACGCTGGCGCAGTCGGCAGATAGGAGCGGGCATTGGTGATGCCGGACCTTGCGGACGAATACTGGTGCGAGGGGAACCAGGATGGGAGATTATTCCCGAATTGGCCCCAATAGCTGGCGAAGCCGTTATCGATAAACCGGGCAAAGGTTCTTTTTATGCCACGGACTTGGATATGCTGCTGCATAATCGCCGTATCAACAATATCGTCCTGACCGGAATTACCACTGACGTTTGCGTGCATACTACGATGCGCGATGCCAATGACCGGGGTTATGAATGCGTACTATTGGCCGACTGCTGCGGAGCGACGGATTTTGGCAATCATCAGGCCGCCATGCAAATGATCAAAATGCAAGGAGGTGTTTTTGGCGCGGTATCGGATTCGGAAAGCTTTATCTCGGCCATTTCATGAACACAATGGCCTCAATCAATATGCAGGGGATTATCATCGGACTTAGCCGATGGACGGTTTGTTAACGCGAGTCAGGTGTGTCCGGTTGAAGCGTTATTTTTATCCTTAAGCCGCAGGGAAGCGCAGCAAACATCAATTAAAAGGAAAGCCTATCAGAGTTGGGGGTTAGGGTTCCGGAAGTAATCCATGAGGTCCTGGTTCAAGCTGGTATTTTAAAGACAGCAATTCTTAACTAGCCATATTTTGCTTGGAGATTCTAGCCGGCGACAAATTGCACCGGTTTATGCCAGTGTGCCAGCGCCAAACAGCCTTCTTCGCTACTGATGCTATGCCGTGAGCCGCCTGGATTATAAATGTAACTGCCCGCCTTGTAGAGACCTCTTTCATCTTGCTGGGAGCCTGAGAGCACATAAATATGCTCGTCGCCGCGATGCTCATGCAGGAGAACCGAAGCACCCGGTTGGTAACTTATCAAGCCGACTTGGTAATCGCTGTCCGGGTCCTGGAAAAGGATGCGCAACATTACGCCTTCACATAATTGCCGCCAGCCGGAATCCGGATTTTGAATTATTTCAGGAGAAATGGAAAACGGGATATGGGGAGTTGAAGGACTCATGGTTGCCTCGAACAAAATTACAAATGGTTACGTTTATGCGGAGTCCCCGGGAGGCACTGTTGTTATCTTTAGGAGAATAAAGGTATGAATCTTGTTAAAACTCTTTGCAATTTTAATGTGCGCATTTTTTAGCCAGGCAACTCTATTGCTTTCATAGGTCAAAAGAAAAAGCAGTATATCACGTTGAATACATAGGTACGCATCTCTTAGCCCAACTGGTTTACAGTCAGTTGGCATGGGAGTGGTTGCAGATAGTGTCGAATTCGCAGCTAAGGGCTTCATCGTCCGCAGTCAGGCCGATTGCTGGCTACAGGTTGCCACCTTACCGCATTGCCTTGCCGCCAGGGCAGGATAAGATCGATAGTTTTGAAAGCGCCCTGGGTTTTAATTTTTGTATCCGGTTCGTAGCGACCGGATCTATTCAGGGGTTTGATATAGACATAAACTCCGAGAGCATATCCAGCAATATTTTTTTCGCGCTGGTTTTGCGCCAACATAGCCCTATCGTTCGCTTGGGTACCGGTTCTTCAAAACGAATATAGCGGACACCCTCTTCAGGTTCATGAATAGCAATTTTGGGCATAAATGTGATGCCAGTTCCAGCCTTTACCATTTGTCTTAAGGTTTCAAGACCGGTCGCTCTGACGTCTTGATGGTCTTCGGCATGGTCAATCTGGCAAAATTCCAAGGCCTGCCCCCGTAAACAATGACCTTCATCCAGCAACAATAACTGTTGCTGAAATAAATCCCGGTGAGTAATCTTCTTTTGTTTTGCCAACGGATGATCGCCCGCTACCGCCAGAAAAAATTCATCCTCAAATAGTGTTTTGGAGTCCAGATAGTTATCGTGTACCGGCAGGGCCATTATAGCTGCATCGAGCTGACCTTCTCTTAGTTGCGTAATGAGGATATCGGTTTTCTCTTCAATTAGGATCAACCTTAGCTTTGGCAGCGCCTGTTTGATTTTAGGAACCAGTCCGGGAAAAATATAAGTGGAAAGCGTCGGAATAGCACCCAGTCTGAAATCACCCGACAACGGGTCTTGCGCGTTGGAAGCGATTTGTTGAATGGCATCAATTTCTAGCAAGATACGCCTTGCTGAAGTGATAATTTGTTCGCCTAATTCGGTGGGCAAAACTTTTTTATGCGTGCGTTCAAAAATTCGCACTCCCAGGTTGTCCTCCAGTTTTTTTATTTGCGTGCTCAGAGTAGGCTGGCTGATGAAACAATGGTCAGCGGCTTGGATAAAACTGTGGAAATCGGCGACGGCAACCAAGTAACGCAGATCTCTAAGGTTCATAATGGATTGGGTATTGATACTATCAATGGATGAATTGTCATCAATAAAATATATCAGAAAACATAACGCAGTTGTAAGTTTACTTTCATTTTGAAAAACATCCAAGGCCGATGCAAAGTGGGGAAGGGGGGGCGTGCCCCATACGCGCCAACTTAAGAAAACAACTTAAGAAGAAAACTTGAAAAATTAAGTAACACCATGATATTTGTGGCTTTTTATAGAAAAATGATCGTTCCACCTAAATCTGAAGACATCGCCTTTGAAGAGTTCTTGAAAGAGTTACCTGCTGACTATTCCGAAATGGCTTACGAGTTCAAAGCCTTTACCCGTAGTCGTAAGATAAAAACGCTGGCTCACTTATTACAAGTTGTTATGTTGTAATGCGGATTGGACCATGTGCTTCGGGAAACAGCTGGCGTGTTTACGTTACAAGAAGATCGCATTACGGATACCGCGATTCACAAGCGCTGAAAAGCGTGCGAACCGTGGTTAAAAGCATTGTTAACGAAAATGCTACCCAGCGTAACAAACGCATCATCGTTACGGCTTTTGGTTGTCGATGGCTCCTCTCTCCAAGGATCAGGAGCTAAAGGCGCCGATTATCGCCTGCATTTGGCGTTGGACTTGGTGAGCATGACGCTTCATGAGGTCCAGGTGACCGGTGCTGATCAAGGCGAAAGCCTGAGCCGATATGGTTTTACACCGGGCGATGTCGTGATGGTTGATCGCGGTTATAACCATCCTGCGGCCATCCTAGACCTCTATGAACAAGAGGTAGGGGTTGTAGTACGGCTACTACCAACCGCTATGTCGCTCTATCTTAGTCAGGATGATTGGACAGATTGCTTATAGATTTTAAGTGGTTAAGCGGGGTAAAGATTCAATTTGCTGCGATCGGGAAAATGGAAGCGCTTTTTTGCATTTCGAGTATACAGCAAATAGTCAAAGTCTACCGGGGGCGGCGGGCGCCTGTATAGTGTTTGTGCCAGTACTGGTTTTTTAGACTTGAAACCAGCACTTTTCCTGTCCGCTGGCTAGGCGCGTGAACAAACCTGTCATTATTGACATAAATGCCGACATGGGAAAACGATACGCCATTGGTATTGAAGAAAACCAGATCACCGGCGTGTACATCATTTTTCGGAATTTTCGGTAAAGACAATGCCATGCCTGTTACTGTGCGCGGCAAGATTATGCCCTGTTTTTCATAGACATGCTTAACAAAACCACTGCAATCGAAGCCTTCTTCAGGCGAATCCTTGCCATACTGATATGGAACGCCTTGCAAGCTTAGCGCATAGGTGATGACCGCCGGCTGGCTTTGAGAGGAGGGTTTTATTTCAGGCACACCGGCGCAACCGGAGAACAAAATAATAGCTGCCGGTATAAGCAACCGGATAAAAAAATAGCTATTGATGTTATTAGCCAATGTATTCATAAGCCGGCTTTGGCTTTCCCCTGGATTAACCACTTCTGTTTAAGTTTATGTCTGTTTAACGCCAGCCACTGAATGGCGATGATCGGAATGCCTGATTCTATTTCGTTGTTCTCGACCATTTGATATGCATCATCAAAATCAACGGCGCGTACCAGTATATCCTCGTCTTCGTGATCCAGGCCATGAATGCCGCCGACTCGTGAGCTATCGATTTTGCCGCAAAACAGGGTGATTCGTTCAGCCGAGCAACCGGGCGTTGTGTAAAATTCATTGATCACCATCAGTTCCAGAATTTCACAGCCCGCTTCTTCCAGTGACTCCCGGTAAGCGACTTCTTCGGCAGTTTCGCCTTTTTCGATTGCGCCGGCAACAATTTCCACCAGCCAGGCTCTATCCGGCTGCAAAATGGCGCCGGCCCGGAATTGTTCGATCAGTACAACTTTATCGGCATGAGGATCGTATAATAATACGGCAACACAACTGCCGCGCACGAACAATTCGCGGCTTATTTCCGGACTCCAGCCACCGGCAAACAGGGTATGTTTCAAGCGGTATTTTTCCATGCGGAAAAAACCCGGATAGACGATTTCCTTGTCGAGAATTTCAAATTGTTTTTTCATGGTTTTCCGTGGTATTCAACTCTATAAATAACGCCCAGCTTGTCATCGCTAATCAACAGGCTGCCGTCCGGCAGGGTTAAGATATCTACAGGACGTCCTAGCACATCGCCGTCTTTGGTCAACCATCCGCTGATAAAATCCTGTTCCGAAACGGGTTTACCTTGGTCAAATTTGATTTCTACAACGCGATAGCCTTGGGGTTCTGTTCGATTCCAGGAGCCATGCTGCGCGACAAATAACTGGTTTTTGTATTCAGCCGGAAATTGCTTGCCTTGATAAAAGCGTATGCCTAAAGCTGCGATATGCGCCTTAAATTTCCATACCGGAGCGCTAAATTGCCGGCATTTTTTACCGGCGGCAAATTCCGGGTCAGGAATATCGCCGCCATGGCAATAAGGATAGCCAAAATGTTCGCCTTTAACAGACCATTGGTTAAGTTCCTCGGGTGGACTATCATCGCCTAAATAATCGCGGCCGTTATCGGTAAAAAACAACGCGTTTGTCTCCGGCTGCCAATCAAAACCGACCGTATTTCTGATGCCATGGGCAATAATTTCGAAGTCGCTGCCGTCCGGATTTAATCTGACCAGCGAGGCGTAAATTTCCTTTTCCGGATTACAAATATTACAAGGCGCGCCGACTGCTGTGTACAGCTTGTTATCAGGGCCAAATCGCAAATATTTCCAGCCGTGATGGTTTTCAGATGGAAGCCGGTTGTAGACCACAATGGGTTTGGGAGGATTAGCCAATTGCCGGCTGATATTGTCAAAACGGATGATCCGGTTAACTTCCGCAACATAGAGTGAACCGTCTTTATAGGCCACGCCATTGGGCATGTTTAAATGACTGGCGATGACAGTTTGCTTATCGGCTACGCCATCATTATTGCTGTCCTGAAGCGCATAAACCTTGCCTTCATTTGTAGTTCCGGCAAAGACAACGCCATTATCGCCCAAGGCCAAACTGCGCGCATTCGCTACGCTGCCGGCATAAATTGATATTTTGAAGCCATCATGCAAATGCAGTTGTTTTAATACATCCTGATGAGCGCCGGATTTTGCGCAAGCGAAAGGAAGGGTAAGAAAAAGTAACGTAAACAGCGCTGTTTTTATCAAAACCATAATAACGTTCTCCATAATTAAACTTTTGTCTATATTATCACTCTGAAAAACCGATTGAATTAATTTATTCAATCCCCATATAGATCAAATCTCAACTTAAAAAGGCTATTACCATGATGCGTATTCTTCTTTTTCTGGCGACCAATGTTGCGATCCTGGTCGTTGTCAGTATTATTTTTAACCTTTTAGGTTTAAGCGGCGCATTGGATGCTCAAGGCATGGGTCTCGACCTTAATTCCTTGCTGGTTATGTCAGCAGTGATCGGCATGACCGGATCATTCATTTCTTTGGCCATGTCCAAATGGTCTGCAAAACGGGCAATGGGCGTGCAAGTTATCGAGCGCCCGCAAAACCAGACTGAGCGCTGGTTAGTCGATATCGTGGCTAAACAGGCGCGTCAGGCGGGCATTGGCATGCCTGAAGTAGGTATTTTTCAAGCCCCTGAAGCCAATGCCTTTGCTACCGGAATGAGCAAAAACAATGCCTTGGTCGCGGTCAGCACCGGTTTGCTGCAAAACATGAATGCCGATGAAGTGGAGGCTGTTTTAGGTCATGAAATGACCCATGTTACCAACGGCGATATGGTAACGATGGCATTAATGCAAGGTGTAGTGAATACCTTCGTTTACTTTTTTGCAAGCATCATTGGTTATTTTGTTGACCGCGTTGTTTTTAAAACCGAACGCGGCTATGGCCCGGCTTATTTCATCGTGCAAATGGTTGCCCAAATTGCCTTGGGTATTCTGGCTTCCATGCTGGTCATGTGGTTTTCCCGGTACAGGGAATTCAGGGCGGATGCTGGCGGTGCAAAATTAGCCGGACGCGAAAAAATGATTAGTGCTTTGCGTGCTTTGCAGCGCGGGCACGATGCGCAAGATCTGCCCGGACAATTGGCTGCTTTTGGCATTAATGGCGGCGGCATGAGCAGATTGTTTATGAGCCATCCGCCATTGGAAGAGCGCATAGCCGCATTGCAAAATAGCCGTTAATATACTCATTATAAAAAAATCTTGCTAACCGCTAGGAGGCTGTCGGATAGAAGCTATTTTTCACTCATGAGTGGATTTATAAAGGCATATATTGATAAAAACACACGTCTAAGTGTTGAAATTCTTCATGAAAACACATATTTTAAAACTCAAAGTGGAATTTTTCTAATATCGATTCGCTAAGTCCGACAGGCTCCTAGGGATGCATACAAAGAAAAAACTTTGTATCAATCGTCTTCG
Source organism: Methylobacter sp. KS41 (assembly GCA_002862125.1). GTDB lineage: Bacteria > Pseudomonadota > Gammaproteobacteria > Methylococcales > Methylomonadaceae > Methylobacter_C. The sequence continues at coordinate 2,383,665 of PHSP01000001.1, read as the reverse complement.
TGCCGGGTAACGGCTGTGTAACCAGCGTAAGTAGCGACAATGCAGTCTTTCCGGCAGGGATTCACATCAGGCTATCCTGCCTGATGCCCTTCAGGTTAATGCAAATCTGTTCCAGACAGTTTTGTGCCGGACTCGTTAGAGTGGCAAAACAAATTCTGAAGCCAGGGACGGCAAGCTCTAATCACGTCCTTGTGCAGGGTACCGGCAGTCCATGCCGCTATGACAGGCTTATTTTGAGTATGAATTGAGTTGATGAATGGTAAGATACCTATGATTTGAATTATTCATTTATAAGCAGTTCGCGTAAAATCGAGCATTTAAAATTCCAATTATTATCTTTAGGAATACCATGAAAAAGATTCTTTTCTTAAGCCTCTTGTTGTCTGCCGGAACAGCCCTGTCAAATGATGCGAAAAATGAATGGCATAACACCACACTTTCTGATGCCACCATTGAGAAAATTCAGGCTGCAAAATACGAGTACAAAAAGTGTGTTGGCGGTGAAATGCAAAAATCGGCTTATCAGGAGCGGGATACCCGTAATGCGACCGATGCTATCATGAAACAATGTGAACCTGTTTTGACGAAGATGCGTGAAATATACACCGATGCAAAAGTGCCGGAAGTCATAGCTGATCGTCATTTAAAGCAACTGCGGGTGCAAACCTCACGTGAAGCATTACAGGGCATGATGTTTTCTGAAGCAGCGCGTAAAGCGGGCAGTCAACCACAATAACAATTTAGAATTATTTTCAATGAATCCTACATATACAATCGATTTATCTTTGAAGCCAACAATATTCGATTTATGGCATGTCTGTCTGGCGGGGACTGTTGTTTTATTATCCCTGATACTTATTGTCTTACTGCTGGCTATGGTCATCAGTCTGGCGCGCAGTAAGAGCAAGCAGGCTGAACAAGCCATTCAAAAAGCAGCGCAGACTCCCGAACCCGCCGTGAAAATAGTGGAGAAAATTGTCGAGGTTGAAAAGCTGGTTCATGCCCCCGCACCCGAACCTGTCATATTAAAAGAATCCACACCAGATGCGGCATTGCAATTGCTCGGATTGCTGCAAAAAGAAGCGCGGTTTATCGATTTTATTAAAGAAGACATAGCGAATTACAGCGATGCGGATATTGGCGTTGCTGCGCGCGTAGTTCATGAAGGGTGTAACAAAGCGCTTAATGAACACTTTACATTAGCTCCCATTCGTAGTGAACAGGAAGGTGGAAAAATTACCTTGCCGCAAGGCTTTGATGCTTCTACAGTCCGATTGACCGGCAATATTGTAGGGTCGGCCCCTTTTAGCGGCACGCTGATTCATAAGGGCTGGCAGGTAACCAGTATCAGGCTGCCAAAATCGACTCAAGGCCATAACGCCAATATTATTGCTCCGGCAGAGGTTGAATTATGAGCTTGTTTGATCATATAAAAAAGAAGCCGGATGCGAAAGAAGAGCCCAGGGAACATGAGTCGATAATGGATAATGAACCCGTCAGTTCAGATTATGTTGATTCAAATAACGAAGAAGCCAGCGCAGAGGCTGAGAAACAACAGTTTGAAAATTTGAGCGATGAAAACGCGTCTGAACCGACACCTTTCTCTGAAACAAACGAAAAAGAAGCCAGTCAAAATACAACTCCTTTAGCAGCCAAGCGCAAGCGCTTTTCAGTCGGCATCGATTTAGGCACGACTCATTGTGTATTGTCATACGCAGACATTACCGATATCGACGACCTGGAGTTTTCCCAGCAAGTAATGGCGATACCTCAGTTGACATCGCCCGGCGTGGTTGAAGAAAGCTATCAGTTGCCGTCATTCCTGTATCAAGCGCACGAAGCAGAGCTTGCCGAAGGCTCCACCTCATTGCCATGGAACGCAAAACCTGATTATCTGGCCGGTGAAATAGCCCGTAATTTAGGCAGTAAAACCCCCATTCGTCTGGTATCCAGCGCTAAAAGCTGGTTATGTCATGCGGGCGTGGATTGTAAGGCGCCTATTCTTCCGGCAGATGCGCCTGATGAAGTAGAGCGTGTCTCACCATTTCAGGCAACCACCGCTTATCTGCAACATATCCGGGATGCGTGGCAAAATCTGCATCCGGATGCGCCGCTGGAAGAGCAGGATTTGGTCATTACCGTACCGGCGTCATTCGATCCGGCTGCCCGTGAATTAACAGTTGAATCGGCGCGCGCCGTCGGCCTTGATCAAGCCATTCTTTTGGAAGAACCCCAGGCTGCTTTATACAGCTGGATAGAAAAAAGTCACGGCGACTGGCGAAAACAGGCGGCTTGCGGCGATATTATTCTGGTAATTGATGTCGGCGGCGGAACCACCGATTTGTCACTGATAGCAGTCACTGAAAGAGATGGCAATCTTGAATTAACGCGTGTGGCTGTCGGAGAGCATATATTACTCGGAGGCGACAATATGGATTTGGCTTTGGCTTACACCGTTAAAGCCAAGCTGGAAAATGACGGCAAACGGTTAGAGCCCTGGCAGGTACAGGCATTAACACATAGTTGCCGGGACGCCAAGGAAAAAATTTTCAACAATGTTGATATCGATAATATCCCCCTAGTGGTCGCTAACCGGGGTTCTTCGTTAATGTCAGGGAATCTACGTACCGAACTGACCCGTGAAGAGGTCAATAAAGTACTGGTTGAAGGCTTCCTGCCTAAAGTGGCGGTCAGTGACAGACCAGTAAGCCGCACCCGGACCGGCTTAAGAACCGCTGGTTTGCCTTATGCCCAGGATGCCGCCATCACCCGGCATTTGGCGGCTTTTCTATCCAAACAGCAAAATGCCACAGACGATCTAAAGGATATAAACCTGCCCGGACATGCCACCTTCCTGCATCCTACAGCAGTTTTGTTTAATGGTGGCGTGTTAAAAGCCAATGCCCTGGCTGGGCGTTTAATGGAAGTGTTAAATTTATGGCTGCTAAGTGAACAAGCGCCTGAAGCCCGATTATTGGCGGGCGCTGATCTTGATCTGGCGGTCGCACGAGGCGCGGCTTACTATGGATTTGTGCGCAAAGGCAAGGGCGTGAGAATTAAAGGCGGCACCGCAGCAGCTTATTATGTCGGCATTGAAAGCGCGATGCCTGCAGTGCCTGGCCTTGCTCCGGAGATTGAAGCCCTGTGTATAGCGCCGTTTGGCATGGAAGAAGGCACCCGGGAAGAATTGCCGGACGATGAATTCGGTCTGGTTATTGGCGAACCGGTACGATTCCGTTTCTTTGCGTCCAACATCCGCCGTGAAGATAAAGTCGGCACGCGCCTGGAATACTGGACGGATGAGGAACTATCCGAACTGGATGAAATTGAAGTCACCTTGCCGGAAGAAGGCCGCAGACCGGGTGAAGTTGTCCCTGTGCACTTGTGTGCGGCGGTTACCGAAGTCGGCACCCTGGAACTCCAAGCGGTTTCTCAAAAAGACTCCGGCCGCTGGAAGATCGAGTTTGATGTCAGGGCAGGGGAGTAGCTCACATTTCCTTAGCCACCTAGGCTTATTTTACGAAAAAATACAACTCTGACTATACACGGTATATTTATGAAATACTTCGCAAATACTTGAGATTTTTTCAGGGAAGAGAATTAAAAACCTCGCCCGTCCCTAACAACTACTAAAAGTATAAAATAAGGTGCTTATGAAAATTAAGGTTAAGGGCCTAATTCCTATTAGGATAAAACAGTTGCCTAGGTATTTGTGGCAAATTATAATTCGCTTTATAACTCTCAGGAAAGGTTCCGATCCTGTCTCGTTCGCTTTATGTCATTTCACTTGCTATTCCTATTACAAATATCTTTACTGCTCACTACATAGCTTACAAAAAATTCGCGGCGGTATTTCTATCCGTGTTCTAATTTTCTGTGATGCCAATGAAATGTTCTCGCCGGAGCAATGCGAAGCTATTAGAACTGTTTTTCCTGATTCAAAAGTAATTCCTTGGACAAAATCTCAAGGATGGGGTTCTGAACAGATAGCTTCAATATGGAAAGCTTATAGTCTGGCCGCATCGGAATCCAGGGAAGAGGATTATGTAGTAAGGATAGATTCTGATGTATTCTTTTTCTCAAACTGGATTTTTCAGATGGTTGCTTGTAGTGGAAAAGATCTGATCGGAGATGGACATTATGTAAAGTTCAAGTATTGTCAAGGTGGATTATACTTTCTTCGATCCGGCGCGATAAATAAAATAAAGCATTATTTTGAGGAAAACTCAATGGATGAGTTTTTGAAAAATACAAAAATAAATGTCGAGGATATCGCGGCTTTTCAATATATCAAGCATACAAAACAAAACAGCTGGCTTACATATTTTATGATGTTCCCTGACGAATATAGAATAGCTGGTAATTTAAGCGCATATCAAAGATTCAAATTTTGTTGCTTGCATTTCGTTATGAAAAACAAAAATAAAATGCTGGAAGTCTATCTGCAGGAAATCATCAATCCTGATGAGCGGGACATGTTTCTTAAAGCGCTGGAAGTCCATTGAAAAGATTAATTCAAAATTAATGATGAATAAAAATGGCATATTAGAAGGTATCCATTAATGTTAGAACAGACCCAATATTACCAATTCACACGATCCGATGTATCTGAATTTTTGCCAAATAATTATGAGAAAGTCTTAGAAATAGGCTGTGGCGAAGGACATTTTAAAAGAAATTTAAATGAATCTTCCGAAGTATGGGGAATAGAGCCAACAAACGCAGCCCATGTCGCCTCGAAAAATTTATATAAAGTTCTTCATGGCTACTATCAGGATGTTTATGATGAATTACCTGACAATTATTTTGATTTAGTGGTTTGTAATGACGTTATCGAACATATGAATGACCATGATAAATTCCTCAAATCAATCAAAAAAAAGATCACAGAAAATGGCTACATAGTGGGGTCGATACCTAACGTGAGATATATTTACAATTTATATCAATTAATGGTTAATAAGGAATGGTTCTATGAGGATTCAGGAGTTTTAGATCGCACACATTTAAGGTTTTTTACAGAGAAGAGTTTAAGAAGAACCTTTAATGAAAATGGGTATTTGATAGAAAAACTTCACGGTATCAACAGCGAATTAACCAAGCCATTATCGGTTAATATAATTAAGCATAAGTCAATAAAAGCTATTGTAAAACGGGCTTTACTTTTATTGGTTATGGTAGGGACCTTTGGATTTTGGAATGATGTGCAATATTTGCAATTTGCATTCCGTGTAAAAAAGCAATCAAAATTGGCTTGATGAATCTAGATAACAATATCAGGTGTATCTCATAGAGTAGATTACACGCGATGCGAACGTTGCTGAACGTGAGTTGGTGCAATTTTATTTAAAATCACCGGAAAATTCACCCTAATTTTGAAATGAAACAGGAAAATGATTCAGAACTGATATTGGGTGACTTATATTTCAATTAATAGAGGTTTTTTACTGGTTATTTCACCTGACGAATTCACAACTATTTATTTCTGGCGTTTTTTGTGTTTCTAAAATATTGAATATAAAACGGGTGACTTAATGCACCCGTTTTTTACTTGACGAAAATATTCCCCGCTTACTCAACTAAAAAGTCACGCATCATGCCCATGTCTTCATGTTCGAGATTGTGGCAATGGTACATGAACAGACCTTTAAAGTCCTGGAAGGGTTTTATGATACGTACTTTCTCTCCAGGCATAACCAGGACAACATCTTTCAGACCGCTTTCGATGAAGCCTTCGCTGACTGTGGCATAGTCTGATTCTTCATCGGCACTGATACTGCGGCTGACAATCTGAAACTGTTGCCCGTGCAGATGAATCGGATGCGCCATGGACATCATCATGCCCATACCTCCGCCCATCATGCCGCCCATGCCCTGACCACCTTTCTGACCGTCATCGCCGTGCTTCATTCCTCCCATCATGCCCATGCCGCCCATGCCTTGACCACCGCCTTTCTGATCGTCATCGCCGTGCTTCATTCCGCCCATCATGCCCATGCCGCCGCCGTGGCCCATGCCCATCATGCCGCCGCTTGGTTTTTCCGCGCCATGCTCACCGGAAGCCGGTGAGGATTCCTTGCCATGGCCCCCGCCACCGCCGTGCGCGTGGAAAATTTCCATGAGCTGTATGGTGTTTACCTTGATGCGTTCAAAGTCTTGAATATCGTTGTAGGCATAGGGGCGGCCATTAAGCAGCATGGCCATAGGCCCTTCGGAAATGCCGATGGGGACTGGTTTATCAGGATTGGCGGTATCAGTGATCCGGTGCCATTTGATGGTTGACAATTGTGGTGGCAGTTTAGGACTATCGCTGACTTTTTTGGTGACACGTGCAGTGAAAATAGGATAATCGCTGCCGACCGGTAGTTTATTATGGTGCATCATGCCGCCCATGCCGCCGCGCATCATGCGCTCAGCCATTTTAGGCAATACTCCGGAAAATGGCAGGCTGCGCATGACTAACTGGGAACCCTCGTTACGGCCGCTGAAATCTGCCCAAACATCCAGGCGTTCGCCGGGCGCCAGCATGACGTAGGGTTTGACTTCCGGCTTTTCCAGCAAACCGCCATCGACCCCAATAACAGTAACTGGCGTGCCATCATCCCAGCCCAGTTTGTAAATGCGCGCTGTCGAGCCATTTAAAATGCGTAGCCTGTAGGCGCGGCTGGCGACATCTATCTTGAAATCCGGAAAACCATTGACCAGTATGCGATCGCCGTAGAATCCAATCATGCGGTCATGCATGCTGCGCGCATAAATGAGTTGATTTTGTTCGTCGAAAAGACGATCCTGAATAACAACAGGTATTTCGTATTCGCCGGAAGGCAGTTCCAGTTTCGCCTCTTCTTCATCATGAACGAACAATGCTCCGGCAAGGCCGTTATAGACCTGTTTGGCCGTGCTTTCATGCGGGTGCGGATGGTAAATATTCATGCCCGCCCGGTTAAGCACCTCAAATTCATAGACTAGTATTTCGCCCGGATCGATAACGTACATTGGATGTCCGTCCATCGCAGCGGGGACATGCAAACCATGCCAGTGCGTGACAGTTGGTTCAGCCAGCTTGTTGTGCAAATTGATGCGCACCTTCTGGCCTTTTTGTAAATGAATTAACGGCCCCAGGTACGAACCGGTTATATCTGCTATTGTTTCTTTCGGGCCCTTTTTTAACAATGCGGCGTATTGTTGTACCTGCGTTTGTTGGCCGGGCAAAATGGACGCTGTGTTGGATCGGCAAAACAGATCAAATTCGACATCCGGATTAAAATTTGGTGAAGCCTTGTTTGGCGCAAGTTTTGGCATACCATGCAGGCCTTGCATACCTTCCATTGCGCGCAAAAAACCAGGCATGCCGGCAAAAGCCATCAAGCCCAAGCCGGATTGAGCCAGAAAATGACGGCGGGAATTACTTTTAAGATTAGACATGGTTCCTCCTCAGATAGAATAGCCCTTGTAGTTTTGCTGATTTTTATAGTGGCCGGGCTATGTGCGAGTTTATATTAGAAATTTATTATATTCAAGGCAATAAGAGAAATTGGCTCTTATTGACGGTAATTAAAAAAATGGCGCTAATGGAATTATTTTTGAAACTGTCCAGACGGTGGTTTTAGCGGCGTTCAATGCTGATAGAGGCGCTTGTTGTTTAATCTCCAATAGTACCGCCGCCGTTATGATAACGTAACCCTTAGCAAAAAACCATGAGCAAGGTTCTAGCGAATTAGTTGATTCGAATAAAGTCAGCATAGAGGTAAATATAACAGATGATTAATTTTCATTATTGTTGTTTAATTCATCTATCCCCAGTTTCTAACTGATTGAATGGAGATATTCGGGTATGACTTTGCCGTCGTTTTGTTGGCTTTGCATTTTTCAGGCTTTTGTATTGCTAATTGCCGCTAATGGCGCGCCGGTGATTACCGGTAAACTGTTTGGCAGCCGCTTGGCAGGCCCAATTGATAATGGTCTTAAGCTAAGAGACGGCTATCGGTTGTTTGGCGGCACTAAAACCTGGCGTGGACTGATTTCCGCGGTTTTATTTACAACAGCAGTGGCGATTCTATGTGGTTTAGAGCCTTTAACGGGGGTATTGTTCAGCACGCTGACAGTGGCAGGGGATTTATTTTCAAGTTTCATCAAACGCCGGCGGGGGAATGCTGAAAGCAGCAGGGCGAGAGGACTTGATACCGTGCCGGAATCATTGTTACCGCTATGGCTTTTAAAAGATTCGCTGGCACTGAATCATATTGGCATTGCATTGATCGTCTTCCTTTTTTTTCTGTGCGAAGAATTCATTTCGCCGGTTCTTTACAGATTGCATATTCGAGATCAGCCTTATTAAACCTCAAAGGCTTTATAACTACACAGAGAGTCATGGTATCTATGAAAGAGAGAGGATTGCGGGTATTAACCTACAACATCCATAAAGGTTTTAACGTAGGCAACCGGAGCCTAGTTTTGCAACAGATCCGGGAAGCGTTGATAGCGGCTGATGCTGATTTGCTATTTTTACAAGAAATGCAAGGGAAGCATCTGCGCCATCAAAAAAAAGTTGAGAACTGGCCGGAGCGCTCGCAATTTGAGTTTATTGCCGAAGGCGTCTGGCCATTTTTCGCTTATGGTAAAAATGCCATTTATGATGCCGGTCATCATGGTAATGCAATTTTAAGCAAGTATCCTTTTGAAAGCTGGGAGAATATCAACGTATCCCCATTCCCCTGGGCTAGTCGTAGCCTTTTGCATGGCGTTATTCGTCTGCCTCTGAGCAGCCAGGATGTGCATATCGTTTGTATTCATTTCGGATTGATAGGCAGAGAGCGCCGCCAGCAAATCGGAAAATTGTGTGATCGTATCGATAGCCATGTACCGCGTGATTCGCCCTTGATTGTTGCCGGTGATTTTAATGATTGGCGTGGGCAAGCCAGCCGGCTTTTTCATGACCATCTGCATTTGCAGGAGGTTTTTCTAGAAACTCATGGACGATATGCGCGTACATTCCCGGCTTGGCTACCTTTTTTGAAGATGGATCGTATTTATTACCGCGGCCTGATTCCAGTATCGTGTGACCGGTTGACTCATTCACCTTGGCGTATGCTTTCAGATCATGCGCCGCTTGCAGCCACATTTATTTTATGAACAGCAAACAGCGCTCCGGACAGTCCAGGTTAACCTTGCCCAATCTGCTTACCGGATTCCGCTTCGTAGCCGCTCCTGCTCTGTTGTGGCTGGCCTGGCAGAATCATGGGATTGCCTTTATGATTTTATTGGCGTTCTCTTTTTTGACCGATTTATTGGATGGTCTGGCCGCCCGCTTGACCGGACAGGTTTCCCAGTTTGGCGCTACACTGGACAGTTGGGCGGACGTCATCACTTATCTGACAATTGCTATCGGTTGCTGGTGGTTGTGGCCGGATGTTGTTCGAAGAGAGCTATTATACGTTGTTTTGATTGTAGCCAGTTGTCTATTGCCGGCCTTTGCAGGCTTTAGCAAGTTCGGACGATTTACCAGCTACCATACCTGGGGAGTAAAAATCGCCGCCGCATCGATGGGTTTATCATTATATGTGATGTTTCTCGGCGGCCCGGCATGGCCGTTCCAAATAGCCGCAGTGATTTGCATCCTTGCAGCCATAGAAGAAATCGCGCTCACTCTGCTATTGCCCGAACCTGAATCCAATGTTCGTTCAGTATGGGATGTGTTAAAACGTTCCGCGCGTAAAAGCCGCTAGTTTTACGATCCTGTGCAACGACAAGAAGTAGCGGAGTCAAAGATGCTTTATATATGTCCGGTTTGCAGGGGGTCGCTGCAACTGCATCAATCAGGAAAAAGTTATAATTGCCGGAACCGGCATAGCTTTGATTTGGCCAAGGAAGGCTATCTTAACCTATTGCCTGTACAGCATAAACATTCCAAGGAGCCTGGTGACAGTAAGCCAATGATGTTAGCCAGGCGTGAGTTTTTGGAGGCCGGATATTATGAGCCGATGGCCAAAGCCTTGGCGATGATAATCGATGCAAACATAACAGAGGGCCAGAATTTGCAACTTCTGGATTTGGGTTGCGGGGAAGGCTATTACAGCCGGAAAATCGCCTGCTCATGCAAACACAATGAGCAGATTTCCTTGCATGGTATTGATATTGCCAAGTTTGCCATAGCCGCGGCCGCCAAAAAGCAACCCGAAGCCCGGTTTGTCGTTGGCAGCTCAAACCGTTTGCCTTATGCGGATCAATATTTTGATTTGGTTTTGAGAGTATTTGCGCCCTCGGATGAAAATGAGCTAAAACGGGTGCTGAAACCTTCCGGACACTTGCTGGCAGTGACACCTGGCCCCCGCCACCTCTGGCAGCTGAAAGAGTTTATCTATGCCGAGATAATGGAACATGCATTAGAGAGTTCGCTGCCAAGGGGCTTTGAGCGCTTAGTAGCGGAGCGGATCAGTTACAAAATCACCCCGGAACCACGCCAAAGAATGGCTCTTTTACAGATGACGCCTTTTGCCTGGCGAGCCAATGAAAGCGTTCTGCAAACCTTAAAGAATGTTGCTGAGCTCGAAATTGAAACCGATTTTATTTTGACTTTGTCGGTAAAAACAGCGGATGTCTAAGCACGAATTAGCCTGTTGTACGATGCTTATTGATGCGCTCATCCGCCTTATTCCGGACGAAAATGGCATGTTGCGAATCTGCTGATGGATAAGATTTGCGGGCTTTTTTAATTAATGAAAAACTTAACTCCCGCGATAATAACCGGTTGAAGAGTTTTGGCTATGGCTTTTGCTTGCCGCTTCTTGTTTTTTACTTTTATTGGCTGGCGCCGGCGCTTGATTTTTAGATTTGCTGGCAGTTGCCTGAACCGGCTTGCTACTTTTGCCGGCTGCTGCTAACCCCTGTTTTTTACTTTTAGTTGATGTTGTTGCCGGCGCTTGATTTTTGGATTTGCTGGCGGTTGCCGGAACCGTCTTGTTACTCTTACCGGCTGTTACTGCTCCCTGTTTTTTACTTTTAGCGGCGGCCGCCTGTTCTTGTTTCCCGGATTTGCCGGCGCCTGCCAGTGCTTGTTTATTGCTTTTGCCGGCGGTTACCGGCCCTGATTTTGAGCCTTTGGCTACAGATGCCGGAGCTGGTTTTACAGGCGCATGAGCTGGCTTGGCGCTTTTAACCATTGGTTCCGGCATAGGCTCCGGTTCAGTTGCGGGTATTTCATCTTCCAACGGCGGTAATCTTTCATAAAGCGGAACCGGCGTACCATCCTTGTCATTAAGCGCCTTATTTAAGGCCACCTGGTCAAACTCAGGCAATTCACCATTATTGGCTTTTTGAATAAGCGCCAAGGCTACGGCATACCTCTGATCCTGAGTCTTTTCTTCACCCTCCAGATCGGGATGGGCCTCGATATAGAGGGTATTGTTTAACCAGCCGACCTTGATGGGTTGCTTGACTATGTAGACCGGTGTTCCAACTGGAACGGAATTGTATAAGGCTTCGATGTCTTCGGGATACATACGCACGCAACCATGCGTTATCTGCATGCCTATGCCATAAATTTTATCAATGTCGGTGCCATGTATCCGGTAATCACCGGGAAGATTGAGATACAGCGCGTAAGCGCCCAAAGGATTGTGGGGGCCGGGCGGAACGATAGCGGGCAATGGGTCGCCATTCGCGGCATGTTCGCGTCTTATAGATTCCGGCGGATGCCATGCCGGGTCTTTCACTTTTTTGGCGACAGTCGTTCTGCCCAGCGGGGTTTGCCAATCCTGCCTGCCAATGCCGTGGGCGTATGATTTCACTATACCGGGTTGATTCGCGGGATAATAGTACATCCGGTATTCGGCGATATTTAAGGTAATGCCTTCATGTGGGGAATCAGGTAAAATTCGCCTGTTGGGTAAACGAACGACAGTGCCTTTTTTAATAAGCCAGCGATCAAGTTTGGGATTTAATGTCACTATTTCTGTTTGTCCCAGATTAAAGCGTCTGGCCACATCCAGCAGGGTTTGGTCCTGATCAACTGTTATCGTTGCTGTTTCGCCAGCAGACGAGGCCACAACCCTGTCACCTTTCGTTGCCGGCAAGTTGTAAGTGGTGGCATAAGCATCGCCAGCTACAGCAAGAAATACCAATAAACAAGCAAAGTGAGTACGGATTTTCATTTCAATAATTTTCTCAGGAACACTATAAAGTAACGCTTGGTTTAACAATCGGCGCCTCATGAAAGTTCCACGGGATCAATGCCGATTAAAATGCTGTATATTTTATCACGGGCCTCTGCATTAAACCATTTTTTGAACCAGTGGGACTTGCGTGAATAACGCCCCTGCAAGCATTATATACAACTGGTTGATTGTGAATTTTGCGGATATTCAGAGTCTTGTTTTGAGCATTACCGTATCAACCTTGTGTGCGTTATAATTTTGGCCGTTAAACTAAGTGCTGCCGATTCATCACTTCCTAAATTCACATTCAATTACACGCCAGGGATCTCAAATCATGCCGCTGCAAATTTTTCGCACCAAGCAAGTTGTTTCGCATGATGATCTCGATCATGTTCTCAAGCGTTGCCTGTCTGCATGGGACCTGGCTTTTCTCGGCGTAGGCGCTATCATAGGCACGGGTATTTTCGTACTGACCGGTATTGCCGCTGCAACCCAGGCGGGTCCCGCCATAATATTGTCATTCATCATTGCCGGATTTGCCTGCGCCTTCGCAGCGCTTTCTTATGCCGAGCTGTCGTCTTCCGTGGGCGGTTGCGGCAGCGCTTACGGTTACAGCTACGCCGCATTTGGCGAATTGATCGCCTTTATTATCGGCTGGGATTTACTGTTGGAATACGGCATTTCGGTGGCGGCGGTCGCCAATGGCTGGTCCGGCTATTTTAATAATGCGCTAACGGCAATCGGAATGCCGTTACCCGATATGCTTACCAAAGCTCCAAAAATGGGCGGAGTTGTCAATCTGCCCGCATCAGCCATCATACTGTTGCTGATGGGGCTTCTGATTGCGGGCGTAAAACACAGCGCAAAAGCCAACAATGCCATGGTAGCGGTGAAACTGATTACCATCAGCATATTTATCGGGATTGCCGTGTTTAATGTCCACCCGGACAACTGGCATCCCTTCATGCCGTTTGGCTGGTTTCAAACCCTGCCCGGGGGGAAAACTACCGGCGTTCTGGCAGGTGCATCGCTGGTATTTTTTGCCTATGTCGGTTTCGATGCCGTATCAACGGCTGCGGAAGAAGCGAAAAATCCGCAACGCGACCTGCCTTTCGGCATCGTAACCTCGTTGTCTTTTTGCACTGTTATCTACATCATTGTATCGGGATTGCTCACCGGCGTTGTTCACTATTCCGACCTTAACGTCTCCTCGCCAGTGGCTCACGCACTGACGCTGCTGGGTTACAACTGGGCGTCGGCATTGATTGCAACAGGCGTTATTGCTGGTCTTACCACGGTTATGCTGGTGTTGTATTACGGCTTGACGCGTATAATATTTGCGATGTCGCGCGATGGTTTGTTGTCGCCTTTCTTTAGTAAAGTTGATACTAAAACCCGGACACCGGTTCGCGTTATTTTGCTCTGCGGTATTATTATGGCGCTTATCGCCGGCTTCATTCCGCTTGGCGATCTGGCTGAGCTGGTTAATATCGGCACTTTGGCGGCGTTCGTTCTGGTGTGTCTGGGTGTGATCGTTCTGCGTATTACCAAACCGGACATGAAACGTCCCTTCCGCTCGCCATTCAGCCCATTGTTTCCGGTATTGGGCATGCTGTCTTGCGGAGCGTTGATGGCCTTTCTTCCTTCCATCACCTGGCTGCGATTCGTGATCTGGCTTTTTATTGGCTTGATTGTGTATTTCAGTTATTCGATGAACCACAGCAAATTGGCGGAGTCCGTGCAAAAATATTAGCGCCCTGGGAGGGGATTGGGTAACGGAAGGCATCGCTTATGATGGATGCGGATATTTTAGAACAATCTTATGCCGGTCAATCATACCTTCCAAAGATCTGCGGGCAACGCTATTCACCCTAACAACACTCGTGCAATCAGCTTTGGTACTCACTAAATATTGCACGTTCTTCAGGCAAACCAAGGATTAACGAATGTCAGACGTTAAGATTTATGATGTAAAACCGGACATAGCCGCTCAGGCGCATATCAGCGCCGAGACCTATAAAACCATGTATCAGTTCTCGATTGCCGAGCCGGAGGCATTTTGGGCGCAGCAGGCTGAACAGTTTTTGTCGTGGAGCGAACGCTGGCATACTGTCATGGATTACGATTATCCAAAAGGCTATATACGCTGGTTTGAAGGCGGAAAACTTAACGTCAGCGTCAATTGCATTGATCGTCATCTTGAAACACGAGGCGGCCAGGTTGCTATTATCTGGGAAGGCGATGATCCGGCTCATGATAAACAAATCACTTACCGGCAATTGCATGAGAGGGTCTGTAAATTTGCCAATGTCCTGAAAACGCAAGGCGTTAAAAAAGGCGACCGGGTTTGCATCTACTTGCCCATGATTGCGGAAGCGGCATCGGTGATGCTGGCTTGCACCCGTATCGGCGCGGTTCACTCCATCGTGTTTGGCGGTTTTTCCGCTGAAGCGTTAAAAGACCGCATACTGGACTCAGACTGCAACATCGTGGTTTGCGCGGACGAAGGTTACCGTGGCGGAAAAGCCATACCGATCAAAGCTAATGTTGATCTTGCAGCTGCTTCATGTCCGGGCCTTAAAAAAGTTATCGTTATAAAGAACACCGGCAATCCGATAGACTGGCTTGAGCCGCGCGACCTCTGGTATCACGAGGCGATGTCCGCAGCTTCAGCTGACTGTCCGGCTGAAGAAATGGATGCGGAAGATCCCTTGTTTATCCTTTATACATCCGGTTCGACGGGGAAACCCAAAGGTGTTTTGCACACCACCGGCGGCTATTTGCTGTATGCCGCCATGACCCACAAGTATATATTTGACTACCATGATGGGGATATTTACTGGTGCACCGCCGATATAGGCTGGATAACCGGGCATTCGTATATGATCTATGGACCCTTGTGCAACGGCGCGACTACCCTTCTTTTCGAGGGCGTGCCGACTTACCCGGAAGCCGACCGGTTCTGGCGCGTGATCGATAAACATCGGGTGAATATTTTTTATACCGCGCCCACGGCAATTCGCGCCTTAATGGCGCAAGGTAATGAATTTGTCACCCGCACCAATCGCGGCAGCCTGCGCATTCTTGGCAGTGTAGGCGAACCCATTAACCCGGAAGCCTGGGAATGGTATTACCATATAGCCGGCAACGGAGAATGTCCTATTATGGACACCTGGTGGCAAACCGAAACGGGCGGCATATTAATAACCCCCTTGCCAGGCGTTACCGCATTAAAACCGGGATCGGCAACCTTGCCGTTTTTTGGCGTCAAACCGGAAATCATGGACAATCAGGGGCTTATCATGGAAGGCGAGGCGGAAGGCATCCTGGTCATCAGCAGGCCGTGGCCAGGGCAGGCGCGGACAGTCTATGGCGATCACCAACGTTTTATCGACACTTATTTTAAAAACTATCCCGGCTACTATTTTGCCGGTGATGGCGCGCGCCGGGACGAAGATGGTTATTACTGGATTACCGGGCGTGTCGATGATGTTATTAACGTGTCCGGTCACAGATTGGGCACTGCGGAAATTGAAAGCGCCCTGGTAATGCACGAACAGGTCGCGGAAGCCGCTGTGGTCGGTTATCCGCACGACATAAAAGGGCAGGGGATTTACGCTTATGTCACCTTGAATGCCGGCGTAGAGGCTTCTGAAGAACTCAGAAAAGAACTGGTTGAGCTGGTTAGAAAAGAAATCGGGGGCATTGCCCATCCCGATATTATTCAATGGGCGCCCGGTTTGCCAAAAACCCGTTCCGGTAAAATCATGCGCCGCATTTTGCGTAAAGTCGCCGCTAATGAACTTGATAACCTGGGCGATACATCCACGCTTGCCGATCCATCGGTAGTTGAAGACATTATTGACCATCGCGCCAATAAATAAGACTTGACTGTCGGCGCTGCCCATTAATGGCGCGCCATTTTATAAGGTTTGTTCCGGAGCTGGCGGTTAAGCTTATATGTCGATAGCCACTAAAAAGTTCGGCGCTTTGCGCCATCGAAATTTTACCTTGTTTCTGTCCGCCCGGTTTTTAGCTACCGTGGCGGTGCAGATGCAAAGCGTTGCCGTGGGTTGGCAAGTTTATGAGAAAACCGGCGACGCGCTGGATCTTGGCCTTATCGGGCTGGCGCAATTTGTCCCTTTCGCCTTGCTGATATTGGTTGCCGGGCATGTTGCTGATCAATGGAATCGCCGGTGGATCATCGCCGGATGTTTATTTCTGGAAATGCTGTGTGGATTGCTGCTGCTTGCGTTCTCGTTGACGTCCTTCCAGTCAGTCTGGCCGGTGTTTGCCGTCATGGCGTTATATGGTTCGGCACGGGCGTTTATGATGCCGGCCAGTCAGGCTATTCTCATCAATCTGGTGCCGCCTGACAGCTTTAGCAACGCAGTGGCGCTAAGCTCATCGTCGTTTCACGTTGCCGTTATCGCCGGACCGGTATTAGGCGGCTGGTTCTATCTATTTGGAGCCCAGACGGTTTACACCCTCGTGAGTGTATTACTGGCTCTGGCGGTAGCGCTAATAGCGCCGATTCGCATGCAGCCAACCCGGATCAAACGAGAACCCGCCTCCTGGCATACATTGCTGGAAGGGTTGCGCTTTGTCCGTTCACGTCCGGTGATATTGGGGGCGATCTCCCTGGATTTATTTGCGGTGCTGTTCGGCGGGGCAACCGCGCTGTTACCTGCCTACGCCAGCGATGTTTTGCATATTGATCCGGCCGGTCTTGGATTGCTGCGTACGGCGCCCGCTATCGGCGCAGCCTTTACCGCCGTGATTCTCGGTTTTTCGCCGGTCACTCGCAACATCGGTCGCTGGATGTTTGACGGCGTATTTCTATTTGGCGTGGCGACCGTGCTGTTTGGTCTCTCGACGAACTTTTTGCTGTCGATGGCGGCGCTGGTTCTGATGGGCGCAGGGGATATGGTTAGCGTTTATATCCGTCACATGCTGGTTCAGCTGGAAACCCCCGATGCAATCCGTGGCCGGGTCAGCGCGGTTAATTCGGTATTTATCGGGGCGTCAAACGAGCTGGGTGAATTTGAGTCAGGCTTGACGGCGGCCTGGTTCGGACTGGTTCCGGCGGTGATCATAGGCGGCGTTGCCACATTGGTTATTACGGCATTGTGCATGGTTAAGTTTCCGGTTTTACGCGGCATGGACAGATTTCCAAGCGCCGAGCCCTAAGCAACAAAAGTTTCTAAAGTTCCATGGTAATTGGGTCAGCCTCATGCCTGGAAAGGCTTATAGGTGATTTTCGACCCCCGGATTTTGGATGCTTTTTTAACCCATCTTCGTGAATTCTACTGATAATTTCTTGTTATTTCAATAAGTTAAAATTTTAATTTATCTCAAATGGCACTACATATTTTTTCTTATCAATAATCGTCTTACATTTACCTATCAGGTCAGGTTTGATACTTAAGGCTGCGTATAGTTGTTTTTGGCGTGTTTCGGCTTGGGTTGTTGTGCGCAGGTGAATGGTCTTATTATCCTCTGTCGGCAAGGTAATCGTGAGGCGTTGTTGGGTCGACATAATGTTGCGTATGCTGTCCCAGCTTAAATGGATACCCTGCTGCTTGAGTTGATAGCGCAGGGTATGCACCAGATGGTAGGCCATTAAAGTAATGAACAAGTGTCCGGTGACGCGTTCTTCTTTATGGTGGAAAACTGGACGTAAGCCGAGGTCGGTTTTCAAGCTTCTGAACGTGGCTTCGATCTCGGTCAGCATGATATAGGTTGACCACAATTGTTCTTCCGACCAGTCCGGAGTAGTGGTTCTCAGGCAGTAAACTCCGCAGTGCCGGTCTTTTTGTTCACTTTTGGGTTCACGCTGCCATTCAATACGGATGGCGTTGTTTTTCGCGTCATCAGCAATGACTTCAATGCGGTAGTCTTGCGCGACGCGGCTGTTTTTTTCGCGCAGCCGGCCAATGCGTTCGAGTATTTTCGCGTAGTTTTTGATCGTGCCTTTTTTGTCCAAACCGGCATGGAGCTTGTCGAGCCCCTCTTCCAGACGAACGTGGAAGCGGTTGCGGATGGCCTGTTCTTTTTTGGCTTTTTGATCGGAGTGGCAATAGAGCCGGGTTTCCCCGGTTTCTGCATCGATTGTGCGGTAAACGCTGACTTTGCTCTGTCCGGTTTCCCTAACCAGTACGGCATTATCCTGGTCTCTGGGATCTTGTAGGTAGCGTTCCCGGCTGACCACCAGGTAAAGATAACCGCGCGCGCTTAACCAGGCGAGATTGTCAGCGCTGGCAATGCCGGCATCCATGATAATGACCGGTTTTTCTCCGGCTAATGGATTTTTCCCCTGCAGACCGTCCAGCATCAGCGCCAACGTGGCGGGCTCGCTGGCGTTGCCTGGAAAGACCTGGCTGCTGAGCGGGAAGCCATTGCCATCCAGAACCAGACCTAAGGTCACCAATGGGCAATCACGGCGTTTTTCTTTGGAGCGGCCGAACCGGGCCTTGGGGTTTTGGGCGCACTGGCCTTCAAAATAGGTGTTGGTCAAGTCGTACAAGACGATGCTCCGGTTTAAATCGAATAAGGTCTGCTCCTGAGCACCCAGAAAAGTTTCCAGCGCCGACTGGTGTTTGAGCAACTTATCGCTGATGGTGTACAGGCGCGTCAGACTGGTGCTGCCGTAGTCATGATCAAGCAGTTCACCCAGGCCGGTACGTGCTTGCAGCCAGTCATGGGTCTGCAGTTCGCTGCCGGGTGAAATCATGCGCCCTATGATGCTGCCCAATGCCGCCGCGGCATCGATTTTGTTAAAGCCCAGTGCGGCAAGCTTCTGATCCAGCTGCAACTGCATGACCGCATGCAACGCCAACGTTTCCCCGCCGATGCTGCGGGCTTGATGGGCTTCGATATGATTAATGCCGACACTATGATAATCCTGCCCGGGCGTCGCTGCCGCCACCGGTTGCGCCAGTTTCGCGATGATGAGGTCGCTATAGCGCACGGCGGCGGCCTCCAGAAGTTGACCGGCATCATCCTCTAAATGAAACAACTCGTCTTGGCGCGGCGCTGAGCCTTGCAGAAGCTGTTCAATTCTGGCCGCAAGCAAGGGCCAGTGCGCGGGCTCAATGGCAAAGTCTTTGCCTAGATTGAGTAGCGTACGTTGCTTGACTTGTGTTCCCTCACGCACGGATTCAACGATCCGATAGGTATAGGAATCTTCGCCATGATCCGCTGTTTTGGTTTTGGTTCTTCGAATATACATGGCTCTAGCATGGGCGCTATTCCGGAAAAAATCAAGATGCAAACCTAAATGGATGGCACTACAAGAGAGAGCGAAAAATGAGCATTGATTTTAAAGGGTTTTTTCGAAATGAAAACCGCCGGTAACCAAAAATCAATAACTTAGGGCGACTGGAGTCACGAAGATGGGTTAAGCGCCTGCGACCCTTTGGAATCAATCATTTTTCCATCCGGGAAACCATGCTCTCCCTGGAGGTTAAGGGGCCGTGTGGCGGATTAGACGCGAAAACCATACGAGTTTCGAACAAGTAAAGATTTACCTCGCGTCGTAACCCGCCGTATGAATGAATACCGCATAAGGCGGATTACGACGCGGTCATAGATCACTTAAAACGGAAAGACCTTCTGGTTGCGCGTCCAGGGCAATCGCACTTAAAAACACTTGAAAATAGAATTTAGATGAGGTAATAAGTCTATCATTTTGATTCTAAATGATTGCAAAACCTACACCATCTATAATTCATCACTTTTCGAGTATTAAAGACCCGAGGGTAAACAGACAAAAGAAGCATCAGTTGCAAGATATTTTCTTTATCAGCATCTGCGCTGTGATTTGTGGAGCTGATAACTGGGTTGCTATTGAAGAATTTGGGCGTGCAAAAGAGGAGTGGTTTACTGAAGTGCTTGGTTTAAAGCATGGCATACCCTCGCACGACACCTTTGGTGAAGTTTATGCCGCTATTGATACCGAACACTTTAGCAGCTGTTTTTCTCGCTGGATTGCTGACCTAGCCAAGCTAACCGAAGGCGAAGTGATTGCGATCGATGGCAAGTGCTTAAGGCGCAGCATAGACAAGGCTTCAAAAAAAGCCGCTATCTACATGGTCAGTGCCTGGGCGCAACAGAATAACCTGGTTTTAGGCCAAGTTAAAGTTGACGATAAATCGAATGAAATCACGGCTATTCCCAAGTTACTGTCACGGCTGGATATAGCGGGAGCAGTGATTACTATCGATGCGATGGGTTGCCAAAAGAAAATAGCCGAACAGATTAAACGACAAGGCGGCGATTATGTGTTTAGCCTGAAAGGCAATCAGGGTAATCTGCATGACGATGTTAAAACATTTTTTACTTCGTCTTTATCCCAGCTGGTTACCGCTGTTAGCTATGAAGGTGAGCATGGCCGAATCGAAACACGTTCGATTCGAGCAACCGCCGATATAGCCTGGTTACAAGAGCGGCATAATTGGGACAGTCTGCAAAGCATTATCGCCGTCACTGCCAAAAGAGAAATCGGCGACAAAGTTACTGAGGAAACACGCTATTTTATCAGCAGCCTTAATGCGAATGATCCAAAGCGATTAGAGCGTGTGGTGCGAGCGCATTGGGCAATTGAAAACAATCTTCATTGGGTTCTTGATATTGCCTTTGATGAAGATAGCAATCGAGCTCGCAAGGGGCATAGCGCTGCGAACCTGGCGGTGATACGGCATATCGCTCTGAATCTGATCAAGACTGAAAAAACAGCTAAGGTCGGCGTCAAGATCAAACGATTAAAGGCCGGATGGGACAACGATTATTTACTTCGTGTCATGGGGATAATTTAAGCGCGATTGCCCTGCGGTGCGTTACGCTATCACTAATGCGCCTTCTGGACCCATCTTACTGGTTTCGTCAAAACAAAGCCAGACATGCGGCGCACTCCGGCTAAAGCCTGTTGCACGGATTACCCATTTGCAGCATTAACAGTCTGAATTTCCAATAAACCGCCAATATTGACCGGACATCCATTGCATCTATCGTCGAGGCCAGATTTTCATAACGCTGATAACTTTGGTTTGACATAAACAAGCCGTTATCGGTCTCATTGGCGGTAAAGGCTTAGGCCTGTTTAAGAAAGCGCATAGGCTTTTCAAGCCATAAACCCTGAAAAAAATGGGTCATATCACTTATTTTTCCATAATTACCGATGAGAAAATAAAAATATTAATTAAAATCAATAATTTATTTATATGGCATATTCTTTGCTTATGTAATGATGAGTGTCAAACAGCGGCAGCCATTTGCTGTTTTTCAAATAGGCGTCATATCGGCAATCCCGGCATGAAAAAACCAGTGTTAAAAGATGGAATTGGCTAGTGACCCGGTTTTTTGTTTGGCTTACTGGAAATTAGAAAAAAATTGAAGGGCCTTTCCCTGCAGAATTGCAGAGCATTCTGAGGATAGATTGCCGCGAAAAAAACAAGTCGCTGAAATTTATGCAGCAACGTCAGTTCCCAGACAGCCTTGTGACTACTTTTTTAATTTGACTATATCAGGAAATAAATATGGAATCGAAATTAATATTGGCCGCTGCAATTGCATTGGCAATGACTGCATCGGCAGCACAGGCAAGCATTGTAAACTATAACGTTCAGGAAACCTTCATGGAACCAGCCTATGGCGGCAATCAAAATACGGTTTTCAACGGAACATTCGCTTATGATACGGAAGCCAAGACGATCACCAGCATGACCGGCGCCCTATCCGAAGCAATGACAGCAGGCTTGAATGGCGGAGTCCAAAAGTTGCTAAACCTCAACTTTAATCCGGCCGCATCCAGCAGCGATGGCAATGGCGGAGTAACAGCATCAGCTTTCCTGCTAAATACCACTTCCATCTATTCTGATGGCGCATTCAATACCACAGCCTTGATGAAGCAGTCCGGCATAGCCAATGCCTACGCCACTATTTATGTCAGCGCCGCCCAACTAAGCGGCCTAGATCCACTGTTATCTGCCGCTAGCTTCGGTAACTTGTTCTATGGTGACTGCCAACCGGGCGGCATGATGGGGCCTATGTGTATGACCGGATTTGGAGATGCTGATAATGGGGGGTCGATGGGCGGCTATCCGATTTCCGAAAGAGTGTCGGCGGTTCCGTTGCCGCCAGTCGTTTGGACTTTTCTGAGTGGCATGATTGGGTTTTTGTTTTTGGGCAAACAACGGAAAACCCTTTAACAAGGCTTCTACAGTATGTTTTTCTTTCGGCAAGGTATCCTACAACCGAGCTGTGTCCAGCATCGGAAGTTCGGTTTATGTAGGCTTTGCGGTTATTTATTGTGATGTCTTAACGCACTCGGTCATTCTCGAGGCTGGGGCGATTAATATGGATAGTACTGAAAATACCGCCTTCAGCCATGACAAGAACAAATATTTGTGTTGGTTGCCCGATCAAGTCACAACAACGGACGCCAGGGCCTAAACCCTAGTGACCGATGCCGCAGTGAAATCACTATGCGATGTGAGTTCTGACGAAGCAGGGCGCTCCTTACAGCTTAATTGCCACACCCGCCGAGAGGCGGGGCCGGAAAGCCAAAGGGTCTAGCTGAAAAGCCAGATGGCCGGGTTGCCTCCGAAGGTGATGGAGGGTTGCCGCGCTTGGCCTGCAAGGCTTGGCGCGATGGCTATATCACCTAAAAAACCATAGCTTTAATTCTAAAGGAGAATTTAGATGATTAATCTCAAAACAAAACTTGGCGCGTCGCTGTTATTGGCAGCAAGCGCTTCCATGGCACACGCAACCACCTATGATGTGTCGGCAGTATTTTCTGACGGCGGCATTCAAGGTGTAACCCAGTTCAATGGCAGCTTCGACTGGAATGGTACGTCAGTTAGCAATTTTACCGGGTTATTGTCCGAATCCATGTACGGCTGGAATGGATCCTACTTCGATTCGAATGGCACTGCGGCTGGCGGCGTCAACGCAGCCGCTTACTCAGGTAACGTATATGCCAAGCCTGGAGGATATGCCAATAACGAAGCGCCGTTACTAAATCTGACCAACCAACTGGCAAGCTCCACTTCTGGCGGACTGGTCACGGTAAGCGCCTTTTTGCAAAACAGCACCGATGTCGTGTCGGGCGGTGGATATAATGTTACAGGAGGCAACGCGATGACCTTCGGCAACAATAACGCCTTTTTTACCCTGACGTTTGACGCGTCTAATCCACTGAATACAACTTCTACTTGGTCTCAAAGCGTATATGGCGATTTCACTGCGTTGGGTGTGATGGGACCGATGTTGACTGGCTCAGTGGGCATGACTGGCTATTTAGCGGGTGGTTCGATGGGCGGTATGCCAATTTCGCTGAGTGTCGCAGCTGTGCCTTTGCCTGCAGCTGTTTGGTTGTTTAGTGGCGCTTTGATGGGTTTGTTCGGTGTTAGCCGCCGTAAGTTTGTGTTGCCGGCTTGAAGGGTTTGACTTAGACGTCTGCACCGTTTGGAGCTCGTCTTCAGTGGATTCACTCCAGCATCTGGATATGCTTGGCGAGACTTGGCGATTGCCTTGCTGGATTTTCGCGAAAGGCTGTTGATCGTCTAGGGCTAAGCTTGGCGGGCGTTGGAGGGCGTCGCATCAGCATCAGACCGCCGATGTGATGCCTTTTCACTTCGACTCGATGGCATTAAAATTTAATTTTATGAAGGTTCAAGTTAAATTATCCTCAAAACTTCAAATTACTTGGCCGCATCTTTCAACAGTGACCTCAAGCATCGCAAATCCGGTTCACTTTTACCGGCAGCCTATTTCATCCCGGCATTGATAGCTATTTTACCATAAACCAGTTGCCGGACGGTTTACAGCCACTGGTTATCACGAGTTTCGCGCATAAAGAATACTGCAAGCAAGCTGATGGCTGCGGCTAATGAGACATAGCCGCCGACCCAGGCAAGGCCTCCCAAAGTGACCAGGCGTTGCGCGATATAAGGCGCAAACGAAGCGCCCAGAATGCCGCCCAAATTATACGCGGTTCCCGCGCCGGTATAGCGTATCGCCACAGGAAACAGTTCCGGCAATAAGGCGCCCATTGGTGCGAAGGTGGCTCCCATCAGCAACAGTTCCAATGACAGGAAAGCGGTAATTATCAATGGAGAACCGCTTTCCAGCATGGGTTTTAAGGCGAAACCGGACAGGAATGCGTATATGGCGATTTCACTGCGTTGGGTATGATGGGACCGATGTTGACTGGCCCAGTGGGCATGACTGGCTATTTAGCGGGTGGTTCGATGGGCGGTATGCCTATTTCGCTGAGCGTCGCAGCTGTGCCTTTGCCTGCGGCTGTTTGGTTATTTAGTGGCGCTTTGATGGGGTTGTTCGGTGTTAGCCGCCGTAAGTTTGTGTTGCCGGCTTGATTGGGTTTAACTAAGGCGGCCTTGCACCAATCTAAGCAGATCGAGCACGACATCAGTGGATTCACTCCATCACCTGGATGTGTCTGGCGAGAAATGGCGATTGCCTGCTGGAATTCCGCGAAAGGCTGTTGATCGTCTCGGTCTAAGCTTGGCGGGCGTTGGAGGGTATCGCATCAGCGTCAAGCCGCCGATGTGATGCCTTTTCCCTTCGACCCGATAGCATTAAAATTTAACTTTTTGAAGATTCAAGTTAAATTATCCCAAAACTTCAAATTTCTTCGGCGCATCTTTCAATAGTAATCTCAAACATCGCAAATCAGGTTCATTTTTACCGCCAGCCAATTCGACCTGGCATTGTCAGCTTTACCACAAACCAGTTCGCGGACGGTTTACATCCACTGGTTATCACGAGTTTCGCGTATAAAATATACAGCAAGCAGGCTGATGGCCGCGGCCAATGAGACATAGCCGCCGACCCAGACCAGCCCGCCTAAAGCGACCAGACGCTGCGCGATATAAGGCGCAAACGAAGCGCCGAGTATGCCGCCCAGATTATACGCGGTTCCCGCGCCGGTATAGCGGATCGCCGTGGGAAACAGTTCCGGCAGCAAGGCGCCCATTGGTGCGAAGGTGGCTCCCATCAGCAACAGTTCCAGTGACAGGAAAGCGGTAATTATCAATGGAGAACCGCTTTCCAGCATGGGTTTTAAGGCGAAACCGGACAGGAATGCGGCGCTTCCGGCGGAAAGCAAGACCGGCCTTCGCCCGAAACGATCGCCGGCCCACGCCGATAGCGGTGTGGCTGCGGCCATAAAGAGCACCGCTACGCACAACATGACCAGGAAATGCTGACGCGGAATGTGTAGCGTGTTAGTGCCGTAACTCAGGGAAAACACCGTGGTAATATAGAACAACGCATAGCACACGACCATCGCCAGTGCTCCCAGCGTCAACGGAGCGGCATGAGATTTAAGTATTTCCTTAAGCGGCAATCCGGATTGCCGGCGCTGCTGTAATACCTCGGCAAATACCGGGGTTTCTGCCAATGCCAGCCGCACATACAAACCAACCATGACCAGCACGGAACTGGCAAGAAACGGAAGCCGCCAGCCCCAGTCCTTAAACTCTTGTTCACTCAGCAAATGAGCAAGCAGCAGAAAACTTCCGGTCGCCAACAGAAATCCGGCAGGCGGACCCAGTTGAGGGAACATGCCGTACCAGCCGCGTTTCCCAACTGGCGCATTTTCGGTTGCCAGTAACGCCGCGCCGCCCCATTCCCCGCCCAGGCCAATGCCCTGAACGAAACGCAACAGGCATAACAAGGCCGGCGCCCAGGCGCCGATAGCATCATAGCCGGGTAATACGCCGATCAATGTAGTGGAAACGCCCATGACCAGCAGCGATGCGACTAAGGTTGTTTTGCGTCCGATGCGGTCGCCGAAATGTCCAAAGAGCGCTGCGCCCAAGGGCCGGGTGATAAAAGCCACGGAAAAAGTAAGAAAGGCGTTAAGCGCTTGAGTTGCAGGATTGCCGCCGGGAAAAAATACCGGGCCGATAGCCAATGCCGCCGCCATGCCGTAGATATAAAAATCGTAGAACTCGATAGCGGTGCCGATAAAACTGGCTAAGGCGATGCGTATAACGGAAGGAGGGATTGTGGTTTTGGGCAACTCAAGGCCTGCTGCTGTAAGTTTTGTATTAAAAAATGGCTTAATTAAATCATAACGGACCGGCAAGTATAAGGAGTTTTATCGTTCACGCCTTGGGAGGCTGGAACCTCGGGAGCATAGGTATCCGCAGAATTTTTTTCGATTAGTTGCAAATTGACCTTTCGCCCGGCTGTAGGTTTTTTAATCAAATGGAAAGGGCGAGCACTTGTATTGATAACAATGACCCTGGAACAGGGGAACACAGCAACAATGCGCAACGCATGGAGGTCATTATTTCACTTGTTATATCCATTAATCGATTTTGTAAGCTTTGCTACAAAACCAATAATCATAAAATCCAATAAATTCAATACTATAAAAAATGGCACAAGGCTTGCTTAATTTAATACAGACAACTCTATCGGGCTAAGCAACCATGAAATCAACAAAAGACATTGCGGAACTGCTGGACGAACCCGCCTGCGAGCATAATAAAAAGGAAAAGTCGGGCTGCGCCAAGCCTAAACCTGGAGCTTCGGCAGGCGGCTGTGCTTTTGACGGCGCTCAGATTGCCTTATTGCCTATTGCGGATGTGGCTCATATTGTCCACGGGCCTATCGCCTGCGCGGGGAGTTCATGGGACAACCGTGGCACGCGCTCTTCCGGGGCGGATTTATACCGCATTGGCATGACCACGGATTTGACCGAACAGGATGTAGTCATGGGGCGATCGGAGAAACGCCTGTTTCATGCCATCAAGCAGGCAATTGAAACCTACTCACCGCCCGCAGTGTTCATTTACAACACCTGTGTTCCGGCTTTAGTGGGCGACGATATAAACGCCGTGTGCAAATCGGCCCAGGAGCGCTGGGGCGTTCCGGTCGTGCCGATTGACAGCGCGGGATTTTACGGCACCAAGAATCTGGGTAACCGCATTGCCGGCGATGCGATGGTCAAGCATGTGATTGGCACGCGTGATCCTGATCCGCTGCCGCAGATTAGCGCTCATTCCGGCATTAAGGTTCATGACGTAAATCTGGTCGGCGAATATAACATTGCCGGTGAATTCTGGCATGTGCTGCCGTTGTTCGATGAACTGGGTTTGCGCATATTGTGTACGCTGTCCGGCGATGCGCGCTTCCGGGAAGTGCAAACCATGCACAAGGCGGAAGTCAATATGATGGTGTGCTCCAAAGCCATGCTAAATGTCGCTCGCAAGTTAGAGCAACAGTACGGCATCCCGTGGTTTGAGGGCAGTTATTACGGCATAACCGATACCAGCCAGGCGTTAAGGAATTTCGCCAGGGTTCTTAACGACCCGGATTTAACGGAACGCACCGAGGCGCTGATTCTGCGAGAAGAAACCAGGATCAGAAAAGAACTGGAACCGTGGAAAGCGCGTTTGAAAGGCAAGCGGGTACTGTTGTTTACCGGCGGTGTAAAAAGCTGGTCGGTGATTTCGGCGTTGCAGGATTTGGGCATGGTGGTAGTTGCAACCGGCACCAAGAAATCGACCGAGGAAGATAAAGCCAGAATACGCGAGCTGATGGGC
The DNA here is from genome assembly GCA_002862125.1 of Methylobacter sp. KS41. Classification (GTDB taxonomy): domain Bacteria; phylum Pseudomonadota; class Gammaproteobacteria; order Methylococcales; family Methylomonadaceae; genus Methylobacter_C. The sequence goes on along the minus strand of PHSP01000001.1, from coordinate 2,355,932 downwards.
GAAGATACCGTGATGATAGAAGATGGCAGCCCTAAGGCGTTGTTGAAAATCGTACATGATTACAAGGCCGATATTCTGATCGCCGGCGGACGTAATATGTACACCGCGTTAAAAGCCAAGGTTCCGTTCCTGGATATCAATCAGGAACGCGAGTTCGGTTATGAAGGCTATCAGGGTATGCTGGAACTGGTGCGGCAGTTGGCCCTGACAATAGAAAGTCCGGTATGGGAGGCCGTAAGAGCTCCGGCGCCGTGGAAAAAAAAGGCGTCTTCCCGCGTGCGAAATAGTCTGCCTGACTTACTGCCGGAGGTGGCCAATGGCTGACATTCTGAAAAGGAACAAAGCGCTCTCGGTTAATCCGTTGAAAGCAAGCCAGCCAGTCGGGGGATCATTGGCTACACTGGGCTTTAATCGAGCCATGCCGATGTTGCACGGCTCTCAAGGCTGCACCGCATTTGCCAAAGTGTTTTTTGTACGGCATTTCAGGGAACCCATTCCTTTGCAAAGCACAGCGATGGATCAGGGCAGTTCGGTCATGGGCGCGGACGAGAATGTGCGAGAGGGCATTAGGACAATTGCTGAAAAATCCAATCCTGCCCTGATCACAATTTTGACCACCGGCTTGGCGGAAACGCAAGGCTGTGATGTGCAAAGAAATGTCAGGGAATTTAGAGAAGCGAATCCCGAATTTGCAAATATTGCCGTAGTAGGAGTGAATACACCCGATTTTACCGGTAGTGTCGAGACCGGTTTTGCGGTCACCCTCACCGAAATCATACGCGCGGTGGTGCCGGATGCTAAAGACGCGGGAACTTACCCTGGTAAACGCAAACGCCAGGTGAATGTGCTGGTCAATTACATGCTGACGCCGGGGGACCTGGAAGCGCTTCGAGATATATTTGATCAATTCCAGCTCAGGCCGGTTTTTGTACCCGACTTGTCGGATTCGCTGGACGGCTGTTTGACCGATGGTGACTTTTCTCCGGTAACCATTGGCGGGACTTCCATGTCGGAAATGGCGACGCTGGGCGATGCGCTGGCAACGGTGGTTATTGGACCGTCACTCGCCAAAGCGGCGGAAGTGCTGGAAAAGAAAACCGGCGTGCCGACCTATGCTCTTGACCATCTTTACGGCTTGAAAGCCAATGACGAGCTGATGTGCGCATTGACTCAAATCAGCGGCAGGGAAGTGCCGGAGCGCATTGAAAGGCAACGTTCGCAATTACAGGATGCCATGCTGGACACCCATTTTATGCTGGGTCAGTTACGGATCGCCATTGCCGCTGATGCGGATTTACTGAATGCCTTTGTTGATCTGGTTCAGGAAATGGGCGCGGAAGTCGTTGCCGCCGTGACTTCCTGCAATGTGCCGTTGCTGGCCGGAATTCCTGTCGACAGTATCAAAATTGGCGACCTTGAAGATATGGAGCTCATTGGAAAAGTGAATAAAGTTCAACTGGTGATAGGTAATTCCCATGCTGTTGATACTGCTCAAAGGCTTGGCGCGCCGATTTTAAGGGCGGGCTTTCCGTTGTATGACATTATCGGCGGTTATCAAAAAACTTGGATCGGTTATCGCGGAACTAGGCAAACTCTGTTTGATTTAGCCAATCTGGTCATCAATTATTCACATGAAGAAATTCCGGTTTATCATTCGGTATATGGCCAAAAACCGGCGTCCGAACTCGCCGGTTTAACTGATCACGCGCCGTCATGTCATTAACTAGACGTATGCACGTCGTGCAAACTACTGACAAAAGGAAATTTATGGAAACTGCATTAAAAGTAGCTTTTGCCACTACCGATATGGAAACCGTCAATCAGCATTTCGGTTCGGCTAAATCCTTCGCGGTCTATGCCGTCGATTTGGAAAATTCAGAACTGCTGGAAGCGGCCCAGTTTGGGGAACTCAGCCAGGACGGAAACGAAGATAAGCTGTCCGTCAAGATTGAATTGCTGAATGGTTGTGCGGCGGTGTATTGCCAGGCCATTGGCGGCTCAGCCATTAATCAGCTAATCCTTAAAAATATTCAGCCTGTCAAGGTGCATGAAGGCAGCAAGATTAAAGACCTGATTATTGATCTGCAAAATGAAATAAAGGCCGGGCCTTCAAATTGGCTGGCAAAAGCGATAAATCAACACAAAGGCCCCGATCCCGAACGTTTTAACAAGATGGAAGATGAAGGCTGGGATGAATAATTTACCGGATAAATAGTATGTAAGTTGGGTTAGCGCAGTGTAACCTGATATTTTTTAAACATTGATTGTCGGGTTACGCTGCGCTGACCCAAGCTGCTTAAGGAGAAAACTAAATGGCTACTGCTGAACTGGTCGTGAAAGAAGACGATGTCAATTTAAATTCTGAAATTGTAAAAGATTATATTAAACAATTACGTGCGTTAGACACCTACGATACTTATGAAGGCTGGTCGGAAGCAAAAATTATCGATCCTGTTGTGTTAACTAAAGAACGCAAACAGAAAATTCCTGTCATCGGCGATCCTGAAGAGATAACTATCGCCCGTTTAAAAGCCTATTACAATTCTTTGGCTACGCTGATTGAAAAGAAGTCAGGCTTGATGGCTGCGCCAATGGTTAATATTTCCCATGAAGGTTTTGGCCGCGCGTTAATCATGGTTGGAAAATTAATTGTAGTCGACAAGATATTGCGGGATACCCATCGATTCGGCTTTTCAAGTCTGGAAGATTTGTGTGAAAAAAGCGAGAAAGCGATTGAGAAAGCGCTCGGATTAATCGAAAAATATAACAACGCAGCCACCGACTAAGGAGCATTCGCATGTCCCCTGAAGAAATAAGAAAGCTGGAAAAGGAAGTCAAAAAGACCAAACGCTTGGCCAGTGAACAGGCTATGGAGTTGCATGACCTGATCGAAGACCGTCTGCCTGATGCTTACGGTGAGCTTATGGGAATTGCTCAAGCAACATACGATGCTTGTAAAGCATGGGATGACGCCAATCAAAAATTGACTGCCGCGCAATCTGAAGCGGCTTGACGGGAGACTAATCATGTCTGAATTTGTAACCGGTGTAACCTTTGGCGGCGCGCAATGGACGCCTGCTTATGTAACGAACATCAATCAAAAGACCTGCATAGGTTGCGGGCGTTGTTTTAAAGTATGCCCCCGCGATGTTTTCGATTTAGTGGAAAAAGCTGAAGCCCTTAATCCTGAGGACTTTGACGGTGATTATGGCGATTTTGAAGACGATGATGACATCAGCATGGTCATGAGTATAAAAAACGGTCTTGACTGCATCGGCTGTGAAGCCTGCTCCAAAGTATGCCCGAAAGACTGCTTTTCTCATGAGCATAAAGTAGCCGCTTAAATTTTTATTAAGGATCAAGATCATGCCAAGACCAGAAAAACACGTTTTCGTTTGTACTCAAAACCGCCCTCAAGGTCATCCAAGAGGCTCTTGCGCCAGCACGGGCGGCGCCGAAATCATGAATGAATTCATGACTGAAATACAGGCCCGTAATTTATTTGAAAAAGTTGGTTTGACCAATACTGGCTGTATGGGACCCTGCATGATGGGCGCGAGCGTTCTGGTTTATCCTGAAGGCGTTATGTATGGCAGGTTGAAAAAGGATGATGTGAAAACCATCATTGAACAGCATCTGATCGGCGGTGAGCCCGTTGCAAGTCTTATGGTGCCTGCTGAGATCTGGTAATGAGTTCAGTTGCATTTATTGAAGAAAGGGTGCTTTTCAGCCCGAATATACCCATTGAAGTTAATAATCTCCTGCAAGCGGCTGTAGCCGCAAGCTCAGTGGACCAAAGAAAGGCGGAAACACTGTTTTTACAAGCTCAAGCTCTGGATAGCCATTGTTTGCAAACGTATTTTGCGCTGTATAAGTTTTATTTCTTCCAGAAGCGTCTCGACGATGCAGAACGGATAGTTTTGGCAGGCCTGGAGGAATCGGCAAATCAGGGCGGATTTCCCAGCGACTATCGCAGGCTGGTTGGCGACGGAAAAAAATGGAACCTGTATGCCAATGAATGCACTTTCTTTTATTTGTATACACTGAAAGCATTGGCGTTTATCAAGTTAAGGCTTGGGTTTAACCTGGATGCACAGCTTGTGCTATCGCATCTGCAACAACTGGACCCTGAAGATCTTTCAGGCGCTTCAGTGATTATGGACTTGGCTGCTGGAGTAAATGAGTAATGGATTTGTCCGAACACATCAGTCAAAATCGGACTCTGGCTGAAAATATATGCCGGCAAATGGGCGAAGAGATCAACAAACTGGGTTTTGCAGTATCTGAAATCAAACACTATCCAATCTATGACGATGCCAGTTTTGTACTTATCAAAGACCCTTACACGGGAGAGCAAAACTTGACGTGTTATTGGTATGATGAGTCTACAAATCAGCGTATCGGCAGGCTTCAGTTTAATAGTGATAACAGTTTTTACGCAGAATATGATGTAGTTAAAAACCATCCGCGGAAATTAAAATGGTTTGTTGAAGGAGTTACTGCCTGGGGAAAAGCTGACAGCATTAAAGTAGAAGCCAAGTTGTTGCCAATGCCCGCCTAGAAGATATGGAAAAACCCTCGCGAATTTATGAGCTGTTACTGGATCACGCCCGTAGTGAAATTCAAGTTACGGAACTAACCATCGGACTGGTTTGGACAGTGTGTAAAGCTCAGCACTTGGGCTTGGCCATGAGTCCCGGCATGGCGACCCGCACCTTGCCGTGGCCGGGGTCTTTGGCGGGTAAAACCCTCGGCGAGCTGGCGGCCTGGATCACCGATTGGAAGCCTTACAAGGCCACGGTCGGCATGGCTGCTATTAATTGCAGTTTAAACCGCTACGAGTTACCGTCTGGCATTACGCTGTTAGCGGCTGCCGACAGAGGTAATCTAGCCGTTTTTGAACATTTTCTACCCCGGATAAAAGATAAAAAAGTGGTTGTTGTCGGCCATTATCCGGGTATTGAACGATATGCCGAAGAATTCAATCTCAGTATCCTGGAACGGCAACCGCAGCAAAACGATTACCCCGACTCCGCCTGTGAGTTTTTATTGCCTGATGCCGATTGGGTATTTTTAACCGCCAGTTCCATTACCAATAAAACTTTCCCGCGTCTTGCCGAACTGTCACAAAACGCGATTACGGTGTTGATGGGGCCGACAGTACCGTGGCTGCCCGGAATGCATGAATTCGGTATCAATTTTCTGGCGGGTCTGGAAGTGGTCGATCCCATAAAGTTATACCAGACCGTGGCAGAAGGCGGAGGCGTGCGCATTTTTGAAAACGGCGCACGTTACCGGATAGTCGAGCTAACGCCTGAAAACAGCATGACCTGGCTGAAAAACCGGATAGCCCAGGACTATGCCGAAAAACAACAACTGACGATAGACATGGAGCAGTGGTACTCCAGCGGGAAGTCTGTCCGCTTTCCTGAGTTTAACCAACTTCACCAGGTAACGACGCGCCTTTCGCACATGGATAGCAGTTATAAGCAGCTTTGGGATACTCGCCACGGTAGTTCAAAATGACCGCTTTACTTAAAAACAGCCGCGTTATCCTTTATTATAACGGTGCTATCAGTGCCTTGACCTTATTCTTGCAACATCCGGACGGCAGCGTCTGCACGCCCTCTCCGCTACCTGTCCTGTCTGCTGTTCAGGAGGATGTTGAAATACCTTTAACCACCGTGCTTATGGCGCCTGCGATTATAGTAAATGCTATCAGCACGACCATGGGCCTGCCTGCCGATATTCTGCAAGCCAATACGGCTTACCGGGAGCAGATTGATGCCCCAGGCGGCATCATTTCAGTCTATCTGGCTCAATTTAAAGTGCTGGATCCGCCTCATCAGTTGATGGCCGAAAAAGGATGTAAGTTCAGGACGTTAACGGAGCTGAGAAACAGACCGCCGGCAGAAATGGAATTACTGCGTCGAGCCTACGCGCTGGTAATGGAATCATAAAAAATGTTCGATTTTATTGACGATTTCCAAGGCGATAATGCCATTTTCTCTCAAAACGGCTTATATATTCCGGAAGCAACTGATTGCATGCGCTGCGGCATGTGTCTCAGCACATGCCCGACCAATAAATTATTCAAGACTGAGGCAGAAACTCCGCGCAACCGCCTGCGCACTATCGACAAAATCATCAATGGCGACACAGCTGTTTCCAGTGAAGAACTTACGCATCTCAATAATTGCATCCAATGCCGGGCCTGTGAAACTCTTTGCCCGAGCAAGATGCAATACGGCCATTTGTTTGATCTAGCGCGTGAAAAACATTTCCAGGAGGGAGTTCCGGAACGGCGCGGCAATCTTTTTAGCGTCATAGGTTTCAAGCTGATAGAGCACAAACCCTTGTTGCATGCCGGAACAGTTCTCATCCGGCTGTATCAAAAAACCGGATTACAGTTTTTGTTCAGAAAAACCGGTTTGCTTAAGGCGTTTAAACTTGACAAGGCTGAATCGCTGATGCCTGAAGCGGAAACAAGCAGTCTGGCCGGGCGCTATCCCACGGACAAGCAACGCCGTGGCAATGTCGCCTTGTTTACCGGTTGCGTCAGTGATCATTTTGACCGTAAAACCCTGCTCGCCTCGATTAAGCTATTAAATGTCATCGGTTTTGATGTCCTTGTTCCAAAAGAACAAGTCTGCTGCGGGGCAATTCACCGGCACCAAGGTAAAAAAACAGTCGCCGATAAAATGGCGGCAACCAATATTGATGTATTCAACTCACTGGACATCGAGGCCATTATCTATACCGCCAGCGGCTGCGGTTTGATGCTGAATGAATATGAACAGGACAATGGCGAAAACGCCGGTGAGCAGAAAAGCTTCGGCAGCGGCTTGCACGATATTACAGAATTTCTAAACCTGCACTGGCAGGACGACATCAGGCTAAAAGATTTTGATCCTAAAGCGGGCGATGAAACCCTCAAAACAGTCGCAGTGCATGAGCCATGCAGCCAACGCATCGCCGCACACGGGCATGGAAACCGGCATCAACACGTTTATGAGTTGCTGGAAAAAATTCCCGGATTAACTGTGATCCCGTTACCGGAAAATCATATCTGCTGTGGCGCAGGCGGAGTTCACATGCTGACGCATCCGGAAATAGCCGATCCTCTCAGAAATGAAAAACTGGCTCACTTTGACCAATCCGGTGCGGACTTGCTGGTATCAACAAATATTGGCTGCGCCTTGCATTTGAATACAGGGCAGGCGCTAAATAAAGTGGTGCATCCTGTGGTTCTATTGGCTGAGAAGTTAACCTGAATTATCATTTTTTCGCGTGCCGCGAATTTAATGAACTTGGTTACCTGCCGTTCCCCGAATCCGGCGGAGCCTTGCTCTTTCATCTCATCAGCCATTTATATGAAAAGACACATCCTTAATAATTGCCTCCAATCCCAACTTTGCCGAATGGGTGCAAGTTTTTGGTGACGCCAAGATGACTCGGCGCTGTTGGATCGCATTACTCATCACTGCGACATTTTGGAATCCGGTAGCGATCCCTTTCGATTTAAGCAACGAAAAAGGCGGTTGAAAACAATTACCCTGGAAACAAACTGGAAACTTATCGGCGCTCCTTACTGGAAAGTTTTCAATGCCGATTGACACCTTTGAGGGGCTGACAACAATAAGCTCCCGGCTTTGCCGTGGGGATTTAACTTCATCAATATGGTTTATTCCATTGCGGGAAGTTAAAATTCCATTACCCATTGGATTTCTCATAGAGTCAAGGCCACAGGCTGGCATCACTGAGATCGGTTCCGGAAGAGACGTAATTTGCCTTAAGGCTTTTTACTATAACGGTTTTGCAATTGATCAGTATAACGATGAGCGGTCTTGCGGATAAACCGGCTCTGGACCTGAAAATTACGGCAGCCCGAGCAAATAATAAAATGCCAGCGAATTGCCAAACGTTCCCTTAAGCTTAGTTTTTTGTCCAGTCCCTTAGAAACCAGAGCGGTAATGTCGCGGCAGCTACGCATGACGTTTCTCCTTTTTTGTTTTTGGTACATTAAACCAATGGATCTCCAGGCATTCGCGCAGCCTCAAGCGGGCCCGATGCATGGTTACCCAGTAATTGGCGTCGCTTAGACCGGTTTCGAGGCAGACTTCGCCGGCCTCCAGGCCAACCAGTTCGCGCAGCATGAACACCTTGGCCATTTTCGGAGGCAGATTGTTCTGGCACGTTTCGTAGATGGCCCAAAACTCCATCTGGTTGAACGACGCCTCCGGGTCGTTCCAAGTATTTGGGCCGTTGTTCCAGTGGCCATTGCTCATAAAAAGTTCGTCTTCGATTGCTTCGCCATCGTCATTATCGATTTGATCGAAATCGGAGGTGATGACCTCACGGGCGAGCCGCCGCCAGGAATCAGCAATCTTGTGCTTCAAAATACCGATCAGCCAGGTTCGAATCCCGGCTTTGCCTTGAAATTCCGATGACGATTGCCAGGCAGCCAGCAAGGTTTCCTGTACGGCGTCTTCGGCCAGTTCATTGTCTTTAAGTTGCAGCAGCGCGTAGCGGAATAACACCAGGCGGTGTTCAGCCAGCATCGCTTCCGTCAATTGATAGAGCGCTTTCGTCCCGTCGCTCAGCAACATGCGCCGTCAGCCTTGGCGGCTTCGCTGAGGAGTCCTGGCGAGCAATCAAACAAGCCGAAATGCCGGGATTTATCACCCAATACCTGAAAATATTCGCCGTAACGGCTTCCGGCCAGCATGTCGGCGGTATTGCCGCATACCCGCAAGGGCCGCCCGGTTTCAAAATGATGATGATCGTCCAGATCGAAACTATGCGGGTACCGGTCGATCGTGCCCAGATATGTCGCGACCTGGCCAAAATCCTCGCAACGGTCTTCCAGCGGCATCTTGAAAGCGCGCACCGTCACCGAGTTGAAATTGACCATGCCGATTTTTGTAAACACTTCAGGGTCATCAAGACTGATTGGATTATGTTTGATGGTACGAACATCCGGGCAGCCCAATGTGTGCAAAATACGCCGGAAATCCTCCCAGTACAAAGCGCCGCTCAAACATTCGCCCAGCAATACCGGATCTTGCCGCAGTTTGGCTGGAATACGGCGATCGGCGAAAACGTCGGAAAAATACAGTTCTCCGCCTGGTTTCAGTACGCGGAATATCTCCGCCAGCACTCTGGGCTTTTCGGGCGACAAATTGATAACGCAATTAGAAACCACGACGTCGATGCTATTGTCGGCAATGCCTACCGTAGCCAGATTTTCGATATGTCCGTGTAAAAATTCGACATTGGCGTAACCGAAGCGTTCGGCGTGCCATTTACGGTGACGCACCGCCACTTCCAGTTGTTCTGGGGTCATGTCCACGCCTATTACGCGGCCAGCCGGTCCGACCAGCCGCGATAGCAGATAGCAATCGCGACCGGTGCCGCAGCCCAGATCAAGAACGGTCTTGTCATACAGAGCGGGCGGCAGCGGCGAACCGCATCCATAAAAGCGCTCCAGCACTTCCGGGTGCAGGCCGGCCAGCAAGGCTTTCAAATAAGCGGGCATGGCTTCGATGCTGCAGCAGGCGCTGGTTTTCAAGTCGTTGCTGGATTGCAATACCTGACCATAATAATGGCGGACCGATTCGTTGATTTCGATACTGGTAGTCATGAAATGTCTCGTATTTTTTAGTTATTAAAAGTGTCCGCCAATGGCAGTGTAATAGATTGCTGCTGAACAAACGGCCGCGCATGGCAGCGTCAATAGCCAGGATAGCGCTATCGATGCGACTACGCCACCATTGACCTTACCGCTTCCCAGGCCGATACCGAACAAAGAACCGACTGCAACATGAGTGGTCGATACCGGCAATCCCAGCTTACTGGCAAAAATCACCAGCAGCGCCGTCACCAAATTGGCGGACAGACCCTGGTCGTGAGTGATGGCCGTTATTTTATGACTCATGGTTTCCGCTACGCGCCGGGTGCCTAGAACACCGCCCAGCAGCATCGCCACCGCCACGGAAATAATGATCCACTGCATTGTAAAGCCCGGTGCTAACAGCAATAAAGCGGCAATTTTTGGCGTATCGTTCAAGCCTCGTGCAAAGCATACCGCGCCGGCGCTGCAAAAATGCAGTCTGTCACGCTGGCTGCCGGGATTGAAGCCTAATATCACTCCGGCTTGCCGTTCAACGCAGGCATCCTGCCGGTCTATGCTTATTGCCGCGGAGGTTGCGGCACCGCTTGTCATGGTCATATTTTCAGCGCCAGCCAGCGCAAGATTATCGGCGGTTTCCACGCATAAGCAAACTGGATTTTCGAATTGTTGCTTAAGCGTTAACTTATTAAGAACCCGGTACAACACTGCGGACAAAAGCAACGCTACCAACGGGCTTAATAATAACGGCAGCACAAAATTGTTCAGCAAAGGCGCCGGATTGATGTTGCCTGATGTAGCCAATAACGTACTGCCGGCCATAGCGCCCAGCAGGGCATGCGTCGTGGAAACCGGAAAACCGGAGCGAGCGGCCATAGTCACAGTCATCCCGGCGCCGCCCGCAACCGCGATCATGAAAGGCAGTGTATGAATCAGTCCATCCGGGGCCAGCCCTTTGCCGGAAAACTTGACCATCAAAGTTTGCGCCAGAAACAAAGCCGCAATCGAACCGGCGAATGTCGTCAGCGCCGCCCAAGTCAAAGCCAGCCGGTAGCTGGCAATACCACTGCCGAATAAACTAGCCACGCCTTTAAAGTTATCGTTGGCCCCGTTGGCATAGGCCAAAAAGCAGACACTGATGAATAAAAAGCTTATGAGCATGGAAGCTCTCCTTGTTCAAACCTACAATATGTTCTAAGTCGTAAGAAGAGCATAAACCTTACAAAAAAATTTGAACAATCGCTTTTTAACTTGCGGGCTTAAGGTTAATTAGTTCCACCTGGCCTATCCAGTACGGCCTGCTTTTCATACCCATCGGATTGCAACGCCTGACACGAATTGACTCTTTTTGGCCAAAAACCATCCGGGTTTCAGCCGCGCGAGGTCAGTGACCGGCTTTACCTGGAACTTATTGCGCCGCCTCATGGTCCGAGAATTCCAGGTGGACGATTTTAGCCGTTAACAACTTCCTGAATAAGTTCTGTACAAACCGGTACGGAGCATCAAAAAACGGCTAGGCGCTTACTTCAACTTTTTCGAAAGGTGGAACAAGCTGATCATAAACTACTCGTAAAAATATAGAGGTATTATTATGAATAAGTTTATATATTTTGTAGCGGCATCCTTTGTTATTTCAGGTTGTGCGTCAAACACTCCCTCGATTGACACGGTGGCCAGTTTAAAAGCAAATTATGAACATTGTTTGATGAAAGCAGGTAATCATGTTGGTCAATGCGACAAAGAAAAAGACCGGCTATGGCAAGAGCAACATGGCTGGCCGGAATTGTTATCCGAGGGTTCATAAAGGCGACTAAACTGTTCGGGACATAGGCTGAATCAGGAATAACTGAGACCTTTTAGTTGGCCTATGTTCCCGAGCATGTTAAGTGGACAATCTCCGCTCTGTTTTATTTTCAGGCGCATCAAAAGTTTAAGCATCGGCAGGTTACACCCGCTAAACCAGGTGCAGCTAATTTTTAACAGGGCCCGCTGTTTTTATAATTGCACTCAAACTCACGAAATCGATGTGCGCATCAAACATTTTCTTGATTTATGACGAGCGTTGTTATTCTGCACGCCGCTGATATTTTTCTCGCGGTTCCTCCGAGGTTCAAAAACGCCCGACTGACAAAGCCAACAAGATAAATATAATAACACCGGCGTATCAAGGTTAAAAAACAAAAGTCCCGAGGACCAAAATGGCCAGTGAGGCTTTTAGGATGGAATGTGCGGTCATCGCCAGCGGTTAATTTGTAGCCTCTTGCATTTGTTTGGCGGTCATTAATTGGGAATCGCTGTAACATTTCGGTTGTTGCCGAAAATCATCCGCCAGCATTGTTTTTGTATAAGGCGAACAAGTATGTAAGGAATCCTGTCCGGCTCCGACTGATGAGGCAGGAAGGTTATGTTGGCCTTCCTGATAATTCTTAACCCATTTTGGAGCTTTAAACATGAACAAAAAGACCTTATCTTTGACTTTAGGTACAGCCTTGGCCTCTACTTTATTTGGTGCGGCGCCAGCCATTCAAGCAGGCGAGAATCCGTTTGCGATGTCCGGCATCAACACCGGGCAACAATTGGCTGCCGCTGACGAGAAAATGAATGAAGGCGGTTGCAGCGGCAAAAAAATGAAAGAGGGCAAGTGCGGCGAAGGTAAATGCGGCGCCAACAAAATGAAAGGCATGAAAGGCGCGGAAGGCGGATGCAGTGGAAAAATGCCGGAAGCTGGTTGTAGCGCTAAGATGCCGGAAGGCGGCTGCAGCGGCAAAACAGCTAAATAAGACGGAGCAACTGCCGATGACCTTATCCAATCCTTTCGGTTTGACCGGTTCCGGTCTGGGTTTGCGGCGCGCGCTTTTCCCCGCGTTGCAAGCCGGGATACCGGATAGCATCAACTTTTTTGAAGTATCGCCGGAAAATTGGATCGGCGTCGGCGGTCATCCCGGTAAGCTGTTCCGCAGTCTGACCGAGCGTCACAGTTTCGTGGCGCACGGTTTGGCGCTGTCGCTGGGCGGCCCGGCTCCGCTGGACGCAACGTATTTACAGGAGGTGAAACACTTTCTTGATTATCACGATTTTGCTTTATACACCGAGCACTTGAGTTTTTGCAGTGACGAGGGGCACTTATATGATTTATACCCGATACCCTTCACCGGACAGGCGGTCAAACACGTTGCTCGCCGCATTCGCCAGACTCAGGATATTCTGGAACGGCCCATCGCTTTGGAGAACGCATCTTACTACATTCAGCCGCCGCAGGCGGAGATGAATGAGCTGAGTTTCATCAACGCTGTATTGTCGGAAGCCGATTGTTATCTGCATTTGGATGTCAACAACATCTACGTTAACAGTGTCAATCATGACTACGACCCCGTTAAATTTTTACGCGGCTTGCCGGGAGAGCGCATCGTCTATGGGCATGTCGCCGGTCACGACCTGGAGCCGTCCGGTTTGATTATCGATACTCATGGACAAAACACGATAGAGCCGGTGTGGGACTTGCTGGCTGAAGCCTACCGGTGCTTTGGCGTGTTTCCGGCCCTAGTGGAGCGCGACAGCAATATTCCGCCGCTATCCGAGCTACTGGTCGAAGTGGAACAGATTCGCACCTTGCAACGGCATTATGCGGATTGCCGCAACATACATGACGTCAGCGTGGCGGCGGCATGAGCAATACACCTGAATTTCAACAATTGCAACGGCAGCTCCTGAATTACCTGCGCCAACCGCAAGCAGCCAGTGTTCCGGCAGGATTCGCGCCAGAACGCTTGGCTATTTATCGCGAACTGCTCTATAACAAGTTCGACGAAAGCCTGAGCACATGCTTCCCTGTCATACACAGCATTCTAAGCAGGGATAGCTGGCGGACATTAGTGTTGGATTTTATCGCCGGACATCAGTGTTTGTCGCCTTATTACCGGCAGATACCCGATGAATTTGTGCAGTATTTGCACCAGGAGCGTGAGCGTCCAGGCGACTTGCCGTTTCTGGCCGAACTGGCGCATTTCGAATGGATGGAATTGCAGTTATCGATCGCCGAGGCTGAGCCGGTAACGATCACCTCGCTGTCCGATGCGCAATTACTGTCCGGAGCGCCGGTGTTTGCGCCGGTCATGCAATTACTGCATTACCATTGGCCGGTACAGGAAATCAGTCCTGCCTTTCTGCCTGAGGAGACACCGGCTGCGCTAACTCATATTCTCGGCTTTCGCAATAACGATGATCAAGTCCAGTTTATCGCCCTGAATCCGGCTACGGCCCAGCTGGTCATGCTGTTGCAAAAGGGCCTGAGCGGACAACAGGCATTGCAGGAAATGAAAGGCGAACTCACGGATGAACAATTTATTGAATTAACCCTGTTCGGCCGGCAAATTCTGGCCGACTTACATCATCAGGGCGCGATCATCGATATCCTCCCGGCATAAACTTTGGAGTCAGACCCATGAACGATACCACAAAAAACAAGCACAACGCTTGTGCCGGAAGCCTTATGTCACCGTGCATCGCACAGGTTTGCAGTATTCCCGGCAAACTTTCACACTGGTTCGACAGCCGCGCCAAGGATCTGGCGCCGGTATTTCTGCGAGTGCTGCTGGCCTACGAATTTGGCGAGGCCGGTCTGGAAAAGCTCCACGGCGACAACTGGTTTGCCGGTTTAGCTTTTCCGTTTCCGGTGAATTTGCTGCCGGTCGATGTCAGTTGGACAATGGCGACCGGACTGGAGGTCATCGGCTCGATTGCATTGTTTCTGGGCTTGATGACCCGCTTCTTCTGCGCGGCGTTTATAGTGTTGACCGTGGTGGCCATTGCCGCCGTGCATTGGCCCGCCGAGTGGCACAGCCTGGGTGAATTGTGGAAAGGCTATGCCATCACCGACCAAGGCTATGGTAATTTCAAATTGCCGCTGATGTATTTGTTGCTGTTGGCGGCGCTGATGTTCAGCGGAGGCGGTCGATTGAGCGTTGATGACTGGTTGAGGCAGCGCCTATCTTGACTCGGAGCGAATCCAAGAGCCGCCGATGCTTTTCATGAAAATTTTTATAAGTACACCGTTATCGATTTTGAAGCTGAAAAACCTTGATTGCGCAAGTGATTTGGATCCGGAATTGCTGCATGACGAGCCCGTGTTCAATGCTTTCCTTTGTTACGGCTTCAACGTCTGCCTGCATCAGTTGCCAGGGCGCATTGAACTTCGCCCGAGCCGGTTGTTGAAGCTCTAATCATTAATACTGTATCTGTTATGTAATGACGATGTTATATTGAGCCTGGGCAGGTAACCTTCAGCCCCGGCGATCAGAAAGAACAACGCGTTAACCAGGCCAAAAGCCATACTGATAGCCTTTAAGGAAATTTAAAATGTTCAATCAAACAGTCGAATTACAAATACCGGAATGAAAGATCCGGTAATTCGTTTAGTTGCGGGCGGTAGCGGGAAATGAAAGCGCCCAGAATTATATTGCTAGTGTTGATCTTGGCACTGGTGGCAGTGTTTTTCACGCTTGATCTGCAACGGTATCTGACCTTGGAGAATCTAAAATTGCAGCAGGAAGCGATAACCGGCTATCATCAGCAGCATCCAGCCTTTGCGGTTCTACTCTATGCAGCGCTTTATATCGTGGTAACTGGGCTGTCACTGCCGGGGGCGGCGATATTGACGCTGGCAGGAGGCGCCGTGTTCGGTTTGTTTTGGGGAACAGTCATTGTGTCTATTGTTTCAACCTCAGGGGCGACTTTGGCCTTTCTGGCTGCGCGTTTTCTATTTAGAGATTGGGTCAAATCCCGGTTTAGCGAGCGCCTGCAAGCCTTCGATGAAGGTTTGAGCCGCGATGGCGCCTTCTATTTATTCACCTTGCGGCTGGTGCCGTTGTTTCCGTTTTTCATGATCAATCTGGCCATGGGTTTGACGCCTATCAAGACCAGAACCTTTTACTGGGTCAGCCAAGCCGGCATGCTGGCCGGCACTTTGGTTTACGTCAATGCCGGTACCCAGCTGGCGAAAATCGATTCACTCTCCGGCATATTGTCTCCGGCCTTGTTGGGTTCGTTTGCCTTGCTGGGCGTGTTTCCACTGCTGACCAGGAAACTGATAGACATGGTCAAACAACGTAAAATTTATGCACGCTGGACCAAGCCAGTGCGCTTTGATAACAATTTGGTAGTGATAGGCGCCGGCGCCGGTGGTCTGGTTTCGGCTTACATCGCTGCTGCCGTGAATGCCAAAGTCACTTTGATCGAAAAGCACAAAATGGGCGGCGACTGCCTGAATACCGGCTGCGTGCCGTCCAAGGCTTTGATCCGGACAGCCAAGTTTTTGTCTCATGTCAAACGCGCCAAGGAATTTGGCATCAAGCAAGCAGGAACTGATTTCGAGTTCGCCGAAGTGATGGAGCGGGTGCAGCGGATTATAAAAACCGTCGAACCGCATGATTCCATCGAACGTTATACCAAACTGGGCGTCGATGTCATTCAGGGCGCGGCCAAAATCGTTTCGCCCTGGGAAGTTGAGGTGACCTTCGCCGGGGGAGTCAAGACGCTCGCCACCCGCTCAATTATCATCGCCGCCGGCGCTAGTCCATTCGTGCCGCCGGTTCCTGGCATTGAACAGATTGACTATCTGACCTCGGATACAATCTGGAATCTTAGAGTGTTGCCGAAGCGTTTGCTGATACTGGGCGGAGGACCAATCGGCTGCGAACTGGCGCAGACTTTCGCCCGTCTGGGCAGTCAGGTGATACAGGTGGAAATGGCGCCACGCATCATGCTGCGTGAAGACCCTGATGTATCGGAAGCAGTGATGGATCGTTTCCGGAAAGAAGGCGTTGATGTGCGCGTAAATCATACCGCCAGGCAATTCATAGTCGAAAATGGCGAGAAAATTTTATTGGCTGAATTCCAGGGGCGGACAGTCAGGATTAATTTCGATCAGGTCCTGGTGGCTATAGGCCGTGCAGCCAATATCAAAGGCTATGGCATTGATGAACTGGGCATTAAATTATCGCCGCGTAAAACCATAGACACTAATGCCTTTCAGCAAACTAATTACCCCAATATTTATGCCGTTGGCGATGTCGCTGGACCCTACCAGTTTACCCACACGGCCGCGCATCAAGCCTGGTATGCGGCGGTTAATGCCTTGTTCGGCCAGCTCAAAAAGTTTCGCGCCGATTATTCGGTGATTCCCTGGGCGACCTTTACCGATCCGGAAGTCGCCAGAGCCGGTTTGAATGAGCAGGATGCCAAAGCCCAGGGCATCGGTTATGAGGTTTCAATCTTTGGTATTGACGATCTGGATCGGGCGATTACCGACGGCGAAGCACATGGCTTTGTCAAGGTGCTGACCCAACCCGGCAAGGATAAAATTGTCGGCGTCACCATCGTTGGCGAGCATGCCGGCGACCTGCTTGCTGAATTTGTGCTGGCGATGAAGCACGGTCTAGGCCTGAACAAGATTTTGGGTACGATTCATACTTATCCGACTCTGGCCGAAGCCAATAAATATGCCGCCGGCGTCTGGAAACGCAATCATGCGCCGCGCGGACTATTGGAGTGGGTAGGGCGATATCATGACTGGCGGCGCAATCGATAAAAAGGTTCGTTCCGGTTATGACCCTGCAACTCAGCAACATTCCGGCATTCAACAAAGCCGGATATATCACCGCCAAATTGCAGGCTTTATAAGTTCAGTGAAGCGCAAATCATTTTCTATCACCTGCAGCAGCTTGTACATCGGTAAATATAACGGCTGTACGAGCTTGTTTAAAACTCCAATGCTGCAACCGGCGCTCTTTTTTGGCCGGAAAAATTATCGTCAAAGCGTCCCAACACGCCCGCTTCTCGAGCTAACAGGCGGAAGTTTTCCGAGCGGCTGGTCATTTCCGAGGCGGCCAGAATCAGTTCCAGTTCCAGCGGCGGCAGTGACTTCATCAGGCTTTTTACCAGCGCCGGATTGACCCCGTTACAGCCGAAATCTCCCAATGACAAGGCTCTTGAGAAACCATAAAACTGTTGCATGCGACTTTCGCACAACTGGCTGTAACGAAATCGCTGTTTTGGGTTTTTGAGGGATTCCTTGATCGCCAGCGTTGCGGCGGCGGCGTTGTAGAAGGCGTTTTGCACGCCATGGGAAAATATGGGGTCGACAAAAGCGGCGGCGTCGCCGATGCAGTAATAATTTTCGCCGCAGACATTTTTGGAATAATAGGAATAGTCAGGGCGGTATTGCAGCGAACCTTCAATAAATTTTGCCGGTTCCAGCAATTTGTTTAAATGCGGCAGGTGCTCGCAGGTATGCTTGAAGAATTCTTCGCGTTGCTGCCGGCCCATGCCTTTTGTGCGTCCGGTCGGTACAATCAGGCCGACGCTGGTCTTTCCCCTCAGCACAATATGCCAGACCCAACCGTCTTCAAACGACATGACAAAGGTCACTGGTTTCACGGTAGCCAGCGCCTCCGAAGCATAGCTTTTCCGGTCAACGCCGACGAAGCGGGAATTTTCATAATAGCCCCAAAGCGATAAAAAATTAAATCGCGTGCTGATGGTCTGGCGGACTTTAAACTGATTTGCCAAAAAGGAACTATGGCCGCTGGCGTCAATAACATATTGACACCGGATAGCGCCTTCAAGGTTGCTGTGGCCGCGCTTGTCGGTGTAAGCAATTTTGGTCCCCTGGCTGTCGCTGAAATCGGCCGCCCTGACCGAAACTTCGTTAAACACCCGCGCCCCGCGGCATCCGGCGTGTTTAAGCAGAATGTCGTCGAAAATATCACGCTCGACATGCAGGCCCGGCCGGGTATAGCCAAAATCGGAAAACAGTATCTGGTGGATTTTGTCATTCCAGACAGTAATGCCGCCAGCCTTGGCCAAAAAACCTTCCTGTTCGATTTTTTCCGACACCCCGGTCATATCGGAGAATTTCCAGATATGCGGAATCAGGCTTTCACCCACCTGATTTCTGGGAAATACGCTGCGTTCAAGCAGGACGACATCAATACCGGCTTGCGCCAGGTGCGTGGCCGCACTGCTTCCGGCTGGCCCGCCGCCGATGATCAGCACGTCGCATGATTGAGGGATAGCGGTCATTGATATATGCTTACAGATCGCCTAAAGCGGCCTGAGAGGTTGGATGAGCGAGCCATTCCGCCACATCCTTCCCTAGCGTATTGACACACCGGCCCAAAATTGAGCAAGTGCCTTTGTAGCCGCCAAACATACCGCCGCCGGAATAACGCCGGGCTTTAAAATCTCCCAGAACCTTTCCGTTTTGGGCTAACGAGCCCTTGATCAATACCATCTTAGGCCCGGACCATGCTCCTCCGGCGGCGCCCAGCACTTCTTTAATTTCAACGGTAAGAAACTGAGCATCAGCAGGCCCGGTATTTGAATCCGTGACAATATTCGCATACTGTCCGGCTGCATTTTCTTTTATGAACTGAGTCAGCTTTCCAACAAGATCGCATTCCTGTTTGACGGCATCCCTGATATCGGCATCTTTATCGAAACCTATTGGCTTGATAATCAAAGTACCAGTACCTGAATGCTGTACTGCCTGAAACGGTTTACTGTCATTTGTTGCGCATCCCATTAAACCGGCCAATAAAATAAACCAAGCCAAATAACTGAATTTCATGATTCCACCTAATGAAGTATGTTGTAATTATCCCGGCGCAAAAGGATAGCATTCCTGCGCAAAATCCGCCGCAAATATTCAGTTTTTGAAAAATGCATTTTATCGGCTGGTTCAACAACCATGAAGCCCAGGATGTCCGCACCGGTTTAAAAAAAAGCGGTAATTTTCGATCAGCTTTTGATGACTGAATTTTATTGCGCCGCCGCTTTATCAAAATGGAGAAGAACAAATTTACCGTAAAAAGGAACAGTTTAATATGGGTTTCGTAACCATGGATAAATTTGCTTATTGTAAAACCTGATCTGCTTGCATTTTGACAGCGACAAGATTGATCATGGTTTCTTCACGGATTTCAGGCACCTTAAAACCAAACCATTCAATCGCTCCTAAATCAGGTCTGCTCCACCATAAATAGGGTTTGGATATGGCATCGGGATGTACATGGAAACCTGTTTGGTTAATTAAATCGATATATTCGTCCGCTGTTTTTTGAACATCCATTGGATGCCTGAAAAGCAGCCGTATTGATAATGAATGAATAAACTTTTTACAGGACTCAGCAAAAAGTAGAACGCCGCCGGGTTTAAGCACGCGGTAAAACTCTTGCATCGCTTTTTCATGTTGCACGATATGATGAAAGCTCTGATGACAAAACACCATATCGAAGGATTGATCCGGATAAGGCATTATTTCCGCATTTCCTGTTATTAAATCGATCCTGCCGCGGCATTTCTTGGCGCGCTTACGCGCCTCATTCAAAAGGCTCTCATCAATTTCAATGCCATTAATTGTGTCGGGATTGAAGTATTCATCCAAAAGTTGCAAAGACTGGCCTCGACCGCAGCCAATATCCAGAATGGCAGTATAGTGTTTTTTTGTTTCAGGCAACATTCTCTGCAAGTCGTTAAGCGCTTTTGTTAAGACACGGCTTAACCAAATATCCGTGTTAAGAAACCAAATACCAAAAGCGCTTTCTTTTACCCAGATTTTTTTTGTCATAGTAATTAAACTTTTTGCTTAAGTTATTGAAGGGAAGACAGGCGGTATTAAAAGTCGAAATTGCCCTGCCTGTTTCATGCAGATTCCGGTTTTTTTATCCATGACCTAACGCGACAACTGTGTGCTTGATAATTATTCCTTAAATTACGCGCTCTTACAATTAATAAAAAACCGATGTAAAACCCCTGGACATCATATCAAAACTAGGTTACTGTTTAAAACGGAGGAATTCTGAATGTTAGTGTCTCTTTATCTTGAATCTGAAGCGTCCCGGTTTTTAAAATGCCTTACCTCTTCACTGGCGTGGTCTGGAAATTTAATGCAGGGTTTAAGCTGTTTATAGCAAAACCCGCTTTAATTCGTTTTCCTAATGTGCGCCGTGAGCGTAAAAATGGAAAGCTTCAGTCTTGAAACTTCGGGTCATAATTTTAACCAGACATGATTAAAGTTATAGGCCCGATGATCTGGAATATTTTAGGAGGATTTAAAATGAACAAAAAAAACCTCTTTATTGCCTGCGTCCTTAGCAGCGCATTACTATCAGCAGGGTCTGCTTATGCCGAGGAGCATGAGCGTGGTTACATGTCCAAATTCACTCAGGGGCTTTCCAATACGGCAACCGGCTTTATAGAGTTACCGAAAAATGTGATCAACATCAGTCATGACCAGAATATTTTCGTTGGTTTAACATGGGGCGTGCTACGCGGTGTCATGCATTCCGTTAGCCGCACGGTTGTGGGAGTGGCGGAATTAATTACAGCGCCCATTCCCACTAATGATTATATTTCACCACCCTATCCATGGGATCGTTTTAGCGAGGATACCCGTTATTTCGGTGTTCATATGCCTGGTTTCTGGACTACGTATGGGCCGTTAGATGATGGCAAATAGGTTTGCCCCCATTAGATAACCGTTGTATTCATCCACTTTGCAGTCGTGGATGGTCAGCACTGAGAGGATAAAATCATGAACAAACAATGTGTTTACCTGACATTTGCGGCATTGGTCACCGCTCTTGCCGCCTGTACGCCGCCAGCGAAAGACGTTCCCGGACTCACGTCGGAAATTGATGCCGCAGTAGCCGGCCATTATGGTCAATCGATTTACCATGAGGAATTAGCCGAAGAAAAACTGGAAAAAGCCAATCGTGTTTTAAAGCATTGGAAAAAGGGTTATTACTGGAATATCGATGAGCGGCAAAAGGGAATGGATGCTGCGCAACAAGCGGCTCAGCACCGGCTTGAATCTGAAAAGGAACTGTGCCAGTGGCTGACAGAGGTGCATGGACCTAATCATCATCAAGTGGAAGCTACGGAACACACTGCGGCGTATTTCAAAACCGGCAGCGCTGCCCCTTACAAAACCGAGGATCGCAATATTGCGATGCTGGGCAAATATCTGGCGCATCACCCGGACGCGACTGCTGAAGTAATTGCTTACACCGATACGGTCGGCAGTCCGGCGAGCAACCAGAATCTGTCAGAAAGAAGAGCCGCCGCCGTCAGTCAAATGCTGGTGGGGCAAGGGGCTAAGATGGAGCAACTGCACATGCAAGCTATGGGCGAAGCGCAAGGCCCGGATAACACCCCGGATCAGAAGCATCGAACGGTATCGATCAGCACTTCTCATCCCGAATATGTTGATTGCCCCGATTTAAAATAGCAGTTGTAAAACTCCCCTTGCAGTTGCAGTTATTATGCAGCGGCAGGGGAGAATACGTTCTAGCAAACAGGGACCATAACTTAGGTTGCGCAATAAATGACGGGTATTTTCATGCGCTTTGACAGGGCGATGGCATGTTTGATCTCAAGGATAAAAGATTTGCAGCGAACGCAAATTTTTTGAAAGCACCCGCTAAAGAACGCCCTTGAGCCGGTAAATCAAAAACTAAAGCAAAGACGTCTTCAAAGCGGGCTCCAGCCCATCCATAATTTCATTATCAAAGTCTCCTGCTTTAGGAATTGAGCTGATATTGTGTGCGTAAACCTCGATACATCATCGCTAAAATGTTCCAAATATTTTGACCGAATTTTGGAATCGTCAGAAATGAGTTAATTCTCAGATGGTCTGACCGTATTTGGTCAAGCTTTTCTGATTCAATCATTTATTTATATTCCAACACCTCACTCCGGCATGGCGGGGAATTGAGAATAGGGTTCTGTGTAAAAAATAAGAGCAATGTATAATTCCATGCCTCGCAAGAGAAGAGGAAAATCATGCATGGCAATAAAGCACTTTAAGGTAGTAATAACATGGGAAAATTATTAATCCCTCACAATTTGATTTAAACGGTATATACAGTTATGCCGATTATTTAATGTGGCAATCTGATGAAACTGTTGAAGTGCAAATAATTTGTAGTTACCTTGCTGGACATTTCCCTTTCGAAAAAAATGGTCAAACCCTTAACAATTAAATGCTAGCCGCCCTCGTCCGCTTTTCCATCCGTTTTTACGGTATCGTTATTGCGCTCGCCGTATTGATCTTGCTCTACGGCGGTTATCGTTTTTCCACGGCGGGTCTGGATATTTTTCCTGAATTTGCGCCCAATCGGGTCATTATTCAAACCGAATCGCCGGGTCTGTCAGCCGGGCAGGTTGAAGTTCTGGTGACCCGGCAGATTGAAATGTCCATCAGCGGATTGGTGGGATTGGAGTCAGTGCGTTCCGAATCAATTCAGGGTTTATCGATTGTCACGGCGACTTTTATGGAAAAAAGCGATGTTTATCGCAATCGCCAATTGATCAGTGAACGGCTTGCGGCTTTACCGGCGCATCTGCCGTTGGGCATTGCGCCTGTTGCGATACCGCTGTCTTCGTCTTCCGCGACGGTGTTAACCATCGGCTTAAGTTCGGATAAGAAAGATTTAATGGCTCTACGCGGTCTGGTGGACTGGACTATCGTGCCACGATTACTGGCTGTGCACGGCGTTGCCGATGTTAATGTATTCGGCGGAGAGGTTGCTCAACTGCAAATTCAGGTTGATCCTGTTCAGCTGCATCGTTTTAATCTGGCGCTGGATGACATTATTCAAGCAGCCTCGCAAGCAGGAGTCATTCAGGGCGGCGGTTTTATAGAAAATCCTAATCAGCGCATCACTCTGCAAGTGACTGGACAGCCTGCCACGCCGGAACAATTTGCAAAAATCATTGTTAAGCGCGATCAGGGGCGCAACATTACCCTGGGCGAAGTCACCAGCATCCGTTATGCACCTGAACCCCCGATCGGCGCGGCGCAGATCGGGGGAAAACCGGGCATTGTCATGATGGTGATAGGACAATACGGAGCCAATACCCTGACCGTGTCCAGACAGGTCGAACAGATCTTGAAAGAATTCGAACCGGTTTTTAAAAACGAAGCCATCACTTTTTATCAGCGCTTGTTCCGTCCCGCCGACTATATTGAACGTTCGATTGCAAATTTATCGGGGCATTTACTGATTGGCGGCTTGTTTGTGCTGGTTATTTTATTCCTGTTCTTGTTTAATTTCCGCACGGCCTTTATTTCCGCGCTGGCTATTCCCGTATCTCTGACCGGTGCGGTGATTGTCTTGCTGGAAACGGGGGTTAATTTGAACATCATGGTGTTGGGCGGCTTGGCTATTGCTTTGGGTGAAGTGGTTGATGACGCCATTATTGATACTGAAAACATTTTCCGGCGCTTGCGTGAAAACCGTCTCCGTCTTGTTCCCAAGCCGGAATTTGGGAACAAGACGCTTGGTAACGAGCCGTTACCCGTTGCAACAGTTGTTTATACGGCATCGCTGGAGGTGCGGAGCTCGGTCGTCTACGCCAGCTTTATCGTCGCGCTGGCGTTCGTGCCTTTGTTGACCTTAAACGGCGTGGCCGGACGCCTCTTTGCGCCGCTTGGCTATTCGTATATTCTGGCGATTTTAATGTCCTTGCTCGTAGCGCTCACCTTAACCCCTGCGCTGTGTTTTGCCTTGCTGGGCACAAAGCTTGATGCCGCCGGAGAACCGCCGCTGATTAAACGCATCAAACCGCTTTATAAAAATTTGCTGGGATTAGCTTTCAAACATTTTACTGTGTTGACTGCCGGCAGCATTATTATGTGTTTGTCAGGTTTATTCGCATTTTTTAGTCTCGACAGCAAATTTTTGCCTGAATTGCGTGAAGGTCATTATATTGTTCATACCACCAGCATTCCCGGCACGTCATTGCAGGAGTCCCTGAGAATCGGCAGTAAACTGACCGGACAGTTTATGGCCATTCCGGGCATACAATCGGTTTCGCAATGGGCGGGACGCGCCGAACGCGGAGCTGACACTTACGGCAGTCATTACAGCGAATATGAAGTTCGCCTTGAGCCCATGTCCGGCGCCAGGCAGCAGCAGATACTTAACCGCTTGCGCGAAATTCTTACCAACTTCCCCGGCATAAGCTTTGAAGCCAACACCTTTTTAACTGAACGGGTCGATGAAACCATTTCCGGTTACACCGCGCCTGTGGTCGTTAATCTTTACGGCAATGACTTGAATGTGCTTGATGCACAAGCGCAAACGCTCGCCCGGATTATGCAGGGCATCCCTGGCGCAACCGATGTGCAGTTACGGTCGCCGCCTTCCACGCCGTTATTGCAAATTCAGCTGAATCTCGACCAGCTTGACTTCTGGGGCGTCATGCCCGCGGAAATTGTCAACACCTTGCAAGTCGCTTACGAAACCCGGGTGGTAGGAAAGCTCGTTCAGGGCAACAAAATTATCAATATTGCGGTGGCATTGACGCCGGATTTAAGGCAACAACCCGAGGCGATTGCACAGCTGCCTATCAGAACCCTGGATGGCGCTTTAATCAGGCTGGAACAGGTCGCCGAAATCAGGCATACGGCAAGCCGCTATAACATTTTGCATCAGGGGTCGCAACGTCGCCAAGCCGTTACCTGCAATGTGATTGATAGAGATATGGACGCTTTTATAAAGGAACTTAAATCTCGCGTGTTACAAGAAATTCCTGTTTCAGCTGATAGTTATCCTGAATTTACCGGCGCAGCCGTTGACCAGGCTCAGGCTCGCAACGAGTTGATTCTGCATTCGTTGCTGGCGGGAGCTGGCGTGTTGATCTTTATTTATATCGCCATCGGCAGCGTCCGCAATGCATTTCTGGCGCTTGCCAACCTGCCATTCGCCTTGATAGGCGGCGTTGCCGCCGTGGTGCTGACCGGAGCCACTTTGTCGGTCGGTTCCATCGTAGGGTTTGTAACTTTATTCGGCATTACCGTTCGCAACAGCATTATGCTGTTGTCGCACTACCGCTATTTGGTCGAAGTTGAAGGCAAGAGCTGGACTATGGAAACGGCAATACAAGGCGCTCAGGAACGCTTGCCGTCCATCTTAATGACGGCTCTGGTCACTGCTTTGGCGATGTTTCCTATCGCATTTAACAGCGACAATCCGGGACGAGAAATCATGGGGCCCATGGCGGCGATTATCATCGGCGGACTGGCTTCATCAACCCTGTTGAATTTATTGCTGTTGCCGGGGATGCTGCTGCGGTTCGGGAGATTTAACAGGTAAGTTACGGCTCTAGGTAAGCGGCCTCTATGCGGTAAAACGGAGTGGAGAATAAGTGAAGCAGCGATTATCCACGATACCGCTGCTACTTTTTTCAGAGCGGAACGGCGGATAACCTTGCGCTATCCGCCTGAGAAGGCAGGCAGATTATTTAATTTCTGCCGTTGAATGCGCCCAACAATTGCAGCAGGCTAAGAAACAGGTTGTAGATCGAAACATACAGTGAAATGGTCGCCAGAATATAATTGGTTTCACCACCGTTCACTATTTGACTGGTTTGAAACAGGATCATGCCGGACATCAACAGGATAAACATCGCGGAAACCGCCAGGGACAGCGCAGGGATAGAAAAAACGATTGCGCCAATTCCCGCCAGAAATGCAACCAGTACGCCGACCATCAGGAAACCGCCCATATAACTGAAGTCTTTGCGAGTGGTTAATGCATAGCCTGAAAGTCCCATGAATACGACGCCAGTGCCGCCCAATGCCATCATGATAAGCTCATGGCCATTGCTGAAAGCTTTAACATACATCGATAAAATAGGACCCAGTGTCAAACCCATAAAACCGGTTAACGCGAAGACAAAGAGCAGGCCTAAAGCGCTGTTGCTGAATTTTGCAGTTAAGAAGAACAAACCGTAAAAGCCAACCAGCGTGGCAATCATGCCGAAAGGGGGCAGATTCAGATACATTGCCGCGCCTGCGGTCATGGCGCTGAAAATCAGCGTCATTGACAACAACATATAAGTGTTTTTCAGTACTTTATTGGTTGCCAGAATGCTTGATTCCGGACGCGAAATAGCAGTATTTAATCTCATTTTAATCAGATTCCTTAAATAATTGATTAACTAAACAGGCTTCTTGTTAGTTCGGACTCGCCATAGGGCTTAACCCTGAACAGCTGGTCTCTAAGTTAAAAGCCAACGAACAGCAAGACATTCAGATTCTACAAGAGTTTCATTGTCTTTGTAAGAAAACTTTTGCAGGCTTTCTGATTTTAATACTGGACTCAGAAACGACGCAACGCTGTTGAAACAATTTTTACTGCCTTGCATTATATATAAAGTACGGCCTGATTTTATTATGCGGGATTATTCCAATGGCGTTAAGTTAAGGGACATGCACGAAATAAGTTGAGCAATGTTTGTTTTCAAAAAACTACACGCCAGGATGTCTATTGGCGTTAAGCTCTGTGTAGGGGTGGATTTATCCACCCATGGCGAATGAATTTGCCCCTACAGATGCTTAATATATTTTGTGCGCGATCCTAAGCGCATCTTGGCAAGATAAACCGTTGGCTGAGCGGGTGTCCGGATTTATGGACGGCAAGACCCGATTACCATGGCGCCAGGATTCGCTTTACGTGCTAACGGAATGACGATTCTGGTTATATAGATGGCGTGTAATACGGGAAAGTAAAGCTGCACAAATTTTTTTACGGCTAAAATGCCGCAACGTTAGACATGGCCGGTATAATTGGCTACTTATCCACTCCACGACAGGCTGTTAAGATGGGCAATTCCCTAACTGGTTTTTTAGAAAAAGAACATACCGTTGCCCGCCCAGGTTACAACCGATGGCTGATGCCGCCAGCCGCATTGGCCATTCATTTGTGCATCGGCATGGCTTATGGTTTTTCGGTTTTCTGGCTGCCGCTTTCAAAAGCGGTGGGCATCAAGGGCAGCATTGCCTGTGCTCCTGATGTGGATTTTTTTCAGGAACTGGTTATTACCGGATGCGACTGGAAAATTTCAACGCTGGGCTGGATGTACACGCTATTTTTCGTGTTTCTGGGTTCATCCGCGGCGTTATGGGGCGGCTGGCTGGAACATGTCGGACCGCGCAAGGCTGCGGTAATCAGTGCGCTGTGCTGGTGCGGCGGCATGTTGTTGTCGGCGCTTGGCATTTATCTGCATCAGTTCTGGGTAATGCTGCTTGGTTCCGGCGTGATTGGCGGCATAGGTTTGGGACTGGGCTATATTTCGCCGGTGTCTACGTTGATTAAGTGGTTTCCGGATCGTCGCGGCATGGCGACCGGCATGGCCATAATGGGGTTTGGCGGAGGCGCAATGATAGGCTCGCCGCTGGCGACCGCATTGATGAATCACTTTGCAACGCCCACCAGCGTAGGCGTTATGCAAACCTTCATCGCAATGGCGGGCATATACTTTGTTTTCATGATGACCGGCGCTTTGAGCTATCGCATTCCCGACGCAGGTTGGAAGCCTCAGGGTTGGACGCCTCCTGCGGCTCATAAAACCAATAGCATGATTACACCGCACCATGTGCATGTAAAAAACATCTTCAAAATAAAACAGTTTTGGTTGCTTTGGGGCGCGTTGTGCATGAACGTGAGCGCCGGTATCGGCGTGATAGGCATGTCATCGCCGATGTTGCAGGAGGTTTTTGGCGGGCGGTTAATTGGGGCCGCCAAAAATTACAGTGAACTTGATAAAACCCAGCTTGAGGCCATTGCCGTTGTCGCCGCTGGTTTTACTGCGCTGTTGAGTTTATTTAACATTGGCGGCAGATTCTTTTGGGCGAGTTTGTCCGACTTGGTAGGCCGCAAAATGACCTTCATCGCTTTTTTCGTGCTGGGCGGCTTGTTGTACATAAGCATTCCGGGTAGCGCCAATACGGGCAATAAGCTGCTCTTTGTCTCCGCTTTTTGCGTCATTTTAAGCATGTACGGCGGTGGATTTTCGACCGTGCCCGCCTATCTGGCCGATTTGTTCGGCACGCAGATGGTTGGAGCTATTCATGGCCGTTTGCTGACAGCCTGGGCAACGGCGGGAATTTTGGGGCCAGTGATAGTAAACTACATGCGTGATTATCAGTTGAGTTTAGGTTTGCCGCACGAGCAGGTTTATAACCAAACCATGATGATTCTGGCGGGCTTATTGATGATCGGTTTGCTGTGCAATCTGTTGATCAGGCCTTTAGCTGATAAGTGGTTTATGACAGCCGATGAACTGACGGTGGAAAAGCGCCATGCCCGCGAGCTGATAGTAGAGGAGGAGGTGCATTTTATAGAGGAAGCAGGGCAGGGCGGGGATGCCGGCAAACCCACTCATCCGGCGATGGTCTTGCTAGCCTGGACGATGGTCCTGCTTCCCCTGTCATGGGGCGTTTACAAAACTCTGGTTAATGCTGGGAAGTTTTTTAATTGACGGCGAAGGATTTTGTCAAATTTTTACTCAAGCGCTACAACATTACTTCCGAGTGGCGTGGGTATCACAGGTGCGGCTTATAATTATTTTCGCTTTTGTCAGGTTTTTTTATCGTTTATTAATTAAGTTATGGTAAAACCCCGGCTTTTCCCGGAGTGAAGAGTAACCGCTTTAAGCCGCTAAATATTGTTAGTAAGTTAACTTTGCCTTAGTCGATATGTTGCGTGAGGATGATCATTGACCATCCTGTCGATGGGCTGGAAATTTTCATTAGATAAAAGGCGAATATGGAATCAACAGATAAAATTAATCTGCAAATTTTAAAAATAAAGAATTTGCCGGAGCTTTCCGCCGCCAGCTTCAAAATTATTAATGCGGTAAATGACCCTGATATTTCCATTGATGAACTCGCATCCGTAATTTCCGTTTCACCGGTTTTGGCAGGTAGATTATTAGGCTTGGCTAATTCAGCCTATTTTGGTTATGCAGGTGAAATTACCGACTTAAAGGTGGCGATTATACGTGTTTTGGGGCTTAATTTGGTTAAAAGCCTGACGCTTGGAGTGCTTTTAAACCTTGAACTCGATACCGGCAAATGCAACCGGTTTAACAGTGAACGCTTCTGGATGGATGCATTGTTAACTGCGGCATTAAGCCAGCAATTCAGTCTGCTGCTGCATGATGAGGCCGTTGTTCCTTCCACCGCCTATACCGCAGGTTTGTTGCTGAATATCGGTTTGATAGTTGCAATTTATTTGCTGCCTGAAGAATCAAATATGATCCTCTTAAATGCTGAAGAAAATGACAGTTCAATTTCTGAAGAAATGGCAAGCTTGCTGGGGAAAAATCAATATGAACTCGGCGGGATATTGTTGGAGCATTGGCATTTGCCGGCAACTTATCAAACCGTATTAAAAGAGTTTAAAAATGGCGCGTATTGCGGTAAGGAAAATAAAATGATTTGCTTGATAAGAATAGGTTTTGCTGTAGCAAAAAAAATTCTGTCCGGACATTACGATGAATTGCCGCCGCTATTAAAGCAACTGGAGTCATTCGAGCTTTCTGCTGAGGTAGTGCAACCCATTATTGATAATGTGCTGGCTAAAAAAGATAATATTTACCAGGCGGCGCTTCAAATTGCCGGGAAATAAGACAATAGAGCGGGATTAGCGATGTACGCGGTATTCCCTTTTTGCAATCCCAAATGAGCCTTCGCTGTCGCATAGCTGTTGTTGCTGATAAAATAACCTTGTATAAATCGGTTATTTCTTTTTCCATGGTCCAAATGATAAGTTTTTCCGGCGGCATGCGTAACATCAGGAAGATAAGATGAAGCAAAATATTAATTCATTTAATGTACAGGACATAATTGTAGATTTATTAAGCTCATTATCGGCAGTTAAAGAACTGTCAGAGCTAAATCATCAAACTGGCAATGAAACAGAACTTGTTTTAAAAGCCTTGTCCATTCTAATCCAGAATCAGGATATGGAGCGTTGCTCGTTTTTTGTTTTGGATGAACATCAGAACCTGGTTAATTTAGCGGGCCTTAGCAGTAAGGAATATTCCGGCGCGGAAAAATCAACGCATAAGCCGTTAACGTTTAAAATCGGCGAAGGCATTATCGGGCAAGCCGCTAAAACCGGCGAAATACAGTATTGCAAAAACTGTAAAGAAGACTCGCGGTTTTTAAATAATTTGCCGCAAGCACTGGACTTGCTGCCGGGATCAGTCATCAGCGCGCCTGTTTTAGCCGTTAATGGCTTGATAGGCGTATTAAATATCTCGCACCCGGATGTTAATTATTTTTCGGAATGGCATATCCGGTTATTGCAAATATTTAAAAACATGATGGCTGAATTAATCACTAATTATCGATTGCCGCGACAAATTGAAGAACGGATTAATGCAAGGACAGCCATGCTGGAAGCAGCATTGGAAAACATGAAGCAGTTGAACAAATATCACGAAAGCATGTCGTTTCTTGATGAATTGACAGGCTTATACAACCGCCGTTATTTTTATAGACAAATTGACGCCGCTTTAGCTCGCTCAAAACGCTACAGACAGCCTATTTGTCTGCTAATCCTGGACCTCGATTATTTTAAGGCGATTAATGATATCCACGGTCATGGGTTTGGCGATGTCGTGCTTAAAGATGTAGCGACAGCGTTGAAAGAAGAAATTCGTGAATCAGACATATTAGTGCGATTTGGCGGTGAGGAATTTGTCATAACTTTCACGGATATCGATAAAAAGAAAGGCAAGTTGTTTGCAGAGCGCATAAGAAAAAGAATTGCCTCGCTGGAGTGGAAAGTACAAGGTCAAGAAGTAAATATAACAACAAGTATCGGCGTGTATTGTCCTGTCGAAGCAGATTTCGAACAGGAGTATATTGATATTGATGCTTTGTTAAACAATGCCGACCAAGCCCTTTACGAAGCAAAGGCAGGAGGTAGAAACAGAGTCGTTTTTTTTGCAAGTCAAGCGTCTGACAAATAGAAAAGGTCCTCATACAACTATATCGACAAGAAGAGCTCGTGCGAGTAAACGTTATCCGGCTAAAAGCCAAAGAAAGCATAAGAGCCAAGCTGAAAATCCTTATTAAAAGGAATTTACGGTTCCTGCCTGCCAGGATGCTGTTTCTTGCCGCTGAAAGCGCGCTTAAGCAAACGCAATGACAGTCAACGCATCGGCGTATAAACAAAGGAAAACAAAAGCATGTCTCAACAGACCTCTTTGACAGTTTTGTTCAGCGCCGGAGAGTCCTCCGGCGACCGGCATGCAGCCAATATGTTTCTGGAGATAAAAAAAAACCGGCCGGACATAAAAGGCATTGGCATGGGCGGCGCTAAAATGGCTCAGGCGGGTATCGATATTCGTTATGACTCGGCTCACATTGCCGTTATCGGCGTGGTGGAAGTTTTCAAGCACTACGGCGAAATCCGCAGGGCGTTAAAGTTGATGCAGCAAATTGTTGAAATGGAGCGCCCGGATTTGCTGGTTTGCGTCGATTATAAAGAGTTCAATTTCAAATTGGCCCGTTTTGCCAAGCGGCTCGGTATCAAGGTGCTGTTTTATGTGAGTCCTCAGGTGTGGGCATGGCGGCCGGGCCGGGTCAAAAAATATGGAGCGGCGATCGATATAATGGCGGTGATATTCCCTTTTGAAACAGCTTATTATGATGCCGAGAATGTGCCAGTACGTTATGTGGGCCATCCTTCTGTCGATAAAGTCCACCCTCAGCATAGCAAGGCTGAAGATATGGCGCATTTTGGCTTGGATGAAACAAAACCGGTGGTTGGATTGCTGCCGGGGAGTCGCGCCAACGAAATCAAGCGGATGCTGCCGGTCATGCTGGCCGCTGCTGAAAAGTTGCAAGCCGTAATACCCGGCATTCAGTTTCTATTGCCTCAAGCGGACTCAATCAGCGATGAACTGCTTGAAGGTTATCTAAGTCAGCCGTCAGTAAAAATCACAGTGATAAAAAATCAGCCTTATGATGTCATTCAATGCTGTGATGTGGTGATGACGACATCAGGCACGGCAACCCTGGAAATAGCCTTGTTGGCGGTGCCGATGGTCATAGCCTACAAACTAGCTACGCTAACTTACTGGTTGGGCAGATTGCTGGTGAATACGCCTTTTATAGGGCTGCCGAATATTGTCCTCGGGAAGCGCATTGTCAAGGAACTCATCCAGCATGAGGCGACCGCCGGTAATTTAGCCGCAGAAGTTCAGCGGATTTTGACGGATAAGGCTTATGCCGGCGAAATACGGGCTAACTTGAATCATGTCAGGCAGCAGTTAGGGCAGGGCGGGGGTTCAAAAAACATGGCGGAACTGGCTTTGGAGATGTTGAAATAAGGCCCAAGATTCCGTATCAGACTATTAACAAAATGGTGCTGTCAGCATTGGAGATTAGGCGTAGAATTAGTTAATTTCAAAATTTCACACGAGTGCAGTAGTTACACTTCTTTTTGTTCATCACAGGGCTGTCTAATGAAAAATCAGGAAACACTTACAATCGATGGAAATCAGGCTGCCGCTACGGTAGCGCATAAACTCAACGAAGTCATCGCGATTTACCCGATAACCCCGTCGTCCAATATGGGGGAATGGGCTGATGAATGGTCGTCCCGCGGGCAGGTCAATTTATGGGGGACGGTGCCGCAGGTTACCGAAATGCAAAGCGAGGCCGGTGCCGCCGGGGCAATTCACGGAGCTTTGCAGGCCGGTTCCATGGCGACCACGTTTACCGCCTCTCAGGGCTTGCTGTTGATGATCCCCAATATGTATAAAATTGCCGGCGAATTAACCCCGACGGTATTTCATATTGCCGCCCGTTCGCTGGCTTGCCAGGGCTTGTCGATTTTCGGCGACCACAGCGATGTGATGTCGGCGCGGATGACCGGTTTCGGCATGCTGTGTTCCAATTCACCGCAGGAAGTCATGGATTTTGCGCTGATCGCTCACGCCGCTTCCCTGGAAGGCCGCATTCCGCTGATGCATTTTTTTGACGGCTTTAGAACCTCGCATGAAGTGGCTAAAATCACTGTGCTGGATGATGATGTATTGCGGGCGATGATTAATGATGACTGGGTTATGGCCCATCGAAGCAGAGGCTTAACGCCCGATAACCCGGTGCTTAGGGGGACGGCCCAGAATCCTGATGTATATTTTCAGGCGCGGGAATCGGTCAACGCTTATTATCAGGCGATGCCGGGAATCGTGCAGGGCGCAATGGACAGATTTGCCGAGCTTACAGGCCGCTCATATCGCCTGTTTGATTATACCGGTCCGGAGCAGGCCGAACGCATCATCGCGATAATGGGCTCAGGCGCTGAGGCAGTGGAAGAGACGATCGATTTTCTCATTCGTCAGGGCGAACCGGTGGGCTTGCTTAAAGTGCGGTTATACCGGCCCTTCGATGCGAAGAGTCTTATTGCTGCGCTGCCTGCGGCTTGCCGGAAAATCGCCGTGCTGGATAGGACCAAGGAGCCGGGAGCGGATGGCGAGCCGCTGTATAAGGATGTACTAGGCGCTCTTGCCCAGGATTATATCAGCGGCGCGGCCAAATTCCCGGTACTGCCGAAGGTGGTCGGCGGCCGTTACGGCCTATCTTCCAAGGAATTCACGCCCGGCATGATCAAGGCGATTTTTGATGAATTGAAACAGGAGCAACCCAAAAATAATTTCACCATCGGCATCCACGATGATGTCACTCACACCAGTCTGGATTGGGATGAGGCTTATCGCACCGATGCCCTTAGCGATACTTTTCAGGCCATGTTTTACGGCCTGGGCAGCGACGGCACCGTGAGCGCCAATAAAAACACCATTAAGATCATTGGAGAAGCGACCGATTGGCATGCCCAGGGTTATTTCGTGTATGACTCGAAAAAATCCGGCGCGATTACCGTTTCGCATTTGCGCTTCGGGCCTAAACCGATACGCTCCACTTATTTGATTGCCGGAAACGATGCCGATTTTATCGGCTGCCATCAGACGATATTCCTGGAACGGTATGACATGCTCGCCAACGCGGCGGAAAACGCGGTATTTTTACTGAACTCGCCGGAGCCGGCCGAACGGGTTTGGGCGTCGCTGCCCGCTAAAATGCAGCAGCAGATGATAACTAAAAAAATCCGCTTCCATGTCATTGACGGCTATGCAGTCGCCGAAAAAAGCGGCATGGGCAAGCGCATCAATACCATCATGCAGACCTGCTTCTTTGCCATATCCGGCGTGTTGCCTCAGGCTGATGCGATTGCCGCGATTAAACACGCGGTCGAAAAAACATACGGCAAGAAAGGCCGGCATATTGTCGAACTGAATTTCAAGGCGATCGATGAAACCCTCGCCAGTTTGTATGAAGTTCCGCTGCCGGCAGACGTCAGCAGTTTATTCGACATCAAGTCCGCGATTTCCGGCTCAGCGCCTGATTTCGTCAAACGGGTAACGGGTGTCATTATTGCCGGCAAAGGCGATGCCTTGCCGGTCAGCGCTATGCCGGATGACGGCACTTTTCCGACCGGAACAGCGGCGTACGAGAAGCGCAATCTAGCCCTGGAAATTCCGGTTTGGGAAACCGATTTGTGCACCCAATGCGGCAAATGCGTCATGGTTTGTCCCCATTCGGTCATTCGCAGCAAAATCTATTCGACTGATGTTCTGGAAAACGCCCCCGGGACCTTCAAACATGCGCTGATGCTGGGCAAGGATTTTCCTGCCGGTTTGTCGATGAGCTATCAGGTTTCGCCGGAAGATTGCACCGGTTGCACTTTGTGTGTTGATATCTGTCCGATCCGGGATAAATCCAACGCCAGCCGGAAAGCCTTGAATATGTCGCCGCAACCGCCGCTACGCGAAGCGGAACAGGAGAATTGGGATTTCTTTTTGGCTATCCCCGAATATGACCGGCGTTTATTGAAAGCCAACACCATCAAGGGTTCGATGGTCATGCAACCGTTGTTCGAGTTTTCGGGCGCTTGCGTCGGTTGCGGCGAAACGCCCTACATAAAATTGGCCTCGCAGCTGTTTGGCGATCGCATGGTGGTAGCGAATGCGACGGGTTGTTCCTCGATTTACGGCGGCAATCTGCCGACGACGCCGTGGGCGAAAAACGCCGATGGCCGGGGGCCTGCGTGGAGCAATTCCTTATTCGAGGACAATGCGGAATTCGGTCTGGGGATGCGGATATCCCTGGATAAACAAAACGAATATGCCAGGGAATTGGCCGCCTCATTGCGCGATCAGCTGGGCGGCGAACTGGTGGACGCCATACTGAACGCGGATCAATCCGATGAAGCGGGAATATATGAACAGCGCGAACGGGTCGCTGCGCTTAAACAGCAGCTGCATTCATTGACGGGTCAAGCCGCCCAAGCATTGCTTCAGTTAGCCGATAACCTGTGCAAAAAAAGCGTCTGGATTATCGGCGGCGACGGCTGGGCGTATGATATTGGCTATGGCGGCCTCGATCATGTCCTGGCCAGCGGGCGAAATGTCAATATTCTGGTGCTGGATACCGAGGTCTATTCCAATACGGGAGGCCAAACCTCAAAATCAACGCCGTTAGGCGCGGTGGCGAAATTCTCCGCCGGGGGGAAACCGACGGCTAAAAAGGATTTGGCGCTGCTGGCCATGGATTACAGTAATGTCTATGTCGCCCATGTCGCTTATGCGGGTAAAGATATCCAAACCCTTAATGCTTTTTTGGAGGCGGAAGCCCACGATGGCCCGTCCATCATTATCGCTTACGCGCCTTGTATCGCGCACGGCGTGGATATGTCCAACAATCACCGTCAGCAAAATCTGGCTGTTAAAAGCGGACATTGGCCGTTATTCCGGTTTGACCCCAGCAAGGCTAAAGAGGGCAAAAATCCGATGAAGCTGGACTCGCCGGAACCTTCAATTCCTTACCGCGATTTCGTCAAGACCGAAACCCGTTTCAGCATGCTGTGGCAAACGCATCCTGATGCCGCGGAGCGTTTTCTGGAACAGGCGCAGCAGGATGTTAAAAACCGCTATCGTTACTACAAACAACTGTCTGAGCTGGAATGGAGCGAAACCACCAGTGTTTCAGCGGTGAAAGCTCAACTTAAAACTGAAATTGCCAAGGAGACAGACAATGGTTGATTTAACGACTGATTACTTAGGTTTGAAACTGGCTAATCCCCTGGTGCCGTCAGCGTCGCCGTTGAGCAAGGATGTGGACAGTGCGCGCAGGCTGGAGGACGCGGGTGCGTCTGCGCTGGTGATGTATTCGCTGTTCGAGGAAAAAATCGAAGCCGAGGAACAGCAAATGGAACGGTTTTTTTATCAACAGGCTATAGGACATGGTGAAGCGGACTCGTTTCATCCCGTGCCGGATAACATTCAGACCTATCAGGAACAGTACCTGGAGCAATTGCAAAAAATCAAGTCAGCCCTGGCGATTCCGGTTATCGCCAGTTTAAACGGCACGTCCCTGGGCGGCTGGGTTGAGTACGGCAGGCAATTGCAACAGGCGGGCGCTGACGCCCTGGAGCTGAACATCTATCATGTGGCTGCCAATGCCGACGAAAGCGGCGATGCCGTCGAAGACCGTTATCTGGACATATTGCAGGAGTTGAAGGGTCAGGTCAGCTTGCCGATCGTCATGAAGCTCTCTTCCCAGTTCAGCAGCCCCATTAACTTCGCGAAACGTCTGGAAACCGCCGGAGCCAATGGCATAGCGCTGTTCAACCGCTTTTATCAGCCCGATATTGATCTGGAAACGCTGGAAGTGCTGCCGAAACTGGAGCTGTCATCTCCATCAGAAGCGTTATTACGCATACGCTGGACTGCTTTATTGTATGGCCGGACCCAACTTTCCCTGGCGGTAACCGGCGGCTTTCACCAGACGCCTGATGTGTTGAAGGCGCTGTTGGCGGGAGCCGATGTCGTGCATCTTTGCAGTGTATTGCTGAAGCAGGGCGTGGGCCGTTTAACCGAAATACTGACTGAACTGGAACAGTGGCTGGCCGAACATGAATATGAATCCATCAGCCAGCTAAAAGGCAGCGTCAGCCAGCAGCACGCCATCGATCCCAGCGCTTACGAACGCGCCAATTATGTGCAGGTTTTGGATAGTTATTCCAGCCCGGCGGGGGTATTGAGATAGACTGGATGGTCGGGCAGCGGTTTATTGTTGCCCGGCTACATAACTTTTTGTTTAAATCCGATCTTATCGCTCATTTGATCCAAAAATTTCATAGGTTATGCCTGAGTCGTATTTATGTGCATGCTCTGTCGTGCAGATTTATACTTTAGCTATTATAAACAATAAGATACTATAAATTAATCATGGTTATACGACATCTTACAATTTTTTATGCGACAATTGTGTCGTATATATTACGTTAGCCACCCTACCATTTTGAAAGGAGACAAAACATGAAGGTGTTCGAAAACCAGAAATGCATCCCTGCATCATCGAAAGAAGTATTTATGGCATTTGAAAATCAAGAATTATTGGAGAAATGGTGGGGACCGGAAGGCTTCTCCACTATATCAAGCACATTTGATTTCAAGCCAAATGGAATATGGCAGTTTGTAATGCGCGGGCCAGATGGAAAGGATTATCCGAATGAAATGGCATTTTTGGAAATCATGGCGCCAAGCAAGATTGTTATGCGCCACACGGTAGAGCCTTACTTCACTCTCACAGTAACCATTGAAAATGATAAGGGTGGCGCAGTCATAAAATGGCATCAAGATTTTGACAGTGAAGAATTGGCAAAAAACATTGCGCATATTGTCAAGCCAGCCAATGTGCAAATTCTAGATAAGCTCCAGTCTATAGTTGTAAGTGGCTAACCCGTCAGTCGAGAGGGACGCTTCGCGGCGTAGCCGCTCGCGCCTCTCACTTTTACGTTAGGCACATGAAGAATTTACGCCAATACGCCACGTATGCCATTATCACTATAATGTTCGGCGTTTTTTTCTATGGCATGTTTCACTACCCTGACGCACCAATTCATCCATGCACCAATCACGGATACTGCGGGAAACAACCCGCGTAAGGCGGAAGCCGACAGGCGTTCCGCCGGAGGATGAAGAACCCGTAACCGGTCACGGGTTCCGCCATGGGGACGGCCACGTTGCTGCATGATTTCACCGGTATCGGTGCGATGGATTCTGCGTTGGTATAGGCATTGTCGTTTGATTGGCGGATCGCCTGTCGGCATCCGCCCTACGATTTTTTTATAGAGGTTAAGATGCCGGATTATCGGCGGTTTAGGGTGCCTGGCGGGACGTATTTTTTTACTGTGAATTTGCTTGAACGGCGTTTGGATACGCTGGTCCGGCATATCGATGTGCTCCGCGAGGCGGTGCGGTTAACGAAACGGGAGCGGCCATTCCACATCGATGCCTGGGTGGTGCTGCCGGATCATATGCACTGTGTTTGGACGCTGCCGCCGGGTGATGTCGATTTTTCCAATCGCTGGAAAGCCATCAAGATACGGTTTGTACAAAAAATTCCGGCCACCGAGCGCCGTTCCAAGGTCCGCGCGGCGCGTCACGAACGGGGCGTGTGGCAACGGCGCTTTTGGGAGCATGCCATCCGGGATGATTACGATTACGCTACCCACATCGATTACTGTCACTGGAACCCCATGAAACATGGCCTGGTGCAACGGGTAGCGGATTGGCCGTATTCTTCATTTCATCAGTATGTTCACCGAGGGCTGATTTTAGAAGATTGGGCCGGTGGAGTCGCTGAGCAGGAGGAATTGTATGGAGAGTCTACGTAAACCTCCGCAACTCGCGCCGGATGATGTAAAGCCAGGGTCTTGCAATCATGCATAGGGCCTAATCTTGCGCTCAACCGGAGCGCGGTTACAATGCTGATTTATTTTTCAGTTTTTCGTGTCGCACAAGATCAGCTTGGAACGCGCATGAAATAAAATGATCAATGCAACCTTTTCCAGTCAGCGCGTAGGGGCGGATTTATCCGCGTTGGGCCAATTAATTCGCCCCAGATGCCCAACTTATTTCCTGCATGTTCTTTATGTTGGACCTAAAACTGAGAAGGCGCTAAATGATATTTAAGGGAGTCCATCACGTTGAGCTTTCGGCATTGGAGTACGAAGGATCAATAAAATTCTTCGACAGAATGTTTGGATGCTTTGGGTACAAAAGTTTATGGCTCCTTGATATCGGATACCATCCTCAAATTGAAGGAAGGCAAGTGGAGGTTATTTATTGCGAGTTATCCAGGCGACTTGCCCGGTCTATTCCGGAGTTGATTATCGCTGACAATCACTACAAAATACGGTAGAGCGGTTAGCCAGTCTGATTTCTTTCAAGGGCTGTTGACAGTGTGTACAGGGCATTCCAGCTCGGCCGTAGACACGCAGCTGTTGCTTGAAATAACCGGGTTTCCCGGCTTCATTGACAAAGTCTCTTAGCGTTGTGCCGCCTTGCTCAATAGCATGCTGTAAAATCACCCGGATACACTCGGCCAGTTTTTGATAACGAGCTAAAGAGATTTTCCCGGCATGACGCGAGGGCATAATACCAGCCATAAATAACGCCTCATTCGCATAGATATTGCCAACGCCCACAACAATGTGGCTATCCATAATGAAGGACTTTACCGGCACTTTCCGGTTTCTGGATAACGAGTAAAGCAGTTCGCCGTTAAAATCCGTCAATAAGGGCTCGGGGCCTAAATCTTTTAGCAGTTGATGTTCTTCTGCAGGTGCTGACGTCCATAAAACAGCGCCAAAGCGGCGTGGATCGTTAAAGCGCAGGACTGTATCATCGTTAAAAACAAAATCAATATGATCGTGTTTATTTGCGCTCTGTCCAGCCGTCATAATTCTTAAATTGCCGGACATACCCAAATGCATCAGCATTGTGCCCGCATTGGTGGCGAATAGCAGATATTTTGCCCTTCTGGAAACCGACTGAATGCAGATACCTGTTAAAATCCGGTTAAGTGATTCAGGCACAGGCCAGCGCAAACGGGGCTGACGGATAATAACCTCTTTGACGGTTTGCCCTTCAATATGCGGCGCAATGCCTCGGCAGGTTGTTTCAACTTCTGGTAATTCAGGCATGATTAATTGGGGTCTCGATAAGGATTATATTGTTCCCGGAAGCGGCAAAGTTTAGCATGGCTGCATTAGTAAAGTATCAGGCGGTGCTTGAATTTCCGGCCTGCCAGGGTATATAGCCGTTACAAAGAGGTAAATTAATCCGGTCTTGGTATAAAGAACACCTTGCAGG
Source organism: Methylobacter sp. KS41 (assembly GCA_002862125.1). Lineage (GTDB taxonomy): Bacteria > Pseudomonadota > Gammaproteobacteria > Methylococcales > Methylomonadaceae > Methylobacter_C. The sequence continues at coordinate 2,315,215 of PHSP01000001.1, read as the reverse complement.
CACGATTTTGATCGATTATCGCCGGTTATATCACAACCGTTTGGGGTCAAAATGAACGAGGCGAAACCCCTGTTGTTGCAGATTGCCGACTATTTCATCCAGATGCTCGTAAGTGGCCGGGCGAATATCGTGAAAAATTAATACGCACGGGTAAGGCTTGTTCCATGCCGCCAAAATGGACTGGGTCTTTTGCTTGATCTCATTCACCGTTATCCCCGGAATTGTGTCGCCAACCGGTTCTCCCATGACAATCTGATAACCTAACCGCTTTGCAGTTTCACGCACGTTTTTGGTGACAACCAAATAGGGCGGCCGAAAGAGCTTCGTGTCTGATGCGCCTAAAACCGGTTTAGAAATGGTTTCCCACTCAATGAATTCGCTTATCACAGCCTCCGGCGTACCCAGCCAGGGCCATTGGAACCATGCGTGATGAGCCGTATGATTAGCAATAGTATGACCGGCCTGTTTGATTAGTCCGGCTACTTTCGGGTATTTTGCTATGCTGCCTTTATTGGTCCAGAATTCGTACGGAGCGTAATAAAACCTATCTTGCCAAAATTCGTCGGGCGGGTTTGCTAAAAGGAAGAAGCCGGCCTTCACCGGCCTGCCGTCAACGGCTCTGAGTTTTGCCAGGATTTCCAGCACACGCCCGGTTGCATAGGGCGCTGGGCCATCATCAAAGCTGAGCATAAACTCGGCCCTTTTCTTTATGGCTTGACCTTGGGGGTCGCTCCCATCAAGCTTAGTAATGCACCCTGACAAAAGGACCGCGATAAGGGAGGCGAACCAAATAGAATGCTTCACGATTGCTTTGATTTTTAACGCGCTTTTCAATTCAGGGTTTTCCTGGAGTATATTTATGGTGTATTAATCTCAACTCCAAATCACCGGCAAAGCTATGTCAAGCTAATGAAGCATCACTTTTTTGTAAATCAATGAACTTGCTCGCATTAACGCGATTATCCGAGCGGTTCATTTTAACCGGATTCTACAAATAGAGGTTTGAAACCGGTCCGCCAATGCCTTATTCAAGCGAGACTATTTTTTTGAAGCCTTCATGTCGAGTTTGGCTCTGGCGTTTGAGTCAGTATTTTTTGAAATATTGAGGTATGACATTTCAGCCCAATCAATGGCCTTTGCTCTGGCTAGTTTTAAATTTTTCACAGCTTCTTTTTCATTAAGTTTTTTCATGTATTGATGGATTTTAACTCTGTTTTGTGAAAATCTGTAGGCATTGGAAAAACAAGCTACCGCCTTGCTTATGTCGCCCTTTATCCCAAATACTTCACCTAAATTTTCCCACGCTGTTGCACGGCCGGGGGACATGGTCAAAGCAATAGTTATTGCTTGTTGAGCTGAATCCAAATTACCTTGTTTTAAATATGAAAACCCTAGGTTGTTTATAATTTCAACATCAGACTTGTCTGATTTGCTGGCTTCTGCAAACATTTTTACCGCATCATCAATAGCGCCTTTTTTTGATAAAGCCAGGCCGTTTGCGTTTAGTTCCCTTGCAGCTCTCTTGTTACCAGCCGCTGGTCTATATAAGCTTTCTATTTGAAGTTTTGTTTGCTGTATTTCCGGTTCGTGACTTAACCCGCCATTATTCACAGCATATTCAAGCATTCGCATAACCATCATTTGTGGCGTGTCTGTCGAGGAAATGTTCCTGGATTTATCCGCTATAAGCTTCTCTTGTTCAGGCGGCCCTTGATTTACAGGCGATTGCTGCATTACTGGCTGTTGCAATGGAGTTGATGGCTGCCCTGCTGGCGCTCCTGTTGAGTTAGCCTGTTCCGCAATATTAGTTTTTTGGTCTGCTTTAGCTGCGCTAGCTTCTTTATTTTCGCTTTTTACGGCGATTTCACTGTGAGGAAAGTCTGTGCTTTCATGTGTGATAATAATGTATATACACAGGAAAATAAGCATTGCCAAGACGACGGCGCCAACGCGTCGATTGTTATTGTCAAAAATTCCGGGATTATAGATTCCGCAATACGGACAAGTTTTTGCTTCTGTTGAAACCTCATTTCTACATTCTTTACAGTTAGTCAATGCCATGGGCTTTCAAATATAAATTATTGCTGATGGAATTTTTACAATTGTAAAATAGCTTTTAACATCTGCAAGCACTGATTATTGCCGGGTATTTGGGCGATTATTTGTTTGCTTAGATTGCTAAGGCGGACGTGGAAAATGGTAAAGCGGAAGAATTTTGCATTAACTTAGTGAACCAGTTGAGTAGGGTGTAATCCGGCCATTCAATAGATTTTTTTATCTGAGATTATAAACAGGCTGCATCGCTCATTTTGATAGGAGGAGCGTTTGTGGGTCAACGCCGGCTTTACCGGCAATAGGGACATTCACGGGGAATTTGTTCAGCCGGGAGGCCAAGACATTTGCCGTCCGCCCAGTAAATGCAAATGCAGGTGATAAACCTCCTGCCCGCCCTTTTTATTACAATTAAACACTGTTCTATAGCCATCTTCTGAGAATCCTTGCTGTTTAGCTAGTTTTACCGCTGTTTGAAGCAATTGTCCAGCGAGCAGGGTGTCATCCAGGCTATTCAAGGTAGCAATATGAAGCTTGGGGATAATAAGAATATGCACGGGGGCTTGAGGATTAATGTCTTTAAAAGCGAGTACGGTCTCATCCTCAAAAACTACATCAGGTTTAATAACGCCTGCAACCATTTTGCAAAACAAACAATCAGTCATATTTTTCACCCCTTGTTATACATTGACCCGATAAACCGGATTGTCTTCATTATCTAAATATTCACTGCCAAGGGAAACATTTCTACTGAATCCCTGTATGAGGGAGTGGATAGCTAAAGCCGACCCCATTAATAATTAATGATTGATGCCAATCCAAGCCTTGGACTTAAATCTCTTTACGCCCTTTAAACGCATGCAATAACGTGCCGCTATCAATAAACTCAAGTTCCCCCCCCATAGGTACGCCATGCGCGATTCTACTGGCCTGTACCTGATGTTTTCTGGCTATCTCGCCAATGAAATAAGCGGTTGCCTCGCCTTCGACTGTAGAATTAGTAGCCAGTATCAGTTCTTTAACAGTGCCGGTTGCGAGACGTTGTTCCAGCAAATCCAGTCCAAGCTCATCCGGTCCTATGCCGTCCAAAGGTGATAACCGGCCATGCAGCACAAAATAACGCCCTTTGAACACGCTTGCCTGATTAACAATCCAGACGTCAGCCGGGCTTTCAACTATGCAAATCAGGGCATCGTCTCTTGTGTTATCGGCGCAGATTTCACAAAGATCATGTTCTGTTAATGTGCGGCATTGCTGGCAATGACCAATAGTATCGATTGCGCGCAGCAGAGTTTCGGACAGCGTTTTGGCGCCGTTGCGATCGCGTTGAAGCAGGTAAAACGCCATGCGTTGCGCTGTTTTTGGGCCAACGCCCGGCAGGCAGCATAAATTTTGTATCAGCTGGCCTAATAAACCCTTTTTTAACATAATTAAAAAGGCAGTTTGAATCCGGGAGGCAAAGGAATTCCGGCGGTTAAATCAGACATTTTTTCTTTTTTCATTTTGGCTACTTTATTAACGGCGTCATTAATAGCCGCTGCGACCAGATCTTCAAGCATGTCTTTATCTTCAGCCAAAAGTGAGTTATCAATAGTGACTTTCCGCGCCTCGCGTTTACCGGTCATAACGATACTTACCAAACCGCCGCCGGATTCACCCGTTACCTGCATAAGTCCCAGTTCTTCCTGGGCCTTCTTCAGGTCTTCCTGCATTTTTTGGGCTTGTTGCATAATATTGCCTAATGCATTTTTCATTTTTTACCTCTTTAGTGTTAGACGGGCTCAATGGAGCCGGGTAAAACCCGCGCATCAAATTGATCTTTTAAAGCTTGGATATTATGGTCTGAATTGATTGCTTCAACAGCGGCTTGCTGTTTGTCTTCGCGTTTTTTTGTCAATTGAACGGCCGGGGTTTCCTGTGCGGTTTTTTTCGCCTTTATGACCAGCTTGAGCTCAGCGCCCCGATAAGTTTGTAATGCTTTTTGTAAAGTTTCTTCCGCACGGGCGCCTCTGATATAGTCCGGGTCTACAATTAAGTTGCAGAATTTATCATCGATATTTTCCAGCACGCAATTATTGGCTAACTCCCTGGCCGGGCCGGTAAGCTGCATTGCTAATATCATTGACAGCCAATCACACTCTACGGCAGTAACGGACGATTCGTTGCGGTGCACTGTTGCCGCGACCGGCGGGGCCGGTTTTATTGGGAGGTTGTCAGCAGTCTGCTGAATCCTAACCAGTTTTACGGGGTTTTGTTCCTGAGGTACGGGTCTGAATGCCAGCATGCGCAACATGACCATTTCAAAGCCGCTGCGAGGATCAGGTGCTAAATTCAGATCTCTTTGCCCCACGAGGCCAATCTGATAAAAAAGCTGAACATCTTCCGGGATAAGCCGGGATGATAACGATGCAATCATTTCAGCATCAAAATCATGATCAACTGCTGTAGGCACTTGTTGAAGCAAAGCGACGCGATGCAGGACTTGCAATATCTGTTGTAATATTTCGCTGAAATCGGGAGTCAAATCAGCGATTTCATTTATTTTATCGAGAATTGCCGCCGCATCACCCTGAGCTAATGCAATCAACAAGTCTTCAACCGGTTGCTGGGCGACCGTTCCCAGCATGGCTCTGACATCTTCCGCTTGCACTTTACCGTTGCCATAAACGATGGCTTGGTCCAGCAAGCTTAAACCATCACGCATACTGCCGTCAGCCGAGCGGGACAATAATTTCAACGCGGAAGCTTCGAATTCAATGTTTTCCTGTTGGAGTATAAATTCCATTTGGGCAAAAATCTGGGCCGACAGCAACCGTTTTAGATTAAATTGCAAACAACGGGACAGTACGGTAACAGGAATTTTATGAGGATCTGTTGTTGCCAAAAGGAATTTTACGTGCGGAGGGGGTTCTTCCAGCGTTTTTAATAAAGCGTTAAAGCTATGCCCGGACAGCATGTGAACTTCATCGATTATATAGACTTTATAGCGGCCATGGCTGGGAGCGTATTGCGCGTTGTCTAGTAAATCACGAGTATCTTCAACTTTAGTGCGTGATGCGGCGTCAACTTCGATCAGATCCAAAAACCGCCCTTCATCAAGATCCCGGCAAACGCTGCACGCGCCGCAAGGATTAAAGTCTTGAAGATTTTCGCAATTTATCGCTTTGGCTAGGATTCTGGCTAGAGTGGTTTTGCCTACGCCCCGCGTTCCGGTAAATAAATAGGCATGATGCAGCCTATCATGCTGCAAAGCGTTGATTAACGATTTGACGACATGTTCTTGGCCGACGACTTCTGTGAAATTGTGAGGACGCCATTTTCTGGCGAGAACCTGGTAATTCATTGCAGGCTCGAAAAGTAGTGACTATATTGGGCGGTAATCGCACCAGCCACATCCCGGCACACGAATCCGCTGCTACCGTTGCTCCCTTCCGGGCCTGGCGGGGTTTACAGCGTATCGTTGCGAGAGGACCGGCACGATCACCATTATGCTTCAGCCGTACTGGCTAAAAGACGATTATTATCGTTGAAAAAATTTTATAATACAAGATAAGAAATAATGATTTTTAAAAATGCTTAATCTGCCTCCAATATCACTTATAAAAAGTCTAATTTCGCCATTCGCTAAAACTATGCCTGTTTTTGCTAATTTAACGAGTATGTTCCGGCTCGGCAAAAAATCAGTTCCCTTATTATAAAGTCCTGTTGTAAACGGCTTCAAAGGCCTCAAGGCATGTAACTCAATCACCAAGGAGGTTGAAAGGGTGTTTTTGAGTTGAACATATATACAGTCTGCCCGAATATAACTGCGAGAGATTGGGATGTATGCCGGCAAAGACGCTGTTTGCGAGTTCCCCGGCGCTATATAAAACTGATCAGGAATTGTTAAACAGCCAAATAGTGAGACTGAATCGAATAATGGTGTAATTGGTTTAGTTATAGCGAAAAATATTTTTCATCTGTTATCATTAGCCGGATTCTCGATAAGAGTAGATGTCTATGGAAATCATCTGTTGTTCTGCAAAAGAGATTTCACTTGATATTTATATACCCTTTTGGCCAATTGAATCTGATGCGGGTTCCTGGTTTTCCGGTATTAATACGCAAGTACATTGTTATTAGGTCATTTTTTCTTTTATACTGGTCTTCAAAATAGCTCAAGGAACTACCATGGAAAAACCATTCATTTTACATATGCTAACTACTGCTAAAAACTTAAGTCCTTTTGACGTCAACATGGCGTTGGATGCGGGCTGGGTTTCGGCACTGCCTTATATCAATGTTGAAGCCAGTGAAGTTCAGGGATTGGTGCAGGACGCTATTTTTTCCCGAAGCGCAAAAAACTTAAAACGCACGGGAATCTTCATTGGCGGCCGCGATACCAAGCAGGCAATGGATATGTTGAAAACGGCCAAGCGCTCAATGGTTCCGCCTTTTGAAGTGTCTGCTTTTGCTGACCCTAGCGGCGCATTTACAACCGCTGCAGGCATGGTTGCCGCTGCGGAGCATGAGCTTATTACAAAATTCAATACGACTCTGGAAGGAAAAAATATCCTCGCGTTAGGTGGAACCGGTCCCGTGGGTCAGGCGGCGGCGGTTATCGCAGCTCAAGCAGGGGCCAAGGTAAGAATTATCGGCAGGCAACTGGATAAAGCCCAACATATTGCCGATATGTGCAACATTGAATTTGGCGATGGTAAAATAACCATTCTTGCCGGCGCGGATGCAGATAAGGCAGAATACATGAAAACTGCCGATGTTGTTTTTGCAACAGGCGCAGCTGGCATTGAATTACTGAGCGCAGAACTTGTTGCATCAGCTCCGTTACTGAAGGTGGCTGCTGATGTTAATGCCGTGCCGCCATCCGGTATAGCCGGCGTTGACGCTTTTCATAATGGCACGCCTATTCAAGGCTCGAATAGCGGCGCTGTTGGCATTGGCGCTCTGGCTATCGGCAATATTAAATATCATGCGCAAAATCGCTTGCTGAAAAAAATGATTGAAAGTGACAGGCCTGTTTATCTGCATTTTGAGCATGCCTTTGAAGTAGCCAGAGAGTATGTTAAGTCAAAAGCTAAAGCCTGATCTTTAGCTTAATCAGCACTCAATATTTAAGAGGATATCTAATGCAGAAACGCAGCATTCTTCACATGCTTGACCCCATGCCAAACAATAGTCCGTTTGATATTAATATGGCTATGGATGCTGGGTTTGATGTGCTTATGCCTTATGGCAATGTCAAATTGGACAGTGTTTATAGGCTCACTCAAGATGTTATTTTTTCCCGTAGCTCTGCAGGAATGAGGCGTACTGGAATCTTTATTGGCGGCCGTGATTTAGGGCTAGCGATGGACATGCTGGACGCCTGTCAACAAGCGATGGTTCCGCCATTTGAAGTGTCTGTTCTTGCCGACCCCAGCGGCGCATTTACCACGGCTGCAGCATTAGTGGCTTGCGTGGAGAAAGAGCTGAAAGCGAAACACGGTAAAGAATTAAAAGATTGCAATGCGCTGGTATTCGGCGGAACCGGGCCTGTCGGTATTGCTACCGGTGTTATTGCTTCATTAGCAGGCGCGGAAGCTGTATTAGTCGACCATTTATCGATCGATTCGGCTTTAGATGTAGCTAAAGCCTACAATCGCCGATTTGGTTGCGCCCTAAAAGGCGCTTGCGCGGGTTCTGAAGCCGAAAAAGCTCAACAGATAGCTGATGTTGACATTATCTTTTGCGCTGCAAAAGCCGGAATTCAGGTGTTAAGTTCGGCTGTTTTGAAAGAAGCACGGCAACTGAAGGTTGCCGGCGATGTCAATGCCGTTCCGCCGCTGGGCATAGAAGGTATCAAGCGTAGTGATTCAGGCGTACCACTAATTCATGCGATCAATGCGCAAGACGCTGTCGGAGTGGGTGCATTAGCCGTTGGCAATGTTAAATATCAGCTTCAGAATGAAATGCTAAAACTAATGCTGGCAACTGACCAGACTTTATACCTGGATTTCCGGGAAGCATTTAACAAGGCAAGGGAAATAGTTTAATCCGGCAGAGAAAATCCAGCAGGTTTCGATCTGGAAGTATTTGAATTCTGCATTGAGCGACGATTTTTATGTCAGTGTTTTGGTCTTCCAAGAATCCAAGTGACCCGGTAATAAATTGCTCCTAATGTCGTTTTGCTTGCTGAATTTGGTTCATTATTGACTAATCCCTGGATTGAATACAAACGTGTTAATGCGCCTGAATCTTGTGCGGTTTTCCAGGGTTGTGATGATTTGCATAATAATGGCGTCTATGCGAGCTATTTTAATTTTAAAACGTTACTTCATCAACTTTAGGGAAATTGACAAATTGTCGGCTTTCATCTCAATATGAAAAAGAAGGAAGGCAGCAATATGAGTCAAAGTAACAGAATTTTATTTGCCGGGGATCCGCATGGAAACTTTAAGCCGCTGATAGCGGCTGCTCAGAAATACCAGCCCGAGGCCGTTGTTTTACTCGGTGATTATGATCTGGTCACCCCGCTAGAAAGCTGTTTAGAGGAAATCGCTGGTTTAACTGAAATCTGGTGGATTGCTGGAAATCATGATTTTGAATCCCCAGGAAAATATAACAATCTATTTAACTCTGCCTTTTCAGATAAGGATTTACATTTGAAAGTTACTGAAATAGCAGGGCTTAGAGTGGCCGGATTAGGTGGTATTTTTCTTGGCAGGGTGTGGTATCCGCCCCAACAGCCAAAATGGCTAGGAAAGCATCATTATTTGCGCCATCAACCTGCTAATATCAGGTATTCTGATTTGTCATTAAAATATAAATCAGCAATTTGGCATGATGAATTTGAGGCATTAAAGGCGCTGAAAGCGGATGTTTTGGTGACACATGAAGCTCCAGGGTCTCATCGGCATGGTTTTAAGGTTATTGGCGACCTAGCTGTAGCGATGGGTGTGAAAAAAATTTTCCATGGTCATCTTCATGAGAATTATGCTGGTTTTATTAAAAATAAAATTAAGGTATGGGGTGTGGCTGACGGCGCAGTGGCAGACTTACTCGGCAATACGCTAAGCTGAAAGTGATTTCAAATATTTCGTTATAAGCGGGTTAATCAGCTGTTGCCATAGGCTGTGTTATCGATTTGCTATCTTGATAAGTTCGATATTGAATTGAAAGGGGGTGTCATAGCCGGATTCACAGCGGCTGCTTTGATCGAAGTGTTAACTAGCTTGATGATTGACTGTTATCAACAAGCACTTTGAGTTTTTGGCCGGGACGAAGGCCTTTAACAAGTATGGCAGCGTTAGATTTACGCAAATCGGCAACGGAAACATTAAACTTTCTGGAAATCTGTGTCAGCGAGTCGCCCTTGCCAACGGTGTAACTTATTAGACGGACTGAGGATGATGTGCTGGCAAGTTGTGGATTCACACTTTTGATTGTTAGTTTCCGCCCTGGAATTAATGGGGTTTTTAAGTTGACATTGTTCCAGCTCGCGATTTCTTTCGGCGTAACAGAAAATCGTTGAGAGATATTGAAGAAAGTATCCCCTTTTTTGATTGCGTAGACTTGAGCAGTTACGGCATTAGTTTTAGAAGCCTTGGCAATTAATGCAATATTACGTGATTTTATTTCCAAAGGCATCTGTGATCGCATAGCTGTATTGACGGAATTGCTGGCTAAACGGTTGGCCAGGCGGAGAGATTTGATTGTTGTATGCTTTCTGTTCTCGACCGATGTTTGGTTTTCTTCCGATTTATCTTTGTACTGATAGAGAATTGGTTGAGTAGCAAAGCCGCTGCGTATTCGGGCAGCTTTTTCTTCCTGTTTGTCCTGGTAATCAAGGTAAGCAACCTGCTCAGCATCAGATTGTTTTATGGCGACTCTTTCCGAGTATGGAAGCATGGCCAGATTTCTTTTGAAAGTTTGTGCTTTGGCAATAGGAACTAACAAGCGATGAGGTCCTTGTGGCGCCGTGCTGGAACGGTTAAAGCCGGGATTTAATTTCAAAAATGCATATAAGGGAGTGTTAGCCAGTTCGGCGGCTTTCTGCAAGTCCAGCGGAGACTCAATGTCAACTACTTCAAAGTAAGGTCTATTCGGGATATGTTGTAAGTGAATGTTGTATTCGTCAGCATTGGCGAATAATTTGGCAACAGCCAGTAAGCGAGGCACATAGTTTTCAGTTTCTTCAGGGAGATCAAGCGACCAATAATCAGTCGGCAGATTGAGATACTCATTTCTTTCAATCGATTTTTTTACCCGGCCTTTGCCGCAATTATAAGAAGCAAGGGCAAGCAGCCAGTCTCCGTTAAAAGTTTCACTCAGTTCTTTCAGATAATTGGTCGCGGCTATTGTTGAGGCATAAACATCACGACGGCCGTCATACCAGGCATTTTGTTCAAGGCCATATTCTTTACCCGTTGACGGAACAAACTGCCATAGCCCCGATGCGTCAGCTTTTGAATAGGCATCGGGTACAAAAGCGCTTTCAACAACAGGTAATAAAGCCAGTTCTCCGGGTATATTTTTAGCTTCGATTTCATCGAGGATGTGGTGCAGATAAGGTTCCGCCCGTTGCTGAAGTATTGCAAGCGAAGCGGGATGGTCCAAATACCAGTATAATTCCCTGTCTATGCGTGGATTTTTTATGTCGGGTAAAGAATATAGCGACAATAATCTTTCCCAAACGGTATTTTTGTGCGTTGATGCCGTTTTGAATTTATGTTTGCGCTGAGGGCGGTAAGGATGATACGCATAGCTGTTATTCCGGTTGGATTTGACTGGCGTTTGATCATCAATGCTCAGAGATTCTTTTGGCGCATCCGAGCAACCGGTAACGATTAAAGATATTGAAATTAATAAAAAATTAATCGACCTGTTAAAATTAACACGTATCATCTTTAAGCCTAAGGAAACTGTTTTTATTTTGGAAGCTATTATACCATTTTTTTTGATCAAAATCATTAACGTAATGTTGTTTTGAGTGTATTTGATGAAACGTAATTTCTTGTTTGCATGGTACCAAACCCCAAGAGGCAAGCTGTTAAAAGGGCTTGAAGCGGGTTATTTACAACGCTCCATCACGGTTAGTTGTCAGCAAGTTGTTTTGCAAGTCGGTGGCTTGGGATGGGAAAACGAATTCATTGATTGCACTTTATACAAAAACTACACTGTACTGGATGTCAAAGGTTTTGGTTGCGATGAAGCAAGAAAAATTCGGGCCAAGGCATACAGTTTGCCATTGCAAAGCGACAGTATAGATATGATTATAGTGCCGCATTTATTGGAGTTTGATGCTCATCGATTTCAGACAATGAGGGAAATTGAGCGTGTTTTAAAGCCCGAAGGGTTATTAGTTGTATTAAATTTTAATCCCTGGAGCTTATGGGTCAGGTATCAGTTTTTGTGGGATAAAAAAATGGCTGATTCCTGGGGCGGCCACTTTATTTCTCGATCAAGAATCCTGGACTGGTTGAAATTATTGAATTTTGAAGTGACCGTATCGTCTGAGTTCCATTTGGATTCAGTCAGTTCTAAACATGGGAAATTTATAGCTCATGGACACTCTTTTTTTTCTACAGCTTATGCCATCAAGGCGGTAAAGCGCCGGTACAATATTATCCCTTTAACACCCGTGAAAAATAGCAGTCCTCGTTTGTCCCTCGTCAATTCACTCAATACATCGGCAAGGATAAAAAAGCATGACTGATGCGGTAATTATTTACACTGATGGCGCTTGCCGCGGTAATCCAGGACCTGGCGGATGGGGAGCGATACTCAACTATAAAGGAAAAATTAAAGAACTTTATGGCGCGGAAAAGCATACTACCAATAACCGTATGGAACTTATGGCCGCCATAAAAGCTTTGGAATCATTAACGAGGCCCTGTTCAGTGCAGCTAAATAGCGACTCAACTTATGTATTGAAAGGTATCACCGACTGGATGCCCAACTGGAAAAAAAGAGGCTGGAAAACGGCTGCCAAAACGCCTGTTAAAAATGAAGACTTGTGGCGCAAGCTGGACGCGGTCATGACTAAACACAAGGTCGAATGGAAGTGGGTAAAAGGCCATTCCGGCGATACGGATAATGACAGAGCAGATGCGCTGGCTAATCTTGGCATCGATTCATTGAATTAATCAGGCGCGGGAAAAAAGCGAAAGCTTTTTAGTCCTGCGCCTCAAGATTTATTTTTTACTGCCAAGCAGGTTTTTCAAGTCTGCAAATGGATTGTGGGTTGCAAGCGATGCGCCGCCTCTGATTGTTGGCGAATTGCCAAAGCGGGTTTCTTCATATCGTGAATGTTCATTATCGTGACAATAAAGACACAATAATTCCCAATTGCTACCATCGGAAGGATTGTCATCGTGGTTGTGGTTTTTATGATGAACCGTTAATTCAGTCAGATTTTTATGCGTAAATTCACGAGCGCAACGGCCGCATATCCACGGATAGAGCTTAAGCGCCTGACCACGATAAGATTGCTCTCTTAGTTCCTGATTGCGCCGAGCATCGGTAACGATTTGATTCAGTTTTTCTTTGTCGGGTTGGGTTTTTTTTAGTGTCATTTAGCTACCTTTGTCTGCGAGTAAGCAGGAGCGAATTTCGAATTCAAAAATCTAGATTGACTGCGAGTTTGGAGCTTAGAAAAGTCCGCATAGACCTGCTTTGTTTTTATTATTCAATAACTTTAATTAGCCAGCCGTCATTTCCCTTACATTTTTTCGTGCTATCCGCGCTAATGCTGATTCTGGCAGTTTTTCCTTTTAAATCGGCGGGTATCAATCCTTTAACTTTAAAACCATGTTTTTCAGGTGCAATGCTTACATCTACCGGCTGATTTTTTACAGTAACCATAACGCTTCCCGGATCGGTGTTAGCTGATGCAAGAAAAGAAAAAGCCGATTTTGCTGCAACTTCTGCATTATTGACAGGACTGAACTCGCTAAACTTTGGTTTTTCACAGGCTTTTTTGCTACTACTACTGCTGCCATAGGCCCAGGCGTTACCAGCGGCAATCATTAACGTGAATATCCACAAGATTTTGTATGCTTTCATCGTTTAACCTCATTACGTTACTATTTTGACTTTACAAGTAAATACCTTAAACATGCTTTGGCAAAAGCGATTCCTCCGGAAAAACCGGTAACTGGCGGATTCATTTGTCCGTAAAAAATGACGGCTGAATTCAAAGATTCTGCGGCAATTTAAAAGTGTCTTTGTCGCCTCTTAACTGATCATAGACCGCCATATAATCAGTGATCATTCTATTCAGGCTGAATGTTGTTTCGCACCTGACTCTTCCGGCTTTGCCATGACAAACCAACAGATCCCGGTTATCCAGATAGCGTTTAAAAGCTTCAGCCATTGTTGCCGGGTCCTGTTTTGGAACCAGATAACCGGTTTGATTGTTGATAACCAATTCCGGATTTCCTCCGACATCGGTAGCAATAACCGGTAACCCTGTCGCCATGGCCTCTAGAATAGTATTCGATATTCCTTCGTTAATAGAAGGTAACACAAACAAATCCAGGGTTTGCATGATATCGGCCACATCATTTCTTTCACCGGCAAACCAAATCAGATCATCAATATCCGCTTCCAGGCTTAGTTCCCGCAGTCTTGGCTGTAATACGCCATCGCCAACCAGCACCAGCCTTACTTTAGTTCTTACTGCGGGATAGGTCTTGACCAGATGGATAAATGCCTGCACCAAGGTTATTTGATCTTTTACCGGATCCAGTCTTCCGACGGTTCCGATCAACATCAGCTCTGGCGAGCGAAAATCGGGCGGCAATAAATCTATAGGCTTATTGCCGTTTAGTTTAAAGCGGCTTATATCTACTCCATTATATATTTGCGTGATTTTTTTTGCTGGTACTTCGATCTGCTTAATCAGCCATGTTTCAAGATCTTTTGACATCGGAATATAACGCTGTACCAGCGGCCGGAATAAACGGCGCAACAAAACATAACGTGGATTTGTTCCATCTACATCATCAATATCCCGGCCGTGCTCGCCATGAACTCTGTGTTTTATTCCCGCTAGAAGCCCAGGAAGCTGGGCTTCCAGGGCCGATAGATTGCGCGTATGCAAGACATCCGGCTTTATATCCCGCAACAGCTTCCATAACCGGAAATAAACGGCAAAATCCTTTCCCGGTTTTTTATTCAGGCAATACACCTGTATGCCGTCTTTTTTTATTCTATCCCGGAAACGGGTATAGTCTGTCATGCAAATGATAGCATGGCGGTATTTTTCATCCGGCATCGTGTTGATTAAATTGACAACTCCGTTTTCCAGGCCGCCGGTCCCCAGGCGAAACAGCACATGGGCGATTAAAGATTGTTTAGTGTTATTTAATGATGCCATTATCAAGTCAATGGTAGCGTTTGGGTTCCGGTAATGCCTTGGATGTTTTTTGTTTTTTAAAAAACCGAGTTTGCTTGTTGCAGCCAAATTTGAATATCAGGGTTTTGCAATAAATGATCCGCAAAAAGACAAGCCTGATGCAAGTTATTTTCAGCTCCTGTAGTTAAACCTTCTCCCAGCTCAAATCTTTCAGCTTTGATGCTCAGCAGAAAGCACGGCGGCGGCGTTTGTTTCTTTATCGATTGATAAACGTCTAAAACCGCCGCCGGACTCATTGCGTGAGTGGTATAACTTTTGTCCTTGGCGGGTTCAAGCAGGGTAAAATCAAACGCAGTGTTACATGTAATGGAGGCGTCTACAAATAATACTAATGACCTGTTTTCCAAATCCAGCGCGTGTTCAATTTGCAACTGAAAGTCGCTTTGTATCTCAACTCCTGATAAATCACAGCGGTTTTCTACGTATTCGAGCAATAACGGACCCAGTGCGTCATCGCCACGGCTGAGATTGCCATAGCCAAACAAAAGCACCGGTTTAACCATGACTATTCCGTCCGATTTGACCATCGCTGTTTTTAACCAGTTTGTCGATCAACTTGCCTTCAACATCAATCAGTTCCAACTGTAACGGCATTTTTCCCAGCGCATGGGTCGCGCAAGACAAACAAGGATCATAGGCGCGAATCGCCACTTCCAGATTATTTAATAAAGGTTCGGTCAGTTCCCGGCCTGATAAATACTCAGCCGCCACTTGCCGGACTGATTCATTCATCCCCATGTTATTACTGGTGGTCGAGACGATTAAGTTGGCTTTGGTGACGATGTCATTTTCATCGACTTGATAATGATGAAATAGCGTGCCGCGCGGCGCTTCAATGACGCCTACGCCTTCATAACGCTTTTCGCCTTGCGCTACTAAATCATGACCCATGATGTCAGGGTCGTTGAGTAGTATTTTAATACTTTCGGCGCAATGCAAAATTTCGATCAGGCGCGCCCAATGAAACGCCAGCGTGCTATGCACCATCGCTTCGCCGCCGTGCGCTTTAAATTCCACGCGAGCGGCTTCCGCTATCGGCGTGTTAATGTAGTCACAGTTGTTTATTCTGGCCAAAGGTCCGACACGATACCAGCCGTTTTCCGGGCCCATGGATAACAGATAGGGGAATTTCATGTAAGTCCATGAGCGCACCTCTTCATGGATATAATCGTTATATTTGCAATAATCGACATGATCCATAAGCGTTTCGCCTTGGGCATTTTTGGCGCGCAGGCCGCCATGGTAAAACTCCAGTGCGCCATCAGGCTTGATCAGTCCCAGATAGTTGGAACGTATAGTGCCGAAATCATCGTAATAGGGCAGGTTGGAGCAATGCACTTTTTTGATGAGCGCGACCGAAGCCTTAGACCATTCGATCATCTGATCGATATCTTCGAGCAAATAATCACGCTCGGCTTTGGTTAACGGCTTGTTCATGCCGCCGGCAATCGCCCCGGTGCCATGAACGCGTTTTCCGGACACCATGCGAATCACTTCCTGTCCGTATTTACGCATCTTTACGCCCTGAACGCCCAGGTCCGGATATGCGCCCAGCACGGCAATAATGGAACGCTTGCTAATATCGCTTTCGAATCCAAACAATAAATCGGGGCTGGATAAATGAAAAAAATGCAGGGCGTGGGATTGGAACAGTTGTCCAAAATGCAGCAGGCGTCTTAATTTATCGGCTGAAACCGGGAGATTTTGGGGGTCAACACCGACCAATTGGTCGATGGCTTTGGCCGCCGCTAAATGATGGCTCACCGGACAAATACCGCATAAACGCTGTACTAAAACCGGCAACTCCCAATAAGGACGGCCTTGAATAAAGCGCTCGAAGCCGCGAAATTCTACGATATGCAATCTGGCTTGCTGGACTTTATTATCCGCGTCCAGCAATAAAGTGACTTTGCCGTGTCCTTCGACGCGAGAAACCGGATCGACGACCACGCGTTTCAGGTTTTCCCTGTTATCGGCTGTTTCTAAATGTTCGTACATAATAATTCTCTAGAGTTAGTTGGAACAACAAGAATGTCCAGCTTGTACCGGAGGGCAAGCGACTGTTCCATAGGAACAAAAAACACAACAATCACCCTGTTTAGGTTTTAATAATGTCTGGCAACGGACGCATTCGTAAAAATACATGCAGGCATCCGTTGGCATGATCTCGGGTTTTTCAAAGCCGCATTCAGGGCATTTGATGACTGATTCTAAAATTAATTCCGGCATAATTTACAGGGTGTATTGGCAGTTCATCTTTTCCGGCATTGTGGCTTATGGGCTATGCCCGCTGGCCTTGTGATTTTATATCAATAGCTATAACGGGTGCGCTTATAGTTCGTGGCAAATTGTCTGCAATTAATACCCGTTCTTCGATGTGTAAGGAAATAGCTTTAGCCACGAGTTCTTCGGTTTTCAAGCCCTCGCCATCAGTTAATCTAATCATAATGCACCAACTCATAAGGCAACGAAGGTTCGCGCCCATCAAGCAAATCGGTCAGAAATTTCCAGAACACGTCCGCTGAAGGCGGGCAGCCGGGTAAAAAATAATCTATTTTCACGACTTCATGAATGGGGCGAACCTTATCCAGTAATAACGGCAATTCCGGATCGCTGGGGATTTGCGCATTTTCAACGCCTATTCCATCAAGGTAAGCTTCATTCAGGCATTCCTCCAGAGGGATGAAGTTACGCATTGCGGGCAGGCCGCCGTTAATAGCGCAAGCGCCAACCGCAACCAGAATCTTGCAGTTTTTCCGGAACTCGCGCAGCACATGCACGTTTTCGGAGTTACACACGCCGCCTTCAATCAAACCGATATCGCAGTTAGTGCAATGCTCAATATCGGTAATCGGCGAGCGGTCAAATTCAACGGCTTCCGCCAGCTGCAACATGCGTTCGTCAATATCGAGAAATGACATGTGGCAACCAAAACAACCCGCCAGCGACGTGGTTGCTACTCTAATTTTATTCGCCATGTTGAAGGTGCTCCGTTTCTAAACTGACTTGATCGATTTCCTGATGATCGTAAATGCGCTCACCTATCGGCACCTGATAACCGGTGCGTTTAATCAGGATGGCTCCGGTCGGGCAAATATGCGCGGCCTGGTCCGTGGCATCCAGGTCCGTATCTTTTAACAGCCCGCTTTCAGAGTTAATGATCAGGTGTCTGTTAATGCCGCGCCCGCTGATGGCAAACACATTTTTACCATCTTTCTGCTGGCTTGCCCTCACGCACAGCGTGCAAAAAATGCAGCGGTTATGGTCAATCATAACATCCGCATGGGACGCGTCTACTTCCCGGTTGGGATAAAAAAGTGGAAAGTGGTCATCGAGCATATTCAAATGATAGGCGACTGCCTGCAATTGACAGTTGCCGGTTTTTTCGCATGACGGGCAAAAATGATTGCCTTCGACAAACAGCATTTGGGTGATTTTCCGCCGGTCATCAGTTAACTCTTTCGTGTTGTTAAGCACATCCTGACCTTCCATTGCCGGGAAGGTGCAGGCCGAACAGATGCGGCCATTCACTTTTACCGTACACAGCTTGCAACTGCCATGCGGAATATATTCCGGATGATGGCATAAATGCGGGATATAAACACCCGCTGCTGTTGCTGCCTCCATGATAGTTTGGCCGTCTTCAAACGGGATGTTAGTACCATCAATAGTGATTGTTTTACTCATAATTCTTCCTCCACTTGAGCTAGATGCGCGCCGCTGTCGTTACGCTTAGCCATTCGCCGGGCTGTTTCCAATGCGCCATCCAAATCAAATCCAGGTTCGTAGCTGATTTCTTTCAAACGGCTTTGATACAACTCGGGATAACGTTGCAAGGTCGTTAACACGGGATTCGCCGCCGTTTGCCCCAAGCCGCAGTGGCTATGGTTTTTAATTAACTTACAGAGTTCTTCAAGGGCGACTACATCACCCGCTGAGCCATGGCCATCAATAATTTTATCAAGCTGTTTTTTCAATAACGAGGTGCCTACACGGCAGGGCGTGCAGAATCCGCAACTTTCGTGAGCAAAAAAATGCGTGAAGTTGTTAACTATATCGAGAATATTACGGCTGCTATTGAATACAATAAATGAACCGCCTGTAGCTAAATCTTCAAAAGCCAGCTTACGGTCAAATTCCTTGTTGGAAATAAACGTGCCCGAGGGTCCGCCTATTTGAACGCCCAGCACATCGCTAGCTCCGCAATCATTCAAGACGGACTGAATGCTTGTTCCAAAAGGATATTCATAAATTCCCGGGCGAGGACAGTCACCGCAAATACTCAGGATTTTTGCGCCTTTTGATTTTTCCGTGCCGACGCCGGCAAACCAGTCGCCCCCGTTTACAGCAATACTCGCCGCAGCCATAAAGGTTTCAACGTTATTAACGACCGTGGGTTTTCCCAAATAACCTTCCGTGACGGGATAGGGCGGACGATTGCGGGGAATACCCATTTTCCCTTCCAGCGATTCAATTAACGCGGATTCTTCACCGCAAATATAAGCGCCCGCGCCCAGACAGATTTCAATATCAAAATTCAATCCCTTCTCCAGGATATTGTCGCCCAATAAACCGGAGCTGCGGCGTTCAGCCAATACGCTTTGCAGCTTCTCGTAAAGATGCAGATATTCGGCTCGTAAATACAAAAAACCTTGTTGAGCGCCGATTATCGCGGCGCATAAGGTCATGCCTTCAAATACCTGATGGGCAAATGAATTTAACAATACCCGGTCTTTAAACGTGCCGGGCTCGCCTTCATCGGCGTTGCAGATTACATAGCGTTGCGGCTGGCCATGTGTAGCGACATCACAAAATGCATTCTCTTCAGGCCCTTCATAGCAAAGATGCCATTTCCAGGCGGTATTATAGCCGGCGCCGCCCCGGCCGCGTAAACCGGATTTATCAATTTCTGTTAAGGTTTCTTGAAGGCCTCGTGCAAACGCCGCTTGCAATGAAGAGCCATGATTTACCGGCTGATTTAATAACAAACCTGGCTTGATGATATTGTCGGCTACCTGAAAAAGTTCGCTAGGCCACAAGTCCAGTGGCTTCTGGTGATTAATTAAGTCGGCGATTTGGTCAATTCGAGGGCGATCCAGGCGCGTTAAGGCATAACCATTAACCAAACCGGCAGGCCCTTGATCACACATGCCGGTGCATGAGGTATTATCGAGACTTACCAGGCCATCATGCCGGACTTCACCAACAGCCACATTCAATTTTTCAGACAAATAGTCAGTTATACTGTGCTTGCCCAGCATGTGATCAGTTATGGAATCACTGATCAAAAGCTCATATTGCCCGCGCGGCGTCAGGTGGAAAAAGCTGTAGAATTCAACGACACTGATGATTTGGGTGCGGGATATGTTTAACAACTCTGCAATTTGTTCTATTGCTGCTTCCGGAATGTAATGATAGCGGGATTGAACCCCCCTGAGTATCTGTAATAAATGCGTTGGCTGAGATCCATTTGTTTCTGCGAGATCCTGAATAAATTGTTTCATTTTATTTCCTTTTTCCTGATCTTTATGAAATCTGCTGGCTTGATTATAAGGTATTGTCAACAAATGACGCTAGCAATGACAAAATATATAAGAACCTTACCATGTTACGCCAGCGATATAAAACTCTTAAGTAATTGCTCTATATTCGCCATGCCCGCATGGAGATGCTGCTCGATTTCCGCCATGGTAATTTCACCGGTTGTTTTTCCTGCCGCCCAGTTGGCAATCACGGAAACGGCGGCATAATCCATCCCGAGCTCTTTGGCCAGAGCGGCTTCCGGCATGCCCGTCATTCCTACTACATTACAACCGTCTTTTTCCATGCGTTTAATTTCTGCCGCGGTTTCCAGACGTGGACCCTGTGTGCAGCCATAAGTACCAATAGGGCTAATGCTAATATTGGCGTTAGCGGCGGCGGTAATTAAAGCCGATCGCAGTTTCTGGCTATAAGGATATGTAAAGTCTATATGGGTGACGGGATAGTTTTCATCTTCGAAGAAGGTATGCTTTCGGTCATGGCTGTAATCAATTATCTGATCGGGAATCGCAATATGGGCAGGCGTCATCTCTTCAGTAATGCCGCCCACTGCGGCAACCGCAATAATCTGTTCGACGCCCAAATGTTTAAGGCTCCAGATATTGGCGCGGTAATTTATTTTATGCGGAGCAATCGTATGGGGGTTCCCATGCCGGGCTAGAAATATAACTTCTTTTTGGTTAAATTCACCGGTAACGAACTCAGCTGAAGGCGAGCCATAAGGGGTAGTGAGTTTGTCACGTTTAATGATAGTTAAACCGCTGAGTTGGGTAAGGCCGGTACCGCCAATAATAGCTAGTTTGGTCATAATGAAGTTTCCTTGTTGTATTCGTTGCAGGCATAAATTCCGGAGGCGTTGCGCAGATAACCTTTGTAGTCCATGCCGTAGCCGAACAAATATCGGTTGGCCACTTCGAGTCCAATAAAATTAGCAGTTACAGGTTTTTCATGATCCAGGATTTTATTGACTAATACGGCGCTGTAGACGGATGTCGCCCCTTGATCCAGGCAATATTCGATGATTGCCGCCAGGGTTATGCCTTCATCCAATACATCGTCGATGATCAGCACAGTCCTGTTTTTAAGGGATGTCCCGGGTTGAAGTATCCATTCGATGCTGCCGCCGGAGGTTTGATTTTGATAGCGGCTTGCATTAATAGCGTCGATGGTTAGCGGGATACTTAAGCGGGTTATCAATTGACCGGCGGCGACGATGCCGCCGTTCATGACACAGAGTAATAAGGGATCACGGTCAGCCAGCAAAACATTAATTTTTTCAGCCATTTTATCCAGAGCGGCCTCTACTTCCTCTTTGCTGTGCAGTAACTCGGCAGTTTCCTGAACGTGCTTGATTTCTTTAAGCATTATTTTGGGCATGTTGGTTGATTAGGTTGGAAATTTGCAGCCATTTTCCGGTGTTCAAAAGCTGCTCCCGGCTCATAAATGGTTGCGCCTGCATTCTTTGAAGCCGTTTTTCTCTGAGAGAATCTTGCTTGATGGGCAATGCATTCAGCACGAGTTCTGCAGCAAGCGGATTATTACAGACCAATAACATGTCACAGCCTGCCTGCTGCGCCAGTCTGGCGCGTTCAGGAAAGCTGCCAGCCGATGCCGCTCCTGCCATGCTCAAATCATCACTGAATACGGCGCCTCTAAAGTTTAATTCCTGACGCAAAATTTGTTGAATCCAGAACGGTGAAAAACCGGCCGGATTAGGATCGATTTTCGGATAAACAACATGAGCTGGCATAATGCCTTCCAAACCTTCTTTTATCAACTGCTTAAAAGGCAGCAGGTCTTTTGCAAGAATGCTTGCCAGGTCGCGTTCGTCCATGGGTAGCGTCAGGTGTGAATCCAGCGCCACCGCTCCATGACCGGGAAAGTGTTTGCCAGTCGCAGCCATGCCCGCCTCATTCATGCCTTTTCTAAATAAACCGGCAAGCCGTGCCGCCAGTTCAGGATCGGTTGAAAAAGAGCGATCGCCGATAATTTGACTAATGCCGCAATCAATATCCAGTACCGGCGCAAAACTGAAATCAACGCCGACCGCCAATAATTCCGCCGCCATCAACCAACCGGCGGATTCTGCAAGTTCCGGGGTTTGAGCATAACTGGACGCAGGCGGCAAGCGGGTAAAACCGTTTTGAAACCTTTGCACTCTGCCCCCTTCCTGATCCACGGCAATCAGAATAGCGCCATTACGTGCCGCGCGAATGCTTTTTATCAGCTCGGTAACCTGTTCAGGGCTTTGGAAGTTACGTGAAAACAGGATAACCGCTCCGGTGTTAGGGTGGTTTATCTTCTCTTGTTCATGTTGCGCCAGAGTTAAGCCTTCAACATCCAGCATGATCGGACCGATGGGATAGTGATTTGTCATTGTTTAGGTTTGAATATAGCTTAAGCGACTCGCAAAAAATAAACCGTCATAGATCAACAGAATAAACTTGATTATTAATCTGTGGCAACTGTAACTGGGAGTTACCTTAATATCCGGTTAAAATTGATTAAGGGAAATTGAATTGCCGGTCAGTTGGCAACTCAATGCGGCTAAAAGCTTGGTAAAGCAGGCAGCGCTTTGCCGCCTCTGAGTATCGAAAAGTGCCAGGCAAACAATAAGGTAGTTTTTCAAGCCTCGCTCGGCATCATTGAAAAAAAGAATCCTCATTGCTATCGTTTTCCAGCTCCAGCGATTCGCCGGGAATCCTTTTTTCTTCCATTACCCACTCTCCCAAGTCAATTAATTTACAGCGTTCGCAGCAAAATGGCTTAAATTCCTGTTCAGACGTCCAGGGAACCGGATGCTTGCAAGTAGGACATTTTACGATGATTGGTTTGCCGGGAGATGACATTAGAATAAGCAGCAGGTTAAACTGAATGGAATATCATCAGTGCTTTGCGCAGGGCGTTTATCATCATCAGACGGATTCATAAAGCGGATGGTGCAGCGGTGTTTGCCTCCGCTTATTTCGGCAAAGCAGGGAATAGACTTATCCAGGCTTACTTTGATAAGCTGGAAAGGTTGGCTTTTATCCAGGGAAATCTGGAAAAAGCCTGCAGCAGCTACTTCACGGCTGGCTGAACGGCTGTTACGAATAAAATTCAGAATAAAATCGATCGCTTTATGGATATCAATAAATGGACCGCTCCAGTGTTCCAGGTCTTTTACGCGAATGGACTCATCCTGTTCCAGCCAATAATGATATTCAGGCAGATCAAAAGAGCAGGTGCCTCCGGGAATGGAGCTGCGCTGGGCAATGCTCTGAAATAAGTCGCTCTCCATGATATTCATGCCGATTTTTCCGGTGACGGCATAAAGTTTTTTACTGATTTGGTCGAGTTGATCGAGGATGTTTTGCAGCTTTTCCTTATCTACGCCTTCGCTGCTGGCGATTTTGTTGAGCACTCCCGCTTGGCGGTCGATTTCTTTTAGAATTTCCGATTTCAGATCATTGCGTCTGAAAATCGACATGATATCAAGCAGAACTGAAATTGCTGCGCGTTGGTCGGCAACGGTTTTCCCGGATGAAAAATGTATGAATTGATGAAATAGCTGTTCGAGTCTTATGAAAACACGGACTCGTTCACTGAGCGGAAATTCATAAGTAATGGTGTTATTCACAGACAAGTTTATCCTGGGAGGCGCTTATTGAAAGGTATAAATTGTGCAGTTTTTTGACTTCTTCTGCAAGTCTATTGTCGGTTTTAGAGTTATCGATAAGATCATTGGCGTACGCTCTTCTGTAGTCGCGTGATACCTGACTGGCAATAATGGATTGTATTCTTTCTATCGTCATATTGTCCCGTTTTTGTAACCGGTCAATTTGGGTTTTAACAGGGCAGTCGACTACCAGTATCCGGTCGACAAGGTGGTTCATATTTGTTTCGAATAATAACGGGATACAAACAATGCAGTACGGCGTATCTACCCGCTTGAGTTCTGATTGTATGGATTGAAAGACCAAAGGATGGAGAATGGATTCAAGTTTTTCCTTTTGTTTACGATCGGAAAATATGATATCTGCGAGGCCTTTTCTATTCAGCGAGCCGTCCGGGTTGAATACGTCTGCGCCGAATATCTGTTGTATCCGGGCTAATGCGGGTTGCCCTATAGCAACCAGCCGGTGAGCTATTTCATCAGCATCGATTACAGGCGTTTTTAACTGCTCAAAAATTTTGGCAACCGTGGTTTTGCCGCAGCCTATGCCGCCGGTGAGGCCGATTTTAATCATGAGATTATAAGCCTGCCGAAGATAAATAAAGCTGGTTAAGGTCATGGCCCCATAATAGCGCTATCCATCCAGCGGCTGCCAGATAGGGGCCAAAAGGAATGGGGATGTTATGATCGCGTTTAACAATAATAATCATGGATAGCCCAATGATTGCGCCAACCAGTGATGATAATAAAATAATAACGGGCAGGTATTGCCAACCAAGCCAGGCTCCGAATAAAGCCAGCAACTTAAAGTCGCCATGGCCCATGCCTTCTTTGCCGGTTGCCAGCTTAAACAAATGATAGACAACCCAAAGACTTGCGTAGCCGGCAATTGCACCGCTAATGCTGTCGTGAGTATCTGTATACAAGCCAAACAGGCTCAAAAACAGGCCCAGCCAAAGCACGGGCAGAGTTATGTTGTCAGGTAATAACTGGTGGTCTATATCAATAAAGCTCAGCGCAATGAGCGACCAGGTCAGTATCAAGGCAAAAAGGGTTTGCGGCGTGTAGCCAAAATGCCAGGCCACTATGGCGGAAGTTATTGCAGTAAATGCCTCTATAATCGGATAGCGAGAAGATATAGGGTTGCCGCATGCCGCGCATTGACCCTTTAAGAAAAGATAACTGACGACGGGTATGTTTTGATAAGGTTTGATGGGCGTTTTACAGCTGGGGCAGCGGGATAGGGGCAAAACCAGATTGAACTGTTCCGGCTCGGGTTCTGTTCCGGGCGCCTCGATTTGCAGATATTCGGCACATTCTTTACGCCAGTTTTGTTGCATCATTACCGGCAATCGATAGATAACCACATTGAGAAAGCTACCCACCAATAAGCCAATAAATCCCGCCAAGGCTGTCAGTAAATAGGGTAAATTTAATAGTATTTCCAGCTGTTGCATCATTAATGTTTTTTAAAATGTAGGAACGGTTTTGTAATGCCTGGATTATGAGCAATAGTTGGGCAATAAAAAGAGCATTTAGACAAAAAAACGCTGGACAAACAGAATGTGCAGAAAAAAACATCAGTGTGAATAAATCCCCTGCAACGCTCGTCCGGGTGGCGGATAATTGCAGATGCGCTGATTTTCCGTGAACTCCATGCAAAGGTGATGTGAAAAATTTTTTCCAGGCTTAACCAACGGCAGCGCCCATTTTGAAAATTGGTAGATACATGGCAACGACTAAGCCGCCGATCAGAATCCCTAAAACAACCATGATAATCGGTTCCATCAAGCTGCTTAAATTATCGACGAGATTGTCAACTTCTTCTTCGAAAAAATCAGCCACTTTAGCCAGCATCGCATCCATGGAGCCGGATTCCTCGCCTATGGCAACCATTTGCTGAACCATGTGCGGAAACAGGTTAGTCTGCAACATGGCAAACTGTAGCCGCTGACCTGTGGCCACTTCTTCGCGCATTTTCAAAACTGCTTCAGCGTAAATAATATTACCGCATGAACCGGCGACCGATTGTAACGCATCTACTAAAGGTACGCCTGCGGCAGACATGGTTGATAAGGTTCTAGCAAAACGAGCAATCGCGGATTTGGTCATAATCACGCCGATTATAGGCATTTTTAGTAATGTTTTATCCAGAAAGTGATTAAAAGGCGGCGAACGTTTTTTGAAATAGATAAAAACATAAACAGCAATAATAATGATGCCAAGAACGACCCACCACCATTCTTTCAGCCATTGAGACATGGTGACAACCATTCGGGTAAAAGCGGGCAAATCCGCGCCAAAACTCTTGAACATGTCCTCAAAAACGGGCACTACAAACAATAGAAGAATAGCGGTCACAATAAAAGCCACAACAATTACCGCGATAGGGTAAGTCAGAGCCTTTTTGATTTTCTTCTTCATGGACTCGGTTTTTTCTTTGTACGTGGCGATTTTGTCCAGCAGTGTTTCCAGCACGCCCGCTTGTTCGCCAGCGTTGACCAAATTACAGAATAATTCATCAAAATACAATGGTTTTTTCTTCAGCGCTTCCGCCAGAGTGTCGCCGCCTTCGACATCCGCCTTTACGCTTAATAACATTGTCTGCATGCTAGGGTTTTCATGGCCTTTACCGACAATATCAAATGCTTGTACCAAAGGTATGCCAGCTGCAAGCATAGTGGCTAATTGCCTTGCAAAAACCGCTATATCGGCTGGTGTGATGGGTCTTACCCTTGGGCTGAACAGCGGCTTGGGTTTTTTCCTGATTTTAGTAACACGATAACCCTGCCGTCTTAATTCAGTTTTCGCTATTATTTCACTCTTAGCGGCGATGATTCCGTTGGTTTTTTTTCTCTCCTTGTCTACGCCTTCCCAGATAAAATCAAGTTGTTCAGATTGGCCTGCCATTGTTATTCCTTGGTTACCCGGTCAATTTCTTCCAGGCTGGTGATACCCATGCGAATTTTATTCAAGCCGGATGCGCGTAAGTCGTTGATACCCTCGGACTTTGCCTGTTCCCCCAGTTGCATGGCATTACCGCCTGTCAATATGAGTTCACGCATTTTTTCACTCAGGGTCATCACCTGGTAAATGCCGATTCGTCCTTTATAGCCATTGGTGCAGTGTTCACAGCCTACGGGACTGTATATTTTAAGCGTTTTCAATTCGTCTTCTTTAAACCCGGCAGAGATAAGGATGTTATCGGGAAAATTAGCCGGAGTTTTACAGAGTTCACATAAACGCCGCGCCAGCCGTTGAGCCATAATCAAAATAACGGCGGAGATAATGTTGAAAGGTTCAACACCCATTTGCATGAGCCGGTTTAGCGTTTGGGGAGCATCATTGGTATGCAGCGTTGATAATACCATGTGGCCTGTTTGCGCGGCTTTTACAGCAATATCAGCGGTTTCCAGATCGCGAATTTCACCTACCATGATAATATCAGGGTCTTGGCGCAGAAAAGCCCTTAAGGCATTTGCAAACGTCAATCCTGCCTTGATATTCATATTGACCTGGTTGATGCCTTCTACCGTGATTTCAACCGGGTCCTCGGCTGTGCAAATATTGCGTCCGACGCTATTGAGCAAGTTTAAACCGGTGTACAACGAAACTGTTTTACCGCTACCTGTTGGGCCCGTTACCAGAACCATGCCGTATGGTTTATTAATTGCCTGGAGGAAAAGTTTTTCCTGTTCTGGTTCAAAGCCCAGTTTTTCAATGCCGATTTGGGCGGCGGTGGGATCTAAAATACGCAAAACGACTTTTTCACCAAATAAAGTAGGGCAGGTATTGACCCGGAAGTCAATCGCCCGGTTTTTGGAAAGGATCATTTTTATACGGCCATCTTGCGGCACCCGGCGTTCAGCAATATCCATTTTAGCCATTACCTTGATTCTGGATATCATTCTGCCGGCGATGTTGGCGGGCGGGCTGGCTACCTGATAAAGTATGCCGTCCTGTCTGAAACGAATGCGAAAGTTTTTTTCGTAAGGTTCCATGTGTATGTCCGATGCGCCTTTTTTGATTGCATCCAGCAAGATTTTATTGACAAATCTGACAATTGGCGCTTCATCTATATCCGGGTTGATATCGGTTATAACGGCGTCTTCATCGCCTCCGCTAAAATCAAGATTCTCAAGATCTTCATCCAGAAGATCATTCATTGAGGTATCAAAGGCTTCCAAGGCAATGTCAATGGCCTTGACCAGCTTGTTTTCTTCGACCAGAATGGATTCCGGATGAAATCGGCTTTGAAATTTGATTTCATCCAGAGCCAGAAGATTAGTCGGATCAGACAGGGCGATAAATATTGTTTTGCCGCGGATAAATAGTGGTATCGCCCTGTGTTTGCGGATCAGTTTTTCGCTGATCATATTTATCGGAAGGCTATGTAGATCAATAGCATCGAGATCAAAAAAGGGCACTCCATATTCGCTTGAGGCTCTTGTCGCGACAACTTTACTGTCGATCAGGTTGTTGGCAACGAGGTGACCTAATAACGGGATATTCCTTTTTTGCGCTTCCTGGCTGTGAATTTTGGCATCGTTTTCAGATATCAGGCCTTCCAGTATTAAGTACTTTGTAAAACCATTAAGTTGGAAATCTGTTGGTGCGGTAGCCATTATAATTTTTACTTTGTTTTTAGCATGAAAATCTGGGGCAAGCTCCAGGATACAAATTATAAAATGATGATGTTGTTTACAATCCAGTTTACGGATGCCCAAAATAAAAACGTAGTCTGGATGCGGCCTAGTGTAATTACTGGAAAATTTACTCTCCACAACCGGCGCTTGGTTGTCTCAAGTAAACTGACTCACTCGTATCTTGTTCTGGTATTTTACAATCTTAGGCTTAATCCTTGAGTAATCAGGCCCACAATCATACAAATTCAATAGCTTTAGAGGCCTCTTGGGTTAAAGAGACAAGCTTGTATCCCTTTGAACCCAATGTGGAAAACTATGATTTTAAAATTATTTCAAAGAGACTGAATCTTGGCTTGTTGTTGTTCAAGGTTGTTAAGCGTAGAGCGCAAATCAGCCAGTTTGCTCTTTTCTTTATCAATAACTTCAGCAGGCGCTTTATCAATAAACATGGGATTACATAATTTGCCTTCAACTCTCGGCAAATCGTTTTTAATTTTTTGTATTTCTTTTTCCAAACGGGTCAATTCAGCCACTTTGTCTATCAGGCCGGCCATTGGAATCAGAATTTTTAAATCGCCAACTAATGCAATCGCGGATTCAGGTGTGGCATCATCGTTATTTAACCACTTAATTGACTCCAGGCGTCCTAATTTATGTAAAAAAACAGAGTTGCCGGTTAAATATTCCCGGTCAGTCACTGTACCGTTTTGCAGTAATACCGGCAAGGGTTTGCCCGGAGCAATGTTCATTTCGCCACGAATCCGGCGTATACCAAGAATAAAGCTCATTACCCAATTGGTTTGGGATATGGCGTCGGCGTCAATTTGCGTATCATCAGTCACCGGATAAGGCTGTAACATGATGGTGGCGGCATGAATGCCAGCTAACGGGGCAACACGTTGCCAGATTTCTTCAGTGATAAACGGCATGATCGGATGCGCCAATCGTAAAACTGTCTCCAAAACCGTCAACAGCGTTTTGCGCGTTCCGCTTTGCAGAGCTTCATCATCCGATTGCAGCGATATTTTTGCCAATTCCAGATACCAGTCGCAGTATTCATTCCAGGTAAAATCATAAATCGCTTGAGCCGCTAGATCAAACCGGTAATTTTCGATAGCATTGCTGGTCGTAGCCGTTGCTTGATGAAGCCTGGAGATAATCCAGCGATCAACTTGCGAGTAAGCACAAGGTGAACCGGATAAATTGCTATCCTGCTCTTCGGTGTTCATCAGCACATAACGGGCAGCATTCCAAAGCTTGTTGCAGAAATTGCGGTAACCTTCCGTTCTGGCAAGATCAAAACGAATATCCCGGCCCGTTGATGCCAGAGAAGCAAAGGTAAAGCGCAAGGCGTCAGTACCGTAGGATTGAATGCCGTCCGGATAATCCTTGCGGGTGGCTTGCTCGATTTTTTTGGCCAGATGCGGCTGCATCATGCCGGCTGTCCGTTTTTCTATCAGGGCATCCAGTTCAATGCCGTCAATAATATCAATCGGATCGAGTACATTGCCTTTGGATTTTGACATCTTCTGGCCTTCGGCATCGCGCACCAAACCATGTATATACACTTCTTTAAACGGCACCGCGCCCTGGAATTTCAAGCCCATCATAATCATTCGCGCCACCCAGAAGAAAATGATGTCAAAGCCCGTCACCAGTACGCTGGTAGGGTAATGCTTGGCAAGTTCCGGCGTTTTTTCCGGCCAGCCCAGCGTGGAAAAAGGCCATAACGCCGACGAAAACCAGGTATCCAGCACATCTTCATCCTGTTTAAGCGGATAACCGGCGGGCAGGTTGTGCTGCTCGCGCACCTCCTGTTCTGAACGCGCTACATAAATATTGCCTTTCTCGTCATACCAGGCCGGAATGCGATGGCCCCACCAAATTTGCCGGGAGATACACCAGTCTTGAATATTGCGCATCCAGTCAAAATAAGTGTTTTTCCAGTTGTCCGGTACAAACTTGATGTCGCCATTTTCGACGGCGGCAATCGCAGGTTCCGCCAATGGCGCAACTTTGACGTACCATTGGTCAGTCAGTAACGGTTCAATGACGCTGTGCGTGCGATCACCTCTTGGCACCATCAACTTGTGATCAACGATTTTTTCCAGTAAGCCTTCAGCTTCGAGATCGGCAATTACCTGCTTGCGGGCATCAAAACGATCAAGACCGCAATACTTTGCCGGGATCAGGTCATCTTCATTGACCTGGTTGCCGCGTATCGACGCATCAACAGTAAAAATGTTAATCAAGCCGCCATGCGGTAAATCCTGCATAACAGAGGTATTGCGGTGACGCGTCCATACCTCATAGTCATTAAAATCATGAGCGGGGGTAATTTTAACGCAGCCGGTGCCGAATTCTGGATCGACGTATTCATCGGCAATAACCGGAATGCGGCGCCCGGCGAGAGGCAGTTCCACGAATTCACCCAGCAAATGTTTGTAGCGTTCATCGTTTGGATGTATCGCAACCGCGGCATCACCCAGCATGGTTTCCGGGCGGGTAGTCGCAACAATCAAATGTCCCTGACCATTGGACAAGGGATAGCGCAGGTGCCACATCGAACCGTTTTCTTCCTCGGACAGCACTTCCAGATCGGAAACGGCGGTATGCAGCACGGGATCCCAGTTTACCAGGCGTTTGCCGCGATAAATCAGGCCTTCTTCATACAAGCGTATAAACACTTCCTGAACGGCATCGGACATGCCTTCATCCATCGTAAAGCGTTCCCTGTCCCAATCCAGCGAAGAACCCATCCGCCGGAGCTGGCGGGTAATCGTACCGCCCGATTCTTCTTTCCATTGCCAGACTTTTTCAAGGAATTTTTCCCGTCCGTAATCATGACGGGTTTTACCTTCGGCATTGCACAGCCGTTCAACCACCATCTGCGTGGCAATGCCCGCATGGTCAGTTCCGGCTTGCCATAGAGTGCTGTAGCCTTTCATGCGGTGATAGCGGGTGAGGGCATCCATAATGGTGTCCTGAAACGCATGGCCCATGTGCAAGCTGCCCGTCACGTTGGGCGGAGGAATCATAATGCAATACGAATCACCTTCAGGTTTGGCTGCAAAATAGCCTTTTTCTTCCCAGGTTTGATACCAGCGTTGTTCAATTGAATGGGGTGCGTAAGTTTTTTCCATGGATGAGCGTAATATTTTTTTAAAAGTTATTTAAGGAGTAAGGTTAAAGATGGTTTTAAAATCCACACCCTAATGCCCAATTTTATGAGTAGTTATATGAATACCCGACTGCTGATATTGACGATAACGGTCCCTGCCTGCTGCTTTGGAGGCTTCGCTATTATCCAGTATCTCTAAAATGCGATCGATTTTGCCGAACTCTTCGGGGCAATGCGAAGACAGGTTTATTACTGTTTTTCGCCAGTTCTCATGCGGATTCAGGGAGCCTATCAAGATGACTTTTTCAAAGCCGGGTAACTCGCCGGTGTATGTCTGATGCGGAACAAAACTGCCTGCTCTGAAAGTCCAGAGCAGGTCGTCCATTTTTTGGCATTGTTCGGCATTATCGGCGAGCACATAACAAAAACAAGCGCTGCGGTACGCTTTCTCGATGAGTTTGCAGGCAAATTCATAGCGTTCCTGTGCCGATTCTGACGGCAGGATATAAAAGCTGACTTCAGCCATGCGCCCTGTTAATGAGATATTGGCTTAATAAGGGGACCGGGCGTCCGGTCGCGCCTTTTGCCGGCCCGGTGCGCCATGCTGTACCAGCAATATCGAGGTGAGCCCAGTGAAAGTTTTCGGCGAACTGGGACAGGAAACAGGCAGCAGTTATAGTGCCAGCATCCTTGCCGCCGACATTAGCCAGGTCGGCAAAATTGGATTTAAGTTGCTCCTGATATTCCTCCCACAAGGGCAAACGCCACAGACTGTCGTTGGCGGTTTCACCGGCTGCTAGTAAGTCATTGCATAAAGCGTCATTATTGCCGAGTAAACCGCTGGGCACACGCCCTAATGCCACCAGGCAAGCGCCGGTCAAGGTTGCCATGTCTATTACGACATCGGGGTTGTACCTTTCCGCATAGGTTAATGTGTCGCAAAGCAGCAGGCGGCCTTCAGCGTCTGTGTTTAAAACTTCAATAGTTTTGCCGGACATGCTGGTTAAAATATCGCCCGGCTTATTGGCGTCACCGTCAGGCATATTTTCAGATGAAGGAATCAAACCGGTAATATTCAGCGGCAGCTGCATTTGCGCTGCGGCCAGCAGCGTCCCCAGAACCGTTGCTCCGCCGCACATATCGTACTTCATTTCATCCATGCCGGGGGCTTGTTTTAATGAAATACCCCCGGCATCAAAAGTGAGGCCCTTGCCGATTAAAACGATGGGTTTGCTGTTTTTTTCGCCGCCTTGATAGGTCAGAGTAATCAATTTGGCTGGTTGACGGCTGCCGCGCGAAACCGATAACAAGGCGCCCATGCCTAATTTTTCCATGTCGGATTCTTCAAGGATGCTAATGTCGAGGCTGGGGTATTTTTTGCCCAGCTCAAGCGCTTGCCCGGCAAGGTAAGAGGGCGTACAGATATTTCCCGGTAAATCGGCCAGCAGTTTGGTCAGGTTGATGCCTTCTGCTATGGCCTTGCCTTGAATCAGGCCTGTTTGTGCAAGCCCTGCTTCAGCTTCAGGAGCGCTGATAATGATTTTTTCAATCTTGCTGTCGGTTTCTTTATTCGATTTGTAGGCTGTGAATTGATAAACAGCATCGTTAAAAACTTCAATGATTTGACGGGTTTTCCATTGCCTATCGCTCGCAATAACGTCACAGTCCGCCAGGCCGCACGCGACGGATTTTATTTGCGTTTTTTTGAGACTGTTAATGGCGGCAAGGAGCGCTTTCCGGTAATTTTTGCCCGATAACGGCTTTTTTTCGCCCAGACCAACCAGCAAAATCCGCTCAATAGAGCTATCAGGGATGGCGTTTATTAACACGGTATCACCAATTTTTCCGCTAATGTCGCCACGGTTAAGGATTTTGTTAATAAGTCCCTGAGTCTTATCGTTGACCGAGCTTGCAGACTCAGTGAGCTGCTGATCCTGGTACGCGCCGACGATAAGACAATCACATTGTAATGTTTCTAAAGGTGCGGTTTCTATTGCATAGTCCATAACTTAACTCATAAATATTTGCTGATTAAAATCTTATCGTGATC
Source organism: Methylobacter sp. KS41 (assembly GCA_002862125.1). Lineage (GTDB taxonomy): Bacteria > Pseudomonadota > Gammaproteobacteria > Methylococcales > Methylomonadaceae > Methylobacter_C. The sequence goes on along the minus strand of PHSP01000001.1, from coordinate 2,281,753 downwards.
AGGCAGAATGAGTGCCGCATCAGGATGAGCCGTCTAAGTTGAATTATACAACCAATATCTTCGCTAAACAGCTACGGCGGTCATTTTTGTGTAACTTCTGGTGAATAAGGAAGAAGAAAAAATAAAAAGTTATCCGGAACATCATTTCTAGGCCAAAGGAGATGATGATTTTAGGACGGAAACATGAACACGTTTGACGCGTATCCGGAGTCCATCATGCTGACCGGGCAGCGTTGCCTTAGATTGTCCAGTTAACTATATGATTTTTTTAGGAACAGAAGCGCTTAAAAAGTTTTATGGGGATTGGCATGACGTCTGCGTCGTTAAAAATATACGCTTGCGACATCGTATGTACGCCAACACCCTTCATATAGAAATGTCTGTTACGGTAGAGCAGAGTGCGAAGCATATCTGTTTGAGAGCTTTGTCGAGCCGTGCGGGCTATTAGTCTCGACTACTGTGATCTTCATCCACAGGGCGTCCGCTAATAATCTTTCGTCCCGTGAACATTGCGGAAATTATATTTGAACTTTCCCTTAGCTCGGTGATGATTACGGCGGTTACGTGTATAACGACAACACCAATCAGCACATAAAAGCCGTATAGATGCACCAATCCCATGGGTTTGCGGAAACTACGCATGCTTTCGTAGGCGGCAGCATCGTACATTTCGGGCGAATAGGGCGCTAACGTTTCCGGAGCGATGTTTGGAGCCGCCACCCATTGCGCGATCCAATGCCCGAAGGGCGGATAAAACAAGTCTGTGCCTGTCAGAACCAGGCCCGTGATTGCCTGAATAGTAATAAGGAGGTATAGCGCAGCTACGCCCAAACGGCCCAACGGGTTATGTCCCAGATACTGCTGAGGGTTGCCTGCTCTGAAAGCGGCAACATAGCTGCGTACCGATTGGAAGTATCCTTTTCCACCGGGAAGCACAGCGCCCCATCTGGCGTAGCGATTACCAAGAAAAGCCCATGCAATGCGCCAGAGAAGGTTTAGTACGAAAACGTATCCGATCCAAACGTGAACTGTTTTGAGGATAACTTTTCCAGTTTTGGGGACATCCAGACTACTTGCATTGAGAATTGCCAGGCCTGCAAACGTGAGGGCGATGACGCAGAGCGCATTAATCCAGTGAAACCAACGGGTGCCCGCATCCCACACTGGATAAACTTTCAGTTCAGACATGGACGATCTCCTTCTAAAATACAAAAACTCGAGCAGAAACTGGTAAAATGCAAATGTCTATTCAACAGGCATCTGTTTCCGCGGCTATTATTTCATTACTCAAAGCATGTAGCAAGCCATTATCAAGGCTTTGAAAACACTTACTATTTTCAGTACTAAAGCGAACTGTAGCTTATCATAACCGGATAAGCCGCAATTGTTCTTAAATACAGTTTTCTAAAAACATCTGGTCATGGTTATTTATTGATATTCAAAGGCGGGTACGGCTGATAGTCACGGCAGCTTGCGCTCATCCAAAATGCGGACTGGAACGATGCGACTTGTAGCAGTCATTAGCAAGACTCAAAGTCGAAAGTGAATGCACTTTACTCATGCACGAAAACTTGTTGTCTACTATAAGAGCGAGATGGAGCACGCGAACAAGACCCTGGGTTAGGTGTAAGCTCGACGAAAGGGTTTGTACCGGCTTCGAAAATGGTATTCACCAGAACCAGCGAGGAATGCGGCTTGAATAATGCCCCCACTGTGTTCCGTATCTTCGCGCCAGCCAGGGTTCCTCGCCCAGCACGACCCGCAGATGAAAGCCAGTAGCTACTACGGCTGCGTAGGCAAACAGTTCCGGCGCACCGAAGCATAACGCCCAACCCATAAGAGCAAGCGTTACCGCGACATACATGGGATTTCGCGTGTAGCGGTAGAGTCCGGCAATGACCAAATGGGTTGGAGGAGCCCAGGGAGCAAGCGTGCCTTTGCCTGAAATATAGAAATCACGCACGCACCAAATCAAGGCAAAGAACCCGGCAAGCAAAGGCGCCAGGCCCAAGGGTTGTATGAGCTTTGTGTGGCAGCTTGCCCATAGCCAGGTAACTGGGATGGCTATGGCGACAACACCCGGCAAAGCTATAAAGGCAAGGAGCGCTTTGGCAAGCATAAGTCCCTAACGTATACATACGGCATCGATCGATTAACAAAAGACCTGATTTGACGTTTACTTCTCATAACTCTTCTAAATTGAAGGTTTAAACTGCATCGAGTATAAACCAATCGAAGATAGCGTTCAAACAATGCAGTGGCTTCTTTTTACGTTCAGGAAGGTTGTTCCGGCAGAAATGAAATCACTGGTTTCCAGTTGCTTATTGATTGTCATCGCAGCCCTGTAATTGCCTTTAACGGGGGTCTTGATATTCCAGCCGTCGGGGATTTTCGCCGGACTTAAGCACTGATTTTTTCTGATGCTGTTACGACAGTCTTCGGCAAGGCTTCGATCGCCAGTTCATTGCGTTAATATTGTTCGCCTTTGATTTTGGCCCAATACTCTGCCACATAAACTGACAGAAGCATAGTAATCTTGATTAAGGATTTTAGCCGATACATGGTTGACGAATGCTGCTAAGTAACTTATGTTTAGCAAAGTTTATTGTGGTGCAAAATAAGCACGTTAAAATTGTTTAAAAACGGCCATATCCGGGCAATTCAGGTTGCCTGGGGTTTTGAATTAAAAGGCCGGAATGAAAGTTGCATTAACCGGAATGGCTATCGCATTATCATTGAGCCGGCACGAAAAAATGGGCGTCCTGCGCAAAATTATCCTGTGCCTCGCAAAGTTTATGACGGAGCGCCCCGGCCTTACTCAGAGCCGGGAAGTGATGCTTATCGCCAACATTCAAAGACATTTTTCCAAAGTCCCGGTTTAAAATTGAATAACCGGGTAAATTCAAACTGACTGACATTAAAGGTATGCAATTGAAAACACAAGTTCTGGTGCTGGGCGGTGGCCCTGGCGGTTATACAGCAGCGTTTCGCGCGGCTGATTTAGGAAAACAGGTGACCATGGTTGAGCGTTTTCCAGTGTTGGGCGGCGTTTGTTTGAACGTCGGGTGTATTCCTTCAAAAACCCTTCTTCATGTCGCTAATGTACTTAATGAAGCCAGGGACTTGAATCCGGCCGGGATTAAATTTATCGAGCCTGAGGTAAATCTGGAGCAATTGCGCGACTGGAAAAACAAAGTCAGTTCCCAGCTCAATACCGGGCTGGCAGCCTTGGCGAAACAGCGCAACGTGACGGTTGTTGAAGGCACAGGGAAGTTTGTATCCGATACGCAGGCGCAGGTTGACACTCAGCTGATAGAATTCGAGCAGGTAATTATTGCAGTCGGTTCCCAGCCGGTAAAAATCCCTGGATTTCCGAATGATGACCCAAGGTTAATGGATTCAACCGACGCTCTGAATCTTGAAGATATTCCAAAAAAACTTTTGGTAGTCGGAGGCGGTATTATTGGCCTGGAAATGGCGACTGTTTATCATGCGCTGGGCAGTAAAATCACTATTGTTGAAATGCAGGAACAAATTATCCCCGGCTGCGACAAGGATTTGGTCAAGCCGCTCATGGCAAAAATCAAGAAGGATTATGACAATATCTTTCTGGAAACCAAAGTTAAAAGTATTGAACCCTTAACAGAAGGTTTGAAAGTCACTTTTGAAGGCAAAGCCGCGCCGGAATCCGACGTCTTTGATAAAGTGCTGGTCGCCGTGGGGCGCAGGCCGAATGGCCATTTAATCGATGCCGGTAAAGCCGGCGTTAATGTCGATGAGCGAGGGTTCATTCCTGTTGATAAACAACAGCGCACTAATGTAAAGCATATTTTTGCGATTGGCGATGTTGTCGGCAACCCGATGCTGGCGCATAAGGCGACTCATGAAGGCAAAGTAGCCGCCGAAGTGATCGCGGGCATGGCAACTGAATGGCAGGCTTTAACGATTCCTTCGGTAGCTTATACCGATCCGGAAATAGCCTGGATGGGTTTAACAGAAAATGACGCCAAGGCTCAAGGCATTGATTATGAAAAAGCGGCTTTTCCGTGGGCCGCCAGCGGCCGTTCGTTGAGCATAGGGCGCAAGGAAGGCGTGACCAAATTGCTTTGTGATAAAAAAACCGGGCGTATCCTTGGCGCCGGTATTGTGGGCACAAATGCCGGAGAGTTGATTGCAGAAGCCGTGCTGGCGCTGGAAATGGGCGCTACTGTTGAAGATTTGGCCTTAACGGTGCATGCACATCCTACCTTGGCGGAAACCCTGGGCTTGTCGGCAGAAATGATTGAAGGCACGATCACTGATCTTTATATTAAAAAACGATGAAAAAACTGTTAAACAAAAGCTTTGTCACCAATCTTATTGCCGTAGTTATTATTGTCACCGGCTATGTTTGCCCGGTACAACAGGCATTGGTCAAATCCATTGGATTTTTTGCGCTGTCCGGGGCGATTACCAATTGGCTGGCTGTTTACATGCTGTTTGAAAAAGTGCCGTTTTTATACGGTTCCGGCGTCATACCTGATCGCTTTGAGGAATTTAAGTTTTCAATCAAGCAACTGATGATGCAGCAGTTTTTTACGGCAAATAACATCGAACATTTTATTGAAACAGAAGAAGATCAGGGCAGTAAGATGCTGAATCTGGAGCCGCTGTTGAATGCGGTCGATTACGACAAAATCTATGAAAACCTGGTTTCGTCAATTATGGACTCCTCTTTCGGCGGGATGTTGATAATGATGGGCGGCGCAGAATCGCTGGCGCCCTTAAAAGAACCCTTTACCGAAAAAATGAAAATCACCCTGACTGGCATAGTCGAATCCGACCGCTTTAAAACCGCACTCAAGCAAGGGCTGGATGCGCATAAAATCGGCGTCGATATTGTCGATAATATTGAAGCAGTCATTGACAAGCGCCTGAGCGAACTGACGCCGCAACTGGTTAAGGAAATGGTTCAGGCCATCATTCGCGAGCATTTGGGCTGGCTGGTTGTTTGGGGAGGAATCTTTGGCGGCTTGATGGGCGCGCTGTTTGTTTTTGCGTAATGGAGGCAGTGGAATTAGTCTTTGAAGAACTGGGCAGTCCCGGTGACGTGCCGTTGGTTATCCTGCACGGTTTTTTCGCATCCTCGCGCAATTGGCGGCAAGTAGCGGAAAAACTGGCGGCCGGATTCCATGTTTTCGTGCCCGATATGCGTAATCATGGCGCGTCGCCTCATCATCCGGTAATGGATTATCCGTCCATGGCAGCCGATCTGTTGCAGTTTATGGACGCTCAGGGATTAACAACAGCCAGTTTGCTGGGGCACAGCATGGGCGGTAAAGTGGCGATGTGGTTCGCGCTTAATCACCCTGGCCGCATGGACAAACTGATAGTGGCCGATATTGCCCCCGTCAGTTATAAGCACGGCTTTGACAACTTGATACAGGCGTTAAAGGCGCTGCCGCTGCATGAAATCAGCAACCGCAAACAAGCCGAGCTGCTGCTGGCTCCGGCCACACCTGATCTCAGTTACCGGCAGTTTTTGTTGCAAAATCTTGTCCTGAAGGATGGCGCGTATTGCTGGCGCATTGATCTGGATATTTTTTTGTTGATGGCGCCCAATATCGCCGCCTTTCCCAGTGTTGAGCAACTAACGCCGTTTACCGGAAAAACCTTGTTTCTGGCGGGAGAAGAATCCGGTTATGTTAAGGCGGATGACGTGAGCGCATTGTTTCCAAATGCCACGCTGAATGTCATTGCCAATGCCGGACATTGGCTACATGTTCAGCAGCCGGGAGTTTTTATTGAGCAGGTTGAACGGTTTTTGCAGTAGACTGAAAATGTTTTGAAAAGATATGCCGCAGGTCTCTACAGATGGGGTTTTAATAATTTGATAAAGAAATGCTGGAGGTTGGGATAGCGATAGCGTAACCCAATATTGCCGCTTCGATGTGTTGCGTTATGGCTATCGCCTAACCTAACCTAAGGCCCTAAGGGAAGAACTCGTAAGGTAGATTCGCCGATAGGCAATCTACTATAAATTTGAGAGTAGTGACGGCTTGCTATATCGAAACCACCCTATGAGCTATGATCTTATTGCCAGCAACTGGTGATCAGTAACGTGATACGATAAATGGAAGATATGATTGTACAAAATATACCCCATAGTCTGTTGATTTTCTAATATCAAATTACCATAGAAATTCTCCAATTTATCCAGGATTAACATCATTTATCAGAGGAGAAAATTATATGAAAAATGGAAACTTAGCTAACTATATAGCGAAATTTTCCGGTGTTTCCAAAGCCGCCGCGGAAACAGCTTTGCACATTATTTTGGCAGCGGCCAAGACAAGAAGAGCTGGAGTAAATCGCGGCAGTCTTGATATTTCTCGTCATATTTCCTCAAACTTTACAAGTAGTCGTTTAAGACAACGTGTCTTTAGTTCAAGCAAGATAACCGGGGCTATAAAAACAAAGTCTCGAAAAAGCACTCTGAAAAAAGTTCTCAAACCGATCGTCAGACAACCAACTTTCCATAGTAGAGTAAATTACGACGTCGGCGTAAACAAGGTGAACAAATCACAACTAGTCAATCAAGTGATGGTATCGGCACGAGTTTCGAAAGCTGAAGCGAACCGAGCATTTGATGGTGCCATCGAAGTTCTTCAAAAGGAAAATAATATATCGCTTGTTGGCTTTGGGGATTTGTATTTCGATAAAGATATTGCCCCAACTGGACAAGAGCCCGGCAAAGGAATGACAATTAAGTTCAAGGTAGAGTCTCCGAAAACTGGTAAGGCGAGAAAAAACTTTGTTACGGATACCAATTCTTGCTCTTATAAGGTCGTCAAGCTTTTTTTGGAACCGACCGAAAGTACAGTGAAGGAGCAACGGCACCGTATGAGTATTTTACAAATGGCCGCGAGCATAATGTTCGCTATGGTTCGTGTGAGGTGAGTATTCCGCGGGATCACAAGCTAGGGGAGCTTGAAGCTCCGTACATTCTTAAGCACTATCTACAAAAACCTGAGAAACATGTCGTATTGATGAATATCTTTCTGAAATCCAAAGATGAATTTTTTGGCGAGATTTCTCAAGAACCAGTGCAGGACTCAAAACGTAAAGCTCTCATATTTATTCATGGGTTTAACAATAGCTTTGAGGACGTAGCTCGGCGCGCTGCCCAAATCACTCATGACATTAAGTTTAAAGGTGTGCCAATCTTCTACAGTTGGCCATCAAAAGGTCAACTAGGTAAGAAAGCTTATGAATTTGATGGTAATGGGGTGCAGCAAGCAATTGCATACCTTAAGCAGTTTTTGCGTGACATTGCGACAAAAGGAGGCTTTGATTCGATCGCGCTCATTGCCCACAGCATGGGCAATCGTGCTCTGACAGAAGCATTTATCTCTCTGAAAAATGAGCTAAAAGTAGCTGAACTTAAGTTATTCAAAGAGATCATCCTGGCGGCACCGGATATAGATGCGGATTATTTTCGCAACTCTATTGCACCTGCTTTAGTAAATACAAAAGCGGCTACAACTCTATACGCGTCGTCGAAGGATCTAGCAATGATCGAATCTAAGAAACATAATGGTGCCGCTCGCGCAGGTGATTCTGGAAACGGTCTCGTAATACTAGATGGCATTGAAACAATTGATGCGACAAACGCAGACACGAATCTATTTTGGGGGGCAAATCATGCTTATATTGCAGACAGTAAAGATTTGCTTAACGATCTTTATTACCTAATCGAAAGAGGACAGCGAGCGTTTGAGAGGTATCTGGACCCCGTTCCAACTAAGGCACATCCGGAATATTGGAAGCTTAAATAATAAATATGAATAAAGCCGCGGGAGGTTTCGAGACGACAGCCGGGTAGGGTACGCATCGCGTACCTTTTTTGGGCTTGTTCTTCTCGGAACATTTTAAAAATGGTGCGCGATGCAAAAAAGAGTCAGGTTTTGTGTTTTGTTTTGCAGAATCATATAACCCTACTGTGAAAGTTATTGCGAAATACCTCTGTATTCTTTACAGTAAGACATACTTACCAGCCGGAGAATACCCATGCCACAACTCGCCAAACTGAGCAGTAAAGGCCAAGTCACCATCCCCGCCGAAGTGCGCAAAGCACTGCATCTAAAAACCGGTGATACTTTAACCTGGGAAATTCAAAGTGATGGCTATATTTTTGTGCGCAAGGTTGAGCCTGTTGATGTAGCTTATCTTAATGCATTAAACGGAACTCTCTCGGAATGGAATAGCTCCGAAGATGATGAGGCTTACCGTGACTTATAACCGCTACGACATTGTTAAAGTCCCTTTCCCGTTTACCGACCGGCAAGCCGGCAAATACCGGCCTGCTTTGATTATTTCTAACGCCGAGCCTTTTAATAGTCTTATAGGACATAGCGTGATGGCGATGATCACCTCCGCCAAACAATCATCCTGGCCATTAGATACCCCAATTAATGACTTGGAAAGCGCCGGTTTGCCGGTTCAGTCATTAATTCGCTTAAAGCTGTTCACCCTGGACCATCGCTTAATCAGCAGCTCACTGGGCTATTTGTCAGCAAATGACCAAGCTGCTTTCAATCAGCACTTTAATACCCTGATGGGTCTGTAATCCATGACTAAAATGCACCCGCTATGTCCAGTATGTCACCAAGGCAAAAAAAGGCTGAATATCCCGGATAGATAAGTAACTCAGGAACTTCATCATGCACACCTTATCGTTACCTTATCCGGATGATCTGCTAATAACATCAGGAAAATCACCGCAAGCCCTCGAAAAAGAACTCACTTTTCTTCTCGCGGTTAAATTATTCGAGCTGCACCGCTTTTCTCTAGGTAAAGCTGCACAGTTTTGCAACATGAATAAAATACAATTCATGTTTGAACTGGGACGTTTAGAAATACCCGTCATCAATCTTGATGATGACCAAATCGCAGACGAGCTTAAGGATGACTAAAAACACGATTGTAGCTCGAAGAGTGGTTTCGCGACAATAAACCGCCGGAGTCATTAGCTCTAAGGTAGATTGCCTGTCGGTAGAATTCATCTTCCGTGTTATGTTGAATACAGGCGGGGGCTCTGAGCGTGTGAAAATGTGTATAAACATGAGAGAAAACAATATGAGTTATAAAGATATTATTACCATTGAACCGGATAAGCGGGGCGGCAAGCCCTGTATCCGTGGGTTGCGGATTACCGTTTACGATGTGCTTGAATATCTTGCCTCCGGCATGACGCCGGAAGAAATCCTGGAGAATTTTGACTATCTGACCATGGAGGATATTCAAGCTTGCCTAAGTTATGCCGCAGACCGTGAGCGGCACCAGCTCATCATCAACGCATGAAACTGCTGTTTGACGAAAATCTGTCGCCCCGGTTGGTAGCGGCATTGAGCGATATTTTTCCTGAATCGGCGCATGTGGATAGGCTAGGAATGGGTAGTGAACCTGATTCTGTGATTTGGGAATATGCAAAACTCCATGACTATATCCTGGTGAGCAAAGATTCCGATTTTCACGAAAGAAGTCTGCTTTACGGACATCCACCCAAGGTTGTTTGGATCAGGCGAGGTAATTGTTCTGTCCGGAATATCGAGTTAATTTTGCGTAATAAGGCTGCGGAAATTAAGCGGTTGGATGCTGAAGATGAACTTACTTACCTGATTTTGTTGTAATGGGCTTGTATCAGTCGTGTGTAACTGCTTTTTTAAGGTTTATCCACTTACCATCAATCAGGTAAATAGAATGTTAAAGAAAACTTATGCAGCCATTATTTTTATAGCTGTTTTCTGGGGTTCCCAGGTTTATGCGGATGGGCATAAAATGGCGATTGCCAGCGCGCATCCATTGGCAACGGCGGCGGGATTTGAGATTCTGGACAAGGGCGGCAATGTGTTTGATGCGGCGGTCGCGGTTAGCGCGGCATTGGCGGTCGTTGAGCCGTCCGGCTCGGGATTGGGCGGCGGCGGTTACTGGTTGCTGCATAGGGAAAAAGACGGCCTTGAAACTCTGATTGATGGCCGTGAAAAAGCGCCCCTGGCGGCTCATAAAGCGATGTATCTGGACAAAGACGGGAAGGTGATTGCAAGATTATCCCTTGATGGGGCTTTAGCTGCGGCGATCCCTGGAATGCCGGCGGGATTGGCCCATCTGTCTGAAAAGTACGGGAAGCTGCCGCTGACGGAAAGTCTGGCTCCGGCAATCCGCTATGCGCGGACCGGTTTTGCAGTTGGCGAGCGTTACCTGAGGTTGCTGAAATTCAGATTCAGCTTGATCAAACAATATCCGGCGACAGCCGGGATATTTCTTAAAGACGGCAAGCTCCCCAAGCTTCACTCAATTCTCAGGCAACCCGATTTGGCCAACACATTAGCGCACATCGCTGAATCAGGCCGGGACGGATTTTATAGCGGGGATATCGCCGATAAGCTGGTCAATGGAGTCAAAAAAGCGGGCGGTATCTGGACCAAGGAAGATCTTGAATCTTATCAGATAGTCGAGCGGGAACCGGTAAGAGGTCAATACAACGGCATCAAGATCACCAGCGCCGCGCCGTCATCCTCCGGAGGCATTGTTCTGATTGAAGCATTAAATATTTTATCGGGCTACGATTTGCAAAAAACGGATGAAATTACCCGTAAACATCTGATAGTGGAAGCGATGCGCCGCGCCTATCACGACCGTTCCTTGTACTTGGGTGATGCGGATTTTATAGATGTCCCGGTTAAACGCTTGTTAAACGAGGATTACGCCGCCGGATTGCGCAGCACCATCAGGCCGGATAAAGCCTTGCCTAGCAACATGCTGTCAGGCGAAATACAGCAACAGCCAGAAGGCGCCAACACCACGCATTTTTCGATTATTGACGATGAAGGCAACCGGGTCGCCGCAACGCTCAGCATCAATTTTCCATTCGGTTCAGGTTTTGTCGCTCCGGGGACTGGGGTGTTATTGAATGATGAAATGGATGATTTCTCCAGTCTTCCGGGCGCCATGAATGGCTACGGTCTGGTGGGCGGGGCCGCCAATGCCATCGCCCCCGGCAAACGCATGTTGTCCAGTATGACGCCCACCTTTCTTGAAAGCGATAGCCGTATTGCCGTGCTGGGCACGCCAGGCGGCAGCCGTATTATTTCGATGGCACTGTTGGCTGCGCTGGATTTTGCCAAGGGCAACGGGCCTGACTCATGGGTTCAAGTGCCCAGATTCCATCATCAATTTATTCCCGATGTGATTGAATATGAAAATGGCGCGATGTCAGATTTAGAGATTAAGGGCCTATCCGCTATGGGTCATCAACTAAAGGAAGCGCGTTACCGCTATGGCGATATGCAGGCCGTGCAGTTGAATAAGACGACAAAATCATTGGCTGCGGCCAGTGATAAAAGAGGCGAGGGCAGGGCGGCTGTCGGGCGTTAATGGATTCTGAAACAGTTGAAATATGGCATGGACAGGTAACAGCGGAGGCTGTTCATTTTCAAGCCTATTGGCGTGTTCTTGATGATGCCGAGCAAACTCAGGCCGGCAAATTTAAAAATGAGTTGCTATGCAAACGTTACGTAGAAATCCATGGGCGTTTGCGGAATCTTTTATCCCGGATTCTTAATCAACCGCCGGAAAAGATAAGAATAAAAAAAGCCAAACATGGCAAACCTTACCTTGCTGATTATCCGGAATTGGCTTTCAATCTGTCTCATACAGCAGACAGATTGATGATCGCCTTGTGCTTGGATTGTCAGCTGGGAGCCGATATTGAAAAATATAAAAAAAGAATCAATTTGTCCGGATTGGTTGATAAATGTTTCGCTGAAGAAGAAGCCGCCTACTGGAATCAACTGCCGGAAACCAAAAAAATACCGGAGTTTTACCGTTTCTGGACACGGAAGGAAGCCTTTGTAAAAGCGACGGGACACGGCATCACGTTAGGGTTGAATCACTGTGTTATTAATCCTGAAAATCCCTCGGAGTTTTTAAGAGTTCCTGATCTGTGCGGGCAGGCTCCGGCATGGCATTTGCTGGATATTGATTTGGGAGAGGGGATTTGGGGTGCAATGGCAGCTGATAAAAAGTTTTCTGAAGTAAGGCTAATGGATATTTCATCAATGCTTGATAAGTAATCGGCCAGACCCGGCATTCCAACCGGACCACATTAAAGCCGAAAAAAATAGGGAATCGCAATTAGCACCAAACCTGTTAAAACCAGAGTTACCGCATTCGGCATGAAGTACGGATACGCCATCAGCGCCAAGCCACAGACAAACGGGACAATCATCCTTTGTTTTTTTCCATGGACAAAGAAACCAAGACCAATAGAACTAAACAGTAATCCCCAAAGCAGCGCTGATTCGCTACCCATTAATCCGCCTTAATAGTACATGGAGTATTTTTTGCGCTTGAAACCCGGTTTTTTTATGCCGGGATGGGCTTGCCCTCATGAGAATTTTGACTGGTTGAATTGCATAATGAGAATGTTTCTGTTGTCTTGAATCTTTGGTTATTATAACCAGAAAGCGGCCAAAAACGTATATGCTACAATGAGTTTCGAACAAATTCAGCATGGAGTTGTATGCACATTAACACTCATTCTAACAGCTGGCAACCAAAAAGGAGAGCGCTTGCCAGATTAATTTTTCCGTTAGAAATACAGTACTCCTTCAGACTCATTTAGTATTGGAAGAGGATCGGGTTGTACACAGAAGATAAGGTATGTTAGATTTACGGAGGGCGGTTTCAAATGTTGGAGTAGTCTTAAATCGCCGGTTACTCCAGGCAGAACCGCCGGCTGCAGACTGTCTGATGACTATCAGAATTTTGCCAGAGTTTCTGGAAGGCGCCGGAATCGTTCCAGGTTTATTGCTGCATTTGCTGCTTACGTTTGGCTTGCGCCATTATCTTTCCTGTTTGCAAGTGTCAATTAAGTCTTAGTCGTGTAAAAGTACAACATTGCCGGCAGAGAACATCTTCATGAACTTGAGTATTTTTAAGAGCCAGTCGCACAAAGCCTTCGTTACTTGCTTTATACTGATCATTTCCTTGGACTGTTTCAGTCTGCCGGTGTTCTGCATTTTCATTAAACTGCGTCAGTATAATCAACGACAGATGGACGAAAAACGGTTCGCGAGGGTGGATTGGAAGGTCTGTTCCTAGCATTTAACGGCTAATTTCCGCATGGAGTATGATTTGTCAGCCATAAAATTCAGTTGTTCCGAGCGCGTCACCGCAACTGCATTAGCCCAGTTTGCTGCGGGTCTGTCGGTGGCGGTCATCGGTCTTCTCGATCAGCTAGGCTGGGTGCTCGATTCACCTGTTCTTACCAAGTTGGATCCCGGCTCCCGCCAGATGGCTCCGAGTACTGCGATCCTTCTTGTATTGTTTGGATCAACACTCTGTCTCGAGGCCTGGTTTCCACGTGGTCGAGTGGTTCTCTTGCTAATCACTCTCTCCGGATTGTTTGGCTTCATGGCCTCCTTGTTGTTGCTTGCGTTGCGTCTTTCGGAGGTGTATTTGCCGGCTGAACTCCTAGGCCTGCATATTAGCGGCAGGTTTGGCAATGCTCCCGCGGGGTATATCTCGCCTATTACAGACTTCTGTCTCCTGTTATCTTATGGGTCGCGTCTCGCATCCCTGCCCTACGGCGCAAAGGTATACTGGCGAGGCGCAATCTTGTTGGGCTCCGGCGGATTGGTTTCAGTTCTGAGCTTTGTTTTCCTGGCAGCTTATGTCTTTGACATTCCTGTTCCGCTACTCTCCGGCAAAGCGATAGTTCCACCAGCGTTCAACACAAGCTTCAGCTTGCTGATCATAGGCTTGGCCCAGCTGGCGCTTGCCGTTCGTTACAAGGAGCAACAAGCTGTCCCGACTGACGCGGGTGACGCAAAACTTTTCCCTTATCTTCTGGCATTTGCCGTATTAGCCGCAGCAAGCTCCCTGGCTGCGTACTACTTTTATCGAGAAACTGAACTGAGATTCCATCAGAAGGTGGAGTTGCAACTACTTACGGTGTCGGAATTAAAAACAGTCGAACTGGTCCGGTGGCGTATGGAACGTTTGTGGGATGCCAAGCTCATCCAGAAAGCTTCAATGGCTGCCGTGCGGCAGCTATTGGAGACGCCTCACAGCTTGGCTGCGCAACGGGATGTGCAAGATTTGCTCGGCAAATATCCGCGCCAAATTGGATATGACCGGGTTATTCTCCTTAATGCGAAAGGCGACACGAAAATGTCGCTGCCCTACACGCAGGAACCAACGGATGCCATTCTTGTGGAGCATGCAATTGCTGCTTTGCAGACAGGCCAGGCTATGCTGCAAGATTTTTACCGGGACGAATATGACCAGCGCGTTTATCTCGCTCTGATTGTGCCGGTTTTCGATAAGCAAGAAGGTAACAGGCCGCTGGGTGTAGTTGTACTGCGCATCGATCCGGCGATCTTTCTATATCCGCTCATCAAGCTCTGGCCGATTCCTAGCGCCAGCGCCGAAACGCTAATCGTTCGCCGGGAGGGAGACGACGTCGTCTTTCTAAGCGACCTTCGCTTTGGCGGCAATACAGCTCTTGGCCTGCGCCTGCCATTGACCGGCAATGCCAACTTGCCTGCCGCGAAAGCCGTGTTGGGGCAGCGAGGTATTGTTGAAGGCATTGACTATCGGGGAACACCAGTGATTGCAGCGGTGCGCGCCATTCCGGAGTCGCCATGGTACATGGTGAACCGCATGGACACGGCGGAGGAATATGCGCCCCTGCGAGAGCGGATGCGTCTTATTTTCCTGTTGGTAAGCGTACTGTTGTGCAGCATGGGAGCGGTATTAATTCTCCTGTGGCGGCAGCAGAAGACTGCGTTTTACCGGAGGCAGTTCGAGTTGACCTCGGCGCTTCAGGAGAACGCGGAGCGTTTAAATATCATCGCCACATCCGCTCAGGACGCAATTATCATGCTCGACGAAGCGGGAAATATCGTTTTCTGGAATAAAGCGGCCGGAAGGATATTCGGGTATGCCCGTGAAGAGGTTATCGGGCGTCCGTTGCACGCAATGCTGATTCCGCAGCCAGCCATGGATTCGTTCTTTCAGGCTTTCCCGCATTTTCAGAAAACCGGCCAGGGAGCAGCGGTTGGCAAGACGCTTGAGCTTACCGGTTTTCGCAAGGACGGTAGCGAGTGTCTCCTGGAGGTTTCAATTTCCGCTGTGCAGGTGAAAGGCGTCTGGCAATCGATCGGTATATTGCGCGACATCACCGAACGTAAACAAGCGGATGAAAAACTCCACCTCGCCGCCAGCGTATTCACCCATGCCCATGAAGGGATCATGATTACTACGGCTGACGGCCTGATCATTGACGTCAATCAAGCCTTGTGCGAAATTAGCGGCTACAGCCGCGACGAAATTCTGGGCCGCAACCCGCGTTTTTTCAGCTCCGGCCGCCAGGAAAAAGAGTTCTATGCCGGCATGTGGCGAGATCTTATCGAGCTAGGCCACTGGCATGGCGAGTTCTGGAACCGGCGAAAAAACGGCGAAGTGTATGCGGTGATGCCTACCATCAGCGCAGTGCGGGATGAACATGGCAAGACCCTGCGCTACGTGGCGTTATATACTGACATCACCCGGCTTAAGGAGAACGAACAAAAGCTGGAGCGTAGCGCCCATTTCGACATGCTGACTAATCTGCCCAACCGCGTGCTGCTGGCCGACCGGCTGCAACAGGGCATGGTTCAGGCCCGGCGCCGGGAGCAACGTCTGGCGGTAGTCTTTCTCGATCTGGATGGCTTCAAGTCCATCAACGACACTTTTGGTCATGAAGCCGGCGACCAGCTGCTGATCACATTGTCCGTCCATATGAAGCAGGCTCTGCGTGAAGGCGACACTCTTGCCCGGCTGGGCGGTGACGAGTTCGTTGCCGTGCTGGTCGACATCGGCGGCATTGACACCAGTTTGCCGATGCTCACCCGCTTGCTCACCGCCGCTGCCGAACCGGTTCAGCTTGGTGAGATCACTCTCCAGGTTTCGGCCAGTCTTGGCGTCACCTTTTACCCTCAGGCGGAAGACATTGATGCAGATCAATTGCTGCGTCAGGCGGATCAGGCCATGTATCAGGCCAAGCAAGCGGGCAAGAACCGTTATCACCTCTTTGACGCCGAGCAGGACAGTCGCGTCCGCAATCGCTACGAAAGCCTGGAGCGTATTCGCCGCGCACTGAACGCAAAAGAATTCGTGCTCTATTACCTGCCCAAGGTGAATATGCGCACGGGGGCGGTCATTGGTGCTGAAGCCTTGATCCGCTGGGAACATCCAGAAAAAGGCTTGCTGCTGCCTGACCAGTTTTTGCCGGCAATCGAGGATCATTTACTGTCCATTGACCTTGGCGAGTGGGTTATCGATACCGTCTTGGCCCAGATGGAGAGCTGGCAGGCCGCCGGGCTGAATATTCCGGTGAGCATAAATGTCGGCGCCCGTCATTTGGAGCAGGCGGACTTTGTTGAGCGTCTGCGTACACTGCTGGAAGCGCATCCAAAAGTCAACCCGGCGGATGTGGAGCTGGAAATGCTGGAAACCCATGCGATGGAAGACCTGTTTAAAGCATCCCAGGTGATTGACGCTTGCCGGAAGATTGGTGTAACTTTTTCGCTGGATGACTTTGGCACCGGTTATTCCTCGCTTTCTTATCTGAAACACTTGCCGGTCACTCAGATCAAGATTGACCGGAGCTTTGTTCATGACATGATTGACAATCCCGATGATTTATCCATCGTGGAGGGCGTAATCGGCCTTGCCGCTGCTTTTCGCCTTTTGGTTATCGCTGAAGGGGTGGAAACCATCGAGCACAGCACAATCCTGTTGCAGCTCGGTTGTAATCTGGTGCAGGGATACGGCATTGCCCGTCCCATACGGGCAGACCGGTTTCCCGCATGGGAAGCGGCCTGGCGGCCCGATCCGGTCTGGTCCGAGTCGCTTTCTTTTCACCGCGATGATATGCCGCTGCTCTTTGCCATCGTCGAGCATCGCGCCTGGATTCTCGCCATCGAAAAATACCTCAAGGGAGAGCGTGAAGACGTGCCGCCTATGGATATTCACCAGTGCCGTTTCGGCCAGTGGCTGAATGCGGATGGTTTGGCTCGATTTGGCAAGCAGCCAAATTTCCAGGTCATCGATCAATTGCACAGGAAGGTGCATGCATTGGCGGCGGAACTGTGTAGACTCCACGAGCAAGGCCGACAACCGGAGGCGCTGGCAAAGTTGATGGAACTTCATGGGCTTCGGGATGCCTTGCTTGAACAGTTGAGGCTGACGCAGCAAAGCCGCCAATAGATTGGAAAGAAAGCCGGGGGTAGAAGTTGTCAGAGGTTTGGTCTATCCATGGTATTAGATGATTAAGCTAATAAGGCTGCAATAATTCCGGTCAGGAAAATTCCGTCGAAGGTGCCGGCGCCTCCAATTGATGCAACAGGAGCTCCTAGAGAAGCAATAGTATTAAGCCTAAGAATGTCAGCGCCGATCAGAACGCCAAATACGCCGCTGATATACGCAAGATGAGCGGCATGTTCGGGATCTAGAACCAAAGCCACCAAGGCCGAGCTTAATGGAGCCAGAAAAACGGGCATGCCGACGCCCAGGCCGGGTATTAAGCGGCTGAATTTATAACTCAATGCGGTTATTGCCAGTATTCCGGTTATAATCCTGATCGGGTCAATCAGCTGTAGCGATATGAAATAAAAACATAATCCAACAGGAATCAAACATCCTCCGACATTGACGGCAATAACAATTTTACCTTCTTTAGCGGGCTGAAATATTTCCCATACCGGTTTCCGGTCCGGTGACAAAACAAGATGACCGGTTTGTTTGGTTTGCAAACTATAAAGCGGCAGATTAATAGCGCTGCCCAATAACGTCCCAAGCAATAGAAATGATGCGATTTCAGGAGTTAGCCCGAGTTTGATGAAGGCAATCTCAAAGATATGAACCTGTAGCAGCGCCATGAAAAACAGGGCAATCAAAAAAAATAGCATCAAAGAATTAACCGGCATGGCGGCACCCTGAGTAAGTAAGTTAAAAGTGTTGTTGCTGGCGCTTTGAGCGAAAAATCATTCGTAAAATTTTCCGTTGCAACGGAAGCGCTTGATTATATTATCCTCCAAACTGTACCGTGAGCAATGAAAACGCCATTTCGCTCCCCGGTAGCCGGCCGGATAGGCAATGAAAGATATCGCTAATGTTCCTGGATTTTTATGCTTGAAGCTTTTTGAACCGCGCAGGTATCTCATTTCCGGATGTCCGGCTCAGAAATGATTATTTTAATAAAAGTGAGGCAACGCCGGTTTTATCTTATACGGATCCAAGCCTTGTATTATGAATGGCAATAACAAAAAGTTATAAAATGATCCTGGAACTCCAGTGTACCATTATGCTACGTTTATTTTAAACAGTGTATTGTGGAGAGAATTTCATCGGGATATAGTAAACGAAACCACTGGGGGACGCTTCTTTTGCCGGCAAAAAAATAGGAACCATCCTTAAATGAATTTTTAATTTGTGCTTGAATAGGGCTTTTTGATTTTGAAAATACCAATAAAAAAGTGCAGTTGGGCGCTTTCTAGCTCCTTGGAAGAAAGCTATCATGATCTTGAATGGGGCGTCCCTGTGCATGACGAACGGCTATTGCTTGAGTTTCTCATACTTGAAGGAGCTCAGGCAGGATTAAGCTGGGCTACAATTTTAAAAAAACGCGAAGAATACAGATTAGCCTTTGACAATTTTGATGCGGGGGCAATTGCACGCTATGATGATCAGAAAATTAATTCGTTGCTGGCTAATTCCGGCATAGTGAGAAATAAACTGAAGGTTAATGCCGCCGTTATCAATGCCAGGGCATTTTTGGATATTCAACAGACATTTGGCAGTTTTGATCAGTATGTTTGGAGATTTGTTGATGGCAGGACATTGCATAACGCCTGGAATGTACATGCCGATATTCCGGCATCTACCCGTCTTTCTGAATTAATGAGTAAAGATCTCAAAAAACGAGGATTTAAATTTGTTGGCGATACTATTTGTTACTCTTTTATGCAGGCGATAGGTATGGTTAATGATCATACAATCGGCTGTTTTCGTTACGAAGAAATTAAAAAGTTTGCCTAGGTTGATTTCCCGTTGCGGCAGGTAGTTCTTTAGACAGATTGAAACTGTTGGTTAAGTTAATTAATAAGGAGTAATTTGCTATGCGTTTTTTACATACCATGATTCGAGTTCATGATTTGAACGAATCTCTCGATTTTTTCTGCGCTAAACTCGGCTTGAAGGAGAGTCACCGGTTTGATAGTGAACAGGGCCGCTTTACCCTGGTATATTTGTATGCGCCGCTGGATGTGAACCAGGCGCTCAAGATGCAGGCGCCTTTAATAGAGTTGACCTATAACTGGGATACTGAAGACTATGGGGGAGGGCGCAACTTTGGCCATCTTGCATTTGAAGTCGACAATATTTATAAAACCTGTCAGAAATTGATGGAAGACGGTGTATTAATCAACCGTCCGCCGCGTGACGGACGCATGGCTTTTATACGCTCGCCGGATGCTATTTCTATCGAGTTTTTACAGAAAGGCGAGTCGCTTGAACCCAAGGAACCCTGGGTTTCGATGGCGAATACGGGGAGTTGGTAAGTCATATAGCGGAATTTGATAATGAACGGCGCAGATAGAGCTAAAATCAGCAGGTTTAGCGAAACTGCCTTGAATCATTTAACAGCAGCATAGCTTAAACGGTCGGCTGCATCCGCCAGCAGGCATGGAAATTATGTCTGCTCAATAATTTCCACCGCATTTCCGTCCGGATCACGGCAAAAAAACGCTCTACGTCCTGATTTGCTCATGCTATAAGCAATGCCCGCCTTATTCAAGGCATCCTGAAGAGGGGCCAGAGCTAACGCATTTAAGGCTACATGACGGTCCCGCCCTCCATGCTCAGGCCGGCCCGTTATTGGGTCAGGATTTTCCAGTTCCAGTAAATGAAGTTGATTAGAACCAATTTGTAGCCATGCGCCTGGGAAACCCAAATCAGGCCGGTCGACTTGTTGCAAACCCAGAATATTACAATAAAACGCCAGGGCTATATTAGTATCGGCAACAATAAGACTGGCATGGTTTATGGAAAATATGTTTGCTGACATTAGTTGAATTAAATATCTAATTGTTGGTAAAAATTATACATTTTCACGCTGTATTGTGAAAGACCGCGGTTTAATAGTGGTCAATCCGGAATTGATGCATATTGGTGAGCCCTGTCTATACTACGTATGGTTAAGTTTTTGGTTTTTAGTTACCTGGAGGATCAGTATTCTCGGATATTTTACGGGTTTGAAAAACCAAAAACTTGCCCGCTTAAAGTATATATCTGAAGCATACCGGAGAAATTTAAAACTTTGGTCATTAAGCTGTAAATTTAGTAATACACAATAACTATTGACAAAGCAAGCCGCGAGCCCAATTCCGTTTCTTGATGGCTTTTGGGTCTATAGGCCAAAATCCAGCCGGCTATTTTGGCGAAGCTTGCTTTTTTCTTAACAAATCTAACTGAATTAATATGTTAAACTACTGTTTTAGTATATAATTACCGGCTTTTTGAAAACCAAACACTATGCAAATAATCGCAATTTATCCAGGTACATTTGATCCCATCACTAATGGGCATGTGGATATTATTGCCAGAGCATCGAAACTATACCACAAAG
Source organism: Methylobacter sp. KS41 (assembly GCA_002862125.1). GTDB lineage: Bacteria > Pseudomonadota > Gammaproteobacteria > Methylococcales > Methylomonadaceae > Methylobacter_C. Next base: position 2,261,040 of record PHSP01000001.1, on the reverse strand, counting down.
TTATAGTTGCTGTGGCAGTCAATAGAGGAAAAGCGCCTTTATTTTCTCTTGATGAACGTGTCGAATTGGTAAGATCGGTTACACCCGAATTTTCTAATGTTGAGGTAATTGGTTTTGACAACTTGCTGGTTGATTGCGCCAAACAGTTGGGCGCTAATGTCATTCTAAGAGGCCTGCGCGCGGTATCGGATTTCGAGTATGAGTTTCAGCTGGCAGGAATGAACAGGCGGCTTGCGCCACAACTGGAGACCGTATTCATGACACCTGCTGAACAGTATGAATTTATTTCTTCGACCATGATCAGAGAAATTGCACAATTGAAGGGTGATGTCTCCTGTTTTGTTCCTGATACCGTCCTCCAACGTTTAGTAGAGAAATTTAGTTAGGAGTTAGTGTGGCCCTTATTATTGATGATGAATGTATTAATTGTGATGTTTGTGAGCCGGAATGCCCGAATGGCGCCATATCACAAGGCGAGGATATTTATATGATTGATCCGCAGTTGTGCACTGAGTGCGTCGGGCATCATGGACTGCCGCAATGCGTTGAAGTTTGTCCGGTCGATTGTATAGAGAAAGATCCCAAGCATGTCGAAGATCATGATACCTTATATCAAAAGTATCTGAAGTTAACGCGCTAATGTATTTAGCGCCATCAGGTTTGCAGAGCGGATTAATTCTATTTTCAGATTTCCGTTCGATGAGCCGGCAAAGCCGGGGCTTTCAGGCGCATAACAACCTGTCCGGCTTTATTATGAGAAATAGGGTTATGTGCAGGATGGCCTTCAGCTAGGGAAGGCGCAAACTGCAAGGTTCTCACGAAAAGGTATTTTTCTCATGCGTATCACCTTTTGGTCCGCAAAACGCCTCAATCTGGTCAATAATTCCCTGGCTATCCAGCCGGCAAATAGCCAGCAATTCCTCACGCGTTCCTTGCTCGACAAAGCAGTCGGGCAGGCCGATATTTAACACCGGCATGAGGATGCGTTGCGCTTGCAGGAAGTTATTGACCGCGCTGCCTGCGCCGCCGGAAATGACATTTTCTTCCACCGTGACAAACGTTTCATGGCTTTTCGCCAGCTCCAGAATCAGTGTTTCATCGATCGGTTTGACAAAGCGCATGTTCACCACAGTTGCGCCTAAATGCTTGCCCGCTGCCAGGGCGGGCGCGACCATGCTGCCCCAGGCTAAAATAGCCAGGCGGCCGCCTTGATGCCGGATCTCGGCTTTGCCCAGCGGCAACGCTGTCATGGTTTGCTCGACGGCCACGCCGGGTCCTTTGCCGCGCGGATAACGCACCGAGGCGGGGCCTTCATGCAGGAAGCCGGTATAGAGCATTTGCCGGCATTCATTTTCATCGGCGGGGGCCATAATCAGCATATTGGGAATACAGCGCAGGTAACTGTAATCGAAACTGCCGGCATGCGTGGGGCCGTCGGGACCCACCAGGCCGGCCCGGTCCAGGGCAAACAGGACATCCAGATTTTGCAGAGCGACATCATGAATCAATTGATCATAGGCGCGTTGCAAAAACGTAGAGTAAATCGCCACCACCGGTTTTGCGCCCTGGCAGGCTTGGCCTGCCGCCAGCGTTACCGCGTGTTGCTCGGCAATGGCGACATCAAAATAACGCTTGGGATAACACTGCGAAAACCTGACCAGCCCGGAGCCTTCGCGCATGGCCGGGGTAATGCCCAGCAGGCGCTCGTCCTGCCCGGCCATATCACACAGCCAGTTGCCGAATACCTCGGTGTAGGTGGGATGCGGCGAAGGCGCTGATTTGGGCAGAGAGTCCTTGCACGGATCAAACGCAGGCACGCCATGATAGGCCAGCGGGTCTTTCTCGGCCGGGGGATAACCTTTGCCTTTTTTGGTGACGATATGCAAAAAGCGCGGGCCGGAGATCGCTTTAAGATTTTCCAGCGTAGGCACCAGCATATCCAGATCATGGCCGTCAATCGGGCCGATATAATTAAAACCGAGCTCCTCAAAAAGCGTACCCGGCACAATCATGCCTTTCATGTGTTCTTCAGTTCTGCGCGCCAGTTCCCAGACGCTGGGCATTTTGCTCAGGGCCTTTCTGCTTTCTTCGCGCACCGACGAATACAGCTTGCTGGAGAGGATTTTGGTCAGATAATTATTCATCGCCCCGACTGGCGGTGAAATCGACATGTCGTTATCGTTCAGGATCACCAGCAGATTGGCGTCCATGGCCCCGGCATGATTCATCGCCTCGTAAGCCATGCCGCCGGTGATGCTGCCGTCACCGATAATGGCCACCATCTGCTTGTTTTCGCCCTTTAGCTCCGAGGCAATCGCCATCCCCAAGGCAGCGCTGATGGACGTGCTGGAATGGCCGACTCCGAAGGCGTCGTATTCGCTTTCCGCCCGGCTCGGAAACGCCGAGACGCCATGCAGGGTGCGAATAGTCGTCATCCTTTCCTTGCGCCCCGTCAGAATCTTGTGCGGATAAGCCTGATGACCGACGTCCCAGACCAACTGGTCAGACGGCGTATCGAACACATAATGCAGCGCCACGGTAAGCTCGACTGTGCCCAGGCCCGCCGAAAAATGCCCCCCGGAAATGCTCACGGTATGGGTTAAATAATCGCGCAACTCTTGCGCCAGCGGCTTTAGCTGGTCTTTGTGGAGCTTGCGCACATCGGCGGGGCTGTCGATGCCGTTAAGCAACGGGTAGTTAGGTAATGTATTCATAATTAGTATAGGGGTTCACGATAGAACATCAGGATAATCCCAATCTGAAACAGGGCGGCTACGGAAATAAAGCCGGCGATATCTTTTCCGGGTTTGTCCAGTTTTAATTCCAGCCAGCGGCCGGTTGCCAGAATGAGAGAAAAAATACCCATTGTGGTATGCCCAACCTGGATTAGAAATGCACTTTTAGCTTGAAAGCCGACATGGGAATGGGTTAGCAACATTAAACCGCCGAATGCAGCCAGCAAGGGAAACACGAAGGGTAGCTTGCTATCGGGGTTCTTGGTCATTCTGGCGCTCAGTTCTATGATGCCTAGAACAAACACCAGCAAAGTCGCAATTCGATGCTGTAAAACTTCGCCATTATTAAAGGTGCTTTCCCAGAAGCCTATCGGGCCTAATGGCCAGGTTTCTGCGTCACTACGGAAAAACAGAAAAATACCTAATAAGACGAAGCCCAGTGGCCAGTACCTGGTTAACGGCAAATATTTATCGAAAGAAGACAAAAAAGACGGTAAATGCTTTATATAAGAAAGCATGGCAAAGAAACTCATCACCGTCAGAAAAATACCAGCGATATTGTGATTATAATTCGACCATTCGGTCGCCGCTATTGACGGCACTTGATCGATTATAGCTACCCGGCCCGCCTCACCGGCTATCAGCGCTGTATGGCTGGGAGAACTGGTTTGGGGTGTTTGCGGGGCAAAGGTGTTTAATACCTCCTGCCACGGTGCCGTGAGTGTGGGAATGTCAAATGCCGGGGGTTGCGAAGCCAGACTGGCGGCGGTGAATAATAAGGTGACTAAGACAAAAGTTTCCGCTTCAATGTAATAGGGGACGCGGTTGTTTAGCGCATAAGGATTGCCGGAAACGCCGTATTCGAGCACTGCGGTTTTATTCAACCAGGCAAAGCCCAAGGCAATAGCCAACAATATTATTTTTACCATTAACAAGTTGCCGTAGCCGGTGCCTATTAATCCATTCCAGGTATCGATATATTGCAAGGCAATTGGCAGGCCCGAGATCAGAATCATGGCAACCGAGGTCATTGCAAATTTGGAGAAACGGCCTAGCATTAAAGGCCATAATTTAGCTGGAATGCGTTCGCCTTGACGTAAAAGCCAGAGATTAACCAACTGAAAAATACCGCCGACCCAGGCGGCGGCGGCAAGTTGGTGAATAACTGTCAGCGACATTAAAATAAATTGATTATCAAAACGGCCTGCCGCGTGCACTAGCCAGGCTCCCGAAATAATCATGGGTATGGATACAACAACTGCAGTTGTCCAGCGTTCCTTGGAAAAAGGATTTTTACTCAAATACAGGTAACAATAACCCGCTAAAAATAATGTGAGTATCGTACGGACTATGCCGCCAATAAATTGAGTCGTGTCTGAAAACTCTGGAAACGGCCAGCGCTCAAGCACGGCCGTCATTAACCAGATTTTAAGAATTATTTTAAATATTTGCGCGAAGGCCAGTAAAAAACCACCTCTGTAGATAAGAGAGATCGTTTTTTGCAGTAACAAGGCATTGTATCCGTCCTGATTATTCCAGGGACGTAAAACGAAAAGACCCCAAAAAAGACCGCCGATTGTTAGTGAATAACAAATCAGATCAAACCCGCCAATCAGGGAGTCGAGAAAATCAGCTATGCCAGCCATTACGATATCCTATTGAGCTACTGAAAAATGAATTACGTCTTCAGTTAAATGGCCATCAGCAGCGAAGACTTTAAATCTGAGAGCATAATCGCCTTCAGCCAGCGGCGGAATATGGACAATAATTTGACCCTTCTTATTGCCGTTTTCCGCCTGCAATAGTTCGTGTTTGTCACCTTTACGCACTAAAAAAATTTGCGACAGGCCCAGTTCTATTTGGGAATTGAAACTAAGTTCTACTTTGTCTTGCCGGTTTGCATGAATGGGAGCAATTTTTAATGAATAATCCGTAACAACTGCGTGAGCCAGAACCAGAGTTGCCTGGCATAAAGACAGCAATAATAGGACTAATTGAATCGGTTTCGTCATAATTTCTACCTCAGTGACTTTTTTTGCTTTTTAAAGCATGACTGGCTAAATTCTTACCTAAATCCCAAATGGAACCGGGTATTTGATGGGTATCCGCAATGGCTTTATCAAATGCGCTGACAATATGGTCGCGGTCTTTTTGCGTCAGATTTAATGGCGGCAATAGTTTGACGACGTTCATGCCGTGACCCGCAACCTGAGTCAGTATCCGGTGTTCCTTAAATAAAGGGATAGTAATCATTTGGCAGAACAAGCCTTTATTGGCGGCTTCAAGCATCGCCCAGGCCGCTTTCAAGGTCAGGCTTTTAGGTGACTGAAATTCAATCGCGATCATCATGCCTTTGCCGCGCGCTTCTTTCAGGAATTCATATTTTCCAGACAACGCATTTATACTATTAATAATGTCGGTGCCTGTTTGTAAGCTGTTTTCTACCAGTTTTTCTGCTTCCAAAACATGCAAGGTGGCAAGGCCTGCCGCCATCGCCAAATTATTTTTGGCAAAAGTTGAACCATGCACGACGGCTCTGTCCATACGGTTAAAAACGCTATCCATAATTTTATGCGTCATGGCCACTGCGCCGACTGGCACAAATCCGCCGGACAAGGCTTTAGCCATGCAAATCATATCGGGTTTAACATTCCAGTGGTCTATGGCCCAGAATTTTCCGGTTCGTCCCAAGCCGGTTTGAACTTCATCGGCGACAAACAAAGCGCCATATTTTTTACAGAGACGTTCAACTTCAGGTAAATAGTTATCATCGGGAACATTAACGCCTTTGCCCTGAACGGGTTCGACGATAAACGCGGCAACGTCCTTATTGCTTAAAGCTTTTTCCAGGGCCTCAAGATCATTAAAAGGTATGGGGCTGCAACCGGGTACGAGCGGACCAAATCCTTCCCGGAAAATTTCTTCGCCATTCAATGATAACGCGCCCATTGTCAAACCATGATAGCCATGCTCGCAAAAAACAATTTTTTCACGTTTGGTGGTGTAACGGGCAAATTTGATCGCAGCTTCGACCGCTTCGGTTCCGGAATTGCAAAAGAACATCTTATCCAGATTTTCAGGCGTCGTTTTAAGAAGTTCCTTAGCCAGTAAGCCGCTGAGTATTGAAACGTCAAGCTGAACAAGATTTGGCAATTCCAGGGTTAAAGTCTCCTTCAATGCGCTGATAACGGTCGGATGATTGCGGCCGATAGCAAAAACGCCAAAACCGCTTAATAAATCCAGATACTCAGCGCCGGCCTGATCGTAAAGATATTGTCCAATAGCTTTTTGGTAATGACGATCGTAGCCTATGGTCTTTAACATTCTGACCATTTGATTATTAAGATGATGCTCGTGCAGATCAAATTTATCAGTGCTATGTTGAGCAAAAAGTTCGGCAATGCTGAAAGTCATATTAGAGATTCAAGTTAAAAGGTTAAAGATATTTTGAATAAGGCGCGGAGTGTAAGCGCTTAGCTTTTTCACCCCGCATCTTAAGTTAAATTCCTTCATCATCGATAAGGCCTGGAGGAAATACCAGCTCCATTATTGATTTGTTGCATTTGAATAGTTAAAGCCGGTTACTGTATCAAGATGCCTGGCAACGGATTTTAATGTTTTCCTTGCTGCATTAAAGTGAATGCCCAGCTTTATCAATCCAGGTAACTCAGCAGGGTGGAGAAATACAAATAACAATAATTTTCCTAACACAATATCACCCAGATTATTAAGCGAATAGTTAATGGCTCTGGGCAAGGTCATATTTACGGGATCGGCAATAACCCTGATGGACAGAAAAGGTAAATTGTATTGCTTTGCGACCTTGGCGATAGCGATACTTTCCATATCCAGTGCAACAGCGCCTGTTATTGAATGAATTTGTTTTTTATCCTGGCTGGATGAAACAATGTTTACACTCTCCGCTAAACGGCCGCTATGGACTACAACAAACTCTGCCAATCTACTTTTGGTATAACTATGCCAATCGGTGGAGACGCAGAATTTTGCGTCTCCACAAACCTCTGAATCGATCAGTTTGTCAGCCAAAAGCAGGTCGCCCGGTTTTAGGGATGAACTGAGCGCTGCGGCGCAACCCCAGCTCAAGATCCGGTTGGCGCCACTAGCGATGAGCAATTCAGTTGCTGACCGGGCATTTATAGCGCCAGCCCCGGAATGAGCAACCAATAACTTGTCGGCAATTAATAGACAACGCCCTTTATCAATTTTTTTTGATGTCAGGGTAGTCAGCTCTTCAGGTAAGGCAACAACAATACCGGTGATCACTTTTTGTTTAGTTCGTTGCGATAACGGGCTAATGCCCAAAGCGGAAAGAATTTGTCATAGCCATGGTATTTAAGATAAAAAACCTTTGGAAAACCGGGCGCAGTGAAACATTTATCGTTCCAGACGCCATCAGCTTGCTGATTTCGCAATATAAAATCTATGCCTGCCTTTACTTCCGGGCTGTGGGCTTCGCCTGCCGCCATTAGCCCTAAAACGGCCCACGCTGATTGGAAAGCGGTGCTAAAACGATAGCTTCCGCTAACGCTTTTATCGTGATAGCTGTAGTTGTCTTCGCCCCAGCCGCCATCTTCACGTTGTACGCTTTTTAACCATGTCACGGCTTTGGTGTACATTGGATCATTTTTAGGCAGATTGGTCTGCTCCAGGCCAAGCAAAACAGACCAGGTGCCGTAAATATAGTTGGTGCCCCAACGGCCAAACCAAGAGCCATCGGTTTCCTGTTCGTTGCGCAGGTATTCGATAGTACGTTTCAAAGCCGGAAGATATTCTGCATGATTCTGGGCGACTTTAGCCATAAGCATGGCGCAACGCGCACTGACATCCGATGTAGGCGGATCCAGTAAAGCGCCGTGATCGGCAAAAGGAATTTCATCGAGGTAATAATAGGTATTATCAACATCAAAAGCCCCGTAACCGCCATTTTCGGATTGCATGCCCACTACCCAGCGAGTTGCCCGATGTATTGATTCATTCAAGCCGGGTAAATTGGAATCCGCCATTGCAAAAGCAACCACCGCCGTATCGTCTACATCGGGATAATGCGGATTTTCAAATTGAAACGCCCAGCCGCCACCAGCCAAATCCGGTTTTGATATACGCCAATCGCCTGGCTCATCTAATAATTGTTTGCTTTTAAGCCAATCGTATGCGCGTGTCAGGGCCGGACCGGAGAAATTATTGACCGGATTCAAGCCTTTATCGGCTTCCTGTAATGCTAACGCTGCAAGAGCCGTATCCCAAACCGGTGATAGGCAGGGCTGGCAATAGGCATCATGCTCGTTAATAACCAATAATTTATCTATTGCCTTGCGCGCGGTAACAATAAGTTCATCATCTTTAGGCATGCCAAGCAGTAACAAGGCTTGATAAGCTCCCATCATGGCAGGACAAATACCGCCTAATCCGTCTTCACCGTTCAGCCGTTCGATAATCCAGTCTTTTGCTCTTTCGATCGCCACGTTATGTAATCTTTTTGAGATTAGCGGACGCGTTATCCGGCCTAAAAAATCCAAACCCAGAAAAACTTTATTCAACAAGGTTCTTTCAGGGAAATAATGCCGCTCTTTGTCAGGGTGTGTAACAAAAAGCTCCAATATGTTGATTTTGTTAGGGTTATTCGCGGTTGCTTTTAGCGTGCAAAGAATGAACAACGGGACCATTACAGTTCTGGACCAGTAGGATACTTTATCAAGATGAAACGGAAACCATTTGGGAAATAGCATAATTTCCACGGGAATGTAAGGCACCCCGCGCCAGGGCAATTGTTCAAAGGTCGCCAGTGCAATTCGAGTAAAAACATTGGCTTTTGCCGCGCCGCCTTTACCGAGGATGAAAGTTCTTAAGCGGGCCATGTGCGCGGCATCCGGGGAATCGCCGGCCAGTTTTAAGGCATAATAAACTTTAACGCTGCAGCTGATGTCTCCAGGTCCGCCGGTAAATAGCGGGTAACTGCCGTCTTCAGATTGACGTGATCTTAAATAGTTGGCTATTTTAGTTTGTAGCGGAACATCAATTTCACCCAGATAGTGCATCATCAAAATGTATTCGGATGGAATTGTGCAGTCAGCCTCGAGTTCGAATACCCAATAACCATCCTTGTCTTGCAGGCTTAATAATTTATCCTGAGCTCTGCTGATAGCTTTATCGATGTCGTAGGCCTTGGAATAGATGGCGGTTGATGAACTGGATAGATCGCCGGTATGTGTTTGGGTAGTTGCGTCGGTAAACATAAGTACGTCCTTAAAGGTCTGGGTTGGCTTTTGAGGAATGTATTGGATAAGTCCAGTCAGGTGTTTTCAGTTCCCGGCTGACAAAATTAAAAAGTAAACTGAGCAATGCGTTGCTGCGGCCTGCTAACTTGGTCGCAAGGATTGTGGCTTTAACATTTTTACGGCTGATTTTAACCTGATCGGAATGCTTGAAATCCAGATTTTGTTTGACTTTTTTTAGGGTCAAAACAGCCATGCCTAACGCCCATAAACAAAAATTACGGATGCCTGTTTCATGAGACGGTATTTTTTGCGTGTATATCAAGGCATTGTGCAAATGACCATGGGCAATACTGATCAAGTGCTCCAAGCCGGCTCTGAAGCTTTCATCATCTGTTTCGGAACTCAAGTTTTTAAGATCATAACCGGTTTCGGTAAAAATATCTTGAGGCAACCAGCAAACGCCGCGTTGAGCATCATCCCAAATATCTTTGAGTATGTTGGTCATTTGCAAACCTTGCCCAAAAGAGACTGATAGTGTTAGCAACTCTTCTCTATGTTGCGCAATTTCAGGAGAGTAATGGCAAAAAAGTTTGGCTAGCATTTCACCCACGCAGCCGGCGACGTAATAACAATACCTGTCCAAGTCGGCAAGCGTCAGCAGGCCGTCATGCAGATTCTGGGCCTGAAATACCGGCATGCCGGCGGCCATGGTTTCTACGCAGCAAGCCAAAGCCTGAATTTGATCGTCATCAAAGGTATGAGTAATTTGTATAACTCGGGGCAATACATGGATTAATGTGTGTTCAGCGGGAATTGTTTGTTCAGAAAGTAATGGTGCAAGTTCGACTGCAAAGGGTTCAGCATTGACGCCACTTTGCACAACATCGATGAACTCTGAGCAAAAATATTTCTTTTGCGCCGGTGATAATGAAACTTCATCTTCAATAGTATCGACTATGCGGCATAATAAATAAGCGTTGGCTACTGCGCCATAGAGCTTTCCCGGCAGTTGGGGAATGGTTAGAGCAAATGTTCTGGATACACCTTCAAGCAAGAGTGTCTGAAAGTCATCATCCGATAATAGGCTCAGTGATTTCGGGTTATCCAGAGATATTCGGGTTTCGCTCATAATAAATTTAGATGTCGGCCCAAGCGGGTTTAGTAGATTTGTTGGCGGCAATAATAGCCTGTTTGTTGGTATTTTGCAAAGCAATGTTGTTTTATTGTAAACATCCAGGTTTAGCAAGGCTGTAAAGCAGTTTTATAAGAATAAAAACAACAATTTAACGATTTTGTTGTATTTATGCAAATTATAAAAAAATTGCTCTTTGAATTCCTGCAATATATATAATTTATCGTAAAAACTGGAGTCGTTAGCTAAAAGATAGTATTCTAATCCGGAATAGATAAGCGATTGTATTATATAGGAGGCATATTTCAATAGCTGTATTCTACGGCTTAAAAATCCTGGGAGACGCTATAAGCAACCGGGTAGAGTCTTGTTGTTGTCTTTTTACTACATGCTTATTTTTTTACATTGATATGTAGTTTTCAGGATGGTCAATGTGACTGACCATTAACAGTTCTAACATTTTTGGAGGGTTTGCACGTGGGTGTTCCTTTACGTCAGCAGTTAACAGTTGGCAAGTATTTGATTAAACAAAAGTTTAAAGGCGTCAAAAAGTATCCTCTAGTGCTAATGCTGGAACCTTTGTTTCGTTGCAATTTAGCCTGTGCGGGCTGTGGAAAGATCGATTATCCCGACGATATTCTCGACAAACGTTTGTCGTATGAAGAGTGTATGGAGGCTGTTGATGAATGTAATGCGCCTATGGTGTCAATTCCAGGGGGCGAACCGCTTATTCATAAAGAAATGCCGCAAATTATCGCCGGCATTATTGCGCGGAAAAAGTTTGTATATTTGTGTACGAATGCATTGTTGTTGAAGAAGAGGATCGATGATTATACGCCATCACCATATTTGACTTTCTCGATCCATTTGGACGGCATGCAGGAAAGGCATGATACCTCGGTTTGCCAGGAAGGCGTTTTTGACAGGGCGGTTGAAGCAATAAAATTGGCGCTGGGAAAAGGCTTTAGAGTTACTGTAAACTGTACTCTTTTTCAGGGTGAAAACGCGCAAGAAGTTGCCGATTTTCTCGACTATGCGATGGAGTTGGGTGTGGAAGGGGTAACTATAGCCCCTGGATTCAGTTATGAACGAGCGCCGCAACAAGATGTTTTTATTAAGGGTAAAGATGTCAAGGATTTGTTCAGGGGCATTTTTAGAATAGGTAAAAATCGCAAATGGAAATTAAACCATTCGTCGCTCTATCTCGATTATTTAGCCGGAAATCAAAACTACGAGTGCACGCCTTGGGGCAACCCGACTCGCAATGTCTTTGGCTGGCAAAAACCCTGTTACCTACTGGCGGATGAAGGCAATGCCGCAAGTTTTCAAGAACTTTTAGATACCACGCCATGGGAGAAGTACGGCAACGTAAATAATCCGAAATGCGCAAGCTGCATGGCTCATTGCGGCTATGAGGCGACGGCGGTCGAAGATATGTTAAAACATCCGTTGAAAGCATTGCTAACATCAATCAAAGGTCCTAGGACTGAAGGCGACATGATACCCGAGCCCGTGCCTCAATATAAGGAAGACAAACCTTTATCAACCCTTTCAGGTATTCCTGTCATAGTAGAATTAACTGATTAAAAGGAAGCAGTGCTGTTCCTTCAAATCTGCTGCGGCGGGAACCTTTGTATTGCTTTCCAAGCGAATAGGGGAAATTCTTTAGTCAAATGCAATTTTAGATTTAGCCTTGTCAATTTCCCCTACACTGCGGGAAATGAAGGGCTAAAACTTTACTTATGTCGAAAGATTGAACAGTTTAAATGGCAACGTTAACAAATTTATTAATATGCCAAGTTTTTTTGAGGTGTTGTATATGGTTTTAAAGAATATGAAGTTAGCCATTGTTTTTATATTTTGGTTGTTTGCAACGGTCCACGCTACCGTTCAGGCTGAGAGTGGAGCGACGGCAAAGCAGGTGGTCGAAAAATTTCAGGCCGAGTTGATAGATGTCATGAAGAATGGCAAGCAATTAGGATTTGCCGGAAGATATGACAAACTGTATGATTCGGTTTCTAATAGCCACGATTTAACAAAAATCGCCCGAATCGTTGTGGGTAAAGAGTGGGAAAAACTATCCGACACGCAACAACAAAAGCTGGTGGATATATTTATCCGCTTGAGTGTCGCCTCTTATGCGCACAATTTTAAAGATTACTCTGGAGAGTCGTTTGTGTTTGATTCTGAAGAGGAAACCACTAGAGGCGGCGTTGTGATACATAGCCATTTGATTATACCGGATGATAAACCTGTTAAATTTGATTACATGCTCAAGGAAAAAGGCAATAGCTGGCGCATTATTAACATCATCGCAAATGGTGTAAGCGATTTGGCCTTGAAAAGATCAGAATACACCTCTATATTACAGCGCGAAGGCTTTGATGCCTTAATAGCAAAGATAAACGAAAAAATTGATAATTATTCAAAACTTTAATTGACAAATTTTATACCAGATGAACAAGCCTAGTAGCATAAATCGTAACGCGAAAATTCAAAAATTCATCTCAGGCATGTTCATTGGTACCGCTATATTTTTGGCCGGGTGCGCTACGACTGGAGTTAATGAGCAGCAAAATATTGCAAAAAAGGATGATCCTTACGAGAGTTTTAATAGAAAAGTATACAGTTTTAATGACAACGTAGATGACTATGTCGCCAAACCAGTTTCAGATGCCTATCAATGGGTAACTCCACAGTTTGTGCAAACAGGCGTTTACAATTTTTTTAGTAATCTCAAAAACATCAATGTCATCATTAATGATATTCTGCAGGCTAAATTTGCACAAAGTGCGCACGATACCGGACGTTTTGCACTGAATACCACGCTCGGCTTGGGCGGATTTCTCGATGTCGGTAAAGATGTCGGGTTAGAGCAAAATAATGAGGATTTTGAACAGACCCTGGCTGTCTGGGGCGTCCCACGGGGTTCATATCTGGTGCTTCCTTTTCTCGGGCCGACAACTATGCGTGGCATTCCCGGATCGGTATTTGATTCGGCGGTAAATCCGGCTAATTACGTCGGTTTGCCGGTACAGCTGATATCTTTGCTGAATGCTCGCGCAAGCGCGGAAGGCGCGCTGAAATTCATTGATGAAGCCGCGCTTGATCCTTACGTATTTACTCGCGAGTCTTTTTTACAGTGGCGCCATAACCTGGATACAGATGGTAAATCCGAGGCGTCGTTGGATTTCGACGATGCGCTGGATGAAGACGGAGCAGGTCCCACTGCCAAGAGCAGCGGCAACGCTGTAGACAATAAAAAAGGTTCCGCCTCTCAGGAAAATAGCGAAACTAAAAATCCACGGACAGGAAATAAATTGGAACTTTTACCTCCTTCTCCCTCAAAAACAGAGCCGGAGTGAGGGCTTGCTAAAAACCGCTAACTCAAAACAGCAAAGTAAAAAAATAGCTGTAGAGACACTAGCAATAGAGTCTCTAAAAATGTAATAAAGTATGTACTTCGTAATCGCAAAGTTTTCTTCTTCCTTCCAGAAAATCCAGTTCCGCCACAAAAGCGCAAGCTTCAACTTTGGCGCCCAGTTTTTCAATCAATTCACAGCTCGCCTTTGCTGTTCCTCCTGTAGCTAGTAAGTCGTCAATCAATAACACGCGGTCATCTTTAGTGAAGGCGTCAATATGTGCTTCCAGTGCGGCTGAACCATACTCAAGATCATAAGCCACGCTTTGCACATCGTAAGGTAGTTTCCCCGGCTTTCTTAGTGGTACAAAGGGAAGCCCCAGCTCCCATGCCACCAATGACCCAAAAATAAAACCGCGGGCCTCCATTCCTGCAACCGCAGTAATTGCCCTGCCTAAAAAAGGATACAGCAACTGATGCACCGAAAGCCTTAAGGTAGCGGGATCTTTCACCAGGGGCGTAATATCCTTAAAAATAATGCCTGGTTTGGGAAAGTCAGGAATGTCACGGATTTTATTTCTTAGTCTGTCCATTGTTGTATTTATATAGAGCGAAAATTGAACTTTAATTTTAATAGGTTGCAGCGGCGATTTTATGATTTAATTCCGCGCCGCTACAAATGATTTGGTTTATCCTGCTTTAAGCGCAAAACGCCTCAATCTGGTCAATAATTCCCTGGCTATCCAGCCGGCAAATAGCCAGCAATTCCTCACGCGTTCCTTGCTCGACAAAGCAGTCGGGCAGGCCGATATTTAACACCGGCATGAGGATGCGTTGCGCTTGCAGGAAGTTATTGACCGCGCTGCCTGCGCCGCCGGAAATGACATTTTCTTCCACCGTGACAAACGTTTCATGGCTTTTCGCCAGCTCCAGAATCAGTGTTTCATCGATCGGTTTGACAAAGCGCATGTTCACCACAGTTGCGCCTAAATGCTTGCCCGCTGCCAGGGCGGGCGCGACCATGCTGCCCCAGGCTAAAATAGCCAGGCGGCCGCCTTGATGCCGGATCTCGGCTTTGCCCAGCGGCAACGCTGTCATGGTTTGCTCGACGGCCACGCCGGGTCCTTTGCCGCGCGGATAACGCACCGAGGCGGGGCCTTCATGCAGGAAGCCGGTATAGAGCATTTGCCGGCATTCATTTTCATCGGCGGGGGCCATAATCAGCATATTGGGAATACAGCGCAGGTAACTGTAATCGAAACTGCCGGCATGCGTGGGGCCGTCGGGACCCACCAGGCCGGCCCGGTCCAGGGCAAACAGGACATCCAGATTTTGCAGAGCGACATCATGAATCAATTGATCATAGGCGCGTTGCAAAAACGTAGAGTAAATCGCCACCACCGGTTTTGCGCCCTGGCAGGCTTGGCCTGCCGCCAGCGTTACCGCGTGTTGCTCGGCAATGGCGACATCAAAATAACGCTTGGGATAACACTGCGAAAACCTGACCAGCCCGGAGCCTTCGCGCATGGCCGGGGTAATGCCCAGCAGGCGCTCGTCCTGCCCGGCCATATCACACAGCCAGTTGCCGAATACCTCGGTGTAGGTGGGATGCGGCGAAGGCGCTGATTTGGGCAGAGAGTCCTTGCACGGATCAAACGCAGGCACGCCATGATAGGCCAGCGGGTCTTTCTCGGCCGGGGGATAACCTTTGCCTTTTTTGGTGACGATATGCAAAAAGCGCGGGCCGGAGATCGCTTTAAGATTTTCCAGCGTAGGCACCAGCATATCCAGATCATGGCCGTCAATCGGGCCGATATAATTAAAACCGAGCTCCTCAAAAAGCGTACCCGGCACAATCATGCCTTTCATGTGTTCTTCAGTTCTGCGCGCCAGTTCCCAGACGCTGGGCATTTTGCTCAGGGCCTTTCTGCTTTCTTCGCGCACCGACGAATACAGCTTGCTGGAGAGGATTTTGGTCAGATAATTATTCATCGCCCCGACTGGCGGTGAAATCGACATGTCGTTATCGTTCAGGATCACCAGCAGATTGGCGTCCATGGCCCCGGCATGATTCATCGCCTCGTAAGCCATGCCGCCGGTGATGCTGCCGTCACCGATAATGGCCACCATCTGCTTGTTTTCGCCCTTTAGCTCCGAGGCAATCGCCATCCCCAAGGCAGCGCTGATGGACGTGCTGGAATGGCCGACTCCGAAGGCGTCGTATTCGCTTTCCGCCCGGCTCGGAAACGCCGAGACGCCATGCAGGGTGCGAATAGTCGTCATCCTTTCCTTGCGCCCCGTCAGAATCTTGTGCGGATAAGCCTGATGACCGACGTCCCAGACCAACTGGTCAGACGGCGTATCGAACACATAATGCAGCGCCACGGTAAGCTCGACTGTGCCCAGGCCCGCCGAAAAATGCCCCCCGGAAATGCTCACGGTATGGGTTAAATAATCGCGCAACTCTTGCGCCAGCGGCTTTAGCTGGTCTTTGTGGAGCTTGCGCACATCGGCGGGGCTGTCGATGGCATCCAAAAGGGGATAACTCCCTGATTTATTCATGTATAAGTCGATTCCTTAAGCTGGTAAAGTGTTTCCGGCATGTCATTTTTTCTAATGTAGAATTTCAAAGGCGTTTGGCGTGAAATTCTGGCAATTTTATCTGTTACTATTGAGTAGTGACCGATTTGTTAGGAAAGTGCAAATCAACAAGATTAAATCCCCCTAAAGCAGTTGTTTCTCAGTGGGTCCGTTGAATAATATAAAGCGATAAGTCGCGTAATAAATCAGCTTCTTTGCCAAAAATGCTTAGACTTTCCAGCGCCTTCTCATGAAGTTCCTGCGCTTTTTGTTTGGCCCCGGCCATCCCTAATAAGGCAGGATAGGTTGGTTTATCTTTATCCCTGTCTTTGCCCTGTGTTTTTCCTAACGTAAAGGTATCGCTTTCTTCATCAAGAATGTCATCTTTAACCTGAAAGGATAAGCCTATGCATTTAGCATAGTGGTCCAATTTTGTCGCTACAGCCGAGTCTATATCAGCTTTCGCAAGCGTAGCCAAAGTGACGCTGGCGCGGATTAAGGCGCCTGTTTTATGAATATGCATGTTTTCAAGTTCAGGCAGATTTAATTTCGTGCCTACCGATTGCAAATCAATTGCCTGACCGCCGACCATGCCTTGAGAGCCGCTTGCTTTTGCTAAAGCGCTAATCATTTTTAACCGGCCTTCGGCAGTAGCCGTGATGGTCGGATCATGAGCCAATACTTCAAATGCCAGAGCCTGCAACGCATCACCGGCTAAAATAGCGGTTGCTTCATCAAAAGCAACATGACAGGTGGGTTTCCCGCGCCTGAGGTCATCATCATCCATGGCGGGAAGATCATCGTGTATTAAAGAATAAACGTGGATAAATTCAACGGCGCAAGCGGGGCCATCCAGAGCTTCAGGGTCAATGCCCAGCGTCTTTCCCGTGCAATAAGCGAGCAGCGGGCGCATGCGCTTGCCTCCATCCAGCACGCTGTAACGCATCGCCTGATGAAGCTTTTGCGGTAGCAACAGTTCACTGGGAAGACGATTTTCCAACGCTCTTTCCACGCGATTTTGACAAAAACTAAGGTATTCTTTTAACGCATTACTCATCGGTAAAGGGCTCCAGGGTTTGAGTGCCGTTTTTTTCTAGCAGAATCTGAACTTTCTGTTCAGCCTCCTGCAAGGCTTTTTGACAGGTCCGGGTAAGAGTTACCCCCCGTTCAAAAGACTTTAGTGACTCTTCCAGCGAAATATCACCTTGCTCCAGCTGATTCACAAGTAGTTCAAGTTCAGCAAGCGAATCTTCAAATAAAGTCGTAGTTTTCTTTTTCGGCATTAGATAAAAATATATTAATAAAATGGCGTATAAATTCGTTGTGCATTATATATGAAATTGGCGGATGGGAGCTCAGGAAGTAGAAGCCCCGGAAACAATTACAGCGAAGAGGAGGAAATTCAACACATTAACCCAGATTGAGTTATTCCGGTCTGTTCAAGTAAAACCCTATTCCCGTTCAATGTTCCGGATAAGCCGGTCTACTCAAATGAGCAAAAATGAGTTAAGAACCGTGGAATGAATGCAGCTGATCGGATTTAATTTTTAGTGAGCTTGACTTTTATTCCAAAAATGCCCTGATTCCGGAAATTCCCTGGCTCCCGGCTTGCCGCGCCCTATCCAAATAGGATTCAGAAAGACCTCCCAGCGCATAAACAGGTAAATTGACTTGGGCAACCAGTCCCGAAAATTGCTCCCATCCTAACGGCTCGGTTTCCGGGTGTGTTTCAGTTGCTAATACCGGAGCTAAAACGGCGAAGTCCACGCCAATGGCTTGCGCATGCTGTAATTCCTGGAGATTATGGCATGAGGCGGCAACCCAGCGGGATTGTTCCGGTGTGCCTCTCGGGAACGCGGGCCGACTGGTTGCAGACATTAAATGCCGGCTTGTTAAATGAATGCCATCTAAAGAAAATTCCGTTGCATTGTTGGCTGCGGAATTTATTAATAACAATGCGCCTTGTTGTTTACACAAGGGATAAGCCTGTTCAATAAACTTTTCTATCTTGTCAGGCGGCAATGTTTTTAACCTTAGCTGGATAAGTTTAACGCCGTGGGTCAAAATTTTTTGCAAATTAACCAATAACAGCGAGTCATCCGCATCATCCAAAATCGCATAAAAGGATGGCAATTTAGCGGCGGCAATAATGGGCTGATTGGCGGATGGAAAGTCATGGTCTGCCAATTCGGCAAGGGTTACCCATTTGAAGGGCTGACCTTCACAGCTTTTAGCGTCGCCTGAAAAATGTTCCACTAAAAATACATTCAACTGCACGGATAAGCCGGGGTATTGATGTTTAACGGTAATCAGCGGTGTTGCCGCTGTTACAGTAAGATCAAGTTCTTCTTTTAGTTCCCTCGTCAAAGCCTGTTCAGGGGATTCCCCGGATTCAATCTTGCCGCCGGGAAATTCCCACAATCCACCTTGATGCAATGATTTATTGCGCAGGGAAATTAATACTTTTCCTTTGGTGTTTTTTATTACGCCAACGGCAACTTGAAGCAGTTTCATATCAGACTAATATAGAATCGGGCAGGGCGGGCAGGTATAAGGGATTAGCCCTGCATTATACTGTTATTCAGAAAATGTTTTTCTCTCGCTGTTGATTTTTGGCATAAGGTTTTTGCTGCGCACAACGCAGTACGGCCTTAATTTTTTCCATGTGAGAACCAAAAAAACCGCTGCCCGTATATTAATCAACATGTATCGGAATAAGGCGTCTTGATTTTATTTATCAGCCGTTTAAACAGAAATTTTATATTTCCATTTAATCTGACATCGACGCTCCGCTTCCGGCCCAGACAGTGTAAAAACGTGAAAGCTCGGAAGATGGTGGAAAGACTTCTAGATAACCACCTATTTAAGCTTGTGCCGCGGATTTGGCATACTGTGTTGGGGCCGGGAGTCATGCCGGCCAGTCCCAGCTTTTGCATCAACCGCTGTACCCGCTTGCAATTGACTGCATAGCCACAGCCACACAAATATTTCGTCATGCGCCTGGTGCCATAAAACGTGTGCCATGAGTACTCTTCATCTGATTTTTGCAACAAAATATACTCAAGCTCGTTTAAGTGTGCGCGAATGAATCTGACAAAGTAGAACTAAATAACTTCGAATTAACGCAATTAATGGATGCGTGGCAGCCTCTGAATGATCGCTTTTCAAGGTTAATCTTTGTCCGTTGTCTATAACTGGCATTTGATGTTCGCCAGCGTCAATTTCCTGTTGAAAGCGCAAGTTACTTCTTAGTTGACAAGTTTACCTAAAAATATCAACGCATTTTAAGTGGGGCTTAGTTCAATAAGCGCAATTCAAATGACTTTGCTAATAAATATCCGGATTTTTGTCGCCAAGCCGGGGCCAGGCAGTTAAAACCGCTTTAACAACAGTTGCTAATGGAATAGCGAAAAACACGCCCCAAAAGCCCCACAGCCCGCCAAAAAATAAAATGGCGACAATGATTGCAATAGCATGCAAATTTACAGCTTCGGAAAATAACACAGGCACCAGCACAACGCCGTCTAGTGTCTGAATAATTGAGTAGGCAATAACAATGTACATGAAATCATCACCGCTTAATCCCCACTCAAAATAGGCGATACCAAGCACCGGAAAAGTAACCAAAGTTGCGCCTATATAAGGAATAATCACCTGTACACCCATTAAGACAGCCAACAACATAGCGTAATTTAAGCCCATTGTTGCGAAAGTTGCGTAACTGACAAACCAGAGAATAAATATTTCGGCAAACTTGCCGCGTACATAATTGCCAATCTGAATATCAACTTCTTCCCATACGCGTTCGGTTAAATGTCTGTTCCTGGGCATAAACTGTAAAAACCAGGAAATTAACAACGCTTTATCTTTTAAAAAGAAAAAAACCATCATGGGTACCAGAAACAGGTAAATCATTGCGCTCACAATACCTACAACAGATGCAGCTGAAAGCGACAGAACATTTTGACTATAGGTTAACAATTCCCGCTGCACTGCCAACATCATTTGTTGAATTTTGTCTTCTGAAATGAATTTCGGATATATTTTGGGTAAGCGCATAATTTCATTTTGCGCTCTGTTAATAATATCGGGAATATGATGAATAAGTTCGACGGCTTGTTGTGAAACGAGCGGCATCAAATAAAACAGTAAAAATCCTAAACAGGCCATAAATCCGGAAAATACCAGATAGACAGCCGGCAAACGAGGCATTCCCTGATTTTCAGCCTTGCCCACCAAGCCTTCAAGTAAATAGGCCACAACGATTGATGCAAAAACAGGCATCAATAAATCGGAGAGTGAATAAACCAGCACAAAACTGACAATTAAAATAATCGCCAGGGAAACCGCCTGAGAATTGGGTAAAAAACGCTTAAAGGATTCGGAAAAAAAACGCAAATTTACAAACGGAGCTTCAGTTGTCATTTATAACAGTATATTTTTGGTTTGATTACGACATTTTACATCCAATAAAGTCTTTCTATGCATGATGTTTTTGAATTGTCCGATTCATTGCGTAAAATAAAACTCAATCCTAAAAATCAGGGGCAACCTATGCAAATTGATGTATTCAACGGCGATGCAGACGGTATTTGCGCGCTCGTTCAGTTGCGTTTGGCGCAACCAGCCGAATCAAAGCTGGTTACCGGCGTAAAAAGGGATATCCAGCTATTGGAGCGACTCTCGGTTCAAAAAAATGACCAAGTGACTGTTCTGGATATTTCGTTAGAAAAAAACCGTATCGGATTAGACAGAATTCTCCAGCAAGGCGCTAATGTATTTTATGTTGATCATCATCAATCGAGTGATGTTCCACGCCATCCTAATCTTAAAACGCTTATCGATACTTCGGCAAACACCTGCACCAGCTTACTGGTGGACCAATATCTTGCAGGAAAATATCGTGCATGGGCTGTCACTGCGGCCTTCGGGGACAACCTGACTGGCAGCGCGGAACATGCCGCTCATTCTTTGTCATTAATGGCAAACCAGCTTAAGCAAGTCCGGGATCTGGGAGTTTGTATCAATTATAACGCCTATGGCGACAGCGTCACTGATTTACTTATCGCCCCGGATATGCTTTACCGTGAACTAGCACCCTATGCTTCTCCTTTTGATTTTATGTCTGACAACTCAATAGTCTATCAAAAACTGTTGTCAGGCTATGCAAATGACATGAACCAGGCTCACTATATCAAGCCTGAGTATCAGGCTGACGCTATTAGCGTCTATATTTTGCCGGATGAACCTTGGGCAAGACGAGTTAGCGGGGTATTTGGCAACGAACTCGCCAACCAAAACCCGGAACGCGCTCATGCAGTTCTGAGTTACAATGCCCAAGGCGGCTACCAAGTCAGTGTCCGGGCGCCGTTAACGCGTAATACAGGGGCTGATGAATTGTGTTCGTCATTTACAACAGGTGGAGGGCGAAAAAGTGCGTCTGGAATCAACCACTTGCCAATAAATGAGTTGCCAGTATTTATTGCAGCCTTTACAAAAAAATATGCTTAAACCAATAAATTATACCCGGAAGTTATTGCTTTTTATTTTTGCCAGAATTGGCAGAGATACATTAATGCATAAGATTTTAATCGGGGCTTGAACCGGGGCACACCGGATTCGACCTGATTCCTAAGGCGATATCCTAAAATTTAAAAATGCTTCCCAAAGTAATAACGCTTTTTGGGTGGCGCCATCCAGTCATACCTGACTTGGTTTCTGCAAGAGAAGATAGGTTATTGACTTAACCTCACTTATTTTGCCTTAAACCTGATCGTGATGGTGCTGAAAACAGTTATCGCACGAAAGTTCTTAAGGGGGCGGGTTGCTAACTCAAATATGCTAAGTGTTTATTAAGAAGTGTTAGAATAAATAAATCGACTTTCACGCATTTTGATATAACCGTTAAAATTTAAGGAAAATAATTTATATGATTCCCGTTATCTTATCGGGTGGCTCAGGAACAAGACTTTGGCCACTTTCTCGCGGACATTATCCGAAGCAATTTTTGCCGTTGGTTTCCCATCATACCATGGTGCAGGAAACATTACTCAGGTTGGCCGGGCTCGATGAATTAAAAGCTCCGCTTGCTGTATGTAATGAAGATCATCGTTTTATGATGGCGGAACAATTATGGGAAATAGGTGAAAAACCCGCCGCCATTATTCTTGAGCCGGTAGGCAGAAACACTGCGCCCGCAGTAGCTATGGCGGCATTAACAGCCGCATCCGAGGATGATATATTGTTAGTGTTGCCGGCAGACCATGTTATATCAAATGTAACCGCTTTTCATGAGGCTATAGCTCAGGCAAAAGAGTTGGCAGGGCAGGGATTTCTGGTTACTTTTGGCATAGTGCCTACAGAACCGGAAACCGGATACGGCTATATAAAACGTGATATCTCACAGCATGGATCAGCTTTTAGTGTGGCCGCATTTGTCGAAAAACCCGATTCCGGGACGGCAAAACAGTATCTCCAAAGCGGTGACTATTATTGGAACAGCGGCATGTTTGCGTTCAAGGCAGGAGTTTTTCTGAGTGAATTGGAAAAATTTAATCCTGATATGCTGGAGGTTTGCCGTCAAGCGTTTAAGGCGGCAAAGGTTGATGTGGATTTTGTCCGGTTGGATAAGGAAATATTTTCTACATGCCCCTCTGATTCTATCGATTATGCAGTGATGGAAAAAACTGATAAGGCGGTTGTAATCCCGCTTAATGCCGGGTGGAATGATGTTGGATCATGGTCCGCATTATGGGATGTAACCGAAAAGGATTCTTTCGGCAATGCCATCAGCGGGGATGTATTGACAGTTGATACCCGTAATTCATTTATACGCGCTCAAAGCAAACTGGTTGCAGTGATCGGCGCAAATGATCTGGTCGTTGTGGAAACTGATGACGCCGTGATGATTGCGCCTAAAGACAGGGTTCAGGAGGTCAAACAAATCGTCGCCCAGTTAAAAGAAAGCGGACGAAGCGAAGCCGATGTTCACAGGAAAGCATACCGTCCCTGGGGGCATTATGATTTGGTTGATACGGGTGAGCGCCACCAGACTAAAAGGATTGTGGTTAAGCCGGGAGGTAAGTTATCCATACAGAAGCATCATCACCGCGCTGAACATTGGGTTGTGGTTAAAGGCACAGCCTTGGTGACCAAGGGTGAGGAAAAATTGTTAATTACCGAAAATGAATCCACCTATATTCCTTTAGGAATTGTACATTGTCTCGAAAATCCGGGAGTTATTCCTCTGGAAATCGTCGAGGTGCAATCGGGAAGTTATCTGGGTGAAGATGATATCGTACGTTTTGGCGATCAATACGGGCGTGTTTAATTTTGTATTTCGCATAAATAAGGAAATAGTTAATGAGTAAAATAATTACCAAAGCAGTTTTCCCAGTGGCTGGATTGGGCACTCGCTTTTTGCCGGCAACCAAGGCTAGCCCGAAAGAGATGTTGCCTATTGTTGATAAGCCTTTGATTCAATATGCTGTAGAAGAGGCCGTCGCGGCGGGTATTGATACCATGGTATTTATTACCGGGCGTAGTAAAAACGCCATAACCGATCATTTTGACAAGGCTTACGAACTGGAAAAAGAGTTGGAGGCAAAAGGCAAAACTGAAATGTTGAAGTTGATACAGGGTATTTTGCCGCCGCATGTGTCGTGTATTTTTATCAGGCAAGCTGAGGCTCTAGGTCTTGGTCATGCTGTTTATTGCGCCAGACCGGTTATTGGCGATGAACCTTTCGCGGTGATACTGGCGGATGACATGATCGAAGACGCGGGTCGAGGCTGTATGGCGCAGATGGTTAAGCTTTACGAGCAAAAGCATGCCTCAATTTTGGGTGTTGAAAGGATTAATCCATCAGAAACGGCTAGTTATGGAATTGTGAAAACCGGTGAGTTTTCAGAAAAATCAGCGCCGGTCGAAATGATTGTTGAGAAACCAAAGCCGGAAAATGCACCCTCAAATTTAGCGGTAGTCGGCCGCTATATTTTGACACCCGCTATTTTTGACAAAATCAAAAAGACAGGAAGAGGCGCGGGAGGAGAGATTCAATTAACCGATGCAATTGCTGATTTATTAAATGATGAACAGGTGCTGGCTTACGAATTTGAAGGTAAACGCTATGATTGCGGCTCTAAACTGGGGTTTTTAATAGCTACAGTAGAACAGGCGCTATTGCACAGAGAGCTAAAAGATGACTTTTTAGCTTACCTTAAAGACTTAACCAAAAAGCACAAGATTTAATAGCCGGCGTTCTATAAACCCCACGAAGAGCGCGAAGTTTTTCCTCGTATTCTTCGTGGTGAATAAAAAATTTAGTAGCATTGCAAAACAACCTCGCTGAATATGAGGAGGCCTTTAATCAGCTTCCATTTCATTAATCAGGGGTGATTTTGCGCGTTTTTGTAACCAGATGACTCCAAACATGTCAGTAATTCCCGCCCAAAGCCGGTCTAAAGTGCCGTATTTGGAATAGCCGGTGGTTCTGGATCTATGATTGACCGGCACAGAAATTACATGACCGCCGGCTCTCAAAACCAATGCGGGTAAAAATCGATGCATATGGTCAAAATAAGGTAATTCCAGAAAAGATTCTCTTGAGAATATTTTTAGGCCGCACCCGGTATCCGGCGTATTATCGCCTAGCAAGCGGGAACGAACGCCATTAGCCACTTTAGATGAAAAGAGCCGCCAGGCGGAATCATAACGTTTATTCCGCCAACCGGCCACCATCCATAAATTGGCTGCCGTTTCCCTTTCCCGGATTAATGCTTCATACAAACGGGGAATATCGGCGGGATCATTTTGACCATCACCGTCCAGAGTAGCTATCCAGGGATATTTTGCTGCTTTAACGCCCGTATAAATAGCTGTGCTTTGTCCGCAGCTTTGCTCATGCCGGATGACTCTCAATGCTTTAAAATCTCGAAGCGCCTGTTTTAAAACTGCCGTTGTCTGGTCGTTACTCCCGTCATCAACATAAATAATTTCATAGGCGTTAGCAGTACTCATGGCATTAACAATCTCTTCTATTAAAGAGACAATATTGCCGGCTTCATTATGAACAGGAACAACAACCGAAATTTTCACAGACCATCCTTTTTTAAAATTTTATTTACAGCGAATTAACAGGTCAAAAAATGAATTTATCATCATTTTCTAAGCCATGTGATTTATCGCTCTTGACCCCATATAATATAAAAAATGTCTAAAAAGTCCTAAGAATATCGCCCTGATTAACTATAACTAATTGATTATTAAGCTTTCATGTAACAAAAGGCGCGTTGATCTATTTCATTAAAACTATCTGTTTTATAAGGTGTTTGTTGAAGGCAAAATACGGGACGAGCTTGCATTCCGCTGCATTATACTTTAAGTTAGTGGCACATCCGTAAAGGCTAGGGGTGCTTCCTCGTTCCGCGCATTGCTCAGGAGAAGGGGAGGCTGAGAGAAACCCTTCGAACCTGACCCCGGTTAATACCGGCGTAGGAAAGCCCAGACTTCCCTGCGTCTTGTTTTATTTTTATTGGAGATAAGCATGAGCGCTGTCCTGAAAGACGCTACCGAGTCAAACAGTAGTGTGAGAATCGATTCCTACCCCGCATCGGAAAAAATCTATATACAAGGCAGTAGGCCTGATATACGGGTCCCCATGCGCAAGATTACCCTGTCCGATACGCCTGTACACTTTGGCGCTGAAAAAAACCCCCCTCTTTATGTTTATGATACTTCCGGTGTTTACACTGACCCTAATGCTAAAGTCGATTTAAGAAAAGGTTTGGGTTCGGTTCGCTCTGCCTGGATTGCAGAAAGAAATGACACTGAAGAATTGTCTGGCCCCAGTTCGGACTTTGGCCGCCAGCGTTTGGAAGATCCTGCAACTGCCGGTCTGCGCTTTGAACATATCCGTAAACCGCTCCGTGCCAAAGCTGGGGCCAATGTGACGCAAATGCATTATGCGCGGCAAGGCATTATTACCCCTGAAATGGAATTTATCGCGATTCGAGAAAACCAGAAAATGGATGACATGCGCGAACTGTGGAAAGACCAACATCCAGGCTACTCTTTCGGCGCTTCCATTCCTCCGGTCATTACGCCTGAATTTGTCCGTGATGAAGTGGCCAGAGGCAGAGCTATTATTCCCGCCAACATTAACCACCCTGAATTGGAGCCAATGATCATAGGACGTAACTTCCTGGTGAAAATCAATGGTAATTTAGGTAACTCCGCCGTTACTTCATCCATTGACGAAGAAGTTGAAAAAATGCTTTGGGGCATACGCTGGGGCGGCGACACCATCATGGATTTGTCTACGGGTAAAAACATCCACGAAACCCGCGAATGGATTTTACGCAATTCACCCGTGCCCATCGGCACCGTGCCGATTTATCAGGCGCTGGAAAAAGTCAACGGCAAGGCTGAAGAGCTGACCTGGGAAATTTTCCGCGACACCCTGATCGAACAGGCGGAGCAGGGCGTGGATTACTTTACCATCCATGCCGGGGTGCGTTTGCACCATGTTCCTCTTACTGCAAAACGCATGACCGGCATCGTTTCGCGTGGCGGCTCGATCATGGCTAAATGGTGCCTGGCGCATCATACCGAAAGCTTTTTGTACACGCACTTTGAAGAAATCTGCGAAATCATGAAAGCCTATGATGTGTCATTTTCATTGGGCGATGGCTTGCGCCCCGGTTCAATCTATGATGCAAATGACGCCGCGCAATTCGGTGAACTTGAAACTTTGGGTGAACTGACAAAAATTGCCTGGAAACATGATGTGCAAACCATGATTGAAGGTCCGGGGCATGTGCCTTTGCACATGATTAAAGTCAACATGGAAAAGCAATTGGAAGAATGCGGCGAAGCCCCTTTCTATACCTTGGGTCCGCTGACCACCGATATTGCTCCCGGTTATGACCATATTACTTCTGCCATCGGCGCGGCGAATATCGGTTGGTACGGTTGCGCCATGCTCTGTTACGTCACCCAAAAAGAACATTTAGGCTTACCGAATAAACAGGATGTACGCGAAGGCATCGTCACTTATAAAATCGCCGCTCATGCGGCGGATCTGGCAAAAGGCCATCCCGGCGCCCAAGCCCGCGACAACGCAATGTCTAAAGCGCGTTTTGAATTTCGCTGGGAAGACCAATTCAACATCGGACTTGACCCTGAAAAAGCGCGCGAATTTCACGATGAAACCTTGCCTAAAGAGTCAGCCAAAGTCGCCCATTTCTGTTCCATGTGCGGTCCCCATTTCTGCTCAATGAAAATAAGCCAGGATGTTCGCGACTATGCAGCAGCAAAAGGAATTAAAGATGATCAAGAGGCGCTATTAAAAGGAATGGATGAAAAATCCAGACAGTTTCTCGAGGAAGGCGCTGATATTTATCATAAGGTTTAACTAACCCGAGGGTAGCGGGGCGCAATCCCGTTACCCAATTCCGGATTGTGACTTTATAGAAATTTAACCATCGTAAGAATTATCTCCTCTGGGTTTGTAACAAGCTTGCACCTATTTGAGCATATCGTTTTTAGCCTACATGATTTCAAGATGGCTTTCAGCGCGTAAATATTTACTCAAGATGATTCCATGTGCATCGGCTTTAATAGCCGTGAGAAACGGATCAGAAATTCATGATGGACTTTTTATCCATTGTTCTTGTATTTTATTTTGTCAGGATTAATAATCACGCCTAAACAAACTGTCTTGCTGGGCGCGTTTAATGCCGTCGCTACTACCAAACTGCCGAACAAACGCCGGTTCGCGGATACGTAGCCAGTGATTGCTATACTCATTCTTTCGCGCTTACTATGGCGTACGAACCCGTTAAAATCGTTATCGTTCTGGATAGTGTTATTCATCAGGAAATTGTATGGAAGATAAAAAAAACATTGTAATCAAACTGAAATATCCGGGTTCCGGGAAACCAGCAGACCCAGGTGTTTCTGCATCAAAAGTGACAACCGAATGGAATATTAAACGGATATTACTGACTTTGCTGGGACTGATATTTTTCATTGCAGCGCTGTTATTTCTTTTTAAGCCGAATACTCAGAACACGGATTTGCAACACCAAGCGGCTTCGCCTGAAAATAGTATTAAGACACCGGTTAAATCAGAAATAGAGATAAATAAAAATACAAAGGGTAATAATAAAGTAACCAGAGCATTACTGACCTTTAAAATACAGAATAATGAGCCTGTAGGTGAAATAGTATTGCCGCTGAAACTTAGTAAAAATGGACCAACATCGGTTTATTATTTTGTTGAATTGGCGTCAATGAAAGGCCGAACGGTTTACCACGAATGGTTACTTGATGGTGCGGTTATAACCGGAAAGAAAGTAAATATTTCGAGTGATAACTGGCGTACATCAAGCCGTCAGCTGTTTGCATATAGTCTTAAGACTAATTGGACCGTTAGGCTGGTTGATGAAACAGGCCGGATATTAAATGAAATACCCATTAATGTAATTTATGAATAAGTTTGGAGTTTTATTAAGTAACTATAGAGATAGTTTTCTTATCCTTATCCTGCCTTATAATAAGTATTACTTTTAAATATGAATACAAATAATGATAATATGCTTAAGTTTTTTATTATTGAGTGAGTAGCAGTGACAGATTATCAGAAGCTTTCAGAAAGTGAATTACAGGCAGTTATTGATAGTGCGGAAAAAGCATTAAAGAATATTCAGGCAAATAAGCGGAAAGACGTTATTGCGCGGATTAAAGAGTTGGCGGCATCTATTGATGTTGTTGTAGAAATTCATGAAAATGATAAAAGGTCAGTGCGCAAAGGCGTTAAAGTTCCTGTTAAATATCGTCATCCGGAAGAATCAGAAAAAACCTGGACAGGGCGCGGGGTCATGCCAACATGGCTGCAAGCATTGATAAAAGCCGGTCATGATCGCTCAGAATTTGAAGTTTAGAGGTTGCCGGCGGTTTGTAGCTTAAGCAAAACCCACCCAAAGACATTTTCAGGATGGGTTTCTATAGTGTTTTAATGCTTGTTAATCGATAAAACGCTTGTTTAAATCATCGTAGGCATCAATTCTGCGGTCGCGCAAATAGGGCCATATTTGTCTGACCCGTTCAATGCGAGAACCATCAAGCGCACACGTTAACAGTTTTATTTCTGAATCATTGGCTTGTGTCATTATTTCACCTTGAGGACCGGCAATGAAACTGTTGCCCCAAAAGGTGATGCCTGCTGATGAGCCGGGCGCCTGCTCAAAGCCGATGCGGTTGCAGGAAATAACCGGAATGCCATTGGCGACCGAGTGAGAGCGCTGAATGGTAATCCAGGCGTCAAGCTGGCGTTGTTGTTCTTCCAGTGTATCTTGAGGATCCCAACCTATGGCGGTAGGGTATATTAAAACTTCAGCGCCCGCTAAAGCCATTAGTCTGGCCGCCTCTGGAAACCATTGATCCCAGCAGATTAAAACGCCTAATTTACCGACAGACGTTTCTACCGGTTTAAAACCCAGGTCGCCGGGAGTAAAGTAATATTTTTCATAAAAACCCGGATCATCAGGAATGTGCATTTTCCGGTATTTACCGGCGATACTGCCATCCTTGTCAAAAACTACTGCAGTATTATGATAAAGGCCAGGCGCTCTTTTCTCAAAGATGGTTGAGACGATAACGATTTTCAATTTTTTGGCTACCGCTGACAGAATTTCAGTTGTAGGTCCAGGAATGGTTTGAGCAAGATCAAAGTGATTATAATCTTCATTCTGGCAAAAATACGGATCCAAATGCAGTTCGGGTAATACCACGAGATCCGCATTGGCTGCGGTGGCTTCATGTATTTGTGCTATTGAAAAATCAAGGTTTATTTGTCTGTCTTCATTGCAGCGTTGTTGAACAGCGCTAACGATTAATTTAGATTTCATAATTTAGTGGTATGATCGTTCATAATTTAATTGTTATGTCTATTATAATATGTCAAATGATTATATATGGATATTTAACATAAGCGTATAAATCGGTTACAGATTAATCAGGTGAGTTGATTTTGGCTGTTGCTTTTACAAAATTCACTCTATACAAAGATCAAGTTGTTTGTTAGAGTTTATTTGATAAAATTTTTCCTTTTAGCATGGTTTAAAGTCTAAATTTAGGCTGTTCTTATCCTGTATTTTACACAACCGTTTAAGAGTAACTGCTAAAGCAGTTTTTGAGTCTATTTATTTCAAGGTGAGCTATCATGAGCAGTCAAGAGTCACAAAATCAAGACAAGACAACAGAAGAAGCGGCTGTGGAAAAAAGACGCCAGTTTATTAAAGGCGCAGCCGCTGCCACACCCGTTATTCTAACACTGGCAAGTCCCTCTGTATTTGGAGTAGAGTGTCTATCGCAACAAATGTCTGGTAATGCATCTCAAACACCAGGCAGTTGCGTTTTAGGTAAAAGCATCTCCTATTGGAGTGGTATAGCAAAAGAAACTAATCCTGCTTTTCCAAGTCCTTATAATACTGGTAATCCAAAATTTAATGACGGGGACGCTTTTACATCCGCGACTCGTTCTTCTGTTGGAAATCCTCTTCCTACTATTAGTTCTAAGTTGAAAGATATTTTAGCTAATTACGCCGCCGGAGTTGAACCAAACGCTAGTTACGCTACTTGGGTAGCTGCTCTGATGAATACGAGATTCACCAGTATTAATTATATTTTTACTTACACACAGTTACTTGATTTTTGGTTATATGACGCACCTCCACCTGGCTATACTGATAAAATCTCTTTTATACGTTCGACATTGGAATCATGAATGTGAGTTATTTATCTAAATACCGGTCCATTTCGTGCTTAACGATTGTGTGATTGGTTTTCCAATGGGAGCAATAGTTTGCTATCGTTTTTGGGATGATGAATGCGTTATCTACAACCAGTTGACTGGAGAAACACATCTTGTCGATGGCATGGGAGTCGAAATTTTTAAACTTATTTCAGAAGAAACAGCTACTCGAAAACAACTGCGGCAAAACATAGAAAGCGTTTTTGAGTTGGAAACTGATTTAGATATTGATGGGCTTTTGGATAACTTAATCCTGGAATACCAAAAGCTAGGTTTATTGGAAGTTACGGAAAAAACAGTGAGGTAAAATCAGCGATAATTTCAAATAGTCGAGAACTTAGTCTCTTTTAGTTGGGCGGCTTACATTTAGTACCGGTGGATTTAATGTCTGCTTTTTTCTTTTCCCAAGTTTACGGTGTATTACTCACGTCAATATGGCGCTTTTGGTGACATCAATTACTAACTTTTTTGTCGCTAGACTACCATTGAAAGCGCCTCCAATTTTGTCCGCAAGTCCATTTTCTTTCGACGGTTGGTTTCCGTTTAATCGCCTTGCATACATGTGTCTGCAATGCTGAAATGATCCTTGGATTGCTGTAGAGCCAATCAATACCATATCCCACTGCGGCCAAAGTGGAATGCAATGGCCATGGATTTATTTCACACTCTAAATATGTTTAGCAAAGTAAAAATGATTTTTGCTTGAAAGAAATTTGCCCGCCAATTTAGTTTCCCCTTATCCCATTTGGTAGAAATGTTTCGTTAATGGTTGTAAAAGTCTTTATTGAAGGATTGTTGATTAGCGCTAAAGGAAAATGCGGTTTTCACAATTTAGTTGGGTTTTATTATTGTAATTCTTAACTATACTCAATTTGAGAATAGACTTATGAGAAGTTAACATCTGTGCATTTGCATTTTGCGCTAAACAGGCTGGATTTATTTTGACGGCTAAGATACGAAGATCAACTTACTCATGAGATTTATTGGAGATTGTCCTTGTTAGCATGAATTAAATGCCAATGATTCAGGTGTCTTTTCTCTGAAGTTCACAGTGACACTTAAAGGCTATAAACCAAGGCTGTTATCGAAAATATCCATTATCACATGAGCTATTATGAGCAATCAAAAAAAACCGACTCAAGACGAGACAAAAAAAAATACAGACGTGGAACAAAGACGCCGGTTCATAAAGGGGGCGGGGATTGCTGCTCCCGTAGTTTTAACATTATCCAGTCCCTCGGTATTTGGCGCATTGTGTTTATCGCAAATGATGTCTGGTAATGAGTCCCATATCGGCACTGGCAGCTGTACTTTAGGATTAAGTCCCGGTTTTTGGAAGAATCCTGTCGGTTCTACTCCTCAAGGTGATACAACTCTAGAAGCATGGTCAAAAGCTGGCTTTAATTATGGAACATGCCAATCTGGAAAAAATAAAAATAAATGGGATTCTTATACCGGAGGAACCAAGTTTTCTGATTCCATAGCCTTTGGTGCGGGTGATACCCGGACAATGCGAGAGATATTGGGTAAATACAACGGTACTTTAGACTGGCACTTGACAGCAGCCTTGTTGAATGCAAATTATTTTAAGGGCAAATATATTCTGAGTTCTGACGAAGTAAAAGGGCTGTGTAATCATTCCATTTTTCCGCCCCCCCCTTTTACCGATGTAATAACATTTTTAGAGTCGACATGGACATAGTTAAGAAGGTTCTTTATTCATCGGCTTATTGATTTGTTTGTAGATATTGTAATTGGTTTCCAAAGATTTATTTAAGCTGCTGTCCCTATTTGGGGGATAAGTAAATTGCATTATTTATATTCAGATGCCGGGAAAAGCATAGGGTTAAGTTGGTATAGACACACATGTTTGTAAAACTGTTTATAAAAAGGAGTTGCTTGATCCGTTTTGCTATAAAATACCAGTGCGTTTATGAGTTTGAAATCGTTGGCTTTCGGATATCCATAGATTATGGAATACCAAAAGTTTGCTTAAGTAATAGTTATGGAAAAACAAAACTGAGTGAAACTCGCGAGACTTTCAAAAAAAAAGGTTATACAATTACTTAAAACCGGGGGGCTTAGGTTAAAAGTAGGTGGATTTAATGTTTGTTTGTCCTCTTCTGTAACCGAAGTCGCCGATCATTTGTTATGCCTTTATGGCCATTTCGATGTAGTCAATAACGAGGATTTTATTGATTTCTACACATCTATAGCACCGCCCTCTATTGTCCGCCGGTTTTTTCGCGCACAGATCAATTTTTCATTCGATGGCTATATCCCATTTAAACCGTTGCCGTATAATCAAGCGTCTGCCATGTTCGAGTGGGGCTTAAACTGGTGCATAGCGAATTATTCCCATCACTATTTAGTTATTCATGCCGCTGTAGTGGAACGCAATGGGCAAGCGTTTATCTTTCCGGGTACGCCCGGTAGTGGCAAAAGCACGCTATGCGCAGCCTTGGTTTGCAGTGGTTGGCGTCTGCTTTCCGATGAAATGACGCTGGTTTCAATCTTCGATGGCTTGGTTTATCCAGTACCAAGACCCATTAGTCTAAAAAATAAATCTCTTGAAATTATTCGCAATTTTTCACCCGATGTGATTATGGGGCCGGTAGTTGATAATACAGCAAAAGGTGCGATAGGCCACGTACGACCGCCTGATGAAAGTGTTGAACTAGGTAAAAATCCAGCCAAACCAGCTAAGGTGGTTTTCCCTAAATATCTGGAAGGCTCTAATACTGATCTAATACCTTTGAGTAAAAGTCGATCACTCTTAAAGGTTGCTGAAAACTCTTTTAATTATAATATCCTGGGTTTTCAGGGTTTTAATACTGCGGGCGATTTAATCAATGCCAGCGATTGTTATGAGTTTAAATACTGCCGTCTTGAGGAAGCCGTTGCTTTATTTACGGAATTAGCCAATTGAAGTTTTCTAAATTTCCTGGTCTTTGCAAGGTTTTCATGGAACCTCGGCAGGCGCTAAAATTAAATTTACGTCAGTGGGATTTGCTGATCAGACAGGCGCGTAGCGCTAATGTGCTGGCTAGGCTTCGTTATTTATTTGATTCAGAGGGAATACTAAAGCAAATTCCCGCGCAGCCGTATGCGCATATTTTATCAACGCAAACCTATGCAGATCGATTTTATATTTCTCTAAATCTGGAAGTCGCTTGCATTCAGGAAGCTTTAAAAGAGCTCAATGTACCGCTGGTTTTATTAAAAGGATCTGCATACTTTATTGCCGGTAATATAGCGGCTAATGGCCGTATATTTTCGGACGTTGATATTCTGGTGCCGGAAGATAAATTGCTTGAGGTGGAAATCGCCTTGATTAAGGCGGGATGGATGACAAACACTATCGAACCGTATGATCAAAAATATTATCGGCAATGGATGCACGAAATTCCACCGTTAAGGCACTTAAAGCGTCAAACATCCATCGATGTGCACCATAATATTCTGCCCAAGACAACCCGATTTTGTCCTGATGCCAATAAGTTACTGGCCAATATCGTAAAAATTCCTGAAAAAAATATCTGGGTTTTATCTCCTGAAGACAGAGTGTTACATAGCGCTGCTCATTTATTCCATGAGGGAGAGTTTGCTCACGGTTTTCGGGATTTGTCGGATTTGGATTTATTGTTTAAAGAATTTTCGGAGCAAGAAAATTTTTGGGTAAAAATGCTGCAACGATCTGAAGATCTTAATCAACAAGTCCCGTTGTATTACGCACTTCGATATACGCATAAAATTTTGCATACTCCAATACCAAAAAATGTTCTTACAGCTTCGGAGCAGCAGTCGCCAAACAGGATATATACAAAGTTGATGGATGCGCTATTTCTTAGAGCCCTTATGCCCAATCACGAAAGCTGCAATGACCGCTGGACGGGACTCGCGCGCTGGTTGTTGTTCGTCAGATCGCATTGGTTAAAAATGCCTGTTTACTTGATGGTTCCGCATTTATTACGAAAAGCATTTAGACGGGTGTCGGGAAAAGAGAGGCATTAAACCTTAAGCACGCTATAATTGCCGCCATTGCACACTAATCGACATTAAACTGCATGAAAATTCTTCATATCCTTGACCATTCCATTCCTTTGCACAGTGGCTATACCTTCCGTACCAAAGCCATTTTAGAACAGCAGCAAAAACTGGGCTGGGAAACGTTTCACGTCACCTCACCCAAGCATATCGCTGCAAGCGCTCCCTTAGAAGAAATAGAAGGCCTTACTTTTTATAGGTCAGACATGTCCAAAGGACTTCTTGCAACGATGCCGGCTATTAGTCAATGGGCTATTGTGAAGTCACTGGCAAAACGGCTGGATGAAATCATCCCTGAAATCAAGCCTGATATACTGCACGCTCACTCTCCTGCATTAAATGGTTTGGCCGCACTTAAAGTTGCCAAAAAACATAATGTTCCTCTGGTCTATGAATGCAGGGCCTTTTGGGAAGATGCTGCTGTTGATCACGGAACCGCCTCTGAAGGAGGGTTGCGCTATCAGCTGACAAAAATGCTGGAAACTCACGTTTTTAAGCAAGCGGATGCCATAACGACAATATGCGATGGATTACGATCTGATATCATCACGAGGGGTATTCCAACAGAAAAAATTACAGTCATACCCAATGCGGTTGATATCGAGCATTTTGCCTATGGAATAGAGCCTGATCAATCATTAAGAACTCAACTGGGTTTACAGAATAAAACAGTCCTTGGTTTTATTGGCTCATTTTATGCCTATGAAGGCCTGCCTCTGTTGATGGAAGCATTGCCCAAAATACTGGAAAAACAGCCTGAAACCCGATTATTGCTCGTAGGCGGTGGCCCCCAAGATGCGCTAATCAAACAAAAAACAAAAGAAATGAATCTGGAGGAACAGGTTATCTTCACTGGCCGCATACCTCACGAGCGAGTGCAAGACTACTACAACCAGGTTGATATTTTCGTTTATCCACGCTTATCCATGCGCTTAACTGAGTTGGTGACGCCTTTAAAGCCTCTGGAGGCTATGGCGCAGGGACGGCTTGTGGTTGCTTCCGATGTAGGTGGGCATAAGGAACTGATTGAGCATCAGCGCAACGGCTATTTATTTAAAGCAAATGATGCCGGTGACTTGGCCGCTACCGTACTCAATTTATTAAACCAGCCGCAACAGTGGGAACAGTTACGCATGGCAGGCCGGCTGTATGTCGAAAGGGAAAGGAACTGGACAAAAAGTGTCAGTTTTTATAAAAATATCTATGCTCAATTGATTGCTCGATCTTAGGAAATAATAATGAAAGTAACAGTATTTGGTTCTGGTTATGTAGGTTTAGTAACCGGCGTTTGTCTGGCCGAGGTTGGCAATGACGTCTTATGTATCGATGTCGATCAACAAAAAATTGATAATTTAATAAAAGGTATTATTCCCATTTATGAACCTGGGCTGGGAGAGCTGGTTAAAGACAACCAGCAAGCAGGTAGATTAAAATTTACTACGGATATACAGGAAGCCGTTAGTCATGGAGTTTTTCAATTTATAGCGGTGGGTACGCCGCCTGATGAAGATGGTGCAGCCGATTTGCAATATGTTCTGGCAGTGGCAAAATCGATTGCTGAAAATATGAATGACTATCGTATTGTTGTTGATAAGTCGACCGTGCCTGTTGGTACCGCCGATAAAGTCAAGGAAACGATTCTTCAAACACAGGCAAAGCGGGGCGTTACTGTTGATTTTGATGTCGTGTCAAATCCGGAGTTTTTGAAAGAAGGCGCGGCGATTACTGATTTCATGAAACCGGATCGCATTATTGTCGGCACGGACAATCCAAGAACAGCGGAATTATTAAAAGCGCTCTACGCTCCTTTTAATCGAAGTCATGAGCGGATCATAATCATGGATGTGCGTTCGGCTGAATTAACCAAATACGCCGCTAATGCCATGTTAGCTACAAAAATTAGCTTTATGAATGAATTAGCCAATTTAGCCGAATTGTTAGGCGCTGATATAGAGCACGTCAGAAACGGCATAGGTTCTGATTCCCGCATTGGCTATTCATTTATTTATCCGGGCTGCGGCTACGGCGGCTCGTGCTTTCCCAAGGATGTTAAAGCGCTGGAACGGACGGCGCAACAAATGGGCTATAAAGCAGAGTTGCTGAATGCGGTTGAAAATGTCAACGATCGCCAAAAACAGGTTTTGTTTAAAAAAATCGTTCAGCACTATAAGAATGATTTGAAGGGCAAGACTTTCGCGCTTTGGGGCTTGGCATTTAAACCAAAAACCGATGATATGAGAGAAGCTCCTAGCCGCGTCATACTTGAGTCGTTAATTAATGCTGGCGCCGAGGTCAGAGCATTTGATCCTGAGGCGATGGCTGAAGCAAGAAGAATTTATGGCGATAAGTCAGGCTTAACCTTGGTCGAAACCGCTGAAGAAGCGTTGCTGGGCGCAAATGCCTTGATTGTGGTAACAGAATGGAAAAACTTCTGGAGCCCTGATTTTGACTTGCTAAAAAATACCTTAAAAGATGCGGTGATTTTTGATGGCAGAAATTTATATCAGCCTGAATTACTTGATAAGCAAGGTGTCACTTATTACGGTATCGGCAGAGGAAAAAGGAATATCTAAAGTTATTTGCACTGGCATTTGAAAAATAAATTGTCCGTGAAAAATTATGCTGGTAGATGTTTATTAGAAATTAGTGATAAAAATGCTTTATAATCATTAGTATAGATGTGTAATTAGTTGCTTTTCGATGTGAGTTTTTTTATTTCATTTTGGGCTAATTTTGCGTAAATGGAATTTTTAAAACGGCAATCACCTATAAAGTGGATAAAGCAGGTGTCAGGAAGTTTCATGTGGTTGCAATCACAGTATCTTGGATGAGGTAACACAGCAGCTTTATCAAGATTAGCAACTACAACGTTAGACATCACTTGTTCGCTACCCCATGTGCGCCATTTTGAACCAATTTCATTTTCTATTTTTCTGGAGAAATCAATAATAAACTGTTTATTGAAAGATTCTTTTGGGAATCCTGAGAAACCGGCACAACCACGAACATATTTCAAGTTTTCGCTACCCTCCAGTTTGGAAAAATGAGCTTCAGCAAGCATTTGCACGTGTGCGTCAAGTGTGGGATTAACATTTTTTTGTATTAATTCAGAAGTGGTGTTCATGGGTTCAATTTCCTGCTGATCCCAGGTGCCTATCACAAAGCCGGTATTGGTTTTAATATGGTCTTTTACTTCATCCAATTCTGATAAAGTGAGCGTGTCGCTATCAAGCTGGATGATATAGAACTGATCAATAAAACTTGCTATCGCCAAAAGCCTTTCCCAGCAGCCGCCTGTTGGGCAATGTGTATCGAAAAATTGACCGGCGTCATAAATGTCTGCAATTGGAATATGCTGTCTTAAAATTTCAAAGTCATCATTATTCAGGCTGCCGTCATTTATGATAAATACTTTAGATAATGGTACTTGCTTGGCAAAGGTTTTAATCGCTATCAGA
Source organism: Methylobacter sp. KS41 (assembly GCA_002862125.1). GTDB lineage: Bacteria > Pseudomonadota > Gammaproteobacteria > Methylococcales > Methylomonadaceae > Methylobacter_C. Next base: position 2,222,676 of record PHSP01000001.1, on the reverse strand, counting down.
AATAATATGACATCTTTATGCTGTAGCTGCGTTAATACAGCTACAGGTTCAGTTGTTGTTGCAGTGATAGGAGCGGTAACGAATATTTGTTTACAAGCTTCGAAAAAACGATACCTGTTTAATTTATCTTTAAGGTTATAGAACATAGAGTTTTTTGATAATATTTAAGGATTACTTTTACAAGTTTTCTGAAAATACACTTTTTAAGAAGACGCCTGTAAAATGTCCGCAACATTGATTTTAGGATAACTCAGGCTTTACGCGGCTTATCCATCTTCGATAATTGTTCGTGTATTAAAAAGGGCGCAAAACACCCAATTCGAGTTTTTTATTTAATGAGTCTCTGGATTAATAACTGTTAAGGCCGATTATCCCGTATTGTCGGTTAATTTTATTAATGATTTGGTTCTGCCGCTAAAGCTCTATGCTAACATTTCTTAAAACAATTTGTAGAGGATTCATGGAAATAAATAAATTTACGATTGATTTGCTTCAAGAGATGTCAAAGGCATTAAAATGCTTCTATCTGAGAATTCTTTTGTATGTAATAGCCAGTTCTAAATTTAACAATTCACTACGCATTAATCCTTGCAGAAATAATGACTTAAGTAGTTTACCTTTTTGCTCTATAAATAGTAATTCTTGGCTATGACAACACCCAGGCTGCTGGTTTTTTCATCACTTTTTCCAAGCGACAAACGCCCTAATGCAGGGGTATTTATCCGGGAGAGGATGTTTCGCGTTGCGCAGCAAATTCCGGTTATTGTCGTCTCGCCTGTGCCGTGGTTTCCATTCCAGGAAATATTGCGTTACTGGCGGCCACATTTCAGGCCGCAACCCAATTACTACGAAGTGCAACAAGGCGTGCAAGTCTATTTCCCCCGGTTTTTATCTGTTCCTGGCTTATTAAAATCTTGTGACGGTTTTTTTATGGCTTTGGGCAGTTTACCCACGCTGATAAAACTTCGAAAACAATTTAATATCATAGACGCCCATTTTGCGTATCCTGACGGCTATGCCGCAACGTTGCTAGGAAAATGGTTAAAAATTCCAGTCACTATTACCTTGCGGGGCACAGAAGTGCCCTTGTCAAAAATGCCGGGACGCAAAAAGAGGTTGATGACAGCATTAAAAAATTCAGCTCGCATTTTTTCAGTGTCCGGCTCGCTTAAAAACCATGTTGTTGCTTTAGGCGCCCTGAGCGATAAAATCCGGGTGATTGGCAATGGTATTGATGTGGTCAAGTTTTATCCATTAACTAAAACCTTTGTAAGAGCGGAATTAAATATTCCGGAGGATGCAAAAGTACTGGTTTCAGTTGGCGCGCTCGTTGACCGGAAAGGCTTTCACCGGGTTATTGAAGTTTTGCCGGCGCTGGTGGATAAATACTCTGAGCTTATTTACCTGATTGTCGGCGGCGATAGTCCGGAAGGCGATATAAGAGAACGTTTGGCGCAGCAGGTTAAGATGCTGAAGCTTGAAAAACATGTCCGGTTTTTGGGCGCATATCCTTCAGAAAAATTAAAAATCCCACTTTCGGCTGCTGATTTATTTGTGTTGGCTACAGCAAATGAAGGCTGGGCAAATGTTTTTCTGGAAGCCATGGCGTGTGGTTTGCCGGTTATTACTACGGAGGTCGGCGGCAATAAAGAGGTGGTTAATGACCCAAGTTTGGGTGCAGTCGTGCCTTTTGGTGATTCAGAGTCTTTACTGGCGGCTATATTTCAAGGCTTGGAAACGGCTTGGGATAGGCCGTTAATAATTCAATATGCGCGGGAAAACTCCTGGGATAGCCGGGTGAAAATTCTTATGGAAGAATTTCAACAGATAGCGTCGCGGAAAAATACTTAATCATCATTGTCGAAGTCAACATATATTTTGAGTCATTCTTCCGGTCTGAACGCCGCCAGCAGATGAGTAAAGGAAAAACGCAAAAGTTCAACCGGTTCATCTACTTCACGGGTATTGTTTAATGTCATTTGTAATTCAGTGGGTAGAAAATTGTTCTGGAGCAGAGGAAATCATTAAGGTTCCCACCCCCGCCGGTCAACTGGTTTTATATACCAGGCAAGGCGTTATTAGTAAAGCGGATTGGGAAACTGATGATGGTCTTTGCCCTCAAGACCACGAAATACAACGGCAATTCAAGCAGTATTGGTTAAATACCGGCAAACAGTTCAACATTAAGCTGTTAAACCAAGGCAGCGCCTACCGGCATAAAGTCTGGGCCGAACTGTGCAAAATTCCTTTTGGAGAAACCATCACTTATTCGGCATTGGCTGGAAAAATAAACTCGTCCGCGCGAGCGGTCGGCAATGCGTGCAGGGATAATCCTTATCCGGTGATTATTCCGTGTCATCGGGTCGTGTCAGTTTCCGGCATGGGGGGTTATTGCGGGCATACAGACGGTGATTTTATGAACATCAAAAAACAATTGCTGACATTCGAAAAGGCCCATAAACAATGAGCGCCAGCGCCTTGATAGACCAGTTTCTCGATGCCGTCTGGGTAGAGCAGGGTTTGAGTGAAAACACCCTTTCCGCCTACAGCAGCGATTTGAGGATTTTTGCCAAATGGCTGGCGGATAAATCCATGCTGGAAGCCGATACGGGGGATTTATCCAGGTTTTTGGCAAGCCGCTATAAAGCGGGCATAGGCAACCGGTCCTCGGCGCGTATTTTATCCAGTCTGCGCCGCTTTTACGGTTATTACATCAGGGAAAATAGTATAACGATCGATCCTACCGCATTGATTGAATCGCCCCATATAGGCCGCTACTTGCCAGTCTCGCTTTCAGAACAGGATGTCGAGCTTTTGCTGAATGCTCCCGAGGTAACGAATTCTCATGGATACAGAGATAAAGCAATGCTGGAAATGCTCTATGCAACCGGACTTCGAGTATCTGAGCTGGTCGGTTTAAAGTTTGAACAAATTAGTTTCAGGCAAGGCGTGGTCAGGATTATTGGCAAAGGCAATAAGGAACGCTTGATACCAGTCGGTGAAGAAGCCATGAGCTGGCTGGAAGGTTATATGAGCCCGGCCAGAAAAAGCATACTGGGTGAACGGCAATGCGATTATTTGTTCGTCACCAGCCGCGCGGGCGGCATGACAAGACAGGCTTTTTGGCATATTATCAAACGCCATGCAAAAAAGGCCGGTATAAATAAGGAGCTGTCGCCTCATACCTTAAGGCATGCCTTTGCCACGCATTTGTTAAATCATGGTGCGGACTTGCGCGTTGTGCAATTATTATTAGGGCATTCCGACTTATCGACCACCCAGATTTATACCCATATTGCCCGCGAACGCTTAAAAGAATTACATTCAAAATATCATCCCAGAGGATAATTTATATGCCAAATAACATTCACCCGTCCGCTTGCATAGCGCCAGATGTCGTACTGGAAGACAATGTCAGCGTTGGCCCTTTTGCCGTTATTGAAGCTGGAGCGGTGATAGGCGCTAACTGCCGGATTGGCGCTCATGCCGTGGTACACGGTCATGTAAAAATGGGGGGCGGCAATATTTTACATCCACATGCAGTATTGGGCGGCTTGCCGCAAGACACCGGTTTCAAGCCCGAAACGGTTTCCTGGCTGATTATTGGTGATAATAATGCCTTCAGGGAAGGCTTTACTGCGCACCGGGCTTCTAAAGAGAATGGCGAGACGCGCATCGGTTCAGGCTGCTATTTTATGAATAACAGTCATGTTGCGCATGATTGCAGTATCGGCAACAACACAATATTTGCCAATAATGTCGCGATAGGCGGCCACGTTGAAGTGGGCAATAACGTTTTTATGGGCGGAGCTGTAGTCGTCCATCAGTTTTGCCGGGTCGGCTCATTCGCGATAGTGCAGGGTACAACAGGACTTAATATGGATGTTATTCCGTTTATGCTGATCGGCGGCCGTCCGGCCCGGCATTACCGCCTCAATACCGTTGGCTTAAGGCGTGCCGGCATCATTGGGGATCGTTATAACGCGCTTTCCGCGGCATTTCGTTTGTTAAAAAACAAGCAGAGTCTGGATGAGCTGGAAGAAACCGAAGAGTTAAGGCAATTAAAAGACTGGCTGGCGGTCAAGTCCAAACGTGGCACGCATGGATTCATTGATGTGTCGAGTTAGTAGGCTTGGTGAGGCATTTGATGAGCTGCCAACACTGATTAACTTAAAAATAGATTAAAAATCCAAAGGACTGTTACATGCTTGAAAGTGAACCTAATACGATGAGGACGTACATCAGTGTGTGAGAGCTTTGATAAATCTATTTCCAAATGTACCTGAATCTCAACAGGAAAAAATAAATACCATCATGCCTAGAGTCTTTAGTTTTTTACTTGAAGAAATTCCCGAAGAAGTCATACGGCTTGCATCCGAACTTCATTACCAACGCAGCCAAAACATCACGATTGAAGTTTTAACACCTATTTCCTTTTCGCCCAAACAGATCGATGAGCTTTATTGCATCGATGGTAATGAATTGAAATTCACTTCAATTGAAGCGAGAAACCACTGTACAGCGGTGCATGGTTTTCGCAAATTCGATGACTCCGAATTACCGCCGGATGCACGAACAATGTTTGATGAAGCACACCAATTATGGATCGAAGAAATTGGGCATAATGACTTTACCGACGGACGTTTTTTGGGGTTGATGTCTAAAAAGGTGAATATTTTAAAAGCCGGGATTGAAGTAATCGCCAATTCGGATGCTCACAACGTTTTTGATGTTTTGAGAAGTATTGGTAATGCGCTGCCGTTTATCGCAGATGTAAGCGTGGAGGACATCGTTGAGTTAGCGGCGATACAGCACTCAAAGACCTCTGGCGATTTGGCCTCTGGAATGTTTTTCATTCAAGTGAGGGACTATTTTTCTTTTTACCCTCAGCTCGCAAAAGAACTCTACGTGCTCGTACGAGAAGACATGACCCCTGCGAACGTAAATTTGTACAGTGCGGCTTTGCACGGCTTAGCCGCTTCCGGGCAAATCCGGGAGGCCATTGAACTTGCTATGGCTGATACCAACTCTGCTTGCAATGAGAGATTGGCAGGTGCTTTGTGGGTGCTGGGGCTGTTGAGCAATCACTTGGAAAAAGAACCGGATTTAAGAAAAGGTGTTCAAAAAATCCTAAAGGTGATGGGGCATCATCCGGATTCCAGTGTCAGTCGGCAAGCTTGGCAGGCGCTATCAAATGCCGCTGTCTCACAACCGGAATTGATCACCGAGCTGTTGTCACATGCGCAACCCGATAACCAAGCAGCATTGCAAGTGCTGGGCAATTTCGTTTTTATGAATCTTAAAATCGTAAAAGACCATCCAAACTTGGCAGCGATGTTGGGTGCCTTGACCGATTTGGATGCAGGACTCGCAAATGATTTTGATTCTTCGCTTTCTAGATTGATCGAAACGGGTATCCACGATCAACTGGTATATGACTGTTTAACAGCTTGGATACTTAAACATTACAACACCAAAACTTCGGATGAAAAATTGGGCTCATGTTTTTCCCGGAGCTTGAGCAAATTGGCAAACAAACCCTTGTTATATGAATTGATTACGCGTTGGCTGATTTCTGATGAACGAGTTTTGGGAGTGGCTTATTCTGAGCTGATTGTTCATTTATGGGTGCATGGAATCAAACAACCGGTCTTTGCTAAAGACGTTCTCGATACTTTAAGTGACGATGACTTTAAGTACCTTGTGCGACGGTTAATAGGCTGGACTGTTCATGAAGAAGCTTTACTCTCACTGACCTTTTCATTGTTGGAAACCAATGAGGCTCAGCAGCGAACTTTCGGGTGGGTATACCCGTTGTTGGTTAACGAAGTAGGACGAAATTATTCTCATGCCACGTTGGAAGCTATTCAAGAAAAATTGGCGGGAGCTACGCCTGAAATAAAAGAATTATTAAAATCCGCTCATGCAGAACTACTGGCTTACACCGAGGCAATCAACCAGTTGCCCATTAGACACGAACTACGCCCGCCAGTCCCCGAGCGTATACGGCACGCCGTTGCATTGAAAAAATCAAGGGAAATGCGGGAGGCGAGGGATAAGGCAGACGAGCAATCGATATTCCAACAAATCTGCACAAGAATTCAGCTAAAAGCAGGTACAGGCAGCTTTTCTATCTATGACGATAAGATTGGCCCTATTAATCGCCTCGGCTCCCATTCTTGCTCAGTTACGTTGCCAGCTCAATACGTTATTGATCCCCTCAACGATGAAATCACAAAATTAGGACTCAGGCTTGCCCAGCGAGGTGACGAATGAAACTGATCATCGCTGAATACCTGCGCACACTTAAAGAGCGGGATGAGCTGGATCGTTTGCTACCAGACTTGCTGGTGGAAATGGGTTACGTTCCCGTAGCCCGACCACAAACAGGCAATCGGCAATACGGAGTAGACATCGCAGCTAGGGGTGAAAATTCAGACACAGGGACTGACGAGTTATTGCTCTTAGTGGTCAAGCAAGGCGATATTGGGCGCACGGAATGGAGTAGCGGGAATCAGGCTGTTCGCCAAAGCATTGATGAAATTTTTGATGTTTATTTGAAGTGTCACCTCGAACCACAAGACCAAAGCCGTAGTATTCGCATCGTTGTTGCTACCAGTGGCGAATTAAAACAAACCGTACAAGCCAATTGGAGTGGTTTTGTCACCGACAACCAAGCCAAGGCAGTTATTGAATTTTGGGGTGCCGATGCTATCGCCACCCTGATCGAAAAACATCTGTTAGACGAACATATTTTTCATGACGAAGATCGACGCGATTTACGCCGTGCGTTAGCTCTATCCGGCGATAGCGAGTACGACAGACGAGATTTACATCGCTTGTTTATGCGCACCCTGGATTTGAACAACAAGGGGCAATTGACTGACAAGCCCAAGACCGGCAAAGCCTTGTTGAAAGCCTTGCGGATCGTCAATCTGTCAGCCCAGGCGTTCGCACACTGGACGCTACGCGACGACGGCGACACCCGGCAAGGCCTCTTGGCCGTGGAACGTGCCATGTTGTGGTCGTGGCATCGCATTCAACTCGCCGATGAAAAAAACAGAAAGGACGCTATTGCCGGGCCGTTCAGCATGATCTGGTGGGGGTATTATCGTTTTGCGTCGCAATACTTCGCACGGGTTCAACCGCACTGTTTTGTGGAAAACAGCTTGACTAAATATGCCTCTAATGGCGTGGAATCCTCCCTGATCGCTTTCGAGCAAATCGGTATTTTGGCAAGTATTACATTGTTTTTAGGCTCCCATCCGGTATCTACGGAGGAAGAGAAAAAGTCTTGGTATTGCAATGCAATTATAGTGACTGATGCTTTAGAGGCATGGTTACAAAATAACGGGGTTTGCAGTTCACCCTGCCTGGATCGGCATAGCCAAGATATTACTTTGGCTATATTTGCATTAATTGGCATGGGGCGAACGGAAGCTGCCAAAAAATGGTTGCGGAAACTGTTTCTGAACGTGGATTACGCCTACAAAGCGAAGAAATTTGTGCCCGTTGATACAGACTCTTTGGACGACTTGGTAGAAGAAGGCGGCTGGCTTGGTGGACAGACGACAGACCGTATGATGGAAATGTCCTGGATGCTGGCGACTATCGCTGGCTGGAGCGTCATTCTTGGTATGGACGAAATTTATGAAGTGTTGGCGAAAAATGCCAAAGATGATTACCCCAACATTTGCATCCAGCTCTGGCACCCTGGAAAAGACCTGTATCAATACCTTTATTTTCAGCCCGCTCATTTTGAGTCAGGCGTAGCAGAAGCACCAATCCATCTGCCTCCTATAGCAGAAGACTATCGAAAGCGGATGGACATGATAAGGGAATCGGAATTTGGAAAAGTATTACTTGAATCGCCCGCGACAAAGGCGGGACTTATAGCGCTTGATCTCATTGCACATCGGCATTTTTCAACGCCTGTTTCGCCTGTGTTTTGGTATTCTTTGATGGGAAACGCCACTACTGATTGAACTATCTCATCCTGAGTGACAGCTGATTAAGATTAACCAGCCATTCCTTGGAAACTTTCGATGGTCTCTTGATGGCTGTAAGTTTTAGGTGATCAACGACTGAAATTTACGTGAAGCTGGTTTGGTAATGGTTCTGCATCCCAATGACGACGTGGTAAAATCAATGCTAACCTTGGCAAAACAGCAACCAAACCTTAAAGAATAATTTGCAATGACAATTAGCACGCCTTATGAAATGATGGGTGGCGAACAAGCCCTCCACAATTTGGTCGACCGGTTTTACTTCTATATGGATACTCTGCCCGAGGCTCAAGGCATACGCGCCATTCATCAGCACGATCTATCCTCCGCCAAGGAAAAGCTGTTTAAATTTCTATCCGGCTGGCTGGGCGGTCCCGACTTGTTCATCGAAGAATTCGGTCACCCGATGCTGCGTGCCCGCCATCTGCCGTTCCAAATTGGCGAATCTGAGCGCGACCAGTGGATGCTGTGCATGACTAAAGCACTGGCGGAATTGGCCATGGATTCCCAACTAAGAATCAATTTCCAAAATGCTTTACAGCACCTGGCAACACACATGATTAATCATGTGCCGGATCAATAGTCCGGGAAGACAGGCTGAACTGGATTTTGAAAGCCTAATCCTGAATACGGCGGCCAAATTTATTAAGGTAAATTTCTATTACATTGTTTTTTGGCCCTTTGAAGTAATAAAGTAGATATTAAAAATACAGTAGCTGTGCGACAAGCTAAGCTTGTCATTTCTTGCAAGGTGAAAGTCCTTGTCTGGAACTCAAGGGAATGAGTTCAAAGGCCTAACCAGCCACCAGTATCGAGTGTTGCACCTTTGGCGGAGTATTGATGTGGCTATATGGCTACACTAATGCGAACAAAATAGGTGAAGCGTACACAGAGAACCGTATAGGTCACAGGGGGCTTGCACGTCCCTGAAGCTATTTCAGCATCGTTAGTTTATAAAACAAACGGCGACATTTTAGTTATGATGGAAGCCAATACTAAGGAATCATTTTGGTGAGATTCTGGAGGGTTTGTCGGTGTCAGAGAGCGTGACATGTATAGAGAGAAATGATGAGAACTTGTGAGACCCTCTTGGTTCCTGGTAACAAGATAAGTTGACTAAACCTGAATCTTGTTTATGCAGGTAAGCCTACCCAACTAAAAGAAGGGTGGCTGAAGACTGGAAGGGAGTCAGATACATTCATAGTACTCTGAGCGCGGGAAAGCCGCGTACATTGGGGAAGGGATGTACAAAACTGTGTAGCCCGCAAAGGCAACTCTTACCGAACATGACGGATTGGATAAATGGAGCAAACCTCACTGCGGGGAATAGCCAATAAAGCGGTACAAGATAAGACTTACCGATTTCGGAATTTGTTTGGCTTACTAACGGTTGGATTCTTGTTTTGGTGTTGGGGGTTTGTCAACAAGAAAGCAAGTGCGGGTGTAGATCGCATCGATGCTCGGATGTACGAAGAGCATCTCATCGGCAATATTGAACAGTTGGTTGAGCAAATCAAAGGAAAGACGTATCGGACTAAGTTGGTGCTTAGAAAGTATATTCCGAAGCTGGGCGGGAAGTTACGCCCTCTAGGAATACCTGCACTAGCAGATAAGCTGTTGCAATTAGCAGTAGCTAAGATTTTAGAGGCAATCTACGAGCAGGATTTTCTAGGCTGTAGTTATGGTTATCGGCCCAATACAGGTGCGCTTAAAGCGGTCAAGGATTTGTCACAGGCGCTCATGTTTGGACGGTATCACTACCTTGTTGAGGCTGATATTAAAGGCTTTTTCAACAATATAGACCATGATCTATTGATGGAAATGTTGGGAAAGCGAATAGATGACAAAGCCTTCTTGAATCTGATTTGGAAATGGCTGAAGGCAGGCATACTTGATAAAGGGCAGGTCATTTGCCCGCTAACGGGTACGCCGCAAGGTGGAGTGGTATCGCCAATTTTGGCTAATATTTATCTTCACACGGTGCTGGATGTTTGGTTTTATGAAACAGTACAAACGCATTGCCGAGGACAGGTTTATCTCTGTCGTTATGCGGATGATTTTGTTTGTGCTTTTGAATATGAAAATGATGCGCAACGTTTCTACGAAGCCTTAGAGAAAAGACTCAATAAATTTAACTTGGAAGTAGCGGAAAATAAAACCCATCTGTTGGTTTTCAGTCGCTGCAAGATAAGAAATGGATCGAGTTTTGATTTTCTAGGGTTTGAGTTTCGCTGGGGAGTAAATCGTCATATTAAGAATCGGTCACGTATTCCGATTATAAAGCGGCGTACTTCACGAGAGAAATTGTACGCATCATTGGCAAATTTTAAAGTGTGGCTTAAGAAATCGAGTCTGTTACCCAAGAACATTCTGTTTGCAATGTTAAACAGGAAATTACGTGGATATTATAATTACTACGGAATCATAGGTAACTACAAGAGTTTAGGCTGCTTTGTTTATCGTGTTACGCAAGCTCTTTTCAAATGGCTGAATCGGCGCTCACAGCGCAAGAGCTACAATTGGGAAGGGTTTAAAGAACTGGTAAAACACTTTGGAATCGTCAAACCGCGAATCTGTCATGCTTTCTGAGGGCTTAATCTGTACCGTGTGCAAGTGAGCAGTTTTGAAGAGCCTTGTGCGGTAATTCCGCACGCAGGGATCTGTGAGGGGGCAGTCGGGTAACTGGCTGTTCTACCTCGATTTTATATTCTGTTACTGCATTTCATTGGACAATAAAAAACCCGCTAGGCCAGATAACCTGCGGGTTTTTGCACTTCTTTGAATCTTGTTAAATCGTTGTTTGGTGGAGGCGGGGGGAATTGAACCCCCGTCCGCAAGTACTCCGCCGTAAGGTCTACATGCTTATCCCGCTCTTTTAATTTAGTTAATGACTACCCGTCGGGCCAAGAAAATCATCAACGATTCCGTAAGGTTTTAGCGCATCCACACCGGACGGATTTCAGCGCGATCTTATGTAATATGACCTCTGAATGCCCCGAAGAGCTCTACCCGCATAAGCACAGATAGTCAAAGGAATGGTGCTGTTTTTAAGCAGCTAAAGCCATTGAGTAGTTTTCGTCATTTGCGAATACTTTTTTTCTGTAGATTTTACGAGGTGTACAGTCCTCGGCATGCACTTAAGGTTTCGCTACCCACGTCGAAGCCATGTCGCCCCCGTGTGGTTTACAGACTATAAGATATAGCCTTAATCAAGAAGTTCAAGAGTCAAAATAAAAAATAAATTTTCTATCCTTTCTTAAAACTTCTTTGATTTTTGATGCCAGCTGTAGCAGACAATAGGGCTACAGCTGGCGTTTTATCTTTAGATAACTGTTACATTTTCAGCTTGCGGGCCCTTTTGGCCTTGCGTTACGCTGAACTGTACTTTTTGGCCTTCGTCCAGGGATTTGTATCCGCCAGAGTTATTGATTTGTTGAAAATGTACGAATACATCGGGGCCTGATTGCTGTTCGATAAAGCCGAAACCTTTGTCAGAATTAAACCATTTAACGGTGCCGGTAGCGATTGTAGACATGTTGAGTCCTATAAATTTTAAGTAAGAATGCCTGTTAAGGCGAGTAAAGCCGGGAAATTTAGAAATTACTTAATGAAACAAGGACGAGCTGCTACAAGGAGAAACATCGAAACGGTAAACAAGGGGCAAATCAGATTTTCAAGCTAGTGTGCATTATAAGTAATATCTTATGAATGTCAATTTTTATTTTTTAGTGCTGTTGCATCTCCAGGATCCAGTTTTTCAGTTGCAATGCCACCCATGCTCCATCGTCCAGCGTTAGGTCATGACCTCCCCACGGGTGGCTGCGCAGTTTTAAATGCCATTTTTTGTGTATTGTTTCTGAACAAATGGGCGCGACCAACCTGTCGCCTTTGCCGTTTATTAGTAAAACGGGCTGCCGTGGTTTTATCTTGCCTGGGCGATATCCTGCGGCTGCTATAATTTGCCGAAAACTGTTTTTAAGACTAATCGGGCGTTGATTTTGGATTTTTTCCCACGCGATGCTGATCTGCTCATCCTGGTCGCGCAGGTTGCTTACCAGTTGCAAAATAGCTATTTCCCGGCTGAGCAGATTACGTTTCGTCATCAATCCGGCAAATTTTCCGTAACTTTGCCACCTCAGACGATGATAAAAAGGGCTTGAATCGGCAAAACTGGTGTTAATCAGACTTGCGCCGCAAATATCATCAGGATAATTTTTCATCCATTCCCAGGCAACCATTGCTCCCAATGAAATAGCCAAAATCGTTGCCGGTTGATGAAGGCAGCCATTATTGAGCGCATGATGACGAACTGCGCTGGTAATAGCCTTGATAGTGAGCGGGCTGACTTCCTCGTGAAAACGTCCGGTGCCTGGCAAATCCAGCATGGTTACGGCAGCATCCGGAAAAGTTGCCTGCAGCAGCGGAATAAAATCGCCCCAATGCGCTGATTCACGCGCCAGACCTCTAAGCAGAAGCCAGTTTTGGCCCAAGACATTATTCATACCAGAATTCTTGCGCCTTTTTTGTATAATTGACTTTTTGTTGATGCTCCAAGCTAGCCCACTTTTCCGGATATAACAGACTTCGATGTAAAAAATCAAAAAGCAGAAAATGGCGGCGAAAAACCCGTTGTTGCCGGTGTGGAGAGAGCGGATGAAATAAACCGTGACGTGAAAAAAGATGAGTCGGGTTTTTACGTAACCACAACCATGAGCCCATTTCCAGGGTCAAGGGCAGAAATAATCGATCAGAGCTAAACCGTTGTATAAAATCATCGAACAGATAATCCCATAGATCACCGCTAATCACATATTCCTGACACATCGGTTCAATTTTATAAATATGGTGCCGATAACACCTGTCAAACAGTTCTTTTAGTGCCAAAGTTTCAGCAATAAAGCTAAAGGGGGTTTGACGTGAAGCATAAGGAAACCATAACCGGTCTTTTATGCCAAAACCGGAGTGCAAATCCAAGGCGATCGATAACGGCGAACTGAAGAGTTGTTGAACCACTACGCGACATAAAGCCAGAGCTTCTTTTTCCATATTCAAGACATCGCCGCGATACCAGGGAAAATGTGGCGTGAAGCGTTGACCACTGTAGATCCGGGTTGTCCCCACGCCTTCTATAGGTGAGTTTCGCATAAGATCGACGCCATTCCCATTCGAACGCGTGCCATGATAAATGCCTACCGGATTTACAAGAGGGACAAAAACCAGCCTGGACTTCTCCAGCCTGGTTAAAAATTCCTTATCCCAATCGAGCAATTGAGTGATGGTTTCCATATAAGAAAGAATCACTTGCGAGCCAATTTTTTCCAGTCCGTGGACGCCGCCAAAAAAAGCCAGTACAGGGACATCCGGCAGAGTCGAACCCAGAGTAATGCAATGGATAGGAAATTCACGGTCTTTATAGCGAATTTGTTCGATAACCTGAACCCTGGCTTTATCGCCGAATCGTTCGATGATACGTTCAAGTTGTTCAAGTTCCGGGAATTTAAAACCAGCCATAAATACGAATTAGGTGTTATAGACGTTAAAAACATTCCTGTTTTCAGAGAGGTTAATTGCAATTAAATTTGTAGCGCTTGCATGAGTTTGTGCCATAACGGCTATAACTAAGCCACATAAAAGGATGCGATATTAATGCTTTGACATTAATATCAAATAATAACACTCTGCAAGCAGGTTATTTTATTACAGTCCCGCGAGAAAGATGAAATCAAGTTGATTAATGAGTTTTCGCACGATGATTTACGGGCAAACCCTTGAGGAAGGCAAGAGCCTTCTGTTTCAGTATTAGAACCGGAAATTTTTGATTTTTCCCCACATTTCTTCGAGCATCAATGTGCCAGATAAGGCATTTGAATGCCTTATAGGAGGGGGATAAGTTGAACGATGTAGCGCAAATCAAATTCAGTAACACGTTTCTGATCGTCAATGTATTGATCAATTTTTCGTTCAGCTTTTCAAGATATTCGATCCGTTCATCCTTGACCGTATCGGGTAAGGAGCCGAATAAATAGAATCTTTCATGTATCCGTGCATGAAATCTTCCAGCTTCTTTTGAAGTGATGTTAGCGGAAAATTGTAAAAATGACCGAAGCGCTTAACCAAATTGTCTGCGGAAGCGCCAGACGCCGAAAAAGAAAAAAATCCCGCCCAGCGCCGTAAGTCCTGTCAGCGAGCCCCAAATAATATTGATACCCGCGCCTTTAAGCAAAATGGCGTTGCTCATCTCGGTGTAGTAATACAAGGGTGAAATAGTCATAACCCAGCGTATGACCGGGGGCATTGCTTCAGGCGGAGTCCATGCGCCGGAAAGCAGTACCAGGGGGAACAGCAGCAGAATTACCAGCAAAGTAACCTCGGCCAGAGTGTGACTGATAGTGGCGATAAATAGCCCAATCCCGGAGGCCGAGAATACATATAAGGCGGTTATGGCAAAAAATAATCCAATACTGCCCTTAATTGGTAAATGAAAGACGGGAATAATGATTACAAACAAACAGAAGGCGACGCCTAAAAGTATAACCAGCCCCATGGAAATAACCTTGGGCAGTAAAATCTGCAGAGAACTTAACGGGGATACTGCTAGCTGTTCGATGGTTCCCCGCTCTTTTTCACGCACAGCAGCAGCAGCCGGCAACATCATCGACAGCATGGTGATCACTGTCATCAGTTCCGAGATAGACATAAACCAGCTATCGATTCGATTGGGGTTGTAAAGCACACGATACCGGTTCTGGATGACCGGGGCGGCATCCATTTGTTCATCAGTCAAGCCCAGTCGTTTGTTTACAAAATCCTGCCCGAAGTCATTGGTAATTTCCGTGGCATATCCGGATGCCAGTGTACCCAAAGTAGTATTACTGGTATCCACCTGAAATTGCACCGCTGCCTGTTTTCCCTGAAACAAAAAACTCTGAAAGTTTTCAGGAATATCCAGTACGGCCACAATCTTTCCTGTATTTAACAGGTTTTCAGCTTCATTTTTATTCGAAATTTCGCCTTTAAAATCAAAATAAGGCTCCCGGAACCGGTAAATCAATTCGCGGGAAGCGGAGCTATGGTTATGATCGATAACCATAATTGGCGCATTATGCAGATTTAAGGTAACCCCGGAAGCTGCCATATAAACGTCAGCGGTAAAAAAATAGGCGATGATTAACAGCAGAACCGGATCGCGAATCAGCTGTTTAAGTTCTTTAATGGTCATTGCAATGATGCGATCCAACCAGAGCAACAAAGCAGAGCGATTCATTCAGCAGGCCTTTTATGAAAGTTAAGAAAAGCAATCACCCAAAGAATAATGGCGTAAAGAATCAATGCAGCTACATCGAACCAAAGCTCGGCCCAACCGAGGCCTTTAAGAAAGCTGCCCCAGGTAATTCGCAGATAGTAAAGCGTCGGGAACAGATGCGACTCGATTTTTGGTGCCGAAGGCATTGATTGGATGGGCACCAGCAGACCCGAAAACAGCCAGGCAGGAACGAATGAAATTACCAGCGTCAGCATGACGGCGGCAACTTGTGTCCGCACCACTAGCGAGACCAGTAAACCGGCGCCCGCTGTGCAGATTACATAGATGACGGAAGCCGCATAAAAAAAAATCGGATCACCTTTAAAGGGCGTACCGAATATCTTTATAACAAGCCACCAGAGGATAAGAATATTCAAACAGGAAATCAGTAAATACGTAAGAAATTTACCCAAAAGAAATTCGCTGCGAGTGATGCTTGAGGCATAAATGTTGTAGATAGAGCCGTTTTCCTTTTCACGCACCACGCCCAAAGCAGTTAGAAAAGGAGGAGTCACCATCAGTACCAGCATCACCAAACCGGATGACATAGACCATTGGCTTCGCAATGCCTGATTATACAGATAACGGGATTCCAGCCGCACCGGAGACACCTGTATGAGAGCTTGTTCCCTGGATATCCCAAGCTGGGCACCGAAATGCCTAGCTAGTGATTGGGCATTGAAATTGGCAATAATTGCCGATACATAGCCTTTGGCCACTTCAGCCCGATAGGGAAAAACCCCGTCAATCAGACTTTGAACGGAGGCCGACTGACCGGCAAGCAGGCGCTCCTGAAACCGGGGCGGGATAATAATGGCAAAGCGGATATCACTATGCGCCAGCAGTGGGTCAAGATAGCGATCGCTGGATACATCGCCCTTGTAATCGAAGTAACGCGAGTCAATAAAACGGTGCAGAAAATCGCGGCTCATCGCGGTGCGATCCTGATCGAGCGCCGCAAATGGTATTTTTTCCACATCAAATGAAATCCCGTAACCCAATAACAGGAAGATAACGGTAGGCAGCATGAAAGCCATGGTAAAAAAGAGCCGGTCGCGCAAAATTTCCCTCCATTCTTTGTAGGCAACCGCCCACACCCTGGTTAAATTCATGCCTGATCCCTATTTTCAAGCTCCAAAACCCGGTAGACAAAAACATCCTCTAGGGTTGGCGGACGAGCTTCCAAGGAAATCAGTTTAATAGAATGCTTTTCCAGCAGTACACGTATCTGATTTTCAACTGTTTCAGTGTCCAGTGCCAGCAATTGGATGTGCCTGCCATATAATCCGGAGCCTTTTATATTGGCTTGTTCAAGGCATGAAAGGGCTTCCGATGGACTATCGGTGGTAATTTTCAGCATTTGTCCCGCTTCATTTTGCAGAGCCTGGATCATGTTGGCCGGTGAGTCGTCTGCAATTACCCGGCCTGCATGCATCAGCGCCAGATGATCACAACGTTCAGCTTCGCTCATGTAATGCGTGGTAACCAGAATAGCCACATGCTCGACGCGGGCGAGATGCACCAGAATATCCCAAAAATGCCGACGCCCGACGGGGTCAACGCCTGAAGTGGGCTCGTCCAGAAACAGTACCACGGGTTGATGCACCAAAGCGCAACCCAGCGCCAATCGTTGACGTATGCCCATAGGCAGACTGCCGGCCAACTGTCCGCTAACGCCCGCCAATCCGGCAATTTGCATGACCCAGGCTAGGCGTTGCTTGATAATTTTTCGATTGATGCCATAAATGCTGGCATAGAGACGGATATTCTCCATCACGGTCAAATCGTGATACAGGGAAAAGGCCTGTGACATATAGCCGATACGTTCCTTGATCAACTGCCCCGCGAAGCGCATGTCTGCTCCCGCCACGGTGCCTTCGCCTGAACTGGGAGGAAGAATGCCGGTAAGCATTTTGATGGCGGTTGTTTTTCCAGCGCCGTTAGCGCCGAGCAGTCCAAATATTTCCCCTTGCCTGACGCTGAAATTAATATGGTCGACCGACCGGAATTTGCCAAAATCACGGGTTAATTGTTTAGCTTCAATGGCGATGCCTTGGTTATCGGGCAAGGGGTTATCAAAGCAGGGAATGATTGCCTCTTTTATTGACTGATCTGCCAATGGATCCTTGCGTAACAAGTTAATAAAGGCGTCTTCCAGGTAAGTATCAAAAACCTGAATATTTTTGATTTCCACGCCTATGAGCTGACCGGAAACAGCTTTTAACGCCTCATCCGGCGAGATATTATTAACAAAAACCCTTATTCTGGAGCCTATGGTTTCTATCTGCGGATAACGGACTTTTAGTAGTTTCAGCGCTTCAAGCTGAGGTTCGGCAGTCAGTTGGACCAAATAGCCTTGCGCCTGCTGACAAATAACATCCGGTTCACCCGATGTCAGTATTTGCCCGTTAAACATTAGCGACAAACGATGGAAACGCGCCGCTTCATCCATATAAGCAGTTGAAATCAGTGCAGTGATTCCGTGTTCGCGCAGCAATTCGGCAAGAATAGCCCAGAAGTTCCGGCGCGATATTGGATCAACTCCCGTTGTTGGTTCATCCAGGATTACTAGTTCGGGTTCATGTATCAGCGTACATATCAACCCCAGTTTTTGTTTCATGCCGCCGGAGAGATTTTTCATCGGACGATCACGAAACTTATCCAGCCAGGTCATGGTGAGAAGTTTCTCTTTGCGTTCGGCTAGTTGTTGGGGCGACACCTGACGCAGTTGCGCAAAGAAATCGATATTTTCTTCTACCGACAAATCACCATACAGATTTAATCCCAGTCCCTGCGGCATAAAACCAAGCCTGCCTTTGATCTTTTCCGCCGCGGCTTCGGAATCAACATTAACATCAAAAACTTCCAGTGAGCCTTGTTCAAAAGACATGACGCCGGCAATCGTCTTCATCAGACTGCTTTTGCCCGCGCCATCAGGGCCAATCAGTCCATATATTTCTCCGCGCTTGACAGTCAGAGCTACCGTATCGACCGCCAGTTTCTTTTTATAGCTTTTGCAAAGTCCGGAAATTTTGATAACAGCCTGTCCGCTTACCAGCGTGGTTTCGCCCATGGGGCATCCTCCTGCCAGCGAATTACGGCATCAGCGGGCAGTCCTGGAGTCGCTTCATGCTTAGGATTTGCATCAAGATAGAGTTTGACTGCATAGACCAGCTTGACCCGTTCATCCGGTGTCTGCACTTCTTTAGGGGTAAACTCCGCCCTGGATGCGATATAACGGAGAGTCGCTGAAAAAGGCTTATCCGGGAAAGCATCGGTATAAATTTGGGCGGGTAACCCTAGCCGGACTTTACCTATTTCATTTTCCGGCACATAGACTTTTAAATACAGCTGATCCAGATCAACAATGTCAAACAGCGGACTGCCTGCTGTAACCATTTCACCGTTATCAACAATCCGGGTAGTAATCATACCTGTTGCAGGCGCTCTAATAATCAGATCGTTGAGTTTGCTTTGCTGCTCCTCCAGCACCGCTTCAGCCTGCATTACCTGAGCCGCTAAAGCATTTACATCGTTTTCTTTTGCTTTGATCTGATCCCGGCCTAGTTCCGCTTCCGCCAATAATTTTTCAGACTGGATCCGGGCGGCTTGAGCTGTAGTGTATTGGGCTCGAGCTACTTTCCAGCTTAAATCGGCCTGTTCGCTACGCCGTCTTTCTACCGTTTCCGTTCTCAGCAATTCACGAAACCGCTCAGCATCCTTGAGCATCTGTTTTTCAGTAGCAAGGCTTGAAGCCACTTCGGCATCAGCATGATTTATTGCTGCTTTTGCCGAATCGATCTTTAACGGGACATTCTTCTTAAATACCGACAACTCTGTTTGGGCAGCTTTTAGTTGCGCTTTGATGACATTCACTGCCGATCTGGCTTGATTAACTTTTGCCAGTATCTGGGCATCATCGAGCTTAACCATGATCTGTCCCTTTTGAACAAGATCACCTTCTCTCGTCAGTAATTCAACTACTCGTCCGGGCCATTTGCTAGACACGGCGTAATGATCGCCTTCGAAGCGGCCATTAGCCTGAACCAGTCCTTCCGGGAAAGGCGGTTCGCGCCACAATAACCACCAGGCAGTAAATAGCACAACGAAAACACCAATGAACAGGGCGATAAGGGTGCGTACTTTTGTTTTCTTTTCCATATTTGATGCGTTTATCTGAATCAGTAGCGTTGGTCCGGTTTATTTTATCCAACGCGGTTGATTACTCTAAAGAGAGGTTGGAGTTAAGCGGGTTTAAATAGGATTTTCCTTGTGATATTGTTTCCCATCACCTGATTTTCTTCCTTTGGAAATGGCATTTCCAGGCATAAGGAAACACTGAAAATATTAATTCCATTTAGCAATTGTTCAAGCCTAGCACGAAATAAATCAAGTTGCGCAATTTGTCCATAGTCTGTTGAAGACTTAACTTGAGTTTCGTTAAGTTAACCGGAATTTACCTGCAGAGCGAGTAAGTCATAGGGTAACATGATTTGTAAGAGCGCGAGGACACGGCTGCTTATAAAACCCCGTCGCTCGGCTCAAGTGCATACCTGTTGACAGATAATCCTGTTCAAATCATCTTGCCGTTATTTTAATGCAATAGCCTGACGGCTAATAGTCTCACTGCTGCGCCGGGCAAAGTCAGCAAATAATTTACGAGCATTTCAACATTGACCAAGCTCGGTTTCTGGAGTGCCTGATAACGAGTCTCCTGAAATTGACAGTCGCCGTTGACGGCTATCCTGGACAAAGTACCGGCTTTGCACTGTTTGCCAAAAGTGTTTTACTTTCAAACTGATAAAAATAGATGTTAAAGCTGTTGATTTATCACACTGAAAAGTGGCTGGAATAAGTATCGAGCATTGCTGCTGTAACTGGATGGCTAAACAAATAGCCTTGTAATGCGTCGCAATGGTGTTCTTTTAGAAATGCCAATTGCTCACCGGTTTCAACACCTTCTGCTGTAACTTTCAGGTTAAGTTCGTGCGCTAGCGAGATAATCGCCCGTACCAGAGTCATACTCTCTACGTCGCCGGGAATGTTCAGGATGAAAGAACGGTCTATCTTGACTTTGTGTACCGGAAATTTCCGGAGGTAAGTCAAACTGGAATAGCCGGTACCGAAATCGTCTATGCTGAGTTGTATTCCCAGTTCATGCAATTGCTGCAATACCAGGAGAGTCCTCTCCGGATCTTGCATAACCGCCGACTCGGTGATTTCAAGTTCCAGTGAACTGGCCTTGAGGCCGGTTTCGGACAGCACCTGTTTAATTGTTTGGAACAAATCTTTTTCTAAAAATTGACGGGCGGACAAGTTCACCACTATATGGTTGAAAGGTCCATCGTTATTTTGCCACGCCTTAGCCTGCAAACAAGCAGTGCGCAATACCCAGATACCGATAGGTATAATCAGACCGGTTTCCTCAGCGACTTCGATAAAGCGGTCGGGACAAACGAGGCCCAAGTCCGGATGCTGCCATCGAACCAGTGCTTCAACGCTGACCCCCCGGCCATTGCTCGAGTCTATTTGAGGCTGGTAGTGAAGCGCTAGTTTATGGTGTTCCAATGCATGTCTCAAACCTTTTTCGATAGTCATGCGCTCAAGGGATCTTTCCGTCATTTCGAGCATATAAAACTGAAAGTTGTTTTTGCCTCGGTCTTTAGCCAGATACATTGCCGTATCGGCGTTTGTCAGCAGGCTTTGACTATTTTTTGCGTCGTCTGGATAAATACTGATCCCGATGCTTGAGGTTACCACAATTTCGTTGCCTTCGATGGTGAACGGTTGGGTAAGCAGGTCGATAGTCTTTTGTGCGATCCGAGCTACATCATCAAGACGCTTGATGTCTCCCAGCAGCACAATGAACTCATCACCACCCAGACGGGCCAGGGTATCATTGACACGAGTCAAACTTTTTAAGCGTTCACTGACCGCTTGTAATAACAGATCGCCAATTCTGTGGCCCAAGGCATCATTGATCAACTTGAAGTGATCCAGGTCGATAAACATCAGAGCCAATTGGGTGTCATGGCGCCGGATCAAGGATAGGATTTGGGAAAACCGGTCATGGAATTGTCCGCGATTCAGGAGTCCGGTTAACGGGTCGTGATTGGCGGTATAAATTAATTGCTGTTCAGCGAGTTTACGGTCGGTGTTGTCCTGGATCTGGATAATAAAATACTGAGGTTCGCCGCCAGCGCCGCGAACCAAGGATGCGCTTAGCAGAGCCCAAACCATCTTGCCAACAATTTTGTGAAAACACTTCAGCTCAATTTGAAACGATGGCAGCAGTTCTTCCGACAATAATTGGCGAAGATGTTTGCTTAGCGCTTTCTCGGGATCTCCGTGATGAGTGAGTATATACAGATTGGATGCCAACAACTCTTCTTCCTGATAACCGAAAATTGTGCATAGTGAACTGTTAACTTGTAAAAACCGGCCATCAATGCTCACCAATGCCATACCGATGGCGGCATGATCAAACGCGCTATGGAAGCGCTCTTCGCTTTCCCTGAGTAAATGTTCTATGCTGCGGCGCGCGGTGATGTCACGAAATACCAATACCGCGCCTAATAATATCCCGTTTTTATCAATGATTGGAGCCGAGCCGTTATCAATGGGGAATTCCATGCCGGACTGGGTAACGAGCAGGGTGTGGCTATCCAGGCCGGTAACCGCCATGCTCCTTAATGCCCTTGGGACCGGATTTTCAATAACAGCGCGGTTCGACTCGGTCAACAATGTCATCAGTTCGCTGACGACTTTACCCTTGGCTAGTTCAAGCCGCCAACCCGTCGCTGCTTCGGCCACCGGATTCATGAACTGGATTCTACCCTCGGCGTCTGTTGCAATGACGGCATCGCTGATGCAATGCAGGGTTTTGGCAAACCATTGATCGCTTTCCTTTAGATTCTTTTCCAGTTGATGCTTGTAGAGCGCAACTTCGATGGATGCATGCAGCTCATCAGGGCGGAATGGCTTGATTAAATAGCCATGGGCGCCAATGGCTTTTGCCCGCAGCAAGGAAACGGAATCGCTGTAATTTGTTAGAAAAACCGCCGGGATGCGCAAGGATTCCATTATCGATTTAGCTGCGCTGATACCGTCCACGCTGTCTTTCAAATCGATATCCATCATAATAAGATCAGGCCTATGTTTGCTTGCCAGCGTCATGGCTTGCCCCGCCGAAAAGGCAGTCTCGACTACCTCATAACCGAAGCCCTCCAATTGGTTACGGATATCCAATGCAATGTTTCCTTCGTTTTCGACGATCATGATCCGGCTGCTTAACATAACGTGTTCCTTCTTTTTAACGGGTATTGGTAAGGCAGAGGATAAAAGAATAACCAACCTGCTGTCCGGTCCGGCATCAAAGGAGAGGATGGCAAAAATAGACAATCTGTAAAAACACAGATTTACCATTGACCCATATGGATTTAAACTGATATTTCATGGCGTGCTGCTTCATAAAGTCAAGCTTTATCAAAAGACTTTAACCAAGCCGAAGCGCTAAGTCAATAAGCGGCATATTCTTAACGCAAAATTTTTATCCAAAAAATTCAGTTGAAATTTTTGCCGTGGAACCATGTTAGGGCAAACAAAAAATTGCATAATACGTTTAAACGAATAAAGGGTAAAGAATAATGGCGTATTGGAAAATGGGCACTTGTAAAACTGATCGTCTTTCGTGTAATTACCGGGACTTACAAATTAATCCTTGCTTTGGCAAACTTTGTGATTGAACTTGACAGCAGGGCCTTAAACCCGGAAATAATTAGAGAGAACATCAAGCTTTTTATTCGCCATTGTAAAGTCCGCGGCAGAAAAGTTTATCTTAATGCAGAGGGAATAAATATTTATTGCGCCGATGCTTGGATGCGCTAGATATAACGATCCTTCTCCTGATGCGATTTGTAACGCGGACATAATCAAGAGGCCAGCAAACACAGAATCTTTAAACCTAGTTGTCACAGAATTTTTCTTCGCGTTTTTCATGTCATCGTGGTATTTTCGTATTGCGCGCATAACATTCATCATTAAGGTGATCTATGAATTCAATTTATCAGCACACCATTACACGGTTATTTTTTTTAGTTTTCAGCTGCGGTTATATTACGGCGGCGCTGGCTGCCGAAGGAGAACAAAACATGACCATGACACTCAAGTCGCCGGATTTTGTCAATTTAGGAGAAATTCCTAAAATTTTTACCTGTCAAGGCGATGATACCTCGCCTGCTTTAAGCTGGTCCAATATTCCGGAAAATGCCAAAAGCCTGGTGTTAATCGTTGATGATCCCGATGCGCCGGACCCCGCAGCGCCCAAAATGACCTGGGTGCACTGGCTGCTTTATAATATACCGCCTACGGCTATGGAAATACCAAAGGCTGTTACTGATGCTGACTTACCACAAGGCACACTGCAAGGTAAAAATGACTGGAAAAAAACGGGCTATGGTGGACCCTGCCCGCCCATTGGCAGGCATCGCTACTTTCATAAACTTTACGCACTGGATATTGAACTGCCGGATCTGAATTATCCCAATAAAATCCAACTTGAAAAAGCAATGGCTGGACATACCATTGGTCAGGCGGAACTGATCGGGACATACCAGAAAAAAGGCTTTTTTGACTGATGGGTTGTTGTCAAAATAGCCGGAACTGATCCTCATGTGTCAATCATTTTTTTAGGCTAACGCGCAAAGAGGGAATTAATAATTTTCAAAATTCAAAAATAGTTAATGGCGCCAATTAAAGGCGTGCGCGGGTTTAATGACAGTTTTACCGGAATTTTATCGAGCAAGGGGAGAAAACGGCCTTTAGCTTTGAACGCGCGTATGAAGTTACCATCCTGCATGGCTGATAAAATCTTGGGGCCTATGCCCCCGCCGATAAAAACCCCGCCTGTTGCCAGTGACTTTAACGCCAGATTACCAGTTTCAGCGCCATAGAGTTCAACAAAAAGTCTGACTGCTTCCGCGCATAAAGCATCTTCACCGGAGACGCCCAGCCGGGAAATGACGGCATTCCTGTCGATGTCGCTATTGTAATCCGGAACAGCAAGGCATGGCGGCGCAAAATTCTGATCACAGAGGAAATCATAGAGGTGGCTAAAGCCGATACCCGACAGAATGCGCTCCCAACTGACATGATCAGGAAAACTTTTTCTAAGATAAGCCAACAGTTGATCCTGGCGGCTATTTTGAGGGGCAAAGTCACTGTGACCCCCTTCGGTAGCCAT
The DNA here is from genome assembly GCA_002862125.1 of Methylobacter sp. KS41. Taxonomy (GTDB): domain Bacteria; phylum Pseudomonadota; class Gammaproteobacteria; order Methylococcales; family Methylomonadaceae; genus Methylobacter_C. The sequence continues at coordinate 2,198,126 of PHSP01000001.1, read as the reverse complement.
GGGATGATGCTTACAGCCATCCCAATAAAGAATGGCTTCGCCCAGACCTGTGCCGGCCGCTATGACGGCAATATTGCCCGCTCCTGTTTCTGCTTTGGGATTTAATTCGACCAGATCGTGTTCGGGTAAATACTGCATGCCCAAGGCCATGGCCTCCAGATCATTCAGCAACTTTACCTTGGCTGTGCCCAGTTTAATTTTCAACTCCTCAGCGTCCAGCAGCCAAGGTAAATTGGTTGTTTGGCAGCGTTGATTGACGACCGGCCCTGCAACACCAAAGCATGCCGATTTGATATTAATGTCCGCGGGTAAAAAAGCTGCCAAAATATCATCGAATTTCTTAAAGTCCTGGCTTGAGTAGGCTTGCTCTTGATTGCATAGCAGGGAACCACTGATATCCTTGGTCAAAATAGATAATACCGTTTTTGTTCCACCTATGTCGCCCGCTAGTATCACTTTGCACTCCATTTTAGTTATTGTTAAGTAGATAAATTAACGCGTCGAGAATGTTATTGGCAAGTTTGTGCGGCGGCAGTTGATAAAAAGCCTGCCATGCTAATGATACACGCTCTTCGTAATTTTCTTTACTTTCGGGGTGAAATTGTAACCAGCTAATTTTTACTGCATGGCCAATAATTATGTCCGTCACTAGAGTATCATCAATATGTAATGATAAATTTTGACGAAAAATAGACGCAATGGCTTTTAAAGCTTCTACCGTTAATTGGCGATGAACCGGAGCTTGAATTTTATTAAGCAAGTGATTAACGTGCAATTTGAAACTTTGTTCGCCCGCCGTCATCTGTGACAGAGTGTTCTCGCTGTCCAGCCGGTTTTTACCGTTGAGTTTATCCCCTATCATTAGGCCTTTGCAATGGTGCAGGATGTCCCAGACACTGGCATAAAATGCATTATTTTCCCTGCCGACACTGCCCTGCTGTTCTCGCCATTCGCACCAGTCGGCAATTTCACCATGATCTTTTGGATCCATGCTTTTTGAAAAACGCGCACTGGATAATTCACGGCGGCCAGTCTCGCTCAGGGGAGCATCATAGTGTAGTGTTTCCGCTAAATCCAGTTGATCTTCCGTATTGCCATAGTCTTCCAAAGTTTCCTTAAGTTTTCTGGACAACTGATAGGGCGCCAAAGAAAGAATTTCGTTAAAGGCCTGATCCAAAGTGCTGCAACCTGATTCGCGTTTTTGCCGGACAATAATTAACTGCAGGATATGACCAACTCGTACTGTGTGCATATCCGTGAACAATTCCGGGTTGGATTTGATTAACATGCCCAGATAAATGATCAATTCCTGAATAATAATATGTGCGCTGGGATCGTTATCATTGTAGGCACGGATAATTTGTAAAATTTCAGAGGAATCCGCTGGGCGTTTCAAGGTTGCCCTTCCGCTGTAGGCGCGGCCGAGTGTGAGCGCATGTTGACGAACCAATATTTCGGTTGCCGCCTGCTCAAGATTTATATCGTATTTACCCAATAAACCGGCGCAACGCCTGACAATATACCAGGTGTGCAGATCACCGGCTCGCACATAGATTTCTTCCAGCAAGTCACGCACGCTAGCGCTTATGCCATCTATTGATGTTAATCCGGTTTTATAATCCAGGCCGTGACGAAGGCTCAGTAAACTTAATGCTTCAAGTTGCGCGTAAGGATTAGCGTTGGTTTCTAGTTGCTCGATAAGTATTTCATCAGGACTGATTTCCCATTCCGTCAGCAATTGCGTATCTAATGGCGCTGAAAGGGAGTTAGCTATTGGCAATGTTAGAAAAAAAGTCCGTTCAGCTTCCTCCCAGGAAGCTCTGGAGAATTGAAAGTCGTGCAAGTAATTAATTTTTTCATGACTTGAGGTTGCAGTGAAATCTAAAAGAGTTCCGAGCTGCAAGAACATGCCCTGAGTATAACCTTGTTGTAATTCTTTAATAAATTCAATAAGAATCTCACGATTATGGCTGCCCAACATATTTTGTTTGATAGTCATAACAATCAAAGGATTGCCCGGTCTATCCCAATGCCTGTAGATATACGATAGTTCCACTCGTAAACGCTCGATGAGCAAACGGTTGTCCATCGCAAGATAAAAACCTTTTTGATTAAGAAACTGGGGTAAAAAAAGCAGACACTCACCGGCTAGAACATACATTTTTGATGTTGCGAGCGCCCGGAGCTGCCTCAAGGGTCTGCCTGTCAAGCCGATACGGTCATTTCTGCCTACATGCGTAAAAGCTTCAGCCAGCTCGCTGGCTTCCCTTATTTGGATAGGCGCGATTTCAGCCAGTGTTTGTGTGCCTATACCTTCCGCTGTCAAATTATTCTGCACGGCTTCATCTTGCGCCAGCAGTGCGATTTGTAGCTTGTAGTCCTTCGGCTTATACGCTTTAAATCTGCCAAGCGGATCAATGTCGTCTATGCCCAGCAAACCATCCTGAATAAGGCTGCCCAACATATAAAGACTTTGCGCCCAAACCAAGGGAATATTTTCATTAGGTAAGCGTTGCTGGCTATGCGGGTTGGCCTTTTCAGCTGCAATCGAATCTTTTGGCACGAAATAGAGTTCCGGCAATAATTGTTGGCCATTTTGTTCAACGAGTAGACTTTCCAGTTTTTTACGATACTCCAAGGCGGCTTCGTTATTGCCAGTAAATAGATTGTTAAGCAAAAGATAAGTAAAAAACAAGGGCCATTCACATTCAATATCCATGAATTGTTTTAATTCATGCGGATCATAATGCAGTCGCTGGCTGTCTTCGATTACCGTTTGATGTCCATCCAGCAAGAAACGTTTGCAGCCATAACGTCCCTCAAGTTTTTGGCGGATAATTGTTTCTGTTTTTGCCCGGAGAGCTTGATTGTCGACCGCGAAAGCAGGGAATCCGGTGATGCTTAGCACGGCTGAATCAGTTTCTTTGGAAATGGATTCTCTGGGTAAAAGTGATTCCAGCGCTATCCGCGTCCTGGCGATGTCATCACTGATAACGTGCACAACAGACGCTTGCCCGCCATCCTTGCCGAATAAATTAAAACCGGACATCGCTTCCAGAGCCGCTTTCGCCATGCCGATAGAGCTGGCATTTAATTCGGCAATGCCATGATTAATTTTGTGTCCGCGCTCCCATATACCGTAGTCAGGCGTACGGTAAGTCCGGCTGATATAGTGAATGAGATTTTGTACAAAATTCACTTCATTGATGGTAAAGACAATGCGCAAGCCGGATGCTGTCATTTGCGCCAGCATAAGTACAAACAAAGACGTGGCGTCCAGTTGCAAATGTCCCCATTCATTATCGCCCACGACAACTCCGCCCGATTTTGTGTCATATTTGGCATGCAATGCGTCCATTGGGTGTTGGGATTGCTTGAATTTTTCGACTTTAGGGGCTTGGCGCATCATTGCCGTTAATAGCCCGCGCATCAACTTAACGACGCTTTGTTCCAGCAAATAAGTTCGTCCCTGATGATCTTCAACACGCCGGTAAGCAAGCGCCAGGCCCCAAACGGCAAGAATACTGTAGACATTGTCTCTAACCCAGGCATCGGTATAGTTGCCATGCGCATTGATAGCCGTGCTGGCGGGCAGCAATCCACTGACCCAGTCCTGTTTGTTAAGGATAATGTCCTGCACCTGCTGGTAGTAAATGTCGAGCTTGTCGTGTGGATTGTCCAATTTCATGTTGTGCAATGCGACTATTTTCCAGTGAAAAATTTAATTCAATAGAAAGTTTAAAGCAGATGTCGTGCCATTATTCATGCTGGCCCGCTTCTCCCGCCAATGCCGTCAACATGGCGAAGAATAGTTAATATCAATAGGCTGCAAGGCAACGATGATATTTTACGGCGATGCTGCCGCGCCATTATTTGCACCAAATTGACCAAAACGTTATGAGTTGCACTGAAAAAGAGCGTAGTTATTCCAGTATCAATATAGATTTAAATGCCATATCTCAGTGCTCAAACCGGTTGCGCCAGGCTTAGCCATATTAATCGTGCATTTAGTTGACGGTTGATTTACACTAGCAGCATCTTCAAATCAGGCGGCAGTCTTTGATCTTCCTGTCCTCGGTTCATCCCTGTTAATCCCCATCTTTAACTTACCAGACTTTTCTAATGAAACAGCTTACGCCGGAAGGCCAACAGATCATCAATAATATTGCACAACGGTATAATTTTAGTCCTGATGCCGTTTTCAGCATGTTGCAGTCGGTAATCAACGGCAACGGTTCCATGGCGCAGTTTAATCATCCCGAATTTGGCGGTTCCGGCCAATGGATGAAGGGCGGCATGATTATGTTGGGCGATATGTTCAATTACTACTTAAAAAACAGCGTGGGCGGGCTCTGTCAAGAACTCTCCGATCTGATAGCCAATCAACCGGGCCTCATTCAAAGCGGCAGCTTTCAGTCGCAGCATCAAGGCGCTCAGCAACAAAGTAATTTCGGCGGCAATCAGCAACAGCAAAACAGTTCCGGACCTATGTGGCCAGTCAGCCTGTTTGTGCCTCCGCCCGCCGGTAGTTCTGGAAACTGGTGGCCCGCGGGATTACAATTTCCCAACAGCACGGGAGCTCAAAATAATGTGCGTTATGCTTATTTTGCTACCATTCGACGGCTGGCTATTGAGGCAAACGGACATGTAACGCTTTACGATACGCTGGATCATCAGATTGGCGGTTTTTCCCAGCAACAGTCGGTGGGCGGGTCGATTACTTTTACCAGTCAATACGGGCTGGTCGATGTTAATTCGCTACCCATTATTTCTATCGACAATGTACCCGTGCAAAAGCGGGATGACCCTGCATCCACCTTTCAATCAAAACCGGCTAATATACAAGTTGCGGATCAAGAAGCGGATATTTTCGGCGCTATAGAGAAATTAGCCAATCTGAAAGATAAGGGCATTTTGACGGATGCGGAGTACAGCGCCAAGAAAGCGGAACTGCTGGCCAGATTATAAAATATCCGCTTTGTGGAGAAGGTCGCGGTCAACAAACATAAGGCGGGTTTTGATTAATTTAAAGCTGATTTGATCCTTTCCATTTTTGCTTCCTGGCTTTTTTCTTCGCCGCTTTTTCTTCACGAATAACAGCGAGTTCGGCCAGTTCCTGTTCCATCATGGCGGGGGTTTCGAGACTGATTCTGCCTATTGTTCCGGCGCGCAGTTCAGCCAGTATAATTTTGGCGGCCTTATCCATATCAATGCGCCCGCCTGAACGCAAACAGCCGCGGTTTTTACCGATAGCTTCCAGGAGATTTTGTTCAGTTTCGGGAAGTTGTTCCAGTTGAAAGCGGTTTTTCAGGTATCCGGGATAATGGTGCAACAAGTATTCAGCAGCGAAAAAAGCAATTTGTTCATGATCTATAGCCGTGTCCTTGATAGCGCCGGTGGTTGCCAGCCGGTAACCGCTATTTTTATTTTCGACGTTGGGCCATAGCAAACCCGGCGTGTCCAGCAAAATAATGCCATTACCTATCGCTATGCGTTGTTGCATTTTAGTTATAGCCGGCTCATTACCTGTTTTGGCAATCATTCTGCCTGCTAATATATTGATGAGCGTGGATTTACCGACATTGGGTATGCCCATGATCAGGGTTTGTATAAGCCTGTTGCCGGGTGCTTTATCAGGCAGCATTTTATGGCACAAATCCGGCAGTTGCCGTATTTTTTCCGGATAATCAATGCTTACGGCCAAGGTCTTTACGCCTTGCTCCTGCTCCAGGTACGTTTGCCATTGCCGCGTGATCCCAGGGTCGGCAAGGTCGCTTTTACTGAGTATTTTGATGCAGGGTTTGTCGCCGCGCAACGTTGCAAGCATCGGGTTTTGGCTGCTGAAAGGAATGCGCGCATCCAGAATTTCAATGATCAAATCGACCTGAGGCAGGGTTTCTTTGATCTCTTTGCAGGCCTTGTGCATGTGGCCGGGGTACCACTGAATGAGCATAATTTAATGTTGGATTAAGATGATGGTGAAAAGAACGGGTAAAATAAACAAAACAGGAAAACGAATAGAGTAATTAATGTTGATTTGACAGGCTCTCTGGAAGGCACAAAGTTTTATGTGTTGCTTCGCGTCTTGCATGGTAAAGATCAATAAAACAACGGAGTTAAGTATTGCTAAAAGTTTTCCGGCCGATTCCAATACCCGGCACGATACCAGATTGCCGCATTAATAAGTAGGAAAACCAACATGATGAAAGAGATAACAGTAACAAGCAGTTTTTACGCCTATTTATCAAGACTAAGATGGATCAAACGCTGGGGACTCAAGCGCAACGCCCATGAAGAAAATGTCATGGAGCATAGCTGGGAGGTGTCCGTTATCGCCCATACCCTGGCCTTGATCAAGAACCGCTATTACAGCGGTAATGTTGATGCCAATGCTATCGCCGCGGCTGCGTTATATCACGATATCACCGAAGTCATTACCGGCGATCTGCCAACGCCTATCAAATATCATTCCAAGGAAATCAATACCGCCTATAAACAGATCGAAAAACGGGCTGAAAAAGAATTACTGAACCTTTTACCCGCTGAGCTGCGCGCGGATTTTGACGCGCTTATTCAGCACGACATAATGCCGGAAGAGCATGTCCAGATCATCAAGGCGGCCGATAAAATTTCGGCTTATCTTAAATGCCAGGCCGAACTAAAGGCGGGCAATGCCGAATTTGAAACCGCCGCCGAACAACTGTCCCGGACCATAGCTGAATCCGAACAACCCGAGGTTGTATTTTTTATGCAGGTTTTTGTGCCCAGTTGCGGATTGACCCTGGATGGCTTAATGAAAACGAATTGAACCGGAATTGAAGCGCCGGTATTATTTAAAACCGTCTTTTTTAAACTTTTCCAGCCGCCTGTTAAAGTCTTTCCGGTCAAACAGATAATATAAAAATAAAAGAAAAAACGGCCATAACAATAGGGCCACTATCTTAAATGCAGATCCAAAGTCCATGACATTCTCCTCGTTTTTGGTCTTGCCCGGTGTCTTTTAGGACATGTTTAGCATTACGCGGGGTTTATCCATGCCGGTTATAATACAGCAAAACTGATTAAGAGCTACATGATAGCATCGAACAGCCCGCCCTTTGCCGCGCCCAATCGGGGCGTTTTGCGGCAAATTCTTCCTTGCCGGGTTGTTCGTCGTAGGGACGGCGCAATAATTCCAGCAACTCATTGACCATGGAAAAATCGCCTTGTTCAGCTTTGTCGATGGCGAGTTGAGTCATGTAGTTCCGCAGTACGTATTTCGGGTTGACTGAGTTCATCCGTCTTCGTCTGATGTCATCAGGCGCGCCGTCATTTTTTATCCGGTTGAAGTATCGATTGAGCCAAAGACCAAGTCGCTCTTTGTAGTCAGGCGTTACCTGCTTGGGGACATAATAAGCCATGGAAAAATGATTAATTGCATCTTCATGATTAGACACAAATAATGGTGTCTCCATGTTGGTGTTTAACATGGCCAGCTGGCGATAAAAAATAGTCATATCGGTTTCTACCAGCTGCAATAGAGCCAGCAATCCGGTGCATAATTCCCCATCCGTTGCCGGGTCAAATGCGTTCAAGCCTAGTTTGCCGGCCATCATGGCTTGCCAGCCCTGTTCAAAGGTTTCCGTATAAATTGCCAAAGCCTGTTGCAACGGTTCCACTTGCTCGATGAGCGGATAAATAGCGTTAGCTAGTTGACCCAGATTCCAGAAAGCGATTTGCGGCTGGTTGCCGAAACGATAACGCCGTTCTTCAGCATCGGTCGTATTGGGCGTCCAGTTCGGATCGTAATTTTCAAGCCAGCCATAGGGGCCGTAATCAATGGTAAGGCCAAGTATCGACATATTATCGGTATTCATGACCCCATGGACAAAGCCAACACGCTGCCAATGCACAATCATTTCCGCTGTTCTCCGGCAGACTTCTGTAAACCAGGTCACATAAGTGGCTGGCGAAGGTTCGCCCAAATGCGGAAAATCGGTGCGTATCGTGTAGTCCGCAAGTTTTTTCAGCAATACAATATCACGGCGTGCGGTTAAAATTTGAAAATTCCCAAAGCGGGTGAATGATGGCGCTACCCGGCAGACAATGGCGCCCGGTTCGGCTTTGGGATTACCGTTGTAAAACATGTCCCGGATAACGGGTTCACCCGTTAGCATTAAACTTAATGCGCGAGTAGTGGGCACTCCCAAATGATACATGGCTTCGCTGCATAGAAATTCGCGCACGGAGGAGCGTAAAACCGCCAAACCGTCTGCTGTTCTGGAGTAGGGCGTAGGCCCAGCGCCTTTAAGCTGTAATGCCCAGCGCTCGCCTTTTCGGTTAACCGCCTCGCCCAGATTAATTGCGCGGCCGTCGCCAAGTTGGCCAGCCCAGTTGCCAAACTGGTGCCCGCCGTAACAGGTCGCGTAAGGTTCCATGCCAGCCGCCAGACGGTTGCCGGCAAATACCTGGATAAAATCATCGGATTCACACGCGTCTGTGGTCAAATCCAATAGCTCTGCGGCTTCCCGTGAATAAGCAACTCTTTGCGGGTTTGCTACCGGAGTTGGCAATACTCGCGAGTAACATGCGCCAATAACCTGACGGCGGTTATTAATGGTTTCAGTATCGGCGGGTAATTCGCGGATGAAGCAATTATCGAAAACTAAATTATCGAGATTGGAGATTTTTTGTTGAGAATTCATGGGCCGTGCGTTTAAGTAGTAATAATTGGGGATAAACCTGAAAGCCGTTCAACAACAGATTAACACAGCTTTTGGCTATCCATGTTGTTGATTTATGGAGGATGCAGTTACAGGATCACAATTATAGACTCAACACGGGCTCGAATTGCGGAATAGGCTTGGTATTGTACAAGTCTGAGTCCAGTGCCTGCGGCTGGTGGTATATGAGAATCCAATATGAGAAACATATTAATTAATATGCTCGAATGCCCGCTTAATGCCGCCGGTATTTGATGGTGAAAACAGGGCGATGTATTACGCTGCGATGCAACATGCCATGAAACACGGCCGCTATACGCCATTGGTTCGTCTTTTTTATGAAGCAGCAAGTGGCAAGTAGCCTCAAGTAATGCAGTGGAATCGAGGAAAATCGAGCTTCAAATATCCCGGATTCCGCAAGCTTCATCCAGGCTTGCTTCAATCCGGCTGTAACATTTTGTATTCGGAAGATATGCAGCACGGTCAGGAAATTAATGCCTAACTGGTGATTACCAATCCTTTTCAATGACAATGTTTTTGCGGTTTTTACTTGATTAACAACACTCCTAAGAATATAGTTAAGCGTGCTATTTATCGAGTGATTAAAATGATTACAGCAAACGATTTAAAAACCAAAGGTATCGCCTGTTTAGAAGAGAGTCTTGCGAATCAGCTGGAAGCCGTTATAACCGTGCGCGGCAAAGAAAGCTTTGTAGTGATGAAAATCGAACACTATCACTACCTGCGTGAAATGGAACTTGAAGCTGCACTGTATGAGACGCAACAGGATGTTGCAGCGGGCCGGTTTAGTAAAGACAGCGTTGATCAACATGTGGCCGAGCTATTCGCCGAATGAGCTACACCTTAATCTTTACCGGCAGCTATAAAAAACGCGCCAAACGCTTTGCACGGCAACATCCGGAATTAAAAGAGCAATATCGCAAAACCTTGCTGTTGCTGGCTCAAAATCCTTACCATCCTTCACTTCGATTGCATCCGCTAAAAGGCAAGTTGGCGGCTTTGCATTCGGTATCGATCAATATTAACTATCGTATAACCCTGGAATTGATAATCACGGAAAAGGAAATTATTCCGGTCAATGTGGGTAGTCATGATGACGTTTATCAAACGTGAGCTGATATGATTTGGTAATACGTCGAATTTTTGAAAGGCCGGTATGCGGCGCAATACGGCTATCGCCTATTGACGCCCTACGCGAATGCGCCTTACCGTGTTCTCTATAGTGGATTGCCTATAGGCGAATCCTTACGGGTCACTCAAACACAAAGGAGCTGAATATTCGATCAAACGAAGAGTTCCAATACTCATAGCTCTGATGTGCTTCTTGTGGGGACATACCCATTCCTGCACAGCTAAGATTCCAAAACAAACCAGGCGTAAACGTAATAAATGTCATGGCCTCAGCATAAATCTTGGCTTGAGTTGTTTCGTAACTAGATTGGAAACGAGCGAAATGCGCGGGCTGGTTATCCACCTTAACATTTTGCATCTTCAATATTTTGATATCAGGCGCTTTATCTCCTAATGTCTCGACCCAATCTTGAGCGGTGAATGGATTTTGTTCAATATCTACATTAATTTGGCTTTGAGAGTATCCGGTAAGCTCTGGTATTTTTCGAACGACTATATTGCAGTTCGCAATTGGAGAACCTTGAGCTGGAATGATTGATCCTCGGACATTTTGGCCGCGTGGTGTTGTAGGGTTCCAGGTTGGCGGGTATATGAATCGAAACTTGAATTCAGTGCTACGGAAGGTAATCCAGTCATTTTGAGCATGGATGATAAATGAGATAGAGGAAAAAGCCAGAAAAACTAAAGCACTTAGTATATAACGCATATTTAGACGCTTATGAAATTTGTCAGCCCACTTTGAACGCTAACGTACGTTTTCGTACCGTTGGACGTCAAACCCCTTTTATAGATTCTTTAATCTCAACTTCTTTATTTGTTTTCCTAGCAACCAACAGCCAACGACCGCAAGAACTAAAAAAAACATTTTTATAAACAACATAGTCATTACATCGCTACCAATATCGCCGTTGCCAAAATAGGATAGGACAGGTAAAAGCATAAGAACTTCCCAAACAACAACAAAAGCAAAGATAAACCGCAGACATTTAAGGAATATAAGCATTTTTTTAACTCCAACAAAAGTTGATTATAGAATACAAAACAGCTAGGCTAGGCCTTGTACGCCCAAAATGTATTAAAAAGCGCTTCCACAAATACCGCATTCACAATCAGCAAATTCATCATAAATTTCTTTTAAATAATCTGTGAATTCTCTTTGGTCCTCAAACTGAGGATACTCACCTTTTTTATATGCAAACGCAGCAATTTTATAAGCGTCAAAAACTTCGCTTTGCCCGCCAATTATTTCATCCGTGTGTATAGGGCAAATCGCCAATACCTTCTTCTGGAGCAGTAATTGAATGGCTATGTCACGTTTATCGTCATAATCATCACTCACACCCATACATTTTCTCCTTGCTGAGCTAATAGTTGTTATGGTTTAGTAAACCTAAGAATGTTATCAAGAACATCAAGCCCGGTAGGGTGGGCACGCTTTTTGTGCCCACGCGGGATAAAGCAATGGCATGAAAAAGGTGGGCAGAAAAGCGTTGCCCACCCTACATTTTGTATGTCCTTGAGCCGGACGGATTTTATAAGCCCAGACACGCTCGGTGTTCATCTTACGCCTGACTGTTCAAATAATCTTCATAATTACCGTTAAAATCAACTATGCCAGCCGGGGTTAATTCGATTATCCGGGTCGCCAGCGAAGCCCGGTAGGGTGGGCACGCTTTTTGTGCCCACGCGGGATAAAACAATGGCATGAAAAAGGTGGGCAGAAAAGCGTTGCCCGCCCTACATTTTGAATGTCCTTGAGCTGGACGGATTTTATAAGCCCAGTCCCGCTCGGTGTTCATCTTACGCCTGGCTGTTCAAATAGTCCTCATAATTACCATTAAAATCAACTATGCCCGTCGGTGTTAATTCGATAATCCGGGTCGCGAGGGAAGACACAAACTCCCGGTCATGGCTGACGAAAATCAGGGTGCCGGGGTAGTTATCCAGGGCGGTATTCAGCGATTCAATGGATTCCATGTCGAGGTGGTTGGTCGGTTCGTCCAGCACCATGATGTTGTTCTTTTGCAGAATCAGCTTGCCGAAGAGCATGCGGCCTTGTTCACCGCCCGAGATGACTTTAACGGATTTATAGATTTCATCGTTTGAAAACAATAAGCGTCCCAGGGTGCCGCGTATGGTTTGATCATCGTCGGTCTCTTTGCGCCATTGTCCCATCCATTCGATGAGCGATATATCTTCGGCAAAATCCTCGGCATGATCCTGGGCAAAGTAGCCTACTTCAGCATTTTCCGACCATTTAATTGTACCGGCATCGGGCATTAAATCCCTGACTAAGGTGCGTAATAAGGTGGATTTACCAATGCCGTTAGGCCCGATAACCGCGACGCGCTCGCCGACGGCAACCATCAAGTTCAGATTTTTGAATAACGGTTCCCCGCCGTAGCCTTTGCTCAAGCCTTCGACTTCCAGCGCCAGGCGGTGCAGTTTTTTGCTTTGGTCAAAGCGGATAAACGGATTAACGCGGCTGGAGGGCTTTACTTCATCCAGTTTGATTTTATCCAGTTGCCTTGCGCGCGAGGTGGCTTGCTTGGCTTTGGAGGCATTTGCAGAAAAGCGGCTGACAAACGTTTGCAGTTCGGCGATTTGGGCTTTTTTCTTGGCGTTTCCAGCCAGCAGGCGTTCGCGAACCTCGGTAACCGCAATCATGTAATCGTCGTAGTTGCCGGGATAAATGCGCAGCTCGCCGTAATCCATATCGGCCATGTGGGTGCAGACGCTGTTCAGGAAATGGCGGTCATGTGAGATGATGATCATGGTGCAGTCGCGCTGGTTCAGGATGTCTTCAAGCCAGCGTATGGTGTTGATGTCGAGGTTGTTGGTCGGCTCATCAAGCAGCATGATATCCGGATTGGAGAACAATGCCTGCGCCAGCAGGACGCGCAGCTTCCAGCCAGGCGCTACGGCGCTCATCGGGCCGTTATGCTGTTCCAAAGGAATGTCCAGGCCCAGCAATAGTTCGCCGGCCCTGGCTTCTGCGGTATAGCCGTTATACTCGGCGAACACCGACTCAAGCTCAGCGGCATGCATGTAGTCGTCTTCGGTTGCCTCCAGGTTGGCGTAGATGGCGTCGCGCTCTGACATCGCCGCCCACATTTCGGCATGTCCCATCAACACCACGTCCAGCACGCGTTGGTCTTCATAGGCGAATTGATCCTGACGTAAATTACCGAGCCGCTCATTGGGGCTGATGCTGACGTTGCCGGCCGACGGCTCCAACTCGCCGCTTAATATTTTCATGAAGGTGGATTTTCCGCAGCCGTTCGCGCCTATCAGGCCGTAACGGTTGCCGTCGCCGAATTTGACAGAGACGTTTTCAAACAGGGGTTTTGCCCCGAACTGCATGGTGATGTTAGCTGTAGAAATCAAGATTTTGTTCCAAAGAGTAAAGGTAAAAAGATTGTTTGGTTAAGTTAGATTAATTCACCGCGAAGACACGAAGGAAAACAACAGTAAAAATTACGTGATTTGTAGTATGTGGATGTTTATGTGCTTAAATTAAGCCAAATCTCCGGCTCTATATGAGCCGTGTTAAGATCGTCGCTCATCCAAATCTGTCCATCCTGAATGCTGATTTGTAACTGCATGGTGCGTTTTACCAGCAGAGCGAGTTGATTGCTGGCCTCTTTGCGCAGGTTAACGACGGTTAGATTTTTAAAGCGTTCCAGCTTGTGTTGGTTCTGGTTCCACCATACATTATTGCGTCCGCCATAAGTGTAAATGAGCACTTTTTCTGCACGGTTAGTCGCCTTGCGGATGCGTTTCTCATCGGGGATGCCGACATCGATCCAGAGTTCAATATCGCCGGTCAGGCTTAGCTGCCAGAGTTCGGGCTCATCATCGGTGCTCAGGCCTTTGGTAAATTGCAGAAGTTCATGGGCATTTACAACAAAAGCAAGCAAACGCACCATCATGCGCTCTTCGGTTTCGGAAGGGTGTAGCGCGATAGTCAGGTTATGAGTCTGGTAATAGCCTCTGTCAATGTCGGCTATCTGACACTCTGCTTTGTAAATTGTTGACTTAAGCGCCATTGAACCGGTTTCGTCTGAATTAATTGAACCATTTTACCAGATTTTAGCGGTCGGTGTTTTGCCTCGCAGTTTCATTGGAAAATCACCTTATATATGATAGATGGCGTAATTTTTATTAAATTTAAAGAGCATGTTCGGGTACTATATGCCAACTTGGAGATTTATTATTCAGACCTGCATTATTTCATTCCGGAAGATAAAGCATTGGCTGGGGCGCTGGCGGCAGGGTTTCCGTTGCAAAATGGGGCTGAATAATTACCATATTGTTAAAGATTTGGCGGCAAGCGTCATCATCATTAAACAGAATAAAATTTAGGAGAAGACATGCTTAATAAAGTAATGTTAATAGGAAGGCTGGGCGCCGATCCCGAGGTTCGTTTCATGCCGAGCGGCGGCTCTGTCGCAACGATCCGTCTGGCGACATCAAGGCGCTGGAAAGATAAGCAAACGGGTGAACGAAAAGAAGAAACCGAATGGCATAGGGTGGTTTTTTTTAGCCGGCTGGCTGAAATTGCCGGTGAATATTTAAAGAAAGGCAGTCAAGTGTATGTTGAAGGGCGTATTCGCACACAGAAATGGCAAGGTCAGGACGGTCAGGATCGCTACACCACCGAAATTGTCGCTGAATCAATGAACATGCTTGACAGCCGCAGCGGCGGCACTACGGAGTTTGGCGGCGATCAGCCGCAGCCAGGATATTCCGCGCCGTCATCCAAGCCCGCCTACCAGCCGGCGCAGCCGAATAATTCCGGTTCCATGCCGCCGTCGCCTCCCGCTTATGATGATTTTGATGACGATATACCGTTCTAATGATATTTTTAACGGTTCAGGATCGTGCAATAAATAGTGTTTGTACTTATTTGCCTTCGAATCTCAAGGGCTGTTTAAACCTGCTGGAAAATCAGCATCGTAAACTTCATGAGTAAATTCACTCCAGCTGACCAGTCAATTATGATCAAGAGCTATTTTTAAAAACACATGCCGATTAAACGACTTATTTTACTTTGTTCATTAGCTTCATTTCTTGCCGGATGCTCAGAATTTATTGCTTCTCAGCCCCCAGCGCCTGTGTATGGAAGCGGAGCAACCGTTTATAGTAAACCAGCGCCTTCCTTGCAGAAGCCGAAAACACCCAAACCTAAAACGGCTCAGCCCTCAGCCCAAGGCTCTTCCGGGACGGTCAAAACAAAACCGCTTCAGGGCATGGGGCCGGTCACAACGCCGATAGAAGAATTACAGCCTGAACCTTTAACGCCGGAGCAGCAGCAACAGGGACTGGAAGATCTGGAGCCGGGACAGGAAGGTGTTGGGTCTGAACAAGGCCTTACACCAACAGATCAGGAGTCTCCAGCATCTTCCCAGATCCAGGAGCCGGTGGCTCCTGCACCGGTACAGCTGCCAAGTTTTGCCCCATTAGAAACTTTTGCGCCGTTGTCACCGGCTGTAAATGCTTTAGCTCTAGCGGCTAACCAGGACACTAAATCAGGGGATATCGAGTCAGCAACGACCACGATCGAACGGGCCATTAGAATAGAACCCCGGAATGCGACTTTGTATTACAAGCTTGCGTTATTAAAACTAAAACAGTCAAAACCCCGTTTGGCTGAAGATCTTGCAAAAAAAGCCGCGTTATTGGCTTCCGGCGATACACAGCTGAAAAAACACAGCTGGTTATTGGTTGCCAGAGCGAGAGATATTCAAGGAGACATTGCAGGAGCAAAAGAAGCCAGAGCCACGGCAGACAAGTTTTAATCAAGCCGCTGGTTTTCATCACGCCGTTAACGTGGTATTAACTTCACCGGCTCTTTCCGTTATTTTGCGTGGATTTAACGGCGCTTCCGCATTTCCCTCGTGCTTATATCAAAGCGAAAGCACACGAAGTACTAAGGCGCTTGAATGCCGGTACGGTTCGTTCCGAGCCTTGCGTCCGCGTTCAGAAGAGCCTTTTAGACGGAAGGGTTCGTCGAAAATAATGTATGCCTTTTCTGGTCCACGGTAAATTTATTCACTCCTCCATCAACAGCGCAAGAAAATTTCGCCATCTTCAAGCAATCAAATAACTGAGTTATTTTGAATTAGCTGGCGTTTTTTGAACCGCAACAGATTAATGATGCCTGTTATATTGCGGCGCAGCCGGGTTATGTTTTCGGGTCCGTATCCGTATCCTGTGCGAATGCCTCAATGGTCTTCCTCGTAGTTACAATCAATCAAGTGCAACAAACGAGATTTTTCTTTGTTGGCTCCAGGTTCAGGTCCTGGATGACCGTCACCCGGCTATCGTCCGGCCAGTAAAAAAATCACGAAATCGCCGCGTTGACAACAATAACTTTTATGTCTATACATTCAAAGTCTTTGCAAACGTTTTAGAGTAGCACATTAACTTAAGACATATTTGCTGGATATTTTATCATAACCCATATTTTAAAATAATAATATAGTTAAATGCCTACTTAACGGCATAGAGAGGAATCTTTAATGAAAAGACGAGACGCAATCAAGCTCGGTCTTACCTTGGCAGGTACCGGTGCTGCATCGAAGGTGCTTCAGGCTGACGTACCTCAGAGCGGTCTGATTTTTCCGGAAACTTTCCGGCCTAGTATAGTCGCAGAACCGAGCCCGCCGGTGACGCCGTTCACCGTGCCGTTGTTCGTGTGTCCGATCGCGCAGCCGGTAACGCAAGCGGTTCTGGAGTCGCAAGGCGGGCCGATTGACCCGCTAGCGCATCAGCGCTATGGTGAATTCCTGCCCAAAAAATTTTACGTCCAGGTAATCAGCGAATTTCAATGGAAATATCATATTGATCCTCCCTACAGCAACGGCTCATGGGGATGGGGTTTCAAGGGCATAACGCCGGGCGAAACCTTCCATGCCAATTATGGTGAACCGGTTCTGGTCCGTCGTATCAACAATTTGCCGCCGGTCGGAAGCGGTAATGTCACTTTCGCGCTGCCTTCGGTCTCCATTCACCGACACAACGGCCACCAAGCCTCAGAAAGCGACGGCATTCCACAGGACTTCTTCGATCCCGGCCAGTTTTGGGATTACCACTATCCGATGTATCCGGCGGGCGGCGACCCGAGGGAGATCATGAATACGCTATGGTATCACGACCACCGCCTCGATTTCACCGCGACTAATGTGTACGCCGGCCTGTCGGGTTTCTATCTGCATTTTGACGATTTTGATTCAAACAACGAAAACGATCCTCGCAAAGGGGCGTCGCGCCTGCCGAGCGGCAAATACGACGTGCCTTTGTTGCTGCATGACGTCCAGTTCGACCGGAACGGTCAGGTGATATTCGACTTCAACAACCCAGCTGCGTCATTGGGCAATCCGAAAAATTTTGACCTGAATTCCCGCAACGTTCAGGACGGAGCTACGGGTACCGATTCCATTGAAACCTGGAAGTTCAAGGAGCAATGGAACAACTCTGTCTCGCCTCAGCATACCACCTTCGGTATGATCGGTGACCGCTATACCGTCAACCGTATCATCCAGCCTTATTTCCGGGTGGAGCGGCGCAAATACCGTTTCCGCATTTTGAACGGCGGTCCATCGAGGCTTTACAACCTGTTCCTGAAGGCTGAGAGCTCGACCGGCGATTCAGCGAAACCGGGCGAAAAATTCATCGTATTATCCACTGACGGCAATATGCTGCCTGAACCGCTAATTAAAGAAAATATCGAAGTATGGGTGGCGCAGCGCCATGATGTCATCATCGATTTTTCCAGCTTCTCAACCGGCGATTATGTTTACTTAGTGAACCGGTTAGCGATGCGGGAGGACGGCGCCGGACCAAACGGCCGAGACCTTGATCCAGGTGATCCGATCATGCGTTTTGACATTGTTGAAAGCAAAGGACGCGACCCAAGCCGGATTCCGGATACTCTGCGTCAGCTGCCGGCCGTCAACTTGAAGGAAGTGCGTCGCGAACGGACTTTTGTATTCGACTATGACAACGGTCTGTTTACGATCAATGGCCGTCTGATGGATCCGAATCGTGTCGACGCCAAGATTGAACAGGGCTCTGCGGAGATTTGGACACTGCGTAACGAAGGTAACAGCTGGGTGCATCCTATCCATTCGCACTTTGAGGAATTTCAGATTATCGAGGTGAATGGCAAGCCGGTAGAGAAAAACGATGTGCTTCATTCCCGTAAGGATGTGGTATCGCTGGGGCCTGGCATGGAAGTCAAATTCTTCAGTCGTTGGCGCGACTTCCTCGGCAAGCATGTCATGCACTGTCATAACGTGGTGCATGAAGACCACGCAATGATGATTCGCTGGGACATTGTGCCGCCGGGACAGGGCGACTAAATGCCCTTGCCGTTCCGGTTATTTGACTGAGCACAATAAATTTGAGAATTACGTTTGAGGAATAATACGTTATGACAGAACGACGCGATATATTAAAAATTATACCGGCAGCTGCGCTGGGTCTTACTGCTTTTGGCTTTGGCGCGGATGCGTTGATGCCAAGCCCTGCTGGAGAACAATCCGGTTCAACGCAGAAAACTTTCGATCCGAGAAAGCAACGCCGTATTCCAGATATCCCCGGGGTTACCCATACCGGACAGCACATCAACCTCTACGAGGATCTAATCAAGGACAAAGTTGCCCTGATTCATTTCATGTCCATCAGCGCAGAGGAAAGCTATCCGGTCACTCAACGCTTAGCCGCGGTTGCCAGCCGTCTCGGCGATAAATTGGGACGTGAAGTGTTCATGATTTCGGTGACTCGTGATCCGGTAAATGATACCCCCGACCAGCTTGCGGCTTTTTCCGCCCGGTACGCCAACTTGAAAGGCTGGACTTTTGTCAATCTTGCTACGCAAGGTACAACGGCCATGACCAACCGGATTTATCACTCGCATGGCCACGAACCCGTAAAAAACGAACGTAAAAATCCAGCCGTTGATATCGTATTTTATGGCAATGGCGCGGTTGGATTGTGGAGCACCTTTCCGGTGGATATCGATCCGGATGATGCCGCAAGACGGGTTGGCTGGGTGTTGCCAGGGAAATCTTCTGATGGCTCTTTGAACAGGGCGGGCCCAAGACGTCCGGCCCACGAGGGACTAGAGTCCGATAACCGCATCGCCTGATTGATAGAGCGATTTTAAGAATGCCGAAATGGAGTATAAATATGCAACCTTTTGATCTTAAAAGGGCGATTGCCGTCGTTTTACCGGCAATAACCCTTCTTATTGGTTTTCCGGTTTCGGAAGCAATGGCCGGCTGTGCGTCTATGCAGCCTTTGCCGGCTCCGGGTTCCTGGTCCGTTGTTACCAATGGCGATACCACGATAATTAATACCGCACCCTCGTTCTTCGCACAGAGTGATTCTTTTGGCCCAAATCCGACCAATCTGCTGCCAACTATATATGAGGATTCTTGCGATGTTAACGGTGATCCGATTCCTAACTCTTTGCCTTCAACACCTGAGCAACCTTACAATTTGCATGCGGATCCCAAAGTAACGACTTTGCCGGATAAGCTCTCGCCGACCAACGATCTGGGAAAAATCATCAAAGCCTTGCACGGTGATAAAGATTTCCACGCTGGTAAAGAGGACAGCGGCCGTAAAGATGGCCACGTTGGTAAAATTGATCCTAAACAGCTTCAGTTTGCCATCGATATTCTCGAAGGCAATCCGGTTAACCGGGTCTATAGCGGCTTTCCGGTCCTACATTATAACGGTCCTCTGAAAGGCAAGACGGTAACGCCGATCCTGGACAGTAACGGTAACGTTACCGGCGGCGAGGTAACTATCCATCTGGTTTATTATGATTCACACATCGAGTCCGATACCAACTATGTGGATCCTTCGGTTGTTGCCGATGTGCCCTGGACTATCCATTATGTAGT
The DNA here is from genome assembly GCA_002862125.1 of Methylobacter sp. KS41. Lineage (GTDB taxonomy): Bacteria > Pseudomonadota > Gammaproteobacteria > Methylococcales > Methylomonadaceae > Methylobacter_C. The sequence continues at coordinate 2,178,355 of PHSP01000001.1, read as the reverse complement.
CGATGTTTTGGATCGCGGATCCGATGACTTCGCCGGCTATATGATGTATTTCAACTCTAAGCTGGGCAATCCTGCCGGTGTTAAACCCAACGTTGGCATGGATAACTCTTTCTTTCCGATGTCGGTGGGACAGGATTCCGAGAAAGGCCAGCGCTATGAATTCGATATGAAGATGGCGCCAAGCGGATACTGGAATTTAACCTACCACTGGGGCTGGCGCTTGCATCCTCCACGTGTACAGGTTGTCGAGAACGTGAAAGTCCCGATTAATGGAAAACCACGGAATTTCGCTGAATTCGAGGCTTTCTGTCCGACTCATCAGCCAAATGCAACAGGTGACTGTCCCGAACTGCTCACCGATCAGAACTTCAAACTGGCCGCGATCAACATGATCGGTGATGTTGCGCCTGAAAAGCGAATGTGGAACGACTTCCGCGCAATTCAAGCAGGAGCAGGCGGAGAAGCGCTTGAAGCGGCCATTGAAGATTTGGATTCGGCTTTTGACGACTGGCAACACCGTACGCGTCTGCCCAGAGGGGTGGCTGAAGATCCGGCTGCGGATGAGACTTTGCTTTTCGTTAACAATACCATTTATGGTCACGTGACCGGTTTTACCCGTGATATGCAAATGGAAATGTTCAAATTCACCGGTCGCGGCAGTCAGATCAAAGTCAAACTGCTGAATGGCGATTTTTTCAATCATGCTTATATGCTGGTGGATTTCGGCGGCATCCGTGGCTGGGAAAACACGTTTCACAATACCTTGCCCGCCGGCGGTCAAGGCCCCTTGTTTACTTTTGGACGTAATCACTGGTGGATCAATACCGCTAGCGGCGCTATTCCTATACCGGTAGCGGCACGAGGCGCTACAACGGCTTCAACAACAAGCCGGGTTATTGACATGGATAGCTTGAGAGGGTCGCATGATAAAGAAACGCCCGACTTTAACCGGATTGACGCAGAGAAAATCGCCAAGGTACGTGTGAAAACGACTGCCTCGGGCGAGACTATCGGTGAGCACACAGTTATCGTGAACTTTAACTACGATCCGCCACGGCGCTTGCGGATGTATCAGTTTGACGCGCTCCATCACGATGAAGCGATCTGGTCGCCTCATTAATTCTGGTTAAGAAGTTTTAACGTAGCAATTACACTTGCAGTTGCTGCCAGCCGGAAAGACGGTTTGGCAGCAATCTCGATTAGTTTTTCTGGAGTTTAGCCTAATGACATCAGTTGCCTCAAGCAATCGGGAATCCCTTTGTGCGCAGCACAAGGCGATGTGTGCGTTTTTTTTTCTGATTGCGGCCTTTGGAAATATAAATTCTTTGTATGCAGCGGACAGCAGTGCCGCTAATTTTCAAAGCGACGCCAGCCAGTACAGTTACAGCACAGTTACGGCCAATTATTCAGTGCCCGATGTCATGCTTACCGATGGCAACGGTAAGCCGGTTAAGCTTATGAAACTTCTGGCGCAACCTCGCCCGGTATTATTGCAGTTTGTTTTTGCCAGCTGCAGCACGATTTGCCCGATATTAAGCGCAACCTTTTTCCAGACGCAGACTGAATTGGATCGAATGAGTCTGGACTATCAAATGGTTTCGATTTCCATCGATCCCGAATATGATACCCCTGAGCGTCTTGCGGCATACGCCAAGCGTTTTCACGCCGGATCTCACTGGCGCTTTCTCACCGGCCAAAAACAGGATATCCATCGGGTAATGAGCGCCTTTGAGGCGTTATACCAAGGCGATAACAAGATGTATCACCAGTCGCTGTTTTATTTACGCGCGGCACCGGATTTGCCTTGGATCAGGATTGAAGGCTTTTTAAATGTCGCGGAATTGGTAAAAAAATTCCGCTCCGTTGTCAACGTAGCCGAAAATACTGCTCATTGAACCTCAAGTGCTTGAAATGAATATTTTTTTAAAGCGAGTTGCGATGACCGCAGCCATAATTAGCTTCGCGCCCTTGGTTCCAGGAGAACCGCTTCCTGCTCCTAACTCTGGAGCCGGAAGAGAACTTTACTGGCATGGCACTACGCCTTCGGGCGCGCCAATACAAGCAACCATTGCTAATGATATTAAAGTAGACGGGTCTCAGTTTTCTTGCGTCAATTGCCATCGCCCCAGCGGCTTTGGAGGAAGCGAAGGTGGAAAATTCGTTCCTCCGGTTACCGGGCCGGTTCTGTTCTCGCCACGCCAGCTTAACCGCAACCGGATTTACACAAAATTGTTCGAGGAGTCGCAGCCAACCGGTTTTGCAGCAGACGTGAGAAAGCCCAGGATGCGACCGGCTTATACCGGGCAGACGTTAGCCGGTGCGTTGCGCAATGGCGTCGATCCGGCTGGCCGCAAGCTTGATCCGCAGATGCCTCGTTACGATCTGGGCGATCCTGACGTGGCCAATTTAGTTGCATATTTGAAAACCCTGTCAGCAGTCCCTAGTCCGGGTGTCGACTCCGAAGTCATCCACTTCGCCACGGTGGTAAGCGACGATGCCGACCCGCGGGAGCGGGACGCGGTCATAAAGACGGTCTCCGCATTTGTCGGCTGGATGAACCGCGCTACCGATGGCTACCGGAAGCGGCCCGGATTTTCGCCAAATCACATGTCCGAACTCGCGAGTGCGTTCCGGAATTGGAAGTTGCATGTGTGGGAACTGCACGGACACTCCGAAACCTGGTCTGAGCAAATCAGACGGCAATATGATATACAACCGGTCTTCGCCGTGGTTAGCGGACTAGTACATGGCGCGTGGAGTCCAATTGGCGAGTTCTGCGATGCAAACCAGCTTCCCTGCGTATTTCCTAACACGGAGCTTCCCAAGACTCGGGATGCGGAAAACGCCTACTCAATTTATTTTTCGCGCGGGCTAACGCTCGAGGGGGAAGTCCTGGCGCGTTATCTCGGTCGCCAATACCCGCGCATGGCTAGGCTTGCACTAGTCCATTCGAACGATCCATACGGCACGACGCCGGTCGATGCCTTCAGGCGCGCTACCTCAAGCGGGATTCCCGATGAACGGATACAGGAGTTCGAGTTTTCGAACGCCGCGGAATTGAAGGAAATCATTCGCAAGCTTGCGTCCTCAGCCAACAAGTTCGACGCCTTGGTCCTGTGGCCAGGCGACCGGGTAGATGCTGCGTTGACTGCGCTAAGCAAGTGGCAGCCCAAAATCAAGGTCATCACCTTGCCGTCTGACGCACTTGCTGAGGAACGGCCGGAAAAATTGGGAGCTTTGGCCGGAAGCCTTCTGTTCGTTTATCCCTACGAACTGCCGTCGGCTTATCATCCGAGGTCATTCCTTGTGCGGCAATGGATGCATGCGCAGCACCTGGATATCACTTTTCCGAGACTGCAGTTTCAGACTTATTATGCCATGACGATGGTTGAGTTCGCGCTCGATCAGGTTCACGACGACTTCTATCGGGACTATTTCATCGAGGGTATTGAGCATGAGGCTGAAAACAACCTCAACATCGGCACGCATCCAACCTTGGCATTAGGGCCAGGGCAGCGTTTCGCCTCCAAAGGGGCCTACATTGTGCGTTCTGACTCCAAGATACCGGGAGGCCTTCGAGCAGTAAGCGACTGGATTGTACCTTAAACGCCAGCGACATCGCGGCCTTTAGCCTATGCCGGTTTAGTTTGTCCCAGAAAAGATTGCTTGCGTAATTCACCGGACAGTTTATGTGCTACAACAGCGGACATTTTATGCGCTCCTAACACCCTATAAATCAATACTACCGGAACCCCGGTGTCTATGTGATAATAAACAATTCAGTTGGACGGCATTTTTCTAATCTACAGGGTATCAATAATGGATGAGAACAAAAAGAAAGCACTAGGCGCAGCCCTGATGCAGATAGAGAAGCAGTTTGGCAAAGGCTCTGTCATGCGCATGGGCGATGTGGCTGCTTCCCGTGATATTGACGTGGTGTCCACCGGATCTTTAGGGCTTGATATTGCGCTGGGTTGCGGCGGTTTGCCGCGCGGTCGCGTTGTTGAGATTTATGGCCCTGAGTCGTCTGGTAAAACCACGCTGACATTACAAGTCATTGCTGAAGTGCAAAAACTTGGAGGCACGGCTGCATTTGTTGACGCCGAACATGCCTTGGACCCCGGTTATGCTGAAAAAATTGGCGTTAATGTCGATGAATTACTGGTTTCCCAGCCGGATACCGGCGAACAGGCATTGGAAATTACCGACATGCTGGTGCGTTCGGGCGCGGTGGATGTGGTTGTTGTCGATTCGGTGGCGGCATTAACGCCGAAAGCCGAAATTGAAGGCGATATGGGCGACTCTCACATGGGTTTGCAGGCACGATTGATGTCCCAGGCATTAAGGAAATTAACGGCCAATATCAAACGCTCCAATACGCTGGTTATTTTTATTAACCAGATCAGGATGAAAATCGGGGTCATGTTCGGTAGCCCGGAAACCACGACCGGCGGTAATGCGCTCAAGTTTTATGCATCGGTGCGCCTTGATATCAGGCGCATTGGCTCGGTTAAAAAAGGCGAAGAAGTTATCGGTAATGAAACGCGGGTAAAAGTTGTGAAGAACAAGGTTGCGCCGCCATTCAGACAGGCTGAGTTCGAGATTTTATACGGGGAAGGCATTTCCTTTTTGGGCGAACTGGTTGATCTTGGCGTAAGTTACGGGTTCGTACAAAAAGCGGGTTCATGGTATAGCTACGGCGATGAAAAAATCGGCCAGGGTAAAGACAATGTAAAAGTTTTCTTGAAAGAACACCCTGATAAAGCCAAGGAAATTGAAGCCAAAATAAGGGCTGAGGCATTTAAAAAACCATTGCTTGCCACAGAACAGCCTGTGAATGATGATCTGTAGGGACGCAATTTGAGTAAAAAACAGGATGCGGCGGATTGCGGCCATTTGCAAATCAAGGAATCATGTCTGAGATTGTTGGCTTGCAGGGAACATAGCCGGAAAGAATTGCTGAATAAATTACTGGTAAAAGGCTTTGGCAAGGATGAAATTCTGCCCGTTATTGAAGAGTTGGCTCTGCAAGGCTGGCAGAGCGATTCAAGATACGCGGAAAGTTATGCCAGACACCGCATTCAAAAAGGCTACGGGCCTAATGCAGTTGCCTATGAACTTCGACAGAATGGCGTCGATGCCGTTAATCTCGAAGACATTGTGCAGAAAACAGCTGGCAGCTGGATGGATTTGCTGGAGCAGGTTTACACCAAAAAATATGGCCTTGGTCCGCTTCCGGACCGTAAGGAGCGGGCAAAACGCAGCCGCTTTTTAATGCAGCGCGGTTTTTCCGGTGCCATGATAAATGCCTTGTATGATCATTTGAATATTAAATTGCAGGGAACGTTTCACGCTCCCTTTGAAAATAACTTATACCATGAAAAAAATGACTAGCGCAGAGTTGCGCACCGCCTTCCTGGAATTCTTTCATAAGCGTGGGCATTCTATAGAACCTTCAAGTTCACTGGTTCCGGTTAATGACCCTACATTATTGTTCACCAATGCCGGGATGGTCCAGTTCAAGGATGTGTTTTTAGGCAGGGAACAGCGTGGCTTCAACAAAGCCGTAACCAGCCAGCGTTGCGTCAGGGCAGGCGGCAAGCATAATGACCTGGAAAATGTCGGCTATACCGCACGGCATCATACCTTTTTTGAAATGCTGGGAAATTTCAGCTTCGGCGACTATTTCAAAAAAGACGCGATCCATTACGCCTGGGATTTTTTAACCAAGGAACTGGAGATACCTTCCGGGAAATTATGGGTCACGGTATTTGAAGAAGATGCTGAAGCAGAAAATATCTGGCTTCATGATGTAGGCATTTCTCCAGACCGGTTTTCAAAAATAGGCGCGAAAGATAATTTCTGGTCCATGGGCGATGTCGGGCCTTGCGGGCCGTGCACTGAAATATTTTACGATCATGGCGCGGAAATTCCAGGCGGGCCCCCAGGTACGCCGGAAGAAGACGGCGACCGGTATATTGAAGTCTGGAATCTGGTATTCATGCAATATGACCGGGCTGCGGACGGAACCTTAACGCCGCTGCCCAAACCGTCTGTAGATACCGGAATGGGGCTGGAGCGGATTAGCGCGGTTATGCAAGGCGTGCATAGCAACTATGAAATCGATTTATTCCGGAAACTGTTAACAGCAGCGGCCAGTCTTGCGGGTACGTCTGATTTAAACCAAAGTTCATTACGGGTGATTGCCGATCATATCCGTTCTTGCGCCTTTTTGATCGCGGATGGCGTCATGCCGTCCAATGAGGGCAGGGGCTATGTATTGCGCCGGATTATTCGCCGCGCCATTCGCCATGGCTATCGTTTGGGCATTCTCGATGTCTTTTTCTATAAGCTGGTTGCTCCTTTGGTAGAAGAAATGGGCGAGGCTTTTCCTGAACTTAAAGCGGGGCAGGCTCAAGTGGAACGGGTATTAAAAAAAGAAGAAGAGCGTTTTGCGGAAACCCTGGGGCAGGGCATGAAGATTCTGGAAGCCTGTGTCGCCAAAATGCAAGGCACTGTCATTCCAGGAGAAACGGTATTTCAGCTTTATGATACTTACGGTTTTCCCGTCGATTTAACGGCTGATTTTGCGCGAGAAAATCATCTGACTGTCGATCATGCCGGCTTTGAAACCGCCATGTCTGCGCAACGCAATAGAGCGCGCTCCGCCAGCAGCTTTAGCGCTGAATATAGTCAGGACATAAAGCTGGATAGTCAGACTGAATTTACCGGCTATGACAGCCTGGACGACCGGGCGCATATTGTCGCTCTGTTCAGTCAAGGTCAACAGGTAGACAGCTTGCAAGCCGGCGAAGAAGGCCTGGTGGTGTTGGATAAAACGCCTTTCTATGCCGAGTCCGGCGGACAGGTTGGCGATTGCGGGCAAATCGCAGCGGCGGGAGCCGTGTTTGAAGTGACGGATACTCAAAAGCAGGGCGGTAACCTGTTTTTACATAAAGGCAGGTTGATTTCAGGCACATTGAACAGTGGTCAACTATGCGATGCGCGAGTCAGCGAGGCTGACAGAAAGGCCACTGAACTGAATCATTCAGCCACGCATTTGTTGCATGCCGCCTTAAGGCAGACCTTGGGCGAGCATGTTACCCAAAAAGGCTCGCTGGTTAATGCCGAGCGTTTGCGTTTTGACTTTTCACACTTTGAGCCGGTTAGCGCTGAGCAAATTGACATACTTGAGCATATAGTCAATGAGCAGATACGTTTAAATAAACCCGTTACCGCACAAGTCATGGCTAAAGAGGACGCCATGCAAGCCGGTGCAATGGCGTTGTTTGGCGAAAAATACGGCGCTGAAGTCAGGGTTTTAAAAATCGGCGAATTTTCTACCGAGCTTTGCGGCGGTACGCATGTGGAAAGGGCAGGGGATATAGGTTGTTTCAAAATAATTAGCGAAACCGGCGTTGCTGCCGGCGTTAGACGTATTGAAGCAGTGACGGGCGGCGGCTGTATCGATTGGATTTCCAGTCGTGATAAAGTATTGACCGGTATCGCCGGATTATTAAAAATACCGCCCGAAAAGGCCGCCGAAAAAGTTGAACAGCTGATGGAAAAAAACAGGTCGCTGGAAAAACAACTGGAGCGGTTAAATTCAAAACTTGCGAGTTCGGCGGGAGATGAACTTAGCGCCCAGGCTGTCGATGTGTCCGGCGTGAAAGTATTGGCGGTTAAACTCAATGATGTTGATTCCAAAGCCCTGCGCGATATGGCGGATCAGTTGAAAAACAAGCTTGGCGGTTGCGCCATCGTCCTGGCTGTTGTCGAAGGCGGCAAAGTCAGTTTAATCGCGGCTGTTTCCAAAAATCTTACGGGGCGGATCAAAGCCGGTGATCTGGTCAATTTCGTCGCGGCCCAAGTGGGGGGGAAAGGCGGCGGCAAACCCGATCTGGCAATGGCGGGAGGTAATGATCCATCCGGATTGGCATCAGCTTTGGCTGAAGTTCCTGCCTGGATACAAGCACAAATGAGCGCGTAATTAAAGGTTATATTGAATGGCATTATATGTTTATAAATTTGGCGGCACCTCGGTAGGCTCTACTGAACGTATCAAATCCGTCGCTGAAAAAGTAAAAAAAGCCCATGATTCGGGTGATCAGATTGTAGTGGTAGTGTCCGCGATGAGCGGCGAAACCAATCGGCTGGTGGCGATGGCCAAGGAACTGCAGCCGCAACCGGGCGGACGGGAAATGGATGTTTTGTTGTCTACCGGCGAACAGGTCACCATTGCTTTATTGTGCATGGCCCTGCATAATCTGGGTTGCAGCGCCTGTTCCTATACTGGCGGGCAGGTAAAAATTCTGACCGACAGCAGTTACACCAAGGCACGGATTCGCGAGATAGAAGATGCCCGGATACGCGCCGATCTCGATGCCGGAAAAGTCGTGGTGGTCGCCGGTTTTCAGGGTGTTGATGAATACGGCGATATCACCACCCTGGGCCGCGGCGGCTCGGATACCACCGCCGTAGCCTTGGCTGCGGCCTTGAAAGCCGACGAGTGTCATATTTATACCGATGTCGATGGGGTGTACACCACAGACCCCAGAGTCGAGCCCAAAGCCCGCAGACTCGATCATATTACCTTTGAAGAAATGCTGGAAATGGCCAGTTTAGGTTCAAAAGTCCTGCAAATCAGATCGGTGGAATTTGCCGGCAAATATAACGTTGCGTTACGCGTATTATCATCATTTGAAGAAGGACGCGGCACACTCATTACCTACGAGGAATCACAAATGGAAAGCGCTTTAATATCCGGCATTGCTTTTAATCGGGATGAGGCAAAGTTAACTATCACCGGGGTGCCTGATTTGCCGGGAGTCGCATTTAAAATTCTTGGTCCGGTCGCCGATGCCAATATCGAAGTGGATATGATAATCCAGAATATTGCTGATGACGCCACCACTGATTTTACTTTTACCGTGCATCGTAATGATTACCCGCGTGCAAAAACCATTCTGGAACAAACCTGCGTTGAAATGGGTGCAGGGAAAGTAACGGGCGACAAGAGCATTGTGAAAGTTTCAATCGTCGGCGTAGGAATGCGTTCCCATGCTGGTATTGCCAGCACCATGTTTAAAACATTGGCTGCTGAAGGCATCAATATTCGCATGATTGCAACATCAGAAATAAAAATCTCTGTTGTGGTTGATGAAAAATATCTGGAGCTTGCGGTAAGAGCGTTACATGACGCTTTTGAACTGGATAAAGTTGCTGAAGAAGCTTAGCCAAGGTTGCCTAACGCCATGCCGGATCGGTTTTGTAATAACTTAGAAACGGGCATGAAATAACTTGAGCAACTGTAGGGGCGAATTCATTCGCCCAAGGCGGATAAATCCGCCCCTACACGGTGGCGCACATATTTCATGGGTAATTTTATTTCATGCGCATTCCTTAATTATTTAGATAATTGCGGCGGGTCTTGCTGGAGTTCCCGGTAATGTCCGGAAAAAGCCTGAGTTGCGGATGGGGGCGAAAGTTACATGCCGGTCAGACAGCCAGCCAGAACAAGCGTTTTCAAGAAGGCGGCTTGATTAATTCATTGCGAAGCCATCGTTCAAGCACATTAACGATGTAGATTTCTTCATCCCTGGTAAGTTTACGTCCCAGCTGTATTTTATGCCATTTTTGCAGACAACCGCGACAACAACATGCTGTCGCGTGTTGCGCAACAAAAACCGGATGGCCCCGGTAAGGGGTTTGTTTTCCATCATTTTGAATCACTGCCGGCGCCAGACGTTTTGCGATAAAATCTTCGGCGTGAGCGATAACAACCGGCAGCCCTTTAGTACGTAAATAATTGAGCTCTTTGCCTTGAAGATGAAATTTGTTACGGAAAGCCGACCTTGAAAGGGCTTTAAATATTGAGTCTAAATCTGTCATAGGTGGAGTCATTTGCTTGGCAGCATTCCGGATTTCATTGTTATCGATTCAAATGAAACACTTTCAGAGGAAAATAGTCAATATATCAACTGATTGACCGAGGCATTTTGGCCGAGAAATTTTCTATGATTTATGCCGGCGTTACTGTTCAGAAATCATTATTGACATCCAGCGCCTTGTTATTGCATAGTTTATGCTGCTTGAAAAGTGGTCATACAAGAAGCTTACCTTCAGCCAGAGTCTTGTCAAATCGAGGTAAATGTTTTTACGAATCGCTACGGCAAGGTTTATCAATGCTTAAAATAGCGTATACGTCTTCAATCGGCAATTCGCTATTTCAGGGCGCATAAGACAAAAATCCGTTCATAATTGCATGGGGATGGTATAGAATGCGACTTACTTCATTAATGACTATAAGGTGATAGTAATATGTTGGAGAAAGTAGGTACTACAGCGGGTGAAATCTGGAAATATTTGGATAAAAATGGGCCGACAAGCATTGCCAAGATGACCAGGGAAACCGGAATAGATGAAAAAATTATCCAGCGCGGCATCGGTTGGCTGGCTCAGGAAGGTAAAGTTTCTATCGAGATATTAAATCGTGCGGAAACAATCTCGTTGAAATAAACACAAGTGATGCAAAGCTGGCTTTAAATATGATTGCATAACAACCCACTAACCGTCAATACGATAAGGTCAATAAAATCATACAGATAAAATATTTCTGAATATTGGTATATTGGCGGCAAATCTAAAATGCAATCTGGCAACCCAGTTTGCGTAACATTTTGGCATTTGCAAAACACAAGATTGTGAAACATACCTGAAATAGTATCTTTATACGCTTTAATTTATTATTTTTAATAATGAGAATTGCTGATAACAGCCCGTTTCCGTATTTTTTGTGGATTAGTGCTTGATGATTCAGATATTTTCTGTAGCGGGCTTTAGTCTCGATTATCGAAGCCGGTAGCTCTAGGTGAAATTTATATTATTTCCGGGCTTGAATTAATTGATTACCATTTTTTTGTGAAAAAAAATTTTCGATGCAAATGATTATAATTGGAGTGAAGAATTCCAGCTATTAATCCCCAAAAATGCCAAATAATCATTTCTTGTCTGAATGCCAAATCTTTAGGCATGGTTATTAAATAATAAAAACTTTTAATAATACATCTAGCAGTTTGATTTAGTAAGTACAAAGGGATGCCAAAAACTTTTCTGGTACTTTCAAAGGTGGATGTCATAGCAATGTTTTTACTACACTGAAAGCGCCAGCGTCTGAAATAGTTCTTTTTTATTCTGAATGCCTCAACTTTATGGGTCACTTTAATGCCGGGGAAATAATAAACCGAGCAGTTTTCGCGGATTATTCTTTCAAACATTTCAATATCTTCACCGCCAGCCAATGTGTTGCCTTTTCTCCCTTTTTGCGTGTCAAACAAACCGTACCTGGAAAACATTGACTTACGGAAAGCCATGTTTGCGCCAAAGGGTAATTCATCACTTATAGACAATTGACGCGGTCCATTGGTATCGGTTTTTATGGCGAGAAACCCATAAAAAATTTCGGTCAGCCACGATGGCGGCGGAACTTCCCATTTCGGGGCAATATATCCGCCACAGGCATCACAATTATATTTTTCCATATTGTTTCGTATTTGGACCAGCCAATCAATTTCAGGTAATACATCGTCATCAGTGAATGCGATTATTGCTCCATGCGCTGAATTAATACCTAAATTTCTGGCGAATGAAAGCCCTTGTTGGGGTTCAAATTTATACGTTAAATTAGGCAGTTTTCTACTGTATTCGTTTATGACTTCCTTGGTATTGTCATTTGAATTATTGTCAACAACGATCAATTCCCAGTTTACATTCTCATAGGTTTGTTTTGTAAGACAAAGAAGGGTATCAGCTAATGAATTGGCGCGGTTATATGTACAAATAATCACGGAAATATCTATCATATTTTTTGAGTGAAAATAGTCGAATGTGAATAAAATTAATAATTCCAGAATTTACCATGACATAACCTTTGCGTATGCGGTTCAATTTGTCCTGGTGGATAGGAGTATTTATCGTCTACAGCCGTTTTTGGCCTAGATATTTATAATACACCAAGACAGTAAATTGATTCAGGGTCATTAATATTAATGTTTGAAAGTTTAATCACCCCCGGCAAAGCCGGGGGTGATTAAACATGATAGACTAAACGACGAAATGACATTAATCCAGGTTATTATTGTTTTTCAGAAGGAAGTCGCTTAATTTTCTATACAATTGCAAAAAACGGCATCCAGGTTATTGGTATTCCGCATCAAGGCATGGCAATTATCGGTCATATCGATCAAATCAATTTGACTGGAATCATCAAACCTGCAAACCAGGCGTGTGCCGGTATTCCGCTAACCTGGACTTACGCAACAACGCATGCCTGATTTGCCATTCATCTTCCGGTTCAACATCTACAAGAAAACTGATTTTACCTTGCACGCTGTTGGCAATGGGAATTCCGTCACGGTATAAAATGCGCTGACCGGCAAGGCCCGGCACGCGTTGTCCGGGGGTAATCAGGCCGGTTAAATTCAACGGATCGGCGGCGCTGATGGCAACAAGATCCCCCATCCTGGTTTGCTTGCGAATTTCTCTAAGGCTGTCCACCGCTTCAGGCAAGGCAAATTGCTCCCCGGCGAAGCCCTGCACGAAACGCCCCCCGCGCAGTTCGCCCCGCGCTTCCATGCGCCGGAAAACATAGAGCAATTCCCGCCATGGCGGCAGAATATCTTCCTTATCCAGCAGTTTACGAAAGACAATACCGTAACGGCGCAGCAGGATTCGCGCTATGTGTTCGCAGTGCTGAGAGCGGTCAGTATCTGCAGGCTGGTTTGACCTGATTAACGACCAGCGGCCGGAGGCAACGAACGGATCATGATGCGGATATTTTTTGCTGCGGCGTTGCTGGACTTTCTGCGGCGTAATCAGCGTGCGCAAACCCTGAAAACTGTCAGCCGTCGCCAGCCCCCAGGCGGCCAGTTCCGCCAGCGCTTCTTCCAGTTGCGATTTGAGCAGGCGGGTTTCCGCCAGCAGATCGTCGAAGAAACTGGCTCCATTTTGTTTGAGCGCGGCATAGACTTTTTGTCCTTTGTCCGACAAATCCAACGCTTCGTTTGCCGGCAGCGGCGCATAAGCCCGCCAGTGCGGAAGATTAGCCCGGCCGATAAAGCTGATTGACGTGGATTTTCCGGCAGGTTTTTTGCGCTTGTTTAGGGCGGTACCAGCAGGCGCTTGTAAACGAAGCCAGGTGATTTTACCGGAAGTGCACAGTTTATCCAGATCGGAAGCCAGATAGAAATGCATTCTGGAGGGCAGAATGTCGGCTTCCCAGCTTACGGCAGGCAGACAGAGACCTTCCAGTTGCAACAAGCGCAGCTGCAAGGCGGCTTCACCTTCGCCGGGATCATCCAGACCATGCCAGCGGAACAGGAAGCGCATGAAATCTGCAGGTGCAACCGGCTCGATTTCAGTGCGCAATTGTTTGAGCGTATAGCGATGAATACGCGCCAATAATCCGCGCTCGCACCATTCAATTGTTTCGCCTTGCGTAAATTTCCCCTGAATCACAAAGCCTTCCTGCTGCAATGCGGCCAAGGCGCGCTCAATAATGGCGGTATCCAACGCCAACGGGGCCGCCAGTTGCACAACTGTGACCGGGCCCAAACCTTCCAGACGGCTGCGGATGATTTCCCTGACAGCACTCTCAGTATCGCTTGCCTCATTGGCGGCAATTGGTTCAATGAAAGGATGAATGGGAGCCTGTGGAAACAACATTCGCATAAGCTGTAAGCGTTCGGCTGCAACCCACAGGCGCGTGTCGTTTGCAAGAGTCAAAACGGTTGCGCGATTGTTTTCTTTCAGGCTATCCATCAGCGTGAGCCAGCCATGGGCGAGATGGTCATGTAAATCCGACAGCGGGCCGCGTTCTCCTTCTGCTTCGGTAAGAAACCCCAGCACCGCCAGGGCATCGTGAAGTTCATCCGGAGTATGGGCTTCCGGCCAGGCTTCGATGCGCACCTTTTCGATTGCCCCGGAATTCAGGCTGCCGATGTCGGCAGCGCTTTGCGGGTCCATAAAGCGGCGCTGTTGTACCGCCAGAGTTCTGCGTTCCTCGGCTGGCGCATCGTCTAAAAACGCATAGGGCCGGGCGTTCAGTATTTCCAGGGCCAGCGGTGAAGGACTGGCCAAATCCCGGGCAATGATAGTGATTGTTCCTTGTTCGATACCGGTTAACAGGCGTTCCAGGCCGTCGATGTCCATCAATTCATGCAAACAGTCGGATAAGGTTTGATTGACCAGCGGGTGGTCGGGTACTTCCCTGTCGCCTGCAATGTTTTCCTGACAGGCGAGCTGATCAGGGAAGATAACCGCGATAAGATCTTCGGCATCGTTGCGTTGAAAGTAAGCCGGGACTTTCTTGCCGGAGCGGTTGCGCGGCACGGCCAGCGCGGTGTTGGCGACCCAGCGCCAGCGCACCGGAAACATTGGCGCGGCCAGCAGAGCCTGAATCAGAATGTCTCTGACTGTAGCCGCTTTAAGGTACTGCGCGGGTTCCTCCAGTGGAAAACTGTGAGTAGGGCCGAGAGACAGGACAATGCTGTCTTCGCTGGCGGCGGCCTGTAGTTCGAAGTTGAAGCGGCGGCAGAAGCGTTTGCGCAGTGCGAGGCCCCAGGCCCGGTTAATCCTGGAACCGAAAGCCGAGTGGATGACGAAATGCATATCGCCGGTTTCATCAAAAAAGCGTTCGAAGACGATTTGTTGCTGCGTGGGCAAGACCGTTAAAGCCGCCTTGGCCGCCGCCAGATAATGCGCCAGTTGTTCCGCGGCGGCATTTGGTAGCAGTATTTCCTCTTTAAGGTAGCGATAAGCGGCATCCTGACCCTGTTCCAGTTTGGCGTCCACTGCGGCGCGTAAATTCGATACGGCAAGCGACAGTTCATCGCTACGGCCTGGCGCTTCGCCAAACCAGAAGGGAATATTGGGCGGCTGTCCGTGGGCATCTTCAACAAACACCCGCCCCTGTTCGATCTTGAGCATTCGATACGAACTGTTGCCCAGTTGAAATATATCCCCAGGCAGGCTTTCAAAGGCAAAGTCTTCATTCAGGGTGCCGACAAAAATGCCTTCAGGCTGCAAAATGACGTCGTAGTCGAATTGATCGGGAATGGCCCCGCCGTTAAGAAGCGCGGTAAGCCGCGCGCCCTTGCGCGGCCGCAGCATGCCGTGAACGGCATCCCGGTGCAGATAAGCGCCGCGCCGGCCGCGCCGTGTATGGAAGCCGTCGCTGAGCATTTTGACGACAGCCATAAACTGCTCGTGAGTCATATCACGGTAAGGCCAGGCAACGGAAAAGGCCCGGTAAAGATAGTTTTCGTTCCACTCGCGGCAGGCAATCTCGGCTACGATTTGCTGAGCCAATACATCCAGCGGATGCTCCGGAATTGAAATGTGGTCCAATTCATCCCGTTGAATGGCTGCCAGCATAGCCGTGCATTCCACCAGATCGTCACGCGACAGCGGGAACAGGCGTCCTTTTGGCGTAGCGTCAAGCTGGTGGCCGGAACGCCCGACCCGTTGCAGAAAGGTTGAGATGGCATGCGGCGAACCCAGTTGGCAAACCAGATCCACATCGCCGATATCGATGCCGAGTTCGAGTGAAGCCGTCGCCACCAGGGCTTTGAGGGCGCCCTGTTTTAAACGCTGTTCCGCCGCCAGCCGGTGTTCCTTGGCCAGGCTGCCGTGATGAGCGGTGACAAATTCTTCGCCCAAGCGTTCGGCCAAAGCAGCCGCCGCTCGTTCGGCCAAACGGCGGGTGTTGACAAAAATCAGGGTCGTGCGGTGCTGTCCGATCAATTGTTCAAGACGATTGTAGATTTCGCCCCAGACTTCGGCCGCCATGACCGCCTCCAGCGGCGAGCCGGTGACTTCTATTTCCAGGTCGCGCCGGCGTTTATGACCGGTATCGATAATCGTGCAACGGGTTGTTTGATTACCGTTAAGAAACTGCGCCATCAATTCGACAGGTTTTTGGGTGGCGGATAAACCAATGCGCACCGGCGGCGTCGCTGTCAGTTGCGACAGGCGTTCCAGAGACAGGGAAAGATGCGCGCCGCGCTTGTTGCCAGCCAGTGCATGAATCTCATCGACTATAACGCTGCGCACCGTAGACAACATTTCACGCCCTGACTCCGAGCTAAGTAAAATATAAAGCGATTCCGGGGTAGTGACCAGAATATGCGGCGGATGACGTTTCATGGCTGAGCGTTCTGCCGCCGAAGTATCGCCGGTACGGGTTTGGGCGCGGATAGCGACATCGGGCAGACCGCATTCCAGTAATGCAAAGCGAATACCGTCTAGCGGCAGCTCCAGGTTTTTGTGAATATCATTGGACAGCGCCTTGAGCGGCGATACATAAAGAATCCGGGTTTCATCCGGCAGCGTCGAATCCAGCCCCTGTTGCACCAACCGGTCAATAACCGCGAGAAATGCCGCCAGGGTTTTGCCCGATCCGGTAGGCGCGGCGATCAACGTGGATTCACCCGCGCGAATTGCCGGCCAGGCTTGCCGTTGAACGTCCGAAGGCGCATTGAAATTGGTATTGAACCACTGCGCGACGACGGGATGAAACGAGGTTAAAGGCATGGCAAACCGGTGTGAAAAAAGTGGAAGGCTGGCAAAAAACTGAATCAAACCAGAGTGTCAATCCGCATTGGGCTTAAGGTTCTGACATGGCATTACTATAGCTATTCAACCCGTAACGCGCAATTCATTACGCTACGCTATATTGATCCCTATTTGCATAATTGACATAATCCCTTCTCAAGGATTAAAGTTTTCAGACCAGTCAGCATTTAAGCAACCATAACTATAATAAATTTAGGAGTGCAAAACATGGCCAAACCATTAATACAATTAGCATTGGATTCCCTGGATTTTGATCAAACCATAAGCCTTGCCGGGCAAGCAGCGCCTTATGTTGATATTTTTGAGATCGGAACGCCTTGCATTAAACACAATGGCATCAATATCGTTAAAGAGTTAAGAGAGCGATTCCCTGATAAATTGCTTTTAGTCGACCTTAAAACCATGGATGCGGGTGAATATGAAGCGGCTCCTTTCTATGCGGCAGGCGCTGATATTTGTACCGTGCTCGGCGTCTCCGGCCATGCCACCATTAGCGGAGTCATCAAGGCCGCCAATAAATACAATGCAGAAGCGCAGATCGATTTAATAAATGTTCCGGATAAACTGGAATGCGCGCGCGAAGCCGCTAATTCAGGCGCTCACATAATAGGCGTTCACACGGGGCTTGACGCGCAGGCTGCGGGACAGACACCCTTTGCCGACTTGCAGGATATTGCTGAATTGGGTTTAAACGTCAGAATATCAGTTGCCGGGGGAATTAATCAGTCAACCGTTCAGCAAGTAGTCAAAGCGGGAGCGGATATTATCGTCGTTGGCGCCGCAATTTATGGCGCTGCTTCTCCAGCCGATGCCGCGCGCATGATCCGCATGCTGGCGGATGGAAAATCAACACACCGGCGCATGATCATCGATAAAATTTCCAGCATTCTGGCGGCGACAAATGAGGCATATAATCTTAAGTTGACCGATATGCTGGATAACGCTTCCCGGATTTTCGTCTCGGGAGCCGGCAGGTCAGGCCTGGTATGCAAGTTTTTTGCCATGCGCTTAATGCATAGCGGCTACGATGTGAGCGTTGTCGGTGAAATTGTTACTCCGAGTATCAAACGTGGCGATTTACTGATCATTATCTCGGGTTCCGGAGAAACTGAACAATTGATCGCCTTCACCAAAAAAGCCAGGGAAGTAGGCGCCAATATTCTATTGATAACCACAAAAGCGGATTCAACCATCGGCGACATGGCGGATGCGGTATTCCAGATCGGCCGTCCGGACCTGTACGGTAAAGTTGTTGGCATGCCGATGGGGACAACATTTGAACTGTCCACATTATCTTTCCTGGAAGCATTGATTTCGCATGTCATCCATGACAAAGGCATTGCAGAAGAAGTGATGCGTACAAGACACGCTAACCTGGAATAGCAATGTGTGGAGTTGTAGTGGATTGAACCGGATGAGAGGAAACTCTCATGTCCGGTTCTTTCTGTAGGAGAAGATGGTGCAGCAATGCAATATCCCTACCCGGCTGAATTGACAAACGGTTAATTGAATGCAAAAAACGCTAGACAGGATACGCTCACAGTAAAAGACGCGACCCATTTTATTTTCTGGATTGACGACTGCTCCCTCCAGTAATCGATAAGATATAATTTATACTGCGATCTAGCGGCAATGAACCGTTCTTTAAACCGGCTGTAAAAACCGGGCAGCGCCCGCCATAGACGGTAAAATCCGTAAAGCGCAATAAGCCATATCAGATAAAAGACAATGATTTGGCTTTGTTGACGGTTGGTGTGAAAAATATGCTCGATGAGTTCCTCAAGAGCAAGCTCGAACCACTCGAAAGCGATATGCACGACTGAAAACAAGGAATGCAAAATAGCATCATACATGGCAATAACAACGCCGGCCAGGATGAACAGGATCAATATTTTTCGATTATTCAATGGAATCATGGGCCATTCCCAAAATAATTTATACACTTAATAGAGACGCAATGTGCGCGTCTCTGCGTGTGCCTTGCTGTTAAACATCTGAAAAGAATTTTACTTTTCCGGTTTCAATGTCATACATCCCGCCGACTATGCCGATTTCGCCGCTTTTTGCCATCGCATCCAGCAAAGGGCTTTTGCTGCTGACTTGCTCGACGGTCAGCTGTACATTTTTATCGGCCACCTTTTGCACAAGGTCGTCAAAGTTAACAGTGATTTCTGCCGGTTCTTCGGCGTGCACAGCATCCACGGCCGGTTTGATCTTGTGCAATAATCCGGTTAAATGATCCAGCTCTACATTTGCGCAAGCGCCATTGATTGCGCCGCAATGCGAGTGTCCCAGCACTACAATCAGCTTCGAACCCGCCAGCTTGCAGGCATATTCCATACTACCCAGAATATCATCATTGATGACGTTGCCCGCCACCCGCGCACTGAATACATCGCCTAAACCCTGATCGAAAATCAATTCAACCGAAGTTCGTGAATCCATACAGCTAAGAATAATCGCAATAGGGAACTGTCCTTGCCGGGTGTCGTTTATCTGCTCCAGTAAATTCCGGTTTGATTTCAGATTATTAACAAAGCGTTCATTGCCTTCTTTGAGTATTGCCAGCACTTTAGCAGGTGTTAATGCTTGCTGGGTATCGTAAGTAGGGGCTCGGGCATTTTCAACCGGCTTTAACACGCCAAAGCCCCGCAGGTTTTCAGTGGTCAGTTTGATGTGCTTTCTACGGGCTTCGATTTTGAAGTTTTCAATAATTTCGAACACATCGTAATCAATGTATTTTGAACGGGTTGCATCAATTATGACTTCTGAGTCAACAGGCAACTGTTCAAAAGTTTGCTGAATATTGGCCTTATTGAGAAAAGAAACATGCTCGGATAATCGGAGTATGGTTTTGTTTCCGATGTGCGACTCATTAAAATAAAAAGCGCTTTTATAATTTTCCAGCAATATCGAAAATAAGGCAGTGGTCAGTCCAATAGCAAGACCAATGAGCAGATCAGTAAAAACCATGCCCAAAATAGTGACGCAGAACGGGATAAAATGATACATGCCCGCTTTGTACATGATTTTAAAACTTTTCGGCCGGATTAATTTATAACCGGCAACCAATAATACGCTAGCCAGACTGGCTAAAGGGATTTTGTTGAGCAGAGCCGGAATAAAAATGACCGCAATCAGCAATAATATTCCGCATATAACGCCTGAAGCTTTGGTTTTTGCACCGGATTGAATACTGATGGAGCTGCGCACGATGACTTGCGCCAGCGGCAAACCACCGATCAAACCGCTACAGGCATTGCCGATGCCCTGAACAATTAGCTCCTTGTTTGCGGATGTCAATCTTTTACAGGGATCCATTTTATCAACCGCTTCCACAGAAAGAAGCGTCTTTAAACTTGCCACTACAGCCAGTGTTAACGCTGTCAGGTAAATTGCCGGATTGCCGAATTGGGAAAAATCCGGGTAATGAATCTGACTCAATAAATCACCGGTATTTTTCAGCACAGGTAGCATGACCAAATGATTACCACTCAACGCCAGTTCAGGATAAAAATTTTGCAGACCTTGATTGATCAGTACACCGGCAAAGATCGCGATTAAAACACCCTGGAATAGCTGAATAAACCGATGCTTTTTCATAAACGGCTGATCCCACAAGATAAGAATCGCCAGCGATATCAACGCAATCAAAATTGCCGCAGGCGAACAAAATTCCAGCATATTCGCAAGTTCAGAAAAAGACGAATAGCTGTCAGGTTGAAAAAAGGAGGTATCGCCTTCGTAATCCCGGTCATAACCCATAGCATGAGGAATCTGTTTAAGGAAAATAATAAAGCCCATACCCGACAACATGCCGTTAATGACAGAAGAAGGAAGATAATAAGCAATTACCCCGGCTTTAATCAGACCCATGACGATTTGGATAACACCTGCCATGATCAGTGCAAGTAGAAAACCATTGAATCCAAGTTTTTGAATGGCCAACATTACAATGACAGCGAGCCCCGCGGTTGGACCGCTGATTCCCAGCGAGGATCCGCTTAATGGCGCGACTATTATTCCGCCGATAATGCCTGTAATCAATCCAGAGAACAGCGGCGCACCGGATGCCAGTGCTATGCCCAGGCATAATGGTATCGATACCAGAAAAACCGCAATGCCTGCTGGCAGATCGTATTTCAGGCTGGCAAACAGCCCACCGTTATTAGCCTTGGGACAATCATTTAACTGCATGTCTATTGCTTGCGTTTTCATTATATAAATTTCAGACGTTAATGTTTCAGCAGTTTTCGTTCAAAACCAATAAGCGCCGCATTCCGTTTCTCCGCCCTGCCATTTAATATCACCACGGCCTCGTGCTTTTTGATTTTTTCTTTACCATGCAGATCAATGGTTTTAACTATGATGTTATCATCCGGCGCAGTGGCCAAAAAATCTTCAATTGTTTCCAGAATATCTTGATCAATAAACTTGGCTTTGCTTGCGTCGATAGTTACTGTGCTTTGTCCAGGGATGCTCAAAATAAATTTTCTTAATAGTGCTTTATTCAGAAAGGAAACATCTTTGTTCAGCGCTAACAGATAATGCGAGCCATCTTGAATGAGCGTAATAGCCGCATGATAATTGGCTTTAATGACAAAAAACAGACCAATAACCATACCTATGGCCATACCCTTTAATAAATCAGTCACCAGAATCGCAATCACAGTGATGACAAAAGGCAGGAATTGGCTCATGCCTTTTTGGTAAAACTTCCTGAATAAAGCCGGATTTGCCAGCTTATATCCGGTATGCAATAAAATGGCCGCTAGACAAGCCAATGGAATATAGTTCAGGTAGTGCGCCAAAAACATAACGCTGAGCAACAAAAACACACCATGTGTAAAGCAGGCCACACGGGTCTGACCTCCCGCGTTGATGCTGGCCGCACTGCGCACGATTACAGCGGTTATTGGCAAACCGCCAAGCAGACCGCTGATAATATTGCCGACGCCTTGCGCCTTCAGTTCGCGGTTGGTAGGCGCGAGACGTTTCAAAGGGTCCAGTTTATCAGTCGCCTCAAGACTTAACAGTGTTTCCAGGCTGGCGATAATCGCAATGGTTACGGCAACAGTATAAACATGCGGATTGCCGAGATAGCTAAGATAACTGGAGTTTGGCAGTACAAAATTATTGAAAAAATCGGCGGCTTTTTCCGATACCGGCAAGCTGACCAGGTGCTCGCTTTTGACTGCCCATTCAGGCGCATACTGCCGGGCGATCACGTTGTAGCCAACGCCCCAAAGAACTGCCACTAATGGGCCAGGGATCAATGTTAACCATTTTTGTTTCTTAAACCATGCAGTGCCCCATAGAATCATGATCAATAATGCCACGACGCTGATAACCACCGAACCGGGCGTTACACCAATAAACGCATGAAGGAATTCATAGAAGCTGGATTGGGCAGTTTCCTGCATATAACTTTCATCGCCCTCAAAATGGGTATGGTATCCCGTAGCATGTGGTATTTGTTTGATGATCAAGATCAAACCAATCGCCGCCAGCATGCCTTCAATGACGGCGGCGGGAAAAAAAGCGCCGATAATTCCGGCTCTCAGAAATCCCAGCATAAGTTGCATGATGCCCGCTAAAACACAGGCAACCAGCAAGCCTTGAAAACTGCCGAGGCTTTCAATGGCATTGAAAACAATGACGGTTAAGCCGGCGGCAGGACCTGAAACAGCGAGTTGCGAGCCACTGAGCCAGGAAACAACAAGCCCGCCGATCAGACCACCGATTAATCCGGAAAATAATGGCGCCCCTGATGCCAGCGCTATACCCAGGCATAAGGGTAAAGCTACTAAAAACACCACGATACCTGCCGGAATATCATCTTTAAGATGACGAAAATAATACTGTTTTTGTTTATGTATCATATCTAATAGTCCGATGATGTAATTTGTTGTTAGTGCAAATAGTATCGATTCGAAATTATTGTGTCAAATAGTTTCGATTCGAAATTATAGTGCCATTTACCATGATTAAAGTTGCTCCTCCCCTAAAAGATGCCAATTTATAATTGCCTTTTGTTTTGTTGGCTTGCTTTTTAACTGTATGATTCATTGATCCGCTTTCTGCTTGTTAGTCAGTCAGTCATAATCTTAGCCTCACTTCCTTTCACGAACCTTTCACAATAGTTATTTCAGCTTATGAATATTTTATTGATAGAAGATGATGCTGTTTTGGCTGATGGCTTAATTCATACCTTGACCGATAGCGGTTATACAGTTACCTGTGCAACCACTGGCGCTTATGCTGAACATTTATTGCAAGCGCAAGGTTTCGATGTGATCGTGCTTGATTTAGGATTGCCGGATATCGACGGACTGGAATTATTGCGCAGATTCAGACGCTTGAAAGTAGCTTTGCCTATCATGATTTTGACGGCGCGCGATGGTGTAAATGACAGAATAACCGGCATTGAACAAGGCGCTGATGACTATATGACCAAACCGTTCGAGCTCCGGGAACTGGAGGTACGGATTAATGCCCTGATTCGGCGCTGTTATGGCGGCTTCAGCAATGATATTGCGGTTGGACGGTTGGTTCTGGATACACACAACCATCAGGTTTTGCTGGATGGGCAGCCGATTTTACTATCGGCACGGGAATATGGCGTATTGGAAGTTTTATTGCTGCAAGCCGGAAAAGTCGTCGCCAAGGACCGCATTGCCCAACGGTTATCGGTTGACGGTGATGCGCTAACCGACAACGCCATTGAAATTTATGTTCACCGCCTGCGCAAGCGCATAGAGCCTTATGGTGCAGTAATTCGCACAGTACGCGGACTAGGCTACTTATTAGAGAAATCAGCCGATGAATAGAAACAGAAGTCTCAAAACGGAAATGTTTTTCCGTTTGGTTATTCCGCTTATTTTGTTCGTAATATTCGATGCCGTTCTGTCCTATTTCGTTACCCTGCATTATGTCGATGAAGCGTATGACCGGTGGCTACTAGATTCTGCCCGGTCATTAACACAGGAAATCAAAGTGCGGGATGGCCAGGTGTTTGTCGAATTGCCAACGGCCGCTTTGGAAATTTTCAAATGGGACGAACAGGACAAAACCTATTTTAAAATCATCTCTTCGGAACAAGAAATACTGGCTGGAGATAATCTTGTTCCTGAACCCCTGAATCCGGAAACTGATTGGTCACATCCTGCTTATTTTAACGACAGGATGTACGGAGAACCGGTCAGAGTCGTCTCCATGTTAATTGCGCTTAATGAGACACCAGAAAAAGTTTTTGTGCACGTTGCAGAGACATTGAATAAGCGCAGGTCAATGATGACGGATATTTTGTTAGCCGACCTGGTTCCGCAACTATTATTGATTTTGTTAACGGTTGTTTTTCTGTTGGCCGGCTTAAAAAAAGGCTTGATGCCTTTGCACTTGTTGGCCAATAAAATCGCACAGCGGTCATCGCGTGATCTGAGCCCCATACCTGAAACGCTTGTTTTTCTTGAAGTTCGAACGCTGACGGATACCATCAACGAGTTGCTGGAAGCACACACGCAAGCTATCGCCACCCAACAACGCTTTATTGTCAATGCCGCGCATCAGCTGCGCACTCCGTTGGCAGGCTTGAAATTGCAAGCCGAACGTGCACTGCGCGAACAGGATTTATCCGCGATGCAACCGGCGCTCCGGCAAATCCAAAACTCTGCCGATCGCATGTCGCATTTGACTTCTCAATTATTGGTTCTGGCCAGGTCAGAACCCATCAGCGGCGGTTACGAACTGCTACCGGTAGACCTTTGCAAACTGGCTCGAAACACTTGCTTAGACTGGGTGCCTAAGGCACTGGAGCGGAACATGGAGTTAAGTTTTGAATGCCCGGAAGAGTCGCTTTATATCCAAGGCGATGAAATACTGCTGAGGGAATTGTTGGCCAATCTTTTGGATAATGCCATTTCTTACGGTTATGACAACGGCAATATTCTGGTCAAAATTCATCGTCAACCGGTTCCGTGTTTGACTGTGGAGGACGATGGACCCGGCATACCCGAAAATGAAATGGACAGGGTTTTCGAGCGGTTTTACCGTATACCAGGGAGCCTTGGTAATGGTTGCGGCTTGGGGCTGGCCATCGTTAAAGAGATTGCTGAACTGCATAAGGCGCGGTTTGAACTGAGCAAATCCAGCATGAAAGGCGGTACCCGAATTGATTTGATATTTGAGATGTAAATTGCCGGCTTAAATGATTATTGTTAAGTATTTGATAAATTGATAGCAACCGGAGCTTGCCATAAGCTTTTCAAAACAGGATGATCAACATCACTCAGTGCGCAGGGCTTCCAAAGGCTCCAGGTGAGCCGCTTTCATTGCCGGGACAACGCCGGCAGCCATGCCAATAAGCAGTGAGACCATAAAGGCCATGGCAATGTATGGCCAGGCTATTTGCACAGGCAAGGCAGGCAGCGCCTTATCAAGAATTTGCACAATCGACATGCCCAGTAATACGCCAAAAATTCCACCGGCCGCGCTTAGCGCCAGCGCTTCGTATAAAAACAGCTGAAAAATAGTCCTCCGTTCAGCGCCTAACGCGCGCAGTAAACCGATTTCGGATATTCTTTCGGAAACGGCGATGGTCATTATAGTCAATATGCCGACCGAACCGACCAGCAAGGAAACGCTGCCCAAAGCGGCTACCGCCAGAGTCAGAATATTTAAAATTGAGTCCATTTTTTCCAGCATCTGGTTCTGGGTGATGATGGTGAAATCTTCCATGCCATGCCGGGCTATCAATAATTTTCTAATGGATTTTTCTATTGATGCTACGGAAGCGCCGCCTTTATACAGTAAATCAATTTCCATCAGGCTTTCCCGGTCAAATAGCTCCAATGCTTTAGTGACCGGAATGTAGAGGGTGTCGTCCATATCAAAGCCCAGCAACTGGCCTTTTTTTTCCATCACGCCAATAACCCGGTACCGCTCAGTGCCGATTCGAATGCGTTTACCCAGCGGGCTAATGGCGCCAAACAATTCCCTGGCTGATTTATCGCCTAAAACCGCGAAGGCGCGCGGATTGTTTTGCTCCCCCGCCGGTAAAAAACGCCCGCTGGCTGTTTTAATTCTCCAGACTTCAGGCACTTCGGACCCGACGCCCAAAACATTGGTCCGCCGTTGTTTATTGCCGGCTTCAATGCGTGCATTTCCCTGTAATACCGGTACCAGCGCAACAATATTTTCCAGCTTGCTCAAGCTGATCGCGTCGGCGACAGTCAGGGGTCTAACTGTACTGATTGTAGCGCCGGATAGTCCAAACGTGGTTTTCTTTCCAGGGCTAACGCTTACCAGATTGGTGCCGAACTGGGTGAATTCGGCCAGCACATAAGTATGAATGCCGCGCCCGATCGAGGTCAGAATTACCACGGCGGCGATGCCGATAATCAGTCCCAGCGCGGTCAATGATGAACGCAGCTTATGACTGGCAACTGTCTTGAATGACAATGAAATTAAATCCGCATGGCGCATGATTATCTCTTTGCTAATGCAGCAACAGGATTAAGCTTTGCTGCTTTTCTGGCGGGCAATACGCCAAACACAAGACCGGTAAACAGGGAAATGCCTAATGCGGCAAGTAAAGCCCAGCCCGGAAGTTGAATAGGAAAGTCGGGGTAAGCCGCTGCCAAAGCGGCAATGGATGCTAATCCCAATATTATCCCTAATATGGCGCCCGCTAATGATAACATCGCCGCTTCCGTTAAAAACAGCCAGTGTAATTGACGTTTGCTGGCGCCCAATGCTTTTAATAAACCGACTTCAGCGGTCCTTTGGCTAACGCTGACCAGCATGACATTCATGACCAGAACACCGGCGACCACAAGACTGATGCCGGCAATACTGACTACGGCCAAAGTCAAAGCCGTTAATATTTGGTCAAAAGTATTGACCACGCTGTCCTGGGTAATGATGGTGACGTCATCTTCGCCCTCATGGCGGGCCTTGATAATGTTTTTGACTTCATCAACGGCCTGGTACATGGACTCTTTTGATTTGGTTTCTATCAATATCCGGAATAACGAATGGGTATCAAATAAAGCCAGCGCGGAAGCAACCGGAATAATCACCATTTCATCAAAATCGACGCCGATGGACTCTCCTTCCGAAGCCAATACCCCGATCACCCGGAAACGCCTGTCGTTGATCCGCAGCCACTGCCCAAGCGCCGGTTGATCAGCAAATAGTTCCTCGCGTATGGTTTGGCCAATCACACAAACCGGCATGGCTTTGTTGACATCCATTTTTGGTAAAAAAGCGCCTTGCGCCATCGTCAAATGACGCACTCGAATTAAAGCATGGGTCGAACCGAATATATTGGTTTCCCGTTCCAGGCCACGCGCTGAAACCGGCGCGGAACCGATAGTGAGCGGGGCGATAGCGGCGATATGATGACTACGGAACAGCGCATCCGCATCGTCCAGGGTTAAATCCCTAGGCGTTTCGCCAAATATTGGCGGATGTCCGCCGGTAGTTTCATTGCGCCCCGGCAATACAATAACAAGATGCGTCCCCAGCGCTTCAAACTGGTTTATAACATAATTACGGGCGCTTTCTCCCAAGGCCGTTAATAAAGTAACCGACGCAACGCCTATGCTCATTGCCATGATAATCAACGCCGCGCGTAAACGCTGAGCTCTGATTGCGCCTAATGCCTGTCCTAAAATATCTTTAATCAGCATAAATTTATTTGGCTCAGTTGTTAACTATTTTGGATTTAAAGCGCCAACTTCATGAACTTCAAGTTGTCAGGTAATTTATCTGCAGATTATAACTTATTGATTTATTGTGAATACGGTGGACAATATATATTTAAGCGCGATTAATAACAGCGCGTAACTCATTAACACGCGCATTTTCTTTGACGGCTTTAACTTCAATGGCAGGCCCGTATTTCATGCCGGAGTTATATAATACCAGCATAATTCGGGCTGTACTGGTAACTCTTCGACACCGCCGCTCGACACCCTAAAATTCGCAAGCAGTCCTGGTTCAATTTCAGTAAAAAATTCATTTATATGGTTTTAATTGCCCTTCACGCTTCATAATTCATTAAACTGTTCCGAACCTTTTATTGATTCAACAAAGCAATCAAGAAACCTCATGGCGAAAGCCGTAAAAGTATTCAAAGATGAACCGCTTGAAAAACAACTCTGGAAAGCCGCTGATAAATTACGCAAAAATATTGATGCCGCCGAATACAAGCATATCGTATTAGGGATGATCTTTCTCAAATACATTTCAGATTCATTCGAGGAGCATTACACCAAGCTGCAAGCCGGCGAAATAAAGGCCATGTGTTTGATCCCTGATGCGGGTCGGGCGGCATGTTCGTGCAATCGGAAAAGTTCGTTGAAGAACACCAGGGCCGGATCGACGATATTTCCATTCACGGGCAGGAAAGCAATCAGACCACTTGGCGGCTGGCGAAAATGAACTTGGCTATTCGCGGCATCGATAGCTCGCAAGTTAAATGGAACAACGAAGGCTCATTCTTGAATGACGTTCATAAAGATTTGAAAGCCGATTTTGTTATCGCCAATCCGCCGTTCAATGACAGCGATTGGAGCGGGGAACTCCTGCGTAATGACGGACGCTGGCAATACGGCGCTCCGCCTTCCGGCAGCGCCAATTTTGCCTGGCTCCAGAATTTTATTTATCACCTGTCGCCTGTCGGCAAGGCCGGAATGGCGCTCTGACCAGCAAGACCAGCGGGGAAGGGGACATTCGCAAGGCTTTAATCGCAGACGGCAACCTGATTGATTGCATCGTCAATCTGCCCGCCAAATTGTTTTTGAACACCCAGATTCCGGCGGCGCTGTGGTTTATGAGCCGCGCCCGCGCCAATTCAAAAGGGGACGGACACCGGTCCGCCTGTGCGTCGCAATCAGACAGGCGCAAAGCAGAGATTCTGTTCATTGATGCCCGCAACCTGGGACATCTGATTAACCGCCGCACCCGTGAACTCTCGCATGAAGATATTCAGAAAATCGCCGGTACCTATCACGCTTGGCGCACCGGCGAAGGCGGCTATGAAGACATCAAGGGATTTTACGCATCCACGCCAATCGAGCGCGTCAAGGAACAGGATTACGTGCTGACGCCGGGGCGTTATGTCGGTCTGCCGGATTAGGAAGATGATTTCGATTTCAAGGAACGCTTTGCCGCGCTGAAAGCTGAATTTGAAGCGCAGCTAATTGAAGAAGCGGAACTCAACAAAGCCATTGCCAGGAATTTGGCGAGGATAGAAATATGAAACGATTATTATTGGCTCAATACAAGCCGCTAATCCGGCAACTATCCGGAATTTCCGGACACCTGCGAGGAATGGCAACCCTTTAATTTAATTTGAGTTTCATTATGACGCAACACGTTATCGAACAACAAATTGCCATTTATCAAACCGAGGATGGAAAGACGCATCTCGATGTACGCCTTGAGCAGGACAGTGTCTGGCTAACGCAACGGCAGATGAGTGAGGTATTTGACACCACGCCGGAAAATACCCTGATGCACTTAAAAAATATTTTTAAGGACAATGAGTTGGAAGAAAGCGCAACTACTAAGGATTTCTTAGTTGTTCGAACCGAAGCCGTTATGGTTGGTAATGCCGGAACTAAAGGGTATAGCTTTTCTTCTCGCGGCGAAAATATATCCTGTGACGATTAATCGACGCTAATGATCACTTGAACCGTTATTTTGTGTTCAGCATATGTTGTGCTATCAAGTTACCGGTTTCAACGAGCGTATGAATGACAAAGTTGGCGCCTACTTGCGCTAGTTCATCGTACTCTTCATCGTTGTAACTTAGCGTTCCGATGTTGCCTTTGAATCCATGGTTTCTTAATTGTGTGATTGCTGAGCGTCTCGAACTAAAATCCGGCATGGTAAGGATAATTCCGTTAACCTTTTCCAACTGCAAGCCGTTCCATAATTCGGAATCTTCTGAGTCGCCGTAAATAACACGACGGTTTTGGGCTAATTGCCTTTCCACTACGATTGGGTCTGCATCCAGTCCAAGTACCAGTATATCTTGGCTATGGAGGGTGGAGTAAGCTGCGGTACCGGTACGTCCCATGCCTACGATCAGCCATTCGACCGCTCCAAACGAATTAGGTATGCGGTCGAGGTGAACTAGACGCTTTTTATTCTCCAAACGGGTCAGTACCGGTTCCAGCCTTGCAAATAGGATATGCGAATAACGATTCAAAGGCGCGGCGATTGCCAAAGAACCTGCAACCGCCAAACTGATAATCGATTTCCATTCTTGGACTAAAAGGCCAGAATCAACGACCGCATTAGTGGTAATTAAGGCGAATTCGCTATAGGTCGATAATGCTAGGGAAGACACGAACGCTGTGCGAGCACGCAAACCGGCCAGGATAAATAGGAAAAAGAATAGTCCGCCCTGTAAGGGTAGCGAAGATAATAGCCACAATGCGGTTAATGCCTGCTCCTTCTCAGGTAGGCCGGTCAAACCAATTTGAAGAAAAAACGCCACTAGGAACAATTCCTTTATAGTCCAGAGCTTATTTGCAATTTCCTCTGATTTGCCGTGGCCTCCTAACATGACACCGGTCAGCAAAGCTCCGATATCAGCGGAAATACCTAGATGTTCGGCAAGAATGCCACCGGCTAATGCCATCGTTACACCCAACAACATTTGCAGTTCTTCGTTACGAGTTGCTTTCAATAAAAGATGGGCAAGCGGGCGTAGCATAGGGATTAACAATAGTCCTAAAGCCCAAGGCGTGGGCTGATGACCATCTGCGAAAGCTAATAACGCGATAGCAATCAAATCCTGCAAAATCAGAATACTAATAACGTCTCGGCCATGAAAGGACGATAACTCGCCGTTGTCTTCCAATACTTTGATTGCGAGTACAGTGCTTGAGAAAGCAAGACTAACGCCTAAAATAAGACCGCCGGTAATATGCTGATCAAACCAGAAAAACACAAGTGCCGAAATACCGGTAACAATTAATAAGTGCCCGCCGCCGACGCTCAAAACTTCACTACGGATAAGCGTGCTGGGTTTTATTTTTAGTCCTACACTAAACAACAGAAATTCAATGCCTATATCGGCCAGGTGTGGCAATGCAGTGAATTCGTTAATATCGAGAGAATACAACGCATATCCAGCAATTAGATATCCGACTAATGGCGGGAGCAATATCCTGCTCACTAAAAGTCCCATTAAATAAGCAGAGCCGATCCACACCAATTCGATCATAAATTTCGTCACCTGATTTTGTAAATGCATTAATGATAAAGCAAATTGTCTGGTGCCCAACTAAAATGTGGCTACATCATTCCGGCCACTGTTAAAAAACTGGCCGATTGTGTTTAAAAAGTCCATTTTCTGGAAAATTCAGTCAGACCTCTAAATCCCCAACTGTGCTCCATAACATTTTCTTCACATGCATTGCGAATCAATCCCCAGAGAAATGTATAATGTTGACACCGGTTGAAAATTGACCATGAAAACCATGTAATTCCGGACGAAAATTGATCAGGGTTGTTAACCTTTCCTGTCCAAAAGTTAGACAGGAGCCTAAGAGGGTGATAACCATGATTCTATACGCCAAAATCCGTCGGATGTATTTCCGCGATCAGTTGTCCATCAATGAAATTGTCAGACGCGCCAGTCTGTCCCGCAATACCGTCAAAAAATGGCTGAGAAGGCCAAATGGCAGCGAGCCTGGCTATCAGCGTCGCTCGATGCCGGCCAAGCTGACGCCATACGAAGATCAGCTCAAGCAAGCCCTGATAGCTGATAGTTACCGTCCTAAACGCGACCGCCGAACCGCCCTGAAATTGCTGGAAGAATTGCGGTAGGCCGGTTACGACGGCGGCTATACGCAATTAACCGATTACATTCGGGCATGGCGTAAGGCCGGCATTGGCAATGCCGGTAAACAAGCGTTTGTACTGCTTAAATTTCAATGGGGAGAAGCCTTCCAATTCGACTGGGGCGAAAAGCCGCCGGCAATCAGAGCAAGCTGGCATATCGGTTGATGCAAGCGGACCTGGTTATCCTGGATGAATTGGGTTATTTACCGTTCTCTCAAGCGGGTGGCGCCTTGCTGTTTCATCTGCTCTCGAAGTTGTACGGACGAACCAGCGTCATCATCACCGCCAACCTGACTTTTGCCGAATGGTCTAGCGTGTTCGGGGATGCCAAGATGACAACCGCCTTGCTGGACAGGCTTACGCACCATTGCTACATCATTGAAACCGGCAATGAATCATACCGCTTCCGGCACAGCACTCAGCAAGCCAAGGTGCGCATACAAGCAAGGGAGCAAGTCAAGCGAGGAAATAGCCAAAACCAGCCTGATGAGGAAAGAACAAAGGAGAATATCTTTTAAATTAAAGCATCGAAACGGATAACAAAGCTAGTCTTCGATTGTCCGTTTCAATTAAACTTATCCACAGCCGGATAACTCAAAATCCGGCTTCGCCCCGGTCAAATTTCAACCGGTATGGGTGGTTAGTTTTCATCCGGCGTCAACACTATAAGTTCAAATCCAAATTTTTCACATGTTAATCGGGGGAGGGGGGCGACAAAATAATCAGGCGAACTCCGCCGGGCCCGGCGCGACCCTGCTCACAATAAACTATTGGTTCCAGATACAAACGCCGCCGGCTTTTTCAATCGCTTCCAAACGCTGCTGATGAGCCGCTAATTCTTCTTCATTACAGCGAATAATTTTTAAAGCGGGGCGGTTTGCAGGCACGCGTTTTACATCAATATTAATGCCGGATTCATTCATCCCTGCTTGTTCTTCATCGAGAAGCGAAGACTGTCCGCCGGTCATTAACAAAAATACATCAGCCAGAATTTCCGCATCAAGTAAAGCGCCGTGCAAATCCCGGTGGCTATTGTCGATGTTATAGCGTTTGCAAAGCGCATCCAGACTGTTTCTTTGTCCCGGATGTTTTTTTCTGGCGTATGCCAGGGTATCGAATACCTCGCTATAATCAGCTATTGTCACCGGATTATTCGTCAGTCTTGAAAACTCATGATTGATAAAGCCGACATCAAATGGCGCATTGTGTATAACCAGTTCTGCGCCTTTAATAAATGCTATAAAATCTTCAGCTATCTGCTCAAAACGCGGCTTGTCATCTAAAAACCGGTTGGTGATGCCGTGAACCGCTATTGCGCCATCATCGATGATTCGATCCGGATTAATATAAACATGAAAGCGTTTGCCCGTTAAACGGCGCTTAACCATTTCCACGCAGCCGATTTCAATGATTCTATGGCCTTCCTGCGGATTTAACCCGGTAGTTTCAGTGTCAAGAACCACTATGCGGTTTGTAAATGTGCGCTTATCCATAAAGTTTCTTGCGTTTATGTTAGTGGGATTGCCAAAGCTGGATGCCATGCGCTTTAAAACAAAAAATCATTTGGCCCGACACCTGGATTTTAAGCATAGCCATGTGGGTTCTTTGTCTGCCAGTTCCAGGTGTCAGCTACCATATCGTCCAGATTTTTTTCCACTTTCCAGTTTAGCTCTTTTAGAGCGAGGCCGGGATTGGCAAAACATTCCGCAATATCGCCTGTTCTGCGCGGTGAAATTTTATAATTGATTGTTTTGCCGGTTACCTGTTCAAAAGCATTAATCATTTCGAGGACGCTGTAACCTCTCCCAGCGCCCAGATTATAAGCCCTGCAGCCGCCAGCTTCGAATTTTTCGCCGGCCAATGCCGCTATTGCCTTGATATGGCCTTTTACCAAATCGACTACGTGGATATAATCCCTGACCCCTGTTCCATCACGAGTCGGATAATCATCGCCAAATACCGATAATTGCGGTAATTTGCCAATGGCAACCTGGGCGACATAAGGCATCAGGTTATTGGGAATGCCGTTGGGATCTTCGCCGATCAGGCCGCTTTGATGCGCGCCTATCGGATTAAAATAACGCAACAGGGCAATTTTCCAGGGGGATTCGGTTTGCTTGATTTGATCGGCCGCCGACAGGTCTCTCAGAATGTCCTCGATCATGGCTTTTGAGCGGCCGTAAGGATTGCAGGCGCCAAGAGGGAAATTTTCGGTGTACTGCTTGCTGGCGGATTCGCTATAAACGGTAGCGGAGGAACTGAAGACCAATTGCTTGACGTTTGCATTGGTCATGACCTCAGTCAGCACCAGCGTTCCATAGACGTTATTATGGTAGTACAGCTGCGGTTGTTCGCAGGATTCGCCGACGGCTTTCAAGCCGGCGAAATGAATCACTGTCGAGGGTGATTCCTTGGCAAAAATTTCTGTTAACGCTTGTTTGTCACGAATATCGGCTTGATAAAAAGTGAGCGATTTGCCGGTGATTTGTTGTACCCGAGACAACGATTCCGGTTTGCTGTTGGTCAAATTATCAACCACTACAACCTTGAAACCGGCTTGCAGTAATTCCACGCAAGCATGGCTGCCGATATAGCCAGCGCCGCCGGTTACTAATACAGTCTGATTATTCATAATTACAATTATTCTAACCTGGTTGTTTTGAGTTTTATCAGATGTACGCGCCGGTTATCCGCTCTGATTACTTCAAAGCGCATGTCGTCAACCTGGAGACTTTCGCCCTTTTTAGGCATATGTTCAAGCTGGCTAACAAGAAAGCCGCCGATGGTATCGTATTCATCCGTAGCTAAATTGGTAGAAAAATATTCATCAAACTCTTCGATAGGCATCAGCGCCTTTATCATGAATTCATGTGGGCCGCGCTGAAAAATAAAGCCCTCATCTTCATGGTCGTCGTGTTCGTCTTCTATTTCTCCAACGATTTCTTCCAATATATCTTCAATGGTGACCAAGCCGGCGGCCTGCCCGTATTCATCGACAACAATGGCCATATGATTGCCATTGGTCCGCAATTCCTTAAGCAATATATTCAAACGCTTGCTTTCCGGAACAATACAGGCGGATCTCATGATTTCCTGCACGGTCAGTGTTTTATCCTGTAATATCCGGGCCAGTAAATCCTTAGCCAGTAAAACGCCCATCACTTTACTGCGGTCGCCATCGATAACAGGATATCGGGAATGGCCAAATTCAGTAACCAACGGAAATATTGTTTCAAGTTCAGCATCTTTTGGTACGACAACCATTTGAATGCGGGGAATCATGATATCCCGGACCCGCATTTGCGAAACCTGTAAGACGCCTTCTATCATCGATAAGGCATCGGTATCCAGTAATCGATTTTTCCTGGCTTCTCTTAATATGCCAAGAAGCTCATCCAAGTCTTGCGGCTCCCCGGAAAATAGCTGGCTGATTCTATGCACCCAACGTTTCCGGGGGGCGTTTCTACTTGGAGGTTGCTCGTCGCTCATTATTGATTTGCCTCTATATAATAGGGATTTTTTATATTTAACTGCTTCAGAATTGCTATTTCCTTGTCTTCCATCAGTTCGGCCTCGTCATCATTGACATGATCGTAGCCCAATAAATGCAACACGCCGTGGACTATGATATGCGCCCAATGCTCTGTTAATGTTTTATGTTGTTCCAGCGCTTCTTTTTCCAGGACAGGGGCGCATACGACTAAATCACCCAGTAAATCCAGCTCAATGCCTTCCGGCGCTTCAACCGGAAAGCTTAGAATATTGGTCGGGCCGGGTTTTAGACGGTATTGTTCATTAAGCGCCGCGCTCTCCTGTTCATCGACGATACGCACAACTATTTCGGTGTTTTGATTGAAATCCTCCAGCGCAGTATCGACCCACTGTTGAATCTGTTCCTGGCCAGGCTGGCCCTTTGACTTAAAAATGGTCTGGATTTCGATTAAATTCATTTATCGGTTTTGTCTTTTTGCTCATAGGCTTCATAAGCGGAGACTATGCGTTGTACCAAAGGATGCCGGACGACATCTCTTGCTCCAAAAAATGTAAAACTGATGCCTTCAATATCTTTAAGCACTTCAAGCACATGCCTTAAGCCGGACATTTTTTCCGATGGCAGATCCACTTGCGTAACATCACCCGTGATAACGGCGGTAGACCCAAAACCGACGCGAGTAAGGAACATTTTAATCTGCTCTGTCGTGGTGTTTTGCGCCTCATCCAAAATGATAAATGCGTCATTTAAAGTACGGCCGCGCATAAATGCCAGCGGCGCAACCTCTATAATGCCTTTATCAATCATCTTTTCAACACGTTCAAAGCCGAGCATTTCGTACAACGCATCATACAAAGGCCGCAAGTAGGGATCGACTTTTTGCGCCATGTCGCCAGGCAAGAAGCCCAATTTTTCACCGGCTTCCACAGCGGGGCGCACCAGGATAATTTTCCTGACTTTTTCGGTTTGCAGGGCTTCAATAGCGCAGGCGACAGCCAGGTAGGTTTTGCCGGTTCCGGCAGGACCAACGCCGAAATTTATATCATGAGAGACTATTTTTCTTAAGTAGCCTTGCTGATTTGCGCCCCGGCCTTTAATCAACCCGAATTTTGTTTTGATAACAACTTGCTGGTCAGTTACTGTTGCCGAAGTTTCCAGCAAGCCATCAATGGACGCGTCCTGCATAGCCAGATGAATCAATTCGGCGGTTAATTGCTCTTTTTCAGTGCTGGCAAATAATTTCTGCATGACAGCGCAGGCCGCCTTTACTGAAGTATCAAGTCCAGTCACTTTGAACTGGTTGCCGCGATTGGCTATTTCAACCTGAAGCCGTTTTTCTATCTGCCGCAAATGCGTGTCTAGCTGCCCGCAAAAATTCGATAATCTGCCATTATCGGCAGGGAGCAAAGATATTTCCTGTGAAATCATTATGATAAATCAGTTATAGGCGACGATTTTATCGACGGAAGCTTCGATCATCCGGCCTCGTAAAGAATTAGGCAACGCTTCGGCAATGAGTACATCGACAAATTGTCCAGCCAATCTGGGATGACCAATAAAATTGACTACCCGGTTATTTTCGGTTCTGCCCTGCATTTGTAAGGGATTCTTTTTAGATTGTCCTTCGACTAACACGGACTGTACCGTGCCAACCATGCTATTTGAAATGGCCGCAGCCATTTCGTTAATACGATTTTGAAAACGCTCGAGACGCTGTTTTTTTACTTCCGCAGGCACATCATCATGTAAATCAGCGGCGGGTGTTCCGGGGCGTTGGCTATAAATAAAGCTGAATG
The DNA here is from genome assembly GCA_002862125.1 of Methylobacter sp. KS41. Classification (GTDB taxonomy): domain Bacteria; phylum Pseudomonadota; class Gammaproteobacteria; order Methylococcales; family Methylomonadaceae; genus Methylobacter_C. The sequence goes on along the minus strand of PHSP01000001.1, from coordinate 2,141,572 downwards.
ACAAATCGAAGCCGATTTCCTCAATAAACGACAGGGTTTCCTCGAATTCCTTATCGGTTTCACCCGGAAATCCGATAATAAAATCCGAAGACAAGCTGATATTGGGGCGCACTGCGCGTAATTTGCGGATGGCTTCCTTGTAATCGGCGCTTGTATGACCGCGCTTCATCATTTTCAGGATATGATCACTGCCGCTTTGTACCGGTAGATGCAGATGATCGACGAGCTGCGGAATTTCAGCAAAGGCTTCAATCAGACTATCAGTAAATTCAACAGGATGCGATGTTGTAAATCGAAGGCGGTCTATCCCTTCTATCGCTGCCGCATAATGCAGTAATAATGCAAAATCGGCAATATCGCCATCGTCCATTTCGCCGCGATAGGCGTTCACGTTTTGCCCCAATAAATTGATTTCCCGCACGCCTTGTCTGGCCAGCGTTGTAATTTCAGCGATTACATCATTCAGCGGGCGGCTGATTTCCTCGCCTCGGGTATAAGGCACCACGCAAAAAGTGCAATATTTACTGCAACCTTCCATTACTGAAACATAGGCTTTCGGACCTTCTGCCCTGGGCTCCGGAAGGGCATCGAATTTTTCAATTTCAGGAAAGGAAACATCCATAACGGGTTTATGCTTACTGCGGACCTGATCAAGCAGTTGAGGCAGCCGATGTAAAGTCTGGGGTCCGAAAACCATGTCTACAAAGGGTGCGCGTTTTTGAATGCCGGCGCCCTCTTGACTGGCAACGCAGCCGCCCACGCCAATTATTACATCGGGACGTTCGTCTTTAATTTTGCGCCATTTACCCAAGGCTGAAAAAACCTTTTCCTGCGCTTTTTCGCGTATGGAACAGGTATTAAGCAGTAAAACATCCGCCAGTTTTGGGTCATCAATCAATTCAAAGCCATGTGACGCTTGCAGCACATCCCGCATTTTGTCAGAATCATATTCATTCATCTGGCAGCCGTTGGTTTGAATATAAAGTTTTTGTGTCATATTTTGTTTGGGTAACTCATCTGGAATACACTGAGGTTTTTTGGTTCAATTGAAAGCCAATGGCGGCATGCAAGGATGAACCGTATAAAAAAACCAGGATGCCGCCAAAGCTTAATTAGTTGGAGTGCATTATAACCTGAAGACAGATTAAACAAACAACACGGCGACCTTTCAAGCAATAAATTCTTACCGGTTATCAAGCAACTTGTTTATCGATTATTCCCGCAGCAGCGTCAGCACCCGCTCTTCAAGCTCAGGATGCGCGCCAAAGGCGCAATCCCTTAACAAGCCAAGTTTATCCACCAGAATATGCGAAGGGGTGCCTTGTAGATCAAAAAGCTCAAAAGTTTCCGCATGATACGCAAGGGATTGAAAATAAAGCTGTACTTGCTGTCTGAGTTTTTGTTGATGTATTTCCGGCATGCTGCTCAAGGCGGGAATACGCTGGCTGATAAAGGCTTCAATTTCATCTTGATTTATATCAGCCTGACGTTTTTGCAAACGATCCATCGCCACAGGAAATGGGATGCGAAAGGGTAAACGATCGCCTGTTAATTTTCCTTGCCGGCTTAGCATGCGGTGCGTTTCACCAACGACCTCACCGTTTTCAAGCAGACGGGTTAAATTTTCCAGGTTGTTTTTATCAAAATCCTCAAATGCTGTCGCAATACCCAATACCGATAAGCCTTGATCTGAATAGCGTTTATACAAATCAACCGCTTGCGGCAAGGCATATAAAAAACAACCAGGGCAGTTCACCTGAAAAACTTCCACCAGAACAACTCGGCCCGATAGCTGGTCAAAATTGACAGGCTCGCCCTGAACCCAAGCGGAGACCTTTAGCAAAGGGGCTTTTTGGTCTATTTGCGCTTTCAACATAACTTCCGGATTTTAAATTTCAGGCGTCCATTTCCTGTTCTTGCAAAATTTCTAGTTGCCGTTTCCGTTTGGCATTGCGTTTGGCGGCAAGCAACGTGGCTGCATCCGCGCCTATATGAGCTTCTCCGCGTTGCCTGGCCAAAGTCATTTGTTTCTCGCGCTCCATGAAACGGGTTTTCCGGGCATCTGTGACTTTATCGTAACAATGCGGACAGCTGACGCCTTGTAGGTATTTATCGCTGGCTTTGTCGGCTTCAGTGATAGGCAGGCGGCAGGCGTTACATTGAAAGTAGTTACCTTTTTCAAGTTGCAGGTTAACCGTTATCCGTTCATCAAAAACGAAACATTCGCCTTCCCATAGGGTTTTATGCGCGGGCACTTCTTCCAGGTATTTTAAAATGCCGCCTTTAAGATGATAAACCTCGTCAAAGCCCTGTTCTTTTAGAAAAGCGCTGGACTTTTCACAACGAATTCCGCCCGTGCAAAACATAGCGATTTTTTTGTGTTTATCGGGATTGAGGTTTTCGCGGACATATCCGGGAAAATCACGGAAGCTTCCAGTGTTTGGATTAATGGCGTTTTTGAACGTGCCCACCTTACATTCATAGTCATTGCGCGTGTCGACCAGAATGACATCGGGATCAGAGATCAGTCTGTTCCAGTCCGCGGGGTTAACGTAAGTGCCAACCACGCGCTTGGGATCAATGCCTTCCACGCCCATGGTCACTATCTCTTTTTTGAGCTTAACTTTGGCGCGGTTGAAAGGCAGGCTATCGGTGAATGATTCTTTACAGTCTAAATCAGACAGGCGAGGGTCGGTACGCAGCCATTTAAGCACATTGTCCATAGCGGTGCGCGATCCGGCTATCGTGCCGTTAATGCCTTCATTGGCCAGTAGCAATGTGCCGCGTACCTGATTGGCTTCCAGCACACTATGCAAGGGTTGACGGAGCGCCTGGAAATCCTCCAGCGTGACAAATTTGTACAAAGCACAAACGACTATCGGGTGCATGTTACTTCCTCATTGCGAGCTGGAACGTAAATCCAGAGCAAAAAAGAGAGTAATTATACTAGAGATTTCCGGCTGAAAATAACTATATGGAAACTATTAAGCAATTGATCCAAAGGGTTTTGTCATAAGGTTTGTGAGATCAGGGAATAATTTGCCATTTTTAGAAATTGAATTGGCCGATGATCATGTTCATTCGCATCCAGAGCCACCGTATGGCTCAGGCGATAAGCAACACGTTGCGGAACTTGTATTTGGGGTAGTGTGCACATAGCTGCATAAAGCGCCATGTAATTTCGCACCATATGCCTCCTCACGCTAAAATGACTGACAGAAAGCATGCCACCCTACATTTTCGGCGTGTGACAAGGAGAATTTGTGAAGTGGCACTGGAACGAAGACGAACTGGAGATGCAGTGGTCATTAACGGTCGAGGAATCGGCATTGCTTCCATGCCGTACGGATAGCGGCAGACTTGGATTTGCAATTTTATTGAAATTTTTTCAATTTCAAGGTTTCTTTCCCGACAGTCAAAAAGGCATACCGCACGAGATTGCAGTCTACCTTGCGCATGCAACCCATTCGGCGGTGGCGGATCTGGATGTTTACGAATGGGACGGGCGCACAGGCCAGCGGCATCGCAAGAAAATCCTGGGCTTTCTGGGACTACGTCGCCCATCAGGTGAGGATTTGCAGAAACTGCGCAAATGGCTGACCGCTGAAGTCTTGGTGCTGGATGTTCCATTCGAGCGATTGCAGGAATTGGCTGTTGAGTGGTTCGCCCGACAATCGCTGGCACCGCTTGATCCCTCACCATTGGAACGGTTACTTCGATCAGCCATTCATGCTTTTGAGACTGAACTAATCGAATCCATCGCCAACCTGCTAAGTGCCGAAACCAAGACATCAATAAACAAACTATTAACGGTCGAAGAGCCAAACGTCAATGATGAAAATGGTGCCGTCGAAAATACTTCCATCGTCAAAGAGGACGATCATGGTTTGTCGCACCTCAAATGCGACGCTGGCCGAATAGGCCTGGATAGCGTTTTGCAGGAGCTCGCCAAACTGGGCAGAATTCGCAAGCTTGCATAGCCGAGTAAAGCATTGGCTGGGCTTCCCATCAAATGGTTACAAAAATACTGTCGCCGAGTCGGCACCGCGTCAAGTTGGGAGTTGCGACGGCATCCACCGGACATACGCTTCGCCTTGGCAGCGGCGTACTGCTGGCAACAAGAGCACGGGATCATCGACGCATTGATCGATTTGCTAATTCTGGTCATTCACAAGATCGGTGTTCGCGCCGAAAATAAGGTCGAGCAAGAATTGCTCAACGATTTACCCCGTGTGCGTGGCAAAACCAATGTCTTGTTCAAATTGGCGGAAGCGGCCATCGATGAACCTGATGGCATCGTCAAGGATGTATTGTATCCGGTGGTTGGATTGGAAACACTGAAAGACTTAGTCAAAGAATTTAAGGCCAGCGGCCCTGCCTATACCAAGGTGGTACATAAGGTCATTCGTTCCTCATACAGCAATCACTACCGCCGGATGTTGCCGCAGATACTTGATGCGCTGGAATTCCGTTCCAACAACACCGCGCACCGACCGGTGATTGAAGCCTTGGGTCTGCTCAAAACCTACCGCGACAGCACGCAACAATATTTCTCCACCGGCGATGTGGTGCCGATTGAGGGCATCGTCAAAGGCAAATGGCGTGACATTGTTGTGGAAAAAGACAAGAATGACAAAGAGCGTATCAATCGCATCAACTATGAAATTTGCGTACTGCAAGCATTGCGCGAGCGGCTGCGCAGCAAGGAAATCTGGGTCCTTGGTGCCGGACCGCTTCCGTAACCCGGATGAGGATTTGCCATCCGACTTTGAAACCAACCGCGCTGCCTACTATGAAGCGCTCAAGCAACCACATGACATCAAGGCATTCATCGACGGGTTAAAGAAAACGATGACGGACGCCCTATGCATGTTGAACAAGGGAATGCCAAAAAATCCACGAGTCAAAATTCTTGACCGTGGCAAGAACCGTATTTGCATTACTCCGCTGGATGCGCAACCCGACCCGGAAAACCTCAAGCACCTGAAAGCCGAAATATTTGAGCGCTGGTCATCCACCAGCTTGTTGGACATCCTCAAGGAAGCCGATCTGCGGGTAGGTTTCACCGATTTGTTCCAGAGCAGCCGGCAGCGCGAAACGCTGGATCGTGACACCTTGCAACGGCGTTTGCTACTGAAGCCTCTATGCGCTAGGCACGAACGCCGGACTCAAACGAATCGCAGCAGCCGGACATGAGACGACTTATCAGGAATTGCGTTACGTGCGCCACCGTTTCATCCAAAAAAGTACATTGCGGGCAGCGATTTCCCAAGTCGCCAATGCGACTTTCGCGGTGCGTCTTCCGGAAATATGGGGCGAAGGCACGACCACCTGCGCGTCGGACTCCAAGAAATTCGGCTCCTGGGATCAGAATTTGATGGCCGAGTGGCATATTCGCTACGGTGGTCGTGGCGTGATGATCTACTGGCATGTCGAGAGCAAGTCGGTCTGTATCTACTCGCAACTGAAACGATGCTCCTCCTCCGAAGTGTCAGCTATGATCGAAGGTGTATTGCGTCACGACACCGATATGGAGGTTCAGAAAAGCTACACGGACAGCCACGGGCAGAGCGAAGTCGGCTTCGCTTTTTGTCATCTGCTCGGCTTCGATTTGTTGCCACATCTGAAAGCCGTCGCTTCACAAAAGTTGTACTTGCCGGAAACAGACAGTGGCGGCCATTATTCCAACCTCGCTGATATTTTGACGCGCCCAATCAAATGGGATTTGATCCGCGAGCAGTATGATGAAATGATCAAATACGCAACCGCGTTGCGCCTGGCTACAGCAGAAGCCGAAGCTATTCTTCGCCGCTTTACGCGTGGCAATCCGCAACATCCAACTTACCAAGCATTAGCGGAACTTGGCAAGGTGTTGAAAACCATTTTCTTGTGTAGGTATATCGATTCGGAAGGGCTGCGCCGCGAGATTCACGAAGGATTGAACGTCGTAGAAAACTGGAATAGCACCAATGGATTCATCTTCTACGGCAAGAGCGGTGAGGTCGCCAGCAACCGGCTGGAAGATCAGGAATTACCGGTATTGTCGCTGCATTTGCTGCAATTATGCTTAGTGTACGTTAATACTTTGATGATTCAGCGCGTGCTATCGGAAAAGCCCTGGTGTAACAGGATGAAAGCTGCGGACTTGAGAGCATTGTCGCCGTTAATTTATAGTCATGTGAATCCGTATGGGCGATTTGATTTGGACATGAGTAAACGGCTTCCAATTGAAGCTGATTTGGCTATGGCAGCGTAGTTAAATTCAACCGGCTAAAGTATGAAAAAATCGATCTCAAAAAAGACCTGAAGCACCTATACCATCCATCTGCCCAGAAAATTGTACAGATTGAAGTGCCAAGTTTTAAATTTCTTATGGTCGATGGTGAAGGTGATCCCAACACATCGCAAGAGTATGCGCAGGCCGTGAAGCCTCGTTTTCTGTGTCCTATCCTGTCGGTGTGTAGAACCGTTCCAACTCCACTGTTGCCAGGCGGATTTTGAAGCGCGGATAAGCGGTATCGCTAGGTTGCAAGCTGTGGTTCCTGACTGTTGTTAATGGTTTTAAGGCATTTCATTTTTTAAGCGATCTATAAAGTTTCGGCGGCAATGTATACCTGTCGACAAGCAAGAATATCTCTTTCCATAAAGTTAGCGAGCAGCGCATGCTTTTATAATCGTCAGCTGATTATTTCTGTTTGTTAATCACATTGTCATATTTTCGGTGTAAATTTTACAAAAAAGCTTGATTTTCGGCTTTTTAGTTGCTGTCGAAAATAACCGCCAAATTCCAATTCCGTATCCAAAAGAAAGGGATTTCATGCCATAAATATTTGTAGACTATTTCCGCGTTACGGTTTGTCGCCTAGTAAGGCGGCTCACATCGGATTCCAGTCCAGACGAGTTTGCCGGCAATTGCTGTACATCAGCATCCTGTCAGCGTTGACTTTGCCAGCCTACGGCATCGACAAAATCAACCTGAACGCCGTCATCACCTATAGCTACGATGACCTGAACCGGCTGCAAGCCGTGACACGTTCCGACGGCCCGGCTATCGCCTTCAATTATGACGATGCCGGCAACTTTACCACTCAGGGCGTCAGCAACAGTCCGGATACCGATGGCGACCAGATCGCCAATTTCGCCGACCTGGATGAGGATGGCGACGGCATGCCGGATGCATGGGAAATCAAATACGGCTTCAACCCGCTGGACCCCAGCGATGCCGCGAAGGATGCCAACGGCAACGGTATCAGCAATCTCCAGGAATATCTCAACGGCACTAACCCCTTAGCCACTAACGCCAGCAGCGTGTCGGTACCCGCCGTGCCGGATTTAGGCTTACTCATCATGGCTTTGGCGCTAGCGCTGATCACCGCTCGTCTAACTAAAAAACAGGGAGTGTAAGCTAATGAAAACCACCAGGACTAAGGTTGTTTCCGTACGCATCGTTTTGATGCCGCTGATGTTCTTCTTCAGCCTCTTTATATTCGGCATGCTAAAGCCGGTCTTGGCCGAAGCGGCACCGGGATGGGTAGACGAAAGCGCCGCCCTGGTCTCGCCCGAAGCGGCTCAGGCCACCATCACGCAACGTGAACAGACCCTGGCGCAACAACGCAGCTTGCAAACCCAACAGCAAAGTTCACAGAAGGCTACAGCCGGTAAAACCACATTATCGACACAGGCGTTGACTATTCAGTCAGCAGCCACCATCGTGCCAGCGGTCAGCGAATTTACCCAAGTGGCAGCAGACCTGGAAAACGACCCGCGCCGCATCTACCAATACGTCCGTAATCATTTTACCTATGTGCCTTATTACGGCGCGTTAAAAGGCCCGTATCTCACGCTCAAGGAACGTAGCGGCAACGATTTTGACCAAGCCGCCCTGCTCGTGGAATTACTGCGCGCAGCCGGTTACACCGCCAATTATCAATACGGCAGCATGAGCATCCCGCTATCGGCTGCCAATAATATCGACATGGCGCACTGGCTGGGTACCGACGCTGATGCCACTCGCATCGGTACGATTATTGCCTCTGGCGGCATCCCGGCCACCGTTTACTCAGGTACCAATGCCAGCATCACCCTGGACCGCGTGTGGGTAGTCGCCCATATCAATGGCGTCGATGTGGCTTTAGACCCCGCCTTCAAACCCAGCACCAAACAGGCCGGTATTAATCTGACCACAGCGATGGGTTACGATCAGGCCACGTTGTTGACGTCCGCAGGAGGCTTATTGGGCACTAATTCCATCCAAAACCTGGATGCAACCAGCCTCGGCAACGAACTGAATACCCTGACTACCCAGTTGAACAGCTACTTGAAGCAAAGTTATCCCAACGCCTTTATGCTGGACATCATCGGCGGAATGACGATCATGACCGACGAAAGCAGCAGTTTGCCAGCCGCCATGCCATTTACCGGCACCGCGACCCAGGCTATCTGGACCAGTATTCCCAGCGGCTATATCCATACCGTGCGCCTGCAACACGGCGCTATCGATACCACGCTGGATATTCCGCAAATCGCCGGTAAAAAACTCGGCATCAGCTATGTCGCCGACAGCACCGTGATTGCCCCACCGCCAGCCGGCGCTACTGATTTCGGCACCACTAATCAGGGTCAAGACGGCTTGTCATCGTTTACCTGGACCTCTGCCACAAATCCATATCCTGCCAATATTCAGATCACCAGTACTCTAACCGGTACCGATGCCAGCGCATTCAGTTTTGTCAGTGGAGGCGGTACGCAAACAATCACGCCGAATAGTACTGTTCAAATCAAAGTCAAATTCACCGGCGTAAACCAAACTTCAGGCCGTAAAAACGCCACCTTAACATTTAGCTACAGCTATCAGGGCAACCCGGTCGGCACCCCGCAAACCATCCAACTAACCGGTGCCGTAATCAGCACACCGGTAGCCCAGCTGTACCTGGACGACACGCTGTTATTGTCGGAAGGCACCCCCTCCGGCAATTTGACCAGCCTGGTTCTGACCGTCGACCATCCCTATAGCGCCACTGTCAGTAATCCTTGTTTCACCGGAGCCGGTTATGGCGATCAATGCGCCACCTTCACGCTGAAACGCACCGGCTCTTATGTGCTGGCCTCCGGTTTTGGCGGCGACCGCGACAGCACCCTGCTGAGCGAACGGCAACGTTATCTCGATCAACTGATTTTGCAGGGTTCAGCCAACGGTTCCCGCGAAGTGCTCAGCGAAACCCTGAATATCTTCGGCCAAAGCTGGATGCAGCAAACCCAGCTTGATGCTGATATGCTGGGTACAGTCAGCGACACCCGCATTATTAGCCACCACCGTTTCGGCATCATCAGCCAGGAAGACGGTTATTTCGTGGATGTCAAAGCCCAATTTACCTCTTCTTTACCGCAAAGCGCCACTGCCGCAGACGGCGCGTTTCAAGCCACAGGTCTGATCGCCAGCGCCATGGAACACAGTGTGCTGGAACAGCTCCAAGGCGCCAGTCAAGCCGCGCTGTCTACGATTAAAATCTTCAGCCTGAATAACCAGAGCGGGCAAAAATTCTTTCTGGCCAACGCCGGTAACTTTGCCGGCATCCAAAGCCAACTCAGCGGGTACAGCACCAACGACATCAATAGCCTGATCGCCGCCCTCAACGCCAACGCCACGCTGATCCTGCCGCAAAACGGCCAGGTCACGCTCAACAGTTGGAAAGGTAACGGTTATATCGACTACCGCGTCAACGGCTCTCAGCGTAGTCAGGACATGATTATCGGCGGCGGCTTGAATGGCGGTTATAACTCGTTTATTGGTCAGCTCAGCACCCCGGCGGCACAAACTCAATACACCCCGTTGCAAATTCCCTCCGGCACGATTCAAACCCCGAGCGGTGTCGATCCGGTCGATCTGGGTAGCGGCGCGTACCTAAACCACGCCGCCGATCTTACACTAGGCGGCAGCGGCGCCCGAGGCTTAAGCTTTACCCGCAGCTACAACAGCCAGCAAGTCACGCAAGACCCGGCTGGTTTAGGTAAAGGCTGGAATCACAGTTACAACATCCGCCTTAATCAATACAGCGATGTGAAAACCGCACTGGGCCTGCGTGCGCCGCAAGACGCTGCCGCCTTAATCGTGGCAGCTTACGTCAGCCGGGACTTGATGTCGCCCGTCCAGCCCAGCCTGCAAGCCTGGACGGCCGGGGCGCTGATCGCGCAATGGGCCAGCGATCAGCTGCTGAACAAAACCATCGGTGTGCAACTGGGCGACCGCAGCCTAAGCTATACCCAATCGCCGGACGGCAGCTTCGTGCCACCGCCCGGCGTCACCACCCAGCTGGTCAAAAATGCAGGCGGCGCGTATCAGCTCAAGGAACGCTTCGGCACGGTGCTGGCCTTCGACAGCAGTAACCGCATCCAGAGCCTGACCGATATAGACGGCAATGCCCTGAGCTTTACTTATACCGGCGGCCTGCTGACCCAGGTCAAAGACGCCTATAACCGTACCCTAACTTTAAGCTACACCAGCGGTAAACTCACCCAGGTCGCCGACAACCAAGGCCGCAGCGTCAGCTACGCCTACACAGGCAACGACCTGACCGGCTTTCACGACCCGGAAAACAAAGGCTGGCAATACGGATACGACGGCGCACACCAAATCCTCACCGTCACCGATCCGGTCAACGCCGTGATCGTCAACAACGTTTACGACAGCCACAACCGGGTGACTCAGCAAACCGCCCCCCGGCAAACCGGCAGCGCCGTCTACAAACTGCATTACACCGGCTACTCGTCATCGGAAGAAGACCCGGCAGGCCACCGCAGCACGTACTATTACGACAACACCGGGCGCACCGTGGCCGTGGAAAACGCCCTGGGCCAGACAAGCAAAACCCAATACGACGGCCAGGGCCATGCGATAAGCAGCACCGACCCCTTGGGCAACAGCACCCAGATCAGCTATGACGGCAACCAGAACCCCACGCAAAGCCTGAACGCCCAAAACCAGCCGACCACATTCAGCTACGATGCCCAACTACGGCTGACCCAAGTCACCGACGCGCTGAACCACAGCGCACAAATCGACTACGACGCCAAACACCACCCCATCGCCACCCGCAATGCGCTGGCCCAGCAGGCCGGCAGCACCTACACGACAGCTGGCTTGGTCGCCACCAAAACCGACGCCCGAGCCACCGCGACTGCTTATACCTACGATGCCAACGGCAACCCGGCCACCGCCAAAGTAGCCGCCCATCCCGCCGTCAGCACGCAATACGACGCCATTGGCAGACTTACCAGTCTGACCGACCAGGCCAGCGCCGTCACTCAGTTCAGTTACGACAAACGCGGGCTTATGACCCAGCGCACCGATCCCTTGGGCAAAATCAGCACTTCGGTCTATGACGACGATGGCCGCATCACCAGCCAAACCGACCGCAACGCCAACACCATCACCAGCAGCTATACCCCTAGCGGCAAGCTCAACCAGATCGGCTATCCCGGCAGTCAGAACGTCAACTTCACCTACAACAATCTGGACCAGTTGACCGGCATGACCGACCCGGCCGGCACTACCAGCAACAGCTATGATGTTGCTGGACGGTTGACCGGCCACACCGACCCCAACGGCTTTCAAGTGCAATACCAGTACGATGCCGCCGGTAACCTGACCAAGCTGACCTATCCCGGCGGCAAGACCGTCAGCTACACTTATGACAGTCTCAACCGCCTCAGCACCGTCAGCGCCGACTGGCTGACCAAAACAGCCACCTACCATTACAACGCCGCAGGCCTCCTGATCCAGACCGACCAGTTCAACGGCAGCCAAACTACCTACGGCTACGACAACGCCGACCGGTTGACCCAACTCACTCATACAGCAAACAACCTGGCACTGGCAAGCTACGCCTACACCCTGGACGCCAACGGCAACCGGACCAAAGCCGTAGTCACCGAGCCCAAACTGCCGGAAAAACTCATCAATAACGCGCAGAGCTACAGTTATAACACCCCAAAGAACCGGCTCACCAACGCCAGCTCAGCCGTGCTGACTTACGATAACGAAGGCCAGCTTCTTACCCAAGGCGGGACCACCTACAACTACGACTATGCCCGTCGCCTGATCAGCCAGGGAACCAGCAGCTATATTTACGACGGCGTCGGCAACCGCATCCAGGCCACAAGAAACGGCGTCATCACCAAATATATCTATGATGCAACCGGCAACCTGCTGGCCGAAGCCAATTCAAGCAACCAAATCACCAAATACTATATTTACGGCCACGGCCTGGCCGCCATGGTCGATGCCGCCAGCAACCAGCTCTACGTCTACCACCTCGACGGCACCGGCCACACCGTAGCCATCACCAACGCCAGCCAGCAAACCGTCAATACTTATGCTTATGATCCTTACGGTAAGCTGATGGCAGAAACCGAAACCATCGCCCAGCCATTCAAATACGCAGGGCAAGTGGGCATCCAGGCGGAAGGCAATAACTTGTATTACATGCGGGCCAGGTATTATGATGCCAATATAGGCAGGTTTATATCAGAAGACCCAGCGGGGTTCCAGGGCGGCTTGAATCTGTATGCCTATGTGGGTGGTAATCCGCTTATGCTGGTTGATCCGAGTGGGCTGGCCGCTTCTGAAGCGGGAAGTGCAGGCAGTATTAGCATACCCGCTTGGGCCAGAAATCCAATTGGATTTGCAGTATTTGGTTTAACCTATTCCTCATCACTCGGTGATGGAACGTTGAGAGGGAATGGGTACTTTAATGCGGATGCAAATTCGGGAGACAAGGATCCAAGCACACCGACCGGACAACGCGGCAATCCTTTAGATGTGGCACCAGGTACAAATCAGCCAACGAGTATCGGAGATCGTGATTATTCAGGACATGCCTTGGATCGAATGCAAGGACGAGGCGTGCCTTCTTCAGCAGTCGAAGATGCTATTCAGAACGGTCAATCATCACCTGGAAACACATCCGGCACAACCGTACATACTGGATCAAATGGAGTAACAGTAGTGACTGGTGAAGGAGGACGCGTTGTTACAGTTATTACACGATAAGGGTTCTAAGAAACGATGAATGATTATGTCGAGCGCCAATTATTGCTTATAGGCCAATTTATTGGTGAATATAGGCGAGGTGATTTAAATCTAAATACTCTTATTCAACGTATCGAAGCATTATCATGTGTTATTGATAATGAGCATTTCAAGAATGCTGTTTTCCCTATTGTCTTAAAGATAGAGGAAATAAACGCTGTTACCTTAGAAGATAATTCCAAACTATCAGCTAACAATGAGAAAATTATATATCAGTCTCTCCAGGAGTTAGAGCAAGCTATCCAATGTTTTCAACGAGGGTTGATAAATTCGCAGACAGTTAACCCGTAAGACGGATTCGCCTATAAGCAATCCGCCATGGCTTTGGCGGATGTTGGCGTTTTGCTTTCGCGAAAACGCCATACGGCCCTAATAACACTGTGATTGGAGGGCATGACCAATACAATTTCGACATAAAACGCGGTAAGGTGCAATCTGTAGGGCGTCAATAGGCGATAGCCGTATTGCGCCGTATGTTGGCCTTTGAGCATTCGACGCATTACGCTATCGCTAATGCGCCCTACATTTAATCCGTCTTACGGCCTTGATCAAAACCGACCAGTCCAACGGCAGCCAAACCACCTACGGCTACGACAACGCCGACCGCCTGACCCAACTCGTCAATACCGCCAGCAGCAAAACGCTAGCTGGCTACCAATACACTCTGGACGCCAATGGCAACCGCACCCAATCCGTGGAGACCGAAACCCACCTGCCGGAAAAACTGATCAATAACGCGCAGAGCTACAGTTATAACACCCCAAAAAACCGGCTCACCAACGCCAGTTCAGCCGTGCTGACTTACGACAACGAAGGCCAGCTTCTTACCCAAGGCAGCACCCGCTATGCCTTCGATTACGCCCGCCGCCTGATCAGCCAGGGCACCAGCAGCTATATTTACGACGGCGCCGGGAACCGCATCCAGGCTACCCGGAACGGCACGGTCACCAAATATATCTATGATGCAACCGGCAACCTGCTGGCCGAAGCCAACGCCAGCAACACCATCACAAGATACTACATTTACGGCCACGGCCTGATGGCGATGGTGGATGCAACCAGCAACCAGCTCTATGTCTACCACTTCGACGGCACCGGCCACACCGTAGCCATCACCAACGCCAGCCAGCAAACCGTCAACACCTATGCCTACGATCCCTACGGCAAAATCATGGCGCAACAAGAGACGGTACCACAGCCGTTTAAATATGCCGGACAGGTTGGCATTATTGATGAAGGCAATAACTTGTACTACATGCGGGCCAGGTATTATGATGCCAATGTCGGACGGTTTATCAGCGAAGACCCGGCGGGGTTTGCAGGTGGGTTGAATCTGTATGCTTATGTGGGCGGGAATCCCATTTTGCTGGTTGATCCGAGCGGGTTGGGGGCTGAGCGAGCAGGTATATCGAAAACCCAAATTGCCCAGTTCCAGCAGGATGCTTTTGATATTGTTATTGGATTTGCGTTACCTGTTAGTAAAGTTGGTCGTTTAATTGAAGGAGTTGCGGGAGATTTCTTTGCAGGTACTAAATACACTGACAAAGTCTTAGGCCAAATGAAGCAGGGAGACTTTCATGCTTTCCCTGAAAGCGTTAAGGCATTTCAAGATGCAGGCCAAGTGAATAAGATAACAGGAGGTGATGGTGTCGCACGAGAGTTGCTGAAGATTCCGGGAGAATATCAAGGCAAGCAAGGAGCCTTTGAATTCATCAAAGAAGCAGATGGCTCTATCAACCATCGTTTATTTAGATCAGGGCAGTGATGTATGGAAACGTTTTGGTCGTTTGAAATCGATCCGATTTTGAGTGTAGGCCGCTCTTTGGCGGATGTTGGCGTTCGTAATTGGGCTCTTAGTCGGGTAGAGGCTTTAGCTGCACTAACTAAACTAACTGAAATTGGGGTTGCTGTCTTAGGTGGAGACGTTTATTCAGTTAGCGGTGGGGGTGTCGAATCGAATTACGATAATTGGTATTGTAACCGCGACGAACTTGAATCCGATTCGGCTTTTGTAGAGCGGAGCATCGCTGTGGCTAGGAATTACATTTTGGACTACCCAGATGAAACCGTACTTTTTGTTATAGTACCCTGCAGATATATCAAGAACGGAAGCTAAAGTGATTGAACAACGAGATAAGGCGCACTAAAATGCTGTTATCGCAACGCGGTAAGGTGCAATCTGTAACGCGGTAAGGTGCAATCTGTAACGCGGTAAGGTGCAATCTGTAACGCGGTAAGGTGCAATCTGTAGGGCGTCAATAGGCGATAGCCGTATTGCGCCGTATGTTGGCCTTTGATCATTCGGCGCATTACGCTATCGCTAATGCGCCCTACATTTAATCCGTCTTACGGCCTTGTCCCAGTAATAGCAAAGTGAGTAACGACCATGGGCAAGATTGTTAGTTATTTCTCATTTGTTGAAGTTATAGGATTGCTTGGTTTTATTTTTGCTTCACGGTATCAAATGGGCGGGGAATACCGTTATTTAGTATTGCTGATAGCGTTAGTGGCAATTATCTATGTTGCATATTTGAGAGTAGGTGTTATTTCGTACAAGGAAATTATCTATATATCTATCGCTGTGCCAGCTGTCTTTGTTATTGCGGTGCAATTTTTACCGTGAAAGATACTCTGTGCGGGAGGCAAAGGCACCCCTGACCTTAAAGGCCTTAAAAAATAATTTAGTACGACTTAAGCAGTGATGTAGCCGTATTGTTTAAGCTTTTTTATCCAACGTGGTGCATTTCGTTGGACAGATAGTGCTTCGTAATCAGTGTCAGCATCCCGGTAATAATCGCTTCGTTCGATTAACAAATACACAGTTTTTAATAGCTTGTGAGCGATCGCAAAAATCGCCCGCTTTCGGCCTCGACGTAACATGATTCCCTTAAATTTATCCTGTAGACAACATCGTGTTCGGCTGGCTGCATTGGCCGCTTCGCAAAGAACGCGGCGTACATAAGGATTACCTTTTCTCGCCTTGCCAGATTTCTTTTTGCCTGCTGATTCATTATTGCCTGGACACACACCCGCCCAGGAGGCTAGCCGCGCAGGTGAGCCGAAAGCACTCATATCATCGCCTATTTCAACCAACAACAGCGCTGCTCCGGTTTCATCCAACCCAGGAATAGTTTGTAAGCTTTGTAAAATGGTTCTATAGAGTGCTAAACCTTGAAGCAGATACTGCTGAAAGGTCTTAATGCGTGCCTCAAGCTCTTCAATGTGCGCCATCATCTCAGTCATAACAAAATGATGGTGTGCACTAATATCACCCTCTAAAGCATCCAGCAGCTCTTCTTCCGTGGCTTTAAGGCGGTTACTGGCATATTGCAACACGTGTTGCGGCGTTTCTCCTGCCAATAAACCTTTAATCATGGCCCGCGCCGATTTTCCATGCAAATCGCTGACAACTACCGATAAGCGAACGCCAGTGTCCGACAGTACTTTGTGCAAGCGGTTTTTTTCGCCCGACAAAATGCCGGTCATTTTTTGCAGCTGCCGGGACACCAACCGTAATTCCCGAAATTGCACTTTAGGCGGTACAAATCCCCCGCGTAATAAACCATTGCGCGCCAAAATAGCTAACCAGTGCGCATCAGCAATATCCGTTTTCCGACCGGGAACCTGTTTGACATGCCGGGCATTCACGACTTCTATTTTCAAGCCGTGCTTTTCCAAAGCGGCATACGGACTTTTCCAATAAATACCCGTGCTTTCCATGACGACAAGATTCGGGTGAAATGAAGCTACCCATGCCGCCATGGCCACTCGATCCTTTTTAAAACCGCCAAATTCCTTCAGTTCCGTGATTATTTCGCCGTTTTCGTCCTCGTATAAAATACAAACGGTCAGTTTCGCTTGATGAATATCCAGTGCTGCAACACACCGATAGATAGCTGTGAGTTCCATTGTAACCTCCCAAGGTGTAAACTTTTATGTAGGGAGGCGGTAGATGCAAAACTGAAGCCACCTAAAGCATTGACTGCCTTTGGTCTTATTACCGTGCGATCTCTAGCGATTCATTCCGGGGTACGAGTCAGTTTTGCGGGTCACGTTAGGTTTCAGGATTAAATCTCTAAAAATTTGATCGACCTCATTCTGCCGCCTCCCGCACAGTATCTTTCATTTTGCGGGGTGATGGAAACACACCCTTCATGATCGTTAGGATTTACGTTCTATCCTGGCTTAGTCAAGGACATAGACTTTTTTTCAGTGGAAAATACGACACGAATGGGGCTAATTATGATTGTGGGGACTGTCGGACATTTTCTGCTGTTTATTTTAGTGCGTAAATTTCACAAAAAACCGATTTGAAGGAAAAAGATGCGGACTCCTTTTTTTCGGTGGCCGCCCGCAATGCCTTGAACCAGAAAGTAGCTTGCGTAGAATAAAACCCAACATGCGGCGCAATACGGCTATCGCCTATTGACGCCCTACAGATTGCACCTTACGGCCTTTAACAATACTGTGGTCGGTGGAGGTGACAGGTACAATTTTGACCTGAAGCCGTGGTCGGCACAAACTTTCGTCAGGAACGTTGAAACCCTTATTGGAGGAATTTATGCGGGTTCAGGAACAGCCTATGACATTAACTTTATCGGAACAGCGAAGCTTGGTGGCAGTGGTGGGAAATAGGTTATTGTGGTGAAATTTTTTCTCTTAATTTGTACTGTAGTGGTTCTTTTTTCGGGCTGTACAACTCAAAAAGATCGTACCGACGCAGAGATGTTTAAATTAGCCAACGAGGCATTTCAAGATTATCTCTGGGAACTTGGAATTGACCGTAAGCTATTTACTGCGCCAATCATTGAAGAGCAACAAAATGGCGTTAAGAGCTATAAATGGCTTGCAATTGGCTCAGAAAATAATCCTATCGGCCTGGAGATACGCGCTACAAAAGCAAGCAACATAGAGTTAGATTGGCTTTTTATTGGAGATTCAGATGCGTGGCTTAAGCTCAGAGGTACGAGACCTCAGAACGATATATATTTCCAATTGTGTAACTATTTCACGTATTTTTGCGCGAAAAAAAACAATTAAGAACTGTAGCAAGGATGTGCCAAGGTACGAGGCACATCAATCGAGAACACGAACGATGTGCTTCCTTTAGCCGCAAAACGCGATAAAGTGGCCTGATTTATAGGATGCTGCCGACGTAAGGATGTGCATCTTTCAAGGGTATCACAAACCATCACACTTGGCATTTTTTGATTAAATCGATTTAGTAGATGAAAACAAGGAATAAATCGAATCGAATCTCCAAACCCAATCCGGTGATTGGAAGCGATTCTAATAAACATTGGATCGGTAGAGGGCATGAATGGCTACAATTCATTGTATTTATAGGCTGTTACGCACTACTCAACTATGGCTATTTTAAGATTCCGGTCGAGCTGTTCATGAAGGTCATTTACTACCATGGCGTAGTGACGATTTGCGCTGATCTGATCAATATGCTCGCCCCGTTGGAACAGGTCTTGGCCCAGCAAAATCATTTGCTTTCAGCCAAAGCTGATCTGGAGATTGTTCGCGGCTGCGACGGGGCCGGAGTGTTGTTTTTGGTGGTATCCGCCATTGTTGCTTTTCCGTCAACAGGCCGTCGAAAACTGATCGGCCTACTACTGGGCATCGGATTGATCTATCTTATCAATCTACTGCGTATCAGCGTCCTATATTTTGTCATCGCTTACCAACCCGACTGGTTTTTGTTGGTTCATACTTATCTGGCGCCAACCTTGATGATAATCGTGGGGTGTTGCTATTTCGCCTGGTGGGCATTCGGTTCAACGAATAAGATTCATGAACCGGCATGAGCTTATGTCCCTAACCCCGAAAGGCTTGCTGGCATGGCTGGTCTTGTCCGGTCTGTTTTGGTATTTTGGGGAGTGGCTGGTAAAAGGGCTATTTCCCTTGTTTGAGGCGGTCATCATGACGATGACATCCGAAATTTCCCCTAGCTTGAAACTGGTCAAGTCAGCGCAATCCCAATTGGACTATTCGATTGAATTATCCGCCTGGGCGCTTCGCCCTGTTTATCTGAACGCCGGACAATACATTCCTCCGGGAACCGAGTTGAAATCATCGGCCCACTTGCTGCATGCGCTAGTTCCGCTGGTTATTGAAATGTCGATACTGCTGGTTTGGCCGGTACAGCGTTGGCCGCAACGATTATTGTTGCTTGCATTGGGTTTGTTGACAGCAGTGCTGGTCGTCATGGCGACTTTACCGGCGCAGTTATTAAGTATGCTGGAAATATCTTTTCAGGATGTTGCCTTGACCGGTAAAAATCCCAGGCCTGTGCCGTGGTTTGTGGATTGGATGGTATTTTGCGAAATGGGTGGACGCTGGCTGTTGGGGATTGCAGCTGCTTGGTTGTGTATTCAATTACAACGTGGGTTGTTGCGAGGTTGAGACTCCCCATTTTTGGGTTTAGTCAAAATCACCCAAAATTGGATTGATAAGAATCGCCACAGGCTTTTAAATTTAGCTGCCGAGTCCGTACGAAAACGAGCGGTTTCGTACAGGCCTTTTTAGGGGTGTACTAAAGTAGGCAAAATGCGTTTCGGACACATGCTATAATTCGTACATCACTTTCGGACGGAATTTACTCATGTCACGCGTTTTTGCTTACTGTCGAGTTTCGACGACAGACCAAACTACCCAGAATCAAAGTATGGAAATTAAGGCGGCAGGATTTGCCATTAAAGAACACCGACTCATTGAAGAAAGTATCAGCGGTTCAGTGACGGCAAAAGAACGGCCTGGCTTTACAAAGCTGATTGACCGGATGGAATCCGGTGATGTGCTGGTCGTGACCAAACTTGACCGGCTTGGCCGTAATGCCATGGATGTTCGGGCGACAGTCGAGCGCCTTGCCGGTTCGGGTGTGCGTGTTCATTGTCTTGCATTGGGCGGAATTGACCTGACCAGTCCGGCAGGGAAGATGACGATGCAGGTTATCGCGGCAGTGGCCGAGTTCGAGCGCGACCTTTTAATTGAAAGAACGCAGTCGGGAATTCATCGGGCAAAGGCTGCCGGCAAACAATTTGGCAGACCCTCTTCACTAAATACGACAGAACGTGAAACAGTCATCGAAAAATTAGCGGCAGGAATTAATGTTACTGACTTAGCCCGCGAATTTAAAACGACTCGACAAACCATTATGCGCGTAAGGGATGCCGCCTTGAAAACTCAATAAAATACCTATGGGTTTCGGTTGGAATCAAGGTGAGACTTGGGTAACTGGCTGCTCTACCTCGATCCACTATTCAATTCTGACCACATAATGAAAATGGGTAAATAGACACTCAGGAAATTACGTGGCGCTTTTTGCAGCTATGTGCACACTACCTCTATTCCGGCAGTTTGGCGGCAAACAATACAGCCATTATGCTTGGCTATTTTCTGAAGCGGCCCCGTCGTGTATCATGTAAGCACATTTAAGCCACTTAGCTGGGTTTATGCCAAATAGAGCAGCTTGACAAAGTCAAATCATAACTTTTCAGCATGAAGCACAACATCCCCTCGCTAGCGGGCTGAATACGCCGGGAGCGGATTTTGCCTCGCCTAGAGCGTCTTAGGTTCGGGGCATGGCAGACCGGAAATACCGGGTAGGAGCAGGGGAGATTAGCATAAGGCAAATTGCATTGTTTTGATCGCTTTCATCTTAAATATTGTTTGCTGAATCGTTAAAACCCTATATAACAAATACTTACACTGTCGTTTAACATTCCTGCAGGGAATTCATTACATATTAAGGTAACACGCCATCATGCTAGACCCCCGTTTATTTAGAACTGATCCTGATTTCGTTAAGGAACAATTAAACAGACGTTCATTTAATTTTAATTCTGAGTCTTATGTTGAACTGGAAGCCAGACGCAAGGACATGCAGGTTAAAACCCAGGAACTGCAAAATGAACGCAACAGCCGTTCAAAAGCTATTGGTCAGGCAAAAGCAAAAGGCGAGGATGTTCAGCCCTTGTTGAATCAGGTTCAGCATTTGGGCGACGAACTTAAAGCGGCGGAAACAGCATTGGCAGGCATTCAGACAGAAATGGAAGCGCTGATGGAGGGTATTCCTAATATTCTTGATGAATCCGTTCCAGACGGTAAAAATGAAGAATTTAATCTGGAGCTTTGCCGCTGGGGGGATCTGCCTGACTTCGGCTTTGAGCCAAAAGACCACGTCGATTTGGGCGCAAAACTGAAAGGCATTGATTTTGAGTTAGGTGCAAAAATAGCAAGTAGCCGGTTTGTGGTTTTGAATGGCCCGTTGGCAAGATTACAAAGGGCCATTATTCAGTTAATGCTGGATACGCACACGGCCGAACATGGCTATAGTGAAACTTATGTGCCCTATTTGGCCAATGCGGACAGCATGCGCGGCACCGGACAACTGCCAAAATTTGCGGCTGATTTGTTTAAAGCTAATGACGATCCGGCTTTATATCTGATTCCGACGGCGGAAGTTCCAGTCACCAATATGGTCAGGGACGTGATTGTTGACGCCAGGAAGTTGCCGCTTAAGTTTGTTTGCCATAGTCCGTGTTTTCGCAGCGAAGCCGGCGCTTACGGACGCGACGTGCGCGGCATGATCCGGCAGCATCAATTTGAAAAAGTCGAACTGGTGCAGATTGTAAAGCCGGAAGATTCACCCAAAGCGCATGAAGAACTGACTAATCATGCGGAAAATATTCTGAAAAAATTAAACCTGCCTTACCGTAAAATGCTGTTGTGCGCGGGGGACACCGGTTTTTCATCAGCAAAAACCTATGATCTTGAAGTTTGGCTGCCGGGGCAGGGCGCTTACCGGGAAATATCCTCTTGCAGTAATTTCAAGGACTTTCAGGCGCGGCGCTTGCAGGCGCGCTGGCGGAACCCTGAAACCGGCAAACCAGAATTGGTGCACACCTTGAATGGTTCCGGTTTGGCAGCGGGCAGAACGCTGATTGCAGTCATGGAAAATTATCAGGACGCCCAGGGACGTATCCGGATACCTGACGCTTTATTGCCCTACATGGGCGATTTGAAAGTCATTGAGTAGCGGGAATAATTGTTTTGAAGGATTGATTAATTACTTTTCTGTCATGCAATAAAAAAAGGGGAGGGTTATTAACTAACCCTCCCCTTTTTTGGCCTGCTAAGTTTTAATAAGCTATTGCACTATTAAGGGAGCGGTACTTGAGGTTGACCATTAACTTCCAGCTGCACGCGGCGGTTATTGGCGCGGCCTGCTTCGGTTTCATTGGTATCGATGGGCCGTGTCCAGCCATAGCCGCGAGCAGTTATATTGGGTGAATGGGTTTCTTTAACCAGATAGTTTCTGACTGCAATCGCACGGCGTTCTGACAATTTCATGTTATATTCAAATCCACCCGTTTTACTGGTGTGGCCTTGTACTTCAATCGTCACTTCCGGATGCCCCTTGATAATTTCTGCTGCATTGTCAAGTTCTGGAAAGTATTCCGGCTTAATAACGGCTTTATCATTATCGAATTTCACGTCAACGATCCAGCAGCCGTTTATGCTGACTTTTGAGCCGGGTAAGGTGTTAGGGCATTTATCATCGCAATCGTTGACGCCGTCCTTATCCGAATCAAGAACCGAGCAGTCCTCAACCGGTTTGCCGGGTTTCAGGAAAATGCTCTTGACAAAACTGGCCATGTGTTCAGGGCCAGAAATGTTATCAGCCGTTGTGCCATTGCCGCAGCCGGAAATATTAGCGAGATTGTTTAACAAGGTTATCCCGGATGTCTCTTCCGGATTACCGACCCAAACGGTATAAACGCATAATCTGTCGCCATATTTTTGTTTCATGGCTTGCATTTCTTTAACACCGTCAGTGTCCAGATCATGGCCATCGCTGAGTATTAAAACAGCGATGTTACCTGTTGTCGCTGATAAATCCTTGGCTGTCCCATCAATTCCGCTGGAGATTGGAGAACCGCCACTGCCGCATGTCAGAGCGTCGATACCGCTGCCGAATGTTGATTTTGAGTAGCTGGTAGGGGCCTGATTAAGTTTAGTGAATCCCATATCCAGGCATTTGCCAAAGCCAAAGCTACGGATGCTTGAAGTCAATTTCAAGTCCGGAATAGTTTGATTGATTCTGTTAAGGATTTCCTTTTCAACTGAAAATTTTGTTGGGTCAGGCTGGGCGGGATAGCCTACGCCATAATATTCATCAGTCATTGATGATGAGGAATCATTAATTACAAAGAAATTATCCGCTTTTTGTACATACTGACCAGAGGAAATCAAACCATTCAAGTCCTGGGCTTGAAAGTGATTAAAAGTACTGATTGGTTGCGAAGCGCAACCCGACAGTAGCAGGGCTGCAATGGATGCTGTGGTTATAAGTATTTTATGCATTGAAAAATCTCCTTTTTGTTATTAATAAATTGATCAAGATAGGGCAGGCGTTTTACGGTGTTGTTGAATGAGCTTGAATTCTAGCATTGTCTTTACTCAATTGGTATAGGGTATTATCGTTAATGACTGCAATTTTATGTTGATGTTATATCTATTCAAAACATATTCATTTGCAGTAATGAATTGGGTTACAAGTTTTATTGCAAGAGTTTGAGTATAATGCGCCAAAACCATTAAATCCGAAAACTGTAGTACAAGAGTTCACTGGGATTAAACGCATTCACTATCTTTTCCTTCCTAATAAACATGGGTGAAACAAGGCCTCCAGGTAATTGTCAGTTGTTGTGGGTTTTAGTTGTTAGGGTAATTGATTAAAATCCGTTGTATTTTATCCCGCTAAAAAAGGGGGAAATTTAGTCATTAAAAACTTATGGAGTTTTGTTAATGTTTAAACTTTTTAAATTATTTATTTTCTCTTGTCTCTTTTCGCTGTGCGTGAATGTACAAGCGGCAGAGCTATCAGCAGAGCCGGATATTCAGAAATTAGCCGGGGAAGGCGACGCCAAGGCGCAAGCCAGACTTGGTGCAATGTATCTATTGGGTAGTGGTGTTGAAAAAAATGAGCAAAAAGCGGCTGAGTGGTTTTTAAAATCCGCAAATCATGGGAACGTAGATGCTCAGCTAATAATCGCAGCAATGCATGATAGAGGCATGGGTGTAAAAAGCGATGTTAAAATGGCTATCAAGTGGTACGAAAAAGCCGCAGCCCAGGGCAATAGCGCTTCCATGGCTATCTTGGGTAAAAATGACGTTGCCAAGGGCGGTGTCGCGTTTAGTTATCAAGGCATGCGTTTAAGCGCCTCTAAGCAAATCCCGACAGAATACGCTAAAAGAATTTTACTAACGAAATAATATTACAATGAGTATAACAACACGTTTTGCCCCGAGTCCAACGGGTTATTTGCATGTCGGCGGAGCTCGCACCGCCTTGTTTTCATGGCTTTATGCGCGCAAACACGGCGGAAAATTTATTTTACGTATTGAAGATACCGATCTGGAACGTTCAACTCAGGAATCGGTTAACGCCATTCTCGAAGGAATGTCGTGGCTGGGCCTGGATTATGATGCAGGGCCGTTTTATCAAACTCATCATTTTGACCGATATAAAGAGATTATCCAGCAGTTACTGGTTCAGGGTGATGCCTACTATTGTTATTGCAGTAAAGAGGAGCTGGAGCAATTGCGCACCGAACAAATGGCCAATAAGGAAAAGCCGCGCTATAACGGTAAATGCAGAGACTCGGGCGGGCCGCAACTGGATAGGGAGCCGGTCATACGCTTCAAGAATCCGGTTGATGGCGTAGTTACCATCCCTGATCTTGTTAAAGGCGACATTACGGTTGCCAATAAAGAACTGGACGATTTGATTATCGCCAGGGCTGACGGCACGCCAACCTATAATTTAACTGTTGTCGTTGACGATATGGACATGAAAGTCACCCATGTTATCCGGGGAGACGATCATATCAATAATACGCCCAGGCAAATGAATATTCTTAAGGCACTGGGCGCTGAACTCCCTGAATATGCGCATTTACCCATGATTCTGGGTCCTGACGGCGCGCGTTTATCCAAGCGTCACGGCGCGGTGAGCGTAATGCAGTTTCGTGATGACGGTTATTTGCCGGAAGCGTTGCTGAATTTTCTGGTTCGTCTCGGCTGGTCTCATGGCGATCAGGAAATATTCTCTATAGACGAGATGGTCGAGTATTTCGAATTGGAAGATGTCAATGTTTCTGCCTCGGCTTTCAACATGGAAAAGCTGTTATGGTTAAACCATCAATACATTATGAATAGTGATCCTGCCCATGTAGCGCGGCATTTAAGCTGGCATATCGGGCAGTTGGGCATTGACCCGGCTGATGGTCCGGCGTTGATTGAAGTCGTAAAAGCGCAAAGAGAACGTAGTAAAACCCTGGTCGAAATGGCAGCCGCCAGCGTTTATTTCTATAAAGAATTTGATTCCTATGATGAGAAAGCGGTTAAAAAGAATTTTACCACTGGCTCAGAACATGTTTTAGCGCGTTTACATGATGAATTTGCGGGGGTAACCGAGTGGAATGGCGAGAAATTGCATCAAATTGTTGTGAACCTTGCCGAAACCATGGGGCTTAATCTGGGTAAAGTGGCCCAGCCTTTACGGGTTGCTGTTTGCGGGTCAGCTGTTTCGCCGGCGATTGACGTCACCTTGTCGTTGCTTGGGCAAGAAAAAACTCTGGCTAGAATAGAAAAAGCCATCAACTACATAAGAACTTTAAATTAATATTGGAATTTCTGAGGAATTGCTGTAAAATGCCGGTTCTTTACGTGGGGCCATAGCTCAATTGGTAGAGCGCAACACTGGCAGTGTTGAGGTCAGCGGTTCGATTCCGCTTGGCTCCACCAGAAAGATAAGCTGATGAAATTGCTAGTCCCCATCGTCTAGCGGCCTAGGACACTGCCCTTTCACGGCGGTAACAGGGGTTCGAACCCCCTTGGGGACGCCATAAAATAAAAGGCTTATCAAATGATAAGCCTTTTTTATGCCTGTTAATTTTACCGACCTTTGCGGGTATGCCCGACTTAAGCGCTGTTACGCCGCCCCTACTATTAGATTAAACTAATCATCCTGGCTGCGTGATATTTTATTGATACGTACCGGGTTACACCATTTCACCCGACTCATTAAAATGAACCTCCCTGACTTCCTCATCTTCGGCTATTTGCGCGTGTTTTAAAACACCATTGCCGTAATATTGGTATTGATGCCAGGATTCAACTTCGCCATAAACAATTTTCTGGCAAAGCAATATTCTGTCCTGAGCATCAAAATAGCCACGGTAATAGGTGTTTCGATTATTTAAACCGGCTTCCGTTATTTCGTTGACCAGCTTAAGGGGAAGTTTGATGCCGCTGTAAGTGACGAAATAGCGGCACGTACCCATGCTCGCGTGATTTTGTTGTTCTGGATTCATGGTGGGCGAGATTTAAAAAAGATGAGTAGAAATAATATCTATTATTTGCTCCAAGGTCAGGTTTTCATTTTCACCGACAATATTATGTGCGGAAATGGGATACCTCAGGTCAATCCCATAACGTCCTGCGTTCTGTCCAAAGGTGTAAATATAGGCAGAAAGTGCCGGATCGTTAAGCGTACACAGATTAATGGCTTGAAAGTGCTGTTCCTGAGTGTTCAACGCCAGCGTATTTTCACCATAACGATGAACTAGTTCCAATAACAGGTGCTTAAGCGGCAGGTCTTTATCAATTGCCCAAACATTCATAATGGCACGAAGAGTTAAAGCTTCCTTACTACGACAGGCCGAGCATAATAGTTAAGGGATAACAAATTTTGCGCAGTGTTAATCAGCCACAGCGAAAATACAAAACCCAGTAAGCCACAGCCGGCAATCCATAAATCAGCATACCTGGCATTATCCGCCAACAGCCAGTCGGCAATTCCGGCGCCTGTAAACAGAGCTATTAAAGGCGCCAGATACAATAAAAGGGAAGCTCGTAACAACATGGTTTCATCGATTGCGACCATGACCTGATCACCTGTTTTCAATTGAATGCCGCTATCCACGGGTACTGACTTCTTCTTTAAAACGCTGCCGAGTGCGTTGCTTGAGCACGACTTTTTTTGCTGGCATCCTCCGCACGCACTATTTTGTCCTGCCTCGACCCAAACCTGATGGTTTTCTATTTTTACGACGACCGCTAATTCTTCTATCATGGTAAACCCCGTCACTCGATAAGCGTCAGATGCTTTTCGGCAAAATAAAGAGCGCCATCAATTTCTTTCAGACGGAGTGCTTGCAAGCGTTGCCCAAAACAAACCGGGCTCCGGCACTCTCCCGTTTTGGGGTCAAAGATGAAGCCATGCATGGAGCAGCGGAGATATTTTCCAGTATCATCAAAAATAGCATCCTCTTCACAGTTTAAGGGTCTGTGCATGTGCATGCAATGGTTGATGTACGCGTATGCGTTATCTTCAAAAGCAAAAATAATAGCCGAGGTTGGCAACTTCTTAAACTGAATATGGCGAATTAAAAAATTTGCTTCATGCAGTTCGCGACGGGTACAGGCCGGATTCAATTTATCATTTGCCATAGCTGATCCTGACTTAATATTAAGCGGGGAAATGTCAGTGACTTTAAGTTATTAATAATTCCAAGCCTTGGTCAGCATTTTTAACCAGGCATTCAATCTGTCCGGGGTAAGTTCTTTCTGATTTTCCTGATCCAGGACCAGACCTACAAAGTTTCCGTCAACGACAGCTTTGGAGGCTTTATAGTTATAACCTTCAGCCGACCATTCGCCAATTATTGTGGCGCCGCATTGTTCAAACTGTTCATATAAATAAAATACGGCATTAACGAATTCGGCAGGATAGCTTTTTTGATTACCCAGGCCATAAATCGCCACCTTTTTCCCGCTAAAATCCTGTCCCGACAAGGTTGGCAAGAACTCCTCCCAACTTTCCGTGGCGTTACCGCTTGATAGACCGGGCAACAGTCCTTCGCCATAAGTGGGAGTGCCTAAAATCAGGTTATCGTAAGCCAGCAAATCAGCCACGCTGGCATTGCGTATATTCACCGGTTTAGCGGCGATAGCCGAACCCAGTGCGGTTGCAATATCTTTTGCAACACGCCGGGTATTTCCCGTATCAGTCCCAAAAAATATACCTACTTTGGCCATAAATTCCTCAATGTGTGTCGCTTCATTTTTCTGGAAAAATCGATTGACCAGCGAAATGATCAAAAAATCTCAGAAATACCCGGAGCCGGAGAGTTACCTCAAAAGGCAAAATACCCCGATTATTTTGGGCTTTTGGCGGAGCAATCGCTGTATACCGGGTTGTTACAACTGTATTTGCAGCAGTCCGGTTTCCTTGCTTAGCTGTTTGTCGAGCCATTCATCAGGGGTATAAGCTTTAATGCTGACAGCATGGAGTTTTCCGGATGCTAAAGGCTCTGCCAACGTTGCCATAACCAACTGTTGTTTTTTAACCAGGGGTAAATCAACGAATTGTTCGCTTACAACGACAATCACTAAATCACAGCCTTCGCCTTCGACCAGAACTTTTGCGCCTGGAAGGCCTTGTTGCACCAGTTGTTCGACATGACTATTGGATAATGCGTCATTTGCTGTTTCTTTCTTGGGCGCCGCAGCTGTTAACAGGGATAACAAACTGCCGTTGTTTGACATTTCTTCAATGATATCGCAGCCGCCAACCAGTTCGCCGTTAACAAACAGCTGCGGAAAGGTCGGCCAGCGAGAAATACTCGGCAATTTTTCCCGGATGAACGGCGCTGCCAGAACATTCACATAGGCATAGGGAATATGGGTGGCATTCAGTATGCCTACCGATTTGGCTGAAAATCCGCATTGAGGATCAGTCGGTATTCCTTTCATATAAATAATGATCGGGTTGGTCGCTAGTTGAATGCGAATTTTTTCTTCGGTCTTCATAAGGTTCACCATTGATTAGGTTGATTTTGTTATTTTGTCCGCTCACATTGGCGGTGGAAGTGAAAAGAACGGAAGTTACCCGGCGTTAACCTGCCTGTTGCCTGAGTTTGATTTCATCTTTTCTGATCAGTCTGATTTCACCTTCGCCTCTGATGACCTCGGCATCAATAATGCATTGCTCAACATCATCACAGGAGGGAATTTCAAACATGGTCCTTCTGAGTATCTGTTCCATAATACTGCGCAGCCCGCGCGCTCCGGTTTCACGCTCTATGGCTTTTTTGGCGATTTCAACCAGCGCTTCCTGTTCAAAGGTCAATCCCACGCCTTCGTAGGCAAACAGTTGTTGATACTGGCGAACCAGTGCATTTTTAGGCTCTGTTAATACCTTAATCAATGAATCTATATCGAGGGGTTCAAGCGGTGCGAGCACCGGAAACCGGCCAATGAATTCAGGAATCAAGCCAAATTTACGCAAATCATTTGGCTGCGTGGCATTAAGCAGCGCCTCAAGTTCGGGCTTGTCAGCTGGATTATTAACTTCGGCATGGAAACCGATGGCGGAGTTGGTTGGCGCCAGGCGTTTTTCTACATATTTTTCCAGTCCGGGAAATGAACCGCCGGCAATAAATAAAATGTTGCGCGTGTCAATGGTGGTTTCGCCATCCTTGTTACGTTGACCTTTCCCGGAAACTTTAACATGAGAGCCTTCGACCAGTCTTAGTAAGGCCTGCTGCACGCCTTCTCCGGAAACATCGCGCGTTCCGGTTTGTTGCTCCGGACTGCGGGCAATTTTGTCAACTTCATCCAGATAGACAATACCCCATTCCGCGTTGGTCATATTGCCTTCAGCAACATCCAGCAACCTGACCAGGATATTTTCTACATCATCTCCGACATAACCCGCCTGAGTCAGTGTTGTGGCATCCGCAACCACGAAAGGGACGCCGACGATTTTAGCCAGGGTGCTGGCTAATAATGTCTTGCCAGTCCCGGACGGACCTATCAACAGAATATTGGATTTGCCGATTTCAACATCCTTGTCGTATTCACCCAACCCGGCGTTGCCGCTTTCATGTTTGAGCCGTTTGTAATGGTTATAAACAGCAACTGACAGAATTTCCTTAGCCAGGTCCTGACCAATAATATATTGATCAAGGTACTCCTTAATTTTTGCCGGGATGGGTAAAGGTCCCTGCATTTCAGAAAGCTCTTTTTTCCGGTTCCAATTGCTGACGACCTGATTGGCTAATAAAACGCAATCGCCGCAAATATAACCCTCGCTACCTGCAATCAAGGGTACTGTTGCGGATTGAGCAATGCCGCAAAAGGAACAGTGTTTGATTTCTTTGTCGCTCATGGTAAATCCTCTGCTATTGGGGCTAAGGAGCGGTAATTTTATAACTGAAACATGTATGATAATCCTGCGTCAAAATGCTCATGCTATTTCATTCCCATTCCTAAACTGGCTAACCATGCACGCTGACAAGTTAGCCGGGAACGTTCTTTCATTACTTGACGAATTTTTGGTGACGCTTTTTGCAAGGACAAAGTTTCCGCCTTTTGAATTTGCTTGCACATAACCAGGTGAAAACCTATTTCCGATTCGACAATTTCACTCACTTCGCCTGCTTTTATGCTAAAAAGCGCGGCATCCAGTTCCGGATAAAGCTTGCCGCGCGGAACTAAACCCAGAACTCCTCCTTGCAGCGAAGTCGGGCATTCAGAATGCTTTAAGGCTAAATCAGCAAATTTATAAGGTTTCTTTTGCAGTTTTACTTGGATTTCCTGCATTCTGGAGAATGCGTTTTCGCGGGTGTTTTCAGGATAGTCAGAATTAATGCTGATATATATATGGCAGGCTTCACGCAGTTCAGGCCGGTTAAACTGGTCCGGGTGCAAATGGTAGTAAATGCCTATCTCTACATCGCTGACATCGGGAGCGCGCGAAGCTATCAGTTCCATAGCCACATTTACCCGGCACTGGCGATAAAGTGCGGCCCGGAGACTATCATTGTCAAGATGGTTTTTTTTCAGATCATTGAAAAATGACGCATCATCCTCATAACGATCGCGGATTTCCTGATAAGCGGCTGCTATTTCCTCGTCTGAAATAATGACTGCTCCAGCTTCCGGCGAGCTTAGGACCCGGTTTTCGATTTTAAACTCGTTGATAGCCTGAACTTCCGCTTTTCTTAATTCCTCCTCCTGCAATTCATCAGGTTTCTTTTTAAATAGCGTCAGGGACGCTCTTAACAAAGTATAAGGATCTGTCTGGACAGACATAGTAGACGTGCTCATATCAATTCTCTGGCTCATTGAATGATCCAGGGTGCGCAGGATCAAGCGCCGGCTCAGGCACCTGCAAGGTTCTACCATGAAAAGCGACATGGTATTGAATCTTTTCACTGTCCCTGATCACCTTAAATACTTCCCCTTCAGTGCCCTTTGGAAACAGGATGTTGCCCTGGACTCCTAAATCAATATTACAAACAACCTTGTCTCTAAACTCAAAGCGGCTAGGGTTCCATGGTTCATCTCCGCCGATCAGCTCTTCCAGCCGGCAGCCTACCATCCGGTCAACATTCAGGAAATGGACGGTATAAATTACCTGGTCTTGTAAAAAAGTGCCGACATTAAGAATATTGCCCACGCTGCCCCGGCGAACTAGCAAAATGCCTACATCCATCCCCGGATAAGTGCCGTCGTTACGGACATTTCTGGTGACCCGGACCGTTTCGCCAAACTCAAACCGTCCTTCGTCGTAGCGATCGGGGTTCATGTTTTTATATCACCGAGTGGAACGAACGCAGTTTGCGGCTCGCCCATGGCAAATACCTTGAAGACTTTTTCGGTTTGCGCATCGGACTCGACAAAATCCTGATAGGCGCGCATCAGCAATTTACTGTAGACAGCTCGCTTTGCAGGTTCATTTTCAGGCATTTCATTGCCGGCCTTTTGTAAATAATCATGAAAACGTTGCAGAATATGCAAGCGGTTAACATGCACCACGCTCTGCACATACTCAAGTTGAAAATATTGTAAAAAATCTTCGGCTGATTCCAGCTCTTCCATTTCTTCTTCAAAACTCATGGGGTTCTCCGGTTATTAAATAGGGCCAACTAACGAAGGATCCTGGATTAGCAGGTAGATTGCCAGAATAACAAACGCCGCGAAGGCGATGATGGTCAATAATGAATCCGTTATCGCTTTAAACATGATCATGTTCCTTTATTGAAATTTTTGCATGGTCTTCTTTACGTTTGATAACCAATTCCAGCAATCCTCTTGCGCCAATCCTATCCTTGCTGTCCAATCCCACCAGTTTTTCAAAAATGCTCTGACTTAAATCCAGACGCTCCAAACGCATGTTTAAAAAACCGATCGCTTTTAACGTAAACAAATATAACCTGACCTGAGTTAATAAAACCGCCGGGGTATCATTGATATGGCTTTGTTGCAAATCGCGCCAATCCTCTGGAAAATTGATTAAAGGCCTAATAACGGTCAGAGCTTTAAGGGTTGCAAGCAGCGCGTCTTCCAGGCGGTGCTGGTAATAGTAGAAACGATTCAGGGCAACCAATACGTTCAACGATTCAGGCGCGAGAAAATAAGCTTTCAGTAATGGCAGTTCGGCATCACCCGTCGCATAGTTTTCGGCGGCGTCAGCTATCATTTCTTTAACTCCCGCGACATCAGGTTCTTCAAAATATAAACCTTGCGCTTCAAAATCCAACAGATCCATTTAAACCCTCGCCGCCAGCTTTACCGGACTTTCTTTTTCTTTTCTGGGAACGCAGACGCTTTCCGCTTCGCAATTATCACAATCTTCTTCGACTATTACCTTCGATAATCCGGTTTGTTTGGCTTCAAGCTCGTCAATTCTTTCTATAAGACAGGCTATAGCCTTGCCAACCGGATCTGGAATCAAATGATGATCCAGGTCAATACCATGCCTGTTCTGAATTTTGGCGCCTTTGGTTTGTATTACCCGTCCCGGAATGCCTACTACCGTGCAACAAGCCGGCACATCTTTAACGACTACTGAATTGGCGCCTATACGGGCATTATTTCCTAAGGTAATTGCCCCGAGAACTTTGGCTCCCGAACCCACCAGCACATTATCACCCAATGTTGGATGGCGTTTTTCCTTGTTCCAGGTCGTGCCGCCCAAAGTCACTCCGTGATATAAAGTGACATCATTGCCTATCTCGGTGGTTTCTCCGATCACCACGCCTAACGCATGATCGATGAATAAACGTCTGCCTATGGTAGCGCCCGGATGAATTTCAACATTTGTGAACATTTTGCTAAAAGTGGCTAAAATTCTTGCAGTCAATTTCCAGTTAGCTTTCCATAACCGGTGACTTATCCTATGCATCAGCACTGCATGGACACCCGAATAGGTCAATAATATTTCCCAGACGCTATGCGCAGCGGGATCGCGGCCAAAAACACAGTGGACATCTTCATGCCATTGGGCTAGTAAACTCTGCGGCGTTTCCGCCCGGCTTTTAACAGTATCTGACATGACCATAACCACTTTTTTAAGCTCCTGTTGAATACAATCAGTATCTTCACTAACGGCATTCCGGCAGGGATTGCCTGGATCCGGATGCCGTGGATAGCAATACCAGTTTCCAATAACCATGAAACCGCGTTTTTAGGCGTTTTTTTGTGACTTTGTTCTGGTATCCGGCACAAATCCGTCAGGAACACACTTTTGCTTGGTTACCAGCAAATTCCTGTAATTTCAGGGATAAGAAAATTAATTCAGGCTCCAGCCGGTTTTACCTAACGCTGGAGGCCCTGGTATTCTGAAAAAGGAACCCGGATAGCGATCATCCTGGTCCGGTATTTTCATTGATTCTTTTAGTTCCTGATCGCGCGACTGTAGTTCAGTTTGTTCGTTCATGATAATGCGTCCTCTAAAGAAGATTTTGATGAAAGAGATTTAAGTCTTCAGTTTTTGGCGATCTTTTTGTGCTACTCACAAAATGCCTGACTTGAGTCAATAATTTTTGCGCCTGTAAACGCGTTACAGCGATGCCTATCTGTTTATAAGCATGAATTACGCCCTGAGTGCCCGAATGTTTGCCGAGAACCAGTTGATGAGTGCGTCCGACTAATGCTGGATCAACACCTTGATAATTATTCGGGTCCTTTAGCAGCCCATCGACATGTATGCCTGCCTCATGACTGAATACGCTTTTACCGATCAGGCTTTTCCGGCTGCCTATGGCGTCACCGGATGCACTGGCAACCTGTTCGGACAAGGCGGGGAAGTTCTGCAAATTAATCCCTGTTTCAAAGCCATACAATTGCTTCAAGCCAACTACGACCTCTTCCAAGGCCGCATTTCCAGCGCGTTCGCCTAGTCCATTAACCGTAGTATTGACATGAGTTGCGCCAGCCACTGCGGCTGCCAAAGTATTAGCAGTGGCAAGTCCCAGATCATCATGGGCGTGCATTTCAATCTCCAGATTGGTTGCCGCCCGTAATTTTTTGATGGTTTCAAAGACGCCGAACGGTTCCATAATACCAACGGTATCGGCAAAGCGAATCCTTGACGCTCCGGCCTGTTGAGCGGTTTCCGCCATGCGTATTAAAAAATCCACATCCGCTCGGGAGGCGTCTTCCATGCCCACGCAGACATCCATGCCCAGATTCCTTGCTTCCTGCACACAGCTGCTAATTGTGGTTAACACCCATTGGCGGCTTTGTTTGAGCTTATGTTGAATATGCTGGTCGGAAGCTGATATGGACAGATCGACTTTATCCACATTCAGGCCTAAACAGGCATATAAATCATCCCGCCGCATTCTTGACCAGACCAGTAGGGCAGGGGGCAAACCCAGCGCGGCAATGGCCTTGATTTCGTCTCTTTCTACAGCGCCCATCGCCGGAATGCCGATTTCCAGCTCCTGCACGCCCATTCCCGCTAGTTTTGTTGCAATTTCCAGCTTTTCCTCCAGAGAAAAAGCGACTCCGGCTGATTGCTCGCCATCCCTGAGTGTTGTATCGTCTATGATGATTTGGCGGGCTTGAGTTTTCATAATTCACCGTAGGGAACGCATCGCGCGCCATTTGGGATTTTAAGTAAAAAGGTACGCAGTGCGCACCCTACGCATAAGTCGGTGCAAACGCTTTTTCCGGGTCGGCCACGGGACCGTCTCCCTCCCAATATGGCGACAACTTGCGTAAAGTGGCAACGATACCCGGCATCACCTTCAATACTTCATCGACTTCGGTCATCGTGTTGTAACGGGAAAAGGAAAAGCGGATGGTGCCGTGCGCGGCTGTATAGGGAATATCCATGGCCCGCATTACATGCGAAGGCTCCAATGATCCTGAAGTACACGCCGAGCCGCTCGATGCAGCAATGCCTGCCTTGTTCAGTAACATTAAAATGGATTCACCTTCAATATATTCAAAGGCGATATCAGTCGTATTCGGCAAGCGGTTGTATAAATCGCCAGTCACAAAACAATGCGGTATCTGTTCTGTGATGCCGCGTTCCAGACGGTCGCGCATTGCCTTAACTTTGGTGTTTTCAAATTCGATGTATTCCAGCGCCAGTTCACAGGCTTTCCCCAGGCCGACGATAGAGGCGCTGTTTTCAGTGCCTGCTCTTCTGCCGCGCTCCTGATGACCGCCGCGTAACAAAGGACGATAACGCGTACCACGGCGCAGGTATAAAACGCCAATGCCTTTAGGCGCATGTAACTTATGGCCTGATAATGACAGCATATCAATTTTGGTATCTTGCAGCATCATTGGAATCTTGCCGACCGCCTGTACCGCGTCGGTATGAAACATGACGCCGGCTTCATTTGCCATTGCCGCCATTTCCGCGACAGGGAAAATGGTTCCCGTTTCATTATTCGCCCACATCACCGAAACTATCGCCACTTCTTCGGATAACAATTTTTTATAGGATTCCAGATTTAAACGTCCTGCTTTATCGACCGGCATCCTATGAATGGTGTAGCCATCTTTTTCAAGATAATCGCACAGGCTTAAAACCGCTGGATGCTCCACCATGGTGGTAATGATTTCTTTCCTGTTCGGCTGAGCTTTAATCGCCGAAAGAATCGCTGTTGAGTTGGATTCAGTGCCGCAGGATGTGAAAATGATTTCAGAATCATGCTCGCAGCCAATCAGCGCCTGAACCTGTTGACGGGCTTGTTTAAGGCCGCGCGCCACGCCGTCGGCGAATTTATGGATGGAAGAAGGATTTCCGTATTGCTCAAGAAAGTAGGGAATCATCACATCGACCACGGCCGGATCAACCTTGGTGGTGGCATTATTATCCAGATAAATATCAGTCATCACGCTACCTCAATATTAACCAGTTTCGCCATTTCCGAGGCTGGAACTACTTTTATAAATTCGCCCATCACTTCCATCAAACGTTGTTGAATCCCGGCAATGGTCATCGCCGACATCTGGCAACCGTTGCATGCGCCGGTCATGTTGACATAAGCAGTGTTACCAATGACTTCAACCAGTTCCACATCACCGCCATCAGCCATCAGCGCCGGTCTTAGCGACTCCAGCACTTCTTCGATTTTTTTAATGCGTTGCAAATTGGTTAATGGCGCTTTAACCGCTGCGGTTTTTAATGGGGTTTTTACCGGCGCGGCATTCGGATCAAATTTTTCACCTTTTTCCGCCAGCACTTTTTCCAGAATGGCTTCAATGTCTTCATGGCAAGAAGCGCAGCCGCCGCCTGCCTTGGTGAAGTTGGTGACATCTTCAACAGTGCGTAATTTATTAGCCCAGACCATTTCCTCGATCATCACGGCGTCTATCGCGAAACATTTACAGACCAGCGCGCCTTCTTCGTGATCGTCTTTCCACTCTTCGCCGCGATAATTGGCTATTGCGGCTTGCAACGCTTCACGGCCCATCACTGAACAGTGCATTTTTTCAGGAGGCAAGCCTTCAAGGTGATCGGCAATATCCTGATTTGATACTTTTAACGCTTCATCCAGCGTCATGCCTTTGATAATTTCAGTTAATACCGATGACG
The DNA here is from genome assembly GCA_002862125.1 of Methylobacter sp. KS41. Classification (GTDB taxonomy): domain Bacteria; phylum Pseudomonadota; class Gammaproteobacteria; order Methylococcales; family Methylomonadaceae; genus Methylobacter_C. The sequence continues at coordinate 2,104,562 of PHSP01000001.1, read as the reverse complement.
ATGCAATCGCTGAACCGCAACCAAAGGTTTGAAAGCCCGCTTCAAGGATTACTTCGGTTTCATCTTCGACCTTCAGGGTCAACCGCAAGGCATCGCCGCAACTGATTGAACCCACTTCGCCCGTCGCGTTGGCGTCAACGACTGCTCCTGCATTTTTTGGGTTAAAAAAATGCTCTTTTACTTTGTCTGAATAGTCCCACATGATTTAATCCTCGGATTGATTGAGCGGATGCGTTAAGAACAGGTTTTAGTTCCAGTGCCTTCGGCGCTGGTATTAAACGAAGTACCGCAAGCGCAACTTTTTGCCGCATTCGGGTTGGTAAACTTGAAGCCTGAACCGTCGAGAGTGTCGAGAAAGTCAACAGACATGCCATCGAGCATAGGCAAACTGGCCGGGTCGATAAACACTTTTACTTCACCGCAATCAATGACAGTGTCTTCCGGCGCGTGGCTGCCTTCGAGTTTCAATCCGTATTGATAGCCTGAACAGCCGCCATCGGTGACTTCGATCCGTAATCCTGCTGTAGGCGTTTCCGATCCTGCTATAAAGCGGCCGACTGCGGAAATGGCTTTTTCTGTTAATGTAATCATTTTTCATGCGCTCCTGAATGTGTGGCATCGTTCTTGTTATTGCTTATAGCAACCTGTATGCCATTTTATTGCTTATTTTCTAATTGATTGTTTAATAAAGTTTTAATAAAGAATTCATACAATATGCAACGTGATATCAAACAGGTTTCAATCACACAATCAGCTTACAATGTAAGCTTTGCTACAAAATAAACGAGGATCATGAAATGACTGTTGAAGATTTAGATATTGGTGATGTCGTCTATGCCGCTACTACGATTAAAGACGATGGTTCCATTCCCAATGGCGTCGAAGGCGAAATACTGGCTGAAGCCGGAACCCGTGGCGTAATTACCATGATTGGACATGTGGAAGAAGAACCGACTCGCACCGTTTGGCTGGTGCGCTTTGAAGATAAAGATAGGAACCTTGGCAACCCGGTTGGGTGCTGGGTTGAGGACTTGGTTGTTGAAGCCAGGCGGGAAGAAATAATCATCACTCATTAACGGTAGACCTGTAGGCCGGAATTTGTTTTTTCGCGCGCAAGCGAGAACAAGCGTTTCCGGCATTTCTCTCCCATTTGAAAGAGTGCATTTTTCTCCTACTGGTTAGCTCATCATGATCACGCAAACTGAAACTGTTCTAAACTATCACAATCGCACCAAACACCGGCTGGAGCGGTACGCAAAGGGCCCTGAATCAATTGATTGGGAAGATCAGCCGGATCAATTCCGGCGTTTTTCCGGTTGCGAAATTGTGTCCCTGCCAAAACCGGGGGCTGAACTTGAGCCATCGTTTGCCGGCCTGGATAACCCGGAATTCATACCGGCAAAACCGTTCAATCTGGCTAATACCGGGTTATTACTGGAACTGGCCTTTGGCCTTTCGGCCTGGAAACAATTCGGGCCAAGCCGTTGGGCCTTACGCTGCAACCCTTCCAGCGGAAACCTGCACCCGACTGAAGCTTATCTGATAAGCGCCGGCAATGACTTTATTAAGTCAGGTGTTTACCACTATGTCAGCCACGACCATAGTCTTGAACAACGTTGTCGGTTTTCCGACAATTTGCAGGATTCGCTCATTCTCATCGGTTTGTCTTCAGTCCATTGGCGGGAGGCCTGGAAATACGGCGAAAGAGCTTACCGTTATTGCCAGCATGATACGGGCCATGCCTTGGGTGCGCTTCGATACGCTGCGGCGGCTCTGGGATGGCCGGTTGAATTATTGGCGGAATGGTCAGATGATAACATCGCCAGACTGTTAGGACTTGATCGCGATGATTTCAAGAAACAGGAACATGAATTTCCGGATATTATTTGCCGGATTAATACGCATGCCAATAAGCCACTGGATATAAAAGCCCTGCTGGAGTGCGTTCAGTCAGGAATCTGGTCCGGTAAAGCCGACAGCCTTCGCGCCTATCACATGTATAAGTGGCCGGTAATCGATGAAGTCTCGATTGCCGCAAGCAAACCGGAAACTGATGAACCTGAGTGGCGTAAAGCCAGGCAGCAAGTTTTTAAATCGTCCTGCACAAAGACAGCAACGGAAATCATCCGTCAACGCCGGAGCGCTCAACAATTTGATGGCAAAATGCCGCCAATGCCGCAAGCTGATTTTTACCGGATGCTGGCCGCCGTGTTACCAGTAACAGCAGCGTTCGAACTATGGCGCTGGCCGCCAAAAATCCACCTGTTTATATTTGTTCACCGCGTTGAGGGTTTAATCCCAGGCCTATATGCGCTGCCGAGACATGATGATGCCGTGGAAAAATTGCAGGCCGCAACCCTGGCTGATTTTGACTGGCAACAAATATCCGAAGCGTTGCCGCTTTATCATTTGTACTCAGGGGATTGCAAACAAATAGCCAAAACGCTTTCCTGCCATCAACCGATCGCCAGCGACAGCGCCTTCAGTCTTGGCATGGTTGCAGAATTCGGCGATACCATAGCGACAGCGCCGTGGCATTACCGCCGTCTGTTCTGGGAATGCGGACTGATAGGCCAGGTGCTCTATCTGGAAGCGGAAGCGGCGGACATACGCGGCACAGGAATCGGCTGTTATTTTGATGACAGCGTGCATGAGATTTTGGGATTCAAGGATGAACAATTCCAAAGCCTTTATCATTTTACCGTAGGGATGCCACTGGAAGACAAACGGCTTGAAACGCTACCGGCTTATGAACATTTAAAAAACATAGTCTAGGGTTGGCGCCGACATCTTCAGTAAGCCCGGAGTGCGAAAAAAACGAGTGTCGTTTTTGTTTGTGCGCCCTATCCAATTAGTTTATAGTAATCTAATATAAAAAATAACACGATAAGCTTATGAAAAATATACAACAAATTAGGTTTTTTATATGACAATCGATGTCATGTATATCACGTTTGGCATATAAACCATGGATGAGCGACAGAAACTTATTGAAAAGATTATGCCTTATAGGATGCAGTCTGCGTCTGTACTTAACTTTGCGTTATGTAATTGAATGGGACAACCCAAAACCTATGGATATTTTTTTTGAGGGCAGTCTGTGTGTTGAAGGACACTATCGACGGGTTTTACTAATTCTGCTATTGAGGTAGGAATAGTGCATTGCCGATCTATTCTCGAATTTCTTGGTATAAAAGGAGATTTGTCAAATCTTTCTAAATTGGCAATTAGAACCAATAAGCGGGAAGATGATCTTGTAATCGAGGACTTTTCTGGTTCGAAAGGAGCTTTACCTAGATGTGGCGGCCTGCAAACATCCACTTTTTCGGCCTGAATTAATTGCAAATATCCGATACATTCGACCCGAATTAATTGCACATGAGCCCACATTATTTGCAAACAGCCTGCAAACATCGCTCAGGGCAACAAAGCCGAAGCAATAATTCAGTTTGATAAAACGATCGGATACTGTTGGCGAATTGGTTTAGGCGGCCAGTGCCGCAAAGCGCGAGGTTCGTGTAGCAGCCAACGGCCTATTCGTTAACCATGCGGCGATCCGATCAAGATTAATGGCGACGGCCGATACGACCTGCTGTAAATGGGTTTTCGCCAACTTACGGTAACGTGTGCGGCGTACCCCGAAAGATCGGACGCCTTGCGATAGGGAGCCCTCAACTCCACAGCGTTTCGCATAGAGTCGCTTGCCCTCTTCACTATTTAAACGTTGTCGGGCCGCATGTAAGGCTTCATATTCTGGCTGTGGATGCAGGTATAAGCGGCGAGGTTGCTGTTTAGCCCGAGTGCAAAGCTCTCGGGCTTGGCAAGCCAGGCACGTCGCCTTCGGAAAGTAGACCAGGTGGTACGGATTTTCCTCTGCGTTGGTATGGTCTCGCCAATACGCCGATGCTATGCCCTGAGGGCAGTGGGCTACGCGTTGTTCCCAATCGATCATAAACTGCTCGCCTGTGTAGCCACCCTCTACTTTAGTTTGCCACGTAACATTTACGCGGCCGGGTCCGACCAGATCAATGCCGTAATGAACTTGACTGCTGACCAAGAGTTCCGCAGACACATACGCAGAATCCACCAAGTGCTCGCGTGGCGAGAGGCCCTTGTCAACCAGGGCCTTGTGGATGGATTCGGTGCACATCGCTTCGTGGACGTCGGCGGGGGTGGTATGCACATGTGTAATCAGGTGAACGTTGTCCTCGTCGCAGGTTTCGCTTATGTGAACCATGTAACCGGTCCAGTTCATGCCGCTTTTGCTGCGGTAGCGGGCCTCGGGATCGTAACCCATCTTCGTGAATTCTACTGATAATTTCTTGTTATTTCAATAAGTTAAAATTTTAATTTATCTCAAATGGCACTACATATTTTTTCTTATCAATAATCGTCTTACATTTACCTATCAGGTCAGGTTTGATACTTAAGGCTGCGTATAGTTGTTTTTGGCGTGTTTCGGCTTGGGTTGTTGTGCGCAGGTGAATGGTCTTATTATCCTCTGTCGGCAAGGTAATCGTGAGGCGTTGTTGGGTCGACATAATGTTGCGTATGCTGTCCCAGCTTAAATGGATACCCTGCTGCTTGAGTTGATAGCGCAGGGTATGCACCAGATGGTAGGCCATTAAAGTAATGAACAAGTGTCCGGTGACGCGTTCTTCTTTATGGTGGAAAACTGGACGTAAGCCGAGGTCGGTTTTCAAGCTTCTGAACGTGGCTTCGATCTCGGTCAGCATGATATAGGTTGACCACAATTGTTCTTCCGACCAGTCCGGAGTAGTGGTTCTCAGGCAGTAAACTCCGCAGTGCCGGTCTTTTTGTTCACTTTTGGGTTCACGCTGCCATTCAATACGGATGGCGTTGTTTTTCGCGTCATCAGCAATGACTTCAATGCGGTAGTCTTGCGCGACGCGGCTGTTTTTTTCGCGCAGCCGGCCAATGCGTTCGAGTATTTTCGCGTAGTTTTTGATCGTGCCTTTTTTGTCCAAACCGGCATGGAGCTTGTCGAGCCCCTCTTCCAGACGAACGTGGAAGCGGTTGCGGATGGCCTGTTCTTTTTTGGCTTTTTGATCGGAGTGGCAATAGAGCCGGGTTTCCCCGGTTTCTGCATCGATTGTGCGGTAAACGCTGACTTTGCTCTGTCCGGTTTCCCTAACCAGTACGGCATTATCCTGGTCTCTGGGATCTTGTAGGTAGCGTTCCCGGCTGACCACCAGGTAAAGATAACCGCGCGCGCTTAACCAGGCGAGATTGTCAGCGCTGGCAATGCCGGCATCCATGATAATGACCGGTTTTTCTCCGGCTAATGGATTTTTCCCCTGCAGACCGTCCAGCATCAGCGCCAACGTGGCGGGCTCGCTGGCGTTGCCTGGAAAGACCTGGCTGCTGAGCGGGAAGCCATTGCCATCCAGAACCAGACCTAAGGTCACCAATGGGCAATCACGGCGTTTTTCTTTGGAGCGGCCGAACCGGGCCTTGGGGTTTTGGGCGCACTGGCCTTCAAAATAGGTGTTGGTCAAGTCGTACAAGACGATGCTCCGGTTTAAATCGAATAAGGTCTGCTCCTGAGCACCCAGAAAAGTTTCCAGCGCCGACTGGTGTTTGAGCAACTTATCGCTGATGGTGTACAGGCGCGTCAGACTGGTGCTGCCGTAGTCATGATCAAGCAGTTCACCCAGGCCGGTACGTGCTTGCAGCCAGTCATGGGTCTGCAGTTCGCTGCCGGGTGAAATCATGCGCCCTATGATGCTGCCCAATGCCGCCGCGGCATCGATTTTGTTAAAGCCCAGTGCGGCAAGCTTCTGATCCAGCTGCAACTGCATGACCGCATGCAACGCCAACGTTTCCCCGCCGATGCTGCGGGCTTGATGGGCTTCGATATGATTAATGCCGACACTATGATAATCCTGCCCGGGCGTCGCTGCCGCCACCGGTTGCGCCAGTTTCGCGATGATGAGGTCGCTATAGCGCACGGCGGCGGCCTCCAGAAGTTGACCGGCATCATCCTCTAAATGAAACAACTCGTCTTGGCGCGGCGCTGAGCCTTGCAGAAGCTGTTCAATGCTGGCCGCAAGCAAGGGCCAGTGCGCGGGCTCAATGGCAAAGTCTTTGCCCAGATTGAGTAGCGTACGTTGCTTGACTTGTGTTCCCTCACGCACGGATTCAACGATCCGATAGGTATAGGAATCTTCGCCATGATCCGCTGTTTTAGTTTTGGTTCTTCGAATATACATGGCTCTAGCATGGGCGCTATTCCGGAAAAAATCAAGATGCAAACCTAAATGGATGGCACTACAAGAGAGAGCGAAAAATGAGCATTGATTTTAAAGGGTTTTTTCGAAATGAAAACCGCCGGTAACCAAAAATCAATAACTTAGGGCGACTGGAGTCACGAAGATGGGGTAAGGCGACTCCACTTTTTCTTCGGCCTGGGATACTTCATGGTCGGTTTTGAAGCGCACACTGGGCGGACCGCCGGCGGGCGGCTCTTCTCTTACGTAGTGGCGGGCCCATGCGGTGCGCAGAACCGCCACTTGCTGCAATTGGCTCAGCTGTGACGGTGCTTCCGCTGATTCGACCAAATCCAGTAGTGCAAACCCGTCCTCGCCGATGGTCTGGGCATAACTCTCACGTTTCTGGTCAGTCTTGGGCAAGCGGCGGTCTTCTATGCGTCGGCTATACCGTTCATACCAGGCTTTCGGTGCCACGCTGTGCAGCCATTCTGGCTCAATGCTGGCGATCTCATTGAGTGCCGCGCGCAAGGTCTCGCCAACGAGTTCCAAACGGCCTAATACCCGCACCGAGGCCAGCACATGGGTCGAATCCGTCCGCTGCCGACCCCTCTCTTTCAGCAACCCTAACTGGCTGCACTGGCCGAGAAGCCCCTCCAGCAATTGCATTTCGGCCTCCCCAGCGATGAGGCGGTCGCGAAATTCGCTGAGTATGGAAAAGTCGAAGCCGGGATCTGAAAGCTCAAGGCCCAACAAATACTTCCAATCAATGCGTCCGCGCACAGCTTCGGCGGCCTGGCGGTCCGGGAGACTCTCGCGGAATTGGAGAATGGTGACGAGTGCCAGACGCCACGGTGAGAACGCCGGTTGGCCGCTGGCAGGAAAGAGCGAGGAAAAATCATTATCATGGTAGAGAGTGCCCAGTTCGTCCCGCAGGGTCAGATAGGGGGAGCCCTTGGGAAAGGCGGCGTGTGCAATCTGAGCCGTCTGTTCAGGAACCGGCTCGATAAGACTAGGATGAAGAGACATGGCAATACCTCTGCAACAAATAATAAATAGCCTTGGACTCTTGTTCTCCGGGATGGTGCGACCAATTCGCCAACAGTATCCGTACGTTTTATCAAACCCTCTTGAACTAAGGTAAAAGTGTAGAGTAACTGAAAAAATGGCAGGGTTGAAGACTAATTGCCCGGTTTCTGTATATGCAAAGCGGACACTGGAAATTAACGAAATTGAGATTTCTGGTCGTCAGCAGCTGTTAAGGGTTGTCAGATGCCTGCCCTTAATCGGGGTTAATTAACCAAAAGAACGGTTTGTTCCACGACACCCCTGGAGCCCTTGGTATCACTGGTTTACAGTCGAAATATCGATTTTAAATTCATTAGCAATATATTCAATAACTTATTGAATACAAAGTATATTGTCTCGGTTGTAAAACTCATGCTTAGTTCTTCATTAATATGGGTAGAGCAAGCACTCGTGTCATCAGCCGCCATCCGGCAGGACAAAACGTAGCGGGCGAGTCCCAATCTTTGCCCCTGTGACCTCGTCGATGGCCACCGGTTTAATTTCCTCTCCCGTTTCAACATCCTGAATACTCACCAAGCGGCCTCCGCCGCGGTATTGATGCCCCCAGGCGCCAATCATGACCAGCACCGGCAAAAAATCGCGCCCGGCGGCAGTCAACACATACTCCTCTCGCGGGGGGCGCTCCGAGTAGAGCCGTTTTTCCAGCATTCCTTCCTCCGTCAGCATAGCCAGCCGCCGGGTCAGCATCGTCGGCGCGATGCCCAGACTTTTCCGAAACTGGTCGAAGCGGGTGACGCCCAAATGTGCTTCCCGCAGAATCAATAGGCTCCACGCATCGCCAAGGAAAGCCAGGCTGCGCGCGATAGGACAAGGGTCATCGCAAATATTTTTATCGTTCATATCATTTTAGTAGTGACTTAGTATTAAATTGGTAGTAACATTGCTATCGAAATGATAGTAACACTTAGGCAGCAGACAATCCACATGGAGATTTGAATTATGAACAAGAAAAGTATTGGTGTCGCATTGGTCACGGGCGCATCCTCAGGCATCGGCGAAGCTACAGCTCTGCGGCTGACGGCAGCTGGCTACAAGGTCTATGGAACCAGCAGACGAGGCGCCCAAACGGGTCAACGATCTTTTGAGATGCTGCCTCTCGACGTGACTAACGATGTCTCCGTCGAAGCTGCCGTTAGCGAGGTAATACGACGGGAAGGGTACATTGACCTGCTTGTGAACAACGCAGGCTTCGGAGTTGCCCCTGCTGGAGCGGAAGAAAGCTCGATCGAACAGTCCCAGTCGGTTTTCGATACAAACTTCTTCGGCATCGTCCGAATGACTCGTGCCGTTACACCCCATATGCGGCGTCAAGGCAGCGGTCGCATCATCAACATCGGCTCTGTGCTTGGCGTATTGCCGATGCCGTATATGGCAATTTATGCCGCAAGTAAACACGCGATCGAAGGCTATTCGGAATCGCTTGATCACGAGTTGCGTACGAGAGGAATCCGAGTTTCTGTCATTGAGCCCGCATACACAAAGACGAAGTTTGACGCGAACCTTCTGGCAGCCGATTCGAAGCTTGAAGAATATCACGAAGTCCGTGCGGTCTTGGACAAGGTGCTGAAGAAGGTGATGACAATTGCCGACGAGCCGGAAGTCGTGGCCGATGTTGTGCTGAAAGCAGCCAGCGCGGCTCGTCCGAAGCTCCGATATACAGCCGGCGGGCTCGCAAACCGCTTAAGTTTGCTACGCAGATTTGCGCCTGCTCGCATGGTGGATGCAGGACTTCGAAAAGATCTGCGGCTCGACTCGATACAAAAACCACAAATATCATGAAGGTATTCGCCATCAATCGTCATGTAAAGAAAGTCGCATTGCAGGTAACCGAAAAACCTGAGCCCAAACTGGTCAATAACGAAGTATTGGTACAGGTGCATGCAATAGGCGAACATCAACTAGCCTGCGCCACGACTGCTTCCGCTTTATGCGAATCAACAACGAATTAGTCTGAGGAGATTTTTTGTGAATAGCACCTTAACAATGAAAGCACTGACCTTCAAACGCTACGGCAAGTCGCCCGAGATTAGTTTTTCCGACATTTCTCGTCCCACACTGAAGGCTGACGAACTGCTGGTAAAAGTCCACGCTGCGGGCCTGAACCCGATCGACAATATGATTCCAACCGGGATGTTCAAGCCGGTCCTACATTTCCAGCTTCCGGCTACGCTGGGCAGCGATCTGGCCGGAGTGGTGACTGAGGTTGGCAGCCGCGTAACGCGCTTTAAACCGGGTGATGCGATCTTCGCCAGCATCTTCGATCTTGGTAAAGGGTCGCTTGCCGAATTCGCGGTGGTGCCGGAGAGCGCCGCCGCCCTCAAGCCGGCCAATCTGGATTTCGTGCAGGCCGACTCGATCCCAATGGTCGGGCTTACCTCCTGGCAAGCGCTGAAGGAACGCGCCAATCTTCGGGCCGGCCAGAAGATTTTCATCCCGGCAGGCTCAGGCGGCATTGGCACCTTTGCGATCCAGTTGGCAAAGCACCTGGGCGCCACGGTGGGAACCACCACCAGCACGGGCAACGTTGAACTGGTGCGCAGCCTGGGAGCAGATGAAGTCGTCGACTACAAAAAGCAAGATTTCGAGAAAGTGCTCCACGGCTACGATGCGGTGCTTGGCACGCTCAAGGGGGCCGAGCTGGAGAGATCCGTAGGCATCCTCAAGCCGGGGAGCAAGATCGTCTCTCTGATCGGGCCACTGGATGCGGCGTTCGCGGATGCCAAGCGCTTGAATTTCTTCCTTAGGTTCGTATTCGGACTGATGAGCCGCAAGATCATGAGGCTTGCCAGAAAACGGGCAGTCACTTACTCATTTCTCTTCGTGCGTCCCGATGGCGCTCAACTTAGCGACATCGGCGAGCTCCTCGCCACCGATCGTATCAAGCCTGTGATTGACAAGGTGTTTCCGTTCGAGGAAGCAAAAGATGCGCTTACCTACCTCGCCCAGGGGCGTTCGAAGGGGAAAGTCGTCGTCAAGATGACGTGAACAAAAGACAACCAAAGCTCCAAATTTTTCAAACACTTCACTAAAGGCAAAAACCATGACCTCATCTAAAAAAATCGCTGTTGTGACAGGTGCTTCATCCGGCATCGGATCCATCTACGCAGATCGTCTAGCTCGGCGCGGATATGACCTTTTGCTCGTCGCCCGGCGCGGCGACCGCTTGCAGAATCTCGCCGCCAAACTAGAGCAGGCTTACGGCATCAAGGCCAAAACGCTGGTGGCCGATCTTGAGAAAGAAACAGATCTCGCGGGTCTTGAAGCCGTTCTCACTGCCAATCCCGCCATCAGGCTATTGGTCAACAATGCCGGCATTGCCAGACTGAGCCCTGTTACGGAAGCGCCAGTGAAAGACTCCTTGTCGCAGATCGCGTTGAATATCACGGCGCTGACGCGATTGACGCATGCCGTACTGCCTGCGTTTAAGGAACGCAACGAAGGTATCATTATCAATATCGCCTCGGTATTGGCTGTGCATGCGTTGCCGGTGAGCTCGGTGTACAGCGGCACGAAAGCGTTCGTGCTCAATTTCAGTCGCGGGCTACAGCAAGAACTGGCAAATACTGGGATTAGGGTTCAAGTGGTGTTGCCTGCCGCCACAGCCACCGAACTTTGGGATACCTCCGGGGTGCCACTGACCGCGTTTCCGCAAGAAGCGGTGATGACTACCGAGCATCTTGTCGATGCCGCGCTGGCTGGTTTCGACCAAGGCGAGCTGGTCACCTGGCCCTCCCTGGCTGACGCCGGGCACTGGGACCGATACGACGCTCAACGGTCCGATCTCTTCGCAGCGACGCAAACCGGCAAGTCCGCGCCACGTCTAGCTACTCCATCCTGATTATTTTCAATGTGAATAACGTGCTCCGTTTTTTGATAACTCCACAGGTCGCTATAAATCACATTTGGAGAGGCGCGACACTGGTTGGCGTTCTGATGATGAGCGCCACAGTGGTGTTTGCTGATGCTCTCGATACGCCGACTGGCATATGGCAGACAATCGACGATTACACGAACCAGCCTAAAGCACTGGTGCAAATTACACAAGGCATTGATGGAACGTTGAGCGGCAAAGTGGTAAAGGGGCTAGTTCTTAACGACTCTCCCGAGCGCCGCTGCACGGAATGTAGCGACGAACGCAAGGATCAGAAAATCCTGGGCATGACGATCATCAGGAATATGAAACTGGACAGCGACGGATGGGATGGCGGAAATATTCTCGATCCAAATAGCGGAATCCTGGTGTCGCTGGATTTCGAGCTGGTGGACGTCGATCTCGGCAAAGCTGTATTTGCCGGCCAGCCCGGCGAGCATGCTTATAACCCGTTAGGCACCGTTCACGGCGGCTATGCGGCAACGCTGCTGGACTCCGCCTGCGGCTGTGCGGTCCACTCCAGGCTGACCGAGAAACAGGCTTATACGACTTTGGAATTGAAGATTTCCTATCACAAGACAATTACCAAGAACACGGGGCTGTTGAGGGCGGAGGGTACGTCCTGTCCTTGGGGCGGTGAGCGGCATTTGCCGATGCGCGTCTGATCGATGCCGAAGGCCGGCTCTACGCCCCGGCGACATCCACGCTATTAATATTCGGGCGTGACGCTAAGTCATGAGATTCGGCGACCGTCGTTCTGCTAGCAAGCGTATCTCGCAAACCATTGGCTCAGTTCCTGATGCAGACCCGGATTTACTTGAACCTGCCCAGTACCGCGCCATTTACCGATAGAGGAAACAAAATGCCGAAACTTAAAACTCCGTTAATGCCGACCATTCGTGACCGGCTTCAACCCCGGCTCACAATCAAGAGCTGGCTTCTGGCCTGGTGGCTAATGCCGCTAATGATAAGCGCCGGATGCAGCGATCAGCACGAACAAACGCAAGACGTTTCCCGACCGGTCAAAGTGTTTCGAGTCGGGGAACCGGCTGCAGCAGGTGTTAAGCGTTTTGCCGGAGAAGTCAGGGCAAGGATCGAGACGCCCTTGTCCTTCCGGGTGGCCGGTAAACTGCTGGAGCGGAAAGTAGATGTTGGCGATTATGTGCGCAAAGGGCAACTTTTGGCAACGCTGGACAGCAACGATTACCACCTCGCCGTGCAGGGCCTTAAGGCTCAGCTGGCTTCCGCGCAAGCCGACAGCAATTTTCTGCGCGACGACCTGGCGAGATACCGCGAACTGTTGGCCCAACAAGTCATCAGTCCGCCGGAGTTCGAGCGGCACGAGACAGCTTATACCACGGCGCGGGAGCGGACGGCGGCGCTGGAGTCTCAATTGGGACAGGCTCTTAACCAGCTAACCTACACCGGATTGCATGCCGACCGCGACGGCGTGGTGACGGCGTTGGATGTCGAATCAGGGCAAGTGCTGGCGGCCGGTCAGGCCGTCGTCAAGCTGGCCCAGCTCGACGAAAAGGAAATCCATTTCGACGTCCCCGAGCATCGACTGCCGGAAATCAAGCGCCAACAGGACGTTAGCGTGTCTTTATGGGCCGACGACAATCGACGGCTCAAGGCCAGAATTCGCGAAATCGCCTCGGCCGCCGACCCGGCCAGCCGCACCTATCGCGTCAAGGCCACCTTGCTCGAAGGCCTGGACGCCGCGCAATTGGGCATGACGGCGACGGTTCATATCGACGCGAACACCGCTTCCCATATCGCCATCCCGCTTTCCGCCGTCTATACCCCGCATAACCAGCCCGATCATCCCTCGGTCTGGCTGGTTGACGAGCAGGCGGCCACCGTCAAATCCGCGCCGGTTCGGCTGGGCGAAGCGCAGGATGGCGAACGCATTGCCGTTGAGGGAGTAACCCCCGGCCAATTACTGGTCAGCGCCGGCGTCCAGCGCCTCGCCGAAGGGCAGGCTGTCCGCCTGCCGGAACAAACGGGATTCCCTAACAACCACGGCAGCAAGGAAGAACTATGAAAGCCTTCAACCTCAGTGAGTGGGTGCTTAAACATCGCTCCTTCACCGGTTTTATGATCGCATTGGTGGTGCTGGGCGGCGTATTTGCTTATTACATGCTGGGCCAACAGGAAGATCCGCCGTTCACCTTCCGGGTGATGGTGGTCAAAACCCTTTATCCCGGCGCTACTGCGCTGGAAGTCGAACAGCAGTTGACCGACAGGCTGGAAAAGAAAATCCAGGAACTGCCTAATCTGGATTACCTGCGCAGTTATTCCAAACCCGGCGAATCGGTGATTTTCGTCACCCCTCGCGAGGATACGCCGCCCAAGGAGATCCCCGAGCTTTGGTATCAGGTGCGCAAGAAGGTCGACGACATCCGCATGACGCTGCCGCCCGGCAGCATCGGGCCGTTTTTCAACGACGAGTTCGGCGATACCTATAGCCTGATCTACGCCTTTTCCGGCGAGGGTTTTAGTTATGCCGACCTGAAACTGGCAGCCGATTCGGTCCGCCAGCAGCTGTTGCGGGTCAAGGATGTCGAGAAGGTCGATCTGATCGGCGTACAGGACGAAAAGATTTTTGTCGAGTTTTCCGACAAGAAGCTGGCCGAATTGGGCCTGGATACGGCGGTGGTTGCCCAGGCCTTGCAGGCGCAGAACGGCATGGCGCCGGCCGGCACGGTATTTTCCGCGCAGCGCAATCTGCCGATACGCCTGACCGGCTCGTTCGACTCGGAAGATAGCGTCGCCAATATGGCGGTACGCATCGCTAATCGCACCTTCAAGGTCGGCGACTTTGCCAAGGTGACGCGCGGCTATGTCGATCCCGCCGAATTCAAGATGCGTTTCAACGGCAAGCCGGCCCTTGGCCTTGGCGTGACGATGAACAAGAAAGGCAACGTGATAGCCCTGGGAAAAACCTTGGACGACACGTTGGCCGGCATAACAAGTGAGTTGCCGTTGGGTATGGACGTGGAGCCGGTCGCCAATCAAGCGCATGTGGTCAAAAAGCAAATGGCGGAATTCGGCCAAACCTTCTTCGAGGCTTTGGCCGCCGTGTTGGTGGTCAGTTTCTTGAGCCTGGGCTGGCGCACCGGCTCCGTGGTGGCGCTGACCGTGCCGCTGGTGCTGGCCGGCACTTTGCTGGTCATGCTGCTGTTCGGCATCGATCTACAACGTATTTCCTTGAATGCTTTGATTCTGGCGCTGGGCCTGCTGGTGGACGACGCGATGATTGCCGTCGAGATGATGGCCCGCAAGCTGGAAGAAGGCTGGGACCGGATGCGCGCCGCGACCTATGCGTATACGGCCACCGCCTTTCCGATGCTGACCGGCACCTTGATCACCATCGCCGGTTTCCTCCCGGTGGGTTTGGCGCAATCCGCGGCCGGCGAATATACCGTGGCGATTTTTCAGGTGGTCGGTATCTCGCTGCTGCTGTCCTGGATAGGTGCGGTGGTGTTCACCCCGTATTTGGGATTTTTGATCCTCAAGGTGCATGCCAACGCCGATGGTCCTATCCACGATTTGTTCGATACGCCGTTCTACAATCGCTTGCGGCGCTGGGTGGATGCCTGCGTGGCGCACCGCAAGAAAGTGATTATCGCCACACTGGCCTTGTTCGGTCTCGGTGTCGTGGCCTTAACCCACGTTCCCGAACAGTTCTTCCCGCTGTCCAACCGGCCGGAAGTCATCGTCAACCTGTGGCTGCCGGAAGGCAGTGCCTTCGAGCAAACCGAAGCCGCCGCCAAACGCATGGAAGCTTTGCTGGCTAAGGACGAAGACGTGGAACACGTCGCCAGCTATGTTGGCAGCGGCACGCCGAGGTTTTTCATGTTGATCGTGCAGCAACTGGCCAATACCAATCTGGCCGAACTGGTGGTGATGACCAAGGATAACAAGGCGCGCGAACGGGTGATGCAGCGCGTCCGGCAGATTCTTGAGACCGACTTTCCGAATGTCAGGGGCCGGGTGAAGCGTCTGAATGTCGGGCCGCCGATGGATTATCCGTTGGCGTTCAGGGTGCTCGGCGAAAACCCCAACATCGTGCGCGGCATTGCCGAGCGGGTGGCCGAGGTCGTGCGTAATCATCCCGGCACCGTGGACGTCAACGACGACTGGCATGACCGCATACCGTCGTTCCGCTTAGATCTGGATCAGGACAAGGCCCGCGCTCTCGGCGTGTCGACGGCCAGCTTGTCGCAAGCCTTGCTGGCGCATTACGCCGGCATCCCGGTCGGGCAACTGCGCGAGCAGGATAAATTAATCGACATCGTCTGGCGGGCCAGCCCCGAATTGCGCAGCGCCGCCGACGAATTGCCGGACGTCGCGGTGCGCACGGCCAATGGCAAGGCGGTGCCGCTGTCGCAGTTCGTCAAGTTCGAAACCGTGTTCGAAGACGGCGTGCGCTGGCGGCGCAACCGTTTCCCAACCATTTCGGTGCGCGCCGACCTGGCCGACGGCAAGATGGCCCCAGACGTGGCGGCGGAAATCGTCCCGAAACTTAAACCGATACAGGATAGCCTGCCGGCCGGTTATTTCATCGAAACCGGCGGCTCCAAGGAAGACGCGGTGACCGCGCAGAAGTCGATTCTGATCTGGATTCCGCTGGTGCTGATCGTCACGCTGATCTTGTTGATGATGCAGTTACAGAATCTGTCCAGGACTTTCATGGTGTTCAGCACTGCGCCGCTGGGGGTAATCGGCGCGGCCTTCGCCTTGCTGTTGTTCCGGGCGCCGTTTGGTTTCGTGGCCTTGCTCGGCATTCTGGCGCTGGCCGGCATGATCATGCGCAATTCGGTGATTCTGGTGGATCAGATCGATCAGGATGAAAAGTCAGGACTTGACACATGGTCAGCCATCGTCGAATCGACGGTGAGGCGTTTCCGGCCGATCATGCTGACTGCGGCGGCGGCTATCCTGGCGATGATACCGTTGTCGCGCAACGATTTCTTCGGCCCGCAGGCCATCGCCATCATGGGCGGGCTGACGGTGGCGACCGCGTTGACGGTCTTATTCCTGCCAGCGCTGTATGCGGCCTGGTTTAGGGTGGAGCGCGGGCCGGCTGATGCATCATAAAGAACGCAGTAGGGTACGCATTGCGTACCTTTTAAGGCCTCTGCCAATTGTTAAAGCCCCTGAAGGTACGCAGTGCGTACCCTACGCGGCGCCCACGGAGTTTTACGATGAATAACCGATATTTAATACCGCTAACCATTTTGTCCCTGGCTAGTCTAATCGCCTGCACGCCGACCCGCGTCGGCGACCAGGTAGCGCTCAATAGCCCGGCAACTTGGCAACACGCAGCCGATGCCGAAACTGCCCAAACCACCGAAGCGGTTGACCTGAAGGCTTGGTGGCAAGGTTTCAACGATCCCTTGCTGAATGAATTGATAGACAAAGCCTTGGCCGCCAGCCACGATCTGAAAATCGCCACCGCTCGAGTCCGCGAAGCCAACGCGATGGTGACCGTCGCCGAAGCGGCCTTGTATCCCAGTCTCGATTTCTCGCTGTCCGGCGGCCGGGAAAAACGCATCGACCGCATCGTCGGTGTGCCGAGCGGGCAAGGTATAAAATTGATTACGCCTACCGCCGATGCCGTCAGCGGCGGATTGGCGGCGCGGTGGGAAATCGACTTGTTCGGCGGCCGGCATTTGGAAGCGGAAGCCGCCGCCGCGCAAGCAGAAGGCAGCAAGGAAGGCTTGCATGCGGCGCAAGTAGGTCTGCTGGCCCACGTGGCGACAAACTACCTGGAGCTGCGCGGTGTACAGCAACGCACAGGCATTCTGCAAAGAAATATCGACTTGCAACGCGAGCGGTTGCGGACTTTGCAGGTATTCCTTAAAGCCGGGCTGGCTAACGAGGCGGATATGGCCCGCCAGCAAACGCTGTTGCAGAGTACTGAAGCGACGCTACCGGTATTGGTCAATGCCGAGAAAAAACTCACCCATCGATTAGGCGTGTTGCTGGGCGAGCCGCCGGAAAGTCTGGAAAAGCGGCTGGCCGTCGTCGGCCCGTTGCCAGTCGCCGCACCAAGCATACCCGACTTGCTGCCGTCCGATTTACTCGCGCAACGTCCCGATTTGCGTCTGGCGCAAACCGAAGTCAGTGCGGCGGCAGCCAGCCTGGGTTCGGCGCGGGCCGATCTATATCCAAAGCTGGTGCTGTCGGCCAGTGGCGGTGTCGGCGCACTGGCGGTCGGCGGTTTTCCGAGTCTGGCCGAGAGCGTTTATGCGCTGGGCTCGGGCCTTTCGGCGCCGGTATTCAACGCCGGTCGAATCCGAGCCCATATTGCCGCCGCCGATGCGCGGCTGGATCAGGTCGCCGCAAATTACGAGAAAACCTTTTTACTGGCCCTGGAGGACGTGGAAAACGCCTTCGTCGCGCATCGTTCCGCTACGGATAGCTTCGGCCAATTGACTGAAGCGGAAGCTTCTGCGGAAAAAGCTTACCGGCTGGTCGACGCGTTGTATCAGCGCGGTGCAGGCGATTATTTGACCGTGCTGGATGCACAGCGCAGCAAACTGGCCGTCAGCGACGAACGTGCAAAAGCCGAAACGGCGGTCAGCGTGGCCATGGTGTCGCTTTACCGGGCTTTTGGCGGCGGCTGGACAATTGCTTCATCGGATAGTGGTATCGATAAAGCCTCGATACGGTAATCAACGGCTGACAAGATCGCACGGCAAGCGCTTGGAAAAGCGATGAAGGTCTTTTTATTGGTTCGTCTTTTTTAGCTATATAAGATTGAAATACGCTTATTTTATCAAACGTTCAATTTGGTTTTGGGACTTTTAAAACATGTTCTGAGCAAGTAGAAGTCAGCTTCACACTTTTAACCTTGAAATTTTGGGCTCTATGAGGAGAAAAATTATTTTTTATGCTAATTGTACTACTCATGGATAGAGGTTAAACTCTATAAATTAATCTAATTTCCTATCAGGGGTTAAACATGCAAACATTGAATGTTTTAAATAAAGGTCAAGTAGTGATACCGGCGGAACTTCGTCAACGTTTAGGCATAAAGCCCGGACATGTTATCGAGATACGCGATGCCGGCGATCATCTGGAGCTCTATCCATTGCCTACCGATCCTTTGCAAGCTTTTCGAGGCTCCTTGAAACAGGATATCTCTTTAGCTAATGAACTGATAGAAGAACACAAACTTGAAGTTAAGTGCGATGCAGACAGTTAAACCGATTTATGTGTTGGATGCCTGCGCCTTGCTAAGATTTGCTCAGGACGAGTCGGGGGCGGATCAGGTCGAGGAAATTCTGCGCACTGCTCAGGCTGGCGGGTGCCGGGTTTTATTGCATCAAATCAATCTGGGCGAGGTGGTTTATCGCATAGGAAAGGGCTTTGGCTGGACAATTGCTGAGCGGAAACAGGCTGAAATCGGTTTGTTGCCAATTGAAACTGCGGCTTTTTCAAATGATATTTTCTGGGCGGCGGTTAAATTAAAAGCGCATTATCCGATGTCATACGCCGATTGTTTTGCAGCTGCGTTAGCAATCCAGCAGAAAGCCGTGTTGCTCACCAGTGATCCGGAGTTCAATGTGTTGGTAAATACAGTAACGGCTATGAAAATTTAACTTTTTATTGCGTTACGCTTTGAGAAGATCAAGTATTGAGTTTAGAAAATCGGAGGCATGGCAGGCGATGGCAAAGACTTTAAGCTATGGCTGGCGTTTGTTGGCAACCGGATTTAGTTTTTTCAGTTTTGGTTTAGGCGGCTTATTGTTGTGGGCGCTGGTTTTTCCCATATTGTCTATTTTGCCCGGCGGCCGTTTGCAACGGATCAGTCGCGGACAAAAAGTGGTGCATTACAGTTTTTATTTTTTTATCGGACTGATGCACCGGATAGGCATAATGACTTACGAAATATCAGGGCTGGAGAAACTTAACCGCCCTGGACAACTGATAATAGCCAATCATCCGACACTGGTGGACATTGTATTTTTAATCAGCCGGGTTAAACAGGCAAACTGTATTGTAAAAGAACAGTTGTGGCATAATCCCTTTATGCGGGGGCCTATTCTAAATGCCGGGTATATTAGTAACGGCGATCCTGAAAAAATGATAGACGAATGTGTTCAGTGGCTGCAATCAGGCGGGGCCATGATTATTTTTCCGGAAGGGACAAGATCAATACCGGGCAAGCCGTGCCGTTTTCAGCGCGGAGCCGCTACAATAGCGTTGCAGGCCAACACGATAGTAACGCCTGTCACGTTGACCTGCAAACCCAGCACCTTAACAAAAGCAGAGCAATGGTATCAAATTCCTGACCGGCGCTTTCATTTAGCCATGCACGTTGGCGATGATATTGCGCTGGATGAATTTATTGTAATTGAGCCTAAATCAATTGCCGTGCGCCGCTTCAACCGGTTTTTACAGAATTATTTTACGCAACAGAGAGAAGTCTATTAACAGTATGGAAGATGAATTGAAACAATTGATTATCGACGCGCTGGACCTGGAGGATATCAGCGTGGCCGATATAGATAGCCACGATGCGCTTTTTAATGACGGCTTGGGTTTGGATTCTATCGATGCTCTTGAATTAGGTTTGGCTATCCGTAAAAAATATAATGTAAAAATTGATGCGGACAAAGAAGACGTGGTGAAGATTTTTTCTTCTGTTTCAGCTTTGGCTGTTTACATAGAATCAGCGCGCAGTTGATGTATTATCCGGAAAGAGAATTTTCACGCTCGTCAGCGCGTTCAAATCTTCAAGACAGTTTATAAAAATTGAATAACTGATATGCGCATTTTAATAAATTGCATTACAGCAATGGTAACCGCGCTTTACCCCTTGGCTGTATATTTTGGCAGCAACTACTTCGAGCCCTGGAAAATTGCGGCCGTTTTGATTGTGTTGCTGATTATCAAACTGGCTACCGCTTATTCCGATAAGCATTGGAGCAGACCGTTGCTCATGGCGGGTATATTGTATTTTGGCTTTGCCATATTGAATAATAATATGCTTAGCTTGCGATTTTACCCGGCTTTGATCAGTGGCGTGTTGCTGGTCATTTTTTCATGGAGTTTGCTTTCGGGTCCAAGTCTGATAGAGCGTTTGGCTCGAATACAGCATCCTGATTTGCCGCCCGAGGGCGTCATATATACGCGGCATGTCACGCAAGTCTGGTGCGGTTTTTTTATTGTCAACGGCATGATTGCATTGGCGACATCACTTTGGAGCAGTTTTGAGGTCTGGAGCTTATATAACGGCTTGATAGCCTATATGTTGATGGGAATTTTATTGGGCGGGGAATATATAGTCAGGATGAAAACCCAGAAACATGTTCGATGACCTGATACCGCTATCCCATTGTTTGACGGCAAATAGACGGCTTACTTCAACGATTGCATACCATGGCGGACATTATTATGATGCCGGTCATTTTTATGCGGCAGTCAGGTATTGGGTTAACAGACTGCGGCCGCAACCATTTCAGCGTTATGCTCTATATACGGAAGACGCCTATCCTTTTGCAGTGATGCTGTTTGCCCTGTTTCATGCCGGCAAGGAAGTCTGGATACCGGGCAACAATCACTCCGGAACAGCCTTGGAGCTTCAGCAACTGGGCTGTCAGTTAATAGGCGATTGGGACGCAGGCAGAACTTTTGATTATTCCCTGGAATCAACGGAATGTCCGGTATTGCAGTTATCGCTGCTAGATCCTGCAAAAACCCGGCTGGTGATTTTTACCTCCGGTTCAACCGGGCAACCCAAGCCTGTCGACAAGCTACTGATACAGTTGCAGCTTGAAATTGAAACGCTGGAAAAACAGTGGGGAAACCGGCTTGTCGATGCTTCGGCTTTGGCAACAGTCAGTCATCAGCATATTTACGGCTTATTGTTTCGAGTGTTATGGCCGTTATCGGCAGGACGATGTTTTCATAGCGCTTGTTATATCAATCCTGAAACCCTCGTAACGGCGTCTCGGGAGGCTCCGGTCTACTGGGTTGCCAGCCCCGCGCATCTAAAACGCCTGGATCAAGGCTCTCCCTGGGACGGTATTGCAGGTTTATGCGCGGTTTTCAGTTCCGGCGGCGCTTTACAACAGGAAGTCGCGCAACAAATTTTAGCGTGCAGCGGGCAGACGGTTATAGAAATCTACGGTAGTACCGAGAGCGGCGGCATTGCCTGGAGACTTCAGGGTAATGAACCCTTAGTTCCCTGGACACTATTTGAAGGCATGTCTTTAAAACAAACTGAAGACGGCTGGCAGCTGATTTCGCCTTACCTGCAAATTCCCCGAATTCAATTGGATGATCAAATCAGCTTGCAAGATGATGGCCGGTTTATCCTGCACGGGCGGCTGGACAGGATAGTCAAAATAGAAGAAAAGCGCCTATCCTTGACCGAACTGGAAAATCGTTTATTGATCATTCCCTGGGTGCATGAAGCCTTTGCCCTGGTGTTGGCGAAGCACAGGGAAGCCGTTGGAGCGGTTATTGTTTTGACTAAAGACGGCCGTCAGTTGCTACAAACAACAGGGAGAAAAACGTTAATCAGGCAATTACGTGAAACGCTTTACCCATATTTTGATGCTGTGGTCTTGCCCAGAAAATGGTTGTTTTTAGAACGGATGCCGACGACTGCCGAGGGCAAGATCGAACAGTCCATTTTAAAACGCTTGCTGGATTTGGATAGCCGGAGATTTCCCTTTGTATTTGGGATTGAAAAGACCGGCGACAGTGTTGAACTAAAACTTAATGTGCCTCAACATCTAATCTATTTCCCTGATCATTTTTCCAGCTATCCGATTTTGCCGGGCGTGGTTCAGATTGCCTGGGCGGAATATTTCGGTCAATTATTTTTTGCCATAGACGGGCCGTTTTTACACATGGAAGTTATTAAATTTGTGAAAGTGATCCCGCCAGGTGCAAAGCTTAAGCTCATGCTTAGCTGGAAGGCATCGCCGGGTAAATTGTATTTTAATTTCAGTTCAGAACTGGGGCCGCATAGTTCCGGGCGGTTAGTTTATGGATATAAGGAATGAATGTTTGTGTTATCGTGCCTGTTTATAATCATGAAGAGGCCATTGCTCGCGTGGTTTTAAAATTAAAAGCTCATGGTTTGCCTTGTTTGTTGATTAATGACGGCAGTTCGAGCGTTTGTTCGCAAGCGCTGGCTGATTGCGCCATGCTGGAGCCGAAGTGGATCACTTTATTAAACAGGCGCGAAAATGGCGGCAAAGGGGCGGCGGTTATTGATGGTTTTGAAGAGGCCATTCGCCTCGGATTTACTCATGCCATACAAATCGATGCGGATGGACAGCACGACTTTGATGATATTCCAAGATTTCTTGAAGCAAGCCGTCTGAATCCCCTGGCAATGATTCTGGGGAACCCGGTTTTTGATGAAACAGCGCCCAAGGCGCGGCTTTATGGGAGAAAGTTTACCAATCTGTGGATCCGCATAAATACCTTGTCATTGGCAATTGCGGATGGAATGTGCGGCTTACGGCTTTATCCGCTGGCGGCTGTGGAACAGTTAATCAGCAAAAACCGCATCGCCAGACGCATGGATTTTGATATTGATATCGTTGTGCGTTTGTACTGGCAAGGCGTAGATGCTGTCAATATGCCCACTGCGGTAAAGTACCCTTACGATGGCGTTTCACATTTCGATGTGTGGCGTGATAATTTAAGAATTTCAAAAACACATGCCAGACTCTTTTTCGAAATGCTGATTCATATCCCTCAATTGCTATTCAGGCATTGGCGATGAAACAATCACCACACTGGGCCCAACTTGAAGAACACAGCACGCTCTGGGGAATGCGCATTTTGTTACGCATTTACCTGCTTTTGGGCCGGAATGTCCTGCAAGTTTTTTTATATCCCGTGGTCATTTATTACTGGTTGATTAATCGTTCCGGCAGGCGGGCAAGCCGGTCTTATTTAAGCAGGGTGGCAAAGTTTACGGACACGTCAAAACCCGATGGCAGCTTGTTTTACAGTTATAAGCACTTTATAAGTTTTGCCAACACGCTTATTGATAAACTAGCCGCCTGGGCCGGAGCGATTTCACTTGCTGATGTGGAATATCATGGACGAGATCAACTGCTGGCCGAGACAAAAAAAGGCCGGGGCGTTGTCCTGCTCGGCTCTCATCTGGGTAATCTCGAAGTTTCACGGGTAATCGCTTATCTGGATAAGGACATCATTATTAACGTATTGGTCCATACCAAACATGCGGAAAAATTTAACCGCTTATTAAATCAATGCAGCAGTAAAAGCAGTCTTAATCTGATTCAGGTTACAGAAATTACCGCCGCCACTTCCATCTTGTTGAGCGATAAAATTGACAACGGCGAACTGGTCATTATTGCCGCGGACAGAACGCCCGTTGGCCATTCCCAGCGTTTGGTAAAAGTTGATTTTCTGGGGGCCAAGGCGTTGTTTCCACAAGGCCCGTTTATACTGGCTTCATTGCTGAAATGTCCGGTTTATACGATGTTTTGCTTAAAGCGGCATTGCAAGCATGTTATTTATTTTGACTATTTCAGCGGCGTGTTGAAGTTCCCCAGAAAAAACCGCGAACAGGCCATGCAGCAAACTATTCAACAGTATGCCGAGCGTTTGCAATATTACTGTTTACAAGAGCCCTTGCAATGGTTTAACTTTTTTGATTTCTGGTCTCTGGTGAATGATGCTGAATAAGGTTGTGTTCGATGGCGGGCCGTTGACTATTGAAGAGATTTGTCTGGTCGCCCGTCAACAGGCGCGGATTGAATTGAGTCAACAAGCCGGATTTGTAGCCCGGATCGATAAAGGCGCGTTGTTTATCGACACCTTATTAAGAGAAGAAGGCTTTGTTTACGGCGTTACCACGGGTTACGGAGATTCCTGCACGGTGTCAATTCCGCTTGATCTGGCAGAGGAATTACCTAAACATTTATACACTTTTCACGGTTGCGGTTTGGGCGATCATTTTGATGCACCGGCAACACGGGCAATACTGGCAGTCCGCTTAACCAGTCTGGCGCGCGGTTTTTCCGGGGTGCGTTACAAGTTATTGCAACAACTGGCGGAATTATTACAGCAGGATATTCTGCCGCGTATTCCACAGGAAGGATCGGTAGGCGCAAGCGGCGATTTAACTCCTCTTTCTTATGTGGCGGCTGTTCTGGCCGGCGAACGGGAGGTTTTCTATCAGGGCGAAATACTGCCGGCTCATGATGTTTTTGCACGTCTGAATATTGAGCCGCTTATCCTAAAGCCAAAAGAAGGGCTGGCAATCATGAACGGAACGGCGGCAATGACAGGAATTGCTTGCCTTGCCTACCAGCGAGCCGAATATTTATCCCGCTTGACTACGCGCATTACCAGTCTGGCGTCGATTGCCTTAAAAGGCAACGCCTATCACTTTGACGAAAAGCTGTTTTCGGTCAAACCTCATCCCGGACAAAATCGCGTCGCCGCCCGCATGCGCTCGGATTTGCAGTTAACCGGAGGCGCGCCTCGCCATGATACCCGCCTGCAGGATCGATATTCCCTGCGTTGCGCGCCGCATATCATTGGCGTGCTGGAGGATTCATTGCCCTGGCTCAGGCAATTTATCGAAAATGAACTGAACAGCGCCAACGACAATCCGATTATCGATGCCGAAGGCGAACATGTCTTGCATGGCGGCCATTTTTACGGCGGACATATTGCTTTTGCAATGGATAGCCTGAAAACAGCGGTGGCCAATCTGGCCGATTTAATGGACCGGCAGATGGCGCAGTTGATGGACATCAAATTCAATCATGGCCTGCCAGCCAATCTTTCCGGCGCGAACGCCGGACTGGCCATGCTCAATCATGGCTTTAAAGCCGTGCAAATTGCCGTATCTGCCTGGACGGCGGAAGCGCTTAAGCTGACCATGCCTGCCAGCGTGTTTTCCCGTTCGACCGAATGCCACAACCAGGACAAGGTCAGCATGGGCACCATTGCCGCGCGGGATTGCATTCGCATACTGGAATTAACCGAGCAGGTTGCAGCAGCCACATTATTAGCTGTTGTTCAGGGCGTGGAACTTCGCGGCAATAGTGAGACTTTAAGTCCCGCCCTTAAAAATACTGTTGAACAACTGCGGCAATACAGCCCGTTTTTAAGCACTGATAGAGCATTAGAGCAAGAGCTACGGTTATGTCTGGAACTGATCAGGAAACAGCATTGGGATTTATATGATTAAAGGCATTCATCCCACCGAGATCGATATATTAGTCCCTTTCTTTGACATCAACTAGATGGAGGTTGTCTGGCATGGGGATTACGCAAAATATTTTGAAATTGCCCGCTGTGTTTTGCTGGAAAAGATTAGTTAAAATGCGGGATTCTGGCTATTCATGGCCTGTTATTGATCTCAGGATTCGTTACATTTGATAATAGATTACCTGATTATTGATAAACACACGGGTTCAAGACTTACCAAAGGTTATAGTATTCAGGTTGCTGTTGATAGTGTGAACAGGGAAATGTGCTTTGAATCACCCAGAGTTTTATTGGGAAAGTTGGGTGTTGTAATGGTCTTGTGAATTTCCTGAATGCTCTCAAGCCAAACAAATTTTTTGTAAAACGTTATAACTCACAGGAACCATCAATGCGTATCGTCTTTTTAGTAATAATCGCGGCTATAATTACGGGCTGCGCCTCCACATACCAACAGATCAATCTAACAGAACCAGCCGCAAAACTTTTGAAAGGACGAACTGTTATTATTGCAACTCCTGTTAATGGATTTTATGAAACAGATGAATATGAGAAATCTGGAGAAATGACAGCATTAGCTGTAAAAGCCGCTTTTGCTAGATACACCAATACCATTAGAGTTTCGTCTGATTGCAAAGAACTTAGCTGTCTAATGCAAAATAGTTCTGAAACATCCGATTACTATGTAATACCAGAGATTCTTCATTGGGAAGAACGTGCCACTGAGTGGTCGGGAATCCCAGATAAAATAGAAGTAAAATTAATTGTTTATGAGGGGGGAAACTGGAAAGCGATAGCCTCGACAATTATTTCTGGAAAGAGCAAATGGGCGACATTCGGCGGAGATCACCCCCAAGATCTTCTTTCAGAGCCACTTAACAAATATATCGAATCTCTTTACTGAGAAACGCATGGATTGAGATCAGGTACGAATCTTAGTCCATCTATGCACTAAATCGAAAAAAGGATAATTTATGTATAACTTGTTGGTTTCTGGTAACGATGACTCTTGGAATGGTGAGCCATATATACTTGAAGTCAGTCGTTGTGTTCGAGAATACACTGATGCTGAAATAAACAAAACGTATGGTGAATTTACTTCGTTACAAGTAAGCGCAATTAAAAGTTTTCCTTGCATCTTTGCTTATGAGGCCGGTTGTAAAAAAGATCCAAAATTCGGACTAATTCGAGAAGTTGCGGAAAAAAATGGAAAAGTAAAAATTGCATATGAAATATTTAAGTTAGAAAAATTTTTGAGCCATTCAGATATATTAACCATGTTATTTGAACTAGACATTTTAGACTGGGAAATGAATAGAACACATTGGGCAATAAAAGATGTCAATTTACCAAAAGAATTAGCTTCAAAAGGCGTTCTTTTACCCCAATGGGTTCGTAGTGTGACCAAAACTGTTGATGTTGCAAAGCATAATTTTGACGTGGCATTATCTTTCCCTGGCGAAGTTCGAGATTACGTAAAGTCTATAGCCGAAGAGCTTGAAAGAATTGTTGGTCCAAATTCTTACTTTTATGACGAAAATTATGTAGGTCAATTAGCTAGGCCATCCCTAGACAATCTTCTCCAAGACATATATAGAAATAGATCTAAGTTGGTAGTCGTTTTCTTATGCGGAAAATATGAAGAAAAAGAGTGGTGCGGAATTGAATTCAGAGCCATAAAAGACATCATCATGGAGAAACAGCACGAAAGAATTATGTTTGTAAAAATGGACGATGGTAATGTGCAAGGTGTATTTAAAACTGATGGTTATGTTGATGGGCGAGTTTACAATCCATCTGATATAGCTGACTTTATTCAAGAACGTTTATTACATCTTCCATAGCCTGGTAGTAAGGTTGGGTTTCGCCATCACTCTACCCAACCTACTTTACTTACAAAGTTATCCATCATTCCCACGCTCCAGCGTGGGAATGATGCAAAGATAAAAAACTATTTTTAGGAGATTTGCCATGCAAACAACCGTTGCTATTGATGATCAGCAGTTAAAAAGTTTAATGTTTTACACCCATTCTAATAATGAATCCGATGCTATATAAAGCTATTCAAGCCTATTTGCAGCAGGCTAAGCAAGGGCAAGATTTACTAGCGTTGCGTGGACAAGTTGATCTTGAGGATAACTGGCAAGCATTACGCGAATTGGAAATCAAGAAATGACTGACTTCTTAAAAGCCTTATTTCTGTTTCTTCTGTCGTTTAATCAAAGCTATGCAGCCGATGTCATAACTCAAATCACTGCGCATTTGGCAAAAACAGAAATTACCCAAGGCGATTTTCAACAGGAAAAACGCTTGAAAATTTTACGCAAACCGTTAATTTCCACGGGCAAATTTACCTATCATCAAACTAAAGGCGTTATCTGGAAAACCCTGACGCCAGTTGCTTCCTTGCTTTTGGTGAATGACACCCGTCTTTTGACAACTCAAGGAGAGCAAGCGGTGCCGTCCGCTTTTGGCAAAGTGTTCAATGCAATGCTGGGCGGTGATTTAGATCAGTTAAGCGATGGTTTTTCAATGTCCGGCTCTGATCAGGAAACCTCCTGGAAAATTGAATTAAAACCTAAAGATGAGCTTTTGAAGAAAATAATCAACTCTATAGTGTTGTCAGGCGACAATGAGCTGCGTTTGCTGGAGATTCACGAAGCCGGCGGCAACATAACGCTCATCAATTTTGCTAAAATTACTCACCCTGGTCAACTAACCCCTGAACAAGAAGCTGAATTTGAACATTTATCACCCTAAAGCAAGCGCTTGGCTTTGGCTGTTTGGGATGATGGTTATCAGTATTCTTGGCAGTCAGGCATTGACCAAAGATTGGCTGGAAACCAGTTTTTTATCATTATTGCCGGCTACCGAACAAAACCCTGAAATCGCCAAAGCTATAAAACAGCATAATGAGATGATGGCGCGTAAAGTGATCTGGCTAACGGGGGCAGCCACATCTCAAGCCGCATTAGCCCAGGCGCAACAGCTTAGAATGCAGTTGCAGCAAAGCGGGTTGTTTGACCGAATTGTGCTGGAGTTTTCCGCACAAAACTACCTTGAGAGTTATC
This sequence comes from Methylobacter sp. KS41, assembly GCA_002862125.1. GTDB lineage: Bacteria > Pseudomonadota > Gammaproteobacteria > Methylococcales > Methylomonadaceae > Methylobacter_C. Next base: position 2,076,072 of record PHSP01000001.1, on the reverse strand, counting down.
AGCAATTATTTTCCTTCCGTTATCAGTTGCTGGACCCTAACACAAAGCAAACTTTAACGCAGAATCCCAAGTCCCTGATTGCGCAAAATCTGGAAATTCTCTACAGTCCCATCGGCCAAATCCAGTCGTCCGATCTTGAACGCGATCCTTTGCTTTTATTCAGCCGTTATTTCAACTCGCTGAATCCGGTCAAACTTAATGTAGAACAAGGCGTTGTTATTCTGCATGACGAACAGAAGTATTGGGTGGTTCTGCTCACGGATTTGCAGGAAAATTCCAGCAAGTTGGAAAAACTGGAAGCATTATTGGAATTAGCCGGCAACGCACGAATTCAGGTGGAGGCAAGCGGTGGTGATTTGTTGGTATCGGGGGTGCCGTTATTTACCGCCGCCGGTTCACAATCCGCCAATCAGGAAATTTCCATAGTCGGTATTGGCTCCAGTGCTGGCATTGTTTTATTAATGCTGCTGACATTTCGCAGTCCCCGGCCGTTACTATTGTCATTTCTGGCAATTGGCTGCGGCATGTTTTCGGCTTTAGTCCTCAGTGTTTTGTTTTTTGGCAAAATAAATATTATTACGCTGGTCTTCGGTGCAAGTTTGATTGGCGTTGCCGATGATTATGCCGTGCATTTTTTTTGTGATAGTTTTGGCTCGGAAGACTGGAATCCGCGCCGGGGCTTGCGTTATATTTTACCCGGACTTTTTATTGGCTTATTAACCCATTTATTTAGTTATGCGGGCCTGGGTTTTTCACCCTTTCCCGGCTTGCAGGAAATGGCATTTTTCTCGGCAATCGGCTTGTTAGTTGCCTGGTTGACGGTGGTTATGTTATTTCCTGTTCTGCTGACTGGCTTTAAGCCTGAACACGAGCCGAAAATACTTAAACTGACGGACTATTGGCAACAGCGCTGGCCGAGCTGGTTGTTAAAAAACAGGCGCTGGTTAAGTGTTGTCATGGCGGTTTTCATCATTGGAGGCATCTGGCAATTGACTCCGCGCGATGATGTGCGTTTGTTGCAATCACCTCCTCCCGAATTACTAAATATGGCTGATAAAATCAAAAAACTATTTCCCCTGAGTCAGGATAATCAGTTTTTTCTGGTGTCAGGCAACGGTCAAAGTGATTGGTATCATAATGAACAGCAATTGCTAAGACGGCTGGAGGTATTAAAACACCAGCATGCTTTGAAATATTACCAGGGCATCAGCAACTACTGGCCAATCGAGGCTAGTCAGCGGGAAAATTACCAGCTGCTTAAGAAATCGTTTTATGAATCGGGTTTACTGAAGCAGTACATGACTGATCTCGGCTTTGGCGATGCTGCTTTCAATGCCGAACTAAAGCGTTTTTTAGCGTCGGAAAACGAATCAATCGACTTGCCTGAGTGGTTGAAAGAAGCCGATGAATCCAGGCGGCAATTGTGGTTGGGTTGTGACTCGGGACATTGTTTAAGTATCGTATCATTAACGGGCATCAGCGATTTATCAGCATTAGCAGGGCTGCAAAATTTGCAAGGCGTTAGTCTGGTTGATCCGGCGAGTGATTTATCGGCACTGTTTAAACGCTACCGGATTAGAGCCAGCTGGCTATTGGCCGGGGCATATAGTCTGGTTTTCATAGGTTTGGGATTGAAATTTGGCTGGCGCAATGGCCTGGCTATTATTTCGGCGCCCGTAATTGCGGCACTGGTTTCACTGGCAATGACGGGCTGGTTTGATCAGTTGTTCAGCCTGTTTAATTTATTTGCGTTATTGCTGGTGTTGGGCATAGGTATTGACGATGCGGTATTCTTTTTTATGGCCAAGGATAAACGCGCCAGCACCTCGCTGGCAGTCACTCTCTCCGCAATAACGACATTATTGGCGTTCGGTTTGCTGGCCATCAGTTCTACAGAGATCGTCCACGCCTTTGGTTTCACGATTGCTGTAGGTATTTTAACAGCGCTGATGTGCGCGCCATTGATCGGCTTCAGAGATTATAAAGTCCGGAATGTTAAATTGTAGCGTGCGTAAAATTTTTTATGTTGGGCCAAACAGCCCATTGCTGATAAACAAAGGTCATGATAACTATTCATCGGTAAGTAAGATGATGTGGTTTTTAACTTTTTGCCTAGTATTAAGCAGTTGCGCGCTTTTAAATAAGTTTGAAATTACCGGTCAACCGGAATTGATGCCGGTAGCCGGGCCTGTCGGGCCTTCAAGGCGTATTGTGCAGCAGATAACCGCGCTGTGGCCTAAGCGTAAAGAAACTTTTTTATGTGTCTTGGAGCTGGATAAACAGCATATTGCCATGGCCGGATTAACGAACGATGGCGTTAGTCTATTTAATCTTACTTACGACGGTAAAACGATAGTGTCGGATAAGAGTCCGTTATTGCCGGACCCGGTAGCTCCTGAACTTATAATCACGGATTTGCAACTGGTTTATTGGCCGGTTTCAGTTTTGCAAAAAAATCTGCGCGCCTCTCCATGGCGGCTGGAGGTTGATTCGAACCATCGGCGGTTATATTACCAGGGCGTCAAGACAGTTGAAGTTAATTATTTATCGCCTGATGCTATCTGGGCTAAATCGGTTGAGCTGATTAATTATAGAAACAGCTACCGTTTATACATTAAAACAATAAGTTATGAACCTTTATCTGAATGATTCAAATAGCCGCCGAGCTGTCACGGTTACCACGGATTATAAACAAGTCTAATCTGTGGACCTGTTGCGGTTTATCATTTGTGAGTTATGCTAACGGCACGAGTTGAAAAAACTATATAAAACGATAGTCAGGAAGATTTTGGATCTATGATTCAGGGAGTTGATGTGGAAACAAGCGCCGATCCGGATTTTTTATTACCCACTGAATGATTTCAAACAAGCAGACCATGAATAAAACTATTTTAGTAACCGGTTCCAGCCGCGGAATAGGTAAAGCTATTGCCTTGTATCTGGCGAAACAAGGCTATGATCTGGTAATCCACTGCCGTAGTCAGCGCTCGCAAGCAGAGCAAGTCATCGTGGAAATTGTACAACTTGGTCAGACTGCTAGAGTCCTGCAGTTTGATATAGCCGACCGGGCGCAATGCGCGGAGCAAATAAACCTGGATATTGAAACAAACGGCGCTTATTACGGCGTTGTTTGCAATGCCGGCATTACCGCTGACAACGCCTTTCCATCACTCACCGGAGAACAATGGGATAGCGTGGTGCATACCAATCTCGATGGATTTTATAATGTTTTACAGCCTGTGGTGATGCCTATGGTCAGGCGGCGAAAACCTGGACGCATAGTCACCTTGTCTTCCGTTTCCGGTTTAATGGGCAATCGTGGACAGGTCAATTACAGCGCTGCGAAGGCGGGCATAATCGGCGCAACCAAAGCGCTGGCTTTAGAGCTGGCAAAGCGCGATATTACGGTTAATTGCGTTGCGCCGGGACTTATCGATACGGAAATGCTTAGTGAATTGCCATTGGATGAGATAAAAAAAATGATTCCTGCGCGTAGAATCGGTAACGCAAAAGAAGTCGCGGCAGCGGTAGCGTTTTTAATGTCTGAAGATGCCGGCTATATAACCCGGCAGGTGCTCTCTGTTAATGGCGGGTTATGTTAATGAAACATGCTGCTGTTATAGGAATAGCTGGCTTTTCAACGCTAGGCAATGATTGGCCGCAAGCCGCTTTTTACCCGGTGACGATTATCCGCGCTTTGTTAGTGGAAGGCGTGATTTTTTCTCTTCCCCGAAGCGGTGGGCAAGGGAAGATAAAAACTTCTCGCCGGTTCCGCTAAATCAAATACACACTATGCAACAGGATTTCATTGTACTTAAATGGGCAGTCTGGCCGCCATTGCGGGGCGATGCTGAACAGGATTCAGCCAGACAGAAGGAATTGCTGGCAAGCGTGCCGAAAATGCTGAAACGCCGATTGAGTCCATTGGCTAAAATCGTGTTTTGTGCCGCCAATCAATGTATAGCCGAGCACATGATTGTACCGGTGGTATTCAGTTCCAGTCACGGTGAGCTGGCCAAATCTTTCTCGATGATGGAAATGCTGGAAGCCGGACAGGAAGTTTCCCCTACCGCATTCAGCTTGTCGGTACACAATGCCATTGCCGGCCTGTTTTCCATAGCCTGGAATAATCAACTGCAAAGCACTATGGTTGCAGCGGGCGAGGAAGGGTTGGCTGCTGGCTTTATTGAAGCGTTAGGGCTGTTGCAGGAAGGGGCGGAACAAGTGTTGCTGGTTTTTTATGACGAACCGCTGGTGGACTTTTATCCTTCAGAACCGTTTAAATTGGCGACAGATGAAAGCAGGGCCCTTGCTCTACGCATAGCTAAAAGCGGCGAGGGGCGGAAGCTTAAAATGTCTTCATTGTCATTGACAGGAAATGATGGCGAACAACCCGTACAATTAGCTGCTTTTATCCGGTTTCTGGCGGAATCGCAAGCACAACTGACGCTTAAAACACCCCGGCACAGCTGGCGTTGGGAAAAAATGTCCGGGTAGAGTAAATTATTACCGGAATCAGTCTGGCGGAATCAAACTTTAGTGTTTCCGGTTCCGGCTTTTTTTCCGCTCATGAATTTCATTTTTCCGGCGGTTTGGCGCACAAAGCCACTGGCTGAAAAATGTGTGCATTGGAGTTTTTATCTTTTACACTAACCGGCGTTTATTTTAATTTTTTATTGACAGGACTATTTTGGATAGCAAAGAGAATTCGATGAGCAGTTTGGAAAATGAATTAAAGCAATTGATTATTGACTCGCTTGATTTGGAGGATATGAGCATTGACGATATTGACAGCCACGAGCCCTTGTTCAATGAGGGTCTGGGACTGGATTCGATCGATGCGCTGGAGCTGGGCTTGGCGATCAGAAAAAAATATAATGTCAGGATTGATGCGGAAAAAGACGATGTAGAGAAAATATTTGCCTCGGTCGCTGCGCTGGCTGAATTTATTAAATCTGAAAGGCACTGAGTACGGTATGAAAAATCGCGATGAAATTCTGCAGTCGATCAAAAATATAATGCAGGAGATGTTTGAAATTGAATCAGACGACGTTACTCTTGAAGCTCACCTTTATGAAGACCTCGATTTTGACAGTATCGATGCCGTCGACATGATCGTCAAGCTGAAAGAGATAACAGGTAAGGCGCTTAAACCGGAAGACTTTAAAAACGCTCGAACAATCAACGATGTGGTCGAAGCGGTCTATAAATTAATTAATGCGTAATATATAGGCTTATCGAAAGTGTGATTGATGTATTAATGTTGTCATGTTTTCCGGGCGGATATTTGGGTGTCCATTTTTCTAAAGCCCGCACCGAGGTGCATGATGCCGGGTGTATGGCTTATGGAATGCACGAATGAAAATCTGCGTGCTTATTCCGGTTTACAATCACCAGGAAGCCATCGATCGAGTAGTCGAGACATTAAAACAGTTTGACTTGCCTTGTTATCTCGTCAACGACGGCAGTTCGGAGCAATGCACCGCCGTGTTAAGAGGCATAGCCGGACAGGAAAAAGACTGGATTACCCTGTATGAAAGGGATAGTAACGGCGGTAAAGGCGCGGCTGTTATGGACGGGTTGAAACTGGCAATAGCCGCCGGTTTCACGCATGCCATCCAGGTCGATGCCGACGGCCAGCATAGTCTGGCGGACATTGACCGGTTTTTGGATGCCTGCGCACAGCATCCGGGCAAACTGATTCTTGGTAAACCCGGCTTCGATGCGACGGTGCCCAAAAAAAGATTATATGGCCGCCGGATTACCAATCTGTGGATATGGATCAACACTTTGTCTTTTGAAATTGCTGACGGCATGTGCGGCTTCCGCTGTTATCCCCTTGATGCGGTTGATAAATTGCTGAATTCAGTCCAGTTGGGAAAGCACATGGAATTTGATATAGAGATCATCGTGCGCCTTTACTGGCAAGGGGTCGATGTAATCAATATTGAAACGGAAGTTCAGTACCCTTTGGATGGCATTTCCCATTTCCGGATGTTGCAGGATAATCTATTGATTTCAGGAAAACATGCGCAATTATTTTTCGGCATGCTGCGGCGTTTTCCGCGTCTGTTATTGAGGCGCTTGCAATGAAGCACTGGGCGCAAATCGAAGAGCGGGGCATCATATGGGGCATGCAGGCGCTTTTAAAAGTTTACCTGCTGTTCGGCCGCAAAGTGCTGCAGCTGTTTTTATATCCGGTGGTCAGTTACTATTGGCTAATCAATCGCAAGGGCCGCCAAGCAAGTCTTCAATATTTGCAAAGAGCATCCGCCTATTTGCCGGACAACAGGATTCAGACCGGTTTATACGGCAGTTACCAGCATTTTATCTGCTTTGCCAATGCCATTATCGACAAGCTGGCGGCATGGAGCGGTGCGTTATCGTTGCAGGATGTCGAATTCCACGGCCGGGGAGCGATTCGGCAACATATCGAAAAAGGGCAGGGGGTATTGATTTTGGGTTCTCATCTGGGGAACCTGGAAATATCCAGGGTCATGGCCTACCTTGGCAAAAAAGTGACAGTTAATGTTCTGGTGCATACCAAAAATGCGGAAAAATTTAATACACTGCTGAACCGTTATGCCGGATCCGGAACAATGAATCTTATCCAGATTAGCGAGATCAACGCGGCGACAGCCATGATGCTGATGGATAAAATCGAGGCAGGAGAATTGGTGGTGATTACCGCCGACAGACTTCCGGCAAGCGGTCAGAGCCGGGTCGCCCGGGTTGATTTTCTTGGCAAGGCCGCTGCGTTCCCGCAAGGACCGTTTATATTGGCGTCGTTGCTGAAATGCCCGGTCTATACATTGTTTTGTTTAAAGCAGCATGGCAAACAGACAATTTATTTTGAGCATTTCAGCGATGGATTATGGTTTCCAAGAAAAGGCCGCGATGCTGTGATACAGGCTTGCGTGCAGAATTTTGCCAACAGATTGCAACAATATTGTCTCCAGGAACCGCTCCAGTGGTTCAATTTTTATGATTTCTGGCAGGTAGGGGATGAGTGAAGGAATTGTAGCCTGCGAAGTGGAAATTGAAGTGCCGTTTTTCGATGTCGATCTGATGGAAATCGTCTGGCACGGGAATTACTTAAAATATTTCGAAGTGGCGCGCTGCGCCCTATTGGACAAGATCGGCTACAACTATATGCAGATGCGCGAATCCGGCTATGCCTGGCCGGTCATCGATCTGCGCATACGTTATGCCAGACCGGCTAAATTCGGACAAACAATTATCGTCCATGCCGATATCAGCGAATGGGAAAACCGTTTGAAAATCAATTACCGGATTACTGATAAGCTGACCGGCGCCCGGCTAACGCGCGGATATACCTATCAGGTGGCGGTCAATATGGCGGCTTCTGAAATGTGTTATGAATCGCCGGCTATTTTATGGGAAAAACTGGGACTGCAAAAACCGTGAAAGATTACGATGTCATTGTGGCCGGCAGCGGAATAGGCGGTCTGACTGCGGCTGCTCTGTTGGCCAGGGCGGGGAAGTCCGTACTGGTACTGGAAAGTCACGACCGGCCCGGGGGCTATACGCATGGCTTCAAACGGAAAAAATATAACTTTGACTCCGGAGTGCATCTGATTAGCGGCTGCGGATCACAGGGTTACCGGGGCGGTCAGATTATTCACAAGGTGCTGCATGCGCTGGCTGTTGAAGAGGACATAGAGTTTATAAACATAGACCCATTCAGCCATGTTTATTATCCTGGGCTCGATGCGGCGTTGCCGCAATCGATTGTGGCATTTGTCGCTACGCTGACAAAAATGTTTCCAGCCGAAAGGCAGGGTTTGCTCGCATTGACCCTGCTTTGTTTGCAAGTGGCGGAAGAAATTACCGTTGCCGATGAGGTCATGGACGGGATGGATCACGGCAGTGCTTTGCGATTAATACCGGCATTGTTTAAATATCGTAAAGCGACACTGGCCGATGTCGCAAAGCAGTTTATCAAGGATCCGAAATTACTGGCTGTTTTTGCCAGTAACTGGCCCTATCTGGGTTTGCCGCCTTCGCAGGTGTCTTTTGTCTACTGGTCGACCATGTTCATCGGCTATATGGTTGACGGCGCTTATTACTGCAAGGGCGGTTTTCAACAATTATCAAATACACTGATTAAAGGTCTCAGGCAATACGGCGGTGAGATTTGCTTCAGGTCTCCGGTCGATAAAATCCTTATCGAAAATGAGCGCGTTGACGGCGTGATCGTCAAAGGACAGCGAATATCGGCTCCTGTGGTTATTTCCAACGCCGATATCCGGCACACGGTCTGCGAAATGATCGGAGAGCAGTATTTTCCGTCCCGCTTCATCCGGAGAATAAAAAAAATGCAGCATTCCCTGTCCATATTTGTGGTCTATATTGCCACGGATATTGATCTGACGGCATTGAACATAGCGCATGAATCGTTTTGTTATCGCGATTTTGATCACGAGCATAATTTCGCCCGCACCAGCGACGGGGAAATTACCTGGCTTAGCATTACCGCGCCTACCTTGGTCGACCCAGACTTGGCGCCGGCCGGGCAGCATCTGTTAATGTTGACGACTTTGCTGCCTTATCAGCAGGCGGCGTCTTGGCGGCAGCTCAAGCCGGGATACATGGAAACCATGGTTAAAATTGCCGGGGGCTATATTCCCGGACTGGAAAAGCATATTCTGTTTATCGAAGGCGGTTCACCGGCGACCATGTTGCGTTATACGCAAAATCATCAGGGTTCCGCCTATGGCTGGGATGTTTCTCCGGCTCAGGTGGGGCCGGGACGCATACAGAATCAGTCACCTGTGAAAGGATTGTATTTTGCCGGACATTGGACCTCTCCGGGCGGCGGCGTGTACGGCGTCAGTGTTTCCGGCGTGCAGGCCGCGCAGAAAGTGCTGGGTTTCAGGAAACAGTCCGGTTTTTGGGAATCGCTAACCTATGCAGAGCAACAGTATGTATAGTAATTATGGTTAAAATGCTCTTTTAATCAGCTGTGTTTGATTCCATTAACTGGTAATATTGTCAGTGTCATCTGGCCGTATTTGCCGTTTTTTCGCTTGTTTATTGTTTAATGTCCAGGTTTTTGAGGGTTAGACCTGTCAGGTAAGGAGAAAGAGTTATGCGTATTATCACTCGTGGATTAGTTTTGATGTTGGTGACCTTGTCTCTGATATCCTGCAACAAGACGTTAAAGCCGGAAGAGTTGCCGGCGAATATTGCAGTGGGAGGCGCTTATTACACGCAGTTTGTCATCCGCTATGAAGACGGAACGCATTTGACCACTAATTATCGCCGCGGCGAGATGATACCGGTTAATACTCCTGTCAGACTGTTGAATATCACCAGCAAAACGATAGAAGTTCAGGTAAATAACTCCAGTCAAAAATTATTGATCAAGAATGTTGAGGACCATACCGGAGATGATATTTACCGGGCGTTTGACAAGTTGTTTGCGAAGAAAAAGATTAATTTGTCAAAATTTACCCCGCTGGAAAGAACTCAAATTGATAAGGGTACAGTAGCCGGCGGCATGAGTAAAGCCGCCGTGATTGTTGCTATCGGCTATCCGCCGATTACCCAAACCCCGAATCTGGATAGTAACAAATGGGTTTACTGGAGCGGAAGGTTTAACAGATTCAATGTATTTTTTACAGACGGAAAGGTGAGCAAGATTGAGGATTAAATTCTTTAAGGAGAAAAAGTGAATAGACCGGGCATTCTTAAAAATATTATTGCCGCCTGTCTGTTTCTTGCTTATCCCTATCTGGTTTACAGAGGGATAGCAAGCGGCATGGCGTGGCTGGCGCCCGCTATTTTTTCCGGTATTTATTTGCTCCAGTCTTTTTCCACGCGCAATATAAAAATCAGGATTTACAAGACGCTGATAGCTTTTATCCTGCTACTGGGAGCCTATTATCTGCAGACACTTACCGCCAAGGTGTTGCCGGTGCTGATTCAGTTACTGCTGATGTATTTTTTCGGACGGACTTTGCTTAAAGGCAAGGGACCGTCTTTTATTGAAAGCTTTGTGCGTCTGGAATTCCCGGTATTTCCGCCCGGTATCAGCGAGTATTGCCGACAGTTGACCATACTGTGGACCGGATTTTTTGCCTTCAATGCCATTATGGGCGTAGCGTTGGCGATCTGGGGCGCCGACTTCTGGTGGACGCTGTACAACGGCGTATTTATTTACCTGATGATCGGCGTGCTGGTGATTGGAGAATATATCTATCGCCATTTCCGCTTTCCGGATCTCGGCATACCTGACCCGCAATCAACCATCAAAACCATGTTTGTAAACGGGCGCAAAATCTGGATGGATGTACAGGCCCGTTGAACTCGATAAAGCAGTTAGTTGTAACAGAGTGCCTTTGAAAGAATATGTTCAGTGGCCGCCTTTGATCGGCAGCTCTCGACCCACTGCCGCCATTCGGATATGGATTTAAGCTTCCCGATACCTGCCATTCGTGAAGTTTAGCAAACGGTAATAAGAAGGCAGCCCAAACATTAGACAGTCCGTATCGAAATGTCTAATAATGTAATAATAAATAATTCTGCCCCTTGATAGGGTTTGAAAAACATGGATTAAAATCATGCAGACAATTCAACAAATAATAATGTATTTGGCAATTATTTTGTTATCGATGATTGTCCTTTCTCTAATATCTAAAAAAACATTTAAAGAAACAGTAGAGATTACTCAATCTATTTTTACTGTCTTCGCCATATTTTGTGGTGGCCTCTGGACATATATGTTATTCAATCCTGAGCGGGACATTAATCCGCATTTAGAAATACAACAGAATGTGTCGTCTGATTTAGCTATAAAAGACAATTTAAACCTGTTGTCAGTTAATCTAGAATTAACAAATAAAGGAAACACAGGATTGCTTCTGGATTATGGATCAAGCGCGGGGTTCGCCTCTCGCCATTGTTTGGCGGTCTGACCGAATAGCGCTACGTTTAATAAATCTGCCTCGGTCGCGTAAACGGTTGCTGCCTGTGCTTTTGAAACGGTGGGCGGAATGATGTGCGTTTTGATCGCGTCGGTATGGATACGGTAATTTAGCTTGGATAGGGTACGATTGATGTTCCAAGGGTTTGAAAGCCGACGTTGCTCATCTTCCTTGAGACGTTGGAATTCTTTAATTAGGTAAATTTTGAATTTTGGACTGATCCACATGCCAAATTCAAAGGCGATGTCTTTGTGTGCATAAGTGCCTCCGTACCAGCCTGTTTTTGCTTGCAGGCCAATGGCATTGGTCTTTTCAACCCATTCCTTCGTGCTCAATTTGTAGCTGTTTAGACCCGCCTGGATTTTAATTATGGCAAATTCGCCATAATTAAAATCTGGGTTGTAAATACCTTCCCATATTCCAAGAAACTCAATGGTATTGCGGTTTCTAAGCCAATCGGAAATAAAAAAATCACCTTCCTTGGCTTTTAGCATGTCTGTCAGCGATAGGTAATCCTGTTCGCTTTGGTTAAGAATGGTGATTGAGGTGCCCTCAACCTCAATGTTGACCGATTTTTTATTGCCCATAGCCCAGCTCCTTCAAATACCCCGCCATTTCCTGCTTCACTTCTTCTAATTTCGTTTCAAGCTGACTGATTTCGACTTGCACGGCGTTAATATCGATCTCTTGCTCTTCTTCAAAGGTATCGACATAACGCGGAATGTTCAGGTTGAAGTCGTTGTTTTTGATCTCGTCAAAGCTGGCGAGATAAGCATATTTCTCGACGGTTTCCCGTGCTTGATAGGTGGCGACAATCTTGTCGATGTCGGATTGCCGAAGGCGGTTTTGATTTTTATCGTTCTGATATTCACGGCTGGCGTCAATAAACAGCACATTGGTATCCGGCTTATTGCGTTTGAACACTAATACCGCAGCCGGAATGCCCGTGCCGTAAAACAGATTAGAGGGCAAACCGATCACCGCATCCAGCAGGTTTTCTTCAATCAGTTGCTGGCGGATTTTGCCTTCGCTGGAGCCGCGGAACAGCACGCCATGCGGAACCACCACGCCCACCCGTCCGGAATCCTTGGTCGTGGTTTCTATCATGTGCGAGATAAAGGCGTAATCGCCTTTGGATTGAGGCGGCAGGCCACGATGGAAGCGTTTGTAAGCATCGTTACCGGCTTGTTCGTAACCCCATTTATCCAACGAAAACGGCGGATTGGCGACCACTACCTCGAACTTCATCGTGGTGCCGTCTTCGATCAGCTTGGGACTGCGGATGGTATCGCCCCATTCGATGCGGGCATTGTCCATGCCGTGCAGGAACATGTTCATTTTCGCCAACGCCCAAGTGGCGCCGGTGATTTCCTGGCCGTACAGCGCAAAGTCTTTGATGCCTTTCTTAAGCAATTGATTACCGCATTTAATCAGCAAGGAACCGGAACCACAGGCCGGATCGGCAATGCGCTCGCCCGCTTGCGGATTCACCAACTCGGCAATCAGTTCGGACACTTCAGCAGGGGTATAGAACTCGCCGGCTTTTTTCCCAGCACCGGCTGCGAATTTCGCAATCAGATATTCATAGGCATTGCCGATCACGTCCAGATTGCCGACACGCGACGGGCGTAAATCCAGCCGCGTATCGTGAAAATCTTCCAACAGGTGTTTCAAGCGGGCGTTGCGGTCCTTGGTTTGGCCTAGGTTAGCTTCGGAATTAAAATCAATATTGCGGAATACGCCGGAGAGCTTTTGTTTATTGTTTTCTTCAACATGCTCCAGGGCGATGTTAATGATTTCGCCGATATTGGCTTCGTTGCGTTGGTTATAAAGATCTGAGAAGCTGCAGCCCTTGGGCAACACAAAGCGTTCGCGCTGCATGCGGCGCAAGATCATCTCTTCGTCATCGCCGAATTTTTCCTTGAGGCTTTCATAGTGTTCCTGCCAGACATCGGAGATGTATTTCACGAACAGCATCACCAGAATATAGTTTTTGTATTCTGACGCATCGACCACGCCCCTGAAGGTATCGCAGGCCTTCCAGAGGATGCTGTTAATTTCGTCCTGATTGATCTTGGTGCTCATGCGTTGTCCTCTTGGTAGTGTTCCAATGTTTGATCCAATAACTGGTCTAAAAACTGTTTTTTCTTGTCGATAAGTTGTTCTAGCAAGGCTTTTTCCTTAAGCCTGCAATTGTGTGCTCTGACGATGCTTTCTTGTACATCTATGGGAGGCAGAACAACGGGTAGATTTTCCAACACCGTGCGGTTTACGTGGGGTAGGGCCGTGCCTGCGACATGCTGAGAAAAATAGCGTTGCGCCTGTTTATGGTTGATATACCAAGTTAAATAGTCCGGTGTTACATCCTGTCTATTGGGTTTTACCCGCAGAATAAAGAAGTGAGAACCGGCAACGGTGCTTTCCAAGCCTTGATCAACCAGAACGGCAAAAATCCGGTAGCCACGACCGACGAACAAGATGTCATTGCGTCTTAAATAATCAGGGGATTTGCGACCGGTTAAATGAACACGATGTAAGTTTGTGCGATCCAAACCTTTTTCCGCGTCCACATCTTTCATCTGAACAACAGCTGTATCACCATCGTCGACATGTTTAATGCCTTCTCGAAAAGGATGTCCGGCGGTCAAGGTAACAATATTGCTTATGTTCATTTATTTGCATTTTTATATTTGATGCAATTTATACAACAAATACGGCGTTCGTGCAAACTTATTGTGCATTAAAGGAAATAATGCATATGTAAAATGCCTTTCGTCGATAAACTACCGTATACAATAGGTACAATAGATTTACGGGAACAAAGGGCGGGAGGAATGATCTTTATGAGGTCGATTGCATGGTCATTAACAACTTAACCCTGGAAACCAATCGCTGGAGAATTCAATATGCACGGCATTAGCAATGCGTTTCGGGGGTGTCGAAACGGCATGTCGGGGCGATAAAGAGACGGCACTGATCACGTAACGCGCTATGAATAGGTTTTGCGTGGCTATGCCGCCAATTAAAACAATTTTTTGTTCGCCAGGCAGAACGAGAAGATCGGGGCGGGATTAACTTGCTCAACACGCTATATTAGAATGGTACGGTGTTTTCTACAGATGCAGGTCAAACGACACATGTTTACAACTCTAGCTAAATGAACTACACCAAAAACTACACATACGTCATTCGACCTGCAAAACCGTGTCGTTTGACCTACGGTGGGAGCGCTTGATTAAACGAACGATTGCACAGACTGATTTACTGAGTAGACATTTGCTTATCTAGTTACAAATTTACTTAACTGAACGGACATCGTAAAGGAGATTAATGGCGAGTATGATATTATTTAACATAATATACATTATGCGAAGTTGCATAAACGAAGTTTTCTTTATTCCCCCAAAAGCTTAAAAAGCCCTGGGGGCGCCCCCTGCGTTCGACCCTAAAACGTTAGACGCGGTGAACAAGTCAAAACTATGGAAGAACGGTGACAAAAATAACAAAACTGCTATGGGTCTGACTTGGTGCGCACCCGCGCTATTTCTGCATGTTATCGGATCCTGCATGAAGAGGTTGTTAAAGCATATATAAGGGAGCAAGAAAAAGAAGAGGAGCATTATGAACAACTCAGTCTTTGGAAATAGGTAATCGCCTTTAAGCGATTAATAAACATGCCTCTTTGAGGGGCTAACAATAATAAGCCCCCGGCTTTGCCGGGGGTGATTTAACTAACGGTGGAGACGGTCAAACATTAATTTTGCTCAAACATGCAAAGGCTGCATTAGAGCATATCCAAGCAGCTTCCAAAGAAGCTACAGGTGTTTCAAAAACCCACTTGGATGCAACGGCCAAGGAATTGCAGGAAGCCCATGAACTCCGGAAAATCGGAAAATGGGGTCATGTAGGATCAGCTACTGCTCATGCCGAAGCTGCTCTTAAGCACATTGAAACCGGCAACAAATATATTGATCCTGACGCAAATACTTAAAATCATTTTTTACATCCATGTTTGTTGACTGGCGCTGAAAGCAGCCGAACGTCCGTCATGAGGATTGTTAACCGGCTTTTGCCTGTTGTTTGTTGTTATAGGCAGCCAATTGTTCGGGTGTCGCCTCTTTTTGGAATTTATCTTTCCATTCACTATAAGGCATGCCGTAGACCACTTCCCTGGCCCGTTCGTAATCCATGTCTATCCCCTGCTCTACTGCTGATGCCATATACCATTTGGCAAGACAATTTCTGCAAAAGTCCGCCAATATCATTAAATCGATATTTTGAGCTTCAGGATGTTGTTGTAAGTGGCTGACCAAGCGCCTGAATGCCGCAGCCTCAATTTCGGTTTGAAACTTTTTATCCATTGATATACTCTAAAATCGACTATTTTAGCAGAAACAACCCGGCAAACATGTACATTAGCCATGAAAAATTCTACAATACGAGAAATTTTAGTTTGCATAAAGCAAACGGCAGACTATAAAATTTCAGGTTATAATTGCTCTTTTCAATGTAAGCTTTAACCGACATACAACAAGCAGCCCTTCGTGCTAATCTTACAAAATTGAAGATGAAAACGAGCTTCCATTACCTAAGCAAACTACCCATAAACTAAAAAATAAACCTCTTTATGATCATTGGATCAAAAGGAGAATCATGGCCATTTACGCCTGACCACCCCTGCCCCGGAACTCATGAAACAGCTTTTTGAATTTTTCCCGATCATTTTATTTTTTATCGCGTATAAGCTTTATGACATTTATATAGCGACGGCCGTTGTTATTGTGGCTACTGTCATCCAGGTGGCTTATGCCTGGTTTAAACACCGCAAGGTTGAAACCATGCAATGGATTACCTTGGCATTGGTTGTTGTATTCGGTGGCGCAACCATCTATTTACATGATGCGCAGTACCTTAAATGGAAGTTCTCCATCATCGAATGGCTGTTTGGCATAGCCTTTTTGAGCAGCCATTTTTTTGGCAAAAAAACCTTCATCGAAAGAATGATGTCCGGCAACCTGACTTTACCGTCATTAATCTGGAAGCGCTTGAATTTTAGCTGGGCCAGTTTCTTTATCATCATTGGTTTTATCAATGTTTATGTTATGTACAATTACGATACGGATGATTGGGTTAACTTTAAAACCTTTATAGCGCCGGGTTTGATGGTGGTTTTTATGATAGTGCAAATGTTTTTTTTATATAAATATATCCCGGAAGCAGAGGAAAAATAGTGTTGTACGCAATTATCAGTGAAGATGCTGAGGCTAGTTTGGAAAAGAGAATGTCCGCCCGGCCCGCCCATATTAAAAGACTCCAGGCGCTTCAGGATGAAGGACGTCTGGTGTTAGCCGGCCCTCATCCAGCTATTGATTGCGACAATCCAGGCGCGGCCGGATTTACGGGCAGCCTGGTAGTTGCCGAGTTTGATAGCCTGCAAGCTGCTGAACAGTGGGCTAAAGTTGATCCTTATCAGGATGCCGGAGTGTATTCCAAAGTTACCGTTAAACCATTCAAAAAGGTATTTCCTCAATGACATCCGAACAAATTAAACAATTACTTACTGATGCTTTTAAACCTGAGTTATTAGAAATACTGGATAACAGCGCCGCTCATGCTGGACATGCTGGCGCAATAAGCGGCGGCGGCCACTACCATGTCACTATCGTCGCGGAGGCTTTTGAAGGAAAGTCTCTGGTGCAACGGCACCAGCTTATTTATAAAGCGTTAGGCGACATGATGAAGCAACAAATTCATGCCTTAGGCATCAATGCCCTCTCACCCTCTGAAGAAACCAAAGGAAGCATATAAATGAAAAAAAAGATTATTCCTCTACTTGTAGCTGGAACTGCACTGCTTGCAGGCTGTGACCAAAAGGCCGCTACTGAAAGCACCACGGCAGCTTCTGCCCCGGCAATTTCGAAAGCCGATGCCGTGGCCGAAGTAAATGGTCAATATATAGCGAAGTCTACCCTTGATCAGTTGGAAAAAGAAATCGCCGAGCGCGGCCATGGTCAAACTTTCCCTAAGGAAAAACTGATTGAAGAGCTGGTCCAGCGTGAACTGTTAGTTCAGGACGCCATGCAAAAGCACCTGGATAAGTCACCTGAAGTCATAGCCCAGCTTGAGGGCGTAAAAAAAACGTTATTAACACAAGCTGATGTCCAGGATTTTATAAAAGCGAATCCGGTAACCGACGCCGAAGTCAAGGCTGAATATGACAGTAAAGTCGCAGGTGAAAATGGAACTGAATATAAAGCGCGTCATATTTTGGTTAAAACCGAAGCAGAAGCTAAAAAAATTATTGCGGAATTAGACAAAGGCGCGGACTTTTCAAAATTAGCCAACAAGAACTCATTAGATGCTAAAGAGTCACAAAATGGCGGTGATTTAGGCTGGTTTGTTGCTGGACAAATGGTTGCGCCATTCTCCGAAGCTGTCGCAAAGCTGGAAAATGGTAAATACACCAAAACGCCTGTTAAAACCCAGTTTGGCTGGCATGTTATTTTAAGAGAAGATTCCCGCCCGCAAACACCGCCTCCATTTGAAGCTGTAAAAGAGCAACTGATGCCTTACCTGCAACGTAAAAAAGTTCAGAATATGGTGGAAGCGTTGCGTAAACAGGCCAAAGTAGAAATCTTGGTACCGTTGAAAGACGAACCTCAAAAAGCGCCCGCTGATGCCAAAGCAACGGGTGAACAACCTGTCGCTGAAGAGGTTATAGTCGAAGAAGTTAAAGATTCAAAAGGGAAAACAGTTGCTGAAGAAGTCATTGTTGAAGATGTTGTAGAAGAAAAATCGCCGGCTGAAGAAAAGCAAGCGGATAAAACTGCTCCGGAAGCCGGTAAAGTTGAGGAAGCTGCCAAACCAGCTGCTAAGGAAGCGGCAACACCCGAAACCAAAAAATAGTTCTTTAAGCGTACAAAAAAGGGCGGATAAACCGCCCTTTTTTAAACTATTTTTTCCAAATACTGAACAATAAACTGCACGCTTCTATTACCCCTGAATTCATTTATATCCAGCTTGTAAGCAGCCTTTATTTGCCGTAAACCTAGCCATTGCTCGGGCTGATCGACAAAAAATGCGATGCCGTCAATTACCA
The DNA here is from genome assembly GCA_002862125.1 of Methylobacter sp. KS41. Classification (GTDB taxonomy): domain Bacteria; phylum Pseudomonadota; class Gammaproteobacteria; order Methylococcales; family Methylomonadaceae; genus Methylobacter_C. The sequence continues at coordinate 2,058,024 of PHSP01000001.1, read as the reverse complement.
GTTCACCGCCGGGTTTCCTCAATACTAATTTAAGATGACGCTGCCCGACAATACGCGACTGAATCACATCAAATACCCCGTCAAAAACCGGTTCCGGAAAGTCCTGCCCCCAGGTTGCTGAATTTTGTAATAAATCAGCAATTTCAAGCGTCATTTCCTGTTCAGCCAACTCGCCATCAGTAACTATTTTTTGTTCCAAATCGACATTATTAGCCAGACGCTTATTGACAACCTCGTCAAAAGCCAGGGCAAATGGGGGATAATCGTGCATTTTTATGCTCAAGCCCGCAGCCATTGCATGACCGCCAAATTTACTCAGTAATTTTGGGTGCGTAGCGGCAATATCGCACAATACATCGCGAATATGCACTCCTGGAATAGAACGCGCCGAACCCTTGATTAAATCTTTACCTGCCGGAGCAAACGCTATAACCGGCCGATGCAAACGATCTTTTATGCGAGACGCTAAAATTCCTATGACGCCTTGGTGCCAATTGGCATCAAATAAGCAGACGCCTGCCGGTAAATGCCGATCATCCAACGCTTTCATGTCACTTAATAAGGCCATTGCCTCAAGTTTCATGACGGCTTCAACTTCCTTCCGGTCATTATTCAACTCATCAAGTTGAAGCGCCATGTCCTTTCCAAGCACCGGATCATCAGTCAATAAACATTGAATACCCAGCGACATATCATCCATACGGCCCGCGGCATTCAATCTGGGACCCAGTGAGAAGCCCAGATCCGAGGCTGCAATGGTTTGAGGGTTTTTTCCGGATACTTCAATGAGCGCGTTTAGGCCGGGATGGCAGCGCCCCGCGCGTATTCTCAATAATCCCTGATGCACCAGAATCCGGTTGATTTGATCCAGAGAAACGACATCAGCAACTGTACCTAATGCTACATAATCAAGTAATTGAGCAAGATTCGGCTCGGGAATCTGATTACGTTCGAACCAGTTTGTGTCTCTTAACCGGCTTCTTAACGCCATTAACACATAAAATATAACCCCTACGCCCGCCAGCGATTTTCCGGGAAATTTATCATCCGCCAGATTGGGATTTACGATGGCGTCGGCTTCTGGAAGCTCATGACCCGGTAAATGATGATCGGTAACCAGAACTTTAATGCCGGAGTCTACCGCCGCTTTTACACCGTCAACACTGGATATGCCGTTATCAACGGTAATAATAATGTCAGGATTTTGCAATTTTACCAAGCCGACAATTTCAGGGGTCAAACCATAACCATATTCAAATCGATTGGGAACGGCGAATGATACCTGCCCTGCCCCCAGTAATTGCAAACCCTTGATTGCGACCGCGCAACTGGTTGCCCCATCGGCGTCAAAGTCGGCGACAATGGAAATTCGTTGCTGCTCATTGATGGCGGTGATCAAATGAGCAACCATTTCTTCCATACCCGATAACAACCAAGGAGACGGCAGTTTTGCCAGAGTCCTATCCAGTTCTGTTTCTGTAGTGATGCCTCGGGCTAAAAATATTCGTTGTAACAGAGGATGAACATCACCTTCAAACGAACATTTTTTTTCAATAGCGCGAGCCACTATGGTTTTTTTAACGCCTTGGTAAAACATTTGCGCTTATCAGCATTAATGGAGTCCTGAATTCATACAACCTGACTTTATAGGTTTGTATGCCGGTTTTTGTTGAAACCTAACCGATTAGCCGGCAAGGAAGACTGACAAATTGCGCCTTCTGCCGGAATACGCATTGATTTGAAGTGATTGTCAGTGTTTGATTGGGAAGTCCATGCAGAAACAACTTCGCCACTTGAAACACCAAAGCCCTTCTTCATGGATTTTAATGTGTAGTTGTTGGCGAAATATGTAAGGACAAACGATTTTCTACTTTTCCGACGGCATTTGATTTTTCTCTTTTTCAGGTGCTTCAGATCCTTCAGATTCCGAGATGACTGCGGCATAGCACTCTACCAGGCTTTCTGTATAGTTAGTATGAGCGTCTGCAAGATCTTTAGCCGAGCCAAAATCGGCGCGTAATTCTTCCAGAGTCTTTTTAGGGTCTGCAGAGTTAGCCAGCGTCAACATTTTTGTATAGTTGCGGTAAGCCGTCAGACGCTTGGGGTCGAAAGGAAAAATACCGGGCATATTTTGCGCAGTTTTGTCCACTACGCATTTTGTCATATACTCGGGCGTTATTTTGTAGTCCTTTATATCCTGCTCTTTCTGCATTTGTTCTAACACAGCCTGTTCGTATTGATTTTTATCAGCGCATGCTGGGAGTAATAATGCGGATAGAGAAATCAGCAATAGTTTTTTCATAAGATTTACCGTTATGGGTGATTTAAATTTAAATATAGCGAGATGGGTATTATACGTGTATCTGTCAGCTTAAAGATGAGATGTTCAGTTTAAAGTCTTTATAGTTCATTTATCGCTTGAGCTATCCAGCTTTCCGCATCGGCATTGATGTCCGCGGCTTTACGACCCCTGCTTTCAATAACCGGGCCAATTTTTACCTTGATGGTTCCAGGATATTTTAAAAAGCTATAACGAGGCCAATAATTGCCTGCGTTATGCGCGACGGGAATAACAGGACAGCCCGATTGTTGCGCTAAAATCGCGCCGCCCGCGCTAAATTTCTTAACTTCACCTGCAGATGTGCGCGTGCCTTCAGGAAAAACAACCACCCATAAGCCTTGTTTTAAATAGAGTTTACCTTTTTCTAATAATGTGCGCAGTGCCTCGCGTTGTTTTTTGCGGTCAATGGCAATGGGTTTTAGGGTAGACAAAGCCCAACCCCAGATAGGAAACCATGTTAATGAACGCTTTAATAGAGCCGCTTGCGTTGGAGTAAGTATATAACGCAAGGCTAAAGTTTCCCATGCCGATTGATGATTACTTAACACGATCGAGGCTTGCCCGGTGTTTAAATGTTCAAGGCCTTCCACTTCATAACGCACGCCGCAAAAAACCTTGCCCATCCATAGCACCAAACCACACCAGGCCCTGGATATTTGATAGCGCACATTGAAAGGCCAAGGTGCCGTTAAAAGAATAAGAATGCCTGCAATGGTGGCGGTGGAAAAAATACCAATGAACAAAAGCGTTGAACCCAAATAATTTTTAGGTCTGGGATCGGGTGATAAGGTGTTGTGCTGCGTCATAAAGATTTTCAAAAACAGGAATGTTAAGGTCCGGATTATTCAGTAAAGTTTGTTGTCCTTTGCCGGTTCTAACCAGTATCGGTTTTGCGCCCACTGACTCAGCGGCCTGTAAATCGCGCAAGGAATCGCCGATTACGGCAGTCGTGGTTAAGTCGGCGTGAAAGTCAGAAGCAAAGGCCTTGAGCAAGCCGGGTTTTGGTTTGCGGCAGTTGCAGCCGTCGCCAGGGCCGTGCGGGCAAAAATAGACTGCGTCAATTTTCCCGCCTTTTTCGCTCGCTAACCGGCGCATTTTAGCGTGAATTTTTTCCAGCATGGCTTCATCAAGCAAACCCCGCGCCACGCCCGATTGATTGGTGACGACAATGACCTGATAACCATGCGCGTTGAGTAAAGCAATCGCCTCAAGACTACCTTCAATGGGTAGCCATTGTTCCGGAGATTTGATGAATTCATTGGAGTCGTGATTAATCACGCCATCGCGATCCAGTAAAATATAGCGTTGTTTGGGCATTGGTAACTATTTACGCTTGCTTATTCCGGAGCAAAAGCACGTTCGTTGATGGTGAGCCGGTATCCGAATCCAATCCATTAATCACAGATGACATAGGCTTCATTTTGTGCTTTACAAGCCGCGTAACTTCACCCATCTACTTGTTTACGATTGCAATCTGGAAATGTCGGCGCAGGTTAAAAACTGTTCGGATAATAGGTTTAGCAAGGCCAAGCGATTAGCGCGAAGGTCAAGATCATCAGTCATCACCATGACATGATCAAAAAACGCATCAACGTCATTTCGTAAATCCGCCAGACGGTTAAGCGCCGCCTGATAGTTGCGTTGTTCCAGCAACGGTTGAATGTCTCTTCCGGATTGCAGAGCGGCTTGTAACAACTGTTTTTCTTGAGGTTCCAGCAAGGCTCCTACCGATGCCGCCGGTTGGGACTCTGATTTTTTCAGGATATTGCGGATGCGTTTATTCGCGGCAGCCAGACTTTCAGCTTCGGACAGTTGCCTGAAAGCTTTAACCGCCTGCAACCGCTGCATAAAATCCAAAGGTTCCGAAGGTTTTACAGCGATCACAGCGTCAAATTCATCGGAGGTGTAACCCTGATCCAGACAGTAGCCTTTCAAGCGGTCAAAAATGAAATCGATAACCCGGCCGGATGTTGCGCTTTGATCGCTGGCTTGATTGGGAATGGTGTTAATCTGAACACTGGCAAATTCGGTTAACCCAACGATATTGATGTTGAGCTTATTCTCAATGATGGTCCGGAGAATGCCTAGCGCTGCACGCCTTAGCGCATAAGGGTCCTTGTCGCCGGTAGGGATCAATCCGGCTGCAAAAATACCGGCCAGGGTGTCTATTTTTTCCGCGATAGCAAGAATTTGCCCGGTTGAACTGCCGGCAGTCGGACTGCCGGATTGTTTGGGGAAATACTGTTCCTCAATCGCCAACGCGACTTCTTCCGGTTCATTATCCGCCAGCGCGTAGTACCGCCCCATAGTGCCTTGCAGGTTGCCGAATTCCCCAACCATTTCGGTCATCAGGTCGGTTTTGGCCAATAATGCTGCGCGTCCGGCCAATTCGACATCGGCGCACAAGTGTCCGGCAATAAATTTTGCGAGATTTTGAACCCGTTTGGTCTTGGCTAAAACAGTGCCCAGATTCTCCTGAAAAACAACGTTGTCCAAACTTTCCACGCGCTCCTCCAAGGGCTTTTTCCGGTCCTGATTCCAAAAAAATTCCGCATCGGAAAGACGCGGGGTCACCACTCGCTCGTTACCGTGTTGTATAGACTCAGGGTTGCTGCTTTCAATATTGCTGAAAGTAATAAAGTTCGGAAGTAAACCGCCTTCGGCATTTTTAACCGGGAAATACTTCTGGTTGGTTTGCATCGTGGTAATCAGCACTTCCGGAGGCAGTTCCAGAAAACGCGGATCAAAATTTCCGGTAATCGGCACCGGCCATTCATTTAAGGCGGCAATCTCTTCCAGTAAATCGTCCTCGATATGCGCTTTGCCGTTTACTGCGGCGGCAGCGGCTTGAGCTGCTTCGCAGATCAAAGTTCTTCTTCGTTCAAAATCGGCAATGACATGGCCTTCTTTGTACAACACATCGGCATAGTCTTCCGGCCTGATCAGGGTGATTTTTTGCGGAGCATGAAAACGGTGCCCCTGCGTTGCCGCACCTGTTTCCAGTCCTAAAATTTCCGTTTTAATAACGCTATCGCCATAAAGTAAAACCGCCCAGTGCACAGGTCTGACGAATTCAGTATTGAAAGCGCCCCAGCGCATTCTTTTGGCAACCGGCAAACCGGCAATGCTCTGGCGGATAATACCGGGAATCAGGTTTTCAGTTGCTTGCCCCTTGACAGCCTGGGTAAAGCTGAGCCATTCGCCCTTATCGGTTTTCAAGCGTTCCAGTTGATCAAAAGTGGCGCCGCAGCTGACTGCAAATCCCAAGGCGGCTTTGCTGGGCGAGCCGTTGGAAGCAAAAGCCGCTTGTATCGCCGGGCCGCGTTTTTCAACGGTTTTATCCGGTTGCGCCGTGGACAGGTTTTCAATAAAAACAGCCAGACGCCTGGGCGTGGCGTAAGCCTTGCTGCCGGTAAACGTTAACTCGGCTGCATGTAAACCTTGAACGATCCCGTCCAGCAAGGCGTTGCTTAGTTTAAGCAAGGTTTTCGGCGGCAGCTCTTCTGAACCCAGTTCAAAAAGTAAATTCTGTTTTTCTATCACGGTAATCTCTTAATTTTTAAGGCGTTTCAGTTCGTTGCAGGCACAGTGCAAAGAAGCAGGTGCATTTTCCGGCAAGCCGTTAATGCAGATTTCATTTTTTAATTTTTTAGCGAATTCAGTGGGTTTAGAGTTTTTAAATTGGCTCTTATAATCCGTGATATTACCTTGCTCATTAATTTCTTCGACGTGAAAATTCCCCGTATCAATATAAGAAAACCATGACTCAATATTTCGAACAGGTGAAAAAACTAAAATAGATTCATTGGGCAAAGGCTTATATGTTTCATATAAATTTTTAGCGTTATCTTTAGTATCATCATCGATGATAACTACCAAAATATAGTCAAGGTAATTTTTGCTATGAAAGGCAGTAATTTCTTTTTCATAGTTCTTTTTTACATACTCCGCACCAGAACCAACGCTACGGCCTTTTGGATTAAATTTCCCCGTTATTTTTCTATTATTAAAGCCCAGTAATTCAAAGTATTTTCTTGCAAAATGATAATGAACGGTATCCTCGCACAAAATAATTACTTGTGCTTTATTGCTCATAAATCCAGCCTCTGTCTATTAACTCTGCAATAGAAAGTCCGCTTTCATTTTCTGTGCTGATTTTTTGTATTCTCGTTAAATTATTTTCCCGGCTAAACCAATAACCCGAATCATTTGCCAACAAGTTGATAATTTTAGGGTGGTGTGAAATTAACAAGGCTTGCAAACCTCTTTCCGCGCATTGATCGTAAAGCGTGTCAAACCAGGGCTGAATTTCAGGCAGGGCTAAGAAGTTTTCGGGTTCGTCTATGCAAATCAGTGAGTTTTCAGGGGTGCAGTAAACCAAGGCATAAAGCGCGATTAATACTTTTTGCCCTTCTGAAAGTTCGTTAAAGTCATAACGGATGATTTCTTTTTTGTTTTCAAATTCAACTTGTAATACTTTTGCTTGTCCTGCCTGTTCAATCTTAAAGTAATCAAAACCTGGAAGAATATCACGCATTGCTTTTTCAAGCATTGATACTTCTCTTCTATTATTTTCATTGAGACGAGCAAACCATTCGGCATAATTTGAAAGGTCTGTTTTAATCTCTGTACTAGCTCTATTAATAGTAGCAACCATTTCATAAGGGTTAATGCGGACTACAAATAATGTACGCAGATACTGTAAGAACTGTAACGCGTATGTGCGATATATGCTGGAGCGCGAATTATCAAATGGAAGTCCATTATTATTGCCAAGTCTAGGTCCAAGTAGAAAAGTTGTTTCATCCTTAGATTCAATGAACATTTTATTATTACAATATAAGGATTCTTCTTTAATACTAATGATAGCAAAAAAGTCAAACTCTATTATTAATGAGTATTTATATATAGAATTTTCTATTTCTATATCAAGTTCAAAACGTGTATTGTTTTCAGAACCCTTTATCCAACGAGGAATATCAGTATAGTAAAATACATTTTCAATCTTTTCTTCGCCAATAATGACTCTGCGTAATTTAGTTAATACTTCAAAAACCGTAGATTTACCCGAGCCATTCGTCCCCAAAAAAAGACTAATGTCCTTATCAAAGTTAATTTCAAAATTAACCAGGCATTTATAATTGTGAACATAAAGTCTTTTTAACATGGCCGTTAAACCGTTTGATTATTCTGGCACATCGGAAAACCCAACGATTCGCGGCGGGCGTAATAAGCTTCGGCTACGGCTCTGGATAAGGTGCGCACCCTTAAAATATAGCGTTGCCGCTCGGTGACGGAAATGGCATGACGGGCATCCAAAAGATTAAAGGTATGCGAGGCTTTCAATACCATTTCGTAAGCAGGCAAAGGCAAATTGAGTTCAATCAACTTTTGGCATTCCTGCTCATAGGTATTGAAACACTGGAACATAAACTCGACATTGGCATGATCAAAATTATAAGCCGACATTTCCACTTCGTTTTGATGAAACACATCGCCATAAGTGACGACACCAAACGGACCATTAGTCCAAATCAGATCATAGACGCTTTTAACGCCCTGCAGGTACATGGCAATACGCTCAAGGCCGTAAGTTATTTCTCCGGAAACGGGCCTGCACTCCAAACCGCCTACTTGCTGAAAATAAGTGAACTGCGTCACTTCCATGCCGTTTAACCAGACCTCCCAACCCAAGCCCCAGGCGCCTAATGTGGGCGACTCCCAATTATCTTCTACAAAGCGGATATCGTGTTCGAGCAGATCGAGTCCCAGAAAACGCAATGATCCTAGATACAGTTCCTGAAAATTATCCGGCGACGGTTTTAAAAGCACCTGAAACTGGTAGTAATGCTGCAGGCGATTGGGATTTTCCCCAAAGCGGCCGTCAGTGGGGCGGCGAGACGGCTGAACGTAGGCAGTATTCCAGGGTTCAGGACCTATAGCCCGTAAAAAGGTCGCCGGATGAAAAGTTCCCGCGCCGACTTCCTGATCTAAAGGTTGTAATAAAATACACCCCTGACTTGACCAATAATCTTGCAAGGCCAGGATGAGTCCCTGAAAAGTTGATGAATCGTTTTTTGTATTCGACACGGTGACTATACGTTGGGCATTAAAAAAGTCCCTAATTATAGCTTAAAAATGTGTTTGTCGTATGGTTTGGATTCAGACTGGGAACAGATGGAAAAAGCGAGCTAATATTGTTCTCATGCAATGATTATTTCACGTTTACGCCGGCGCGCGCGCATAAATAGAGCCTGCCTTTGTAAAAGTTGTTAAATTATATTGAGGCGCTTGTTTACAATGGCGCCAGGGTTGGAAACGATGATTGAAAGGCTGGAATTATGAATAAGAATGCTATCCCCAGAGTTGCCGGCTATAAGCAACTGAAAAAGTTGCGAACCGCATTAGCGATTTCTCAGGGCGCAAAACTATTGTCAACCCTGCAACAGGAAGCGGAAGATACCGTATCGCATGATCAGACAAAGCGGGTTACTTATTTGACGGAACTTTTTTCCCGTATCCACCGGGAAATGTTTCAGGATTGGAAGGAACAGCCTACAGTTTGCCATCGTCCCGGCACCATGCCTGATCCCGACAAAAGAAAAGAGTTTCGCGAGACGATCGAACGCCTGGTGTTGAATAATGGGAGTAATAAAGATACGGCGATTTTTGATAATAACGGTTTTGTTATTAGAACTGAAGATATCGCTGAAAGGCTGGCCGGTTTTTATCAGAAAATGCGTAGCGTAAGACCTTTTACTTATGGAAATAGAATAACACTCGATTTTTTTTTAACCATGCTCGGAAAACTGCCTGCTTTCAAGAGTGTTTATGAGCAGGGTATTGATTTCAGACGAATTGAAGTTTTCGATGCTGCGGCCATGCATAATCCTGACAGCAGCCTTAGGGAAGTCACCATGGCCTTTGCACATGCGCTTGATACATCCAGAAGCAAAAGTCTGCAAAACAAAGCCAACGCTTATGGAAAGTGGCCGGAAAACAAGAAGTTTCTATACGGCATTCCATTTTTGTCGTATAAAACAAAAGCCGGCATGGAATGCCTGATCTCGGTAAACGGTGGCTTGGTGCCTGTGGACAGCATCAGGAAAGAGCTATTTATAGCAGGAAAGCATTTAGCTGATTATCCGCTCTGCGCCTTCGAAAAAGTGATTGGCTATTTGCCAGGAACCGAAGAGGTGCGCCAACCGGGAAAATACGAAATTGACGGCATCAGCATTGGCAAAGATGGCGCAGCCCCCCTCTTCTGTCTTGATATTAACATGTTGACGGGCTTGCGCTCTCCCAGTCATACAGAAATTTTGGAGTTGCTCAAACAATGCGAAGGCGACAACGCCACGGTATTTGATCTGGTAAACAAAGCAGGACTCAAAGATAAAATGATAACGGCTGCCAGTGGCGATATCAGATTAATGCGAGCCGTTGAAATTGCCTTTGAGCGGCTGAGTAAAGTGATAAAAAAACTCGACGATGCAAAAAATGAGCTCTTCGCCGGTAAAATACCTGATGCAAATCCCCGGTTATTTATGTCGATGGGAGGCGCAGGATCGGGAAAAACGGCCGTTGAAGAAATTGCACGGACGCAGTGCGGCGATAACTTTGTTATTGCATCGCTGGATGAGTTTCGCAAGAAAAGCGATCTGTACAAGGTGCTTACCGCGGCCAGTCATCATAGCGACGACTATGTCTATGTCGAGCCATTTGCAAACAAACTGCGCGATTTAGTGGCCGAATATGCAAAAAAAAATCACTTCAATATTCTTTATGATGGCACCGGCATTCCTTATCAACCCCGTTATTCCACTATTGTCACTCAATTCAAGGCTGCCGGTTTTCATACCCAAATAACGGGAGTAGACGCTTTTATTGTCAAGCCTGATGGCCGCGAAAACGAGTTAATCAGGTCCAGCGTTATCAACAGTGTAAAGAAACGTTTCGAAAAAAAGGGGCGTGCATTACCGTGGGTAGTTACCGTAGATAAGCATATCCGCGCACCACTATCATTTCTTAATGCACTGGAACATGAAGCGTTGGATAAAATTTCACTGTTTGCCAATGACGGCGAAAAAAACTCACGTTATCTCGTCGCTGAAAGTTTTTCATTTTCTGATCAGGAAGTCCGTGAACTTCAGATGCGCCAACTGGCAGGCACATTGACGACGCATCTGCAAACGCTGATCAAATCACGTGACGACTCCATATTAAAAAATTTAGCGCGGGGTGATGCGAGTAAGCTTGATGAACTTATCAACAGAAACCCCTTATTTGCGGAAAATAATGTGGCTTTTCAGATTTATCATAGTAAAAACTGCAATCGTGCACTGGTAATTTATAACGCACGCCGTATGATCGATTTTGTGGAAAAAAGGCAATTAAACCCCAATGCTTCGGGTGAGGAAGGTCTATTGCATAAACCGGAATCGCTTGCCTTTCATGTGGATCCTTATAGCAAAGACCTCTGGTTAACAAGACTTCAGGAATAAGGCTTATTTTTAACGGACTAGTTTATGTCAACCCAGGATGGATCGGGCCGCCAGCTGGCCGACCAGGCGAGGAAGTCGTGCGCAGGCATGGGACGGGCGATTCCATAACCTTGTGCGAGGTCGCACCCAAGTTGCAGCAGCATAGCGCCGTGTTCAGCGGTTTCCACTCCCTCAGCGATAACCTCACGGTGGAAGGCCGCGGACAGACTGAGTACGCCCTTTAAAATGGACAGATCATCAATGTTGTTGAGCATGCCGCGAACAAAGGTTTGATCAATCTTGATCGTAGTGACCGGCAGCTGTTTCAAGTAGGTCAGCGAGGAATAACCAGTGCCAAAGTCATCCATGGCAAACAATACCCCCATCTCCCGGCAGGATTCCATTATCTGGCATATTAACGCCACATTTTTCAGCGCGCTGGTTTCCATCACCTCCAGTTTAAGGCAGGATGGGTCGATATTCGGGTGCGCCGACAATATCTTGCGTAGTCGTTCGACGAAATCCTTTTGCTGCAATTGGCGGGCGCAGACATTAACGCTTACAGGTACGGTCAACCCGGCTTCCTGCCATATCTCTATCTGGGACAGAGTGGAATTAATGACCCATTCTCCGACATCAATGGCCAGGGAATGATCCTCGATCTCCGGCAAAAACCGGTCCGGCGGCAGCAGGCCTCTATCCGGATGTTGCCAGCGGATCAGGGCTTCGGCACCGGTGATCGTCCCTTTGCGCATGTTCACCTTGGGTTGATAGAACAGTACAAATTCGCCTGCGGCCAGGGCGTGGCGGATGTGCTCCAGGCTTTCGTAGCGGCCATGGACGTCGCGATCCTGTTCCGCATCGAAAAAGTGGAAACGGTTCTTACCGGCCATCTTAGCCTGATACATGGCTTGATCAGCCTGACGAAGGAGTTGATCCTCATCGATAATTTCAGCCTGCGGATAAAAGGTTACGCCAAGACTGGCCGAGACCTGAAGAGCGATCTCGCCAAACAGCACTGGTTCGGCAGCGGCGGTGAGCAGGCGGGTGAGCATAGACACGCTGGCTTCGATATCGGGAAGATCGGACAGTACGGCGACAAATTCGTCACCGCCCATCCGGGCCAGGGTATCGCCCTCGCGCAGAACCTGTTTCATGCGGTTGGCCACTGCGATCAGTAACTGATCTCCGGCCTCATGCCTGAAATCATCATTGATGGCCTTGAAGCCATCGAGGTCGAGAAATGCCACCGCAAGCACCCGCCCGCGTCTCCGGCTCTGAACCATGCCCTGCTTTAGACGGTCATTGAGTAGCAAGCGGTTAGGTAAATCGGTCAGTGCATCATAGTGGGCATCGTGGTCTAACGCGAGTTCGTGCTCCTTGATAGCGGTTATATCTGAGAATAGCGCCACGTAATGCCGGATGTTACCCTGAGCATCGCGCACCGCGCTGATGGTTTGCATCACGGCGATTACTTCGCCGTTCTTGCACCGGTTCCAGATTTCGCCCTGCCAGTAGCCTTGTTTGACCAGATCATTCCACATGCCGGTATAGAACTCTGTTTCGTGCCGGTTCGAGCTAAGGAGACGCGGGTTTTTTCCTAGCACTTCATCGCGGTTATAACCCGTTATACGGAAGAAGGCTTCATTGACGTCGATGATAGTGCCGTCAGTAGCAGTTATCATAATGCCTTCGCGGGCATGGCTGAAAACGCTGGCGGCGAGTTGGAGCTTTTCTTCCGCTCGTTTGAGTTCAGTGACATCAGTCAGTGCAATGGGGAATACCGGCGCACAGCCATCGGAATTTTGAGAAGTAGCCGTCAGATGCACCCAAAATGGCGTGCCATTGTCCTTCACCATGCGCAAGTCACACGCCTGTGGTTCGCTCCTCTCAGATAACTGTTTACATAACAAGCAGTAGATACTCTGGTCTTCCTTGAAAATGAACCGGTCTAAAGGCTGTCTGACAAATTTGTCCTGTGTTATGCCCAGGAGTCCTATGGCAGTTTGATTGGCTTGCTCAATGAAGCCCTCCTTGTTAACTGTGCAATAGCCTACCGGAGCCAGATAATAGAGGTCAAAATAACGCTCCCGCGCCGCGTCCAGTTCCTTATGCGCGCGGCGCAGTTCATCGTTCTGCATCTCCAACTCGATCTGATGCGCTCCCAGACTTTCTTCGACAAGCTGGCGTTTGGCTATATCCAGCCGAAGCTGCTCGTTGAGGCGGTTGAGCCGGTTGTTGGCGATGGCGCGAACAATGCGGTAAGTCAATTGGTCGAGATATCCCTCATGTCTGATGATAAAATCCGCTGCACCCAGTTTCAAAGCGGAACTGGCCGCGTCTTCGTCGCATGGGTCAGAAATCAAAATAAATGCAGGCAAACGAAGACTGCTTCGTTTGGCCTTGCGCACAAAATCCAGCCCGCATTCTTCGGCCATTCGAAGCTCAATCAGCGCCAGATCATAAGGTGAAGACTGGGCCAAATGAGCCAGCGCTTCGGAGCAGCCGTTAACGATGTCCACAGTGAAGTTCGGTGCGACTTTGGCAAAATGCAGTAAGGCGAGGTCGATATTATTATGCGGGTGACCGACATAGAGAATCCGTTGAGGCGCGTCGAACAATCCCTTGCTTTGTTTACGGCGGTGTTCGTACAGAACATCGTGCAGTAGTCCGGGGAGGAATTTCAGATAGCCGCCGCTTTTGGGCAGGTATTGGTCGGCGCCCGCACGCAGATCACGGATGAAAAAATCTTCGTTGTCCGGACCGATCAGCACCACGGGCAGATTGGGAGCCAGACGGCGAAGATTCTTGATCATCTCCACGCTGCCGCTATCAGGCAATTGATGATTGATCAGCAACAGGTCCGGCGGATTATTCCGGATTTGTTTCAGACAAGCTGCGCCGGTATCCACAACCACCAGTTCGAATTCAGGCGCAAATTTGGCAAAATGAGATAGGGTCATATCCACGTCCCGGCGATTGTTCTCTGCGTACATGAGACGGACGGTTTGATTTCTGGATGCCTTGGAACGGGCTTCCGGTGCTGAATTCATAATAGCAAGGCGAGATTTTTTCATTCTGGATTTACGGTTTCACTTTTCGCAGGGTTCATATCCGCTTGGTTACCGCCACCTGTATCCGCAAACCATCGACGATGACATTGAGTAGCTTTAAAGCGGTTGACCAAAAGATCATGCCGTGCGGCTTGTTTTAACATTAAGATAGACTAATCTTAAGAGCCTCAAATAGTTAAGTGGAGCTATGTAGCGGACATGCCTTGATCCTCTGGCTCGTGTTTACGGGAGCGTGCGTTTCAACATAATATCTTTGGATTATCCTTGGACATTTAACCTTAGTCAAATGGCAATTTTATGGTCATGGGAAAATATCTGAAAGCACTGCCCAGAAATCGTCAAAACCAAGCAGGAAAGAAATACTCTATTTACCGTTTGTAAATTCGGCTTACCCGGAGGATCTTTAAGAACATCTTTTCAGCCTGGATTGTCCATGACCTGCGTCGATGCAAACTGCAAACAAATAGCCAGCAATGTTTCCCAGGCATCGCCTTGCTGCTGACCCTTAATCTGCCTGTCCGCCTTGGCGGTCAATACCAATAAGCGATTTAAATCATTTTCACTAAGTCTGTTAAGCGCGTTATTAACCAATTGTTTACGTTTATCCCAGATTTGGTTATTTTTAAAAATGATTTGTCGATTTTGCCCCTGACTGATAGCCAGTTTTATTTTAATTAATGACCTGGCTTCCCGCGTCACGGCCCATAATACAATTGGCGCGGCAATTCCTTCTGCACGCAATCCTGACAATATTCTGATGATACGGTTTACGCTGGCTGATAGCACGCTATCCATGAGTTTAAATACATCATACCTGGAGCTGTCAGCGACAACATCAAATATCTGCTGATTACTGAGGTTACCGGTTCCGTAAAGAACGTAAAGTTTTTCTATTTCCTGAGCGGCAGCCAGCAGGTTGCCTTCAACTCTGGATGCCAATATCCCCAAACCTTCTGTTTGTGCATGTAAACCACGCTGCTGGAGCCTTTGTTGCAACCAACGGATTAGATCTTGCCCTTCCAATGGCCATACCTGAATGACAACGCCTGTCTTATCTAACGTCTCTAGCCAGCGGGTTTTTAAGGCGCCGCTCGCCAATTTACCCGCGGTAATGAGCAACAATGTATCTTCCGGCGGACGTTCACAATAAGCGGTCAAGGCTTTAGCGCCATCAATTCCGGGAGCGCCCGAAGGCAATCTTAAATCAATAATTTTTTTATCGGCAAAAATGCATGAGGAATCAGCCGAGAATGCCAGCTGATTCCATTCGAATCCCGTTTCCGCTGACATAATCTCACGGTTTTCAAAGCCCATTTTTTTTGCCGCTTTTCTGACCGCATCAGCCACTTCGCCCAACTGCAATGGTTCGTCGCCAGAGATAAAATACACCGGCATCAAGCCCTTTTGCAAAGCTGCGCCTAACTGTTCCGGTTTGATGCGCATGCTATTTGGAACTGGTTTCCAAGGCGAATCTGGCGCCATTCATAATCGAACGCACGGCTTGTTGATACATTTCGTTGCGTATCAATGCTTCTTCGTTACCTTTTGCCAGTACGGCCAGCTGATCATTATAATATTCCCGTTTTATCTCGACCGGCTGCCGCGGCATCAGCACCTTATTATTGGAATCAAGCAATTCATAATTAAAACCATATTCCAGTTCAAAATCATTAGCGGCACCCCCTGAGTTCAGCGACAAAGCCCTGCGTTGATCGTTTTCGCCGGATATTCTGACAATAATACCCGCCTTCTCGGGAGAACTTGCAATCCCTATGGAAGCTATTTTCATCGCACTATCAAAGTGTTGCTGCAGTTGTGCTGATCCACCCTGCAAATAAACATCCTTGATGCCCGAGGGCAGTTGCAAGGCGCCCCGCAAGTGATAGCCGCAAGCGCTTGATAACAACGCCAAAGCCAAGATAACCGATTTTTTTATTAGCACGCACGTTACTCCGGTAAAGCAGCAGGCTTCGAGGGCGGCTTTTGTCGCCCGCAACCTAATTAAAAGGGCGCTAAAGCCGCCCCTAAACTCATTTAAACAACAATATTGACAAGTTTTTTTGGTACAAATATCACTTTTCTAATGGATTTACCTTCAATAAAACGCAGGACATGTTCATCATTCAACGCCATTGCCTGCACTTCGTCCGATGTTGCCGTTGATGGAGCAGACATTTTACTGCGTAATTTACCGTTGACTTGTATAACCAGCTCAATTGAATCCTGTTCTAAAGCAGTCATATCAACTTCAGGCCATGCTACGCTAACCACGGCTTGCCGATGCCCCAGATCAAGCCAGAGTTGATGGCAGATATGCGGCACAATCGGCGCTAACATCAAGACAATCGCTTCCAGAGCTTCCTGACGGATGGCTTTGCCATTCCCGGAATCATCGGCAAATTTGGACAAGGTATTGACCAGCTCCATGTTGGCGGCTATCGCAGTATTAAAGATAGTGCGCACGCCGATATCATGACTGACTTTCTGGATGGTTTGGTGCACCTGGCGGCGCACCGTTTGCTGCGCTTCCGTTAATGAAGACTTATCAAGAGCTTGAGTAGAACCTCCCGCCACGATGTGCAAATACGCCAGTTTCCAGAGTCTTTTCAAAAATCTGAACGCGCCTTCAACGCCGCTGTCGGACCATTCCAGAGATTGCTCTGGCGGTGCGGCAAACATGATAAACAAACGCACGGTATCAGCGCCGTACTGATCAATCAAGCCTTGCGGATCGACCGTGTTGCCTTTGGACTTGGACATTTTACTGCCGTCTTTCAGCACCATACCTTGCGTCAACAGCTTCTTGAAAGGCTCGTCACAGACTAGCAGACCTTCATCACGCAATAATTTAGTGTAAAACCTTGCGTATAACAAGTGCAAAATCGCATGTTCAATACCGCCGATGTAATGATCCACAGGCAACCAATATTTAGCGCTGTCATCCAGCATTGTCCCTGCTTTGCTGCTGGTAAAGCGGGCAAAATACCAGGACGATTCCATAAAGGTATCAAAGGTATCGGTTTCACGATGTGCATCTTTGCCGCATGACGGACAAGTGGCTTTCGAGAAAGACGGATGCGCAACCAACGGCGATTGCGAGCCATCCAGAATTACGTCTCTAGGCAAAGTAACCGGCAAATCCTGCTCCGGCACCGGCACAGTGCCGCAATCATCGCAATATATAACCGGAATCGGCGCTCCCCAGTAGCGCTGGCGGGAAACGCCCCAGTCACGGAGGCGGAAATTTACTTTACGAACTCCCTTATGATCTTTTTCAAGGGCTTCAGAGATTGCTACAAAAGCCTCTTCCGAGGTTAATCCGTCAAATTCACCTGAATTGCGCAATATACCTTTGACGGTGAAAGCCTGTTGTGAACAGTCGTCATTTTCACCGTCTTTGGCAAATATCACTTGCTTGATAGCAATGCCATATTTTTCCGCAAATTCGTAATCGCGTTGATCGTGAGCAGGAACAGCCATCACAGCGCCGGTGCCGTAACCCATTAACACGAAATTAGCTATCCAGACGGGAACTTGCTCGCCTGAAATTGGATGCATGGCCTTAATGCCGGAATCAATGCCGCGTTTTTCCATGGTTTCCATGGCCGCTTCAGAAGTTTCCATCATCTTGCATTCATCAATAAACGCGCTAATGTCAGCATTGCTTATTGCAGCTTTTAATGCTAGCGGATGTTCAGCGGCAACGGCGAGATAAGTCACACCCATTAACGTGTCGGGACGGGTGGTATAAATTTTCAAGGGCTGGTCCATGCCCGGAACGGGAAAATCCATCTCGACGCCTTCGGAACGGCCTATCCAGTTAGCCTGCATGGTTTTCACCTGCTCCGGCCAGCCGTCCAGCGTTTCCAGTGATGCCAGCAGCTCATCGGCATAAGCGGTAATTTTTAAAAACCATTGCGCAATTTCCTTGCGCTCAACTTTGGTATCGCAACGCCAGCAACAACCGTCGATGACCTGTTCATTAGCCAGAACCGTCATATCATGCGGGCACCAGTTGACCGGCGCGGTTTTTTTATAAACCAGTCCCTTTTCTAATAATTTGAGGAAAAACCATTGTTCCCACTTATAATAATCAGGATCGCAGGTCGCTAATTCGCGGTTCCAGTCATAGCCGAAACCCAGACGTTTAAGCTGGTCGCGCATATAATCGATGTTTTCATAGGTCCAGTCAGCAGGATGGACGCCGTGTTGCATCGCTGCATTTTCGGCGGGGAGTCCGAAAGCATCCCAGCCCATTGGCTGAAGGACATTTTTTCCCAACATGCGTTGGTAACGGCTGATAACATCGCCAATGGTGTAATTTCGCACATGACCCATATGCAATTTACCACTGGGATAGGGAAACATGGATAAGCAGTAATACTTTTCCTGAGTAGAAGATTCCGACACATTAAAAACGCCTGAGGCTTCCCAGACGGTTTGTACGTGTTGCTCAATAGCGAGCGCTTGATAATTTTCTTGCATCCTTCTCGTCTTTTACCGGTCAAAAGCGTTAGAATACCCCACTGTTGCTTAAATCTAAAGCGCCATTTTTCAGGAGTTGAACCATGAATAAAAATAAACTTATCGCCGCCTATTCGGATTTTATGGAGCATCTCCATGAAACCATGGAAGACACGCTGCATTCTTTTGCCGAGGCTCTGGAAATTTCGAAGGAAAAAACCCGCAAAAGTAGTAACTTGACCGAAGAGGAATCGAACAGGCTTTCAAGCTATGTCAAACGCGACATAGAACATGCAGCTCATGGCTTATCGGACAAGGAGGATAAGGACTCGCTATCGGAATGGTTTAAATTCGATATTGAACTGATTGAAAATTTCACGCTTGACGCTTTTTTAAGCGTTGCCGACAAAACGCGTATTGAACTGGAAAAACTGAGAGAGCTGGCGGAAGCACATACCTATCATAGCGGCGATATCACAGTACCCGGCACTTTTATTTGCGATGAATGCGGCAAGGAAATAGCGTTTAAAACAACCAGTGAAATCCCCGAATGTCCGGCATGCCATGCTAAAACCTTTATACGCATTTGATATTATGCGTCTAGGGCTTATAATGCGCCTTTTATCTATTTGATTGCACGGGAAATAACATGCGCAGAGTCATCTTCAATCAAAAAGGCGGTGTCGGTAAATCAACGATTACCTGTAATTTAGCCGCCATTAGTGCTATGGAGGGCAAGCGCACCCTGGTAATTGATCTTGATACTCAGGGTAATTCCACGCAATATCTGCTGGGACATAAAGTCGGCGAAAGCGATAAAACCATTGCACTTTTCTTTAAAGATTGCCTAAGCCTGTCCCTGTTTGGAGGCAACACGAACTCCGGGCTTGAAAATGTTATCCATGAAACACCCTTTCCTAACCTGTTTGTTATTCCTTCCCATCCCGACCTAGAGCCTCTGCAAGGGCGCCTGGAATCGCGGTTTAAAATTTTTAAATTAAAAGAAGGACTGGAAAAACTGGAGGGCTTTGACGCTATTTATATGGATACTCCTCCTATTCTCAACTTCTACAGCCAATCGGCATTAATCGCTGCCGAAAAATGTTTAATTCCTTTTGATTGCGATACTTTTGCCAGAGAAGCATTGTATACCTTGATGCAGGCTGTAACGGAAGTCAAAGCGGATCATAATCAAAATCTGCAAATTGAAGGCATTATCGTCAATCAATTCCAAAAACAGGCAAATTTACCGCGCCAATTAGTTGAAGAACTTGTCGCAGAAGGACTTCCTGTACTTGCCGCCATGATCTCTCCTTCAATTAAAGTAAGAGAGTCCCATACGGTATCGCAACCCCTGGTTCATTATGCGCCAAGCCATAAGCTAAGCGACGAATACCGGGCATTATATGCCGAAATTCATAACGATCAAGATTAAGCAGTTTTTGCTTGGCTCCGGTATGGAGAAAAAAAGGCCGCTGAACAGCGGCCATTGAGTTACAACTTCAGGGTGTAAACTGAATTTAATCTTTATGAGTTTTTCATGCACTTGCTTTTACTCTAAAGACATTGTCATTGCCGGCCTTCCTGAGCGGATCGGTTATCTGCCGATGACTGCAACTTCGCCAGCGGCAAAAAATCATCAGCAAGCCGGGGCTAATCTCCGCGTGAAACGGCTTAAAGTCTGCTGAATGAAAAGATGTTGCTAACCAGCTTGTAACTATAGATAGTTTTTATTAAAGGGATTTTACCGTTTAATGAATTTTGTGTGACAGCGTTTAAGTAAAAGTGGCTTTTCCTGTTCATAAACCTATGCTGCGCAGTAGCAAATCATTCCAGGCATGCTGTTTTCCGTCTTTCAACTTAACGGCCTCATGAAAATACTGTCATCACCTCGTAAAATAAAAACTGTAATTTCACCTTAAGTCCTGGACGTAAGCGCAAGCGCACGCGAAGTGCCGGGAAAAATCATCAGGTGGAAATAAGTTATCTCTCAATGTCCCTTATCAAGTTTCCAAGCAACACATACAACATCCTTAAATGAATTATGAATAACGTCTTACCCGTTAGACCTAATCTTTGGCTGCTCCCAGTCCTGTCCGGGTTTCTGATCGGCACAAGTTATATTCCGTTTCCTCCGTGGGCTTCCTTGTTCTGCTTTGTTCCATTATGGCTTTTCTGGACCAGGCAAACCCGCTTAAGAGACGTTTTCCTTGGCGGCTTAATCACCTCATTTGTATTTACATTAATCGGCTTTAACTGGATGACCTACCTGCTGCATGAATTCGCGCATCTGGATTGGCCGATTGCGGTTTTCGGCATGTTGATCTATGCGTTGATAGGGCATTTGTTTGTGCCTTTGGCCGGAATACTCTGGTTTATCGGGCGGAGAAAATTCAAGTGGACTGAACGGCTGTCGCTGGGATTGATGACTGTCATCACCATATTATGCGAAGCCAATTCATTTACCCTGTTTGACTGGAACTTCGGCTATTCCTGGTATGGGGCTAATATACCCGTTTATCAGTGGGCTGAAGTCGTCGGTTTTAGCGGACTCAGCGCCGCGACATTACTTTGCAATTTGCCGCTTTACATCGCTTGGCAAAAGCGGAAAGAGGATTCCGGTAAAATCATATTGGCGTCGGTTATCACCGGTTTTATTCTGCTGAACCTGGGCGGTCTGTGGCTTAAAGCTAGACTGCCGCAGCCGGATGGGTCATTTAAAACGCTGCTGGTTCAGGCCAGTATCGACAACTCCGAAAAACTGGCCGCTGAATTAGGTAAAGGCTATAGCAACGAAATTCTCAATCGCTATATAACGCTAACTCGTAATGCGCTCGAAACCAATAAGGATCAAAAAATTGACTTTGCCATGTGGCCTGAAACAGCTTTTCCTGCTTTACTGGGCGAACAATTCAAGCTCAATGAATTGCCGACGGCGCTGACTGAATTTCTTCATGAAAAACAACTTCCCCTTATTACCGGCGCGTACAGCGTTGATGAAGCATCTCGATTGATTACCAACTCCCTGTTTGTATTGAATAAGGACGGGGAAATTGTGCTGCCGTATTACAGCAAGACCATTTTGCTGGCCTTCGGGGAATACATACCGGGAGAACAATTTTTCCCGGAAATCCGTGATTGGCTGCCGCCAACCGGTCATTTTGCAAGAGGCTCAGGTCCTGATGCCTTATTAAAGTTGAACGGCTATAAAATGGGGGCGCAAATATGTTATGAAAGTCTGTTTCCCGGATTTTCGCGCTCGCTGGCTGAGCTGGGAGCGCAGTTTATCGTCAATGCAACCAATGATTCCTGGTATGGCACTTGGCAAGAACCCTATCAACACATGTACATGACGCTGGCGCGCGGCGTAGAATTCCGCAGGCCGGTATTGCGAGTCACGAACACCGGGATATCGACAGTATCGCTAGCCTCTGGTGAAATTCTGGAGCGCTCATCGATTCATCAACCCTGGACAGGATTATACAAGGTTCCTTATCTTAAAAATCCGCCCGCCACCTTTTACCAAAACTGGTTTTGGCTAGTGCCTGGTTTACTTTGGGGGACGCTCGCTGTATTGCTCGCGGCCGGCTTTATAAGGTCTCAGGATATTGAAACTCCTAGGAGCCTGTCGGACTTAGCGAATCGATATTAGAAAAATTCCACTTTGAGTTTTAAAATATGCGTTTTCATGAAGAATTTCAACACTTGGACGTGTGTTTTTATCAATATATGCCTTTATAAATCCACTCATGAGTGAAAAATAGCCTCTATCCGACAGACTCCTAGCAGGAGTTAAAGCAGACTATCAGGGATCAGAACAATCTATAATCCTTATCTGCTAAATGCTTATCCTCGCTGTGTGAATTTAATACGACCAGCTATTGGGCCTTGGCAGTCCTGTTTCCACTTAGTGTACAATAATGGATTTTACCCAAGATGGAATCAGTTATGGAAGTTTACCCTGAAAAAACCTGTTCAATAGACCGTTTGGTCACTCACCCGAAACTTGTAGCCGCGGCAAAAGCCGGAATAAAAACCCAGCAGCGTCGAAATGGCGTCTATGGCTTGCCAGGTGAAACTTTTGATCTGGATGGCGTCACGTTCGTTATTACCGGTTTAACGCGTGAGCGTTTAGGTGACATGAACGATGCGCACGCACAGGCGGAAGGCTACCCCAATCTTGAAATGTACAAAGACCTCATTTTAAAAATGCACGCAGGGATGACCTGGAATACTGACAGCCTGGTATGGGTTCATACCTTTGCAGCCAAAACTGATAATTAGCCTGATTGCTTAGATTACACTCTAATACCTTTTTGTTGCTATCAAAGCACTAAAACATGAAATCAGTAAGAACGGGATAAGTCTAAAGCCTCTATTTTGATGCAGCTTGCCTCTCGGTCGGCGGCGGATTTATCCCAACAATTGCGCCCAGCTTTTTTGCCTTCGTAAAGCGCTCTATCGGCAAGTTTGAGACTGTTTTCGATTGAAATATTGATTTTCATGTTTGGTTAAACTGAAAATCATCGTAATAATAGAGTTAATCTCTACTGCTTTTCCCTAGCCTAAATTTCATATTAGAACTTCCAAAAACATTTGTGTAAATGCATTAAAACTAATAAAACAATTGATTTTTAAAACTGGTAGGTTATTATATGCGGCTTACGGAGAGGTGGCTGAGCGGTCGAAAGCGGCGGTCTTGAAAACCGTTGAGGGTTGATCCCCTCCCAGGGTTCGAATCCCTGCTTCTCCGCCATTTCATAAACATAAGTATTTTTGTAACTACTCAGCATTTAATAAAGTTAAAATAATACTTGGCAAGGTTTTCCGAAGAAAATTGCAATTTAACGCATATCTTCACAATAACCAATTTAACTTGTTTATACAAGCTTGTAGCGAAAAGAAGGCTCAAGCCGGTAATCAAAATACCCCATCGAATTTCCTTCCCTTCCCTTCCCTTCCCTTCCCTTCCCTTCCCTTCCCTTCCCTTCCCTTCTTTTCGTGGCGTGTTGACGATCCTCGAAGGAAAAATCAGGCTTTTGAAACTGGCCTTTTAATATCGCATCCTCTACGGTTACGGGATTCATCCTGTCATAAAAAAATCAATCCCCAATATTTTACCTATTTTCGAGTGATTGCCCCGCACGAAATTCTCCTTTTTAAAATACGCAAAAATAGGCCTATTCAATGCAGTGTTCGTGTCCGTGAAACAGCCTCTTATTTCCGGGATAACGCCAACCAGGCAAACCAAACCTATCATATAAGATGTGCGGATTCTGGCGAACCGATTGAGCCTAAACAATCACAACTGTGGCAAACCTCCTTCTCAGGGTCTTTATTCCAAAGACAAGGGTGAAAAACCGGCCAGAAATGATAGCACCAGTTTTCATTGAACACTTTCGGTCAAAACCAGTCAATTTATATTTTTGAATAGGTTGGGTTTCGCACCGTCCTCCCAAACCCAACCTAATTGAAAAGTTTCTGCTTGAGTACAAAATACTTGCGTCCACCCTATCTGACGTTTTACATGCGTACTCTTTATTTTGCACAAATAGTTGCTGAGAAAAAAATTTATAGAGTATTATTCAAAAAATTGTGGGTATGGCTATATACGCCAGCGATTGAAAATTAGGCATTTTGCTCAGCTTTGCTGAATCTTGTCAATTACCGGAGAAAGCTATGGGGATTAAACAACAAACCAGGCGGATACATCTGTCCCCTCCATGAATTCCAATTTGAGTAGCGTCGGTGTAAAGCTTGATTCTATCCGTCTCATAACCAAAAGTTGGTAAACCATCCCTTATGACAATCGGAACCCAAGACTTCCTGATCAAATATAATGCCAGGTGGCTAATGGACATCGCGGCGGACGCCATGTTCATCGCTGATGCGGACGGGCGTATCCTGCTAGCCAATCCCGCTGCTGAACGCCTGTTCGGCCATACGCAGGACGAATTCGCCGCACTCACCGTCGAGGATTTGATCCCGCGGCGCTTGCGGGCGTTGCACGGCGACAAGCGCGCTGATTACGCAGTACATTCCATTCCCCGCACGATGGGCGACGGAATCGACATTGTCGGCTTGCGCCAGGATGGCAACGAATTTGCTGCAGACGTGAGTCTTAGCCCTCTCGAAGAGGGACGGGTTTTGGCTACGATATGCGACATCACCCGGCGCAAGCAGACCGAACTGGCTCTAGCGGCGGCGCGGGAATTCGCCGAAAGCATCGCCGCCACTATCCGGGAGGCCCTAGTGGTGCTGGATGCCGATGAGCGGGCGGTCTTCGCCAACCAGTCTTTTTATCGGGCGTTTCAGCTCACGGAAGAGGAAACGCTGGGACAGGTCTTCTTTGAGCTGAATGAGCGGCAATGGGATATCCCAGTGCTGCGCCAACTGCTAGCCGAGGTTCTGCCGATCAAGCGCAGAGTCGAAGCCTTCGAGCTGCAACATGTATTCCCCGGAATCGGCAGCCGCACCGTGCTTATCGGCGCCTGCCTAATCGATGGAAAATCCGATCGGCCGGGTCTGACCTTGCTTACGTTCTTGAACATCACCGAACGCAAGCGGTTGGAAGCGGAGCAGGTGCGTATGATCCATGATCTGAAAAGCGCCAATGAAGAGCTCAAAAACTTCGCCTATGTGGTTTCTCATGATCTAAAGGCCCCGCTGCGCGCCATCGGCTCACTGGCTGACTGGATCGCCGCCGACCAACAGGACAGGCTCGACGGTGAAGGCCGGGAGCACTTGCGCTTGCTCATCCAGCGGGTACGGCGCATGGATGCCCTCATCGACGGCGTGTTGCGCTATTCACGCATCGGAAGGATACACGAGAAAGCCGTTGCAGTCGATCTCAACGAATTGCTGTATGAGGTGATCGACTCACTGGCGCCGTCTGCCCACATTGCCGTCACGGTTGCGCCCGGATTGCCGGTGATCAGGGCGGAGAAAACCGCCATTCAACAGGTATTGCAGAATCTCATTGCCAATGCCATCCGCTATCTGGACAAACCCCAGGGCAGGATCGAAATCGACTGCGTTGACCGGGATAATAACTGGCTGTTCAGCGTAGCCGATAACGGCCCCGGTATCGAGGCGCGTCATTTCGACCGTATCTTCCAATTATTCCAAACGCTTAATTCGCGTGACCGGGTGGAAAGCACAGGCGTGGGCCTGGCCATCGTAAAGAAAATCGCTGAGCAGTGCGATGGACAAGTCTGGATCGAGTCTATCCTTGGTCAGGGCAGCACCTTTTTCTTCACCCTGCCAAAACAATTTCCCAAATAACGAAAGGAGAGGCGTAAGAATGAAAGTAACCTGTAAGGCGATCCTACTTGTCGAAGACGATCAGGTGGATGCTATGACCGTGCGGCGGGCGCTTAAAGAACTGCATGTCATTAATCGGCTCGAGCATGTAGAAAACGGTGAAGAAGCTCTTGATTATCTGTGCGATTCGGGCAGAGAGAGTCCCTGCCTGATCCTGCTGGATCTTAATATGCCCGTCATGAACGGAATCGAATTTCTACAGGCGGTCAAGAAGGCGCCCGAATTGAGGCTCTTTCCGGTCGTCGTGCTCACCACCTCAGATGAGCAGAAAGACAAGGTGGAGACATTCGATCTCGGCGCTGCAGGTTATATGCGCAAACCCGTTGATTATCAAAAATTTGTCGAGATCATCCGAACCATTGATGCCTATTGGAGCCTCAGCGAGTCGGCCGTATGAGCGCGGTACCCGATAAATCCACCATACGGCTGCTATTGGTCGACGACGACGAGATCGATCGCCTAGCCTGCAAGCGCGCCCTCGCGCAATATCCGGACTGTGAATTTGTGATCTTAGAGGCAGATACCGGTGATCAGGGTCTTAAACTCGCCCGTGCCGAGAAGCCCGATTGCATCCTGCTCGATTATCATCTGCCGGATTTGAACGGCGTTGAGTTTCTCGCCGAACTCGCCAAGGAAACCGGCGAACTGCCGATGCCGGTGGTGATGCTGACGGGATCTAATAATGCCATGATTGCTGTTGATGCGCTCAAGTTGGGCGCGCGCGACTACGTGGTCAAGAGTTCGGATCGAGAATCCCTGCAATGGCTGCCGACCGTGGTTTTCCGTGCGCTACGCGAACAGCAGGCGATAAAAGATAAGGCCGAGGCCGAGGCCAAATACCGTACGCTGGTGGAACAAATTCCAGCTATCACTTATATCGCTTCGCTTGAGAGTCCGGGTAAACTGCTATTTCTCAGCCCGCAGATTCGAGACTTGGGTTTCCCATCCGAAGATTGGCTCAACGACCCTCAGGGCCTGCTCAAACGCGTTCATGCAGACGACCGATCCGGCGCAATCGAGGCTTACGCTCAAACCTATGAGCACCATACCCCGCTGCGTTGCGAATATCGCTTGATCAAGAACGATGGACAGTCGCGCTGGTTTCTGGACGAGGCCAATGTGGTATACGACGTGACCGGGGGTTCCCTGTTTCTGCAGGGTGTGCTGGTCGACATCACCAAGGACAAAGAAACCGAGCAGGAACTCTTGTATTACCGCAGACATCTCGAAAACCTGGTGGCCCAGCGCACGGAACAGCTGGAAAAACAAAATGCTATTCTCAACTCCGCCAATGCCAACCTTGGTAATGCCATTTGCGAGCGCAAACAGGCCGAGAAAATGCTGAAGGATGCCGACCAGCGCAAGAATGTTTTTCTGGCGATGCTGGGTCACGAACTGCGCAACCCGCTTACTCCTATAAGCAATGTGGCGCATCTTATGTCCTCGCAATCTCTCGATGAGCCGATGCTTACCTGGGCATGCGAGGTACTTAACCGTAATGTGACCCATATTTCCCAACTTGTCGATGACCTATTGGATGTCTCGCGTATCACCCAGGGCCTGGTCAATATCCAGCGGGAACTTGTCGAGCTTGTTCAGTTACTCAAAGACACCGTGGAATCGATTCAGACATTAACCAAAACGAAACATCAAACGATTAATCTGGAATTGCCAACACAGCCCATCTACCTAGAGGCCGACCCTGTCCGTCTCACCCAAGTGTTTACCAATTTGCTTAATAATGCCTCTAAATATACTGGCGAGGGTGGCCGTATTGATCTGCGTGTCAGCGTCGACGGCCCGTCGGTCGTCGTTCGCGTTCAGGATAACGGTATGGGCATTGAACCGCAGTTACTCCAGCATATCTTCAATCTATTCATCCAGGGTGAAAGGGGACTTGACCGTTCCAACGGGGGCTTGGGAGTTGGGCTTACCTTGGTGAAGAAAATGGTTGAACTGCATGATGGACAAGTCAATGCGTACAGTAAAGGAGCCGGTCATGGATCGGAATTTGTAGTCCGGCTACCAAGACTCGTTGAGGTAACGGCTCAGATGGAGCCATCGTTAAATCCGCAGGGCTTAAGCTTAAACAGCGAGTCTGCTCAGAGATTGCGGGTTTTGGTGATTGATGATGATCAGGATGTTGCAAACAGCCTTGCTGTATGGTTTGAAACCTTTGGGCATCAAGTAGAGATCGCATCAGACGGGACACAGGGTATATCCACTGCACAAGCCTTTGCGCCCGATATTATCATGCTGGACATTGGGCTGCCCAACATGGATGGTTACCAAGTCGCGCGAAAGCTACGCGAACAACCAAGTACCCAGCGGGTGTGGATCATTGCCCTGAGCGGCTATGACCAGAAGAAAAACAGTCTTAGCGTGGAATCAGCCGGATTTGATCATTACCTGATGAAGCCCCCAAATTTAACTCAATTACAGGATCTGATCGCCCAATTTCAGCATGATTCCAGGCATTCAGCCAACAAAGCGCCATATTCATCCCGATAACTCCATTATCTGGGTTAAATTATCGAGTGTTTCCATCAATGCAGAAAGACCCTCTCAGTACCGCTTGCAAATGATCGAAGATATCACACTGGCCCGGTTGGCGGCACAAAAAAACCAACAACTGGGTAATATTCTTGAACAATCGATCAATGAAATTTATATCATAAACAGTAAAACGCTGCGTTTTGAACATGTTAATCAAGGCGGTTTAAACAATTTAGGCTTCAGCCTGGATGAACTTAAAAACATGACACTGCACGATATTAAACCGGAGTGTGACTGGGTATTTTTTAATGATTTAATCGACCATCTATTAAATGGCGTAAAAGACCAAGCCATATTTGAAGCTACTTATCAACGTAAAAATGGCACACGCTACCTCGTAGAGAGCTGTCTGCAAATTTATCGCAATGATCCTTGTTACTTAGTTGCTATCTGCCTTGATTTTAGCGAACGTAAAGCCATGGAACGCAGTTCGGTGGATGAATGTAATTTGCTACTCAGCTTAATTAAATAAGGTAAACCCCTGGCATAGCCGGGGGTTTACCTTATTTAATTATGTTAGCCTTCTACCCGCCTTACCATAACAAATATAACCCGATTGAACGTTGCTGGGGAATTCTTGAAAATCATTGGTGCGGGACACTTTTAAACACCCTGGAGTTACCTTGGAATGGGCGAAAACCATGACTTGGAAAGGATTTAACCCAGTTAAAACTCATGGAAACCACCTACCAAAAAGGTGTGAAGATGAGTAAAAAGGCATTTAAAGCTATTAGCCATAGGACCGTCCTAAACGCGACCGGAGAACCGCACTGAAATTGCTGGAAGAATTGCAGCAGGCCGATTCCGACGGTGGTTATACGCAATTAACCGATTACATCCGGGCATGGCGCAAGGCGGGTTACTAGCCTTGCCGGTAAACAAGCGTTTGTACCGCTTAAATTTCAATGGGGTGAAGCGTTTCAGTTCGACTGGAGCGAAGAGTCGCTGGTAATCAATGGCCTTTGCCGGCGCTTGCAAGTTGCTCATATCAAGCTCTGCGCTAGTGGGGCTTTTTTGCTGGCGGCCTATCCCAGCCAAAGTCATGAAATGCTGTTCGATGCCCATAGCCTCGCGTTCCGGGCATTCGGTGGCGTGTCATTACGCGGGATATACGACAACATGAAGACGGCAGTCGATAAGGTGCAAAGTGGCAAAGAACGCATCGTCAACGCCCGCTTTGCGGCAAAACCTGCCGTTCACGTTCGCTTCCCGAACGGCAGGAGTTGGCGGGTGTTGACCGTCAGCCTGCTCAAGAAAGCCAATAATTGAATTATATTAGATGCTAACGTGCGTTTTCGACCCTTTAGATTTTCAATCCCAAGATCAGGCCGGATCGGCATGTAGATGAATGCCTAGCGCCTTCGTTACCTTGAGGATCGTATCGAAACTGGGGATGTGCTCGCCGTCCAGGGATCGATACAGGCTTTCGCGGGAAAGTCCGGTGTCTCTGGCAATCTGCGACATGCCGCGCGCACGGGCAATATCGCCAAGCGCCTTGGCTATGAAGGCCGCATCGCCGTCGGCTTCCTCGATGCAGGCATCCAGAAAGGCCGCCATTTCTTCGGTGGTTCTCAAGTGCTCCGCTACATCGTAGCGACTGATGATAGTTTTTGTCATTGCGTTATCCTACAGGTTACGGGCAAGACCTTGGGCGGTTTTAATATCGGCATCCTGAGTGCTTTTATCGCCACCGGACTTAACGTCACCCGGATTGCCGGCAGCCAAACGTTCGACCCTAACCAAAACTCGTGCGCGAGCCCGAATGTCACGAAGATCGTCCAGCCATCGGGCATAAACATCGGTTTTCTTTATATCGACCATGCTTTAAGTGTAGCCGATAGGCTACGTTTGTCAATAGACTGACAGGAGCTTGCGCACTCGGGCAAACGTAAGGGCTCGTGTTGAAATGGGTAATAGTGGGAGTAGATTATGTGCCAGATAACATGGTGGAAAATAAAGCCATGTGCATACAGGCCTATTAGATATTGCTAATTTTTACCTTTTATGGGCAAAAATAGCCTGTTTGAAGATGGTGATGGTGATTTTAAGTGGCTGGCAAGCACCAAAAAGTCGGAACGGCTCAAATATATCAACCTAATGGCCATGTCTTTGCTGGAACCTGATGAAATTTGGTGGGTTTGGGTTAAAGATCATAAAAACGATGGCCGCTGGCGGCTTAAACGCCGGTATTTGCGGGCGTTTTCTATAGAAGGCGTCACCGAATTTGCTATTTCAGTATTTGAATGGGGCGGGGATGGTTGGCTGGGTTCCACTACGTTCATGGCGGAGCCAAGCAGCGAAAAGGCCAGGTTTAAATATTTCGATAAGCAGCGCAATGGCCGGTTGGTTTACATGAAGAAGTAAACCCGGTCACTGCATAAACCGGGTCAATGGCTAGGATTTGAGGGTTATGCAGAACCACAGCTTCGTTGCCACACTCTTATTATATAGGTGAATAACCATTATGCAATTTGAAGTCGAGTTTAATTCGGATCATCTTGATAGGATGATGGCTGTCATCAGAAGTGAAATTGCCACTCCTGAAGAAATGCTGGGCAGTATCGGCGAATCGTTATTGCGTGTTAATCGTCATCGTCATGATGAAGGGGTTGACCCTAACGGCTCTAGTTGGAAGGAGTTATCTCCATTAACTATCGCCCAAGGAAATCGTATTGGCGGTCCATTAAAAAAAACAGGCAGAATGCTGCGCTCTTTTAATTATCAGGTTGATAGTAATTTTTTGATACTAGGCTTTGATGGCGAGCGGGATGGAAAATTGGCGGGTTGGCATAATTTTGGAACTGATCCATATATGATCGTACCGAAAAATAAAACTGTTTTGAATTTCGCAGGTATTTTTACTAAGCGAGTTAACCATCCAGGATTACCAAAACGTGAGCTAATTGGTTTTCCTGATTCGGATAAAAGCCTGGTTGAGGATGTAACCTCAGATCATCTAACACGTATTTTAAACCGTGTTAGATGATCGAACAAATTGTGTTTTATGTGTAAATTAATGGTAAAAAATCTTTGTATTAATTCCCAATATCTCGTGTTTTTTACCTAAATTCCCGTATATTCCCCCCCAAACCGTCCAGAAATCAAGAATTTTTGTTTTTTTGATAATTTCATAGTTTACGGGCCTTGTAGCCTATTTCCCGTTAATTATCCTGTCCAGTTTCTAACGTTACCCTACTGTCAATATCGATTATCACCTGATCTACGACCAGCACCTTTACTCGGTTCCACATCACTGCGTGGGCGAACAGGTGGAGCTGCATGCCGGCGACCAGCTGATTGAAGTCTATTTTCACCACAAACGTATTGCTACTCATATCCGCAAGTTCTATCCCGGCATGACCAACGAGCCAGGGCACATGCCGGAGCAGCATGCCCAGCATCAGCAATGGACGCCAGGACGGTTAATGAGCTGGGCGCAATCGATAGGGCCTGAGGTGCTCTGGTGTGGGTGAAGGGGCAGTTACTGCGTAGGGAGCATCCAGAGCAGGCTTACCGCGTCTGCCTGGGGTTATTGAGCCTCAATCGAAGCTATGCCGCCGAGCGTTTAAATGAAGCCTGTGCAATTGCCAATAAAGAAGCCCTGTTCAAATTGAAAAATGTCAAAGCCATTTTGCAAAGCAACCGGGACAAGCTGCCGGAATCCTTGCCAGTGCAGCTGTCGTTATTGCCTCAGGATCATGAAAACATTCGTGGCGCAAAGAGCTTTCATTAATCTTTAGACCTTAAGCGTTGAGCCGTCGTGGATTTTAGCGTATGGTTTTTTAAGGCGCTGAAAACAATGGCTGCTCAATTTTTAGCGGTTTTCTCTTCACGCCTCAAGACAGGACATTAACATGATTGAAACTACACTCAGCCAACTGCGCCAATTGAAACTAAACGGCATGGCTTCCGCATTGCAAACCCAACTGGATCAACCGGGCACGTATGAAGGTTTAGCCTTTGCAGAGCGCCTGCAATTATTAGTCGATCACGAAGACCAGGAGCGTAATCAGCGTAAACAGGATCGCCTGACACGCGCTGCGCAATTCAAACTTAAGGCCTATGCCAAAGACATTGATTATCTGCCTGCCAGAGGCTTGCAACAGTCGCAAATGGCGTCGCTGCTGTTGTGTAACTGGCTAAAAAAAGCCCGGAACCTGTTGCTGACCGGACCCTGTGGCACCGGTAAAACCTATATTGCTTGCGCACTCGGTCATCAAGCTTGTCTGAAAGGCTACAGCGTCAAATACTACAGGCTTCCACGCCTCATTCTGGCATTGACTCAAGCCAAGGCCGATGGCAGCTACAGCAGATTACTGAAAACTATCGCTGGACTGAACTTGCTGATCATCGATGACTGGGGCCTGGAACCGTTGAATGCCGCCACCCAAATGACTTGATGGAAATTATGGATGATCGTTATGAGCAGTCAGCAACCATCATTATCAGCCAATTGCCGACAGAACAATGGTATGAAGCGATTGGTGATAATACTTTAGCCGATGCCATCTTAGACCGGCTGATGCATAACGCCCACCGGATCAATTTGAAAGGAGAATCGATGCGAAAAAAAAATGAATTCCTTGACCCAAGTTGAGCACTTAGAGTAAAAATTCACTTCCACCGATGCGTTAGGTTTTAGGTGTTCAAGTTCGGCCAGAATCAGTGTTCAAATTAATCAGAATACGCATCTCGTCGTCTTTCTGACGCTTTGAAAAAGACGGGTATATCGGCTGGGCGCTATAAAGTGCGCCGCTTAATGGCCCGTATGGGGCTGGAAGTACGCTATCCCAAGCGCTATAAAGCAACCACGGATAGCGATCATAGCGAGGCGATTTCACCGGATAAACTGGATCATCAATTTGCTGCGGCAACCTAATAAAGTCTGGACAACGGATATTACCTACGTTTGGACACTGGAAGGCTGGCTTTATGCGGTCATTGTCATCGATTTGTTTTCTCGGCAAGTCGTGGACTGGGCTATTGCTGATCCTATGCGGACATCATTGTGTGTCAGCGCCTTGCAAATGGCCTTTTGGCGGAGAAAACCCGAACCGGGCCTACTCCATCACTCAGATCGAGGCAGTCAATATGCCAGTCAGGAATACCGGAAACACATGAATATCATGAAGATGGAACAGAGCATGAGCCGAAAAGGAAACTGTTGGGATAATACGCCCACAGAGCGATTTTTTCGTAGCCTTAAGCATGAACAACTGAATTACGGAAAATTCAAAACTCAAGAGGCCGCCAAGCTCAATATTATTGATTATCTGGCTTTTTATAACGGCGGACGTATGCATTCAATATTGGGCTACCAATCGCCGTTGGAATTTGAACAAGAATTTTACAGGAAAGCGTCTTAAGAAAGTGTCCGGTTTTTATTGGCCATTACAATATTTACTGTGCAATAAACTTGCCGCAAATTTTTTAAATCAGCCCGTTGCAAATATCATTGGCCATACTGATTTTGAACTGGTTGATCATGAATTGGCGCAATATTTCAGGGAGCAGGATGCAGCCGTGCTGGCTCAAGGCAGCACCTGCATCTCCTGACGGTAAAGAAGTGTTAGTGGAAACATTCAAAATACTGTTGACGCCGGGTAAAAACTAACCACCCATACCGGTTGAAATTTGACCAGGGTGCGAAGCCGGATTACGATTACCGGCGGCGTTGCGAAACACAAAAGCCGATCCTTCACAGGGCTTCTGTCCCAAGGTAAGCGCTACCTGTGCCGACAAACCGTCGATGCCCCGGCGGAGATCCGCCGGCGCTACACTCAACCAAATCTTTCCAGGACTGCTAATTAAGACAGGCATTGCAGCAACTCGGTTAGCCAGCGCGGCGATACCGCCGTCGGCAACTCAAGCTCTTCACCGTGCTGAAATCGGAGCATCATGTCTGCTTGGACAGATGCGACTGGCACCGATGGCGCTATCTGGATGGGAATTATTTCGAGAGGCGCAACTTTACCCAAAGGTAATTTATCCCGAACACGCCGAACGAACCCACACCGAAAAAGTTTTAGCATTGAGTCCTTGCTGGCGGCAATAATCCGCCTGACTCAAACCACTCTCGCCAGACCTTAACATGCCGACACCATTGCATTTGTTTTTTCATAACCGCCACTCATTAAAAATCGTGAGGATGCCTGACTTTGGCACAGCGGTCTACCCGTCTGAAACGGACCCATACGCATTAACTGACTATGTTTAAGGTAAAAAATTGTGATGAGCTTCAAGGGTATTATTTTAGCAAACCGGTTCCTGCTGATGAATTTAAGGCATTATTGGGTTTAATGGAGTAATGGAGCGGTTATGGAAACAAGAACAGTTAAAGCTTCTCAAAATCCTTGAAATCAATATCGTTATCCACTCTGCTGGCAAGGGCATGCTCTCTGTGCTGTGATGCCGTTTTGCGTTCATAGCCTGAGTTACCGCTCTGCCATTGCATCGGCGTTGAATATCTGTCATCAGCAATTTTAAACTTGTTGTAGTTGTGTTGCCTGGGCGCTAAGTTCTTCAGCAGTTGCAGCAAGTTCTTCCGCCGCCGATGTATTCTGCTGTGTAGCTTGGTCCAATTGCCCAATGGCCTTGTTAATTTGACTGATGCCCTGAGCCTGTTCATTCGAAGATGCGGTAATTTCTTCAACCAGATCAGCGATCTTCTGGATATTAGGCGCCATTTCTTTTAAGAGTATGCCTGCCTGTTCGGCAATATCAACACTGTTATCCGCGAGTTTACTGATTTCCTGAGATGTAATGCGGCTATTCTCCGCCAGTTTCCGCACCTCGTCTGCACAACGGTAAAGCCTTTGCCGTGCTCTCCGGCCCGCGCTGCCTTCATTTCGCGGTTTTGCGAAAGCAAAATCCGCCACGACTAAAAGCAATGGTGAACTTCCTTATAGGCTGAACTTGAAAATCTAGGGGCTGTTGCCGTTTAGTTATTTGCCCTTGAATTTCATAAACTCCGCCCTAGTTTGGATGCAAATGCCCACACGGCATTTGTTTAGTTATTTGCCCTTGAATTTCATAAACTCCGCCTCATAGATTGTTTATGTTTAATCAAAAACCAGCAAACTATGCCGCGACAAATTTTTACGGATGAACTTTGGGGGAAACTGAAGAAGATTATGTTGAAAATGGGGATTTATGACAAACCCTTTCTTCGACAAACAATTGAAGGGATTTTTTATCGCTTGCGCGTAGGTTGTCCCTGGCGCGATCTACCCAGTGTCTTTGGTAATTGGAATGCTGTTTACAAGCGCTTCAATGCATGGTCTCGTCAAGAAAAACTGATGGGTATTTTTAAGGCGCTGGCAGTTGAGCCTGACTTGGAATGGGAATTTATTGATGGCAGTATTGTGAAAGCTCATCAGCATAGTAGCGGTGCGGCCTATGGGCAAGAATCGGCGATTGGGAAATCTGTTGCGGGTAACACAACCAAAATTCATATGGCTGTTGATTCCTGCGGCCTTCCCATTCACTTCTCAGTGACAGGTGGCGAAGTTCATGATTGTAAGGAAGCGCCAACATTAGTCGCGGAACTCCCTAAGGGTAGCTTTATAATTGCTGACAAAGGCTATGACAGTGAACAATTACGTGTTCAGATTAAAGACCAAGGGGCTGTTCCTGTTATTCCAAGAAAAAAGAATTCAACCTTAGGAAATGATGATATGGATTGGTGTCTCTACAAATATCGCCATTTAGTTGAAAATGTGTTTGCAAGACTGAAACATTTCAGGGCCATTGCTACTCGATATGACAAACTCAAACGAAATTTTGAAGGGTCTATAGCCTTGGCTTGTGCTTTTTTATGGTTACCTATGTGAAACGGCAACAGCCCCTAGTTAATGTTTCCCCACTTATCCGTCATTTTTCAGCACAGATTAACTGATTTTATAACTAAAGTTTCGGAGGTCGTTTTGACTGACATACAGGCGCTCATCGTTTCTCGAAAAACTTTGCTTCACAACCATATTTAGTTACACCTCGCCAGACTTTGGGGATTGTCCATATTCATTACTTCCCGCGTTACTATCAAGCACCATGAAATATAAGAAAACTAAAGCGCCAATTACGGGTATAAGAGTAATCAGCAACCACCAGCCGCATCGGCCAGTATCATGCAATCTCCTGACAGATACTGCCATTCCCGGAATCATAACGCCGATTGCATAGAGACCGCCTAATAGACCTATACCTGTTTCCGGGTCAACATTACCTGTAAACCAGTCAATCAAAGCCAATGCCATGCTGATAAGGATATTGAATAAAACGAAAAACCAATACTCTTCTCTCCTTGCCCGACCTTCAAAGACCGCATATTTTTTTAATACTCCAAGATACCAGTTCATAAAATGTAACCCTCCTGACCCGTTGCCGGGCGTGGTGATTAATAACAGTGGAAGAAATTCGTCTCAGGGCAAGCGACTAAGCGATACAAGGTAAAGAGTGATCAGAAAGCTGTAACGCACTGATTATATAGTACAGAGAAACACATAAAAGCCCAATAATCATTAACTGCGATAACGCCTAACATCAATAAAATCCGGCAAATTACTGATAAAAAGATGCAAGAAAACCTATTTGAAAAAGACGGCTGCAAGGAACAGGATTTCAGTACAACAAATTAAGCAGTCGCCTGGAGATTCGGGAAAATCAATTAAATACCCCTCAGTCCCTTGAAAGGAGGGAAATAAATGCTTAGTTTAATCAATATATGCCATCGCCGGCCAACTGATGATATGTTTAAAATCAAGCCTGGATTTAAGAACCCCTATGGTCTTTTCCATTTTTTCAGGCTCATCGTAAAACTCTATAATTAACGGCAATTCCAGCGATAATGAAAGCAGAGAGGATGTATGTACCTCGCGGTTTGCACCAAAGCCGGCAATGCCCCTGATAATGGTGACGCCAAAAATATTTTCTTCGTCATGCAGAATATCCAAAGCCTGATTAAACTGATCGTGACCTTCCATGGTATATATTCTGGCAACTGTGACTTCTTTTGTTTTCATATCTGCTTACCCGTTAATAAACCTAGCCAGATGACTAAAATACAGACCAAACCGTTACCTACAAAAATACCCAGCATTAAATTTGTATGGGAATTGAATGAATAACCTTGCTCAATCAAAAACAGAATTAAATATAAACCGGATAAGGTTAAATAAGCGCCGATCATAACAAGCATGAGCGTAGCGCGATATTCCATGGATAGCGCCACTTTCTGCAACAAAATAGTCGCTATAATGCCGATTAGAAAAGCAACTATTGCATTGGCAATCATCAGCGCGTAGGGAATGACACCGCCGCTCCAATGTATAATTCCACCCGAATAGAAAAATAAAGATCTGCCGCACAGCAAGCCAATCCACACTGCAAACAGACAGCCCGCCACGCTGAGCGTTATATTTAAAGCAGCCTTGGTCAAATTGCCCTGCTCTATCAGATAGATGGTTTCCAGCGAAAAAGTGGAGAAGGTGGTGAACGCGCCAATAAAGCCAACAAGGATTGCGGCCCTATATTCCAGGGCAATGGCGATTCGTTGCAGAATCAATGCTTCGGTGAGTAAACCGATTAAAAAAGAACCAACCACATTGACGACCAGGGTACCGTAAGGAAAGCCCCGGCCAAGCCACTGATAAAGCCCTGTGGACATTAAAAACCGCACTACCGCGCCACATGATCCCCCTAATGCAACCGCTATCAATTGATTCATGGCTAGAACCTGATAAAGTGTTCCCGGTAATAGCGCAGTTCGTCAATCGATTCCATAATATCGTCCAGGGCCTGATGCGTTGATTCCTTATTAAAGCCATTTTTGATCTCTGGCGCCCATCTTGCCGCCAGTTCCTTAAGGGTCGAAACATCAATATTGCGATAATGAAAATAAGCTTCCAGTTTGGGCATATAACGATATAAAAAACGCCTGTCCTGGCCAATACTGTTGCCGCAAATAGGCGAGGTATTTTCGGGCACCCAAAGCTTTAGAAACTCAATCGTTAGCCGCTCGGCTTCAGCTTCATCAATAGCAGAAGCCTTAACGCGATCGATTAAACCGGACCCGCCATGATGTTTCTGGTTCCAGTCATCCATTGCCGCCAGCGCACGATCAGACTGATGCACCGCCAGTACCGGCCCTTCAGCAAGTATATTTAAATCCTTATCGGTTACTACCGTAGCAATTTCAATTATTAAATCACTGTCTGGATTGAGCCCCGTCATTTCAAGATCTATCCAGATAAGGTGCTGAGAATCCTGTGCCATTTGTTGATTCCATTGTGTTGAAGGTGACGGTTAGTGTAGCATTGGCTTATCTGTACGTCTAACTCATAAATTTATTGTACCTAAGCTATGAATATATTTACTATTATCTTTTTAATCGCGCTGGTTGTCTCTTCTTCGATTCAGTTCTGGCTGGCTAAACGGCAAGCTGACTATGTCGCAAACCACCGCTCCGCCGTACCTGACGCTTTCAAAAACAAGGTTCTATTGGCAGCGCACCAAAAAGCCGCTGATTACACGCTTGCAAAAACCAAGCTGAGCAATATTGACGGCATCATCGGGATAATAATTTTGTTGCTTCTAACGCTGGGTGGCGGCGTCAATACGGCTTTTGAATATTGGACCGCTTTTTTCTCGACGCCCTTAATTGCCGGCGTAGCGGCGACCGCTACTATTTTTCTGATTATGGCGCTGGTCGAGCTACCTGCCAGCGTATATCAAACTTTTGTGATTGAAGAAAAGTTTGGCTTTAATAAAATTTCCGTCAACCAGTTTATCAAGGATCAGTTTCTGAACCTGGGCCTGAGCGCTGCAATTGGTTTGCCTGTACTGGCATTAATCCTGTGGGTGATGGACAACATTGGTTCGTTATGGTGGTTGTGGGCCTGGGGCATAATCATGGGCTTCTCATTACTGATGAGCTGGCTTTTCCCCACGCTTATTGCGCCCTTGTTCAATAAATTTACGCCGATGGAAGAAGGTCCATTGAAAAACCGCATTCAGGGATTGCTTGAGCGTTGCGGCTTTAACAGCCAGGGCATATTCATCATGGATGGCTCCAAGCGTTCAGGCCACGGCAATGCCTATTTTACTGGTCTGGGCAATAACAAGCGTATCGTATTTTTCGACAATCTGGTTAACTCGCTCGACGATGAAGAACTGGAAGCGGTACTGGCGCATGAGTTGGGGCATTTTAAATGCAAACACGTCATCAAGATGCTGATTGCCACCTCCATTATGAGCTTGATCAGCCTTGCGATTTTAGGCTGGCTAATTGATCAGGACTGGTTCTACACTGGGTTAGGCGTAGCTATAGAACAAAAATCTCATGCCGCCGCATTATTATTATTCCTTCTTGTGTCATCAACTTTTACTTTTTTCATGCAGCCCGTCAGCGCCTATTTTCAACGTAAATTTGAATTTGAAGCCGATGACTTTGCTGCGAACAATGCCAAGGCCACAAAAATGATCAGCGGACTGGTTAAGCTATATGAAGAAAATGCCAGCACCCTAACTCCTGATCCGCTGTATTCCGCCTTCCACTACAGTCATCCGCCCGCAGCTATTCGTATTGCGCATTTAGAAGCCAAAGCATAATGGCTGAGCTGCTGGAAGGATTGGTTATTGCCCATTTAGGTCAGGGAATTGCCGTTGAACATGAACATAAAATTATTCTATGCCAAACACTGCGGCGGCTGGAAACCGTCGCCGTTGGCGATAAGGTATTATGGTCGCAATCCTCAGCGGACCAGGGCCGCATCGAAGAAATTCTGCCCAGACGGTCTTTACTGGCGAGGCCTTCCAGAAATGGCAAAACCCGGCCCGTTGCCGCCAACATCGATACCGTTTTTGTCGTTTTTGCCATTGAACCTTATTGTGATTTTTTATTGGTGGACCAATATCTGGCCGTCTGTGAAAACCACAACATAGACGCGGCTTTGGTGCTTAATAAAACTGATCTGGCTCAATCGGACATTATAAAAAACGAACTGCTGGATTATCAAAACCTGGACTATCCGCTTTACCGGGTTAGCGCGAAGGCGGCATCGGGCCTGGATGATTTAAAACTCGCATTAAAGGATCAGGTCAGTATGCTGGCCGGACAATCGGGTGTTGGCAAGTCCTCGCTGACCAACGCCATCATTCCCGATAAAGAGCTGAAAACCAACACCATTTCGGCAACCACTAAACACGGACGGCATACCACGACCGCTGCAACATTATATCATTTGAATGAAGGCGGGGATTTAATCGATAGCCCAGGCGTCGCCATTTTCGGGCTGGCAGGACTTTCGGAACAACAATTGGCTTACGGCTACAGGGAGTTTCAACCACTGATCGATAACTGCCGGTTTAATGACTGCCGGCATCTTCATGACAAAGGCTGCGCCGTGCGCAAGGCTGTCGAAAATGCAGAAATTTCATCGACCCGGTACCAGCGGTTTTTAAAACTTCGGGAAAAAATGCCGACTGCTTATGTTTAACTTTTACAACTTTAAAGTAGCTATTCAGCAACCGCCATTGATTGACAGCCAGCGGCCAGGAAGAGACCGTCGTGAAATTCAAGTGAAGGGCTGTTCAATCTTTAAAGCGGTCATTCAGATACCGCCAGTCGCAGAACAAGTGAACATTGCACACAAATCATCCCTGGTTTTTATAGATGGGATAAAATTCAAAACCTTAAATAAGTAGTAGCTTCAGGATACTTAACAAACTGACAAACTTTGCAGCAGAACCGCCGCATTTATGTGTCGAATTGATTATTAGCCAAACAAACAAAAATTACTCGATTCATAACCTGCAACATTAGCTCATCAAATACGTTGACGTCGGCTCGTCCGCCGCAGCGAGTATTTGCTCCATGCTC
The DNA here is from genome assembly GCA_002862125.1 of Methylobacter sp. KS41. Lineage (GTDB taxonomy): Bacteria > Pseudomonadota > Gammaproteobacteria > Methylococcales > Methylomonadaceae > Methylobacter_C. The sequence continues at coordinate 2,016,909 of PHSP01000001.1, read as the reverse complement.
ACTTTGTCGTAGCCACCCGATAGCAGAACAATGAATCGTTCGCGGAGCATCGGAATTTGTCGGGAGCGGAGGATGATGTTGTTAGCATCCTTTCGTTCTAAAATGCGATACCAGTTGTAGATCATTTTGAAAATGCACTCCATCGGTTTGCGGATGCGTTCTTCATATTGCCGCAGCCGTGCAGCGCTTAAATCGCCGCCATTGGCGAAGCCATCGAGGATCGCATCCGCGGCGTATACGCCACCGCGCATCGCCAGAGTGACTCCAGCGGAAAATACCGGATCCACGAACATCGAAGCGTCGCCGACCAACACGAACCCATCGCCGTGGAAACACTCGTTCAAATAGCCGATGGTAGAAATGGTCTTGATGTCCATAGTCTGCTCGGCTTCGCGCAACCAGTCGCTTACGCAAATGCAGTTACCTATCGCGGCGTCAAAGCAAGCCTGCGGGGACTCGCTCAAACGTCTGGCATAGCGCGAATCCAAGACAACACCAACACTGGTAATATCATTTTTTAGCGGGATATACCAGACCCAGCCGCCGTCGATGGTGTGAATTTCGGTGGTCACCGAGCCGTCGATGACTTCGCCGCAGGTGACGATGTCATGGGGATTGCGGCGAAAAGCGCCTTTGAAATGCGCGAAGTGGCTGATCTTATTGAGTTCCGGGAGAGACCGCCGCCAACCGAGTTTGCGGGCGATCAGCGATTCGCGTCCGGACGCGTCAATCACTACCGAGGCATGGAATGGAGTAGCCGCTGCGCCGTTCGGTCCAGCGCTGACGCCGACGGCCTGTTCGCCGTCGAACAGCACGTCGGCGACCGACCATTCGCGGTGAACTTCGACACCACATTCCTCCGCGTGTTCGAGCAGTATTTCGTCGAAGCGGGCGCGTTCGACATGATAGGTATAGGGTCGTTCGAAATAATCGGGATACTCGGCGGTCAACAAAACCACATCGGGCTTTTGATTGAACATGCCGAAATTGATGCCCTGCTTGACCGTGAAGCCTTCAGCCTCGATCTTTGCGGTTACACCGAGGCGTCGCCAGATTTCCCAGCCGGCTGGCAATAAAGATTCGCCGATATGAAAGCGCGGGAAAGGCGAGCGTTCGAATAACACCACCCGCTTACCGGCCTTGGCCAGTATAATTGCGGCGCTGGTGCCAGCCGGACCACCCCCGATTACCGCTGCATCAAAACGTTCGGATTGCTCCATAGCATTGTCATCCTAACTTGTAAAATAAAGTGATTTATACCACTAGTGTCTGCTTAAGATGCAGAAAAAATTGCTGTAAGTCATCATTTTCTGAGTCTCCAGAGCATTAATAGGTGGTGTCTATTGCAACGAAAATTGAGTGCAATCTTTAGGCTTTTGCTTGGAAGATAATAGAACCCTGGCAAGGCCTTTTTTGCTCAACTCATGGACTTCTTATCATGGACTGCGTGTTCTCGAATTACTTTACACCGCTGCGAGACAGTAGGCGAGTACTGGTCGAGTCGCCCGAGGGAACTTCCCCCTCAGGCGCTCACAGAACCGTACGTGAGACTCTCGCCTCATACGGCTCTTCATGTCCCTTGCAAATTACCAAGTTTGCGTAAATCTTTAGTTCCTCCCATTTCTGGTTGACCGAAGTTCTATTTTGGACATGTCAGCCCCTTCGCTCCATTTCCATTACAGAAACTTCATCACTACTACGAGCTGATCCGCCCCCTGTGCTCTGCTTTGGTACTCTCGCCTCGTGGGGCTTCCACTTGAACTTCTCCCTTAACATCAGAACGACAGGTTCTCATGTTCCATATTAAAGTCTGTATTGAGTTCATGTTCCCTCTATGCCGACTGCCGCTTTACCTGTTATGCCAGTTCACATCAAAGCTTATCCCAAACTCGGACTAGTAGTTTGGTTTTGACAGTATCAATCTTCCTTTCGACACCTCTTCAGGGGTTCACTTACGTTCATCTCCTCAATACACACCTGACAGTTCTTGGACTGCCTTTTCCCTAATCGCTCACGACCATTGCTATTAACAAAAGCCGCATTAGATGGTTTAGTTCCGACTTCTGGTCGCCGAAACTGAGAGGCCGACTCTCATCTTTAATACAGCATGAAAGGCTTTCGCCTTGCTTCATGACACACTAGTCCCCAGAAGCGATAATGTAAAAGAGCTTTTAAGAAAAAAAATGTAATTTTGAAAGGTGTTCTTGTCGATTGAGATTGAAACGAGTATAAAATATTCATTGTTAGGGAATAGCCTGTTATAAGGCCCGTAGGTCAATCAGTAACTGGAGCGGCAATGAAGGTCACAGAAATCTGGAGATATCCAGTCAAAACCATGGCCGGTGAGAAGCTGCAACGAGTGCGTATTGGGCCGCTCGGCATCGAAGGCGACCGAGTCGTACATGTCGAAGATGCCTATGAGCAGGTGATCACCTCACGCTCCCATCCGCGTTTTCTGGGCCATAAGGGTACGCTCGGACCAGATAGCGAACCTCTGGTAGATTATCAACCGTGGAACAGTCCTGAGGTTGCCGCCGAGGTCGTTAACATTGTCGGGCCCGGGGCAAAGCTGGTGCGCTACGATGGCATTGAGCGCTTCGATGTGCTGCCGTTGCTGGTGGCCACCGACGGAGCTATTGCCGCCTTCGGTCACGACCATCGCCGCTTGCGGCCCAATATAGTGATCGGCGGTGTCGAGGGATTGGCCGAGCGCGAGTGGCCAGACGGTTGTCTGCGCATAGGCGAGGTGCTCACGGTGTCCAGGATTTACGCTTGCGCTGCATCATGACCTCATACGATCCCGATACGCTGATCCAAGACAAGGAGGTCACTCGCAGCATCTACCGGCGCTTTGACGGCAAGCTCGCGCTCAACTGTTTTGTGATTGAAGGTGGCGAAATCACCGTGGGTGATGAGGTGCAACTGGTGCCTGGTCGCGCTTGCACTGAGTCAGCAGCGACCGCTATCTTCCTCGGCTAACGGCCAAAAACCGCTAGTCATCAAGTACTGTTCAACGGCAGTCTCATCATCATTTAAACCTGCCGCTCAATGAGTAACAAGGGCAAATAATTGCAAGTACCTGAATGTATAAGAAATATCGCCAGGAGCATATATTTTAGTTTTATTCCACAATGGGAAAAGATTTTTGTACACAATTTCAATTGTCCCTTGATGCAAAAAACTTCTTTTAATCCTTTACCCAGCGAATTTTATATCAGAACTGACGTAGTTCAAGTTGCACGCGATTTGCTTGGTAAAGTTCTATACACTTCATTCAACCATGAAATTACTGCTGGAATAATCACTGAAACAGAAGCCTATGCTGGTGTTACAGATAAAGCTTCACACGCTTATAATAACCGCAGAACGGCACGAACTGAAATAATGTACAGGACTGGCGGTACCGCCTACGTTTATCTTTGTTACGGAATACATTCCTTATTTAATATTGTAACCTCTGTTGAGGATAATCCTCATGCAGTATTAATTCGTGGAATTGAACCGCTGCACGGGATTGAAATTATGAAAATGCGTTCGGGAAAGAATAAATTAGAACCCAGGAGCGGAACCGGTCCCGGAAATGTCTCAAAATTATTAGGAATCAAGGTTATTCATTCGGGCCTGAAACTTTGTGAAGATTTATCCGGGGAACGAAAAATATGGATTCAGGATGAAGGAATTAAAGTTCCGGTTGATGAAGTAAAAAGCGGGACACGGATTGGAATTGTATATGCAGCGGAAGATGCTTTATTGCCATATAGGTTCCAATGGATAAAAAAATAGAGCTCCTTTTGGCTAAGCACTGCTGATTCTAGCCAAGGTGAGACGAGCGTGTATTCGGAATAAAAAGGCAGGGGTTCACTTTGCTGGATTTTTATAACGCTCTGAATTGCTGTCCAATGTTCATAAGTTTGACAAGCCTCGTAATAGGCCTATAATCGAAATAGTTAAAAAAATCTGATTTCACTTTGTTTACCAACTCGACGTTTCTTCTGTAGTCTCACGTTCTGTTCTTCATTTACTAATTTTCAAATTTACCAGCCTTGTTAAGGTCTTATGATGGGTTTCATTGTAGGCCGCATTAACAAGCTTTAATAGAGCTAACCGACTATGTCCGGTGGTTTTGACCCTGCTTATCGTAATACTATCCAATTTTCAACAAAAAGAGGCGCATGACCCCATCTAGCAATTACAGCGCTTACTTTCAAGCGCAACTTCAAGTTATCCCCCAAAAAATTGTCCAGCCTGCCAAAGAAAAATCTAAAGTGGTTATCCGATACAAACGTAATTGGACAAAAGAGCAGACAGTGTAAAAAATTGGAAGCTTTTTACATCGGGGCATGTTTGAACCAATAAAGACACCGATGTCCGCAATCATTGTCAGAAATTTGATCTATAAAGTATTGCCATACAAATCAGTTAGGGCAAATGAAAATCAAGACTCGGTCAAAAACAGATCCAATTGTTTAAAGAAGCTTTGCGGATGTGAAATATTTCACGTTCTTCAAGTGAATTTTATAAAAAACAACAAGTCAACAGATGATGCATTTTGATAGTGACTATCAAAATTTTAAGTTTAATAAGTTCAATCAATTGCCTACCTTCGTCCAATAGATTCGTCTCCACGCTTATAGCTTAATCGCAACTGTAATTTTCTAATCACTTGAACAAAGGAGAAACACGATGAACATTCTGATGGTAATGACGTCTCATGACACGCTGGGGAATACAGGGAGTAAGACGGGGTTCTGGCTTGAAGAATTCTGCGCCCCTTACTACACGTTCCTCGATGCGGGAGCAAATATAACAGTCGCCTCCCCAAAAGGCGGTGAACCGCCGCTCGACCCCAAGAGCGACACCACCGAAGGTCAGACCGAGCTTACACGCCGATTTAAAGATGATCCCAAAGCGCAGGCCGTACTTGCCAATACAACGAAATTGTCCGACGTGAAGGCACAGGATTATGACGCGATCTTCTATCCGGGCGGTCACGGTCCGATGTGGGACTTGGCTGAAGATCCGATCTCGAATACCTTGATCGAAACGTTTTACAGTGCAGGAAAACCCGTCGGGGCAGTCTGTCATGCGCCTGCCGTATTGCATCATGCCATGTTTAACGGCGAACCGATTGTGAAGGGGAAACGCGTCACAGGTTTTACCAACTCTGAAGAAGAAGCTGTTCAACTTACTGAGATAGTCCCATTTCTGGTCGAGGACGAACTCAAGCGCCTGGGCGGCCACTTTGAAAAAGTCGCCGACTGGCAAAGTTTCGCGATCGTCGATGGGCACCTGATCACCGGACAAAATCCGGCATCTTCAACAGCGGCAGCCCAGGAACTTATCAAATTGCTGGCGCCGCCTAAAGTAAGCGAAATTTGACCGGTTCCCTGGCTGTAAATACTATTTATAGGAGTCGTATATGACAACTGTTAGCAGGGGTGAAGGAACGCGTATAATCGGCGCGGCAATATGGCGCAGAATAACCCTATTTATCAGTCAACAAAAAAGGCCAGTTACGGCCCTTTGTTTATACAAAACAGACTTCTTTAAAAGTCCATATCATCGATTTTGTATAACTTCCTCAAGTTCTACAGTCGTCCCTCGCTCCTCTTTGAGCAGCTCTTGGATGGGTATTTGGTAGTGATTAAAGATTCGCTCCCGTAAATCGTCAAGCAGTTCGAACACCGCCAACGCTTGTTCAGGCGTCCAGTTTTTGTCGATCAGGAAGTCGAGTCCAGTGTTCAATCCAGAAGGTAGATAATAGTTTTTCATTCTGGACTCCTGGACGTTGGGGATTTTCTTTTTTTACTGCGCTGTTCGGCTCGCTCCTGTGCCTCTTTCTGGCGATAAGACTTGCCCTTGATGGCAATAATCTCGGCGTTGTGTACCAGTCGATCTATCAACGCCACAACGCAAGCGGCATTGGGGAACACTTCCGACCATTCAGCAAAGGATTTGTTGGTCGTGACCAGCGTGCTTTTTTGTTCGTGCCGGCGGTTGATCAGTTCAAAGAGTAAGTCAGCGTGCCGGTTTGAGTAGGACAGATAACCCATTTCATCAATCACCAGCAGCGTGGGTGCCGCGTAGAAACGCAATCGCCGCCGCAGTGCCGAATCGCTGTCGAGTGCCGCCAGGTCGCCAAGTAGCTGCCCAGCGCTGGTAAACAGCACAGTATGTCCATGCATAACCGCCTGTTGCGCAATATTTTGTGCGATGGTGGTCTTGCCAAGACCACTGGCACCGACCAGAATGGCATTGGTGGCGGTTTTCAGGAACTCCAGACTCATCAGTTCAGTAATGGCTAGCCGATCACACTGTTCCGGCCAGTGCCAGTCAAAATCAGCCATAGGTTTGAAGCGACCAATATGCGCACTACTTAGCCGCCGTTCCAAACTGCGCCGTGCGCGTTCAGCTTCTTCCCATTCGATAAGTTGGATCGCCCAGTGGCTGTCTTCAATTTCAGTCCAGTGCGCCAGTAGGCCATAAAGGTGCAAGTTTTCTGCGCGCAAGTGGTGTGACTCAGTCAACATGGCTAGCCTCCGTGATTTGGTCATAGGTGTCAAGGTCATGCGGCTGAATAATCGTATCGCGCTTTTGTACGTGACTGGGCAAGGGTATTGCTACTGGGGGTGGCTCGGCACGTGCTTCACGTTGACGCTCCAGGGCAAGGCGAACGGCATTGGGATGCGGGACTCCGCGTTGCAGTGCTTCCTGAACGGCAGCTTGCAGCTCAGCAACACCATAACGATCCAGCAGGTTTAACAAGGTGGTGCTGATTCGCCCCAAAGGCTCGCCGCGTTCTGCAGCCAGAGTCAGTAATTCACGGCTTTGCGGTACCGCTTGGTGTAAGCGATCGGTATTGCGATGTTGGCTGGCGTGGTGTTTATGTTCGGTCAGGGCGGCAATGTGGCCGGGATTTTCGATCTGGGCACCTTTGTCAAAACTGCGTGCATGCGTCGCCACAATCTCCTGTCCATTCAGAATGCGCACTTGCTGCAAATCAGCCGACACGGTTAACGTGCGTTGCACAAAGTCGTAGGGTACCGAATAATCATTCAGATCAAAATGCGCATAAGGCGTTTTACCTATTTTGACGGCTACGTGTTCGTCAGCAGGATAAGGATTGTCCGGCAGCATCAGAAGCTGCTTCTGTTCTTGTGCAAAGGCTTCCCGCACGGTTAAGGTCGTGTCTTCCGGGCAACGCCGATCTGCGGCGGCGCCTGTCATCCACACCTCAGCCTGTGCATTCAAATCCTCCAAACTGGTAAACGTCCGCCCAGCAAAAAAAGCATCACGAATATAGCGTATCGCCCGTTCAACGCGACCCTTCTCGTTACCTCGGGCAACGGCAACCGGGCGAGGCTCATAGCGATGGAATCCAGCGAACTCCAGCAATGTGGGGTTGAAGCGAATCGCCTGCCCCTGGCGTTCCAGCACGGCGCTTTTCAGATTATCGTACAATACAACCCTGGTAAGACCACCCCAGGCGTTGAATGCCCCAGCATGGCCCCGTAAAAAATTCTCCATGTGTGCGCCGAGAAAAAAGTGTACATAAATCATTCTCGACCAAGACAGTACCATGACAAATCCCATCAGCGCTCTACGCGCACGGCCGATTTCAAGGTAGCCGAAATGACCCCAGTCGACTTGGGATTGTTCGCCAGGTAAAGTCCGTAATCTCAGATAAGCCTCGCGTTTGGGTTTGGGGCGATGTAAGGCAATGAAATGGCGGAAATGATCCACGCTGCCGACGTAACCGCGTTCTTTCACCATGCCATGCAGCCGGGTGGCCGTCAGCGTTGGGAATTTCTCCAGGGTTTCCAGAATAAACGGTAAATACGCGTCAATGGCCGATGCTCGACGGGGTGCGCCAATACGCGGCAATCCCGCTTGCGCCAACACCCGGCTGACAGTGCTGTGGTGAACGCCCAATTGGGCAGAGAGAGTTCCAACACGCCACTTTTCGACATGATAATAGCGTAGAATCTTGGCTTCAAGTTCAGGGGGAATAGTCATTTCGGCTTCCTCTTGGGTCTAATGGGTTGATATAGCGAACCCGACGACGCTGAAGAAAATCCAAACGTACAAATTCCGAACAGTCGCAACCACAAAAATGGCATTGAAACCTTCTGGCGACCACTGACTGATAATGTGTTATAGGTGGCTTTCTGGCATCTGTCGAGTTCGCCTGTAGTAGACCATTTGGTGCTGAGGACTGAGAACCCTGATGCGTCACTATTTGTTTACGGCGCCGGTAATGACGCATTCGAAGTGCATGCTTTACCCGGCCTTCCCGGCTTTGTTGATAGCGATGACTCGCTGCGCGTTGTGAATGACTGCGGGCAGTTTCGGAACAATCAGGGGAGCAGTAACGCTGGCCTCGATCACAGCGGCTACAGATGATGACTTGCTTGAAGCAGTGAACACACGTGAAGATTCGGCCTGTTGATTCCATCGTTGGTTACCCTGACGCCAACGAAATATCGACAGTACTTTCTATTTATGAAATACTTTTCCTGCACTTGTCTCAGTACAGTGTGGGGCGTGGCATCGGAGGTAACTTGCAGGTTTTTACCGATGTCATGCCGATCTAATTGGCGGTCACTTTTTACCGCATCTAAAGCTCACTTGCAAAACCCTCGTTGCAATTATTACGAGTTTAACTTTCCCTGTTTTCCCCTGAAAATATTCCGCTTGTTTTTTAACCCCAGGGAGATTTTAGTCTTTATGCGCCGGTTTTAAGCCTCTTTGGGTAACCACCTACACCATCAGCAATGGACGCCAGGACGGTTAATGAGCTGGGCGCAATCGATAGGCCCTGATGTTCTGGCCAATTGCAGCGTAAAGCGCATCCTGAACAAGCTTACCGCGTCTGTCTGGGTTTATTGCGTATTCCAGTGAAAGTTGCCACCCCCATCGGAGCGTAGCGACGCGGGAAGTTATTCATTAATTTTCATCATAGACGACAAGTACTTTGACATTTTCCGATTCCGACCGGCAAGTCGCTTTTGATCATCAGACAGTCATGCATCTTTTTGTTAAACCCAATCCTTTTCTCAAGCTGTTATCTTTCCGCATCCTAATCGTTCTCGGTCTTCTGAACATATTTGCATTGCGGTCTTTTTGCCACTTCTATTATTTTGCATAAGTTGAGTGATGTTAAATAAAGTCACCTAAACCCTTATTGATAATGTTTACAGACATCTTTAACTTTGGCACACCAGCCATTGGTTTTATCAGCAAGTTCTCCGCTCTCATCGCTACGAGCTGTAACGACAGCGTTGCGCAATCGTAGCAAAGCGGCTTCAAGAGTCGCTATGTCCTCGGAGGAATAATCTTTAAATATCCGATAGATGAATACCAGGTGCTCGGGAAAAGTTCGTTCGTATAAGGCCTCTCCTTTCGCAGTCAGTCGCACAATCTGACTGCGGCCATCCGTTTCCGAGGCACCCCGCTGAACCAGTCCTTTGTCCTCCAAGCGGCTGATTACGCCGGTTAACGTGCCTTTAGTGATTAAGGTTTTTTCACCTAGTTTCTTGAAGGTCATACCAGTCGTATTGCCTAAGGTGATGATAATATCGAATTGTGGCAGTGTCAGATCCAGCGTGTGAACATGACTAGCCGCATAGGATAAAAAAGTCTGATGTGTCCGTAATAACTCGCGTAGGACGGCTGGAAATGTTGATGGAGAAGTCATAGTGTTTAAATTCATATTGTTCTAATTAGGACCACATGGTAATCCTAATCAGGAATAGCCTCAAGCTATTTACTGTAATTTAAATGCAATCATAGTAAAAACATTTTTATTTTAACATCTAAATGGTGCCAAGTCCCCCATCCACATTCTGCTCAGAAAAGCGTGGGTCAGGCTATTTAATTCTCCAGATTACCCCTCTACTAGGTTCATGTATTGGACTATTTAAGGTGTTTCACTCATTTTCCGGCAAGACTTGCCGACAATACGACTTCAATCGAACAGAGTCAAAAGCCAATTAAGCTTACGAACAGGGCAGCCTATTATATATAACAAATTGATAAATATACTGTAATTCAATTAGTGTTAGTGGAAAAAAGGCTAGGAAATGGGGTTTATAAAAAATAGTTTTAATTGGAACAAAATAATGTACTAATAAGAACTATATATGCTAGAATATGACCATACCTAGCAAGCAATTTGAATTTTTCTTCCCCAAAGGCTCATTTTAATTGTTACGTATCCATTCTTTATTAACTTTGAGGTTTATCCCATGAACACATTTAAAAAAATCCTGGCTTCTTTCGTTATCGCTGCACTGTCATCAAGCGCTTTTGCCGTGGCAAATCCGTCGTATGAAGACGTTAAAGCAGCGATCGACAATACCCTTGCTAAAGTAGAAGAGACTAAAACAGCTCTGGATAATGGAGCGGATAGCGAAAAGCTTATCGATATGGTGACCGATGCCCGCCAATTGCAGAAAGATATTGCGAATAACGTGCTGGATGTAAAACGTAATCAAGCCAGCAACGTGTTGAAGAAAGTGCGCACGGCTATCCAGAACAATGAGCTGCAAGTGGCTAAAGAGTCTTTAACGGATGCGGCCAACAGATATAGAGAAATTCAACAGCTTTACGCCTCTACTCACTAAGCCAAAGGTGGATATACAGTCAGGCATATCCCCTTTAAACTCGACACTGACAACAGGAGAAAAACATGTCGTATCTGCCCTCAAGTCCGAACCTGAATTCGTTAGCAGGCATATTGATGAAATATCCTCGCCGGGGCGTTTTACTGTTTAAATTGCTGGAAGATGTTGGCAAAAGTTTTTCTCCGCTCAGTAAAAATGTGCGCGAATTGATCATTAGTTACGCTTCAGCGCTTAATGAATGCGATTTTTCTTACAACGGCCATAAAGTGAAATCCGCGGAATCAGGAATTAATGACGTGATTATCGAACAGTTAAAAGCCGATATTGATAGCGCCCATGTTGACGAGAAATTAAAGCCTGTTCTGCGCTTTGTAAAAAAGTTAACTCTTACTCCCGGGGAAATCACGTCTGAGGATACTCAGCACATATTCGATGCCGGTTGGGACGAACAGGCTTTTCTTGAGTCTGTTTGTTTATGCGCTATCATCAATTGCATGAATCGTTTTGTTATGGGTATAGGCGCTGATGCGGTGGGTATATCCACTTAAATCTGCATCAATTGCAAATGAGCTCACATGATGTTCAAATAAGAAATCAAAAAAGAATTCTTAAGAACATGCACGAAATGACTTTAGTATTTCATACCCCCTCCCCGACCCTCTCCCGGTGAGGGGGAGTATGATGCCGAACTTATTTGATGCACGTTCCTTAGCCCGTGGGGATGAACAGTATTCCATCCGGGTAAAACGCATTACATGGTGGCGTTCCGGTTCATAATTATAAAATGTTGGACATAAAAATGCATGCTCCAGCTTCCGGTTAGATTGTTGGCGAAATTTTTATACAACTTAACCGGACAGCCTAAGCCTCTGTTCAAAAACCCCAACTAGTCCCGTTAAGAAAAATCAATGATCACCACGATTGATATTGTGTTGATTTTCCATGCCTTTGGTTAAATTAATACCTTGGTCATTGAATACATCGCCGGTAAAAAACAAACGCATATCTATAATCCAGGCAATTTTTTTGAGCTTATTGTTTTTTATAATAATGGTTGAAAGATGAGGGTTGTTTTTAATAATCTGATCCACAATTGTTTTTGGGTTAGCAGGGTCTTCTATTAGTGCGCCAGACACAATACGCTGAGCAGACTCCATTGTCAGCACTGGCTGCGTAACAGATAGCTCAGCGTTTTTATCATTTTTAAGTGACTGCGCGTCAAAATAACCAATGTCATAACAAAGCTTTAATGTCAGACCCATCATTATTACGCCACCTAAAACAGAGAGGCCAATTTTTAATCGCCTTCTAACGCGAGGATTTGAAAGTTTTTTTATAATTACGCGAATTTTCATGGCTACATTATCGCATTACCCGCTTGATTCACATAGAGCCGAAAATACTAATGCATCTTTTGATAATCCCTTTTATGATTTCGTGGAGCAGGTGTCGGCTTCCAGCGCTTTAATGAATTTATCAATGAACGTTTTGAAATTTAATTTACTCCACTTATGACATAAACATTTTTTCTTAATTCTACTTTGTCGGATTCATTCGCCCGCCACTTAAGACCTCTGGCGTGTGATTCCTTCGCCTTTTGACATAGATAGCGCCGCTTATTGATAATGTCCGCCAGTTCTTCAGCCGTGAGTTGTCGGCGGGGGAGAAGATGCTCAAGCGCTGTAACCAAATCGTTGAGTGACAGCATGGGCCACTGTTGGCGGCCCGCTTTTTTCTGTTTAACCAGAAATAGCGTTCCCAGCATCACTAATGCCATATGATTATGCCATGCATCCCAGCGTTGCACTTGATAGTCGGCCATGCCGCATTCGCTTTTCGCCTTGCGAAAACTATGTTCAATGAAGAATCGTTGCGCCTGCGCTCGTGCCAGCTCTTGCCAGGGCGTATCCAACGGCGCATTCGATAAAAAATAGTGAGAGATGCCGTCCGCTCCGACTTCCTGGCGCACCAAGAGCTGCCAACAGCGCACTTGTTCTTCTTCACCATCCCAAACCCAAACATGGGCATGGGCATGGGCATGGGCATGCAGGTAATCGGCAACCAATAAGCCTTTTTCGCCCTCACGCAAGGTTAGTCGCTGCCAAGCATCAGCTGTCTGTGCGGCCGCCCATTGGTCAACGCGTTGCGCGGCGGATTGAGACTTACGATGGAGTGGCTGTCTGCCGCGGCCTGACCACACCGGCGCCTGCGGCTCCGGGTCTTGCAGGTAAATTGTTTGATCGCAATGGGCATCCGCTACAAACCGGCAGCCTTGTTCATCGACGCCACGCAGAAACGCCGGTTCCTTGCTGTAACCTCCGTCCAATGCCGACGTAGCCGAATTGAATGCCACGCTGTTGGGCGATTTTAAGTATCGCCAACGCCAGCTGCGTTTTACTTTGAAATAGCGGTTTATCCTCCGGTATCGCGGCTTTATTGCAACGTTCGTCATCGTTACGCCAAGCCTCCGGCAAATAGAGTCTCGCATCGATCAACGTGGCCATGTCGCCCCGGCACAAGGTCGCGAAGACGCCCGCCTGCCAAATGCGCGTTAAGCGCCTCTGGTAGCCCTTGAAGAGCATGAATAAGCGAGGTTCTGGTATTTTCACGGCATTATCGCAATTAACCCATATAAAACAATTGCTTATTATACACAAAGATCGGTCTTCTGTATAGGCCAGATAATCTTAACCCATCTTCGTGAATTCTACTGATAATTTCTTGTTATTTCAATAAGTTAAAATTTTAATTTATCTCAAATGGCACTACATATTTTTTCTTATCAATAATCGTCTTACATTTACCTATCAGGTCAGGTTTGATACTTAAGGCTGCGTATAGTTGTTTTTGGCGTGTTTCGGCTTGGGTTGTTGTGCGCAGGTGAATGGTCTTATTATCCTCTGTCGGCAAGGTAATCGTGAGGCGTTGTTGGGTCGACATAATGTTGCGTATGCTGTCCCAGCTTAAATGGATACCCTGCTGCTTGAGTTGATAGCGCAGGGTATGCACCAGATGGTAGGCCATTAAAGTAATGAACAAGTGTCCGGTGACGCGTTCTTCTTTATGGTGGAAAACTGGACGTAAGCCGAGGTCGGTTTTCAAGCTTCTGAACGTGGCTTCGATCTCGGTCAGCATGATATAGGTTGACCACAATTGTTCTTCCGACCAGTCCGGAGTAGTGGTTCTCAGGCAGTAAACTCCGCAGTGCCGGTCTTTTTGTTCACTTTTGGGTTCACGCTGCCATTCAATACGGATGGCGTTGTTTTTCGCGTCATCAGCAATGACTTCAATGCGGTAGTCTTGCGCGACGCGGCTGTTTTTTTCGCGCAGCCGGCCAATGCGTTCGAGTATTTTCGCGTAGTTTTTGATCGTGCCTTTTTTGTCCAAACCGGCATGGAGCTTGTCGAGCCCCTCTTCCAGACGAACGTGGAAGCGGTTGCGGATGGCCTGTTCTTTTTTGGCTTTTTGATCGGAGTGGCAATAGAGCCGGGTTTCCCCGGTTTCTGCATCGATTGTGCGGTAAACGCTGACTTTGCTCTGTCCGGTTTCCCTAACCAGTACGGCATTATCCTGGTCTCTGGGATCTTGTAGGTAGCGTTCCCGGCTGACCACCAGGTAAAGATAACCGCGCGCGCTTAACCAGGCGAGATTGTCAGCGCTGGCAATGCCGGCATCCATGATAATGACCGGTTTTTCTCCGGCTAATGGATTTTTCCCCTGCAGACCGTCCAGCATCAGCGCCAACGTGGCGGGCTCGCTGGCGTTGCCTGGAAAGACCTGGCTGCTGAGCGGGAAGCCATTGCCATCCAGAACCAGACCTAAGGTCACCAATGGGCAATCACGGCGTTTTTCTTTGGAGCGGCCGAACCGGGCCTTGGGGTTTTGGGCGCACTGGCCTTCAAAATAGGTGTTGGTCAAGTCGTACAAGACGATGCTCCGGTTTAAATCGAATAAGGTCTGCTCCTGAGCACCCAGAAAAGTTTCCAGCGCCGACTGGTGTTTGAGCAACTTATCGCTGATGGTGTACAGGCGCGTCAGACTGGTGCTGCCGTAGTCATGATCAAGCAGTTCACCCAGGCCGGTACGCGCTTGCAGCCAGTCATGGGTCTGCAGTTCGCTGCCGGGTGAAATCATGCGCCCTATGATGCTGCCCAATGCCGCCGCGGCATCGATTTTGTTAAAGCCCAGTGCGGCAAGCTTCTGATCCAGCTGCAACTGCATGACCGCATGCAACGCCAACGTTTCCCCGCCGATGCTGCGGGCTTGATGGGCTTCGATATGATTAATGCCGACACTATGATAATCCTGCCCGGGCGTCGCTGCCGCCACCGGTTGCGCCAGTTTCGCGATGATGAGGTCGCTATAGCGCACGGCGGCGGCCTCCAGAAGTTGACCGGCATCATCCTCTAAATGAAACAACTCGTCTTGGCGCGGCGCTGAGCCTTGCAGAAGCTGTTCAATTCTGGCCGCAAGCAAGGGCCAGTGCGCGGGCTCAATGGCAAAGTCTTTGCCCAGATTGAGTAGCGTACGTTGCTTGACTTGTGTTCCCTCACGCACGGATTCAACGATCCGATAGGTATAGGAATCTTCGCCATGATCCGCTGTTTTGGTTTTGGTTCTTCGAATATACATGGCTCTAGCATGGGCGCTATTCCGGAAAAAATCAAGATGCAAACCTAAATGGATGGCACTACAAGAGAGAGCGAAAAATGAGCATTGATTTTAAAGGGTTTTTTCGAAATGAAAACCGCCGGTAACCAAAAATCAATAACTTAGGGAGACTGGAGTCACGAAGATGGGTTAAAAAGTAGAACTAATTAAAAAACAATAAGCTATATAAAGTCTACCGCAACATGAAAAATATTTAAATGATGTTGCTATAAACATGGTTACACAATGAATCATCGCCATCATGAGCCCCACAGTCTCTGATATATTACGCACGGGCATTTCTTCTATATTTACAAGCACCACGGCTCAGTGCAATTCCAATAACATTAATCCCAGCGATTATCCCTGACTTGTACTTTTCCATTTTCAATCCGCACAGGGAAACAATCGATATTTTCATAGGCAGGAGGAGATTTGACTGCACCGGTTTTAATGCAAAAACGCGCACCGTGACGGGGACAAATAATCTCATCGCCTTCTAATTCCCCACTGGCGATTTCCGCTCCATCATGCGAGCAGACGTCTTCAATAGCATAAAAATCACTACCTAGCTTAAAGACGGCAACAACTGTTCCATCGACATCAACAACTATATTTTCGCCATCCGCTAATGCGCTTTCATCAATCACATTGACCCATTCAGACATTTATTAACCTCTAATCGTTATTTTCGTTTTGTGGGCGCAATTTCTGCTCATACACGACTGGCGAATCACCGCGAGAAGCTTACTTTGCCCGGATACGGCGAGTACTTCACCAGACGCCATCCATTCCTGCCGCTCTATTACAAGATGGGTCCAGACTCTTTTAAGCCCATTCAATTCCATGTTGAGCTGTCTGATCTGGGCCACTCTGGGCATTGACCGGTTTTAAGCCCGCGCCTGCCGCCTGCAAATTGACTGCCTGCATTCTCAAGCAATTCCTTTTTCCATTGATTCACTTGGGCCGGATGAACTCCGAACTTCTGAGCAATCTCATTGATGGTTTTAGTCCCTTTGACCGCTTCCAATGTAACCTTGGCTTTTTGCTGACCTGTAAAAATCTTCCGTTTGCTTTCGCTCATTGTCTGACTCTTTTTTTCACGACAGGCATAGCTTAAACTATTGTCCTGATTTCGGGTTCCACTATATACGCCCCCCGTGTTTTGACCCAAGCCAAACAGTCGATCGACCGGCTCCTTCAAGAGGCTAAATTGGCAAACTGAAAACTTGACTCAAATTTAAAGATCAATAACACCCAAGGAATTCCTGGAAGTTTCAGCCAGATGACATGTCGGCCTGCCATTCCTGGTGATTAGAGTCATAAAAGGAATTGCTGCTTAAGAACACAATAAGCCCAGCGCTTTCTGGCATTAATATTTTTGTGGCATAGATATTTATTTTGTTTCCAGATTGAGAATTCTTTTGAATGATTTAACCATCTCCAAATAGGAACGGTAAAACCAGTCTTGGGACGATTAACTATGTGATCACTAAATGGAATTGATTGCGTCCGGCGCAATATGTCTTTTTTGCTGGCAATCATTCCAGTAGCTGACAAACCTACCAATGAGCTTAATAAAATATGATCCACTAGCGGCACGCGAATTTCTAAGGAATGCGCCATTCCTATCCAATCTGTATCACGTAATAATTGGTTTCGCATATATTTTTTAGATTCTAATGCGACAACTTTTCCAAAGTCAGAATCAATATTATCAACAGATTCAAAGGAAATAGTTTCCGAAAGTCTATCCAGCCCCTCCTTAAGCATTTCTTTATCAATTACATGCTCAAGTTCCCATGGCATAAACAGTCCTTTTTCAAGCTGATAAGCGGTGTTTATACTCTTGCTCATATGCAGATAATCAGATTTATTTGGATCAAGATAACCTGTGTTACTGGCTAAAAAGGAATGTACTTTGTAATGTAATTTATCTAAAAGCGGGAAAGACTGATAAAAATTGTGATTATTAACGATGGATGGAATTTGTTGAAACGTTGCGTAGCCCCCCAACATTTCATCCCCTCCTAACCCTGATAAAACAACTTTCATCCCCTCAGATTTTGCTGCTTTACTGATAAACCATGTATTTAAACCATCAATGGTTGGTTGATCCATTGCCTCACAAAAAACAGATAATTCTTTTTCAGCATCTTCCATGCTAGCAGTAATGATCTTATGCTCGACACCTAATATTTTAGCAATATCGCGCGCTATCGGGACTTCATCTAGCGCATCCCCTTTAAACTCTTCGAATGCAAGTGTAATGGCGGTTAATGGTTTATCGAGAAGCTCTTGAGCAATTCCGGTAATGCTTGCTGAGTCGAGCCCGGCTGAAAGAAATGTTCCGATTGGAACATCAGCAATCATATGTGTTTTAACAGAGTCTCTAATGGCCAATGTGCTTAATTCGATCGCTTTGTCAGGGGATATTTGCTCAGCAAGCCTGCAAGCATTATTAATAACGTTATTTATATTCCAATATTGATGTGTTTTTTGCCCCCCTGAAGCATCAATTTCGAGAATATGGCCTGCCGGGAGCATCTGGATATGCTCATAAAAAGTAAAAGGTTCCGATACGCTCCCCCATAAAAGAAAGCTGACCAATCCTGCCGGATTAATGGAAGAGTTAATTTTATTACTTGCAAGCAATGCTTTTACCTGAGAAGCAAAACGGAAGACGCCGCCTCCGTTTGAATAATAAACCGGTTTAATCCCATAAGGGTCGCGAGCGATAATTAATTTTTTATTACGGTTATCCCATATAGCAAAGGCGAACATTCCACGTAATTGCTTTACCATCTCGGCGCCACAATCTAGATATAGATTGAGTAGCACCTCGGTATCGCTATGGCTTCGAAAAACGAACCCTTTTGTTTCCAGTTGTTTTCTTAATTCGTTATGATTGTATATTTCACCATTAAAGGTGATCGACAATTGCCCATCCGACGCATGCATCGGCTGAGCGCCTAGTTCGCTCAATTCGATAATAGCGAGACGGCGATGACCTAAACCAACCCTTCCGCAATCAGAAACCCACAATCCCTCTCCATCAGGTCCTCGGTTGTGCATATAATCTCGAGTTGCTAGCAATTCGTCACGATCGACGTTACCGCTAGATGAATTGAGGAGAAAAATACCGTTAATTCCGCACATTTTTAAAAGTTACTTTTTATTTGGTTGCTATAAATTTGAAGAATTCTACCGGTAATATTCAACCATTTAAAGGCCGAGTGAGCTTGTTTGATTGCTGAACGATTGAATAGCGCTTGCCCGGATGGATGCTGTTCAAGAGATTCTTTAATACCTTCTGCATCAACATGCTTAACGTAAAATTCGTCTTCTGCTTTCTGAATATAATTAGTCATACCCCTCTGGTTCAGATGTAAGCATTGGGGGTTACTGCAAGCATTAGCTTAAAGATAACGATACCCAAAACCTTCAAAATTTTCCGGCTCTGCGTACAAGAATAAAATGAATAAGCCGGCTTTTATATAGATCTCAAGTAATTCATCATTAATTTTTCTTCGCTTTATAGTGACTCTATCGTCGAGCCCATTTGATTTAATATGCATTTCAAGCTCATTCTTATAGTTTCCTGTTTATTTGCGCTATCCCACATATAGAAATACCCTTGACAGCGCTACAGTTATTACAGAAGAGAGAACCAATTTGTCTAGAAAAGGTATTTTCAGCCATAATCATTCCAGACCAAGGTAATAATTGATGTGTCTATTGTTAAGGGAATAGATGCAAGTCCTCTTTTCCTTTTCAAAACGACCGGAAAATTACGCAGCCATGTGCTGGCAATCAGTTGCGCTAATGCTAGCACCCATACAGAAAATTTTACTGTTTTGCCTTAAACGACAAGTGCTAACTTGAGCAATTGTTTCAATTAAATGGCTTGATTTTGAAATAAACTCAATTGTATTAATTTGTTGTTTAATATGCTTGGTAAATCGATCTGACATTTTTAGGCCTTATAATGTAATGTCTCTGTTAAGTTTTTCGCTAACATAATTTATGACCTTATCAACAGAAATGTCTTCCATGCAACGGATAGAGTAAGGGCAGAAACACTGAGATCTATCTTCGCGCCAAACACCTGATTTGGTATTTTCCTCACAAGGCTGGCAATCAAAATTCGCTGAAATAATACTTACATTGCTAAGAAAGCCGGGGAATACTTTGCGGCGACTGGTTGGTCCTAAAATAGGAAATACGGGCTTACCCAATGCCACTGCCAAATGCGTTACCCCGCAATCATTGCCTATAACATAACCAGCCTGTTTTATAAGCGCGGCTGTATCTTCCAGTGACAACTTGCCAATATAATTTTTAACGTGTTTGGGAAAGGTGATTTCATTATCATGCCGCTCCGCAAAATGCCGTGCAAAATGCCAAGCTTTCCCTTGAAATTGAAGCGACTTGCCAAATATTTTTTTACACCAGCCAGGAAAAATTATTCTGTTTGAATGATCCAGGTCAGCAGGCAGACCCACAACTGCTACATCTTTTATTTGCTTGGCAAGCTCTCCGTATTTTGCCCATTTTCGAATAATCATCTGCATACCTCCGCCGGGAATTAATACACAGGTATCTTCTGTAATATCATCAAAAATTCTTTCGGAAGCAGAACAGCTTGTTTGTGTTACAAGGTCTTCATCAGGAACAATTAATTTTGCCAGGTTGGTATAAAACTTAATTTCAGAATGTAAAATAAAGCCCTTATCCCAATCCCACATAGGATGAAGAACAATGGCATTGTCAAAGTTTTTAAAGCGAATGGGATCGCCATCAACTTCAAAACCATAAATATAAATGTTGTATTGTTGATTTAAAAAAGGAGCTTGATCTGATGCAACAGTCCGGACATGCGGCCAACGCTTTAATAAAGTATCAACTTTTGGTGTTTCACCTTGCAGACATAAGTCAACTTTATATCCCCCCTTAGATAACATTTCCAACATAGGTGTTGCCATGAGCATATTACCCATGCCGCTGCCTAAGTGAACCAAAACGGTTTTTTGGTTAGGCATTATCTATTCCCCCTGGCTAATACGACTGCTTAAGTTGTATTTCACAAAATGAGACAATTTCCGGACAATGCCATATATCCGGCTATCAAGAATTTTATTGGCCAAATTTTCAATACGACCGAATCGCACGTATAGCTCTTCTAAACGAAGCCCTAAATGTCCGTATTCTTCAGCCGCATGCCTAAATAGGACAATTGCATAATTACCTGATGTACTTGGCGGTTTATCAATAGCCTGACTATAAACATCCATAAGTTTATTAATGGATTCTTTAGCTTCAAAGTTACCAGCGACTATCTCATAAGCTCTATCACAAAGACGACTGCTCAGTTTGGGGTCATTTAAAAGGATTAAAATACTGTTTGCCAGTGAACAAAAATCACCCACTTCAATTAACAAGCCTGAGTCATTATCTTTAATGACCTCTTCAACAAAACCCCCGCATTTGGTTGCTACCGCTGCACAACGGGAAATCATAGCCTCCAACAAAACATAAGGTCCACCCTCTGATACGGACGTTAAGGCAAAAACATCACACTGACAAAGAATCTCAGGGACATCTGAACGAAAGCCAAGAAAATGGAAATTATCGCTTATATTCAATTCCAACAATCTTTCTTCAAGTTGTTTGTAATAATTGGGAACATCTTTCGAACCAATAACTAAAAAATGGACATCAGATTTCTTTTGCATGACTAAGGCGGCAGCCTCTACAAAAATATCAAAACCTTTATCGGGATCAATTCGACCTACGGCAACAACTAATGGAGTATTTTCCTTCAAATTCAATTCAAAACGTATGTCTGATAGTCGTTCATTAGCCGCTTTTTTATAAATATCCAGTTCGAGACCCACATTAATTACGCTCAAATTTGTGTCCGGCACATAAGGTCTTAATGTTTTGGCAGTAGCTTCAGAAACAGCAATTATATGATCCGAAATATCATTAATTAAACATGCAAAACTTCTATGGGATAAGCGAAGACGTTGAAATAAAGGTTGATTATCAAGAAAAGGTATGTGTACAACCAAAACATGGTGGATTTCTTTCAGTCTGGCAGCTAAGGCGCCATCGAAGAAAATATTGGAATTGGTATGTACCAGATCAATATTATATTCATCAATAATTTCTCCTATTTTGTCAATTCTGCTTGAGCTTTCAGATAAAAAGCTATACCAAGCCAAGTCTGGTTTTAGCCAGCCATAGTTAAGCTTAACAACAATTGAGTGAACATTAAGTTCATTTAATGCAGTGCGAAACTCAATGCCATCATCAGGCAATAAAACAATAGGATTGTACAAATTTCTATCTAAATGCCGCATGACACTTAAAAGGTAAACTTCTCCACCGCCAATACCATTTCCGCTAGTAGCGCTAACAATATATAAAATGTTTTTAGGCTGAGTCGATGTTGATGACATAGTAAGTAGTAATTTTATGTTGAAAAAATCTGAGTAAAGTCACGTTTCTATGACGATATATTTTCTAAATTATTTAAATACAAATTTGATGCTTTTTTATCTAATAAGCAACATGTAAAAACATAACAATAGCTCAAGGATTAGAATATATTCCATATAACAGCCATTAATTTTTGTAGCCAAGCGTGCAAAAGCAATAATGTTTATACTTTTTTCTCAAATAGTTTTACTTTTTAAAACGCCACATGATATGTCTATCTAAAAAATTTTTCATATTATCGTATAAATGATAATGAAAAATAGGTAACTCAGAAAAAATATTATGTTGATGTTTTTGGCCAAAGAGGCTGTTAACAGTGGAGGTGTATTCAATCAATGAACTTTCAATTGAATATTTCTCTAGGACTTCGCGTTGTGCATTTTTTATTAAATCAGCTGTTTTTTCAGGATCAATAATTAGCCGATTCATGGCGTCAAACCAAGACGTTGCATTGTTATTAACCAGTAAACCGTTTTGTTCGTGAGTGATACAAGAGTTGTAAGGCGTTATATCGCTATAGGCTCCTGGAATGCCGGCTGCTGAATATTCCAGCCACTTGATATTACTTTTACATTGGTTGTAGTTGGTATCAATCAACGGGATTAGGGCTGCATGTACATCCAGTTCTTTTAGCTGTTTTGCATAATGTTTGTAGTTTGGCTGAAAGTCTATGATATTGACTGACGGGTGATCAATAAATCTCTTTGGCGTGTCTCCAAAGAACATAAAAGTTATTTTCTCTCCATATATTTTCAATATCTCTTCGATAGGTTCCTCTATGATAGCCCAATCTCTTTGATGGCTAGGCGTTCCTGATACTATGAAGTTGAACCTTTTGGAACGAGATCTAGGGTGAGCGGCAAACAAGTCAAAGTCTATAATATTTGGCTTCACCTGGATTGGACGGCCAGTGTATTGGCTAAGTGACTTCTTTAATTGAAGAGTAGAAACTGTAATTACATCCGCCTCTTTCAAAATCCATTTGATGTAGGGTGCGAATTTTTTATAAGTCGAGCGATGACTCGGAGAAACGTTGAGATACAAATCATCCAGGTCGTAAACTACGGGAACACCAAGCGTTATTATGACCCGCAGAATTTTTTCCGTGTATTTGGAAGGAAACATCCGATGTATAATTATCACATCGGCTTGGTATGCGGCGTCAAGATCGAATGAAATTCCAGTACTATTTCTATTTGAAGCCCAGATGACATTCCAGCCATTTGCCAGCATCGGATCTACTATCCGTATAATTGAACATGAAAAAGTTTCAGGCTCATAAGAATAGACAACAATTGTTGGCTTATGTCCAGGCTTCATGAATTGATCTTTTTTCATTAATCCACGCTTTGTAAAAATAGTCCGACCTGTTGAGTTTGTCCTGTTTGCTTACTCAAGTTAGTCATTGATTTGAAACCCTCCATTTCATTCATGATAAATAGCGAGCTATTGGCGAAATATATTTTATTTTTAGCTATCAATGCTTAACTTCAAAAAATCTATTCATTGTGGTAAACCTATCAAATGAATTTATCTTAACTAAGAAATTTTACTACTTAAAACGCCAGTTGATATGTCTATCCAAGAATTTTGTTATGTTTTTTTCTAAACGATACTGAAATACAGGTAATTCAGAAACAATATTACGTTGATGTTTTTGTCCTAAAAGGCTGTTAACAACTGAGGTGCATTCAGCCAATGAACTTTCAATAGAATATCGCTCGCGGACTTCACTTTGCGCGTTTTTTATTAAATGAGCTGTTTTTTCAGAATCCAGTATTAGCTGATTCATAGCGTCAAACCAAGAATCCGGATTGTTTTTTACCAGCAAGCCATTCTGTTCATGCCTGATGCATGAATTGTAAGGTGTAATATCGCTAAAGGCTCCAGGGATACCGGCAGCTGAATATTCCAGCCACTTGATATTGCTTTTACCTTGATTGAATTTTGTATCTTCCAACGGAATTAATGCTGCATGAACATCTAACTCCTTTAGCTGAGTTGCATATTGTTTGTAGTTTGATTGATAGTCAATGAAATTCACCGCCGGATGGTCAATAAATCTCTTCGGCGTGTCCCCGAAGAATACAAAATTTACTTTTTCTTCATATATTTTCAATATCTGCACAATAGGTTCTTCAATGAGAGCCCAATCTCTTTGATGCGTGGAAGTTCCAGATACCAGAAAATTGAATTGATTATTACAAAGTTTAGGGGGTGTATGAAACAAGTTAAAGTCTATAAAATTAGGATTTACATGGATTGGGCGGCCAGTATATTTACTAAGCGATTTTTTTAATGGGTTAGTAGAAACAGTAATAATATCCGCCTCTTTCAAAATCCATTTGATGTAAGGTTTGTGTTTTTTCAAACCATGAAAACATGGATGATTCGAAGGAATATCAAGAAGCATATCGTCCAGATCGAATACTATGGGAATACCAAGCGATATTATGGCGCGCAGTATTTTTTCTGTGAGTTCGGAGGGATATTGCCGCTGAATAATAATGACATCTGCCTGACGTGCAACATCAAATTCAAATGGAATGTCTGGGGCGCTTTGCTTCGCGCTCCAGATAACATTCCAATTATTGGCAAGCATGGGGCCTAGAATTCGAATGACTGCACACGCACCGGTTTCATGGTCCCCTGAGTAAACGACAACTGTTGGTTTGTTATCTAAACACTTCACACAAGTGCCTTACGTAAGAAGAAAGCAGCCCGTCC
The DNA here is from genome assembly GCA_002862125.1 of Methylobacter sp. KS41. Classification (GTDB taxonomy): domain Bacteria; phylum Pseudomonadota; class Gammaproteobacteria; order Methylococcales; family Methylomonadaceae; genus Methylobacter_C. The sequence continues at coordinate 1,992,403 of PHSP01000001.1, read as the reverse complement.
AGCTTGGCCCGACTGGTTTACAATGTTAGCCTCGACTTTGAAATCATTCATTTCTTCTTTAGAAAATAACGTGCTACTTGCATTAATCCACGGAGAATTCTTATCTGTCAAAGGAATGTCCCGGCTATACATTTCGCTGCCATAAAATTCGAACGCTGTTGTGTCGTATTGAATATCAAAGACTTCTAGTCCGGCATTCTTTGCCAGCAAGTTGAGGCTTTTTAGAGAATGCAGATATAGATGCCTGGGAGTATCAAGTTCAACCCAGTTAGTTCCGTATTCCTCCCATACTCGTGACGGAATTATAGGAATGCGGATCACGCAAATGCCATCAGGTGCCAGATGTTTCTCAATCTGAATCAGTGTAGCTTCCTGGTTAGAAATATGTTCCAAGGAATGATGAAGGGTGATCAAAGAAAACTTACCTGACACATCGCAAAGTTCGGACATGGCAATTCTGATACCTCCGTAATTTTGATCGCCGGGAATAAGGGGGTCTACTCCTAGAAGTTCGGTGAATCCTAGCTCCTCCAGACTGGCTAACCAATTGGAATAGATTCCACACCCGACATCCAGTATAGGGTCATCAAAGCTTTTAAGTCCTACTTTAGAGATTAAGTGATCTACGGAAGATACTTCATTAGGGCTCCCATATAATGCACTAGGAAGATCAACAATCAATTTCAATATACTATTTACTTTATAGTGCTTACCGAACAAGGCAGTTCGGCAGCGCTGTTTTTGCATAATACGAGTAAACCAGTTTCTACCTTGCTTAGCAGCTTCTGGGAGCGCATGAGGAGTATAATCCGATGGGTAGTATTTACCGAGGTTTTTCGGAATATCCGTTAGTTGAAGGCAACCGCAAGTATTACACTGGAAATATTCAAATTCTTCACGCGTCCCAAACATCATTTCGCGCCCAACAAAAATAGGGTGTTTATCAGTAGTATTGCAGATACGACAGGTGTGTCGAGAGTTAGTCATGATGTTATGCCTCTATTATTGAAATAACAGGTGTTTTTATGACTTTGATATTTTCTTGTATCCAATGCGCATCCAAGGCGAAGAATCCATCACGTATGGTAATAGGTATATTACCGATTACCTGAAAATGTTTTAGGCTTTCGCCATAAAAAATTGTTCTCGCAGCTTTGCCAGCAGTTATACCAAAGCGGACTGAATAGATGCCGGGCAGTAGGGGTAATCGGTTAACTTTGCAGGTAATTTCATGATCTCCGGGTGGGAGGCGGTTGATTTTGAGTTGTTCTTCACTATTATGGGTGGTTAAGTATAGGAAGTCAGTTGTATGGAAGCCAAAGCCAAAGGTCACTTCTTCTAATTCTTGAAGTACATGGATTTTAAAATGGATTGAACAATTTTGAATATACGAAAGACTTTCCACTTGTCGGCCCATATGATCCAGAAAATATAGTTCCACCAGTTCAATTTCACCACTACCTTCAGCGCGTGTCTGAGAATGGTCAATATTAGTTTTTATTTTTCTGTCACTCTGTTCATAGAAGCTGTCGCAAACTACTTGAGGATTGCCTTCCATATTGATTCGCCCATGATCAAGCAAAATAACCCGGTTACACAATCGTTGAATCTGCCGAATATTGTGACTTACTAAGAGCACGGTTTTACCTTGCCTTTTTATTAAGTCTTCCATCCGGTCAAAACACTTGCGCTGAAACGCTAAATCTCCAACCGCCAGCACTTCATCCACGATCAATACATCTGCCTCCATACTGGTAGCAATGGAAAAACCCAATTTGACTGTCATACCCGAACTGTATCGTTTTACCGGCGTATCAATAAACTGTTCCAGTTCGGAGAACTCGATGATTTCGTCCAGTTTTTGCAGAATGATTTTTTTGGGAATGCCCAGAATAGCGCCATTTAGAAATATGTTTTCCCGACCTGTCATTTCCGGATTTACGCCAGCGCCTACTTCGATTAGCGGAGCCACGCTACCGCGCACGATGACTTTGCCCTTAGTCGGTTTGCTGATGTTGGCCAGGTGTTTAAGCAAGGTGCTTTTACCTGCGCCATTGTGGCCAATAATGCCGACCACCTCGCCTTGTTCAATAGTAAAATTGACGTCGTCCAAGGCCTTAAAATTTTCCCTTTGCTTAACGGGCTTTCTGGCCAAGCGTCTGAATGCGTTGAATACATTTTCTTTAAGGCTGGTGATGTGACCGAGCTGGTATTCTTTGGTTAAATGGTTGACTTCAATTATCGGCTTCATGAGTTGGTCATAGACATTTATTGTTTATTCGCTAAATTCTTATTAAGTGTCAGGCAAGTAAAGTAGACAGGCTTTTTTGCCTACAAGTCACTACTCACATTTAGCTTCAATCCACTTGACTTTATTTCCCGTTGCACGCTCATAAAGCGTTTCTGGTGATAGATCAAAGCCACATGACCAAGCCAGCGTTGGCCATTCATCAAGATAAAACTTTTGGAATTCTGTAATATTTTTTAACGGGGCAGCAATGCTGTAGCGTTCAATAATATCAGACAAATCAGCTATACCCTCTTCGCCGGTATTAAATTTTAATTTAATCCGATAATCATTTTTGTATTGAGCTTCAGCAATAGTAATCATAAGTTTTTCTAAGCCAAGGGTTCAAGTTTGTGAAATTCTTTTGAATCCCACATAGTCATTAATTCAATTTGATGAAGTTCAGCCCATTCCTCCGCCAAACCACGCACTTTTGCTGACAGGTGCCCGTCAATTACATTTAGTGTTTGAATACTCATGACAGCTCTTTAATCATTGTAGCGAATGTGAAAATGAGGAGGGTTGTGTTCATCAAAATACATAGTAATAACTATCCCAAGGAAATGGCATATTTCAGGCATGCATTAATCTCCGCTGGAGTGACGGACTTATATAAAGATATGGGTTAAATCACATCCGCAAACCAATTTTCCGCGCGTTTAAAAAACATGTAGCTAAAAGGAAGTATGGTTAATGTAAGGATAATGCCAGGGTAGAGCGCGTTATAATCTGGCGGCAGCCCTTTGAGCAACACGCGTTGAAAACTGTCAATTATCCCCGCTAGCGGGTTGAACGTATAAAGCGTATAAAAATCATTGGACCATTTGCCCGCGGCCTGCTCCACAATCAGTTTCTGATAAACCAGACTCAGCGGGTACATGACGGGAGATCCGTACATTAACAAGGATAGAGCTACCGGCAAGGCCTGGGACATATCCCGGTAATAAACATTGACGGCGGCTCCAAAAAAACTGATGGTGAGCGCAACAATCATGGTATAGAGAATAATGGCGGGCACCCACAAGGCATAAAGAGTCGGCATCATTTTGTAGTAAATCATCATACCGGCCAAGATAAAAAAGCTGATGCCTAGCTCGACTATTTTGGTAACCATTGCGGTGATCGGAAATACTTCGCGAGGGAAGTAGATTTTTTTGATTAAAGCGGCATTGGATGTAACACTGTTGACGCCTTCCGAAGCCGACTCCTGAAAAAACACCCACGGAAGCAAGGCAGCGAAAGTGAGGATAGGGTAGGGTATATCGCCGGTATCAATGCCTACAAAGCTTCTGACCAAGGTAAAAATCAACATCAGCATGACCGGTTTTAAAATAGCCCACAAAATACCCAAATAGGCCTGTTTGTAACGGAGTACAATGTTTTTCCAGGCGAGCGCGGCTATCAGTTCGCGGTATTGGTAAAGGTTTTTAAAAACTCTAATCATCTGGTTTCGTTTATTAAATAATAAGTTCGCCATCAAAATTCTGGCGTGTTTTGTCATAAGTCGACAATGAGCGAAGGGTTGGATTTAATTGACCAGTAAATATTCGACAAGAAATAATTGTATAGCAATTTATCTTTCAGTTTTCCATATCATAGCTACTAAAAAAAATCATGCAACCCGACCTAATGATCAGGGCAATCGCACTTAAAAACACTTGAAAATAGAATTTAGATGAGGTAATAAGTCTATCATTTTGATTCTAAATGATTGCAAAACCTACACCATCTATAATTCATCACTTTTCGAGTATTAAAGACCCGAGGGTAAACAGACAAAAGAAGCATCAGTTGCAAGATATTTTCTTTATCAGCATCTGCGCTGTGATTTGTGGAGCTGATAACTGGGTTGCTATTGAAGAATTTGGGCGTGCAAAAGAGGAGTGGTTTACTGAAGTGCTTGGTTTAAAGCATGGCATACCCTCGCACGACACCTTTGGTGAAGTTTATGCCGCTATTGATACCGAACACTTTAGCAGCTGTTTTTCTCGCTGGATTGCTGACCTAGCCAAGCTAACCGAAGGCGAAGTGATTGCGATCGATGGCAAGTGCTTAAGGCGCAGCATAGACAAGGCTTCAAAAAAAGCCGCTATCTACATGGTCAGTGCCTGGGCGCAACAGAATAACCTGGTTTTAGGCCAAGTTAAAGTTGACGATAAATCGAATGAAATCACGGCTATTCCCAAGTTACTGTCACGGCTGGATATAGCGGGAGCAGTGATTACTATCGATGCGATGGGTTGCCAAAAGAAAATAGCCGAACAGATTAAACGACAAGGCGGCGATTATGTGTTTAGCCTGAAAGGCAATCAGGGTAATCTGCATGACGATGTTAAAACATTTTTTACTTCGTCTTTATCCCAGCTGGTTACCGCTGTTAGCTATGAAGGTGAGCATGGCCGAATCGAAACACGTTCGATTCGAGCAACCGCCGATATAGCCTGGTTACAAGAGCGGCATAATTGGGACAGTCTGCAAAGCATTATCGCCGTCACTGCCAAAAGAGAAATCGGCGACAAAGTTACTGAGGAAACACGCTATTTTATCAGCAGCCTTAATGCGAATGATCCAAAGCGATTAGAGCGTGTGGTGCGAGCGCATTGGGCAATTGAAAACAATCTTCATTGGGTTCTTGATATTGCCTTTGATGAAGATAGCAATCGAGCTCGCAAGGGGCATAGCGCTGCGAACCTGGCGGTGATACGGCATATCGCTCTGAATCTGATCAAGACTGAAAAAACAGCTAAGGTCGGCGTCAAGATCAAACGATTAAAGGCCGGATGGGACAACGATTATTTACTTCGTGTCATGGGGATAATTTAAGCGCGATTGCCCTGACCTAATGATCATTTTCCTCATTGTCGGCTTTAGCATTCCCTAAAGCGGTCACCAAAACTTAATATAGCGCCTCCCATTTTTCGAAGTTTCGCGAAAGGAAAAAACACTCCGTCTGAGCTGAATACAAAAAGCTAAAGTAGCGCTCTGGAGACGTTGAAACAAAGATTAATAAGAACACCCAAGAGGATGGCGACCACCCTGTACAAGTCGGCCTATGGAAATAGCCTTGCTGTAAAATTCCGGCGAAGTCTATCACACACGGTATTTAGGCGAGACAAAAATCGTTGATTTTTTATTGAACTACAGAATGCTTCAGAAGCGGATATGGGACGCCGTTGATATGCTCAAACGGAGACGGCTCCCTAATTTAAACGCGATGAAAACTGCTAGGATATTGGGAAATATTTTTGCCGCGCATAGATTTAACATGCTAGATAACCACAGCTAATGCTAGCTGTGGTTATCCTGCACCTTAAGAGAAGTTTTTAAAGCACAATCGATTATTTGATTTTAGCTTCTTTATAGATAACATGTTTGCGAACAACAGGATCAAATTTTTTGATCTCCATTTTTTCAGGCATTGTGCGCTTGTTTTTTGTTGTGGTATAAAAGTGGCCAGTGCCTTCGGTAGAAATCAGTTTAATTTTATCGCGCATTTTCTTGTCTCCTTAAACTTTTGTGCCGTTTTTACGCAAATCCGCCAACACTGCGTCTATGCCGTTTTTATCAATGATACGCATGGCTTTAGTGGAAACTCTAAGGCGCACCCAACGATTTTCGCTTTCAACCCAGAATCTGTGGTGTTGCAGATTTGGAAGAAAACGTCTTTTGGTTTTGTTGTTTGCGTGTGATACGTTGTTACCTGTAACCGGTTGCTTGCCTGTTACTTGACATACTCTAGACATAATTAACCTCTTGGTGTGCCTAAATTCAAAAGTTAGCCAGTCTTTATACCAAAAAATCTTTTCAAGGTAAATAACAATCTATAAAATATGGTTTAATGCACTCCATCTCAAGTATTAAAACAGGACAACAATGCCTATTAAACTCGGCATGGTCATGGACTCCATCGGCCATATCAATATCAAAAAAGATACCAGTTTTGCCATGTTACTCGAAGCTCAGGCCAGAGGCTGGGAGCTGCATTACCTGGAACTTAATGACTTGTTTTTAAGAAATGGCAGAGCCTATGCCAGAACTCGAACATTGACGGTTCAGCGCGATGCGCAACAATGGCACCGGTTTATTAGCGAGCAGGATATTCCTCTCGATCAACTGGATGTCATTTTGATGCGTAAGGATCCGCCATTTGATCAGGAATACATTTATGCTACTTATCTGCTCGAACGCGCCGAAAGCATGGGTGTCTATGTCGTCAACAAGCCGCAATCCCTGCGGGACGCCAATGAAAAACTTTTTACCGCATGGTTCCCGCAGTGTTGCGCAGAAACATTGGTTGCCAGGGAGCCCGCCAGAATAAGGAGTTTCTTGCATGAGCAAGGGGAAATTATTTTAAAACCGCTGGACGGAATGGGCGGAACGTCTATTTACCACCTGCGTAAAAATGACCCCAATCTTAGTGTAATTTTGGAATCCATGACAAAGTATAATAGCCGCTATGTGATGGCTCAGAAGTATTTGCCGGAGATTAAAGATGGCGATAAGCGTATCTTGCTGATAAATGGCGAACCTGTACCCTATTCACTTGCCCGTATTCCCGCTCAGGGAGAAACCCGGGGCAATCTGGCCGCTGGGGGACGCGCGGAAGGCCGAAAATTAACGGAACAAGACCGGTGGATAGCCGATCAGGTTGGACCAACGTTACGGGAAAAAGGCTTGATTTTTGTCGGCCTGGATGTCATTGGCGATAAGTTGACGGAAATTAATGTCACCAGCCCCACATGTGTTCAAGAATTGGACCAGCAGTTTGGACTTAATATATCAGGGTTATTGATGGATCATATTGAACAAACCCTTCAATAAGATGAAACATAATGCAATGGCCGCTCCTTCTGACGCCCGGCCCAATAACAGTTCATTATTGATAGCTTTATTTGTAGCAGTTCTTGTTCACATTGTCCTGGTACTGGGAATGAATTTCTCCACGAACCGGCCTGAGATAGTCAATAAACCGATAGACATCACATTGGTCAACACGCATGTAAAAAAAGCGCCTGAAAAAACGGATTTCTTAGCGCCTGACAATCAGTCAGGCGCGGGCAAACAAATCAAAAAGCCGGAACCACAGCCGCAAGTACTCCCCGCTAAAGAACAAAATAATGTAAAGCAAATAAAAAAAATTGCTCGCGAAGAGACTAAACCCAAAGCAGCACAAAAAATAATCACCCAAGCAAAGTCTGAAAAGAAAGTAGCAACCACTCACAAAACCGCCGTAGTCAGCCAGCCCGAAAAACATCCGCAATTGACGGCGGAATCATTACAGAAACAAATTGCACAGTTGGGTGCGGCAATCAGGCAAAGCCAGCCAAGCGCAGATCAAGCCAAAATAAAATTTGTTGATTCAGTGAGCGCCCACAAATATGTTGCCGCTCAATACATGAAGGACTGGGAAACAAAAGTGGAGCGAATGGGTAATCTTAATTATCCTGAGGAGGCGGCCAAGAAAAATTTCTCCGGTTCATTAACCATGGATGTTGGAATCAACGCTGACGGGAATATCTACAGCATCCGCATAAGCCGCTCCTCGGGGAACATCGCATTAGATGAAGCCGCTAAAAAAATTGTCCGAATGAGCGCTCCATTTGCGCCATTGCCTTTAGAGTTGCGTAAAGAACTTGACGTGTTAGTGATTACCCGTGTCTGGAAATTCTCTGATGAATCAGGCTTGGTAACTCGATAAAAAATTGCTAAAGTCACCATTACCTTTGATACTAAGGCTCATGAATCAAGTCACTTATTTAAATAACCAATTTATCATAGCCATGCCCAGCCTGACGGATCCTAATTTTTTTCATTCGGTTACCTATTTATGTCAACACAATGAAGAAGGCGCTTTGGGTATTGTCATTAACCGGCCTGCGGAAATGACTCTGGGTGATATTTTTAAGCAAATGAAGATACCTATTACCTCATCCCGCGCGGCGGAAACACTTGTTTTTACTGGCGGGCCGGTTCAGCAGGAACGTGGTTTTGTTCTGCACACAACTGGCGGAAGCTGGGATGCAAGCATGGTTGTTTCGGAGTCAGTTTCTTTAACTACATCGCGTGATGTTATTGAGGCCATTGCTTCCGGCAAAGGTCCTGAACAATATCTGGTGGCTTTAGGTTATGCAGGCTGGGGTCAAGGTCAACTTGAACAGGAAATATTGGCTAATGCCTGGCTAAATACGCCATACAGTAAACAAATTTTATTTGATACTCCGATTGATGTGCGTTGGCGAGCCGCTGCCGGACAAATTGGCATCGATATTAACAAGTTAACTACGCAGGCAGGACATGGCTAAGCCAGTTAGCGGTCAAATGCATTTCGCGCTCACTGTTCCGGCCTTGCTTAGCATATTGTCCGCAGCCTTTCATTGATCACAATCCGGAACATGCAAAATAAAAATCAATTTTTAACAAAAACCAGCGCCGACACTTATCTGAGTTTTGATTTCGGCTATAAAAAAATAGGCGTTGCTGTCGGCCAGACTATCACCGCTACCGCGAGTCCGCTGCAAACCATTCGCTCCATCAATCAAAATCCCAATTGGGAAATTATCAGCCAGCTAATACAAGAGTGGAAGCCTGCCGGTCTGGTAGTCGGTATTTCCAAACAGGCTGACGGCTCCAACAACCCTATTACTCCACGCATGTTAAAGTTTTGCCGCCAGCTGGAAGGCCGTTATCAACTGCCTGTTTATCAACAGGATGAAGCTTTATCGACATTTGAAGCCAAACAAATGTTGTTTGACGAAGTCCGTGTTAATGCAAGCAAGCTTTGGGAAATTCAGGATCAACTCGCAGCTCAGCTTATTTTGCAGTCCTGGCTAAATAACTATAAGAAAAGGACCATTAAGTGCTAGAAATAAATTATTTACTCAGTGAACTGGAAACCAAGCTACGACTCATCATTGCAGAAAGACAGCTGACTAATCCGCTGCTGATAGGTATTCGTACCGGCGGCGTTTGGATTGCCGAGCAAATGCACCACAGGCTTAACATAAGTGAACCTCTGGGCTTGCTGGATATTTCTTTTTATCGTGACGATTTTTCACAAATCGGCGTAAATCCCAATGTAAAACCCAGTCAATTGCCGCCGTACATTGAAGGTCGCGATATTATCCTGATTGATGATGTTTTTTATACCGGAAGGACGATTCGCGCGGCCCTGAATGAGATTTTTGATTTTGGCCGCCCTAATCAAGTGGTTTTGGCAGTGTTGATTGAACGTGACGGTAAACAAATCCCGTTGTGCCCTGATTGCGCCGGCGTGAGCATCATTCTGGATGCGGGTCAGCGAATCAAATTGACCGGTCCCGCACCCCTGGCTATTCATCTACAAACAATGGAAGACGCGGCATAAACCATGTTGAATAACCTCCAGTTAAATTCAGAAGGCAAACTCAAACATTTTTTGAGTATTGAAGGTTTGAACAAAAGCCTGTTGACAGAAATTCTGGACATAGCGGAATCTTTTGTCGGCATAGGCGACCATCAGATTAAAAAAGTGCCATTGTTAAGGGGTAAAACCATCGTCAACCTGTTTTTTGAAAACAGCACGCGCACGCGAACGACATTTGAGCTGGCCGCCAAACGCCTGTCCGCTGATGTATTAAGTATTAGTATTTCGACCTCCTCAACATCGAAGGGCGAAAGTCTGCTCGATACCATACGCAATCTGGAGGCGATGTTTGTCGATATGTTTGTAGTCCGTCACGCGATTAGCGGTGCAGCGCATTTTATTGCCCAGCAAACTGCTCCGCATATCAGCGTTATCAATGCGGGTGATGGACAGCATGCTCATCCTACCCAGGCTATGCTGGATATGTTTACTATCCGGCAGATAAAAAAGGATTTCTCTAATTTAAGAGTGGCTATTATTGGCGATATACTGCATTCCAGAGTCGCCAGATCACAGATTCAGGCCTTAAATATTCTGGGAGCGGCTGAAATCAGGGTAATCGCCCCCAAGACCTTGTTGCCTGCGCACGTCGAAAGTCTAGGCGTCAATGTTTCACATAATTTGAACGCTGGACTTAAGGATATTGATGTCGTAATCATGTTGCGCTTACAGAAAGAGCGCATGAGTTCGGCCTTGCTGCCCAGTGAAAGCGAATATTTTAAATGTTTCGGACTGACTGAAGAAAAACTGAAAATAGCCAAGCCGGACGCTATCGTCATGCATCCCGGTCCTATAAACAGGGGCGTGGAAATTCATTCAAAAGTTGCCGATGGCCCGCAGTCAGTTATACTCAAACAGGTTAGCAACGGCATAGCCATCCGAATGGCTATTATGGCAATGGCCATGCAGAAACAAGGTGCAATGTGATGGATCAAATCCATATCAAACAGGGAAGAATTATTGATCCTGTCAACAACATAAATTACATCGGCAGTGTTTACATAGCTGACGGTAAAATCATTTCAGTAACCCATGAACCGGCTGGTTTTAAGCCTGATACCATTATTGACGCGCATAGCCAGATAGTCTGTCCGGGTTTTATAGATTTGAGCACCCGCCTGCGTCAACCCGGACAAAGCCGTAAGGCCACTTTTAAAAGTGAAACAGCTGCCGCTGCGAGTAGTGGTGTTACGACAATGTGTTTACAGCCGGATACTAGCCCAGTCATTGACACGCCCGCGGTTGCAGAGCTTGTCAAGGACTTGGCGGAAAAGGCCAACTACCCGCAAATTCATCCGATTGCAGCGCTTACCCGGAACCTGGAAGGCACGGAATTAAGCGCCATGTTATCGCTCAAACAGGCCGGATGCATCGCGGTCGGTAATGCCAATCAGTCAGTGAAAAACCTGCTGATATTAAGACGGGCTATGGAATATGCGGCGAGTCATGATTTGCTGGTTATGTTCCGGCCCAACGATTTTTGGCTGGGCAATAACGGATGCGTTCATGAAGGCGCGTTTGCAACCCGCTATGGCTTGCCCGGTATTCCTGAAGAAGCGGAAACCATTGCGTTGGCCCAATGCCTGGAGTTAGTCGGGCTAACCGGCTGCCGAGTACATTTCGGTCAGTTAAGCTGTAAACGTTCAGTCATTAAAATTTTTCAGGCAAAAAAGTATGGCTTGCATGTGAGTGCGGATGTCGCCATACATCAACTGCATTTGACAGAAAATGACATCATTCCATTTGATAGCAACTATCATGTGTTACCGCCCTTACGTACCGAAGCAGACCGGCAGTATCTGAGGCATGGTCTGGCCAGCGGCACGCTTAACAGTATTTGCTCCGATCATCAGCCGCATGATCTGGATGCCAAGCTGGGTGCATTTCCAGAGACCGAGCCAGGGGTTTCATCATTGGAAACGCTGTTGCCTTTAATGCTGAAATTGGTGGCGGACCAAGCCATAACGCTGGAACAGGGCATAGCGTCACTGAGCGAAAATCCGGCACGAGTTCTGCATATAAAAAGCGGTGCATTAACTGTTGGATTCGCGGCGGATGTATGCATATTTGACCCGGAATTAGAGTGGCGGGTTAATTCCGACAATTGGCAAAGCCGAGGGGTTAACACGCCGTTTTGGGGGAAGACATTGAAAGGCCGAGTTACCCATACCATACAGGCGGGCAAAATTATTCATTGTTTATAAGCCTGAGTATGATTGTCATAGTCTCTTGCACACCCGGACCGATTAAGCCAGTGTTTTGCCAATCCTCGCACCCAGTTTAACTGCTTTTCCAGCTGTATGTCCGCTATCCCATTGGGCCTTTCCTTCACCAAATAAGACAATAACAGTCGATCCCATATTAAAGCGCCCCATCTCTTCGCCTGTTTTTAGCGTGGGCGCATTATCCTGATATTGCCAAGCCTGCACTGAGGTAACGTTCGGAGGCGTTACCACACCGTGCCAGACGGTTTCTATGCTGGACACAAATATAGCTCCGACAAGTACTAATGCCATTGGGCCGGCATCGGTATCAAATATGGCGGCAACGCGTTCATTTCTGGTAAATAATCCTTGGACGGAATTAGTGGTTGCGGCGTTCACACTGAATAATCGACCCGGAATATGCACCATTTCTTTTAACGTACCGGTCAACGGCATGTGCAGACGGTGGTAATCTTTTGGTGAAAGATAAATGGTGGTAAAAACTCCATTAATAAAAGGTTCGGCTCGCTCTAGGCTGCCGCCTAACAAACCGGTGACGGTATAATTCTTACCTTTCGCCTGAAATATTTTACCTTCGGTAATGTCGCCCGCCTGGCTGACTATGCCATCTGCTGGACACGCGATGGCGTTGCGTTCAGTGGTTAAAGGCCTCACACCGGGCCTAAGTTCACGGGTAAAAAAGTGATTAAAACTATTGAAGGCATTGATGTCCTGCTCACGAGCCTCATTCATGTTGACTCCGTAATGCCTTATGATCTGTTTGATAAACAGATTTTTCCAGGTTTTATTTTCGCAGTGCGTCAGTTTGCTCATCATTCCGGACAAGGCATGGTGAGGTAAAATGTATTGGGGCAAGGTGGTTAAAGCTTCTCGAATAGTCATGAAAAATCTGTGATTTAATATTAGCTTTTGGCTGCATGAATGCAGGAAAGAATGCCGGACGCAAGCGTAACTCGACTTTTAGCCGCAGTTGCCGGTTACGCTATGCTAACCCGGACTGCTTGGCTTCGCGGGAAAAAAGAGATTATTTAAGGTAAGCTAACCAATTCCGGCGGCTGCCAATCGCTGTTTCTATGTTCTGCAACAACCGTTGTATAGATGCCGCCGCGTACATTAAATTCAGCACGTATACGCATAAAGCTGGGCTTTATTGCTTTAACAATATCATTGAGAATTTCATTGGTAACCGCTTCATGGAATGCGCCTTGATCACGGAATGCCCACATATACAATTTAAGCGCTTTTAATTCCACACAAAGTGCAGCGGGAACGTATTCGATTTGAATAGTTGCAAAGTCCGGTTGTCCGGTCTTAGGGCACAGGCAGGTAAATTCAGGTATATCAATGCGTATTGTATAATCACGGCCTGGTTGCGGATTATCAAAAACTTCCAGTTCTTTTGTCGGTTGTGTTGTCATCGAACTCTTTAATCTATGTTAAAAGTTGGGAGATTTTAACAGTAATGAGCAGACAATTAACAATCTTTACTAAATAAAAGCTGTATCAATATGGCCGAACTTAATAGCCAGACAAGTCAACTCAACGTCATTTCTTATGTTGAGTTTATCGTAGAGGCGATAACGATAAGTATTGACAGTCTTATCGCTCAATATCAGCATGTTGGACATTTCCTTAATGGATTTACCCTGAAGAATTAAAGTCACCACCTCGGATTCCCTGCGGGAAAGTTTTGCAAAGGGTGACTCATAATAACTAGGCAATCCTTTAGAAGTCAGCTTATTGGCAACATCTGCACTCAGGTAGCGATCTCCCTCCATAACCTTGCGGATGGCGCTAATCATCTCATCAACGGGCGAGTCTTTGGAAATAAAACCTAAAACGCCAAGTTTGAATAATTGGGGTGGAATGGGGCTGTCGTTACTTACCGATACCACAATGATTTTTACGCCGGAGTTATCTTGCAGGATTCTACGGCACGCTTCTATGCCGCCGATACCGGAGATATTGACATCCATTAACACGACATCTACCGGCAGAGTGGCCATTGCATCAACAGCTTCTTCACCTGATTTTGCTATTCCCGCAACGGTAATATCTTCGGCAGCATTCAGCAATGCTTTGATACCGGTACGGACGAGTTCTTGATCATCAACAAGCAGCACATTTATCATAATTATTTACTATTAATTAATTAGTTAGTGATTTAGTTATGGAACAACGTAATAAACTTAAAGTATTCTCACAGTAATTGTCTTTTCAACAACACAAAAAACACTTATACAATTGATTTTAAATAATTTATGCTATTATTTGTCTCCTTGACGGCTAGAATCTGATTTGGCAAATTACACTAAAATATTTTTCACTATCATGACCCCATGGAAGGATCATTTAGAAATTTCCGGTAATTAATGGAAACCTTAAGGCCGGCAAAACGCCCGTTCATTCTAATAAGTTCTTGAGTTTTCTTATCAAAACTGATCTCCACCTTACTTAATGCACGATCTTCATAACCTTTTTCAATATGATGAGTTTCCAGTAGAAAATGGTAAATATACACTTCTACATCGCCATCATCCTTAATTTCCAGGGGCTCTCCCAATTGGGACAATACGGCGGATTTCCTGGGCAAATCTTCAGAAATTTTATCTATAAACTTACTATTGGCTCGCAGTTGTTTTTTATCTTTATCAATTTCAGCACCGCCTATCGAACGTAAAGATACTTCTAAAAATTTTGGCGGGGCTATTTGCAAGAATAACGGTGAAAATGACCAGGCAATTATTCGTCCTTCTTTATTAAAGTTTAAATCAGTATAAAACTTCACCTCCGGAATAATCAGTTTGTTATAAGCATCAACCTTACGAAACCAGTAACGCCAGCGCCTGCCCTCAATAGTTGGAACGTCCTCACTGGCATACAACCTGGATAAAGAAACAAAATCCTTGCTATAGAGAATGGGCTCTTTAAATTGCAGAGTAAACTCATCGGTGGTAACGGTATTAAAATAACGGTCAAATTCATCCATCTGCAAATATGTCTGATAAGCTCTTATCCAGTAAATACAACCGGATAATGATCCTGCCAGCACTAGCAGACAAAGAACGCGAAAAAACAGCTTAATTGTTTCTCTTTTCATCCTATGTCCCAGCTATTATCAGTTTTGATACTTTAATGTTGCCAATAACAGCTTGCTAGTTTACATCCTTACTTAAAAATTGCTTGCCTACATGGTTTTCTCCTGACCAAAAAATCAGCCTGAATATTTAAGAGGATTTCAGAGTAGTAAAAAATAATCCGTCGCACAATTAGTATAAATACCTATAAGGCGCAATTAATTAGCCTGAATGCTATTCAAAGAGCAAATCCCAAGATTAATTTTCATTTTTTACTGATTTTTCAATATTTAACTCGAAGAATAAAGATCTTCTACACGGGTGTGGGGAACGCGCGGGCTTGCCGCCTTTGGCGATTTGATCTATCGGTTCATCCCCACGGGTGTGGGGAACGCGTCATCAGATTCGCCCCTGGTTGCCGCGTACTCGGTTCATCCCCACGGGTGTGGGGAACGCTAGCAAAACAGTGGGGACGAATTTTACAAGGGCGGTTCATCCCCACGGGTGTGGGGAACGCCCCCGGTGTGGAAAAAGACAGCTCCTGACACGCGGTTCATCCCCACGGGTGTGGGGAACGCTTTTTCCTCGCTAAACGCATATTTTAGGTTGTCAGGTTCATCCCCACGGGTGTGGGGAACGCGTTCAGGATGGCGGTGGCATTAACTTGACCAACGGTTCATCCCCACGGGTGTGGGGAACGCTTTGGGAAAAAAAATGATGATTTGTTGGCGTGCGGTTCATCCCCACGGGTGTGGGGAACGCAATCCATCCTCGATCCTGCCGGTGTTACCTATCGGTTCATCCCCACGGGTGTGGGGAACGCAAACGTTACTACTGCCGTTTGATTAGCATTGCCGGTTCATCCCCACGGGTGTGGGGAACGCATCAGGGTATTTGTCACAGTCTGTTTGCTGATCGGTTCATCCCCACGGGTGTGGGGAACGCTTTATACATTTCTTTTAGTTGTTCGATGTAGTCGGTTCATCCCCACGGGTGTGGGGAACGCTATGCCGGTAATAAACACTGTGGCGCTGGTGACGGTTCATCCCCACGGGTGTGGGGAACGCAATGCCGGATAGCGCCCCAGCCAGCTCGATGCCGGTTCATCCCCACGGGTGTGGGGAACGCTTATCTGTTCTTCGGTGAAAAGCTTTCCTTTGCGGTTCATCCCCACGGGTGTGGGGAACGCTAAATTAATGCCAATTTTCATTGTCTGTTTTCCGGTTCATCCCCACGGGTGTGGGGAACGCAAAGCCAGCGAAATAAATAGCTGCGATGGCCGCGGTTCATCCCCACGGGTGTGGGGAACGCGCGCGTGTCATGGTATGGATGAGAGCGAAAGCCGGTTCATCCCCACGGGTGTGGGGAACGCTTATGCCTTCTCTCGATTCAAAAATGCGTTGTCGGTTCATCCCCACGGGTGTGGGGAACGCACTGGTTATAACATTCAACGACCTTTTCCAGTCGGTTCATCCCCACGGGTGTGGGGAACGCTTGCGCGGTGTTTGCCGGAATGGAGCGAATACCGGTTCATCCCCACGGGTGTGGGGAACGCTGGAGGATTATTTGCCAAACGTCGAAGCAAGGCGGTTCATCCCCACGGGTGTGGGGAACGCCCGCATTGAAACCGGCCTTATCCCTGCCGACCCGGTTCATCCCCACGGGTGTGGGGAACGCTCGACATTCAATTCATCGTCAAAAGTGCGAACCGGTTCATCCCCACGGGTGTGGGGAACGCCAATAGCTACGCGCCGGTCAATAAAATTCAGGCGGTTCATCCCCACGGGTGTGGGGAACGCCGCGTAAGATCATGACACAAGCGGCCCTCTATCGGTTCATCCCCACGGGTGTGGGGAACGCCTGAGCCGCTACGGTCAACGGACCAATTAAATCGGTTCATCCCCACGGGTGTGGGGAACGCGTGGCCTCTGTTATGCCTTTGTTCGGGTTTGCCGGTTCATCCCCACGGGTGTGGGGAACGCAGCCCCGGATTTGACAGAATATGCCGAGCCATCGGTTCATCCCCACGGGTGTGGGGAACGCAATAGCGCAATCTAAACTAAGTTCTAATGCCGCGGTTCATCCCCACGGGTGTGGGGAACGCGCGGCTATTTCTGGCGCTTTATCTTTAACTTCTGGTTCATCCCCACGGGTGTGGGGAACGCTTATCAGGCCGCGCTCGCTAAGATGCCGAAAGCGGTTCATCCCCACGGGTGTGGGGAACGCTTGACGCGCTATATTCGATTGATCTTCGTTGGCGGTTCATCCCCACGGGTGTGGGGAACGCAATAAAACACGAGTGCGCTTTTTTGATTTGATCGGTTCATCCCCACGGGTGTGGGGAACGCACATCTGTTCGCCGGAATAATTATTTTTATGACGGTTCATCCCCACGGGTGTGGGGAACGCGGCGTCATCACGACGCGGTAAAACTCGGTTATCGGTTCATCCCCACGGGTGTGGGGAACGCCGCATATACACCAGCCAAACTAAACACGTCTCCGGTTCATCCCCACGGGTGTGGGGAACGCGCGCCAGCCGGGTAACAACCATATCCCTGCTGCGGTTCATCCCCACGGGTGTGGGGAACGCAAAGTTTGGAGTCAGCGTTGGATTATACCGAGCGGTTCATCCCCACGGGTGTGGGGAACGCTGAGCATCGGACGCGCTGCACCGGGTTGTTGCCGGTTCATCCCCACGGGTGTGGGGAACGCCTTGGCTTGGTTATGGCTATGGCTCATAAAAACGGTTCATCCCCACGGGTGTGGGGAACGCAGCCATTATTCACCTCATTATTAACCGCCATGCGGTTCATCCCCACGGGTGTGGGGAACGCTTAGGGTTTGAGTGCTTACGCCGGTTAGTTTGCGGTTCATCCCCACGGGTGTGGGGAACGCCGGCTCCCGGATCAACAGCCCCTGCTGTCAGTCGGTTCATCCCCACGGGTGTGGGGAACGCAGCATTAGCGGAACCTACCTTGAAAGTGGTTACGGTTCATCCCCACGGGTGTGGGGAACGCCATATAGCAAGCGTATCTAAAGACAGAACAGGCGGTTCATCCCCACGGGTGTGGGGAACGCTTTGCTCATATATTCTAATATCATTCAAAATACGGTTCATCCCCACGGGTGTGGGGAACGCTCGAGCGATTCATCTAAGTTTTTCTCATCTATCGGTTCATCCCCACGGGTGTGGGGAACGCAGGTTGATCTTTTTCTATTTCTTGGCTTCTTACGGTTCATCCCCACGGGTGTGGGGAACGCATTTCGCCAAGGAAATTGACAAACAAAATAGCCGGTTCATCCCCACGGGTGTGGGGAACGCTTCAGTGCCACGGAACACAACAAAAAGCGTGTCGGTTCATCCCCACGGGTGTGGGGAACGCTGCCCTTGCGCCTGCCCTGGTTGGTAATCTGCCGGTTCATCCCCACGGGTGTGGGGAACGCCGCTGGATTTACTGGATAGCACTGGCGTTAAGCGGTTCATCCCCACGGGTGTGGGGAACGCAAACAATACCGATTGGAGCGCGGCGATTAACCGCGGTTCATCCCCACGGGTGTGGGGAACGCAAGCAATGGGCCGTATGCAGCGTTAAAATATCCGGTTCATCCCCACGGGTGTGGGGAACGCTGCTGATGGGGAAATATCAAACATCCGGCATCCGGTTCATCCCCACGGGTGTGGGGAACGCCGGGTCAACAACCGGCGCGGGGTCCGCCTGGCCGGTTCATCCCCACGGGTGTGGGGAACGCGCGGGAGTATTTCTAATGCTGATTGATCATACCGGTTCATCCCCACGGGTGTGGGGAACGCTATAGCACGGCAACCGGCGCTTTCGAGGTGTTCGGTTCATCCCCACGGGTGTGGGGAACGCGACCGCTTTGTTCGTGTCAAATATTGTTCAGGCGGTTCATCCCCACGGGTGTGGGGAACGCTGTCGGTCTGGATGATATCGGCGGAATTACGTCGGTTCATCCCCACGGGTGTGGGGAACGCGAAAACATGGCATTTAAGGTCTTTGATCATCGCGGTTCATCCCCACGGGTGTGGGGAACGCATCATCCCGTTTGTCCGTTTTATCGAAGTCAACGGTTCATCCCCACGGGTGTGGGGAACGCCTTATGCACCATTTCCAATTTTTCAATCAGGGCGGTTCATCCCCACGGGTGTGGGGAACGCCCCAGGGAGGTTGATCTTTTTCTATTTCTTGACGGTTCATCCCCACGGGTGTGGGGAACGCAAAAACTGGCCTTTGCCGCCCATCTTGCCCAGCGGTTCATCCCCACGGGTGTGGGGAACGCTTTCAACCGCGCGCGGATTTCTTTGCTTGTTTCGGTTCATCCCCACGGGTGTGGGGAACGCTCCCGTCCGCGAAGGCATGATGAACGGGCAAACGGTTCATCCCCACGGGTGTGGGGAACGCAGGTGTTTTACGATGAAAATTTTACAAATGTTCGGTTCATCCCCACGGGTGTGGGGAACGCTGACGGTATCAATGAGTTGCGCGTACAGATGGCGGTTCATCCCCACGGGTGTGGGGAACGCTCTTGAGTGCTTAATATGCCTGATTTAAACGCCGGTTCATCCCCACGGGTGTGGGGAACGCATTGTTCTTTAGATTCTGTTATACGTCCTATTCGGTTCATCCCCACGGGTGTGGGGAACGCTTTAATCGATTTTGCATTTTCGTTATGCCCGTCGGTTCATCCCCACGGGTGTGGGGAACGCTTCAACGGTTCTGGCAGATTCAGCATACAGGACGGTTCATCCCCACGGGTGTGGGGAACGCTGTAACTTTGAAAGTTATCTATTGATACATAACGGTTCATCCCCACGGGTGTGGGGAACGCTACAGATAGTCAGGGCAATGTTACTAGTTCAACGGTTCATCCCCACGGGTGTGGGGAACGCAAATAGGCCGTGCCGTCATAGCCGGTACGAGCCGGTTCATCCCCACGGGTGTGGGGAACGCCTTAACGCTTCAACAGGTGACGCGCCACTTGCTGGTTCATCCCCACGGGTGTGGGGAACGCCTTGAAGGCGAGGTATAATTATTAACCATCGTCGGTTCATCCCCACGGGTGTGGGGAACGCATAGACTGCCTTATCATATTCGTCCAGAATGACGGTTCATCCCCACGGGTGTGGGGAACGCCAATAGCAACGCGCCGGTCAATAAAGCTGAGGCGGTTCATCCCCACGGGTGTGGGGAACGCTCACCAAGGCGCTTGAACAAGCGAGCCCTGAACGGTTCATCCCCACGGGTGTGGGGAACGCACGAGCAGAGCGTTTGCCGCCTTTTTCGGTAACGGTTCATCCCCACGGGTGTGGGGAACGCTCCGGCAAGCGATAAAAAAAGTGGTTGTTTTGCGGTTCATCCCCACGGGTGTGGGGAACGCGCGCATCATCCGCTTTTGTTTTTCCTAAATGCCGGTTCATCCCCACGGGTGTGGGGAACGCTGTAGACCGTAAATACTTGCTAGGACAGATAGCGGTTCATCCCCACGGGTGTGGGGAACGCAAAGAATGCTACAAGCCAAAATTCCTGATGGACGGTTCATCCCCACGGGTGTGGGGAACGCTGCACGATGCTGCTGTGTTTTAGTGTTGTTTTCGGTTCATCCCCACGGGTGTGGGGAACGCCGGACTGAAAGGACGACAGCAAGGTTTCAGCACGGTTCATCCCCACGGGTGTGGGGAACGCAATACCAAGGTACTGCTTTTATATTTTCTAGCCGGTTCATCCCCACGGGTGTGGGGAACGCTGAACCGCTTCGCCCACGATGGCTTCGGTTTGCGGTTCATCCCCACGGGTGTGGGGAACGCCTGAAATGTTGTTAAATCAGCCATTATGCCGCCGGTTCATCCCCACGGGTGTGGGGAACGCACTGATCATAACACATTGTTAAAAAAGCGAAATAATCACTTCCATTTTTCCACCAAAAAAATACCCGTTTTTTACATTAATATTGTTAAAGAGCATTTTCATCCTTTTTGTCACCAACAGGATGAAAAGAAACCAGTTTTAGTCCGTCAAACTCGACCGGAAGCCGCCGGTTTTTCCCCAGGGTCAAAAAATCAAAACCTGACTCGGTGTTAGTGCTCCAGGCCATAATCGCATTGCCTTCTTCTATGCCTTCTTCGCAAGTAGTCCAGAGCATTTCCCTGACTTTAGCCGATAAATCGCCGACATAAACACCCGCACGGATCTCGATCAGCCAAACCGCCAACCGGCCTCTTAACCGGTCGGGGACGTTTTCAACTACGATGACCAACATCGCCAATACTCTCCGGGTTAGGAATCGCCGGAGCGATTGATTCTTCAGCCGGTTTGGGCAGCTCGAGTCCGCCTGCGGCCAGGACTTCTTCAATAGTGGGAATGATTTTCCTGAGAATTTTGCTCTGCCGGAAAATATCGCGGCACATCAGCCGTACTTCCCGTTCCGGGTCGTGATAATTTTTAGCGGCAATTTTGAAGGCGTGCGGGATAATTTCGTCAAATTTGAACAGATCGGCAATATCATAAACAAATGACAAGGGTTTGCCGGTGTGGATAAAACCGATAGCGGGCGCATAACCCGCCGCTAACACCGCCGCCTCGGTAATGCCGTATAGACACGCTGTCGCTGAACTGATACAGCGGTTAGTTGTATCGCCTGCTTCCCATTGGGTATGGTCGTAATTACGCCCTTTCCATTCAACGCCTGCCTGCTTGGCCAGCAACTGGTAGGTTTTTTTAACCCTGGCGCCTTCTATGCCGCGCAATTGCTCAACGCTGCGGCGCTCCGGCGGTTTTTCGCCAAACCGGAGTTCGTACATTTTACGCACCACTTTTAAGCGCGCATCATCGTCCAACGCCAATTTGGCCTGATATAACAAGCGGTCCGATCTAGCCCCGCCCGGCTGTCCGGCGGCATATAGCCGCACTCCGGCTTCGCCGACCCAAACCAATAACGTCCCTGCTCTTGCGGCCAATGCAGCGGCATGATGCGAAACCCGCGTGCCCGGCTCAAGCATAATGCAGGCGATGCTGCCAACGGGTATGTGCGTGCGAATGCCATTTTCGTCGATGACGACAAACGCGCCGTCTTTAACATCAATCTGGCCTTTTTGCACAAACACCAGGGAGACGCGTTCTTTCATGGCGATGGGTTTTAGCGGTGGAAGCATGATTATTCCGGCAACAAGAGGTTTTGAAATGGTTTGTGATTTTTCCAGCGATAGGTTTTAAAGTCGCGTCGATCGGTTGAGAGTATGCGGCCATGGCCTAATTCTTCCGCCAGAATGACCAATGAGGCATCGGCCAAGTCCATGGGAAGACCGGCGTATTTATGCATTAACCGTTGAATTTGCGGTAAATGTTTCGGATAAATTTGATATACTTCAACATAGCTCGCATCAAGCGCCTGTAAAAAACGCAATTGGCTCCTGCTCCCCAATGCCTTACCCAACAAATAACAGGTTTCAGTAATGACCGGCCAAGTCGTTATCAATCCCTCATCCAGCCGCTTCATCACCGCTAGTGAATGCGGATGAAATTTATCCTTAGGATTAAAAAAAGCATACCAAAAACCGGTATCACTCAATACCATGTTTTTCTTTCCAGCCCTGATGAAGATATTCTTTATAATTTACAGATAAATCTTCCGGACCTTCAGCCGTACCCGCCAGCATTTCAATCAATTTTTGATTTTTTTGCCTGCCAGTCAAGGTGGTTTTTTCATACAGCAAATCCAAAGCCTGCTTAATTATTTCTGATGTACTTAAAGCAGTAGCATGCTGAATGGCTAGCAGTTTTTTTTCATAACTATCATCTAAACGTGCATTAATTCTCATGACATCACCTCTTGTATGACTTGTCATACATACTATACCATCAAATCCTGTCCACTGATAACAGTCCACAGACTAAGGCTTTGGTGCTCAATGCCCTTGTAATTAAAAGTACCACTACAACCCTTCCTAATCCGCATTGCAGAATATGACGGGGCTCGGTAATAATTGGTAAAAATACATGGGTATAATTTTCAATTGAAACCGTCGTTTATTTGACTCTTTGCATGCATAATAAAGTCAACCAGAAACTGGTATGCCTGTCCGGAAAGTAGCGTTCGCAATAATTCATCATCAATCGTCAGGTAGTCATGTACTAAAGCGTTACGCATACCGATAATTTTACGCCATTGTTTGAGTTCGTCTGTCGATAGTCTGCCCATTTCAGCCAGTTTGTTGAAGCTATCATAAGCATCTAACGGAATATTTTTTTGGCAGGATTTCAACCAGTATTTCGCCATGCCGATGCTGGCTTCAATGAGAACCTGTAAAGCCCGTTCCTGAGTATGTTGAGCAATCGCTATAAGGTAGCCTTTAGGCATAATCTAACTCCATGCGGCTATGGATGCGCAAGGTTTCCTGCCATAACCTGTTTTCATCGCGACAAAACAACACCGTATCCGCCTGGATAACTTCCCATGCCAATAATATCGGGGCCTGATTGATGTCGATCACGGATAACTGAAAATCATGCAAAGCCAAGGCCTGCTGCCAATCCAGCGCTAAACATTCCGGCCGCAAACGTTTCTCCACCGGATCATCTTTAATGAAACGCTCAAAAGCAACCGCCAAATCGTAATCACTGGCTTGATGATCGCGGCCTGTTGCACGTGAGCCATATAACCAGACAATGACAATATCGGGATTTTGCCGGGCAAGTTCAGTAATGGCGTTTAGATTATCGTTCATAGAGGTAAGCCGGAAAATCATGCATATCGATAAACAGGATATAGCCATAACAGAGCGAATTAACCTTGATGTCCGGAAAAGGCTCGAAAATGCGAACCAGCAATGTCATTGAAGCCCTCGGAGTTGCCGCAGTTGCTTAAACGCATCGACAGCGCTGACGGTTTTGTCCCCGGCAACGGCCTTCTGACTGTGTACCAACATTTTCAATAATGCCAACGCTTCCTGAGTCAGCGCAACATCAGCCACCGAACTGATAACCATAGCGGCTTCGCCGTTTTGAGTAATGATCATCGCCTGGCCGGAATCTTTTAACTCCAAGGCGACCTGCGCTGCATTCGCCTTGAGATAACTAATCGGCTTAACCCATCTTCGTGAATTCTACTGATAATTTCTTGTTATTTCAATAAGTTAAAATTTTAATTTATCTCAAATGGCACTACATATTTTTTCTTATCAATAATCGTCTTACATTTACCTATCAGGTCAGGTTTGATACTTAAGGCTGCGTATAGTTGTTTTTGGCGTGTTTCGGCTTGGGTTGTTGTGCGCAGGTGAATGGTCTTATTATCCTCTGTCGGCAAGGTAATCGTGAGGCGTTGTTGGGTCGACATAATGTTGCGTATGCTGTCCCAGCTTAAATGGATACCCTGCTGCTTGAGTTGATAGCGCAGGGTATGCACCAGATGGTAGGCCATTAAAGTAATGAACAAGTGTCCGGTGACGCGTTCTTCTTTATGGTGGAAAACTGGACGTAAGCCGAGGTCGGTTTTCAAGCTTCTGAACGTGGCTTCGATCTCGGTCAGCATGATATAGGTTGACCACAATTGTTCTTCCGACCAGTCCGGAGTAGTGGTTCTCAGGCAGTAAACTCCGCAGTGCCGGTCTTTTTGTTCACTTTTGGGTTCACGCTGCCATTCAATACGGATGGCGTTGTTTTTCGCGTCATCAGCAATGACTTCAATGCGGTAGTCTTGCGCGACGCGGCTGTTTTTTTCGCGCAGCCGGCCAATGCGTTCGAGTATTTTCGCGTAGTTTTTGATCGTGCCTTTTTTGTCCAAACCGGCATGGAGCTTGTCGAGCCCCTCTTCCAGACGAACGTGGAAGCGGTTGCGGATGGCCTGTTCTTTTTTGGCTTTTTGATCGGAGTGGCAATAGAGCCGGGTTTCCCCGGTTTCTGCATCGATTGTGCGGTAAACGCTGACTTTGCTCTGTCCGGTTTCCCTAACCAGTACGGCATTATCCTGGTCTCTGGGATCTTGTAGGTAGCGTTCCCGGCTGACCACCAGGTAAAGATAACCGCGCGCGCTTAACCAGGCGAGATTGTCAGCGCTGGCAATGCCGGCATCCATGATAATGACCGGTTTTTCTCCGGCTAATGGATTTTTCCCCTGCAGACCGTCCAGCATCAGCGCCAACGTGGCGGGCTCGCTGGCGTTGCCTGGAAAGACCTGGCTGCTGAGCGGGAAGCCATTGCCATCCAGAACCAGACCTAAGGTCACCAATGGGCAATCACGGCGTTTTTCTTTGGAGCGGCCGAACCGGGCCTTGGGGTTTTGGGCGCACTGGCCTTCAAAATAGGTGTTGGTCAAGTCGTACAAGACGATGCTCCGGTTTAAATCGAATAAGGTCTGCTCCTGAGCACCCAGAAAAGTTTCCAGCGCCGACTGGTGTTTGAGCAACTTATCGCTGATGGTGTACAGGCGCGTCAGACTGGTGCTGCCGTAGTCATGATCAAGCAGTTCACCCAGGCCGGTACGTGCTTGCAGCCAGTCATGGGTCTGCAGTTCGCTGCCGGGTGAAATCATGCGCCCTATGATGCTGCCCAATGCCGCCGCGGCATCGATTTTGTTAAAGCCCAGTGCGGCAAGCTTCTGATCCAGCTGCAACTGCATGACCGCATGCAACGCCAACGTTTCCCCGCCGATGCTGCGGGCTTGATGGGCTTCGATATGATTAATGCCGACACTATGATAATCCTGCCCGGGCGTCGCTGCCGCCACCGGTTGCGCCAGTTTCGCGATGATGAGGTCGCTATAGCGCACGGCGGCGGCCTCCAGAAGTTGACCGGCATCATCCTCTAAATGAAACAACTCGTCTTGGCGCGGCGCTGAGCCTTGCAGAAGCTGTTCAATGCTGGCCGCAAGCAAGGGCCAGTGCGCGGGCTCAATGGCAAAGTCTTTGCCCAGATTGAGTAGCGTACGTTGCTTGACTTGTGTTCCCTCACGCACGGATTCAACGATCCGATAGGTATAGGAATCTTCGCCATGATCCGCTGTTTTAGTTTTGGTTCTTCGAATATACATGGCTCTAGCATGGGCGCTATTCCGGAAAAAATCAAGATGCAAACCTAAATGGATGGCACTACAAGAGAGAGCGAAAAATGAGCATTGATTTTAAAGGGTTTTTTCGAAATGAAAACCGCCGGCAACCAAAAATCAATAACTTAGGGCGACTGGAGTCACGAAGATGGGTTAATGTTTTTTGATAAATTCATACTATTCTCGTGCAGCTCGCAATGAACTAAATATAAACCAAATCCGGTCGTAGTTACATCCTTGCTAAAGAAAGCAGCCCGCAATTGAAGGCCTATGCCTTTATAAAGGGCTTCTTGAATAAATAACTCCGGTTCAGTGACTTCTAAAACATCATGAAAATCAAGGGTACTGATTTTGATGTCATGTTTTTTAAAATGATGCTGTTGATAACCTTCGGCGACGACAGAAAGCAACTTAAAGCCTTTTTTCAGCTTGTAGTTTCAGCCAACTTTCACCTGCTTGTTGCTACGATGCCGGTCTGGATTTATAACCCCGGCCGAAACGTTTGAAGACCTCAATAGCTTTCAAAACATGAATAACGGGGTTGTAAACCCCGTCACCCTTGTAGGATTAGCCATACAGACGTCTACTTGGAGTGAAACTTCAGCCACTTTTAAAATTGCGGCGGGAGTTTTTACTATCCCCTGTCATGTTGTTATCGTAGATACATGCGTATGAGACATCCACTCGCGCGTATGGAAGGTCCAGTGGCGTGTATGAGATGTCCAGTAAATAAGGATCCTCTGGATGCCTTGGCAGACATGGCCTACAGGCATTTCTACCGAGTCTTCCAGTGGCGCCACTGGAAGACTCGGTACTCACTATTCCATTTTCCACTAGCGCCATGGAGTGTTCCCTCAACAAGTTCTATCATCGGCTTTCCTAAACCGGCATGCTCATAGGGTTAATGCGCTGCATCGCGCGTAAGATCGAAGCCGTAGTGGGAAAGATTTCATCTTCGCCACGCTAAATCCGGCTGTAGTTAAAATCCTGGCTACAGAAAGCAGACCAGAGGCTTTGGCGTTCAAAGCCCTTACACACATCGACGCACCATCAGCAGGCCGCAGCCAAAGGCTTTAGAACGGCCTATGCCTTGAAACAACGCTTGTTCAAATTTTACTGTATCGGTTATTTGCAATTCTCCGGTAAAATCAACCGAACTAAAACCGGATTTGTCGCCTTTGTGCTTAGCTTTGGCGGGCAAGCCATGCCAGAGGTAGCCGCTATTTTGCAGTTTGCTTAAATCGTCATCGTCTACCAGCAATTCAAATCCTAATCGCTCGCCTTGTTTTTTTAACCAGCTTTCAAGTGCTATATCAATATGAGCTTTGATAGCCCATTCCAGTTTGTCAGAAAGACTGGCTGTTTGCCATAAGCATTCGGCATAACGAGGATCGTTTGCCAATAATTTCGTCAGCCGCTGGTTTAACGGTTCGCCGCCGTTTGCCAACAACAGTTTTTTGTAGTCACCTTTGTTGGGTTTGGCCGATAGTAATGAATCCAGCTGGAAACCCTTAACTAGCGAAGATAAAAATTGCAACTGGGCATCCATCACCACATCGTGGTGAACGCGCTTGCGGGTTAAGTTGGTTTTATTGTTTGGGGAACGCATAGCCCGTTTTTTTAAAAATTCCTCTGGATCATCACGATCAACTTTACAAGTAACGACAGGGTTAGCCCGTAATTCAAAAGTAAAGTGTTGCCCGATTGCTAAGGGTCGCTTGCCGTTTTGTTCGGGCAAATAATCTTTCGATTCAACTTTAAATAAAGCCGTTTCAACAGGTTTGCTTTGCGAAACCACATAATAAATCGGTTCGCCGCGCACCGCAGGCGACGCGCTTAATTGCTCGCGGGCGATTTCTTCACGATATAAAAATGTGCGTTGGTCTTGTCCGGGAAACAAATCCCACAACAACCGATGGCTACCGTAGACATTGCCTTCAAGTACCCGGCTTAATTGCGATGATTTAAGAATGTTGGGCTGAATCTTGACTCTGGAAAAATACATCACTTACCTCCTTGAAATAGATAATGTTCCTGTCGCGGCATGAATTGCCAGCGTTTGCGCGATAAGGGCTGGTCGTGGCGGATGCGGGTTTGGCGTTGCTTTAATACCTCCGGCGTATCACAAAAATCAACCTCCGAACCTTCCCAGTAATAATGCCTGTCTTTAGGACGACCCAACCAGTCAAAATCCCGCTTAGCCAAATTACCGTCACTAACAATTCGAGTTGGCAACATCGGTTTGTGTTGATAAGCTTTGAACGCCGTCAAAAAATTAGGCTGATCGCTCAGCAATTGCGGGTTGAGCGGTGCCGACAAGGGGCAGGATTTACGACCCAAATACAGATGGAAGACCGGCATTAACAATTTTTCCTGAATCTCAGCCAAACTAAACGGCGCATCAGCCAAGGCTCGGACGGCAACAACCGCCAAGGCATCGGTGCGGTATTCGCGACTGGATAGAATTGTGCCTCCTAACTTAATGCGTTCCTTACCCAAGACAATTTCATCGCGGCGGGTGCGGTAAACAAACTTTCCGAAATTATCCGGCACTTGCGCAGTGTGATAATCACGTAGCAACTGCCCGGTGGTGAACGATTCCACCGCGAAGGCATAGCCTTCCTGCAATTGGCGTTGCCGTTCCTCATCTTGCCTTTCTAAGCCTAAGGCTGCACCCAGCAAACCGAGCAACGCAGATTTACTGGGATAATTGGCGGTATGTCGGTTTTCACCAACGGCGATTTCGCCCCAGCTTGCCATCGCGCCGTATAAACGGAAGAGCAATAAGTCCATAATTGGCTCCGTTATTGACCGACGAAATCGAGCAAGCCGGCTAATGTGCCTTGTTTCTCCGGCACGTTCAATTCGTAACGATTGTCCGCACAGACGCCATACACTTGGTCGAAACTATCTTTCTGTTCGGTGATGAGCTTGATGGCATCGGCCAGGAAATCTTCATTATCGCGGCTGAGTGGCTTAAGGTAAGCCACTGACAAGGAGCGCGGTTGTTGATCGCCTTGTTCCGCCAACACATACGAGGCATAAGCGCGGGACGCAAAGCTGTTTTGCTTGCCTTCCGGCGCGACTTTGACTGCCGCTTCGGTTAAAGCGCGGATGGCTTGGTTTGCCAATTCTTCATTGCCATCGAGATTTTGAATCAGCAATTTGCGATTAATGCAGATGTAGGCGTAGAACAATCCGGCGGCGAAGCGGGTTTCACCGATATGAGCCGCACCCATGTCTTCTAGCCCATTATTGAGGTCATCAACAGCGGTGAAATAATCATCTTCGATCACCACCGAATGAACGCTGATGGCATGGGCGACTTGGCAGGCAGCTTCAATATTCTTTTTAGGTGCATCGGCTAACATTCTTCCCCAAAGAGCAACATCTACCGAAGACGTTTTGTCCCTCAAAACCTCTAATTCGCTTTGATCTGGCTCACTTCCGCGTTCCGCGAGAGTTTTCACCAGTGTTGTAATCGCTTCATTTTCTTCTTGGGTGACAAATGCAAGCTGTTCAATTTCCACACCTTCCATTTTATTAAGCTCTTCCACTGTCAGGGCATTAAAGTCAAATCCTTCGCAACTTCTTGATGTCCAACGCTTTCTAAGTTTGGCTTCAAACTCTTGCCTTTTCTTTTCATCTGCTAATGTTTTTTTCAACTCACTATCAGCGAGAACTTTTCTGCTTTTTCCAAAAACGCCAGCAATTGCAGTAGACCAGGACACTGCATTTTCATGGTTAATGCCCTCTTTTATCATGTCCTTATATTTATCTAGGCCAAAAAGTTTGGTGCGCTGGCCTTTAGGCCCTATCACCGCTTCACTAAATAAATCAAAACTCCGCCATGTTCTTTTTAAGCATTGTGAAGAAACCCGCAAGCGGTCATAACCTCCCATTTTTGCGGTTTTAGGGCTGCCTTGGTCATCGCGGTTTAAGTTGGCGGGTGGGTAGGCGGTCAGTAAGTGCAATTGGATAAAACGGCTCATAGAGTCTCCTTAATCAGAATTTTTAGGTGCGGTGAAATAATCAGTAGCCCAGCGCACGGCTAGACGGTTTGTAGGTTGTCGGTCAATTTCGATTTGTTCATGCTCCCAAAACCATTGAACAATGTCGTTTGCTAAGGAAATAATGCTGACTTTGTTATCTAGCAAGCGGATTGCCCTAATCATGCGCCGATAAAAGTCATCTATGCTTGAGCTTTTAAGCAATTGGCGAAAACGTAATTCGCTCATCGGTGTACTGCTTTTGCTTGCCCCCGCTAATTGCTTGGCAAAACTTAATGCCTCGTTGTTTGATTTAACATGCGAAAGCAATCCTGCCATCAACGCAGCCACACAAAATCTTTGGCTTTCCGAAAACCTTCGCTTGTTTTTTGACGATCCTTTAGGAAAATCCTCGGGCATGTGTTTTAAAAAATGAAAAAACGAGTCCATCAATAAAATATCCTCTGGACTTTCTGCGCGACGCAATCGTGCTCGATCACCGCGATTACTATCCAGCGAATCATGCCAAGCCATTAAATCGCTTTGCTCTTTATCACTCAGAAAATCATATTTCATGAATCTTCTCTCTATTGTTAGTTGAAATCGTTAATAGTTTTTAAAAGCCCTTTTTTATTGGGGTATAGCGCATCCCTCAAATACTTTTTGGCTTCGATAACCCGTTTCATGTCCATTTCCTCTATAGCTTCATTCAACGCATTTTGATCAAAGTAATTAAGACAATGGCTTTGGATTGCTTTCAGCCACTTGCCATAAATGTGCAATGGCTGTCCGGTTGTTTGCCCGTAATCAATTATTTCAGTGATTATCTTAGAAAAAGGGGATTCAAGTTGGCTCCAGTAGTCATTATCAATGCTTTTATAGGTACTTAAATGACCCGCTTTATTGATACTACTTTTTATGTGATTCCATGATTGTTTACCATTACCATCGGTTTGTGGCCTGAACCAAGCCCTAATTAGGGAAAACTTGAGTTCGTCCGATAAGTGGTAAGCTATTTGTAAAACTTCAGACACATGACTTTTTAAAGCATCAATATCTTCAGGAGATAAATTAAAAGTCGGCATAACTGATTCATACCAGCATTTAACATTGGCGTTGGTTGCGTCATAGCCAAAGCACCA
Source organism: Methylobacter sp. KS41 (assembly GCA_002862125.1). Classification (GTDB taxonomy): domain Bacteria; phylum Pseudomonadota; class Gammaproteobacteria; order Methylococcales; family Methylomonadaceae; genus Methylobacter_C. The sequence goes on along the minus strand of PHSP01000001.1, from coordinate 1,961,221 downwards.
AAGTTGGGTCGTAAGATTTATGCTCGGTTTTTCTTCGTAAAAATGCTTAACGGCTAAGGCTCTGCCCCACCGCATTTTTTTATTTTCAGTATCAACATATTCATCGTAGTTAAGTGAAACCCATTGCCTAAATCCTTCTCCTGCTAGCTTACCCTCAACGGGTTTAGGAAATTGATCTCTTGCCGCTCTGTGATAAGGCGTTAACGGATTCACCCAACCGTTAGTGTAATAGACGCCGTCGGGAACTCTTTGGTAATGACTAACCCCCTTTTTGATTACTGTGCCTGTCAAATCGCATACACTATCGATTGTTTCAATTTTTAACTTAATACGTCTTGGCATCGGCCAATAATGTTGTAAAGGATGTGCATCAGAAGGTGAAGTGGGTTCTTTTTCAGGGCTAATTCGCGTTTTTGTAAGCCAAGGAAAAATGTTCGGTAACGCTTGTTTTTCAGTATCGCCAGGCATTAAATCAATGTCTTCCTGATAAATGACGTTTAGCCAAAGTTTCTGCCATAACAAACTTTGTTGCTTTGAATCCGGCATGACTAAAGTCGTTAAAGGTGCATTTCCTCTTAATCCTAATCTATGTTGCCCCCAAGCCAATACTCCAGTTATTTGCATGTTAAATAAAGCCAAGGCTACCCAGTAAGGTGAAATCAGTTGAATTTGCTTGGATTTTACGAACAGATCTTTATTGCCTTTTCGAGTATTATCGCTTAACGCACCACCTATCAAGTCTTCAATCGGCAACCATTCTGCCTTTGCAAAATCATCAACATGATTATTTGTATCAGGATGTTCTTGCATGAAAGACGCGCCGCTGGGATTATCCAATTCAAACGCAAAGGCCGCTTTTTCAAAACACTCCCGCAATATGTTCGGTTCGGGCATTGTTTGCCAATATTCTTCCCATTCATCTTTGTCTTCCGGCATAAAACAGGTTTGTAGCAAACCGATTAATAACTGGTACAACGCGCCTTGAAAATCCGGCCTTGGCGCATTGATTTCAACAACAGGATTATCGGTTTCGGCAATTTGCCAGGGGGCGATTGTATCGACTTGCCCATTTTGACGTGTGACGGGTAGCCAGCGGTCGGTGATTAAATTCATACGTTCTCCTGTAAATTTTTTCTTGCTTTGAACAACATCATAAGCCCATCAATATCAGCTTCTCTTTACAATTTACGCTCATTCCCAAGCTCCGGCTTGGGAATGAGCGTAACTAGCTTCTTACTTATTTGAAGAAGCGAATTTATACGTTCCCCACTCCCGTGGGGATTTACCCCAGAAACCCATGTTGCGAGGAGTAAAACGCTTGCTCCTCCACTAACGGCAAAATCTCCAACCAACGTACGGCTTTTTGTTCGGCCTTTAATGCTTCAATCAAAATTTTCATATCCGCTGGTATCTGCTGCTGGGCTTTCTTCCTCTCGCGTTCCGGCAATTTGACGGTACTTAATGCCCAAGCATAGCGTTCCGCTTGGGCGTAAGGTTTGAGCTGGCCGTTTTCTACAATGGCGAGCGCGACCGATACCGTTTCTTCATCAGTCAACCGGGTTGGGATTTTGGTTTCCTCATCCCAGCCGCCGCTTTTTTCGGCACTTTTGCGGGTATAGCCTTTGGCAAGATCGAGCGCGTTCATGTTGCCGATTTCCCGATAACTCATGGCTTTGCCAATCGCTGCTAAAGAAGCCTCTTGTAACGCTTGGGATAATGAGTCTTCCGCTTCCCATGAATACACGCCTTCAATCAAATCCCTGGCATCATCGGGCATGGCGAATTGGCTTTTCTCCATTAATTGCTTGGCGGTCAACCAAAGCTGGCCGATATGCGGATAGACGGCTTGTGTTCCGCTATGGTCGGGCTTTAGCCAATTGGCATCGGCATCAAGCGCGGGTTCGGGGCAATGGAGGTAGAGGACGGGAACGCCGCGTTGGTCGGGGGCTTCGTGCGCAAGGCGATTGCCTTGGGTGTCGCGGTTATGCCGGCGCAATCGGCCTGCCCGTTGGATGATTAAGTCTATCGGGGCGAGGTCGGTAATCATCACGTCGAAATCTAAATCTAATGACTGTTCTACGACTTGCGTGGCGATCAAGATTTGGCCTGTTCTTTGTTGGTGGTTTGAATCACGCCCGAATTGCGTCAAGGTGCGGTTTTCAATGGCCTGCCTGTCGATCATGGCAAAACGGCTGTGGAACAGACTGAGTTGTTCGGGCGCTATACCTTCGTCGAGTAAATCTTGATACGAGTGGCGAGCCGATTTGACAGTGTTGCGTATCCAGCACACGCAATGCCCAGCGGTGATGGCTTGCTGGATTTGCGCCAGCACGTCGGCTTCGGTGCCTAACCGCTTGACTTGAACGGTGCGCTCGACGGCTTGGCGGGTGTCTATGTGTTGTTCAACCTGCGCGGCGGGCGTATGCGTGGCTAGCGGATATTGCGCCGGATAATCTAAAGCCGGGGCGGTTTCGCCGAGTCCTTTGTGATAGGCCGCCACTAAATTTTCGCGCATGGTTTGCGGCAAAGTGGCGGATAATAAAATCACGCTGCCGCCCTGCCTTGCGTGGGCTTCCAGCAAGGCATCCAAGAGTTTTTGCATGTAGCTGTCGTAAGCATGGACTTCATCGACCAATAGCACTTTGCGGCCTAGACCTAACAAACGTAGCGATTGGTGACGAGCCGGCAATACGGCAAGCAAGGCCTGATCCAAAGTGCCGACCCCGACATCGGCCAATAGTGCTTTTTTGCGGCTGTCCGCCAACCAAGCGTTGCAATAGGAGGTAGCGCTGAGCTCCTGATCGGCTTCGTTATTGCCGCTCTGATAATCGCCATCAGTTTTCATCTGTTCGACAAAAGCCACCGAATCCTGAAAATCTTGCGACAACTCACGCGCACCGTGTGCCAATATCAATGACGGTTTGTCGTCGGCTTGGTAAAACTTGCGATAAACGCCGCCCAACCGTTGGTACATCGCATTGGCGGTCGCCATGGTCGGCAAGGCAATATACAATCCTTCCGCCAAGCCTTGCGCCATTAGCCGTTGGCTTAGGATTAGCGCGGCTTCGGTTTTACCTGCTCCCGTCACATCTTCCAGGATAAAAAGTTGCGGTTGTTGGGCAAGCGGTTCGTTGATGGCGTATTTTTGTAGCGGCGTGGACTCTTGGATGAAGGAAAACAGATTTTCAATAGACTTGAAGGCCGTCGCTTCCGGTACTTTTGGTAATGCGTTGATGGCTTCTGCTGCATTCTTTAAGGCAACCTCCCGCCAATAACCATCCAAGTCCATGCGTTCTCTGAAGTAATTGAAATAATCCTGATTGGAACCCAGCCAGTCGGCTAATACCGCGATTCCCGCCAATTGCCACGATAATGGTTTCAAGCGTGTTTTTAGAGACTTATCCAGCAATGGGTGACAATCAAAATTAGCCAATAGCAGACGCATGGCATCTATCACAAAGCCAATTGCCGCCTGTTCGTCTTCATCTTCAAAAAAATTCCGCGTCCGCACATTATTTTTGGGCGGCATACCGTGATGGCCTGTGACGATTTCCAGCCAGGGTTCGATATGGCTTAACCAAGCGATGTTGAAGGTATCGCCCAGCGCGACTTGCAATGATTCAGGCAATTGGTCTGATAGCACTTCACGCCAAAGGCAAAAACCCATACTGTCATGCCTCTCCGAATAACACATCCTGGGGTTAGCCTTGACCAATTCTGGCGACAAATCTGTCCGCAAACCTTGAAAAGCGCGGGAAAACTTACCCAAATCATGCAGCATCAGGCAGAAAACAAATAAAGTCCTTAGCCATTCCGGATTTACTTCCAGTTGTTTTGCCAATTGTTTGCAAAGCGGTTTGTCTGGGCTTAATAATTGGAACCCCACCGCCGCCACATCCAGGCAATGGTAAGGCAGCAAATGATACCCCGGACCGTTTTCGTTATCCGAACGTGCCTTGCCCCAATACCTGTAATACAGCTTATCCGTCATTTTTCCCCGCCCTCTCGTTTGGTTTTATTGCCATTATCCACGCTGACAACCTCATCCGGTGAGGTTGTAAATTATTTTTGATAAATTTTTTGCATCGCGGCTATTTGCTTGATGACCGCTTCGCGCAAGAATTCAGGCGCTATTATTTCCACTTCCGCGCCGTATTTGAGTATGTCCATGATCAGTTCGCGGCTGTCGTTAAAAGGAATGCTGAGCTGATAGCCGCCGTTATCCAGCCATTTGCCTTCTTGCCCGGGATGCCAGCTTTCGTCGGCGACCCATTTGGCTCTGGATTTTGTAAACTCAAGCACGGCGACGTATTGCGCTGAACCACTGAAGATGCCGTAAGACGAGGTGAGAAAATGCTCCAGTTCTTTTGGGTCTATGGGTTCTGAGACTTGCTCCAGTATTTTTGATGAGCTGATGTTATCCATGGCAAATACCCGCAGTTCCTTGCGGTAGTGGCAAAAGGCCGCGATATACCAGTTGTCGCGGTAGTAGATGAGCTGTTGCGGCGAGATGGTCCGGTTTGTTTGTATGGCGTTTTCGCTTCTGCCGTTGTAGTGGATGCTGATTTGCTTGCCGTTGAACAAGGCGGTGGCGGTTTTTTTGAATTGAGTGTCGTCTTTTAAGCGCCGGCCGATAGAGAGGAGCTTTATTTTTTGGGAAATATTGGCGGGGGTATGATGCTGTAATATGAACAGGTCATCGATTCTTTGCTGTAGCCGGGTTATCTGCTGGCTGAGGATGCCGGGGCTGATGTTTTGCAGAATTTGCTGACATATAAGCAGGCCGTTAAGTTCTTCGGCGCTAAACCATAGTCCGGGTAGTTCGTAAGGTTTTTCTGCGTTTTGTTGATTGTAGTAGTAGCCGCCCTGTTTTCTGTCATAAACCAGCGGGGCGTTGAGATAATTCCTTAACTCTTCAATACAGCGGGTTGCGGTGGCTTTTGAACATTCCAGTTTGTCCATGATTGCTGTCAGCGGAACCGGCGTGCGCCGGTTGGCTAACAGTCCATGCAACCGATAAATTCTGTCGAAACGATCCATTGCTTTCCTATGGTTGGCTTCTTCACTCCAACTCTCCCAGCTGGCATAAATTCTTACATGTCTTTATTTTACTTTAACTACAATGAATTGCTAATTAGTCTTGCTCCCAAACGGCATAGATATCTACACAAGTCCTACTGCGTCTTCTCCAAAGGGGGAAGCTTGGGATGAGGGGATGTATTGTTTAAGGAACGTGCATGAAATAACTTGAGCAACTGTAGGGGCGAATTCATTCGCCCAGGGCGGATAAATCCGCCCCTACACAGTGGTGCATATATTTCATTGGAATTTTATTTGATGCGCATGCCTAAGTCGTTTCCTACGCGTTTCTTAGCCGCTCACCCATCGTCTGCACTAAACATTAACGGCAAAATGCAACCAGCAACTGTTGTTATAGGGCAATGCCTTACTCAACCGTTACCGACTTGGCGAGATTTCTGGGCTGGTCTACATCGGTGCCCTTTAAAACGGCTACATGATAGGCTAATAGCTGTAACGGGATGGTGTAGACGATAGGCGAAATTTCATTTTCGACTTGCGGCACTTTTACAATCTGCACATTGGCATCATCGGCGGAAACTAATGTTTCATCCATAAAAACAATTAATTGCCCGCCCCTGGCGCTCACTTCCTGCATATTTGATTTCAGCTTTTCCAGCAGACTGTTGTTCGGCGCTACCGTGATGACCGGCATGTCCGCATCTATTAACGCCAAAGGGCCATGTTTTAATTCACCGGCGGGATAAGCCTCGGCATGGATATAGGAAATTTCCTTTAACTTTAACGCGCCTTCCATCGCTATCGGGTAGTGCGATCCTCTCCCCAGAAACAAGGCATGTTGCTTTTCGGAAAATTGCTCGGCCAGCGCCTTGATTTCTTCATCCAGCTGCAATACTTTTTCAATATTCCCCGGCAGACGGAATAGCGCCGAACTGATTTTTTGCTCCATCGCTTCGCTTAGTTGAAAACGCCTGCCTACGGCAATCACCAGCAACATCAATGCTGTCAGCTGCGTCGTAAATGCCTTGGTCGATGCGACGCCGATTTCAGGGCCCGCGCGGGTCATTAATACCAGATCGGATTCCCTGACCAGCGAACTTTCCGGCACGTTGCATATCGCCAGGGAATATTTTGCGCCCAGCTTTTTAGCTTCTTGCAGCGCAGCCAGGGTATCGGCTGTTTCGCCGGATTGGGAAATGGTGACTATCAGGGTGTCCGCTGCCAGAACTGGGTTTCTGTAGCGGAACTCACTGGCTACTTCAATGTTGCACGGAACGCGGGCGAGCCTTTCAAACCAGTACCGCGCCACCAGCCCGGCATGATAACTGGTGCCGCAAGCCAGAATCTGTACTGATTTTATATTATCGAACACTTCAGTCGCATTGTGCCCGAATGAACTTTCCAGCAGTCGATTATTTATGAATCTGCCTTCCAGCGCCTGCGAAATTGCAAAAGGCTGTTCATAAATTTCTTTAAGCATGTAATGACGATAGACGCCCTTATCCACCGAGTCCGCCGTTAATTGGCTTTCTGTTATGGGACGGCTGACTACATTGTCATTCGCATCATAAATAACCAGCTCATTTATGCTGATCGAGGCTATGTCGCCCTCTTGCAGAAAAATAAAACGTTGCGTAACCGGAAGCAGCGCCGCCACATCGGAAGCGATAAAATATTCGCCAATACCCACCCCGATGACTAATGGACTGCCCTTTCTGCACGCCACTAATGTACCGGGTTCCGTGGCGCTTATTATCCCTAACGCATACGCGCCTTCCAGTTTTTTTATGGTGAGTTTGACGGCGTTTAATAATCCATCCGCAGCAAGCCCTGAACCAAGCCGAAGGGTTTCCAGTGCGCGGTAAATTTCATGCACAATAACTTCGGTATCGGTTTCCGAAGTGAACTCGTAGCCGCTTTCTATCAATTCGCTGCGTAGTTTTTCATGGTTTTCAATAATGCCGTTATGCACTACCGCCACTTGTTCTCTGCAAATATGCGGATGCGCGTTGGCGGTACTGGGTTTACCGTGCGTCGCCCAACGGGTATGGGCAATTCCTAGATTGCCGGAAACCGGATCAGTTTGTAATAATTCTTCAAGACCTTTAACCTTGCCCAGTTCCCTTTTCCGGTATATTGTGTTGCCGTTGATAACCGCCATTCCGGCTGAATCATAACCGCGGTATTCCAGCCGTTTCAAGCCCTCCAGTAATATAGGCACTATATTTCGCTGTGCTATTCCACCTACAATTCCACACATATTATTTTTCCTGTTTAACGGGCCGTTGCCAGCCTGCGATAGAAATCTGTTTTACTCTGCTTAAAGTCAACTGATTCTCGGGGCTATCTCTGGTGATTGTTGATCCGGCGCCTATCGTGGCATTTTTCCCGATGGTGACCGGAGCGACTAACTGAGTATCCGAACCAATAAAAGCGCCATCTTCAATAATGGTTTCGAATTTGTTGACCCCGTCATAATTGCAGGTGATAGTGCCTGCACCGACATTGACTTTACTGCCTACAGTCGAGTCGCCAATATAACTTAAGTGGTTTATTTTACTGAATGCCGCTACTGTTGATTTTTTAATTTCCACAAAATTGCCAATGTGTACATCTTCGGCTAAAACCGTTTCCGGGCGCAGTCTTGCGTAGGGGCCAACCCTGCTGCCCCGTCCTATTACAGCATTTTCTATAACGCAGTTGGCAAGGATTTCTACGTTATCGCCGATTATGGAATTTTTTATGTGGGTATTGGCGCCTATTTTGACGTTGCTGCCGATACTGTTTTTGCCTTCGATGATAACATTAACATCACAAATTATATCTATGCCAAGATTTTCAATTGAACCTCTTAGATCAAAACGCGCGGGATCAATCAAGGTGACTCCCTGTTCCATTAACTGGCAAGCTTGCTCCTGCTGATAGACGCGCTCAAGGTGACTGAGCTGGATACGGTTATTAACGCCCAATACTTCGTCAACTGATTCCGGCTGGCTGGTGACAATGCTGATGCCATCGGCAACCGCCATTTCAATAACATCCGTTAAATAATATTCGCCCTGAGCATTGTTATTGGTTAACCGGTTCAGCCATTTTTTTAATTTACCGCCATGCACCGCCAGAATGCCGGTATTGCCTTCCCTTATTAGTTTCTCATCCTCTGCGGCATCTTTTTCCTCGACTATCCGGGTGACTTGACCAGCGCTATCTCTTACTATCCTTCCGTAACCCGCCGGATTGTCAAGATTCACTGTCAGCAAAGCTAGAGTTCCGTCATCAACGTTTGCTATTAATTTCTTTACGGTGTCCAATTTTAATAAGGGCACATCGCCATATAAAATTAAAACCGTATCGGTATCGGCAATTTGACCGCTAACCTGTTGCACCGCGTGCCCCGTGCCCAACTGCTGTTTTTGTTCGATCCAGCCGGCGTCAAAATCCTTTAGGGTCTCTCTCACCAAGTCCGCGCCATGGCCATAAACTATTTTGATACTATTGTTATTAAGCTGGCGGCTCATATCATAGACATGCTGCAGTAAAGGTCTGTCGGCGATTTGATGTAAAATTTTGGGTAGTTCGGAACGCATGCGCGTGCCTTTACCCGCTGCAAGAATTATGGTCGTAATTTTCATTTTAAATCCCGTAAAACAAAAAAGCCCGATAGCGTTGCAAACGTTATCGAGCTTTTTTAAAAATCGAAGGGTCGCGTTATCTCACCAGCAAAATTCGTGCGTCTCTGCTGTTATCCACCGCGTTTTCTCAGTCTGTCAAGAGTTCTTAACTTCATAATAGCTTGAGCCAATTGAGCCTCTGCAGTTGCATAGTCAATCTTGCCCGATTTATCCGCCAGAGCCTCTATTGCTTTCGCTTTAGCATCCAGCGCCGCTGCTTCATCAATATCTTTTGCTCTAATCGCCGTGTCTGCCAGTATGGTAACCATATGAGGCTGCACTTCCAAAAGTCCGCCTGAGATAAAAAACGAACTTTCTCCATCATTTGATTTTACTCTAACTTCACCAGGATTAAGCTTGGTTATTAAGGGGGCATGCCGGGGCGAAATACCAACTTCGCCCAGTTCCGCGGGAGCAAATACCATCTCCGCCAACCCTGAGTATATCTCACGTTCGGCGCTCACGATGTCTACATGTATTGTCATGGTCATGGTCATTTTTTACCTGTTTCAAATCTCTTCCTGACGCCAGGAAGAGAAAAACATACATTAGCCTTTGATTGCCTTTGCTTTCTCAAGCACTTCATCTATGGTGCCAACCATATAAAATGCCTGCTCCGGAATAGCGTCGTACTCGCCATTAATAATACCTTTAAAACCGGCAATAGTATCTTTCAGGGACACGTATTTCCCTGGAGAGCCGGTAAAAACCTCAGCAACAAAGAAAGGTTGAGACAAGAATCGTTGCATCTTACGCGCTCTCGCCACGGTTAATTTATCTTCTTCCGATAATTCATCCATGCCCAGAATTGCAATAATATCGCGCAATTCCTTGTATCGTTGCAAGATACCCTGAACTTTACGCGCTACGTCATAGTGCTCTTGTCCGATGACTAATGGATCGAGCTGGCGGCTGGTTGAGTCCAGCGGATCAATAGCGGGATAAATACCCAGCTCGGCAATTTGCCGCGATAATACCACGGTCGCATCCAAATGAGCGAAGGTTGTTGCCGGTGACGGGTCGGTCAAGTCATCCGCAGGCACATAAACGGCCTGGATGGACGTAATGGAACCGGTTTTGGTGGAAGTGATACGTTCTTGTAAAACGCCCATTTCCTCGGCCAATGTCGGCTGATAGCCCACTGCGGAAGGCATACGACCCAACAGCGCGGATACTTCCGTTCCCGCCAAGGTATAACGGTAAATGTTATCAACGAAGAACAGAACATCACGGCCTTCATCGCGGAAATATTCGGCCATCGTTAAACCGGTCAACGCAACCCGCAGCCTGTTTCCAGGCGGCTCGTTCATTTGCCCGTAAACAAGCGATACCTTGTCGATAACGTTTGAATCGGTCATTTCGTGATAGAAGTCATTACCTTCACGAGTACGTTCGCCAACGCCCGCAAATACCGAGTAGCCGCTGTGCTCGATTGCGATGTTGCGAATCAGCTCCATCATGTTAACGGTCTTGCCAACGCCTGCGCCGCCGAATAAACCAACCTTGCCGCCTTTGGTAAAGGGGCAGACCAGATCGATAACTTTAATGCCGGTTTCCAGCAGTTCGTTAGCGGCAGCCTGTTCTGCGTAGCTTGGCGCTTCACGGTGGATGCCCCATTTAACTTTTTCACCGATAGGCCCTTTTTCGTCTATGGGTTGTCCCAGGACGTTCATAATCCGGCCCAGGGTTTCCTGTCCCACCGGCACGGCAATCGGCGCATCGGTATTGTTAACAACCAAGCCTCTGCTTAAGCCATCGGTACTGCCCATCGCAATAGTTCTGACTACGCCGTCGCCTAATTGCTGCTGCACTTCCAATACCAGATCTTTGCCTTCTACGTTTAAGGCGTCATATACTTTTGGCAGGTCTGCACGTGAAAACTCCACGTCAACAACCGCGCCGATTATTTGAACGATTTTACCCGAACTCATTGAGTTGTCCTCTAAGTGTTGTGTCATTTTTGCTTCGGCTCCGCTCAGCACAAGTCAAGCTGGTCTCGGCCTAAGTTCAGCTCCGGTTTGCACAAGTTCAGACCAAGCTCAAACCAGTGCTCGAAATAAGCGAAGCCGGCTTGTACTGAGCGGAGTCGAAGCGCTTAAACAGCTGCGGCGCCGGCAACAATTTCAGAAATTTCCTGAGTGATTGCGGCTTGTCTGGCTTTGTTATAAATCAGTTGCAACTCACCGATAAGATTTCCGGCGTTATCTGAAGCGCTCTTCATAGCTACCATTCTGGCCGCCTGTTCACAGGCATTATTTTCAACCAGACCCTGATAAACCTTGGATTCGATAAAACGAAGCAATAAGTGATCCAAAACCTCTTTAGCATCAGGCTCATAAATATAATCCCAATGACCATTAAGATTTTCGTCAAGCTCACAGGCTACAGCCGGAAGCAACTGTTCAATTGTGGGCTTCTGAGTCATAGTGTTCACGAACTCATTGCTGACAACATACAATTGATCGATTCTACCCTCCTCATAAGCATCCAGCATGATCTTTATAATGCCGATGATGTCATGAAGGCGCGGAGAGTCACCCAATTTTGAAACCTGACCGACCAAATTTACTTTCAGATTGCCAAAGAAACCGTAGGCTTTTGTGCCAATTGTACAAACATCTACTTCAATATTCGCTTTCTCCCATTCCATTAGATGGGTGATCGTCTTTCTGAATAAATTTGAATTCAGTCCGCCGCACAAGCCTCTATCGGAGCTCACCACAATAATGCCTATTCGCTTGACATCTCGCGCGATCAGATAGGGATGTTTGTACTCCGGATTAGCTTGCGCCAGATGTTTGATGATTTTGCCAATTTTATTAGAATAGGGCCGCGTTGCCTGCATTCTGTCTTTTGTTTTGCGCATTTTACTCGCGGCAACCATCTCCATAGCCCGAGTGATCTTTTGAGTATTCTTGATACTCCCGATCTTGCTGCGAATTTCTTTGCCAACAGCCATTTGAAGACCCTTTTACCAACTATGAGTTTTAACGAAAGCTTCAATGGCGGCTTTTAAACCGCTACTGATTTCATTACTAAAATCGCCGGTTGCATTGATGTTGTTCATTAATTCAGAATGCTCTGATTTCATATACAACTGTAAAGCAGCTTCAAAATCAAGCACCTTGCTCACTTCAACGTTATCAAGGAAACCTTCATTAGCCGCAAATAATGACACCGCCATTTGTGCGATTGACATCGGCGAGTATTGATTTTGCTTCATTAATTCCGTAACACGCTGGCCGCGCTCAATTTGCTTGCGAGTGCTTTCATCGAGGTCCGATGCGAACTGCGCAAAAGCGGCCAACTCGCGGTACTGCGCCAAATCAAGCCGGGTTCCGCCGCCCAGTTTCTTGATAATCTTTGTCTGTGCCGCTCCACCCACTCGCGATACCGACAAACCGGCATTTACGGCCGGACGGATGCCTGAGTTGAACAAGTTGCTTTCAAGGAAAATCTGGCCATCGGTGATCGAAATAACGTTAGTCGGTACGAAAGCCGATACGTCGCCGCCTTGGGTTTCAATAATCGGCAATGCTGTCAATGAGCCGGTCTTGCCTTTTACTTTGCCGCCGGTAAGCTTTTCAACTTCAGCCGCATTAATACGGGATGCTCTTTCCAGCAAACGTGAATGCAAATAAAACACGTCTCCAGGATATGCTTCACGGCCTGGCGGACGGCGCAACAACAAGGAAACCTGACGATAAGCCCAAGCTTGTTTGGTCAAATCATCATAAATAATCAGCGCGTCTTCGCCACGGTCTCTGAAGAATTCGCCCATTGAGCAGCCGGTATACGGTGCAATAAATTGCAGCGCCGCTGACTCAGAAGCCGAAGCCGAAACAACAATCGTATGCTCCATCGCGCCATGCTCTTCCAGCTTGCGGACTACATTGGCAATTGAGGAGCGTTTTTGACCGATAGCCACATAGATACATTTAATGCCTGTACCTTTCTGATTAATAATGGCGTCAATCGCAATCGCGGTTTTTCCGGTTTGCCTATCGCCAATAATCAATTCACGTTGTCCGCGGCCTACCGGAATCATTGCGTCAATAGATTTCAAACCCAACTGCACTGGTTGATCAACTGACTGGCGGGCAATTACTCCCGGCGCGATTTTTTCAATCGGGGCCGTTTCGCTGGTTTCAATAGCGCCTTTTCCGTCGATAGGATTACCCAGCGCGTCAACCACGCGGCCCAGCAACGCCTCGCCTACGGGCACTTCCAAAATTTTTCCGGTACATTTAACGGTATCGCCTTCGCTAATGTGCTGATATGAACCTAATATCACCACGCCTACCGAGTCTCTTTCAAGGTTGAGCGCCATCCCATAGGTATTGCCAGGGAATTCAAGCATTTCGCCTTGCATAGCTTCAGAAAGACCATGTACTCTAACAATACCGTCAGTCACGCTGACTACGGTACCTTCTGTATGCGCTTCAGCACTTAAGTCGAAGTTTTCGATCTTCTTTTTAATAAGATCACTTATTTCAGATGGGTTTAATTGCATGTTCTTTTTCTCACTCTCACTGTAGCGCTTTTTGCATGTTTTGAAGCCGGCCTTTAATAGATCCGTCAATTACCTTGTCGCCCGCTCTTACGAGAACACCGCCAATTAATGACTTATCCACGCTAACATTCATATGGATTTTTTTACCCAGGGATTTTTCCAGTGTTGCCGACAGATTTTGCTCTGCTTCTTTTGATAAGGCATAAGCGGTTAAAACTTCAACTCCGGCATAACCCTCATCTTCTGCTTTATAGGCTTCGAAGAGCTTCGCGATATAAGGCAATAAAACGAGCCGGTTATTATGAACCAGTAATTTTAGAAAATTTTCATTCTCTTCATTAATGCGCCCCTGGCAAATATCCAGCATCAATGCCGATAGCCTTTGCTTGTTTACTTTGGGGTTATCGACTACAACCGAAATATCTCTATTTTCCATTACAGCCGACATGAAAGCCAAGCTTTGCGACCACTTTGCCGCCGCCTGAGTTTCCTTGGCCCTTTTAAACACTGCCGCAGCGTAGGGCCTTGCTAATGTTGCCAGTTCGCTCATTATGCCGCCTATCCTAATTGTTTCGAGACTTTGCTAATGATGTCCTGGTGCTTGGCTTGATCAATTTCCGCCCCCAGAATCTGTTCCGCGGCGCTTAACGCTAAATCAGCCACTTCTTGCCGCAGACCTTCTTTAGCCTGCTGAATTTCCTGTTCGATTTGCGCCTTTGCCGCGACAATCAGACGCTCGCCTTCTTTTTTAGCGTTGTCTTTTGATTCTTCAACAATTTCATTCGCACGCTTCTGAGCCAAGGTAACAATCTCGGTTGATTGTTCTTTAGCTTCTTTTAAAACACCTTTAGCCCTTTTTTCAGCCAAAAGAATCTCTTCCTGACCTCTTTCAGCAGCAGCTAAACCATCGGCAATTTTCTTTTTACGTTCTTCTAAAGAGTCAAATAAGGGAGGCCAAATGTACTTCATGGTAAACCATACCAGAAGTGCAAATGTAATCATTTGCCCAATCAGAGTAGCATTGATACTCACGATGCGTTCCTCTTGTTGCTATTAAAATTAAACAGCTTGTATTAACCCGCAACCGCAGATTGTACAGCGGACAGGAATGGGTTAGCGAAAGTAAAGAATAACGCCAAACCAACGCCTATCATTGTTACCGCGTCCAACAGACCTGCAACGACAAACATTTTTACTTGCAGCATGGGGACCATTTCCGGTTGACGAGCAGCGCCTTCCAGGAATTTGCCGCCCAACAGACCAAAGCCTATAGCAGTTCCCAAAGCGCCCATACCAAGAACCAGACCCACTGCGATAGCAGTCATGCCTTGTACGTCGGCAATTAATTTTGCAATTTCCATGAAACCTCCAAACGATTAGTTAAGTAATAAAAAAACAGTACAACAACAATAATTAATGATCTTCGTGCGCCATACTCAGGTAAACAATAGTTAATACCATAAATATAAATGCTTGAAGAGTAATAATTAAAATGTGAAAAATTGCCCAGGGGAAACTCAATGCCGGCTGGATATACCAGGGCAGCAAGGCAATCAAGATAAAAATCAATTCACCCGCATAAAGGTTTCCGAATAAACGAAGCGCCAGTGAAATTGGTTTTGCAATTTCTTCTACTAATTTCAACAACAGGTTGAATGGCAATAGCCACGGCCCAAAGGGTTGAAACATTAACTCTTTGGCAAAGCCCCAAGGGCCTTTTATCTTGATACTGTAAAATAGAATCAAAAAGAAAACCGAGATTGACATGGCGAATGTCGCATTCAAATCAGTGCTAGGCACAACCCGCAAGTATTCTATGCCCATCATTGATCCAATTAACGGTAATATATCAACCGGGAACAAATCCATAAAGTTCCACAGGAATACCCAGCAAAATATAGTTAATGCCAACGGCCCGATTAATTTGCTGTGGCCATGAAAGCTGTCTTTAACCTGGTTATCAACAAACTCTATCATCAATTCAGCAAAATTCTGCACTAATCCAGGCACGCCGGAAGTCGCCTTATCTGCCGCCATCTTAAAAAACCAGATGAACAAACCGCCTAAAACGGCCGAGAAAAACAGGGTATCAAGATGCAGCGTCCAAAAACCCTCGCCAACTTGTAGCGGAGTCAAATGATGAATAATATAACCGGTTGCACCTTCGGCGGCATGAGCTTCGGTAGCCATTGTTCCTCTCTTAAAATTGTATTGTTAACGCATCAGCAGCGCGAACCAAAAAACCGACAATGCTGCCATGTATCCAGCTAGCAGCGGTAATATTTCTAGATTTGGGACTTTAAAAATCAGTATGAACAGCGCCGCTGTCAACAGCAGTTTGCCTGATTCCCCTGCATAAAAGGAATTGACAATCTTCCGGGCCGGCTGCCCGGAAGACTTGAATATCCGCAATGCCAGGTACAGATTGGGGACAAAAGCAGCCAGCCCCCCTAAAGCGCTTGAAAATCCTTGCCGCCAACCGCCGGCAAGGGCAAAGCCGGCAGTAATTATCAATATTATCAGGATTTGATAACTTAGAATCTTACTGACAGTAGAGTGTTTTCTAGCTGTCACACGGCTCTCCAAACTAAATAGCCTGCCGATTATAGCTAGAAGCCTCAATGAAATCAAGGTTGTTTCAATTCTAAATATAAATTTGTAACAATTCCCGGTCTGCTTAATTTACAAGGATACGCCCTCGATTAATAAATCAGTTTTCTTCTGGGTCCGCCCGTCGAGATAACCTAACATCCCAAGGTGCGCTCATTTTTCAGACAACGGTTGTCGTGTTGCTGTTTTTTCTCATTTGAATGATTCTTGAGTCAGCCTGATTTCCGCTTCCCGGTATTTTTCCGCGCAGAACGCCGCCACCTCCGGAGGTAATGCCGGACCCGGCGCGGTTTTATTCCAGTCCAGCGTTTCCAGATAATCACGAATATACTGTTTATCGAAGCTGGGCGGACTGATGCCAACGTGATATTGATCAGCCGGCCAGAACCTGGATGAATCCGGCGTTAATGCCTCATCAATCAGGTATAAAACCCCAGCGTCATCAACACCGAATTCAAATTTGGTATCGGCAATAATGATGCCTCGTTTCTTGGCGTATGCCGCCGCTTCCTTATACAATTTCAGACTGGCTTCGCGCACTTTTTCAGCCAGATCCCGGCCCATCAAAGTAACGGTTTGTTCAAAAGAAACGTTTTCATCATGTTGATCGGCAGCGGCTTTTGTGGATGGGGTATAAATGGCTTCGGGTAATTCCTGAGCTTGCTGGAGCCCGGCAGATAATTTAATCCCGCAAACAGAGCCCGATTTTTGGTAATCTTTCCAGCCGGAACCTATTAAATATCCGCGCACTATCGCCTCAACCGGCAATGGTTTTAATATTTTAACCACAATAGCCCTGCCTTCAATCTGGGCGCGTTCAGCCGCATCAGGGAGAACCTGCTCCAACGGAATATCGGTTAAATGGTTGGGCATGATGTACTGCAATTTTTTAAACCAGAAATTGGATATGCGAGTCAAAACACGGCCTTTGCCGGGAATCGGATCAGGCAAAATCACGTCAAAAGCCGAAAGCCTGTCCGTCGCCACAATCAACATGCGCTTTTCATCAATATCGTATATATCCCGCACTTTCCCGCGGGCGCGCAGCTTTAGTGAAGACAGTGTTGATCGGTATAGAGCCTCTGGAGCAGTCATAAGTCCTCGCCAAGTTTTGAAAAAGGGTTAATGATATAATTTTACCATCATTATTTACGGAACAGGATTGATAACAATGAGCTGGTTTACCACTGTTGTTGGCGGAGCATTCGGATTCTTGCTTGGCGGACCTTTAGGCGCCATTTTGGGCGCATCCGCCGGACATCAATTCGGCAAGGGCTTCGCAAGCCTGGAAACCGGTGAAGCTCTCAATACAGGAGACCAGCAACGAGTTCAAATGGCATTTTTTACTGCCACTTTTTCAGTCATGGGCCATATTGCCAAGACTGACGGTCACGTCTCTACCGAAGAAATTTCGCTAGCTAACCGCGTCATGAAACAAATGGAGCTGACAAGCGACATGCGGGCAAAAGCGATCAAGCTTTTTCAGCAGGGCAAGCAGACTGATTTCCCTCTGGATGATGTCCTGACTCAATTCTACAAAGAATGTCACCGGCGCACCGATTTAATCCGTATGTTTCTGCAAATTCAGTTACAGGAAGCTTTTGCAGACGGCACTTTGGTTGTTAGCGAAGAAAAGCTGCTTTTGCATATTTGCAATCGCTTAAGAATTTCCCGCTTCGAGTATGAACGTTTTAAAATACAACTTCAAGCTCAACAACGTTTCCAGGGGCGCGGCTCATATACCCCAAGGGCTCCACAAAAAACCAGTCTGCAAGATGCTTATGGTGTTTTAGGCTTAACGCCATCAGCCAGCAAGGCCGATGTCAAAAAGGCTTATCGCCGCTTAATGAGCCAAAATCACCCTGATAAACTGGTTGCCAAAGGCTTACCCGAAGAAATGATGCGACTGGCCAAGGAAAAGACTCAAAAAATCAGTAAAGCCTACGAAACCATTCAGAAATACGGACAATGAAGCAGTTTGAATTCTTATCGCCGCTTCGCTGGCATTCCATTAACTGGACAAAATGAAGCTCTGTCTTCTAAATCATTACTAACCGGTTATTGGGTGTTAGAATACCGGCATTGATGAAATTAATGGCTTTAGGTGTTCATTAGCCAGTCAAAATGAAGACAACCACGGCATTGTTAACAAAATTACCTAATTTTAAGAGGAAACTATGCGGAACCTGAAATTTTTACCCGCAATATTTGGAGCGATGCTTGTCATCGCTGTCATTATATATGTCGCCTTCCATTTCATATTTCTTGATCTGTTTGTTGATCTGTGGTGGTACCAATCGTTAAAACTCGAACCCTACTTTTGGTTAAGGCTGCTTTATAAGTTCTTCCTTTCCGGCAGCGTCACCCTGCTGTTCTTTGCCATTTTCTTTTTTCATTTCTGGATAGCGTCCCGATATCTGGGCTTAAATCCTCCAGATGAGGTTCTTGATAATATAGATAAAAACCGGCGATTCCAACGCTTTGCCGATGTCTTCATGAGCGGCTCGGTAAAAGTATATACGCCGGTATCGCTAGCGCTGGCCATATTTGTCGCCATACCCTTTTATAGCCAGTGGGAAACATCATTATTGTTCTTTTTCGGCAGCGATTCGGGGGTAACCGAAACGGTTTACGGAAATGACACCAGCTTCTATATGCTTTCTTATCCGACTTATATGTTGATACAGAAAGAACTGCTGATAACCGCCATTTTAATATTTTCCATGGTCGGCATTCTGTATTGGCTGGAGCATATTTTTGTACCCGATCAAAGCAAAGAATTCCCCGTGGGCGCCAAAGTTCATTTAACAATATTGATCGGCTTTGTCGTCGCTTTTGTAGTGTGGGGGTTCATGCTGCAACGATTTTCGCTGCTTTACAGCGACAGCTACGAACCGGTATTTTATGGCCCCGGATTTGTAGAAATACGTTATAAACTGCCGCTTATATGGATGGGAATAGTGACTTTTCTGGCGACGGCAGTAACCGCCATCCTGTTTATTTTTTCAGAAAAACATCGCATCAAGACACCCTTTTTCATTGCTCTTGCCTCTTTCCTGATTGCTTTAGGACTCCCTGAAATCCAATTTATCCCGGATTTAATCCAAAAATTCATTGTCAATCCCAATCCGGTTAAATCAAATAAATCGTTCATGCAATACAATATTGATGCGACTCTGGATGCTTACGACCTAAGAAACGTCAAGACGGTCGATCTCACCATTAAGCCGGATGCAACGAAAGATATATCAACCTGGGGCACTCAAAAACGGTTTGAAAACATACCTGTCTGGGATAGAGAATACCTGATCGATAGCTACAAGCAATTACAGGAAATACGGCCTTACTACCAATTCAAGGCCGTCGATGAAGATCGCTATTTCATTCTCGACCATATCCGGCAGGTTAATCTGTCGGCCCGGGAAATCAATATCTCAAAGTTGCCTGCCGAAGCGCAGAACTGGGAAAACACGCACTTGCGTTATACCCATGGCTATGGCGCGGTCGCCACGCCTGCGGCTCAGGATGCCAATAAACCGCTGGTCTGGTATTTACGCGATTTAAATATGTATTCGGATGTAGGCCTAACAGTCAAGAATCCCGATATTTATTACGGACAAGAGCAATACAGCTATGCCATCGTTCCCAATAAGCTCAACGTCGTAGGCCTTGAAAATACTGATTTCAGCGTCGAGAAAGGATATACCGGCCATGGCGGCATACCAGTGGCCTCCCTTTTCAGAAAAGCATTGTTCTCTATTTACTTAAAGGACTTAAAAATATTCTTTTCACCCAATATTTCCGACCAAAGCCTGCTCAAGATCCGCAGAAATATAACTGAGCGCATTAACACCCTGACCCCGTTTCTGCATCTGGATAAAGACCCTTACTTGGTAATCACCAAGGACCGGTTTTACTGGGTACAGGATGCTTATACTTTATCCAATTGGTATCCGGTCTCAAAACCTGCCGACGATGATTTCCTTGAAGGCCATCAAAAATTCAATTATATCCGCAATTCCGTTAAAATTACCATTGACGCCTATGACGGCAATGTTGATTATTACATTGCCGATCCATCCGATGCGATTGTTCAGGCATACTCAAGCGCTTATCCCGGATTATTTAAACACATGGATGAAATGTCCCCTGAATTACGTAAACACTTGCGCTATCCGCGTGATCTTTATTATCTGCAAATGAAAGTTTATGCAAAATACCATCAGCGGGATCCTTCATTATTCTATGAACAGGCGGAGACCTGGCAGTTTGCCAAAGTCCGTGACGAGCCGGTATTGCCTTATTATCAGACCATGGATTTTGGCAACTGCAACAACAAGGAGGAATTTGTCATGATTGACCCGATGACGCCTGTTAACAGGGATAATCTCAGCATGATAGGCATCGCTGGCGTATTGGATAAAACCAATTGCAACCTGGACTATAAACCAGGAGTCACGATATATAAGTTCGCCAAGGATGTTCAGGTCAACGGACCGGCACAGGTTGAAGCCCTGATTCATCAGGATCCGATAATTTCCGAGCAATTTACCTTATGGGATCAGCGGGGATCGCGAATTAAAATGGGCCGTATGATTATCCTGCCTATCGGAAATTCCATACTCTATGTTCAACCCGTTTACATGATTTCCACGCTAACAAAAATACCCGAATTAACCAGGGTGATTGTAGCGATCGGCAACGAGGTCGTTATGGATACATCCTTATGGTCCGCCTTCAAACGTTTAAAACAATTGTATGCCGAGAACAATACCGGAAATGTCGGCGCAGAAACACCTGAAGCCATTGTCAAACCGGATAATCATTAAAGGCTGATAGATAGCCTAGCGCCAAAACCCGGCGGGTTAGAAACTAACACGCCGGCCTGGATCCCCTGTAATGCCGACCATTCAATTATGTCATTGCCTCACAAAGCTTGTCTTCCAGATCAATTCTTTTTGCCAGACTTTCACCCAAAGCCGATAAATCCTGCTCCAGCTCTTCAAATACATCTATTTTTTCGAAATTATCATATTTATCATTAAATGAAATGACTGCGTCGGTGGTTGCCGAAAATTCAGGGTAAATTTCCTTGGCGACAGACAGAACGCTTTGCCGGCGCTCCGTACCCGCTAACAAACGCTCATAAACGCCAAAATGTCCAAGAGAAACATAATCGACCAGCATTTGCGAAAAGCGGGTTAATAAAGTTTTTATTCCAGCATTGTTTGAAAAAGGCTTTAGTCCGGCAACATTACAATACAAAGACCAAACTTCCTGCCTTTCTTTTTGAAGCTTGGCTATCAGTTCACCAGATTGTTGTCTTCTTTCTGTATTGATTGGCTTCGCCACAGGCATAACAGTTCCTCATCATTATTGTTGTTTATCGCATTAATTTATTTCAGTTCTTAGGGTAGTGCAACAACTATTAAAGAAGTAGCCGAAGTTTTATGCTCATCCGGCTTGATATTCCCGCTTAAAATCGGGTAATTTGTTTAGCCGCGCATTACTATCTTTATTTTCCCGGACTCAACTCCCAGCTTCAGCAGCAGTGCTTGATAACCCTTCCAACGCCACCAACGCCATGATTAGCCTGGAATTTCCAGAGATAAGTAATAAACGCCTGAAGAAATCCGGCGGCATCGGCAACATCAATGAAGCAACAAAATCCCTCAAAACCTGCTGATTACACTGTTTTGCCCAAACTTTCTTGTATTTAAGCTCAAAATCAGCTCATTGTTTGCTCTAAAATGGTGCAAATCAGCCAAAAACCTCTCAATACGCTTTATACAATCTGCCGCTACCATTTATTTTGCTTATTATCAATCCCCCTTTTAAATATTATTCAAGAATGGCACATAAGATGCTTATATTATTTTGCCGATGAAGGAATATAAGCTTTATGAATCATTAATGCCCCGTCGGAACTGACCTGTGCAGATTTCTTATATGTATGGTTAACCTGCTTCGTAGCTTCATTAAGCGCGGTTCTTTGCTGTTCAAGATTTGCATTGATAAAACGAAGCAGCTTCCGGCTTGGAGAAATATCATGAAAAAATATCTTTTTACAATAGCGCTTTCCGGCGTTTTACTTGGCAGTGCGTTTTTAATATATGACAGATTAAATTCAGGCCCTGAATATAAGGCGGATTTAGCTTATTCGTCGTTCATTAAACAAGTCAAGGCTGGACAGATCGAACGAGTAGAAATTTCAGGTAAAGTCGTAAAGTTCCGGACTTCCAGCGGCGAGGATTTTGAAACCTATAACCCAGGCGATCCGAATTTAATTGATGATTTACTGGCAACCGGGGCTCAAATCAGAACCACTGCCCCTGAAGAACGGTCATTGCTAAGAGAGCTTTTCATCTCCTGGTTTCCAATGATAATTCTGATCGCCATTTGTACATTTTTTATGCTTAAAATGCAAAAAAATGGTCCCGGAGCGGGCAACTTGGCTTTTCAAAAAAACAAGGCAAAAGTGTTTCATGAAGATCAGATAAAAATAACGTTTGCGGATGTAGCAGGCTGTGAAGAAGCAAAAGAAGATGTTGTGGAATTGGTTGATTTTCTGAAAGCGCCGCATAAGTTTCAAAAGCTGGGCGGCAAAATTCCGCGCGGCGTCTTGATGATCGGACCTCCGGGGACTGGTAAAACCCTCATTGCCAGAGCGGTTGCCGGCGAGGCAAAAGTTAAATTTTTCTCTATTTCCGGATCCGATTTTGTTGAAATGTATGTCGGTGTTGGCGCTTCCAGAGTAAGAGATTTATTTGCCCAGGCCAAGGAAAATTCCCCCTGCATTATTTTTATCGATGAAATAGATGCCGTCGGCAGAAAGCGGAGCAATTCCGGCATGGGCGCCGGCAATGAAGAGCGCGAACAAACCCTTAACCAGTTACTGGTTGAAATGGACGGGTTTGAAGACAATGAAGGCATTATTGTGATTGCGGCAACCAACCGCTCCGATGTGCTGGACGATGCACTATTAAGACCCGGCCGTTTTGACCGTCAGGTCAATGTTGGCTTACCGGATGTCCGTGGCCGGGAACAAATATTAAAGGTTCATTTGCAAAAAGTGCCTACTGCCGAAAATGTCGAAATTAGCTACATCGCCCGCGGCACTCCTGGATTTTCAGGCGCAGAACTGGCCAATTTAGTGAATGAGGCCGCTTTGCTGGCAGCCCGCTCCGACCTGCCCGAGGTA
This sequence comes from Methylobacter sp. KS41, assembly GCA_002862125.1. Classification (GTDB taxonomy): domain Bacteria; phylum Pseudomonadota; class Gammaproteobacteria; order Methylococcales; family Methylomonadaceae; genus Methylobacter_C. Next base: position 1,938,186 of record PHSP01000001.1, on the reverse strand, counting down.
TCCATGAGGCATCTTGAAAAGGCCAAGGACAAAATATTGATGGGCGTGGAGAAGCACACGATGGTAATGAGCGAAGATGACAAGCGCTTGACCGCCTATCATGAAGCGGGGCATTGCATTGTCGGCCGGTTGATGCCCGACCACGATCCCGTCTACAAAGTGAGCATTATGCCCAGAGGCAGGGCGCTGGGCATCACCATGTTCCTGCCGGAAAATGACCAATACAGCGCCAGCAAGCGTAAATTGGAGGGTCAGATAGCCAGCCTGTTTGGCGGGCGGCTTGCTGAACTGCTGATTTTCGGCGATGACCGGGTTACTACCGGAGCTTCCAACGATATCGAAAGAGCGACCGAATTAGCCAGGAAAATGGTTACCCGCTGGGGCTTATCGAACAAACTGGGACCGCTCACCTATGGAGAAGAGACTGGGCAGGCTATCTTCGGACATCCGGGAGCGCAAGGCAATGCTGTCTCCAGCAATGTTGCACAAATGATTGATGAAGAGATCCGTTCGGTAATCGATCGCAACTATTATCGTGCAGAGAAAATCTTGCAGGAAAATATGGCAATTCTGCACCTCATGGCAGACGCACTTATGAAATGGGAAACCATCGACCGGTGGCAGATTGATGATTTGATGACCGGAAAAGAACCACGGCCTCCCATGGAATACACTGAAATGAAAAACCGCATCAGCCCGGAATCAACTGGTCATGATAAGGATAACGGTATTTCATTACAACCGGGCGAAAGCTTTGCTTGATGAGAATACGTGAATCCGGCGAGAGCCCGCGTCGAATTAGCGGATAACAAAAAATGCCCGGACATCCGGGCATTTTTTCGCATTCGGCTCAGACTTTTTTAACAAACTCTGATTTAAGCTTCATTGCGCCAATACCATCGATTTTACAGTCAATATCATGGTCGCCGTCGACCAGACGGATGATTTTGACTTTAGTGCCGACTTTGACAACGGATGATGACCCTTTGACTTTAAGGTCTTTGATGACGGTAATAATATCGCCGTCTTGCAGCACATTTCCGTTTGCATCCTTAACGATACGGCCCTCGGTGTTATCTTCGGCTGCTGTCCCGTCTTTAGGCCATTCGTGCGCGCATTCCGGGCAGATATACATATTGCCGTCTTCATAGGTGAATTCCGAACCACACTCCGGACATTTTGGGAAGTTGCTCATTGCTTTTTTACCTTATTGTTTGGTTATCTCAACCATATGTTTATTGAGGTTGGCATAATGCCAGACACAGGCGATTATTGTCCACTAAACCGGTGAATCGCGGATTAGAAACACACGTTGAACAACTTGACAACTCATGAGTTAAGGCAGCTCTGTCATAGCATGCGAACAACCACTTTTTTGATGAAAACAGGCCAGATGGTATTTTCTGCCTATGCTTATGCAATGGTTTCGGTATAGCTAGAAGTCCAGCATTTCCCATAGACTAGCTGGAACGTTCATTAACAAAGTGTTTCTACGGATTTTGAAAAGCCAGTGGACATACGGTAAGTACTGATTAGCTTTACCCACATCTTTTTAAGCCGGGTTTCGCGGTTGAATTTTTGCCGGGCAGGGCAAGAATGGCGTAGCTTTTGGCTAGCTAAAACCTGTTAGGAATTCTTGCATTATTGAACGCAAAAACCTGGAAGAGTCAGATCGAATCTGAATTAAACTAAATGAAATAATATGCCTGTATTAGTAATCCCCCCCGCCAAAAAAGCTAAAGCGGGGGAGAGTAGTATTTTTATTTGCCTGACATTTGCTCAGCAGTGCTGTTATTTGAGGTATGTCTTTTCTCAATTTTAGAGAACGTTTCTTGTTGAAGTGCTTGAACAGCTCCACTTTGCAAATGTTTTGTTTCGTCCTTTTTCAACAGGACAACTAAAAGAACAATTGAAGCGATACAAACGCCAACGATTACCCATGTGTTATCTTTTTCTTGTGCTTCAGCCATTTTTAAATCCTCTATAGTTATTAATATTTATTATTCCCTCTCCTCAAGGGAGCAATTCAAAAATAAACTTTTTTTGAATTGGTTGTCGATTTAATTTTGAACAACGGTGTAATTTTTATCATGAGAAAGCGTGTTGTGTCAAAACTATAAATAAAAAAACACTGAAATTGTATTAAAATCTCATGGGGCGGAAGTTTATTTATAGCAATAACAATGACATTGTAAGCTTTAACTTACTGATAATTAAAGGCATCTATTTTTATTTATAACGAAGGCGCCGGGGATATTACAACAGCAATTTATGTTGGCGATTTATGCTAACTGAGACCGGATTGTATGAAGCTAATTTGTCCAAAAATTGCACCGGCGCAAGCTTATCCAGCAAATTGAGCATACTTTACTTTACAACAGATTTATTACAGTCATCAGTTTATCCTTCTTTACTGAATCAACCGGCCTGGAACGGTACGGCTCACTCGTAATGGCTGCATTTTTGGAGCCGGCGCTTTGTGCTGCTATTCAGTGGAAGGACAAGCCCGAGGAATTTTGTAAAGCTACAATGTACTTGAATGTTCCTGTACTGCCATTTTGCCAAGCTAATACACAGGGCCAGGGCTTACAGTACAAAACCCCGAATGTAATTTTCATCAGCGTGACGCCTTGTAGCCGCGTCGCAACTGCGCAGTTTGATTTTTAAACTCCCTTTGTTAAGCCGGATCGCGCCTTATTCGCCAATGTGGTAAGTCGTATTATCAGTGGAGCTTTTTGTCGATCATCCACTTTATTACTCAACCGGTTAAACACTGGCTTATCGCGCTCTCAAAATCCTGTCATGATACCAGTATCCAATCTTGCCTATTAACGGGCATTTTAAAAATCGAATTAATTTTTAGCCAAATCAGTGGACAAGGCACTGGTTAGATATAATGATACAATATGCGAAAACATTTTAGGGGTAAAGCAAGGGCAATGGCTAAAAATAACGATCAAAAGCATAAAATAGTGATTGTTGGCGGAGGTGCTTCGGGGCTTGAACTGGCTACCCGTTTAGGCCAAAAGTTAGGAAAAAAAGGCCTGGCCGAAGTAACTTTGATTGATGCGACATCGACGCATATCTGGAAGCCGCTATTGCACGAAGTAGCCGCCGGTACGCTGGATGAATCCGAACAGGTTGAATATCTGCCTCAAGGTTATCGCAATAATTTCCGGTTCAGGTTAGGCAAAATGGAAGGTTTGGATAGAACGAAAAAGGAAATTTATGTCAGTCCTACCTTTAGTGACAGCGGCGAAGAGCTTATACCTGGACGCACCTTTAGTTATGACACCCTGGTCATGTCAGTCGGCAGCGTCAGTAATACGTTTAATATCAAGGGCGTCTCAGAACATTGCCTGTTTCTGGACACCGCCTCGCAAGCTTTTAAATTTCAAAAGCAATTGTTTGAATCTTATTTAAAAAGCTACATTGGTAAAAATAGCCCCAATGTTAAGCCTTTATCTATCGCTATTGTCGGAGCCGGGGCTACAGGCGTTGAGCTGGCGGCACAATTGCACGAGGTGACCAATGTGCTGTCGATTTACGGCTTGAATGAAAAAAGCACCGTAAAACTGACAATTATCGAAGCGGCAACCCATTTGTTACCCGCTTTACCGATTAAGCTGGCGACCGCTACACAGCAGCAACTGGTTAGTCTGGGCGTCGATCTTAAAATGGGCAGGCGCGTCACCGAAATAACCAGGGAAGGCATCACCACCCATGATGGTGAATTCATTGAAGCCGACCTGAAAGTTTGGGCGGCGGGCATTAAAGCGCCGGACTGGATGAAAAATCTGGATGGGCTGGAAACCAACCACATCAATCAACTGGTGGTGGATAGCACCTTAAAAACCACTGACGATGACATTTTTGCCATGGGCGATTGCGCGGCCTGTGTTTGGCTAGGTCATGCCGGCAATGTACCGCCCAGAGCGCAAGCGGCGCACCAGCAGGCATCCGCTTTGTGTAAAACCATCGTCAATCGCTTGAAAGGCCGCCATCCGGTGAACTTCGTTTACTATGATTACGGTTCGCTGGTTTCATTGGGTAAATACACCACGGTCGGAAATTTGATGGGTAATTTAATGGGTACGGTGAGTATCGGCGGATTTATTGCCAAAGTGGTTTACCTGTCCCTTTATAAAATGCACCAGGTGGCCATACACGGGTACTTCAGAACGGCCATGTTAACGCTTTCCAATGCCTTCAGACGCAGTGTTTACACCAAAATAAAAATGCACTAGAACCTTAACACCAAAAAAATTAATAATATGTTTGAAATAGAATATGAGTTCGGCGAAGAAGATCTGATTCATTTTAATGAAATGCAGTTCATGAGGAATGACGAGATACAACAAAACATAAAGAAAAACCGCTGGATAGTGCCGGGTATCATGGGGCTTATAGGAGGCTTTTATTATTTTTATTATGGCGATACCAAATCATCGGCTTACGTTCTTGTTTTGGCGGTTCTCTGGGCGTTGTTGTCGCCCAGGATTATGATGCTGGATTTACGCCGGCAAATCCTTAAAAACTATACCGCTAAGGAAAAAAGCAATTTGTTTGGCACTTATACCCTGAGCATAGACCCGGCCAATCCCAATTATCTGCTGGAAAAATCACCCAGCGGCAAAAATAAAATGGCCTGGGCTGATTTGGTCAGAGTGGAATATGGCAAACGCTATGTTTATATTTATATTGATTTGAGCACTGCGCTGGTTATTCCGGTGGATAAGGTAAAAAAAGGCAACCTGGAACAGTTTGCCGAACAGGCGGAAAAGATGATTGAGCGGTTTGCGTAGGGTGGGCAGGCTTTTTTGCCCACCGGAATAAGCAATAAAAGGTGGGCAGAAAAGCGCTGCCCACCCTACACGACTTCGTGCATCTGATGCAAATTTCCAATTTAGTTTTTGCTGAGCACGTTGTCGCATTTTCTGGTTTCTATTGTCTCGGTGGCTTTACTTTTTCCGTAATCTAAACAAAAGGTTTTTGTCAATGGTACTTCGTCTAAACTCGATGAACGGCATCCCGTTTTCCAGTTTTGTTAGTTGGCGAAGAAGCGTTTTATGATTGCGAGAATATTATTTGGCATTTTCGGTTTGCTGATGATTCTGTTAGGTGTATTGATTATTGTGTTTGACTCGACGGCGCGATGGGAAGGTAAAGTATTCGGTATTTGCTTTTGCATTATTGGTGTATTCATGGTTCGCGAGTCGTACTGCGGAACTACTGACGCTGTTGTGCAAGCTCTTGGTACTTTTATTGAGTGCTTTTTTAGGGGGTTATATTGACAAACCCGTATGTGGACTCCCTGATAAGTGATTCTCTATAGTTTTAATGGTATTCGCGATTGGCTTTTACTACCCAGCCTAACAAGTCAGTCAAAGGAACCCGCTGGCGGTTTTGAAGTTTCGTTTTTTATCAAGGTTCGGCGGCTTTGTTTAAGCTCAGTGAGCGTACGCTCCTTACCATAAGGTTCGGTTGAAGGAGAAAAAAGTTGGCTATTTGGCGCATGATTCGAGATACCATTAAAGAACTGAGCGGTAAATTAACAATTCTTCAACCGAAGCGTGACGGGGTTTGCAAACAAAACAATACGTGTAACCATGATTACGTCACTATATGCATCACTGTTAGCCTTATTAATAGTGAGACTTTCTCTTTCTGTAATAAAGCTTTGTAGAAAAAACCGGATAAGAGTTGGCGACGGAGGAAATGAAGAACTGCAATTAGCCATTCGCACCCATGCCAACGCAGTGGAATATATTCCGATAACACTGTTGCTTTTATTAACGCTCAAATTAAATGGAGCGCCGAAAATACTTATCCATCTATTGGGAACCACGCTGATAACAGGGCGAATCATTCATGCTATGGGTCTTCCCGCAAAAGATCTCAAGAGAAGAGTATTGGGAATGCAGATAACCATTTATTTGATAATTGGCTTGGCAATATTGAATATCATGTTTTTTATACTTACCGGTACACTTAAACTTTAGCAATCATGGATAATTAAAAAGCTAAACCCTCTCCTACATGATGCCTTTCGCCTTGAGCCTTTCACCTTTTACCTTGATTTTTCATGCTAAATTTTAAAAATATAGCCCTGCGGCGCGGCGCGCGGGTGCTGTTTGCCAATTCTTCTTTCACCATTCATAAAGGGCAAAAAGCCGGTTTTACCGGTGCTAACGGCGCGGGTAAATCCAGTTTATTCGCGCTGATAAAAAATGAACTGCACTTGGATGAAGGCGATTTTTCCATGCCCCCCAATCTGGAAATCGCTCATGTTGCTCAAGAGACTCCTGCCGTTTCCAGTTCCGCCATCGATTATGTTATTGATGGCGATCGGGAATTAAGGCGATTACAAAGCCAGTTGAAGCTCGCCGAACAAACCGATGACGGCTTAAAACAGGCCGAACACCACGCCGCTTTGGATACCATTGGCGGTTATACGGCTCAAGCCAGAGCCTCCCGGTTAATGAACGGTTTGGGTTTTACCGCTGATCAGGAGTGCAATGCCGTCAGTTCGTTTTCCGGAGGTTGGCGTATGCGCCTTAATCTGGCTCAAGCTTTGATGTGCCGCTCCGATGTGCTGCTGCTGGATGAGCCGACTAACCATCTGGATCTGGATGCGGTTATCTGGCTGCAAGACTGGTTATGCAAATATCCCGGCACCCTATTGTTGATTTCTCATGATCGTGATTTTCTCGATACCATCACCGATCATATCGTGCATATTGAGCAGGGTAAAGCCGAAATATATACCGGCAACTATTCCGCCTTTGAAAAAATGCGCGCCGAGAAACTGGCGCAACAGCAATCGGCTTATCAGAAGCAGCAACGCGAAATCGCCCATATTCAAAGCTTTGTCGACCGGTTTAAAGCGCAAGCCACAAAAGCGCGGCAAGCGCAAAGCCGCATCAAAGCGCTGGAGCGCATGGAATTGATTGCCATGGCGCATGTTGATTCGCCGTTTAATTTCAGTTTTGCCAAACCGGAAAAAATGCCAAATCCGTTATTAACGCTGGATAAAGCCGATATAGGCTATGGCCAGACCTGCGTGATCAAACAGGCGGGATTATCAATTTCGCCGGGGGATCGTATCGGGCTTTTGGGGCCGAACGGCGCGGGGAAATCCAGTTTAATCAAAGTGCTGGCGGGCGATATGCCGCCTTTATCCGGCAAAAGACAGGAGGCCGAGGCCTTAAAAACAGGGTATTTTGCCCAGCATCAACTGGAACAATTGCAGCTTGACGAGAGCCCTTTATGGCATCTGCAAAAAATAGACAAGCTGGCAACTGAAAAAGATTTGCGCAATTTTCTTGGCGGATTTGATTTTCAGGGTGACAAGGTTTTACAAGCAGTAAAACCTTTTTCAGGCGGTGAAAAGGCTCGACTGGTTTTAGCTTTGCTGGTTTATCAAAACCCAAACCTGTTGCTGCTGGATGAACCGACCAACCATTTGGATCTGGACATGCGCCACGCCTTGAGTGTGGCGTTGCAAGGCTACCAGGGCGCAATCGTGGTGGTCTCGCATGACCGGCATTTATTGCGCTCGGTTACGGATCGGTTATTATTAGTCGCCGGCGGCAAAGTACAACCCTTTGACGGCGATCTTGAAGACTATCGCTTATGGCTGGCCGAACAGAAAAAAACAGATGATAAGACGGTAAATGAGGCCTCGCCGAATGTATCCCGCAAAGACCAAAGAAAGCAGGATGCGGAACGCAGGCAAAAGCATAAGCCTTTATTTGATGCGCTGAAAAAGGCGGAAATTGCCGTTGAAAAACATCATAATGAACAACGGCAACTGGAACATCAATTGGCAGATCCGGCGATTTATGACGAATCAGAAAAGACGCGCTTAAAACAGACGCTGGAAAGAAAAGCGCAGGTTGATAAGGCGCTGGATGAAGCTGAAATAGCTTGGATGGAAGCGGAAGAAAAAATTGAAAATGCTAAGTGATGACTTTAAGCTCAGTATTCGAGATTCTAAAAGTTTCAATAGACAAAATCGGGTGCTTTGCGTCTTGAACATGGTATCTTTCAACTACTGAGGCAACATTAATGTTTGACATTATAAAGCTATTATTTGATATTTGCCTGTTTAAAAAAGGGCCTCAGGATTTGCCGCATTCTCTATGGTTGTTGAGGTTATTGTTAGTTGCTTATGTAGGCGTCCGGGTATTGATGTTAAGCATGCGCTTCGATTGGCTTAATGTAGTAGCGCAGGTTTTTGTCGATGTATTTCTGGTTGCCGGCTTTTTCTGGATGATGTTATACCTGGCCCGGAAGCTGGGCCGGTTCTATCAGGTTATTTCCGCCGTATTAGGAACGGATGCGCTGATCAGTTTTTTTGCCTTGCCCGGAATGGCCACGATGGAAACAGGGCAAGGCGGATTATTGGCGCTTTTTGTAGTCCTTGGATTAATCGGCTGGCATTGGGCGGTTACCGGGCATATTATCAGCAATGCGCTGGGAAAAACCTTAAGTTTTAGTTTAGGGCTGGCGTTTTTGTATCTGCTGGCATCTTATCAGGTGATGGCTTTTTTATTTCCTGAAGTTGCCGGCGTCAAATAGGAGTGAGCATGGAAAACTATAAACATATTTTGTTGGCCGTGGACTTTTACGAACACAGTGAAGCCGTTGCCAATAGGGCTAATGATTTAGCCATTAAATATCAGGCAAAACTGAGCATTATCCATGTAGTGGATAGCATGCCGATTACTGATGCCACTTATGGGGCGGATATTCCTTTCAATATGGATTTAACAACAGAGCTAATGGCTGGCGCAAAAACAAGGCTGGCTAAACTGGCTGAAAAACTGTATGTCCCTAAAGACAGGCTATGGCTGGAAATGGGCAGCCCCAAAATCGAAATAATCAGGGTTGCAAAAGAAAACAAGGTTGACTTAATTGTCGTCGGCTCACATGGCCGTCATGGGTTGGCGTTGATACTCGGCTCAACCGCTAACGGGGTGCTGCATCATGCTAACTGTGACGTGTTGGCTGTGCGTTTGCGGGATGATTGATTATCTCGCTGGAACCCGATAATTTTTTGTTACAACACAAATAATAACCGCTACGTCCAGGTACCGAGCGGGTACGCTGACTAAAAAAATAAAAACGCTTGCACACTAATTTAAGGTAAATAGATGATTGGACATATTGAAAGTTTTGATCCCGATAACCAAACAGGGGTGATAAAAAGCGAAGAAAAATCTTACTCGTTTCATCTGGATGATTGGGTGGCGCAAGCGCCTCCTGATCCAGGCGACGACGTCACCTTTGACGAAGAAGACACGGTTGCGCGCAACATTAACCTGACCGGCGCTTATTTGGCCCCGCCCAAGGCTGTTAAATATAAGTATGTCGCGGCATTTTTGGCATTGTTTTTAGGCTTTACAGGGCTGCACCGGTTCTATTTGGGATTTTATAAGCTTGGCTTTGCCCAACTGGCTTTAACCGCCGTAACGGTTGGCTATGGCGCTCTTTGGGGGTTTGTCGAAGCAGTATTGCTTTTTGCCGGCCATATCAATAAAGACGCTAAAGGACGTCCTTTAAAATAGTTTTTTAAAAGACTCCTCGCAAAACCGGAACGCATAAAAAAGGCTCCCGTGAAAATCACAAGAGCCTTTTTTGAGGCTAAACAGTTATATCACCCCTTACTTTGGGTAAACATTAACGGCCGTTAAACCTTTTGGGCCAGATTCGATGTCAAAAGTCACAGTTTGGCCATCTGCCAAAGTTTTAAAGCCCTCGCCCTGAATGACGGAATGATGGACAAAAACATCTTCGCCGCCATCAGTAGGTGCAATAAAACCAAAACCTTTAGCGTTGTTAAACCACTTTACAGTGCCTGTCGCCATTTTGAAAACTCCTAAAATTAAAACTTACGGTTAACACAGAACTACAATATTGATAACCGGGACTTCCACTCGTTCAACATCTTTACTCTGCTGGTGTAAATTGTACTGCTATTTATGGCAGGATGCTATTTATTGGAAAGTTTTGTATAGACCGTCCAGCACCAATGAATTAGGACTAATCATGCCGATAATCTTGTTGTTTTCAAGAACGGGAGCCCTGACCAGGTTATAATTGGAAAAAAGCCGGGAGCAATAGCGAATATCCATATCAGGATGCACTGAAATGACCGGTTTATTCATGATTTCATAGACATTAACCCGATCCGGCGCGCGGTCTTTTGCCAGCACATGGCGGGCAATATCTGCTGAAGTCAGCATGCCGTACTCATCATTTTCATTGCGTTTATTCACAATTAGAACGGCCGTTTTAAGGGCTTTCATTTTTTTTAACGCATCAGCCACTGTTGCTATTCCGTCAATTGTACCGAAATCGGTTTTCATGACGTCTCTGACCTGGATTAGGCTACATTTCTCTGTCATATTTTATCCTCAAGTTCATGGGTTAATTCTTCGACCTGACGCATAACGCCTATGGCATCTTCAACATCAACCTGAAAAGCAATGCCGGTGCCGGGTTTGTTGTCAAATTGCGCTACCTTGGAGATTTTTTCCAGAATATGCCGGCTAAGGTGTTCTTCAACCAAAAACAGCAATACATCTCTTGGCGATTCCAGAGTCAAGCCAAAAAAGGTTTTCGATTGCACCAATCCTTCGCCACGGGCATGGTTAATAACCGTAGCCCCTTTGGCGCCGCTTTGACGCGCGGCATCAAGAACCATATCGGTTTTATCATCTTCGACAAAAGCAATAATTAATTTGAAATGCATGATTTTCCTTACGTGTTGGATGAAAGGCTGCGGTTATTTACGCCAATGTGCAATTTGTGCGTAACTCAGCACAGCAATGATGGGGAACAGGCTGGCAAAAGCGATCAAGCCAAAACCATCCACTAACGGATTCCGGCCCGGTACATTCTCCGCCAGCCCCAGGCCTAATGCCGTCACCAGCGGGACGGTCACCGTCGAGGTTGTTACCCCTCCGGAGTCATAAGCCAGCCCGATTATCATTTTCGGGGCAAACAGGGTTTGTATTAGCACGACCAAATAACCGGCAATGATAAAATAATAAAGCTCCGTACCTGTCACAATCCGGAAAGCGCCCAAAGCAATACCGAGGGCGACACCGATGGAAACAGCAATACGCAGCCCCCAGGCATGGATAGTGCCGCCTGAAATTTGTTCTGCTTTAATGGCGACAGCGAGTAAGGACGGTTCAGCTAGCGTAGTCGCAAAACCAACGCTGGCGGCGAACACATAAACCCAGAAATAAGTTTGCCATGCCAGGTTTGGTTGATCAGGATTTATGCCGAGAAATTCAGGCATGGTTAATTGGGTTGCCATTAGTTTTCCCAGCGGGAACAAGGCCATATCCAGACCCTCCAGAAAAAAAGCGATACCCAGTAAAACATATAAAAAACCGGTCAGCATTTTTTTTGGGTGAGCTAAAGGCTTGCGAATTACCAACAGCTGAAAACCGATGATAATGGCAGCGATAGGCGATATATCCCTGCAAGTTGCCAATAGCGTCTGCGCAAAATGCGTTGACCAGCCGATCATATCAACATGCCGTAAGCCATCACGAAAATCATTGGCGTCAGGGATGCAAAAGCTATGAGACCAAAGCCGTCAATCATCGGATTACGACCCTTAATGGCAGTCGCCAGGCCCACGCCCAATGTAGTTACCAGAGGAACAGTAATGGTAGAAGTCGTGACGCCGCCCGAATCATAAGCAATGCCTATAATCTCAGCGGGCGCAAACGGTGTTATGACGATCACGCAGCAATAACCGCCAATTATCAAATAAAACAAGGGCCAACCCCGGATGATTCTAAGAACGCCAACTAAAACAGCAAAACCAACAGACAAGGCAACCGTAATACGCAGGCCTAAGGCATAGTTATTCCTGGCTGCGCTGGTTTTTTCAATCATTCCGCCTTTACTGGCAATGCTAGCGGCTTCATCTGCAATGGCAATGAGCGCAGGTTCGGCAACTGTAGTGCCAAAACCCAAACAAAAGGCAAATATCAATAGCCAGAATAAGCTTCCTTTACGGGCAAAAGCAAAAGCCATCGCCTCGCCTAGTGGAAACAGACTTTGTTCCAGCCCTTGAACAAACAGGGTAAGGCCGAGAATAACAAAGAGCGTACCGATAATTAATTTGCCAACATCAGGCACTGGCTGACCAATTATCAGAACCTGAAAAATTAAAACAACGGCAAGAATTGGAGCCAGATCCAAAAAACTGCTGAATAGTTGTTTAATAAAAGGGTTCTTGATCATCGATATGCCAATTTCTTGAAGATGACTTGATTGTATATTAAAGGTGCGGAGTAAAAGCTATCAGGACTATCTTTCATTGTCCCAAAGCACAGGCTGAAACTCTTCATCCGGTTGTTAGCTACTGATACGGGCCTAATTAGTTGTTACTTGGTCTTACCAAACAGGTTTTTAAGTTTCCCAAACCGGCCTTTAGCCGCACTCACCGGTGCTCGTTCCTCAACCGATGGCGCAGGCTGAATCTCTGGTTCTTCCTGCTTTGTATCTTCGGCTTGATGCCTCATGTCGCCAAAGTAATATTTTTTTCTTCCAAACCGGTCTTTAGCGGCGCTCACCGGCGCTTGTTCCTCTGCCGGTAACGCAGGCTGCGCTTCCTCCCGGTTTTTTTCTTCGGGTTGCGTTTTTGAGCCAAACAGGTTTTTGAGTTTTCCAAACTGCCCTTTCGCAGTAGTCACCGGAGGTTGCTCCTCAACCGATGGCTCTGGCTGTGCTTCCTCATGGTTTGTATCTTCGGATTGCGGTTTCGAGCCAAACAGGTTTTTGAGTTTGCCAATCTGGCCTTTAGCCGCGCTCACCGGAAGTTGTTCGACGTCAGATGCTGCTGGTTGATTTACTGCTTCTTCCATTTTTATTTCAGCAGGCATTGGCTCTTGTTTGGCCTTGCCAAACAGGTTTTTGAGTTTTCCTGCTACTCCGCCCGTTTGTTCTTTACCAGGGCTCACCGGCTGTTGTTCTATGTCCGGCGGCGTTGCAGACGCGACTTCTTCGTCCGTCTTGGGTGTTTCTATCAGTGTTGCTATTTCTTCCTGCTTTAAAAGCGCTGGTTGTGCTTTAACTTGACCTATTGATTGGTCCTTTTCCAGTTGATTAATCAGGGTATCTTTTATATTTAACTTTTCTTCCAAATGGGTTAACTGCTGCCGGGTATTAACCAACTCAAGGGCTTGCTGTTCCAGCTCGGTGAGACGCGCCAATTCCGCCAAATGTTTTTCCAGAGTTTGCGATAAAACCAGTTGAGCTTGATCCTGTTGCTGTTGCAGGATGGATTTTTGCTCTTCAAGCGCTTGTTCGAGCTTTGAAACCTGACTGGCCTGAGCGCTTAGGGTTGTTTGCAATGTTTCAAGCAACGCTTCTTTTTCAGCCCGTTTTACCGTTTCAGCCTGGTAAGATTGCTGCAATTGTGTTTTGGCCTGCTGCTCACTTTGCAGACGAGTTATTAATAGATTGATAACTCTATCATGTTGTTGCCACAAGCCTTCCGCCTTGGTGTCGCCCATTACCGGCACCGGGCGTTCGCCAAGATCGAAACTGGTATGCAAGGATTGAATAATCCCGGCAATCTGCTTATTGCGTTGAGACAGCAGCTCTTCCAGTTTTGCAGCCCGGTCTGCTTCTTTTCGAGCCGCCTGACTCTCTTTTTGCATAAGCTCGTTATTGGCAGCCAATTCCTCCTGTATTAGCTGCATCTTTTGTTGCACGGAATTGAGATTATTTTGTATTTCAATGCTTTTCTTTTCACCGGCAACAATCTCCTTATTTAAGGAGGCGACCCTGATACTGTAAAGAATGGCTGTCAGCAAGAAGACGACCGCCGCTAAGGCCACCGCATAGTAGGGATTGTTAAGAGTCAGTAAAGCCCAGTCAGAAAGAGTGGTTTTAATAATAGGTAAGTAAGTTTCCATAAGTAAGGTTTCTCTATAGATAATATGTGGATGGCATGGATAATTTAATTTCTTTCATCCCATTTACGAAGACGCAAGCGAATCCAAAAGCCTTGGTCAGGGGTTGCGGAATTTATTAAAATTCAATGCCCTGCTCTGCTTTAATACCCTGCTGATAAGCATGTTTGATCATGGTCATTTCGGTCACCGTGTCCGCGATTTCAATTACTTCCGGCGCGGCATTGCGGCCCGTCATAATTAAATGCAGCCAGGGCGGTTTTTCATTGCGAATAAAATCGGCAATTTCCTGACCGGAAATCCACTGATAGCCGCAACAATAATTAATTTCGTCCAGTAAAACCACATCAAACTCTCCGGAAAGAATTTTCTGTTTACTGAGTTCCCATATTTCCCTGCTGGTTCTAATATCCTGTTCGGGATTTTTAGTATTCCAGGTAAAGCCATCACCCAACGCATGCCATTCAATATTATCAAAACGTTCCGCGGCTTTTTGTTCTCCGGTTTGCCATTGCCCTTTTATAAACTGGATAACACAGACCTTCATGTCCCAGCCGGCGGCGCGAAAAACCATGCCTAAAGCACTGGACGATTTGCCCTTGCCTGCTCCGGTATTAACAACAACCAGTCCGCGCCGTCTGTCTCTCGATTTCATGAACCATTCCGTAACTTGGTTAAGTAGCCACGCAAATATGACGTAGGCATTTTCAAATTGAACTCATTGAACGCTTTCAATCATGGAAAAGTTGCCCTATTCTTTACGCCATTTATTGTAACCTTAAAAAGACATTATGACCGAATCAACTGTTTTATTTTCTGACGCAAAACACTTCATTCCAGGCGGCGTAAACTCACCGGTACGCTCTTTTAGCGGTGTTGGCGGCACGCCGGTTTTTATTGACCGTGCCAGTGGGGCTTATATCCACGACAGCGCCGGCAATCGTTATATTGATTATGTCGGCTCCTGGGGGCCGATGATTTTGGGTCATGCTCATCCGGAGGTTATTGATGCGGTTAAACGGGCTGCCGAAAAAGGCTTAAGTTTTGGCGCGCCGACGGAAATAGAAACGCATATGGCCAAGCGGGTTTGTGAATTGATGCCGTCAATTGATTTGATCAGAATGGTCAGTTCCGGCACCGAAGCCACGATGAGCGCCATCCGCTTGGCCAGAGGCTATACCGGCCGGGATAAAATCGTTAAATTCGAAGGCTGCTATCACGGCCACTCCGATTCACTATTGGTTAAGGCCGGCTCAGGCGCTTTGACTTTCGGCGTCCCCAGTTCGCCTGGCGTTCCGGCATCGGTTGCCGCCGACACCATTACCTTGCCGTATAACGATAGCGAGCAGATCAAAACATTATTTGCCGGAATAGGCGAACAAATTGCCTGCATTATCGTGGAGCCTGTCGCCGGCAATATGAACTGCATTCCGCCGGTTCCGAGTTTTCTGGAAACCTTGCGCCAAATCTGCGACCAATATAACAGCGTACTGATTTTTGATGAAGTGATGACTGGTTTTAGAGTCGGGCTGAATGGCGCGCAGGGCCATTACAACATTAAACCCGATTTGACCACGCTGGGTAAAATTATCGGCGGTGGCATGCCGGTCGGCGCATTTGGCGGGCAACTGAAAATCATGCAATGTCTTGCTCCGCTGGGCCCCGTTTATCAGGCGGGCACATTGTCCGGTAACCCGGTCGCCATGGCGGCTGGACTGAAAACACTGGAATTAATCGGCCAACCCGGTTTTTATGAATCTCTAGCCGCGAAAACCGGAAAACTGACTGCCGGCTTGAAAGAGCGCGCTCATCAAGCCGGTATTCCCTTGACCACCAATAGCGTTGGCGGCATGTTCGGCGTATTTTTCAGCGCGGAACAGCAAGTGACCAGATTTACCCAGGTTATGCAGTGTGATCAGGCTTTATTTAAAAGGTTTTTTCACGCCATGCTGGAAGCGGGCGTCTACCTGGCTCCTTCGGCGTTTGAAGCCGGTTTTGTCTCGATGGCGCACAGTGATGAAGATCTGGACAAAACATTGGATATTGCGGAAGCTGTATTCAAGCGCTTGTAAGCCTTGGGCAGAAATAACCAAAGGATCGTTCCATGGTATTAAAAGTGACTTTCGATACAAATGTATTTACGCGGTTTTTAAATTTGAAAGAAGGCTCAGATAATATTCATTATGAAAAATTTTTGAGGCAATTAAGAGCAAGGCCATAAGCGGTTATTTCAGCGATACATTTGTTACCCTTGAAGGGGTTATGAATAGTAACTGCGAAAGAATTTTTGGCAGCAGAAAAATTTCTTCTTTAATTTCAAGTGAGTCGTCAAATACAATCGAAATAACTATTGGGGCTTCAATGTGTGAGACACAACTTCATGAGAAACACTCATGCACCGTTGAATCACTCCTTAAATTTGGACTCCGGGGACTAAGAGGGCAAGCTTATTTGGGAGATAATTATTCAGCTTCAAACAATATTGACCTTTATGAATCTACCACAGTTGCCGGGTTCGCATATCCGGGTTGTCAGATAGAGCTTACGGAACGACAGACCAATGAAAAGCAATGTCAGACCTATGAACACCGGGCGCACCGGTTCTAAGACTGTCAGATTGGCCACCCAAGCCCCGCCAAGGCCAAGGCTCAGCAACACCAAAGGGGCGACACAACACAGGCTCGCGCCTATCCCGGCAAGAACGCTTGCAATCATGGTTTGTTTTGAGTTCATAACGAATACCTCTTTTTTAGCGACTCATACATTATAAGCACCGTACCCATGTACGGAGGCAAGTACCATGACACAAAAAAGCTTCACGATTGGCGCACTGGCGAAAAAAGCCGGGGTAAATGTCGAAACTATCCGTTTTTATCAGCGGCGCGGGCACTCGTGGAACCCGTAAAGCCGTTCAAGGGCGTTCGACATTACAGCGAACGCGACGTGCAACGGGTACGGTTCATTAAGCAAGGCCAGAAAGTCGGCTTTTCGCTCGATGAGATTTTGGAGTTATTGAGCCTTGAGGATGGGAAACATTGCCGGGAAGCAAAAGAAATCGCTCTTAAAAATCTTGCTTTAATTCGTAAACGCATTGAAAGCTTGCGCACAATGGAAACGGCCTTGTCCAATCTGGTCGAAAACTGCGCTGATAACACCGGCTCGGTATCATGTCCAATCATCTTTTCCCGGGTGAAAACCTCGGTATAAGGCAAACTTCTGTTTCATTGCCCATTAACCGGACAAAACAATATGACCGGCTGGTTTTGGCCGGCTGCTGTTCATCACAGGAGTCAGCTAACATTCTTAAAGGAAATTTGTATTCATCAGTCCTGGCCATAACCAACTTAGCCATTGACTGTTTGAAAAAAAAGCTTAAATTAAATCACTGAACCTTTAACCTAGTCACTTGTAAATAGATAAGCCGGGATAAACACATTATGCCAATACGCGATCTTGAAACCTGGATGTGGGCGGAAGCTTGTGAAATAGTGGATAGAGCAGACCGTCTGCACCGGCAATTCTTCAGGCCTGCTGTCATAAACGTCAAACGGCCCACTTGGGAACCGCCGGTCGATGTCTACGAAACCACTTATGGATTCATAATTATGATTGCACTGCCCGGCGTTGCCCCGGAGCATCTGAGCGTAATCATGGATGGCGGTCATTTAATTATTAACGGTCAGCGGCATCTGCCCGCCAGTTCAGAGTCGCAAATCCGGCGCCTGGAAATACCCTATGGCCGGTTTGAACGGCGCATTGAACTGCCCGAAGGCGGTTTTGAAATTGACACCCGTGAATTTGTTAACGGTTGTTTACTCATTTCACTGCGGAAAATATAAGGGCTGATTATGCAAATCAAGGACCTGAAAAATATGCTTTTGGGATCAATGACGGACGTGGAGGGGCCGGTTCCGGCAACAACACTGGAAGCCTCTCAGCAATCCCCGCCGGTTCCGGATGATGCGCTTATTATTGTGCCTATGCGCGGTACCGTGCTTTTTCCGCAAAACGTTTCACCCTTGGTGATAGGCCGTAAACGTTCTATTGCCGCCGTGCAACTGGCGGTCAGTTCCGAGAAACCGGTCGGCCTGGTTATGCAGGTGCGTGACCAGGATGAAGAACCCGGTCCTGATGATCTCCATACGGTCGGTACCGTAGCGGAAATTTTACGCTATCTGACTGCTCCCGACGGCAGCCATCATATCATTTGTCAGGGCGTGCAACGCTTTCGCGTGCGGGAATTTTTGCAGGGCTATCCGTTTCTTGTCGCCCGCATAGAGCCTTACGAAGAGCCTGAAGTGAGCTCCAAGGATATTGAGGCGCGAGTAATAACGCTTAAACAAAAAGCGCTGGACGTGCTGGAGCAGACGCAACAGGCGCCTAGCGAACTGATTAATGCCATTCAATCGATTACCTCGCCGGCATTGCTGGCCGACCTGATTGCCAGTTATCTGATTGTAAAAGCGGAAGAAAAACAGGAATTACTGGTCCTGTTTAACATACAGGAACGTATTGACAAGCTTCTGGAATTACTCAATTACCGGGTCGAAGTATTAAAACTTTCCAATAAGATTAGCGAGCAAACCCAGGAAACCATGGGACAGCGGCAACGCGAATTCGTATTGCGGGAGCAAATGAAGGCAATTCAGAAAGAATTGGGCGAGGAAGAAGGAAATACTGCCGAAATTGAAGAAATCAGCAAGGCCATCAGCGCGGCAAAGATGCCCGAAGAAGTGGAAAAACAGGCTCGCAAGGAGCTCGGCCGCTTGCAGCACATGCCGGATGCCAGCGGCGAATATTCGATGATTCGCGCCTACCTTGACTGGCTGACGGAGCTGCCCTGGTCGGTAGCGAGTCCGAGCGTTATTGATATTGCAAAGGCCAGGGAAATCCTTAATGAAGACCATTATGGCCTGGATAAAATCAAACAGCGGATACTGGAATTTTTAGCGGTGCGCAAGCTGAACCCGAATGGTAAAAGTCCTATTTTATGCTTTGTCGGGCCGCCCGGCGTAGGAAAAACTTCACTGGGACGCAGCATAGCCCGTGCCACCGGGCGCGAATTTATACGTGCCAGCCTGGGCGGTCTGCATGATGAAGCCGAAATCCGCGGTCACCGGCGCACTTACATCGGTGCTCTGCCGGGCAACATTATTCAATCCATTCGCAAGGCCGGGACCAACAATCCGGTCTTTATGCTGGATGAAATGGATAAGCTCGGCTCAGGATTTCAGGGCGATCCCTCTTCAGCCTTGCTGGAAGTGTTGGATCCTGAGCAGAATTCAACCTTCCGCGATAATTATCTGGCTGTCCCGTTTGATCTGAGCCATGTTATGTTCATCGGCACGGCCAATGTGCTGGACAGCATTCCGGTTCCGTTACGCGACCGGATGGAAGTAATTGAGTTGTCCGGCTACACACTGGATGAAAAGGCGCAGATAGCCAGACGATATCTGGTGGGCAGACAATTGGAAAATAACGGACTCACAGCGGAACAATGCACCATCACCGACCGGGCCATAGAAACCATCATTCAGGACTATACCCGTGAAGCTGGTTGCCGAAATCTGGAACGCGAAATCGGTTCGGTATTTCGTCATGTAGCCATGCGTATTGCCGAGGGTATTGCCGTTAAAAAGCAGATCGACAGCGAACAGATTCCAGGCATTCTGGGGCCGAAAAAGTTTGAAAGCGACGTCGCGATGCGCACCAGCGTACCGGGCGTTGCTACCGGGCTTGCATGGACACCGGTCGGTGGCGATATTCTTTTTATTGAGGCCACCCGTGTGCCCGGTAACGGCAAGCTGATACTTACCGGTCAGTTGGGTGAGGTCATGAAAGAAAGCGCCCAGGCCGCATTAAGTCTGGTGAAATCGCGCGCCCATGAGCTGGGATTAAACCAGGAACTATTCGAGAAAAACGACATCCATGTGCATGTTCCGGCAGGCGCAATCCCAAAAGACGGGCCCAGCGCTGGCGTCGCCATGTTCACAGCCCTGTATTCCGCATTTTCTGAACGGATTGTGCAAAGCGATGTCGCAATGACTGGAGAAATCAGCCTGCGTGGCTTGGTATTGCCGGTCGGCGGCATTAAAGAAAAGGTCATTGCCGCCGCCAGGGCAGGGATAAAAACAGTCATGCTTCCGGCGCGAAACCAAAGAGACTTTGAAGAAATACCCGAAGCGGTCAGGAATTCGCTCCGCTTTATCTGGCTGGAAAAGGTAGATGATGCGTTAAAAATTGCCATGGAAAAGTAATCAACAATACATGCAAATAGATCTTGGTCAGATCAGCTTTTAAACTTTTCAACTAATTCCTTGAATAGCTTTAAATCATCCAGGGTTGCATTTCTGCCGTAGCGCAGCTTGATAAATAACCCTGTAATCCGGTTTATATCTGCTGCCTGTTCAGGCAGCTTTTTTTTGACTCTCCCGGCAAAATCTTTTACTCCCTCGCCTGCACCCTTTTGCAGACCTTGTTTGATAATTTTCTTGCAAAATCGATTATAAATACGCAATACCGGATCGACGGCCTTTTGTTTCTGATGCAGCAGAAACCAGCTCAACAAGGCTGTTATCAGGCCTATGCCGCAAACCATCCAGTAAAGCATGGCTTTGATGTCGTCTATGCCTAATGATGACAAGAATCTGGATTGATTCCTGCCGTTGTAGTTGATTACCCAGCGCTGCCAGTTATAATCAATATTGCTCCAAAGCTGGCGCGTCTGTTTTAGCCAGTTAAAAGCCTCTTGCGCGGCGCCGGCCGGCATATAGCTGATAAAACCGCCCTGCACAAGCTGCTCTATATCGATATTCCGCTCGATTCTTTCCGGCGCAACAGCCGCCGTAGGGTCGAATCGAACCCAGCCCATACCCTCTATCCATACTTCTGCCCAGGCATGGGCATCAGCTTGCCGTATTTCCAGAAAATTACCGGCTGTATTCAGTTCCCCGCCCTGATAGCCAGTCACAACACGGGCAGGAATCCTGGCAACGCGCATCGAATAGACGAAGGCGGCAGCGTAATGGCTGCAAAAACCATAACGGGTTTCAAATAAAAAGGTTTCAACCGGATTTTCTTCCATCAATGGCGGCGTTAAGGTGTAATGGAAGTTTTCTTTTCTGAAATAATTTAACAGGTGTTTGATAAAATCTTCGGGCGCGCCGTCAAATCCGTGCAATTGTTTGACAAGTTGCTTAATTTTGCCGGACGGCTCGCCCGCTAGTTGCGTCGCGTCCTTATATTCGGTGCGGGTGATGTAACCGGTATTGTAGTTAAGATAGGAGGTGATTTTATATTCAGCGCGTTTATCCGGATTTTCGTCGGTAATAAGCTGATAGTTGGCATTCCGGCTTAAAGGTAAAGCAAATACCGCCGGCATGTCCAATGCAAAAACCCAATTTTTATCCTGCGGTTCCATTAACAGCGTGTATTGATAGGGCGGCCCTTTAAAAACTATTTTATCCAGGAAGCGCCCGAATTCCATATCCTTAACTTGAGTCCATCGCTTGCCATCGGTATGCGACAAAACCGGTCCCCGCCAATAGCGTTGCCGGGGCGGCGGCAACGCTCCCGTAAATTTAACCCTGAAAACCAGTTCGCCCGACAGTCCCAAGTCGCTGATTGATCCAGGCTTCATGTAATCGCTCAAGCCCGTTTTAGCTTGATTTTTTTCGTTAAACATCAGCCATTTGGGCGCTTCTACCCTGGGAAATAGTATAAACAAAACCACGGCCATCGGTATGGCTTGAACTGTGATAATGCTCGCCGTTTTCAATGCCGCGCCTGGTTGCGGCTTGCCGCTGTTGATACAAACCAGGGTCGCAAACAGCACGCAGCAAACAAACAGAATATAAGCCGCCATAAACAGGCTTTGCTCGTATAAAAACTGCGAAGCCGCGACGATAAAGGCCAGATAGGCGATCAGATACAAATCGCGTTCTGATTTAATCTCCAGCAGTTTGAGCGCCAGCGCCGTAATAAAAAGACTTGTTCCGGCATTCCGCCCGAAAACGCCTTGGTGTTGACTATATATCAGAGCCAGTCCGCAGACGGTCAGAAAAAAAACCATCAGTTTATTAGGCAGCCAGTTTCGTTTCCATATACCGGTAAAACGCCAGCTTAATAACAGATAAAAGAAAACGGAAAGGACTTTTGGAATATGGCCGACATGCGGCAAGGCAATCAGTCCGATGGACGATAGCAAAAAGATCAGAACATTTTTGTTATGAGCATTATTCATTTTTAAAACAGGGCGAGCGCTTCCAAACACTTTCTGTAATGCAAGATACCAAAACCTGGCGAAATTATTAATCCGGGCAAAGAAAAACCATACTGAATTCCGGCGCGTTCGGCATCAATAACCCAGCGGCATAACTGGCTTAAACGTTCTTCAGCATTACGTCCGGGGGCGTTATCGTAATCCAGCCAGATTTCCGCTGGACTATCGCCGCCGTATTGTTTGCTGAATAAACCCAGTCCTTTGGCAAAGGCTTTCCAGTGAATATGTTTGATAGAATCACCAGGCAGATACATCTTCAATCCGTAAAAATCATCCGCTCCCTTCCGGCTTTCG
Organism: Methylobacter sp. KS41; assembly: GCA_002862125.1. Taxonomy (GTDB): domain Bacteria; phylum Pseudomonadota; class Gammaproteobacteria; order Methylococcales; family Methylomonadaceae; genus Methylobacter_C. The sequence continues at coordinate 1,915,662 of PHSP01000001.1, read as the reverse complement.
CCTTGCCGGGACTGAGCAGAAGGCGTTTCCGGAAAGGGCAGCTCGAGTGAAGACGGTTTCGGATAAACCAATGCTTTAAGGCTAAACCGGATGGGTGACCAGACGCGAAACAAGCCGAAGGGATAAGCGCTAGAAATAGTCACGGTTCCCGCCGTGTGCCAGCCTCTTGTTTTGGTGAGCGAATACAGGATAACGCTGGCCTTACTTTGCGGCTTTAGAGCAAGACTTTCAGTTTGCTCCAGGGTAATTTGTAAATTATAGCGCTCCACATCGACCGGATTATTAATCAGGATTTCGAATCCTGCCGCTTCACCGGCGAAAACAGCCTTACTCCGGCCCTTTTGCAAAATCAGTCCAGCCAGGGATTTGTAGCTGTGCAATATGGTAATAAAAAAAATACTCGCTAACAGAAAAGCCAATAAATAGACCAGGTTATTGTTATAAACAAAAGCGATAAGTAATAGCAATGCCGTGAGTATGGCAAAGTTAAGACCGCGATGCGTAGGTAAAATAAAGATACGCCGGTGATTCAGTTTTACCGGTTCATCAGTCGCTTTCTCACCAATAAAAAAACGGCTGAGCTGGAAGCGTTCCTTTAAAGTCAAAGGTTTCAATGGACGGATACTTTGGCTAATATGGGAGCCACTATGGCGGCTGAATCATTGTTGCCTGCCCTTAACCGGTGTCCGGCGACGGGCGCAAGCACGGCTTGTATATCTTCGGGAATAACGGCGTCGCGCTGATTCATAAATGCCCACGCTTTTGCTGCGTTAAGCAATGCCAACCCGGCCCTGGGTGAAAGACCGCAATAATACTCTGATGACTCACGCGTAAAGCTGATGATTGCCTGGCAGTAATCCAGCACTGCGTTTGATACATAAACCCTGGTAACAGCCTCCTGCATGTTCAGCAGTTGCTCCGGCGGCAGCTTTACCGGCAGCGATGCAATCAAACTGCGCCGGTCTTCACCTTTCAGTAATAGTCTTTCTGCATCATGATTTGGATAACCCAGTTCAAGGCGCATTAAAAAACGGTCCAACTGAGATTCCGGCAAAGGAAATGTGCCAATTTGATGGGACGGGTTTTGGGTAGCCATAACAAAAAAAGGTCTAGGCAACGGATAGGTTTTTCCTTCAACGGTAATATTATGTTCTTCCATTGCTTCCAGTAGCGCGCTTTGCGCTTTGGGCGTTGCGCGGTTAATTTCATCCGCTAATACCATTTGATTAAAAACTGGTCCCGGGTGAAATTTGAATGTGAGGTTTTTGGGATCAAAAACTGAAGCGCCTATAATGTCCGCCGGTAAAATATCACTGGTAAATTGAATCCGCTGACAATTTAAACCCAGCAATTTTGCCAACGTATTTGCTAGCGTTGTTTTCCCTACTCCGGGAATATCTTCTATCAGCAAATGGCCGCGCGCAATCAAGCAACACAATGCAAGGCGAATTTTATGCGCTTTACCAAGAATGACCTGATTGGCTGCATCCAATAGATGTTGTGTGTTATTTTGCATAGGGAATGATAGGATGTTGGAGGTTATTGTAAGTCAGCTTTAGTATAGAGCAGCATGCAAGCTTTAAGCGTGACTCCATTTAAAGAAAAGGGCAATAGTATTATTATGAAAGAATATAAAGAAATCCGTAACCATTTAATCGCTATGCTGGAGGAACTGAATCTCCGGTTAACCAGAATTACTAATGATGTTCGTCATGTGGACGCGCCTTTGGAAAAGGATTTTTCTGAACAGGCGACACAAAATGAAAATAATGAAGTTATGGATTATTTAGGTAATTCAGCCAGAACGGAAATTGAAATGATTAAACAGGCTATCGCCAAAATAGACAGCGGACAGTACGGTATTTGCCAGCAATGCGGTGAGCCGATAAGCAAAAACCGTTTAATCGCAATGCCCTATGCTGATATGTGCATCAAATGCGCCGGCAAAGCAGAACGCTAAACTTTAGGCGGCCGCGATAAGTTTGCCGTTTCGAAAGCGCCTTGTTTATCAAACCGGTCTATGTGCTGTATTATGCGAAAACTTTTACGCCCCAGTCCATTATGCTTACGCTCCGTAAATGAATCTCTTAAAATGCGTACCTGGAAAACTTGAACCGAAACCTATGCTGAAAATATTTTTACGCTGGCTGCTGACCTTACTATTCAGAATCGAGATTACCGGCCTGGATAACTACGCAAAAGCCGGAGAACGGGTCCTGATAATCGCTAATCACACCTCTTTCCTGGACCCGTTGCTGCTAGGTGTTTTTTTACCTGATGACATAACCTTTGCGATTAGTACGCAGATGTCTCAACGCTGGTGGTTGAAACCTTTCTTGAGATTGTCGCGGGTATTCCCTATGGATCCAACGCATCCTATTTCATTAAAGGATTTGATTCATTATCTGGAAAATGACAACAAGACCGTAATTTTTCCGGAAGGCAGAATTACAGTTACCGGATCTTTAATGAAAATTTATGATGGTCCGGGCATGGTCGCCGACAAATCCGAAGCAGCCGTTTTGCCCGTACGCATATCGGGTGCGCAATATACGCATTTTTCAAAACTGCACGGAATTGTCCGTTTACGTTTTTTTCCTAAAATCACTCTTCATATTTTACCGTCAGAGACCATTTCAGCGCCTGGAATGCTCATGGGCAAAACGCGTCGCGCTTACTGTGGACACCGGTTAGCGGATATGATGACTAAAATGATGTTTGTCACCAGTCCTTACCGCCAAACCATTTTTAGCACTCTGCTTGAGGCGCGCAAGGTACACGGAGGTCAACACAGGATTGTCGAGGACATGGAACGCATGCCTCTGTCCTACAACGATTTAATCACGCGCAGCATTGCCATCGGCAATGCATTAAAAAATATTACGTCAAGCGGTGAAAATGTCGGAGTTTTTCTGCCTAATTCCGCTAAAACCCTGATAACGGTTCTCGGCTTGCAGTTGCATGGGCGTGTTCCCGCCATGTTGAATTTTGCAATGGGTTCCACGAGTATACTGGCCGCCTGCAAAATGGCCCAGGTTAAAACCGTGTTGACGTCTCGCCGTTTTATAGAACTGGGCGAGTTAAGCGAAGAAGCAGCGGAGTTAGGCAAACAGTGCGTGTTAGTTTATCTGGAAGATCTGGCCAAAAACATTTCAGCGCAAGACAAATATAGCGCGCTGATAAAAAGCAAAACGGCTGATTTTTGGTATAACGATAAACAATACAACCCCGACACTCCGGCGGTAGTTTTATTCACCTCGGGTTCGGAAGGCACGCCCAAAGGCGTAGTCCTTTCCCACGCCAATATTCTGGGTAATCTCAAGCAACTTGAAGCCTGTATCAGTTTTAGCGCCCGGGATATTGTGCTCAACTTTTTACCCATGTTTCATTCCTTTGGTTTTACGGTCGGCACCATATTACCGATTATTAGCGGCATGAAAACATTCTTTTACCCGACCCCCCTGCATTACAGCGTTATTCCTGAAATTGCTTATGAAATCCATGCCACTATAATGTTTGGCACCAATACTTTTTTTGCGGCTTACGCTAAAAAAGCCCATCCCTATGACTTTTTTAATATGCGTTATGTAGTTGCCGGTGCGGAAAAACTGCATGAAAATACCCGTCAAGTCTGGGCGGATAAATTCGGCATTCGAATTCTGGAAGGTTATGGGGCCACCGAAACCTCGCCGATAACCTCGGTTAATACCCCTCTTTATTACAAAGCGGGTACAGTTGGCCGCTTTATGCCCTGTATGGAACACAAACTGGAACCAATCGAAGGTATTAATGATGGCGGGCAACTGCACGTCCGCGGCCCTAATATCATGCTGGGTTATCTGTTGGCCGCCAATCCCGGCAAACTGGTTCCGCCTGAATCCATTTATGGCAAGGGCTGGTATGACACTGGCGATATTGTTCATGTCGATGATGAAGGTTTCATCAGCATTCGCGGCCGTAGTAAACGTTTCGCCAAAATTGGCGGAGAAATGATCTCCTTAACTGCTGTAGAACAACTGGCTATTAACGCCTGGCCGGATTCACAACACGCTGCAATCAGCCAGCCCGATGCAAAAAAAGGCGAGCAGATTATTTTAGTCACCACTCAAAAACTGGCAACCGTGAATGACCTGGCGGCAGTGTCGCCTGGTGTGTCCAATATAAGCTTGCCTAAGAAGATTTTGATAGTTGATGCAATTCCTGTCATGGCGACTGGTAAAATCGATTATCCAGCCGTTAACTCACTGTTGGCAAATGGAAAGCATTAATTTAAATGCCCGTATTTGAGCGGCTTGTTGAACTGCAAGTTAATTAACCCAACTCAACACTCCCGGTAAGGTTGGCTCCATATTGAATAAAGTTGGTATACTCAACAGTCGGCCAATGAACTTTCATTGCCGGGTATAACCAATTCGCATAGAACGAAAGGTTTTTGAAAGCCGTCAAAACGGCTGTGTATAACAATAAGAGGAGAATAACATGTCTGAAACAATGAAAATTGTAATTGCTATTTTTGGGGTCTTTGTAGCCGGCTTTATCATGGTGGGTATAAGTAAAGAAAAGCCAACTGTTGCACAAATGGAAGCAGCGGCAATGGTCAGAAATTATGTTGCAATGCAAACAATGGCCAATCAAAAATGTCCGGAGGCGATTAAGAAAGAAACAGGGGAACAGGTATTTTTTCCTACAGAAACAAAAAGTGATAAAGAAACTTATATCAATTTGATCTGGGCTGGTGAAAATACTAAAACAGGCGGGTTCAAAAAGGCTTCGTGTACTTTACATGCCGCCTTGGGTGGAATCTCAGAGTTGATTATTGATGATAAAGTCATTACCAAGAAAAAGATCTAGGTAATAGTTTATTTTCTGATTAAGTCGTGTGGGTTCCGCATGACTTAATCAGGGACTTTTCTAAATTATTGCCAAGACAACTGTTGATTCGTATTCCGTGATACAGAGCTTGCTCTTACAAGATTATCTCCGGCAACATAAATTAGGGGGTCAATCGTTCAATATAAATTAAGAGAAAATCAAAAACTAACATGCTAATACAACAAACAAGTATTTTTTATGACGAATAGAATGGTTAAGGGAGTTTTAAAAACGTGGAAAGAAGATCGAGGGTTTGGCTTTATCAAACCGGATGACGGCGGGAAGGATATTTTTATTCATATCTCGGCATTAAAAGGCATGGGTCGAAGACCCGCAACTGGCGATGTGATTTATTACCAGGTTGTCAAAGATAATCGAGGTAAAAATAAAGCTATTAATGCCCAAATCCAAGGCGTAAGCATAGCAGAAGAAAAAACAGGAAATTTACTAAAAACCGGCGCCGGCAAAAAAAACACTGTAGTTATTATAGCCGTTGGGTTAATTGTTTTTATCGCATTAGTGTATTTAACTCTCTACAAGCATTAAGCTGGATAAACTTCCCGTTGTTTGTTTATAACGCAATAGAAAGAAATCAAACGTAGCGCCGGAACCGCCATCGTCGCGGTCTTCCGGCCGCAAAAAAAATTGTTGCTGGTTAGCCAAAACGCCATTAGGTAAAAATAACGGTTTATAGAGAATAAATTCGATCTACTTACTGTTCTCTATTGTTAATCCAATCACTCCATTGTCTGGCCTGCTTGCGCTTAGGTTATACCTCTCCAGTCTTATTATTTACCTCTGCAGGAGTGGCTAGTCCGCTCTCCCGCAGAGCGTTAAAATCCTTTAGTAATCCTAATGCTGTTGGGCCATAAAATCTTTAATGGCTTTATTAAGCAACGATGCCGCTGAACTTTGAATGAATGGAATATTTTTCTCTGCATCATCGTCTGCTATGTAGAATAGCGTCATTGGTTTTCTGACGCTGATTAACTGCTTGAGCGAGTCTCGAATCTGATGAGAGATTGGGTTGCCAATGAATTTTCCGTCGTACAATAAGACAAATGCGGCCATATTAGGCCGTGTTTCGTTGCGCAGCACATTAACCGGTATTTCAGGTTGTCCAGGCAAACGGATTTGTCCTGCGCTCCTAAGGTCTTTAGCATAGGATAAGGCGAGCTCCGGATGATGATAAAGACGCTTGTGATCGTATGAACGCCCTACAAACAGGCGTAGTGATTTACCTTGTTCATTGGTATAGATTCTTTCAATCCAGTCCTCACAGCCAAAAGTTTCTTCACCCCATCCTGGCTGCCGGTTTGTGGGAATTGAATTAAAATTACCCAGTTCGGACTTAATGTTTTTTACCGACAGTCCATCGTCTTCTTTCAGTCCCAGATAACTATGAATAACGGTTGGAACTAAAGCCAGCATTAAGATAAATGCAACGGGAAGCCCGTAGCGGGAAGATATCATTATTGATTCTCACAAACCGGTGTTTTAACGGCGGGATTTTGACCTAGAAAAAAGATGATAGGTAATGCAATCGCAAAAGTCAGCAAGCCGGAAATTTCGTGTGCCGCTGTTGCCAATACATCTAGACCGAACCAGTTCACCAGCAAAGTGAGAATTAAAACTCTTATTATATTGACAGCAATAGCAAGAGGAGCGGCAATAAGCAACACCAGAATTTTCCTGCGCATGGAATTGCAGAAATAAGCAGTGAGTATTGCGATGGTCACTGCCGCATAAAGTGTCGCAAAGCCGCTGCATGCATCAGCAACCATCAAAGACCCGCCTTCAACTTCGAGCGTAGTACCGGAAGAAAATACCGGCACTCCCAACGAACTAAGCAACCAGGCAACGCTATTTGTAGCTATATGCCGGAGAATTATATGTATTGACTCGGTAAAAACCAAGGGGATTGGTAACGTAAGAAGCAATATTGAAAGTGGGAAGAGGATTGCTTTTGTCCGCTCAGTTCCCAAAAATATTAAAGCGAGGCCGGGTAGCGATAAAAACAACGCCATCCCGGAAAGAAGCTGCGAATGAACACCTGTATCCAGCATGTGCATAAGCAATGATGGAATAAGGATGACAAATCCCCAGGGATTTGAACTAAGGGGCAAGGCTTTCAACTTCTGTAATTCTCCCCACACCAGATAAATGACCAGTGCGGCGACGAGAATTCCATGCCCATTTTGCCAAACACTCATCGTCCAGCGATCCCAAAGCCATAAACATGTTGGAGCATATAAAAACCCTAGTTGCGCTCCAACCAGCCACAACAGCCATCGATTTTGCGTTTCTGAATCAGGATCAGAGCTGATGGAAGGAGCTTCTAAAATATGACTATGCATTCGATTGATACCTGTTTATTGAGGGTTTCCAAATTGGATTTTCTTCCCTCGATAATTATAGAGGGTGAACAGAATCCGGTAAGAAGGATCTGTTCAATCACATAAAAACTTACCCTCCATTCTTTTTAGATTCAACCATGCTGATATTGTAAACATATATTTACCCTGGGCTATGATTCACTGCTTAACCTTAAGATAAAATCAGATCCGGTGTACTAGATTTTTTATGTTTGCAAAGAATTTTGGTTTCCCTAAATAATCTTTGGCCAAAACTTATTTCAATATATTTTATATGCCATTATTGTGAAATGAAAAAAGCATTCAAATTAAAGATAAGCGCCAATGGCAAATTTAAATCTTTACCGGAATCTCTTTTAACACAATTATTCATTAACGTGGATCCCGTATTTTTCAAACAGCATATAAAGGGTAGGCCGTGTAACCCCAAGAAGCCTTGCCGTATTTGAAATGTTGTTGTTAGAGTGCGTCAGCGCTCTTTTAATGGCTAAAGTTTCAGCTGCCTCTCGAACTTCTTTTAAATTAAATGGCATACAAGCATCAACGGTATCCACCAACTCCAGGTCGTCGAAGGTAATGCAGGTGTCATTAGTCATAATCACTGCACGTCTTATTTTGTTTTCTAACTCCCGGATATTCCCTGGCCATGAATAGCTTTCAATAGCATTTGCCGCCTCTTTGCTAAACCTTTTTATTTTCTTGTTGTGTAAGTCAGAAAAACGCCTAAGAAAAGCCGTGGCAATGGTAATTGCATCGCCTTCCCTTTCTCTTAATGGGGGAATATTAACAGTTATTTCACTAATTCGGTAATATAAATCAAGCCTGAATTTACTTTCATTGATCAGCGCTTGTAAGTTTTGGTGGGTAGCACAAATAATACGTACATCAACCGGTATCTCTTGCCTTCCTCCGATTCGCTCTATGGTTCTTTCTTGAAGAAAACGCAATAGCTTCGATTGTAATGAATAGGGAAGATCCCCGATTTCATCCAGGAAAAATGTTCCTTTATTGGCAAATTCAATTTTCCCTTTTGTTTGTTGAGAAGCTCCGGTAAAAGCTCCTTTTTCGTATCCAAACAATTCGCTTTCAAGCAAGTTTTCAGGAATAGCTGCACAATTTACGGCAACAAAAGGCTTATTTCTCCGGTCGCTTAATCCATGAATAGCTTTAGCGAGCACTTCTTTGCCCGTGCCGCTTTCACCCAGCAGCAAGGCAGTGGCGCTGGTTGGAGCAATTTTTTCTATTTTGCGGGAAAGCTCCTGCATCTTTTTACAGGAGGCAATGATTCCAGCTAAGGGTTCTGAAGTTTGTTGTTGGAGCGCTAAATGCGCCTTTTCCAGCTCGCTAAGCTGGAAGGCGCGTTCGATGATCAGGTTTAAAACATCTGTATCGATTGGTTTCTGGTAAAAATCATAAGCACCCATTGCCACGGCTTGAATGGCATTTTCCTGGTCATCATTTCCCGTGACAACAATCACCTTGGTTGCTGGAGCAAGTTCCAGTATTTCCTGAAGTGTATTTAGTCCCTCGCTTGCATTAGCCGGATCCGGTGGCAAGCCCAGGTCAAGCGTTACCACGCTAGGCATATAACGCCTCAACGCTGTAATCGCTTCGCTTCTATTTGAAGCAATTACAGTTTGATAATTTTCAAAAGTCCATTTTAATTGTTTTTGTAATCCCGGATCATCCTCAACTATGAGTAATACTTTCCTATCTTCCAATTTATTATCCTTTTTATTCCCGCGTAAAATTAATTCCCAAAACAGGCAATCCGCCTAGATGAGAATTTATAAAGCCGCCTGCTTAACAAAAGATTTCAACTATTTGCAAATGTAGCCATTACTGTTGAACCTGCTTTTCAATGAACCCTTATCGTATAATCCGGTAATAGCGGTCTGTTACTCTGTTCTCAATCTCCGAAGCCCTTCGGCTACGCTCGGGAGAACCTTGTCAAAGTGAGTAAGGCGCTGGTTTTAAATTACTGGTTATGCGCCAATAACCACTGCTCCAGGATCACTAAAAGCCAAATCATTATCCCATAATAAGAGGCATGCCCGCTTTGGTGTAATTCAATAATATTTTTTATGTATGCAGGGTTCATAAAACCCCGTTTGGTAATGCCTGCCAAACTGACCTCGGCAAATTGTTTCAGTTCCTTGTCGCTACTCATCCATACACCGCAGGGCAAACCAAAACCTTGCTTACTTTTTCTCAGTGTTTCTTCAGGTAAAAAATCCCGCAACCCTTCCTTGTAAAAAGAGCGTAATTCGAAGCGCTCCATTAACCATTTGGATGGAATTGAAGCGGAAAATTCCAGCAGATCATCTTGTAACATAGGATAATCCACATCAATACCTGCAAGCTCGCACATCCGGTTAACTTTTCTCAGATCATTATCCGCCAAAGTAAACTTGTCATCCAGAAACAACATTTGTTTGATTAAATCATCCTTGGGTGTTCTATTGTAAGTATTCCTGAGGTATTCCAGAGGCTGGTCCGGATTAATTCGCTTGAGAAAATCTTCGGAGAAAATCTCCGCTAATGGAGTTCGATGCAGGAAATTATAAGTCTCCATGCGTTCCGGCATCGCTATTTTAGCTTGTTCGATATAGCTTTTTAACTTCCTGAGCGGCGGCAGATTAAACGCCAACGGCTCTAAAATTGATTTGGCTAAACCGGGCACATGCCGGTAAAGGTCAAATATTTTTTGTTTGGCGTAACGGGAATTACCCGCAAAATACTCATCACCGCCGTCACCAGCCAATAGCCGGTTCATACCCAGTTCGCGTGCAAATTTAGCGCAAAAATAAGCAGGAACTGCTGAATCATTGCCAAAAGGTTCATCATAAGTTTGCGCAATCAATGGAATAGCCTTCAGTACATCGGCAGGAGTGACGTAATATTCATGAAGATTAACTTTAAAATGCGCCGCTGTGATCCTGGCATATTCCATTTCGTCGTAGCCATCAGCAGCAAAGCCCATAGTAAAAACATCAACAGGACGCTTCGCAATTTTTTGATAAACCCCGGTGACGGTGCTACTGTCAAGACCGCCGCTCAAAAAAGCCCCGGTTTGGGAATCGGGTGCGCAGGCTAAAACCGATTGCTCCAACTGCGGCAGCAATTGCGCAAGCAGTTCCTTTTTTGAACAATTGCTATCGTTATAGCGTAATTGCCAGTAGAAATCGCGGGTAAGCAGTCCGTTATTAAATTCCAAAAACTCGCCGGGCTGAAGTTTTGCAACGCCTCTGTAAATGCTTCCCGGACTTGGAATCACATGAAAGTACAGATAGTTAAAAATAGCCTGTGGATCGATTACTGCTTCAACGCCAGGATGGCCCGCAATTTGATCAAGCTGAGAACCAAACACCAGCAGTCCATCCTGGCAATAAAAAGCCAGCGGCCGGATACCGGGCCGGTCAATCGCCAGCAACGCATAACGCCGCTCTGGCTCTATTATACAAAATGCAAATGGCCCATGAATCTTGTCCAGAACCGGGCGGCCATGACGTAAAAACCCTTCGGCTAATGCTTGAGCCGCGCCTTGGTTTTTTGCAATTTCCGCCAACGTAGCGTCTTGCCATTGCGGGTTTCCATCAAGGATCACCATTAATTGAGAAGATTGAAATACAGAAGGGACGGCATTAATTCCATGACCAGCCAAACCGGCTATTTTATGGTGAATAAAAGCACTTTGGGATGTTGCGGTTAAACATCGGGCCGCCGCCCGTTGTCTGTCAACCCAATTGTATGAAGATGGTGTTTCCGCTGTTGATAACCAACCGTAAATTGAGCTCATATAGTTTTTCCTGGAGTTACCGTAAACATGTATTACCACACTCGCTTGTGCAAAATTAGAAGTTGACAATGATTATCTCATTAGCACATTTAACAGCACAACAATGACTTAGCCTTCAACATCTATCACCTATAAGATTTCTAAAGCCGGATTTTGACTGCCTACAATAGAATAAGGTATTATTTCCGACCTGACAGTTAGCGGTTTCGCTACGCCGCACTTGCAAAATTAAAAGCTGTCTCACGTAGCATGTCTTTGACCAGGATGCTTACAACTTCGCGCCCAACCGCCTTGTTATACCCATTTATGCAACAGTTGCTGACTTTATAACTTTTCTTACTGAACTTCATGGCTTTATATCTTAACTTAAGCCAGATGCATGGAATTGACAAGCGCTTTAACCACCCTGCGCCTGCTACAGACAGCGGGGAAATATTTGCCGCTACCGGATTGCTGGCAATCCGTCTCATGATTGCGAAGTCTCTTTAATCGTCTACAATGATTCATGCAAAAAAACACCGAACCCGATAAATGCCTTTTTAACGATCTATCAGCTGTCGATAATGAGCAGATAGCGTGCGCCTTGGCGATTGTGGCTCGTATTCCGGACGACCCGCATTATCATCGCCCTAAAGGAATTGAGGTCGCCGCGGTCTTAAAGGATTACCATGTCGACTCGAAAACCATAGTCGCGGCAATATTAAGCGACCCGCGCTTGCCGCAATTAAACCCTCAGCCTGACATCAAGGAACAGTTTGGCGATACAGTCGCGTCGTTGGTAAAAGATGTCAACTGGTTAAACAAATTGACCGTTTATTCACCGGAAATGACCAAAAGGCCCAATGAGGCTGAAACGTTACGGCGGATGCTGTTGTCCATGACCCAGGATGTCCGGGCGGTATTAATCAAACTGGCTTACCGGATTCAACGGCTGCGGAATTTGCCGAAAGAATCTTATGAGCTTCGCCATTTTATTTCCCGCGAAACGCTGGATATATATGCGCCAATTGCCAATCGTCTGGGTATCCATCAGTTTAAATGGGAACTTGAAGACATGGCTTTCCGGTATTTAGAGCCGCAAGCGTATCGCCAGATTGCCAAATCACTTGCCAATAATCGAGTGCAACGGGAAAACACCATCAACAGCTTTATTGAACTGCTGCAAAAACACCTTGCGGAAGAAAAAATAACCAGCGCTTGTTATGGACGTCCCAAACATATTTACAGCATCTGGAAAAAAATGCAGCGTAAACAATTGGACATAGATGAACTGTATGACCTGTTAGCCGTGCGCGTAATTGTCGGTAATTTGACCCAATGCTACACCGTACTTGGCATTGTTCATAGCTTATGGCAATACATCCCTAAAGAATTCGATGATTATATTGCCAACCCCAAGGATAACGGCTATCAATCGCTGCACACCGTTATTCTAGACCCGCAAGGAAATCGCATTGAAGTACAGATTCGCACGCAGGACATGCACGATTTTGCTGAACTTGGCGTTGCCGCGCACTGGTCGTATAAAGAAGGCGGCAAACAGACTGCGGCGATGGAAAAAAGCGTTGCCACTTTACGCAAGCTATTGGAAGATAAGCAAAGTAATGAGGCTTTGAGCGAGGATTTTCGAAGTGAATTATTTAACGACAGGATTTATGTTTTAACACCAGCCGGTAAACTGATCGATCTGGTAAAAGGTTCAACACCGCTGGATTTTGCTTATGCTGTTCATACCGAAATCGGTCATCGCTGCCGCGGGGCGAAAGTTAACGGCAAAATTGTACCGTTAACCTACACACTAAAATCCGGCGAACAGGTGGAAATTCTAACCTCTAAAGAAAGCGCGCCCAATCATAACTGGATAGATCCGAACCTGGGCTATTTGAAATCATCGCGCGCAATCAGCAAAGTTAAAAGCTGGCTTAGAAATCAGCTGCAAACGGAAAATATTGCCAGAGGTAAAGCCATTCTGGACAAGGAAAGCAAGCGGCTGGGTATAAAAGTGCTGAACCTGGAGGACATGCTTAGCCATTTTAAGCAAACCAACACCGATGCCTTGCTTGAAGCCATCGGCCGTAGTGATATTAACAGCCGTCAACTGGCCGGATTTTTAAAAGTACCCGAACTGGAAGCCGAACCTGTAAACGTCCCGCCAAAAAAATCTCCGGCAAAATCGGTGGTTTCGGTTGCAGATATTGATAATGTGCAAACTGCATTTGCTCACTGTTGTTCGCCGGTATTGGGTGATGACATTATCGGTTATATTTCGCACCATAAAGGCATTACAGTCCACCGTAAGGATTGTAAAAACGTCACTCGCCTGAGCATTGAAAAACAGGCTCAGCTTATTCCGGCAGCGTGGGGCGCTAAAAAATCCAACCATGCCGTGCCTATTGTGATTCAAGCCTTCAATGCACAGAATTTGCTTAATAATGTATCGCAGATTTTAGCGCAATCCAAGATTCATATTTTTAATGCGGCACTGGATACACATCCTGATTTTTCGGCCATTTTAAATATGACCATTCAAATAGAAAGCACCAATCAATTAAGTCAGGTTCTGAGTAAAATGAGTCAACTGCCGAATATAGTTGAGGTTAGGCGTAAAACCTGATGCTGCGCCAAACTCAAAATGTGTCTCTAGCCTTTAACCTTTTACCTTAAACCTATGTCACTACAAACTCAAAAATGCCTGATTCTGGTTGATGGCTCCTCCTTCTTATTTCGAGCTTATCATGCAATTCCGCCCCTGACTAATCCCAAGGGTGAACCCACCAATGCCATTTACGGCGTATCCAACATGTTGCGCAAACTCCTGGCAGACTATCAATGTGAATACGTGACCGTGGTTTTTGACGCGCCCGGCAAAACTTTTCGCAATGACCTCTATGCTCAATATAAAGCGCACAGGCCTCCTATGCCCGACGATTTGCGCGTACAAATCGAACCCTTGCATCAACTGATCCGGGCAATGGGCCTGCCATTAATCATGGAGTCAGGAGTAGAAGCGGATGATGTCCTGGGTGCCTTGGCGCAACATGCCGCGGAGCAAGGCTTTAACGTGATTATTTCCACGGGGGATAAAGACATGGCGCAACTGGTCACTGATCATATTATCCTGGAAAACACCATGTCCAACTCGCGCATGGATATTCAGGGCGTTATCGACAAGTTTGGCGTTAAACCGGAACAAATTGTTGATTATCTGGCTTTGATGGGCGATAGCAGCGACAATATTCCCGGCGTGCCTAACGTTGGCCCAAAAACTGCCGCAAAATGGCTGGAACAATATCAAACTCTGGAAAACCTGATCGCTAATGCCGATAAAATTTGCGGTAAAATCGGCGGCAATCTACGCGCCAGTTTAGAGCAACTGCCGATAGCCAAACAACTCACCACGATCAAATGCGATCTTGATTTACCTTACAGCATGGACGATTTAAAACGCCGGCGCGTCAACACTGAAGAACTGAAAAACCGGCTGGCCGGACTGGGATTTTCATCGTGGTTGAAGATGCTGGATAACCAGGTAGAAGCTGTAATTATTGAAGACACGCCTTCCGGAATTGAATCCAGCTATGAAACCATACTGACTGATCAACAATTCAACCGATGGCTTGAGCGACTAGAAAATGCCGACCTGTTTGCTTTTGACACAGAAACCACAAGCCTTGACTACAGCAAGGCTGAAATAGTCGGCGTTTCCTTTGCTGTAACTCCCGGCAAGGCCGCTTATGTGCCTTTAGCCCATGATTATGCAGGCGCGCCCGAACAATTAAACCGTGCCGGAATGCTGGGAAAACTCCGCCCGCTACTGGAAAACCCGCATAAAGCCAAATTGGGGCAAAACCTCAAATATGACGCCCATGTCTTGGCAAACCACGGCATAACACTGCAGGGAATTGCTCACGACACCATGCTTGAATCTTATGTTTTAAACAGCACCGCAACCAAACATAATATGGATGACCTCGCTAAAGAATATCTGGGCGTTGCCACCATTCATTATGAAGACGTTGCCGGCAAAGGCGCAAAACAAATCCCGTTTCAGGAAGTATCGCTGGAACAAGCCGCCCCTTATGCAGCTGAAGATGCCGATATTACCTTACGGCTGCATCATGTGCTGATGGCTAAACTGCATCAGCTTCCCGCACTTCTCAACTTATACTCGGAAATAGAAATTCCCCTGATCAGCGTGCTTACTCGTATTGAAAGCAACGGGGTCTTGATTGATACAGCCATGCTGGCTCAGCAGAGCCTGGAACTGGCCAATCATATTGCCGCCATTGAACAACAGGCTCACGATCTTGCCGGACATACCTTCAATTTAGGCTCGCCCAAACAAATTCAGGACATCCTCTACGACCAGCTAAAACTGCCTGTTTTAAAAAAAACGCCTAAAGGCCAGCCGTCAACCGAAGAGTCGGTCTTACAAGAACTGGCTCTTGATTATCCTTTGCCCAAGCTGATTCTTGATTACCGTAGTTTAAGCAAATTAAAATCGACTTATACCGACAAACTGCCGCAACAGGTTGATGAGAAAACGGGACGGATACATACCTCTTACCATCAAGCGGTAGCCGCTACCGGCAGACTGTCATCATCCGACCCCAACTTGCAAAACATCCCCATCCGCAGCGAAGAAGGGCGGAAAATCCGGCAAGCATTTATTGCCCCGCCTGGTTATAAAATCGTGGCTGCGGATTATTCACAAATTGAATTACGCATTATGGCGCATTTATCCGCTGATACAGGTTTGCTGAGAGCCTTTAGCGAAGGTCAGGATGTTCACAGGGCAACAGCGGCGGAAGTTTTCGGCGTAGCTCCGGACCAAGTCACTACTGATTTGCGCCGTTCGGCAAAAGCCATCAATTTCGGCTTGATTTATGGCATGTCTTCTTTTGGCTTGGCGCAACAACTGGGCTTATCCCGCAGTCAGGCGCAATCGTATATTGACTTGTATTTTACCCGCTATCCCGGCGTTAAAAATTATATGGACGGCATTAGAGAGCAAGCCCGCGAACAGGGCTATGTCGAAACCTTATTTGGCCGCCGTTTATATTTACCGGAAATAAAATCACGCAATGCGGCGCGCCGGCAATACGCCGAACGCACCGCCATCAATGCACCCATGCAAGGAACCGCGGCGGATATTATTAAACGCGCCATGATTAGCGCTGATCAGTGGCTAATTAAGGAAAAACCGGATGCCATAATGATTATGCAAGTTCATGACGAACTGGTGTTTGAAGCCGCGGAAGATCAACTAGCTCACTGTGCCGCCGCCATTAGCAGCATCATGAGTTCAGCCGCTGATTTGAATGTACCGTTGATTGTTGATATTGGCATCGGGCGAAATTGGGACGAAGCGCATTAAAAAGTTTTAATTTTTCTGAAACTTTTCATTTATAGTTGAAGTCTGATTTTTTGACGCCTTATTGGCGTTAAATCAGCCAGTTCCCCCTTAATTTATTGGCTGATTTTTCTTAAAACCCCGAAGATTTTTTAAACTTTGGGGTTTTTTTTCAGACTCTCATTCCAATTCAGTCTTCTCATCCGCATTAAACAAGAGATCAAGTGCTTGATGCACTTCATCAATACCCGTTTTTTTCAATGCTGAAAACAACTGTATCGTCAACGGAAAGTCGATATCCTTAAGTTCTCTTTGAACTTGTAATAAGGTATTTTTTGCTGCCCCATAAGTCAATTTATCGGCCTTGGTTAACAATATATGCAGCGGCAAACCGGTATGTTGACACCATTCAACCATCTGCCAGTCAAACTCAGTTAAGGGATGACGCACATCCATAACCAAAATAATGGCGCACAACGACTTTCGGCTGGTTAAATAGCGTTCCATTAACTCATGCCATTTTTTTTTCACCGTCACAGGTACTTTCGCATAACCATAACCTGGCAAATCAACAAACCTTTGCCTGGCATTGATTTCAAAAAAATTGAGCATTTGAGTTCTACCAGGAGTTTTACTAATCCTGGCTAATGCATTTTGCCGGGTTATAGTATTAATTGCACTTGATTTACCAGCATTCGAGCGTCCTGCAAATGCTACTTCCCGGCCCTGATCTTCAGGAGTAGCCTTAAGGTCAGGTGAACTGTTAATAAATTTTGCTTGGTGATAAACTGGATTCAACGTTACCTCGCTTAAGCTTACTAATTAGGGTAGAATTCGGCTACACGCAGCAGCCTGCAACATGCATTAAAGGCTACCATAAAATGACTACTTTATTCCAAAGGGGAACCCTATGAAAAAAAAACTGCTGGCTTTTTCACTAGCCATGTCACTTACCGGTATTACTGGTATTTTACATGCAGAGGGTAATATTAGCGCAGGAAAAGAAAAGGCGGCTGTCTGTGTCAGTTGTCATGGAGACAACGGTAACAGTCTGGTTTCGACATTCCCCAAACTTGCCCAGCAGCATTCCTCATATCTGGTAAAACAGTTGCAAGCCTTTAAAAGCGGCTCTCGTAGCAATCCCATGATGTCGCCTATCGCAATGGGATTAACTGATGATGAAATGGCGGATATAGCCGCTTACTATTCTGAACAAAAAATTTCGGCAAACGAACTGCCGGTTTTAGATGATGATGAAGATGAAAAGAAAACTGACGGCAACGACACCATTCAGGAAATTATTGCCCAAGGCAGCGACTTGTATCGCAACGGTGATCTGACCAGAGAAGTCTCCGCATGTATCGCTTGCCATGGCCCCTATGGAGAAGGCAACAAACCAGCAGCATTTCCGGCATTAAAATCACAACATGCCGATTATTTAATAAAAACTCTAACCGATTTCAAATCAGGCGAACGGAGCAATAATCCGGAAAATATGATGCACATGATTGCCCAAAAAATGACAGCTGAAGAAATTAAAGCGGTTTCTTATCGTATATCGATGATGAAATAAGCAAACAACTTGAGGATAGCCGTCCAAACCTCACTTTACTTATTATTTTTTTCTAAAATGCACTCTCTTGAGAACTAAACCATGCTAAAAAAAATTATTCAACCCGGTTTGTTAGTCTTGTTATTTTCCTGTTCCTTTCTGCTGAAAGCAGAGCAAACTGGTTACGAAACACTTTCACCTCCTCAACCTACGCAAAATCCGGATAAAATAGAAGTCATTGAATTTTTTTGGTACGGCTGTCCGCATTGCTATAGCTTTGAGCCGTTACTTGAAAAGTGGGTGAAAAATCTACCTAAAAATGTTGAATTTATCCGCGAGCCCGCAGCATTTAATGAACTCTGGAGCAAACATGCCAAAGCTTATTTCACTGCAGAAGCATTGGGTGTTGTTGATAAAGTTCATGCTGATTTTTTTGATGCCATACAAAACAAAAAAGAAAAGCTTGATACCGAAGAAGAGTTGGCGAAGTTTTTTGCAGCTCATGGCGTCGATGAAACCCAATTCCATGAGGCATACAATTCCTTTGCGGTCGATAGCAAAATGCGTAACGCTCCATCCATGGCAACCCGCTATGGCATAACAGGAGTTCCTGCCATCATTATTAATGGAAAATATAAAACCAATGGACCTTTAGCCGGTTCTCATGAAAAGATGATAGAAGTTATGAATTATCTGATCAAAAAGGAGAGCGCGGCAAAATGATTGATTGAAAGGGAGCAACCATGAATGGCTCCCCTTCTTAATTCAACACCGCATTACCACATCAAATCATCCGGGATTTGATAATCCGCGTAAGGGTCGTCTTTATTCTCATCGGCGCTATCAATAGGCTCATTGAGTAGTACAACACTCGCCGCACCCCGCAAGCTTATTTTTTTTGCTACTTCTGACGATACCACTTCATAGCCATCGCCCAGTTTTACAATAGCAAGCCTGCCACGAATAATTTGTTCGCGCATGGCTTCCGAGACATACAGTGTCTTAATTTTATTGTTATCATTAAAATGATAAGCCAATCCGTCAGCATCTTTGGGCTGCCTGTTTTGTTCGATTAGCTGCTTGACTTGCGCGATCAGATGTTTTTGCTCTTCCTGCTGCTTGATTAATTGGTTAAGTTCCCGGTCCCTTTCAGCTTTTTCCGCTTGCGCTTTTTTTACCAGCTCTTTGGCTTCATCAACCACCGTTACATTATTCTTGCGCTGCTGTTGAGTTTGTTTGTGTTTATCGGACTTAGCGCTTTTAGCCTGAGCTGAACTCACTAAACCGGATTTTAATAATTGATCCTGTAACGATAACTTTTGTTTACTCATCACCTGTCTCTCAAAAATAGAACTGACGGATATTTTTAAACCGGGTTCATATTCAGTTCGTGCAACTGCATATTAATAATTTTAAGCGCCGCCAGAATAGCTGCAAAAACCTGGTTGGAATGAACAGCGCGGGTTTTACGCAGTTCACCACCGCAATCCCAGGTAATAACACACTCTGTTAAAGCGCTGGTATGACCGCCTCTGGGTATCCTCACTTCGTAATCGAACAATGCCGGCAATGAATAGTCATGCAATTTCATCACCTTGTTGATGGCATCTATAAAGGCATCGAAACCGCCATTACCGGAACCTGAAGCAATATGCTTGGCGCCCTTCACATTGACCCGAATACTGGCGGTCGACTCCAAATCAAGTCCGCTGGTTACTGAGCAGTTCAGCAATTTTATATGCTGATAATCCTTGCTCTCCAGCACATCTGCAATAATAAAGGGCAAGTCATCCGTGGTGATGGTCTGTTTTGAGTCGCCAAGACTTACGATTCGTTCCAGCACTTTTTTCTGATTCTCTTCAGAAAGATCAAGCTCCAACTTCTCCAGATTTTTTTTCAGTGACGCTTTTCCGCTCATTTTGCCTAAAGCGTAACTTCGAGTACGAGAAAAGCGTTCCGGGCCTAACCTGGTTTTATATAACCCTCCCTTTTGATCGCCATCGGCATGAATACCAGCAGTTTGGGTAAAGACATCCGCGCCAATAATAGGTGCATTGGCCGCGACCCGTTTCCCGGAAAAATTTTCAACCATGTTGCTGATACGAACAATATGGCTCTCATCGATAGATAACTGCATATTCATTTTATCGCGCAGCACCACCGCAACCTCGGCAAGTGATGCATTTCCTGCCCGCTCGCCCAGGCAGTTAACGGTACAGTGTATAGAACTCACGCCCGCACGAACGGCCGCCATGACATTGGCGGTTGCCAGTCCGTAATCATTATGGGGATGAAAATCAAATTGCAGTTCCGGATACCGATGACACATATCGCTCAGGTTGTTGAATACTTCTTCAGGCGACAATACACCGAGGGTATCAGGCAGCATGAAATGCTGAATGCCTGAGTGTCGCAAATTGTCCATTAAGCCGTAAACATAATCCGGACTGTCTTGGTAGCCATTAGACCAATCCTCCAGGTAAACATTAACCTTCAGGTCTTTTTCCAGCGCGTAATTAACCGTTTGCAGAATATCGGCGGTGTGCTGGGCTAGCGTTTTCCCCAATTGCTCACGGCAATGTTTTTCGCTGCCTTTGGTGAGTAAATTGATGACCCCGCCACCCGTTTCCCTTATCCAGTCAACGCTTTTGGTATGGTCAACAAAACCAAGCACTTCAACGCGGCCGACGAAACCTTCCTGTTGCGCCCATTGGTTGATGTTCGTAACCGCCTCTTTTTCGCCTAGAGAAACCCGCGCAGACGCGACCTCTATACGATCAACCCTCAGTGATTGCAAGAGCGCTTTGGCAATATTGACTTTTTCACTGGGCGTAAACGATACGCCCTGAGTCTGCTCGCCATCACGCAAGGTGGTGTCCATTAACTGGATGTGTCTTGATTCTATCGTCATGATTGTTGCTTATTTTCTCAATGCGCCGTGTTAAGCTATCTAACTATGTAGGGTACGCATCGCGTACCTTTTAAAGCTGTTATGGATTGAAATTCTGGATGGTACGCGATGCGTACCCTACCCCGGCTTCTCATAAAGAACTTTTGGTGTCACGATAAAAATTTTCGTGGCTTCCTATTTAATCAAATAGATAAGGCTCGACTTGACCTGCAAGAGCTTCTTCTCTGGCACGGAGGGTATCTTTGATAAACTCAAAGCTTAAATCGGGGTTTTCTTCGGCAATTTTGCCAATTTTTGCCCAATAGTTAATTTGCCCCTCTACACTGCGATTATAAACTTTGGCTTGTAAAGTTGCGGCTTGAGCCAAGGGGGCTGAAATAGTGACAGAAATCATAACGAACCCTACTTAACGAAATAAAAATAATTTTTCAAATGATAAATTCAGCATCTTCGGATGCTTCGCCATGCTCTAAACGATCTGCAAGAATACGCAAGGCTAAGGCTTCTATATTCATAATGGCTTGCTCACGGGTATTACCATAAACCATTGCACCGGGTAATGATTCTATTTCAGCTATCCAACGCCCATCCGTCTCTTGTTCTAATTCAATTTGATATTTTTTATTTATGCGTGTTGCCTCTGGTTTGTTTGGCTCGTTCCCCCGCGCAACGTGTGAATGCAGTTTGTAGGGTTCGCATCGCGTAGCAAAATGTTATCAAACAAAATGAAGTGTAATAAGGTAAAGGTACGCGATGCGTACCCTACGCGGCTAACAGGCTTATTTTTGCAGTTGCAATGTTTTGTCAATATTCTCAGCTGATATTTTTAAATTTGAAACACCGTATACCATCAAGGCCTTATCTAACTCCCGAAATCCATAATCAGTTTTATACTGCTCATTATGCAACCTCTTCAGCTTGTCAAGAAAGGCAATAAAGACTCTATACTTTGACAACTTGTTTTTCGACGACGTGGTTGCTGCTGGTAGTGACGGAATAGAACCTTCGTCAAATTCACAAGGGAATTCTTTAGAAAGAAGGCCGCATGCCGCTTCTATATTGCGATCAACAATTGGGTATGCTTTAGGATGACAAAAATGGAAAACAGCAGAAATAGTAGGCAACTGGAACCCTTTAATATCGATAAATCTTTCAAAAATTGAAATATGCTCGTCGGAAACATTTTCACCGGGAGGAGTGTTTTTAATTTCGACTATTAGCTTCACAGCATCGTATAAATTTATTGGAAACGGAATTTGTGATTTGTAATTTTTTATCCTCACAAGCGGGATAATTAATTCAAGCACTTTATTTGCGCTATTAGAACCCAATATCTCCGATGCACTTTCTGTGGCTGGTAGAGCATCAACCATTTCAGCGATTGATGCATACTGACTATCAGCATAGTCAGGATATGCCTGATCGAAATAACTTCTATATATTTCTAAGTTGGTCATAATCTAAATCACCTACACATCCATAGTTGCAACTCTACAGCCATATCCCTATGCCCAAAGCCAGGGAAAAGTCTGCTTATGGCGCTTTTCATACTCGTCGATCTTATCAACATGCTTCAAGGTCAAGCCAATGTCATC
The DNA here is from genome assembly GCA_002862125.1 of Methylobacter sp. KS41. GTDB lineage: Bacteria > Pseudomonadota > Gammaproteobacteria > Methylococcales > Methylomonadaceae > Methylobacter_C. The sequence goes on along the minus strand of PHSP01000001.1, from coordinate 1,893,205 downwards.
CAAGCCGCTTAACAGATTACCTTTACGGAACGGGTCTATGTCAAAGGTGAAACCGTTGCCCGCAGGCGTGATGACTTGCTGGTTTTCCAGATCGACGACAAAGCGCACGCCTTCGCTGGCACTAATTTCCGCCATCAGTTTATCCAGCAGATCTTTAGTAACCTTTATCGCCAAAATGCCATTCTTAAAACAATTGTTATAAAAAATATCGGCATAGCTGGTTGATATGATGGTGTTAAAACCATAATCGGCTATTGCCCAGGGCGCATGTTCACGGGACGACCCGCAACCAAAATTATCGCCGGCCACCAGAATTTTGGCGCCTTTGAAGGCGGGCTTGTTCAGCTCAAATTCCGTGTTATTGGTGCCATCATCATTGTATCGCCAGTCGTGGAATAGATGCACGCCGAAGCCGCTTCGTTCCACTTTTTTTAAAAACTGCTTGGGTATAATTTGATCAGTATCGACATTGCTGCGATTCATCAACGCCGCAATGCTTTCATGTTTTTTATACGGTTCCATAATTTTCCGGTCTGCGTGTGTGTTAAAGGGTGCGAATATCAACAAAATGACCTGCCACCGCTGCCGCAGCGGCCATAGCAGGTGAAACCAGATGCGTGCGCCCGCCTTTGCCCTGCCGCCCTTCAAAGTTACGGTTTGAAGTCGACGCACTGCGTTGGCCCTTGGTCAGTTCATCACCATTCATCGCCAGACACATGGAGCATCCGGGGTCACGCCATTCCCAACCGGCATCGATAAAAATTTTATCCAGGCCTTCCTCTTCAGCCTGCTGTTTCACATGATAGGATCCTGGCACTGCAATAGCAGTGACGCCTTTTGCAACGTGCGTGCCTTTTGTCACTTCTGCCGCAATCCGGAAATCTTCAATACGTCCATTAGTGCAGGATCCTATAAAGACAAGATCTATGGGAATATCGGTTATTTTTGTATTGGGAGTCAAGCCCATATACGCCAGCGCGCCTTCACAGGCTTTGCGTTTTATTTCATCATCAAAGCTTCCAGGAGCTGGGACCGTGCTGTCGACCCCGACAACTTGTTCAGGAGACGTTCCCCAGGAAACCTGAGGAGCAATGTCGGCGGCGTCAAGCTTTATGACTGAATCGAAAACCGCGCCCTCATCACTGGGTAGACTCTTCCAATAGGCCAAGGCCAAATCCCAGTTTTTGCCATGAGGAGCAAATTCTCGCCCCTTGAGATATTCATAGGTTTTCTCGTCCGGCGCAACCAGCCCGGCTCTCGCGCCGGCTTCAATGGCCATATTGCAGAGCGTCATGCGACCTTCCATTGAAAGCTCCCTGATCGCCTCGCCCGCATATTCTATGACATAGCCGGTTCCACCTGCCGTACCGATTTTACCTATAATAGCCAGTGCAATATCTTTCGCCGAGGAATATTTGGATAATTTCCCATCAATCTGAACCAGCATGGTTTTTGATTTCTTTTGTGGTAACGTCTGCGTGGCCATCACATGCTCTACCTCGGAGGTGCCGATGCCGAATGCGAGCGCGCCAAAAGCGCCGTGAGTTGCTGTGTGACTATCACCACAAACAACCACCATGCCCGGATGAACAAAACCATGCTCGGGAACAACAACATGAATGACGCCATTATTTGGATTTGTCATATCATAAAGAACCAGCCCGTTTACGCGACAGTTTTCAGCCATCGTTTCAATTTGTTTCTTGGCAATCGGATCTGCGATAGGTAGATTTCTGTTTTTGGTGGGCACGCAATGATCCATCGTGGCTAGTATGCTATGCGGGTTGCGTACTTTGCGGCCGGACAATTTCAGACCTTCAAAAGCTTGAGGACTGGTCACCTCATGCATAAGATGGCGATCAACATAAATCAAGGGAGCCTGTCCAGGCTCGTCAACCACAAGGTGGTTGTCCCAAATTTTTTCGTACATTGTCTTTTTCATTGTATATACCAAAGCTTTCATACTGGCTCTTCAACGAGCGTATGGCGTGTTACTGGAAATCTTATAAGCATATCAAAATTATGCATAGTAGGCCATTATCCCTCAGAATTGACTTCGTTTGCAATTCAGGGTTCCCCGGTGTATCTATTATCCCTTTTCCATAAAGTTTGGAATTTTCAAATTCGGTTTCAGCTGTCTAGTAGAGACGTTTTACCCTCCAATGACTGGCTTCCGGGCAAAAAAAAACCCAGGGCAAGAGTCCTGGGTTTTGTATTAAGCGCTTGGCAATTCCCTACTTTCGCATGGCAAACTGCCACACTATCATCGGCGCTAAGCGGTTTCACTTCCGAGTTCGGGATGGGGTCGGGTGGTTCACGCTCGCTATGGTCACCAAGCAAACTGGTGTGAAGAAGTTGGATTCGGAAAGGCTTGGCGAGATAAAAGACCCTGTCTTTGCCGCCATTTGGCTTTCGCTTGGCTTTTCCATTCCGGACTACTTCAAAACTCTTTCTTCAGGCTTCGGTTAGGATGAGCTTGCGCCTTTATCCTGTTCCTCGACCTGTTTTATGGAAATCTGTAACGTCTCGCTTTTGTCTGTTCTCTCGCAGTCAGCGTTGTCTGCTCAGGCTGTAGTTAGGCGCTTTTTTTCGCCTTCCCGTTTTCGCCTGTCTTTACTCAAACTCATTGGGTGTTATATGGTCAAGCCTCACGGGCAATTAGTACTGGTTAGCTGCACGCATTACTGCGCTTCCACATCCAGCCTATCAACGTCGTAGTCTGCGACGGCCCTTCAGGGGACTCATGGTCCCAGTGAGATCTCATCTTGGGAGGGGCTTCCCGCTTAGATGCTTTCAGCGGTTATCCTGTCCGAACATAGCTACCCGGCAATGCCATTGGCATGACAACCGGAACACCAGAGGTTCGTCCACTCCGGTCCTCTCGTACTAGGAGCAGCTTCCCTCAAATCTCAAACGCCCACGGCAGATAGGGACCGAACTGTCTCACGACGTTCTGAACCCAGCTCGCGTACCACTTTAAATGGCGAACAGCCATACCCTTGGGACCTGCTTCAGCCCCAGGATGTGATGAGCCGACATCGAGGTGCCAAACACCGCCGTCGATATGAACTCTTGGGCGGTATCAGCCTGTTATCCCCGGAGTACCTTTTATCCGTTGAGCGATGGCCCTTCCATACAGAACCACCGGATCACTATGACCTACTTTCGTACCTGCTCGATGTGTCTATCTCGCAGTCAAGCACCCTTATGCCATTGCACTCATCGCCTGATTTCCGACCAGGCTGAGGGTACCTTCGTGCTCCTCCGTTACTCTTTAGGAGGAGACCGCCCCAGTCAAACTACCCACCAGACACTGTCCCCAATCCGGATAACGGACCTAGGTTAGAACTTCAAATAAACCAGGGTGGTATTTCAAGGTCGACTCCACCAGAACTGGCGTTCCAGCTTCAAAGTCTCCCACCTATCCTACACAAATCGATTCAAAGTCCAGTGTCAAGCTATAGTAAAGGTTCACGGGGTCTTTCCGTCTAGCCGCGGGTATACGGCATCTTCACCGCAATTTCAATTTCACTGAGTCTCGGCTGGAGACAGTGTGGCCATCGTTACGCCATTCGTGCAGGTCGGAACTTACCCGACAAGGAATTTCGCTACCTTAGGACCGTTATAGTTACGGCCGCCGTTTACTGGGGCTTCGATCAAGAGCTTCGCTTACGCTAACCCCATCAATTAACCTTCCAGCACCGGGCAGGCGTCACACCCTATACGTCCTCTTTCGAGTTTGCAGAGTGCTATGTTTTTGCTAAACAGTCGCAGCCACCATTTTATTGCAACCCCCTTCGGCTCCAGTCGCGAGGACCTTCACCTAACAAGGGCATACCTTCTCCCGAAGTTACGGTATCATTTTGCCTAGTTCCTTCAGCCGAGTTCTCTCAAGCGCCTTAGAATTCTCATCCCACCCACCTGTGTCGGTTTGGGGTACGGCTACTGGCAACCTGAAGCTTAGAGGTTTTTCTTGGAAGCATGGCATCAATCACTTCATCGCTCCGAGGAGCAACCCGTCATCACGTCTCAGCATTGATTCTCCGGATTTGCCTAAAGAACCTGCCTACGCGCTTAAACTGACACTTCCAACCGTCAGCTGATCTAGCCTTCTCCGTCACCCCATCGCAGTTACCACTAGTACAGGAATATTAACCTGTTTGCCATCGACTACGCCTTTCGGCCTCGCCTTAGGTACCGACTAACCCTGCGTCGATTAGCGTTGCGCAGGAAACCTTGGGTTTTCGGCGTGGGGGTTTTTCACCCCCATTATCGTTACTCATGTCAGCATTCGCACTTCTGATACCTCCAGCAAACTTCTCAGTTCACCTTCGCAGGCGTACAGAACGCTCCTCTACCGCCACGCTTACGCGTGACCCGTAGCTTCGGTACTATGCTTAGCCCCGGTAAATCTTCCGCGCAGACCGACTCGACCAGTGAGCTATTACGCTTTCTTTAAAGGATGGCTGCTTCTAAGCCAACCTCCTGGCTGTCTGGGCCTTTCCACATCGTTTCCCACTGAGCATAGATTTTGGGACCTTAGCTGACGGTCTGGGCTGTTTCCCTTTTCACGACGGACCTTATCACCCGCCGTGTGTCTCCCGTGCTCGAACTTGTTGGTATTCGGAGTTTGCATCGGGTTGGTAAGTCGAGATGACCCCCTAGCCGAAACAGTGCTCTACCCCCAACAGTTATACACGAGGCGCTACCTAAATAGCTTTCGAGGAGAACCAGCTATCTCCGAGCTTGATTAGCCTTTCACTCCGATCCACAACTCATCCCCGGATTTTTCAACATACGTGGGTTCGGCCCTCCAGTAAGTATTACCTCACCTTCAGCCTGGTCATGGATAGATCGCCCGGTTTCGGGTCTAATCCCAGCGACTGAACGCCCTATTAAGACTCGCTTTCGCTACGCCTCCCCTATTCGGTTAAGCTTGCCACTGAGATTAAGTCGCTGACCCATTATACAAAAGGTACGCAGTCACACCACGAGGGTGCTCCCACTGCTTGTACGCATACGGTTTCAGGATCTATTTCACTCCCCTCTCCGGGGTTCTTTTCGCCTTTCCCTCACGGTACTGGTTCACTATCGGTCAGTAAGGAGTATTTAGCCTTGGAGGATGGTCCCCCCATGTTCAGTCAAAGTTTCACGTGCTCCGACCTACTCGTTTTCACTGCACAGCGTTTTCGTGTACGGGGCTATCACCCTGTATCGCCAGTCTTTCCAGACTGTTCCACTAACAACTACGCAACTTAAGGGCTAATCCCCGTTCGCTCGCCGCTACTAAGGGAATCTCGGTTGATTTCTTTTCCTCCGGGTACTTAGATGTTTCAGTTCTCCGGGTTCGCTCAATACAGCTATGTATTCACTGTAATGTGACCAGCTGATGCTGGCCGGGTTTCCCCATTCGGAAATCCGCGGATCAAAGTTAGTTTGCAAACTCCCCGCGGCTTATCGCATGCTACAACGTCCTTCATCGCCTCTTACTGCCTAGGCATCCACCGTATGCGCTTATTCACTTGACCATATAACCCCAATAAGTCTGCTTCGTTTCAGGTGATCATAAGCTTCTTGGCTGCTTGCGCAACTTCATCAACTTTTTATTACCTTGTGCAAAGTTTTCTTACCGTGTCATAAAGACCAGCAAACTTTATCGCTATATTTTTCTGCTTGAGAAAACTTGTTCTTGTGCGCTGACGTTTGCACGTCCACTCACTCGAACTTGTTTTTTAAATAGCCTGACACCTTTACGAGTCAGTCTATTTATTGTTACAGATTTCCAAATTGTTAAAGAGCTATTAATGCAGTTAATGCACCAATTCTATAAGGTCTCGGCGATTCTTGTCTGGGTTGAAAATAAATCCTCACGGCCACTTGCACAACGGTGTTGTGTTGCTCTTTGGCTGTTTGACTTTATTGCCCTTCCGGTTAGGAATCGAAACGTTATAGAATTGGTGGAGCTAAGCGGGATCGAACCGCTGACCCCCTGCGTGCAAGGCAGGTGCTCTCCCAGCTGAGCTATAGCCCCAGTGTTCGCTTGAGTCCCCTAGGCCACTATCACGTTTACCTTGCGGTAAGGTGGTGGGCCTGGGTGGACTCGAACCACCGACCTCACCCTTATCAGGGGTGCGCTCTAACCAACTGAGCTACAGGCCCTAGGCTCATACTGCTGTCGATCAAAATAATTTGTTGTGGGCGCTCATGCTGACGATGGGATGTCTTTGTAAGGAGGTGATCCAGCCCCAGGTTCCCCTAGGGCTACCTTGTTACGACTTCACCCCAGTCATGAATCACAAAGTGGTGAGCGCCCTCCCGAAGGTTAGACTACCCACTTCTTTTGCAACCCACTCCCATGGTGTGACGGGCGGTGTGTACAAGGCCCGGGAACGTATTCACCGCGACATTCTGATTCGCGATTACTAGCGATTCCGACTTCATGGAGTCGAGTTGCAGACTCCAATCCGGACTAAGACCGGCTTTCTGGGATTTGCTTACTTTCGCAAGTTCGCTGCCCTCTGTACCGGCCATTGTAGCACGTGTGTAGCCCTACCCATAAGGGCCATGATGACTTGACGTCGTCCCCACCTTCCTCCGGTTTATCACCGGCAGTCTCCCTAGAGTTCCCACCATAATGTGCTGGCAACTAAGGATAAGGGTTGCGCTCGTTACGGGACTTAACCCAACATCTCACGACACGAGCTGACGACAGCCATGCAGCACCTGTCTCAGAGCTCCCGAAGGCACTCTACTATCTCTAACAGATTCTCTGGATGTCAAGGGTAGGTAAGGTTCTTCGCGTTGCATCGAATTAAACCACATGCTCCACCGCTTGTGCGGGCCCCCGTCAATTCATTTGAGTTTTAACCTTGCGGCCGTACTCCCCAGGCGGTCAACTTAATGCGTTAGCTGCGCCACTAATCCTGTAAATAGGACCAACGGCTAGTTGACATCGTTTACGGCGTGGACTACCAGGGTATCTAATCCTGTTTGCTACCCACGCTTTCGTACCTCAGCGTCAGTTTGAGTCCAGGGAGTCGCCTTCGCCACTGGTGTTCCTTCAGATATCTACGCATTTCACCGCTACACCTGAAATTCCACTCCCCTCTACTCAACTCTAGTCCGCCAGTTTCAAATGCAGTTCCCAGGTTAAGCCCGGGGCTTTCACATCTGACTTAACGAACCGCCTACGCACGCTTTACGCCCAGTAATTCCGATTAACGCTCGCACCCTCCGTATTACCGCGGCTGCTGGCACGGAGTTAGCCGGTGCTTCTTCTAAAGGTAATGTCAAGCTGCCGGGTATTGACCGGCAGGTTTTCCTCCCAATTGAAAGTGCTTTACAACCCTAAGGCCTTCTTCACACACGCGGTATTGCTGGATCAGGCTTGCGCCCATTGTCCAATATTCCCCACTGCTGCCTCCCGTAGGAGTCTGGGCCGTGTCTCAGTCCCAGTGTGGCTGATCGTCCTCTCAGACCAGCTATAGATCGTCGCCTTGGTAGGCCTTTACCCTACCAACTAGCTAATCTAACGCAGGCTCATCTGATAGCGCGAGGTCCGAAGAGCCCCCGCTTTCCCCCGTAGGGCGTATGCGGTATTAGCGTGAGTTTCCCCACGTTGTCCCCCACTACCAGGCAGATTCCTACGCGTTACTCACCCGTCCGCCACTCGTCAGCGCCCGAAGGCCTGCTACCGTTCGACTTGCATGTGTTAAGCATACCGCCAGCGTTCAATCTGAGCCATGATCAAACTCTTCAGTTTAAATCAGTTTGTGACTTAATAAGATAAGTCACCAATCTTGGCTCGACATAGAATTAAACGTTTAAAATTACTTCTTCACGTGTTGTTCTTGTGTCGATTATTTGTTAACATCACCAACAATCAGCACAAGCACCCACACAAATTATTTTGATCGTATTGTTAAAGAGCGCAGGGCAATGCCCCGTTGAGCTGGCCTATTATACAGAACCAACCCAACTTGTCAACACCCTGTTGACGCTTTTTTGTTTCCGCCTTATCCCGGAGCCGTTCATCCATAACCCCGAAAAAGCCGACCATTATAGCCCGCCCGGACAATTTGTCAATACTCCCTGCAAACTAACTCGATCTCCCAATCTCCCGGAGACCTTGCCCCGAAAGAATTGCGTATTATACTGGACAAATTGGTTTCGTCAAGACTATTTGCACGTAATTGTTGCTAACACTAAACAAGTGAATAGCGGCTAAGAAACTCTTTACTCAATGTACCACCTACAGGTCAAGGTCCTACGCAGCTTTCATGCATCCCAAGCCACTTTTTTACAAATATTACTGGTGGGTGTTTTGGAAAGGGAGTCCATGAGATGGTAAAGAGTTTCTTGGCAACGACTACCGGATGTCTACAAAACAAGCCTTTGAATTGATGGCGAAGTTAGAGCCGGAACACGAGTCCTACTGCTTATATAACAAACAGCTGCTTCGCCTCGATCCCGTCAACACTCCGTTCGACCCACATGCTGAAAAATGGCAAGGTGTAGAATGGACTAAAGCTTTCGATGAAGATCCTGATGAAGAATATGAAGGCCATAAATGATCTCTATCTTCTTGGCCTGTAGACTAGATTCTGCTGTGTCAGAATAGTTGGCAATGTTGTTTTTTTGGGATTTATTCTGCTGTCGTTTTGCAAGCAACGGCTTACGCTATGACTGCTCTTCCAATTCACTGACGCAACTTTCAGAGGTTGATTCAGCCCATAGGAAGAATCCCTATGGGCTTTCCAAAAATTGGATCAGATCATGAGCACGGCTTGATCAAAGTCCCCAACAAATTGCCAATGCCAATCAAATCACCACTTGGGCCGAAGGTTCTATTATTTCTAGGATCATAACGTCCAAGATAAGCACCGCTAGGAGGCTGTCCGAGAATAGTCTGGCGTGCTAAATTTATCCCCTGCCTCTTTAAAATACCTCAAAAACCCAACTAAATGCAAATATAAACAATATGTTATGATATAATTGCGCTTAAAGTAGCCATCTGGAAGCGTCATGACAATTCCTTTCAAATCAAGCCCGGTTGAATTTAATCAACGCCTGCTATTTCCCGGCAATATTTTTGATCTGCTTCCCAAAGACCATGATTGCTACCTCTATACCGAATTGTTTCAGATGCTTGATACCTCTATCATTGAAAGCAGTTACAAAATTAAAGGCCAGAACGCCTATCATCCCAAACTAATCGTATCGATACTGATCTTTGCCTACAGCCAAGGTGTTTTCAGCTCCCGGAAAATCGAAAAACGCTGCCATGAAGATTTATCCTTCATGTTTATCGCACAAATGAACTGCCCAAATTTTCGAGTGCTCAGCGATTTTAGAAAAGACCATGGCGATTTTTTTCAGGATTGTTTTAAGCAAACCGTCAAACTGGCGATGGAGTTGAAGTTGGCTTCCTTAGGCCATATCAGCCTGGATGGTTCCAAATTCAAGGCTAACACGTCTAAACACAAAGCGATGAGCTATGGACGGTTAACAGAAAGGGAGCAAGCCTTATGCGCTGAAATTGATGACCTGATTGAGAAAGCTAAACGCTGCGACCAAGAAGAAGACAAAGCCTACAAAGAAAAAACCGGTTATGAAATTCCAGACGATTTGAAGTTCAAAGAAGGCCGGCTGGCTAAAATTCGAGCCGCCAAAAAAGCACTTGAGCAGCGCGAAGAACAGCTTAATCCTGGCAAAGCCATCGACGACACCAAGCAAATCAGCTTTGCCGATACCGAGGCCCGCATCATGGGCAAAAAAGGCAGCTTCGATTACGCCTACAATGCCCAGATTAGCGTTGATGCCGGTTTGCAAATCATTGCCGGTCAGCATATCAGCCAAAATGCCAACGACAAACAAGAAGTTGAACCCGCTCTGCAAGCGCTGCAAGATACCACAGAGCGATTGCCTGACCAAGTCAGCGCAGATAATGGCTATTGGTCGGGTGGTAATCTACAAGCATTCGATCAAAGTAGAGTTGACGCCTATATCGCCACCGACAAAGGCGAAAAAACTCATAAGAGCCCATTGGACGCCTCGGCCCGGAAATTGGTCAAGGCCGACTTCGACTATAATGAAGCCGATAATGTCTTTATCTGTCCCAATGGACAAACCTTGGTAATGATAAGTGAATCCAAAGACGGCAGTCGGGTATACCAGGGACGTGATGAAGTCTGCGATGCGTGTCCATTCAAAAGTCGCTGCTGCCAATCCGACAAAGGTCATGCGCGCACGATCAGCACCGATGACAAAGAGTCGCTATGACAAGACATGCATCGTAAAATGGAGACTGCTTCGGCCAAAGCAGTTTATAAGCAACGCAAAGTCATTGTAGAGCCCGTATTTGGTCAAATCAAAAATAGTGGTTTTCGTGGCTTCAGTGTTCGAAGTAAAGAAAAAGTCGCTGGTGAATTTTCGATGGTGCGTATTCTGATTAATTTGAACACTGATTCTGGCCGAACTTGAACACCTAAAACCTAACGCATCGGTGGAAGTGAATTTTTACTCTAAGTGCTCAACTTGGGTCAAGGAATTCATTTTTTTTTCGCATCGATTCTCCTTTCAAATTGATCCGGTGGGCGTTATGCATCAGCCGGTCTAAGATGGCATCGGCTAAAGTATTATCACCAATCGCTTCATACCATTGTTCTGTCGGCAATTGGCTGATAATGATGGTTGCTGACTGCTCATAACGATCATCCATAATTTCCATCAAATCATTTCGAGTGGCGGCATTCAACGGTTCCAGGCCCCAGTCATCGATGATCAGCAAGTTCAGTCCAGCGATAGTTTTCAGTAATCTGCTGTAGCTGCCATCGGCCTTGGCTTGAGTCAATGCCAGAATGAGGCGTGGAAGCCTGTAGTATTTGACGCTGTAACCTTTCAGGCAGGCTTGCTGACCGAGCGCACAAGCAATATAGGTTTTGCCTGTGCCGCAAGGGCCGGTCAGCAAAAGGTTCTGAGCTTTTTTTAACCAGTCACATAATAATAGTGACGCCATTTGCGACGGCTGCAGGCCTCTGGCAGCCTGATAATCAATGTCTTTGGCATGGGCTTTGAGTTTGAACTGCGCGGCGCTTGTCAAGCGCTCTTGTTTGCGCTGATGACGGGCCTGGTCTTCGTGATCGACTAATAATTGCAGGCGCTCTGCAAAGGCTAACCCTTCATAAGTACCAGGCTGTTCCAGTTGAGTTTGCAGCGCAGAAGCCATGCCGTTTAGTTTCAATTGGCGTAGTTGGTTGAGTGTTTGTTCAATCATGTTAAGGTCCTGTATTTAGAAATTGAGCATACAGAGCTTTTCAACAGCAATCTGATGCAGGCCCTGTTTGCTCAGCTATCTAGGGGGTTTAAGGGTTAGTGGAAACTCTTTGCACCACGAATGTTTTCATGGTCCTGAGGTAATAACGAAAGTTGCACCGGCGCTGATTCCGGCAACTTGTCCCGGTTACTTTGCAAAATGGCTTTCACATTTTTCAATTTGAACAGGGCTTCTTTATTGGCGATTGCACAGGCTTTATTTAAGCGCTCGGCGGCATAGCTTCGATTGAGGCTCAATAACCCCAGGCAGACGCGGTAAGCCTGCTCTGGATGCTCCCTACGCTGTAACTGCCCCTTCACCCACACCAGCACCTCAGGCCCTATCGATTGCGCCCAGTTCATTAATCGCCCTGGCGTCCATTGCTGATGCTGGGCATGCTGTTCCGGCATGTGCCCTGGCTCGGTGGTCATGCCGGGATAGAACTTGCGGATATGAGTAGCAATACGTTTGTGGTGAAAATAGACCTCAATCAGTTTATCACCGGCATGCAACTCAACCTGTTCGCCCACACAGTGATGCGGCACCGAATAGAGGTGTTGGTCGTAGATCAGGTGATAATCGATATTGACGCGAGCGGTTTTGATGTCCGTGTACTGATAGGCGTACTTCGGTAACGGTGACAAGGCCGGTCGATCCAGCGCTTCAAACCATTGCTGACGACTGCCTGGCATTTGCTTGAAGGGTTTTTGATTGAGCTCCGTCAATAAGGCACTGATACACTGATTCAACTCCGCCAACGAGAAGAAGGTGTGATGGCGCAATTTAGCCATAATCCAGCGTTCGACCAATAAAACACCGGCCTCGGCCTTGGCTTTATCTTTCGGTTTATAAGGCCTGGCAGGCATCACCGCGACAGAATAATGGGACGCCAACTGTTGATAACTGGGGTTGAGTTGAGGGTCGTAACGGCAGGCTTTAGTCACCCCGCTTTTTAAATTATCCGGCACCAACATTACTGGCGTACCGCCAAAAAACTCAAAGGCACGCACATGACTGCCTAACCAATCCGGCAGGCTTTGGCTCCAGGTCGCTTCGGCAAAGGTGTAATTGGATGCGCCCAATACCGCCACAAAGATCTGCGCCGTGCGTATTTCACTGGTTGAGGCGCAGACCACTGGCATTGTGGGTCCGGCATAATCGATAAACAACTTTTCACCGGCACGGTGTACTTGGCGCATGGAGCGTTTTTGTTTCTTCCGCCAGTCTGCATAACGAGCGCAGAACTGCGAGTAGCTATAGCAACGGTTCGGCCTGTCCTGAGCGAAGCCGAAGGGATAGTGCTGGGTGTGCTCCTCCCAGAGCAACTGCTTGGTCAGGCCCTTTTTCTTCAACTCCAGGTGAACGTCTGTCCATACCGGTTCCTGGTATTTGGCTGAAGGCTGAGCGTCTGATCGGGGATAAAATTTCAGGGCTAGCGTTTGATCATCCCAATCCTCCGGTAGCGGCCAGGTTATTTTCAGCTGCACGGCCAATTTCAAGATATTTTGGATGCTGCCAACACTGATTTTGGTGCTGGCACTGATTTTCCGGATGCTTAATCCGGCGCTATAGCTGAGTCTGAGTATTTCTCTTAATTTTCGCATTGCTGTTCTCTTCGCTGACATATTCTTTCCATAAAAGGCAGAAAGGATAGTCTGATTGAATAAACAATGCGTTAGGCGGGATTCCGGTAACTTGAACAGTCATTCCGGCAACTTGAACACCGATTCTGGAAAATCTCAAAAACTGTTCAGCTTGAAACCAGAATCAGTGTTCAACTTAATTCAGAATAGGTGTTCAGATTGGATCAGAATGAGTGTTCAGGTTGAGCCAGAATATGCACTTTTTATAACATAGGGAATTCGAACCTTATTTTTTCCATCGACAACAATCCCAGGAATATCAACGAAGTCAACGCTACCAACGTTTTCACACGGATTAAACTCCAACTTAAAAAGGTCAGACTTAAGTGGAGTGATTCAGTCCGAAGTCACCGAAACCAAATCTAACCCGGAAACCTTGATCTTGGGTTTTGAGTCGCGGTCTATAGAAGCTTCAATTAATCTAGAAAACTCCGTCGGAATCATTAGTGTCGCCGCCAGTATGGGTACAGTGATTGCTTTTTCGTAATTACCGACAAAAATCCCTTTCGATTTCAGCACCCCATGAATTTCACCCTTTGAAATATGATCACTATTCAGAAGAACTCTCAGTTCGGAACCTGTCGGAATTAAATAATTATTTTCAAGCATCAATCTCATTTCACTTATTCCTGAAGGAGGTCAAGGATAGATCGCTTAAAGGAAAATGGCACTATTTCTTCTTTTCGGTCATGAAAAGCCAATCTTTCTCTATCCGCAGTTTCCTGGTCTCTCGCAGGGTTGAAATCAGGCATTCCAATACGAATTGTTGTGACCAATCCAGAAGCAAAGCTCAAACCATAGGCGATTAAATTTTTGTAGGAATCCGTGTCAAAGCTTTCATTAGCATAAACAATTAGCTCTTTTTTTCCTTCCTTACATACGACTGCCGAAATAATGTCAGCAGCAATTAATTCCAAAGGCAAAAACTTTCCCGTCCTTCCTTGATCAATGGTTATTGCTGTACCGATGCGCGGATAAAAGAACTCATATTCTCCACCTACGGATTTCCTTTTCAAATCATCGATCACTTTTAGCAGAAACGAAGCTCTAGAATTATCCACGACATAGAAAGGTTCATCGCATTCAATTTCAAGACGAGTTGCGGAAAGCTCTTGAAGAATATTTTTCTCAATATCTTCATCGTCATTGTGAAGCCATACTAATAACCCAGAGTGGTGATGGTGCTTCTTCGCGCCAAAACTTGAACTAATCTCATGCAATCGTGGGCTATATTTCGCACACTCGATAGTTTGATGAAGTTCTTTCAAATGAGCTTTAAAAGTTGTTCTAAGTGTTGTTGCTTTTGGATAACTCCCCAACACATTTTTGTCAGAAACATGGACGAAATCCGTCCTATCATCGTGAAATGGGCTATGATAAAGAAAAATCTGATCTTCTCCATGAGATTCTCGTGGGTTACCCTTATCATTGATGTGGGACTGAGTGTTACAGTCAATCTGAATATTATGCATCAGGTTTTTCCATCCAATTCGATCCAGCAACGCATTTGTTAATGCCTCGCCAATCTCACCTGATTTCTTTGACTTTTCTCCAGCCATCTATGCCTCGTCAATTTGAATATCGATAGTTACACGAATCCCAGTCTTAGTTTTTTTAATATCCATCAATGCAACATGTGCCCCTTGGTTTGAAATAACAAGACTTATGCCATCAGCAACTCTTGTCTTCCTAACAACCTCCTTGGCATATCTTGTGAGCTGTCTACTATCGACTGTCAAATCATCGGCAAAATCGAAACCAATTTTGGTTTTAATACCAGTAAGAATTCCATTTACTGCATTCTCGTCAAGGTAAGAGCTAGAGATATTCTTGATTGTACCGATAGACAATGATTCCGAGTCGGCTACCGATTCTTGAATGCGTTTCCCAAACTCAAGTGCATCGCTTGGTGATTCGACGGTATTGGAAATCGCTTTAAGAAACGCTCCGACTGCCTTTGCACATGCTTTTGGTGTACCACTTGGGACGACTTTTAGAAAAGTATCCAACCAGTATTTTGTCTTTTGCCCTAAAGCATCAATGACAAAAACCTTCGGTAATCCAGATAAGACAATAGCTCCTTTTTGGATTTTCTCCAGAGAAATACCTACTCGTTCAAGAACTCGTAGCGAGCCGTTATCGTTTGTGACATCAAGATAATCGCTCTTCCCTTCGATCCTGAATAGTCCCAATCCTTGTCGTGCTCCATCTTCTGTTCTAATATCGTCGAAGAGTATTTCGATAAACTCGCCACCACCAATGTTGGGATGTGAGGAAGCGCTGTATAGGTGCTTTGCGATTGCTTGGGAATGAACTTGAAAACTATCGCTATCAGAAAAAATAAGATTTGAAAAATGATGGATGGTATTCAGCAACAGATCAGATTCATGATAAAACTCATAATCTTCTCCTTGTCTGATGACGGGGGCCAAATAATTTTTAAGTAATAAGTCATCTAACGTGGGTGTTCGCACTGCTTCTTGATCTGACAGAGTAAACCCTTCGTCACGGAGCTTATTTACGATTCGATGAACTATAAGCTTTATAATTCTTGCTGAACTAATGTCAACCATTTCCCCCTCCGTGCCAGGGCAATCGCACTTAAAAACACTTGAAAATAGAATTTAGATGAGGTAATAAGTCTATCATTTTGATTCTAAATGATTGCAAAACCTACACCATCTATAATTCATCACTTTTCGAGTATTAAAGACCCGAGGGTAAACAGACAAAAGAAGCATCAGTTGCAAGATATTTTCTTTATCAGCATCTGCGCTGTGATTTGTGGAGCTGATAACTGGGTTGCTATTGAAGAATTTGGGCGTGCAAAAGAGGAGTGGTTTACTGAAGTGCTTGGTTTAAAGCATGGCATACCCTCGCACGACACCTTTGGTGAAGTTTATGCCGCTATTGATACCGAACACTTTAGCAGCTGTTTTTCTCGCTGGATTGCTGACCTAGCCAAGCTAACCGAAGGCGAAGTGATTGCGATCGATGGCAAGTGCTTAAGGCGCAGCATAGACAAGGCTTCAAAAAAAGCCGCTATCTACATGGTCAGTGCCTGGGCGCAACAGAATAACCTGGTTTTAGGCCAAGTTAAAGTTGACGATAAATCGAATGAAATCACGGCTATTCCCAAGTTACTGTCACGGCTGGATATAGCGGGAGCAGTGATTACTATCGATGCGATGGGTTGCCAAAAGAAAATAGCCGAACAGATTAAACGACAAGGCGGCGATTATGTGTTTAGCCTGAAAGGCAATCAGGGTAATCTGCATGACGATGTTAAAACATTTTTTACTTCGTCTTTATCCCAGCTGGTTACCGCTGTTAGCTATGAAGGTGAGCATGGCCGAATCGAAACACGTTCGATTCGAGCAACCGCCGATATAGCCTGGTTACAAGAGCGGCATAATTGGGACAGTCTGCAAAGCATTATCGCCGTCACTGCCAAAAGAGAAATCGGCGACAAAGTTACTGAGGAAACACGCTATTTTATCAGCAGCCTTAATGCGAATGATCCAAAGCGATTAGAGCGTGTGGTGCGAGCGCATTGGGCAATTGAAAACAATCTTCATTGGGTTCTTGATATTGCCTTTGATGAAGATAGCAATCGAGCTCGCAAGGGGCATAGCGCTGCGAACCTGGCGGTGATACGGCATATCGCTCTGAATCTGATCAAGACTGAAAAAACAGCTAAGGTCGGCGTCAAGATCAAACGATTAAAGGCCGGATGGGACAACGATTATTTACTTCGTGTCATGGGGATAATTTAAGCGCGATTGCCCTGCCCTCCGTGCTCGATAATCGAGCTCTGATTGTATCGATCTGCGTAGGTATTACGCCTCCCATTGAAATGCACTGATTGAATGCATTTTCTACGTGCACACTAATATTTGTTCTGACCGATTATCCGTTTTCATTACGACCCTTCAAGAATGGATGCATCAGTAAAACCAGACAAACTATAAGGCCTGCCTGGTTTTTTAAGGTAACACTAAAAATTTAGGCATAAATAGAAACTGCCGGATTTTTTCATTATTTGTGTCACACATAATATCCACTTTTGACGCAATTAATGAAAAATTCCGGATTTTGTGTCACTAATAGTGAAAAATTTTGCAGATGTGGCAGTCGAAAAAAATCGGGCTCAAATACCAATTTGTAATCTTCATCCTCCTCAGGAATTGACATAGCTTGAACCTTCGATTATTTCAACACCGCTCTTTCCGATACGGCAGGTGAAAAGGTGTTTGTCGGACGGCTTAACGAATCGGGAGAAGAACCTGTGTAGCTCATTTGGTTCTTCCATCTCAATGTGAATGGTAACGGAGTTAATGTTGTTCCTCACAGCCAACCGTTCCAAGCTATTCTCAAGTTCGGCTTCCTCTTTATGCTTGTTCGTCTCCTGCGTTTCGGTGCTGAAGTACTTGATCAATGCCTTTTCAATAATGCGCCCCTCTTCATCTATCTTTACCTCATCAATCATTGAATTTGCAACGCAGTAATTGATGGGGGATTCAAGATTCAAGCCAATGGACGATACCTTGAATAGATTGTAAAAAACAAAGAAATCATGTTCTTCATTGGAGACTCTGTACAGCATGTCAGACAGGCCACGGTGAGATCGATTTATTGGACGTTCCGATGGATTTCTAGTGTAACCGACATAATGGATTTCCGTGTTGATTCCAAGTTCGATGTTACCGCTTTGCAAGAAGTCGTAAATCGACACAGATACTTTCTGGTTTGGTGCGTACTGAAAAATTATGAACCTATCAGAAATCTCAACGGGCGGCTTAATCGGCTGTCGTGTCTGGATATCGAATATTCTCGTAGTGACCTTTCGCTGAACTTTTTCACGGCCTATCTCAACGTAAACGACTAGGTCGTTACCGACAAATGAGTACCTGGGCGTTTTTCTTACGCAAAATCTAAGCTTCTTCCTTGCGGCAAGAAAGTAAATGAAACGCTTGTCCAGTTGGCACTTAACTATTGCCTGTAGTTGTTTTAGATAATCTGTGATCTGTTCCTTTGTATCGAAACCTTCTGGCGGATGAAGAAGCAGGTCATACCACACATATTTAGAGCTACTTAATTCCACATACCAGTCCTTATCTAAATCTTTGTAACTTGGTTCCTGTTGCAGAAAGTTGAACATGCCACGTATCACGATATAATCCTCCATCGGTATAACTTATTTATCTGTCCCTAACAGCGGTGTTAGATATTAATCGGTTGATGTTAGTAATAACGTCGCTTATTCCGTACTTTCCATAAATTCATATTTTTTACAAAAATTACCTCGGACAAATTGATCTACTTACAAATGTACGAACCTAAAAGCAGTCAAATTTACCTAATTTCTTCATTTCCACGTAAAATCTGAAACTTGATTATTACCATAAACTAAACATGACCAGATTATTTGTCTTCGAAGGACCTGATGGCGTCGGTAAAACTACGACTGTAACTGCAGTGGAAAAACGACTCAGAGCAATGGGGCGGGCCAGTGTTTGCCTATCATTTCCCGGTAATGAACCTGGAACTCTCGGAGCACATATTTACAAATTACATCATCAACCAGCACAATACGACGTAGCTAAATTATCGCCACTGAGTTTGCAAATTCTTCATGTTGCAGCCCACGTCGACAACATAGAACGGAAAATTCTTCCCCTACTTCGCGAAGGCACAATAGTTCTTTTAGATCGTTATTGGTGGTCAACATTGGCTTATGGTGTTGCCGCTGGTGTACAACTATCGCAATTAAAGACAATCATCGCGCTAGAAAAACATGTATGGTCAGGCGTTACACCAACCCATCTATTTCTCTTTAGTCGTTCCCAATCATTAGCATCTCAACTCATCATCGATACTTATGATGATCTGTACCGACAAGAATCAAATAATTATTCTGTTGTTAAAATTGAGAACGAAGATACTATCGAATCACTTGCTGAAGAAGTCACGCGATCAATCGTAGCCACATTCTGACTCCCCTTAACAACTCAATGAGCATTGTGCGACAGACACCTTTCTAACCAAGCTTTCCAGGCAGCATTCAAAGCCGGGTTAGTACATTGACCTGCCGCGTTTGTCATTTCATCGATCCAATTACGCCTGCGTGCTGCATCCGCAGCAACAATCCGTAATAAATTACACCAACTTTCGGGTAAATCAGTTCTTTCAATTAGCTGTGTAAAGCGAGCTGCCACCAGCATGTCACTGCGTAAATCATCCATGACACTTCCCATGATCTTTAGAACATAATCATATTGGTCTCTCGACAATGCTAAAGAATCTGTATTGGGAGCAACAGGCATATTTTCAGTTATTTTGAGCTTCTCTAAGTCGTGTTCGTACACATGAAGGCTGTCGGAAATTAAAACAAACGATCCAACACTAAGACCCAGCCAACCAGCCATTATTTCTTGCAATGATGTAAACTGAATGAAATTATGGGGAGTACCCAAAAACAGATCGTTACCACGCATGACCTGCATCCATTCGAGCTTTCCGGCTCTAACTTTCGGCATAGCTACAATGTTACAGGGGATGTCTGCTGCTCGAGCTTGACCGTCTTGATCAGGCATGTCTTTCTGACCGTCCCAAATTTGCAATACAACCTGTCGGCTATTCGGATTTTTGGCTAATATCCGATATGCGCTATCGATTTGGTCAAATCCTAAGCCAAACCGTAATCTATGGCCATAAGAACCATAATAAGTATCATCATCCCCAGAAAATTTTGGTAATGCTGGGTTCCAATAGTTTAAGAATGCAGCATCATTACGCCCCTGCAAAATCCAGATCAACTCAGCTATAGCAAAAGCTGGATTTATTGCTGGCTTCCTAGATAGCACCCAACGTTGAAGAGGGTCACGCAAATAAAGACCACAGTGCAGATATTCTCTTACAGTACCCAATCGACTTTCTTGGCGTTGACTATCATCTCCGAAAATAAGCGATTTAGCAGCTTGGAGCCAAATTTCATCTGCTGTGTCACCATCAAATTGCTTAATCATGACCTAAATACCCATTCGTCCAGCAACCTGAACCAAGTGTATGGTTTCAAGACTGAACGTATTAAACTGCATAAATTTAGCAAAATTTGAGTATCGCATTTATCGTTGTAGTGTAAGTTTATATAATTCTTCTAATTTAACTTTCACATGCTCTTTCCACCTATTAAATCCAATACTTGTTATTGGTGAATCTTGATGAGTTTTATTGGCATGCAATAAGTCCTCTAATAGATTTATAATATCTTTAATATCCTGCGGGTCTCTATTTTGATCAGATGTAATTTCGCTAGTTTTACAAGTAGCGCTAATCCAATCTTTTAGTAACTCTAATCCTTCAATTGAAACTTGCACCCCATCTGGATGAAATTCTGTTGCAGCTCGTAAAAGATCAGAGTGGCATTGTTTCCAAAATATAATCCCGTCTTTATATGATTCTTCTGCCGGGTTAGTGATTGCCAAAGCCATAGTCGCAATACGTCCAGGGTAATTGTCTACCCATTGATCAATAAGAGGAACAGCAACGGTGGTTGGCTGCCGGATATCTTTGCTTACACGAGGAAACGGGGTAATTGTTGTAATTTCTCCTGGATACAGATTTGCTTCCTTAGCAACATCCATTTGCAAATGCCTCAATTCAGCAACATTGACCGGCCACCAATAATGAAATTCTTGGGCCCGATAGTAGCCAATACAATCAAGCCGATTATCATTACGAAGACAAAACTGAACAAAACAAAAAGAAGCAAAGGGTTTATTTTTCCTAAAGTCGCGACTAGGGTCTACTACTAAAGCGATAGCCTTACTAGTCGATTTTTCATCCCTCAAAAGAGAAATTACCCGATCAATCTGATTTAGTTCGCCAGCAAACCGTTTTAAGCGGCTACCATGAATATACGGTATTCGAGTTTCAATTCGCGAGACAGGCAATTGCCACCAACGAACAGTATCTTCAAACCAACGACGTTTTTCCTCCGGATTTTCACCATAAGGATATTTTTCTGGGAATGGAATTGAGTCATCTGTAGATTGAAAATTGATCGTGCAAACTATCGTACGCTTGGGAGATTTTTTGACTAACTGAATAGCTCTAGCATAAACATCGTCAATCGATGTCCCATAAATTGTCACTGGCCCCATTGAATCAGGGTCATCTTCCCATAACCTATATGGTTGCGACTCCGAAATGTTAAGTTCAAGTCCTGCAGTTGCAGTACGAATATTTTTAACCCTACAAATTGGTGCATAAGGAGTTTCATCAATTTCAATCAATCTGATAGGATTATCAGGATGTTGTCCTGTTGGTCCGAATGTACCACCTGAAACAGTAAGAATGCGGTGAGCTGGTGCCGATTCCAATTTGTCAGGATAGATATGATCATAATAAGCCGCAGTGACATGTTTGTGCCCATGAACAACTAAATGAAAGTCCAATTCGCGTAATACTTGTCTGAGATGTCCGAGATTTGTAATGTCGGCAAAAGGCTTAAACTCTTCCCGACTATCAACAGGCAACAGGTGATGATGTAGAACCGCGATCCTAATACGGGCTTCCTTTGCGCTCTTTGCCAATTTTTTTAGCGCCCGTAGTTGATTTCCAGATACACGAGCTACATCATATTTACATAATTTCTCCAGAGCTTCGGACAACTTGGGATCAGGATTGGCGTTAAAATATTCTCTTAAAAGAGCTACGTCCTTATTTCCTTTATCTGGAATAATTAACTGTGACCAGTTCGACGAGTTAATTGGAAATATTGCCCATTCTCCATCAGGACTTGTTAGAACATGATCTGAAAAACTTAAACTGTTAAGATCATGAATTCCATCTAAAAACGGAACGACAACCGGATCAGTATCAATCCATGCTGTTTTAAAATGCTTATATCTATCAGGATCACTGGGTTTCGAGCCAGATACGATGTCATGATTTCCTGGAGTAGCAATTATATTTTTATTTGTGATGCCGACAGACCCAAGCTCTTCAACTAGCATCTTACGGAGGCGAAGCTGCCCATCCGCATCTCCTCTAAGAGTACCATCCCCCGAAAAAATAACTGCATCGAGCTGCCCAAAACCATCATCCTGTGATTGTAATTTTTCACCCAAACTGCGTAGAGTGTCTCGGAGCAAATTCTCTCGAGAAGGCTGCTCTATTTTGTCGACATTAATTTTTATGTCTATGTTTTCGACTGTTTCAGAATCTTTTAGATGACTATCAGTAACATGAAGAAATCGCAGTTTTTTTGGGGTGGTTTTACTCATTATGAGATTTTTTCCAAAGAGATAAAAATTGGCTCAAATTAACGACAGATTCAATTGTTCTTATGATGCAAGCATCAAATTTCACTGATGGCGATAACACTTGCTATTGCAACAGCATGAGTATGACTTACGCTGACAAACCATTTTGAAATTGAGCGTTCTTCTTCAAGAATGGCCAGTTGCCGTTTTAGTTTAACTGTTGGTGCTCCAGACTCCAGCGTAACAACTTCAACATCTGTGAACGAAATACCATTACCCCAACCCACGCTTAAGGCTTTCATAATAGCCGCCTTTACAGCGAACCGACCAGCAAGTTTCTGTATCCGTGTAACACCGCCACCAGAAGCGAGAAGCTCTTCATCAGAAAAATATCGGTCAAGAAAATTCCGTGCAGGCTCTTTCATGAGAATTGAAAAGTGATCGATATCAACTATATCGAGTCCATGTCCAACAATACTCTGACTCATTATAAGTATCCATCCCAATGCAAAATCCAATTCGAATCTGATCGAACCATTAATTTTCGTCCAAAGTTGTTTGAAAAGTCGGCATATCTTTCTTCGGTTTATTGTATTCGATTGGGGATACAGCAACTGATGAAAAGCTTGCCATTATTTTTTCGTTAATCCCCCATTTTGGTGGATACCATGGCGTTTCAAGATTACCCGTAGGCGTAAACTTCTGCTTAATTCGGGTACGCCCAGAGACACCAGACACTTCTGGATGAGCAACTCGTGCATATTTACTAATTTCGCAAAATAAATTTTGGCAATCAATAAGTTGCAGCCGACGTCCCCACAATGATTTAAAGTCTATATTAAGCCGTTCAAATTCGGCTTCTTGATTATCAGCCATTATTCGAATAAGCTTAGCCTCGTTTAAGCCCGCGTTATCTGAGAAACATTTCTTGATACCATCACGCGCACCTGGACCTGGAACTACGAACTCCATTTCTGAAAAGTCAGTTATCTCACTATAGTTAATATCGGTGACAAACTGATAGGCCAAAAAGTTACCTATTGTTGGATAGCTTAGAAGTAATTCAAAGGCTTCCTGCATCCTTTTCATTCTTCCTAGCTTTCCAGCAAGATTATCCGCCATCATCTTCTCGAGTAATTTTAGATGATTCTGATGCTTTGCTGGATAACCAAATGTTGAGCCTCCCGGTGGCATGATATAAGCTGCCGAATAAATACGACCACCGGCCCGCATTGCTTGAGTCAGCACATGATCATACTGTTCGAACTTATAATTTGAGTAAGTAATTCCACCAAAAATACGCTCGAGCAATTCCCATGTTTCAATTTTATTAAATAATTTGAATAGTAATGTCCGAAATAATACTTCTTGTTCCGATGATGGCAGATCGTCCCGATAAATTACTTTGCGAATTAAATACTGGCTAACTCTATCAGACGCTCGATAAGCGTTCGTAAATTTGTGTGCTAAAATAACTGAATCGGTCGTCCATGGTTCCGGCTCATTATTCAGGCGACGAAAATAGATATTTTGTCTTTCGGCTGCAAATTTCCAGTAGCTATCATAAACGGTAGAAAGTTTTAACGGTGATAAATGCGATGATGCACTTTCAGCCTCGTTGCAGGTTTCGCTCTCTTTATTTTTATCAGTAATGAAAGAGACTCTTAAATTTCGTGTCATATCACTATCCCGAAATCTACATTGTCTGATCGCTTTTCTCCCTCGGCAATCGTATCTCTTGCAATATATGCCCGAACAGCAGCAATAAGCGGCTCAAAATCGGGATCATTCTTTGGGTACTCATCAAATTTTGCGACTCCTACCATAATATTTAACCGGAGAAGTTTAGGTTCCATCTCATGAGCCATGAATGCGCCAAGTTCAGCAAGGCCAAGGTAGTTCCCGTAAGCCTTGATGAATAATTGCTGAGTCGGATAAAACGCATTCACGATAAGACCTTCTTTAGTTGGAACGAAGCTTATCGACTGTAAGCAAGGGAATGGAAGATAAGGATCTGAGCGGTGATCCCGGTCTGGATCAAACACGCTAGCCTGATACATTGAGCGACGCATTCCTTGCTGCATTTCTTTACTTTTTTTGTACTGCGATATTATCCACTCCAATTGGTTACCATCACACTGCCCACGCCCATAACTTATGAGGCGCTCAAAATACAACCCCCATTTGTTATGTTTTCTATCCATGGCTTGATAACGTGGAAACACATCACGATACATTTCGAACAATCGAGCGCGGTTCCCCCTCGCCATTTTCCAAAGGCGTTGTGGAAAAATAGTGTATGCAACAGTTTCTACGTCCTGCTCCCCTTTCTTTTTCAATGCGTCATCAAGAGCTTGACGAACAGTAGTATCTTCAGCAGGAATGCCATTATCGTCAAACCCCGTTACACTCAATATCAGTGGTGAAATTTCTTTGCCCGAATGGTCAATAACATGAAGAAATGCTTTAGCCCATGCGCTTGACAAAATTGACTCATCCATAGGCAGTGGGCAATTATTTTGGTATTTCTTAGTCATCAATTGTATCCTCTAGATGGCGGTAAGTGGCAAGGCCAACATATTGTCGCCTTGCAACCCGAACATAAGTTGCCCAATTTGTACCCGGAATAACAACACGGGTTATACCGGTCCGCACGGTACGGAATAATTTGCCCGAAGCAAGCTCACGCAGAGGCATAAGAATGCTAGTATCTACAACTACATTAGCAGGCAGTAACAACAAAGCGTCCTCTTCTGCGTCCAATGTGCGTGCATTCCAGTGTTGATCTGCAACTATTAAATGGGCGGAAACAGTTTCTCCCAGCAGCTCTGTCCTAATCATTTTGGGGGTAATTTGTCCTAATGCCGCGCGTTTAACCGGGTTAATCAACTTTAAGCTAAACGCTAAATGATTCACGAGTGTCGACTGACCAACTCCGAAGTTGCATGCAATTGCATACATATCTAACGCAGAAGCATTATTAGGGTCTAGGCCACGACGAGAAAACGCCTCCTTCACGCCTAATGTCGGCATTAGCATGAATGCAGCAAAAGCGTCGGCAAGTACTTCGTTTGGAGGGCGGTTAGTGTTCTTTGTTTGATCATCCCTGAGTTCGTCGATAGTTGAACCGTGTTCAAATATGTGATGCCCAAGCTCATGAGCACATGTAAAGTTTCGCCTTGCTAATGGCCTAAGTGCAGAAATGTGAATTCGCGGCTTTGGCGTGCGATCATACATACCTTCCATATTGATATCGTTAAAACGGACTGTAACGCCAAACTTTTCACATATGCCATAAATACAAATTGGACTTTTTAAATCGACTCCCGCATTGACACGAGCTGTAATTGAAGCCTGCATTCCCTTCATGACTAACGCTTTGTTCTCCGCGTAATCAGGATAATATGATGGATTAGCACTCATTTTGGGTCTCCCCCGTCATTTGAATCCGCGCTTCTCATTGATGCTAAAAGCCGCATTAAGCGGTCAAGGTCCTCCGATTTAAGTTTACTCAGCTCCCGTGCCGCAAGCTGCAATCTAGGATCATCAATATTAAGCTTTTCAGGGGTTTCAGCTAATAACCAAGAAATTGTTACATCATAAACTTCAGCAAATTTTGTAAGTTCTTCAGTTGCTACACGTCTATTTCCTGCTTCAATTTCTGAAATTGTCGGGCGATGCATTCCCATAATTTTCGCTACTTGCCCTTGAGATAATCCAGCCATAGTTCTGGCTTCTCGTAATCTCAAACCTACTGACGTACGTTTTTCTTCTTGAGGATCATTCATTTTGCACCTTTATTCGCGAAGGGTTCTGAAATAGGCGTTTCTGCTTCCACTAATTCGATTATCAGCGCCACAGTCTCATCAATTGTGAGCGCATCACAGCTTTTTTTCCGACAGAAGATGTTTACATCATTAGAAATGGCGATATTAAGTTTTTGAGCAATCATGCCAACAGCCACAGGCCAAATTTTGCTATCGAATTTTGGTAAAGCTTCAAGAGGTTTGGTTACTCCTGTGATTTTTGGGCATTCTTCACCACTTAGAGCTTGAATTTCCTCTAAAACTTCGACTAGTGCGGTATGAACAGTATCTGGCGCCATAGACACCTCCCTTAGGATTTTTACAAATGGTAAGATAATCTTACCACTGGTAAGATAATTTGCAAGCTTTCTTTTTGAGAAATTCAACTACCACGAAAACAGCATTCGGCCGATTGCCTTGGGTAAAAAGAACTGGCTGTTCGCGGTGTCCGAACGCGTCGGCCAACGTGCTGCGGTCATTCAAACCCTGCTCGGTACCGCCAAGCTCAATGGCCTTGATCCTGCCGCTTGGATAAAGACATGTTGGAAAAACCCCGCCTGGCCTAACAGCCGCATCGACGAATTGCTGCATTGCTGCTGCCATTTGCTACCGCCGGGTAATTTCTGCCTCCAAACTTGCGTCGTGGTACCGCTGCTCGCTTACCCAATTCTACGGATTGTGCGAAATTGAATTGATTTTTTACCTGGAGTTTCTGCTGATCAGCGTCTGACGATTTCAAGTATGGGTATTTCTTTATAAATCGGATTCTGGCCAAGCTTACCAATCATTTTCCATTTGGCGCCACAATCCTGACAAATGTATATCCGTTCAAAACTGATTCCATCTGGTAAATATCTTGTTTTCCCCCTCTGTTTTAATCCCAGAAGCATTTGCCCCTCTGGGCCAATTGGCTGACGCAAACCGTTTTCATCTGCTGGACTGCAAAGGTTACATGGCATCATAGGGTTTCTGCTCCGATTCTGTTAGGGACGACGAGGCAATCAAACCGGCTCCATTACTACTCAATTCACTATGAAGGTCAGATCGACGAAAAAAATACTGGCGGCTACCATCTATCGTTGGCCCGGTAACGGGCCGCACAGATAGTGTTTGTAATAACCATCGCGGCGCCCGTTTTAATGACCCAGCATATTCAGCTAGCGACACATAGGTCGCTTTAAAATCCTCGAGACTAGCCTGCGGGACTCGCCGGCCAGGAAGATCATCGTTTGTAGTTGCCAATAACCCCTGCTTAACCAAATCGTAAGCCACCTGTTGTTTCAGACCAAGCCGGTGTGCCGCCTCATCCACCGAGATACTTGCACCGCTGGCGTAGCGTATTTCCACCCGCCATTGTTGAGTCTGTTGCTCATCAAGCTGGATATTTCCCAATGGCACTGGTTCTGTCGGATTACCCACGGGCTGTATTTGGCATTCTAAAATCGCCCGAATCAGATTGATAAATTCGCCGTCGCGCAGATGCCAATGCTTGAGGATGTGTCCGACACTTATAGTCGGTGGCAAATAACTCGCTTCAGTACCGGCGAAAAACAGTCCTTGAACCTGTTGCATGGGAATCGACCAAGTGGCGGCATTACAGAGTTGTCTTGAAACAAGCGGCTTTAAGATGCCCTCCGAAATTAACTCTCTAACCCGTCCTTTCGGCAGTGCCAGCTGTTTGGCCGCTTCCCCAAGCGTAACGCATCCCTTGGCCAGAACCGCAATTTGCTTAAGGCTTTGTTCATCGACTGAGCGCAGCTTGCGACCGGATGGCAATTCAATCTGATTTCCGGCAATCACTTCCGCCCTGACAAAATGGCGAACGGTTGAAGGTGCAACCCCGGCTTTTTTGGCTGCTTGTTTCAAGGTCACTCGGGGATGTCTAGCCAACGTCTCCGGCTTAAATGACCGATGGCGTTTGTTCACCACGCCTGACCAACGCTCGTGCAAATAGTGCTCGAATTCGTCTCGCAGAAACTGGAAACAAGGGGCCGAAAGATCGGTATAAAGGACATGATACAGCGTGCCGAACGTATCACGGATACGTGTTTTGGTTTTACCCCCACTCTCTGTCTGGCATTGAATTGCCACCAAAAGTGCGTGGAAATTTTTCGGCCAGCTATCGAGTAAGTAACCCGTCTGCGACATCAATGCGGAGGCGGTATCAAGTTGATGCATATTAGCGATTTTCCCCGGCTTGAGGGGCTGGCAGGTTTCCGTAAACTGACCAAGGTAGCTGATCAATTTCAACCATTCCGGTAGCGAAAGCGACGGAAAACCCGGCAATGCCGGATTCCCATCAATCGAAGCCTCAACTGCTTGACTGAGGCGAAACACCGAATCGGCAACAGGACTAGCAGCTCGAGCTTCGGCGAGCGATGTCCCACAGCCACATTGATCGAAATTCACTTTTTCTAAGTACTGGACACTGCCGCAATCGGGACATCTCTCTTGTAGCCAGTTACCATGCCGGTTACATACACAACTGATTTTCAACAGCCATGGCCCACGAAGATGGGCCGATTCCTGGAAACAAAGCGGACACCAGCGCAATTGACTATGATTGAAATCAGCAGTCATAAGCCCATTTGAAAACACGGATGGCCCCCAAAAACTAGGGTAGGGGCCAAACTGGATTTGTCTTTCCTCCGTTGTTAAACCCAGTGCCTGGCATAACCCGTCAAAATTTCCAAATGTCTTACCTAACTGACGAAGCGTGTCATACCCGTTATTCCGTGCGACCCTCATCAGAAATCCTACAGTAGCCTCTCCTTCAAAAGGGTGTGGACGCACTGGTAAGGTTAGACAGGGTGTTTCACTTGTCATAGGTGTTCGACAAAAACAATAGGTTCAGGTCTCTACACATAAAATATCTGATGTTCATCAATCTGATTTGGACCGTTTGAGATATTGAATTAAAAAACGGGGATCAACAGGTCCACCCAATAGGTTTTGAAAGTTGACAGGTAACTCAAAATGCATTGCCGGGGCAATTGATCTTGTTATCCTCATTTCATTGATCGTCGCAAAATCCCCTGACATTGATGTCAAAGGTGTACGGCATTTACATCGCCAATCTGCTAAAAGACCCTGCCAATACAGTTTGCTCCAGCAATTAGGGCAACGGACGACTAAATTACAATTGTGGATCGGACATACGCTAACAAAGTCTATCTCCCACAGTGCAGAGTAAAAATCGGTTTCCTTAAGACATATTGGGCAAAAGCGAAAAGGGGATTGGGACAATGTTATCCAAATTTCTTGGCTTGGTTGCATATCCGACCAGGGGACTGAGCGAGTTCGAATCCACCAAATTCTCTCGAGTTCAATCGTACTGCCGGTTAATACATGTAAGCGATTGAATGTATCGCTCTTATCGTTATCACGGCGATTAAACAGCATGAAGAGCCACTTACGAACAACATCCGGAGTCCTATGTCCGTTAGCATTATAAAAACGGTAAACATAACCAAATAGGCTTTCCCCTGGCTCCAACCTTGGACGGACAGGGTAGTCACTAAACGGTATCAACATACCGCCTCCTTACGACGCTTACGAGCACTACTGAAATTACCGGATTCGAACGGCTCATTACCCCGATCCAGGCGGCGAAACTCGAAAGCTGGATTGAAAGGATTGAGCTTACCCACGCCCTCCCACCAAAGCTCCTCGGTGAAGGCTTGCTCCAGCAATTGTGGCCCAATCTCCTTCACTTCCGCTTCCAATGCGATTCTCAACGCGGTGGCCAAGAGTTTCTTGATGTAGGCAACACGGCCATCACTGGCGTAGTGCAGGCGCATACCCAATTCATCCCACCCAAACTGGCCACACATCAAAGGGAGTGGTAGACAAGAGCCCAGCGAACGAAACAACTGGAGACATTCAACATGAATGGAACTCTTGTCACTTTGGCCTAGAGCCAAACGAATTCGCCGGGAAAAGCGCCGCCGCAATTGTTCATTGACTTGTAAGATTTGTTCAAGGCGAGGCAGACCAAGAAACACAGTCGGAACACCGGTCTGATCGATTAAAGATTTTAACCAGTCACCCACCATGTAATGCGTGGTGGCTCTGCCTCGGTCGTGAATATGCTGGGCTTTGTCGAACAAGATCATTTCCACCCGGCAGGCGCGGCATAACTTAATTACCCGCGACGTCTTCGCTGACACAGTTCCGGTGGTCGCAGCCGGATCACCCAGTTTTTCTAGCAGAGCCGAGGCCACGCTCGATATAGTGGCTGCCGAGGGAACCGACACCATCAGTACCGGCGTGACATCCCGATCCGGCAAGGTAAACTTGGGATATTGCTGCTCGATCCATCGGCAAATACTGCTTTTTCCGGCCCCGCTTTCACCCAGCACTAGCAAATGCTGGGCAATACCCGTTTCTCGAAACAGCGCAAGATTCGCTTTAACCGCATCGACCGCGACGACAAAGGGTGGAAAGGGAATATACTCTTCATCAAAACGCTGTAACTCGTCGAAAATCTCTTTGAAATTCATTCTGATTCTCCGGGATTGCGTTTCAGTTGGAATGAAGTGATGATGTCTGGTGTCGTTAACTCCGATCCCTGGTCAAATAACTTGGGGGATTTAAGTTTTTGAGGCTTCGGTAATTCAACGGTATCCGATTTTTTGATAATTGGAGTTTCCGATCCACTGGGTTTGCTGCTGCTAATACCGCGTAAAGCGGCACTACGACGTCTGGCCACATGTTTGCGATTAGTCATCAATTCTTCGATCGATCGTGACAATTCAGACCGTGCCCGTTCAAGGGCGACACGATCAACTGTGGCTTCACCTTGCTCACGCAAATGTTTGCGAATAAATTCGTTCTGTTTGACGGTCAGTCCCCGAGCAAACTCGTAATCGAGGGCTTTCACCGCGATCGGCTCGGCGTCGTTAGGTCCCCATACTTGAATTTCGCCCAGATCTTCAGGATCATAAACAACACGGACTTTAACGCCTTCAGCAAAGGCTCGCAGTATGGGACCGAGTTCATCTGAGCTATAACGGATACCGTTTAAAAAAATCCCGTCGCGACGCAATGACAGTTCAGCAACTAGGCCGATACGGCGCTGCAAAGTGCGTAAATCGTCAGGTAGTACCGGTTCGTAATGCGAAATACCCTCGTGCCATCGAGCCCAAGGCGTGGCATTTATCCCTCTATGCCTATCTTGGGCATAGACGTCGACAAGCCACTTTTCGAAGATATGATTGAATTCGGCAAAGGTCATCAGGGCTGCCTTTTGCGAATCGTAATCGCCGCGCAGATAAAACTTGGCAAAACTGGTACCCGGCAGTTGGTGGGCAAAGAAATAATTAATCGTTTTGAGATAGCGCTCGACCACCCCTTTGAAACGCGGCGTATGTTTTGGGCAATATTGGATACGGATACCCAAGTCGTAAGCAACGCTTTCCAGATCGTTGCTGTGGAATTCCAGCCCATTGTCGACCACTAAAACTTCAGGTAATCCGTAACAAGGCCAGCGATTTTCGGTTTTTAATGACGGCATCACGGCCGTAGCCGGATTTTTGGGCAGAATTGCATGCCGAAGTGCGCCCATTACCGCAGCAGTCGAGGGACTATCGAAACTCAAATAGTAGCCAAGCAACATTCGGCTATAGTGGTCGATTATCACGGTCAATGTCGGCCTACCTAACGGTAGCCAAGTTTTTTCGTCGATTAGGAATAGATCAAGCGGCGTATGGTCAATTTCAACCCGTTCCAGGATTCGGGATGTTTTCGCACCGGCTTTGCCGATCCTAAAGCGATTATCGGCTACCGCCTTGCTCTCTTTGAGGAGTGAAATTTCGTAAGCACCCACTCTCGCAAGCAACCGATAAAGCGTCCGCATGGTAAACGGCTTGATCTGCTTATCCTGTGGCTCCCGAGAGTTCTCGGTTTCGATCTTCGCTAGGAATTTTGTGTAAATAGTAGGGACGGAGACTTGCGGCGATACTTTAAATGCCTCTTCCACTGCCTCGGATACGAGTTGAAGAATACGATCATTTTGTCGTGACTTCTTAAGCCCACGAAGATCGGTACGCGGAATCATAGCTCGGGTATCATTTGTCGACCGGTAACGCCGGAACCAACGATAAACAGAGGTTGCGCTGGGTGGCGTACCGTCCCCCATTTCAGCCGCAGCTTGTTCAATCAACGGTTTGAGGTAAGTCGCTGTGAAAACTGGATCACCATGTCCCAATATATGTTCAATGTAGCGGCGTCGACGTAAGGCTTCACATCGTACGCTTTCGGATAATTCATCCAGAGGTCGCGAAAATAATGGCGCCGAATCCCTTATGGTGAGCTGAGCCGGTTTCGCGGAAACATTACCCTCCCCATATTCGTTTAAAATCGTCTCCCGCGTGACGATGGACAAACAGCCATCGGCAACACGTTCTATCAGCAATTCGCCGTTGGGTTGAAGCCGAGCAATTCGATATTCAGCACCATTCCAATCAAAAACCGTACTCTTGTGCAATGCAAAACCAGCCATTGTCTGCCTCCATATTCAATTCAATCAGGGTGTCTTGAGAAATAGGTTGGTCCAAAGAACAGCGCAGATGGCCGGCCAGCAGTAGACTGTAAGTATCTATATCATTTACCTCGATAAATCGGCTGTAAGGATCAGTACACATTGTCAATGGCAAGTTTGTTGCCTTTGCAATCGATATAGGAAAACGATGACGTATCTTATTGATGGCAACCGTCATGGCATCCAGCGATGGTGGAATTCGTCGAGCCCGATGATAGATCCAGCGTAAATTGGATAATCGAGGTTCCTGCCGAATAACTTGATCGGTCAAAATGACAAAAGTGGTTTCCGATCGACGCATGTACTCGGCTACACGGTCGAGTTTGTGCTGTACATCGTCATGTTGAAGGCTACGTGTCGGCTTCACCTCAATGAATATGATTTCACCGGTAGTCA
Source organism: Methylobacter sp. KS41 (assembly GCA_002862125.1). Taxonomy (GTDB): domain Bacteria; phylum Pseudomonadota; class Gammaproteobacteria; order Methylococcales; family Methylomonadaceae; genus Methylobacter_C. The sequence continues at coordinate 1,860,236 of PHSP01000001.1, read as the reverse complement.
ACACCAGCTCAAAATCAGGCGTATAGCGCCGCAACCTTGCTTCATCCGGATAGTGGATGGTGACGGGTTGTTCTCGATACCGAACGATATTCGGCGAAGTTTCGAAAAGATAAATCGCTTCCAGCTCAAGCAAACCTTCGTGGTGAACCATCCGCCCGTTCTTACGACTGGGAAATTTTCCACGAACGATCCCGCCGGAAGGGGTAATGATATTTCTAGCTCTTTTATGGACGTCGCCATCAGGTCGATTTCCACGCCAAGCCCCCTGCCAAAGATTTTTTGACATGACTGCTCCTTCCGGAGATGAGAGCAGAGTAAACTCAACCCTACATCTCCAGCTGCTGTATATGACATACCGATTTTTAGGCAAAAAAAGACCTGAACACGGTCAAATGAACGTGTTGTAAACCGGTTCTAATATGAAAATGGCTTGACGCTGGGGGAGGTTGTAGCGATACTGATGACGCCAATCGGCAGTATTGTTACGATACTTCCCAAAGCGGGGCAAGCCGCAAGGTTTGTCTCGCTTTACATGGCAGCCTCCTCGACTTTGTGACGTTTTGTCCTACGCATTGATCTGATGATTTGCGGTTTTTGCGGATCGCGAAAACGTACAATTTCGCGAATCACACGAACTTGCGCTTCCGACAGTTCCGATAGATATTCTCTTAAGTCCTTAAACATCCAATACACGTCTTCCCTGGTATCCAAATCGATTGTGAATTTGCGTTGAGACGCATCCCGCGCCTCATGCAACTTTTGCCTTTCTTCGGGCGAAAGCGACAACCCGTCGCATATACGTTCTACAAGCTCTATTGTGGGCGGCCCCTTCAGGCCAACCTCGAGCGCGGAAATATAGCTTTGTTCATACCCAACCATTTCGGCAAGTTCGCCTTGGCGTATGCCATAGCGTGAACGAAGCGAAATTAAGCTTTGGGAAAATGGACTCATGCTTTAACTGAATCAGGAATTAGTCTTAACCCAAGAATAATAAAAATCCGACAAGTAAGCAACAATCATAAAAAAACAAATCCCATATATATCAACCATATATAGTTAATTTGGTAGTACGAAATTAGGTATTTTGGTCGAAGATTTTCTATTTTTGCGAAAGATGTTTCGGAAATCTCTAGCCCGAGAAAGCGGGAAAATTGCTTAGCAATCAATCACAATCGGCCATATAAGAAATGAATTTCTTATAAAATAGGCTATTGAGCTCGGCCATCGCGAAAATTTGGTAAAAAATATTGGTTTTGTCGAATGCGTGAGGTTGGTACGCTGAAACTGTCTTGGAAATGGCGGACGATATTGCCCTGACGATCATGCAGAACCGGCCTTACACGCCAGATGCCAAAAGGCTTGGATAACAAAATCAATCTTGCCAGGGGTTCGTGACATCGGCACGCTGAAATTGTCTTGGTTTTTTGACGCTATCTCGGCCGAATGTGTATTCCGATAAAATTGCTACTGATTCCGATTATGAAACTATCAGCCATTCTAATCTCAAAACAGCCAGTGGCTTCAGCGACAAAATATAAATCGCAATCATAGTCAGTCGCTTATCCATCTAAAATTGAGTGCTGACTTGGGCTTCTTGAATTAGCGCTACCGGCTACTCTGCGACATTCAAATATTTGAACATGTGGCGGTAGTAAGCTGTCATTAAAATCCTATGGAGTTCATAATTCCATTTCCCCGCTATTTATTTTTGCGTGGATCATCAGTCGGATTCGTATAAATAATATCCCATGGCCCAGTAGCGGTTAGTTCGACGATTGTTTCCTCATCAGTGGTCCAAACATAGTGAGTGTGTCCAGCGGGTAACACAAAGCTTGAACCTACGTTAAGCATCTCGCCCTTTTTTGTGTTAAATTTTTCACCCATGCCATTGCCTAGTTTGCCCCGCAGGACTGTAATTACTTCTGTAAATGGGTGTATGTGTGGTGGAATTGGATAATTAGATGGAAATTTCAGCAAAGCGATAAAAACCCCCGCTTTGCTTGGGTCACCAACTAGAATGACGCTTTTAGCACCTTTAGGGAGTATCGGCTCGTCATTCCACTTAACCGTATCCGGGATAAACGATTCCATGGTAAGGGCGCTCATGCGATCAATTTTATCCTGAGCTAATGCGGAATCTTCGAAAAAAATAAGCATTAAAGCTATCAAATACATTCTCATCTGGTATCTCCATTTTCTATGTGGTTGCTAAGGGTCTGCGGCTTTTGGGATGACATGTCTGCAGCCGCAGAGGTGTTGAATATAGCGATTGTTTTAGAAGGGAGTGGCGGCGTATAGATTTTATCTAAATCCCTATCAATTTTAACGGTAAGACTTTCGACGCCTTTAAGGGTTAATTTTTTATCACCGCCTTTTGTCTCTGAAATGTAATTACCTATTAATTGGCCGTCACTAACCCTGACTAAATGTCCCATAATATAAGCGAATAAAAAGCTTGGTTTATGCAGTCTGCCCACCAATACATACTCAGCTCCGGCTTTTTTCGCTAGTTCTGCGGCCATGTCGCTGTGGTCAAAAATATACCCAAAACCGCCGTTGGCCTCACGTTGAGCATCCAAATCAACAGCAATGATTTTATAGCCAGCTCTTTTTAATTCGCCTTCTAGCATAGCCTTTATGCCCGCCGTTCTTTCGATTTCGGTAGGTATTCGAGGTGCCAAAGTTAAATCCTTTAATTCAAAATCCAATATGGCGATGCTTGTTTCAGCAAATACGCCAGCGCTGAACAGACATAAAAGAAATACGCCATACAGATGACGTAATCCTGCATTGTTTCTAGGATTCATAATTAAATAACACAGTATCTTGTTGAAAAATATGTCATCAGTAACACCACCATTCATTGTTTCATCGTATTCGTTTTTTGGTTGCTAGTAGAGTAGCGAGTATGCGCAAGTCCGTAACCTGATATTTGCCCGTGAAAGCCGGGCAATTTGCCCGGCCTTCTTGCGATCCCTATTCCAGCCCCTGAATTCAAGCTTAAAATGATCAAAAAATGAATATTTTCCGATGCTGAATCGTCAGCAAAGCATTTAACAGAAGGCTTGCGCTTGCCATGAATCTAAAATTTCACCTGCTATCCCGGATTATCCTTATTGCTGGCACTTGCCTGATTGCAACGACAGCCTATGTGCTGTATCAGGCCGATCAGCAAGCTATTCTTGAGACACAAGTAACGGCTGAGTCAATCGATAAGCAACTGGAGCTTCAATTGGTGCATATCGATGCAGGTTTTGCTCAACCGGAACGTTTCCCTGATTTTAATTTATGGAAAGAGACCAGTACTGCATCCGGCGTTTGTATCAGTTACTTATCAGCGATTAACAGCCTCAGGCGCAACATTTGCAATGGCGCAAAAATAACTTCACGAAGCTGGCCTATTTGGTTTGCAAGCTTTTACCAATGGGCTTTCCATCCTGGCTTGGAGGTAGTGCGACCAGTGGAATTCAAGGGGCGGATTCATGGTTCAGTAATGGTTGCACCCAGCGCTGAGATGGGAATAGCAAGCGCCTGGCAAAATATCCGTGGCTTAATGGGGCTGTCTGCCAATACCACTTTGGCGCTTTGCTTGCTGGTTTATTTTACGATAAGTCGAGTTTTACGACCGGCACAGGTGATCGTTACAGGCTTGGAGAAAATGGAAAAGGGTGAATTGTCATTTCGGCTACCCATTTTCGAGTTAGATGAATGGCAGCGAACCGGGAAGGCCATCAATCAACTGGCGGCAAGTCTGGAACAACTCCTTTCCGAGCGTAAGAAATTAGCCTTAAAGCTGATGAATATTCAGGAAGAAGAGCGCCGTTACCTGGCCCGAGAGCTGCATGATGAGTTCGGTCAATGCCTAGCTGCGATCAACGCGGTCGCAGCTTCCATTTCACAAACCGCAGAAAATGAATGCCCTGAACTGGTTCCGGAAGGGAAAAAAATCAGTCGAATTGTCCATCATATGATGGAATCGATACGTGGATTATTATTGCGCTTACGCCCTTCTGACATTGATGAACTGGGCCTTGCTGTCAGTTTAAAAAGCCTGGTGGCTGGCTGGAATGCCAGCAGTGGCGGCAAGATTCATTATAGCCTTGCTGTTCATGACGATCTTGACCGGTTACCCGAACCTATTCCCGTTACTATTTTTCGGATTGTTCAGGAATGTCTGACCAATGTGTCCAAACACTCAGCCGCTACGAATGCGAAAGTAACACTCCGAACAGTCTCTGCGAATAATTCAATAACAACCATTGAACTTAGTATCGAAGATAACGGTAAGGCCAATAAATTGCCGTTTGAAGACAGCCCCGGGATTGGTCTGCTCGGTATACGTGAACGAGTAACCGCAATCGGCAGACGGTTGACATTAAATACTTGTAACCCCAGCGGACTTGCCGTCCATGTATGGCTTCCGGTTCAACCCCTTTCAGAGACACAAACATGACAGGTTCGGAAAGTATCAGAATTTTGCTGGTCGATGATCATGCCATTGTTCGTGAAGGCTATCGCTCACTATTGGAGAAGCAATCAGGAATGGAAGTGGTTGCTGAAGCAGCTGATGGAGCAGAAGCCTATTCACGCTTTAAGGATTGCAACCCTGATATAGTCGTTATGGATATTTCGATGCCCGGCCAAGGGGGGCTGGAGGCTATTGTACGTATTAAACAACGACGCCCAGATGCGAAGATCCTAGTATTCAGTATGCACCAGAATCCAAGCTTTGCTGTTCAGGCAACTCGGGCGGGTGCGCTGGGTTATGTCACCAAGAGCAGTGCACCGGATGTTTTGATCCGGGCTATCCATGATGTCTATGCAGGGCGAATTACGTTGAGTGCCGACATTGCACAAGCCTTGGCCCTGGAAAAATTAGGCGGCGATAGTATCGCGCTGCAAGAATTAACGGTACGAGAATTCGATATTCTGCGTATGTTAGTCGATGCTCGGTCAACAGATGATATTGCTCAAACACTCAACATCAGTCCAAAAACCGTATCGAACAGCCATTATATGATCAAGCGAAAACTTGGCGTTACCAGTGATATCGAGTTGACTCGCCTAGCCATTAAGATGAATATCATTAATCTTTTGGATTTATCTTGAACGCCTTTTAAACGCTTGCCGACAAACGTGAAAGGGGAATTTAATAAAACTCTTCCTGCGAATGGACTTTTCTGACAACCGACCTGCGATAAATGGCTGCTGATCATCCTGAAGCAGACAGAATCAAACACAGATGTGACGTCGCTTATGGGTCGTTACCACCAGATCACATACCCTAAAGGTCGGCTTTAGAACCAGCCAAATTAGCAGTTTTCAATCGAAATGGTAGGCTGATTTGGAGCGAAAACGTAATTAAGCCCATTGTTACCATTGGCCAAACTGTAACTTACCTTACGAACCCGACTTGCGGATAGCACTAAACATGTGAAATTCGTCAGATTTCCAATTGCTTGAATAATTCAGATTCACTAGAGGCGTGAAACACGTCTTCATCTTTAAGACCTTGGCGAATCGTGTCAGCGGTTAACGCATTGGGTTTTTCGCTGTCAGCGATGTAAAGACGCATTAGGTCACAAATAATCTGAGCGGCTGGGCGATGGTGAGCAGCGGCAACGGCCATGAACTGGTCTCGTAATTCCGGTTCCATCTTGATGGACATCTGAGTTTCATTAGTCACATTGGCCTCGCTTCAATGATTGTTGGTACGTCTATCTACGTTACCAATCGACGACGATTGGTTTCTTCATTCTGACAATCAATACTATTTGTTTCAACTCAATAAAAAACCAGATACTCATAAGGTTACCTGGTTTTCTAAGGTGTTATTGAAAATTTAGCTGTGGGTGAAATTGCCGGATTTTTTCACTAGCTGTGTCACTATTTTTTCACTAACCTGTCATTTTTCATTGATTTATAAATGATTTTTCATTTTTTGTGTCTCTGCTCAATCAGTGTTTTTGACACCATTAAAGAAAAATTCCGGGTTTTACGCCGCCAATAGTGAAAAATTTGTTAGATGTGGAAACCGACAAATATATAGATTACGGATGGCTAGGCCGACGATTACCCGCCTATCAACAATTCTCATTGTATTGTATTTCTTTTGCCATTTTGACCAACTCAAACGATTCGCCGTTTGACAGGCTCTGCTTAAACCTCTCAAGTTCAGAAAATCCGCATTTTTTATAAAATGGCTCGCCAGAAAGTGTCGCCGTAAGATACAAGACCTGAATGCCTTTCTGTGAACATTGATTCTCGCATGTTGTAAGGAGGCGTGTCGCAACACCTTTTCGAGCAAAATCCGGATGTACAAAGAAGCCTCTTATCTCCGCTTTTTGGGGGTCAGAAACATCAATTACCCAGCCTCCGCAACCGATGATTTTCTTTTCGTGCTCAGCAACAAGAAAGCTACCAGAAGTAATCAACTCTTCTATGCCGTTTACCAACTCCAATGCCGTTTCAATCTCTGATTTTTTATAGAATGGGGACTGAAGTATTCGGGCGGATTTGGAAATTAGTGCCTGAATATGGGCTAAATTTTCCAAACCAGCTTCATAGATTCGTGGATTCATAAAACAAACTTAGGTAACTTGTTAGCCTAAAGTGCTTTGCTGGCTATGACTAGTAAAGTGAGCGAGTAGTAGGGGAAGCTGCGACATATCGTCAAATGGTGTTACGCCCTGACATGGCACGGTTTCGCCATACGGCACATATTGGAATGCTTTCATTCCAGCCGCTTCCGCTGCTTTAATTCCAACGTCACTATCTTCTATAACTACGCATTGGCTGGGCATAAAGCCCATTGAATTTGCTGCGTATTGGAATAGGCCTGGCTCCGGTTTCCAAGAGCCAACTTCATACCAGCTGAAGGTGTTATCACCAAAGTAAGGCGCGAGTCCGCTAATTTGTAATGCCTGATGGATTTTTAAAGGTGGCCCGCTTGAGGCAATGCACTTAGGGTAGTTCGTGGCTTCGAGCATTTCAAGAACACCGGGCATAGGTTTTAACTCATGCGCGAAGAGTTCTGCAACACGCTGGCGATAATGCTGTTCAAACGTATCTGGTAGCGTCTGGTAAAGCCGGCTCTCAATATCATCGAGAATTGAGGCAAGCTTTTTTCCGCGATACCGCTGGGTCAATAACTCCACCGTATCGGGCAACTCTGGAAGTAAGTCGATAAACGCTTGATTACAAAGCCTCTCGCTGTCAACAAGCGTCCCGTCCAAATCAAAGATTACGCAGATACAATTCATTTATCAAGACACCTAACGTTTGAAGTATGGATTCTGCCTATCATCTCTTAACAAGCGTTAGCACACGCTTTTCAGGCTCCTGAATAATTGGCTGTTCTGGCGATATTTCCAGGTGAGCAGGCCGGGGCTGGTCAATATCAATACCATATTTCAAGAGCGCGGCTCGGTGCTTCTTAAGCGTTTTTAGTGAATACAGCCTTGAAATATCTTGGTCGTAAAACCAAAGCGATGCCGTAAGCTTGACCGAATGCGGTTCGTGGTCAGAAATGGATTTTAAAATCGACTTTGGATGCTCCGGCGGATAAACCGGGTCCGGCTCAACCACCCAACATTGCACCGGGATCAATTCAAACTTAAATGTCCTTGCATGCTTCCAAAGAAAGTAAAAATCCCTAGCCTCTTTTTCAGTAGCAAATTCCGCCGCTCGCTCCCGACCGCAAACCCTACGTTTTAGCCGAAAGATATTGGCCGTACTCGTATTGAAAATGCCAAGGCCAAGCGTCGTCTTGAGCCGGGTCGTAAATGCCTATCAAATAACTTAGTTTCAGAATATCCATACCTGTGATACACCGCTCGGAACATGAACAGTTCTGTTTATTTCGCCAAAAGACCTTTCAGTATTTTATAGGCCATTGTAGAGCTTGCCCAATGTATTCGATTTCGTTGCCAATAATCATAGGCTTCATCTTCGCCGCCGGAGGTTATTAACCCCGGATGTTTTGATTTAGGCTCACTGTGCTTGTTTTTGACAAGCTCTTTCGCAATATTCGGGTATTGCTCAATTGCAACTGTCAGCACATCGATAGCGGCGTCGTCTTGGTCGAGATGTAGTAAAGCAATCACCTTGGAAAAAACAATATCCGGGCCTGTGTCAGTGCTGTATTGGGCACTCAAATTTAACGCCGACTGCCATTCATTAAGATCAAGATAGCACTGCATCAAAAGGTATCGACAACCTAAATTATCGTTATGATTTACGGAGACAAGCCGGGCAAAGATTTCAATAGCCGAAGCAGGCCCTTGATTTTCTAACAACGATAAGCCTAAGGCATGATAGGCCCGCATAAACGGTCTATTGCCAAGCTCCCACCAATTCAGGTGACTCGTGTGCCAAGAAAAGTTCGATGGAATTGCCTCCAACCCAATGCGTACAGCTTCACGCGAACATAAATAGGATTCAAGTTTTAGATCATTTTCGGAGAAGATGAGAGCCAAATGGTGTAATGCGTCAATGTAATGGGGACATACAAACAGCAGCTTGCGTAGCGTTTCTTCCGCTTCAACGAGATTCCCGACCTCATATAATTCAACCGCATCATCAAAACTGTCCTCCGCTCCTTCGGGAAGGTTATGACGAAAGACCCAAGTGTTTGGCGATTCTTCAATAAGTTTTATCATGACTTTATAAATACAACCACTGGCGGTACTTTAACCGTCGCTACGGTTAAATGTGGCATTATACGGTACATATTTGTCAATCATTAACTGTCAACTCTATAAACGCCTCAAATAAAGAGCAACTGGTTAACCGTTCACGCCAGCGCACAGTTGCAATCATGCCCATCATTCAGGTTCTAAGAACCAATGCCAATCGGTTTTTTTCATTATTTGTGTCATTAGTTTTTCACTAACTTGGCACATTTTTCATTAATAGTGTCATCCGACACACTAATTTGGCACACTTTTCATTAATTGTGGCATCCGACAGCTCCTATACATCCAAATTGGTTACATCCAGGGCGTTTTTAACAATAAAATCCCGTCGCGGCTCGACAACATCACCCATCAGCGTGGTAAAAATTTCATCGGCCGCAATCACGTCTTCAATTCTGACCTGAAGTAATCTGCGGTTATTGGCATCCAATGTGGTTTCCCATAGCTGTTCCGGATTCATTTCGCCCAATCCTTTGTACCGCTGTATATGCTGGCCTTTTTTAATTTCCTTCATCATCCATTCAAAGGCTTCTTTAAAGCTGCTGACTTGCTGTTGCCTTTCGCCCATCCGCATAAATGAACCTTCATTAAACATGCCTGCCGTATCACTCGCGTATTGAGCAATTTTCTGGTAATCCTTTCCGTTAAAGAATGCCGACGGTAAAACAAAAGTTTTGGTTATTCCGTGCAGTTTTTTATTAACTACTGCTGAAAACTCATTATCTGCCTTATAATCAAGTTCTATTGTAAACACTGCTTTACTGTCACAATCCCTTAACCGTTGCTCAATTCCGCCAAACCATGCGCTTAGTTTTTGCTGATCTTGTTTGATTTCGTCATTAATCGCTTCCATATAAGAAAATTGTTCCAGAAAATCGTCATCGTAACGTCTGGATAGGCGATTGATAATACTCGCTACTCCGGTAAATTCCTTGGCGAGTTTTTCCAGTCCCTGCCCTTGAATAGGGGGGGCTGTTTCATCAGTAAAAAGCTGGGCTTTATCGAGCGCCAATTGAATCAGGTATTCATTTAATTGGGCATCGTCTTTAACGTAGTGTTCTTGCTTACCTTTTTTAACTTTGTATAAGGGTGGTTGTGCAATATAGATATAACCTTTTTCAACTATCTCTGGCAATTGACGGTAAAAAAATGTCAGCAATAAAGTCCTGATATGTGATCCATCGACATCCGCATCTGTCATGATAATAATGCGGTGATAACGCAGCTTGGACAGGTTATATTCGTCTTTTCCTATTCCACATCCCAACGCCGTAATTAATGTACCCACTTCTTCTGAAGAAATCATTTTATCGAAGCGGGCCTTTTCGACATTTAAAATCTTACCTTTTAATGGCAGAATAGCTTGAGTACGGCGATCCCTGCCCTGTTTTGCCGACCCGCCTGCAGAATCCCCTTCCACCAGAAATAATTCTGATAATGCCGGATCTTTTTCCTGACAATCCGCGAGTTTCCCCGGTAAACCAGCAATATCCAGCGTGGTTTTACGTCGTGTCATTTCACGAGCTTTACGCGCCGCTTCTCTGGCACGCGCGGCATCGATAATCTTACCAACAATGGCTTTGGCTATTTGCGGCTTTTCCAGTAAAAATTCCTGTAGTTTTTCATTCATAGTCGATTCAACCAGTGGTTTAACTTCTGAAGAAACCAGCTTATCTTTCGTTTGTGATGAAAATTTGGGGTCAGGTACTTTAACTGAAAGAACGGCAGTCAAGCCTTCTCTGGCATCATCACCAGTGGTCTGTACTTTTTCTTTTTTTGCTAAACCACTCAATTCGATGTATTGATTTATAGTCCGTGTCAGTGCACCCCTGAATCCTGCTAGATGACTGCCGCCATCACGTTGTGGAATATTATTGGTATAGCAGAATACATTTTCCTGATATGAGTCGTTCCACTGCATGGCTACTTCTACAGTAACGCCTTCCTTTTCGGCAATAAAATGAAATACTTCCTGGAACAGCGGTGTTTTATTTTTATTAAGATGCTCAACAAAAGCGCTTATACCGCCCTCAAATTCGAAGACATCTTGTCTGTCCGTACGTTCATCTTGCAGACTGATACGTACACCTGAATTCAAAAAAGATAATTCTCTTAGTCTTTTCGCCAATATATCGTAATGAAATTCAACATCTGTAAACGTTTCTGAGCTAGGTTTAAAGTTAATCAATGTTCCGGAGCCCTCAGCACTTGCAACTGCCTCCAGGGACTTCACTGGATTACCCATACGATATTGTTGTTTATAAAGCACTCCATTCTTCCGGACTTCCAGATTGAGAACTTCCGACAAGGCATTAACTACCGAAACTCCAACACCGTGCAAGCCGCCGGATACCTTATAAGCATTATCATCAAACTTACCACCTGCATGGAGGACGGTCATAATGACCTCTGCCGCCGACCTTCCTTCCTCTTTGTGAATATCAACCGGAATGCCTCGACCATCATCAGAAACCGTTACCGACCCATTGCTATGAATAATTACCTTCACTTCTTTGCAGTAGCCAGCCAACGCCTCGTCGATTGAGTTATCTACAACCTCAAAAACCATGTGATGCAAACCTGAACCGTCATCAGTATCCCCAATATACATGCCTGGCCTTTTTCTTACTGCATCCAGCCCTTTTAATACTTGAATATTTGAACTATCGTATTGATCGTTATTATTACTCATGACTCTCCTGTTTTCTTGTTGTAGTGTAATGTTCCACGTGGAACATTACACTTGCTTTATATTGCCATGTTCCACGTGGAACATTTTATAGTTTTTTATGTGACGTATATCACCAAAATCAGATATATCAGCTGCGGTTATAAACGCCTGACAATCCATCTCGGATAAATAAATTAATAATTTGGCTCGATTAATCACATCAAGTTCTGCTGCAAAATCATCAATGAGTAAGCAACCCATATTACCGTGTTCATTAGTAAGCAACTGAACCTGTGCAAGTTTTAAACTCATTACAAATAACTTGAGTTGACCGCGCGATACGTAATCCTTAGCCAAGCGATTACTAATAATCAACTGAAAATCAGCCCGGTGCGGGCCGCTATGGGTGAATCCATAACGAAGGTCTTTCTCAAGATCTTCAGATAAAACCTGTTGAAAATCTTTATCTGTGTCCCAGCCAGCTAAAAGCTTTATCTCTATATCATTAATCTCAAGAAATTGATTAATGATATCAATAAATACAGGCTTAAATTTTTGCAAATAAAGTTGCCGGTGGCTATTGACCATTGTACCGTAATAAACAAGTTCTTTATCCCAAACATTAATATGCTCAGGATGCTTTGCTTTTAATAATGAATTTCGTTGCTGTAAAGCTTTTTTAAAATTTCGCCAAGCAGGTAAAAATTTCTCATCATCATTGAAAACACCCCAATCCAAAAATTCTCTTCTTAATTGCGGCCCAGCATCAAGCAGCTCGTAACTTTTTGGATGAATAATTTGCAAAGGTAACGAATAAGCAAGATCTGATCTTTTTTGCGTTGACTGCTGATTAATGCGATAGCAAAAACTTTTACTATCCAATTTAATGCCTAAATGGACAGTACTGCCATTCGCTTGCAATGTTTGCGCGGAAACCAGCAATTGATTTTGATCAAAATTAATAACTGGTTTAATAGTTGAGGAACGAAAAGATCTGGCACGACCCAAAATGTAAATGGCTTCGATAACCGCACTTTTACCACTGGCATTTTTTCCGAAAAAAAAATTGATTCCGGATGCCGGAACGATAGTTTCCTTGTGAATATTTCTGACTGCGTAAATATCCAGTTTTAGTAACGTCATGATGGTGAATCTTAGATCCTCATGGGCATTACAATAAATTTATAAATACAATCATCAGGCTCATCAATAAAACAACTGCTGACATTACTTGCAATAGTTAAAACAGCTATTTCAGAATCCAGATTTGAAACAGCATCCAGTAAATATTGAGCATTGAAGGCAATAGTTAATGGCTCTCCGGTATAGTCGATAGAAAGTTCCTCTTCGGCTTCATCATGTTCAGGATTATGCGTACTGATTCGTAAACTTTCATGAGTAATATCCAGGGTAATGCCTTTAAATTTTTCATTAGACAAAATAGCAACACGAGTCAAGGCATCCTTTAATACTTGTTTTTGAATATGGATTGGATTAAAAAAGTCTTGTTGAAAAATTTTACCAAAATCCGGATATTTTGAATCCACCAATTTCGCGGAAAAAATAAGGTTCTTAATGAAAATTCGGATATTGTTGCTTGAAAACTCGACTTTTAATTCCACATCAGGATCATCAAGTAATCGGCTGAGTTCCATAACACCTTTTCTTGGGAAGATGATCCTGTCTTCATAACCGGTACCCTGATCTAAATAGTCTTCGTAAATAGACAAACGATGACCATCAGATGCAACAAGTTTCATTTTACTATTAGAGATATTTAACAATAAGCCATTCAGATAATAACGCACATCCTGGTTAGCCATGCAGAAAAGCGTTTTATCAAGCGCTTTTTTAAATTTACCGGCATTAATAAAAAATTGTTTCTCTAATTCAGATTCAGAAAATACAGGATAATTTTCCGCCGGTAAACAGCTTAAGGAAAACCGGCTCCGATTAGATAATATTTTTACTTTATCATCCTGTTGTTCAAATTTAATTTCCGCGCCATTAGGCAATAGCCTGCAAATATCTAAAAATTTTCTGGCGGGTACAGTGATCGCCCCAGGCGTTGCAAATGAAATATTAATCCTGGCGATAATCTCAATTTCCAGATCCGTACCTGTTAAAGTAAATTTATCATCTTCAATAACAATCAACACATTCGAAAGAATAGGCATGGTTTGCCGTTTTTCAATGACGCTAACTATTTGTTGCAATGGCGTTAATATTTCTTCTCGATTGATAATAAATTTCATTTTTTTATTTTTAAATTATTAGGGGCTGTTGCCGTTTCACATAGGTAACCATAAAAAAGCACAAGCCAAGGCTATAGACCCTTCAAAATTTCGTTTGAGTTTGTCATATCGAGTAGCAATGGCCCTGAAATGTTTCAGTCTTGCAAACACATTTTCAACTAAATGGCGATATTTGTAGAGACACCAATCCATATCATCATTTCCTAAGGTTGAATTCTTTTTTCTTGGAATAACAGGAACAGCCCCTTGGTCTTTAATCTGAACACGTAATTGTTCACTGTCATAGCCTTTGTCAGCAATTATAAAGCTACCCTTAGGGAGTTCCGCGACTAATGTTGGCGCTTCCTTACAATCATGAACTTCGCCACCTGTCACTGAGAAGTGAATGGGAAGGCCGCAGGAATCAACAGCCATATGAATTTTGGTTGTGTTACCCGCAACAGATTTCCCAATCGCCGATTCTTGCCCATAGGCCGCACCGCTACTATGCTGATGAGCTTTCACAATACTGCCATCAATAAATTCCCATTCCAAGTCAGGCTCAACTGCCAGCGCCTTAAAAATACCCATCAGTTTTTCTTGACGAGACCATGCATTGAAGCGCTTGTAAACAGCATTCCAATTACCAAAGACACTGGGTAGATCGCGCCAGGGACAACCTACGCGCAAGCGATAAAAAATCCCTTCAATTGTTTGTCGAAGAAAGGGTTTGTCATAAATCCCCATTTTCAACATAATCTTCTTCAGTTTCCCCCAAAGTTCATCCGTAAAAATTTGTCGCGGCATAGTTTGCTGGTTTTTGATTAAACATAAACAATCTATGAGGCGGAGTTTATGAAATTCAAGGGCAAATAACTAAACGGCAACAGCCCCTACTTTTAGCCTAAAAACTATGGAAACTAAATTTTAAACTGTAATTATTCAGATCCCCTTAACTAAAGGAAGTCCCGGCGCAGATAACCCATCCCGCGTTTGACGAATTACCGCTGCCAAATAAATCCAAGGCGACTGTTGGCGAACACGGCATGTTTCAATAACGCTAATCAGAATCGCCAAAATTCTGGTGCCGTCTTCGGTTCGTGTGCCATGACAAATACTTCTTAAAATCACCCAATGCCGTAATGCCCGTTTAGTCTCGTTATTGGTCAGCGGTAAATGCGGATGCGCCAAGGCCTGAAAAATGGCATCCCAGCCGTTGAGCATTTTCATGGCCAATGCGTGTGCCTTGGTATGCGTCGCCGATGCACTCATTACTTCACAGGCATACCGGTAATCTGACAAAGCGCCTTGATAAGTAATTGATAGCGCCTGGTCTGGCGGTCTTTCCCGAGCCGCATAGACCGCCTTAATCAGGGTGTCCAGTAGCACGAGTGTCTGTTCGCCAAACAAGCGAGCCGTTATGTCCAGGCTGTCTTTTAACCCCTCAGCCTTACGGAGTAAGTGCACCCAGCAACGAAGGCGCTTGTGGTAATATCGGTAAACCTGCCAACCGTCACTCATAAGCCAGCCTTGAAAAGCGCTGCCTAATACGTTGATCAGTAATTCTGAACCTCGACTAGCGATCCAGTAAACGACCACACCTTGACCGCAGAACACCCATAACCAAAGCAGCGTGTTCAGTTCCCGCCAGGACGTTTCGTCCATATGCAGCAAGCCACTGCTTTGTACCGCTTCCACCAATTCGTCTTCAACAGGCAATACCGCCGCACCGCTTTCATGCAAGGCGGCGTGGAGGGTGCCAACACTGATCTCCAAGCCCAGCCAACACTGAAGGAATTCTTGTATCCGCGCCCGCGACGGCCGCATCCGGTAAGCCAGACAAACAATCAGTGCCGCAAGCCCAGGACCGACAAGACGCCATTCCGACAAAAAGATATCGGTGTCGAGTCGTGTGATACCTGCCGATGCGGGGCCTGTTGTGTGCAATGCCCACAGGCACAGACCGTTTCATAATAAGTGTGTTGGGTATTTGTTAAACTAATACCGGGCTTTTTCAGGTCAGCCCACTCCAAATCAACTTATAGGCTGTCGCGGCATTTTGCTTCAATTCACGGTCACAGCGTACGCAATCGGCTGGATAATAATGCGCTTCTGCCGTTACCGCTAGCTTTTGTTCACGCCCGTAGCCAGGCGCCCCAGGTTGTTTGCCAGCTTTCCAGCCCTTGCCTTATCTTCCAGCTCCTTGGTTTGCTGTGCTTCGTTCGCCTCGTCCTGGGTTCTTTCCTCAGGTCCGGTTTTCGATGCTTCTTCGGTGTCCAGAGTGTGCGCATCCTCTCCAGAAAATTCATCTTGTCCTTGTTGGGGGCGCTTGTCTTCATAGTTGCTGCCAGCCTTGTCCCACGGCAGGTCAAGGCTCGCGGTGGCCGCGAACTATTCCGCGATGTTTCCCTCAACCGCTCCCGCGCTTCTTTTAAGTCGTAGAGCAGTTTGACGGATAACCGGCGCAGAACTTCATCCGGCAATTCCAGCAATTCTTCTTCGGTCAGTTGTAGCAGGTCGTGGTCGCTTAATCTCATTGGGATTAATGTACATCTTTTTTAACCCACTTTGTGGATTTTTGGCGTTGGGGACTGAATAATTACTATTTTTTGAAATAGCGTGTGTTAAAAATGTCATTTTTTTATCCACAGAATAAATCGCATGTTCAGAGCAAATAAAAGAATACTAAAGTAATGCTTAGCTCGGGATTGAAAATTAAGTTTTTGGCAGATCTTTTCCCCTCTATATCAAGAGTACCTTGTTCAAGAACTGAATGAATAGCCATTTAAAGCAGGGGGCTATTTACTTTTTAACCCTTGATGCTTCGGTTTTATAATAAAAAAGTATATCTTTTTATTTTATTACTATTAGCTGGATAACTCTATGTGTTAAACCTATTATTTATTATATTAATCAATATTTTATTTGTTTTATTAGGTTGTTATCAGGTTGTGTATAACACCTGTTTAAAAAAATGCCCATAATTTATGTCAAACCCTATACGCAGTATTATCCGCAGTTATAGTAGATTTATACACAATTTTATCCACACAAATGCCACAATATTAGAATAATTTAACTCAATTGAGATTTAGTGTGAAAGCGATCTCAGAAGATTTGAGTAATCTTCCGCAATTTTGTGATCAGCTTGTTTTAATTCGTTAATTTTCTTACAGGCATTCATGACGGTAGTGTGGTCACGGCCACCAAACGCATCCCCGATTTCAGGAAAGCTGTGTGAAGTTAATTCTCGAGCCAGACACATGGCCATTTGTCGTGGACGGGTTATGGTTTGTTTTCTATTTTTGGAAGATAAATCCGCAACACGAATTTTAAAGTATTCAGCAACCGTTTTTTGAATGTTGTCCATGTTGACAAGCTTATCCTTTAACGAAATCAAATCATGCAATGCTTCTTTAGTGAATTCAATTGAGATTTCACGTCCAGTGAATTGCGCATTGGCTATCACGCGTCTTAAAGCGCCTTCAAGGTCCCGGACATTGAACGGAATTTTTTTGGCTATAAAGAAAGCGACTTCTTGAGGAAGTTTTACATTAGCTTGAGCAGCTTTTTTCATTAAAATGGCTGCTCTTGTTTCCATATCCGGCGGTTCAATTGAAACTGGAAGGCCGCATCCAAATCTCGATTTTAAGCGCTCTTCAAGACCAATAATTTCTTTTGGATATTTGTCACAAGTTAGAACAATTTGGTGCTTTTTATCCAATAGCGTATTGAAGGTGTGAAAGAATTCTTCCTGGGAACGCTCCTTGCCGGCAAAAAATTGAATGTCGTCTATTAAAAGTACATCTATGCCGCGGTAATATTCTTTAAATGAGTTAATGGAATTTTGCTGTAACGCTCTGACCATGTCCTGAACAAATTTTTCAGAGTGCAGATAAACAATTGTTGTTGATTGATTTTTTTGAAAAACAGCATTACCAATCGCATGCATAATATGAGTTTTACCTAAACCGGAACTGCCATAGATCAGCAAAGGGTTGTAAGCTTTCCCAATATTTTCAGAAACCTGAATTGAAGCGGCTCTTGCCAGTTGATTAGATTTACCCTCAACAAAATTATCAAAAGTAAAAGCTTTGTTCAGAAAGTTTGGACCGGTTTTTTTTACTCCAACTGGTTTTATGCTGTTTATCGCGGTAGGCGTTGTGGATTTTTTTGAACCAATTTCAAGGTTCAAGCCCAAGGCGCCATCTGAAAACTCATGAATGGATTCTTCGATTATGGCAAAATAATGTTGCTTGATCCAGTCCAAAACAAATCGGTTAGGGGCCAGTAATTTTATTGTTCCTTCGCTTTCTATGGCCTGCAAAGGCCGTATCCATGTGCTGAAATCAGAACCGGCAATCTCGTTTTCAAGTTTAGTAAGACAGTTATCCCAAATAGAGCTCATTGAAGTAGGTAAAATATTTATATATGTGAGTGTTGAGGAATTTGCTTTCATAACTATACAGCAATAAAACATTGCACTACAGAATTGACAGGCTAAGCATATTATTTTATCATCCGTAGTCTTTTTTATCTGTTTTTGTTAACACTCATCTAATCAGGCTTTAGTAATATGAAACGAACATACCAACCCAGTAAAATTAAACGTGCTAGAACTCACGGTTTTCGTGCAAGAATGGCAACTGTCGGTGGCCGTAAAGTTTTAAATGCCCGCAGAGCAAAAGGCCGTGCCAAGTTAACTGTTTAGTTTATATTGGGTGACAAAACATAACTTTAGTTTTCCCTCACAGCTGCGGTTAAAAAAACCAGCTGAATTTAAAAAAGTTTTTGCTAATCCAGTAAAATCAAGTGATACGTATTTTACCATTTTGGCCATAAAAAATGATTTTGATCATCCCAGGCTAGGTTTGGCAATTGCCAAAAAAAATATAAGAAAGGCAGTACACAGAAACATGATTAAACGAGCTGTGAGGGAGAATTTTAGGATACAACAACAAAGCTTGGGAAATATTGATATTGTTGTTCTGGCTCGCAGGGAAGCAGTAGATGCTTCGCGGGAATTATTAAAAAAGTCATTGGAAAAGCATTGGCTTAGGTTGGTATCCCGATGCGCTTCATGCTCATAGCAATTATAAAGTTATATAAATACTTTATTAGTCCTTTGCTTGGCTCAAACTGCCGGTTTTATCCAAGCTGTTCAAGTTATTCCTTAGAAGCGCTTCAGCGTCATGGCGCTCTTATAGGCGCCTATCTCACTCTCAAAAGATTATTAAAATGCCACCCTTTTCATCAAGGGGGCATTGATCCCGTTCCAGAAAAATTTGGTAATAAGAATGGATAATATAAGATTTGTACTAATCGTTACTTTTGCAATGCTTGTTTTTATGTTGTGGCAGGCTTGGGAACTAGACTATGGCCCAAAACCGGAAATGGCAGCAATTGAAAATCAGGAAGGCGCTAAGGCGAAAGACGATTTGCCAGCTACTACAGCTGAAATGTCTACACAAACAGAATCCACTAAACACAATCCAGTGTCTATTCCTGTAGCAGCAGCATCGACGTCTAAAACTGTGAAAATTAAAACGGATGTTATTGCGCTGGAAATTGATATGCAAGGTGGCACAGTCACCAATCTGGATTTGTTAAAGTATCCGGTAGAAAAAGCGAATACTGTTGTAAATAGCCTGCGCAAAATGATCGGAATGCAAGTGGCGGAAATAGACACCGCTCCAGTGCGTTTATTCGATAACAATCAGGAAAAATTGTTTGTTGCACAAAGCGGTCTTATTGCGGGTAGCGGATTTGCTGCCGCGCCCGACCATTATACAATTTTCTCCAGTGAACAGGACAGTTATACATTGCAACCTGGCCAGAATAGTTTGACAGTTCCATTAACATGGACAGATAACAATGGCCTGATTATTACCAAATTATTCACTTTTAAACGTGGAAGTTATGAAATAACACTGGATCAAAAAGTCAGAAATAATTCTGGCAAAGCCTGGTCCGGCAGACAATACAGTCAGTTATTAAGAGTGCCGGATACATCCAGTAAAGGCAATATGCTGACAGGCGGAATGAGAGCCTATAACGGTGGAGTAATTTATACCGAAAAAAACAAATACCAGAAAATAAGTTTTGAAGATATGGCAGAAGAGACGCTTGATGTAATCACTGAAGGCGGCTGGGTTGCAATGATTCAGCATTATTTTGCCTCGGCTTGGATTCCACCCGCAGATAAGGAAAACCATTTCTATACCAAAGAACTGAAAGACGGACGGTTTGTCATTGGCACGTATTCTCCATCGTTAACAGTTGAGGCAAATACAGAGGCTCAATTTGTTTCAAGTTTATTTGCTGGCCCAAAAATCCAGCCCATGATGGAAAAAATTGCTCCAGGCCTTGAGCTTACCGTTGATTACAGCGTTCTGACCTTTATCGGCAAACCAATTTACTGGTTATTGAATAAAATACACAATGTTATTGGCAACTGGGGCGTTGCCATCATAGGCGTAACGCTCTGCATTAAACTGTTGTTTTTTCCGCTATCTCAAGCCAGTTTCAAATCAATGGCTAAAATGCGTAAAATTCAACCGCGCCTTAAGGAATTGCAAGAACGTTTCGCTGATGACAGACCCCGTTTCAATAATGAAATGATGGCTCTTTATAAAAAAGAAAAAGTGAATCCGTTGGGTGGCTGCTTGCCTATCCTGGTACAGATTCCAGTATTTATGGCGCTTTATTGGGTATTGAGTGAAACAGTTGAGTTTCGCCAAGCGCCCTTTATGCTATGGATACAGGATTTATCAATACAGGACCCTTTTTATATCCTGCCGTTGATAATGGGTCTTACCATGAAAATTCAGCAAAGTCTGAATCCTGCTCCGATTGACCCCATTCAAGCTAAAGTGATGAAGATGTTCCCTATAGTCTTTACCATTTTCTTCCTGTTTTTTCCGGCGGGTTTGGTTTTATACTGGGTTGTTAATAACACCCTGTCAATCATTCAACAAACCATTATCACCAAGCAGATAGAAAAAGCGGGATAACTTGGTTTTAAACCCGGATACCATTGCAGCAATTGCGACACCGTCTGGAAACGGCGGTGTTGGTATCATTCGCATTTCAGGGCCCCTGGTTTCTGAAATCGCCAAGCAACTCATCAAAAAATCATTAATTCCCAGACACGCGCTGTTTTCATCTTTTGCAGATGATGATGGTTCCGTGATTGATTCGGGCATCAGTCTATACTTTCCCGCACCTGCCTCTTATACGGGCGAAGATATACTTGAATTGCAAGCACACGGTGGATCAGTCGTACTGGACATGCTGTTGCGGCGTGTCATTTCACTCGGCGCCAGATTGGCCAATCCCGGTGAATTTACCGAACGCGCTTTCCTGAATAACAAACTCGACCTGGCGCAAGCTGAAGCAGTAGCTGATTTAATTGAAAGCAGCACCGAACAATCTGTCCGTTCCGCGCAAAAATCCATGCAAGGCGTATTTTCAGATCAGATCAATGAACTGGTTAATGAACTGACTGAACTTCGCATCTATGTAGAAGCCGCAATCGATTTTGTCGATGAAGAAATCGATTTTCTAACCGACGGCGTAGTCGAAAAGCGCATAACCGGACTATTGCAAAGCATCCAAAAAATACAAAAAACAGCCCAACAAGGTCGTCTGTTGCGTGATGGCATGACTGTTGTCTTGGCCGGCAAACCAAACGCCGGCAAATCCAGCCTGTTGAATGCACTCGCCGGACATGAAGCCGCAATAGTCACCGATATCGCAGGAACAACCCGGGATATACTCAGGGAACATATTCAGCTTGATGGTATGCCTTTGCACATCATTGATACAGCCGGTTTGCGGGAAAGCGGCAATTCGATAGAAAAAGAAGGCATACGCAGAGCGCACGAAGAAATCAGGAAAGCCGACAAAATTTTACTGCTGATTGATGTCAGGGAACCGGAGACAGATGATTTATTAAAAACCCTGCCAGCAAATATAGACATCACCAAAATTTACAACAAAATAGACCTGCTAGGTTTACAGCCTGAAATAAAACAGACAGAGGCCGGATACAGTTGTTACCTGTCAATTAAAACTGGGGACGGCATGGACTTGTTAAAGGCACATCTTAAACAAAGTGTCGGTTTTAACGAGGCTACGGACAACGTTTTTATCGCTAGAAGACGGCATATAGAAGCCTTAACAAAAGGCTGTGAATATGTAGAAAGCGCTTTAAATCAGTTACAAGTCAGTCAGGCAGGTGAACTCGTCGCTGAAGATTTAAGGCAAGCGCAAATGAGCCTTGCCGAAATTACCGGACAATTTACTTCAGATGACCTGCTTGGAAAAATTTTTTCCAGTTTTTGTATAGGAAAGTAATTTAGTAAAACAACCCATGTTCAAAAAAGTTAAAAAGCTGGTTACGCCAGTTTTTTATGTCTAAAATCCGTCGAGCTTCATCAAAAAAACACCGCTACCAAACGCAAAAAACTTTCTTTACAGCATGATTTTTGTGTGGATAAAGCTGTAATCAAATCGTCCTATTCTGTGAGTAATTCTGTGTGTAAAAAATGATATTATTTTTTCTAATTATTTAAACATGACTTATACACAAGCCGATAACAACATAAAAAATAATATAACAATTTGATTAGTAAAATAAATAAATCGTTTTCCACGGTTTCTCAGCTAATTAATAGTATTAAGGTAAAATCATATAACATTATATTATTAGCCGAAAATTCAACGATTCTAATAAGAAAACAAGCCATTCCAAAATGTGGTTTTTACACGCAAAGAAATGCCGGTAATATTCTTTTTAGCCATTTCATCTTTTACACAGGAGTTCAAAATTTTCGTGTTTTATATGGGCCTACTTAGTTATCACTAGTTTTTTACCAGATAAAAGACTGAGGTGTACTGCACACCCTACAGCCCAGACTAATGGATAATCGCTTTTTACGATAACCTTTTCATAACTTTGCAGAAACCTATCGCCTTTGGTGGATAAATAATCTGTACGCTTTGGCGAGCTTAGTTTTTTTACTTCATTCGTATTCTGTTAAGGGTTTTTAGTTATTTGCAACCTTAACCAGCCAGCCTTTCTTATTACTGCAACCTAATACTGCCTTCACTCCCACTTCAATTCTGACAAAATTGCCATTTAAAGTCGCAGGTAATTTTGCCTTGATTTTGTGAAAGCTGCTATTGCTTTCTACTGTAAAAGGCAGGTCTTGTTTTTTGGCCGTTAATTTGATGGTGCTGGGGTCTGCCCAAGCTGATATTTTGATAATAAACTCTGATTCGGGGGCAATTTCAATGTTATCGGGTGCTTGATATTCGGTAAGATTAAAATCAGTAAAGTGTGGTTTTTTGCAGGTTTTTTCTAATTCCTCGGGACTATAGGCGGCAGTTTGTCCATTAAATAATACGGCGGCGATAAAGAACGCAAATTTAAAAATTTTTGATATAGTCATATAAATTCCTCAAACTAGGTTGGATGTTTTTATTAAAATTAACCTACTTAAACGCAGGGTCACTTTAGTTTTTTTTTAAACGGAATTCAACTATTTCGGTAACAACTCAAAGTTAATGGCTAAACACGAGTAAGCTGATTTCATATCTTTCACAAAAACGGCGATGTCTTGTACAATACCGGAAGTTTAATTTTTAAAGAGAAAATGACATTGAGCTCACAAAACCAAGAAAGCTTGAACTATAAAAGTGCCGGCGTTGATATTGCGGCGGGCAATGAATTAGTCGAGCTCATCAAACCCATTGCAGCCAGAACACGCACTGCAGGCGTTATGGCTGGGTTAGGCGGGTTCGGCTCGATGTTTGAACTGCCGCTGGACCGCTATCAGAACCCGGTTCTGGTTTCTGGAACCGACGGGGTGGGAACCAAGTTAAAACTGGCTATTGATTCAGGCATCCATAATACCGTAGGTATTGATCTGGTTGCGATGTGCGTTAACGATATTATTGTACAAGGCGCCGAGCCTTTGTTTTTCCTCGATTATTTTGCTACCGGCAAATTGGATGTCGACACAGCTGCATCGGTAATAGCCGGCATTGGTAAAGGCTGCGAACTGGCAGGCGCTGCACTGGTCGGTGGTGAAACAGCGGAAA
This sequence comes from Methylobacter sp. KS41, assembly GCA_002862125.1. Taxonomy (GTDB): domain Bacteria; phylum Pseudomonadota; class Gammaproteobacteria; order Methylococcales; family Methylomonadaceae; genus Methylobacter_C. The sequence goes on along the minus strand of PHSP01000001.1, from coordinate 1,836,528 downwards.
TGCCTGGCATGTATGCTGATGGCGAATATGATCTGGCGGGTTTTTGCGTTGGTATTGTGGAAAAAAGTAAAGTTCTGGATGGCGGCAAAGTCAAAGCAGGCGACAAGTTAATCGGCATTGCATCTTCCGGCCCGCATTCCAATGGCTATTCGTTAATCCGGAAAATAATCGCCCACAGCAATTCGGCGCTTACCGACTCCTTTGGCGGCAAAACACTAGGCGCGGTCCTGCTGGAGCCGACCCGGATATATGTAAAGTCGCTACTGTCTTTGTTGGATAAAGTGTCTGTTCACGCCTTGGCGCACATTACCGGAGGCGGTTTGACAGAGAATTTACCGCGCGTAATTCCGGTGGGGCTTAATGCCGATATTGACCTTTCCTCCTGGGTGTTTCCTGACATTTTCTTATGGCTGCAGGAACAGGGCAACGTGTCTCAAGCAGACATGTTGACCACATTCAATTGCGGCATCGGCATGATAGTTTGTGTAGCCGGAGAAGATGAAAAACCGGCTGTTGAAGCCTTGCAAGCCTTGGGCGAAACCGTTTTCGTTATTGGCGAACTGGTTCAATCTGAAGGCAAGCCTGAAGTTAATTATATTCATCATAAATTATAATCGCTCTGCACCTTATCTAGTTAAGTTACGGCTGCATGGGTGCAGGAGCTATTACTGAGCGGCAGCAAAACACAACGCTTAAAAGGCTTGCCGGGGTACATTGCTCGTCCCAACCATCATAGCTCTGCCGTAATCAAGATTGGATGAGGTTTAATTTTCCCAAATGCATTAAACTGATTACCATGCAAAAATTACCCATAACACTTTATAGTACAGCCCAGGTTAGAGAGCTTGACCGGATCGCTATACAAGAACAGAGCATTCCAGGTTTTGAATTAATGAGCAAAGCCGGTTACGAGGTTTTTCAATGTATCCGGAATAGATGGCCGGATACTCAATCTGTGGCCGTTTTTTGCGGCTCAGGCAATAATGCCGGAGATGGTTATATTATTGCCGGACTGGCTTTGGAAGCGGGAGTAAAAGTCAGTGTTTATAGCCTTTCAGACCCATCAAACCTCAAAGGGGATGCGCTTGCTGCCTGCCAGAACTATGTTGGGTCAAAGGGAGAGATTATCTCATTTCAGGGAGGTGAGATAATTAATGTAGACGTGATTGTTGATGCATTGTTGGGGACAGGGCTGGATCGTCCGGTAACAGGGCTTTATGCACTCGCTATTCAGGTTATCAACAAAGTACCTGCACAGGTTATTGCAGTGGATAGTCCTTCCGGTTTGAATGCGGATACCGGCAATGTACTGGGGTGTGCTGTAAAAGCCGATTGCACGGTTACTTTTATTGGCTTGAAACAAGGTTTATTTACCGGTCAAGCGGCTGACTATTGCGGTGAAATTTTTTATGTTTCCCTGGCAGTGCCGGATGTTATTTTTCAACAGGTTGCGCCTTCGGCTGTCCGTGTTGTTAAGACTCCGTTGCCGCGCCGTAAGCGTTGTTCGCATAAAGGTAATTTTGGACATGTGCTGATAATAGGCGGTGACCTGGGTTATTCCGGTGCAGCAAGACTGGCCGGTGAAGCAGCCTTGCGAACGGGCGCCGGATTGGTTAGCGTGGCAACACGGACAGAGCATGCGGGGTTAATGAATCTGAACAGACCTGAACTAATGTGCCATGGCGTGGAAAGCGCAGGACAATTGATGTTGTTGATGGAAAAGGCCAGCGTCGTTGTGATAGGTCCCGGCTTAGGGCAAAGTGATTGGGCAAAAGGATTGTTTATGGCAACTGTTAAAGCTCAAAAACCCTTGATAATTGACGCTGACGGTTTGAATCTATTAGCCCGTTCGCCGCTAACAAATTCTGAGTGGATTTTAACGCCGCATCCGGGTGAGGCCGCACGGTTGTTAGGCTGCTCTACGGCTGAAATACAACAAGACCGGTTTGCCTCGGTCTCGGCCATCCGGGCCAAATATGAAGGCATTGCCATTCTTAAAGGCGCCGGCACATTAATTTCTTCTGAAGATGAAATCGCAGTTTCTACCACGGGAAATCCGGGAATGGCTTCCGGAGGCATGGGCGATGTGCTTGCAGGCGTGATTGCGGGTGTTCTGGCTCAAGGCTGTTCTTTGAAAAATGCTGCACAACAAGGTGTTCATATTCACGGGCTGGCAGCTGATTTAGCTGCGGATAAGAAGGGTGAGAGAGGTTTGTTAGCCAGTGATTTAATGCCATATCTCAGATTTTTGATAAATTGATGCGGAAATATTTGCATAGCGCAGAAGCAACGGAGCAGTTTGGCGCGGAATTATTTCATTCTTTGCCCTCAAAATGCCTGATTTTTTTATATGGCGATTTAGGCGCAGGGAAAACGACAATGGTTAGAGGCTTTCTCCGGGCCGCTGGATATAACGGCATTGTTAAAAGCCCAACCTATACGTTAGTGGAAGAATACACGATAAGCGGGCGTAAAATTTTTCATTTTGATTTATATCGAGTGCTTGATCCTGAAGAGCTGGAATGGATAGGTATAAGGGATTATTTTGATCAGGACAGTATATGTTTTATCGAATGGCCTGATAAGGGTAAAGGATATTTACCAAAACCCGATAGAATTATTACCTTAAAACCTCAAGGACTTGCGCGATTGCTAAATATGGAGTATGGTTCATAAAAAATTGCAAGGCACGTATGAAAACAACGGCATACTGGTATAATTTAAACCGGTTTGTCGTCTTTGAGTGGTATCGCTATGAGGAATTTCTGGAAAGTCTTTTTTTTCTTTGGATTACAGTTTTTGTTTGCGCCGGTTTATGCGCAACAAAGCAACGTAAATTCATTGCGTTATACCACTACCTCAAACCAAAATCGCATGATGTTTGAGCTAACGTCATCAGCAAATCATAAGGTTTTCGTGATGGATAATCCGGCGCGTTTGGTTATTGATATTAAAGACGCCCGGCTTGAGCGCGCATTAAGCCAGCCATCAGCAAAGCATCCGTTGTTCGCCCGTGTTCGCACGGGGATAAAAAACGGTACCGATTTAAGAATTGTTGTTGATTTAAAAGCGCCAATCAGTTCAAAAAAATTTTCAATAAGCTCTAATAATAGTGACGAACATCAATTAATAATTGATTTGTTTAATAAAGACCCTATCGTCTCTGTAAAAAGTGAAGATAAAAAAGTAACTCAATTGGATTCGAGTAAATCCCGGGAACTCAAAACAGTCGCGACAGAATCAATTGACGGCAAATCAATTGAACCTGCAAGAGCCAGCAGCATAGTGATTGCCATTGATGCTGGACATGGCGGCAATGATCCAGGCGCTCATGGACCTCAAGGCACTGAGGAGAAAAAAATCACTTTCGCAATCGCTAATAAACTGGCGGCATTAATCAGCAAACAGCCGGGCATGAAGGCGGTCATGGTTAGAAAAGGCGACTATTACGTGGGTCTCAGACAACGGATGCAAATCGCTAGAGCGGCTAAAGCGGATTTATTTGTTTCAATACATGCCGATGCTTATCAGAATGCGGATGTTAAAGGCGCGTCCGTCTATACCTTGTCCACGCGCGGCGCATCAAGCGAAGCGGCGCGTTGGCTGGCGGATAGTGAAAACGCCTCGGATTTAGTCGGGGTCAGCCTGAGCGATAAAGAAGATGTGCTAGCCTCGGTTTTGCTGGACTTATCGCAAACGGCGACTCAGGAAGCAAGTGTTAACCTTGCGAATCATGTCTTAAGAAGCTTCGACACTGTTTCGGAACTGCATAAGGATTCCGTTCAGAAAGCAGGGTTTATTGTGTTGAAATCGCCTGATATACCGTCCATATTAGTGGAAACAGCTTTCATCTCTAATCCATCGGAAGAACGGAACTTACTGAGTAAACGTTTTCAATCGAAAATGGCTGATGCTATTTTCAAAGGCGTATGTAACTATTTCAGACAATCGGCGCCTGTTGATAACAGAATCGCTGCATTGGATCTGCAATAAATCACCTGCAAAGTGCAGAGCCATGGTAGTTTTGCACTTTAACCGGTTTGTTAAACTACCACGACCTTAACTACTCATATAGAATAACGCTTTTGCTTTAGGCTGGCTGATGCGTATTCGTTCACTCCCCATTCAACTGGTCAATCAGATTGCCGCTGGTGAAGTGGTCGAAAGACCCTCGTCCGTGGTCAAGGAACTGGTTGAAAACTGTTTTGATGCCGGCGCAAGACAAATTACTATTGAGATAGAGCAGGGCGGCGCACGGTTAATAAAAATCAGGGACGACGGTTGCGGCATAGTCAAGGAAGACCTGCTGTTGGCATTATCACGACATGCAACCAGTAAAATTGCCACATTGCAGGACCTGGAGCAGGTCGCCAGCATGGGTTTTCGCGGCGAGGCCCTGCCCAGCATCAGCTCTGTGGCAAGACTTACGCTGATTTCACGCACTGCCGATGCGCAGTGCGCCTGGTGCGTAAGCGCCGATGGTTCGGAACGGAATTTTGATCCGCAACCCGATCCGCATCCTCAAGGCACTACGGTTGATGTACGGGATTTATTTTACAATACCCCTGCCAGACGCAAGTTTCTCAAAACTGAAAAAACCGAATTTGCCCACATTGAAACATTAATAAAAAGAATGGCTCTTAGCCGGTTTAATATTGGTTTTAGCCTTATCCATAACCAAAAGGAAGTGCTCAATCTAAAACCGGCGGTAAAGGATAGCGCTCAAGAGCAAAGGATTGCCAGTATATGCGGATCGGCTTTTATTGAGAATTCCGTAAAAATCGACTTTGCGGCATCAGGTTTGCAATTAAAAGGCTGGGTAGGTTTGCCGGCATTTTCCCGCAGTCAACAGGATATGCAGTTTTTCTATGTCAACGATAGATTGATAAGAGATAAGCTCGTTTCCCATGCTGTTAAACAGGCCTATCAGGATGTTTTGTTTCATGGGCGGCACCCTGTCTTTGTGTTATTTTTGTCACTCGACCCTAAGCTGGTTGATGTTAATGCTCATCCGGCAAAACTGGAAGTCAGATTTAGAGAAGGTCGACTGGTCCATGATTTTCTCTTTTCAGCGCTGCACCGGTCACTGGCGGGTGTAAGACCAGAACGTAGCGTGATTCAGGTAGACGACAGCGTAACCCTGCAATTGGAACCTGAACTCGCTCCTAAGCAGCAAACGCGCACGGACTTTGCTCCCAAGCCCTTTTATGATCAAAGACCGCCTCAGCAAACCTCTCTGCCCTTAACGGTAGCAGAAACGATAAAAGCGTATGCGTCATTGTACCCGGAAGACCCGCCCATACAAAAACAGCAGCAAACTGTACCGCCAGCACAGGATACTCCACCGCTTGGCTATGCTATCGCGCATTTGCACAACATTTATATTCTGGCCGAAACTCCAAAAGGCATTATCCTGGTCGATGCCCATGCCGCCCATGAACGGGTTACCTACGAGCGGCTTAAACAGCAATATCAGCAAGGCGCGGTACCCAGTCAACCCTTATTGCTCCCTATCAAGATAAAAGTCAGTCCGGCGGAAGCCGATTTGGCGGAGCAGGAACATGAATTCTTCAGTTCACTCGGGTTTGAAATCAACCGGTCAGGGCCTGAAACTATCATTCTGCGTTCAACGCCCGCTTTATTGGGCAATATCGATAAAGAAACTTTGATACGTGATGTGCTGGCCGATATATCCGAACATGGTATGAGTCATCGCATACAAAAGCAATCCAATGAACTGTTGGCAACCATCGCCTGTCATGGTTCGGTACGCGCGCACCGGCGCTTGAGCATAGACGAGATGAACGCATTGCTGCGGGATATGGAACAAACCGAAAGAAGCGGGCAATGCAACCACGGCAGGCCCACCTGGATAGAACTATCGACAAATGATCTCGATAAATTTTTCTTGCGCGGTCAATAAGCGGTGTCATTAGCGCGAAAACAGAAATCCATAACCAGGCAAAAACAATGCCTTCCACCTGCGATTTTCTTAATGGGGCCGACGGCTTCTGGAAAGACCGCTCTTTCAGTACAACTGGCGCAGGCATTGGATGGGGAAATCATCAGTGTAGATTCCGCGCTGGTTTTTAAGGGCATGGATATAGGAACGGCTAAGCCGACGCTGGAAGAAAGAGGCGGCATTCCTCATCACTTGATAGATATACTGGATCCGTCAGAATCTTTCTCTACCGGGCAGTTTAGAACACAGGCGCTAGCCTTGATGGATGCTATAACCGGGCGCGGAAAAATACCGGTTTTGACCGGCGGCACCATGTTATATTTTAATGTTTTATTCAACGGACTTGCCGTTTTGCCTGAGGCCGATCCAGCGATCAGAGCAAGGCTTGATCAGGATTTAGAGCAATTGGGTAAAGAGGCTCTGCATCAACGTCTGGCAGACATCGATCCACTCTCGGCAGCGAGAATTCATCCCAATGACCCGCAACGTATCCAGCGCGCTTTGGAAGTCTACGAAATCAGCGGCAAACCCCTGTCCTCATTTTTTAATCAAGACCAAGTCGGAGATCTGCCTTATCAAAAAATAAAACTGATTATCGCCCCGCCAGACCGGAAAATTTTGCACGGCATCATTGCGCAACGTTTCCGGAATATGCTGGAGCAAGGGTTAATTAATGAAGTGGAAGCGCTCTACCGCCGGGGAGATTTAAGCGAAAAAATGCCTTCCATCCGCGCCGTCGGCTATCGGCAAGTCTGGGCCTACCTGCAAGGCGAGGATGATCTTGAAACCATGACCGAAAAGGCCATTATTGCAACCCGGCAATTGGCTAAACGCCAATTTACCTGGCTGCGTAGAGAAACTGACGCGATCTGCTTTCAGACCGGGCAAGCGGATTTATTACAAAAAGTCCTGGCGAGCATAAAGAATAACAGGCAATAATTTTCTGGCTTGAGCCTTGGTTCGCGGATCATAAATAGCTTTAACCGCTGAATCCGAGGCTATTTTGCGTGGTACTTTAAGTCGAAAGCCGGATTCGACCGCCTCCTGAAACTATGCTAATGTTCTGGTGCAGTTCTCTTGGGGAAATTCTATGAAACCACACGCTTTTGTCGCTATGCCGTTTGGTAAAAAACCAGGCCCCGGCGGCACGCTAATCGACTTCAATACTATTTATAACGATTTGCTCAAGCCCGCCATTAAAGATGCCGGGTTTGCAGTGTTTCGTACGGACCAGGAGCAAGCAGCGGGCGATATTAAAACGGATATGTTTCAGGAATTGCTCATCGCTGATCTGGTAATTGCTGATTTAACGCTGGATAACCCCAATGTCTGGTATGAGCTTGGCATTCGTCATGCCATACGAGCTAGCGGCATAGTACTGATTCAAGGAATTAATGATAGGCGACTGTTCGAAATTTATACTGATCGCAAGCTTAATTACAGCCTCAAGGATGGCGTACCCGATCCGGACACTCTGGAAAACGACAAAAAAGCACTCACTGAAATGGTAAAAGCTACACTGACAACATCCCGGCATGGCCGTAAACTGAGCCCCGTTTACCAATTGCTACCCTATCTGCAAGAACCATCATGGAAATTACTTCGTGTAAATGAAGCAGTGGAATTCTGGAAAGCTTACGATGTCTGGGCGGAAAAAGTCGAACAAGCTTGCCAGAACGATCTCGTCGGTGATTTGTTAATGCTTGCAGACGAAGCGCCAGTGGCGGCATTTCGCGCGGAGGCGCTTTTCAAGGCAGGAGTTGCCCTGCGTAAAGCAGAGCAATTCGATTTTGCACTGGAGCAAATCGAAGCAGGCCTGGAAATTGATCCCGAAAATCTTACCGGGCTACAAGAAAAAGGCATTTGTCTGCAAAATCTGGCATTGCAAGGAAAAGCAAACATTCCCCAGTATGAAGTCCGGCTGCATTACATAAGCATGTTGAAAATTTATCCCAATGATCCTGAAACCTGGGCGCTGCTAGCCAGAATCGACAAGGATGCGTGGATTCATTTATGGCGGCAACAGGGCTTGACCATCCAGCAGATGCGCAACAATGCCGCGGATGCGGATGCAAGGCTACGAGCCGCAATCGAAAGCTACCGGCAAGCCTTCAGGCGTAACCCCGGCCATTACTGTTCGGGAATCAACGTCTTGACCTTGATGCATGTGTTTTTATACCTTACGGGAGACACCCGCTATTTCATCGAAGCCAAAGCCATGGCTGCTGCAGTGCGCTACGTGGCGGAGTTCGAACCGGGGCAGTCCTTTTGGAGCAAAGCGGCTCTCGGCGCGCTGGAAGTATTGCTTGGCACGCCGGATACTGTCGCTTCAGCTTATAAAGAAGCCATCGCCAAATCTGGAAATGAATTTTATCCCCTTAACTCTACCTTATCCCATTTATACTTGCTCAAAGATCTGGGCTTTCGCCCGGAAGTCATTGATGCCGGCATTGCAACTATAGAGCGAGCACTGGCGCCATTAAAAAAACCGGAAGAACGATGGCAACCACGCCGGGTTTTTCTGTTTAATGGCCTTATGATCGATGCAGAGGATCGGCTTACTCCGCGTTTTCCAAATGACAAGAGCGGCATTGCCGCTGAAAAAATCGCCGAAGTTCTGGCGGCATTGGGTGCAAACGAAAGCGATCTCGCCTTGACTCAAGGCGCGGCAGGGGGCGATATTTTATTTGCCGAAACTTGCGCCAAACGAGGTGTTCGCATTCGATTGCTGCAACCTTTTCCGGAAGCGGAATTCGTACAACGAGCTATCCTGTCTTCCGAGCGAGGAGAAAGCTGGCGGACACGCTATTTCACCCTCGCCGAGCAACTTAAAAGCCCGCCGCGCAACATGTCCGATGCACTGGGTGATATCGATGAAGAAGACAGTTCTCCCTACGAACGTTGTAATCTCTGGTTGTTATATACCGCACTGGCCTACGGTATCGGCAAAGTACGTTTCATCTGTTTATGGGACGGAGGCGGCTCCGGTAAACCAGGCTGCACGGCTCACCTGTATCAGGAAGTGAATAAACGTGCCGGGCAAGTGACCTGGCTGGATACAAGAAAGCTATGGTAAACGTTAAAGTAAAGAGAGATTGGTCATAAGCGCGGCAGCGTTAAAACGGCTTGGACCGGCAACGAGCGACCTGATCGATGACACAAAGAACACGAAGTTTTATTTGGGAGTGTAAATATTTTCGTATTCTTCGCATCTTTGTGGTGATAGATTTTTAGGATTTTCTGTAGATTTAGCGGTATTTCTTAAAAACACCCCATCATCGCCACCCCAATATCAGTCGGTGAGTTCACCACTTCAATTCCCGCCGCTTTCAGCGCGGCAACTTTTCCGTCTGCCGTGCCTTTTCCACCCGTCACAATTGCGCCAGCATGTCCCATGCGTTTTCCAGCAGGCGCGGTTTGCCCAGCGATATAGGCGACTACAGGCTTAGTGACATGGGCTTTAATGTATTCTGCGGCATCTTCTTCCTCGCCACCGCCGATTTCACCAACCATGACTATGCCTTTGGTTTGATCATCTGCCTGAAAATGGCTGAGTACATCAACAAAGTTCATGCCATGAATCGGATCGCCGCCAATACCAACGCAGGTGCTTTGTCCCAAGCCTTGTTGAGTAGTTTGATGAACCGATTCATAGGTTAATGTGCCTGAGCGTGACACGATGCCGATAGAGCCAGGCAAATGAATTTTACCCGGCATAATGCCGATTTTGCATTCGCCGGGGGTGATGACTCCTGGACAGTTGGGACCTATTAATAATGCTCCCGTATCCGCCATTGCCGCTTTGACGCGCAACATTTGTAAAATCGGTATGCCTTCAGTGATGCAGACGATGAGCTTGATACCTGCATCGACAGCTTCAAGAATCGCATCAGCCGCGTAAAAAGGCGGTACATAAATTACGCTGGCTGTTGCTCCGGTGAGGTTGACTGCGTCTTGGACGGTATTAAAGACAGGCAATCCCAAATGGGTTTCGCCGCCGCGTTCCGGCGTAACGCCACCAACTAATTGTGTGCCATAATCCAAAGCTTGCTCAGAGTGAAACGTGCCTTGTTTGCCGGTAAAGCCCTGACAAATAACTTTAGTGTTTTTATCAATTAAAATGCTCATACAGCCTCCGCCAAAGCAACTACTTGTTCTGCTGCGTGTGCCAAATCATCCGCCGCGTAAATCTTATGGCCTGTATTACTTAATAATGCCCGGCCTTCCTCGACATTTGTGCCTTCCAAGCGGACAACCACAGGCACTGTAACGTGAACCTGTTCTATGGCTGCCAAAATACCTGATGCGATGACATCACACTTAACGATACCACCAAAGATATTGACCAATACCGCCTTCACACTCTTATCGGATAGAATCAGTTTAAAAGCTTCACAAACTTTTTCGACATTGGTGCCCCCGCCAACATCGAGAAAATTGGCTGGTAAGCCACCTTTTAATTTAACCAGATCCATAGTCGCCATGGCGAGACCCGCACCATTGACCATACAGCCTATGTTGCCTTCCAAGGTAATGTAATTTAAGCCAAATCGTTGTGCTTCGTTTTCCTTTTCATCTTCTTGTGAGGGATCTTTCATGGCTAAAATATCGGGATGCATAGCTACCGCGTTATCATCAAAGTTGATTTTAGCGTCCAAAGCCATTAACTCGCCACTATGCGTTTCTATTAATGGATTAATTTCAATTTGGCTGGCATCTTTTGCCAAAAACAAGTCATACATACCCTGCATAATTTTTTCCATTGCTTTAACTTGCGGTCCTTTGAGTCCCAAATTGTAGGCAACTTTCCGGCATTGATACGCTTGTAAACCAGCTGCAGGATGAACTTGTACCGAAATGATTTGTTCAGGCGATTCATGAGCGACTGTTTCTATATCCATGCCGCCAGCCGCCGAGGCAATAAAAATAACGCGTTTACTGGCTCTGTCAACCAGCGCACTCAGGTACAACTCACGTTTAATCGGGTAAATTTTCTCTATCAACAGAGAGTTTATAGGTAATCCCGCGCTATCGGTTTGAATAGTAACAAGCCGTTTCCCTAGCATGTCTCTACTAAACTCGACCACTTCAGTCAGATTTTTAGCCAGTTTTACGCCGCCGGCTTTACCTCTGCCGCCTGCATGAACTTGAGCCTTAACAACCCAACCTTCACCGCCGAGCTCATTTGCAACCTGTCCGGCGCCATCCGGCGTTGCCGCTTGTTTTCCATCCGGCACTGGTATTCCATGTATTTGAAACAACTGCTTGGCCTGACACTCATGAATATTCATCTATTACTCCTAATTTGCCGGTAAAGTCCGGCGAGTTCTTTATTATGTTTTGCATCAATGTTATGGGTAGTTCAATGCGCATCCGGCAATGGCTGCAGGATGTTTAATATTCTAACCAAGTCCCTGCAAAACACCATCCTTAAAACCAATATATCCATTAATGCTATTGAGACCTATAGTGGCCCCTAAAATCCAGACAGAAATATCAGATGGCGTCTATCATGAAATAGGAAGGTGAAATGAGTGAAAAAAACGCACAATTAAGACTTATACACAAAAAGCGAAAATTGAATTGGTGGATTGTCCGGCCTAATCAGATTTGGAGCACCGATATAACCAATGTGCGGTTAGCTCATGGTTTTGTTTTTCAGGCGGCGATAATTGAATGTATAGCTGTAAATCGCCAAATCATCTCGATCTGACAGGAGTAATCGCTTGAGCTAAGATGATGGATTAATTAGTAATAAGCAATATTCTACAGAAGAAAAATTGGCGTAACGCCGGCCAACAGTGTCGGAACCGATACCCTCTAAGACTCGATAAAAAAGCGTCTGGACTTATGGAACCACTTTAGTCGCCCATGCACTGGAAGAAAACAGCCGCAGAAAAACGGTGGGGTCTTTCATTCAGATGATTTCGTTATCGACTGACTGAAAAAGCTCAATCCGGATAACTAAAATTCTAAACTCTAGTTTTTAGCCTTAATCATATATTATTCCTATGACTACGGTTTGTATTTTTCGAAGGTTTCAAGCTTAACTAAGGCATCTTTTATTTTCTCTTCAATTGCAGTATCAAGCTCGTTATTTTTATATACTTTTTCAACTAACCCTTCTGTTACTAATGCATCTTTTATCCAGCGTTTGGTAAAACGATAGTTGTTATAAGTAGTGGCGACCTCTCCGGTTTCCGGATTTCGTAAACCCTTTTTAATTGTATTCTGGGTTGTCGAAGGGGATATGGTTTTATTAATGCCCGCCGGTTTAATTATTGCTGGCTTAAAGTTTTTGACAACATCTTCTGTAATTGGAGGCTCTACAAGCTCTTTCTGCGCCTCGGGCTTTGCCGTTGGTATTGTAGATTTGGTAGCTGCTTTGTGGTCATTTACTACTACATAGACAACATAGGCAACAAAAATAACAGTTAATATAAATAGCACTTCGGTCATAACAGCTCCCCATTTCTTAAGTTCATTTTTTATTGTCACCGTCCTGAGAAGTTAGTCCAGCTAACTTAATTGTTTGAAGTCTGAATATACCAGAAGCCAACGATCTAGTTAAGCTCTAAATATGAATGAATAGTAAATTTTAAGGCATTTACGATTTTAAATTCATCAACCCACATCAATCCTTATTTTATCAGGAAAGTGATTTCTAATTTATTCATATAAATAATAATATAAATAAGAACCATTTTCATATTCATTTAATCAGGCTACAATCTATAAACTGAAAAAATGAGGATATGTAAATGAAACAAAATTGCAAACCATTAAAAATAGCCAAACTTGCTGCAATTATGGCGTTAAGCATGCCTGTTAGCGCAATGGATAGACCGAAAACAATGGAAGATATGTGGAATATTATTCAGGCACAGCAAAAACAAATCGATGAGATGAAAGCCGGTATGGCGCCCGCAATAAATAAAGCTACAGCTGCAACCACAACCACTAATTTTCAGAGCCAAGATAACAAGGCTGATAACAGCAATGTGCAGATCCCTGAGAACAAGGTCGTTGTCAGTAATGTAAAAAAACTGGAGCGCAAAACTGATATTCTGAGTCAGGAAGTTGAGAAATTGCGTACCAATCTGGCAATTCCCGAGGAGAAGCAACTTAAAAGCGCATATGGCCTGGGGCCCGCTGCATCAAAGATATATCAGGCAGGTAAAGGCCTGTCCATTGGCGGTTATGGCGAGGCCTTTTATCAGAACTTTGTCGGTGATAAAGGTGACGCAAAAAACAATGCCGATCTTGAACGAGCGGTTTTGTATGTTGGTTATAAATTTACCGATCGCATCCTTTTCAACAGCGAAATTGAGTTCGAGCATGCAACGACTGGCGAAGGTGACGAACAAAAAGGCGAAGTTTCTGTCGAATTTGCGTCACTGGATTTCTTTATTGATCCGAGGGTTAATGCTCGCGCGGGCTTGGTTTTAATGCCGATGGGCTTTATTAACCGGATTCATGAACCGCTATTTTTCTTCGGCAACCATCGCCCTGTAGTTGAACAGTTAATCATTCCGACTACTTGGCGGGAAATGGGTCTCGGCCTATTCGGCGCTATAACACCTGAACTTACCTATACCGCTTATGTAGTCAACGGATTAAATGCCAAAGGGTTTAGCTCTGATGGTATTCGTGAAGGCAGGGGAGGCGGCAGTCAGGGGTTGGCTAATAATTTGGGTTATGTCGCACAAATGAATTATCAGCCAGCGGCGTTGACGGGTGTTACTGTTGGTGGCGGCGCATATGTCGGCAATTCAGGGCAAGACCAGGAATACGCCGGTCAAAAGCCTAATGTTTTTACCCAGCTTTATGAAGCGCATGTGCAATGGAAATATCGTGGACTGGAATTCCGTACTCTGGGTTCATGGGGGCATATTAATAATGCAGGTACCCTCAGTGCCGCGAATGGTAAAACTATAGGCTCACAAAACTATGGCTGGTATTCGGAGGTCGGTTATGATGTATTGCCGCTGATTTTTAAAGATACTCAGCAATACCTCGCCCCCTTTTTCCGCCATGAAAAATACAATACAATCGCCAGCGCCCCCCAAGGTTTTGCCGGGGATCCGCGCCTAAATCAGCGAATTTTGCAAGTAGGTCTGCAATATAAACCTATCCCTCAGGTCGTCATCAAAGCTGATTACCGCAACTTTAGCGCTGAGGAAGGCCCGGTGCCGGATGATTTCAATTTGGGTTTCGGTTATATTTTCTAGTATCAGGGGATTTTTCAGTTCATATAGTATGATGTTAATGAACCTAATCCATGCAATAAAGCGTTTCTACATAAAGTGCTCGTGGTTCAAATTGGCAGACAGATATTTCATGTTAATAAAATGTCTGTCTGGCGTTTTGGCTTGCAGCAAAAACACAATGCAATTGAAATACCGCCGGACAATACTGGATACTTATATGAAAATAATAAAGTTTATGCTACTTTTATGGCTGCTGATGTCCACAGGCACAAGCTTTGCCGAAATCTTTTATAGTAAAAACGAAGCGATGGAATTGGCGTTTGGAAAAGGCGCGCAAGTCGAACAATTATCGTTATTCCCTGATGAAAATCAGACCGCCAAAATTGAGCGAGATGCCAGGATTAAATTAGACTCGGGCCTATTTACGTTCTATATCGGAAAAGACCACGACAAAGTATTAGCTTACGCAGCTATCGTAACAAGCACTGTCAGAACTAAACCTGAAACCTTGATGATTGTGTTAACGCCCGATGGCGAACTGCGCAACGTTTACACGCTCGCTTTTCATGAGCCTCCCGAATATCAGCCGCCCGATCGCTGGTTTGAGCAGCTATATAAACGACCGCTAACCGATATGGATTTTAATAAAGGGGTGGATGGCATAAGCGGCGCGACCCTCAGCACACGCGCCGGACTCAACAGCATCCGTAAAGTCATGGCCATTTATCAGATTATGATAAAAAACCAGGGTACAGACTGATGCGTTATTTTGTTACCGGTGAACAACAGCGTAAATCGTTGCTAAATGCCTTGGTGTTAATGTTTCTGGGTTATATAGTCCTGTTGTGGGTCAGTAATGGCATGATGTATTTTCATCACATGGATTTAACCCCTGATTCAGTAAGCGCCTATTATCTAGGGTCTGAAGAGCAATTTACCCAACCCAGAAGTTATCAGGGCATGTTGGAAGTTTCACATTTTCATCTGTTTTCGATGGGTATGCTGATAGTTACTTTAACGCATTTAATGTTGATGACTGAATTCTCGGTCCGGTTAAAAATCTGGTTGAGTAGTTTAACGTACATATCAGCATTAGCCGATGAAGCTGGCGGGTGGTTAGTCCGCTTTGTTGATCCGCTATTCGCGTATTTTAAAATTGCCGCATTTATAATGCTGGAAATTTCTTTGGCAGCGTTATTGTTTGTAGTCATTGCTGCATTGATACGCGCCAGAGTTCAGATGCGGCAAAGCAGTTCACATTGAATGGAAGCGCTACCTCGCAGTTTGCTTAATTCGAAGCTATTGAGCGGTAGTATCCCATCGTTCTGCTAATACCAGTATGGCCAATAATAACCACCCCAGTAATATGGGGAATAAGGGTAATAACCATAGTATCCATAATAAGGGTAGCCGTAGCCATAATAATTGCTGTATATATTGGCAGGCCAGAGATGAATTACCTTGGCTAAAATCATCGGCAACCGGAGTGATTTATTGCCGATTTTACGTTCGACATCGCCATTAAGCGTTCCTGCAACGGTAATTTCAGTGTCTTTTGTGTAAACGGCCGGATCGAGAAATTCAGGGCTTTTAATAAGGAAACGTCCTCCATTCGGTTTGTCAATCCTTGGACGGCCATAACTGTGAAGAGGATAATACAGCACTTGAACAAGGCTGAAGTTTTGTTCGTTTTCGACATCAATGATTACCCCGCCCCAACGCACAGGTGCATCTTTAAATTGGGCAATGTTCCGTGCTGCTTCATTATAGGAAATGTCATAAAGCGGCGGTTCCTCAATTGCAGGCGGCAGATTTGAGCAAGCGCTCAAAAATAATATACAGATTAATAATAAATGCCGTTTCATGATATCTTCCTATTGAATTAGTCTACTACAGTAGTATTTGTTACAGGTACGGACCCCTGACTTTCACGCCCTATTTGTCCACTGTTCGGAACAAGTATACGTTTACACAAAACACATACTCATCGGACCTTTTTTAAGGCTATTATCTCCCGTGCTAAAAAATACTTCATGGAAGTCGGCACTATTGTCACAAACACATAAAAACATCGTCAATTTTTATTAGCAACCAAGCTTTCACAGCCTTTAGTTATTTATATCCATTTGCATTTAATGATCCCATTTTCTTGTTTTAATCATTTCGTACAGGGTTACCAGCATTACGCCATGACTCCATGAAGTTTCGTAAACCATTGCTCAGAAGATACACCCCTTGACGGTTTGTTTTACTGATGTTGCCCGGATTCCATAACTATCTCTTATTGCAGCAATGTTGTTCTATGCAATTTTTTATAAGATTGGTTTTACCAGCAAATTGATCAGTATTTGTTCATAGATATTGGTTAAAATTTCCAGGTCCTCTATGCCGACATGCTCATTAATTTTATGAATGCTTTCATTCAGAGGCCCCAGTTCAATAACTTGTGCGCCGGTGGGTGCAATGAAGCGTCCGTCGGAAGTGCCGCCTCCGGTATCATCTCGGGTTTCAAAGCCGGTCACGGTTTTGATGGCGGCATGTGTGGCATCAATTAACTCACCTTTTTCAGTTAGGAATGGGTTGCCTGATAAACGCCATAGTATGGCGTATTTAAAACCGTATTTATCAAGAATAGCGCTGGTGCGTTGTTTGATAGTTTCTTCATTTAATTCGGTGCAGAAACGGAGATTAAACTGCACCTCGGCGGAGCCGGGGATAATATTTTCCGCTCCTGTACCCGCATTGATATTTGAAACTTGCAGGCTAGTCGGTGGAAAAAACACATTTCCGTGATCCCAGACTTCTTCCGTTAATTCTTTTAATGCCGGTGCAAACAGGTGGATCGGATTTTCAGCCAGTTCGGGATAGGCGACATGCCCCTGTATGCCGGAAATGGTTAATCTGGCGCACAAGGAGCCCCGTCTGCCTACACGAATCACATCACCGATTTTTTTATCGCTGGAGGGCTCTCCTACCAGACACCAGTCTATTTTTTCATTGCGCTGTTCCAGCACTTCCATCACTTTAACCACGCCGTTGGTGGCTATGCCTTCTTCGTCGCTGGTCATCATTACGGCTATGGAGCCTCGATGATCGGGGTGTTTGGCAATAAAGCGTTCGACGGCGGTGATAAATGCGGCTATGCCGCCTTTCATGTCGGCTGCACCGCGCCCATAAAGTTTGCCATCGCGAATAGCCGGTGCAAAAGGCGATGAAAACCACGCATCTAATGGACCGGGCGGCACAACGTCGGTGTGTCCAAGAAAAGTAAACAGCGGCCTTGCATTGCCACGTCTAAGCCAGATATTTTGAGTATCTTCAAAATTCAGGCGTTCTTCCTTAAAATCCAGCTTGGTTAAACGTTCTGCAAGAACATCCTGACAACCCGCATCTTGAGGTGTGACCGACTCCCTGATAATAAGGTCTTTAAGAAGTTCTAGGGTTTCACTCATAGCAATTCAGATTTGTAATGGCCGGCTTTAAAGCCAATAATCAGTTTATCGCCGGTATCTAAGACGGGGCGTTTAATAAGGGTAGGGGTGTTTAGCATTAATGCAATTGCTTTTTCTGATGTCAGATTGCTTCGTTGTTCAGCACTTAGTTGCCGCCAGCTGGTACTGCTGCGGTTAAGCAACGCATTCCAGTCCAAGCGGGCGGTAAAATCATTCAGTTGTGCCGGCGTTAGCCCATCGACCCGAAAATCATGGAACTGATAGGCAATGCCGTTTTGATCCAGCCAATGACGAGCTTTTTTGACGGTATCGCAGTTTTTTATTCCGTAAAGCATGTGCATGGTTGTGCTTATAGTTGAATTTAAATAATGAGTGAATGCCGGGTGATTGTTCGTCAACTTTGCATCGGATTTTTTATTGATCAACATATACCATAAAGGCTTATTCGAAGTCTTTACGAATGCTTCTTCATTTTGCGCTAATCTCCTGGAGCAACGTAGGAATCTGAATAAATCTTGTTGCTGATGAGCAGATAGGATTAGCAATGCGCAATATGATATTTTACGATAGAGACCGGTGGATTATTCTACATCCACGCTAAGAAATTAAAAAGCCAAGAGATAAGGTAGCTAAAATATTGCGCGAGTTGACTGGCGGGTTCGCGGCGCGGGCCGTGCGTTTGATGTAGTCAATTCGCGCATTCGCGCCGCGAAATGGCGCGAATAAGGGATTATGTATAGAGGTGTGTTGCTAAATCTGGCGAGGCTAACTTTGTTAAATAAATTAACACAACTCAGCCCTCCAAATATAAAAAATCTGCCGCTCAGCCAAGAGGGACTATGTGAGTGGTTTGTGGCTATCTACTTGGGTTTTTTATCTTTAGTTGGTTCAACAACCGGTTTTGATTCCTCAACAGACTTGGGTTCAGTGGCTACATTTGATTCAACGCCTGGCGCATCACTGAGCAAGATGTCTTTTTTGTTTTTCTCAACGGTTTTTTTGCCTATGCCTTTGACATTGGTCAAATCTTCGGGCGTCTTAAATAAGCCATTTTCTGTTCTGTATTTTACAATAGCTTCAGCCTTTTTAAGGCCAATACCCGTCAGCGCTTCTGAGATGGTTTTGGCATCAGCTGTATTAACATTAACAGGTGCGGCAATTGCATTGAAGGCAAACAACAAAAATAATAACAATATTAGTTTTTTCATGATTTTAATCCCAAAAAATTAGTTACCAGGAATTTCCGTGTTAACGCGAACCCAGCCGATACTTAAGCTTAAATAGGTCTAACCTACTATTTTTAGACATTTTATTTCTTGTAAAAAATAGTTTTGTAGCTCGCTAACCGCATTCTATACTTTGAAAAATAAACAAACCTGCGTGTTTAGGGCGATATTTATTCTTAAATATCGCGGATATAAAATGAGCCATCCTAACAAATAAGTCAAGCGGTTTATTGCAAAAATACAACGATAAATGCATTTTTACTTGTCTATGTGACAATGCTCTAACTCGTTGCCCAGCGCTTATTGATATAGCTTGTTTTCGACGGCTACTGATTGGCGGCAGATCTCCAGGCCCCCTATTAAAGCTCTTTCCTCTGCAATCCGTTTGCCCGGGTGCTAATGAAATATCACCTCAAAGGATTGTCGGCAATAAAAATAGCCCGCTTAGGCGCTGGAAGCCCTTCACACGTTAACTGGGGGTTTTCAGGGTTTAGAAAATCCTTGAGAGAGTGAAACTGCATCCATTCCGTACTGCGTTGTTCTTCATCGCTGGTTGTGGTGACGTCGATTAAGCGGATATTTTTAAAGCCGCACCGCTTCAGCCAGATCATTAATGTTTCACAGCTTGGTAAAAACCAGACATTACGCATTCTTGCATAACGTCCCTCAGGCATTAACACTTCGCCTGATTTGCCTTCAATGACCAGCGATTCCAATACCAGCTCGCCGCCGGGTTGCAGGCAATCTCTTAGTTCCAGAAGATGATCGATGGGTGAACGGCGATGATAAAGCACACCCATGGAAAATACCGTATCAAACGCCTTTAAGCCACGAGGCAATTCTTCAATTCCTATTGGCAACACGTAAACCGGCGCTTCGCCATGCAGGCGTCTAATTAGCTGAAACTGTATCACATTGAGCAGCAAGGGGTCTATGCCAACCACCATTTTTGCTCCAGCGCCCAACATACGCCAGCAATGATAGCCATTTCCACAGCCTACATCCAATACCAAGCGCTGATTAAGCGGTGAAATATGACTTTTTAGACGATCCCACTTCCAGTCCGACCGCCATTCTGTATCAATTTCAATGCCGAATAAATTGTATGGCCCTTTACGCCACGGATGAAATGTCTTGAGCTGGCGCTCCAGCTCCACTCTATCTGCTTCAGACAAATCTTCCGGCCGCCCTATCTGTATGGAATCAGCATCCAGTATACGGTGCGTTGCGGTCACTTTCGGCAGGGAATTCAGCGCGGATTGCCATTTTGCCGAATTACCGTGCCTTAATGAATCCAGCGCGTCAGCAAGTTGCCTAGGCAATAGCTTGATCCAGGAATCGGCTTTTACATCGAGTAAGGTATTATATAATGGTTGATAGTCAATCATTTAAAAATGCAGATGGCGGAATTAATGAGGCTTTTTTACAAATGGGACTGGCTCGGATCATTTTCTGCTTAACTGCGGATAGAGATGTCCAGCGCAAACGAGGAAAAACAGCCCTGACACGCGGTGACAGGGCTAACTACTTATGCTTATGAACTCTTTGCTGCGAGCGCTTCGGAATTGCGTTTCGCCAAGCTATCAATAACTGCGCTTAATGAACCTTTAGTTTGAGCTTCAGTGGAAAAGGAAGTGCGGTAGTTAGTTACCAGGCTAACGCCTTCAATCAAAATATCGTAAGCTTTCCATTCGCCATTATTCAAAGACATGCGGTAATTCACTGCAACAGGCCGAAGGCCAGGCTGCAACACTTCTGTTTTTACGATGACTTTGGTTTCACCGCTTGCCATTTCAATCGGCAAATAACGGATCGACCAGTCTTTAAACTCGACAAATGCGCGAGAATAGGTTCTTACCAGTAACGTTTGAAACTCTTGCTTAAAGCGTTCCCGCTCGTCAGGTGTTGCTGTTTTCCAGAGCTTCCCCAGAACTAATGCGGAAATTTTGTCAAAATCAGTATGCGGCAAGATAGCCTCATTAACAAATTGGTTTACTTTTGCAAAATCCTTGATAAAGGATTTATCCTGCATTTTTAGCTGCAATTTTGTAGAAGCCATTTCTACGGCTTGTTGCGGAGGCAACAAATCAGCCGCCATGGCCCGAGTAATGGGCGTTAGCGCCAGCAATACTGCAAAAAAAACAAATAATGTATTGTGTTTAATCTTCATAAAACCCTCTAAATTCAAACCAGTAACTGTGTACAATTTTTTCAAATATCAGCGGGCACATTCCCTGATACAATAAATCCATTGATCAGTTGATCACAAAGCCCGCTGACTCAGACCCTAGATTCTGATTTTTTCAAAACCCATGAGTATAGATAAGATGACATATAATAACATCAATTTTCCTCGAACACGCATGAGAAGAATGCGCTACAACGATTTTTCAAGGCGTTTAATGCGGGAAAATCGTTTGACTGCTGATGATCTGATCTACCCGGTTTTTGTGACGGAAGGCGTAAATAAAAGAGAGTCTATTTCATCCATGCCGGACATAGACCGGGTTTCTCTGGATGTGCTGCTTGCACAAGCCGAAGAAATCCATAAGCTCGGTATTCCCGCAATCGCCCTGTTTCCAGTCACCCCCGCTAATAAAAAATCGGACAATGCAGCCGAAGCCTATAATCCTGACGGCCTGGCCCAGCGGAGTGTACGGGCGTTAAAAAAAGCCTTTCCCGATTTGGGCGTTATTACCGATGTTGCTCTGGATCCTTTTACCTCACACGGACAGGATGGGCTTATAAATCAGGACGGCTATGTTATGAATGACGAAACAATAGAGGTATTAGTCAAGCAAGCCTTATCCCATGCCGAAGCCGGAGCCGATATTGTGGCGCCTTCCGACATGATGGACGGCCGTATTGGCGCAATAAGGCTGGCCCTGGAAGCGGAAAACCATGCCAATACTTTAATACTGGCGTATTCCGCCAAATATGCGTCCGGTTTCTATGGTCCGTTCAGAGATGCCGTGGGTTCTGCGGGGAGTTTGGGTAAAAGTAATAAATACAGTTATCAAATGGACCCGGCTAATTCTGATGAAGCCTTGCGCGAAGTTCAGCTGGATTTACTGGAAGGCGCCGATATGGTCATGGTTAAGCCCGGAATGCCTTATCTGGATATTATCCGCCGGGTGAAAGAGCAATACGGAGTGCCTACTTTCGCCTATCAGGTCAGCGGCGAATACGCGATGATTAAAGCCGCCGCCATGAACGGCTGGCTGGATGAAAAACAGGTCGCGCTGGAATCCCTGCTGGCCTTTAAACGAGCCGGCAGCGATGCCATTTTGACCTATTACGCCAGGTCTGTTGCTAAATGGCTCCAGGATTAATGCTTATAAATCAGCGGCTTTTTTACATGCTATTCACTTGATGATTAAATGTGCTTTTTTACTAATTTAAGTAGAGCTTGTCAAAAAGTAGACATTGGAGATTGCTGTAATCTGATTATTCTATTTCCATGAAAGTAAATGAGATTTTAATCATGTTGAAAAAAGATGGCTGGTATCTTGCCTCAACGCGAGGGAGTCATCGCCAATTCAAGCATCCAATCAAAAGTGGTCGAGTAACTGTGCCTGGGAAACCAGGCGATGATTTAGCGAACGGCGCTTTAAACAGCATACTTAAACAAGCAAAACTCAAGGAGTAACCTATGCGTTACGCAATCGTTGTCGAAAAAGCGGAAAATAACTATTCAGCATACGTGCCGGACTTACCAGGATGCATTGCTACAGGCTGTACCATAGAGGAAACTGAGCGCGAAATACGTGAAGCAATCGAGTTTCATATCGAAGGGCTGATTGAAGGTGGTTTGTCTGTTCCACAACCGGCAAGTATCGTTCAATATATTGAAATTGCCGCCTAAGTTGTTATCCGTTAGTGGGAACAATTTTAGGGGAAATTTGGATGGAAAAAGGGCATAAATATGACCTTAATTGACCGCTATGCCGTCTTTGGCAGCCCAATTAAACACAGCAAGTCGCCCCGCATTCACAAGATTTTTGCAGAGCAAACCGGACAAGCGCTTGAATATGGCGCCCAGGAGGTGCCGGCCGGGCAATTTCCGGCAGCCGTGGCGGCATTTTTTGCCGGTGGAGGCAAAGGATTAAATTGCACCATTCCGCTGAAAGAGCTGGCCTGGGTTTATGCCGATATAAAAACAGAACGAGCCCGGATAAGCAAAGCCGTTAATACACTGACGTTACAGGCGGATGGCTCAATTCTTGGAGACAATACCGACGGTATCGGGTTAGTGACGGATTTAATGAGGAATCATAGTGTCACTTTGGCGGGAAGCAAAATCCTCATTCTGGGAGCGGGAGGCGCAAGCAGAGGCATCATAGCGCCAGTTCTGGAGCAATCGGTGCATTCCATCGTTATTGCTAACCGCACTATCGATAAGGCGATCGATCTTGCAGCAGAATTCCAAAAAAAGGGTTCCATAACAGGTTGTGGATTTGACGATTTAAAAAACCGGCAGTTTGATTTGATTATAAATGCGACATCAACCAGTTTGAGCGGTCAATTACCGCCCTTGCCTGAGGCTTTACTGGCAAAAAATGGCGTGTGTTATGATCTCGCCTACAGCAATGAGCCGACTGTTTTTGTGCGTTGGGGGCTGGGAAACAAGGCATTAAAGAGCCTGGATGGCTTGGGCATGCTGGTCGAACAGGCGGCGGAAGCCTTTTTTATATGGCGCGGCATCCGCCCAAAAACCCGTCCGGTTATTGAATTGCTGAATGCGGAACGAATGTAAAGATGCTAATTATGGAGTCTGTTTCAAATGCTCGTTTTTTAAATGAACATAATGTTCTGCAGAATATTCCAGAAACTCTTTTTCGGATTCCTTTAACGGCCTTGCCTGTTTGGCTGGCGCTCCTATATATAAGTAACCGCTTTCCAGTATTTTTCCAGGCGTAACCAGAGCGCCAGCGCCTAGCATCACATAATCTTCGAGAACCGCATCATCCATAATGATTGCGCCTATGCCGATCAGGCAATAATCGCCTACGGTGCAGGCATGCACAACCGCTTTATGCCCTATAGTCACACCCTTGCCTATGGTTAATGGATGGCCTTGCGTCGAAAACTTGCCCGCGTGAGATACATGCAATACAGAGCCGTCCTGAACATTGGTTCCATCCCCGATTGAAATGCTTTCAACATCGCCTCTGACCACTGTTGCCGGCCATATAGATACGTCATCGCCCAGGGTAACGTCCCCAATGACCACTGCGCTGTCGTCAATATAAACTGACTTGCCGAGAATGGGCTGCTTATCTTTAAACTTTCTGATTGACACAATGCATTTCCTTAATTTTACAGGGGCCCGAAAACATGTGATATTGACATAAAATCACTTTTTAGTGATAGTTAAAACTTAAGCGCGAAAGTCTGTCTATGGCAATTGTTAAAGTTATAAAGCAGCAAATCTAGCGTTACAACAGTGATTTTTAAGGCGTAGAATGAATGTAATACAAGGAAATGGCTTTGTCGCCGAAATAGTCCGGTCTCCCAAAAGAAAAACCATCGCCGTTAAAATTCAAAAAGGGAAGGTATTTGTTATGGTTCCCGAACGTTTGGGCAATGCCTTAATTGAAGCATTGCTGATACAAAAGACTCACTGGATTAAGGAAAAACTGGCCATTCAGCATGAAATCATAGCCATTAAACCCAAAGAGTTTGTGTCTGGTGAAGCCTTTTCTTATCTGGGTAGAAGTCACACGCTAAAAATTGAATCGGGACTTTACCCGGCTATTCAGCTTCATCAGGATGAGCTGGTGGTTTCAATGAGGAATAAACTAGCAGACAACTCCCAAGCAATCAAGCAGTTGCTGATTAGATGGTATAAAAAACAGGCTGAATCCGAGTTGAGGAGCAAGACCGAGGGCTATTCCAGAATTATTGGCGTTAATCCAACGTCCGTTACCATCAAATCATTTAAATCAAGATGGGGAAGCTGTAGTATTACCGGGGGCATTCAATATAACTGGAAAATCATAATCGCTCCTGACCGGATTGTTGATTATGTGGTCATACATGAATTATGTCATATTCTGCACCACAACCATTCGCCTGAATATTGGAAAGCTGTAGAAAGGTATTGTCATGATTACCGGGATTGTCGCGCATGGTTGAAAATTAACGGCGCTCGGTTAGAGGTTTAATTCTAAATTTATGTATCACTATGTTATTGTTTATTCAAATTTAAAATTTTGAATTGCTGTATGGATGCACAAAATTAATTGGTAATATTAAACCTTGGCTAAACAATAACTTACGCTTTCGTTAGAACAATTATCAAGCCGCTCTGAATAATTCAGCGCGGCTTTTTTAATGCGTTAAATAAAGCATAATGGAATGATTCTTCATCAGCAAAGTTGGCATCCATTGGATTGGAATTATTTTTACCTGATTCTACATTGTCATATTCTGAACCACGAAGCTCTCCGAGAACAAATCTAGCGGTCATTGGCAATCACTATGAGGTGTTTTAATTCTTCCAGCGCTAAATAGCAGGCAAATTAGTCAAAAGTTAGCTCACGATTAATTCCTTAATAGAATCATAAAAAAGCTCTGTAGTTTTTACACGTGAACAGTCCTAAAAGTCCGTGTTAGTCTTTTTTTGTTGCTAAAAAGCAAATACTACTTAATCATGGTTATACTCAAATTCTATGGCAGAAAATCAATTTGTGATGTTAGTTTTTTTGTTGTGTTGCAACTCAATATCTGATTTGTTGCGTTATAACAAAAGAATTATGGTTTTGTCATAAATCTGTAATATTTATCCCCTATCCTTGCCTCAGTTTTTTTATAATAACCGAGAGCAATACATGAAATTCTCCAAACTAACTTTGGCAGTTGCCACTACATTAGGCGCGAGCGCATCATTCAGCGCTTTTGCCGCCATGGATTTATACGTCGACACCAAAACCAAGCAAATTTACGCAGAACCCGGCCGCGGCAGAGTACTCATGGGTTCTTTCGAAAGAGTCGAAGATAAACCGGCAGTAGCATCAGCGCCGGCGGCGGCACCTGCACCTGCTGAAGTGACCGCCATGAAACAAGATTTGGAATTAAAAACCAATGAAATCAAGGCGCTTCAAGAGCACATGGAAGAACAGGAAAAAACCGAAGTGAAACTAGGCGATAAAGGACTGGAAATTGCCACCAAGGACGGCAACTTTAAAATGGCCATGGGCGGTCGTATACAGCTTGATGCGCAGGTAAATGATAACGGTAGCAACATCCCGGAAGCTGCAAAACTGAATGACGGAATCGGTGTCCGCCGAGGCCGTTGGCACATGGAGGGTACGGTATACAAAGATTTCGATTTCAAGTTTGAATATGATTTCGTGCGCGGCAACGGCTCCAACGCAGCCGGCATCACTGATGCCTTTATTGAATACAACGGCCTCAAACCGGTCGGCTTAACATTCGGGCAATTTAAAGAGCCGTTCAGTTTAGAGTCTGTCACCAGTAACCGCTTTATAACCTTTGCTGAACGTTCTCTGCCTAACAATGCCTTCATAGAATTTGCAAACCCCTATGAATTGGGTATCAGCGCGCAAACCTATGGCGAAAGATATACCGGACGGCTTGCTCTGCAGGCGGAACCCATCGGTAATGGCGGCTACAACAATAATACCTCTACAAATTCCAATGGCAACGCCAACCGCAACGGCGTAAGCGGCAACCCCAGTTACGGCGTAACCGGCCGCGCCACTTTCCTGCCGATTTTCAAGAGCAAGACCCAATTGCTGCACGTAGGCGGCGCAGCTTCCTATCGTTCGGTTAATAATGCCAGCAACGGCACTCAAGCCATGACCTTTGCCAGCCAGGCAAATGCCAACGTAGACCGGCAAAATTGGGCGAATACCGGAAGCCTGACCGACCTTTTAGGAACGCCAAATCGAAGGGTGCTGGATAATTTCTATCGCGTAGGCGGCGAGTTGATGGGCATATACGGCCCCGCTTCGTTCCAGGCCGAATACATGCATACCCAGCTTAATGGGCAAAATTACAGTTCTAACGATCATTTCGACGGCTATTACGCATACGTCACTTATTTCCTGACCGGCGAATCGCGTAACTATGACACCAAGAATGGTAAAATGAATCGCCAGAAACCGGCTAAAAATTTCAGTCTTAAAAATGGCGGCTGGGGCGCCTGGGAAGTTGCGGCCCGTTTCGACTCACTGAATATGAACACTCAACATGTTTCCGGCGGAAATCTGCAGAACGGCACACTGGCCTTGAACTGGTACCTCAACCCCCATGTCCGTTTTATGGCTAACTATGAGCATGTGTTCCACAATAATGTCAGCCTGGCTTCAAATGGCGCGGGAGGATTTTATGCCGCGCCGGCTTTGATCAGTAGCGGACAACATCCTAATGTCTTTATGTTCCGTACTCAACTCGACTGGTAAGACTGCTCAGATCAGTTTGGCAGTAAAATCCAATTTACTGCCGCTAGTGCTATAGGGTTGTTTAGCGTAGCTTAGGTTAACCACTAACCCAAGCACGGTAACTGAAGCTTTCGATAAAACTATGAAGCCGCGCTGGATTTCCAGCGCGGCTTTTTTATTGCGCGAAATCCTGCACAACGCAATACATCTCCATCAGCAAAGTTGTTATACAATGGCTGCGGCGGAAATATTTTTATATTAAACCGTCAGCTTTAAAGCAAGCCTGATGCCAATGCCGCAAGTAGAATAAGAAACTTTTTATGAGGATAAATCATGATCAATATAGATACCAGCACTATTGAAATAAAACAGGTGCAGCAGAAAATGCAACATTACTTTAAAGCGCATTGGAAATTATTTCTGGCCGAGGGCATTTTTCTTATCATCCTGGGGATTATGGCCATATTAGCGCCTCACTTTTTTACCGTTGCCATTGTCGTTTCCCTAGGCTGGATTCTTTTGTTTGGAGGAACGTTTCTTATCGCCCGCGCCTTGCTTTTTTTCCGTATGCCGGGTTTTGGCTTGTGGTTATTCATGGGTATTTTGCAGCTTGTCATCGGCTATTTATTTCTGGCGCAGCCGCTTGAGGGAGTACTGACCTTAACAATACTGATGACAGTATTTTTTGCCCTGGAAGGAGTGGCTAAAATTTCATTTGCATTCATGATGCGACCGTTGGCGCACTGGGGTTTTGTGCTTTTCAATGGCTTGACAGCCTTAATTCTGGCGCTGGTCATTTGGATGGGTTGGCCCGGAACAGCCGGATGGTTAATAGGTCTGCTTTTTGGCGTCAATATGATTTTTGGCGGCTGGGCTCTGGTTAATATAAGCCTGAGATACAAAGACAGCGATCAAAAGTGAATATAGCGGTATGCGATTCAATAAATTCACCGTGAAAAAAGGAATGACTTTTTATTTTTTCTACAAGGAGAAAACTGTTGATACAGCTTAAAAATATGTCAATTGCCAGGAAACTATCCTTAATTTTGGCGCTTACCGGCTTCATCTTACTGATTGGGCATGAACTGGAGCTTTATCTTCCTGATCTGGAATTACGGATTGAGAAGCTGGGCGCTTTAGCTCCGCTTGGCTTTATCGCGATATTTATCGCGCTGACGCCTTTTTTTGTATCAGTCGATACGCTCTGTTTTGGGGCTGGTTTATTATTTTCATTTAGCGCAGGAGAGTTTTATGTCGTTATTGCTACGTATCTGGCATCCGCGCTTATTTTTTTTCTGGGGCGCTATTTAATCAAGGACAAGGTAATTGCCTTTATTTCCAATCATAAGCATTTAGCCGCGCTTGATTCCGCAATTAATAATCAGCCATTCAAACTGATGTTTTTATTACGGCTGACACCTCTGCCATTTGCATTGCTCAGCTATGCGCTATCTGTCACACAGGTCAAATTCTGGCCCTATCTGGCTGCAACCAGCGGTATCTTAATATACAATTCCAGCCTTGTTTACATGGGCTACACAACTAAACATCTGGCTGGTTTAATCAGCGGATCAGAGAAGCAGAGCGGAGTTTCTTATCCTCTGTTGGTCTTAGGAGTTGTCATTTTATTGCTGGTGTTGGTCTATATCACCAAAATAGCAGGTGAAACTATCGATCGTCTGAATTTGGAAAAACCCGGCACATCATGTTAATGGAGTTTTACAGCGGTATACCGCCGCTGCTGGTGCAATTTTTCCTGACCGTGGCATTTTCTTTTGTTGTCGGCCTTGAGTTTCGCAGCTACCACCATGACAATGACTATAAATTGCATTTTGGCAGCACCCGTACCTTTGTTCTGATCGGCGTATTGGGATTTATCCTCTATACCCTGGATGCCAGCCGGCAGTTATTTGTTGCCGGCTTGTTGTTGCTGGGAGGTTTGCTGCTGGTCTTTTATTGGCGGCTCTCTGCCGAAAGAATGTTTTCGATGTTCAGCACGATATTCGCGCTGTTAATCTATTTGATAGGCCCCATTGCATGCACATTTCCCAACTGGTTTCTGGTGCTTTTTATTGTCGTACTCGTCTTGGTATTGGGTAAAAAAACGCTGATTCACCGTATTTCCGATCAGCTGGCTATTGACGAAATAGTCACATTAGCCACGTTTCTGATTATTTCCGGCGTTATTCTGCCCTTACTGCCCGATCGGCCTATCGCTCCGATGCTGCCGGTCACTTATTATAGGGTATGGCTTGCGGTTATCATCGTGTCCGGGTTTTCTTATCTGAGTTACCTTGTTAACAGCTATTTCTTCAAAAGCCGCAGCCTGCTGATTACGGGTCTACTGGGCGGACTTTACTCCAGCACGGCGGCAACTGTAGTTATCGGACGGCGCGCTTATGGATTGGATAGCGTATCAGGACGCGGGGTATCGCCAGCGCTGATAATGGCGACAACCATGATGTATTTGAGGTTACTGGCGATTATTTTTGTGTTTGACCGGAGCGTGGCGCTACAGTTATTGATGCCTTTCAGCGCCATCATTTTTATATCCTTATTAACGATTATTGGTTTACTGACTGTGCGAAAACATGCGCCTGAATTACACAATGCCAGTGACATCAAACACCCGCTGGAATTATCAACGGCCATTTTATTTGCCCTGTTATTCATGCTGTTTACGTTTCTGACCGAATATGTAACCAGCAACTATGGTAGTCACGGTCTTAAGTCCCTGGCTATTATTGTGGGATTTACTGATATCGATCCATTTATCCTGTCCTTGCTCAGCGGCAAATTTACCATATCCGATCCAGCCATTGTCTCTGCGGTCATATTGGCCAGCGGCAGCAATAATTTGCTCAAGGCGGCTTATGCCATTGCTTTGGCGCGAAACAAATCAATCCTGTTTGCGGCGGCATGGTTAATTTTTTTGTTTGCAATATCAATTTTATATGCCTATAAATACGCTTGGTGATAAGTTACCGGACCGTAAAGGTTTAGGCTTAATTTATTGATTTAATACTCTGTCTTTGCGGAATAAGGTAATTTATGGAACGTCAACGCAATAATAGACTGATAATAAAGGTCCTGATAGCGGGACTGCTAATTGCAATTTTGAGCTATTTATTTCATCCTGATGTTGGAGAGTTCAACATTATGATGAACGGCGAGCCCGTTGCCGATCCCTTGGTTCGACTTGCCGCAATTCCGGCATTTTTAGTGATTATGCTGATCACGGGCGCGCTGATGGCGTTGCTGTTTTTAGGCGTTGGCATGTTCCTGTTCATGGCTGCTGCATTCATTGCATTAATCGGCATCGGGATTGCTGTGCCCTTTTTCTGGCCGATACTGCTTATCATTTTTTTGATAATCGCGCTGATGTCATTTAGTCATAGCCATAATAACTGAGCCCTGAATGCAGCGGGTTCCTTGGCAGCCTGTATAGGGTAAGCACAGAGCCCAACCAGCACGAGTTTCTAGGAATTAAGGCGGCATTCCAATTTAAAACCTTAAGTCATAACCGGTATTTCGATTCCGCCATTCAGCATAAACTGCATCAGATGCAGCCAGTTATCAAAAGGGATAAACTGAAGCAGAATACGCAAGTTTTCGAAGAAAGTCCGCCTTGAGGGCGCCGAACTTCGGACGGCCCGGTAAACATAATCCAACCATCCCGCTCACCCTGCAACGGGACGAGAAGTTCGACGCGGCCGCCGGCACGCTGACCGGGGAGGACTACCAGCCGCTGTTCAAGTTCACCGCCACTCTCGACAAGCTGGCGCCGGAAGGCGAGAAGAAGCTGATGGAAGCAATGCGGAAGAATCCGGCGAGCGAGTGATTTCCCTATACCGGAAGGACGTTCTGACGGATTGTGAGTGCTAAATTCATTCAAACCTCCAATTGGCCTGTCAAGTTTATGCTGAGTAGTTTCGGAATGGCTAAGCTCAACTGATTTTTTAGTCCATATCTATCAATAAAAAATCTCATATAATCAATATATTACAGTGCACAAAAATTCATGTGGTGTTGCATTCTGAAAACTAGCCTACAGATCGGTTGATTATACAGCGTAATGCACACGCCTCCGGGACTGGCATCAAGGTTTTGGGCGCGATCAATAGCCAGTTGCTCAGGTTCGTCCCGGGTGGCTTTACGGACATGCAGGGCTCGCCCGCCGTCGCGCAGCAAGCTGGCCGTGTCCCGTTATTAGCAGTCCATAATCCGTGAATGGAGACCCAACTCAGATCGATGCCGCTGCCTTTCAGTCAATGGCGGATGATTTGTACAAACTGGCAGCCCAGTACGGTAACTATTATGATACTGGAAAGGCATCTAATTTTATCTTTTAACAATTCAATTAGTTATTGTATTGCGATAGGAAAAAACCGGAAAAATGCGCTAAATGCGGGCTAAGTCAACAATTGCTTTATCAGTAGGGGTCGGTATGTTCTTTGTAACAATCAACAGACGTGTTTATATGCCGTTGATTTATTACTCATGTCATAATGTTATATGTTGAATGATATTGAACTCGCGGCGGGTTATAAATTAAACCGGTCTTTGCCGGTGATGAATGGTTTTGGAGGATGAATGCGGCTTTTACTCGTTGAAGACGATGAAATACTGGGTGATGGTTTGGTTGCCGGATTAAAAATGGAAGGCTATGCGGTCGACTGGCTAACGAATGGCAAGCTTGCCGATGAGGCTTTAAAACTCAATAGTTATGAACTGATCGTACTGGATCTGAATTTGCCCGATATGGATGGCATGGCTATTTTGCGGGCTTTAAGAAATCGTAAAGATGAAACGCCGGTGATGGTTTTAACGGCTAAAGATACAATTTCTGACCGGGTATTGGGTTTGGATAGCGGCGCGGATGATTTTGTAATTAAACCGTTTGAATTGGATGAAGTCTGCGCAAGGTTAAGAGCATTGGCAAGAAGGAGCGAGGGTAGAAGCGCGCCGACTATTGAGTATAAGGGCATTATTCTGGATCCTGCTTCACATCAAGTCACCTTTAATAATGAAAAGATAGAACTGTCTCAAAAGGAATTCGAGATACTTAGTTTTCTTATGAGTAACATAGGCAAGGTCGTTTCCCGTTCCCGGCTTGAAGAAAGTCTTTATTCATGGGATTCTGATGTGGAAAGCAATACCGTTGAGGTTCATATTCATTATCTTAGGAAAAAGCTCGACCCGGCGCTTATCCGTACAGTCAGGGGCGTGGGTTATATTATTGATAATGATGAAGAGGGGCAATGAATTATTCTCTCCGGCAATTATTGTTGATCAGTCTGCTTTCCGCATCCATGCTGATATGGGGAATTGCAGCCTATGTAACCTACAAAATGACGCGTAGTGAAGTCGCCAATCTGTTTGATGCTGAATTGGCTCAATCGGCAAAAGTGCTTAATGCCTTCGTGGAAAGCCTGCTTCGTGAAGGTTCTTTATCAGGTCACTGGGTCAAGGAGCAGGAAAAGGATGATCCGCTTTTACATACAGACAATCTTAAACACAAGTTCAAAAGTAAAAGCGCTTTTCAGCTTTGGTCTGAGGATAAGGGTTTATTGCTTCGCGAAGAAAACGAACCCAAGTTTACTGTTCACGGCTTCAGCCAAACAAATATTGATGATCAGTTATGGCCCATATTTGAAAATCTGTTACAAGCAAATGCTTTAGGTTATAAATACGAAAGAAAAATTGCATTTCAGTTATGGTCTAAAAAAGATGGCTTAATGTTACGTTCAGAAAGCGCGCCAAAGTTTGCTTTTTCGCCTTCAACTTTCGGTTTCAGCGAAGCAGAGATTGATGGTTATGAGTGGCATATTTTCAGTATTTCCGATTCAACGGGGGAATATATTATCCATGTCGGTCAAAAAGAAGATATCAGAGCTGAATTAACGGATGAAATTTCATCGCAACTGGTCAACCAGTTTCTTATCGGATTGCCCTTTTTAGGTTTAGTTATCTGGTTTATTGTGGGACTGGCGTTAAAACCCATTAACCGGCTGGAAAAAGCGCTCGCAAAACGGGAAGCCAGTTTCCTTAAGCCGCTATCGATCAAAAAAATCCCTAACGAAATTGTGCCGGTAGTCAAGGAAATCAATAATCTTTTTATCCAGCTTGAACGGGCTTTTGAGCATGAGCGCCGCTTTACCGCAGATGCTTCGCATGAATTAAGAACGCCTTTGGCCGGATTGCTGACACAGGCCCATGTCGCTTTAAGAACTACCGATGAGGAGGTGCGCAAACAAGCCCTTTCCCGCATTAAACAGGCGGTAAATAGAATGTCGTACATGGTGCAGCAGCTTTTGACCTTCTCTCGCATTGAGTCTAATACGGAATTTTTAACCAAACAGAATACGATGGTGAGTCGCGAGGTTGTTCATGTTATTGCCGAGCTTGAACCGGAGGCTCATAAGAAGCAGATTATAATGGAGTTTGTCGAAGAGAATGCCGCGCCGGTTGTCGTCAACGGGCCGTTGGTTTCTATTTTGATCCGGAATATTATCGATAACGCCATTAAATATACGCCCGCCAAAGGCACGGTATTGATAACAGTGGCGGGGCGGGAGAAACATTTACAACTTTGTGTTGAGGATTCAGGACCGGGCATAGCTCCCGATCAATATGAAAAATCCCTGGAGCGCTTTCATCGCTGTGTTGAAACGGCGAATACCGCAAAGGGCACGGGTCTTGGATTTTCCATCGTGCAACGGATTGCCTCCATTCATAATGCCGACCTGATTTTAGGCGTGTCTCAATTTGGCGGACTGAAAGTTACGGTATTGTTCCCTCTGCCGGTAAGACCGGTTGATAAGTCGTGGCAGAAGAAATTAAGTTTTTTCCATCTCGGAAAGAGTAGTTGATCCGCTCATATAGAGTCCGAAGTTGATTAAGCGAGGTTCTGTCGCAAAAATTTTCAAATGGAGGGATGATTTACCATTATTTAGTGATTGTATGAACCGATGATCAGTTCTAAAGGCGCCTATTTTTCAAAAGATATTATTCTTTACGCCGTATTTTTCTATGTCCGTTATGGGGTTTCTTATCGTGATCTGGAAGAAATCATGGCTGAGCGTGGCGTTAAAGTGGATCACGCAACCCTTATGGGTTATCGACTATTCGCCGTTCATAGCGGAAGAAGCCAAAAAACGTAAACGTCCCGTTGTATCGTCTTGGCGGATGGATGAAACCCACGTTAAAGTTAAAGGCCAATGGACATACTTGTACCGTGCTGTCGACAACTTCTGCAAACGATTGATTTTATGCTTTCCGAGCACCGTGATGAAGCAGCGGCTACAGCCTTTTTTAAACAAGCTATCGATGCTAACGGATTTCCTAGCAAAGTCGTCATTGATAAAAGCGGCGCCAACTACGCGGGCCTTGGTAATATCAACATGCTGCTGATGTTAGCAGGGTTGATTGGTTTTATAGAGATTTGCCAGGTCAAATATTTGAACAACGTGATTGAACAGGATCACCATTTCGTCAAGAAAATTACGAATCCCATGATGGGTTTAAAGCTTTTCCTTCGGCACAGGCGACTATCGATGGCATTGAAATTGCGCACATGATCCGAAAGGGACAGCTTTCCGAGGAAAACATCCCGCCTTATAAGCAGTTTATGGCTTTAGCAGGATATTTTGCCTGCGGATAAGTACGGATTGCAGCCTTCGGAATATTTGCGACAGAACCCGACAATTCAATATTATAAAAGCGAGACTCTACCAATAATGGCTAACTTGTCCTCTGGCGAGGAACTGATTTTCAGGGTCGCCATTCCAGTCCCTGTTTATCGTATATTTGATTATCTTCCTCCGGATAATGCCGGGCTGGAAAGCCCCAAACCTGGGGTTCGCCTGGAAGTGCCATTTGGCTCGGGTAAAAAAATTGCGTTTCTTCTTGAAATAGTTCAACGCAGCGAAGTCGATACAGGCAAATTAAAGCGGGTTGCGCGGATTCTGGATAACAAGCCGCTGCTATCGGCCAAAGACTTGCGGCTGCTGCTGTGGGCCGGTAATTATTATCATCATCCGCTGGGCGAAGTGATTAGCTTTGCCTTTCCAGCTGCGCTCCGGCAGGGAAAGCCGGTTGCGGTTCAAACAGAAAAACGCTATGCGCTGACTGACTTGGGCAAATCGACTCTCGGTGAACAGTTGCAGCGGACGCCCAGGCAGAAAAGTGTTTTTGAAAAATTTCACGTCTCCCAGGCGAGTCTGTCAGAAGCAGAGCTTTCGGCATGGGACGGCAACTGGCGGCCTGCGGTAAAGCAGTTAATCGCCAGGCAATTACTGCGGATTGACTTAAGCGACACCAGGGTGAATAGACCTGAAGCGTTAGTCAGAAATAACGCCTTGCAGTGTAATCCGCAGCAGCAATCAGCGATAGGTGCGGTCTGTTCCGGTCTCGGGCGGTTCGGGGTTTTTTTGCTGGAGGGCGTGACCGGCAGCGGTAAAACAGAAGTCTATCTACAGATTATCCGCTCGGTGCTGGAACGCGGGCAGCAGGTTTTGGTGCTGGTGCCGGAAATAACGCTGACTCCGCAGCTTGAAGGCCGGTTTCGACAGCGTTTTGCCGTAAGCATCGCTTTATCGCATTCCAAATTAACCGATAAGCAACGGCAAGCCGCCTGGCTGCAGATGCAGCAAGGCGAATGTTCTATCATGCTGGGCACCCGTTCGGCATTATTTACGCCGTTAA
Source organism: Methylobacter sp. KS41 (assembly GCA_002862125.1). GTDB lineage: Bacteria > Pseudomonadota > Gammaproteobacteria > Methylococcales > Methylomonadaceae > Methylobacter_C. Next base: position 1,800,564 of record PHSP01000001.1, on the reverse strand, counting down.
AAAATCCGGGCTTGATTATTCTTGACGAAGAGCATGACTCCTCATTCAAGCAACAGGACGGCTTTCGTTTTTCCGCAAGGGATATTGCCGTCGTGCGCGGCAAGCTCTTGCATATTCCGGTTTTACTGGGTTCCGCCACGCCGTCTCTGGAAAGCCTGCATAACGCCGATAAGCAGCGTTACCGGTTGTTGCATTTGCCGGATAGAGCCGGCAACGCAACAGAACCGGTCCTGCAGTTGATGGATATCAGAAATAAAAGAATGCAGGAGGGCTTGTCTGAATCCCTTGTTGAAGAAATACGCCTTACCCTGGCAAAAAATGAACAGGTATTGCTGTTCCTGAACCGGCGCGGTTTTGCGCCGACGCTGATTTGCCACGGTTGCGGATGGGTTGCGCGCTGCCAGCGCTGCGACGCCAATCTGGTGATCCATTTTGATGAAGAGCGCTTGCGTTGCCATCATTGTGGCAAGGAACAACGCCTGATTAATCAGTGTCCTGCATGCAAAGCTGGTGAGTTGACGCCATTAGGCCTGGGTACGGAAAGGGTAGAAAAAGTCCTGGCTGAATTATTTGCCGGTAACGTAAGCGTCCGGCTGGATCGCGATTCCACGCAGCGCAAAGGCTCGCTGGAAAGCTATTTGCAGCAAATAAATCAGGGCGAAGTGGATATTATTCTGGGCACCCAAATGCTGGCTAAGGGACATCATTTTCCAAATGTGACCCTCGTGGCGATTCTTGATGTTGACAGCGGACTGTTCAGCATTGATTTTCGCGCGGCCGAAAAGCTGGCGCAAATGATTGTACAGGTTTCAGGGCGTGCCGGACGCGCCGAAAAACCCGGAAAAGTCATTATGCAGACCCGGCAGCCGGAGCATCCTTTATTAACAACCTTAATCAGGCAAGGTTATCGCAGCTTTGCCAAATCGGCATTGGCCGAACGTAAGGAAGCGTTGCTGCCGCCGTTTAGTTATCAGGCGCTTTTGCGGGTGCAGTCCGCGGATGCGGATGCCCCGGAGCATTTTTTTCAGGCGGTCAGCGCGTTGGTTCAGAAATTCAATACCGGTCAAAACCAGGTTATGGGTCCGGTATCCGCGCCGATGGCCAGGCGCGCCGGTCTTTACCGTTACCAGCTGCTGTTTCAAAACACCCGGCGTCAGGAACTGCATGTATTGCTTGATTCGCTAATACCGGAAATTGCCAAACTTAAACAGGCAAAGAATGTACGCTGGTCGCTGGATGTCGATCCGGTGGATTTGTATTGATTTTTAGGATGGATGGATAATCGGATAATTTTCATGGATAATGAACGGCTATTTATCTGATCAAACCACGCAATCAAGCAATGAAAAAAAAAATAGAGGAACTGATCCTTCAAGCCGTTAGAATACTCAAGGCAGAAGGTATTCCCGGCTTGGAAATTATTCCACAGTTAACGATAGAGCGCGCCCGCGACCCGCAATATGGCGATTTTGCTTCAAATCTGGCTTTAATGCTGGCAAAACAGGCGAAAACAAATCCCCGTGATCTGGCGCAAAAAATTATCGACGCATTGCCTCCACATGAGGCTGTCATGAAAGTGGAACTGGCAGGCCCCGGCTTCATTAATTTTTTTATTAATCCAAACGCCCAATATCAGATTGTCAGTCAAATTCATACCCAGGGACGCGAATTCGGTTTAAGCAATATCGGCGCGGGTAAAAAGGTTCAGGTTGAGTTTGTGTCCGCTAATCCGACCGGACCCCTGCATGTTGGACATGGCCGGGGAGCGGCGTATGGTTCAGTCGTGGCTGATTTGCTGGAGGCTGCCGGCTTTGAGGTGCATCGTGAATATTATGTTAATGATGCGGGCAGGCAGATGGATATACTTGCCGTCAGCATCTGGCTGAGATATCTGGAAGAATGCGGCGAGCTGGTGCATTTTCCCAGTAATGGTTACCGGGGCGACTACGTACGTGAAATTGCCTGGGAAATTCATATCAACACCAACAATGATTACCGCAGGCCGATAGAGCTGGTGCTGGAGGATATGCCTCCGGACGAGCCTCAGGGCGGCGATAAGGACACACACATTGACGCGCTTATAGAGCGGATGAAAACCTTGCTCGGGTCGTCGCTTTACCGGAATTTTTTTCAAATCGGACTGGATAATATCCTGGAAGACATCAAGGCTGATTTGAAGGAGTTTGGCGTTGATTACCAGCAATGGTTTTCAGAACGCCGGTTAATGGATGACGGTTCGGTGGAAAAAGCGCTTGAAAGGCTACGCAATGGCGGACATCTTTATGAGCTCGATGGCGCGACCTGGTTTGCATCCAGCAAGCTGGGCGATGAAAAAGACCGTGTCGTGGTCAGGGAAAACGGGCAGTACACTTATTTCGCTTCAGACATTGCCTACCACATGAACAAGCTGGATCGTGGTTTTCATCAGGTAATCGACATTTGGGGCGCGGACCATCACGGCTATGTGCCCAGGGTCAGGGCGGCCATACAGGCGCTGGGCGCTGATGAGTCCAGATTAAAGGTGTTGCTGGTGCAATTTGCAATCCTCTACCGTGGCGACGAAAGGGTGCAAATGTCTACCCGTTCCGGCGAGTTTGTCACCTTGCGGCAGCTGCGTAATGAAGTTGGCAAGGACGCTGCGCGTTTCTTTTATGTAATGCGCCGCTCTGAACAGCACATGGATTTTGACTTGAAACTGGCGACCTCTAAATCTAATGAAAATCCGGTATTTTATGTACAATACGCTTATGCAAGAGTTTGCAGCGTATTGCGGCAACTGGATGAAAAAGGCTGGGAAAGGAATCTGTTTCTGGGCATGGAAAGTCTGCCTCAATTGACCGAAGAACATGAAATTCTGTTGCTGGGAACATTAGCCCGGTATCCCGAAGTTCTTGAACGCGCCGCATTGCAGTATGAACCGCATCTGTTGATTCATTATCTGCGTGAACTGGCGCATGAATTTCATACTTACTACAATGCCCATCAATTTCTCGTTGAAGACGCCTGTATTCGCAATGCCAGATTGAATCTGGTCTGCGCGGTAAAACAGGTATTGGCTAACGGCTTGGGTCTGTTAAATATCAACGCACCTGAATCCATGTGATGACTAGAGATTACAAGCCAAGAATTAAAGAACGGAGACCTCAGGGGCGAGCGGCTGCAGGACGCATAAAGCAATTCGACAGGGCCCCCGCCGGTATTGGTCTTTGGAAATGGATGCTGATTACCTCGATATTTATCGTTTTTGCGGTTTTTTTGGTTTATTTGTGGAGTACAAGAGCAAAACAAATAAATCCCCAGCAGACTTCACAAACAATAACGGATAAGACCGGCGCGGAAAACGCAGTGATTTCCAAAGAAGAGCAAAAACCGGAAGTTAAGCCAGGGCCAAAAGCGCCGCAGTTTGATTTTTACACCATTTTGCCCGAAAAAGAAGTCGTGGTGCCCGAGTACGAAATTAAGACTCGCACGCGGGAAGAGCGCGTTGGCAAGGCTAAGGAAACTCATTATATTATGCAGGCAGGTTCTTTCAAGACATTTAATGAAGCGGACCGGTTAAGGGCAAAGCTTGCTGCGATGGGGATTGAGTCAAAAGTCCAGAAAGCAAAAATCGGTAGCGTTAACTGGTATCGTGTCAAAATGGGACCTTATGCCCAGACCGGCAGCGTAAATACTATCAGAGCCCGGTTAAGACAGCATGGTATCGATGCCATTACCATGGAAACTGGCGATTAATTTTTTCCAGGCGCGGCTGGAGAGCAATGCTGTTGAATCCGGTGGCTTCGGCTTCGCTCAGCCAACGTCTTTTTTCAGCCAACGGCTGTTGATATCTTAAGACGGCGATTTTCGAGTGGAAGCGCCGCCCTATACATTTATTAAATGCCTTCCTCTTTATCATCATCAGCCGCCATATCGGAAATCTCTTTTAATCGGGAAATGGCCTTGAAATTGATGCTGTTTTCAGGATACAAGCCTTCGCTGTTCACCTTGCCCGCAAGCTGTCCAGTCAATAGCTCCAGGGTTTCATCGACGCTGGCTACCGCATAAACTGCAAACAGTCCCTTAGCTACCGCATCAATCACCTCCGGCTTCAACATCAGATTCCGCTTGTTGGCGGCAGGAATGATAGCGGCGTGTTGCCCGTTAAGTCCGCGCGCCCGGCAGAGCCTGAAGTAACCTTCGATTTTCTCATTTACCCCGCCTACTGCCTGTACTTCGCCGTATTGATTAATCGAACCGGTTACGGCAAAAGCTTGCTTGACCGGTGTCCGCGTCAGTGCGGAAATAAGGCAGCACAGTTCAGCCAGCGATGCGCTGTCGCCATCGATATAGCCATAAGATTGTTCAATAGCGATGCTGGCGGATATAGCCAAAGGAAATTGCTGAGCGTAAGAATGTCCCAGATAACCCGTTAATATCATCACGCCTTTTGAATGGATAGCCTGACCTAATTCTGCTTCTCGCTCAATGTCGACGATGCCTCTGGAGCCCGGATAAACCGTAGTGGTAATACGCGCCGGCGCGCCGAAGCTGCTGCCGCCTATTTCCAGAACAGTTAAGCCGTTTATTTTTCCAATCGCCTCGCCTTCGGTATCAATTAGAATGGTGCCATCGAGCATCTCGTCGAGTATGGCTTGAGACAGTCTGCCGTTACGGTGTTCCCTGGCCGCCAATGCCTTTTCAATATGGGGCCTGTCTATGTTGTTGTGCCCGGCTTGCGCGCAAAACAGATTGGCTTCGGCAATTATGTCCAGGGAATCCTTGATATGAGCGGAAAAATGATGCTGATTTTCCGCCAGCCTGCAGCTATGCTCGATCAAGCCTTCAATAGCGGCGCGTGTTAAAGGTTTTGCACCCGAATCAGCAGCCTGTTTAAGCATTAACATGGCGAATCCCTGCATGGATTCAACGGTGCGTGGAATGTAATTATCAAAGTCGGCAAGAATCCTGAACATTTCGTTGAACTCGCTATCCATTTCCTCCAACAGATAATAAATATCCCGCGAACCTACCAGTATCACTTTAACATTTAACGGAATAACTTCGGGCTTTAGAGTAATAGTGTTGATGCCCAGTTCTGAATACGGCGATTCGATTTCAATACGGCCTGATTGTAATGCCCGTTTAAGGCCTTCCCAAACAAAGGGGTAGGTCAACAGTTTTTCCGCGTCGAGAATTAAATAACCCCCGTTGGCTTTATGCAAAGAGCCGGCGCAAATTTTCCGGTAATTGGTTACCAGCGTACCCTGGTCGCTGACATATTCAATGCGGCCAAACAGGTTCTGATAAATGGGATGCGGTTCATAAATGACGGGCGCTCCGCTCTCCTGTTTGTTATCGACCAGAATATTGGGCGCGTACTGCTCGGTTAGCATCAAGCGTTTGGCGGCGGTGTCCCGCGGCTCCAGTGTCCGCCCAGGCATCAGATAATCAGCAATGGTGTTGCCCAGGTTTTTTTTGATTTCGAATAAATAAGTGATGACATCATCAATATTCAGATATTTAGCATTCAGTTCGGAAAATAAAGGGTCTATCGCCAGGCTGATAGTATCGTTATCAAGCTGCTTGATTTTTTCGACCATGGTCCTGCGCCACTGGGGCATCTCCAGCAATACGTCACTCAGATATTCTTCCAGTTCTTCAACGTGGCTGTGAAAAGCTTCACGTTCAGGCTGAGGCAATTGAGTGAACTGCTCTTCGTTGAGCGATTTATTATCCCGGATTGGGGCAAAGGTAATCGATTCGCTTTCCCGGAACAGGGCTATGCTGTTTTCTTGGGCTTTTTTATCAACCAGATCAATAGCATTGTTATAACACTGGGTAAACTGACGCTCGATAGCTGATTTTTTTTGTTGATAAGTGGGGCTTTCAAAGGCGGCGGGAAAAGTTGCCAACAGGTTATCCAGCAACTTTTCAATATCCCGGCTGAACGTCTGCCCGTACTCGGCGGGTAATTCTATGGCGACAGGCTCTCTGGAGTTCTCAAAATTATCCACATAAGCATAAGAGGACGGAGCGGGCAAGGATTGAGCAAGCGCATCGAGATGGTTGGTCACCATGGAGAGACGGCCTAAACCTGGTTCTCCCATGACAAAAATATTGTAACCGGGATTAGGCATGGCTACGCCAAATTCCAATGCTGACTGAGCTCTTGGCTGCCCTAAAATACCGCGTTGCAGTCGAGGCGCTTCCGGGAATTCAACGCCGTTCAAATCGACATTAAGTTTCAGTGACGCCAGTGGAAGCTTTGAGGTAGTAGCCATGGATAAGTTCTAAGGTATAGGATTGCAAAAAACTGATCATTCTAACATTTTTATGCAGTTGATCGATAACATGCAAGCGGATTTCAGTTATTCTCTTTTTGATCGAAGCCTGAGAGGTTTCAGATTTTGTAAGCGCTTGTTAATTGCCAGCGGTCCGGACAAAGCAATCATGCAAAAAAGCAACATTATCAGGGCGATAATAACCGGTTTATCGCCCGCGCTTGCATAAGGCGTCATGCCCCCCATTGGCGTTATTGTTCCGGTGAGCGCCGTGGCTTTAAATAGGGGCGCCTGGTTAATGACCTTGCCATCAGGCGCAACGATTGCGGTCACGCCTGTATTGGTGGACCGCAACAGAAATCGACCGGTTTCCATAGCCCGCATTCTGGCGATCTGCAAATGCTGATAAGGCTCTATTGAATGCCCGAACCAGCCGTCATTGGTGACATTAACCAGATAAGCTGCGCCGGATAAACCTAAAGTTCCCGCATCGCTAAAGGCATCTTCGTAACAAATTGAGGTTATAAAAGGATATCCTCCCGCTTTCAACAAAGGTTGTTCGCTGCCGCCAGACTTAAAATTACCCAATTTTATCGCCAGGCTGTTTAATATAAACCCGGAGACGGGTTGCCAAGGCAAATATTCGCCGAAGGGCAATAAATGGTTTTTTCGATACATGCCCGTTTCTTTACCCAATGTCATAACGGCATTGTATTTTTCATCCTCCGAATTTCCATGCGCGGGAAGACTGACAATTAAGTCCGTGCTATGCTGCCGGGCGGCCTTGCTTAAGGGTTGCAAAAACCGCTCGTTTACCTCGGATAAATAAGCGGGAATCGATGTTTCAGGCCAGACAATGACAGCGGAGCCCCAATTCGCTTCAGTCATTGTCTTGTAGTAGCGCAGAGTGGCAAGTCTGTTTTCCGGCAGCCATTTTTTATCCTGCGGTATATTGCCTTGAATCAATGAAACCAGGATGGGTTGACCTATTGGACCGGTCCATTTTACCGTCTGCAAGATACTGCCGGCAGACCATAAGACCGCAAGAGCGGCAGCCAATAACAAACGGTGTTTCCGGGTTTGAAAAATAAATGCAATTATTGATGCAGTTAATGCGGTCAAAAACCCGGCGCCATAGACGCCTGCTACAGGTATATAACCGGCCAAAGGCGATTCCAGCTGCGAGTAGGCTATTTGCAGCCAGGGGAAGCCGTTCAGCACCCAATAGCCACGAAAATATTCAATCAATACCCAGACAACAGGCATAACCATTATGGAGCTAAGTCCTTTGGTTCCTGGCAGCAATGTTACAGAAAGAAAACCAGCCAGAGCCGGAAACAAGGCCCAAAAGCCAAAAAACAGGCAGGTCAATAGGCCGGCGCCTAGCCAATTGGAGCCGCCGAAATCATGAATACTGATATAGACCCAGGACACGCCCAGACCAAAAGATCCCAGGCCAAAAAAATACCCTCTTAATATCGCCCGCCTGGGCGTGATATTTTGCCAGGAAGCGAATAGAAAGCTTAGCGCCGCCGGCGCCAGATACGCGTAATCAAAAGGAGCGAATGCCAGGGTGAATAAAATACCCGCAATAGCTGCGAGCAGATCCCAATAGATATTCGATGAAATTCGCATGGATTGCGGTTTTGTAGTGTAAGAAACAGGGATAATAAAGCCATAGCAGCTTTACAAGCAAATCGTCTTTTGACGCATGGAAATTAAACGATGGGTTCTTCAGATACTGGCAATACGACGGCATTGTCAGCGATCAAGTTCTGCGAATCGGAAGGGTATTCATCGTATACTTATTTGGAAGTCTCTTCATCAGCTTCACCTATATCTTCGTTCCATAGCCCGGCGTGTTCACGAATGAAGCTGGCCATCATGTCGATGCACTCGGCTGAATTGAGGTCAATCACGTTGACGCCGTTCTGGCGCAGCCAATCGATTCCGCCGGAAAAATTTACCGACTCTCCAACCACGACAGCACCTATGTTGAACTGGCGTATCAGGCCGCTGCAATACCAGCAGGGCGCAAGGGTGGTAACCAGGATTTTATCACGGTAGGATTTTTGGCGCCCGGCCTTGCGAAAAGCATCGGTTTCGCCATGTATCGAAGGATCGCCATCCTGCACGCGACGGTTATGTCCACGCCCAAGCAAGGCTCCGCCGGCGGAAAACAATGCCGCGCCGACGGGGATTCCGCCTTCAGCAAGTCCGCTACGCGCTTCTGCAAGGGCAATGGCGAGCAGTTGTTGGTAGTCTATAAGTTTTGACATAAACGCTATTCGCTGGAAGGAGGTGATGGATAGCAGGGTGAACTTAGCGCCCTTATTCGTCACTGCTGGTTGGAGTTGTAGGCGGTTTCAATGCGGTGTTACTATAACAAACGAATGGCCGCTATAACAGCGCTCAGCGAATTAATCAACAACAGCGTTTAATTATGAATCGAAATAATCCCGGCCGCTTACGGCAGTTATTCAAGTTAAGCCTGAATAGGATCGCTAATTTCGGCAATTCAAAAATAATTCAAACCCGCGTAATTATATTTTTTGCGCTTATGTTGGCGATTGTGGTTATTACGAGCAATCCGCCGGCCGGTGAATCCATTAAATTAAACGAGGATGATTCCGGTAAAACAGTTGAAATACTCGTAGGCGACGAGGTGGAGGTTATATTGCCGGGTAATCCGACTACGGGTTACGTCTGGGATTTGATTTTACTCGATATGAATATTTTAAGGCCCGACAAAACCGAAGTTTTTTCGATCAATAAAGCATTGGGCTCCGGAGACGTAGAAGTTATAAAGTTCCATGCTATCGCTGCCGGTGAAAGCCCGGTAAAACTGATATTCCATAGACCCTTTGAGCGCAAAGTTCCACCGCTTATAACCTTTGAAGTAAATGTTGTCGTAAAGAAAACGATATCCGAGTAAGTCCAAAATATTGATTGGCTATAAATCCGCTAAATTCATTCTCTGACAAGACCCGGGTCAGTTTTTACGGGTGTTGTAATCACAAAAGTTATACCGGGTAGCGCAAATTTTATGGAAGATTATGCGCAGGTATGCTTTGCCAAAAAACGGGCAGAACTAGCTGCCCGTTCCTTACAAATGGATATTGATATTATTTTGTAGCGGCTTTAGCGGCTTTAAGGTGCGCTACACCTTCTTCTGCGGATTTAGTAGCGGGTCCCGCATGATTTAAATTGCCATGATCAATGGCATCTTGCAGGGATTTAGACGCTGCGTCTATATGACCTTTTGGCACGCTTTTAGCCACTAGAGACGCTGCAAGCGAATGGTCCAGAGCCGCTTTAGCATGGACTACCAAGCTTGACGCTTTACCGGCTTGACCTTCCGCTACTGCTGCGTTTGCGTGTTCCAGAGCCTGGTTTAAATGTTCTTCGGCGAAAACAGATGTGCTCAAGCACAATAACAAGCCTGCAAAAACAGATGCTAATTTTTTCATTTTTCTCTCCTCAGTATAATTATTTATTATAAATATTCAGATTGCCGGTTCCCATAAGACTTACAAAAAAGCTGAAAATCAAGGGTTCGACCCTTATACTTTTACCATTATGGAATTTATTTTTCAATGTATTGATTAATTAAAAAATTCTAGGCTGAATAGTTAGATAAGGATACTTCCCTTCCGGTAAGGTTCTCCCGATTCTCTCCGATGTCTCGGACGGGCTTTATGCATCAAAACGAACGGTCTGTCGACGGCTTCAAGCGCCAATTCATTGTGTCTATTCATGATAATTTTTTTGTTCCTTGAGCGATCAGCAAGAGTCATTTTTTCACATGTAAGCAGAAGATTACGTACTTGCAAGGAAGCCTCACTTACTCTATAACTATGCACACAGACTCTAACCGATAGTTTTTAGCGGTTTTTTTAAGTTATTGATTAAGCATAATTTGCATTCCAACCCGTGCAAAATGATATTGTTTTTTCTAAAGCCTTGTTAATAATATCCGCTAATTTAAGGCTCCTATCGAACATCCTGACTAATATTTGAGGAAACAATCATGACAACAGTGGCAGACCCTATCATTGGCAGCTGGTACAAAGACCTGGAAAACAACCTGAAGTTTAAGGTTGTCGCCATTGATGAAATTGACGATTCGATTGAAGTTCAATACCTTAATGGTGATATTGGTGAATACGATCATGACAGCTGGTATGGCTCAACTTTTGATTACATCGAAGACCCTGAAGACTGGAGCGCGGCTTTTGACGACATTGAAGTCGATGATCTGGGCTACACAGACACGGATGAGCACAAGCCCAATCCGGAAGACCTGGACATCGATGATTATCTGGATCAGTGAGGAATCCTTAGCATGAAAATGTGCCCTCAGGAGTTTTTAGACTGGCAATCAAAAAGAATTACCTTGCTGGCCATGTCTGGCGCCGGGAAGACGACATTAGCCAATAAATTACCCAAAGCCAAATGGTTTCATTATTCGGGCGATTACCGGATAGGCACGAAATATCTGCAGGAGCCGCTTCTCGACAATATTAAGCGCCAGGCTATGAGCGTGCCTTTTTTGCGTGATTTACTATTATCTGACTCTATTTATATTGCCAATAAAATAACCGTTGATAATCTTGCCCCTGTTTCCACTTTTTTGGGTAAACTCGGAAACCCTGAACAGGGCGGATTGCCTTTACAGGAGTTCAAGCGCCGGCAAAACTTGCATCATCAGGCGGAAATCGCCGCCATGAATGACGTGCCTGAGTTTATTCATAAAGCCGAAGATATCTACGGTTACCACCATTTTATCAATGATGCCGGAGGCAGCGTTTGCGAGCTGGACAGCCCTGATGTCCTGGAAACACTGGCGCAACATACGCTGATTATTTATATCAAAATACCTTCCGCCCTGGAACAAACCATTATTGAACGCGCCAGAACCGATCCCAAGCCCTTGTATTACCGGGAAGCCTTTCTTGATGAAAAGCTCGCCGAATTCATGCAATTGAAAAATTATGCTTCTGCCGATGTTATGCCGCCGGATGAGTTTGTCTCTTGGGTTTTTCCGGAGCTATTCAAATCCCGTTTGCCGCGCTATCAGGCCATTGCCGATCAATATGGCTACACCATTGATGCGAATGATGCCGCCAAAGTTAAAAATGAAGCTGATTTTATCAAGTTGGTTGCTCATGCCCTGGACTCCGGTTCATGATGAATAAGGAATATTTATTATGCCTTTAGTTGCGCATATTGATTTACCCACTTTTCAGCGCCTGCGTGATGAAGGCGAAGAAATATTAGCGCCGGATCGCGCCAGTCAACAGGATATCAGGGAAATGCATATCGGTCTGCTTAATATAATGCCCGATGCCGCGTTGGAGGCGACAGAAAGACAATTTTTCCGGCTGGTGGGAGCTTGTAATCAAATCGTTCAATTCCATGTCCATCCTTTTACCGTAGCGGGTCTGAACCGAAGTCCGGAAGCGCAGGCGCATATTGATAAATATTACGAGCCGTTTGAAAAAATCAAACAGGATGGCCTGGATGCCTTGATTATCAGCGGCGCCAATGTTACCCACCCCAGACTGCCCGAAGAAGACTTTTGGCAACCGCTCATGGAGGTATTTTCCTGGGCCAAGGTAAATGTCACTTCTGTACTGTGCTCATGCCTTGCTACCCATGCCGTCATTCAAAACTGTTACGGCATTGAGCGCACCCGCCTGCCCGCCAAACGCTGGGGCGTGTTTTCCCATAAAATTATCAATCGAACCCATCCTTTAGTCGCGGAAATTAACACCCGCTTTGATGTGCCTCATTCCCGCTACAATGAAATATTTCAAAGCGACATGGAACGATGCGGGATAAAGGTTCTTGCAGCCAGCAAAGAAGCCGGCGTGCATCTGGCGGTCAGTCCCGATGGCTTTCGCATTGTGTTCTTTCAGGGCCATCCGGAATACGATGACATTAGTTTGTTAAAAGAATATAAAAGGGAAGTGATGCGCTTTTATCGCGGTGAAATATCCGACTATCCGCCTTTTCCGGAACATTATTTTAATGAAATCGCGCAGCGAATTCTTTCCGGTTATGAGCGGCATATCAAATCGGTCAGATATACTGATAAAAAACCTGATGAGTTTCCCGAGACCCTGATCCTAGAACATATTGACAACACCTGGAGAGATACGGCAAAAGCCGTTTTCAACAACTGGTTAGGCAAAATATATCAACTCACCAATCAGGATAGACGCTTCCCTTTTATGGATGGTGTAGACCTGGACAATCCTTTGGGCCTATAGGTGCACGAAAAATTTTTGCAGCAAGCGGTTGGTTTGGCGTCAGACAATGTCACGTCGGGACAGGGAGGTCCGTATGGCGCGATAATTGTAAAAGATAATCAACTAATTGCTGCCAGCGGCAACAAGGTTAGCTGCATGCTTGATCCTACCGCTCATGCAGAGATTGTGGCGATACGAATGGCGTGTAAAGAGCTTAATGATTTTCAGCTCCGCGGCTGCATTCTCTATACCAGCTGCGAGCCTTGTCCTATGTGTTTAGGCGCAATCTACTGGGCTAGACTTGCAAAAGTTTATTATGCCTGTAATCGTTTTGACGCCGCTACCGCCAATTTTGATGATAGTTTCATTTATGATGAAATTTTGGTTCCACCGTCGAAGCGCGCTATTGCCATGTACCATTTAAACCTTCCCAATGCTTTGCAGCCCTTTAAACTATGGAATGAAAAAAGTGACAAGGTGGTGTACTGACGCTATTTTCAATGGCTGGATGGCTCATCCGTATGATATTGTCTAAGTCAGTTTGGTCCACGGATTTTTTACCGGCAACGCTTCCACCGGATATATCAATTATTTACGCATGGCACGCTAATTCACGGTTTTATAGTCATCAAAGAAACGTCAAATGCACTAAATAGGGGCGTTATCCGCCAATTTCTGCTTTAATTTGTGCAAAAAAGCAAGTAAAGATAAACGGAAGGCGATTAAAAGTGCGTTACACTTTATAGAATATGCGTTGAAACAATTTTGGCATAGTAACTGCTTAATATATTACAAACGCTTGATCCCTCCTGTGTATTGACCCTCAAAAGGCGCTTAAATATTAAGCGCCTTTCTTTTATCCCGGACATCGCGAAGCAGGCAAGCTACGCATCTGATTTTACACGCAGTAACTGTTACTTGTTTGGAAAAAAGAGTTGAAGCGGGCCAAGTTCCTTTAACCTTCGGAGAAGATTAGGATGAGCGGATCAAAATCAAGGATCCGCCTTATTTTAATTCTCCTCAATCTACCTTCACCGACATGAGCGGTATTTTTACTTCATCATAAATAGTTACACAAGATTAAATGTATAAAAACCGGTGAGTTAGGGCTATTCATTGCGGGAAATCGCTAGGATTGATTTTTGCTTTCATCAGTTTCGACTCCGGCCTGTTCAGTAATGTTCTTGGGCATTGTTTTCTTCACCTTGACTCCCAAATCAACAAAACTGCTTGCCTGACGGATCAAATTGCCATTTCCCCTGGTTAATTTATTCATAACGCTGTCATAAGTCATGTGGACGGTGCTTAATTGCTTGCCGAGTTTATCCAGGTCTTCCACGAAGCCGCGTATTTTGTCATAAACGATGCCGGCTTTTTCGGCTATTGCTCTGGCATTTTCATTCTGGCGTTCGTAGCGCCAGATATTTTCGATTGTGCGCAAAGTGGCTAATAAAGTAGTCGGCGTGACCACGATAATTTTATGCTCGAAAGCGTCGGTAAATAAACGTTCATCTGCCTGAAAGGCGGCAATGAAGGCTGATTCAATCGGCATAAACAGCAGTACAAAATCTAGCGACCTTAGGCCTTTTAAGCCGGAATAATCCTTGTTGCTCAAGCTCTTGATGTGTTCCCGCACCGCTTCGGTATGCTGTTTTAACGCCAGCACCCGCTCCTGGTCATCTTCGGTTGAACAATAGCGTTCATAAGCCAGCAAAGACACCTTGGAATCAATAACCACATCCTTGTTCTCGGGCAGCCGGACTATCACATCGGGCTTAAACAGCCGGTTATTTTCATCCCGGAACGCGCCCTGTGTTTCGTACTCTATGCCTTTTCGCAGTCCTGATTTTTCCAGTACGGTTTCCAGTATCATTTCGCCCCAGTTGCCCTGGGTTTTTTTGTCGCCTTTTAAAGCGCGTGTCAGGTTAAGCGCTTCCTGATTCATTTGCGCGGTATCGCGTCTTAACGAGATAATTTCCTCGCGCAGGGAAATACGGTCTTTGTTCTCGTTGTCATAAACCGTTTCGATGCGTTGTTTGAATTCGCCCAGCTGCTCGCGCAACGGCTTAACGATATGGTCCAGGCTGATTTTACTGTGTTCGGTAAATTGCCTATTGCGTTCGTCGAAAATTTTCCCGGCCAGATTTTCAAATTGGATGTTCAGGCGCAATTCCGCATCCAGCAACAGCTTAAATTTTTCCGCCGTATTTTTCGCTTGCTCATCCATTCGGGTTTGCAATTCGGCATTGTGAGTTTTGGTCTCGATAAACAATTGCTGCAACTGTTTGAATTCGGCTTCGCGACTTTGCAACTGTTTTAGCTTTTCTTCTGTGACGGCAAGATCGGTCAAGAGTTGCCGGGTCAGGGTTTTATCCTTGCCGTTCAACAGGCGCATTGTGAATCCGCCGATTAAAAGACCTATTAAGGTCCATGCCAGCGGGGGAATGTTATTGATAAAATTCATATTTTAGTTGTCAAATAATGTCAGCGGCATTCCGGCTCTATCGATATGCTCTACAAGCAGCTGGCTTTCCAACGATTCATAATGCACGACATCAAAAAATACGGCAATGGCAATTCTTCATTGAGTAAAAAGCTCAACCGTTTAATTGTTTCACTTGTGACGGCACGGCCCTTAATCGCCAGATCAACATCGGATGCATTTTTGTACGTTCCTTTTGCGCGGGAGACGAAAATAACGGCATCGTCAATTTCAGGAAATTGTTTAATCGCGGCTGCGATGCGTTTTATGTCGGCTTGAGTCAGTCCCGTATCCATCATGTCAGCTCGGAACTCATGCGAAGATACAATTGCCGTAAAGCCGGGAAATAATGGTCTCTGATTTTAGCAACAACTTCTATGGCCTTGTTTTCGTCGTAAGTATGAGTTGTCAGGTTTCTGTTGCTTAAGGCATCCATCCACAGCTGCCCATGTGGACAAAGCGTGAATTTCCTTCGGAACGTGTGGATAAGCTGATAGAAAACTGCTTAGGCAGTTTACCACGAGCTTACCCACACTAATTCACCCTTTGACCACATTCCGCCGCAGTAAACATAAAGGAATATCAAAATGCCTGCGGCGCAATAATAACAATGTATTGAAATGAAAAAGGAAATGACTTAATTTTTGAATAATTTGTTGTGGGCAATAGGGAGTACTCTACTCCGTATAGAAGAATTGGGACAGCGCCATTCAGCTGTAATGTGGACAGGACTCTATCTTAAACTCAATGAATATTTGTCTGGACAGAGGGGGCCACTTTACATAGCGGTTAGGCAAGGTAGCATATTCTAGCATGTAACTCAGAGTCAGACTTGATGGATTCTTGGTACTTGATTCATTGATTCCATATATCCTCTTTCAGAACTTATAAGTTCTCCTGAAGTCGGAATACAATATTATTATCAGTCAACCACAATGACCTATCAGGATAATTTATGGCCGGAAATCAAAACTTAAGTGATAGTGATAAACCCGCTGCTACCAGCCTCTTGCTTCGGTGGCGCAAGTGGCTGGATCGCAATGTTTACGATCTTGCGCGGCAGATGCGCTTGAGTTATGTGCCGCCGCTGATGGTTTATCTGGCGGCGGGCGTATCCGGATTAACCGGTATCGTCGGCACTTTTTTCGTCAAGGAATATCTCGGTTTATCCGCCGAATTTCTGGCGGCCCTGAGCTTTTGGGTCATGCTGCCATGGGCGCTGAAGATGCCGCTCGGTCATCTGGTGGACTTGCTGTGGCGGTTTAAGGCCGGATTGATCTATCTGGGCGCGGCGCTGATCACTGCAAGTTTGCTGATCATGACTTACTTGCTGGCGGATCTTGACTATATGACCCATCTGATGCCTGCGGAAAACTGGTATATTCTGGCGTCACTGCTGGCGCCGGTCGGTTATGTCATGCAGGATATTGTCGCCGACGCCATGACCGTGGAGGCGGTAGCGCGTTTCGATGCGCAGGGCAAGCCTATTGCACAAGAGCAAATAATGCTTGCGCACACTACCATGCAGACCCTGGGACGGGTGGCTATTATCGGTGGTACGCTGATGGTGGCGGCAGCCAATGTCTATTTATTCAGCGGCGTAGAGAAAATGAACGCTGCGCAAAAAGCGGCGGTTTATCTCTCTGTTTATCACTGGGCATTGCTGATTCCGGTCATCTCAATCGGCGGCGTTTTATTGTCTTCCTGGCAGCGTTCCCAAGAGGAATGGCGGCTTGCAGCTCTTGGCTATGAGGTTGCCGACATTAAGCGCTTGTTGGGCAGGCCTGCAACTGAGCTGCCTGAAATCAACTGGTGGCTGTTGGGCGGAGGGCTTGGCTTTACCTTGTTCGCGGCCATCATGGGGCTGACCGATGTGCGCAACAACGAGGAGATAGTGTTTGCCGGGTCACTTGCCATCGTATTGTTCCTTATGTGGCATTTGACGCAAGAGCTTGACGTTCGTGAAAGGAATCAGTTGTTCGGCACGGCATTGGTGATTTTCGCGTTCCGGGCGGCGCCAACCACGGGGGCGGGGGAGACCTGGTGGATGATTGACGCGCTTGATTTCGATCAGCAGTTTCTGTCGCAATTATCCTTGATTTCCAGTGCATTGACTTTGTTCGGGATGTTCCTGTTTAGGCGCTTCATGGCCGAGCGCCCGATAACCTATATTATCGCCATTCTTACTGTAGCATTGACGGTTCTTTACCTGCCGAATATTGCTCTGTTTTATGGCGTTCAAAATTGGACCCAGGCGCATACCGGCGGCGTTGTGGATGCCCGTTTTATTGCGTTGATCGATACGGCGCTGGAATCGCCTTTGGGGCAGATCGCCATGATTCCGATGCTGGCCTGGATCGCTAATTCAGCGCCAGAACAGCTCAAGGCGACTTATTTCGCGGTGATGGCGGCTTTTGTAAATCTGGCCCTGTCGCTTTCGCAACTGTTGACCAAGGCGCTCAATCAGTGGTTTGTAATCACGCGGGAAGTCAAAGACACATCCGGCATGGTAACTGTGTCTGCCGACTACAGCCAATTGGGCGGACTCTTGATCACCGTCGCGTTGCTGGGTTTTGCTCTGCCGATGCTGGCCATCCTGATTGCCAAGCGCACGTTTCTGGCTGAACAAAGGGCGACAGAATAATTCAGGTGATATTTTTAGCGTAATAAATAAGCATGATGGATTATTAGCCAATATAATTGCTTCGGTCCGGCGTGATTATTAAGTTCGAGGAATTCATGGCAACATGGCGTAGTCCGATAGGGCGTGCCGCGCACGCCTTTTTAATTGACGTTTAATCGTAATTCCGATCTCCGGCGCGCTTGGCGCGCGCTACATTATGTATTGCCGCCGGTTCCGGTTTTGCCAGCCTCCGGAAATTGTTTCTGATGCTTTAAATAATTAATGAAGAATTGATCCGCTTCGAATTGGGTAGAGAAAAATAATGTTTAACAAGGAACTGATTTGTCACGCCGGCAGAGTGTGTAACGCTGTGCAGGCCATGCAAGTTAAGGTTGAAGCAGAGCCTCAAGGCGATCTGCAACTAAGCTATGAATTGACAGGCGATTTGGCGCAAATACGGATTCCGGCACCGCAACCGCCTGATGCTGTGGACGGATTATGGGAGCATACCTGTTTTGAAGTGTTCGTTGCCGTCGAAGGCGAAGCAAATTATCATGAATTCAATTTTTCACCGTCCAGCCAGTGGGCGGCTTATGCGTTCAGTTGCTACCGTGTGCGTAGCGCCTGGACAGCCAGCCGGAGACCGTCTATCCGTTTTGCGCGAACCCATGAGCATTTGCTGCTGGAAGCGGTTATCGCCGCAGCTGATTTGCCCCGGAATAACACCGGCAAGCCGTTTCAGCTTGCTCTGACCGCAGTGATAGAGGCCAATGATGGCACTTGTTCTCATTGGGCATTACAACATCCTGAGGCCAGCCCTGATTTCCACCATCGCGAGGGCTTCATTCTGTCACTAAATCAAACCTAATCCACAAAAAACTATGAAATTTGGTATTGACCGTTTACTTGAAGACGCCGCGTTGCGCAAACCGTTAGCCGGAAAGCGCGTGGCATTGCTGGCGCATCCGGCCTCGGTGACTCAGAATTTGACGCATGCGCTGGATGCGCTGGCCGGTTTGCCTGACATCAAACTCAGAGCTGCGTTTGGCCCGCAGCATGGTCTGCGCGGAGACAAGCAGGATAATATGATGGAATCCCCCGATTTCATCGATCCTGCTCATGGCATTCCTGTGTTTAGCCTTTATGGGGAAGTGCGCCGCCCGACGGACGCAATGATGGATACTTTCGATGTACTGCTGGTCGATTTGCAGGATCTCGGTTGCCGCATTTACACCTTTATCACGACTCTGCGCTATGTGCTGGAAGCGGCGGCAGCGCATCAAAAAGCGGTATGGATACTCGACCGTCCCAATCCGGCAGGCCGCCCTGTTGAGGGTTTGACGCTACGCCAGGGCTGGGAGAGCTTTGTCGGCGCTGGAGCGATGCCGATGCGCCACGGCTTGACGATGGGCGAGCTGGCCCGTTGGTTCATTGTTACCTTGGCGCTAGACGTGGATTGCCGGATTATCACGATGCAAGGCTGGCAACCGGAGTCAGCGCCCGGTTACGGCTGGCCGCTGGGTGAATGCGCTTGGATCAACCCCAGCCCCAATGCGCCAAACCTGTGGATGACCCGCTGTTATGCCGGAACAGTGATGCTGGAAGGCACAACCCTCTCGGAAGGCCGCGGCACGACCCGGCCATTGGAAATATTCGGCGCTCCGGACATTGATGCTAAAGCACTCATCAAAATAATGCGCACTATGGCTCCGCAATGGCTGGCTGGTTGCCGCCTGCGGGAGTGCTGGTTTGAACCCACTTTTCACAAGCACGCGGGCAAGCTTTGCGCCGGGGTGCAAATCCATGTGGAAGATACCGCTTACGATCACGCCGCTTTCCGCCCATGGCGCTTGCAGGCGCTGGCGTTCAAGGCGTTGCGCTTGCAACAGCCTGATTACCCGCTGTGGCGCGATTTTCCATACGAGTATGAGCTTGATCGATTGGCAATCGACGTAATCAATGGCTCGCCGCTGATGCGCGAATGGGTGGATGATGCCTGCGCCGTGCCGGAAGATTTGGAGGCGATTGCAAGAGTGGATGAGCTGGCGTGGGAAAAAGAGCGTTCGGCGTTTTTGCTGTACTGAGCCGCACATTCAAGCTGCAAATATATAGCGGACGCTTGATAAAAATTTGCCGTGACTGGAATATTTCAACCCCAATTAAACATTGAGCCAAATTTCCGGATGGCAACAAACCAATGGTAAGCGGACATTAGTTCTAGCGAACCGACTCTCGCTTCTGGCCAAGGATGGATAAACCACGATTTAAAAAAAGAGAGCCCTCAAGCTATCACTGCCTGTATAAACGGCAAGTTTCGCTCAAGGGCTTTTGTACGCAGCGGCGGCAGGATGGAATTCGCTACACCCATCCCATCCAACCGGTTTTGCTATTCCGGCATCAAGGGAAGTCTGGAGCCGATAGCGACATCGCCGGCGCCTTGTAAAACGCTTTCAACTTGCAGAGCGCGCGCCGCGATTGTTTTCGAGGTCGCTTTTGCTAAGGCACTGTAGTATTTTGAGTCAAGCGCGACACGCTGTTTGCGAAATTCTAACGCACGTTTGGCAAGTTCGCCGGCCTTAGCTTCAGTCATGTTATCAAGGTCCTTCAAATAGTCAGCAATGGCCGCTAAACGTTTGTTATTTAACGCCACCAGCTTAGCGTTAAAAACGTAGTAAACATCCATAAACTTCTTTTCTTGTGCGGGATCCAATTTCATCGACTTCTTGATGAAGTCCTCCTTATCCATTTCCAGGGCGAAGCGGAACATTTGGAGTGCGTTGGTCTGGGGAGCAGCTTCAGTCGCAGTTGCTGCTGCCGGTTCAGTTGAAGGCGAGCTAGCGCTTTCTTCAGCCTGGGCAACGCTGTTAATGGCAGTAAAACTAAGGCTAGATACAGCAAGAATGACTGCTAAGTTTTTAAATTTCATGAGTTTTTCCATAAATTGTGAAGTGTTGCGAGTTTGCATTAGATAGTAAATGAATAAGCATTAGGGAAATAATTTACTTACCCGTATGAAGCATATCCGAATGCAGGGCGTTATTCAAGAAAATAACATTACAATGGATTGTATCCCCTATTCCGATACGCGTCAGATAAGCTGCATGCTGAATTGGGTGCTGAAGATATGGCGGGCAAAGCCAATCCGTCATATTAGGCTGTTATTGGCATGGCATAATTATCTTCGGGTTGAAGGCCGTCCGCGAACAATCTAACGGGAAAAAGGCGTTTTGATGGGCAAGTAGCAAGTAGCCTCGATGCAGTATAATGAAATCGAGGGTTTTGATATTGTCCTCGATTTCACTGTGTTACATCCGAGGCTACTAGCTATCTTATTAAGACGGTCATGACTGCCTCAAATCGACCCATTCCAGTCATCCGAAAGATCGGCACTCCAATGACAGATATCAGAGTTGGGCTGTCAGTCGGTACGCCGGCATGAGTGCTCGTGTTCGTCAGATTGCAGTCATTCGGATCTGATCCCTGATTTCCACGAGTGACCGCTTACTGGCAAGTCCACGAACGGATCCTGCCGCTATGTACGGTCGCTGACTGAAACCCGTTCGCGGTCGTTCAAGCGCCAATTTCGCGCCTGAATGCGGTCGGTGTGAGACTGTGCAAGCTGGGGTGGCGTCGAAAGAGCCCCGTTCACTATGTCGTCGTAAGCTACGTCCGTTCGTAGTCATCGCATCCGCAGGCGGAAGCCCCTATTGGCGCGTATCTACATAACAGGTAGATCTGCTCTAGGTGTTTCGCGCTCGGCGAAAAGCGTAATTGCACTCTGCCACGTTGGTCATTATCCGCAATCGGCCCGATCATTGCTTTGACTGTGCCGAAGTGAAAGTCCGGCCAGACCTCGTTAGCAATGCATTCCACATGGATGCCGTCACCGCATTCGACATCACCGTGGTGGAATTCCACGACGGTACGAGCCTCTTCCCCTTGCTCTGGGCACGGACACGCGTGCTGTGCCGAACAATCGCGATCGCAGTCGTAGCCGTGGTAATGATGCGAGTGCCCGCGCTTGCCAAGCAGAATCGCCATGCCGCCGACGACGAGCTCACGGGCGTCCGGCACGAACGGGAACATCCGGCGTTCGAGCTGCACGTCGAGGCGGCTCTCCGCGGTGTCGTGCTCAGCCCGCTCCTTCAGCCTCTGCCATGCATCGGGCAAGTCGTGGCGCACGTTGATGAGCCGCCAGCCGTCGCCTGGCAAGCGGCCACGCGCGGCAGCCGCGGCTGCTTGCCGCAGGAGGGGGCCGCCTTCGCGTGCCACGATGCCGAGACGCAGCATGCAATCCGTCTGCGTAGTCGTGTCGAAGTAGTTGTTTTCTGAAGGCAGCTCGATACGCCAGTGGCTCGCTGCGCCGGCGTATTCGAAGGGCAGATAACGCTGGTCGTTGAAGTCGAGAGTGAAGAGCCCGGCGTCGCTCTGTCCTGTGGACGTTGCAACCGCCTCGCGTGCTCCGAACTGGCGCACGATGCGTGGATCGTCGGGGCATGCGGTGTATTCGTGTGCCAGGCGAGCGGTGTCGTCGCAAGAGTCGCAGCATCCTTTCGGACAGCAGCACTCGTGAGGTGGCGTGGAGAGGCGCGGATCGACGCGGGTCGTGCTACCGAGCAGCGTGAGCCGGCAATGAACGCCTGTGTACGGCCCCGTGACGCACGGGATCGTCAGCGACACGCTCTTGATCCGGCGCATGTAGTGGCCCGGGAAATCCATATCGAACATCCATTCCGGAATCTCGATCTCACAACGCCCCGTCGTTCTCAGCTGCAGGAACGCGGCGGGGAAATGCAGCCGCAGCGATATCTGTTTGGTGAGCTCGTATTCCCGAACGTTCTCGTCGAGATAGGCTTTCTCCATCTGACGAAGCGCGGCCGACAGGCGCTCGCCCGCCATCAGTCCCTCGTGCAGCGAATCCCACTCGCACTCGGTAATGAATTTGCGGGCTGTGTGCCCGCGCTCGACGTTGAACGCGTGCTGGGCTTGGCGTGCCGCAGCCAACGCCAGCTCGTACGTCTTACTGTGAAGAGCCGCTGTTTCCTTTTGAAGATAGAGGTACAGATCGTGTGCGGTGAACTTGTCGCGCAGGAAATTCTGCACTTCGGTGGAGTGCTCCAGCTGGCGCTGCTGGATGTTCAGGTCGTTCAGCGTCTGGTCGCGGCGACGCTGCGCGCCGAGAATCTGCCGCTCGATCTGCTGGATCTCGATGGCGAGCACGTCGATCTGATGCGTCCACTCGGCCAGTCGGCGATCCCAGCCGCTCTGCGTGAGCTCAAGTCCCGCCGTGGTACTGGCGATGTCAGATAGTGCGACAAGGACACGCGCGGCCGCTGCGAACCCACCAGCAAGCGGTTGGCCGACAGGCAACTGATAGTAGATGAGCGGCGTGCCGCCAAAGCCTGCAACGCCGGTGAAGAAATTGCCGGCGCTGCTCATCGCACCACTGACGGCTTCGACGACGTTGCCGCCGGTGCGAAGGAGCGTCGATGCGATAGTCAGCGACTGGTACAGGATCTCGCCGGAGATCAGGCCATGCGCCTTGAGGTCGGCGAAATACTGCAGGTTCGCCTGATTCATCGCCTTCGTTTTCTGCAGCGACTCGATCTGCCAATCGACGTCGCGCCACGCATTCTTCCGGCTTTCGAGTCCGAGGATTACCAATTCACGTTCCTGACCGGCGCGCAGCGATGCAAGGAATTCTGCGTCTCCCTTCTCGAAGGCACTGGTCAGGGCATTGCCCAGGTCCTGCACCCGTGACGCGTATTCGAATGCCTTCTGGATGAGGAAAGAGAAGCGATACGGGCTTCGCAGGAAGCACCACTCGGTTTCTTCGTCGCAGGGCGTGGCGCTGTTGCGCCAGCCTTCGCGCAGCGGCGAGTCGCCGAAGTAGTCTGCTTCTACCTTGCGCCGGCCGTCTCGCAGGCGGCGGTCGTTCGAGCAGGCGCGAATGCTTTCCAACCGATCGCGCACGACTTCGTAGACGTTCAGGAGGCGCGGGTTCAGCGGCGGGAACTGCGGCAGGAACGCCGAGACTTTGGGCACGGACGTCGGATCGGGAATCGTAACCGTGCGCGGCATGCGGCCGAGGATTTTCGCGGCGGATTCGAAGATCGTGAGCGCGTCCTGTTCCGCTTCCGCTGAATGCCGGTGGCGCCTCACCGCATCGCCCCACTCGATGAGCGTCTCGAGGTAGTGGAGGAGGATGGAACGCGTTCGCGCCTGATCGCACGAGATATCGGTGCTGTCACAGCACGCTTCCCGTGGGATCTGGCCGCGGATGGCATGCAACCGGGGGTTGTTGCTATCGCCGTTGCCGTCGGCATTGTCTCCGCCGCCGTCGTCCCCGTTCCCGTTGTTGCCGTCGTTATTTCCCCCGTCTTGCCCGTCGTCGTCCGGGTGACAGTCGATCCACGTGCAGTCACTGGACAATGGGTTGAATGCACTTCGATACCACGCGAGGGCTGTCTCAAAGCGGCAACGCGATCGCAGCGCCTGCGCGACGGCAAGTGCGGGAGTGAATGGCGACAGAGGGAACAGCGACGCGCCCGGTGTGACGAACAACATCCAGGGATAGGCTGGAAGTTTCGCCGAGCCGAGAAAGGCGGGTACTGCCGCTGGGTTGGGAATCAGAAGTTGCGGCAGCACGCTGGCATCGTCTTTCGCTAGGTCGAACCGGAAGCCCGGCTGCGCGGGGTCGAGATAGCCGACGGGAGGGACACCGTTCGTGACGGAGAACATAAGCGAATCGGCGGTGCGGCCGAGAAACACGAGATCGTTGTCGGCATCCGGTTGCACCTGAAGCGCGCGAATGGATCGTCGCGGCTGCTGGAACTCACCGTTATGGATGCGGCACCAGGCGAGCCGGACGGCGGGCTTGCTCGGCCAATCGAGCAGACGCGGCACTTTGTCGATGTCGTGCCAGACAGACGACTGCTGCTGAACCGCGTCGTAATAGTCGTCCTGAAAACCGTTCTGATAATCGGTGGTCGTGCCGGCACCGGGCGCGCCGCTGAGTGTCGCGGGTGCCGGTGGCTCATAGATTTCGGCAGGGATGAGCCAGAAGAAATACTCGTCGACGTGCGCGGGATGCGAGCATCCGCATTCCTGACAGCAAGTCACGCAATCTTCGGCCTCGTTTCGCCTGTGCGGTTCGAATGCAGACGACGCGGGAGGTACGCCTGCGGCTGCGATGCGCAGGAACTTCGTGCCCACCTTGATGGCGGCCTCCATCCAGAGCGGCAAGGGTTTGGAGTCCGTATTGATGAGCCCCGGGTTTCTCCGGACTTCACTATGTACGGCGGCGAGCCATGAGGGACGCGCATCGCGCTCCGGTGTGCCCAGCAGGATGAGTCCTTCACGTGGCGCGTCGAGTGCATGGGTCGAGGACGGCTCGCGACGCTGAAACGCTTGCGGCTCTGGTGCTGGTGGCCGTTCGTCGGGCCACCATTCGGTGCCGCCCGGCACGGCGGCCGTGAGTTTCACGCTTCGCAGCTTGTCTTCAAGGAACCTGAAAGCCTCGATTCCTTGCGCTTTCTTCAGGTCGCTCCAGTCGACCCAGTTCTCCTTGTACAGCTTGCGGCGCCTGCAAGCTTGCCAGAGGATCAGCGTCGCGAACTGACGATCCCATAGTTCGGTGAACTCGCGCGTTACGGTCCATCCGGGCTCGAGCAGCAGTCGTGCGCGGCGGATGAAGCACTGAGCGGCCGAAATCGCTTCCTCGATGCGCGTCGCCTTCTCGCAGACGCCTGCTTCCACATCAAGCAGCAGTAACTCGCTGAGTTCTCGCGCCTGCGTGGCGAATTGCCCCGGTGCCCATGGCAGCGCGACGCGACTGTCGTGGCAAAGATAGGCCACGAGCGCATCGCGGCTGCGTTGGCGGAGGCCGTCGTTGAGACGACGCAATTCGTCATAGCGACGCGGATCGCCGTGCTCCAGGCAACCATCGCACAGGAAGGTAGAAAGATTCGCGTTGCCAGTCTCGGTTTCGCCGGGAAGGAGTGCGCTCGGATCGTCGGATGCCCACAGGTCCGGCCGTGCGACCGTCATGTCCTTGCTCGCGAAGTGTTCGTCGAGCGCGGCAAGCCAGCGGTCTGCGTGCCACGCGCGCACGGTCCAGCGATCGTCCTTCAGGTCGTCGCTCGATAACGCGTAAGGCGGCGCGGCCTGGTTCTGGAAATAACGCAGCTCGAGCTTCCAGAAGCGCGGATCCGCGCCGAGATGGACCATGAGCGGAGCGGAGTCTGCAGGATTCGTGGCGCGAGCTTCGGCAAAGAGGTGCCACAGCTGGTGATGGCGGCGACAGCGAACGTCGTCGCGTGCAACCGTGTAGTCGAACGTTCGCTCCCACCAGTCGAACATGGCCTGAGTGCGCTTTGCCGAAGGCTTCGTGCGCGAGTCGGCGGCGGGCAGGTGGTAGTCATCGAGAAGCGGCAGGAAGTTGAAATCGAAGTTCGCGGCGTGGCGCACGAACGCGCCCCCGGAGCTGAAGTACGCGGCACCCGCGAACCGCTCCTTCTCCTCCAGCATGTAGCTGAGCTCCGACGTGCCGTGGCAGTTACGCTCGGCCGAGAGTGCGAACCGATGCGCAAACAGCATGGCTTTGAACGCGCGCTGATACGTGCGCCGAATGTCGCGGAACGAGCTCATGTAGTAACGCTGCAGGAACAGCGTCGCGCTGGCGCTCTGTGTCGCGATGCCGTCGGCCAGCGGTGCATCCTTCAGCATCGTGAAGAGCTGGCGCCGTGGGATCGGAATACATTCTCCGCAGCTGTCCGGTCCAGCGTATTTCACCTCCAGGCCGGCGTGGAGCGCGTGAACCTGCTCCTCCGTCGCAAACTCGAACGCCGGACGAACGAGCTCGACTGTGATTTCGTACGCGCCGCGCCTGAGATGCCGACACGCCGCGTGCCGCTCCTCCTCCGCGGGCCATCGATGACTGAGAAGGACCCAGGTGCGCGAGCCTCGCTTCAGCGTGACGCGCCATTTGAAACGATCAACTGCCTCGCAGCCGCAATCGGGCTTCTCGTGGCCTGACCTCGGTGCGCCCGCCCAGAACTCATACTGTCCTTCTTCGTCTACCAACAGCGCGCCGGACCAAGTCGCTTCAAAACCCTGTGCGCCACCGAGCATAGCGCCACCGGCATTCTTGACAAGGAAGCCGTTGTGCACGCTCACGTATTTGCTCTGCGCCGGCGTGATCGTAGCGCCGAGCGACGGCAGCACGGTGGGGATGGGCGCGTTGACGCGATCGTGCAACGGCCCGAATCCGTCCAGCGCACCAGTGGCGGTGCGCCAGACGAGGCTGCCTCCGTCCGGTTTGTACTCGGTAACGAGTCCCGTACCGAGGAGCCCGAGCAGCGCGGCGAAGCCGCTGCCGTTCGGGCGTGGCGTCCAAGTGACCGTAGGCTCCGTGCCGTCGTCTTTCTCCCAATCGGAGGTTGCCGCGTTCTCGTCGCCTAACAGCTCGCGCAGGATCAACAGTACGACCGCTTCGCCGTCCGGGCACGGCTGCTTGGTCACGGCGGCCACGTGGGCCGCGAGGTGACAGGCGATGATCCGGCATCGCTGGTGGCACTGTGCGACGTGGCGGCGGAAATAGTCCCACCGCTCGCATTCGTCGCGAGTCTCGATCAGGTGCCGTTCGGCGTGTGCGAAGTCCGGGAAGAGTACGGCGAACAGCACGAGCAGCGCTCGAGGCTGGAAGTAGATGTCCTGTACCGCGGTCTGCTCATCGGCGTTGAGTGCGTTGAGGCGGACGAGCTGCGAGATTAGGGAGTCGTCCGCGAGCGGGATGTGTGTCCAGAGCTTTTCGGCGGCGGCATCGTACTGGAGCGGACCGTCGGCGTTTGCGCTCCACATCGCTGCTGTGGTCTTGGCTCCGGGCAGAGAAGTGATGAAGCGAGTGGCGGCGACATCCACCACGAAGCCGGATTTCTTCAGCAGCTGCGGGAAGAAGTGGCGGCCGAGATCGAGAACGTCGTCGAGCGCGAAGCCGAGCTCGTCGGTCAGGATCTTCGAAACACGCTGCCAGTCCCATTCGTCCGTGCATTCTTCCGAGATCGTGGCCTCGACGTGCACGGCCTTCTTGGGCTCCTCGCAAGAAGCGCAGCCGTCGGCGGGCAGTGTGCTGTCCACGGCAACCGAGATACGCCAGTTCGAGTCCGGTGCGAGCTCGGGCGCCGGGGTGCCCAGCAACTTCCGGCGTAGATGCCACAGTGAGAATTCACATTCGTCCGCCGGCAACGCGAGCGGCAGCTCCGATGCCTCGCACTCGTCCTGCAAGGGGAAGATATCGCCGCAGTGCTGATCGTCCACAGTGAAGAGATACAGCACTTCGGCGAGTGTGAATTTCGAGGCCGAGAGTTTCGAAAGGATCTCGGCGAAGCGCAGCGTGTGTGTCGGCAGAGCGTGCCAGTTGTTTGTCGCTGACGCAGGGTCGAAGCCCGCGAGGCGCGAGAGTGCATCCAGCTTCGACAGGAGCCACTCGACAAGATCCGGTCGATGATGCTCGCATCGATAGTGAAGCTTCGCGTGATGCAGAACTTTCTCGCAGAGCTGCCGGACGGCCCAGCCCCATTTCGTCGCGGTCGGTCCGACCCAGAGTGCGAGAATCTGCGTGCGACCCGCGTCGACGGCGAGCGCGGTAGGTTTTTCTGACTTGTCGAAGAGATCGAGGCAGAACTGATCGCGCAGCATCTGGAACGCGGCAAGCTGGCGAATGAACTCCGGGTTGATCGCGCCGTTGTCATCGAACAGACGCAGCACGTTGCAGATGTCACGGAGTTGTGCGAACGAGTAGCAGAAGCAGCAAGAGTCCTTCAGCTTGCGCCAGAGGCGTATGAATACGATAAGCTGTACGAGCGCGACGACGCGGCCGCGCCGCTGTTCCGGAAACTGCAGCGTCAGATCGTCCAGGCAGCAGGGCTCGCATTCGGGGAACGCGCCGTCTTGTCGCGCGCGGTTCGCGAACTTCACGAAGCCTGATTTCCACAGCTCGTAGTACTCGCAGTAAGTGAGGCAAGTGCGGGCGAGGAACTCCGGCAAGTTCGAGACGATGTCTATCCAGCCGTCGTTGTCGCCCCGCTCCGCAAAGCCGTAGAGCGCCCACACAGGCGGGTCGAGGTTTCGATCGCGGACCGGCGGCTGATCGGGATTGGCGCGCAGGTTGTTCGGGTTATTCGGATCGGGTAGTGCGGGATCCTGCCCGTTCGGATCGGGCTGCGGCTCGGCGTGCGCGCCACAGAGCGGCGCTTCTGTTCCGTGGAACAACGCCGCGTATTCCTCCGGCGTGATGCCGAGATACTCGATGGCGATGTCGATGCGCACCGGGAAGCGCCACAGATGATCCTGGAATCCCGCGGGCTCCTTCGCCGGGTCGAGCACGAACTCGGTGATGCACTTCCGGAACGTGCGCATCTCCTCCACGCGACAGCTACCGAAATGACGGAGATACGTGCGAGAAACGTCCAGCGCCTGCGAGTAGGGCAGACGGCACGCGGAGAAGTCTTTCTTCAGGATGTTGAAGACGGCGGGCTCTACGCTGCCATTCGTAGCGACCGGCGTCGCGGGTGTCGAGTATTCCGGTAACGCGCCGAAGATACGCGCCGGCTCGTGGCAGAACGGTGCGCATTCGTCGGGTGGGCACGGTTCGTCGCGACAGAGCAGGTGGCCGGCAAGCTCGTCCGTCGAAGTGTCGTAGACTGTGCCGTTCGTGGGCACGGCGAACACGCCCATGTATTCAAGGTTTTCGTTGACGATGTCGATGAGCGGCAGCGGCGTCTCAAGATTGGCGCAGCTTGCCGAGAGGTCTCCCAGAGGGCCGCGGCGCGTTTTAAGAATGGTCTGCAACGTGCGCGCGGAGAAGGTGATCATCAAGCCATTGGGCACGTCCGCGGAAACTGCCTGACTAAGCGTAACGGACGTGGGCGTGATGCTCGCGACAACTGTGTCGTTCGGGATGTTCGGCCCGCTGACGGACATGCCGGAGATCAACCCCGCAGTCGACACGAACGTAAGTGTCTGTCCGGCAGGTGTGTCAACACTGGTCGGCAGGAACACGGATGCGGCAATGGGCGCGTCGCATGTCGAGAGCTCGGACAGCTTCAGCAGTTCGCTGAGATACGCAATAGGCCCAAACGGTGAGGTGCAAGGCGAGGGCACACAGTTCGTGAGCGAGCCGTCGGGGTTCACCGGAACGAAGCCGCCCAGACCGCCGGCGGCAGGAGCCGGGGGCGCGATAGCCGATGCGGAGGTGTAGATCTGCGCGGCGAGGTCGAAGGCCACCGTACCGGTGAGCGCTTGTTGAAACTGATCGCTGCTGATGGCAGTGATCGTCTGTGCTGACGTGAAGCCACGCGCGTACAAAGCCTCGATGACGGAGAACTCGAACGCCGGTGTACCCGGCGCTGGAAGTGGCACTGGCTTCATCACCTGATAGAGAGCGTCGAGAGTCGTCAGTGCCTCGAAGACCCATTCCTGCGCGCTTTCATCATCTGCGAACACGGTGGCCGCAGCGGCGCGGAGCTTCACCGGATCGAAGCCGGTGCCGAGCGTGAAAGGACCGTATGCTGTGAGG
The DNA here is from genome assembly GCA_002862125.1 of Methylobacter sp. KS41. GTDB lineage: Bacteria > Pseudomonadota > Gammaproteobacteria > Methylococcales > Methylomonadaceae > Methylobacter_C. Next base: position 1,770,365 of record PHSP01000001.1, on the reverse strand, counting down.
CACAGCGTCAGCCAGTCTTGCGCTGGGGCAGTAAGCTGCGGCAGATCCGGCGCATCTCCGGTTATCACGTTCATACTGAACGTGATGTTCGAATTCAGGGGAACTACCGCTGTTACGGCGGCACTCAGCGTAACCGTGGTAATGCTGCCCACGGTGACAACGAGGGTAACGGTGGTGCCCGGTGGAATTCCCGGCCCGTTCACGAGCATTCCGACAGCGATCTGCGGGCTCGGCGCAAATTCAATCGTCGTGCTGCCGGACGCGGTGGTCGAAAGGGTGGCGAGGACGAACGATGCAATCGGCCCGCCGCCGCCGATCACCAGGAACGATTGGGCACGGCGGATGAAAGCATCGATGCGCGCCTGGATGTTACCTGTTCCCGGCGGCAGCCATGTGGGATGTTTCTGGAAGAAATCGATCCACTGTGCACGTGTGACCGCCGCCAGCGCTTCTACTGAAGGCGTCGGCTGCAGCAGATTGGCAATGATCAGATCGCCGAGCGCCGTGTTGAACGGCGCGGGCACGATGAACCCTTCGGTCAGCGCGGACAGCACCAGATTGAGATAGACATCCGGCAGTGTGCTCTTGGCTCCAGGCCAGAACTTCGCGGCGTCGTCGCCTGCCAGATAGGCCTGACTGCTCGGCGTCCCCATCGTACTCGGCGGAAACGCCAACCAGGATTTGACGAGCGTGATGAGTTTCGCGGAATACGGCGGAACGAAAAAGATCGTGCTACCGGCCGCAACATCTCCCAGCAGCGGTGAGGTGAGCGTGACTGCCGTCGGCGTCAGAGAAGCGATCGTCGTGTTAATCGGAACGTTGATTCCGCTGACCAGCATCCCCGCTTTCAGGCCGTCGGTCGAAGCGAACGGCAGCGTCGTGCCGGAAGGCGCGTCGCTCAGCGTCTGCAGTCTGCGCGCGCCAAGCGGCGTGAGAGGCGCGGTCGACGACGTCGGAATGCCGAGCGCAGCGATTCGCCGCGCGGCCTGCGCAGCATTGATGGCCTTGGGTGCGAGCGCGACGAACGCTTCAGCATCGGTGATCGTGCCCGCCTCGATTGCCGAGGTCAGCTCCGACAGCAGACGCTCGATGCGATCGCCGCTGGCGAGTTGAAAGCGCTTGTCCACGCCGATCCGCAGTGGCAGCTGCGCGCCAAGCCCATAGAAATAGGCAGCGGGAACACCGAAGTTCGACGGCGGATCCACCGAATCGACGCCTGTAAGAATGATCTGGTGGCCGCTCACCGGTCCGCCGCCGGCCGCGGCTGAGTTCGCGGGAAGCTCGAGCATCGCCTGCGTTGCCGTGAGCGAGCGCTGTTCGCAAGCGATGGCCGCGGAGAGCGAGTACACGAAGCCGATGAGCCGATCCGCCGCCGTGTCGGCGAGGGCGTAGTAGCTCATCAGCGAGGCTTCGAACTGCTGCCGATCGGCTTCGAGCTGATTCGGCGTCGTGCCGTTCAGCATCGGTCCCGCATTCGGTGGATTGCTGTACAGCTGGCCCACGGAGTCCGGCGGTTGCGGCGGCGGTGGCTGCTGGCTCCAGACGATCTCTCTCGCGATGTTGCGGCATTGCTCGGCCGACAAGGCGCCGAGATTCGGTGTGAAGGTAATGTTGGTGCCGGACGGCACGCCCGGCGGCACAACTTCCTGGCTCAGCGTGACAAGCCCGCTTGCATCGATCGAGAGGACCGTGGTGCGTGCAGCAATGCCGGCGCCGGACACGCTCATCCCGGACGCGATTCCCAACGTGGCTGCGGGAATCTTCAGCGTCAAATCGCCCGCGGCGGCGGCGGACGTCGTCGCCACGGCTGGTGAACCACCGGGATCCTGGGCGAGTATCTGCTGGACTGCCGCCAACAACTCGTCGAACGGCGGTGGCGTGCCGTCAGTCGGGAGCGAGAAGGAAAACGGCTTGGATGAACTAGGCGGCGCCGGCAGATGCAGATATGCGCTTGGCGGTAGCGCCATCCACGGGTCGATTTGCGGCTGGGGATCGTTAGATGATGGCGCCCAGGCGTTCAGATCGGGTGCCGGACCGGCACTCAGTTGCACGTCGTAACAAAGCTGGCTGATCGGCACCGGCGTCGCCCCCGCGCCGCTTCCCCATTGTGCGACCAGTCGCAGATTCTCGATCTTCGCTGCGGTGGGGATTTCGATGATTGCGGTGGCCGCCGCGTCGAGCTGGAAATAGGCGGAGTCCGTCGGCGGAACCGCACCGTCCACGTCGTAGTTCTGAACGATGCCGGTCGCAGGCGACGCCGGATTGTATTGTGGCGATGTGAGCACCGCTGGCAGGGGGACGGAGGAGCCCAGCGGAAAAGGGGGTGTGGATGCCGCCACGTACTTCGCGGTGCCCAGATTGCGCCCGACGCCCGGATCGCTGAATGACAATTCGAACGCGGTGATCTGCAGCGGTCCGAGCCCCGCCGGGTTCAGGTAGTCCGTGAACTTTGTCGGGTCCAGCGGCTGCGGCGGAATGATTCGAATGACAATCAGGCTCGACATCTGGCTTCTCCTCAGTTAGATCGCACGACTCGGGTGCGATGTTTCGCCACCGCGCGGGCGGTCGGCGGGCTTCGTTCTGCGTCCATCGCCATCAGCGTTTCTTCACTCGCTTCGGCGAACTGGGTGGCGGCGTCTTTTTCGTACATTCGTCTGTCGGCATCGCCGGCATCGTCGTCGCGATCAGCATTCCAGCGATCTGCGCAAACGGCACAAACACTGCCGGGCTCAGCCTCGCAAGCTCCCGGCCTTCGTCCTTCAACAACCGGTCGGTCAATTCTTCCGACTGCAGCCACAGGCCATTCATCTCGGCGCCGAGCAGCGTGTAGGGACGGACAGTGCCGTCTTCGAACAGCGCGGGGATGGAGACGAATAGCGTTTTGTTGAGGTAGCGCGAGAGATTGGGGGCCATGATACATCCTGCGAAATCTGAGATTTGAAGGTCGAAAGGGTGTGTTCCTCACTTACTCTTCGCACGGAAGAGATAAGCCTCGTTCTGGCCAGGGTTCTGTCCATAGATGGCTGGCTTTGTTCTCGCGTACTCGAGAAAACTCTCATAGCTGCTCCATCCTTTGCCAACGCCAGGGTCGAGGATCTGGATTCCTCCGTTCTGGATCTTTGCGTAGATCACATGCGACTTGTTAAGGAACACCGCGTACTGTCCCTCGGCCGTGGCGACACCGAGGGGGATCGGCTTCCTGTTCACGACCTCCAGTCCGGTCGCCTTCTCTATCGTCGGAATGGCTTTTTCGGGCGTAGCCGTCAGAGGGTTCGGTTTTCCCGATTTCAGCGGACCGAATTCGATGCCTAGCTCTGTCTCCAGGTCCCGGGTCGTGTATCCGCTTTCGGGTCCCGCCCTGAGCTCGTTGTTTTTCATGAGTGCGCAGACGTCTCCAACGCATTTGTTCTTGCCCGCGTTGGCGACCGACACCTTCGTTTTTGGCGCAGGTCCTCCCGGAGAAGCGCCGACATGTGGCGTGGCTTCCGGCGTGGCAGCTGGAGCCTCCGTTGCAGCGCTGACTTTCGAGGCAGCAGCTCTGGCTTCCGTGCCAGCAACCTCAGTTCCTGTAGACGTAGCGGGTCGAACAGCGGCTCGCGCGAGTCGACCAGCGACTTGCTCCACTGCTCCAAACGCACCGCCGGTGACTGCGCCTACTGCAATTTCTGTTGCGACCTGTCCAGGTGTAGGCGTCTTGCCTTCGTAAAGGGAATGACCGGCTACGGAGGTCGCCGCGAACTCTGCGCCACCGACCGCGCCGGCGGCCGTCGCGCCCAGTCCAGCGCCGGCGGCAAGTTCGGCTGCGATACCGCCAGTCGCGATGGACGCAGCGAGAATTGCTGTACCCGCGGCCACATCCTGCGCGACCTTGAGATTGTTGTCGTTAGTTATCGCATCGCGCCACGGAGAGTCGTTCTCATAGAGGAGCCACTTTGCAAACCAGTTTCCCGCCTGGGGATCGAACGGCTCTGCGCCATCGGGATCTGAATAGTTAATCGGCGCGTTTCGACAATACCAATATAGAGAGTCTCCACCTTTCACGCCTATCGGATCACAGCTCATCCACCTTCCCAGCCACGGCGCGTAGTAGCGCGCGCCGTGATAGCTGAATCCGTTCTCGTCGTCGCGCTCCTTGCCCGTATATCGGTATCGCTTCAGCTTCACCTCGCTCGCGCTGCGCCCGGTCTGGAATACCGTCGTGCCATATGGCGAGTACTCCTCGTAAGAGACTAGGCCAGCCACCTCATCAAGTTCGATGCTTGCGGAACCAAGGTGATTCCCGAGCTGGAAGCGCTGGAGCGGTAAGCCTGACAGCAGAGGGGCGTCGCGATCAATGGTCAATGTCTCCACGATCGCGACGCGTTGTTGGTTGTCCATCACGTGCAGCGATTCGCGCACCAGCGCTGGCTGGTCGCCATCGGCCATGAACTCGCGGAACAGCTCGAAGCCGCCCACATAAAGCCGCTCGTTCTTGCGGCTGCCGTTGGCTCGCTCGGTCACTTTGCGGACGCGCGCACCGCTCGAGTCGTAGACGTAATATGTGGTCTCCGGGGCTCCGCAATTCACGACCTGGCGCGCGCTGGCGTCGAGACGATCCAAGAAATCCCATCGCATCACTGGAAGATGCGGCATCTGGACGATGTTGCCGTGGGCATCGTAGAGGTACGCTTCGCGTAGTGATTGACTGTCCGTGCCGAGTTGCGTGTAGCTCAGGCGGTTACTGTGCCGATTCGGCTCCACAAGGCTACCTTCTTCGTACGCGTAGCCACGGGTCCAGTTGTTATGCGGCGAGCGGTGCGCGGCGCGGAGAAAATTCCCCACGGCGTCGTACTCGTAGCTCTCGGCATAGGTTTCCAGCGACTGCAAATCACCAAATGCCGAGACTCCCGCAAACGGATAGTCCCGATAGTCGTCGTCCGCCGGTGCGAGCCGAAACGCTGACTGAAGCACATGCTCGCGCCCCGTGGCCGCAGTTAGCCGATAGAGTGCATCATAGGTGTATCGGCTGGTGGCATCGATCCTGTGGTTGTCGTGAAAGACTGTCCGCAAAGCGCGGTCGAGAATCTCTGTGATATTGCCGACAGAATCGTAGTAATAGCGGAGGTCCTGAATGCACGCGGCGTCGGCGAAAACCTGAGTCGCGAGCGCTCCGCGATCGACGGGGCGTGTGGTTTTCAGCCGGGCCAGCCGGAACGTGGCGGGGTCATAGTCAATCGAGGTGGTGGCGCCATTGCCATACTCGACGCATGTGCGCTGACCGCGTGCGTTGTAGTCGATGTTCCGGACAAAGGACGTCCCGGGGGGCGGCGCCTTGCAATGTGCGGCGCGAAGCGCCACGTCAATCCTCTCGATCAGGCCGGCGTCGTTGTACGTTGGATGATAGATGCTGCCATCGGGACTAGTGCTGGTCACGATCCGGTTCAGCGCGTCGTACGTGCTGTGCCCCTCGAATCTGCGCGATTCGAATTCCGGCGTCTTTGACCAGTCCGGCGCGCTTCTATAATCGATAGCGAACTGGCGTGATGTCTGAAGCACGTTGCCTTTGAAGTCGTAGCGATCGGCCGTCGTTACGCCCGCCGTGTCGAAGTGCCGGAACACGCGGCCACGCAGATTTGCAGCTCGCTGACGATGTTCGGCCAGTCCGCTGTCGTCGCTGTCGCCATAGACCGTTTTCTCGAACAGCACCTCGCAAGGAAACGCGCTGGCATTGCGCTCATACGGGTCGCCTCCCTGCACGAACTGCCGAACCGGCCGTCTTAGCGCGTCGTACTCCGTGCGGAACATGTAGAGCCGACTGTTCCAGCCGCGAATCGGTTTGCCCGAGATGTCGTTGAACGTCCAGCGCTCGCCCGCCTCCATGCTGGACTGATGCACGCGTCGACCGGCCATGTCGTAGTCGTAGCGCATCACGCTCCGGCCGAGCGCGTCGAACACATCCCGCGAATTGCCTTCGATGTCGAGCACGGCGAGCGATGCGTATTTGCGAGGCTTGCCGTCGTCGTCGACGCCGTTGTCCACGACCGTGAGAACGGATCGCCCGAGCGAATCGAAATAGGCAGCCGCCGGTGTGTCGGCATGGCGCGCAGCGCCCAGCGCGGCGTTCCTTTCGACTTCACCGAGCGCACCCATGATTCGCGAGCCGTACCACGTGGGGAGGTAATCCGGATCGGGCAGCCGCGACACTAAATCGCCGACGTCGGGATCAATCTTTGGATTGAGTAGAACCGTATCGTTGGCATCCCAAGTGATCTGCTGCCACGGATCGAACACCACCTTCTCGAAGGTGTGATCCGGGTGCAGCGTGGCGATTACGCGGCCCAGCGGGTCGTACAGCAGGATCGGGCTCACGCCTTCGACCATAGCGAACTCGAAGTCCGGCGCTGCGCTGAAGAACGGCTCGTACTTGCGAACCGGCTTGCCCTTGTTGTTAAAGATCGTCCAGCCGCTGCCTATCCAGCGATGGGCGATGACTTCGCCACCGGGCTTCACCGGTCCTGCTTCGGCCTGAAGCTTCTTCTGAATCTCGCGCCCGAAGCCATCAGAGAAGGCGAGGCTCACCTGTGTGCGAGTCCGCTGTCCTTCGGCAAGATCGCTTTCGTGCGTCTCGCGAACGATCGTTGCCGCAAACGCCGGCTCATTCGAACGTCGATAACGTTCGACGTCGTACAGCACACGCGTCGTTGCCCGTCCAAGAATGCGAGTGGAAGCGCCTCGCGGATCATCCAGAACCGCGCGCACAGTCCGCGGATCGAGATCCGGATCGAACCCCTCGAGCGAATCGCCCTCTGCGTCGCCGTCCTTCCCTTGGACCGCTGTTCCGGTAACGAGGCCGAGCGCATCAAACGCCGCCTCGGAGCGATTGCCGTTCGCGTCGATCTGCAGCCGCGGTGCCAGCACACGGTAGTCGATCTCCGCGCGTGTGACGTTGCCCACGGCGTCGGTTGTCTCGACGGGCATCAGATCGTACGCATCCAGAACCACGTTCGTGGAGTTGCCGAATGGATCGACATAGCGGCGCGGGATGAAGAAGTGCCCGGCGGCGCGGAGCAGCTCGTGCGTGGCATCCAACCCTGCCTCGTGTGAGTAGAATACCCGGCCTGATGGCGCCCACCACTCGCCCGAGCCATCGAGGTCGACGTACCCACCCTCCGCTCGCAAAGCGTCCTCATCGGAGGCGATCTTTTCCAGAAGTGATCGGGCTGGTGTTGCGAGTCGGTAGTTCTCGCCCGGCAGGGCCAACGATTGCAGACGGCTCAGCGGTAGCAGCTCACGAAGGTCATTCGGCCGGTAGAGGATGCGCGTCTTCTTCAGCAGCCGTCGCCCGACGCGGCCTTCGTCACTGCGCCAGTCCCCGAACGGGATGTCGTGGCACGCATCGTCCAACAGCGCGACCTTCCTTGCGATCTCACCGAATCGAAACAGATTCGTCACGCCGCGAGCGGAAGAGTCGGGTAACAGGCCTCTCAGCTCGAAGAGCCGCTGCTCCGCCGGCAAGGGCGCGCGGTAAGCGTCGGGACAGTCGACCGCGTTAGTATGATCGTTCTCTGTGAGCGTCAACAGCGTCCGTTGCTGGAAGTCGTGACCGTTCGCAGCGAGACGCCGCCGGTACGCAATGGCCACCGACTTCAGGACATTGCCGTAGTCATCCACTTCGAGAATGACGTCATGGGAAACGCGTGGATCCGCGCGAAGGCATCCCTCGACGTCGTACAGCTTGCGCTCGTAAGCGAAGCTCAGTTGCTCCCGCGCATGCGTGAACAGAACGGCATGGCGATTCGGCCCGCGTGCCTGGATCAGTCTCACCGTGAGGCTGTTCTCCGTCACGGAGTACGGTCGGCTGGACTCCTTCTTCCCGTGCAGCGCATAGATCTCCTGCCGTAGCGTCGAGCCTTTGAGCGCGCGGCACGCCTCGCGTGCTTCTTCAGGTATCAGATGCTCCGGCAAGACGGTGTCGTTGAGCAGCATCGCCTGGATTTGCTCATGCGAGAGCCTGGCCTCGCCATTGCAAGCCGAGCCCTCCTGATAATACTCGTGCGCCAGATGCCGTGAGATGTGGCCGCCTTGGAGATAGGCGCCGGTGTGGAACCAGGTGCGGGTGAGCACCGGCGGTACGCTGGAGGCGGCATCGATATTGTCGCCAACCGGAAAATTGCCGCTCTTGGTCAGGGCGGCGAATTGCTCGGTGTCGAGCTGATCGACACGTCCGAAGCCGCGAAACTCGCGTTCCTCGCCGTCGTAGAAGCCGTGATGATAGCTGTAGCGAGTAACGAATCTGTTGCGACTGACGTGATCGTATGTCTCGACGCGCTCGACGACGTGAACGGGGAATGGCAGTCGAGTGACCCACGGCGTGCCCGCTGCCTTGTCAGCGAGATAGAACTGAGTCGACGATGCGTAAGCGATGCGTGTTTCCGCGCCGAGATTATTGACGGTTCGCGAGAGCAGATGAGGTTTCACGCCGCACATGAGGTCGACGTACCGGATGTGACGACCAAAATCTCCAGGCAGTGACGACGACCAGAGGAGACACGCCGTTCCGCGCCCGAGGAAGTCCGCCACGGTGACCGAGGCGAGATCGTCGACGTGCGGGAACACTTTCAGCTTGTGAGCGCTGCGCCAGGCGTTTCCAGTTTCGTTCAGATAGATCTGAACGTGCTTGCGACCGAGATAAATGACGTCCGTCGTGCCCGAACCATCGGTATCAGCGAGGCGGATGCGCTTCTGGTCGAAAAGATCCGCGTCATCGAACCATGGTGCGTTCTCCATGACGACTTTCGCGCCGAAGTGGCCGTATCCGAGATTGGGCCAGTAGCAGATCTCGCCGTTACGGATGCGAACGAGGTCGACGAGCCCGTCCCCGGTCATGTCGGCGAGGTAGACCGACTGCGTGCTGTCGCCGAAGATGACACGCGGTCCGCGTTCTTCTTCGAGTGGCACAGCAACGCGGATACCCGGCCCGAACCCTTGCTCGCCCAGCGATCGATGCCAGGTGAAGGCGTCGTCTTCGGTGATCAGCATATCGGCCATGCCGTCGCCGGTCAAATCGACGAAGCGCAGGTTTGGGTCTTCCCAGTTCTGCACGGGCAGCGAATGGAAGGGACGGAAGCCCTCCCATTTCGCATCGTCCGTGCGCTCGTAGAATCCGGCTGCGGGAGAAAGCTCTACAACGTCCAGCATGCCGTCGCCCGCAAGATCCATCAGTAGTTGTCCGGCCCTGAGATTCGCGGTTGAGGGCCGGAGCGAGACCGTCTCTAATGCACCAAGTCGCCCATCGCCGCGATTCGGCTTGTAGAACCAGGTGGCATCCTGTTCGGTGAGAACTCCGGAGATCCCTTCGCCATCAAGGTCGACGAAGCGGTAATCATCCGTGCCAGCAGCGGCCGGTAGATTCTCTAGATTCTCCGGCTGTACTTCTTTCAGCTCGTGACCTTCGAACAGTGGGTCTTTCAGTGGGCTTTCCGTGTAGACGAAGTCTGCCGGCGCAAGCGATCGGGTGAGATATCGACCTTCGCCAAGGTGGCGATGACCGAAGGCGGTTACTCGTTCGAGGAACGAGCCGATGGAATTCTCGCGATACTGAAAACTCATCGAGCGCACGAGCGCGGCGGGGATGCCGAGCTCGTGCTCGAAGTGGTGGAACATTAGCACGCGCCGGCAGAGTCGATGCGTACGGATTTCGAAGCCCGAGCGATAAGTCGAAAACGAGTCCCTGCGCACTATCCATGCGGATTGCGGCTCCAGGGACGCGCGCGCGAACACGCGGCCGGTCTCATCCGGGTCTGTATCGCAGTAGTGTGCCTCGCCGTAGTCGAACACCGCCTCGAACATCCAGCTCGCGCCGTTGAGATCGTGTTGCTCGACATGCGATGCGCGACATCCGCTTTTCGCCGAATCGAACAGCAGCGGCACGCGGTTGCCGTATCGAATGCGCTTCAGGTATCGATTTGCGGTATGCGAGCGCGAGCACTCGCTCGGGCGGCCAGTGTCGACGCCGTATTCGTTCTCGGCTGAGTAGTGATAGACGATGGCGTTGCCGCGGTCGTCATAGCTGCGGCAAATGAGCCACGTGAAGATGTGCGTCGGGTCGGCCGGATCGGCAATTCGCGAGTCAGAGTCAAACCCATAGACGGTCAGCACGTTGTCGCGGGAAATCGAGCGCCAGTGCGCGACGCCGCTGGTGCGGCAGGTCCAGCGCTCGATCCTTACGAACAGCCCTTCGACGCGCGGGCGATAACGTCGGACACAATAGCCGTCGCGCTCGAGCTCTACGATCTGTAGCGTGCCGCATTCGTCCCGGCGCAGCTCCGGAACGAGGTCTTCTGCGCCGGAGAGCACAAAGATGTCGGACTCCTCGCTCGGTCGGTAATGAGACCGTCGCTCGTCGGCTCTTCCGTAGCAAGGTAACCCCTTGTCGGTGCGTATTTCAATCTTCGGTAGTGATAGGCTCCAGCCGATACCAAAGGGGCCGTTGCCCTGGCCAGAGTCGTAGCTCAGCGAGAGCTGGGGGCCAAACCCAGATCGCCCCGCAGTTAGCGCTAGGGGGATGCTAAGCGAGCCGGTGCCGGTGGCGGGGTTGGCGGTGAACTTCTCGTCGATGCCGCGAATAGCTCCCCCGCCCTTCGGAAGTGAGATCTGCGGAGCCTCGAACGACGAGGGGGGCCGCGCAGTGGCTTCGTTTGGTCCATTTTCAATACCACGCTCGCCCATGTCACCCCCTTTTCTTTTAATTGACATGTCAACTCGCGCGACAGCGCGAATGCCCATTGAAGCCTATATAACATAAATAGGCATCTTTGGCAACAAGTCAGGGGCGCTTTTTTAGGGCTCCCTCATTAAAATACTTGAGCCAATACATCGGTTAAAAGCACATCGTCCCATCCGGCCGCTTTACGCATCCGCTTAATAGACATGCGTTTCTTTTTAGAACGTCTTATCATGTTTAATGCCGCATGACGGATAATACCGACATTGCTGGGCGCATTACCTTTGCGTATACGGCTTTGGTCTTCGCCGAACGACATATCCAAAACCCAATGCAGCTGGTTTTCAATACCCCAATGCAAGCGTACGGCAGCTAGCATTCGTTCGGCGGGGATCAGAGAACTGCTAATAAAGTACCGGGTTTCGTGAGTGACGGTCTCGCCGATGCGCCGCTCACTGGCTATCGCGACAATGCTGTTGAGATTTTTCCATTCCGGGTGAAGCGCCTTGAGCCAGCCAATATCCGTACTGACACGGCAGCGTCGGACCTCGATGCGTCCGTGACCTTTATCGACGGTTTCCGCGTGTTCCATCCGGGTAAATGCCTGAGGACCGGGCTCTTCAAAATGTAAGCGAACATCATCATGCAGGCGGCTCTGATTGCCCTTGAGCGCCAACAGATAATCACCGCCTTTGTCGATAATCTTTTCGGCAATGGCTTTCTGGCACCCCATCGCATCGATGGTGATAATGGCGCCGCGCACATCTAACCACTCCAAGAGTTCGGGAATAGCCGTGATTTCGTTCGACTTCTCCGGGGTTTTTATTTGCCCCAAAACAATTCCTGCTTCGCTGGCAAAGGCTGACACCAAATGAATCGGCAATTGCTCACCATCGCGGCTGCCACGCAGTGTTTTGCCATCAATCGCCACGATTTTGTCAGCCACTTCGGGATTCAACCATGTCCGAATCCATTCAACAAACAGTCGCTGGAATTGCTTTGGGTCAATGGCTCTAAAAAAGCGTCGGAGCGTGTCATCACTGGGTATGCCGTGTTCATACGGCAGATACCTGCGCAAAAACTCCACTTTGGATTCACCAAATGTTTCGATATCATCCCAACTTTCCGCCCCGCATATTACCGCGCATAATGTTAACAATAAAATTTCCGGCATCGGATGGAGCTTCTTGCGCTCAATCCGGGGATCGTCCAATTGACCAAATACATCTAAAAAATCCATGTCTTCCGGTTTCACTAATCAAGCCTGCTGGGAAAAGTTCATAATTTTTCTATTTTGCCACCGAAATTTTTAATGAGGTAGCCCTGGGCGCTTTTTCAGCTCCCGGCCCCGGCGCTACAAACTGATGCTTGGTCTGGGTCGAAGGGATGCGTGGACCGAAAATGCTGCGTCCGGTCTCTCGCCTCCAGTGGCCATTCAAGGCCTTGTTGGGAGTGACGCGGGCACGAAGAGGGTGCCCTGTGGTGAGAAAAGCGGACGTTCGTGAATGACTGGTGTCCTGAAGGCTCGGCCGGCCGCTTTAGCCGCCGACTTAACGATCCAGGATGGCACGCGAGCGACAGCTACCTGATTGGAACGGCCGTTCCACCGCCCCCTTACTGGTAGCGCGACGGGCCGGTATTGGCCGATACCAGCTAATCAAGCTTTTCCACATCAAACACCGTGCCGCGACAGGCGGTCACTTTCACTCTGGTATTGATATCACAGTCTTCGCCATGAACCTTCCAGATGGAATCATCCACTTTTATTTTACCCTGGCCGTTTTTAATAGGTTCATACAAACTGAAAACCCTGCCGATGTATTGAACGCCGCGTTTGTTCAACAAAGGGTGATCGGATTCTGTCGGATGTTTTTTGCCATAAAGTTTCCAAACGATGATGGTTAACACAGACAGCACGGAAAAAATTAAAACCTGCATATTTATGCTCATTGCAGGTATCAGCAAAACCAGGGCGCCCGTTACAAATCCGGAAATTGCCATCCACAGAAAGAAAAAGCCGGGCGCCAGAATCTCTACCACCAGAAGAATAAGAGCTATTACCCACCAATACCAAAAAACAAACACCAGATCTGTCATAAACTAACTCTTTTTAGCCATGGCCGCATTTGCCAGTTCGGTAATGCCGCCCAGTGCGCCAATGACGCTGGATGATTCCAGCGGCATAAAAATCAGCTTGCTGTTTTCTGCCGATGCAATGCCTTTTAAGGCCTCAATATATTTTTGCGCCACAAAATAGTTAATAGCCTGGACATCGCCTTTGGAAATCGCTTCCGATACCATTAACGTCGCTCTGGCTTCGGCCTGGGCAAGGCGTTCGCGTGCGTCAGCATCCCGGTAAGCAGCTTCCTTGCGGCCTTCCGCATCCAGAATCGCCGCCTGTTGTGCGCCTTCCGCGCGTAAAATTTCCGACTGCCGCAAACCCTCGGCCTCAAGAATGGAGGCGCGTTTTAAACGCTCGGCCTTCATTTGTCTGCCCATCGCTTCAACCAGATCTTTGGGCGGCGCAATGTCCTTGATTTCAATACGGGTTGCCTTTATACCCCACGGCGTTGTTGCATCATCTACAACAGTGAGCAGTCTGGCGTTAATATCATCCCTGCGGGACAGTAATTCATCCAGATCCATCGAACCCATGACGGTACGGATATTGGTCATTACCAGATTCAGTATGGCCCAATCCAGATTGCTGACTTCATAGGCGGCTTTGGCGGCATCCATCACCTGATAAAAAACCACGCCGTCCACCGTCACCATCGCGTTGTCTTTGGTAATTATTTCCTGTGACGGCACATCCATTACCTGTTCCATCATAATCATCTTCCTGCCGATACGATCAATTACCGGCATGATAATGTTCAGACCCGGCGTTAGCGTATTGGTATATTTACCAAAACGTTCGACCGTATATTCCATGCCCTGAGGCACGGACTTAACGCTCATAAACACCAGGACGATAGCAAAAATAAATAATACTAAGACAAATACACCAAAGCCGCCCATAAAGCCTCCTGATTAATAATAAAAAGCTCGCATGAGAGCTTTCTTCGACACGGGATGTGTCACCACCTTATAACATCTAACTGCAATAAATCACAATGCGCGGGTCACACGAAAAAATCAGCGCAAACAATCCGGAATAAAATAAGGTAAAAATCATTAAAATAATATCGCCGGGTGTTGCAATCGGCCGTTCACTTAATAATAATGCAAAGCTTTTAAAATAATATTTTAACAGGTAAATATAATGATACCCGCCGCTATTGATTTAGGATTAATAACAATACTTTTTTTCGTTCTAGGAATGATCAAGCCGAAGTGGCCGTTGTTCTTTATGGAAAACCCCGGCAGGTTTTTGATTATCGCTATAACGACCATCTTGTTCATGATTACAGCCACGCTTTACGGGGAAGGCCTCCGGCGTGAAAAACTTGAAAAAGCGGCCGAACAACCGGCATCTCAAAGCACCGTGCCGGCCCCTGTCCCGGTTCCCGTGCCGGAACCGGAAAAACCGGCGGCTAAATAAATTTTAGCAGCGGCTTGCCAAGCCTATCGAGCATAGGCGTCTGCGTAATTCGGTATTTCTGCCGGAGTGCCGGTGCAGCGATAGCTGCCGATGCCTATTTTTGACCCTAAACATCTTTTAATAAAACATTTTGTTCAGAGTCTACCATTAATTTTCTGAAGGTATTGACTGCATTCATAAATACTTGCTCCTGATTGATATCCGGTAATTGATTTTGACCGCTTTGTTCCAGCGCGTTAATAACATAAGCAATAGTGAGTATATTAATATCGACCGCCGGCTGGTAAACCTCATCATCTTCGTCCTGATTTTTAAACTCGACAATAATATGGCTTGCCATTAAATTCAATAAAACGGGCTGAATAATGGCTATCGGTATAAGCAGTTTTGCCGCTATTTCGGAGGCGGTGAATGGATTGTTCAATTGAATGAAATTCTTGATAATCAAATGCGTAATTTGCAGGGCGATGACTTTTTTCAGGGAAAAACTTAAATCAGAAAAGCGGTTGTTATTTCGATAAGTCTCATAATTTTGTAGAAAAAAAGCGATTTCGCAGCCAAACAGGACAATCATCCAGCCGATTTGCAGCCAGACGACAAACAAGGGCAGCGCTGCAAAACTGCCATAAATCGCATTATAGTTTGACACGCCGATCTGTAGACTTAGATAAACCCATTGCGACAAGTGGTACATGGCGCCGGCAGCAACAGCGGCTAAGATGCCGGCCCGGTAGTTTATTTTATGGTTTGGCATAAAAATAAACGTAAAGGCGAATAATCCGGTCATCAGCACCAAAGGCGACAAGCCCAGCGCCCTGATGACCAGCCAGGTGCCGAATTCCGGTAATTGAATAGCGGTGATCAGCCAGGTTATTTTTGTTTTCAGAAATACCGTAATACTGCTGGAAGCAATCAGTACAACAGGGGCCAGCAACATCAGAGATAAATAATCGCTGAATTTGCGGCTTATTGACCGTCCCTTGGCTATTTTCCAGATGTAGTTAAAGGATTCCTCGATATTGCCAATGACGTTGATAATGGTCCAAAACAGGACAACAATGCCAATCCCGGCAACAACACCGCCTTTAGTGTTGTCCAGCAGGTTTTGCGCAAAACTTATAAGCTGTAATACCATGGTTTGCTGATCCGGTACTTGATCGATTAATCGCTGCTCCAGCATATTTTCAAAGCCGAAACCCTTGGCGACCCCAAACAGCATGGCGATGACAGGCACTATCGACAGTATGCTGTAGAGTGTTAATGCGGATGCCCTTAACGGACACAGATCGCGGCTGAAACCCTGAACAGACAGGATAAGTATTTTTAGAGACTTGATGATTGCCGCTTTAAATAGTGGAAGCTTTTGCTCATGCAACAGCCATATATCTTCTTTAATAAAATTAAACAGGTTGAATTCCATGAGCTGTCTGCTTTTTTAATTAATTTGACTTTGTCAGATTATGCTCAATCACGTCATGCCCGCCGGGAAGCGGGTATCCAGCGCCATGGACGGTAAGCTCAATTCCATCCGTGGAGCCTGGATTCCGGCAATCCATGCCGGAAAGACGATCTTGGAAAATAGTGATCATGCAATCTGACAAAGTGGAATTAAGAGTATTTGCCCGGAATAAATATTTTTCCGCACGAAATCTCTTCAACGAAGAATATAGAATAAAATGCGCCCTCTCCGCTAATGATTTATTCTTTATTTGGGAATCAGCAGGCATCTCAAACTATAATCCATTTCATCAAGTGATTCTGAGTGTTTTTTCCGGTTACATAACTCTTTTGCGGCAGGTTCACGCCATGTTGATGCAAGCCGCCGGGAAAACCCCTGGTCTCAGTTCCGAACCCAAGCCTTTTGTTTCGCAGACTGCGCTATCTGACTTTTATGTAGAGTACCGGCTAAGCGCCCAGGTCGAACGGCCCGGAATCCGCCAAATCACTTTGACAGCGCTGCATGCCAACATACAGGACGTGTTCAACGAGTTCGGCGTGCAGATCATGTCGCCCCATTACAAAAACGACCCCGTGGAAAAAGTCTGGGTGCCCAGGGAGCAGTGGTTTGAAGCCCCGGCTGATGAGGTCTTGAATGGCGAATCAGCATAAAGGCTAAGACGATTCTCCGTCTTGTAAATTGTTGCAGCATTTAAACGTTCAGGCAGGCGCTTCTATCCGGGCCGGTTTTCTTGGGTTTGGAGCATCCCGCGCAAGCGCCTGCTTTAGCGGATTGCCGGAAAATCAAGATGCCTTGTAGCTAATGGTAATCCCGTTAGGCTTGGCGGGATTACCATTTAAAACGACTCCGCGGCGGTTGGCTGCCAGGTGCCGCACAATCTTGTAAACATGTTCAATCTGATCGCCAGCCTCGGCTTTTTCCGCCAGCGCCGCCAGTTCAAGAGGCTGAACGGCGCTTTTCAAAACAGCCATAATTTTCCGCTGTAAGCCCAATAAGGTTTCAGCGGCCTTTTTGCCTGCTTCCACGCCGGGTTGATTATAAGCGTTGATGTTTACCAGCGAGGCATAGAGGCCGACCGCCCGCTCGAACAGAGCGATCAGTGCGCCGACTGTCCGCGGGTTTACCTGAGGAATCGTCAAGGTAATCGAATCCCGGTGATTCTCGTATAGCGCCTGCCTGGTGCCCTGCATAAATCCGGACAGAAAATCACCGGAAGTGGCGCCCGGCTCTACTTCAATTGATGCGCCGTTCCGGTCTTCCAGTACTTCTATGAAAACGGCGAAAAAGTTCGCAATCCCTTCGCGCAGTTGTTGCACAAAGGCATGCTGGTCCGTGGAGCCCTTGTTGCCGTAAACAGCAAGGCCCTGGTGCACGGTATTGCCGTCCAGATCTTTTTCCTTGCCCAGGGACTCCATTACCAGTTGTTGCAGATAACGTGAAAACAGCAGCAGGCTATCTTTGTAAGGCAGAACCACCATATCTTTCTCGCCTTTGCCGTTGCCTGCCGAATACCAGGAAAGCGCCAGCAAAGCGGCGGGATTCCGCCTGATTTCCGGAACACGGGTGGCTATGTCCATTTCCTTTGCTCCTGCCAGCATCGCACGAACGTCAATCCCGACTAAAGAGGCCGACAATAAACCCACCGATGACATTTCCGAAGTGCGGCCGCCCACCCAATCGAACATTGGAAATTCGGCCAGCCAGGCTTCAATCCGTTCCAGTTCATCGATTTTGCTGCCCGGCATGGTGACGGCAACGGCATGGTTAGCGAAGTTCAAGCCCTGTTGCTCATAGGCGTGCATGACTTCCAGCATCCCGTTACGCGTTTCGGGCGTGCCGCCCGATTTGCTGGTGACAATAACCAGAGTGCTTTTAAGCCGGTCTTTCAGGCGGTTAAGGATATGATCGATGCCCGCTGGGTCCGTATTGTCGATAAAATGAATGGACAGCGGTGGAAAATCGGCTGCCAATGCCTCATCCACGAACTGCGGCCCCAGCGCCGAACCGCCGATCCCGATAGAAAGCACGTCAGTGAATTTGGGGGCCAGAGGCGGATGAATGTCGCCTTTATGTATCTTTTGCACAAAAGCTTCGAGCTTATCTAGATTGTCTACGATCTCATTTTTCAGCTCCGCCGGAGCTAATTCAGGGTTTCGCAGCCAGTAATGTCCCACCATCCGGTTTTCGTCAGGGTTAGCGATCGCGCCCTGTTCAAGCGCCGTCATATCATTGAAAGCCTTGGCGAATTTTGGCTCCAGTGTGGACATCAGATGATCGTCAAAACGCATTCTGCTGATATCCAGATACAGCTCAAGGTCTTCGTTAAAGTACAGCCAGTCCTGATAACGTTGCCAGAGTTCTTGATTATTCATAATGCCAGTGCCGTGATCTTGTAATGTTTTCGGGTTTAATTGGATAAAATGCCGCCAGGTTTTACTGCGGGTTAGACCTGGGAAATGCGAGGATGATTTTTTGCACAGCCTCACTGATGTGTTGTGCATTTGTTTCGGGGTCGCTAACGATGCCTTTGCCAATGCCGCGAAAAACAAGCTTCTGAGTCTTTGCGTCAACAAAGTCGATTACTAATGTGCCTTCGGTGTATTGCGAAACGTCGGTATAGTTAGGCGCAGCTCCGGGCCATGCGCCATAACCGCCAAAACCGGGGCCATAGTTAGGCGCAGCTCCCGGCCATGCGCCATAACCGCCATAACCAGGGCCATAAGATTGATAAATCATGGTTTTTTCTTTCGTGCTCACGTAGTGGAACACATATAGATCAGCATGATCCGTTGCTTCCCGGATGCCGTGCGCGGCAAGACCGTTGCGTAAGGTATCACGAAAGGCCGTTTCGCTGGAAGGCGAAAGCGTTAGCCCTTCCTTGGTTTGCTTTAATGCGTAGGTGTGGTATTTATTAAACGAGGTTGAGGGGTCAAAGTCGGTTGTGACGGTAACCGCTGAACAGGCCGCTAACCCGAGGATGACGGCGCAAAGGGCGAAGCGCTGAAGTAATGCAAGCATGTTTTTATCCTTTGTTGTAAGGTTTTCAAGGGAAGCGCTAAAGCAGGTTACGTTCATGGTTCGACACGGATCTCCAAAGTTTATCGAAGGGCTCACTACGAATGGCTTAACCTTAAACTGTTCCGTTTTAAGTTGAAAGCGGGTTCTAATAAAAAATACCTTGAATTATTTACGAAAAAACAGATTGATGATGATAGTTAAAATAATGCTGACGACAAACATGGAGGTGACCGGGATAAACACCCATTTTTTTTCATCCTCGATGCGGATATCGCCGGGTAATTTTCCAAACCAGTTTATTAGCCATGGCGCATAACTAACAATCAGACCAATAATTAATAAGGCGACCCCGATTGCTGCCAATAATTTCCCAAATGCCATACCCGATCTTCAACCCGAAGTTAATTTGGCAGTGATAATATCGCAAACTTAAAAAGCATCATAGCGATTAAGGATCATGCCCGAAATAAGTTGAACGTCCGTAGGGGCGAATACATCCGCCATGGGTGGACAAATCCGTCCGCACAGCTAAAGCTGATAAATATCATAGGCGTGTAGTTTTTTGAAAACAATGTTGTTCGACTTGCCCTGCACGTTCCAGCACCATATTTAAATCTCACAGATTCATCGATTGATTGCTTCAGAATGGCAAACGAGCCTTTGCGTGTGCCGGGCGATCATCAGGTTTTCGTCGGTAGGCACAATCCACGCCGAGAGTCCGGAATCAAGCTTAGAAATCCTCCCGGCTGCGGCTTTATTGGCGGATTCGTCAAGGTCAAGCCCCAGCCAAGCAGCCTGAAGGCAGATTTTGGCTCGAATCGCGGCGGAATGTTCGCCAATCCCGCCAGTGAATACCAACGCGTCCAGACCGCCGAGCGCCGCAGCCAAAGAGCCTATTTCACGCCCGGCGCGATATACGAACAATTCGATTGCCTCCTGTGCGCCGGGATCGCTGCTGGCAAGCAACTCGCGCATGTCATTGGAAATGCCGGAAACGCCCAGCAAGCCGGAATGATGGTAGAGCAGTTCTTCCAGTGCGAGGGCGTCCATGTTGTGGCGATCCATGAGATAAAGCAATACACCGGGGTCGATGCTGCCGCAACGGGTGCCCATGACCAGTCCGTCGAGCGGAGTAAAACCCATGGTAGTGGCGATACTCTCGCCTTTTTGAAGTGCGCACAGACTGGCGCCGTTGCCGAGATGGGCGACGATGATGCGCGCATCCGCGAGCGTGGGTTCGAGCGCCGGCAATACGGAGGCGATATATTCGTAGGACAGGCCGTGGAAGCCATAATGGCGCACGCCTTCATCGGCAAAGCGCCGGGGTATGGCGAAGCTTTGCGCGACGGCGGGCTGAGTTTGATGAAATGCGGTGTCGAAGCATGCCGTTTGCGGCAATGAGGGTATGCTTTCCAGCAGCGCCCGGATAGTCGCGAGGTTATGAGGTTGATGCAGCGGGGCCAGCGGGATCAGGGTTTCCAGTTCCGCTAGGACTTTTGCGTCAATCAGGACTGGCGCGGAGTAGCGCCGTCCGCCGTGAACTACGCGATGCCCCGCCGCCAGCAATTCGCCATCCGCTAAATAGTCGCGTAGCCAGGCGAGGATGATGCTGATAGCGCCCGAATGACTGCGAACTTCGTCAACAGAAAGCGTGCGGTCGGCCAAAACTTGATCAGAAGGAGTCTTTACCGTGAAGTGCGGCTGACTGCCGATGCCTTCGATTTGTCCCGAGGCGTCTTCAACAAGCTGTACTGATAAGGTATTTTTCTGATAAATAGCGAACTTGATGCTTGATGAGCCGGCGTTGATGACAAGCAAATATTTTTTCATGGCAGGAAATCAGGTCTCAACCGGTTTGAGCAATGTCGGGGTTTGCACGCTTGGTCATCAGGTTCCGGCGCGTTCGCGCAAGTGTCCGGGCATATAACTGCGGTCGCCCAGAACTTCCAGCATTGGCCCATAGGGGCCAAACTTGACGATGCTGACAGAGGCCGCAGGGGCATTGATGCGATCCCGGTAGCGGCCTACGTCGATTCCCAGCAGGCTACAAAGAACGATGCGTATCGTGGCTTTGTGGGATACCACCAACACGTCGCCGGTCTTGTATCCGGATTCTATTTCTGTGATGACAGGAAGGGCGCGGGCAGCTATCTGAATGGCGGTTTCGCCGCCGGTCGGCGGATTCCAGGCCGGATCCGTCTGCCAGCGCAGGTAGTCCTGTTCGTAGCGTTGCCGGACATAGTCCAACTCTTGATCTTCCCAAGCACCGTAACTGATTTCCCGGAGTCCATCCCTCATTTGCATGGGCATACACAGCGCATCGCATAAAGGCTGTGCCGTTGCAATCGCTCTTTTCATGGGGCTGACGTAGACATCAGCCCAGGGAATCGAACGGTATGCATCGGCAAAAGTCTGCGCCATCTGGTGTCCTTCCGGCGTCAGCCCGGCATCCAGAGCGCCGCAATATGCGCCTCGCTGGCTGTACTCTGTTTCGCCATGGCGCAGAAGATAAATTTTCAGGCTCATGTCAAAAATCCCGGTTCATCGATGGGCAATTTGACAGGTACTGACCCTACATTCCAGATCTCATCGCAATATTCGCGAATCGCCCTATCAGAGGAAAATTTGCCGGCTCTGGCCGTATTCAGGATGGACATGCGCGTCCACTTTTCCTGATCTTTCCACGCCTCGGCAACCTTGTCCTGACAGGCCACGTAATCCGCATAATCGGCCAACACCAGAAAGGGGTCATGCTGGCGCAGATTATCCACCAAAGACCGGAATACTTCAGTGTCGCCATGAGAAAAATGACCCGAAGCGATCAGATGAATAGCCTCGGCCAACTCCGGGTCTTTTTCAATGTAAGCAGCTGGATGATAGCCTTCGCGCTGAACTCGAACGACCTCGTCTTCGGTTAGCCCGAACAGAAAGAAATTCTCTGTTCCAACTTCTTCACGAATCTCGACGTTGGCGCCATCCAGGGTGCCGATCGTCAACGCACCATTCAACGTGAATTTCATATTACCGGTGCCTGACGCTTCCTTGCCCGCCGTGGAAATCTGTTCGGACAAATCGGCTGCCGGATAAATCAGCTGGCCATTCTGCACATTGAAGTTGGGAACAAAAGCTACGCGCAGGTATTTATTGACGTCAGGGTCGTTATTGACTGCCTCTCCCACGGCATTGATGAGTTTGATGATGCGCTTGGCCAGAAAATAGCCGGGGGCTGCCTTGCCGCCGAAAATAAATGCCCTTGGTGGAATACGGAGCTCAGGGTCACTCTTCAGACGGCAGTACAAGGTGATGATATGCAGCACATTGAGATGCTGACGTTTGTACTCATGAATGCGCTTGACCTGAATATCGAACAGCCACGCCGGATCCAGCTCGATGCCGGTTTTCTTGCATATATAAGCGGCAAGTTTTTCTTTGTTCGTTTTCTTGACGCCGCGCCATTCTTGACGAAAGACTGCATCTTCGGCGAAGAGCTCGAGCTTCTTCAGTTCATCAGTCTGCGTAACCCAGCCGCCCCCAATCGAGCGCGTAATCAAATCGCTCAATTCGGGATTGGCCAGCGCCATGAAGCGGCGCGGCGTCACACCGTTGGTTTTGTTACTGAAACGCTCTGGCCACAATTCGTAGAAATCCTTAAGCACGCTGGTCTTTAGCAGCTCGCTATGCAGCGCCGCAACGCCGTTGACGGCATGACTGCCAACGCAGGCGAGATGAGCCATGCGTATCCGCTTGCCGCCAGCCTCGTCAATCAGAGACAGGCGCGCTACACGCTGATCATCGCCCGGATAACGCCGCCGCACTTCATCAAGAAAACGGGAATTGATTTCGTAGATTATTTCCAGGTGCCGCGGCAAAAGTTCGCTGAACAGGGGCAGCGACCAGGTTTCCAGGGCTTCCGGCAACAGTGTGTGATTAGTGTAGCCGAATGTGCGGACAGTAATATTCCAGGCCGGGTCCCAGTCAAGGTGATGCTTATCGATCAGCAGCCGCATCAGTTCAGCCACTGCAATCGAGGGATGGGTATCATTAAGTTGAGCGGCGAAGCGGTCTGGAAAATGGTCTAGCGGTTGACCGCTCAGATGGAGGAGATGCAGCATGTCCTGTACTGAGCACGAGACGAAAAAGTATTGCTGCATCAGGCGTAGCTTTTTTCCTGCTTCCGGCTCGTCGTTAGGATAAAGGACTTTAGTCAAGGTTTCGGAACTAACTTTATTATCCACCGCTTCGTAATAATCGCCGGTATTAAAGGCCTGAAAGTCAAAAGACTCACAGGCCTCCGCGCTCCAGAGACGCAAGGTATTGCAGGTATTGACGCGGTAACCGGGAACGGGGGTGTCGAAAGCCACGCCTTTTACTACCTGGTGCGGCACCCACCGCCAGCGGAGACGGCCCAGTTGGTCATGGTAACTCTCGGAATGGCCGCCGAAGTTGACGTAGTAGGCTACATCAGGTTTTTCAATCTCCCAGGGATTACCCCAGTGCAACCATTTATCGGTGATCTCCACTTGCTCGCCGTCATGAATCTCCTGGTCGAAGATGCCGAATTCGTAACGGATGCCGTAACCAATTGCCGGCCGCTCCAGTGTCGCGAGGGAATCGAGATAGCAGGCTGCAAGCCGGCCAAGACCGCCGTTACCCAGGCCCGGCTCCTCCTCATGGGCAATCAGATCATCGAGGCTCTTGCCAAGTTCGGTGACCGCTTCGCGAACTTCACTCTCGATGCCAAGATTAACCAGGCTGCTGCCGAGTTGAGGACCCATAAGAAATTCGGCTGAAAAATAGCAAGCTATCTTTTCAAAACCAACATCTGCAAAATAGGTGTGGGTTGTGTGGCTCCATAGATGCTGAAGCCGGTCCCGCACAGTCAGCGCCAATGCCTTGTAATAGAGTTGTCTGGGGGCAACTTCCGGCAGCCGGCCCAAGGTGTAGGTCAAATGATCGAGAATAGCCTGCTTCAGAGCAGCGGCGCTCAAGCTGGTACGGGGGTTTTCCGGCACGGACGCTGCATCATTTTTCAAAGCGCTGTCGATGTTGTTTTTGCTTTTCGCCATCCTTATATCCTCAATAAGGCCACTGCCACTGGTCGTCTTCCGGCCTGTCTATGCCATGCGCATAAGCGTAGTTGCGGCATTCGATTTGCTGGTCGCGCAGTTTTTGCTTAACATGAGCGCCGGAAACCTGTAAGGCCGCGATGCGATCGATAGCGTCAATAGCCAGACTGAAGCGGTCGGTTTCGTTCTGGATAGCCAGTTCCAGCGGGGTGTTGATGCTGCCTTTTTCCTTGTAACCTCGCACATGCAGGTTCTTGTGGTTGTTGCGCCGGTAAGCGAGACGATGTATTAACCACGGGTAACCATGAAAGTTGAAAATGACCGGTTTATCCAGCGTAAACAGGCCGTCGAAATCACGATCTGAAAGACCATGCGGGTGCTCGCTACTGGGCACCAATTTGTATAAATCAACGACATTAATAAAGCGGATTTTGATTTGCGGAAAGTTTTCTCGGAGCAATACGGTTGCCGCCAGGGCTTCCTTGGTGGGAATATCGCCGGCGCTAGCCATCACCAGATCCGGTTCATATCCGTCGTCGTTGCTGGCCCATTCCCAGATGCCAATGCCTTTAGTGCAGTGTTTAATCGCTGCGTCCATATCCAGGTATTGCAGATGTTTCTGTTTGTCGCAGACAATCACGTTAATGTAGTTGGTGCTGTTCAGGCAATGGTTTGCCACGGAAAGCAGGCAGTTAACGTCCGGCGGCAGGTAGATGCGGGTCACGGACGGACTCTTGTTTACGACCAGGTCGAGGAAGCCGGGGTCCTGATGGGTAAAGCCGTTGTGATCCTGCCGCCAGACGGTGGAAGTAATCAACAGATTGAGCGATGATACGGCGGCGCGCCAGGGCACCGCCCTGGACATCTCTAACCATTTGGCGTGCTGATTGAACATGGAATCAATCACATGCACAAACGCTTCGTAAGTAGCAAAGAAACCGTGGCGGCCCGTCAGCAAATAGCCTTCCAGCCAGCCTTCCAGAGTGTGCTCGGACAGCATTTCCATCACCCGGCCATCCGGTGACAGTTCGCCGCCGTCAGCATCTTCGGGGAAATAGTCCGCCAGCCAGGTTTTTTTGCTGGCCTTATAGATGTCATCCAGTTTGTTGGAGCTGTTTTCATCCGGGCCGAATACACGGAAATTGCTCATGTTGCCGGCCATAATATCGCGCAGGAATTTACCCAGCGGGCGCGTATTTTCCGCCGCGGTTTTACCGGGGCTGTCCAGTGCCAGCGCGTATTCCTGGAAGTCCGGCATCCGCAAGGCTTTGCGCAAAAGACCGCCGTTGGCGTGAGGATTCGCGCTCATTCGCCGCGTGCCTTTGGGTGCCAGCGCCTTAAGCTCGGGGATCAATTTGCCGGTCGAATCAAATAATTCTTCCGGTTTATAACTGCGCAGCCAATCTTCCAGTTGTTTCAGGTGCGCCGGATTTTCTTTCATCCCTGCCAGAGGCACCTGATGCGCACGCCAAAAACCTTCCACTTTATGCCCATCCACTTCCTTGGGCCCCGTCCATCCTTTCGGGCTGCGCAAAACAATCATCGGCCAGCGTGGCCGGGTTAGGCTGCCGGTACGGCGGGCCTCTTCCTGGATACGGCGGATTTCCAGAACACACTCTTCGAGAACGCTCGCCATAAGCTGGTGCATTGTTTCCGGATCGCCGCCCTCCACGAAGCAAGGGGTGTAGCCGTAACCCTGAAACAGGCTTTCCAGTTCCTCGCGGGAAATGCGTGACAGGATTGTCGGATTGTTGATCTTGTACCCGTTAAGATGCAGAATTGGCAATACCGCGCCGTCGCGAACCGGGTTGAGGAATTTATTGGAATGCCAGGATGTTGCCAGCGGTCCGGTTTCCGACTCGCCATCGCCCACCACAACAGTCACCAGCAAATCGGGATTATCGTAGGCGGCGCCGTAAGCATGAGAAATGCTGTAGCCCAGTTCGCCCCCTTCATGGATGGAGCCGGGAGTTTCGGGCGTACAGTGGCTGCCGATCCCGCCGGGAAAAGAAAACTCTTTAAAAAATTGTAATAAGCCTTCTTCATCTTCACCTTTGTTGGGATAGATTTCTGGGTAAGTTCCTTCGAGGTAAACAGGGGCCAGAACTCCAGGCGCGCCGTGTCCCGGTCCGGCCAGAAAAATGGCGTCAAAGCCGTACTTGTTAATAAGCCGGTTCATGTGGATATAGGCAAAGCTCAGGCCAGGACTCGATCCCCAGTGGCCTAAAAGGCGGTTCTTGATATGGAGGGGGGTTAGCGGCTCTTTCAATAGTGGATTATCACGCAGATAAATCATGCCGGCGGCCAGGTAATTACAGGCTCGCCAATAGGCATTAATCTTTTGAAGTTCATCCGCGCTTAGCGGAGCGGAAACTGTTGATTTATCAGATGTTGTCATTGGGTAACTCTCTTTAGGGGTTAATGAATTTAAAACAATACTTGATAGTTGAGAACAGGATGTAAGCAGCGCATGGAAACGGATTGTCTTTAGAAATTGTGACAATAGCATTAATTCTAAAAACTGCTTACAGGGCGCTGGACACAGAGTTGGAAGAAAAATAGCCGTAGATTTTAATATGCCAAAGCTCCGGTCCTTTTGTTATGGCTTGGAATAAAATTTAATCACACCCTTCGCGCCTTAGCTATGGCCTGTAAGCACGATTCCAGCCATTCTTACAAAAATTGTCTGGAACACGCTTGTTTTGAAGGCTTTTATCATTCAGCTTCAAGTGCTTTGCGCGCTTCTGCCAGTGTTTTAAGCTGCGTTTCCGTTACTTCGGGAAATTTCAGATCAAGCTCCCGCAAGGTAGAGGTGATTATGTCCGCAACCAGGGCTCGCGTCGCCCATTTGTTGTCGGCTGGAATTATGTACCAGGGCGCCCATTTGGTGCTGGTTGCGTTAATCGCGTCTTCATAAACGTCCATGTAGTCATTCCAGTGACCGCGTTCAGCAAGATCGGAGCCCGAAAATTTCCAGTTTTTCTCAGGGCGCTCCAGCCGCTCCAGGAAGCGTTCTTTTTGCGTTTTTTTCGAGACGTTCAAGAAAAATTTCAGTATTACCGTGCCGTTGCGCGCCAGATGGCGTTCGAAGGCGTTGATATCTTCGTAGCGATCATTCCAAAACGACTTGCCTCTTTTTCCATCCGGCAAGTTCCGGAGTAATTCAGGATGGACTTTAACCACGAGCACGTCCTCGTAATAAGAGCGGTTGAAGATGCCGATCCGGCCTCTTTCCGGCAGGCATTTCATGTAGCGCCAAAGAAAGTTGTGGTCTAGATCCTCGAGGGAGGGTTTCTTGAAGCTGAAAACCTGGCAGCCCTGCGGATTGACGCCGGACATGACGTGCTTGATCGTGCCGTCTTTGCCCGCTGCGTCCATTGCCTGAAAAACGATTAACAGGGAGTAGCGGTCATCCGCGTACAGTAATTGCTGTACCTGAGTCAAATCCGCAAGATTCTGTTGCAGAATTTCATTGGCGCGTTCCTTTACTTTGTCCTTTCCGACTTCCTCAAAATCCTTGGTCTGCGCCCAGCCGGTTTCATAGTCTTTAAGATGAATTTTTTTTCCGGGTTCGACGCAAAGAAGATCGATGTATTTTTGCTTTATCATAATGGGCTCCTTTAATTGATGGAGGGTAGCGTGACGCCATCTGCTATTAATTACAGAGTATTAAGCGTAACTTTTCAGTGTCATGTCGGTCCCTTATTTTAGGGAGCAGGTTAGGATGAGAGGATTAAAATAATGCGCTTTGCCTTGTTTTAATCTCCCCTCGCCATATATTCTCCGGCTGGACAGAATATATGGCGCTCCGCGCTGATGAACGGCATTTAAGCTTCCGGCGTTTCGTCATATCCATGCTGGGCCGCCAAATCCATAATTTCCTTACGGTATCGATCAAATTCAGTCGAGCCGGGTGCGCTGTAGTTCCAATTCTTGTAATGACTGGTCAACCCGGTAAAGAAGCTTCTTGCTTCATCTTTATCCTTGAAGCTATAACTGGCGTCGATGAGTCCCTTCAGCAGGCGAAAACTCTCGAGCTGCCTCTCTCTTGGCATGCAAGCGTCAATCACATCGAAAGCATCCTGTTGGAGATAGACCATGTCAAGCAACAAGGATTTCTGCCAAATGACAAAGTCTTCTTCCGTGATGCCTTCTTCGCCAGTGACCTGCATCATCTGATAAATGCCGTCGCCTTGCTCAAGCAACTCCTGCATGGACTTGACGTCGCGCACCCAATTCGCATCAAGATTCGCGGTGAACCAGGCTCCAAGTTGGTCGAAGTAGCGTGACCAGGAAATTAAGGGATCGATGGCAGGGTAAAAACGCCGGTAAGCGCGATCGGCCGACAAACCCAGAAAAGTTTTAACCGTGCCCAGCGTGGATTGGGTCACCGGTTCTTCAAAGTTTCCCCCGGCGGGGGAAACAGTGCCGATCATGGTTAAACTGCCGATTGACCTGTCCGGGCAGCGCAGCACGCCGGCGCGCTCGTAGACATTTTTAATCGATGAATCGAGATATGCAGGGAAGGCTTCTTCGCCGGGTATTTCTTCCATACGGCCCGAGGTTTCGCGCATGGCCTGCGCCCAACGCGAGGTGGAATCCGCAATCAGCAGAGCGTGATAACCCATCTGCCGGAAATATTCGCCCAGCGTAATGCCGGTATAAATCGAGGCTTCCCGGGCAGCGACCGGCATTGATGAGGTATTGCAAATAATAATGGTCCTATCCATCAAGGTGCCGCCCGTTCGAGGGTCCTTGGCTTCCGGATATTCAGTAATCGTTTCGACCACTTCGCCTGCCCGTTCGCCGCAGGCAACGATAATGACAATGTCAACCGTTGAAAAACGGGCGATACAGCTTTGTAAAACGGTTTTTCCAGCGCCGAAAGGGCCGGGAATGCAGCCCGTGCCGCCCTGGGCAATGGGAAAGAACGTGTCAATAACGCGGGTCGCCGTCGTAATGGGTTCGGTGGGATAAAGGCGCTCGGCAAAGCGGCGATGGATTAGCGTTTCCGGTATCGGCTTGCGCACCGGCCAGCGCTGGGACAGCGTCATTTCCCGCTCTATTCCTTTGCCGTTCTTATAGCGCGCGACAATCTCCTCAACCTCGAGATTACCGTCCCGGATCCAGGTGATCTTGACAGGTTCCGGCTCATTAAAAGGCACCATGATTTTGTGTTTGAAAACGCCTTCCGGAACCGTGCCGATGACTCCTCCCGGAGACACCCACGCGCCTATAGCGACGCCGGCTTCAAAATGCCATTTTTTTTTCTGCTCAAGTGCGGGAATGGTAACGCCGCGGGGGAGAAAAAAGCCATATTTATCAGCCAGCGCATGCAAGGGGTTGAGCAAACCATCGAAAACCTGGCCTAGCAAACCGGGTCCAAGTACGGCCGATAGCATTTCTCCTGTCAGCTCAACGATATCGCCTGTACGCACGCCTCGCGTGTCCTCGAATACCTGCATGTCGGCAGTCCGTCCGCGCACGCGGAGGACCTCGGCTTTAAGGCGTTCATCACCGACCCGGATATAGCCTAGTTCATTCTTCATGAGCGACGTACTCTCGTCGACCTCGATAAGCACCAGGCTTTCTTTGACGCCTATTATCTTCGCGGTTCTCGATACCGGTTGTTCAGCTGTCATTTTTTACCTCTTTAATCAATTCTTGAAATCGGCTCTTCGCTTTTTCGGCATCGCGTGCGAGCCAGGCTTGAAGGATGTCCCATTTAAAAACGAAAGCGAACACCGCCTCGAATCCGAACCGGTTGCCTTCGGCGATACGGCTCAGCCGTTGCCAGATTATGTTCATCATAAGGCGGTCAAGACCGCTTGCGTCGTTAGTTTCGAGATAACTCCGGGTTTCCGGGATCCAGGGATAAACTGCCGCCAGTCTGAAATCCGGATGGTCCCAGTGCGACGCGATAAAACCCGCCCAGCGGCTCGCGCCGTTTACCTGATCTAAAAATGATGACTCGAAACCAGTATTTCTCAGACGTAACCCCGCCAGAATCGTTTGCTGAGCTATCCTGAACTCGACGAATTCATGTAAAGCGGGCTGGGTGATTTCTTGCAGGGCGGCATGGCAGCGCAACACCATTTCTCTGTCGGTCTTCGGTTTAGCCAGGGACATTCGCCAGCTTACCAGAGCTTCGGCTAAGGCCAGTTGCCGCGCGTCTTCAGGCCTCAGTATATGCAGACGTTGCTCAATCCGCAGGCGTGTGATCGGCGACCGCTCGGCCTTTTCGAACGGAGGCAAATAGGGAAGGCTGGAGACCAGGCTAATGTACTGTTCCGCCATGGCGTTTATTCGCTACCTTCAAGTATTGCGTGAAAACGGGGCAAAATGCGTTGGTAAAGTAACTTGGAAATAGCCTTGTCGGAAAGGTCGATTTCCAGCTTGTCCTTGACCAGACGCACGCTTGCGCCGCCTTCGATCTCGCTGGACGGAATTAGCTCCACACCCTCGCGCAGCATTTCGCTGGATAGGCCAAGTATGATTTGTTTGGTGTGTTTTCCCAGTTTCTCGTTCGGCTTGCCCGTGAGTATTGACTCGGAGATGAGAATCTGGATTTCCTTGTCTCCGATCAGTTCTTTTTCGACATGGCTTGCTAGCACCTGCACAATGGATTTAATAAATTGCTCGTCACGCGTAGCCGATGTTACCAGCCGCTGGACAAATACTTCAAACGCCGATGCAACTTTGGCCTTGAGTTGCAGCATCGTGTCGCGCGCCGAGAGTTTTAGCGCTTCCAAAGCCGCGGCATGATTGGCCTCAATCTCAATACGGGCGCTTTCACGCAATCGTTCCACTTCAAGCCTGGCATCGGCCAGCATTTTTGCCGATTTTGCCTCGGCATCCCTGACAATCTTGTTCGCTTTCTCAGTGGCCGCCAATACACCCTGGTCGCGGATACGGTCGACCAGATCCTGAACGCCTGCGCCGGTTTTACTTGGTTCTTGTTTTGTCATGTTGTCAGTCTCGTCAGGGTTATTTGGGAATTCCCGCAGCCAGTACGAGAGCGAAAACAAAAGCGAAAACAGCGAAACCTTCAATCAGCGCCGCCGGCGCCATAGAGATACCGAAAACCTCCACCTTGCTTTTGGATGCATTGATTGATGCCGCGCAGGCATCGCCCTGGGCGGTGGCGCAATACAGAAGCGCCAGCCCCGTCAGGACGCCCAAACTGAAAATTCCGGGAGAATTTTCGAGAGTTAATGGGCGATTCAGCGACATAGTCACGACGATACCGTAAATGGTAATTGAGGACGGCAATGCCGCTACGCCGATAAATCGCCCATAGCCGCTTTCGACTTCCAGTAAAGCGCCGCACGCTGCGCTGCCGGCACGCATGCAGCCAATTGAACTTCCTATCGCAGCCAGCGCTAAAGGGGCATAAAGTCCCACCCAGCCAAGTCCAAAAATTAACGGTTCCATAAATTATCCTCTGCTTGTTTAAATGGTTTGTAAAGTGTTCCCTCTTCTTTGAGGCCCCAGTTGAAAAACTCGATCACATTCAGGCGCAGTCCATGAATGACGCCGCTGGTAATGCCGAGAGCCAGATTAATCCCGTGTCCCAGAACCAGGATCAACAAAGCGAAGAGCAAGCCGATTCCAGGGTAACTCTCATTGACGCTGGCGGCCATGCGGTTAAATTCAATAGCCAGCGATGCCGATCCGAGACCCAGCGCGAACAGACGAAGATAACTCAAGACATCGCCTAATGCGCCGGACAACCTGGTTAGCCCCTCCAGGCCATGGAGAAGACGGATAAGCGGCTTTTCTCCAGGCGCGGTAAACCACAGGATTAACAAGGCGCCGGCAGCCATCAAGGCTATGCTCGATGTGTGCAGTCCGGGCAGCGTTATTGAACCGCTGAGCGCCAGCGCAAAGCCGCCGCAAATGACGCCGATCCATCCGATTGATGGCAATCTGTCCTGCCAATGCTGGTAACGATGGGCGTTCATGATATTGGCGAGCGCGATGTGGAAAACGCCTATCACAACAGAAATCAACATCATCCGGTTGGTGTCGCTAATCTCCAGTACATGGAATCTGCCAAGCAAGGAATCTTCGGGAGGGATGACGCCGAAATAACTGCCGAACAATGCGCCAATGCCTACAGAGGCGGCTGCCACTGACAAAAGAAAAGGACGAAAACGGCGGCCGGAAGACGAGCGGCCCATCTTGCGCCAAGATAACATTAAAATCAGCCCCAAAACAGCGCCATAACCGGCGTCGGCCAAAATCATCGCAAAAAATATCACAAAAGAAACGAAAACTATCCCCGAAGGATCCCAGGTTTGATAGCCCGGCGTCATATAAAAGGTGACCAAGTCCTCGCCGGCGCTAAGCCAGGAGGGATTGCGCATGAGCGTAGGCGGGTTATCCTCTTGAGCGGGCGCTGCCGATTCGAAGTAAAATGCCTGTTGTTTTGAATAATCTTCCAGTTCCGGCAGCCTCTCTGTAGGCGCCCAACCCTGCAAGGCAAAAGCAGTATCGTTACTGTAGACTTGCGCCGCAGTGCTCTGACGAACTGCCCGGTCTTCAAGAAAATTAAGATCACGGCTGAACAAATCATGCCAGCGGGTTAAATAGGCCCGCTCTGCGTGGGCGTCTTCTATGGCCAGTTCCACGTCATCAAGTCGAGCTTCCAGTTGATGCCGTGTTTTGTAACCCAGATGAACACGGGGGACTGGCATCGCCGAAGGCTCTTCCTCGTTTACTACGATCACATAACAAAACCGGCCATCGCGCCGGATAATTTCCCAAACCGGCGCTGATGTCCTGATTTTCGGCATGTCTTTATGCGGAACTACGTAGAACCAAAGCCGGAGGTTACCCATTTCCTCCAGCGGCGGCAACTTGAAGTCGCCCCAGGGAAGCATGTCCTGGATGCGCTTGATCAAAAAATCACGTTCTTCCTTCAGGTTATGCAGGCGATTTCTGACTTCCAGCGTCCGTCTCTCAACCTCAACGGCATCGAACTGTTCTTTATTCAGAACCTGCCGTCTTCGCCGTGGAAAAGTGCGCAGAAACTTCAACGCTTCGCGCGCTCCCGCTGTGGCGGCAGTATCTGGAATTGCCGAATTCCCCGCCGCCAATGGAATAATTTGCACACAGCCTATTTTCTGAAGGTCAGCCAATAAATGGTCGCGATCAGCCGCCATGCCAATGAAGGTAACCTTGTGCATCTTGACAATACTCATAACGTCTCCTCTGACTCTGCTTCGCGTTGCTGCTGCTGTTTTTTCTTGGCAAGCTTGGAAGTCACCACGCTGGCCCGCTCGGCGTCGCCAAGGAAAATGCGTATTTTCTGGATATTCTGTCTAGCAGTAGGAATCAGGATTTTTTCAAACAGATTCACCCGTTGCGTGATCCGCCGCACGGCAATTTGGAGCGTACTCATTCGCTGTCCGGCGATTTCCGCACGCATCCGCTGTTCAGCCGCATCTTTCAAACGTTGCACCAGCGTGTCAACCCAGGGCGGCGTAGCAAGCCGCGAATAGTCAGCGACAGAACACTCGATGCTGTCCAGAAAGGGCAATTTCACACCGACGACATTCTTTTCAATTACCTTATAATTTTTTAATTGTACAAGTCCGCCGAGACGGAATTCCTCGTCGGCAAGCATAGGCAGTTCGTCGCCGATCCGGATTTCCAGGGCATCCACGGCGGCTTGGGCGGCCGCATAGTCTTCCTGGGCTTTTTTTACTTCCACTGTCAACTGCCGGCGCTTCAGGTCAAGCGAGGGCAACAGCCGCTGGTACAGTTTCAGCTGTTCCTGCTGCTCATGTAAGGCGTGCTTGCTAAGTTTGAGCTTTGCCATGATGATTTAAGCAACTTTATCTACAGCTTCACTTCCTTCGGCTTCGCTCAGGACAGGCCCTTCGGCTTCGCTCAGGACAGGTTTGGGGAAATATTTATCAATCAGGCTTTGCTTCATCAACAGTTCCTTGGGATCGAAGCATTCAGAAAGCGTCAGCCAGCAGAGGTCCAGCGCCTCGATAACCGGCAGTGAAACGCCTATATCCATAAATCGTTCCTTGAACAAACGGCCGAATTTGAGCAGTTTGTCGTCGAAAGCCGAAAGTTCGAAGGCCATCGCCTGTTTTTTTTGCGCTTCAACCGCGCCGGAGTAAAAACGGATCATGGTATTCATAATCTGACTGTGATCCTCGCGAGTGGCTTTGCCGACAACATGCTGTTTTAGTCTTGAGAGCGAACCGAACGGGTCTATAAAACCATTATGCAGGTAGAACTGCCCCTCGGTGATGTAACCGGTATTATCCGGCACCGGATGGGTCACATCATCGCCGGGCATGGTTGTTACGCTCAGTATGGTCACCGAACCCGCGCCCTTGAAATCACAGGCCTTCTCATAACGCGAGGCGAGTTGAGTATAAAGATCTCCCATGTAGCCGCGCACCGCTGGAATAAGTTCCTGCGCGACGCCCAGTTCTTTCATGGCATCCGCGTAGGCAGTCATATCGGTCAACAATACCAGCACTCTCTTTTTCCCTTCAACCGCCATTTTTTCGGCAACGGCCAGTGCCATGTCGGGAACCAGCATGCGTTCAACCAGCGGATCAGAGGCCTGATTGACGAACATGACCGTGCGATGAAAAACACCATGCTCCTCGAAGGCGGTGCGAAAGAAATGATAGTCATCGAAAATCAGGCCCATGCCGCCAAAAATTACCACATCTGCGTTGGCCTGAAAGCCAATGCGAGCCAGCAACTGGTTGAAGGGTTCGCCGGCAACGGAAAAGATAGGAATCTTCTGGCTTTCCACCAGACAGTTGAACAAGTCGATCATCGGCACTTTAGTCTCGATCATCCGCGACGGCATCACCCGCATAACCGGATTAACGGTGGGTCCGGCCACTGGAATGCGCGGATCGGTCGGCAATTCAGGCCCGCCATCAATTTGTTCGCCGGAACCCCGGAAGATCCGGCCGAGAATGTTATCGGAGTAGATAACATCAAGAGTGCGACCGAGGAAAATGACTTTGGCGTCAGTAGACAAACCTTTGCCGCCAGCAAACACCTGGAGACTGACTATGTCCCGGTCGAGATTCACAACCTTGGCCAGAGACTGCTCGCCGTCAATGTTTTCAATCAGGGCGAGATCGCCAAAGGCTACGCCTTGCGCCTTAACGCGTATCAAATCGCCGACGATTTCCAGCAGGCGTGTGTGACGCACCAAATTTTGTAGAATGGACATTGATCAACTCACTTTTTTCATGGCGGGAACAAAGATTCTAGTTAACTTATCAGCTGTATTTGTACCACCATTACAGTGCTACAACAAGAACTATATTTTTCTGGTTGCTGGTGGAGAAAGAAGGAGAAAATCTAGCGCCGGTTGCCATGATTCAAGAGAGTTGTGAGTGGGTGATTGTGCTGTTATTTTTGATATTTCGAGGTTTAATTTTATGATGTCCCAGGATATAAACCATGTACAATTTAACATTCATTCATCTCGTTACCGGCGTCTTTGATGTAGTCTTAGGCAGTTCGGCGCTAGCGCAATGCGGACCTTCGCTTTAGCTGGCCCAATCCTGGACACGGTCAAGCAGCAAAGCGCCCTCGCTTTGCCGTCGTCTTGGATTGAACGGAAAAATCCAAACACGTCATGGAAACGTCCGCCAAATAGGACTAACGGCTATTAACATCAAAAACGGCGGCCAATTGATTTTACCCAGCAACTGGAGATAAGCAGTATGAACCCGCATCCGGTAAATTCAGAGATAATCCAATCCGGCGCCGCAACGATACGCTTCGACGTGGTCGCCGGTCTTACGGCGGCGGCAGTGGTTTTGCCCAAGGCCATGGCTTATGCGACTGTAGCCGGTTTGCCGGTTGAAGTAGGGCTGTACACCGCCTTTATTCCGATGATTATTTACGCCCTGCTTGGCTCATCGAAAGTGCTCAGCGTCAGCTCTACCACTACCCTGGGTATTCTGGCCGGTACGCAACTCGGCATGGCGACGCCGGACGGCGGCCCGGCGCAACTGATAACCGCCGTCGCCACCTTGACGGCGCTGGTGGGCGTATTGCTGATGGTGGCGGCGCTGCTGCGTCTGGGCTTCGTCGCCAACTTCATTTCCGCGCCGGTCCTGACCGGCTTCAAGGCAGGGATCGCGCTAGTGATCTTGCTGGACCAGCTGCCGAAACTGCTTGGCTTCCACATTACGAAACAAGGTTTTTTCCGCGATTTGTTCAGCGTCATCCATCATTTGCCTCAGACCTCGCTGATCACGCTGGCGGTAGCCGCGGCGACCTTGCTCGTGCTGACCGGCATGGAGCGTCTGTGGCCGCATTCTCCAGCGCCTCTGGTTGCCGTTGGCGGCAGTATCGCCGCGTCGTGGTTTTTCGGCCTGCATGCGCAGGGCGTCTCGACGGTCGGTCTTATTCCGCAAGGATTACCGTCGTTGACGATGCCCAGCCTTGAGCTTATCGAGCAGTTGCTGCCGGGCGCGTTCGGAATCGCGCTGATGAGTTTCACCGAATCAATTGCGGCGGCGCGCGCCTTTGCCGGCAGTACAGAGCCTCCGGTTAATGCAAACCGTGAGCTAATCGCCATCGGAGCGGCCAATTTGGGCGGCGCGTTCTCCGGAGCCATGCCGGCGGGAGGCGGCACCACGCAGACTGCGGTCGTCCGCGCTGCCGGAGGCCGGTCGCAGAAGGCATCGCTGGTGACGGCGGGCGCTGCGGCGGCGATCATGCTGCTGCTTTCGCCTTTGCTGGGCTTGCTGCCATACGCCACTCTCGCAGCGGTGGTCATTGTCTACTCGACCGGGTTGATCCAGCCTGCGGAGTTCCGCGCCATTCGCAAGGTGCGCACGATGGAGTTCCGCTGGGCTATCGCGGCCTGTATTGGCGTGCTGGTATTTGGCACGCTGCAAGGCATTGTAGCGGCGATCATACTATCGGTGATTGGACTGGCCAGACAGGCGGCTTACCCAAGCGTATATGTTATCGGACGCAAGCGCGGCAAGGATGTGCTGCGTCCGCTGTCGCCTAATCATCCGGATGACGAAACCTTCGATGGCCTGTTGATTGTTCGTCCGGAGGGCCGCCTCTTTTTCGTGAACGTGCAATATGTGGCCGACCGGATCAACGCCCTGGTTGTGCAGTATAAGCCTCGGGTGCTTGTGCTGGACATGAGCCGGGTACAGGATATTGAATACTCGGCGCTGCAGATGCTGATGGAGCGCGAAAAGCGCGGGACCGAAAATGGCGCTACGCTGTGGCTGGCGGGGCTGAACCCCGGCGTGCTTGATGTCGTGCGCAGGGCCGGACTGGACGTACGGCTAGGCCGCGAACGCATGTTGGTCAATGCTCGTACGGCAATCAAGCGTTACCAGGCGCTGGAGGCAAAGGCAATCGGCATGGAGGAGACTGCCCTTGATGAGAAGTGACTGAAAGCTCCCAGGCGGGCTGCCATTTTCCGGATTATATTGTGGATCGATTACCTTGCTGCCGGACTTGACGTCAATCAGCTGCCCCGCAATTTGAGTTGGCAGTGCGTCATGCTCTTGGGCAAGTACGGTTACTGTTTTAATTCCTTTTCCGCCTCCAATGCCACTTTCGCTTTTTGTGCGCTTTTTTACTCATTCAAGCTTACCCTTTCATGATAAGCGCTTTCCTGGATTTCTGTCCGGATTTTGAGAGCCGCAATAGTTGTCATGTTGAAAGCTCTAAAATGCCCGGTCCTGGCCGTTTGGGTATTCTGGAAAACAGTGGGATGCGATGTTCAGTACGGGCCTGAGCTTTCCGTGATAAGTATCATCGAGTATTATGGAGAGGAAAAGGAAATTGAATCCTGCGGAGCACAAACAAGACATCGCCAGCCGGACAAGCAGATGTCGCAATGCTCAAGCAGTGAACGACAATCTGCAACTTTAGTCTGATGGCATTAACGATCAACTGGATTTATGCCGCTCGCTTGACAGCCGTCCCGGAACGTCCGTATTAAGTGAAGGTGCGAACCAGTTTTGTGTTTCCGGATTTCCAGCCGCTTTTCGCTTAGGCCTTAATCGATGAGGATTTTGACAGCATTTGCCCAAACCCGGCAATCCCACGAAAAATTCGCTGGCGGCTTGATGATATTCAGGAAACTTCAGATGTACAAACTATCCATGGCTTTATTCATGGAGATCATGAAAACAAAATAAGTTTTCAGGGACAATCGAATTATTTACTTTATTAGGAATGATATATGCTCACTTATCCTCAAATCGACCCTATAGCGCTAAGCTTGGGGCCTCTAAAGATTCACTGGTATGGCCTGATGTATGTAATAGGTTTTGTCGCAGTCTGGTTTTTAGGGCAAAAACGCGCGCAACAACCCTGGTCGCCCATTAAACCGGAGGCCATCGAAGATCTGGTCACTTATGGGGCTTTAGGCGTGATTTTGGGCGGCAGGATCGGCTACATCCTGTTTTATAATTTCAGTGGATTTCTAAGTGATCCTCTTATCCTGTTTAAGATATGGCAAGGCGGTATGTCATTTCATGGCGGCATGTTAGGCGTTTTTATCGCCATGTGGTTTTTTGCAAAAAAACAGCAATGCACCATGCTGCAATTAACCGATATTATTGCGCCCTTGGCTCCAATCGGTTTGGGGGCGGGGCGTATCGGTAATTTTATTAACTCTGAATTATGGGGCAGAACGACTGATGTTCCCTGGGCCATGGTGTTTCCCAATGGCGGCCCTCTTGCCCGTCACCCCTCGCAACTCTATGAAGCCTTTTTAGAAGGCGTGGTGTTGTTTATTATTCTTTGGCTATACTCCGGCAAACCAAGACCCGTGGGTGCAATTACCGGCATGGCGGTGTGTTTCTATGGCTGTTTCCGGTTTTTTGTCGAATTTTTCAGAATGCCTGATGCACAACTGGGTTATCTGGCATTGGATTGGGTGACGATGGGACAAATACTGTCAACACCAATGATTTTGATTGGAGCGGCATTGTTTTTTTATGCCCATAAAAAAAGTGTTTCAGGTAAGTAAACTGGTAAGGGGTTTAAAATAGCGTGTATCGGGTAGTAATCTTCCCGACCAGTCTTAATTCGTTCGTAAGGAATCCATACTAGTATGGAAATACCATGAGCTATAACGAAGCAGAAACCCGATATTACCTGATTGATCCGGTATTACGCGACAAAGGTTATGACGATCATTCCAAACTAAAACTGGAATCTCCTGCCCCTGTAGAAGCCATCGGCCACAAAGGTCGCAGACGTGCGGGCGGCGGACGCACCGATTACCTGCTTTGCGTGCAAGCGGGTGGCATGCCCAAGCCGTTACCGGTCGGCGTACTGGAAGCTAAAAAACAATCGGAAGATCCGTTAAAAGGTATGCAACAGGCCAAAGGTTACTCGGAATGCAACCGCTTTAGCGTTCAGTATGTGTTTGCCACCAACGGCCATTTGTATGGTGAATACGACAAAACCAGCGGCTTGCAAGCCGGACCGCACTCGCTCAAAGAGCATTTTCCCAGTCATGATGACTTAACCGTCCGTTATGCTAAAGATACGGGGATTGATCTTGGCAAACCCGAATCGGCTTTGCTGTTCATGGCCGACAGTCCCGCCTATCCCAAAGCCCGCTATTATCAGGATGCCGCGATCCGCGCCTGCTTTGAAAAAATTCTGCATTGCGAACAGCAACAGCAACCCAGCCGCGTGTTGTTGGCATTAGCTACCGGGGCCGGTAAAACCGTCATTGCCGCAAACCTGTTGTGGCGCTTGCATCAGGCGCAACGTTTACCCAAGCCTGCCTTGTTTCTTTGTGACCGGGACGAGCTGCGTGAACAGGGTTACAACAAGCTTAAAGCGGTATTCGGCGACAATGCCCGTATCGTTACCAATGCCAAAGGCGAAAACAGCGCCAAAAACGCCCGGATTCATATTGCGACTTACCAAACCTTGGGGCTGGATGATGAAGAGAACAATACCGCCAGCTTTCTCAGCGAACATTATCCGCCCGATGCCTTCAGCGTGATTATCATCGACGAATGCCACCGTTCCGCCTGGGGCCGGTGGTCCGAAGTGTTGCTGCGCAATCCCAATGCGGTGCAAATCGGTTTGACCGCCACGCCCCGGCAACTGCGCGAAGCCAAAACGCAAAACAAAGAAGATGCGCTGATCTCCGCCAACAACCTCAAATATTTCGGCGAACCGGTTTACGAATACAACCTGATCCAAGCCCAGGAAGACGGCTACCTCGCCGCCTGCGAAATCATCAAACGCAAGGCCTCGATAGACGGTAAAACCTTTACCAGCGAAGAGGTGCTTAAAGCCAAGCCGATTGACGCCAAAACCGGCAGAGAAATCAGGCAGGAAGAAATCAAGGACCAATACACGTCCCGGCATTTCGACAGCCAACTACTGATGCCGGAACGCATTGCGGCCATGTGCGAGGATTTGTTCAAGCAGCTTTGCCAGCATGGCGGTCCCGAGCAAAAAGCGATTATTTTTTGCACCCGAGAAATCCACGCCGACCGCGTCGCGATGCAGATGAATAACCTTTACAGCGAGTGGTGCAAGCAACAGGGCCGCACCGCCAAACAACATTACGCATTCAAATGCATGGGCAGCGCTAACGGCGGGCGAGAATTGATAGAGCCGATGCGCGGCTCCGGCGAACGGGCTTTCATCGCTTGCACCGTCGATTTGCTGGCAACCGGCGTCGATATAGAACGGCTCAATGCCGTGGTGTTTTTCCGTTACCTGGAATCCAGCATCCTGTTTTACCAAATGGTCGGACGCGGCACCCGCATCGACGAAGTCACGCAAAAATACAAATTCTGGCTGTATGACTACACCGGCGTAACCGACTTGTTCGGCACCGATTTTATTAGCGCGCACAGTTCAGGCAAAAACAAGACCGGCGGCGGTGGAGGCGAGGACGGCGGAGACGATGGCGAAGGAGGAGACGAATCGCCGGTAGTTCAAATTGGCGGGCAAACCGTCACCGTCAATCCGGAAGGCCGCTTTATCCTGAGCCGCCGCGAAGGCCGGGATGTGAAAATCCCGATAGAGGAATACCGCCGGGAAATGCTGCAACGGGTGCTCCGCGAGGCGGGCAACTTGCGGGATTTCCGGCAACTGTGGATAGAAAACAAAAAGCGCCGCGAATTGATCGATCATTTGCTGGGCGAAAACTACTCGCCGGAAGTATTACGGGAACTGGAAGAGATGCAGGATTTTGATTATTACGACATGTTCGCCCACCACGGCTATCGCGCCCAAGCCCTGAAACAACAAGAGCGCGGCCAAGGTTATCTTGACCAAAATCTGCCTTGGTTTGACGCTATGCCTGCTGATACCGCCATTGTCTTAAAAGGTTTTGGTCATCAGTTTGGTTTGGGCGGCACCGAGGCATTGGAGTCTGATTCGCTCTGGCAGGTGCCGGAGATTAGCCGAGCCGGGGGACTGGCGGCGTTGAAAAAGCTGGGTAAACCAGCGGCGGTGATATTGGAAGCTAAAGGGCGGTTGTTTGGGATATGAGTTTACAAACTGTTAAACTCGGTAAGATTGCAATTCAAGATAAAATAATTGTGTCGCCGGATTCTGTTGAGGCACTTAAACGACCGTATTTAGGCCTTGAGCAAATTGAAGCGCAGACCGGGAAAATAATTTCTTACGATTCGACAAGTACGGAAGGAAAGAGTACGGCCTTCGCCTTTAATGGAAATCATGTACTTTACGGTAAACTGCGACCATATCTTAATAAGGTAGCACTCCCTGAGCGAGAGGGTCGTTGTTCAACTGAAATTATCCCTTTATTACCAAATGGGGTTGATCGAGAGTTTCTTGCGTTTTTATTACGCCGTGAAGATATTGTGGCAGTGGCAATGGCTGAGAAAACCGGGTCGCGGATGCCGCGAACAGACATGGATGTGTTTTTGAATGTTGAAGTTATTATTCCGGAATCAATAACTGAACAACGCCAAATTGCCGCAAAACTCACAGCCCAATTCGCCGAAGTAGAAACCGCTCGTAAGGCTTTGGAATTGCAACAACAGGAAATCGTCAACCTTGCGAATGCCTACATCCGCGAAAGCATTGAACAATCGCCAGACGCCAAAACTCATGACGGTCCGGCATCCGCCAAAACCGTAGGAGCGGGCGGTGCCCGCGATTTGAGCCAGGTCGTTGCTCGTTCGCGGGCGCGGCCCGCTCCTACCGAAAATGGACAATCGCCGGTCATTGAAACCCGTTTGGGTGAGGTGTTGGAAGAAGTCAAAAAAGGCATAGGCGAAACCTGGGCGGACTATCCGGTATTGGGCGCAACCCGTGGCGGTTTGGCCCCCGCCAAAGAACCGCCGGGCAAACAGCCGCAACGCTACAAACCGGTATTTAGCGGCACGGTTTTTTATAACCCGATGCGTATTCTGATCGGCTCGATTGCCTTTGTCGATGACGACGATGAACCCGGTATCACCAGCCCGGATTATGTCGCCTTGCAAGGCAAAGCCGGACTGGTCGATTCGCGCTGGTTTTATTATTGGCTCAGGTCGCCTTATGGCGAGCAATGCATCAATTCATTGGCGCGAGGCGCGGTGCGGGAACGGATGCTGTTCAATCGTCTGGCGGAAGGTTCGATTCTGCTGCCGCCCTACCCAGAACAGCTTCGGATGTCCAAAGCCTTGGCAACGTTAGGGCCAGTTAAATCAGCAATTCAAAAACAGTTGAATGATCTTAATAAAATTCCTGAACGACTACTTGCCCAAGCCTTCGAGCGGAAATAACAATGCGATGTGTCAATAAATTTATTGTAGGAGCGGGCCGTGCCCGCGATCTGAGTCATGCCTAGCCTTATTCGCGGACATGGCCCGTTCCTACAAAAAAATCGACCCGGACATCAGGCATTGCGCAAGGGACGGGTGTCTTTGCCCAACCAAGTTTATCTGATAACCACTACAACGCTTAATCGGCAAGGTTTTTTTGATGAATTTTACGCGGGTTGCGCCGCGGCTCGGTGCTTTGAAAACAATGAAGTGCTTGGCGATGCCCGAATGCTCGCTTGGGTTCTGATGCCGGATCATGCGCACTGGCTTGTCGGTTTGGGCATGCAAGATAGCTTAAGTATTGTCGTCAATCGACTGAAATCGTCCAGTTCAAGATTGGCTAATCGCGTTCTTGAACGTAGCGGGACGCTCTGGGAACCGGGGTATCATGATCACGGCTTACGCGCCGAGGAGGATTTACTCAATATCGCTCGATACATTATTGCCAATCCTTTGCGGGCGGGGCTGGTTCATCGGGTAGGAGATTATCCGTTTTGGAACGCGATTTGGGTTTGATTGTTCGCTGCAGCAGTAATCAGGTGGTTGGACCATTTTGAGGATGTCCTCACAATGGTCGAAATCGGTTCAGGCGCAAGATACTAGCCCCCGGATTTCAGGTTATCTGAGGTGGCAAGAAAGCTTTTCGCGGGCATGGCCCGCTCCTACAAAATGTAATGAAATATGATCAACAAACCAAGCAACATATCGAAATCAGCGAAAAAAGGCAAATCGCCCAAGTCCATCGCTTCCACGCAATCGTTATCCTCATTCGTTAAAGCCATTTGCGACGTGATGCGCCGCTCCAATTGCGCGAGCGCTTTGCAGTATGTGCCGGAATTGACCTGGATTCTGTTTTTGCGCATTCTGGATGCTCAGGAGCAAAAGGCGCGGGAAGAAGCCGAAGCGTTGGGTAACGATTACACACCGGCCTTGACTGCACCGTACCGCTGGCAGGATTGGGCAGCGCCGTTTGCCGATCAGGAAGAGACGGGAGAGCAAGCTATCGGTTGGAAGCGCAAGGAGCTTTATGCAGCGGGCGACGGCAAGCTGTTCGAGTTTATCAACAACGAACTGCTGCCGCATTTGCACAGTTTGGATGTCGATCCTAACACCCAGTTGCCCAATAGCAATGCCAGCCGCAAGCAGCGGGTGATCGGCCGGATTATGACGGCGGTGGAAAAAGTGCGGGTCGATAGCGAAACCAATCTGCGCGATATTCTCGACAAGGTGCATGAAATCCATATCGACCATATTGACGACACCCATTTTTTTACCTTGTCGCAAGTCTATGAAGATTTGCTGTTGAAAATGGGCGAGAAAAATTCCGACGGCGGCCAGTTTTTCACGCCGCGCGAAGTCATCCGGGGCATGGTGCATATTCTCGATCCGCAAGCCGGGGAAACGGTTTACGATCCATGTTGCGGCACCGGCGGGTTTTTGGCGGTGGCGTTTGAGCATATCAGCCGGAACTTGGGTAATGCGCCCGCCGCGACGATGTTGGATGTGTTGAAACACGATACTTTTTTCGGGCGGGAAAAAGAGAACCTGGTTTTTCCTATCGCTTTAGCCAATTTGATCCTGCACGGTATAGACCAGCCGAATTTGTGGCACGGCAATACCCTAACCAACCGGCCTACTTATGCCGGATTGTTTGAGCAAGCCCCACCGACCTTCGATGTGATTCTGACCAATCCGCCGTTCGGCGGCAAGGAAGGCACGGATGCGCAAAAGAATTACAGCTTCGAAACCGGTTCGACTCAGGTTTTGTTTCTGCAACATATTTTGGCCGACCTGAAAATGCCGATGGACGGCAAAGCGGGCGGGCGTTGCGGCATCGTTCTGGATGAAGGTTTGTTGTTCCGAACCAATGAGAGCGCTTTTGTCGAAACCAAGCGCAAGCTGGTCGATGAATGCGATTTGTGGTGCATCATCAGTTTGCCCGGCGGTGTGTTTTCAACGGCGGGGGCCGGTG
The DNA here is from genome assembly GCA_002862125.1 of Methylobacter sp. KS41. GTDB lineage: Bacteria > Pseudomonadota > Gammaproteobacteria > Methylococcales > Methylomonadaceae > Methylobacter_C. The sequence goes on along the minus strand of PHSP01000001.1, from coordinate 1,725,804 downwards.
TCAAAACCAATTTGCTGTTTTTTACCAAGGGCAAAAAAACCGAACGCATTTGGTATTACGATTTGTCGCAAATTAAAGTGGGCAAGAAAACACCGACGACATTGGCGTATTTTGGCTTTGATAAGCAAGGCGGGATCTTAGATGATGCCGATTTGCCGAGGCCGTTAACCGCTGAGTGGTTGGAACAGGAGTGCAATCAGGGCAAACCCTTTCCTTCGATAGCGAGGTTGCTTAGCAAGCACGGAACTCCTGAAGCAGATAGCGAATTTTCCTGGACAGTGGATTTTGCCGCCCGTCGTGCAAAGGCTCAGGCGGACATGCAGCCGTTTCTCGAAGAGGTTAAAAATCTCACTGAAGCATTGCTGCCGCTGAAAGAGCAATTGAAAGCGCTGAAAAAGGATAAGGCCGACAAGGAAAAAATATCGGCTATCGAAGAGGCAATCAAAGCTAAAGAAAAAGCCATGCGCGAGGCGCAAACCAAGGCGTCTGATATTGATGCGGCGGTTTATGATCTGAAAGCCGTTAATCCCAATGTTAAAGCGATTAGTGATATCCGCACTGTGCTGGAGATTATCGACAATATCAATGTGCAAGGGCAGATTGTAGCAAAGGCTATGAACAATTTACGGGGTTTGATGACAGAGGAATAATTCCGTATGCACCCTTTCTTATACCAAACTGGCAATGCCTGTTTGGCTTGTTAAAAGAACGTTAGAACTATTTTTAAATCCGTATAGACGAAAAAATCGCATGAAGCACTATTTAGAATTACTCGATAAAATACTCACCGAAGGAACCTTGAAAGGCGATAGAACCGGTAGCGGCACGTTATCCATTTTTGGGCATCAGATGCGCTTCCCTTTGGAGCAGGGTTTTCCTCTGATCACCACCAAGAAGGTTCATTTAAAATCCATTATTTATGAATTATTATGGTTTTTAAAAGGCGAGACCAATCTTAGCTTTTTACAGGAACATAATGTCAATATCTGGAATGAATGGGCTAACGAACAGGGCGAGTTAGGTCCTGTTTATGGACATCAGTGGCGCTCATGGCCGGCACCGGATGGCCGTCATATTGACCAGATTCAGCAGGTCATTGAACAGCTTAAAAAATCGCCAGATAGCCGGCGTATTATTGTATCTGCCTGGAACGTCGCCGATTTGCCCGATGAAAGCATAAGTCCGCAACAGAATGTAGCGCAAGGTAAAATGGCCTTGGCTCCCTGCCATGCATTTTTTCAGTTTTATGTTGCCGATGGCAAACTGTCATGTCAGCTCTATCAGCGCAGCTGCGACACGTTTTTAGGGTTGCCGTTTAATATCGCCAGTTATGCATTGCTGACGCACATGGCAGCCCAGCAATGCGATTTGAAAGCGGGTGATTTGATCTGGACAGGCGGCGATGTCCATTTATATCTGAATCATCAGGAGCAGGCTAAATTGCAATTAACCCGTAAACCCAATCCATTGCCGGCCTTAACAATAAATCGCAGACCGGAATCAATATTCGATTACCAGTATGAAGATTTTTATTGTGCCGGTTATCAGGCGCATGAACATATCAAAGCGCCTATTTCTGTCTAGTGACATACCTTATTTTAGTTAAACGAGCTCTCAAAGAATGAATATACAACACAAAGCGCATCCCTGGCATGGCATTAATCCCGGAAAAGATACACCGGCTATTGTCACGGCATTTATCGAAATCGTCCCTTCCGATACCGTTAAATACGAAATCGATAAGGAAACCGGTTATCTTAAAATTGACAGGCCTCAAAAGTTTTCCAATATGATTCCTACGCTTTATGGATTTATACCGCAAACCTATTGCGCTGAAAGAGTCGCTGAATATGCCGCATTGAAATCGGGAAAAGAAGTTATCAAAGGAGATGGCGATCCGCTGGATATTTGCGTTTTGAGCGAACGAAGCGTAACGCATGGCGATATTCTTTTACAGGCGATTCCTATCGGCGGCTTTCGTTTGCTGGATGGCGGCGAAGCAGACGATAAAATCATTGCAGTGATGAAGGGCGACGAATTTTACCGGCAATGGAACGATGTGTCGGATTGCCCCGAGTCTTATATAAATCGCCTTAAACATTATTTTCTAACCTATAAGCATCTTCCGAGCGAAAAGAGTATTTGTGAAATAACCAATGTGTATGGCCGGGATGAAGCGCATGAAGTCATCAGACGCTCGCTGGAGGATTATAAAAATCACTTTAGTTGCGAAGAAAATTAGAAAGCATCTGCTTTTTATGCACTCTGAGGCATTGCTTTAGAGTGTTTTAAGATATTCCATGGCCATAAATAATGCTGCAATTGAACGCGCTTCCGTACATTCGCCAGTGAGAAGCAACTCATTGATATTTGTTAGTTTCCATGGAATTACTTCCAGTTCTTCCGGCTCATCGCCGGGTAGTTTTTCGGCATATAAATCCTGAGCGATGATAATCTCCGTAGTATGCTCAAGGTAGGACGGCGCCAGTGAGAAAGTACTCAAGTGATGCAGCTTTCGCGCTCCGAAGCCCGCTTCTTCTTTAAGTTCTCTGTTGGCGGCTTCCAGAAATGATTCACCGGCATCGGTTCTGCCTTTTGGCAAGCCAACTTCATAACGATGAACGCCAGCGGAGTATTCTCTGATTAATAACACCGTTTCAACATCCAGCATGGGTACTATCAGCACCGCGCCGCCAGGATTACTGCGAGCCAAACGCTCGTAATTGCGTAGTTCGCCATTGCTAAATTTTATATCCAGTGATTCAATGTGGAATAAACGGCTTTTAGCAATGGTGGTTCTGTTAAGGATGATTGGTTTTTCAGGCATTGTGATATTTTATGCGCAATTTTATTAAATATAACGCACTATCATGATTGATTGGAAAAAAATTGATACAGTTTTATTGGATATGGACGGCACCTTGCTGGATTTAAATTTTGATAACCATTTCTGGAAAGAATTCGTGCCGCTAAAATTCGCGGAAAAACAAGGGTTATCACCCGCTGTTGCTAAACAACAGCTGGAACCGCGTTTTAAAAGCATGGAAGGCAAGCTCGAGTGGTATTGTCTTGATTACTGGAGCGAGGTTTTACAGCTGGACATTGCCGGATTAAAAGCAGAAATTTCAGGGTTAATTACGGTATTGCCGCATGTCGCCGAGTTTTTGGAAAAACTTCAGCGATCTACACAAAAGGTTCTGCTGGTTACTAATGCGCATCGCGGCAGTTTGGGGATAAAAATGGAAAAAACCTGTTTGCAGCCGTTTTTCGATGGGATTATCAGCTCTCATGATTTGGGAGTTCCTAAAGAGCATGCCGGTTTTTGGGGCTTATTGCAGCAACTGGAGCCGTTTGATAAAGAGACCACGGTGTTGATAGATGACAGTTTGGCGGTATTGGATTCAGCCAGGCAATTCGGTCTGTCGCATTTGATTTCCGTCAGTAAACCCGATAGCAAACAGCCTAAAAAAAACACGGGCGGCTACCCGGCTATTGAGGACTTCCGGGAGCTTATGAGCGGACTCTAGGCTTGCGGCTTCTGTCTTGACCGGGACGTTTGCCTTGATAGCCGGTTTTAGGCTTTGGCGGTCTTTTTTCCGGCGTTTTAATATCAGCTAAAAGATCGGCAGTGATGGCTTTAACAGGAATTTTTTGATCAATATAATTTTCAATATCCGGCATGGAATAGGCGTATTGTTCGCAGATAAAACTGATGGCTTCGCCGCTGGCGCCAAAACGGGCGGTACGGCCTATTCTATGGACATAATCTTCCACATCCTGCGGCAAATCAAAATTTATGACATGGGACACGTCGGGAATATGAAGACCTCTGGCGGCAACATCGGTAGCAATCAGGAGGGTGATTTTGTTTTCCTGAAAATCATTCAATAGCCGCTGGCGTTTATCTTGAGGAACATCGCCGCTGAGGGCGGCGGTTTTATAGCCGTTTACATTCAGCGTGTCATCCAGTTGTTCGGCACTGCGTTTGGTATTAACAAAAACTATGCTGCGCTGCGGCTGGTAGTGATTCAACAAACCTACCAGCAACGGAATTTTTTGTTCGTTAGCCGGACAATACGCGCTTTGCAGTATGGCTTTAGAGGTGACTTCTTCGGTTTCGATGCGAATCAATACCGGATTATTCATGTGTTCATAAGCCAGTTCGGTCACTTTATAGGATAACGTTGCGGAAAACAGCATATTTAGACGCTGATCAGGCGCGGGCATGCGTCTGAGTAAATAACGTATGTCTTTGATAAAGCCCAAGTCAAACATACGGTCAGCTTCATCCATCACCGTCACCTGCACATTGTCCAGCGTGAAAGCGTTTTGCCTGTAAAAGTCAATAATACGGCCCGGTGTGCCGATGATAATATCAATATTGGATTTTATTGAAACCAGCTGTTTTTGATAGTCAGTGCCGCCGTATATCAGCGCGAATTTTAACTCGAGATGCTTGCCCAAGAGCAAGGCATCCTTATGAATTTGAATCGCTAACTCACGCGTCGGCGCGAGAATGACAGCTCTTGGATTTTTAATCAGCTCACTTTCATCATTGATCAAGCGCTGAAAAGTAGCCAGTAAAAAGGCGGCGGTTTTTCCCGTCCCGGTTTGCGCTTGTCCGGCAAGATCCTTGCCACGCAGCAATAAGGGCAAAGCCCTATCCTGAATCGGCGTGCAATGATTAAAGCCCGCATCGTTTAATCCGTGCAGGATAGAATCAGACAATTCAAGATTGCTGAAGCGAGTTTCTGTTAAATGGGTATTGTTCATAGCGTAATAGCATAACGTAAAAATCAAATTGGTTGAAATTGATTGACTAGAAGCTCCATCCCTCCTATAGTTTTATTTTTTTAAATTCTTGGAGAAATAGTGTGAGCGATTCAGTCCTTCATGTGAGTGATAGTGAATTTAACGAAACTGTTATCAACGCTGACGGTCCTGTGCTGGTTGACTATTGGGCTGAATGGTGCGGACCTTGCAAAATGATTGCACCGGTTCTTGACGCTGTTGCCGAAGAGTATGCCGGGAAATTGACAGTTGTTAAAATAAACATAGATGAAAATCCACAGACTCCCCAGCACTACGGGGTGCGCGGGATTCCTACGCTGATGCTATTCAAGAATGGCGAAGTGGAAGCCACTAAAGTAGGTGCATTGACAAAATCAGAACTTGCCAAGTTTATTGATAGCAACCTATAAGCCCGCCCCTCGCCCGGACCTGTCATAAAAGTTGGACGGGTCCGGGTGCATGCGTTATACTTGCCAAGTGCGATGGTCGTGCGCACTCAATCATATCATCCGATAAACTACACCCCTGAATTCTAAATCCTATCCCGGTCGTTACGGTATTGCGCCCTAGCTACTTTTCTTCGAGTTACCTTTTTTATGAATCTTACCGAGTTAAAACTTAAACAAATCAGTGAAGTTATTGAAATCGCCGAGTCCCTTGGGCTAGAAAATGTCGCCAGATCGCGTAAGCAGGATTTGATTTTTGCCATCCTTAAAAAACAGGCAAAAGCCGGTGACGATATTTCCGGTGATGGCGTTCTGGAAATTTTACAAGATGGTTTTGGTTTTTTACGAACCCCAGGTTGCTCTTATTTAGCGGGTCCGGACGATATTTATGTCTCGCCAAGTCAAATCAGACGATTTTCTCTAAAGACTGGCGATACAATTAGCGGCAAGATCAGACCGCCCAAGGATAATGAGCGCTATTTTGCAATGCTCAAAGTTGATCAGATCAATTTTGAGCCGCCGGAAAATACCAAAAATAAAATCACCTTTTCAAACCTGACCCCTCTCTTTGCCAAACAACGGTTTGTTCTTGAACAAGGCAACGGCACCAGCGAAGATTTAACCGGAAGAATAATAGATTTAATCGCCCCCATCGGTAAAGGCCAGCGCGGTTTGATCGTGTCGCCGCCAAAAGCCGGTAAAACCATGATTCTGCAAAGCCTGGCGCAAGCAATTGCCGAAAAGAACCCCGAGTGTTACCTCATAGTATTGTTAATCGATGAACGTCCCGAAGAAGTAACCGAAATGGAGCGATGCGTACGCGGTGAAGTGATTTCCAGCACCTTTGACGAACCGGCAACACGCCACGTACAGGTAGCCGAGATGGTTATCGAAAAGGCGCGGCGGCTGGTTGAACATAAACACGATGTAGTAATTTTGTTAGATTCAATTACCCGCTTGGCTAGAGCTTATAATACCGTTGTGCCTTCTTCGGGCAAGATATTGACTGGCGGCGTTGATGCGAATGCCCTGGAAAAGCCCAAACGCTTCTTCGGCGCAGCCCGTAATATCGAAGAAGGCGGCAGTTTAACCATTATAGCCACTGCGTTGGTTGATACCGGCTCAAGGATGGATGAGGTTATTTATGAGGAGTTCAAAGGAACCGGCAACATGGAATTGCATCTGGATCGTAAAATTGCTGAAAAACGGATTTATCCCGCGATCAATATCAACCGTTCCGGAACCCGCCGGGAAGAATATCTGGTTGACCCCGATAACCTGCAAAAAACCTGGATATTGCGCAAAATTCTTCAGCCCATGGATGAAACAGCCGCGTCTGAATTCCTGATTGGAAAACTTAAAGACTTCAAAACCAACGCTGAATTTTTTGATTCAATGAAGCGTTAAAAGAACTTATATTCTTCCCCTAATTATTTAACGGCGCTCAAAAACCGGAAATTTGCCTGCATAAAGTACAGGAATGGATTTAAATACTCGATTTTGAAAACTTCGTGTCTTCCTAGTCTTTGCGGTTTTTCTTGTGTTATGAAAAAATACTGAATACATTCACGGTCACTTCACTTTTCAAGCACGGTTGTGACGTTTCTCTTAGCGCTAAAAACATAATAAAAATCAATATATGGGTGATTCAACATTGTTGCTGGATGCGATTATACTAGGCATCGTCGAGGGTTTGACCGAATTTCTTCCAGTCTCGTCTACCGGGCATTTGATTTTGACCGGCCAGTTGCTTGGCTTTAACGACGATAAAGGCAAGGTGTTTGAAATTGCAATTCAGTTTGCAGCGATTCTAGCGGTAGTTTGGGAATATCGAGCACGCTTGGGGCATGCGCTGATCAGCATAACTTTCGAGCCGCTGTCTCAGCGATTGGCAATCAATCTGATAGTTGCGTTCCTGCCGGCTGCAATATTGGGGTTTCTGTTTTTAAAACAGATTAAAGCCTATCTGTTCAATCCCATGGTTGTCGCCTCGGCATTTATCATCGGCGGTTTGCTGATTTTGTGGGCGGAACGTCGCGAGCATGTCATTAATGCCGAATCGGTCGATGACATAACCTGGCGCGATGCCTTAAAAGTCGGTTTTGCACAAGCGTTGGCCATGATTCCCGGCACTTCACGATCAGGCGCAACCATCATCGGCGGCCTGTTTTTCGGCCTCTCCCGCCGTGCTGCAACCGAGTTTTCATTTTTCCTCGCTATTCCCACCATGTTCGCCGCAACTTTGTACGATGTTTACAAGAGCCGCGACTTGTTCAGTGCAGACGATATCGCTTTGTTTGCCGTCGGCGGCACGGTATCGTTTATCAGCGCATTTTTTGCCATACGCGGCTTAATACGCTTTATCAGCAGACACGATTTTACCGTGTTTGCCTGGTATCGCATTGCTTTCGGCCTGATTGTGCTAATCTCCGCGCAAATGGGCTGGGTAGATTGGGGTAATCACTAAATCTACTGTGAATTAAGCGAGTTATAGCTTTCTACAAAATATTTGGCGGCGGAGGGGTCTCCGGGTATATATTATATTGTTCCGTAAGCGCTTAAAAAGGCTATGCGTGAAGCACAAATTAAGAGTCTTTAATGGTATCTTAAGTAATTCGAATTACCGGAATCAGACCAAGGCTAATAAATGACGGCTTCCAGATTGCTAAAGTGTTTGTTATCCCTCGCCGGCTTTTGTGATGTATAGAAAGCCGACAGTTCGAATCGGCCGCCACGAAATTGGCCGGTTTCGATTTCTTCTGTGGTCGCTTATGATGATAATAGGCGTGCGGCCACTCCTGGATGATTGGATTGGAACGCGCATTTGGGCGGACGTATGCACGGATATTTTCTTTGCCAGCGCCTTGATGGCCGGCCTCCATGCGATAAGCGGACAACCCAGGCAACTCCGGATTTCTTTGCTGCTTGCTAGCTCCATCATCATCCTGGCTTTTATCCATTACATACTGCATATTCAAGTTCTGGAAAAAGTTCAGATGGGGCTGAGCGCGATTTTTCTTATTCAAATGCTGTTCATGATCGGGACGCATATCGAGAAAGAAAATGAAGTGACGATAGACTTGATAATGGCGGCAGCTTGCACCTATATCCTGCTTGGAATGTTATGGGCTTATGCCTATTACTTGGTGGAAAGCCTCCATCCAGACTCTTTCAAAGCTGCTGAGAAGCGGGTCGAAGTACTGTGGGATTTCTATTACTACAGTTTTGTGACTCTAACCACGGTTGGTTATGGCGATATCCTTGCCGTATCCAGACCTGCACGGGCTTTATCGATACTTGAGGCCATCATCGGGCAGCTTTATTTAGCCATTATGATCAGCCGTTTGGTGGGTTTACACGCATCCCAGGCCGGGATTGACAAAGGAAAATAGCAGGCAAAAAAAGGGCGCATTGAATGCGCCCTTTTATCGGTGCCTAACCTAACCTAACCTTGTACAAGCTCCTTTGTTTTGGCCATAATTCCCGCAGGATCAATACCTTGATGAGGGAACTGTTCCCAAAGACCGCCGCAGCCTTCTTTATGCGTTGCAATATGCGCGTATTTCGGGGTTAGTCCGCGCTCCATTAGCCACGTGCCGAAACGGCTTCCCAAACCGGTTTTGCGATTAAAGGATTCCACTACCAGCACCATTGGCGAATTGCCGATTTTGGTCATCATGTCCTCATCGATTACGTTCAAGGTTGGTTTGTTGATCAAGCCTACATCAATGCCTTCCTGTTTTAGTCGCTCTATTGCGTCGAGCGCCCGGTACAATGCCTCGCCGAAACTGACGATGTAGCCTTGAGTGCCTTCGCGGATAACTTCATCCTTGCCGGAGACGAATTTGTAATTACCGCCAAAATATTCATCGCCGTCAGTATTCAAAATAGTCGGCACTTTTGAACGGGTCGAGAATACAAAACGCAAACCCGGGTTAAAGAAAATGGTTTCCAGACAGGCTTTCATTTGCAGCGGATCAGCGGGGAAATACAGATTGGTCGAATAGCCGTCACTCAAGCCGTTGTCGGCAAACATATTATTCAGACCGAAATGGCAGGTGTTGTCGGCCATGTCGTCGATACCTGCATGAGAAAAATGGCTGAGCACGTTGGAATTGTTCAATCGCGCCATCGTAATTTCAGAAAGCAGCATCTCGAGGAAAGCGCTAAAGGTTCCAAAAATACCCTGTTTGCCTTTTTCCATCCCGAACCCGGCCGCGGCCGAAAAATTGCCGCGCTCCATAATTCCGGAAGAGATAAATATTTCGGGATAAGCATTGTGAATTTTTATCAGACCGCAGGAACCTTCAAGGTCACTGTCAACGACCCGGACTTTTTCGAAGCGTTCGGCTTCGCTCATCCGGCTAAGAATCGCGACAGCGGCATCACCAAAAACGTTGCGGTTGGCATCCCACTTATCGCTGGAACCCAGGAATACTGCGTCATTTTTTGGCGCCTTGATTTCCTTGAGGTGATCAGCCGCGGCTTGTCGACCGTGAGACTCCAAATATTCGACCGCCACTTTCACAGAGACAACGTCATGGCCGTGAGTTGAACCTTCCAGTCCGACGATGCCGGGACACATGGGGCGATGATTAATGACTGCAACCGGGCCGTCGGTGTTAATGGCGGCGCAGATTCGCTTATACAGATCATCAATATCTTCGCCGTCGCCTTCCAGTACGGTTACGCCTTGACCCGCCAAAGTTTTCGCGGTCGAGCAACCAGGTAGATAATGCGATGGATGACCGGCTATGGTGACATTATTATCATCGATAATAAGCTTGACATTCAGGCCTTGAGCAACGGCCAGGCGGGCGGCCTCCGCATCATTACCCTCTTGCTGCGAACCATCGGAACCCAGGCAGAACACTATTTTACGCGGATTGGCGATAGCTACGCCATTGACATAAGGCCACATGTGACCCAAGCGTCCCGAGCTGAATTTTACGCCGGGAGTAAAGCCCAGTTCAGGATGGCCCGGCAAATGAGAATGAGCGGCGCGGTACTCCATCAGGCGTTCAGCGGGCAGATCGCCGTTCAGAGTAGACATCAGATATTGAGTAGCCACGCGGTGTCCGGCTTCATCAAAAAATATGGGTACGAATGCATTGGCTGAACCACGGAATAAGGCGTCCATAATCATGACTTCCGGCACGGTATCGTAAGGGCCGCCGGTATGACCGCCAACGCCTCTTGCGGCTCCCGTAGCCGTAAAGAAGACGATTGCATCCCGGCAAAGTTGAATATTGGCTTTAAGACTGTCTCTTTGTTGGGCGGTAAGGGTGTTAATGCTGGGATCAAGTTTAATACGCTGATAGGCGCCAAGATCAATCGGGAAATTAGACATAGCTTGTTTCTCGGGGTTAAGGGTTATTTAATGCTCACGGTATTATCCAGATAAACAAATGAGCCTGAAAAATTGGATCGCCAATATTTTCAAGTCAGCCGCTTTTTCAGGTGAAATGCATAAATGGTTTTAGAATGGAGCGTTCATTGTTATATGTCTGTAACCGCTTCTATTTGCAGTGTTTTACTCAATCTATCTCTGGACGAGGATGATTAAACAAGCTCAAGTTATGGCGGATACAACTATAGACAGGAATTTTTATTACCTATTTTCAACCTATCTTTGTGAAGATTACACCTTGTGCTTTACAGTCTGCAAGACATTTTAACCAAGATCGATGGAATTGACGCTAAAGGATAGGAAACCGGCTGGAAAGCGATGTCTTGGCTGCGAAACGAGCGGTTTGAAAAATGAGGCCGCCAGCGCAATGCTGTTTAAGGGAAATGCGAAAATAAGTTTGAGCTGCTGCTAACCATCATAATAAGCGGGCGGCGAACATGGGCTGATGCGGGTTAAATTCCACAAGCATTCTGAAACTGGACATATTATTTACTTCCAACAGTAAGTATTTCTACTTATTGATCATAGTTCGCTAATATGAAACACTTTGTTACGGAATTTTAAAAGTTATCTGATAGGGTTGGAAGCACTGTTGTTTTACTTTGCACTTTTTTCAAATTTCAATTTAGGGGGAAAAAAGCGACATTGTTTTTTGATAAGATTTTCAATGTGGGATATGCAGTCTTGGATAATAAACCTGATATAAACTATGACTAAAATAATCAATATCCCAATCGCGGACTGGAACCAGACGTGCCCGTCCGCAATTCACGAGCATGCACTTTACGAGCTTGAAGAAGGAGGCGTGTTGTTCTTACCGCAACTTGGTTTCACGATAGGAGAAGATGAGGCTCCGTTCCTGTCTCCAAAGATCGCAGGGAAAAGTAAGAATGTCAGCTTTGATATTTCGACAAGAAAGTTGCGTGGTAGCAGTGTCAGTGAAGCGGAAATTAGACCTTTACAGTCCATGATGCACCGTTTCGCCATATACAGTAATGATTTGCTGTTTAATCTGTTGCCGCATTACAAAGCGGGCATAATTCAGTCGAGAACCAGTTTCAGGCCTGCGCAGATTGCCGAGCGCCTTACTTCGTGGCGAAAAGACGATACGCGATTGCATGTCGATAGCTTTCCATCATCGCCCGTCCAAGACAAAAGGATACTGCGTGTCTTCAGTAATGTAAACCCAAAGGGACTGAGCCGCCGATGGAGGCTTGGTGAATCATTTGAAAGAGTTGCTAGCCGTTATCTGCCTTCCTTGTCCAGCCCTGTTCGAGGTATCAGCCAGTTTCTTCAGCTTTGCGGGATTACCAGGAGCAGACGAAGCGCTTATGATCATTTTATGCTGCAATTACACGACCGTATGAAGGCGGATATGAATTACCAGTTGAATTCCGGTCAAATGAATTACGAGTTTCCGGCAGGCAGCACGTGGATCACATATACCGATCAAGTACCGCACGCAGCCATGGCTGGACAGTTCTGCCTGGAACAAACCTTTTACCTGCCAGTTGCTTCCATGCAAGATCCTTCACTATCGCCGTTGCGGGTTCTTGAACGTCTGACAGGGCGGAAACTGACATAACGCCCAAAATTTACATCCCATAACTCCACCAAGCCAAGCGGCTACGCATTGCGTGGCTAGTTTGGTTTTGGACATGTCATGAATCTACAATAACTCGATCAGTTCAAGCGCCCGGTCAATTTCCTCAAAGGCATTATAAAAATGCGGAGAAAATCGAATGCCGCCTCCGCGCAAGGCGCAAACCACGCCGCTTTTCTGTAAATAGCTATATAACTCCCCGTTTGCAACCGTCCGGTGTTTAAATAATACAATTCCGGATTTCAGCCGGTTTTGCCGTTTCGACAGTAAAACCAGTTGACTGTTTTTATCTATGACAGCCTTTAAATAGTCTGATTTTTCTAAAACCTGTGTTTCGACTTTGTCCATGCCCGTTTCCAGCAACAAAGACAAACTGGCGGAAAATGCATGGATTCCCAGCATATTGGGACTGCCGCATTCAAAACGGCGTGCCGTTGGGTGAATTTTCCACGGTTTGTTTTCATAATCATGCGTGTCTTTCATCATGTGCCAGCCGTACTGAGTCAACTTCAGCTGGTCTCTGGCCTCGGGCGTGGTGTAAAAAACACCCAAGCCTTCAGGTCCGAACATCCACTTGTGGCCGTCGGCCATGACGAAATCCGCATGATAAGCCTGCACATCGAACTGCACCGCGCCGAGACTCTGGATGGCGTCAATGCAAAATAAAATGCCGCGCCGTTTGCAGAATTCGCCAATCCTTTCCAGGTTCACGCGCAGTCCGGAGGCAAAATGTATGGAGCTGATGGTCAATAAGCGCGTGTTGCCGTCCACCAGTGCAAATAAGGCATCCTCGGGCGTATCTGCTCCGTACAGATCAGCCTGACGAAATTCCACGCCCTGACTGGACAGGGATTCCCATGCCATTCTGTTGGATGGGAATTCTTCGTTGCTGGAAACAATATTGTCGCCGGTCTTCCATGTCAATCCGTAGGCTACCAAGGACAAGGCTTCCGAGGTGTTTTTAACCAGCGCGATATCATCAGCGGAAGGCGCATTTAATAAAGTCTGCAATTGCCTGCGCAGTTCAGCTTCCTTGTTCAGCCAATCCAGGTAGAAGTGTGAACCGTAGCGGGTGTTTTGTTCTGCAAACCTGATCACCGCCTCGCTGGTTCGTTTCGGCCAGGGCGCTACGGCGGCATGGTTAAAATAAATTAATTCACCGGTCAGGGGGAATTCGGGGTGTTTCATAAAATCAGCATGTTAGTATGCATCGCATACCATTTGGGGTTTAGGTTTGTGTTTGGAAAATGGTGCGCAGTGCGTAACCTTATCTGCTTGAGAGAACTGTCAGACATGATTTTTGTAAATGCGGCATATTACGGCTACCGCCTATTGCCCCAGGGCTACCTCATTAAAAATTTCGGTGGCAAAATAGAAAAATTATGAACTTTTCCCAGCAGGCTTGATTAGTGAAACCGGAAGACATGGATTTTTTAGATGTATTTGGTCAATTGGACGATCCCCGGATTGAGCGCAAGAAGCTCCATCCGATGCCGGAAATTTTATTGTTAACATTATGCGCGGTAATATGCGGGGCGGAAAGTTGGGATGATATCGAAACATTTGGTGAATCCAAAGTGGAGTTTTTGCGCAGGTATCTGCCGTATGAACACGGCATACCCAGTGATGACACGCTCCGACGCTTTTTTAGAGCCATTGACCCAAAGCAATTCCAGCGACTGTTTGTTGAATGGATTCGGACATGGTTGAATCCCGAAGTGGCTGACAAAATCGTGGCGATTGATGGCAAAACACTGCGTGGCAGCCGCGATGGTGAGCAATTGCCGATTCATTTGGTGTCAGCCTTTGCCAGCGAAGCAGGAATTGTTTTGGGGCAAATAAAAACCCCGGAGAAGTCGAACGAAATCACGGCTATTCCCGAACTCTTGGAGTGGTTAGATGTGCGCGGCGCCATTATCACCATCGATGCGATGGGGTGCCAGAAAGCCATTGCCGAAAAGATTATCGACAAAGGCGGTGATTATCTGTTGGCGCTCAAGGGCAATCAGAGCCGCCTGCATGATGATGTTCGCTTACATTTTGAAGAGCCCGGTCCTCAGGCATTTACCCGGATGGAACACGCGGAAACCGTCGATAAAGGTCACGGACGCATCGAGGTCCGACGCTGCCGTGTCAGTACGGATATTGGCTGGCTCAAGGCGCTTCACCCGGAATGGAAAAATCTCAACAGCATTGTCGCGATAGCCAGTGAGCGGCGCATCGGCGAGACCGTCACTCACGAAACCCGGTACTTTATTAGCAGTTCTCTGATCCCCGCCGAACGAATGCTAGCTGCCGTACGCTTGCATTGGGGTATTGAAAACCAGCTGCATTGGGTTTTGGATATGTCGTTCGGCGAAGACCAAAGCCGTATACGCAAAGGTAATGCGCCCAGCAATGTCGGTATTATCCGTCATGCGGCATTAAACATGATAAGACGTTCTAAAAAGAAACGCATGTCTATTAAGCGGATGCGTAAAGCGGCCGGATGGGACGATGTGCTTTTAACCGATGTATTGGCTCAAGTATTTTAATGAGGGAGCCCTACCTATTGCCCCTTACCGCATTGCTTTCTTAGCAACATCGCTTTACGGCTGATATCGGTTATAGATAAATCTTCATCTAAGTCTTGTCGCCACTTTGTATAGTCGAAGGGTTCACGATGTATGAGGGTAATAAATCTTTCGGCTTCAACATCGCCCAGATATTTGCTAAGCAGTTGAATACCTTTTGATTTTATTTCTGTATCAGTTAACATGGAAAAGCCTTTTTTATAAAATCGATGGGGTCGGTAATTTTTATTCCGGTTATGGCGTTTGCCTTTCTAATGATTTCGTCATCGGTAGTTAGAAAATAGTCAGCCTTCGCAAAAACAGCACAAGCAATATGTAATGAGTCCATTTTTTGCAGTCCTTCGCTATTTAATAGAAGAGCTGTTTTAATAATGTCCGTGTTTTCCTCAATATCAATTATTGCATATTTCTTCCATTTCATAATTTGTTCTTTGCGTTCTTGAAATGGATTTTTGCTGTTTTCATAATCAAGAATATATGACCAAATAAGCTGATAAGTTCCCCGTCTAATTTCTTCCTGTATTGCAAGTTTTGCTTCTGTTTCCAATCTAATCCGGATATGTATTTGCTCGTCAAAAGGGCGGTTAAACATGCAGTTGTCCAAGTAAATTTTCATTTGATTAATCCGCTATTTTTTTAGGTGCGATTCTTTTTGGCTTGACTGGGTTTGCAAAGCACCTAATAGCAACTCAATTTAGGTATATGGAGTTCGCTTATACACCTTACGCGCTGTGCACATTGCAGTACCAGTTCAAGGCCGTGATTCCTCGCGAGATTGCGACTCCGGTGATTGTACCTGCCTCTATGTCGCCGCTGCTAACAAGGGCAACAATGTGTCGATCCATGTCAACGATGGGCGCACCGCTACACCCTCTAAACGATTCATGTCCCGGATGGTCGACGGACAGCTGAAAAAAGTGATTTGGCCCCTCGGTCCGAACATACCGCAACCCGGGGTAGACGTGCATTTCAGTGAACATGGCTTCGGGCCCGTGCATTTCGGGCTTCACTTGACCTGAGAACGCAAATACACCGGATGTAGTTGGTTCGGCGAAGTCTTCGGCTTGGAAAATATGCCGTGGTCGCACATCGGAAACAGAAAAAGGTGTTCTGTTAGCGTAGAAAGGCTGCAAGTCTGCTGCAACTTCAGCGAAGCAGAAGTCCACATGCTCAAGAACACCGGAGCCTTTCTGCATTTCTGCCATGTACAGAAAGCTCTTCGGCCAGTACATCTCGGTACCCTTACGAGAGTCGTGATCAAGCTCGATCGCCCATGCCTTCGAATCCGGCTTCACGGCATGACAGACTGATAGCACGAACTTCCGGCCTCTGCAAACGACCAAACACCCTGACGCTATTCCCAATGGCCCTCCATCTTCATCAAGGTGACGTAGCGGGATGCTAGTGATTAGCATCCATTGCAACCAGTCCTGGGCGCGGCGACTAAGCTGCATAACTAAAATTAGATATCCTAATAGACATAAAACATAGCGTCATTTGTTTGCTTAAAATAAATGAAAAAATAATAAACTGTTATTTCAAAAATTTCTGAAGTTTTATCACATCCTAAAACAAAAGCAACAGTAAGTCTCAGAATATTTACCTGCTTTTGCAGCGGACATATTAGCTATAAACCAATTCCACCATAGGAATCTCCCATTGTTCAACCTTGCAACTTGATCGATAGTCTTCTTCACTGTCATCACGGTAGCGTCTGATCATGGCAATGACTTTGACGGTTTCGATGTGATCCAGTTTATCCGCCCATTCCTGCTGGCCTTTTTGGGATAACCGGGCGACGGTTACTCCCTCATGCTGCAAGACTATTTTGCCGTTAATGGCGGCAATCGACAGCAAACTGCCGGGGCTCAGTGCAGCCAAATGTTTATGAATGATGTGAGTTTCAGGAAATTGTCCTGCAAAACTAAGGTGAAAATCATCTAAACCGAGCAGGGCATAGCGCCTTGAAATCATCGGATGATCAACAGGTTGGCTTATTGCCGCATCACGGCGCAAGGCAAAATCGCCCGCTATTTCCTTCAGGAATGGATTGCAGGCGTCTTTCCGCTGCATTAAACACAGCGTTTCCTTAGCGCGGGTCATGGCCACATAAAGCAGGCGGCGCCGTTCTTCCAGCGAATCTTTAGTCCAGCCGCCATCGAGTATCAGCAAATGTGAAAACTCCATGCCTTTGACGGAGTGGATGGTCGTTAAAAACACGCCTCGGCCCAGACGTCGTTCCTTGCGCTGTTCACTGAGCGTTTCATAGAGATACTCCTGGGTTTGTTGCGTTGATACTTCGCCATCATTCGTTTCTTTTTGCCAATCCAATAGAATATCTATAAGTTGTTCCAGCCAGGGATTGTCGTTTGCGTCCAGATAAGTTTCCGCCAGATGGTTCAACCAAAAACCCGCTGTGCTTACGCTTGTCCGGCTTTGCTTGAGGCGGTCTAAAAAGTGGGCATTTTCCCTGATGCGAAAAGGCGGCGGCTGTTTGTCCGGGGGCAGCATCAAGCTAACCGGAATGTTATGTTCTTCCAGTAACGCTCTGACCGGATTGAGGAGTTGCCATTGCGTTGCCAGCACGGCGCATTGCGGCCAATCCAGTTGGGTATCGAGTTGACGCAAGCGCAGCAGTTCGTCAACAACGGCCTGCGCCTGTCTGGAGGCGCAGCGGATAATCTGTACGCGGCCTCGCGCCAGGGTATCCAATTGCTGCCAGCGCCCGCCCGCAGGCAATGATTTTCTGCCCTGATTAATACGAATTGGATGGTCAACCTTCATGCGATCTCTATTGTTTTGAATGAGTGCATTGGCCGCTGCGATGATATGCGCGCTGGAGCGGTAGTTTTCTACCAGGTAATGTTCGCGGGCCTGGTAATCGTCTTTAAATTGCCGGATAAAGCTGATGTTTGCACCGCGAAATGAGTAAATATTCTGGTCGTCATCGCCGACCGCAAGAATTGTCAGCTTATTCTCGTCATCCAGACTGCGGCCCGCTATCGCAGAAATCAGCTGATATTGTTCCGTGTCGATATCCTGATATTCATCGACCAGGATGTAGCGGTAACCCGCCAACAGCCTGTCCCGGATTTCATCGGCATCAAATCCCAGGAAGGCTTTCTCGCCTTTTAATAAACTGATGGCTTCCTTGATAAGTCCGGCAAAGTTTTCAGCGCTTTGGTGCTGGCTGTCCATGGCATGGCCGGTCAAGCGCAAACTCAAGCCATGATAGGTTTGCACCATAACGCCTTTGGCGTCGTCGCCCGCCAGATCGAATAAGCGACGTCTTAATTCAGTCACGGCATTGCGATTAAAACACAGCACCAGAATGGCTTGGGCGGGAACGCGTTTGACCCGCAATAAATAGGCGCAGCGATGCACGACGACGCGCGTTTTACCGGAACCGGGGCCTGCCAGAATCAACAAGTTGTCAGCTTCGCCGCCGGCAACCAGCGCCATTTGCTCGGGATTATGCAGATCGCCGACGATGCGTTGAAAAGATTGACCGCTGGTGGCCCGTTCCAGAATCTCCAGACGGTCAGCAAAATAGCGTTTCACAAACTCGGTTTTGTCCTGGGAGAAATAGGCGACCACAAACGTCAGCGCACGGGTGATCTTTTCCAGTCCATATTTGGCGTACTCGTTAATCACATGCACCTGGAAAATGCGCTCGCTGTAATGCTGAGACAGAGGCTCAAAGTCGCCTTTGCTGTACTTGCGGCCTTTGGCTTCGGGTAGCACCTCGATGGTCATCGCTGACCGGAATACCGCCAAGCCTTTTTGCAGGGTGATAATTTTTAGTTCGTGCAGAAAATTCAATGCACGCTCGACGGCGGCCAGCGGGTCTTTGACTTCAGACGATGCGGCCAAGTCCTGGTTTAACGCGGTCATTAAATCTTCTGCGGAAAATTCAACCAGCAAATCGCCGGATGGTTTGGTATTTACTGGTATGCGTTGCTGGATGCCGTCCAAAACCACCTTGGCTACCGATTGCCGTAGATCAGCCGTGGCAGTCAGCGCATGCCAGCCCCGGTTAAGCTTGACCATGTACTGATCCTGTCCTTTGTGCCTAAGCGTTAGACTGCCTTTTTTTCCGGCCAGTCCTTTGCCGTCTTTAGCCAGACTGTTCAGCAACAGGCGCAAGATCTCGGGATTGCTGTTTTCAAGTCCGTCGTTTAACAGGCTTTGGTTCAAATGGCGTAGTGATAACGTTTGCCATTGCCCGTCGCCGGCATCGGGCGCTTGTTCTTGCAGCGCCTTGAGCATGGCCCGTTCCAACGCGCAGACGTCATCCAGCTTGAGCAGGGAAGCATCCTTGACCTTGTAACGGACGAATGCCGTCAACAGCAGGCTCTTTTGAATCAAACCGGACTTGGACATATCGTATAACGTCCTGATCACCCGTTGGCTGGCGGTTTCACCGGTCTTTCCGGGTTTATGATCGTTTTGGTAGTCTTTAAAAGCGCCATGCAAAGCCAGTTCGTCGGCGCTAAAACCTTCATCGCTGCCGGCATTAAACAATGCTTCAAGTATCGCTAGCCAGCGCTGTTGCTGGCGTTGAGACAGGCCCAGTTTTTCTATTTTGCTTTTGGCTTCCTCCATGTTTTTGACCAGGGGACGGCCCTGGAACACCTGGGTAAGGTTTTCGTTGCGTTGAATATAACCGCCGCGTTCCAGCCATGACACGGCCATTTTGACCTTGGTATCGGCATTACGGTCTTCATTATTGAACGAAGTCTGCATGTCGTCATCCATCAGTAATTCACCGGTGGTCAATACCACATTGCCGTACTTATCTTTTTTGGCTTTACGCAAGCCTCTTAAAATTTGCTGAATATCGCGCTGGCTGATTTGCGAGGAGGCCGACAATTTAAACTGGGTTTCGATGTCGTTTTCATCAAACAGCAATATGCATTCCGCATCCTTTTGATCGCGGCCCGCGCGTCCTGCTTCCTGAAGGTAATTTTCGATGGAACCGGGAATGTCCGCGTGTATCACCAGTCTCACATCGTCCTTGTCGATACCCATGCCGAAGGCATTGGTCGCGGTAATAATGCGCGTGGCGCCGGTCACGAAATTTTCCTGGATATGCTTTTTTTCGGCGGTATCTTTACCCGCATGGAAGGCTTCGACCTGCCAGCCTTGTTCCTGCAAATATTCGGCTATCGCTTCAGTTTGCTTTTGTTTTGCGCAATAAATTATAGCGCTGCCGCCGTCGGCTTCCGGAGCCAGACGCCCGGTTAACAAGCTGTTGATACGCGGAAATTTGTCCGCGCCATTAACGGTCTGCACTTCAAAGCTCAAATTATCCCGTTCCACGCCGCCTTCGAATGCAAGCAGATCTTGCGCAAGTTCAGCCTTGAAATAATCGATAATTTCATCTTTCACGTCCTGTTTTGCGGTGGCGGTAAAACACTGCACTGGCGGCAGCACGGCTTTTTGCCGTAACGCGAATTCCTTGATAAAACGCGCGGCATATAAATAATCCGGTCTGAAATCATGGCCCCATTTGGATAGGCAATGCGCCTCGTCAAACACCCAGCAGCCGATCTCCCGGTATTCAATGGCCTTTTGGAAGCTCACATTACGCAACTGCTCCGGCGACACATACAGCAAGGCGATATCGCCGGATTGGACGCCTTGCAACACCTCGCCGCGCTCCGGCGCTGTCAGCATGCCGTAAAGAGCGGCCGCATTGGGCGCGCCGGTTTTATTGCGCAAGTTATCGACCTGATCCTTCATCAGCGCCTGTAAAGGGGAGATAACAATGGTCAATACCCCGCGCCGTTGATAGCGCACCAGCGCAGGCAGCTGAAAACACAGGGACTTGCCGCCGCCGGTGGGTAATATCGCAAACACCGGTTTATCGCACATGGCGGCTTGCACGATCGCTTGCTGCAAGCTGTCACCGTATGCCGTGGCGGGTTGCGGCCTGAAGGCCGGAAAACCGAAATAGCGCTCCAGCTGGCTGACCGGATCATGCGTTTGCGCGCAATAACAGCATTCCGGATTGTTGCAGGGAATGTCCCGTAGTTGGCTTAAAACCGGCGCGACATCATGAAACTCCAGCCTGACCCAGGGCGGCAATACCGAATTGCCGTCCGCTACCCGCAGCCACGCCAGACAATACGCCAGAGCTGGTCGTTTTTCCGGGACCGGTAAATAACTTAATACGATCTTGGTAAATGCCGTAGCGCACACGCGTCCTTTCGTCAGTTCCTTAAAACAATCGAACGCCTTGGATGCCTGAACCGGCTGAGCGCCCATCGCGATTAAAGCGTGCTGCAAACCCGAAAACTGTTTATCGCCGGAAAATACATAGTGGTAAAAAGACAATATTCCAAAGCGTTGCTGCTGTTCCTGCAATGCCGGCCACTGGTCCTGAAAAAGTGAAATCGCCAGGCGCGCGTCCGCTAACGGATCATTTAAGCTATCCCGGACCAGTTTGTAATTTTTGACCAGACGGTGGTAGGGATTTTCCGGAAAAGCCAGTGGCGAAAGAAACAAAGTGTCCACCACCGGCTTTTTCAAAAAATCAAGATTTGGGGCAATAGCGCGGCAAATGGGCAGGTCATGCCGCAGTATATTGTGGCCTAACAGATAGACGGCATTGCCGGCAAAGGCATCCAGTTCAGTCAGGGCTCTTCGAATGTCGAAAGGCGCTTTGCGCTGAAAAGTTTGATCTTTGAATACTGCGCCAATGGCAAAAATTTCACCGTTTTCATTGGTTTCCAGATCCAGGCTACAGTAGAGGGCGTTGTTGTCTGTCCAATCCATTGAGTTAAGCGACTATCAAGTGTGATTGCTCTGAATTTAGCATTCTTGATTCAAAAGAGCCATAAATTAATCAAATGCCGGGGTTTTCGTCGTGAGTATTCAGACTTGGAAACATATTCGACAGTCATGCATTGTACGGGGTTGATATTTTGTCTAGCGTTCATATTTGGCAGCTTTAATACAAATTTAGAGCTAAATATCTAACGTGCAGTAAACAAGAAGTCTCCAGAGGAAGAGGAGACCAGAAAAACATAAACTTTTAGGATCATACGAATTTGCTTGGCTAGGAAAATAGAAACCGGATGTGTTAAGTCTTGTGCGACGCCTGCCCCCCTTGAGTTTTGCCGGGTACCGGTTCCGCTACAAAATGCACTGGTCTTGTGCGGGTTAGCAGTCTATAACGCTACTTTGGTTCACTTTTTAAGAATATCAATGGCTGCTATTATTGGGTAAAAGCGGGAATAGCACGGCTTTTCAGGGCTGGCATTGACCAAGTAATACAATAAATTTTTGGTGTAAATAATGCTTACTATCTACTTCCGGAGATAAATACCCGGCCCTGTCATATTTCATATGATTCAGGAGAATCTCATGGTTGTTTTTATATTTTCCTATGCCAGGCAACAGGACTGGCGTTAGATCGAAGCGTATTTTTAGGACAGTGACCATAAAATAGTAATTAACTGGAAAATTAAATTGAAAATCAATAACTAATCAGGGAAGGCCAGAAGCCGCCGCGCTTAATGTGGTCAACGCGCCTATAAATCCAATCTTAATTACGAGCATGATCGACTTCACAGGGGTTATTGATATGAAAAATTATAATTATGAACTTAAAGGGGACAGCCGTAACCATTACGTTGCATATGTGGATGATAATCGCCCTTTTTTATGGAAACCTGCTGTTATTGAGGGCATATTGCGCAATAAACTAAATATAATTGTTGAGGCGCTATGCCAGCAGTTAAAAGGCAAAAATGTTGATATGTCAAAGATTATCGCGTCTAATGCAAAAGAGCTGCAGGACATTTTTTATGGCCGGAATCAGCATTACAGATCATCAACCTGGAACAGCGAGAAGCGGCTAGGCGAAGCCATCGCTAATGAAACAGGCTTTGAATGCGTGGCGCATGATGCTGCATATTGCGCCGCGTTTTCCATGCTTTATGATTTTTCAAGAGTATATTTGGCTTATGAAATCGAAGAACAGGGTGATGAATGTGATGATGACGACTACAAGAATGAAGTAGATCGTATCATTGCCTTCTATGTGTCGCTTTATGCCGGTAAAAAAATCAGCAACAAAACTCATTGAATAACCGGGGGTGGGGGGCACAGTCAAGTTCAATGAATTCGATGAGTCCGGTATCGATTGTTTTTGTAATGTATTTCACCAGTGTCCGGTTAAAAATTGATGGAAGCGATTTTTACTCCAAGTGTTCAATTTAAGTCAAGGAATTCATTTTTTGTTTACTGAAGTTTCCTAATATTTCTCTCGGCGAAAAGCTGGGGAACTTCAGTTCCTTATATCATGCACAACTTGCCAAAAATTAAAACAAACCCTTATTTTTACAGACGCTCTGGACGGATACTAAATTTTTTTCTGGCATTTGGAGCATTATTGCTTTCACAGTGGGCTTTTGCCCTTACAGTCGCACTGGACGTAGGTCATTCACTGGCTAATCCCGGTGCTGCCAGCGCCCGGGGCATGCCGGAATTCCAATTTAATCTGACGCTAGCCAATGCTGTAAAACCCATTCTGGAGCGTAAGGGTTTTGCCGTGCAGATAATTGGCGGTAAAGGAGACATGACTGATCTTCGTGCGCGCACTCTGGCAGCTAAAAATGCAGATTTTTTCCTGTCACTGCATCACGATTCGGTGCAGCCTCAATACCTGTCCTGGTGGAGTCCAAAAGGTAAACGACAGGCATACAGCGATCTGTTTTCGGGATTTTCCCTATTCGTCTCTCGCGCTAATCCGCATCCGGAAACCTCCCTTTTCTGCGCTTCCGGGATTGGCGAAAGATTGCGGTACAAAGGTTTCAAACCAACCGGACATCATGCCGATTCTGTGCGGGGTGAAAATCGCCAGTTTGCGGACTGGCTTAATGGCGTCTATTATTTTGACGATTTGCTTGTTCTCAAGACCGCCTGCCAACCGGCTGTGCTTCTGGAATCAGGAATTATTGTCAATCGGGCCGACGAACTTAAATTGCTGGATGCAGCAATACGCAATAACATCGCCGAAGCTTTGGGCGATGCTTTGAATAAATGCCTTCAGCCGGCAAGCAGCAAGTAGATGCATGCCACGTTTTTATCCTGGATTTTGAATAGCCGCAAACCTCCACGGTTTCCTTATCTGGCCTTTATTTGAAGTCTGAAATGAGGTGATATGCCCCGTGCTTTTCATGCGGCCTAAGCGCATCGCTCTGGCAGAGGGGACTATAACTTCATATTTATTGCACATTTGAAACTTACAATAAGCTATCCGGCAAGCGAGAGAGCCCAACCGTGCATAAATCTATCCGATTCAAGTTATTTTTAACCTTCCTGCTGACTACCTTGCTGGTGGTTGCAGGCATGTATATGTTTATGCGCTGGTCGCTGGATAAGGGCTTTACAGAATTTATTGAAACAAGGCAACGCGAACGGGTGGAGAGTTTGATCGAGGGACTGAACGAATACTATGCCATGACTGGAAGCTGGGAGCCATTGGCCGGTAATAAACGGCTGTGGATTCAATTGTTAATGCAATCCGATAACCATCATCACCGGCCTCCGGCGCCCTGGATGGAAAAAGCGCTGGCCGAACCAACGGATAAGTGGCCCCCCGACTGGCGCGATACTCACGGCAAAAAGCGTTACACGCCGTTGGAACTGCGGGTAATGTTATTGCGTTCGGACAAATCGATTATTTTCGGCCGTCGAGAGGCGCTGCCGCAATTAGTTCTACATCCTATTCATTATAAGGAACAAATCGTCGGTTTTCTGGGGTTGCTTCCGGGTAAACCGGTCAATCAACTCGGTGAAATTCTCTTTATGGAAAGGCAGGCCAAATCGTTCGTTTGGATAACACTGTTGATGATCGCCCTTTCGGCTGGTCTTGCTCTGTTACTCGCATATACCTTGGTCCGGCCGCTCAAGCGCATCACCGCGGCTGCCAAGGAGCTGGCCGTGGGCCGGTATAATGTCCGCCTGCCGGTTGAATCAGGCGATGAGCTGGGTCAATTGGCCAGGGATTTTAATGAAATGGCCGCCGCCCTTGAACAGTCGGAGCTGGCCAGACGGCGCTGGGTCGCTGATATTTCACACGAATTGCGCACGCCCTTGGCGGTTTTGAGTGGAGAATTGGAAGCATTGCAAGACGGCGTTCGTCCCCTGACCCTTGAAGCAGTCGATTCCTTGTCCGGAGATGTCATGCGGCTGAACAGGTTAACAGAGGATCTTTATCAACTGGCTTTATCTGATCAAGGTGCGTTAACTTATCGTAAAACGCTTACTGACCCAGTGGCGATACTAAAAGAAGATCTGGCGGCGTTAATGCCGGAATTCACCAGTAAACAACTGAGCGTAAATTTGTCCGGTAACCCTCCGGGCGCTGTCAGTCTTTATGCAGATCCGGACCGCTTATCGCAACTGTTCCGGAACTTGCTCAAAAATAGCGCAAACTATACCGACTGTGGCGGCCGCCTGGAGATTAATATTTCCAAAAGAGGCGATAGGTTGCTGATTGATTTGTCCGACAGCGCGCCCGGCGTAGCCAGCCAGGAACTGCCCAAACTGTTCGACCGGTTTTACCGGGTAGAAAGCTCGCGCAGCCGGAACCACGGCGGAGCGGGGCTTGGCCTGGCGATTTGCAGTAATATTATCTCAGCGCATAACGGCATAATCAAGGCACAAGCCTCAGCCTTGGGCGGACTAGCCATTCACATTGAATTACCGGCGCCATCATGACTATGAATAAGACTCCCACCCGTATTCTGATAGCGGAAGATGAAGAAAAGCTGGCCAAACTGGAAGCGGATTATTTGCAGAATGCCGGGTTTTCCAGCGATATTTTAACTCATGGCGATACTGTCGTTCCCTGGGTCAAACAGAACAATCCGGATCTTATCTTACTGGATTTAATGTTGCCGGGCCTCGATGGTCTTGCAATCTGCCGTGAAATCCGAAGATTCAGCACAACGCCAATTATTATGGTCACTGCACGCATCGAGGAAATCGATCGCTTGCTGGGGCTTGAAATGGGCGCTGACGACTATATTTGCAAGCCTTTCAGTCTGCGCGAAATGGTTGCTCGCGTTAAAGCGGTGCTACGCCGCTTGCAACCTATAAATGCAGATTTTCAAACCCGGAGCTTAAAACTGGATGCCCACAGTTTCCGGATATCCGCAGAAGGACGCGAAGTCGAATTAACCACGGTGGAATTCCAGTTGCTACAGGTATTGCATCAGCAACCAGGCCGTATCTTTTCCCGGTCAAAACTGATGGATATGATTTATCAGGACCGGCGAATCGTTTCGGACCGCACTATCGACAGCCACATCAAAAAGCTGAGAAAGAAACTGGACGAACTGTTGCCCGGACAGGAGGTGGTTCAATCGGTGTACGGCGCCGGTTATCGCTATGATCCACAGCAGGGTAGCGATTAATAAAATTTCATAATACTTCCACATTTACTACATATTGTTTGCGATATTCATCCGTAAAGTAGAATTCGACAACGGAGAAAACCCGTTTTATTCCCCCTAATCAATGAGAGACTGAAGATGAACAAAAAAATCGCGACACTCGCAATAGCGTTAGCCCTGCCTGTGACCGTATTCGCATACCCAGGCGGCGGACCCGGTTTCGAAGGCCATCGTGGCGACAGATTGGAACGCATGTCCAAACAGCTTGATTTAAGCGCTGAACAAAAAGCTAAATTGGAAGAAATCTTTAAAGAAGAGCGTGTAAAATTCGATGCCATTCGTCAGGAAACCCGCGCTCGCATGCAGAAAGTATTAAGTTCCGGGCAGATGGCCAAGCTGGATGAATTGAAAAAACTTCGCCATGAGAAATGGCAACAACGGCAAGAGGAAAGGAAAAACAAGCAACAAGGCGAAACAAAAAAATAATTTTACTTTGAGTTAATTGACCGTGCTAAGGCCTATGGACGGGGCCTGTAGCTAAACACCCTGTCAGAGCGCATTTAAGGAGATAGAGATGGAATTCTATGCCAAAAAATTTAGGTTGCAACGGGCTGATGATGCTATTCGGATAACAAACCGTTTTTGCAGATTACACGCGACAACCGCATAGAAAATCTCGTTACTTAGAAAATCGGTTAAGTGGCAGATGAATCCCGCGGATCTATTTGTTTGACTGCATTTTCAGGATAACCAATTACCCTATAATTAATCCGCATTCATTTTTTCCAGCATTGGTTTATTATCGCTAGCCCGGATACGAATGATTTTTCCTATTGTGGGAAGCCTTATTATCCAGTCTTCCGATTTTTTCAAATTATTTTTGCGGTAGCGATAAATATCCAGGGATTGGTTGCGATAACGGGGCAGCGAACTTTCAATTGGAAAGCTTGTTTCCTTTGTAAAATCATCAGTCTGCAGGTAGTCTCGAAACTCTTTATGAATAGACAGGCCCGTGTAGTCAGAACTCTCAGCGACAATCAAGTCAATTCCATGCGTATCAAGTATATCTTTTAGATCTTGCCGTGATTGTGCATGAATTTTTAACCAAGTAGTTGTTTCGATTGCGGATGATGAAAATAACTTGTCGCCCCGGAATACAAAAAAACGTTTTTTCTGATCAAACTGGCGGATAAAAAAAGTAAAGTAACCGTTATTATAGGCGTCAACAAATACTACCGGGCGCTCGGCATTTTTCAATACATAAGCAGCCGCTTCTTTAAATGCGGTTATATATTGCGGCTTTTTTTGAAAATTAGCTATCGCTCCATATAATATGGAACAGATTATAAATAAACCGATTATGTTCCTTTTGACAATATTTGAGCTTTTTTGAATGTAAGAGAGTGGTAACGCAGCGAATAAACAAAACGGCGGAATCCAGAAAATTGTGTAACGGGATAGCTTTGGATCGTTTAAGGAAGTAAAAAACAGGTAAACAGCAAATATCCACCAGAGATAAAAATTTATGCGTGAATCCTTTTTATTGATCGCTTGTACTAAGCCGCAAACAACCAGCAAACTAACTGGCAATGTTAGTTGTTCAGTAATTAACGCTTTCGGATATAGAATAAGATTCTCCCAATAATATCTTGGAATTTGCGGACCTCTGGGATTTTCTCCAATTGATTGACCAATATTTAAGTCACCCAGCCAGAAAGTAATAAGTGCTAATGGGGTAACCAGAATGATCAATATAATAATGCTGATCCAAATTTCCTTGCGATTGAACAGTGGCTTGAATCCAAGGTGACTTATCAAGTACGGTATAAACCACAAAATTGCAAAAACTGCAGTTTGCTTAGTCCATAGGGCCGCTACAAAAGAAAAAATCGAAAAATACAGATATTTTGCTCCATCTCCTTCAGAGTATTTGTATAGCCAGTACGCAGTGAGTAAGATCATTGAAAGCACCGGGATCTCGGCCATTGTGTACCAGGACCACCCAACTATTGACGGAAGTGAAACAACTAATCCAACCGCGGCACCCGCGGTTTTTTCATCAAACTGACGGCGAATTAATGCGAAAAATGCGCTAAAACCGACTACCGCAAAACACATCAATGCCATTCTTCCGCTCCAGACGTGTTCACCTAAGGTCAGTATAAAGAGCGACTCAATGGTGGGAAAGAACGGTGGGCGATAACCAATGCTTAACGCCGGGTATTGAGCATAGTAAGATACAGCGAAGTCTAACGGATGGCTCCATGACGATAAGGAGCGAAGATAATCGGCTATGAATACACCATCCATTAGAATTCGGTCGGCATCTGGGTAGCCGATGCTTTCGTCAAATAATCCTCGGCTGAATAAAATTGTCATGAGCGCCAATGAAGACAAAAGAATCCATGACTTTTTGGTTTTGGATATTAAGTTGTTTTGGCTTTGGATTAACATTGCAATTGCGTTCATAGTGGAGTTATTTGTATTAAATACCAAAGAGCGTGAAAGAGAAAAGTTAAAAACAAGGCCCATTAAAGAGCCTATTGCAACTGCCAACACAGGATATTCAGTAAAAAGATCAATAGATGAAACAAGCGCAGCGTATACGCCGTAATTTACAAAACCACCTATGCTATTTACGATTAAAAATAGACTCCATTGTCGGCCAACTCCCGTTCGAGCAGAGTTTGAAAAAGTATATAAACGGTTTAGAGCCCATGTAGCACTGGCTGCAACTAAATAAGACAACACCCGGCCTGAATAGAGATTCAACCCAAGCAAATACAAGCCCAGATATAGAACAGCGGAATCGACAATAAAACCTGCTATTCCTACAAGACCGAATTTTAGGAATTGATACAACATGAAATGATTTGATTGAACACTTTAGAGGTAACGTTATTTTCAACAGCTTTAATTGAAGTCATTGCTTAAACCAAGCCTTTGGCAGATTTCTGCATGTTTGAATTTACGCAATGCCAGCCCATTTACCAGTGTTAAGCCTAATCAGATGATATCAAATAAATATCAATTTGCTGGATAATTGAGGTATGCCAGACGTTTCATTTCTTTTCGTCCCAACGTTACAGTATCCAAAATTAAGCCGCAAAAAAAACTCAGGAAGGCCAAAAAGATTAAGCCCATTGATAATATTGCTGTCGGTAATCTGGGTACCATTCCAGTATCCAGATAGGTTATAAAAACTGGCTCAGCCAATATTAATGATATGGCAGTCAATATTAAAGATAAACCGCCAAAAAAAGCCAATGGACGTTCTTCTCTTATCAAAGCAGAAATGGTCGTAAGAATACGTAGTCCGTCATGGTAGGTTTGTAATTTGCTTTCAGAACCATCCAGGCGCTCACGGTAAATTATTTCGCATTCTTTTACAGGCATACGTAACTCCATTGCGTGTACAGTGAGTTCCGTCTCGATTTCAAAACCTCTCGCCATTGCTGGAAAGGTTTTAACAAATCGTCTTGAGAATACTCGGTAGCCGGATAGCATATCATCGAAACGATTACCAAAAGTCTTCTTTACAATACCATTCAGTATACGATTACCAATTCTATGCCCACGTCGATAGGCTAATTTATCAACCGTGACACGGCGTCCATTAATCATGTCAAGATTTTCATTGACCAACAACTCAATCAGTTCAGGTGTTTTTGAAATGTCATAAGTAGCGTCTCCATCAACCATAATATAGATATCTGCTTCAACATCAGCGAACATTCTTCGGACGACATTTCCCTTTCCCTGCTGATACTCATGTCTAACAATTGCTCCCGCATCCGTTGCTATTTCACTGGTACTATCTGAAGAATTATTGTCATAGACATAAACTTTAGCGTAGGGTAGAACTTCGTGAAATTCCTTCACAACTTTTGCAATAGAAATTGCTTCGTTATAACAGGGGATAAGAACAGCGATTGATAGGTTCAGTATATTCATAAAATACCCTTAAAAGAGATAATGGCTAGGTCAATTATATTGGCTCTCTTGAATAATTGAACTAATTAATCCCTGAACTAGTAAAAAACATAACTATGTGGTTCGCGCCAAAATTTTCCTGATTCCTTCTTTCTCAGGTGAGATTTGGTAAAGTTAAAATAGTCCTTAAATTACAAAATAGATATGTAAGCAACAAGAAAGTTAATATTTTTCCGCGCCATATTCACGCCAGCGCAAGGTTTCCCACTTATGAATCAAGTCTATCACCCTATCTTTAAACACAGGATCTGATAGCGCATCTTTGTACGATTTCCATGACTTCAAATCGCTGAAAAAAAACTGTTCTGAACGAAAATCAAAAATGGTGCGAATGCCATGCTGTGTTACCTGCGCTATTAAAGCAGGTTGAGATAAACTGCCTACCCATTGGAATACGGTTTTATCTTTATTTACCCACTTATTGTTTTTGCCTAGCGCTGACCGGATGGCCAGTTCAGCAACATCAACTTGCCCTATCGGTTCGTCAACGGTGATAGCAGGGTCATTTATAATTAATGGTATTTTAGTTTGAATATCATTAATGGCATGTCCATGTCCAAGAAACCCGTCATCAAACAAGGATTCGCCATGATCACCCAAAATAACAATAGTTGTATTGTCGAGCTGGTTCCGCTCTTTTAATGATTCAATAACTTTTCCTGCTGCCCAGTCAGCATTGGCAATGGCATTCCAATAGGTTGCAGCAACCCAGTTTTTATTTTCCTCGTTAATGTCAGAGCGGGGAATCAAATTGTTAAAAATCCGCTTAGTCATTTTTGGATGCGAATAGGGAAAATGAGCAGCCTGAAAGTTCAAGTAGAAAAACTGTGGTTTAGAGAAATCAGCCTGATTGATCCGTGTTTGAAACTGCTTAACAACACGTTCTTCGCTAAGGCGCAAGCTGCCTTGTTCCTTGCTGGGAAAAACCCGGTCATCGAGTGCAGTTCTAGCATCAAAATAAGAAACATCCTTATTTTTCATACCTGTTTCTGAGGCAACATCGCCAAATGATTCATCCTGGCCGGAAATTATGGACACCTGGTATCCTGCTGCTTGCAGGAATTTAATCAAGGAGGTTTTCTTGTTGTTTTTAACCAGGGTTCTGTTAAATATGGCCTTAATGGATGTAGTCGTATAGCCTGTGTGACTATAGGCATATTTTATAGAGGATCCTGTTCTTGCGATCTCTCTGAGGACTGGGGCTACATAATATCCATTCAGTTTTTGATCAAGTAAATCCGCACGCGCGCTTTCCAGGACAATAAGTACGATATGTTTGCCGCTTTGAGGCGTTATTTCAGCAAGAGTGTCATTAGCATCAGCGGTTAAGACGGCATCACCCAGAAAGCCGTCTTCATCGATACCGTTTCCGGGAATATCAATTGCGCCAGGGTTATTGGAGGCATTAAAAATAGCTTTATCCTTGGGATAAGAAAAGCTGCCAAATCCGTCGAAATCGAAATCTGATAGCCTATCCAGGCCGCTACTGATAAGCCGGTAGGAGGTTTTCTTTTCTAATCCATATCTTAAAAAATCATTATTGGATACAAATAATGTAATGACCGGTGTTAACACAAGCGCAAATAACAAAAGGCCCATATAAGTTTTATGCTTTATAGTATTTGTTTCAAGCCGTCGAACAAATGCACTTTTATTTAAAAAGCTGATAAAAAAAACTAAAAAGACTGTAGTGATTCCTATTAAACCGAAGAACAAAACGAGTTCATTGCTGACATAAAGCAAGGCTTCTTTTAAGCTACCGCCGCCCAGGTTTTTGACGATTTGAAGATTTACCGTGTCACTGAAATATGACAGAACTTTAAATTTGAAGGCCAGCCAAACACCAGCCATTAGCACTACCAGAGCAGCGAAATTGTAGTAAATAAATTGACCATATTTATTGAGTCTGTCGGCGACAAAAAACCAAATGCTGGCCAGAAGCCCAACGAGTGTCAAATCAAACCATAACGAAAATAAGATAAAAGTCAGGCGCTCAGAAATGGTTTTGTAGGAAAATGGCTGTAGAAAACCGCCTGTAAATAAATCGTATTTAAAACGTAGAAGTATTGATTCGAAAATCTGAATAATAAAAACAGCAATTAAAACAACAATTAATCGGCGATATTGGGAAACAAAATTTTCTAATTGACGAAAAAACATTCTCGGGTTTTAACCATGTATTGATCAAAAAATAGCGGTAATTTAATTCGCATAATCAGTAGCTTAAGTTTGAATAAATTCGCTTCTACGTGAATAAATGCGTTTTGGATTTATAATAAAACAATAGCTTTCAACGAACTTTGGAAATTTCCCATTAAATGCAGGCATACTATGAATAAAACAGTTACAGGCCATAAAAATTAAAAAATTCAAACTGTTATACGCCAATATAGGTAACTCGGTTATTTTTGGTTTCTCGAACAAAAAATGCGAATTTTAGTAAATGTTTAAAGCTCTGACATGATTGAAAAATTAGCATAACAGTTATTAACGAGAAATTTGCTTTTGCGCGATTTCCCTGCACCATTTTGATGAAAGTCAGTCGGTTTAACAAGGATAGACGATAAATACGTACTTTGTTGCTAGGGAAAAAACGCTGCATTTTTTGGCTTAGGCACTTGAGCCGATTTTTCCTCCTGAACTATCCAGCCGCCGCCCATGGCGCGATATAAGCCGATGGTTGCTGTTAAGTTGGCACTTTGCGCCTGGACCAATGCAATTTGCGCATCGAACAACTGCCGGATCGAGTCGAGCACCGTAATATAAGCGGTATAGCCCTCATCATAACGGATGCGAGACAAGTTGAAATAGCTTTGGACCGCACTGACGCGCCTGCTCTGTATTTCCTTTTGTAATTTGGTTTTGTTACTGCTTATGAGTGCATTTTCAAACTCACGAAAGCCGGAAATGATAGAGCGCCGGTAATTCGCTAAAGCCGCCTTCTGCACTGCTTCAGCGGATTGAACTTGCCCTGCTATCTTGCCTGCGGTAAAAATCGGCGTTAGCAGCGTAGATCCAACAGCCCAGAAATTGGCGCCCGGAGCAAACAGTGTCGCCACTTGCGTGCTCATCTGACCTACGCC
Organism: Methylobacter sp. KS41; assembly: GCA_002862125.1. Classification (GTDB taxonomy): domain Bacteria; phylum Pseudomonadota; class Gammaproteobacteria; order Methylococcales; family Methylomonadaceae; genus Methylobacter_C. The sequence continues at coordinate 1,692,494 of PHSP01000001.1, read as the reverse complement.
GCCAGTCAATGAAATTTTCGGAAAATACTGGCCGCGGGCTACGCCGATTCGAGCATTGGCAGCAATCAATTCCTGCTCCGCCTGCTGAATATCGGGACGCTGGGCGAGCAGGTCGGAAGGCAAGCCGGCCGGTACGGCGGGAAGTTTGAGTTCATCCAGCGAAAGGCCGCGTGGGATCGGGCCGGGATTACGCCCCAGTAAAACGCTCAAGGCGTTTTCCGTTATCGCAATTTGTTGTTCATATTGAGGTATGAAGGCGCTGCGGCGCTGGTATTCGGAATCGGCCTGTTCAAGTTCCAGTTCGGAGGTATAACCTTCATCAAAACGAATTTTAGCGATACGTAGTTCTTCTTCGAGACTGTTAACAACGTTTTTCGTGATTTCCAGATTTTTGTCCAGTTCGCGCAGGGTGATATATGTTTGCGCTACCTGACTCACTAGAGAGAGAATCACAGCACGTTTAATGGCTTCCTTGCTTAGTAGATCGGCGCGAGCAGCTTCGTTGGCGCGGCGCAATTGACCCCAGATATCAAGCTCCCAGTTCATTGACGGACCAAGACGGGCAAAGTCAACTTCGTTGTTTGTTCCGTTATTCAACACATCGCCACCGCCGCCGCTGGGTTGGGCGTGGGCGTATGTTGCAGCGCCGAAAATCTGCGGAAACAGATTGGCGCGAGTAGAGCCATACTGCCCCATGAACTGCTCAACATTGGCAACAGCTATTTTCAGATCCAGGTTCCCTTGCACCGATTGATTAATCAGCCGGTTAAGGACATGATCACCCAACTGTTCCCACCACCTCAGATTGACGGCATTTTTGCGGACATTGCTCTCGGCAAAGCGCCACTGTTTGGGCGTATCAATCTCGGGACGGATATAATCCGGACCTATTTTGAAGCAAGCAGTGAGCAGCGTTGTTAGCAATAAAGCCAATAGCTTATTCATGATCTTGCTCCTGTTTCTCCTTTTGCGGCTTCGCGCCTTTGTTTTTATTAGACCATTTTTCGACCACATAGAAACTCACTGGAATCAGAAATATCGCCAGACAGGTGGCTGCTGTCATACCCCCTATCACTGCGTAGCCCATGACCCTCCTCGACAACGCGCCTGCTCCGCTGGCGATGGCGAGCGGGACGCAGCCCAGAATGAAGGACAATGCGGTCATCAGGATTGGCCGCAAGCGTAAACGAGCAGCTTCCAGCGAAGCATCGAGGACGGATTTGCCCTCTTCGACACCCATTTTGGCGAACTCGACAATCAGGATGGCATTTTTCGCGGCAAGTCCTATCAGCATCACCAAGCCAATCTGGGCATACAGGTTGTTTTCATAATGACCTAGCTTAAGCCCTGCGAACGCGCCGAACACGACAATCGGCGTACCCAGCAGCACGCTGAACGGCAGGCTCCAGCTTTCATACAGCGCCGCCAGGATCAGGAACACGCAGAAAATCGCGAACGCAAACACCACCGCAGGCGAGACGCCTTTCTGAGCCTGTTGTTCCTGGAAACTCATGCCGAGATAATCGAAGCCCATTTCCCGGGGCATGGTCTCGGCGAATACTTCCTCAAGGGCCTTCATCACCTGAGTGGAGCTATAGCCCGGATTGGCCGATGCGCCGATCTGCTCGCAGCGGTACAGGTTGTAGCGCATCGTAAACTCCGGCCCTTCGATCTTGCGTATGCTGGTTAATGCGGCTAATGGCACAGTGTAGCCGTTGGTGTTGCGAACATAAAACTGGCCCAGTGATTTGGTGTCTTTGCGGTACTCACCCTCGGCCTGCACATAGGTCTGCCACTGTCTGCCGAAGCGGTTGAAGTAGTTGATGAAGCCGCTGCCCATGTAAGCTTGCAGGGTCTTGTAGACATCGGACAGCAAGACGCCCTGCTTGAGCACCTTGTCGCGGTCGACATCGACAAATATCTGTGGTACCGAGGGCAGGCCGGTGGTATATACTCCGGAAATTTCAGGCCGCTTTTTCGCCGCCGCCAGAAATTTCTCGGTATTTTCGGCCAAAAATGCGACGTCCTTTCCGGACCTATCCTCCAGCACCATGGTCACGCCGCCGGAAGTTCCGACGCCTGGAATGGCGGGCGGCGGGAAGGCAAAACCGATGGCGTCGGGGATCTTGGCCAGTTCCTTGTTAAGATGAGCTTTAATCGCCGCGTATTGCTCCTCGGGCTTGGTGCGTTCAGACCAAATTTTCAGTGAGATGAAAAAGAAGGTGTTGTAGGTGGTGTTCGCCTGGCTGAGCATGTTGTAGCCGATCACCGACGAGTAATACTCCACGCCCGGCGTATTTTTCAGTATTTCCTCGACCTTGCGGGTGGCCTCATCGGTGCGTTGCAGAGAAGCCACATTGGGAAGCTGGATACCGGCATAGAGGTAGCCCTGGTCTTCGTCGGGCAAAAAGCCCATTGGGATGCCCTTGCCCATGATTCCAGCCGCGCCGGCCAGCAACCCCAGGAACACCATGCTGATTAGGCTCTTGCGAATCAACACTGAGCAAAAGTCCACATAGCCCTCATTGGCGCGGCCAAACACGCGGTTGAAGCCGTCGTAAAATTTCTGCAATGGCCCGGTGCCGCGCACCCTGGGACGCAGCAGCAAGGCCGCCAATGCTGGACTCAAGGATAGCGAATTGAAAGTGGAGATCATTACCGACACGCCGACCGTGACGGCGAATTGCTGGTACAGCTGGCCGGTAATGCCGGGGATAAATACCGTCGGCATGAACACCGCGATTAACGCGAGCGAGGTGCCGATAATGGGGCCGGTCACTTCCTTCATAGTCCTAAGGGTTGCTTCCTTGGGGCTTAGACCGTTTTCGATGTGATGCTCCACAGCCTCCACCACAACGATGGGATCATCCACCACCAGGCCTATGGCCAGCACCAGACCGAACAGGGACAAGGTGTTAATGGAAAAGCCCAGCACCGGGAACAGCATGAAGGTGCCGATCAGCGACACCGGCACGGCCAGCAGCGGGATCAGGGTGGGCCGCCAGCCTTGCAGGAACAGGAACACTACGAAAATGACCAGCACTAGCGCCTCGAATAAGGTATGCACGATTTCGTTGATGCCCTCGGTAACGGCTAGGGTGGTGTCCAAGGCGATCACATAATTCAGATCCTCAGGGAAACGGGTTTTCAACTCAGCCATTACCTTCTTGGCACCCTCCGCAGCCTCGATGGCGTTGGTGCCTGGCAACTGGTACAGCGCCACCAAGGCCGCCGGCTTGCCGTTCAATCGGCCGATCATGTCATAGGTCTGCGCGCCGAGATCGATCCGCCCGACATCTTTAATGCGCACGATCGAGCCGGAAGGGTCGGCGCGCAGCACGATGTTGCCGAACTCTTCCTCAGTCTGCAAACGGCCTTGGGCGCGGACGGCGTAGGTGAACTCCTGTCCCGGCGGAACCGGCTCACCGCCGACCTTGCCGGCCGGGTTGACGTTGTTCTGCGCCTGTACGGCGCTGATGATCTCCGGGATAGTAATGTTCAGTTTGGCCAACTGGTCCGGCTTGACCCAGATGCGCATCGCATACTGGCCCGCGCCAAACACCGACACGCTGGCTATGCCCTTGACCCGGGTCATCTGGTCGTTGATGTTGATGTAAGCGTAGTTGGCGAGGAAGATGTTGTCGTAGCTGCCCTTCGGCGAATAAAGCGCGAACATGATCAGCGGCGAGGAGGTGGACTTTTGCACATTGACGCCGTAGTTAGTCACATCCTTGGGCAGTTGCGATGCAGCCTGGGACTGGCGCATCTGCGCCAGTATCTGGTCGGTGTTCGGGTCGGTTTTCACATCGAAATTAACCCGTAAGGTCATCTGGCCGTTGTTGGCGTTGATAGAGTACATGTAGTTCATGTTGTCCACGCCGGACATCTGCTGCTCGATTGGCGTGGCGACCGACTGCTCCACCGTGACCGCGTCCGCGCCGGTGAAAGTGGTTTGGACCTGGATTTCCGGCGGGGCGATCTTGGGAAACTGGGCTATCGGCAGTCCCGACATCGAGACCAGACCGATCATTACCATCAGGATGGCGATGACTATCGCCACGATGGGGCGGTTGATAAAGAATTTGGACATCGGACTACCTTGCTGGGCTTGTGGATGGCGGAGCAGGCGCAGTCTCCAGGGATTGGGTGAACGGTTTCGGGCTAACCTTCATGCCGTTGCGCACTTTCTGCAGACCTTCCACGATAATTCGATCACCTGGTTTAAGACCTTCATCGATGATCCAAAGCGAACCGAAGCGCTCACCGGGTTTTACCAGACGGATGCCGACGGTATTGCCGGAATCGACGACGGCTATCTGGAACTTGGACTGCAACTGGGTGACAGCCTGCTGCGGCACAAGCAGCGCACCGGTTTCGGTCTTGATGACGGCGCGTATCTTGGCGAATTGTCCGGGCCGAAGAAGATTGCCGGGATTTGGAAACAGCACGGCGACTTGAATGGTTCCAGTGTTTACATCGACTTGACGGTCGGCGAAATAGAACTTGCCGCCATAGGGGTAAGTCGTGCCGTCGGCCAGTATCAATTCCAAAGGTATAGGTTCTTGCCGTTGGTCATGATTGATTTTTTCCCGGGCAAATTGAAGGTATTGCTGCTCGCTTAAACCCAGATAGGCTCTGATGGGTTCAACCTGCGATACCGAAGTCAGCACATTATTTGCGCTGCCCGGGCCGACCAGATCACCCAGTTGCGCCTTGGAGATGCCGGCAACCCCGGAAATTGGGGAGGTGATCCTGGTAAAACCCAGATCAAGCTGGGCTTTTTCCACGGCGGCTTTAGCAGCCAGAACTTCCGCCTGCGCGGACGCTTCCCGGCCAACGGCGTTATCCCGGTCACGGACACTGACTGCTTTTTCGGGCAGGAGGCGTTTGATGCGCGCCAGATCGAGCTGAGCGGTTTTCAGCACGGCCTGCTGGCGTGCCAGATTGCTTTTTTCTTGATCCAGATTGGCCTGAAAGGTTCGCGGATCAATTTCGTACAACAGCTGGCCTTTATTGACCAGATCGCCTTCCTTGTAATTCCTCTTGATCAGATAACCGTTAACCTGCGCGTTTATCTGAGCATTGACCATGCCATCAAGCGTTCCCACCCATTCCTGCTGGATCGGAACATCCTTCTGCATCACTTCGGTAACTTCCACTATCGGAGGACTCGCTGCGGCCTGTTCGTTTGGTTTTTCGCAGCCGTTGATAAACAATGCGGCGATCACCGGGAATAAAAGGATTGAATCGGGGAAACGGCCGGAGTGGCACTTGTTGGATATGCTCATATTTTGGGTGCTTTTCATAAAAACTTGCAGCAATTCAAAGTGATTGTAGGGCGTCATAATCTGTTCCATCAGATTGTTATTAATTAGCTCGAAATTTGGCGGAAACTCACTACTTTCGGCTTATTCTCCTGATATCAATGGATAGGGTCAAGGTTCAGCTGTCGCAAATACAAGAAAAGTATGAGACTGCCATAATGCGTAGGCGGAATCATCCTGCTAAAGCCATGAACTGCCTATGAGCGAGTAAGCATTATTCTTGTAACCGCCCCTTTTGAATAATAGATATTTTTACGATGCCGGCATGAGTCCCGAATGTCGGGCTTTTAAATCTAACATGGATTTAAAAATTGCGATATGAAAAACTGTCCATTTACCGGGCATGGAAAAAGCCGCGTAAAGAATAATTTTTTTTGAAAAATGGGAGTTTTAAAAGCTGATAAATTGGTTCAACCAAATTAAAATGGAAAATAATCACTCAATATGAAAATCCTGATGACAGAGCGCTGCCCGGCGCCTGTCTTTCAGTGCATGTGGCGTGCGGATTGAAGACTCAAGCACGCCCGGTCGCGCGTAGTCAATTTTTCCGGTTCAGTTGCATTAGCGGCGCAGCGCCATATCTGGTAATCTTTACTTCAGCGGAATTCAGCCCGGAGTTCTCCTTGAGTAATTTCAGAGGCTGCCGGTTTGAAAAGAACGTCATTCTTTTTTTCTGCGCTGGATATTTGGCTTATCCGCTTGGTTATCGCAGCCTGAAAGGGCCAGCGGCATTCGCGATATGAAATATATTAAACTAAAAATCAGACAACCCCCCTGTCTTTGATGATCGTAGACATGCTTTATGCAGATAGGTAAAACATACCTTTGGCAGGAGCAGAATAGAAACAGGAATAAAGCCATGAAACAGTTACATCGAATCACCCGTACTAATGAGTCTCACTGGGTAGGGGACGGTTTTCCCGTCCGCACCCTGTTTTCCTATAATACTCCGGATGCAGAGGTAAGTCCGTTTTTGATGCTGGACTATGCCGGACCAGCACAATTTCCGCCCGCAACGAAACCGAGAGGAGTGGGCCTGCACCCGCATCGCGGCTTTGAAACCGTTACCATTCTCTATCAAGGTGAAGTCGAACACCATGATACCGCCGGCAATGGCGGCCTGATCGGCCCTGGTGATGTGCAATGGATGACGGCGGCGAAGGGTCTTCTGCATGAAGAGATGCACTCCGCGGCCTTTACCAGGCAGGGCGGAACTTTTGAAGCGATACAGCTTTGGGTTAATTTGCCGGCAAAATTCAAAATGGAACCCCCGCATTATCAGTCTATCGTTAAGGCTGACATTCCCGTGTTAAAACTGGATGAAAAAGGCAGTGTTTTGCGGGTGATTGCAGGCGTCTATCAAGGGACCAAAGGCCCTGCAAATACCTACACGCCGGTTAATTTATTGGACCTTCGCCTGTTGGCGGGGCAAACCGCCGAACTCGATCTACCCGAATATTACACAACAATACTGTTTGCCTTGAAAGGCTGTGTAAACATCAATAATTCGGCGGCTTTGAATGATGCCGAAGTGGCGTTCTTTGAACGAAATGGCAAAACGGTTGTTCTGACAGCTCTAAAAGATTCGTCTCTGCTGGTCATGAACGGAGAACCGATTGATGAGCCGATAGCTGGTTACGGGCCGTTTGTAATGAATACCCAGGGCGAAATCCGGCAGGCTATAGCGGATTTTAATTACCAGATGTATTAAGAGTTACAGCTTAACGAAAGCCAGCATGGTTTCGAGCAAAGCTTCTCATAATTGAATCCGAGATTTTATTGGGCCAAATCAAATGCATGACAGATTGCTTGAAATACGAGGACTGAAATTTAGCCGGTATTTTTTTTGCATAGCATTGCTGTTGGTATTGAGCGGCTGCGAGAAACAAAGGCAATGGCAACTGCATAATATTAAGGGGCATCTGCCTGACTTGCGTTTCTCTATGATGTCTGATTCCGGACAGGCCGTAACTGACCAAACCTATCGAGGCTATCTGGTCATGTTGTTTTTCGGTTTCACCACCTGTCAGGCGGAATGTCCGGCCACAATGTTCCGTTTGGCAAAAATATCTCAACGCCTGGGAGAAAGCGCCAATCGCACCCGCATTTTGTTTGTCACACTGGACCCCGGCCGCGACACTTCAGAAGTTTTGCACCACTACTTGGCGGCATTCGGTTTGGACCGCGCGATTGGATTAACAGGCAGCGAAGATGAAATAGAAGACCTTGTGAAACGTTACCGGGCGGCATATCGGCCTGGAGTTGTGAATTCCGCCGGCATCGCTCACAGCGCTGCGGTTTATGTTTTTGACCCGCAAGGCCGGGCGCGTCTGCTGGTGACGCCGGATGAGGCCATTGAAACGGTTGCCAATGATTTACGGCATTTACTGGAATTATCGCGGTAGCTTTCAACACTCATGAGCGATACACTCGGGCTAGAGTCAAAAGCAGGGCATATTCCGGAAAACCCAGCGTATTGTGGAAGTTTAGAAAAATGAGCGCGTTACAGTGGCTCATTCCGTGGGAAACGTCGGAGACGGTTGTCATCGTAACGTCTATCACTGCGATAATATTTATAAGGGGCTGCCAAAAAAGCAAGCTGTTTTTCCGGCAAAAGTTATTTTTTTGGACCGGGCTTTTATCCCTATATGCCGTATCTCATACCCAGGCCGAATATTATGCAGAGCATGAGTTTTTTGTGCATCAGCTCCAAAGTCTTGTGCTTCATCATTTGGGACCGTTTTTAATCGTATTGGCTCGCCCGAAGGAGGCGCTATCGGCTGGTTTACCCGTGGCAGGTAAACGATTCTTCCGCCTGGTTTCAACATGGAAGCCGTTACACTGCCTGGTTGATGCATTACTGCATCCCGCCGCTGTAGTTATAGTGTTCGCAGGGTTGATTGTTTTTTGGCTGCTGCCTTCTGTCCATTTTATCGCTATGCTCGATTGGCGCATCTATCGCCTGATGAACTGGAGCATGGTTTTAAATGGCTTGATGCTTTGGGGGATTGCTCTGGATTCACATTCCAAATGGTCGCCCGGTTGCCGCATCGCGATGATGCTTGCTGTAGTTCCTCCGCAAATCCTGGCAGGCGCGCTGATTTTTTTCACGCCGCACGAACTTTATCCGATTTACTCATTATGCGGAAGAGCGTTCACCGGCGTAAGCGCTATAACAGACCAGCAGACCGGCGGCTTGATTCTCTGGATGAATGCGGCAATGATGAGCGTAATCGGTATATTGGTGGTAGTTCATAAGGAATTACGGAAGTAGGAACTTATCCAAAACGAGTAGCAGAAGGGTGAGTTTCACATGCTTGATTTCATAAATTAGCTATTGGCAAACGAACAATTAGTGACACAACTTCGAATAAAGCCGGATTCAACGTTGCAGAGATTATTCATTCATCGTTTTTAATTTCCGGATTGGCGTATTCACACAATTATTTTTTGCAAATCAGGAACGCAGGATTACTGGCTATGACTCGCTGACCGTTCTGAGTTAGTCCGATGACGGTAGCGATGTTTGGAAAGACCCCTGGGCTAAGGCACCGGTCAGGCTGAGAAAGGTTTGCAAAGCCGGGGTCGCTCGAATTAATGATTATCTGCCTGCCAACGGCTAGACTAGCACCTCCTGGGACTGGGACTTTGAACAGTTCCAGCGTTAGATCATCGATTTCCACATTTACAAGCTCCGCCTTGCCTGCATACGTGATGATCAACCTGTACGAGGCTTCATGTGGCGCCAAGGCCGTGGCGGCGGTGCTGATAGTGTCGGCATCGAGCCAGGTCACACCGCTGTCGACGCTGATTTGTTTCTTGATAGCAATCCCGGTTGCCCGGCGCAAGCCAAGACGGTCCAATTACTAATGACCTGAATGTTTCCCGCTGCGCCGGTTGCAGCGAACCCAGCAGTATTGGCGAAAGTTTCCGGATGGAGGCATTGGCCCGGACGATCAATGCTTTTGAAGCCTTCGTTGTTTTTCGTGATAGTGACTGAAGTCTTAGGTAGTAGTGTGCCGTACCCTGGTATTGAGACACTGCTAAGTCCCAATGAAGCATCAGTGATGGCCCCATTCGAGAGAGCGACATTACCACAGTTGGTGACGATGAACCGGTATTGCGCGCCATGCGGCGCCGCTATTGCCGCCGTCTCCATGAAAGTATTGCCTTTATCGAGGCTAATTTGTTTTTGGAGAATGGCGCAAGGAGTTACTTTATCAACAAGCCCGCCTTCAGCAAAAGCCGAAACGGAAGGCAGTCCGGCGCTGATAATTGCTATCAGAAGCAGCATCAAGGTTTTTTTCATGGTGAACATTTCAATAAAGATGATGGCTCATAGTCTGCATAAATTGCCTAAGGTTTCTTTTTCAGTGCCTGCCGTAATAATGTCACTTCCCGATCCGTCACCGGAGATGCGGAATTGCCCCAGCTTTTGCGGATGAAGCTAAGCACATCGGCGATCTGCCGGTCAGAAAATTTTTCTGCGAAACCGGGCATCTTCTGAACTTCCGGGCTGCTGTTTGTTTCCGCTGTTAAGCTTCCTTTCAGCAGCAAACGGATCAGCGAGGCAGGATTTTCAGAAAGCACGATTGAATTGCCGGCGAGTTTCGGATACTTGCCCGGCTCACCGCTTCCCGTTATTTTATGACACTTCGCGCAGAATGACTGGAAGAGTCCTGCACCGGGAAGCTCCACTTCGCCGGATACTATTGCCGCCAACTCTCTGTCAAGGGCTGGCGCGTCCGGTCTATAGGCGGATTTTTCGCCATGCGGGGGAAGGGTTTTCAGGTAGTGCGCAATTGCATTCAGATCATCTTTATGCAAGTATTGCGTGCTGTTTTTGATAACATCAGTCATGCTGCCAAACGTCGCTGCCTGAGCGCCGTGACCAGTTTCCAGCAATGCAGCGATGTCTGCTTCAGACCATCGGCCCAGCCCGGAAGCAGAATCCCCTCTGAGATTTGCACTGAACCAATTATCCACCAAAGCCCCGCTTAAATAAACCGGAGACGATTCCGTATAGGCTTTTTCCTGGAAGGCGAGGCCGCGAGGCGTATGGCAGGCGCCGCAATGGCCGAGGGATTGCACCAGATAAGCGCCGCGGTTCCACTGGGCGTCACTGTCATCGTGCGGTTTAAAGCGTTCGTGTTTAACGAAGGCGAAATCCCAGAAAACCAGGCTTAAGCGTATATTGAAAGGGAAAGGAAGCTTCGTTTCAGGCGGGTTATAGCTGACTGGCTCAACCTTGTTCATGAAATAGGCATAAAGCGCACGAATATCGGCATCGGTAATCGCTGTGAAGGATGGATAAGGCATCGCCGGGTACAGGCGGCTGCCGTCCTTGGCAATTCCGTCACGGACTGCGCGGCTAAAATCGTTCAATGTGTACTTGCCGATACCCGTTTGCGGATCCGGCGTAATGTTCGACGAGTAAATAATTCCGAAAGGAGAATCGAGCGGTAATCCTCCGGCAAATTGCGGAGAATCCGGACCGGCTGTATGACATGCCACACAGTCACCGGCTCTGGCCAGATAGGCTCCTCTTGTCACTTCTTCCGGATCGGCCGGTTGAGCCGCTGCAAGGCCGGATAGCAATGCAGCGCCTGCCGTTACGGCCTTTAATGCCGTTCGATTTAGGATTTTTCTTAAGGCGACTTTCAATAGCATGATAATTAAAACCATGAACTGCACGGTGTAACCAGCAAAACTGCGCAAATGTTGAATAGTGTCGCAATAATGAAGATAAAACTCGACATCAGGCTTAATTTTATTAAAAACCGGTTTCGACCCTCGCTCGCCCTGATAATGCTCCCTTTCACTACAAGCGGTTTGCGTCCATATTGCCGCCATGAGGTCCATGCAATAAACCCTGACAGGAGCGCAACCGCGAAGCAGGCAATGTTGATTGCCGTCAGAATTTCCGGCAACTCCGTCCAGATTGGCGCAGCCAGAGGAGTCTGATAGGGATAGCAGGCATAAGCTGCAAACGGCTCGCTCAAAGAAAATTGCGCTAACCAGGCAATCGGCGCACCGAAAACCCCCGTCCATATCCGTATCATGCTGCCCTGGCCGTGAGCAGGTTCGGGCGCTTCAATGGAGAGATCATGATTGAGAAAACGGTTCATAATTTGCTCTAGTAAAGGTACGGCAATAGATACAAGCTTGTAAATTCAAACAGCCAGACCGCATTGACAAATTGCCAGTATAACCCGCCAATGGTTATGGCTGCATGGCGTCTGTCATCAAAATAACCAAGAGCGATCCAAAGCAGAAGCATCATCACGATAATCAGTCCTACTATGACATGAAGTAAATGAAATCCGGTGATGGTGAAGTACAGTGATCCATACAAATTCGTCGTCATATCGTAGGTTTTTTTGCTCCATTCATTCAACTGAATGACGACGAAACGAACCCCAAGCGCGAACGTTATCGCCATCAACGCGAAGCTCCAGCGCAATCGATTACGCTTAATGCAACGCTCGCTCGCCCAAATGGATATGCTGCTGGCGAGTAATATCAGAGTATTTAAACAAGGCACGAGCAGGTTGGGCAAGCCGTCAGGGGGCCAGTGCTGCTCCGTTTGAGATGCGAGGTAAAAATAGGCGAACAGCAGATAACCAAACAGTGACGCTTCAGTGGCAATCAATGCCAGCATTCCCCACCACCCGCTGGACAATTTACCTTTGCTGCCTACCGGCAGCGCCTGGTCTGTTTGCATCGCTTCAGCCATGAGCGGCTCCCTTATCTTGGTTGATGTCCGGCACGCACTGAACAAGGGCTTTACTGGGCCACATCCATGCAGTCAGGGACAAGGTACAAGCCAAAGACATCAGAGCTGTAAAATCGCGCCAGTGCAGCAGCAAGCCGGCAAAGGCCAAGGATGTAGACAGCGCTAGAAGGAAGGGGGCATAGGAATCGCCGGGCATTTTGAGGATGATGTCCGGTTTGGCGTCGAGTGGCGTAGTGCCTATCGTTTCCCTGCCTTCCATGAGCAAATAACCTTTATCAAGAATGGAACGGCCGGAACCTTCGTCCAGCCGGTCCTCCCATAGCGGGTGACGGCTGGCGACAAATGGAATGACGGTAAAGTTATAGGCTGGCGGAGGTGATGGTATCGCCCATTCGAGTGTTGGCGCATCCCAGGGATTTGAATGCGCTATTGCGCCGCGCTTTAGGCTTATGAAGACGTTGGCTAGAAATATCAAAATTCCGGCGGCAAAAATGAATGATCCTAGTGTTGTGATCATGTTGACGGTATTCCAGCCCATGTTGGGCGCATACGTGTATATACGCCGCGGCATGCCGAGCAAGCCGGACAAATGCATCGGGAAGAACCCCAGATTAAAGCCAATGAACATAACCCAAAAGCTCCATTTTCCAAGCGTTTCATTCATCATCCGGCCAAAAAATTTGGGAAACCAATAATAGATTCCACCGACGACCGGAAACACATTGATGCCGATCAAAACGTAATGCAAGTGTGCAACAACGAAATATGTTTCATTCAATTGAAAATCAAGAGGCACGGCTGCGGTCATTACGCCTGAAAGTCCACCGACGACAAAAAGGAACACGAACCCGGCAAAATACAAAAAGGGTGTTTTGAAGACCGGACGCCCCAGCCAAATGGTCGCTATCCATGCGAAAACAGCGACAGCGCTCGGGATGGAAATCACCATGCTGGCGGCGCCGAAAAATGATAGCGCAAGCGCCGGCAGGCCGGTAGCGAACATGTGATGTATCCACACTCCAAAGCCGAGCAGCATGGTCGCCATGGTTGATAGCGCCACTGCCGAGTATCCGACCAGCGGACGCCGGCAAAACGTAGGCAAAGCTTCGGATACGATACCCATGGCGGGAAGCACGACCGCATAAACCCACGGATGTCCGAACATCCAGAACAAGTGTTGCCAAAGCATAGGTTTTCCGCCGTTGACTACATCGAAGAAATGGGTGCCCGTTTGGCGATCCAGCCACAGCAAAAAAAAGACGAGACTGACTGAGGGTATGGCAAAGACGTTTGCTACTGAAGCGGTAAACGTTCCCCAAACGATGATCGGCACCCGGTTGATCGACATGCCGGGTGCGCGCGTTCGAAATAATGTGACAATGAAATTAATAGACCCGACGGTTGTGGAAATTCCCAGTAGCACCATGCCGAGAGCGTATACGTCGATGTTGGGTCCGGTGTTATAGTCCAATCCTGCAAAGGGGACGTAGTCGAACCAGCCTGCATTTGGCGCCTGTCCAAGAGGAAAACTTGCATACAGAAAAATACCGGCAAACAGGAAAAACCAATAAGAGATTGCATTTAGACGCGGGAATGCCATATCCCTCGAACCCAGCATGAGAGGCCACAAATAGTTGGAAAAACCCGACAGCATCGGCGCTGAATAAAGAAAGATCATCGTTATGCCGTGCATCGTGAAGAGCTGGCTGTATTGTTCGGGCGTAAGCAGGGTTTGATCGGGACGCGCAAGTTGCAGACGCATGATTAGCGCTTCGGTTCCGCCCATCAGTAAAAAAATGAAGGCGGTGACAAGGTAACGTATTCCTATTTCCTTATGGTCAACCGTTGACAACCATCCGCGCCATCCGGGAGCTGTTTCCCATAATTGAGCAAGGCGGATCTCGGCAGCCGAGCCAATAGGAGCGCTGCCTACGTCAGGTACGCGAGTGAGGTTTAAGCCGGGCGTGCTTTGAGAGGCATTTGACATGTGCGCGATTCCTAATTCAGAGTCGATAAAAATGCTGACAGCCCGGAAATTTCTGCCGCCGTTAACGCCATGCTGGGCATGCGCGCGCCCGGCTTTAGTTCTTGAGCATGGGTAATCCATTCCGCCAAATGCTCCGGGGTATTGGTTAAGCGCCCAGCGGCGATCAGGCGGCGCGATTTCAAATGCGTCAAGTCAGGTGCGTGGGCGCCCACGGCCCCGGTTCCCCGGATGGTATGACAACCGGCGCAGCGATCCAGGAAAAGGTTTCTTCCGGCATCGACGTCAAATGCGGAAACCATTGCCGCTGTCTTCCGCTGGGCGTCTTGCCATTTCCGGAAATCAGCTGTATTTTGCGCAACAATCTCTAAACCCATGTGGGCATGCTGGACTCCGCAATACTGGGTGCATTGCCCGCGGTAGACGCCCTCGGTATCGGCTTGGAGCCATTTTTGATTGATCAGGCCCGGAATCATTTGAGTTTTGCCGGCAAGCGCCGGCGCCCAAAATGCGTGAATTACATCCGCGCTTTTCAGCTTGACAAGAACAGCCTGCCCGACCGGTATATGTATTTCATTTGCAGTAACGAAGCGGCGGGCAGGATCATCGTCTTCATACTCCACCTTCCACCACCAGTCGTATCCTGTGACAGTCAGCGTTAGCGCCGGAGGCTGTGCAGGTCTTGCGATTATATTAAGCGTTACCAATGAATAAATAGCCAGCGAAAACAAAATGCCGGTGGAAATGGCGGTTCCAATATATATCCACCGCATGCCTTGAGCTTCGCCTTTTATTATGAGGGTTTCTTCAGATGAGCGTTTACGGAAAACAGCCCTAATCAGTAGTAAGGTTATGACAGCTAAAATTATAAGCAACAGCGCGACAAGCACCCATCCCAAGTACATTGCGGGAGTTGAGGCAGGGCCGTAGCTATGCAAAAAATAGTTAAGCGGAGCGATTCCATTTTCCGCCAATGCCGCAGAAACCGGCGCAGCCGTAAGAGCAATTAATATGAAAGCGCATTTGACTGCTGCACGATTACAAAATCTGAAAGCCGAGTCCTTCATTAGCGCCTATACACTTCAAAGAAAAATAAAGGTGGCGATTTTTTGACATATAAAAGCAGTAAAGTCAACTTATAAAAAAGAAACAATAAAGCAGATAACCAAAGCGGACTGCCTGCCTAACTGACCTAAAAAGCGCTTATTATATTGGATTTTAAAAGGAAATCTGCTATAGGCGTCTTGTCTATCAATCCGCGCAGAAGGAGGTAATAAATAGCTTCAAGCATGGCAATTTATGTCCAATTACATAGGAAGGGTAAAATTAGCCTGATTATCGTGGAGATAAATAAGCTGTAGAAATCGTTTAGAATCGACGGGTTTCGTGAAAAACCAGCCCTTTGGGCGGGAACTCAAAACAAGGCCGGGAAATGCCGGTAACATCCAAATGTGTGGCGGCATTCAGGGCTGAGCAAAAAACTTAATGTCAAAGCAGAAGCATAATACCGGAGCCGAAGAACAGCAATGAATGGGGGAGATTAAACAATCGGCGGAAAAGAATTGTAGGTTTTACTAAGCGATTGATATTGTAAGTCACGCGAACTAACTAACGATACTTTTGGTCCCAGCTTCGAAATATTACTTTTCAATGAGCACGGGGTTGCTCATCTATTGACTATAACCCCTTTATCATCGGGACGAAAAAGTTTGGCAGTTTAAATAGCCGAAAAATTTTGCGGTCATATAACCGTTCTATTGTTTCGTAAGCTCCAACAACAATAAAAAGAAGGTCGCCATGAAACATACGATTTATCCACAGGACTGGCCCGATATCGACACCGGGATTTACAAACGCTCGGTAAAATTGTTCAGCGCCGTCAAAAACCTGCTCAGTGTCAAGTTGGAACTGTACGCCGACAACCAGGTGCTGCAAGGCGATATATTCCTGTTCAATCACTTTTCCCGTTTCGAAACCTTCATTCCCCAGTTTCTGATTTTTGAAAAAACCGGCGCATTCAGTTGCGCAATTGCTTCAGGTGAATTTTTCAAAGAAGATAACGTGCTATCAGATTACCTGAAACAGGTGGGCGTATTTCCGCATGACCATCCACGGCTGTTCGCAATGCTGGCGAGCCAGATATTGCGCGGCCGCAAAATCATTATCTTCCCTGAAGGGGGCATGGTCAAAGACCATCGTGTCATCGACAAGAAAGGTGAATACAGCATTTATTCACGTATGACCGGCAGCCGCGGAAAACAGCATACCGGTCCGGCAGTTTTAGGTCAGGGCGTGGAAGCTTTGAAAGCAGCGATTCGCCATGCTTTCAAAGAAAATCAAATCGACCGTTTACAGCATTGGCAGGAGTTGCTGCAATTCGACAGTCCGGATGAATTGATGGCGCCTGCGCATAAGCCCACATTGATTGTACCGGCTAACATCACCTTTTATCCGATCCGTACCTCGGAAAACCTGTTGTTCAAAAGCGTGGAATTGTTTTCCGAAAAAATGAGCCAGCGTGAAGCGGAAGAACTGTTGATTGAGGGCAACATCATGCTCAAGGACACCGACATGGATATCCGCATGAGCGCCCCGGTCAATCCTTGTTGCGTCTGGGACTGGCGCACTCATTTTCTGATGGACAAGGTTGCGCCCGGCATCCGTGAGCCGGACGATGTCTTCAAGTTCACCTCTGAACCCCGTAACTTGAAAGAGCGCCTGCTTGGTTACTATTTTGTCCAGAACGCAAAATGCTCGCGTAATCAATACACGGAGAAGATCTATGCCAATGTCACGGTCAATCTCAGTCATCTGGCCTCTACTTTGATCATGAGTTTCGTTGGCGCCAAACGGCTGCGCATCGAAAAGAACAGGTTTTACATGGTGTTGTACAGCGCCATTAAAAAGCTGCAAAAAAACCCCGATATTCACTTGCACCGAAGCCTGTTGAACCCGGACGACTATGGCGACTTGATTCATGCCGTTAACACCCGCTTCGATCAATTTATCTGCGTCGCCAAGGAAGCGGGACTGATTGCCGAGCAGAATGGCTGCTATCATTTCCTGCCCGCACTCTGCGCTGACTACGACTTCGACCGTATCCGTCTGGAAAATCCGATCGCCGTCTACAACAACGAGACCGCGCCCTTGCGCATGATTCGCGATACCTTGCTGGAGGCGGATCGTGATTACCAGCCCATAAATCCTTACCAGTTAACCGCCTGGTATTTGGAAGATGAACAATTGTCTTTGGCCTTTGAACAACAAAATTACAGAACGCCCGGTAACAGTGACATTAATCAGAAGGAATCGGCAATAGCCGATCCCTCGCCATTTTTTATCAAGCCAAAGCAAGCCAACGGTTTGGGAATACTGTTGATTCATGGTTTGCTGTCCAGCGCCGCCGAAATGCGTGAATACGGCCATTATCTGGCCTGTCAAGGTTATACTGTGCTCGGCATCCGGCTTAAAGGCCACGGCACTTCGCCCTATGCCTTGCGCGATATAAATTATGAGCAATGGTTCGCAAGCGTGCGAAGAGGCTTCAACATACTTAAACTGCATTGTCCTAAACTGTTTGCCATCGGCTTTTCAACCGGGGGCGCGCTGGCGTTTAAACTGGCTGCGGAACATCATCATGAAATTATCGGCCTGGTTGCGGTATCGGTACCCATCAAGTTCGTTAATCCAGCCTTTATGCTGGTGTCTTTACTGCAAGGCACCAATACGCTGGTGCAATGGGTTTCATCTTATGAAGGCATCAAACCGTTTATCGAAAACACGCCCGAACACCCTGACATCAACTATTGCAACACGCCGGTCCGGGCATTGTACGAGCTGCGCCGTCTGATTCATAGTCTGGAAACTCTGTTCCCTGAAGTGGCGACGCCTTCGTTACTTCTATATGCGGATCGCGATCCGGTCGTGCAGCCGCAAAGCTCTAAAATCGTTTTTGAAAAGCTGGCGGCAAACCATAAATATCTGCACGCGGTCAAAGCAGAACGGCACAACATATTGATGGAAAACATCGGCAATACCTGGGCTCTAATCGATGAGTTTTTAACTCAACGTCAATCCGCCCCGGATAACTTGGACCACAATCCGCAAAAGCCCCCCTTACAGGAGACAGCATGATGAAAAACGTCGTTATCGCAGGCTACGCAAGGTCGCCGTTTACTCCGGCGTTTAAAGGCGCACTGGCCGCGGTTAGACCGGATGAGCTGGCCGCGCAAGTCATCAAAGCCCTGGTTCAGAAAACCGGGGTCGACCCGAATGATATTGAAGATCTGATTATGGGCTGCGCCTTCCCGGAAGGCGAACAAGGCCTTAACTTGGCAAGACTGGTGGTGCACTTGGCTCAGCTGCCGGTCAGCATCGCCGGCGTTACCGTCAACCGTTTTTGCGGCTCATCGATGCAGGCTATTCATATCGCCGCCGGCGCCATTCAAATGAATGCGGGTGAAGTCTTCATCTGTGCCGGAGTCGAATCGATGAGCCGGATCCCGATGGGCGGTTTTAATTACCTTCCCCATCCAGGGCTCTATCAAAACTACCCGCAAGCTTACATAAGCATGGGTGAAACTGCGGAAAACCTGGCGCGCAAATATCAAATTTCCCGTGCCGACCAGGAGTCATTCGCACTGCTTAGTCAGCAAAAAACCTACGCTGCACAGCAACAAGGCTTACTAACCGATGAAATAATTCCCATAGCAGGCAACGCTGTGGACGGTTGTTTACGTCCCGGTTCCACTGCTGCGGCAATGTCGGAACTCAAGCCCGCCTTTTTGGAACACGGCAGCGTTACCGCCGCCACCTCATCGCCGTTGACCGATGGAGCGGCAGCGGTGCTAGTATGTAGTGAAGCCTATGCCGATGCGCACGGATTGCCAAAGCTGGCGCGGATCAAAGCCGTCGCGGTATCCGCCTGTCTACCGGAAATCATGGGCATAGGCCCGGTTGCCGCGGCGCAAAAAGCCTTAAAGCGCGCTGGTTTGACGTTGACGGACATCGATATCGTCGAACTCAACGAAGCCTTCGCCGTACAGGTGCTGGCCGTGCTGCGGGATTTGCCCATTGCGTTAGAAAAACTCAATCTCGACGGTGGAGCGATTGCCTTGGGTCATCCATTAGGCGCTACCGGAGCCAGAATTACCGGCAAAGCCGCCAGTCTCCTAAAGCGGGAAAACCGGCGGTTTGCGCTGGCTACACAATGCATCGGCGGCGGCCAGGGCATTGCCACTATTCTGGAGGCTGTATCATGAATATCGAAAAAGTCGCCGTTATTGGCGCCGGGGTCATGGGTTCCGGCATCGCCGCTCATATCGCCAACGCCGGTATCTCGGTTGATCTGCTGGACATCGTTCCCAAGGACGGCGGCAGGCGCAACGCCATGGCTGAAGCCGCCATCGCCAAAATGTTGAAAATGGAGCCTTCTCCTTTCATGCATCCCAAAAACGCACGGATGATCACTCCAGGCAACATCGAAGACGATTTGGCAAGACTGGCGCAGGCGGATTGGGTCATTGAAGCGGTAATTGAAAACCCGGCGGTCAAACAGGCGTTATACCATCAGCTTGCCGCCGTCTGCCGTGCTGATACCCTGATTTCTTCCAATACATCAACACTGCCGCTCAGCGTATTGACACGCGCTTTTCCGGACAGCTTTAAGCATCACTTCATGATTACCCATTTTTTCAACCCGCCGCGTTATATGCGGCTGTTGGAACTGGTTATTCCGGCCGGACTGAATCAGGACCTGCTTGACACTGTCAGCAATTTTGCCGACGTCAAGCTGGGCAAAGGCTGTGTGGTTTGCAACGACAGCCCGGGCTTTATCGCCAACCGTATCGGCACCTTCTGGTTACAAACCGCTTTATTGGAAGCCATCTCCGGCAATCTGAGCGTGGAACAGTGCGATGCCGCGATGTCTTTATTCGGCATTCCAAAAACCGGTGTGTTCGGTTTGCTGGACCTGATCGGTCTGGATTTATTGCCGCACATTATGCAAAGCTTCAAACAAAACTTGTCCGCAAACGACCGGTTAAGCCTTATCTGTGCCGTCCCGCCGCTGTTGCAATCGATGATTAACCAGGGTTTGACCGGGCGGAAGGGACAGGGCGGATTCTATCGCCTGCAAGCCGATGACGGAAATAAAACCAAACAGGCAATTGATCTGCAAACGGGCGAATACCGCCTGAGCGAAAAGTGCCAAATCACCGGCGTATCGCACAAAGCCTACGGCTTGCGGGTATTTTTAGACGGCTGCGGCGCGCTTAACCGTTATGCCTGGCGAGCGTTGTCGGAAACCCTGACTTATAGCGCGGGACTGATTCCCGAAATTGCCGCCGACATTAATGCCGTCGATACTGCCATGCGCCTGGGGTTTAACTGGCGTTACGGCCCGTTCGAATTGCTTGACAGGCTGGGAGTTGACTGGTTTGTTGATAAACTGACCGGGGAAAACCGGCCCATTCCCGGCTTTCTTTCCAGCCGGCAAAGTCTGTACCGTACTCAAAATGCCGAACTGCAATTTAAGGATATCACCAACCATTATCAACCGGTGCCGCGTCAAGAAGGCGTATTGCTGTTAAGCGACGTCAAGCGGCGCGGTCCCCCGCTATTGACCAACACTTCGGCGAGTCTTTGGGATATCGGCGACGGCATCGTCTGCCTGGAATTTCACAGCAAAATGAATACGCTGGACCCGGATATTCTCGATCTGATCCGGCAAAGCATTACCCTCATAAAACAGGATTATCAAAGCTTGGTGATCTACAACGAGGCGGAAAATTTCTCCGCCGGCGCCAATTTGACTTTATTGGTCCCTGCCATCCTGCAACAGGACTGGACGACAGTTGAGGGTATTATCCGGCATGGCCAGCAAAGCTACCTGGCGCTAAAATACGCGCCATTCCCGGTTGTCGGCGCGCCATCCGGGCTGGCTTTGGGCGGCGGTTGCGAGATCCTGTTGCACTGCGACGCCATTGCCGCTCATGCTGAGCTCTATGCCGGTCTGGTGGAGGCGGGCGTCGGTCTGGCGCCAGGCTGGGGCGGCTGTAAAGAGTTGCTGCGCCGCTGGCTGGCATTTCCCAAACGTCCCGGAGGTCCGATGCCGCCCATTGCGAGGACCTTCGAAACCATAGCGCTTGCCCGGGTTTCCAAATCGGCGCAGGAAGCGCGGGAGCTATTGTTTTTATCGAAAGATGACGGCATCACCATGAACAAAGACCGGGTTTTGGCTGATGCCAAAGCCCGCGCACTGGCCCTGGCAAAAAATTATCAAGCTCCGGAACCAGCCGTCTATGTTTTACCCGGAAAAAGCGCCTGGGCTGCTCTGGATATGGCCGTGCACAACCTGCAATCGGCCGGAAAAGCCAGCGCTTATGATGTGGAAATTTCCCGGCAACTGGCTTTTGTATTAAGCGGCGGCGACACCGACATTACCCGGCCTTTGAACGAACAGGATTTGCTGGATCTGGAGCGGCAAGCCTTTTTACATCTGGTGCGGCAGCCCGGCACCCTGGCCCGGTTGGAGCATATGCTTAAAACCGGCAAGCCGCTTAGAAATTAAGCGATTGCGGGTGCATGCGGGAACCATGTTCCCTGCGATTATAAAAAAGCCGTGAATTTCATCGCATTAAATGTATGCCTTGTGAACGCAAACCCGAGACCGTTGTGCGGATGAATTCGCACCACATTCCAACGGCAATGAACCAACCCTGGAGCATGTCATGCCAGAATTAATTATCCTCATCCTCATCGGCCTAGCCAGCCTTAACCTGCCTCCTGTACGGCGCAATCTGCTAACCCGCCCGCTATTCAACAAAATGCGTAAAACTATGCCGCCAATGTCGCAAACCGAACGCACAGCCCTGGAGGCGGGCAATACCTGGTGGGACGCAGAACTGTTCACAGGCCGGCCGGACTGGCGTAAACTTAATGATCTTCCCGCCGCCCGTTTAAACGAAGTGGAGCAAGCTTTTCTTGACGGTCCCGTGGAAAGCTTGTGCGCCATGATCGACGACTGGGACATCACCCATAACCGCCGCGATTTACCGCCGGAAGTCTGGAGCTACATCAGACAACATAAATTTTGCGGTATTATTATTCCCAAATCCTACGGCGGTCTGGGATTTTCAGAATTCGCCCATTCGCAAATTGTGATGAAAATCGCCAGCCGCAGCACCAGTGCGGCGGTGACCGTGATGGTGCCCAATTCCTTAGGACCCGCCAAATTGCTGTTGGCTTATGGCGCTGAATCTCAAAAAAACTATTATCTGCCCCGGCTCGCTGAGGGTAAGGAAATTCCCGCCTTCGCCCTGACCGGTCCGCAAGCCGGCAGCGATGCCAGCGCCATGCCCGATAACGGCGTGGTCTGTTACGGGGTATTTGAGGATGAGCAACAGGTATTGGGCATTCGTTTAAACTGGGAAAAACGCTATATCACTCTTGGGCCGGTCGCTACTGTGCTGGGACTGGCGTTTAAACTCTACGACCCTGATCATATTCTCGGCGAGCAGGACGACATAGGCATTACTGTTGCATTGATTCCAGCCAATACGCCGGGCATCTCAATAGGAAGGCGGCATTTTCCACTGGATTCGGCTTTCCAGAATGGACCGAACTGGGGCAAGGATGTATTTATCCCCATTGACTGGATCATCGGCGGTGTGGCGCAAGCTGGCCAGGGCTGGAAAATGTTAATGCAGTCACTAGCGACTGGCCGCGCTATTTCTCTGCCCGCGCTAAGCGTCGGCGCGGCCAAATTCATCAGCCGTAATTCCGGCGCCTATGCCCGCATCCGTACTCAGTTCAATTTGCCGATTGGCAGCTTCGAAGGCATTGAAGAGCCGCTGGCGCGAATGACGGGTTTGACTTATTTAATGGATGCGGCACGGCATGTGACTTGCGCTGCGCTGGATGAGGGTGAGAAACCGGCGGTAATTTCGGCGATTTTGAAATATCAGCTGACCGAAAGCATGCGCCGTATTGTCAACGATGGCATGGATATACAAGGCGGCTCGGGTATTTGCCTGGGGCCGTCCAACTTTATCGGGCGCTTGTATCAAGTGATTCCGGTCGCTATTACCGTCGAAGGCGCCAATATTTTGACCCGTACCCTGATGATTTTCGGTCAGGGTTCGGTGCGCTGCCATCCGTTTGTGCAACTTGAGATGAACGCCTTGAATGAAGCTGACACGGTAAAGGCTTTAAACGATTTTGACAGCGTATTCTGGCGGCATATCGGCTTTTTTCTTAGCAACCTGGCGCGCGGCTTGTGGTTTGGATTTGGCGGCAGCCTGTTGGCACGCACTCCCGGCGACCGGCACACCCGGCGTTATTACCGGCAATTGACCCGGCTCAGCACCGGTTTTGCACTGGCGGCCGATTTTTCCCTGTTTACGCTAGGAGGAAAACTAAAACGCAAAGAGAGAATTTCCGGTCGTTTCGCCGATGTGCTGAGCTTTCTGTACCTGTGCTCCTGCGCACTTAAACACTTTGAAAACCAGGGTTCGCAAGCGGACGATCTGCCGCTTCTGCATTGGGCTTGCCAATACAGCCTGCATCGCGCCCAGCAGTCCTTGCTGGCTGTGTTCCGGCTGCTGCCGGCAAGGATTCCGGCGGCCCTTTTTCGGGCCGCGCTATTTCCGCTGGGTAAACCTTATGCGCCGCCACGCGACAATCTCATTAAGCATTTAGCGCAGATACTGCTTACCGACAATCATGCCCGCGAGCGTTTAACGGCGGGTATTTACGTCAATGAAAAACCGGATGATCCTACCGGCCGTATCGAAACCGCCTTTAAAGCCGCACTGCAGGCAGCGCCCGTGGAAGCCAAGCTGCATGCCGCGCAAAAACAGGGTTTATTGCCAAAAACGGCTGTAACGGCCGTGGTACATTTAGCATTACAAGCTGGCATCATCAGCGAAATCGAAGCGGAACTGTTTGCCAAAGCCGAAAAAGCCAGGCTAACGGCTATCAGTGTCGATGATTTTGCTCCTGAACAATTGAACCGCGGTTATAAGCCGGGAGAATGATGATCACCTCCTGCGCCACGATACAAAGCAGCCCTATTTGCCGGATATTTGCGCATCGCGGCGCCAGCCGGCAAGCGGGCGAAAATACCCGGTCAGCCTTCGATAAAGCTCTTGAATACGCTATTGACGGTTTGGAAACCGATGTGCAGCTAACCCGTGACTGTGTTCCCGTACTTTGGCATGACCGGTTTTTGGATAAATTTGGCCTGCCTGAACTGCGGATCGATGAGTTTGATTTTGACCCGCTTAATGGCTTAAGCGCCGGCACAGGCTATGAACTGATGAGCCTGCAGACTTTCATCAACCTTTACCGGGGACGCTGCTCGTTGAATCTTGAAGTCAAAATTTATGACCGGGAGTCAAGTCAGCTCCAGCGCGGCAAAATACCGCTGATATTGGATATGGTCGGCGCGTCATGTGTTGAGGACGTGTTTATTTCCTCGTCTAATCTGGATTGGCTGATTTTTGCGCGTCAGTCTTCCGCTTGCATACCGCTTTTTTATGTTTTGGACGATCATCAAACCCCAGGTGAGCTTGAGACTGTTTTGCGGGAGCAGCCTTTTTTGCAGGGTTTCTGCTTGCCTATTAGCCTTATCAATCCATCGGTGGTTAAAACACTGCGGGACAATGATAAAAGCATCGTCACCTATACCTGTAACAACGAAGCTGAGATATTGAAAGCACTGATGCTTAAAGTCGATATCTTGATCAGCGATGACCCACAGCTGGCTTTGCATTTACGCGGATGATGCGGCGCGATTTTACTCAGCTAACCGGCCGGTCATTTGATGCGGTGATTTGCGGCGGGGGTATTTACGGCGCGTGGTGCGCCTATGATGCGGCTTTGCGTGGACTTAAGGTTGCGCTGGTTGATCAGGGTGATTGGGCCGGGGCAACCTCATCAGCCTCCAGCAAATTGATACACGGCGGTTTGCGCTATCTGGAATTATTCGATTTTAAATTGGTTGGCAAAACCCTTAAGGAACGCCAATTGCTGCTGCACTTGGCGCCGCACCGGGTCTGGCCGCTGCGCTTTGGCATTCCGGTCTGCCGGGGCGGCCGGTTGGGTTGGTTGCAGTTGAAATTGGGCTTGTTTATTTACGATCTGCTGGCCGGCATCGCAGGTTCAAATCAGGCGCATCAGAGTTATTCCCCGGCGGCCTTCGCAATGCGTTTTCCCAGCCTTAGCACAAATGGTCTGACCGGTGGATTCAGTTATCTGGACGCGCAAACCGACGATGCCCGCCTTGTGCTTGAATTAGTGGACGGCGCGCAATCAGCAGGCGCGGCATGCATGAATTACTGCGGGCTAACAGGAACCATCGAAACCGGTGGGCAGATCAGTTCGGTGATATTGAAAGATGAAGTCAGCAATGAAATGTCAATAGTCCGGACCCGGCATCTGATTAAAGCAACAGGTCCATGGCAAGCTGCAACCGAAGTCTGCAGGCTAACTAAAGGCGTGCATTTAATTCTGCCCAAATTGCCTGAAGACGAGGCGATTTTGCTTACGGCTAAAACAGATGGCCGGGTTTTTTTCATCATTCCGTGGTATGGTGCAACCTTAGTAGGCACTACCGACACGGACTTTAGCGGCGACATTGATCAAGTCAGCGTAGAAGCCGGGGATGTTGAGTATTTGTTGAGCGAAGCCAACCGGGTGCTTAAGACGGTACAGTGGACCGAACAGGATATTGCCGGCCGGTTCGCCGGTCTCAGGGTCTTAAAAGCGGATGCCAAAACTTCGCCGTCTGCGGTCAGCCGCGACTGGGCATTATCTATTGCGGACAACGGCGCGATGACCTCTATCGGCGGCAAAATCACTTCCGCACGTACCGATGCGGCAAACATTATCGACTGTTTGTGCCAGCGCTTAGGACGGAATTTATCCTGCACCACTGCCGCCCGGCCTTTCCCCTGGGCGCCTGCAACCGGCTATGAACCTTGGGCAGCCAGCAATAGCCTTAATGCCAAGCGGCTGGGAATTGATGCGGAATGCACGCTATGGTTGCTGCGCCGTTACGGCAACCGGGTTGCTGAAATTTTCCAAATAATTGAGCAAGAACCTTATCTGGCTGTCCGCATCCTTCCCAACGCGCCATTTATCAAAGCAGAATTGGCTTTTTGCGCCGCCAACGAAATGGTGGTCCACCTGGATGATTTGCTCAGACGCAGAATACCCTTATTGATTATGGCTAAAATTTCGCGACAGCAGTTACGGCAATTGGCCGGAATCGCCGCCACGGAGCTGCATTGGGATACTGCCGCCGTGAATGATGAAATCGCTCGCTGCCTGCAAAAATGGCCGGTTTCATAACAATTCCGGCTGGATTTACGCCAATTACGCCACCTTAAAGATGATCATTTAACAGAGACCAGTCCCGGTTCGATGACTGTTCCGGAAATAATACGCCCCGATTTCTCGTTTTTAATCCTGATAACTTGGCCTTTTGTGCCATCCATCATCGCAATTCCGTTCATTCGAATGGTAAACCCGGGTTGAAGGGCGCTGATAATGATTTTATCCCCTCGTTTGACGAGCCGGGGCTCGATAAAATTTCTTGAGCCCACAATAACGCCAGCCGGGATGAATTGTGCGGCCTGTTTGTTTTCAATTTGTTCAACTTGGTTAATAAAATCTCCTCTGAGGCTGGAAATATCTCTTCTTTTGATAGCAATATTTTGCCTGCTAATGATTTCGCCTCGTTGCACCGGCCGAGTTAGAACGATGACGTTTTCATAAACTTTAATAACCGCGGAAGTGGAAATTGACCATTTATTTTCTGTGTTGCAATACACTCCTACTGTTGTTCTGCCGGCCTTTATTAAGTCGGGAGTCGACGCCTCCAGCGGTTTGGGGCATTCCGGCAGTTTTAACAGGTTGTCGAGGGGAAGCACGCTGATTTCGTAATCAGCGGCGTTAATACTTCGCGCAACAGTAGCTTTGACAAACTCATAAATAGAGTCGAGTGACTGGAATTTTTGTTCCGCATGGCCTGAAGAAAAAAATAAAAGGGCCAGCGTCAAAATAACGAGACTATTTTTAATCATTGGTAAATGCCGGTTTTATGACTTCATGCACTATTAAGCATGATCAGTGCCAGCCCATGCGCGAACAGTCATGTACGAAATTTAGCCAATTTTTTGACGCATTGCTTTATCTGCCCGGTTCTCTTTTGATTCGCCGTCTATTCCTGAAAAGCCCTGTTTATCTAGGTTTGATCATGAGGAACAGGGCAAAAGTGTTTCCGTTGATAACTTGGCGCGTTATGGCATGTGTTGTGCTTAATGCTTTTACACAAACACACGAGGTAATTATCATGGCTATTAATTTTGACAAAGCACTTGGAATTCACCCGCAGGTTCTGTCCATGCGGGAAAGACGCGGTGAAGTACTTGCCGCTAATCTGGCAAATGCCGACACTCCCGGCTATAAAGCCCGTGATCTGGACTTTAAATCCATTTTAAAACAAAACCTGCCGTTGACTCAGAGTATGGAGCGAACTCAAACGGGACATATTGCGCCCCAACAGTTATTGGGGGCTCATCTGATGTACCGGAACCCCAGTCAGGTTTCATTGGACGGGAACACCGTCGAAGCTAATGTCGAACAAGCAAAGTACGGCGAAAATGCGGTCCAGTATCAGGCGAGTTTACAGTTTATCAATAATAAATTTTCCGGGCTGATGTCGGCTCTGAGAGGACAGTAGTCATGTCTTCTTTCAGCATATTCGATATTGCCGGCAGCGCCATGAATGCGCAGTCGTTAAGACTAAATCTGGTCGCAAGTAATATTTCCAACGCCAATAGTGTCAGCGGCAGCGCCGAGGAGGCTTACAAGTCAAGGCAGCCGGTGTTTGCCGCTGAATTAAAAGGCGTCATGAATAAGCAGGATGCCGCAAGCAAGGTGCAGGTGCTAGGCGTGGTCGAGAATCAGGCGCCTCCGGTTATGGAGTATGCGCCGAATCATCCCATGGCTGATAAAACCGGCTATATATATAAATCCAACGTCAATACCGTAGAGGAGATGGCCAATATGATGTCGGCATCGCGTTCTTATCAAAATAATGTGGAAGTGTTGAATACGGCAAAACAATTGATTCTACAGACTTTAAAAATGGGGCAATAAGGGGTAAAAAATGACCGGCATAAATACAAACAGCGGCTTGGGCGTAACAACTTCGGCGGCTACTTCTACTTCCAGTACTACAACTAATACCCAGAATCTGGGACAAGCGGATTTTTTAACATTGATGACGGCCCAGATGACTCATCAGGATCCGACCCAACCCATGACAAATGGCGATTTTCTTTCGCAAATGGCGCAATTTGGAACGGTTAACGGAATACAGGGCTTACAAACATCGTTTGATAATTTTGCCGCATCGATGACTTCCAATCAAACCTTGCAAGCGTCCAATCTGGTAGGGCGCTCCGTTTTGGCGCCGTCCAATCAAGGCCTATTATCAGCGGGCGGCGCTATTAAAGGCTCGATTGATCTTTCTGGCAGTTCTCCGGATGTCACTGTAAAAATCATTGATCCGTCGACAGGAAGCGTAATAAGGAATATAGATTTAGGCAGTCAATCAGCAGGAACCGTCCCTTTTGTTTGGGACGGCAATACTAACGCCGGTAATCCTGCCAGTCCAGGGGTTTATCAAGTACAGACAGAATCCATGCTTAATGGATATAACACAACCTTAACGCCAAACATAGAATCGCAAGTTGAAAGCGTATCCGTGGGTAGCGGGACGCAAGGCATGCAGGTCAATTTAACGGGGTTGGGAAGCATCAACTTTAGTCAGGTTAAACAAATTTTATAAATCAGGAGAGTTGAAATGGGCTTTGAAACAGCATTAAGCGGATTGAATGCCGCAGCCAATAATTTGTCAGTCACCAGTAACAATATTGCTAACGCAAATACCACCGGCTTTAAGGAATCACGCGCTGAATTTGCCGATATTTTTGCAAGCAGTATTGACGGGGGCAATATTGGCGGCGTGACTACAACCCAGCCGGGAGCTGGCGTTAGAGTGGCCGAAGACGCCCAGCAGTTTACTCAAGGAACGACGACGGCGACTGGAAACAATCTGGATATGGCAATTAATGGTCAAGGGTTCTTTACCTTGGCGGCTAATCCGGCGAATCTTAATTCTCTCGTTTATAGCCGTTCCGGGGCGTTTGAGGTCAACAAGGATGGTATTGTCACTAATTCCCAGGGGCAGGCATTACTGGCTTATAAGCCAAATGGCGCAACGGCTGCCGCCGGTTTTAGCACCGGCGTGTTGACGCCCGTGGCGCTAAATGCCGGGATGGGGCTGCCTTCCGCTACAACAAAAGTTAGTTTGGGCGTCAATCTGGATGCCGGCAGCACTCCAATTAGCGCTCCATTCAATCCATCAGACCCATCGACCTATACTTCGCAGACTTCGGCAACAATCTATGATTCGCTAGGCGTATCGCATAAATTAACTAGTTATTTTGTGGCCGGCACTCCAACGCCGCCAACAAGCAACTGGACTGTGCATCAATACATAACCGATGACCCTGCAAATCCGGTGTCGGTCGATACAGCTCCGTCAGGAACGAACCTGACTTTCGATTCTACCGGAAAGCTCACCGTTCCAGCAAATGGACAAGTGTCATTAGCGCCTTATGCAACCGGAACATCGGCGGCAAATATTAGCGTCACAATGAATTACACCGGTTCCACGCAATTATCTTCAGCCTTCGGCGTTAATGCGTTGACGCAAGACGGGTTAACGGCGGGTAATTTAACAGGTATTTCAATTGATGGTTCCGGGGTAATTTCTGCCAATTACAGCAACGGCAGTACAACGCCATTGGGAAAAGTGGCGTTAAGCCAGTTTCCTAATCCTCAGGGACTGACACAATTAGGCAATACATCCTGGACGCAAAGCTATACTTCTGGAGCTCCGATTCTCGGGAATGCCGGAGTTGGACAATTCGGCCGGATTCAGTCGGGCGCTCTGGAGCAGTCCAATGTTGATTTGTCGGCGCAGCTGGTCAATCTAATTGTCGCCCAGCAGACTTATCAGGCCAACTCGCAGGCGATCTCAGCTGAAAACAAAATCATAGATACGATTTTGAATATCCGTTAAATCTTGGCGCAGGAGGTTCGTTATGGATAGAAGTTTTTACATTGCAATGAGCGGGGCCAAACAGACATTACTGGCGCAAAATTCAAACGCCAATAATCTGGCTAATTTGCATACAACCGGTTTCAAAGCAGATTATGAGTGGTTCCGCAGCAGACCGGTATTGGGCGACGGTTATCCGACACGGGTTTATACAATGATAGAGCCGCCCGGAACCAGTTTTTCCGTAGGCACACTACAGACAACAGGGCGGAATCTGGATGTGGCGATTAATGGCGAGGGATTGATTGCGGTTAAGGGGGAGGATGGCAAAGAAGCTTATACCCGCGCCGGCGATCTGCGCATCACTCCGGAAGGCTTTCTGCGCACGGGAACGGGATTGCAGCTTATAGGGCGGAATGGCCCCATTACCATTCCGCCTTCAGAAAAACTGACGATTGGCAATGACGGCACTATCAGCATCGTGCCCTTGGGCGCAGGTAATGTGACTACTCTGCAAGTGCTGGACAGGATTAAACTGGTTAAGCCCGATATGAAAGACATGGAAAAACTGGGTGACGGTTTACTGCATACTAAAAACGGCAAGCCCTTGGCCGCCAGTCCTAATGTCGATTTGACCCAGGGTGTTTTGGAGGGCAGCAATGTTAATGCGCTTGTGGCTATGACGCAAATGATTGAGCTGGAAAGAAATTTTGAGTTGCAAACCAAGGTGATGAAGAGCGTAAATGATAACTCCGGAGCCAGCGCCAAATTGATGCAAATGGCATAAACAATGCTTTAAATCCGGTAAGACAAAAAATTGACACTGAGGAGTTTATTATGACAGAACGCGCATTATGGGTAGCTAAAACCGGACTGGACGCCCAGCAAACACGTATGGCTGTTATTTCCAATAACCTGGCGAACGTAAATACAACCGGTTTCAAGAAAGACCGGGCTATGTTTGATGATCTTATGTATCAGAATATCCGCCAGGTCGGCGGACAAACCACGCAAAATACTCAAAACCCGACAGGGACGTCTCTGGGAACCGGCGTCAGAACGGTTTCAACAGAAAAAGTTCATACCCAGGGCAATATGCAGCAAACGGGTAATCCGCTTGACGTGGCTATTAACGGCCGTGGATTTTTGCAAATTCTAATGCCGAATGGCAATACCAACTACACGCGGGATGGTTCATTAAAAATGGATTCAACGGGGCAACTCGTTACTTCCAGCGGCATGCCGTTGAATCCATCGATTTCGGTGCCGCAAGGCGCTCTCAGCGTCACTATCGGCAGTGACGGTACGGTTTCCGCTTTATTACCCGGAAATACTACGCCCCAGCAGGTGGGGCAAATTCAGACGGCTGACTTTATCAATCCGACGGGCTTGGAGCCGGTAGGAAACAACCTTTATATGGAGTCCGCTTCCAGCGGTCCGCCGATAATTGGAACCCCGGGCCTTAATGAATTCGGTTCCTTGAATCAAGGATCCCTGGAAACATCCAACGTCAATGTGGTTGAAGAGCTGGTTAATATGATTGAAGCGCAACGGGCTTATGAGATGAATTCCAAAGCGATTTCAACGACTGACCAGATGTTGTCCTTTATAACGCAACAATTATAACGAGGTGACGGCATGAATATGCAAAAACCCGGTTTGATAGGCTTTGCGCTATTGCTGTTGGCGGCATGCACGCCGGTGCCGCCGCGTGATCTTGACTTTGCGCCGGTACCGCCGCCAAGCTTGCCTCCTGTCCAGAGCAGCGGATCAATTTATCAGTCCGCTTACGATATAAGCCTGTTTCAAGACAACAAGGCACTGAGAGTCGGGGATGTTCTAACAATTACTTTCAACGAACTTACCAAGGCAACAAAGAAAGGCGATTTAAGTTCAAATAAAAGCGATCAAATTTCATTTACTGCCCCTTCGATGTACGGCATGGCGGTATCCACCATGACGGGTCATGATCTTAACACTAAAATATCGTCAAAAAACCAGTTTACAGGCTCGGGAGCGGCTGATCAAAGCAACAGTTTGACGGGCGATATTTCTGTAACAGTCGTTGAAGTATTGCCGAATGGTGCTTTAAAGGTGCGCGGCGAAAAACGAGTTACCCTGAATCAGGGCAATGAATACATCAGATTATCAGGCATCGTCAGACCTGTTGATATTGACCCCGGCAATACCGTTTCTTCGGATAAAGTGGCGGATGCGACCATTATGTATACCGGCGACGGGGCAATGGCCGATGCCAGCAAGATGGGCTGGCTGGGGAGGTTTATCAATAGTCCGTGGTATCCCTTCTAAGTTAAGGAACCGGAATGAAAGCAACACATAAACGACGCCTTATTTTTTTTCTGATGCCGGCCATATTCTGCAGCGGTCCGGCTTACGCAGAACGTGTAAAGGATATTGCGACTATTCAAGGGGTGCGCAGCAATCAGCTGGTAGGGTACGGCTTGGTAGTGGGTCTAGTCATGCAGGGAGATACAACCCTGGCGTTTACCGGACAAACCTTGCGCAATATGCTCGGGCGTTTCGGGCTGACATTGCCGCCCGGACTTAATCCTCTGACAAAAAATATCGCAGCCGTTGCAGTTGAAGCAGAGCTGCCTGCATTTGCAAAACCGGGCCAGACTATTGATGTTACTGTTTCTACGATCGGCAATGCAAAAAGTTTACGGGGTGGAACCTTATTAATGGCGCCACTGAAAGGAGTCGATGGACAGGTTTATGCCTTGGCCCAAGGTAGTTTGATTGTGAACGGTTTAAGCGCTTCAGGCCAGGATGGTTCAAATATCACAATCAATAATCCCGGTGTCGGCCGTATTCCGAACGGCGCAATCGTTGAACGCGCTGTCAACACGCCATTTTCGGAAGGCAATACATTAATTTTTAATCTGCATACTTTTGACTTTACTACCGCCAACCGCATGGCGCAATCTATTAATGAGATGTTTGGCGCCAATACGGCAAGCCCGATTGACGCCACCTCGGTCAGGGTTAATGCGCCCCGCGACCCGGGGCAAAAAGTATCGTTTGCGTCCATGATCGAAAATATTACTCTTGCTCCGGACGATGCTCCCGCGCGTGTCATTGTCAACTCGCGTACCGGGACTGTTGTTATCAACAGCAAAGTCAGGGTTCAGCCCGCGGCGGTATCGCACGGCAGTTTAACAGTGACCATCAGTGAAAATCCGCAGGTAAGCCAACCGGGTCCATTTTCCAACGGCCAAACAGCCGTCATTCCACAATCCGATGTTAAGGTTGAGCAGGAGAAAAATCACATGTTTGTCTTCAATCCAGGCGTTTCCCTGGATGAAATTGTCCAGGCGGTCAATAACGTCGGGGCTTCGCCCAGTGATTTAGTCGCTATTCTTGAAGCGCTGAAATCAGCAGGCGCCCTGCGTGCCGAGTTAATTGTGATCTAGCTATGTTAAATGTACAAAATGCCGATGTTTACACCGACTTTAATGGTCTGGCTAACCTGAAAAATCAGGCCAGAAAAGAGTCTCCGGAAGCATTGAAAGAAGTCGCTAAACAATTTGAAGCCATTTTTTTGAGTAGCGTGCTTAAGGGCATGCGTCAGGCAAAGCTGGCGGATGGCATTATGGATAACGACCAGAGTAAATTTTATAACGAGATGTATGACCAGCAGCTGGCGGTGCATTTATCCGGCAAACCGGGTGTTGGTCTAGCTGATTTGATCGTTAAGCAACTGAGTCATGACCAGCCGGATAATGAAAAACCGGGGCTTGAAAATTATCTGGACAGACCGGCCGGCAGCCTGAAAATCATGCCGCAAAATCCTCGAGCAGTTAGCAGCCGGGCTGATACTGACGCCGCTGGCAGCCGGATTATTATCAACTCTTATACTCAGCAAGGCGATCCGTTCGATGAAATGTCAGAAATTCCATTAAAGGATAATCAAGATCTGCCGATACAGTCTGCAGAAGATTTTATCCGGCAACTGCATCCCTACGCGGAACAGGCGGCTAAGGAATTGGGCGTGGAGCCTAAGGTTATTTTGGCGCAGGCGGCATTGGAGACCGGCTGGGGAAGTTCGTTAATAAAAAACAGCAATGGCGGCAACAGTTTCAATTTGTTCAATATCAAGGCCGATAAATCCTGGCAGGGTAAACAGGCTCGGGTGCCTACGCTGGAATTTGAGCAGGGCGTCGCGAAAAAAGTAAACGCGGGTTTTAGATCGTACGCTTCATTTCAGGAAAGTTTTAAGGATTACGTAGACTTTATAAAAAGTAATCCACGCTATGGAGACGCGTTAAAACAGGCGGGCAATGGGGAACGCTATATGTTTGAATTGCAACAGGCCGGTTATGCAACCGATCCCAACTATGCCAACAAGGTCATGAGCATTTACCACGGCAATACGATGGCTGGATTTGAGCCTGAAACAGTTATGGCGATGCAGCAATGATCGAGGTAAAACCGGATTGCCATCCGGCTCCAACTATCAGCAGGGGACCTTAGTATGACAGGACTTTTAGGAACGGCATTGTCGGGGCTTATGGCTTCCCAAAGCGCATTGAATACCGCGAGCAATAATATTGCCAATGCCAATACTGTTGGCTACAGCCGTCAGAGCGTAGAGCTCAGCGCCAATCCAGCGCTCTTTACCGGCGGCAGTTACGTTGGTCAGGGGGTGAACGTTGCAACAGTTTCCCGCAGCTATAATCAATTTATCACTAGTCAACTGACGTCCAGCACCTCCGCCTACGCGCAATCAAACACGCTTTCCACCCTGGCTACCGGCGTGGATAACCTTATTGCCGGTCAATCGACCGGCTTGTCGGCGGTTTTGACGGCATTCTCTAATGCTGTCGCCGGGGTTGCCAATGACCCTACGTCCTTGCCTGCCAGACAGTCAATGCTTTCGGCAGCCGGGTCCGTAACGCAGCAGCTCAATACGCTGTCAACCCAGTTCGGGAATATGCGCGCTCAGGCTAATACCCAAATGCAGGCTAGCGTGGATAACATAAATTCTTATGCTTCCGGCATCGCTAGTCTGAACAGTCAAATAGTCGCCGCCACCAACGGCGCGCCCGCCGGGCAGTCGCCTAATGACTTGCTGGATCAGCGTGATGCGCTGGTCGCTAAAATTGCCGAACAGGTAAGCGTTTCAACGATTCCACAGAAAGACGGTTCTATCAGCGTGTTTATCGGCAATGGCCAATCTTTAGTATCGGGCGTAAGCGTCAGCACGCTGTCTCTGGCGGGATCAAGCGCCGATCCATCCCATAAAAATATTTTGCTTGGAGGTCAGAATATAAGCTCGCAAATTGCCGGTGGAGAATTGTCCGGAGCGCTTGGTTTCCGCGATAAGATCCTGGATCCAGCACAGCAGCAACTGGGCTTGGTTGCGATTGGATTTGCCGAGCAATTTAATACTGCGCAGATGGCAGGATATGATTTAAACGGAAATGCCGGAACCGCCATGTTCAGTACCGGCGCGCCGGCGGTCATGCCGAATGCTGCTAATACCGGCAGTATAAGCGCGACTTATGATCCGTCAACGCTAGGGCAATTAGCGGCCAGCGATTATCAGTTGAGTTATGACGGCGCCAATTTTTCATTAAAACGCCTAAGTGATAATACGGTCACTACTTATCCAGGCCCGCCGCCAACAACAATAACGGGGCCGGGATTTGATATAGCAACCGGAGCCACTGTCGCCGCTAATGACAGTTTTTTAATCAGGCCTACGTTTAATGCCGCCCAAAATATATCGACGTCCATTACCGATCCTTCACTCATTGCCGCCGCCGGTACCAGCGGCGGTCCAGGTTCGCCAAACACCGGGGATAATACGGCGGCGTTGAATATGGCCAATCTTGGCAGCCAGCCCGTTTTATCCGGAGGCAAAGCCACTTTTAACGACGCCTATACGCAGTTAGTTTCCAATGTAGGCACGTTAACACAGGCGGCAACAACAAACAGCTCGGCTCTGCAGGCAGCGGTCAACCAGGCGACAGCGGCTCAACAAAGTCTGTCGGGGGTAAACCTGGATGAAGAAGCGGCAAACCTGGTTAAATATCAACAATCTTATCAGGCGGCTGCCAAGGCGATTGCAATGGCCAGTACATTATTCGCCAGTTTAATCGGGGCCGTTCAGGCCGGGTAGGATATTATAATGCGAATTTCATCCTCATGGGCTCAACAGGCCGCCGTTAATTCAATGCTGGATCAGCAGGCGAAGTTGCAGCAGACCCAGTTGCAACTCTCTTCAGGCAAGAAGATTCAGACGCCCGCTGATAATCCTACGGCGGCGGTTAGCATCCTTGATCTCAATCAAAGCATCAGTCAGACGCAACAATACCAGAGCAATACCAATGTCGCCAGACAACGCCTTTCCATGGAAGACGGGGTATTGCAGAATGCAACCACAATATTGCAAAAAATTAATGATCTGGGCATACAGGGATTGAATGGCACGGCTTCAGCCAGTGACAGGGTTACTATCGCCAACCAGATGGAAGCTCTTAACCAGCAGTTGCTGGCGCTCGCCAATACCAAAAACGCCAACGGCGAGTACCTGTTTTCAGGATCCAAGAGCACGACTCAACCATTTACGGGGGTAACGGGCGGCTATGCCTATGGGGGAGACTCAACCCAGCGCTCTATTCAAATCGGCGAAACCGCTAAAGTGACTGACGGCGATCCAGGCATAAACGTTTTTGGAGCGCCTACGGCGATTACGACGCCGCCAACGACGCTGACGCCGGGCTCCATCTCCAATGTTTTTGAAGCGATTGATAAGTTTGCCGCCGATTTGAAAGCCAATGCCCCTAACTCGGCCTCTCTTGATGATATTTCCAAGGCATCGAATAACATTCTGGCAGTCGATTCATCTGTCGGAAGCCGGTTAAATACGTTGACTAATCAGGATACCATTAATTCAGGCGCCGTTCTGAATATGCAAACAGCGCTATCATCACTTCAAGATCTTGACTATGCATCCGCCATCAGCCAGTTGAATCAGCAAAGCGTGGCATTGCAGGCATCGCAGCAAGCCTATGCACAGGTACAAAAATTATCGTTATTTAACTACTTGTAATGCCGGCAGACAAATTACGGAGCATAGGCCTGACAGGATCTGTGGCCGGTAGGCGCGCTCAAGGCTCTTGAATTTTCGCGGCGGATCCTTTTGAAATACCATGACAAAATAACCTACACCCCGGTATATGATCCAGCACTATGTTCTCGCTTTTGCGCAAGTTTTGGCGAAGCTGTTTCTCAGGAAACCACCCAAAACGAAGCTTATTTGACATGATTGAAAGATTGGTTATGAGAAAAAGTTTCACTAGAGTGGTATCGATAGACAAGTCCGGACACGCGTCCCTATGCCTCCTCCAGGGGCCGGCAAGCCAAAAGATTCTAATAGTCATAAAAGCGTCTTATGACAAATCATCGGCCTTGTCTGAATCACCCGGACATGCCCGTCTAGCAACGAAAATTACCGGGAAGCGCAGCATTAGCGGCATAAGCCTCATCGAATTGCTCATAGTAATCACCATCGTGGCTATCCTCATGGCCATCGGCGTTCCGTCTTACCAAAGTGTGATTACGTCCAATAATATATCGTCTGAAGTCAATGCCTTGGCGGCCGATCTGGCTCATGCGCGCAGCGAAGCCATCAAGAACGGCGCCCCGGTCAGCGTTTGCGCCTCCGACACCAGCGGTTCGGGTCCCTATACATGCAGCGCCTCAACTACCTGGTCGGGAGGGTGGATTACAGTCGCCAGCATACCCGCCAATACAGTGTTGCGTGTTCAGCAACCATTGACGACTACCGACGCAGTGATCAGCGCCAGCACGAATGCATTGACTACGGTATCTTTTAACTATTTTGGCTTTTCCACTATTAAAGGTTCAATCACCGTATCGCCCCAAAGCGGCACGGTCAGTCCGAAGACCGTTTGCGTCTCGGCGGTGGGCAATATAGCCGTAGTAACGGGAGGGAATTCGTCATGTCTGTAAACACACAGCGGCAGCAACGCGGTTTCAGTCTGGTCGAGGTGCTGGTGAGCGTGGTTCTAATCGCCGTTGGTCTGCTCGGTAACGCCAGCCTCCAGGCGCTGTCTCTGAATAACACCAGCGACGCACGTTACCGCAGCCTGGCGACTATCAAGTCGGATAGTCTGGCGGCGGCGATGCATGCCAATACCGGCTTTTGGCAAAACATCGCACTGGTGCCGGTTACCGCCGCCAACGGCTTCAACATAACCGGCAGTGTTGTTAGCGATTCCACCCTCGACGCACAGGCCGCGGACTGCTCCGGCGCTGCCTGCACTCCCTTGCAGATGGCCGGTTACGACCTCAAGAATTGGGGGCTGGAAATAGCAAACAGTCTACCGGGGGGAGCAGGCAATGTTAACTGTTCGCTCGTCGGAACCAATCCTATATCATGCGTCATTACAATCTCTTGGACGGAAATCAATGTGGCTCTGAACAAAATCTCGGGAACCGAGACCGGGGCATTGGCCAGCGGCGTCACTGTAACCCAGATCTATAGCGTGGTGGTACAGCCATGAAGAAAAAAATCATGGGGCGGTACAAACTTTATAAATCCGCCTTCCAGAGTGGTTTCAGCCTGCTTGAAATGATGATTGCGCTGACCATAGGTTTGTTTTTGTTATTCGGGTTGCAGACTATATTTTCATCGGAGCTGCAAACCTATATCTTACAGAGAGGGCTGGCGCAACTGCAAAACAACCAGATCATGGCGATGAACAATATCGGCAATGTCGTGCAATCCGCCGGGTATGCGCCTGTTGCCGTTCCATTGACAACTTCACCGCTCGGGGCGCAAACTTTGGCGGCCTCTACAGCCTCTCCGATGGCTATTGCTTTCTCGTCCGGACAGGCCCTGTTTGGCGGCTCTCTTTATGGTTCGGACAGCATCGTCATCAGGTCTCAGGCCGCGATGAATTGCATGGGTGTTACTTCCGCCAGTCTCGCTGTCAGCACCTTCACGGTTAACAACGGCAATCTGCAATGTTCTATCAACCCTGATCCCAATGGCTTGTCGCCGCAGACCCTGGTAAACGGATTGCAAAGCATGACATTGTTGTATGGGGTCGATCCGGCAGGAACCGGTTCGGCTACGCAATATGTGACGGCTGCGAATGTCACGGCGTGGAGCAATGTCAAAAGCGTCAAAGTGACGCTGAATTTCGTAAATCCACAAAACCCGTCGGGACCTGCGCTGCCATTTATTCGTGTAATCGGTGTAATGAATCAGCTATGAACAATAACACAGCGAATTTAAGCCGCGTGCATCATATTCAATGCGGCTTTGTACTGATTGCAAGCTTGCTGATGCTGCTTTTACTGACAATAATGTCGCTGGCCATGGGCAAGACTTTCGAATTGCAAGAAATGATGTCAGGAAATCAGCGGGAAAAAATCCGCGCTTTCGAGTCGGCTGAAACCGCCTTGAATTTCGCCGAATCCTGGTTGAACTTACCGGTTAACCTCACCAACACAGGGATAACCTGTACTGCCGTCACTACTACGCCGGTGATTTGCAATAATGCTCTGACAAGCCCGGCTACGCTGCCGTGGTCAATGGGCGTCAGTTACGCTCCGGCCAATATGACAATTTCCAGTACCGGCGGGGCCGGCACCTATAGCAATAATCCGATGTTTTATATTCAATATCTCGGTCTTGGGCTGGGATCAAATTGTGCGCCGGTAACTACTCCGTGCGTGCCCATGTACCAGATTACCGCGCTCGGTTTTGGAGGCGACAGCAGATCCGTCGCGGTTCTTCAAAGCATCTATGGATTTTTTTAAGGCCCGGTCCAGGGTGAAAGGCGGCAGATGTTATGCCGATAATTAATCGAGGTCTATCATGAATCCAGGCATTGACGTCAAAATGCGCCGCATTTTGCACCTGCTAGCATTTGCCTTCGGGATTTTCTGGCCGCCCGTTCCGGTATGGGCAGGCGGATTTCAGCCGGTGAGCCAATGTTTTCGCGATACCGGCGCGCCTGGCTGGGTGATGCAGCTTTACAATAACGGCACGGCGAAAATCACAATACCATTAACCGCGGCATCCAATATCGATCCGGCGGGTTCAGGCTGGCTGCGCCTGACCGACAATACCACTAATCAGTCCGGCAGCGCTTATTACAACCTGCCTATCAATGTCACTACGCTCGGGATCCAGGCCCAATTCAGCTACACGTCCTGGGGCGGCACCGGCGCCGATGGCATCAGTCTATATCTTTTCGACGGCTCGACTGCCAAAGCCAATTTTGTTCAGGGCGTCTTTGGCGGCGGACTTGGATATTGTCAACAAGGAGGTTCAAGAGGCTCAGTTAATGGATATTCGCCTTTGTATGGTTTAAGTAACGCAGTCATAGGATTGGGTATAGATGATTGGGGCAATTTTGAAAATGATATAGACCGCTGTCCCAATTACGGCGAAAATGGAAGAAAAAACACGCCCTACGGTTCCATCGGCGTTCGCGGGCCCGGTAACGGTTACAGCGGATACAACTGGCTGGCGGATAACATCAGTCTTCCGGCCTCCACATCTACCTGGTACAGGACTTCAACATCCAACCGCCCGTCAGCCAGCCAGTTTTTCCGCAATGTTATTGTTAATATTTCGCCCACGACGCCGGGAGTAACATCTTCGTACACGGTCAAGGCATCCTGGGAAACCGCTCAAAACGGGTCTTATACAAGTCTGCTGAGCGCACCCTATCCTACCGGGAATACGCCGCCTTATAATCAAAATAATGGTAATTTTTTTACCCTTCCAACAAAAAAAGGTGACGCCTGGACGCCACTGCCGCCTACGGTTAAATTCGGCTTCGGCGCATCAACCGGGGGTTCAACCAATTATCATGAGATACAGGATGCCTATTTCACCGAAGGCCTGCCGGATTTGGGCATTACGCAAAACGTTGCGTCGGCCTCCGGCGCTTTCGGGACTTTCCTGGTGACGGTGACCAATCTGGGCTCTACGACAGCCGCCAATGCCAATTTTAGCGCTACGCTTACCGGGTTGAACAATCCTCTCTGGTCCTGCACGCCGAGCGGAGGTTCAAGCTGTCCGCCCAGCGGCGTTGGCGCACCCGGTAATGTCCCGTTTTCATTGGGCACGGTCGGGAATGTGACTTTTACCATCAAAGGGACCGTAGCCGGAACGTCCATTTCCGATTCGGTGTCAATAAACGGGCCGCCGGGGTTTAACGATGCCGACCTCGCCAGTAATTCGTCATCGGCCAGTTTGACTATCGGCAGCAGTCCAACGAACCTGAATCTGGCTCAGCTTCCGCAAACCACCAACTCAGCCGCCGATAACACGATTAAGGGCGGGCAGGTTAACACCGACACCCAGGTTTATGTCGCGCAATATCATCCCGCCAATTGGTGGGGAGAGCTATTGGCCTATCCGTTGCTTGCTTCCGGCACCAATTTAAGTCTCGGCTCAACGCCTAATTGGGACGCCTCCTGCGTGCTGACTGGGGGTGCTTGTTTATTGACCGGCGCAACCTCGGGAACGGCGCAATCGCCAGGCGGCCGCTCGATTCTTACCTGGAACGGCGCATCAGGCATACCTTTTGCCTGGAACAGCCTGAGCGCTTCCCAGCAATCGGCGCTTAATGCCGATCCAGTGCTTGCCGGCACATCCCCGGCCTTAACAGGCAGCGATGTAGTCGATTATCTGCGAGGCATCCGGACCGGGGAACAGGGAGCGGCCACTCCAGGCCCGTTCCGTACCCGCACCGGAATTCTCGGCGACATTGTCAACGCCACGCCGGTATTTGTCGGCCAGCCGGTAGCGAATTACCCGGTTACCGCGCCGTGGACAGACTTGTTGTATACGGCGGCAAGCATGCCGGAAAATGCCGTCGCGAACAGCTACGCCGCGTATAAGACTGCTCAGGCGACGCGCACGAATGTCACCTATATTGCTGGCAACGACGGCATGCTGCACGGGTTCAGTTCAGGTAACATCAAAAGCGACGGCTCTTATAATGCGGCAAGCAATACCGGCGTGGAGTTGCTGGCCTATATTCCGGGGACAATTCTGGCGGCCATCGCGCAGAATGGCGCAACAGCCTTTGCGACGAATTATAATTTTACCGATCCCGCTTATACGCATCATTTTTTCGTTGATGCTACGCCTGCCGCGGAGGACCTTTACTACAACAGCGCCTGGCATACCTGGCTTGCGGGCGGGCTGGGCGGCGGAGGCCAAGCAATCTACGCATTGGACATCACCAGCCCCGCTAACTTTTCACAGAGCAATGCTGCCAGTCTGGTCGTCAAGGAACTCAACCTGAACAATCTGACATGCAGCAACAACGCTTCGTGCGCCAATGACCTCGGTTACACCTATGGCACGCCTATCATCCAGCGTATGCACAACGGTGACTGGGCGGTGATTTTCGGTAACGGCTACAACAGCGTTAACGGCGCTGCCGCCGTTTTCATCGCCACCATTGATAGTAATAACGGGGCCTGGACGGTCTACGAATTGCCAGCCGGCAATCAGATACCGAACGGTATCAACTATGTAACTGCCGCCGATCTGGATGGCGATTTAGTAACCGACTATCTTTATGCAGGCGATCTATTCGGCAATATCTGGCGATTTGATGTCATCAGCAATTCTCCGGCGAATTGGACAGCATCCAAATTCGGAGGAAATTCGGCACAGCCTCTTTTTACCGCTGTAAATGCCAACGGCGTAGCGCAGCCTATTACTACCTCGGTACTCGTGCAAACATCCTTGTGGCAAGGAGTTTCGCGGATTCTTATCGATTTCGGCACAGGCAAAAACCTAGAAGCCAGCGATCTGCTCCCGGACAACACGGCCAATGGAGTGCAAAGCCTCTATGGCGTATGGGACTGGGACATGAGCGCCTGGAACGGACTGAGTTCTAAAAGTTACGCTAGCCTGACGGCTCCGCAAACGATCAGCCGCAACATGTTGCAACAACAAACCGTAACCGGTGTTTACGACGGCAGCGGTAACGCCTTCACGTCCGCCAGCGCCACGGGCTACCGTACCATTTCGGGAATTACCGTGTGCTGGCAGAGTTCGGTTTCTTGCAACAGCGGCAACAACCAGTTCGGCTATTACTTGGATCTGCCGTCTTCGGGTGAGCAAGTGATTTACAGTCCTATTACGACTAATGGCTTGTTCCTGGTTAACACCACAATTCCGTCGGCGCAGACTCAGGGATTAACATGCTACCCGCCCACGCCGCCAGGCGGCTGGACCATGGCGCTTAATCCGCTGAATGGCGGCGCAACCTCCGGGGGGTCGGCATTTGCCGACAGCTCCGGCAAATTCAGTCAGATCAACAACCAGAACGTCAACGGCATGTTTGTCAGCGCGGTGGGCACGCCGATCCCGATTACCTACAACAGCAATTCCTACATAATGAATAAAACCTCGAATGGCGCGGTGGCGATTCAACAGCTCAATAGCGCCGCCAACAACCCCTTGCCGACTAATAACAATGGCCGCCGGATCAGCTGGATCGAATTGCGTTAGGAGAATCGGAAAATGAAAATAAGCGGAAATCAAGCAAAAAAATATGGCTACACTCTCCTCGAACTGATGATTGCTGTTGCCATCATCGGCATCCTTGCGGCCATAGCCTATCCCAGCTATGTCAACCAGATACTTAAATCGCAGCGGACTTCGGCCAAAACCGCATTACTGGATCTGGCCAGCCGCGAAGCCAAATATTACTCGCTAAATAATGCTTACAC
Source organism: Methylobacter sp. KS41 (assembly GCA_002862125.1). GTDB lineage: Bacteria > Pseudomonadota > Gammaproteobacteria > Methylococcales > Methylomonadaceae > Methylobacter_C. The sequence goes on along the minus strand of PHSP01000001.1, from coordinate 1,648,545 downwards.
CACGTCGATGAGCAATCTCGGTTATGCCAACGCAGGTCCGATTCCTGTGCCTGATAGCGCTTCACACTATTATGACCTGAGCGTTGCTGCTGAAAATACCACCGGCTACGTCGCGACAGCGTCGCCAACGGGCAATCAGGCTGCGGATTCTTGCGGCTCGTATACAATTGATTATCTGGGCGTGAAAGCTGCAGGCGGCAATAATTGCTGGTAGCTTTGGATCAGGATAGCGGAACGAGTCATCTGATTGACAGTGGCGTTGATAAACCGCTTGCCTGTTTTCATTGATATAAAGGTGAAAAAGGACTCTTTTCGACTTTAAAATTGCTTGTGCGATCACGCAACTACATTCTCGATCGTTTGAATGACGGTTATTTGACGCCCCAAAAGCCCGATTTTTCAGGGCTAGCGTATCCGCAACGAATAAATATAAATAAGCGCTTGATTATAAGGCTATTTTATTTTTGGCACAGTATTGGCTAGGTTCTTGACATAATTAGTTTTAAGACCGGAAGACGCCGCTATGACAAAAAAAATAACAAACCTGGCAATTATCAGCAACAACACGTTTGAATCTACAAAAGTTGTTAACCTGAATCATTATGACATCAGCAGCGCCTTGCAAACGACGCTGGAATTTAAAAAGCTGATCGAGATTTTTAGCAATAAAATCGAAAGCATGATTCCTCACAGCGCTTTTATCTATACCAATGAAGAGTTTGGGCTGGAGATTAAAAGCGGAGTCTTTACCCGGCATTCCTGCAGTTACGCCCTTAAAGCCGAGGATCAACAGCTGGGCGAGCTAAAACTGATGCGCAGCCACCGGTTTGACAATACCGAAATCAAGTTGCTGGAAACCTTGCTTTGTTGCCTGGTTTACCCCTTGAAAAATGCAACTTCATATCATCAGGCCCTGAAAATGGCTTATATCGACCCGCTCACTCAAACAAATAACAGAGCTTCTTTCAATGATTCGGTTAAACGGGAAATAAGTCTGGCCAAACGCCACGGCAAGAGCCTATCCGTTATTTTTCTGGATATTGACCATTTTAAAGCTATTAACGATCAGCATGGGCATGTGTGCGGCGATATCACGCTGACGGCTGCCGCAAAATGGATCAAGGAAAAAACGCGCGATAGCGATGTTATATACCGTATCGGCGGTGAAGAGTTTGTGGTTTTATTAAGCGATACCAGTCTTGACGGCGCCAAATTATTGGCGGAACGAATTCGCATGACCATTGAAGCGCACACCCTGGCTTACGACATGGCGACCATCAAGATAACAGCAAGCATGGGCGTGGCTTCGCTGCGTGACGACGATACGGATGATAGTTTCATTAAGCGCGCCGATGACGCTCTGTATAAAGCCAAAAAAAGCGGCAGAAATCTGGTTGTGCCGGCTATATAAGTGTACTTCCGGCTGCTTCATTCTCCGGCAAGACTCGCCTGAACCCGGCCGGAGCGCTTGGCACGGACGGAATCAGCGCTGCCGGTAAAAAAATATTAAAGTTTGAAAAATGCCGGCCGATAACCATGACAGGTGGGGGAATTATCACAACGATAAGAAACCCGGATTCATACAGACCGGTGAAAAATCTTAATCCGGGCTAAACAGGAGAACTGCCATGACATTTACAGTAAATACCAACCTTTTATCATCAATGGTTCAACGCAACCTGAATACTAACCAAGCCGCGCTCGGCACGGCAATGGAACGGCTGTCATCAGGCTTGCGCATTAACAGTTCAGCGGATGATGCGGCCGGTTTTGCCATCAGCCAACGCTTTACGGCGCAAATTCAAGGCACGCAACAGGCTTCCCGCAACGCCAACGATGCCATTTCACTGGTGCAAACCGCAACCGGCGCATTAACCGAAATTGGCAACAACCTGCAGCGCATGCGCGATTTGTCGGTGCAGGCGTCAAACGCCACCAACTCCGCATCGGACCGGGCTTCCATTAATAATGAAGTGCAGGCGCTGGCTCAGGAAATTAACCGGGTAGCCCAAAGCACCACATTCAACGGCATCAATTTGCTGGATGGCTCGTTTACAGGGAAAAACTTTCAAGTTGGCGCTAATAATACGTCCACCGACCAGATTCAAATAAGCAGTATCGCCAGCGCGCAAACCTCGGCGCTGGGCGGCGTTTCGGGAACAGCCTCTGCTACTGTAACCGGTGCTGCTACGACAGCAGCCTTGGCGGCCGGCGATCTAACCCTGAACGGTTTCCAGGTGGGCGCATCAACAGCAGGCGGATCGGCGGGCCAAACCGCGGCAAGCGCATTTTCCATCGCCGCGGCCATTAACGGCGTTGCCGGACAAACAGGCGTCACAGCCAGCGCTCAGGCAACGACTGTCGCGGGTGGTGTGCCGGCTGCCGCAGGCGCCATCGCGGCTAATACCTTCAGCATCAATGGCGTCAACGTGGGCGCGGTGGCCGCCGGCGGCGATGCCCTAGGTCAAGGTGCAAACGTGGCGGCCGCCATCAACCAGATATCCAGCCAAACCGGCGTTACAGCTTCAGCGGATGCCACAACAGGCGCAGTAACGTTAACAGCCGCGGATGGCCGCGATATCGCAATCGGAGGCACAATTACTAATACCGGCTTGACTGCGGCTACCACCCACTCCACGGTTACTCTTAACAGTTCAGCCGCCATTACCGTCAGCGGCGGCGCGGTTGCCAGCGCAGGATTGACGGCAGGCACCACGGCGGCAACGCCTGGAGCGACGGTTTCGACTATTGCGACAATGGATGTGCTTACCCAGACCAGCGCCTCGAAAGCGATTACTACCATCGACGGCGCGCTGGCGAGCATCAATAACCAGCAGGCTGCGCTGGGCGCCTATCAAAACCGTTTCACTTCGGTCATGGCTGTTCAGGCATCCACGATACAAAATTTAACCACCTCGCAAAGCCGTATCCAGGATGCCGACTTTGCACAGGAAACCGCTAATCTGTCACGGGCGCAAGTCCTGCAGCAGGCGGGTACCGCGATGCTGGCCCAGGCCAATCAATCATCGCAAGGCGTATTGTCACTTTTGAGATAAACCTGCAACAGGGAGAGCCCGGCGGCGACGCCGGGCATCTGTTTTTCCTGACCGTGATAAGGAGTCGTTAACATGGACATTAATACCAACATATTACCACAGCAATCGGCCGTGGTTGTGCCATTGAAGATCGACGGCGGCAGCCAGACGGCCGGCTCGCCGGTTAACAGCGCGGCTGATGCAAAGGCGGCAAAGGGGGCCGGCGACCTGACGCAAGCGGTCAGCCAATTGAATGATCATGTGCAAAACATACAGAGGGATTTGCAGTTTAGTATCGATATTGAGAGCGGCAATATCGTTGTCAAGGTTATCGACGCTAAAAACGAACAGGTTATCCGGCAAATGCCGACTGAAGAGGCGCTAAGGCTGGCCAAGGATCTGGCGGCGCAAGAAAATAAAACGGGCTTTAATATCTTCAGATCAAGAGTATAGGGTTTAAATAAAGTGACCTCTAATAATGGCTTTCTCCAGGATGTTGAAGAATGCAAATTTTAATATTTTGGCAACAACATTTTTCAAAATTATATTAATAGGGGCTCTCTTAGAGGAGGCGGGCAATGTCTACAATTACATCCACCGGCTTAGGTTCAGGCCTTGATATACAGGGTCTGGTAACAAAACTGGTATCCGCGGAAGGCGATCCGCAAACCGCGCAGCTGACGGCTCAACAGGCTAATGTAACCGCCGATTTAACCGCAATGGGGACGCTTAAAAGCGCTTTAGCCACTTTTCAAACCAGCGTGCAGAGTCTGGAAGGCGTCTCCGCTTTTCAGGCCAACAGCGCCACCTCAAGCAATAGCGCTGTATTGTCTGCATCCGCGGATGGCTCTGCCGCTGCAGGCAGTTATTCCATTTCAGTGGATCAACTGGCGAAGGCGGCACAAATGCATTCCGCCAGTTTAACCAGTGACACTGCATTAGTGGGCGCGGGTACGCTGGCTATAAGCTTGGGCGCCAGCAGTTTTAATGTCAGCACTGACAGCACGACTACGCTGGCGGGTCTTCGCGACGCCATCAATCAGGCGTCCGGCAACCCTGGCATCAGCGCTTCCATCATTACCGTTGACACGGGACCTCAATTATTACTGACCTCTAACCAAATGGGCGCCGCCAATACCATCAGCATAAACGCAACGCCTACAACACCGTCTCCAGGTAGCGATTTGACCCGGTTTGCAACAGCCAATCTGACATCTGTTCAGACCGCTTCGGATGCCATTATCCATGTCGACGGGCAGCAAGTGACAAGACAAAGCAACAGTATTTCCGACGTTATTCCGGGAGTAACCCTTTCCCTGAATACCGCCTCAACCACGCCGGCCACCTTGAGTATTGCGGCGGATCCAGCCTCCACTACGTCAAAAGTTCAGAATTTTATCAGCGCTTATAATTCTTTGGCCGGCACGATGAGCAGCTTGTCCAATTACGACCCCACAACCAAGACGGCTTCGCAATTATTTGGCGACCCGCTGTTACAGGGTTTGCAAAATCAGATACGCCAAATAATATCAAATCCCGTGCAAGGTATTTCCGGGTTTTCAACCCTAGCTGAAATTGGCATTACAACGGATAAAACCGGCGCGCTTACACTTGATTCCACTAAATTTAACAGCGTTATGGCATCTAATCCTTCGGGAGTTGCGACATTATTTGCATCAGGGAGCGGATTGGCTATGAACCTTGATAATTATTTAACAAATCAACTGACCTTCGACGGCCCGTTAGCGTCCCGTGTCAATAGCGATAATACCCAAACATCCCGTATTTCCGATCAGCAGACGCAACTTAATGCAAGACTTGCGCAATTACAAAGCCAATATCTCACGCAATTTAACGCCATGGATGCTCTGGTCGGGCAGCTCCAGTCCACCAGTAATTCCCTTACTTCAATGCTGGCTAATTTACCGGGATTCACGGGCACGACAAACGTAGGGACAGCGACAAAAATCGGCTAAGCTGAGCGGATATAATTGTTTACCGGATATTTTAAATTTTTTTCAAGCACTCCGGGCAGGGGTGCAACATAATCAAAGAGGGTAATTAAATGAATGCTGCATTGGCTATGAAGCAATATCAACAAGTAAGTGTTCACAGTGGAATAATGGATGCTTCACCCCATCGTCTCGTGCAAATGCTGATGGAGGGCGCGCTGGAAAAAATCGCCCTGGCAAAAGGCAATATGGGAAACAATCGCCTTTCTGAAAAAGGTAAAAATATCGGCATCGCCATCACTATTATCGGCGGTTTACAATCCTCTTTGAATCACGATACAGAGGGCGGGCTTGCAGAAAATCTGAATAATCTATACGACTATATGTCTCGCCGCCTGGTTGTTGCAAATTTGCACAATGATCAGGGGATTCTGGATGAAGTTGCCGGTTTAATGATGGAAATCAAAATGGGCTGGGACAGTATTCCGGATGAATTTAAAAATTAGCCCGAGGCTACGAATTACGCAATATGCCAATAAACCGGACTGTTAGGGGAAAACCAGCTGGTTGCACCATTAAAAGAGTTCAAATTCTAAAATTTATTTTTGAGTTTTAAGATGACAGACAAGACACACGATCTTCAACAGTTAATCTCCATGAGCCGGACAATGCTGGAAAAAGCCAGGGAGGAGTCCTGGGATAAGGTAAATGTCCTGGAAGCTGAACGCAGTGAGTTGATCCGGAAGTTTTTTTCAGAACCGGTTCAGCAGGAATATGCCGGGATTGTTGCGGCCGGTATTCAATCGATATTGGCGATAAACTGCGATATTATCGCATTAGGAGCCTCAAGCAGGCTTAATCTTGCGCATACGTTGCAAAATATGGATCAAGGGAAAAAGGCCATAAAGGCCTATGCTTCGTAAGTTTCCGGCTTTTTTCAGGTAATTGAATACGGAAAATTTTTCCAGGTAAAAGTCAGGCTGTTGCCTGAAATATGCAGACAGTAGAGCCGGGCTTCTCAGACTGCTCAGAGTTTTGGTAATGATCTGATTAACAGGCCGGTTTTATCCAGCACTGCCAACGCCGCTGCAATAACGGCAACGCCTTTATCGCCATCAGCGGCAGCCTTGACGATGTGCCTGGCGCTGATGCATAGCCGCAATGCGCTTACCTCTACGCCGTTGCGTTTGCCGCAAGCCACCGGCTGGCCTAACTGGCAGCGCATCGCGGCGATTGGAGCGTCAGGATGTTCAGGATCGAATGCTTGACTGACGGACAGTTGCCGGTAAACATGCCGGGTTTCTTCCGCGCTTAAATATGTCCGGCCGGCATCTGCATGATAAAGCAAAAATGGAAAAATCGTCTGGAGATGGTCCCAACTGTTCTCGGCTGTCAATGGGCGGCGGTTGAGCCGGGGTACCGGTAAGGGTTCGAGGAGAGGGTCGCTGTTCAGACGCTGCTGAACCGCCGAGGCAAAATCCTGAAGAAAGTTGATGACAGTTGCTTGAGGCGCCGAGCGAAACGCTCTCAGTTCCTGAAGAGCGGCTTCCCAGCGCAAGAGCAGACCAAAATTAACGCTTTGTTTAACATTTTCCGCCATTATCGCCGGGCTTGACGGCCAATTCGCCCAGTCTGGAGAATTGGCCGGAAACGGAGCTGATTGCGACCGCCGGACTATAGCCGGCGGAACTAACAAAGCTCCTGAAAATGATGGGCCGGTTAGAAATTTTGAGCCGGTCAGCGCAATCATGAAACCCTGTTCCAGATAAGCGCGTAATGTCGGGGGGGCTACGCGAAACTGGCAGGCGTCAACCAGAACGTCGATTTTATTCTGAAAACGCCGCTGCAGCGACAGGACGCAGCTGAGGCTTGGCGCGATTAATCCGGTTTTGGATTGATCTATGAGTATCAGCAGAACGCGCCGGTCTGATGCAAGCGCATCGCTTGCCAGCAATTCAACTTCCTTATCAATGTCTGTTAGTGGTCTGGGCGAGCCATCGCCCAGCCGGACATGCACCGGCGCGACGCCGCCAGATTTTTCAACAAATCCGGCTCCCTTCAGCGCGGCGGCCACGCCTTTGCCGGTTTCATTGGTTTCTATCATGACTATCCGGGGCGGAATGGATTCACCGCATCCCGAATATTGAGCCGCGGTAGTATGAACATCCGTACCCGATGGCGAGATTATCATGCCGGTAGTGCCGGGTAGTTCGCATAACCGCAATAATTCCGTACGGATGCGCCCGGTTTCAAGGTTATAGACCGCCGCTTGCGAGTCGTTGCCGGCAGCTTCCCGCAGACGCATGCGCAGCCGGTCAGCATGGCGGTAGCCTTCGATGGAAATAATCGACGCCGTAGAGGAGCCGTACGCCAGCAATTCCGGGTCAGGAAACGGCCGGCAACCGTATGCGTTCAAACCGCTGATTGGATCCAGGACAATGCGTTCATCGCCTCCTTCCGTCAGGCACCGCGCGGTGGACGGCAGGCTTTCTGGTTGAGCGCCCGCCAGCTGTTCCGGATGTGAGTAAGACGTTTTCACAAAGCTAAAGAACTTCACGCTGCGTGGCGTTAATCAGCATTTGACGAAATGCTGCAAACACTTTGCGCATTTGCGGTTGTTTGTAGGGGAACACATCGACGGGATCGAGCGCATGTACAATCATGCAGCTGTCCACTTCAAAAATCAGTAACTTGCCGCCGGGCGCTTCGCCGCAGTCAATACCCAGATAATCCAGGCCGATGCGCTCATTAATTTCGCGGAACGCAGCGCTGTGTTTAGCGGCGAAGCCGGTTTCGAACTCAGCCATTACAGCCGCTTCCTCGGCGCGCTTTCCGCCGCTTTCCGCCATTCCCGCATTGAGGTAATGGATCATCCAGTGTTCGGATATGCCGAGATGGCAAATAAAAGGGCGGCCTTCTATTAATACAATGCGGTATTTGCGGTATAGCCCATCGTGTCCGCGATAATCAACAAACCGGGAAATATAAAATTCGTTATCGGTCCGGGTTTGTAAATAGTTGGCCAGCGCTTGTGCATTTTCTATTTTGTCCAGACCTTGCCCGGCATGGGAATCGACCGGGCGGACAATAAGCGGGTAGTCGCCGTCCTCAAGATAGCTGCTGACAGGCGCGGCGCGATGGCTGATGTTTTCCAGAGTTTGCCTGTCCATGCGCACCGTGGCGGGCATCATTACGCCGGGTGCTGATTTGAGTAATTCGCAAGCACGATTGCGGGACAATAAGGCAATCCGGGCTGGTTGATTAAGAACCGGTCGAGGCCATGATGCGATGACGGCATCCAGTTCTTCCAACAGCGGCATATTTTGATCAGACTGGGCAATCGCGACGAACAGCACATCATGCTCAGGCAGTTGGGCCGGTAAAGGCTGTTTTTCCGTCACATAAACGAGATTCAGCGCGACATCGGAATCTTCGAGCAGGAATTCAAGCGGCGTGTTGGCCATCAAATCGCCGGAGCTCATGATGGCGCAAACGCGGATATTGACCGGGCCGGTTGCCGCCGGCGGCGTATAAACTTGCCGGCTGCCGATAGCTTCGGCTTGCATGAGCAGAGCCAGATCGCGGTTTCCCCGCAATTGCAAAACCGTCGATAAGTCCATCAAGGTATTGGCGCTTGAGCCGGTTCCGGCGCGTTCGATTAACCGGGCTCCCAATGGCGCGAGATCCTCGCCTGAGAAAGCCATTCTCATGAGTTTGGCAAGGCCGATTAGCGCTATCGGCTCAGCGTCTTTACTATCTAAGGTGGTCATGGATTTTCCTGAGGTTGAGGCGATTGTACTTTATTCACGGCCATTTCGCCGAAGCTGAGCGTTGCATCGATTAACGCATCAATATCGCTTGCAGTCGTGCGGTGATTGACGATTGCCGCGCGAATCGCAAGCCGCCCATGCAGGGTTGTAGTTGAAGGCGCGGCTATGCCGGATTCCTGCAGGGCGATAACAATTTCCGCGTTGATCCGGTCGCTATCCTGGCTACGATAACGGAAGCAGACAATATTCAGCGAAACAGGCGCGAGGAGTTCCAGGCGCGGATTGGATTCGATGCGCTGTTGCAGGTAGCGCGCCAATGCGCAGGTGTTGGAAATAATCCGGCCCAATTTTTCCGTCCCGTAAACTTTAATCGTAAACCAGGTTTTTAGCGCTCTAAACCCCCTCGAAAGTTCGGGACCCATGTCGCACGGCCACGGCGAGCCTGCGGCAAGACCGCGGGTTTCCCGCATTAAATAGGCGGCCGGCGAGGCAAATGCGTCGAGCTGGTGTTCCCCGTTTCTTACCAGTATAAAGCCGGCGTCATAGGGGACTTGTCCCCATTTATGAAAATCAAAGGCAATGGAATCGGCGCGCTCCATGCCTTGCAGCCGCGGTGCAATATCCGCCGCCAATATCGCCAGGGCTCCATACGCGCCGTCAACGTGAAACCAGAGCTTTTCGCTGCGGGCGATTTCCGCAATGGCGTCAAGCGGGTCGATAGCGCCTACGTCCGCGCCGCCCGCCGTGCCGGCAATGAAAAACGGCGTCAGCCCGGCCTTTTTATCATCTGCTATGGTTTGTGCGAGAATACCGGCATCCATCTGATAGTTTGCATCGACCGGAATTACGCGCAATGCGTCGCTGCCTATGCCGGCAATATCCATCGCCTGGGCAATGCTGAGATGAGCGCAGGCGGATGTATAGGCGGTCAGACGAGGATTCGCGGCAGCCATGCCTATCCGGCGGACGGCTGCGCCCAAAAGCGCGGTGCGTGCAATCAGAACGCTGATAAGATTGGCCATTGAGGTGCCGGTTACAAACAAGCCCTGGGCTGTATCCGGAAAAGCAAACAGCTTTCGAACCCATTGCGCCAGCTGCCGTTCAAGTTCGACCGGGGCCTGGTCGCGGCCGCCGAGGTTGGCGTTGAGGCCGGCCGCCAGCATGTCCGCGAGCATGCCGACCGGCGTGCCGCCGCCATGAACCCAACCCATGAAGCCTGGATGGGCGTTGCCCACGGCATAAGGCAGGACGGTTTTCATGAAGGTATCATGCACTGCCGCAAGATCGGCGGGATCCTCATCCAGCGCTTGCCGGAAGGTTTCACGCACGGTTTGCGGCAGGGGTTTCCAGACCGGCTGGCCGCGCAGATGCTCAAGATAATCCAGCATGTCATCGAGCATTCGATGGCCCTGCAGCCGGAAAGCCGGCCAGTCGGAGGGGTCGAGCGTATTTTCAGCGGTTTTTAGCATAAATAATTACATTGCTCCAGGCTGTAAGTCAGTTAGCCGCATAATGCGGAGGCATAGTGATTGTGCCGCAAATGTTCCAAGGCCTTATGTTTCCAGCCGCTTGCGGACAATGGTTATTCTGCTAAAGCCGCAAATTGCTTGGAAGGCGGACTATTGTTATCAGAAAGCGGTAGTTCTGCGAAAAAGCCGGGAACGGCTAGCTTCGCCACCATTCAAGTTATTCAACAACGTTTCCCTGATCTGGATGCGCGTTCATCCTGCTCCAGCTGTTCGAGCTTGCCGTCCTGCTTTATCTCCGCGGCCAGCGCGGAATTGCAAACTTTTTGCAGGCTTTGAGTCCGGTGATGCATTGCTTCCCAGGTTTTTCTTTTAGTCATCAAGTCCGTTTCACATTCGCTCAGAGACTGTTGCTGGCCCGCTATCGCCTTATCCAGCTTATCCATGAATGATCTGAATTCCTGCAACTTTAGAACGCTGATGCCTCCGCCTCCCAGTTGATTAAATCTATCCTGATATTCCTGCCGGTATTTCTTTAAACTTTCTACTTGAGCTTGCGCCGCCAGCAATTTCCGTTGTGATGCGCCCAGCGCTTCCAAGGATTTTTTTTCTTGCGCCGCTTTAATCTCGACAATGGTTTTAATGCGCTGTGATTTTTTCATCATTGGCTGGCGCCTAACAAAATATCGAGCTCATGCAGGCTGCGGCTCATGTCAACCTGTTCATTCATATCCTGCTGAAGAAAAGCCAAGATAGCCGCATTTTTGGCAATGGCCTGATCAATTCGAGGATCAGAGCCGGGTTGATAAGCGCCTACACTGATTAAATCCCGGTTTTGCTGGTAAAGCGAATATAATCTCCTTACCTCTCTTGCTTTCTGCAAATGACCGGCATCGGCAATGTCCGGCATAACCCGGCTCACGGATGCCTCTATGTCTATCGCCGGGAAATGACCGGCTTCGGCAAGGCTTCTGGATAAGACAATATGCCCGTCCAACACGCCTCTGGCGGCATCGGCAATGGGATCATTATTGTCATCGCCTTCAGCTAATACTGTATAAAATGCTGTAATTGAACCGCCATCTTCATCCGCATTACCCGCCCGTTCTACCAGGTGCGGCAATCTGGCAAATACCGAGGGCGGGTAGCCCTTGGTCGCAGGCGGCTCGTCAATAGCCAAAGCGATTTCACGGTGCGCTTGTGCAAAGCGTGTTAATGAGTCCATCAGCAACAAAACATCAAGGCCCTGATCGCGAAAGTATTCCGCAATACTGGTTGCCAGCAATGCCCCATGGACTCTCATCAATGGAGGGCAGTCGGCCGGAGTTGCAACAACTACCGCCCGGTTAAGCCCTTCTTCGCCCAGAATTTTCTGCACAAACTCATTGACTTCACGGCCCCGTTCGCCAATCAAGCCGACCACGACAATATCGGCGCTTGTAAATTTTGTCATCATCCCTAACAAAATACTTTTGCCCACGCCGGTGCCGGCGAATAGGCCCATACGCTGTCCACGACCCACGCAAAGAATTGAATTAATCGCCCTGACTCCAACATCAAGCGATTCCCGTATTGGTTTTCTCGACAGCGGGTTTATTGGTGCGCCGTTAAGTGAAATCTGCGCCTCGGTTTTAAGCGGGCCTTTACCATCCAGAGGGTTTCCCGCGCCGTCCAGAACCCTGCCCAGTAAACCATAGCCTACCCGGGCCAGGCTGTTTTTACCCAGAGGAATAACGCGGCAATCAGGTTCAAGGCCATGTAATTCGCCGGTCGGCATCAAAAAAACCCGCTCGCCGGCAAAGCCAACCACTTCAGCCTCTATTTTTCTGCCGGTTTTAGTCTCAATACGGCAGCGCGAACCAATAGCGGCTCTGCATCCTACCGCTTCAAGCGTCAATCCGACCATGCGGAAAAGCTTGCCTTCGACAATGAGCTCAGGCGGTTTTGTCAATCTTTTGGAGTAGGGTGTTAATTGATTTAGCCAAATCCGTGATCTATCTGTATCCGGAATCATGAATTTTCATCCCCGGCAACGGCTTCCTGCGTTGCTTTAACCTCTGTATTCTTGCAGTCTTGCTCCCGTTCGCCGCCAAATAGATTGGCGATAACGGCAGCCAAGCGATTTTCCACAGTCGCATCAATATGAGAAATTTCAGTATCAACTTTGCATCCGCCCCTGGTAATCAACGGATCTTCAACAATTCTCCAGGCCGGGGATATTTCATCCAATGGTAACGCTGAGCGGACTAATCCGGCGTCTTCAGGGTGTAAAAATAAGCTGATTTTTTGTGACGATAACGGCAATATATTTATCGCCTCCCTGACTGCGGCAACAATCTGGCCTGGGTCCATTTTAATCTCTCTGCGTATGATTTGAGTCGCAATAGCCATAGCGAGTTTGACCAGCTCTTTTTCCACTTCCGTATCAAGAACTTTAAATGGCTGGCTTAATGATTCCATAAGACTGACAAACTCCGTTGCCTTATCTTGCAAGACCTGCACATTTTCCTCGTAGCCCTGTTTTGAACCTTCTTTAAAGCCTTCGCTATGGCCATCCTTTTTCCCTTGCGCAAACGCTTCGTCATACGCCTGCTTTTGCATGGCTTCAATTTGGTCTACCGTTAAAACAGACATTGGCGGCGGGGCAGAATTTTCAACTTCCGTCAAATTCACTGGTTCTGGTTTATCGGAAACATCCGGCATGCGCCATACGCTTAACGCCGCCAGCTCAGCTGGAGAAAATCCGGGTGTTTTAGATGAGTGCATCGTTGGCGCTTCCTATCTGAATTTCACCAGAGTCTTCCAATTGTTTGACAATGCTCATTATCTCTTTCTGAGCCGTCTCTACATCCTTCAATTTAGCTGGCGGAGAAGCTTCTAAATCATCACGCAATATGTCTGCCGCCCGCTTGGACATGTGGCTGAATATTTTTTCTCTAAGGTTATCAGTCGCGCCTCGTAACGCCAATAACAGTTGCTCTGTTTGAACCTCGCGCAGCACTGTTTGCCAGGCGTTCCCGGACAAGGAAATCAAATCTTCAAAAACAAACATTTTCTCCTGAATTATTGAAGCCAGCTGGGCATTGCTTTCGTGAACCTCATCCAGGACTAAATTTCTGGCGGAAAACTCCATGAAATTTAAAATATTGGCGGCGGTATCGATGCCGCCAAGCGTCCTGGCTTTGCCGGCTTCACTTCCGTTCAGCTGTTTTTGCATAATATTACCCAGTTCGCGCATGGCTCCCGGTTGTACGCCTTGCATATTTGCAATTCTGATCACCAGATCGGAACGTAAATTTTCAGGTAAGCGCAGCATAACCTCAGCAGCCTTGTCACTGACCATTACCGACAGAAGAATCGCGCCAACTTGCGGATGTTCCAAGCGGATCAGATCTGTAAGCGACTTGACATCCATTATTTGCAATAGATCAAGTCCCTTATTATCAACATTTAAAAAAATTCGCTGAATAATATCACTGGCTTTTTCTTCGCCCAAAGCATTAGACAATATCGTGCGGATATAACCATCTGACTCAACACCCAGCGAAGTCAGGTTTTTTACAGCGACGATAATTTCCCCGAGTATGTCATTAACCATTACCGGGGAAATATCGGTCAATCTCGCCATAGCGAAACCTATCGTCTGCACTTCTTTGACCTCCATGTGCTTTAGAACGGCTGCGGCCCTGTCCTCTCCTATTGCAAATAACAATAAAGCGGCGCGTTCGGCTTGATTTAATTCCCTGGCCATATTTACCTAACCCATTTTTTAATAACTTGAGCGACTACTTTCGGATCTTTATCAACGATTTTTTGCAAATAGTCCAAACGCCTTTCATAACCGTAAGGCAAATCAAAAAGCAATAAGTCTTCCAGCTGAAGCGGCAATTCGTCTTTTGCTTGTTGTTCGACAGGCGTGGCTACAGGCACTCCATCTTGAGTGTAATCGTAGCTTACAACGCCGCCCGCTGTCTTGGTTTGATCCTCTAAAGCGGTTACGTTTTTTTCTTCCTTCTCGCGTCCGGCGAGGCGGCGCATTGTGGGTCGGAGTATTCCAAACAGCAGAAATAACACTGTTAATACCGCCGCTGCCTGTTTCATCAGGTCAAGAAACCAGCCTTGCTTCCAAACAGCTATTTCCGGCAATGCCTCAAGCTCTTCGGGTATTTTGAAAGCGACATTGGTAACAGTAACCTGATCGCCCCGTGCGCTGTCAAAGCCAACCGCTTGTTTCACCAGATCAGTAAATCGATTAATATCTTCCGGGCTAAAGGGCTGGGTTGTGATCTTGCCGTCAGGCTGGGTTATGCGCTGGTTATCGACAACTACCGCAACGGACAGTCTATGCAAAACCCCGGTAGCCGATCGCGTGTGGGTAATTGTTTTATCCAGTTCAAAATTTCTTGTTGCATTTTTCGAGCTTGAAGCCGGGACGGGCGCGGCTGCTGTTGCAGAATTTGAATTCGGCGCTGAACCGGCTGCTGGCGCTGCTGTTGGCGTGGGTGAGGGTGCCGCCGCCGGCGCCGGCGCCATTCCTGCCGGAGTCGGTTGATTTGATAATGCTCCCGGAATGCCTTGAGTAGGGGGCAAGGTGCTTTCTTCTTCCGATGTTTGTTCACTTCTCAGGGTTGACGACTTCGGATTAAACATTTCCTGGGTTTTGTCGGTTTCGGTAAAATCCATGTCGGCTGAAATTTGTACGCGCATGCTATCGCCCACTAATGGCGATAAGATATTTCCAATCCTATCCATTAGATGTTCCTCGATATTTTTCTTATACTCGAATTGCTTTGCGGTTAAATAACTTATGGATGATGAATCATTGCTATTTAACAGCCGGCCTTTTTGATCAACAACCGTCACTTGGTCGGCTTCAAGCTGAGGCACGCTGGAAGCAACCAAGTGAATAATTGATTCAATTTGGCCTTTATCCAATGATTTGCCCTGATATAAGCCGACTACAACAGAAGCGCTCGGCTTTTTACGGTCACGGACAAATACTGACTGGACAGGGATCGCTAACAGAACCCGGGCGGTTTTTACACTCTGAATTGCCATAATGATTTGTGCAATTTCGCCTTCAAGAGCGCGTTGGAAACGGACCATTTCAACGCTCTTACTGGAACCGAAGCCCTGGTCTTTATCCAGTAACTCATAACCCAGACTATTACTTCTGGGCAACCCTAAACCCGCTAATTTAAGCTTTACCTCGTTCACATCATCAATCGGCACCATGATCGCTCCTGAACCGGGTTCGACTTTGTACTTGATACCCTGCGTACTCAGGACATCGAGAATTTCGGTTATATCCTTGTCACCAATTCCGGAATACAAGCGCCCATAAGAGGGAGCCTGAGACCATAGAACAATAGCAACTCCAATAGCGGTACTGAGAGCCAATCCGAGCATTAAGCCAAGCTGGCGTCCTATAGTCAGCTCCGACAGGCCTTTCATGGCAGGATGAGCAGCGCTCTTTGCCACTAAAATCTGTTGAATACCCGTTGACTCCACCAGGCTATTATCGTTTTGTGTACTCATTTTCTTATCATAGCGTGTTTTGACAATGACCCTTCATACAGCGATCTTCCATGCGTAGTAGAAGGGGTCATGAAAGCCATAGCCGACTACATGGGCATATTCATGACGTCTTTATAGGCTTCAACCAGCTTATTTCTGATCTGTAATGTAGCCTGAAAAGAGACATTCGCTTTCTGTGTAGCGACCATAACATCCGCTAAACGTATATTGCTCGCGCCAGTTTCAAAAGCTTCCGTCATTTTTCCAGCGCTTTGTTGAAAGTCATTAACTGAGGATATGGATTGTTGTAATAAATCCGCAAAGCCGGTATTTCCGCTTTTTTCCTGAACTTGCCCGCTTGCTTGAAGGCTCATTGCCCGCATCTGGGCTAAAACCTGGTTTATATTCATATCACTCATGGCATTTCCTTACTAATTTCTCTAGTCCATTAGCTTTAAGCATTATTAGTGCCATGTTTCATCATGGCACTAATGGCTCCGAATACTTTCTCATTTTCAATTTATGCCTATGTTTTTATTGTTTTTCTATTTTGATAGATGGCCGTCAAAAATATGACGGCCAAATCGGTTTGTTTATTGATGCGAGGGAATACAAGTGATGTTTAAAAAAGAATTTTACTGGATCAGTCATCATGTCTGATGTTTTTTTAGACAAAACCAGATACGCGAGGGAGGGTAATAACTTTTAAGACTTAACGTTCCAAATCGTATTTACGCAATTTTTCAACCAGTGTCGTGCGGCGGATATTCAAGCGTTTAGCGGCATGAGCTACCACGCCGTTGCATTCATTCAACGCTTGGCGTATTAAATCGCCTTCCAAAACAGTCAGATACTCCTTTAAATCTATGCCCTGTTCAGGTAACTGCGTTAAAGCCGCCGGAGGATTATCAATAGTGTTATTAAGTTCCATTTTTTCCGGCTGATTATTGGAGGTTAAATTAATGTTTTCATTAGCAATGATAATTTCGGCCGGCACGCTGTACTGTTGAAATTTTTCCGGCAGATGAGCCACGTCCACCTGTTCATTCGGATAAATAATGGACATTCTTTCAACTAAATTTGCCAATTCCCTGACATTACCAGGCCACTCATATTGCCTCAAAACAGCCAATGCCGCATTTGTAAACCTCACGGATCCACGATTGGACGCTTCCATGCAGGCAATAATATCCTTCACTAACGCGGGAATATCTTCAGATCTTTCTCTTAACGGCGAAACCTCGATAGGAAAAACATTCAAACGATAAAAAAGATCTTCGCGGAACCGGTTTTCTTTTATCGCATCTTCAAGATGCCTGTGTGTTGCCGCAATAATCCGGACATCACAATGAATGGTTTTATTACTGCCAACTCGCTCAAAGCTGCGTTCCTGCAATACGCGCAGTAACTTAACCTGCATTGCCATGGGCATATCGCCGATTTCATCAAGAAAAAGCGTACCTCCTTCCGCCATCTCAAAGCGTCCTTGCCTTGAATTTAAAGCCCCTGTAAAGGCGCCTTTTTCATGGCCGAATAACTCGCTTTCCAGTAATTCGCCAGGGATAGCGCCGCAATTGATAGGCACAAATAGTTTTGATCGCCGCAAGGATGAGTCATGTAAGGCACGGGCAATAATTTCTTTTCCTGTACCTGACTCGCCAAGAATTAAAACAGTCGCTTCTGATTCGGCAACCTGATCAATGGACTTACGGATTTTAACAATAGATTGACTTTCGCCTTTCAGTCTATCAAGGGCGAAAAACCGGCGGTCATAACTTCTGCGGTCATGGCTTCTACGATCAACGGCCGTCTTTTGAGTAAACTGTTCTTGATCTGAGGCCGTTTGCCTAAAAGAAGCTGACATTTTATCAGTTATAAGTTTCATGACCGCAAAGGTAACAGGCCATTCCAGCACTTGAAATACCTCATTATTCAACGCTGTGGAAACCTCAATAGAATCGCTTTTATCGATTATCAGAACGATCGGAATGTTGCCAGCCGAATTCACGAGATCGCCTACAATAGTAGGCTGATTATTTATGCCGTTACCAATAAAAATACCAACAAAATGATCTAATTGACGGATAGAGGAGGCATAATTTGATGAATCGGCTATTTCTACCCGGTATTCTATGAACCGCAGGATGGTCTCAAATTGCAGAGACCTTGTTTTATTATCATCAATTAACAAAATACACGGCAAAGCCATATTTTTATACTCATCACTCAAGATATTGATATAGTTAAGACTTAGTCTGTGAATCCAGGGTCGAGCAATAACGGTAGCTCATATTCTCCAGGGATATATAACATCGTTGCAGATAATGTCTTGATTCAGGGGTATAGGTAACTCTTGGAGCCAAAAACACCCGTTACAAAATCCGGATGATGTTATCGAAACGAGCTTAAAAGCGCCGGCTGTCTTCAAGTTGACGGACGGATTATTTTTCAGTCAGTAAGGAGAGATTAGCATTTTTAGAATTTTTTCTTATTTTGGCTTTAATAATTCGTTCTCTATCGGCTTAAAATAATTCCAAACAATTATGTCAATAAATTGACTAAGTGCAAATTTTTATTTTTCAAGCCGATTATTCAGCGCAATTAGACATCCCCATTTCCTGAGTATTTAGGGCGTAAAATTAGGAAGGCAAACAGACGCTTTAATAAGAGCAAATTCAGCTTGCCTGAAATCGCGCAGGATGGGGATTGATGCTATTGCTGTTCCTGAAGTTATGCATATATGCTCAATAAGCCCTTACTGACAACAACCCGTTCATCTATTGAGTCAATAACGCCATTGATGCCGTGTTCATGATTTTCCGGTATTTGGAGAAAGGGTTGGGATTGTGACCGCCCTTGATCTGGCGTGGAGTTTTGAGAGATATTTACATTTATTAGATTAAGCTGTTGAGCGCCCAGCATTTCACGTAACTTGGGAATAGAGGATTCAAGAGCTTCTTTGACTTCCGCGTGATTCGCAGTGAACATAATGCTCGCCTGATCCTGATGGATATCAATGCGGACTGATATTGGTCCAAGATGCTCCGGATTCAGCTTTATTTCTGCCGCGGACATTGTTTTGTTATTCATCCATACAATCTGTTCGCCAAGATCCTTGTTCCAGCCAGGATGATCCAAAGGTCTTGATATTGCCGGACTGTCTGTTTTGATTTCAACCGGACTATGGAACGGGATCATATCCGCGGTAAGGCCGGACATGGTTTTTTCCGGCTCTGGATTGGAGACATGTTTTTCAACTCCCGGAGTTTTTTCCGTGGGTTCGGTATTTTGCATGGCTTGCAAATTAAAACCCTGTCCATCTTTAATTAACTGAGGAAGAATGGCTCCATTTTGCAGAGAATCACCCGAGGTTGCAAACTCGCCGCCAACCAAATTCAATTTGGCTCCTTCAGGCAGCTGCTTTTCAGGAGATAGTCCATTTGAAGCCATAATATTTATATTGCCGCTGTTTAGCGCTGCCGCCAATTCATCTGGAATCATGCCTGGAGGCATGGATTTCAACGTATCGGTTAACGCAAGCAAGGTTGTTTCAAGGTTGCCATCCTTATTAAGATTGCTGTCCTCAATTTTTTTATAAGACGATGGTAAATATTTGTCTATCAAAGCGGAGAGCTCTTCCCCGGCGACCTTATTTTTCAGCAAGTCACCGATGCCGTCCAAGCTGTTGACGGTTTGAGGCATAGTCATATTTTGCAGTTGACCGGGCAATTGGGTTTGTCCTTTTGTCGCGCTTAACATTTTTATCTGCCCTATCAAGGCATTCGTAAAATTTTCAGTAATAGCGTTTTTTTCAGGTAAAGACGGCGTACCTCCTTCAGTGTTACTGGCGGCGGATAGCAAGGATAATAAATTCACACCTTCAATATTCATAATCAATTCTCTTTTTTGTCTGACTTAAGGTATATAAATGAAGTTTTTCAATATTATCAAATGCCTAATCCAGCCATTTATAAGACTGGCTAATTAACACAGGCTTTGCATAGCGTATAGCAAACTCCAGCTAAATACGTTTTCTTTTATGCGTTCCGGACCTAAGAGCGGCGAAACTTCGGGAATACAGTCAACATATCTGAAAAATATTTTCGAAAAATCAAAATGCATTTTTAGAGGGAATTGCAAATAATCTTGGTTTCCTTAAAAAACATGAGTAGACGATAATTAACGTTACAAACGCAGATAATTAAAGGACCCGGAAAAAGGAAGGGCTTTCGTGCAGTAAAACGTCTACCGGTTAAGTCAATAGGCTATTAATTTTTTTCAACAAATCGGCGGGTTTAAACGGTTTTATCATATAAGCCGTTATGCCCGCCTCAATTGCCTCTTTTACCTTACTGGTTTCTGATGAAGACGTTAGCATAATGAAGGGGGTTCCCGCCAATTTGGGTTCTTCTTGTACCGCTTTAAAAAATTCTATCCCGCTCATCACAGGCATGTTCCAATCACAGACCACGATATTAACCTTGACTTTTCTCATCAGTTTTAGCGCCTCCTGTCCATCCGGCGTATCAAAAACGTGAGCAAAACCGGCTTCTCGTAAAATAGCCTTGGTCAGACTACGCATGGACAAGACATCGTCGACAATCAGGATTTTACTCTGCAGGAGTTCTTTAGCTATATCCATTGTTGTTCCAGTTGCGCTGTTAAGTATCAGCAAATTTTATAATAATCCCCAGCGGGGGCCAATTGTAGTCTTTTCCAAAAAATTGGATTGAAGACTGTGTGTAAATCTATCGGAAAATGAGTCCGGAAAGAGTTTAAATTTCTTTCTTGACTGTAAGACATATCAATATAATCGAAAATATCCTCTTTGGCCTCATCTTTGGTTGGCACTGCCAAACGGCGATCAATAAGCTCTCTTTTACCAGCTTGGCCATTATCTGCTAAGCCATTGACCAGCCGACCATTTACCGGTAAAACAGATTAATGACCGCAGCTAAGTATAGACATATTTTCAGCGTATGAATTTTTAGAATGAGTGTCCGGCATAGTGTCTCGACTTAATTTTTACCCTCAGATCAAAATTGGTCAGGCCTAAGCGATGTTATTTTTTTGAACTTAATGCAATGTAATTCTAATTTTCACTCACAAACGGAAAAAAGATTTTTTTCTACTATACTCCAGAAAAAATACATTTCGGCCTTCTAGGTTTAAAAACAACAATGGAGAAAAAAATGGCAAGTATCCTTGCGGTTGACGATTCAACATCGATGAGAAAAATGGTTGCTTTTACCTTAAAAGGCGCGGGTCACGAAGTCGAAGAAGCGATAGACGGGGTTGATGCGTTGGCTAAAGCTCAAACTATGCAATTTGACTGCATTGTAACCGATGTCAATATGCCGAATAAAGACGGGATAACCCTGATTAGAGAACTGCGATCGCTATCGGATTACAAATATATACCGATGCTGATGCTAACGACTGAATCAAGTATTGAAAAAAAACAAGAAGGCAAATCTGCGGGAGCAACAGGCTGGATTGTCAAGCCTTTTGACCCCGACCAGTTATTAAAGACTCTAAAGAAAGTTCTTGGATAATAACATTACTTCTCAAAACTCAGGGATATTAAGGTAAGTATATGTCTATCGATATGTCACAGTTCCATCAGGTTTTTTTTGAAGAATGTTTCGAGGGCTTAGAAGCAATGGAAACCGGATTATTAAATCTTGATACGGTAGCTATTGACTCGGAACTGATAAATACCATTTTTAGAGGAGCGCATTCCATAAAAGGCGGCAGCGGCACGTTCGGCTTTAACGTGATTGCTGATTTTACCCATATCATGGAAACTCTGCTCGACGAAATGCGTGATGGACGCAGAAAAGTGACTCAATCCGTAATTGATGTGCTGCTGAGTTCTGTTGACTGTCTACGGACCATGCTTACTTCAATCCAGGAAGGGGAGGATGTAGATGGTGCGATAGTGGGAAAATATAGAGGTGCGCTGGAAATCGAGCTAAATGGTTCTGAACAAAAACCATCGGCGGCCGCTTCCGTGAATGCAGAGATAGAAGTTGAAAGTTCAGCAGTGGCCACTGTTGCAGTTGCCGATGAATTTGAATTGATCAAGCAGGGCTGGAAAATCGGATTTTGCCCTTATCTGGATTTGCTCAAAACAGGTAATGATCCTGTCAGAATGTTTAGGGAACTAGCCGAATTAGGTGAATATAGTGTTTCTGTCAATATCAACGATATTCCTGCGTTTTTTGAATTGGATCCCGAGGAATGCAATTTATCCTGGGCATTAGAAATTGTTGGTGACATCCAAGTCGAGGAAATTAAGGAAATTTTTAATTGGGTTGAAGGAGACTGCGAACTCGATATACAGCCCTTCGATAAACAAATTGCTAACCATACGGCTGTAGAAAAAATAACAGAGCCGGAATTACCGGTCCAAGACATTCAACAAACCAAAGCTGCACAAGTTGAGACTAAAATCCTCGTCAATACCGAGGACTCCAGACCGGAAGCGCAGCAATCGGAAAATGATTTAACTAAAATATCCATCAAGGCTTCAAGCTCTATTCGCGTGGATACTGCCAAAATTGATACTTTGATTAATATGGTCGGCGAGGTTGTTATTACTCAGTCCATGCTCAGTTTGATAGGTGAAAATTTTGCCATGGATCAACTCGCCCAGCTCAAAAGAGGCCTGGCACAGCTTGAACGCCATATTCGTGATATGCAGCAAAGTGTTATGAATATTCGAATGGTGCCGATCAGTTTTGTGTTTAGCCGTTTTCCACGTCTTGTGCATGACATCAGCACAAAATTAGATAAAAAAATTGAGTTGAAACTGGTCGGAGAAAGCACGGAAGTTGATAAGGTCGTCGTTGAGTTAATTAGTGATCCTTTAGTGCATTTGATTAGAAATAGCCTGGATCATGGCATAGAAATTCCGGCTGACCGGATTGCGGCGGGCAAGCCGGAAACCGGCACCATTGAATTGAAAGCTTATCATCGAGGCGGACATATTGTTATTGAAATAATTGACGATGGCCGGGGTCTTGATAGAAAGAAGCTGATCTCAAAAGCCATTGCGAATGGACTTATCGATGAAAACAGCATATTAACCGATAAACAAGCATTTGAATTAATTTTTATGCCGGGTTTTTCCACGGCGGAAAGCATTACCGATATTTCAGGCCGCGGTGTCGGTATGGATGTCGTTAGAAGAAATATTCAAGCCTTGGGCGGAAATGTAGAGATTATTTCCGATTTCGGGAAAGGGACGACTATTTCCATACATCTGCCATTAACATTGGCAATTATTGATGGTCAATCCGTCGCTGTTGGCGATGAAATCTACATAGTGCCTTTGGTTTCGATTAAAGAGTCAATTAACATTACTGAAAATATGCTTAATAAAATAGCCGGGAAAGGGGAGACCTTCCGGTTACGGGATCAGTACATACCAGTTATAAGAATGCACGAAATTTTTAATGTGCAGCCAAACAACAAATCAAATCCGGGCGAAGGCGTCATTGTTGTTGTAGAAAGGCAGGGTATATTGTGCGGCCTGTTTGTTGATGAGTTACTAGGTCCTCAACAGGTGGTGGTTAAATCATTGGAAACCAATTATCGCAGAGTGCAAGGTGTTTCAGGGGCGACCATTCTTGGCGATGGTTCTGTTGCTCTGATCCTTGATATTCCTGGCCTGGTCCGGTTCTCAAATCGTTAGTCACGGGGTTATCCTTGAAGGTTCAGGAAAGTAAAGATGACACAAGAATTAAAAACTCAAGACACCTATCATAATCGTAACAACAAAGAACGGGAAAGCGCGGCTCAGTATCTGAGTTTTACGTTGGATAATGAAGAATACGGGGTTGATATACTCCGTGTTCAGGAAATTCGCAGCTGGGAACCAGTGTCGAGAATACCGAATGTGCCGCGCTACGAGAAAGGCGTGGTTAATTTACGCGGCTCTATCGTGCCGATTATCGACTTGAGGGAAAAGCTCTGCATAAAATTTACAGAATATACCCATCTGACAGTTGTAGTCGTGTTGCAAACCAGCGATGATAATAAAATCAGAACCATGGGCGTGGTTGTCGATTCAGTCTCTGACGTTATTAGCCTGGATAAAACCAAAATCCAGAGCGCGCCCGATTTTGGCACGAAAATCAGTAATGAGTTTATTAATGGCCTGACAACGGTCAATGAACGCATGGTGATTCTGCTTGATGTGGATAAACTGCTTAAACTGGAAGATTTGGAGATCAGTGAAAGTTAAACACTGGTTAAAACATAGTTTACTGTTAGTCCAATTAAAGCAGGTATTGCCTTAAGGCTGATGATGTTGATCCTGCCTGGGTTATTTCATGCAGGTTCCATATTGCCGGTGATGCGGATATTAACATTGAAGACTTTGATAATTTGTTTGAAAGTGCAAACAATCATGGGTTTTTTAAACCCGACAGCAGCGAGAACGATATGAAGAATACTATTGCAGATTTGCCGAAAGACCAGGTTTCCGATGAGATGGCGATAGAAGGTGTTGTCGAGCCGATTATAACCCTGGAAGCAACTTCAACAATCCAGAATGTTGTTAAGCTTTATGAAAAACTCAAGAAGTCATACTGCGCATATAACGCCATTGAAATTGATGCCTCCAGTGTGTCTTCGATAGATACCGCTACCTTGCAATTACTGTTTGCGTTAAAAAGGGATGCCATTAAAGAACAAAAAAAAGTGGTTTTTGCCGCGCCTTCCCAGCGCTTTATCGAGGCTGCAGAATTGCTGGGTTTGCTGGAGTTATTAAATGTTGATGCTTGAGGATAGCTTTTAAAACATAACTGCCTTGCTTAAGAAAGCTTGTAACTCATCTTTACCGTTGACAATTTATTCAAGGCAAGAGAAAACGGGTAAGAAAATTTACTTAAAAGAATTTAAAGAAAATTGCCCTTATATTCAAACGGTCATCCAGAAGAAAAATTTACTGTGTTTTTCAGTACATTCAAAATTACTGGCCGGCAAATGATGAGCTTGTTTATTGGACAGTCATAATCCTTAAATAAACAATCAACGGACTTTGATTTGGGCGCTTCTACTACTTACTGGAACAATGTAATACACAATGAATAATAAGCTCAAAATTGAGAGGCCGTCGATAGCTGGATTTGAACATGTGAATCGATTTTGGGATCGGGAGCGTGACATTATCATGGCCAAAATTCTACCCGGTGAATATTATGTTACGCAAGAAAATGAATCGATTACGACAGTATTAGGTTCCTGCGTATCCGCGTGTATCAGGGACAGGGAGTCTGGAATTGGCGGGATGAACCATTTCATGCTGCCTCAAACCACATTCGACAATTTGAAAAAAGGCGGTGAAGCAATTGTTGGCATGGCGACCCGATACGGGAACTATGCAATGGAGCATTTGATTAATACCATTTTGAGCAATGGCGGCAAAAGAAAGAATCTGGAAGTAAAGGTATTTGGCGGCGGCAAAATCATACCGGCATTAACAGATGTCGGCATGAAAAATATCGACTTTGTCTTGGACTATATCAATCAGGAAGGATTAAATCTGTTATCCCAGGACTTAGGCGACATTTATCCCAGGAAAGTCATTTTTTTTCCTAAAACAGGGAGGGCCGCCATGAAAAAAATACCGGATTTGCATAATGATACGATTGTTCAACGAGAACGGCAATATTTTAACAACATTAAGGATGTTCCTGTAAAAGGCGATGTTGAGCTGTTTTAGACTAAGTGACAAAAAGCAGAGAATGGATAAGGCATGTGTTTTGAACACTGACGATCCGCCGTTGATTTGATAGGTATTAACCAAATATTAACACGCCCCGCCAGCCATTCAGTCCGGCTGGCGCTGCGGAGGATGCTCTTACATTAGAGAAATGATAAAAAACACCTGGCACGGGTGTTATTGCGCCGGTTGTCTAAGTTCAGCTATGGGGAATCACCTTTTTGTGTAACTTTAAGGATTTAAGGCCTATGCCGGTCCAAAAAATAATATGCTGATATTGGTCTTTTTAAGGGAAGCGCATGAATAAAATAAAGGTATTAATCATTGATGATTCAGTGTTAATTAGAAAAATTTTAACTGAAATATTAAATTCGTCTCCCGATATTGAAGTGGTTGGAATAGCGGCTGATCCTTTAATTGCACGGGATCTGATTAAACGGTTAAATCCTGATGTGCTGACCCTGGATATCGAAATGCCGAACATGGACGGCATCACATTTTTGAGAAATCTTATGCGTTTGCGGCCAACACCGGTGGTGATGATCTCGACGCTTACAGAAAAAGGGGCGGGGGTTACTTTGGAGGCTTTGACATTGGGTGCGGTGGATTTCATCTCCAAGCCCAAAATTGATGTTGTCGACACGCTTAACAGTTATGCGGAAGAGGTTATAAGCAAGGTCAAAATGGCGGCGCGAGTCAATCTCGGCAACAACATTTATAATAAAACCTTAAAGGCCAAAGAAACTGATAAAAGGCCAGACGATGTCAATTTATATACGGCGGCTGTAAAAAAACGTCCCGCTGCCAGCAATAAAATTATTGCTTTGGGAGCATCCACGGGCGGAACCGAAGCGATTAAGGCGGTGGCCAAAAGATTGCCTGCTGACACTCCCGCTATTGTGATTACCCAGCATTTACCAGTGGCGTACAGCGAATCGTTTGCCAGGAATATTGATCTTGTAACCGAAATGGCCGCCTGTATCCCAAAACATGGTCAACCCCTGGAAAACGGTCATATATATCTGGCGCCGGGAGACAGACACATGGAAGTGGTCAGGGAAGGTTTCAGATATATCATTAAACTGCTTGATAGCGAGCCTGTTAATCGCCATAAACCCGCCGTCGATGTGATGTTTAGCTCGATAGCAAAATGCGCAGGCGCCAATGCAATAGCGGTTTTATTGACTGGCATGGGAGCCGACGGTGCGAAGGGCATGAAGGAAATGCATGATGCCGGCGCCAAAACAGTAATACAGGACGAGCAAACCAGCGTTGTTTGGGGAATGCCCGGCGTTGCATTTAAATTGGGTTGCACGGATTATGTGTTGCCGCTAGAAGAAATCGCCGATCGGATTCTGGCATTAGTCAAATAAAACGATAACATAAAGATTCCGGTTTTATTCCGTTTACGCCCTTACGATTTCCCACTTGAAACTTACTGTAAGAATAGAAGTTTCCTTAACCGCGTCGCATGGTGAAATATGTCTTTTTCCAATTCAAAAACCTCCGATCATGATTGGAGTCACGTTCGTGAAACCAATAAATTATTAAATTTATCAGCTGCTCAGGTAGACGTTATTTTGCAAGAGAGCGAGTTATCAGTGAATACACTGACAGAATCGTTTACCGACATCGTTGAAAGCATGCAGACGATAAATAACCACCTTTTATCTCTTGATATTTCTGACGCCAATAAGCAGGTACTGGATTGTTGTTTGGAAACAAAAGATAAAATTCAGACGGCTATTATCGCCTTTCAATTTTACGATAGGATGCAGCAATGCCTGCAGCACGTCACATTGAATTTAAGGGGATTATCACGGCTAGTTGAAAATCCTGAACGTCTTAATAATCCGGATGAATGGCATGAATATCAAAATCAGATACGTTCACGATATACGATGGAGTCTGAAAAAATGATGTTTGATGCCATTTTGGAAGGTAAGTCTTTCGATGAAGCCATTGCGGTGAAAAATGCAAATCAATACAACCATTCCAGCGATATAGAATTATTCTAGGGATAATGTCAGGATTGGTTTTTGTCCAATTTACCGTCGATTAGTAATTGAGTGTTAACAAGAAATCCATCGATGATGGATGCTTGTTAAAAAGTTTGTTGAAGCTCAAAAAAATGGGATAGACGCCGTCATAAAACTGAAATTTGAACTAGACTTGATCCCAGCCATAGTTTTAACCAAGCTCTCCGGTGATGGATGAGGCTATCTTAACTTTGGTTATATTAACAATAGATACGCGAGTCAGATCTAAAAATTAGAGGTATTTATGAAAGATAATCAAGAGTCCAGGTCAAGTTTTGAGTATCTCGTCTTCGCATTGGGCGATGAGGTATATGGCATAGACATTCTTAAGGTGCAGGAAATTCGCGCCTATGAAACAGTTGCCAAGATTGCCAACACACCCGACTTCATCAAAGGAGTAATCAATTTGCGTGGAGTCATCGTACCGGTGGTCGACATGCGCATCAAGTTCCGCTTGGGCAACGTGGATTATAACCAGTTTACAGTGGTGATCGTCTTGAACGTATTAGGAAGAGTGATCGGCATGGTAGTGGACAGCGTATCCGACGTTATCGCGCTGACTTCAGATCAAATTCACGCCAAGCCTGAATTCGGCTCCAGTATGGATACTCAATATCTGACCGGAATAGGCATGGTTGCCGAATGCATGATTATCCTGGTCGATATCGAAAGGTTGATGTCTTCTGATGAAATGGACCTGACCGCTAAAGCCGCTGCCTGATCAAATTCAAGCAGCAATTCAGCAATCTTAACATTCACAAAAAATAATAAAGAGGTATAGCCATGGCATTTTTTGGAAACAACGCGGTAAAGAACCGTATCGATGAGGCGGTAAAAATAGTCGATAAAATATCGGCCGGTGAGTTAACCATTCCAATTGACACATCGGGCAGCGATGTTGTCGCTCCGCTTATGCGGGCGCTGAAAAACAGCATTGTCACTCAAGAGCGGCGTGTCTCGGAGGGTCGTCGCGAAACCGATACTAGCGCGGAACTGCGGGTGATTCTTGATAAGGTTGCTAAATTCTTGGAGTGCATCGCCAAAGGCGATATCCCGCCGAAAATCACCGACGATTTTAAGGGTGAATTTAACACTCTCAGGAACAACATGAATGCTACCATCGACGTGTTGGCGGAGACCACGCGCGCTTCCTACGAAAACCGGATGGTGAAAGCCGCGCTGGATAATGTCGCGGCTAACGTAATGATTGCCGACAACGAACGTAACATCATTTATATGAATAAATCAGTAAGCGAGATGTTAACCAATGCCGAGAGCGATGTGCGTAAAGTGCTGCCTAATTTCAATGCGTCCCGGCTACTTGGCTCAAATATGGATCAATTCCATAAGAATCCGGCTCATCAGAAGAGCATACTGGCCAGTTTTACCGGCAGCCACCGCGCACAGATTCAAGTCGGTGCGCGTACCTTTTTATTGCTCGCCAACCCGATTATCAATGAGAAGAGCGAGCGCTTGGGAGCGGTTGTCGAATGGATCGATCGCACGGCAGAGGCGGCGGCGGAAAAGGAAATCAAAGATCTGGTCGAGGCCGCCAGCTTTGGCGATTTGTCGAAACGCGCTTCCCAGGATGGCAAGACCGGCTTCACTCTTGACATGGCTGAAAATATCAACAACCTAATTGACGCCATCAGCACACCGTTGAACATCGCTTCGGACTATCTCAGGCGCATCGCCAAGGGCGACATTCCACCGAAGATATTGGAAGAGTTTAAAGGCGACTTCAACGTCCTCAGGAGAAATATGAACGCCACCACCAGCATCCTGAACGGCTTCATCGACAGCGTACGCTATGTGTCCGCGGAGCAGGACAAGGGCGACATCGATATAACGATAGACACCAACAGATTCGAGGGAGCTTACAAGGCCATGGCGCAGGGCGTTAATGACATGGTCAACGGGCATATTACAGTCAACAAGAAAGCGATGGTTTGCATCAAGGAATTCGGCGAAGGCAACTTCGATGCACCACTGGAACAATTTCCCGGCAAAAAGGCTTTCATTAACGACGTCATCGAACAGGTGCGCGCTAATCTTCAGGCTCTGATTTCCGATACCACGATGCTATCACAAGCGGCAGAGGAAGGACGTATCCAGGTTCGCGCCGATGCCAACCAGCACCACGGTGACTTCAAAAGGATTATTGAAGGCATCAATGCTACTTTAGAAACGATTGTCGACCCCATTATTGTTGTGAAGACGGCGGTTGACTCTATCAGTACGGCCGCCAAAGAAATTTCCGCCGGCAATGTAGATTTGTCGCATCGCACGGAACAGCAGGCCGCCAGCCTGGAGGAAACCGCTTCCAGCATGGAAGAACTCGCCTCCACGGTGAAACAAAATGCCGACAACGCCAAGCAAGCCAACCAAATGGCCGCGGCGGCGTCGGACGTGGCAATCAAGGGCGGCAACATGGTGCAGCAGGTTGTCGGCACCATGAGCTCCATCAACGAAAGCTCGCGCAAGATAGTCGACATCATTAGCGTTATCGACGGCATCGCCTTGCAAACCAACATCCTGGCTCTGAACGCGGCAGTGGAAGCGGCGCGGGCCGGGGAACAGGGCCGCGGCTTCGCGGTGGTGGCTAGCGAAGTGCGCAATTTGGCGCAGCGTTCGGCGGCTGCGGCAAAGGAAATCAAGGCACTGATCGGTGATTCTGTGGAGAAGGTGGAAGACGGCACCAAGCTGGTAGGAGAGGCCGGCAAAACTATGGATGAGATCGTGGCCTCGGTGAAGCGCGTCACCAACATTATGTCGGAGATCGCCGCGGCGTCAGTGGAGCAGAGCTCTGGTATCAATCAGGTTAATCAGGCTGTCAACCAGATGGATGAGGTGACTCAGCAGAACGCCGCGCTGGTGGAGCAGGCCGCTGCAGCCGCCGAGTCGTTAGAGGAGCAAGCGGCAACCTTGATGCAAACAGTAGCCCATTTTCGTCTCGATTCCGACGCACGCTCCAGCGCGCCGGGACGACCCGCCTATCAGCCGGTTGCCGCACCACGAAAACCAGCGATTCGCCTGACGTCCAAACCGGTAAAAGCGCACAAACAGGAAGACGATGAATGGGTCGAGTTTTAGTGGCATAGACCATTAACCCAACATACTGGGCCGGCAATGGCAAGCGGATTAAAGGGGGCGGCTTTTACCGCCCCCTCAATATCCGGCAGCTCACTTTATCATATTGATGCATAAAGCCGATTTGTCAATAAAGGCGCGGCGTTTGAATCCGGATACAACATCAGCATGAACAATTATCCTGAACAAAAAGAGTTTTTATTTAAGCCGTCGGATTTCGAGAAAATCCGCACTATGCTGTATCAGCACAGTGGCATCAAGCTTAACGATAGCAAAACCGATATGGTGTACAGCCGATTGGCGAGGCGCCTGCGCGCCACAGGACTGAAATCGTTTGATGACTATCTGCTTCGGCTAGATCAAGATCAGGGGGATGAAAAAGAGGCCTTCATCAACTCGCTTACCACCAATCTGACCGCATTTTTCCGTGAACCTCATCATTTCTCTCTGCTCAGGGAGCATGTGCTGAGTTTGCGCAAGAGCATGCTGCGCTTGTGGTGCTCTGCCTCGTCCACGGGCGAGGAAGCTTATACCATGGCTATGACCATGGTGGACGCTTTCGGAAGCTATAAACCTCCCGTGGAAATCATCGCCACCGATATTGACACCGATGTTCTAGGCAAGGCAAAAGCAGGTATTTACTCGTTGGACCGGATCGAAAAATTGCCCCAGGAAACTCTCAAACGCTTCTTCCTCAGAGGTGCCGGAAAAAACGTCAATTATGTTAAGGTGCGCAAGGAGTTGCGCGATTTGATAAGCTTCCGGCAACTCAACCTGCTTGACACCCACTGGCCTATTGATGGACAGTTCGATGTTATTTTCTGCCGTAACGTCATGATTTATTTTGATAAGGAAACCCAATATAAAATTCTCAAGCGTTTTGCGCCTATGCTGGAGACGCACGGATTGTTGTTTGCCGGACATTCGGAAAGCCTGCATCATGCAGCGGACTTATTCAAATTGCGCGGACAGACCGTCTATGAGCTCGCGTCACAAAGCCGCCATCGCGGTTCGAGAACGGAATCTGGCGGCCGTTAAGTCTCAAGTTCAGAGGGTTTGCACTGGCCGGTTTGTTCGATAAGCGCGAGCGCTTAAATTTTATTTCCACTGTCATTTTAATATCGCTGCGATAAAGACTTTTTCAGGTGTCTTTTGCGGCATCACGCCGTGTTTCTGCGTATCCGCCTGCTTATAGGGTAGGATCCGCAGTGATTAATTATTCGCGCGCAATTATCCGAAGCTCATAAAAACTCCTTTTTGGCGGTGGATTTTCTTGAGCTATATCCGTGCAATATCAATTTCTTACGGATCATGCCATAGTCATCGATAAAATAAGGCTGAGCAAGAGCACGATTATCCACCAAGAAGCATTGGCGCGGCAAACGTATGCGCAATCAGAAAGTTACCGGCGAATCAGGAGATTTGTGTTGATATCATTGAATTCAGCACGAACTGCTCACGACGCATTGCAACTGTTCTTTAAGATTTTGGAATGGCTGATAAAAGAGCTACCATTATCAAAATAACCGCTTAAAAACACGTTAAAATAGCTATTCTTACTTTTTTGTAATGCAATTAATATATGGCTAATATACTTTCACAGGAAGAAATTAATGCGCTGCTCCAAAGTATGGATGATGGCGATATTGATGCAGAACCCGATGAATTCCAGGACCTAAATGCCGTCAAGGACTATGACTTCAAGAGCCAGGAAAGAATTGTCCGCAGGCGTATTCGAACCTTGGAAGTAATTAATGAACGGTTCTATAAGTCTTTACATACATCCCTGTTCCAATTTCTGCACCGTTCACCGGAAGTTTTCATGTCAGGTATTCAGATTAAGAAGTTTTCTGAATATATGGACAGAGTAAGCGTGCCGGCCAACTTGAATATTATCCGTTTGTCTCCGCTGCGAGGCCGGGCATTGATAGCCATCGATCCGAATTTGATTTTTATTGTGGTGGATAACTTTTTTGGCGGCGGGGGAAAATTTTATAGCAATGTTGCTGAGGCGAGGGAGTTTTCAGTGACTGAAATGCGGATTGTTCAGATACTCCTTGATATGATTTTTGAAAATTTGAAAGGCGCCTGGAAATCGGTTATGGAATTAGACTTTGAATATCTGAGTTCAGAAATCAATCCGAGTTTTGCCGGCATTGTAGGTCCTCAAGACATTGTGATTGTTTCTACAGTAAATGTCGCATTGGAGAGCGGTGGAGGGGATATTAATATTGTCATGCCGTATTCGATGATTGAACCGATCAGGGGCTTATTGGAAGATATTAGCGATGAAAGCGATGCAAGCGACATTCAATGGAAGGCCGCGGTGCGCAATGAAATTATGGGAGTAGAATTGAGCGTTGTTAGCTCTATGGTGGAAAAAAATCTATCCATAAAAGAGGTCTTGCGCTTAAAAAAAGGTGATGTAATACCTATTGAAATGCCGAAAACGGTGATGCTTAAGGCGGAAGGAGTTACAGTTCTTACCGGTAAAGCCTGTATCTCGGAGGGTTTTTATGCAGTGCAGATTGTTGATAAAGTAGGGACTGAATCAATCTAAGGCGGTTCAGAGTTTGACAAAAACGATATAAGTGTGAAAAAAAATGAATCAAGAACCAATTGAACCTGTTCATGATGTTAAGGCAGATGCATTTGACGAAGTTACCAGCCATTTTGAGGGAACAGAATCATCCGCGGCTTCGGCTGATGAACTTAATCTGGATGTTATTCTGGATGTTCCTGTTACTCTCTCCCTGGAAATTGGCCGGACGCAGATTAACATCAGAAACTTGTTGCAGTTAAATCAAGGCTCGATTGTTGAACTGGACCGGTTTGCGGGAGAACCGCTTGACGTTTTGGTAAACGGCACGCTGATAGCGCATGGCGAAGTAGTCGTGATCAATGATAAGTTCGGTATTCGTTTAACTGATGTCATTAGTCCGTCGGAACGGGTCAAAAGACTAGCCTGATGCCGCTAATAAAATTTCTTTGCGGGCTTTTATTTTTGTATTTTTCGGGCGGCGAAGCGATGTTCGCCGCGGATATTCAAAAACAGACAGCCAGAACCGTTGCTTCCGGAGATGTTGCAATGTGGAGCATTGGCTTGCTGATCGTCTTAAGCGTATTTTTTCTTTGTGTTTGGGGAGTGCGCAAGCTAAGCGGATTATCCGTTAGCGGCGCGGAAAAAATGCGTGTTGTCGGCGGGCTTTCGTTAGGGATGCGGGAAAAAGTCATTTTGCTCCAGGTTGGCAACAAACAGCTTATTCTGGGAGTGACGCCCGGGCGCATTGAGACCTTGCACGTTTTGGAGGGAGACGATTGCTTGCTCAGGGAAGATTCAATATCTACAAATGCGGAAAACGGGTTTGCGCAAAAATTGCTGCAAGCGATAAAAGCCCGCACTGAGCACAGCCGAAGCGGCCCTTCTGATGCATAGCCGAATTTTGACGCAGTTATTTATAATCGCTGTCGCCTTTCTCTTGATTGAAACGCCGGGGTACGCCGCGGCAGGCATTGAAGCGGTCACTGTGACTACGGACAAGCAAGGCGGCCAGACCTATAGCGTAACCATCCAGATTCTGGCGTTAATGACCTTGTTAACGGTGTTGCCTGCCTTGTTGCTGACAATGACTTCGTTTACCCGGATCATGATTGTTTTAAGTTTGCTGCGGCAGGCGCTTGGCACAGGGCAGGCGCCGAGTAATCAGATATTATTGGGCCTGTCTCTGTTTTTGACGATTTTTATCATGATGCCGGTATTCGACAAGGTCAATACCGAAGCTGTTCAGCCATATCTGGAGGAAAAAATTGACGTTACTACCGCTTTGACAAAGGCTTCGGGACCGTTCAGGCAGTTCATGCTGAAACAAACCCGCGAGTCTGATCTGGAATTGTTTATCAGGATTTCCGGTCATTCCGAGCTCCAGTCGGCCGAGGAAGTGCCATTCTCAATACTGTTATCCGCTTATGTGACAAGTGAGTTGAAAACGGCTTTCCAGATTGGGTTTTTAATTTTCTTGCCGTTTATGATCATTGACCTTGTGGTTGCCAGCGTACTAATGTCCATGGGTATGATGATGTTGTCTCCGATGATTGTTTCTCTGCCATTTAAAATAATGCTCTTTGTTCTGGCTGATGGCTGGTCTTTGATAATGGAAATGCTGGCGGCGAGTTTTTATGTTAGCTGATAACGAGAGCCAAAATTATGACGCCGGAAACCATTTACCGGGTTAGCCAGGATGCGATGATCGTCGCATTAAAGCTGACCGCCCCGGTTTTATTATCTTCCTTGGCAGTAGGCCTGATTATTGCTATGTTTCAGGCAGCCACTCAGATTAATGAATCGACACTGACATTTGTGCCCAAGTTAATAATAATCGGTCTGGTGCTATTGATTTTGGGGCCGTGGATGCTGCAAATGTATCTTGATTATTTTCAGGCCTTGATCAGGGATATTCCACAATTAATTGGATAAATTGTGAATTTTACTGAAGCCCAAATCCAGGGGCAGGTAGCGTCGTTTATTTGGCCGTTGTTGCGTATCAGTGCAATGTTTGTCGCCGTCCCGCTGTTTAGTAATCAAGCTGTTCCCGCCCGGGTCAGGCTGATGCTTTCGGTGGCAATGACTTTTGTGGTTATGCCTTTATTGCCGGCTTTTCCGGCTGTTGACATGTTTAGCTATGAAGGGTTCAAGGTGGCCATTGCGCAAGTTATGATTGGCTTATCCAGCGGTTTCATCGTGCAGCTGGTTTTTGCCGCAATCGCTTTTGCGGGGCAAGGCATCGCTTTGAGCATGGGGCTTGGATTTGCCTCCATGGTCGATCCGCAAAACGGTCAGCAAGCGCCCATAATCGGGCAGCTTTATGTCATAACCAGTACGTTAGTTTTTCTCGGCTTGGATGGCCACTTGTTGCTGATAAAAATGTTGCTGGACAGTTTTACCAGCCTGCCGATTGGTACTGATGGCATAGCCCAGGCCGGTATCTGGAGCATTATTGCCTGGAGCAGCCGCATGTTTGCCGGAGGCTTATTACTGGCGATGCCGGTTATTGTCAGTCTGTTGCTGGTTAATATCAGTTTTGGCGTTGCAGCCCGCGCCGCTCCGCAACTGAATATTTTTTCAGTGGGTTTTCCGGTTACGTTAATGCTGGGAATAGTATTGATCTGGCTGACATTACCCGATGTGCTGGATCAATTTGCTGGCATTTTAACCGATGCCTATGATTTGATAGGGCGATTGTTGAGGCTTTGAAAGTCTTGGGCGGGCAAATGGCTATGTAGTTTGTCAGCCGTTTGCTGGTAAAAAAGCGGGCGGAAAAGCATCCCGTCCTGCAATGCTGTAGCAATTTTGATTAAATTATGGCTGAAGATTCAGATCAGGAAAAAACCGAAGAACCCACCAGCAAGCGTCTTGAAGACGCTCAAAAAAAGGGTCAGATTGCCCGTTCCAGGGAGCTTAATACCTTTGTAATGCTGATAACCAGCGCCATTCTTTTGCTTATGTTGGGCGAGCAAATGGGCAATAGGCTGTTAGCCATAATGCGGACACAGTTTCAACTCAACCGGGAAATCATTTTTGATCCTCTTAGCCCGGTAATCTATTTAAAGCAGAATATGATTGAGGGCGTTATGCTGATAGCGCCCTTTATCGCCGTCATGGTAGTTGCCGCCATTGTTGCTCCATTAGCACTGGGCGGCTGGGTGTTTAGCTGGGATGCGCTGGCGCCAAAGCTGGAAAAACTTGATCCGGTGAAAGGCCTCTCCAGAATGTTCGCCTTGCGCGGTTTGATTGAGCTGGTCAAGGCATTACTGAAATTCCTGTTGATCTTTATGGTCGCTGTCATATTGTCCCGGCATTTCCTCAAGGAGTTGGCCGGGCTTGGCGCCGAGCCTTTAGAGCAGGCAATCAGCCATGCGCTAAATATCATCAGTATTTGTTTCCTGGTGCTCAGTGCTTCATTAATAGTGGTGGCGCTGATTGATGTTCCCTATCAGCTGTGGGATCACAGTAAAAAGTTGAAAATGACTTTGCAGGAAATCAAGGATGAAAGTAAAGAATCACAGGGCAGACCCGAAGTAAAATCGCGGCAGCGCAGAATACAAATGGACATGGCGCAAAACCGCATGATGACGCAAGTGCCAAAAGCCGATGTAATTGTCACCAACCCCAGCCACTACGCAGTGGCCTTAAAGTATGACCAGAATTCAAACGGTGCGCCGAAACTGGTAGCTAAGGGTGTTGATTTGATAGCCGCGCAAATCCGCTTGCTGGCGAACGGCGCAAATGTCCCGCTGGTCGCATCGCCGCCTTTGGCTAGAGCCTTGTATTATTCAACTGGATTAGACAAAGAAATTCCCAAGGAGCTTTATTTGGCGGTAGCTCAGGTGCTTGCCTATATTTATCAATTAAAAATCGCCAGAGAAAATAACTGGGATGAACCGCTTCCACCTGGAAATATTAAAGTGCCTGAACATTTTAGACAGGATCCATAACTATGAATTTTAGTAAAGCAACAACGGCATTAAAGCTGCTGGGCAAAGCCGAGTTAGGCGCGCCATTGGTTATTGTCTTGATTCTGGCAATGATCATGTTGCCCTTGCCGGCATTTTTACTGGATATGCTGTTTACCTTTAATATAGCCTTCGCGTTAATCATCTTGCTGGTTGTTGTTTATACACTGAAGCCGCTGGAGTTTGCGGCCTTTCCAACGGTTATTCTGCTGGCGACATTATTGCGTCTGGCGTTGAATGTGGCCTCGACACGTATCGTATTACTGGAAGGGCATAACGGCGGAGATGCCGCTGGCAAGGTAATTGAAGCTTTCGGCGCTTTTGTCATCGGGGGAAACTTTGCTGTTGGCCTAGTGGTTTTTACCATTCTTGTGGTCATCAATTTTATGGTTGTTACCAAAGGTGCGGGACGGGTTGCCGAAGTAGGAGCCAGGTTTACGCTGGATGCCATGCCGGGTAAGCAAATGGCGATTGATGCGGATCTGAATGCAGGCTTGATTACCCAGGATGAAGCGCGTTCGCGGCGCGCAGAAGTGGCCACCGAAGCCGATTTTTATGGTTCCATGGATGGCGCGAGCAAGTTTGTCAGGGGCGATGCGATTGCCGGCATTATTATTTTATTCGTCAATATGATCGGCGGTTTGGCTATTGGTATCGGTCAACACGGCATGAGCTTTGCGGAAGCAGGCAAAATATACGTATTGTTAACCATCGGCGACGGACTGGTCGCCCAGATTCCTTCCTTATTATTGTCGACAGCATCCGCGCTGGTGGTAACCAAGGTGGGCAGCAGCGGCCAAAATATCGGCCAGCAGATGACCGCTCAGCTATTTGAAAATCCGAAAGCATTGTTGATTACTGCGGCGGTTATAGGCGCGCTGGGCATTATTCCGGGGATGCCGAATCTTGTATTTATCCTGCTGGCCTCGGTTTTGGCGGGTTCCGCCTGGTTTATTGATAAGCGGCATAAAGAAGCTCAGCTGGTTGACATCGATTCTCCGCAGGAGCTGGCCCATGCCGTTCCCGAGATTAAAGAACTGGGTTGGGATGATGTGATGCCTGTTGATATTGTTGGCCTGGAAGTAGGGTACCGGCTGATTCCCCTGGTGGATAAAAATCAGGGCGGACAATTGATGACCCGAATCAAAGGCGTGCGAAAGAAATTGTCTCAGGAGTTAGGTTTTTTAATTCCCCCGGTGCATATCCGGGATAATCTTGATTTAAGTCCAACGGCCTACCGGATTTCACTGCTGGGCGTGACGGTAGGGGAGTCTGAAATTATGCCGGAAATGGAGATGGCCATTAATCCGGGCCGTGTTTTCGGTACTTTGCAGGGCAAGGCGTGTCAAGATCCTGCTTTTGGCCTGGATGCGGTATGGATAGAGCCGAACCAGAAAGATCATGCGCAAACTCTGGGTTATACGGTAGTTGATCCCGGAACCGTAATAGCCACCCATCTTAGCCATCTTTTGCAAGGGCATTCCCATGAACTATTCGGTTATGAAGAGACCCAGAAAATCCTTGAAAATCTGGCTAAATCAGCACCCAAACTGGTTGAGGATTTGGTGCCGAAAACCTTGCCATTAGGACTAGTGGTCAAGGTGTTGCAAAACCTGCTACAAGAACGCGTGCCTATCCGCGATATGCGCAGTATTGCCGAAACTTTGGCGGAGTATGGCTTTAAGAGTCAAGATCCTGACATCTTGACGTCGGCAGTGCGATCCTCATTGGGCCGGTTAATTGTTCATGAAATCAATGGAATACAAAATGAGTTGCCGGTTATTACTCTGGATTATGAGTTGGAACAGTTGTTGCATAATTCTCTTCAGACGGCGGACGAAAAAAATGCCGGCATTGAACCAGGGTTAGCTGAGCAAATGCACAAATCATTACAGGAAAATACGCAAAAAATGGAAATGGAAGGACAAACAGCCATATTGCTGGTGTCTTCTTATGTCCGTCCCTGGCTGGCCAGATTCGTCCGTTATTCAATCACCGGATTACATGTCCTGGCATACAATGAAATACCTGCGGATCGTCAGATCAAAGTGGTTTCAACTGTCGGGAGGCGTACTTTAACAAATGAGGCAGCACGATGAAAATTAAGCGTTTTTTTGCGGCAGACATACGCCAAGCCATGCGTATGGTTAAAGAGGAGTTGGGCTCCGATGCCGTTATCATGTCTAACCGGACCGTTGACGGTGGTATTGAAATTGTTGCCGCGCGGGATTTTGATGAACAGTCGGTTCATAACAAGTTACAAACGCAGACCAATGAGCTGCAAGAGTCTCCAGCAAACAAGACTAAAAAAATTGTATTGCCTAATTTTGATGCGGCAAAAAAACGGCTGCAACTTTTAGACAGCCAGCGAAAACAGAATCTGACCGCTTTGGAGCCTGAACATCCAGTCCGCCAAAATATTGACCAATATGTAGGTTATGCGGAGAAAATGCAGTTACGCGTAAAACCCGAAACAACAGCGTCAAACAGCAATGCATATTCTTTCAGGGAGGATTCGCCAAAGCATCTTAAAGTCCCGGAAAAACAGTCTGTTATCTCCGATAAGCTATTAATGGAAATGAGTCTGGAGCTGAAAAACTTAAGAGCCGCCATGGACGCCAAACTGGCGAATATCAGTTGGGCCCATAATTCGCAAGCCACGCCGGTCAAAACTGATTTGCTTAAACGTTTAGCGGGTATGAGTATTTCAAAAAAATTGGGCCTTATGATTGCCGATCAATTTACTGATCACAGCGATCCTGAATTGGCTTTTGCAAAAGCGCAGGAAATGCTGGTTAAAGTGTTACCGATAGCGGATGATAAACTGCTGGAATCCGGGGGCATAGTTGCTTTAGTCGGGCCAACCGGCGTAGGCAAGACAACAACCATTGCCAAGCTGGCAGCTAAATTTGTGTTAAAACACGGTTCAAGCCAAGTTGCCTTGATTTCAATGGATAACTACCGTATTGCTGCTCACGAACAACTTAATATCTACGGGCGCATCCTCAATGTGCCGGTTCGCGTGGCCACTAGTGCGAAAGAGTTACATAGCATTATTAATGGTTTTGCGGATAAACGTCTTATTCTGATTGATACCGCAGGCATGAACCAGCGCGATATGAAACTGGTTGATCAAATCAATGCCTTGCAACAAAGTGAATTATCCATCAGATC
Source organism: Methylobacter sp. KS41 (assembly GCA_002862125.1). Lineage (GTDB taxonomy): Bacteria > Pseudomonadota > Gammaproteobacteria > Methylococcales > Methylomonadaceae > Methylobacter_C. The sequence goes on along the minus strand of PHSP01000001.1, from coordinate 1,608,259 downwards.
GTATCTGGTGATGTCTGCTGCGACCGAATACAGGGCAATGAATGCGATTATCAAGGCATTTGCGGTATTTGATCCAAAGGCGAGTATTTTGACAAAACTTGATGAAGCGGTAACGATTGGCTCGGCGATTTCTTCGATAATTGAACACAACCTGCCGTTGTCTTTTGTAACTGATGGCCAGCAAGTGCCTGAAGATATCCATAGCCCTCATGCCCGCTCTTTAATCGAGCACTGCGTAGCCGAGTTGAATGCGGAAAACGGTTTTAATGGCAATGTTGATTATGAACCGTGGATGGCGCAAGGTTATGCATAAACAATCCGATCAAGCGGGTGGAATAAGAAATATGAAAAAAACAAATCCTGTCCGGGTAATTGCGATAACCAGCGGGAAAGGCGGCGTGGGTAAAACGAATTTGTCCGTAAACCTAGGCATAGCGCTTGCTCAGGCAGGAAGGCGGGTCGCTTTACTGGATGCCGATATGGGGCTGGCAAATGTTGATATTCTGTTAGGCATTTACCCAAAATTTAATCTGCTTCATGTTTTGTCAGGCGATAAAACTCTGGCGGAGATCATGCTGGATGGTCCTTCAGGCTTAAAGGTGATTCCGGGGGCATCAGGCATACAGAGAATGTCTGAACTTTCAACGATTGAACAGGCGGCTGTGGTTCGTGCATTCAGTGAAATCGGTCAGGATCTGGATGTGCTAATTGTAGATACGGCGGCCGGGATATCGGCAAGCGTGGTGAATTTTGCCAGGGCCTGCCAGGAAATTATCGTTGTTGCCTGCGATGAACCGACATCGCTAACCGACGCCTATGCCTTTATTAAATTGCTTAACAGAGATTACAACCTGTCCAATTTCCATGTGGTTGCCAATATGGTTCAAACCGTTCAACAAGGCCAGGCATTATTCCAGAAATTAATTAAAGTGACTGATCATTATCTGGATGTCAATCTGCGGTTTTTAGGCTCGGTACCCTATGATGACTATTTATGCCGGTCTGTTCAAAAACAAACGCCGGTAGTTGTGGCATATCCAGGCAGCAAAGCATCTATTGCAGTGAAAGAGCTGGCCGGAAAGATCGATAGCTGGCCCCTGAAAACCCTGGCCGGTAATTATATTGAGTTTTTTATTGAGAGGATGATTCAGTACGACTCCCAAATGGATGTGCCATGAACGCCGCGGCAATGTATGCATCGATACAGGCTGCCGGTGTCGATGAGCGCATCATGGGGCATGCGCCGTTAGTTAAACGCATTGCCTATCACTTATCAAACAGATTGCCTGATTCAGTCCAGGTTGACGATTTGATTCAGGCCGGGATGCTCGGGTTACTGGAAGCCATCAAGCAGTTTGATGTTGCTCAGGGGGCAAGTTTTGAGACTTATGCCGGTATTCGAATCAGGGGGGCTATGCTGGATGAAATCCGCCGTTCTGACTGGACGCCGCGTTCAGTTCATAAAAAATCCAGGATGGTAAGCGGCGCCATACAGGCTATTGAAAATAAAACCGGCTGCGAGGCACGGGATGTTGATATAGCGGACTATTTAGGCATAACTATTGATGAATACAATCAAATTCTTCAGGATTCAATCAGTTGCCGGGTGTTCAGTGTAGAAGAACTGGCCGAAACCGGAGATTATTGCAATGACGAATCGCAAAGCATGGAAGAAGAACCGCTAAACGGTTTAAGCCGTGACGGTTTTAAGCAAGCGCTGACAAACGCCATCATGAAGTTGCCGGAGCGCGAGCGTCTGGTCATATCGCTTTATTATGATGATGAACTCAATTTGCGTGAAATTGGCGAGGTTTTGAATATAAGCGAATCCAGAGTCAGTCAAATTAGTACGCAGGCTGTGTTGAGATTACGATCAAGACTATCCGGATGGTTGAATAACAATTAAGGTACTGGTTTATGCACAAGACGAAAGCTTAAAAAGGCAACGCTTGTGTCTTTCTTAAACATCACGGCGCACGGTTAATGGATATTTTAAGCATCATAGGCATTCTGGTAAGCGTCATCGCCCTTTTGCTGGGAAACTTGCTGGAGGGCGGCGCAATAGGGTCGTTGGTGAATGGTCCCGCTCTTATCATTGTGTTTGGGGGAACCATAGGCGCGACTCTCTTACAATTTCCACCGCTGATATTTTTAAGAAGCATGGAAATGTTTTTATGGATTTTCAGACCAAGAGAAATGAATCTCGAAGCGCAAATTTCACAAATAGTCGGCTGGAGTTTTCAGGTTCGCAGAAAAGGATTGCTAGGGCTGGAAAACTTGATAGACAGAGAAAAAGATCCCTATTTACAAAAGGGCTTGCAGCTTTTGGTTGACGGAAATCAACCTGAGACCATAAGCGATATACTGGAATTGGAAATGACCGCCAAAGAAAACCGGGACTATCAGGCGGCGAGGCTTTACGAAGCCATGGGCGGTTATGCGCCCACAATTGGTATTCTTGGCGCGGTTATGGGGCTGATACATGTCATGGAGAATCTGGCTGACCCAACGCTATTGGGTAAAGGTATCGCCACTGCTTTTGTGGCGACCATCTATGGCGTGGGGTCCGCCAATTTAATTTTTTTGCCGATAGCCAATAAACTAAAAGCGCAAATTTTTGCTGATAATCAAGCCAGAGAAATGATGGCCGCCGGCATTGCCGCTATCGCCAGGAACGAAAATCCAAGAAACATCGAACTTAAATTGAATGGCTATTTACATATAAAAGAAAAGAAATAGACTATGGCGCGGCACATAAGACATAGAAGAAAGATGCTTGAGGATGTTAATAATCATGATCGATGGATGGTGTCTTACGCTGATTTCATAACGCTGTTATTTGCATTTTTTGTTGTGATGTATTCAATTTCTTCAGTCAACGAGGGTAAATACAAGAGCCTGACTCATTCATTAGGAACCGCCTTTTCAAATAAAGACAACCAGGAAAAAGTGCCTGATCCAGTTAAAATTGAGACGCCGTTTACCGCTCTTCAGCCGGTTCTATCAGACAAGCCTGCTGAGACTGTTAAGCCTGTTGCACCGGACAGCGCTGCAATGACATTTAAACCTGTGCAATTAGATGACCGGGCCGTGACTTTTAAACCTATCCCAGTAGACAACCCTGCACCGGCTGTTAAGCCCTTGCCATTGGACAAGCAGGCCGCGGAGGAAGTAGAAAAAAGACGGGAATTGAGCGAAGGAATATTAAGGGAAAGAAGACAATTGAAGCAGGTATCCGGTAAATTGGAAAAAGCGTTGGGATATTTTATTAATGATAATCTGGTTTCAGTCAAACGGAATGACTACTGGATAGAGCTGGAAATGAACAGCGAATTGTTATTTTTAAGCGGTGAAGCCTCATTATCCAAAAAGGCTCCGCCCGTGTTAAAAAAGATTGCCGAAGTTATTAATCCTCTGCCCAATGCGATTCATGTCGAAGGTTATACTGATAATGTGTCCATTGACACTCTGAAATTTCCATCGAACTGGGAGCTGTCATCCGCCCGTGCGACCAGTGTTGTACAGGAGTTTATAAAGGAGGGCATTAACCCTGATCGTTTATCCGCAATCGGCTACGGGGAGTTTCATCCTATTGGCGATAATAAGACAGAGGATGGCCGTTTTAAGAACAGGCGGGTCACCTTGGTATTAATGTCGCAGGCATTTTCCCGCTATGGCGCTAATGATGAAGAGCGCGCCGAATTATTAAATCTGTTGCCGGCAGAGGCCTCTGATGGCGCGTCTGCCAGTAAACCATAGGTGGTGCTGAAATGTTAGAAATACCGCCGCTATCACCCGCTTCTCCGGTCGTGAAAGCCGGGAAAGCTAAAAAAGATGACCATCTTCCAGAGCAGCCGCAACGTAAAAAAAAGCAGGCAATGAAAGAGCAAGAGATTCTGCCCGTTCAACATATCGATGAGCTGGCATGATACTTAATCCTTTTTTGATGACCATTTTTATTGCGGTTATTTCGGGCGTAGTTATTATTCTTGTAATTGCGCTTGTCTGGCTGGTTCGCACGCATCTGAAACTCAAGCGTGATTACCAGTCTCTTGCCGATGTCGTGCATGGGCATAACAATGATATTGCCGACTTGTGCTCTGCCGCCCTGGCGGCAGACGGCCATATAGCCGCTATGGATGAACAGATTGGCGATTTAGGCGCAAAAGTTACCGATTATCAGCATAATGAACCGTCCACCCACCCTTACGGCCTGGTCATACAAAAGGTGCGTGGCGGGGCGACTGTAAGTGAATTAATGCAAAACTCAGGTTTAAGCCAGGATGAAGCCGCTTTATTGATTCGATTGCATGGTTCTAAAGAGCGCATCAAATAAAGAGAACTTGCCGGGCTGAGTTCTAAAAATGTTAAAAAGAATTGATATTAAACAATTGCGCGCCGGCATGTATTGCAGTTCTTGGGTTAACACGCTTTCAGGGATTAAAAAGTCGTTTTTGGTTAATGGTCTGACCCAGCTGGAAGAAATTATCAATTCCGGTGTTAAGGAAGTATGTATCGACACTGGCAAGGGGCTGGATGTTTTGCCGGAGCCGGTTTCTTCGCCAATTGCAAAAATGAATGGCACGGGTTATCCGGATAGATTAGCAGGCGATAGTATCAGTATATTTGCGCGCATGGGTGCGGTTTGCGACGTTTATGACGCGATTACCTCGAATCGTCCGTATAAACAAGGTTGGTGTTTTTTCCGGCCTGAAAACCTAAAAATTGAGGGTATTGAATACCGCAAAAAAAGCACCTTATCGCATAAAAGCCTGGATAAAATTCAGGCGGATATTTTTGATCAGGCAGAGCGCTGGCATGAATTGTTAAGCTTATATCCACAACCACCTATTCAACCTTTTACTTTACCTGGCGGCTTACCTGAACACGTCAGCAATATCGAACAGATAGAAGCCTTGGCTGAAACTGTCCGTACCGATTGGAAGCTGGGCTTAAACTGCATTCCCGATATGATTGATACCTTGGAATCTCAAGGTATCATGGTGATTAGCAGTACGGTAGGCAGTGATCATAAATTTGATGGCTTAGCGGGCACTATTAATACAATGCCTTTAATCGTTGTTGGTGTAAACTGGACGGGTGACCGTCAACGCTTTACATTGGCGCATGAGTTAGGCCATTTACTGTTAAAAGGACGCTTGGATCAATCCTTATTAGACGATGAAGAAAAGCTTTGTAATTGCTTTGCCGGGGCTTTTTTATTGCCGAAACCAACTCTCATTGAGCATTTAGGTAAAAACCGCCATCAGCTTGAATTAGGTGAGCTTTATTTTTTGAAACATGAGTTTGGTTTGAGTATGCAGGGTGTGTTATTCCGCGCTAAGCAATCCGGAATTATTACGCAAGCGACTTTTGAGCGTACTTTTATGATGTTTAGCCAACGTGGCTGGCGTAAGCAAGAACCGAACAAGCCCTACCCTTCCGAGCAAACCATTTTATTTAAGCAGTTGGTATATCGGGCATTGGCGGAAGATTATTTTACCGAATCCAAAGCGGCTGAATTATTGGGCTTGCCTGTGGTTAAATTTCACCAAGAACGGACGTTTCGCAGTTTTGAAACTGTTACTGATCGCGCCGATTAAAAACCGCAAAAACCCTTATAATGTTATACAATAGTAAAACCTTTAACGGGAAAGAGAAATAACTATGACCCAAGTAGCCATCAGACAATCCGGCGGGGCAACAATCATCAGCTTGCCTAAAGTCATTTTAAACACACTGCATTTACAAGTGGGTTCAACATTAGAACTGACTCTGGAAAATAATAAAATCATCTTAAGCCCAATCAACCAAGAACCCAGCTTGGAAGAACTTTTAGCGGGTAGCCCTAAATCAGCGTTAGTGCTGAATGAAGAGGATCAACAGTGGCTAAACTTGCCTACCAGGGGTAAGGAAATTTAATGGGCTATATTCCCGAACAAGGCGATATTATCTGGTTAAGTTTCGACCCCAGTAGTGGCAAGGAAATCATCAAACGCCGCCCCGCTTATGTGATTTCCAGGAAATTGTTTAATGAGCATACCGGGCTGGCTTTGGTTGCGCCCATTAGCAGCACGGTTCGCGGCATTAAGTTGGAAGTGGTTTTGGATGATAGCCTGAATACGCAGGGCGCAATTTTGATACATCAAGTTAAATCGCTGGATTTTGTTGAACGTGAAGCTAAGTTTATCGAGCGTGCTTCCCAAGCGACTGTTGATCAGGTTAAAACCCTGCTTAAAGTGATTATGGATTAGCCCGTCAACTAACATGCCCCTTCATCACTTCTACCCCTTAAGCCTATGAGCTACTACCAGCCGGAAGCGCATTTTCAAAACCATATTGTCAATTATTTGCAAATTCAGCACGGATACACGCTGCTGGAGTCCGAGGACATTTCAGACAAGGAATTCTATATTGCTGAATATTTGTTGTTAGCCTTTATTAATGCGACTCAGGCCGAAACCTTGGCGCGTTTGCAGGTCAATTATAATTCAGACAGCTTTGACGAAATCATCAGAGCATTAAAAGCGGTATTGGCTTATCAACCGTTGTGGCTAATTATTCGCAACGGCTTAACAGTACGCGGTGAGCATTTCCAGTTGTTTTATCCTCAGCCTCGCTCCAGCGAGAGTATCGCCAATCAACACTGGCTACAAAACCGGATTCAGATTAAGCCGGAATTGGTCATTAAAGATGCTGAACGCCCAGATTTGGTGTTGTTCTTAAATGGTTTGCCTATTATCGTTATTGAACTTAAACACGAAAAAAATCAAACGGTACATGATGCCGTTAAGCAGTTTAATGACCGTAATCATGACGACAAAATTTTCAGCTTGCCGTTTTTATATGTGGCAATGGATACCGCTGATATTAAAGTGGCAACTAATCCGCGCATGGAAAGTCATTTCCGCTGGTATAACGCGGGATTGGTGAATGAGCCGCAAACCGAAGGCGAATATCCGGTTGAGTTTTTTTACCGGGATGTATTGGCTAAGGAAAATTTATTAAAAGCACTGAGCTTTTATTTAGTCCATGTTCCCGAAAAAGACAGTAAGCCTGGTTACAGCTTGTTTCCACGTTATCACCAATCGCGCCTGGTGGATAAGCTAAGCGCCGATATTCAATCCCATTTTGCCGAAACAGGGCAAATCGGCAAAAAGTATTTGGTGAATCATTCTGCGGGTTCCGGAAAAACCTTGACTATCAGCTGGTTAGCGGAGCGCCTGCACAGTCTGTATAAAGCCGATAGCAGCATTAAGTTGGTTGACATGGTGTTTGTCCTGACTGATCGCACGAATTTGGATAACAATGTCCGAGATGAGCTGGATTGTTTTAATCACTTGGCTGCGCAAATGGCTTATGCGAATAAGTCCAATCAATTAAAAAAGCTGATTCAACAGCGAAAGCCAATTATTGTTACCACAATTCAGAAGTTTCAGCGGATTTTTAATCTGTTAAGCGCCGATAAAACTTTAAAAGATGTGCGTGTGGCTTTTTTGATTGATGAGGCGCACCGCTCTCAGGAAGGCAAGAATGCCCGCGCTATTCGTCAGCCGTTTCAAGAAGGATCGCAAGAGCTCATTGAACAGGCGGAAGACAGTTTGGAGGAAATTAAAAAAGTATTGCAGGTACAAGCGCCCAATCAGCTATTTGTCGCCTTCACCGCCACACCGACATCAGCTACCGTCAAACTTTTTGGCGAGCCTTTCGACACCTACAGCGAGGCGGAAGCCATTGCCGAAGGCTATATTATCGATGTTGCCGCGCAGATTATTTCCTATGAAACCTTATATCACCTACACAGTCCGCTAGTATCCAATGCGGATGAAGAAGAAAAAATCTATCCTAAAGGCATTGTCAGCAAATTGTTGAAGCAAGTGGCTTTTGAAGATGATGGCTTGATTCAATATAAAGCCGAAGTGATGTTACGCGCTTTTGAAGAGCAGGTTAAGCCGTTAATAGATGGCAAAGCCAAAGCGATGATTGTTGCCTCATCACGAATTGCCGGTTTAAAGTATTACCATTTGCTGAAAGCCAAAATTGCCGAAAAGCACCAAGCGAATCCTGATCAGTTCAATTATAAGGTGCTGTATGCCTTTTCGGATTTTACTCATAGGGATACTAACGAGGAAATTAGAGAACATCAGCTTAATGAGCTTAATAACGGTGAGTTGATTGAAGACCGCTTTAAGCAGGATGATTACCGTATTATGGTGGTAGCGAGCAAGTTTCAAACCGGATTTAATGAACCGTTATTGGCCGGTATGTTTTTGGATAAGCCGGTGATGGATAAAAATGCCGTGCAGACCTTATCGCGCTTGAACCGTTGCTATGAAGGCAAGGGTAAAGTGATTGTGATCGACTTTACCAATAACACGGCTAATATCCTGAAGGCCTTTAATAAATACCGGAAAGATACACCTTATGAGGCGACCCCGCCCGATGAGCAAAAAGTCATTCAGCTTTATCAAGCAATTATCGAGCATGGTTTATTTACTGACGCCGATGCCAGTCAGTTTGTAGAATTATTAAAGCAAGGGCAGGATGCCGTAATACAAACAGCGGTAAATAAATACCGCCACCGGTTTTTATTTCAGTATGAAGACTTAACCGAACGTAAAGCCTATGTGTATGAGTTGGCTAAGCTGGTTAAAGCCTTTAATTTTCTGAGCAGTTTTTATCATTATGAGGAAGCAATTGAGCAATTTGTATTGTTTGCTGAATTTATCCAGCCGCAATTGATAAAACAAGGTTCCGAATCGGAATTGATGAAGGCGATTAGCAAGGTACAGTTGGTTAAAGCCAATGTGGTTTACAAAGGCATTACCGAAAATCAGCCAGGAACCATAAAAGAACTGCGCGTGAGTGGCGGTAATACTACGTCCAGTCCGGTTGCTAAAACTTCGGTTCAAGCCACCATTGAAGAAATTAAAACCAAATACGTTATCAGTGATGAAGAAGCTTTAATTATCCGGGAAGTCTGCGAAGAAAAACAATCGGATGAAACTATCTTGCTGACCATTCAATGCAACAAAAATAAAACTCGATTCCTACATGATGTGTATAAACCGCAAATCCGTAAATCCATTGAGCAAGCCTATAGTCAACGTGGGCACGATGATGAAATCTATGAAGATAAATACACTGATGATGGCGCGATCTTCGACATGATGGCGCATGGCGTTTTGGTTTATGGATTGAGTCAGTCGGTATATTGATTTTAATTATTTAGACTAACTTCCTTTGGTTGGGTCATGGGTAGACACCACCGGTTGCCATTATCAAGGTACGCTTAAATTGGCTCATCTTTGCGCTTCATATTATGAGCAATGAAAGCGACATTATCCGATAAAAATCTTTAAAACAGGATTAACCGTCTTTGAAGACGAGTATCAGCAAAATAACAACAACCAAGAAAACTTATTGAGTCAGCAATAGGTTAATATGTCCTGCGTTTAATTTACTGCGAGGTAATCATGGAAAACCAATACGGCATGTGTACCACATGCAATCAACCCTTAACCGACTATCAAGTGCAGTTTGACCGACGCGTTGAACGCATGAGTTACCTGCCCATGGGTGACGCTGAATATCAAGCTATTGTGAGCGTCCTATATGGTGAAGGGCTTGCCTGCTATTGCAATAAAGACTGTGCATGTTTAGGTATACAAAAAGAATTGTTTGATCGTGGCATCAAGAATACCGGTGGCAGCATTGGCCCGGTGACGAGTTGTGCCAAGTGCGGTTCTATCATCGATATGGCTCAACCGCATGTACATTATGTAAAGATGGAGGTCACCGTCAAAAAAACCATCGCAGACCAGCCTGACCGTGCATGATGAAGAAGGATTGGCTGATGTTTGCATCAACTGTGATCCCGATGGGGCGCTTTCTGCTACAACAGGGCAATCGGAACCCATTGAACATACAGTGATTCCACCAGTGAGGGCTTGATGATGAATAGGTCAATGCTCCGTCCTCTTTTCATCTTTTCTTTTCAGTAATCACCCCCATTTTAAGGAAACAAACTATGTGGATTATGACCACCATAGGCTTTTTTAGCATCGTGCAAAAACCGGAAGATAAACATGATGGCACTCTGACCATTCGTTCACGGGTTAAATCCGACCTTATCGCCTTGCGTGATCAGTACCTTCCCAATCTTGATCCGATTGTTGCCTATAGTGGAACCGATTATCAATATCGCGCCAGAGCGCCTCATAATGATGTTTCAGCAGCGTTGCAAAAACTCACACAGGATATTGATTATGATAATTTCAAGAATGCTGTCGCCAGTTGCCAGGATTATAGTCGCGCCAATCTGTACGGAAAGGTCTGGAGCACACTTTACAATTTATCAGAAAAACACGGAGAAGCATTGATTAGCGATCTCAAAACAGCATTCAATCCTGAAATACTTCAAGGAGTCATGAAGAAAACTCAGCAGAACAATACCTGGCTAAATGACAATGGAGAGTCAATTAATAAGTCCGAAGTTTTTCATCCTCGCACTGACGACAAAGGAAAACCAGTAAAAATCAAAACCCCGACACCAACTAAACCAATGTCGGCCTTTGATGATCCGTCACAGTGTGCAGTGATGTTGCCGGATGGTCAATCTCCTGTCTCATTAAACGGTATCGATTTTCAGCCCTGGCAAACAGCACCCAAGACACTGACCGGGTGGGTGCATGTTGAAGGTCAGGCAAAAATCGATTAACCACCGCTAAAACCCAAAAACGGCAAAAAATTGGCAGCTGGGGTTGTGACCATAGAGCCCGATGGCCGTTTTTGGCTGGTGGCTCCGACCAATGCCTTTGGCGGTTACAAGGCCACTTTTCCAAAAGGCACTTTGGAGCCCGGCTTGACACCCCAGGCGGCAGCAATCAAAGAAGCTTTTGAAGAAGCTGGATTACAGGTCGAAATTACTGGCCTGATTGGCGACTTTGAACGCTCGCAATCCATCACCCGTTACTACACCGCGCGTCGTCTTGGTGGTTTGCCAACGCAAATGGATTGGGAATCACAGGCAGTGCTGCTGGTTCCCGAGCCACAACTGCTAAAGGTACTCAACCATGCCAACGATCATGCTGTTATTCAGGCATTGGTTAAACTGAACACCACAGTCTGAATAATCGAACCAACATCAATAAGGATAAATATTATGGATACTTTAGATCGTTTTCGTGGCTGCCTGCTGGGTCTGGCTGTGGGTGATGCGGTTGGCACCACCCTGGAATTTAAACCCAAAGGGAGTTTTATCCCCATTTCCGATATGGTCGGCGGTGGTCCTTTTCGTCTTAAACCAGGGGAATGGACTGATGACACCTCCATGGCCTTGTGCCTGGCGACCAGCTTGCTGGAAAGACGGGGATTTGATGCCGATGATCAAATGCAACGTTACTGCCGTTGGCAAGATGAAGGTTATTTGAGCAGCAACGGCCGTTGTTTTGATATTGGCAACACCGTCAGCGGTGCGTTGCGCAGTTACAAAGCCCACGATAATCCTTATGCTGGTTCCACGGAAGCCTGGTCAGCCGGTAATGGCAGCTTGATGCGCTTGGCACCCGTACCGTTGTTTTATTATCCTGAGAGTGAACAAACTGTTGCGTTTGCTGGGGAAAGTTCACGCACAACGCATGGTGCAGATGAATGTATCGATGCTTGCCGCTTGTTCAGTCGTTTTATGCTCCGTGCTTTGGCAGGCGAGGATAAAGAACAAGTATTGTTTTCTGATAGCGAATCACTTATTGATGCACCCATGATCGCCGGGATTGCCAACGGAAACTATTGCACTAAAAGGGAACACGACATTCGAGGTACCGGTTATGTGGTTGACTGCCTGGAAGCGGCACTATGGTGTTTCTGGACAACCGACACGTTCAGCGATGCCATTCTCAAGGCAGCCAATCTGGGCGATGATGCCGATACCACGGCGGCCGTCTGTGGGCAAATTGCTGGCGCGTATTATGGCAGCGCTGGAATTCCTACTGCCTGGAAAGAGCAGTTGGCGATGCGTGAGATGATTCAGGAACTTGCAGACCGACTTTATCAGCAGTCACATAGCATGCGGAACCTGGGCATAGAGGTCAGCGCTTGAACCTACTTCTGGTAGCGGTTGCCGCCGCCAACTGCTACAACCTACCTCCTGATCAACGGGCATACTGCCAAGCCATTGAACACCAGGAGATAGCCTACTGTTACAGTATTCAGGATAGTGATTTGCGCACGGAATGCCGAGCTTTACTACATCAGGAGTCAAGTATCTGTGACGGAGTAAAAAACATTACTGAGCGCCGCTTATGCCGGTCCAAGGTAGAGAATAAGGAGCATTAACTCTTAATGATGGCGGTCTACCCAAAGCCACAATACAATCAAAAGCTTCGCGAGCTACTCACTATTAAGTTATTTTTTTATCGTTGGGTTTGACGGAGCTATTAAAGTAATACAAAGGGTACTAAATGTTTTTAATTAGTCCTATTGTCTATCATGTAAGCTCACAAAAAAGGTGTACCAATACGTGTACCACTAATAAGTGTATAGTTAAATAATTTCTAATAAATCAGTTTGTTACTAATTGAATGTGGGTTTAGATACAGTTTCAGGTTGTCCTTACCAGTCCCGCCAACCAACTTAAGGCCGCGTAAATAGCTGCTTTTTTTAATTGCCGTTGCCAAGGCTCACGACTTTAATGTTGTAGCTCACGAAGCCAACACGCCAGCGGTTATTTTGCTGTAGCGTTATAACTCGCATAAGTTTAAGCCGCGCTAACATCGACTTTAATAAATATGCCAATTAACATAAAGTCAACAAATCAAACAACTTGAAACCGAACTCTGAGCCAGCGCCGACAATCTGCGGGCTAATTCAAAGCTGACCGCAGCGGAATATAAAGACCTCGTATTAGGCCTGATACTGTTGCGTTACGCGCAAACCGTTACGAGCAAGCCAAAGCCGCGATTGAAGCGGCGATGCCGGAAACTCCGCGCGGCAAGCTAAAACCCGCTAAAGAACACTTTTTGGCGGCAGGGGCCATGCTGATGCCGGAACAGTCGCAATACGACTATCTCGCCAATCTGCCCGAAGGCGTTGGCATTTGCGAAGCGCTCAATACCGCGATGCGCCTGATTGAAGAAGAGTACGCCGGCCTGGCCGGTATCCTGCCGAAAAACTATCCCGGCCAGTTGCTGACCTTCACCGCCATCATGAACGCCTATCGCGGCGACCCGCAAGCGATTAGCGACGCCGCCAAGCAACTGCAAGCGCAGGCCATCGAACAAGCCATCAATCTGGCCGAAGCGATCAACGCCTTGAGGAAACAATACGCTGATAGCATCGCCAATAATCCGGCATTGGATTTTAGCGAGGCACAAGTCGAACTGGCGCAGCGATTAAGCATTGCCGATGACGCTGATTATACCGCCTGTCATGCTTTGTTGAGCCGTTTTGAAAATCCCGCCGCCACGCTGACGGGTTTGCTGGAAGGTTGCAAAACCCAACTGGATGCCGCTAAAAAAGCCCTGGACAAAAAAGACAGCGCAGGAAAGAAGCAGTTGGATGAACAAGGAAAACTGCTGCGTGAATTAAACGGCGCGATCAACGCCTATCAAAACCAGTACACAAAAAGCCAGGTCGGCGAACCGCTTCAGGATAATCTGGTGATGAAATATTGGACTGAATACATGGACGAATTGAAACAGCGCATTGGCAAAGCTGAAGATCAGCAAGAAGAGCTTAAACTCAAACATCATTTGAAACGGGTTGAAGAAACCGAAGTTTGCATAGTGGTGAGCAGCGAACAAAACGAGATTCAAAAGCTTGCCAAGCTGGGCTTGACATTGAGAAACATCGCGAGAAAATGGTGGAGCGAAATCTGGAAACGGAGTTTAAGGACGAAAATAATCCTTTTCGTTTGGCTATCGTCTGCGCAATGTGGATCACCGGTTTTGATGTGCCGCCCGTATCGACGGAGTATCTTGATAAGCCCATTAAAGGACATATGCTGGTACAAACCATCGCCCGCGCTAACAGGGTTTATGACGATGAAAAGGAAAATAGCCTTATTGTCGATTACGGTAATGTCTATAAAAATCTACAGGAAGCCTACTCCGTTTACCGCGAACGATGTGTTTCACTTCGTTTACCGCATTCTACGAACCTGCAAAGAGAGGATGAGACGAAAGCGTGAAACTTTGGACTTATTTTGCCTGACAAGCTTTAATCAGGTTGTTTGGTACGCAGCGGTGCAATGAGAACAACCTCTGCCCGGCTGCCTTAATACTTCAGAAGCTTTTTTCACGGCGCTTTTAGTATTGCTGATGGATCCTAAATAATGCACAGTTTCTTTGTAAGAAAGCAACTTGGGAACATGCATGCACGCAATAAGTTGAGCAACGTTTGTTTTCAAAAAAAACCTGCACGCCAAGATGTCTATTGGGCTTAAGCTCTGGGGTGGATTTATCCGCCCATGGCGAATGGATTCGCTGCTACAGATGCTCAACTTATTTTGCGCGCGTTCCTTAATGTCGCGCCCGTGGATAATTTTTCTGTTCCGGCAAAAGAGAGTCCAAGCTTTTCCAGCAATTTTAGTCAGGCTTAATCCATTGACTCCAAATCACATATTGGATTTATGACGGTTTTGTCCGGACGGCGATGAAACCTTGCAAACAGTGTTGCTGGCCTCATCCGGATTTATAAATCTGGCTTGTTGCTTGCGCCTTTTTGAGCTTTCGCCTGAATAAAGACAATGACGGCAAGCGCATTGTCGATTAAAATGAGCGGGATATGCTTGAGCTGCCAATAGTTATCCCCTGAAATCCATACTTTCTAAATGACAAAATACATTTTTATTACCGGCGGTGTCGTTTCATCGCTAGGCAAGGGCATTGCGGCATCGTCGCTTGCCGCTATTCTTGAGGCTCGCGGCCTCAAAGTCACGATGACCAAGCTTGATCCTTATATCAATCTTGATCCGGGCACTATGAGCCCTTTTCAACATGGCGAGGTATTTGTTACAGAAGACGGCGCGGAAACCGACCTGGATTTAGGGCATTATGAACGGTTTCTTAAAACCACCATGGCCAAAAAGAATAATTTCACCGCCGGTCAGGTTTATGACAGTGTTTTGCGTAGAGAGCGTAAAGGTGAATATTTAGGCGCTACCGTTCAGGTTATTCCGCATATTACCGATGAAATAAAGCGCCGGGTTTATCTTAGCGCCGAGGGCATGGACGTTGCGTTAATTGAAGTCGGCGGTACGGTCGGCGATATTGAATCACTGCCGTTTATGGAAGCGATCCGGCAGATGCGTTTTGAATTGGGCGCTGACAGGTCGCTGTTTATTCATTTAACGCTAGTGCCGTATATTCGTTCCGCAGGCGAAATCAAAACCAAGCCTACTCAACATTCAGTCAAAGAATTGCGGGCGATAGGCATACAACCGGATATTCTGATTTGCCGCTCGGAACGCTCAATTCCGATAGCCGAGCGCCGCAAAATCGCCTTATTTACCAATGTCGAGGAAAAAGCGGTTATTTCCGCGATCGATGCTGACTCCATTTATCGAATTCCGCTGCTGCTTCATGAGCAAGGCCTGGATGATATTGTCGTCAGCAAGTTAAGGCTGAATGCGCCGCCCGCGGACTTAACGGAATGGAAGGCCGTTATTGAAGCGCTGACTCAAACTGTTAATGAAGTGACCATTGCCATTGTCGGCAAGTATGTCGATCATTCCGACGCCTATAAGTCGCTGAATGAAGCGTTAATTCATGCCGGCATACGCACTCGTATAAAGGTCAATATTAACTATATTGATTCAGAAATCATAGAGGACGAAGGCGTTGCCAGACTGAAAGATGTTGATGCGATTCTGGTTCCAGGCGGATTTGGCGAGCGCGGCGTGGAAGGCAAGATTGCAGCAGTCCGCTATGCACGTGAAAATAAAATCCCTTATCTGGGTATTTGTTTAGGTATGCAGGCTGCGGTAATTGAATTTGCCCGCGATGTTGCCGGTCTGGAAGGCGCGCATAGCACGGAATTTTTACCAAAATCACCTCACCCAGTCATTGGCTTGATTACGGAATGGATGGCGGAAAGCGGTCATCTGGAAACGCGCGACGAAAATTCTGATTTAGGCGGCACTATGCGTCTGGGCGGTCAGCAATGCCGGTTGCAACCCGATTCATTGGCTTTTCAGTTGTATCAGAAAGATGTTATTACTGAAAGACACCGCCATCGTTATGAGTTTAACAATCAGTATGTTGAGAAACTGGAAAAGGCCGGCATGCGGTTTTCCGGTAAATCGTTGGATGGCCGTCTGGTGGAAGTGATTGAAATACCCGGTCATCCATGGTTTTTGGCCTGTCAGTTCCATCCTGAATTTACTTCAACACCCAGAAAGGGGCATCCTTTATTTTCCGGTTTTGTCATTGCCGCGTCTCAACATAAAAAGGTAACAACTCAATGAAATTATGTGGTTTTGAAGCTGGTTTAGACCAGCCGTTTTTTTTGATTGCTGGTCCTTGTGTTATTGAAAGCGAGCAATTAGCGCTGGATACCGCGGGCTATCTTAAAGAATTAACGGCTGCGCTAAACATCCCGTTTATTTACAAATCATCGTTTGATAAGGCCAATCGCTCATCCCATGAAAGTTTCAGAGGCTTGGGTATTGAGAAGGGCTTGGAAATACTGGCAAAAGTGAAGCAGCAAATCGGCGTGCCTGTATTAACCGATGTACACGAAGATACTCCGCTGGCGGAAGTTGCCGCCGTGGTCGACGTTATGCAGACACCGGCTTTTTTATGCAGGCAAACCAATTTTATTCAGCAAGTAGCCTCCCAGGGCATACCGGTCAATATTAAAAAAGGGCAATTTTTAGCACCCTGGGATATGGCGCATGTGGCCAATAAAGCCAAGGCCACCGGCAATCAGCAGATTATGGTCTGCGAGCGCGGCGTATCATTTGGTTATAACAACCTGGTTTCCGATATGCGCTCTTTGGCGGTCATGCGAGACACCCAATGCCCGGTGGTTTTTGATGCGACCCATTCCGTGCAGCTGCCAGGCGGACAAGGCACATGCTCAGGCGGACAGCGCGAATTTGTGCCCGTGCTGGCCAGAGCCGCCATTGCCGCGGGCGTTGCCGGACTGTTCATGGAAACCCATCCTAATCCTGCCGAGGCCAAAAGCGATGGCCCGAACGCCTGGCCTCTATACAGAATGCAAGAATTATTAGAAGTTTTATTAACTATCGATCAGGCTGTAAAATCCAAGAGCCTGATAGAAACAACACTATAGGAAACATAATGGCTGCAATAGTAGATATTCGTGCAAGAGAAATTTTGGATTCACGCGGTAACCCGACTCTGGAAGCGGATGTGATTTTGACTTCCGGCGTAATTGGCAGCGCCATGGTGCCTTCAGGCGCATCAACGGGCGAACGCGAAGCCATCGAGTTGCGTGACGGCGATAAAACCCGTTACCTGGGTAAAGGCGTATTAAATGCGGTTAATAACGTCAAAACTGAAATACGTTCCGCGATTATCGGTATGGACGTGAATGATCAGGCGGGTATCGATAACAAAATGATCGCCCTGGACGGCACGGACACTAAAGCCCGTCTGGGCGCTAATGCAATGCTTGCAGTTTCCTTGGCGGCAGCGCACGCAGCGGCAAAAGAAGCGGGCCAACCCTTATATCGTCACTTGAATGCTTCAGGCGAATTCATCATGCCCGTGCCAATGATGAACATCATCAACGGCGGTTCTCATGCCGATAACAGCGTGGACTTGCAGGAATTTATGATTTTACCTGTCGGCGCGCCGACTTTCCGCGAGGCCATCCGCTATGGCGCGGAAGTATTTCATAACTTGAGCAAAGTCTTAAAAGCAAAAGGTCTGGCGACGACAGTCGGTGATGAAGGCGGTTTTGCGCCGAATCTTTCTTCAAACGAAGAAGCCATTAGCGTGATTCTGCAAGCGATAGAACAGGCAGGTTACAAGCCGGGCGTGGATATTTACCTGGGATTGGATGCGGCAGCCTCTGAATATTATTCAGACGGCATTTATAATCTGGCTTCAGAAAGCAAAACCTACAACTCAGCGCAAATGGCCGATTTTTTTGTGGATTGGGTTGATCGTTATCCGATTATCAGCATTGAAGACGGCTTTGATGAAAATGACTGGGACGGCTGGAAACTGATGACCGAAAAACTGGGCGGACGCATTCAACTCGTCGGCGATGATTTATTCGTGACCAACCCCGCGATTTTGAAAAAAGGCATTGAAAAAAATATTGCCAATTCCATTCTGATTAAAGTGAATCAAATCGGCACCCTGACTGAAACTCTGGCCGCCATCGATATGGCGCATAAGGCCGGTTATTCAGCGGTTATGTCTCATCGTTCAGGGGAAACCGAGGATGTTACCATTGCTGACTTAGCCGTAGCGACCGGCACCGGTCAAATCAAGACCGGTTCATTGAGCCGTTCCGACCGTGTAGCAAAATACAACCGCCTGATGAAAATTGAAGAAGAGTTGGGCAGTTTGGCTAAATACGCTGGCCGCGGCGCGTTCAGAATGCTATAAAATTTTAAGGCATAAAGGCGCAAGGCCAAAAAAGCATCTTGCGCCATTAACTTTGAAGATGAATTAAGAGCTCAATTTGAGACAATGAAATCAAAAAATTATGTTTGTCTGATTTCCCCTCACCCAACCCTCTTCCACTGGAGAGGGCTTGTTTACTGCTCGTTATATGCCTAGCTCTTAATTCGAATTTAAGCCGTCATCTTTATGAATATGAAAATTCTTCTTGCAATCATTTTTCTGTTGGTAATTCTTCTGCAATACCGATTATGGTATGGCGATGGCGGCATTGAAGAGATAAAAGCCGATCAACAGCGCCTTGATGATCTTAAGGAACAGGTAGAAGAAAAAAGGGAGCGTAATGAAGCGCTTTACGCTGAAGTAGAGGACTTGAGAAAAGGACAGGAAGCGCTGGAAGAACGAGCCAGAGATGAATTAGGGATGATTAGAGAGGGCGAGACGTTTTTTCAGGTTCTTGAGTGAAATTGAAGGCAGGCTAAAGGCGCAAGACTAAAAGTGAAAATAGCACTTTTAGTCTTGCGCCTTTTCTTTTTCATGGTTCCTGCGGGTGCCGCCGCTATGACACATAGCCGATGGATTATAAGAGCGCCAACCAGTTATCCACCGAACATTTTATTGAAAACAAAAAACATTTTATGAAAATTATAGCAATACTTGCGGAAGCATTAAAAATACTCAAAAACCTGCTGAATGACCTGATGGGAAAACAAACGCTGGTTTATTTGCTGATTCTTGCATTTGCGGTGACCGTTGCTTCCGGTTTTATTCTGTATATTCTGGACTCCAATATTCACTCTCTGTTTGATGGGATATGGTTTGCCTGGGTCACTATGACTCATGTGGGTTTTGGTGACGTGGTGCCTACCTCATTTCTGGGGCGATTGCTGTCGGCCGGCTTGATTTTGTTCGGATTAGCTTTGTTTTCGTTGTTTACAGCAATATTGTCAGTGACGCTGATAGGCAAAAATATGGATACATGGGGGCATGACGTGCGTCAAATCGAACAGGAGACCAGCCGTATCGAGACGGAAGAAAACCGGATTCTCCATGAGTTGGCCCGCTTGCACGAACGCATGGAAGCACTGGAAAAACAGTTGTCGGCAGGCTCCGGCAAAGATGGTTAACAGTTGCATGAGCGTTCAGGCAGCAGCTTGAGCCGACGCACAAAATAAAAGACGAAATATGCTTTTTTCATCATTATTTTCCTTATGACCCATTCAATTAATTTCTGGGCTGTTGTTCCCGCCGCCGGTGTCGGCAAGCGCATGAATGCGGACCGGCCCAAACAATATCTGGAACTTGCCGGTAAAACGGTCATCGAGCATACCTTATTGCGCTTATTAAGCGCCGGGGTTTTTGCAGCTGTCGCAGTCGCTATTTCAAATGAGGACCCTTACTGGCCCGGACTTGAAGTGTCTGCTCATGAAAGGATAATCACCGCGGCAGGCGGCAAGGAGCGTGCGGATTCCGTGCTTTCCGCATTAAAATCAATACGCGCCTTAGCCTCGGATGATGACTGGGTGCTGGTGCATGATGCCGCCAGACCCTGTGTCACGGCGTCGGACATACGCCATCTTATTGACTCGTTGCAAAAGGATGAAGTAGGCGGAATTCTTGCCTTATCGTCACACGACACCTTAAAAAATGTCCAGGGTGACAGCATTGCCGGCACCCTGGATAGAACGCATATCTGGCGTGCTTTAACGCCGCAGATGTTTCGCTACGGCCTGTTAAAAAGCGCGCTGGAAGCGGCAGAAGGCAATCCGGCCATAACCGATGAAGCCAGCGCCCTTGAATTACAGGGCTTAAAACCAAAAATTGTCGAAGGCCGTCCGGATAACATAAAAATTACCCGGCCCGAAGACCTGGCGTTAGCGCAATTTTATATGGAGCATCAAAATGATTAGAGTGGGGATGGGTTACGACGTGCATCGTTTTAAAGATGGCGGCAATGTTATTTTAGGCGGTGTAAAAATAGACTATGAACAAGGTCTCGAAGCGCATTCGGATGGCGATGTGGTGCTGCATGCGCTCTGTGACGCCTTGCTGGGCGCGGCGGCTTTAGGCGATATAGGCAAGCATTTTCCCGATACTGATCCGGAGTTCAAAGGCGCGGATAGCCGGGTATTATTGCGTTATGTTTACCGCATCGTGCAGGACAAAGGCTATCGAATGGTAAACGCCGATATGACCATCATAGCCCAAGCGCCCAAAATGGCTCCTTATATTGCAGAAATGCGCCGCAATATTGCCGATGATTTGAATGTGGACGTTGACTGCATTAATGTTAAAGCCACCACCACGGAAAAGCTGGGCTTTGAAGGCCGCAAAGAAGGCATTGCGGTTCAGGCGGTTGTCTTGATTGAAAAATAAATTTTCTTACGCATAGGTTTTCAGAAGCATTAGGCTTGATCTTTGTTTTCCATTCATTAATGTACAAGAAGCTCCCTTGGCGCTCCCGCTTTGAGTCGCTCTGCTTTTCGGGACTGTAACCCTCTCTGGAATTTCAGCAGCAGTAAGGGCGAAATTACCGCCGTCTAGGCGAAGGAGCAGCCCAAGTGCTTGCGAACGAAGTAAACGAAACCGCCTTCGGCCTGAAGCCCCGGCACATACTTATTAAGCTACATCCGGCCAATGCTTTCGGCTTCCAGCGTAACCTGTTTTTAGATTATTACGGCGACGTTTTGAGAGATTACAGCGGGGCTGCGCTTTTAATCTTAATGAAAGTCTGATTGCCCAGCGATCTAATACCAGCGCCAGCGGAGCCCTTCCAAGACTATTTAGCACCAGCCACGACTGGTTGGTCTGAGGCAAAGCCTCGTTAGAAATTGTCTCAAGAATCAAATTCTTTATCGAAAAATAGCAGCCCTATCTTTTGGCAGTCAATGCCAATATCATTAATTAATTTTCGGCATTTTTGCGCCGCTGTTTTCTCAATCAGTCCCGTCGTGTATCATGTAAGCATATCAAAAGTGTGTACCAAGGCGTGTGCCAAACTTTAATTTTTCGCCAAGTACAAGCATATAAAACAATAACTGTGCGACAAGCTAAGCTTGTCATTTCTTGCAAGGTGAAAGTCCTTGTCTGGAACTCAAGGGAATGAGTTCAAAGGCCTAACCAGCCACCAGTATCGAGTGTTGCACCTTTGGCGGAGTATTGATGTGGCTATATGGCTACACTAATGCGAACAAAATAGGTGAAGCGTACACAGAGAACCGTATAGGTCACAGGGGGCTTGCACGTCCCTGAAGCTATTTCAGCATCGTTAGTTTATAAAACAAACGGCGACATTTTAGTTATGATGGAAGCCAATACTAAGGAATCATTTTGGTGAGATTCTGGAGGGTTTGTCGGTGTCAGAGAGCGTGACATGTATAGAGAGAAATGATGAGAACTTGTGAGACCCTCTTGGTTCCTGGTAACAAGATAAGTTGACTAAACCTGAATCTTGTTTATGCAGGTAAGCCTACCCAACTAAAAGAAGGGTGGCTGAAGACTGGAAGGGAGTCAGATACATTCATAGTACTCTGAGCGCGGGAAAGCCGCGTACATTGGGGAAGGGATGTACAAAACTGTGTAGCCCGCAAAGGCAACTCTTACCGAACATGACGGATTGGATAAATGGAGCAAACCTCACTGCGGGGAATAGCCAATAAAGCGGTACAAGATAAGACTTACCGATTTCGGAATTTGTTTGGCTTACTAACGGTTGGATTCTTGTTTTGGTGTTGGGGGTTTGTCAACAAGAAAGCAAGTGCGGGTGTAGATCGCATCGATGCTCGGATGTACGAAGAGCATCTCATCGGCAATATTGAACAGTTGGTTGAGCAAATCAAAGGAAAGACGTATCGGACTAAGTTGGTGCTTAGAAAGTATATTCCGAAGCTGGGCGGGAAGTTACGCCCTCTAGGAATACCTGCACTAGCAGATAAGCTGTTGCAATTAGCAGTAGCTAAGATTTTAGAGGCAATCTACGAGCAGGATTTTCTAGGCTGTAGTTATGGTTATCGGCCCAATACAGGTGCGCTTAAAGCGGTCAAGGATTTGTCACAGGCGCTCATGTTTGGACGGTATCACTACCTTGTTGAGGCTGATATTAAAGGCTTTTTCAACAATATAGACCATGATCTATTGATGGAAATGTTGGGAAAGCGAATAGATGACAAAGCCTTCTTGAATCTGATTTGGAAATGGCTGAAGGCAGGCATACTTGATAAAGGGCAGGTCATTTGCCCGCTAACGGGTACGCCGCAAGGTGGAGTGGTATCGCCAATTTTGGCTAATATTTATCTTCACACGGTGCTGGATGTTTGGTTTTATGAAACAGTACAAACGCATTGCCGAGGACAGGTTTATCTCTGTCGTTATGCGGATGATTTTGTTTGTGCTTTTGAATATGAAAATGATGCGCAACGTTTCTACGAAGCCTTAGAGAAAAGACTCAATAAATTTAACTTGGAAGTAGCGGAAAATAAAACCCATCTGTTGGTTTTCAGTCGCTGCAAGATAAGAAATGGATCGAGTTTTGATTTTCTAGGGTTTGAGTTTCGCTGGGGAGTAAATCGTCATATTAAGAATCGGTCACGTATTCCGATTATAAAGCGGCGTACTTCACGAGAGAAATTGTACGCATCATTGGCAAATTTTAAAGTGTGGCTTAAGAAATCGAGTCTGTTACCCAAGAACATTCTGTTTGCAATGTTAAACAGGAAATTACGTGGATATTATAATTACTACGGAATCATAGGTAACTACAAGAGTTTAGGCTGCTTTGTTTATCGTGTTACGCAAGCTCTTTTCAAATGGCTGAATCGGCGCTCACAGCGCAAGAGCTACAATTGGGAAGGGTTTAAAGAACTGGTAAAACACTTTGGAATCGTCAAACCGCGAATCTGTCATGCTTTCTGAGGGCTTAATCTGTACCGTGTGCAAGTGAGCAGTTTTGAAGAGCCTTGTGCGGTAATTCCGCACGCAGGGATCTGTGAGGGGGCAGTCGGGTAACTGGCTGTTCTACCTCGATTATGAAGATACTCAATATTCATTTCAAGAATATAAACCGCTGTTTCAGGCGTTCCCACTCTAACCCATAAAGTAGTTTAAGCCCTTGTAATTCGCACCTTAATTGTTTCTACCTGTTGCAAGTAGTCCCATGCAAGCGCACAATAAATGTTCACCAAAGTGTTCACCAAAAAACTTGGTGATCATTTTGGAAAATCAAACATTAAGTGAGGGGTAAGGCAATGTCTAATTTAACCGATATACAAATCAAAGCCTGGGTTAAGAATGGCGAACGTTTTGAGGATCGTGCTGACGGTAACGGTCTTTATCTTTGTTACCGCTCAACAATGGCTACACCCATGTGGCGTTTTCGTTACCGATTGGCAGGCAATCGCCGCCAAATGTTTATCGGCTCCTATAAGCAATTATCTCTTGCCGATGCTCGTAGGAAGATTAAAGAACTCAATGCCCGCGTTTCTTTGGGGCATGACCCCGCTGGAGAAAAGCAGCGTCGAAAATTCGAAGCCATTGCACAGATTGAGGCAGAAAAGAACCGCCTCACTGTAGCAGATTTGGTCGATCGCTATTATCAAGAGCGCGTTTATCCCAAACTGGAAAAACCTGAACAGGCACTTGGACACATCAACCGATTAAGAGCAGCCTTGGGTAAAATGTTTGTTGAAGACGTGACCGGCAAACACATCAATGCCATGTATCAAAAAGACCTTGAGCGAGGCTTTCCTGCCAGTACCAATAAATTAAGAGAATATACGCGCAGAGCCTTTGGTTATGCTACAGCTCAAAGCATCATTCCTCATAACCCTGCACAGTGGCTCGACATTTCTTATGCTGGCGGTAAGCAAGATTCACGAGAACGCAATTTAAGCAGAGAAGAATTAACGGTGCTTTTTACTGAAATGGCAGAGGCAAAAGGTTTTGGTCGTGACAACTATTTAACCGTTAAATTGCTGTTGATGCTTTGCGTTCGTAAATCGGAGCTTATCA
This sequence comes from Methylobacter sp. KS41, assembly GCA_002862125.1. GTDB lineage: Bacteria > Pseudomonadota > Gammaproteobacteria > Methylococcales > Methylomonadaceae > Methylobacter_C. The sequence goes on along the minus strand of PHSP01000001.1, from coordinate 1,583,654 downwards.
AGGCATTAAAATCTGAATTTAATCTTGATGGGGCAATCTGGACGCTAGTAAAACACAGGACAAAAACCAAAACGGCCATCGATATTCCATTACCAGCACAAGCAATTGAAGCACTTAATGAGCTGTTTATCAGATCAGCAGACAGCGATAACCTACTGCCCGCGCGTAGTTCTCAACATAAAAAACTACCTCATATCAGCGAAGCTACTCTAAATAAGGCGCTGGAAAAAATAACCAATATCAATCATTTTACTGTCCACGATTTACGCCGAACAGCCAAAACCAAATTACAGGAAATGGGTGTCGATGAATTTATCAGTGAACGATGCTTGAATCATTCCATATCCGGCGTAGCGGGAACTTATGGTCGACATGATTTTTTTGATGAGAGAAAAATGGCTTTGCAGCTTTGGGCTAATTACCTTGAGTCCTGCGAAGCAGGCAAAGACTGGAACGTAACGCCTATAAGAAAGGCAATATAATAATACATTACATGGGGATAGCTACACGGAGTAACAAGCGGGATTCGCCCACCGCTCTTCCGGTCATTCCTTACAGGGCGGCTTATCACTTTGACGGAGTGTTATTAGTGGCAAAAAAACTTGATACAAGCTGGTTTGATTTAAAGAATTATGAAGCGTTTAAAACAATGTCAACTGAGGGTTGGATATGGCAACTACAGGCGCGAGATCATTATCACCGTGAAGCGTTATTTTGCCTAACAATCAAAGAGAATGCGTCGCTTTTGCCTATTGAACACAACGATGCAGATAAAAGCTTAGCGTTCATACTGGACGAATTAAAGCCGGGTATCATTCGAGACCACAAATATTACCCTAACGATTTCCACGATAATAGAGCTAAGTGGATAGTAGATGGCCGCTCATTTGATACCGCTTCTGTTGAAAGCCTTACTTCTTCAAGGTTATGGCGCATGACACAAAATAATAAACTCAAACATGTCTGGGATGCTTGCCAACATGCAGATAATTTATTTTCTGAAGCTGGTTTCAATGATGAAGGTGATTATATTTCTGCTGGAGATCTCAGTAATGATTTAGAAGAAATCATTACTGCCCCACATGATTTTCATATCAAGCAATATTCTAATTTTGATATTGAGCCGGAAGCACATGTGGTGATTAACTTATCTGCAACCGATGAACAGATTAAAAATGACTTTAGCCATTGGCTGACACATTACCGAAAAGCGATTAATTATCAGCATAAAAAAAAATTATATACTCAAGCTGCTTTTGATTATTGGATACAGTATGGCGTTATCCCATATCTTGATTTAACTCTTATAGCTAGAATAGAAGGCAAAAAAATCACCCAAAACCAATTGGCGCGATTAATTTTCCCCAATGAATATGATGTCGATATTATTGGTCGTTTACGCCAAGTTACTAAGCCAGAAGCAGAGCAATTAATCAAAAATGAGATACATAGAACGCTATCGACTCAGTTGGTGGCTGAAAAAAGTGGGATGAAAATCAGCTAATTTCATCCCGGTATATGAAAGCACTTAAACCATCCCGTAGTGAATTGCTTAAAATTCTATCTCTGGAAACAGTAAAAAATATGCTTACAATGCCATATCCATAAACCCCAGTAATCCCACAGGGGCGCGAACCTTCACAGGAAAGCAAATGGCTATGTCATCCAACATCTTACCCACCATCAATCCCTTATATCGCCGATCTATTGTCGAACAGGCAACCGGCGACTCAAGATCAACAATCTATCGTAAAATCAAAAAAGGACTATTCACCAAGCCCGTTCAAATTGGCGGAGAGCGGGTGGCGTGGCCTGCTAATGAAGTAATGGCAATTAATCAGGCGCGTATTGCTGGAAAGTCTGACGAGGAAATAAAGGCGCTTGTTATTGAGCTGGAAGCGGCGCGGGCGGCATGATATGGCCTGTTTAGGTACCACCCGGACGACGAGTCCGGGCAGCAATAACGATAAACAACTAAGTTATTTTATATCAGTTATTACCGCCCTCAAAGCCGAATTAATCCGGCTGGCGGTTTGGGTTTCCTTGACCGGATGGTTGGTATGTTAGTTACAAAAATTTCAGCATTAACACCAAAGCGATTGAGCAAGTCGTATACGTTATTAACCGACGGCACATTACAAAAAACCGGCGCTGGGCAATTAGTCGAGGGGGAATTCGAAGTCCTGCATATTAATAGCGTCGTTGCATTCGCTGAATTTTTGCCAAAGCTTCAAAATAATGAGGCTCTTTGTTATGGTAGACCAGCAAACGACTTGGGCCAATTACTGTCAAAAAAGACTAAGGCTGACACCAAGAGCCTAACTGCTATTACACGTTCGCGTGATTACTTCGATTGGCCGAAAGGCCAAGCTGTTTTTTTTGGCGACTATGACCCTGCACCGGGAGCCAATGCATTAAAGCCTGAACAGGTACGCTCTGTATTGTGCGAAGTTATGCCGGAGTTGACTGATGCGCCAATGGTGATATGGCACAGCGCGAGTTCACATATTTACCATAAAGTAACCGCCGAAACATTGAAAGGGGTTGGTGGTATTCGTATCTATATCATTGTCGCCGATGGCCGGGATATTCCCAGATTTGGGCAGGTTCTATTTGATCGGCTAGTGCTGAATGGACACGGGTTTTACGTCTGTTCAAAATCGGGGTCACTGTTGTTGCGCTCTTTACTGGATGCCTCAGTTTGGCAACCGGAACGTTTCGACTTTGCCGCTGGCGCGTACATTGCCGAAAGTGAACAGATTGAACAGAGACGACCGGCACCGCAAGTATTTAATCCCGGTGCCGATTCGTTTAATACAGCGGCCATTCCAGACCTGACCGACGATGAAAAAGCTCAACTTGTTGGTATTTTGAACGCAGAACGCGAGGCAGTCAAGCCAAGGCAACACGCAGTTCGTGAAGAATGGATCAAGAAGCGCTTGGCAGGTATTACCGACGAAAACGACCTGGAATACAAGCGCTCAATCCTGGAAAAAGCTATCTTGTACAAGAAATTATTTGCTGACTATGTGCTGACCGCCAAAAATGGTTTGCCGGTTACCGTTGGCGACATCCTCGACAATTCGGACAAATGGCATAATCAATATGTAAAAGACCCGCTCGAACCGGATTACAACGGCGGTTCGAACGTAGGTTGGTTAAACCTGAAATCAGGTGGAAAACCTTATTTGTACAGTCATGCTCACGGCGGTGCATCTTATGAGCTTTATCGGCAAACAACGACACTTAAAATTGCTGGCGGCGAACTACCGCGCATTCTGACTGAAACTTCAAACCTCATTGCCGTCAGTGGTGAAACTTTCCAGCGCGGCGGGCTGTTAGTTCGTACAGTTGTCGATGGAATCCTAACGGTAACACAGCCCTGGTTGAAAAATCATATTGAGGAGAGCATCAGCTTCTTACGCTTTGACAGTCGAAAAAAAGTCTGGAGCCCCAGCGATTCACCCTCAGAACTAGCTACACGCTACATTCATAATCGCGGCACTTGGCTGGAGCCCGAGCTTGTTGGGCTTATAAACGGCCCCATCTTCCGAATGGATGGAACGTTACTGGATGCCCCAGGCTACGATACCAAGACAGGCTTGTTATTGAGAAGTCGGAACGCCGAACGTTTCCCCAAAATACCGTGCAAACCTACCGCAATGCAGTTGCACCAAGCATTTCAGACTCTTTGGGAACCGTTTGCGCTGTTTCCCTTTGTAGGGCCTGATGATGCAGCCGGAACGTTAGCGGCCATGCTCACAGCGATACAGCGGCCAATTCTACCGACTGCCCCCGCGTTTGGATTTAATGCGCATGTTGCTGGATCGGGTAAAACCTACCTTGCAAAAGCAATTAGCTGGCTCAGTGGCAATGAGCCGTCGGAAATGCCTTGGTCTAACGAGCCTGAAGAGCAGCGCAAACGATTGACCTCAGCGTTATTGGCTGGCCGCTCAAGTGTCCTGATCGATAACCTGAACGGTATGCTCGATTCGGACACGCTTTGCTCGATTCTGACCAGTGAACGTTATGAAGATCGCAAACTAGGTGTTTCTGAAAACTTAAGCCTCAGTACACGGAGTTTATTTATAGTAACCGGAAATAATCTCACGGTCATAAAAGATTTGTGTCGGCGGGTTATCGTCTCAACCATTGACCACGGCACAGAAAAGCCGTCGAAACTTGCCTTTCCCTTTAATCCGGTTGCGCGGGTCCGTGAAAATTGGCTGAAATACCGCGCCGCCGGTTTGACGATATTGAGCGCTTATATTGCCGCAGGCAGTCCACGCGTTAACAATGATTCAGTAGGGAGCTTTGAAGATTGGGACAGCAGCATTAGGCAATGTGTACTTTGGTTGAGTCGGTTCGAATTTCCCATGACTCATAGTCCCATGCCTGAACTGGGCGACCCGATCAAATTACTGGAACAATCCTATGTCAATGACCCTGAACTTGAACGCCTAGAGCAGTTTCTTTCCGGGTGGTTTCGAACGTATCAAGACCGGGAAAAAACCGTAGCTGAATTATTACGCGATGCTGAACGCACTTTCACTGGTCAAGCCAATGAGGGCATTAACAACGAGTTACTCAGTGACATTTCCGGCGGCAATAAACCCAACAGCCGAGCCATTGCCGCTTTTATGCGGCGAAACAAGGGCCGAATAGTTAACGGCTATTTGATGAATAGCGGGCGGGCCTATGGCACTAGAGCGACTTGGTTTGTACAAAAACGAGCCGTATAAAATGAAAAATACTTATTTTTTTGCAGTTACAACAGTTATTCATACGCGAAATCCTGAATATGTCAGTGGCATTTCCAATATTAGGGTTAGAAATAACTGTAATAACTGGTTTAACTGCAAACCATTAAAGCAAAGAGACGCATTATGGCAAAACCTGAGCAACAAACTTTTATCAAAGGTCGCCGTCGTGCAAAGTAATGGCTAAGCGTCCTAATCCTAATCTAGCAAAAATCCATCGTACTTATTCGGTGGAGGATGTGGCTAATTTGTTTTCTGTCCATAAGAACACAGTGCGTTCATGGGTCAAAGATGGCTTGGCAACTAATGATGATAAAAGACCTATGCTTATTCTGGGTTCCGAGCTAAAGCAGTATTTGCAAACGAAAAGAAAGAGCAATAAAAGGAAATGCCTTCCGTTTGAGATTTATTGCGTTCGTTGCCGATTACCGCAATTACCCGCTGGGAATATGGTTGATTATGAGCCGACTAATAGCCGTATGGGCTGCTTGATTGGTCTCTGCCCTACTTGCAACGGGATCATCAATAAATACTTTAACTTTGTCACATTGGAGCAAATTAAAGGCAAATTGGACATCACATTTCCGAAAGCACTGAAACACATATACGAGAGTAGTAAACCCCTCTTAAACAGTGACTTTAATAAGTGAGATAAAACAATGATAAAACACAATGCAAATAATGAACGTATCAAGCGCAAATATTTTATATTTCTTAAGGAAGCCAAGCGGCAAAATGAGAGTTCCGTTGATGCGGTCGCCAAGGCGGTAAGCCGGTTTGAATCTTATACAAATTACCGTGATTTTAAAGCTTTCCATTTTGAGCAAGCGGTTGGGTTCAAAAACCATCTAGCCAAGCAAACTAATCAGCAAACCGGAAAAAAATTAAGTAAAGCCACGCTTAATTCGACACTGGGGCAATTGAAAGCCTTTTTTCAATGGTTGGCTATGCAATCAGGCTATAAGTCTCGTATCAGTTATACCGATACCGAATATTTCAACTTGTCAGAAAAAGATGTTCGTATTGCAACGGCGCGTCGTGAAACGGCTGTGCCTACGTTGGAGCAAATCATACACGTTATTGGGACTATGCCTAACAATTCGGACATAGAAAAACGTAATCGTAGCCTGATTGCTTTTACCCTGTTAACAGGAGCCAGGGACAGCGCCATAGCATCTTTGAAAATAAAACATATTGATATTATCGGGAATAGCGTCTTTCAGGATGCCAGGGAAGTGAATACAAAATTTAGCAAGACCTTTAAGACTTTTTTCTTTCCAGTCGGGGAACATATCCAGCAAATTGTTTGTGACTGGGTGCGTTATCTCAAAGAAGATTTGCTTTGGGGGAATGATGATCCTCTGTTTCCAAAAACGAATGTGATTAATGGTGAAGACAGAAGCTTTATAGCATCAGGTTTTAAGCCGGAACATTGGAGTAATGCGTCACCCATTCGCACAATTTTCAAAGATGCGTTTGAAGCGGCGGATTTACCCTATTTTAATCCGCATAGCTTTCGTAAAACGTTAGTGACACTTGGGCAAAAGCTCTGCCAAACTCCTGAAGAATTGAAGTCTTGGAGCCAGAATTTAGGCCACGAAGATGTTTTAACGACTTTATATAGCTATGGTCATGTACAACAACACCGGCAGGGGGAGATTTTTCAGAAATTAAAGTCACCACGGCTTTTTGCCAACCAAAATGTTGATGATCTTGCAAGAGCAGTTGTTAAAGAATTGGCTATCCAAAACGCACAAGTTGGAGTTTAATCATAGTTAATCCATGCTATTTACGATTATTTTGAACGATAAAAAACTTTTTGCTAGGCACTTAGTAACAATACATCAGCCGAAAGCTTTTAAATCAACTTACATGATCAATTAATAGATTCTATCTTGTAGGCGACTTAGCGGATAATATAGCAAAACTAAAAAACTTGGCAGTCATGCTCCTAATGCTATTGCTAGTATCATTCAGATCGAGATTTGTCACAGAAAATGTTACGATTACGCCATGTATATTAAATGTAGGCTCGTTCAGAAGGCTTTTTGTGCATCGAGTGTCAAAAGCGGAAAGTTTATAACAATAACAAGGATTAATATTAATGAATGGCGAAACGCACAGCCAACTAGCCAACTTCATCTGGAGCATTTGCAATTTATTGCGCGGCCCCTACAAGCGCAACGAATACCGTAAAGTCATACTGCCACTGACTGTGTTGCGCCGCTTTGACTGCTTGCTAGAGCCAACCAAACAAGCAGCATTCGAGGAATTCCAAAACCTCAAAACCAAACCCGAACGGGTCATACAAGCGCGGCTGCAATCCATTATTGACCACCGTTTTTACAACCTGTCTCGGATGCAGTTCGATAAAAATGCCGATCATTCCTTGCTCAACGATCCGAACAACCTTGCACCTAATCTCAATAGCTACATCAATGGTTTTTCTCCAAACGTTCGCGCGATCATGGAGAAATTCAAATTCAGTGATCAGATAGCCCACATGGCGGAAAAGAACATACTGTTCGAAGTGGTCAAAGCCTTTGCTGCCATCGACCTGTCGCCGCAACGAGTGGATAACGTGCAGATGGGGTATGTCTTTGAAGAGCTAATCCGCATTGGTGCCGAGCAATCGAATGAGGAAGCCGGAGAGCATTTCACCCCGCGAGAAGTCATCAAATTGATGGTCAACCTGTTATTGGTGCCGGAGCAGGATTTGGCGCAAAGTCATGTCGTCAAAACCATTTACGACCCGGCTTGTGGTACTGGTGGCATGCTATCAGTCGCGGAGGAATACATCCGCAAGCTTAATGCCGATGCTCAGCCGAAACTCTTTGGCCAGGATTTTAACGACGAAGCTTGGGCGGTCTGTAAGTCTGACATGCTGATCAAAGGCGAGGACGCCGACAACGTCATTTTGGGAGACACCTTTACCCGCGACGGCTTCGACCGCGACAGTGACAGTAACAAATGGACTTTCGATTACATGCTGGCGAATCCGCCGTTTGGTGTGGAATGGAAACAGCAACAGAAATATATCCAGCAGGAAGCCGATACCTTAGGCTATGCTGGCCGCTTTGGTGCCGGTACGCCGCGCATCAACGACGGTGCATTCCTGTTCCTGCAACACATGATTGCCAAAATGCGCCCAGTCTCGGCGGGTGGCAGCCGAATCGGTATTGTCTTCAACGGTTCCCCCTTATTTACCGGTGACGCTGGTAGCGGCGAAAGTGAAATCCGCCGCTGGATCATCGAAAACGACTGGCTGGAAGCGATTGTCGCTTTGCCGGAACAACTGTTTTACAACACCGGCATATCCACTTATATCTGGATCATCAGCAATCGGAAGGAACCATTGCGGAAAGGCAAAGTGCAATTGATCGATGCCCGCAATTTCTGGGTGCCGATGGAAAAGTCCTTGGGCAATAAGCGCCGCCGCATCGGCGATCCAAGCGACAAAGCCAAAGACCCGGACCATATCGGCGAAATCACCCGCATCTATGCCAATTTTACCGATGGTGAAACACGCAGCTTCATTATCGACAGCAAAGAGAAAGTGTTAGTGGTCAGTAAGCTGTTCGATAACGAAGACTTTGGTTATCACAAGATTACCGTCGAACGTCCGCTCAGACTCAATTTTCAAGCTAGCGCCGAACGTATCGCTCGCCTGGAGGAACAAACCGCATTCGTCAATCTTGCCAGTAGCAGTAAAAAGAACGAAACCGTCCGCCAGCAGGAAATCGAAGCTGGTCGCGTCCGCCAGCAACAAATCCGTGATTTACTGGCAGCCTTTGTCGAGCAGCATGGCAACACCCTGTTTGTAGACCGCAAACAGTTTTTGCTGACATTGCGCGACATCGACCGCGCCCATGACGTGCGCTTGTTTGCTCCGGAACTCAAAGCTGTGTTGGCTGCACTGAGCGAGCGTGACGAAACGGCAAACATTTGCACCGATAGACAAGGCAACCCGGAGCCGGATACCGATTTACGCGACACCGAAACCGTGCCAATCAAAGAAAGCATCGACGAATATTTTCAACGCGAAGTGCTACCGCACGTACCGGATGCTTGGATAGATCACAGCAAAACTAAAGTTGGCTACGAAATCCCGCTGAATCGGCATTTTTACCGCTATGAGCCACCGCGCGAGCTGGAAACCATCGAAACCGAAATCAAGGTGTTGGAAGGCGAGATTGTTGATTTACTGCGAGAGGTAACAGCATGACGCAATTAATTCCATTTTTATCACCGCGCATGGTGGGTACTCGTTTTTCTAACCACGCCATTCCGTTGGAACTGCTTAAAGACCTGGCTACCCTTGAAGAAATGATCGTTGAGGTTGCTAAATGGCGTTATCTGCAAGAAAACACAGACCGTAAGCGAACACCAAAAGGGTTTAGTGATGGCATTGGGCTAAGACTTATCGGTATTGGTGATGGTAGCGCTATACCTCAGATCAGCATGGTTGTAGAGTCTAACCAACTGTTTCCACCGGTTAACCAGATTTACTTCGAACACGCGCGAAACTCTATTATTGGTGCAATTGATGCGGCTGAACATGACACCCCAATCAATCCACACCTACCCGATTTTCTGCTTGGTTATTTCGACCGCATTGGTCGCGGTTTACGTGATGGTGAGTGTATAGAGTTCCGTCCCGAAAATGCCAGTCGGCCTGCACGGCTTAACAAAGTCACACGACGCAAACTAATCCTTGCATCATCTCAAGTGAACGAGTTTTCTGAAGAAGTCAGCTTGCGAGGTTCAATCTCGGAAGCCAACCAAAATAAAATGACATTCGAACTTGAGGTCATCAACGGTCCTCGTGTTATTGCTCCTATTGCCCCACAACATTTACCAACTGTACTGGAAGCATTTAATGGCTACACCACTGGGGCCCGTGTTTTGTTGCAAGGTATTGGTCTTTATAGCCGGAGTGATCGCCTGCAAAGCGTTGAAGCCGTCGAACATCTAACCCTTTTGGAAGTTAATGATATTTTCGCCCGCTTGGACGAATTCAGCGCAATTCGCAACGGCTGGTTAGATGGCAAAAGAGGTTTTGCCCCCAGCGCTAACGGACTAAGCTGGTTAGCGGATTGTTTTAAAAGTTACTACCCGGGCGAGTTTTCGGCACCTTATTTGTATCCAACTGCTGAAGGTGGAGTACAGGCGGAGTGGTCGACAAATACACACGAAATTTCTTTGGACATCAACATCGATTCCCACACTGCGCAATATCATGCGTTGGAAATGACTTCAGAGCAGGAAGACTGCCGCGAGCTGGATTTGGCCAACCCTAAACACTGGCTGTGGCTGATGGACCAACTGAAGCAACTAAATGGAATTAACGCATGAATGCCAATACGTTTTTATATCGTCAAATTCACCCTAATTTCATCCAACAAAACCGCGTTTCATCCCAGGCATTCCGCCCAACACCCAAGGATGATCAAAAGCTTTCAGTTTATGACGGTGACCAGATTGAACCTTCGGCAGCCTATCAGCATTACACCGGTAAATTGAACCTACCTTCGGTGGGGGTAATGGCAGTGACTGTGTCGGAGTGCGAAGTAACCGACTTACCCACACTTCCTGATCCTGCGCCATTTCCAGAACATGCGTTGATTGATTTTTCTGCCTACAGCAAGAATGAAACGGAAAAAAAAGCCAAGTTGCTAAAAGCAAAAGCCGAAGCGAGAAATTGGCTTTACCTCGAGGTGATAGCATGAGCGAGGCTAATTTACCTAGCCAAGCTATCGGCGACTTGGTCATCTATCAAACCGAAGACGGCCAAAGCCGTATTGAATGCAAATTGGTAGAGCAAACTATTTGGCTATCCCAAGCCCAAATGGGCGAGTTGTTCGACCGTTCCAAACAGACCATCAGCGAGCATTTGCAAAACATCTTTAGCGAAGGCGAATTGAACGAAATTTCAGTTGTCAGGAATTTCCGGACAACTGCCGCCGACGGCAAGGATTACGACGTTGCGCACTATAACCTGGAAGCCGTTTTGGCCATGGGCTTTCGGGTTAAATCCCCACGCGGCACGCAATTCCGCCGCTGGGCCAATACTCAGCTTAAAGAATTGATCGTTAAAGGCTTTGTCATGGACGACGAGCGGCTGAAAAATCCCGGCGGTTGGGATTATTTTGACGAATTGCTGGCGCGCATTCGCGAAATCCGCGCCTCGGAAAAACGCTTTTACCAAAAAGTGCGCGACCTGTTTGCCCTTAGCAGCGACTATCAAGGCAACGAAACCAACGCGCAACTGTTCTTTGCCGAAGTGCAAAACAAACTGCTGTATGCCGTCACCCAACACACCGCCGCCGAAATCATCGTCCAACGTGCCGATGCCAATGCGAAGAATATGAACCTGACTACTTGGAAAGGCAGTCGGGTGCGCAAAGCGGATGTGATTGTCGCCAAAAATTACCTGAGCGCCGATGAAATCGACTCGCTAAATCGCTTGGTGGTGATCTTTCTGGAACAGGCCGAATTGCGCGTTAAGGAACGCAAGAAACTGACCCTGGATTACTGGCGTACTAACGTTGACCGTTTATTGGAATTCAACGACCGGCCCATCTTACGCGGCGCGGGTTCGATTAGTAAGGCTGCGATGAAAACCATCGCCGAACAGCGTTTTGATGATTTCGACGCCAAACGCCGCGCCGACGAAGCAGTGGCGGCCGATGCCGAAGACTTGAAAGCCTTGGAGCAATTGGAGCAGGAACTGGAAAAAGGCGGGCGGCAATGAAATATCCGGCTTATCCGCAATACAAGGACAGCGGCGTGGAGTGGTTGGGTGAGGTGCCGGAGGATTGGGATGTCAAAGGGCTTCGTTATGTGTGCCGTTTGGCTTACGGCGATTCGCTTGCGGCTGAAAGTCGTGAAGATGGAGAAATTGCCGTTTATGGATCAAATGGGCAAGTTGGTAGCCACATTGTTTCGAATACCAAAGCACCAGTGATAGTGGTTGGGCGAAAAGGCTCGTTTGGTAAAATAAATTATTCAGGCCAGCCTGTTTTTGCTATTGATACAACGTATTACATTGATAACAGTTGTACCTCTAATAGTCTTAATTGGTTGAAATATGCGCTTCTCGTTCTACGGCTAGACGAAAACTCTAAAGATTCGGCCGTTCCAGGGCTAGCCAGAGAAGACGCTTATTCTTCCAAGTTGCCAGTACCTTCAGATTTAGAACAAACCGCCATCGCCGATATTCTGGATCGGGAAACCGGGCGGATTGATACGCTGGTGGCTAAAAAGCGCAAGCTGGTCGAATTGCTCAAGGAAAAACGCAGCGCGCTGATTTCCCGCACCGTCACCCGTGGCCTGCCCGCCGACGCCTCGCGGGAATTTGGCCTTGAACCTCACACAGGATTCAGTCAATCTGGCGTTGATTGGTTAGGTGAAATACCTGAAAGCTGGAAATTGAAAGCTATCAAATGGGAGTCTTCAGTGCAAAGAGGTGCCTCTCCTCGACCAATTGACGATCCAGTCTATTTCGATGATGAAGGAGAATATGCTTGGGTTCGCATATCTGATGTAACGGCCTCAGGTATGTATCTTGAAAACACCGAGCAAAAGCTTTCGGAAGTCGGCTCGTCCTTGAGTGTAAAACTAACTCCAGGGGCACTGTTTTTAAGCATTGCTGGGTCAGTAGGAAAACCCTGCATTACAAAAATTAAGTGTTGTATTCATGACGGTTTTGTTTATTTCCCACGATGGAAAGGTGAGGCGCGCTTCTTGTACTACATTTTTGCTAGCGGGGAACCGTACAAAGGGCTTGGCAAAATGGGAACGCAACTTAATTTGAATACTGATACCGTCGGCGGCATTGTCATTGGCTTGCCAAAACCTAACGAGCAGACCGCGATAGCTGATTTTTTGGATCATGAAACTGGTCGTATAGATACACTGACAGAAAAAGTCGAAACCGCGATCTCCCGCTTGCAGGAATACCGCAGCGCATTAATCACCGCCGCCGTCACCGGCAAAATTGATGTTAGGGAATACGTCTGATGAATGAATTCAGGATTAACAATTTTGAAAATTATTTGCGCATCGTTCGCGATGAATTAGGCTCAGCCGAACATAACGGCAAACGTAGCCGCCTGTATTTTCGTGGACAAACTAAACGCGCCCTGGATGGTTATGATTTAAAGCCTTCGATTGGCCGCTATAAACACCTAAATGCCAAAACGCCCGCCGAGCGTGACCAACTAGAACAAGAAGTGTTAGAAACCTTTAGCAATCATTTGCTGACCTATGTAAATCATTTGCCACGTAATGAATGGGAGGCTTTGGCGATTGCCCAGCACCACGGTTTGCCTACTCGCTTTATGGATTGGACTACGAACCCCTTGGTGGCGCTGTACTTTGCAACCCGGGAAACCCAACGTAATGGCAGCGGCGAAAATTTGGATAGTGCAATTTACATCCTGATTAGTGAGCCGCAGCGATTTAGTGACTTGAAGCGGCAGAAACAAAATGGCGAGGCTATTCAGCAAAACTCAACTCCAGTTAAGCCGCCTCTGGGTTTACAAGATAGCGATGGTTACGACCTGTTCGGTTTGGATAGTGAGCAAACAACTATTTTTGACGAATTTGAGGTGCTGGATGAGAGGGAGCAGATTAAATCCCATAAAAATGAAGATTCAAGGTTAGATTATGAGCTTTCACCGTTTGGAATCGGTGAGAACGTGATATACGACCCTCCCCACGTTTCGCCCAGAATTCGCGCCCAGGACGGGGTGCTGTTGGCCTGTCATCAACCCATGCAGTCGTTGGAAGAAAATGATGTGCTGGAAATGGTGATTGATCATGCCGCCCATGACGATATTCGCCGTCGTCTCGATCAATACGGTGTTTTCGATAAGCAGTTGTTTCCTGATCTGGACGGTATTGCTAAATGGCTAAAGTACCGGGTGTTTGAAAGCGAAGGGATGATGTAAGGAATCGCCATGTTGCAAACCACTGAAAAAGCCTTCGAAAGCTATGTCGAACAAATGCTGCTGACCAAAGGCTGGCAAGCCGGTTCGGTAAAGGACTGGGATAAGGAACTGGCTTTATTCCCTTCGCAAATTATCGATTTTATCGCCGCTACCCAAACGCCCCTTTGGAACAGCATGCACGAGCAGCATGGTTCTAATCTGCAAGCCATGTTAATCAAAGAACTGGTTAAGGAACTGGCGTTTAAGGGCTCGTTGCATGTGTTGCGGCACGGCTTTAAGTTTTACGGCAAGACCTTTCGGCTAGCCTATTTCAAACCGGCGCACGGCTTGAATGCCGAAGTGTTAGAGCAGTACCAACAAAACGGGCTGACGGTGACCCGGCAGGTGCCTTGTCATCCGGGCGACCACAGTACCCTGGACATGCTGTTTGCCGTTAATGGCTTGCCGGTGGCAACCTGCGAACTGAAAAACCCTTGGACGGGGCAAAACTGGCGGCATGCGGTAAATCAATACCGCAACGACCGCAATCCGCGCGCGCCGTTGTTTGAGTTTAAGCAGCGGGCGCTGGTGCATTTTGCCGCTGACCCGGATGAAGTTCACATGACCACCCGTTTGGCGGGCAAAAAGACCTTTTTCCTGCCGTTCAATCGCGGCAGTCATCCCGGCGAAGTAGTCTGCGGGGCGGGCAATCCGCAGCATACGTCCGGTTACCGCAGCGGTTATTTCTGGGAAGAAGTGCTGGAGCGCGAGCAATTTCTCGACATCCTCGGCAATTTCATTTTCATCGAACGCAAGGAAGAGAAAGTCGAAGACGGCAAGGGCGGCAGTCGCTTGCTGCAAAAAGAAGCGGTGATTTTTCCGCGCTATCACCAGCTCGATGCCACCCGGCGACTGGTCGCTGCGGCGCAATTGGAAGGCCCCGGCCAGAACTATCTGATTCAGCATTCGGCGGGCAGCGGCAAGACCAATTCGATTTCCTGGTTGTCGCATCGCTTAGCCAGTTTGCATGATGGCAACGATCACAAGGTGTTTGATTGCGTGATTGTAATTACAGACCGGCAAGTGTTGGACAGGCAATTGCAAGATGCGATTTATCAAATCGAACACGCGCAAGGCGTGGTGAAGGCGATTGATCAGGATTCCAAGCAGTTGGCGGCGGCGCTGATCGACGGCACCAAAATCGTGATTACCACCTTGCAGAAGTTTCCGTTTGTGTTGCGTGGTTTATTGCATGCTGCGGGTGCCGATAATATTGACGCAGCGGACGAAACCAGCAAGGCGCAAGCCAAAGCTTGGGAAATGGAGATCGGCAAGCGGCGTTACGCGGTGATCGTCGATGAAGCGCACTCGTCACAATCTGGTGAAACAGCCAGAGAGCTGAAAGCGATATTAGGCGTTAAATTAAATAGCAGTGACGAAAATGAGGAAGATTGGGAAGATGTTCGCGATCAGGTTATGGCGTCACGTGGTCCCCAATCAAATGTGAGCTTTTTTGCCTACACGGCCACACCCAAGGGTAAGACCTTGGAGCTGTTCGGTCGAGCCGGTCACACAGGCAAGCCTGAGCCATTTCATCTGTACAGCATGCGTCAAGCCATTGAGGAAGGTTTTATTCTGGACGTGTTGCAGAATTACACAACCTACAAAACCTATTTCAAGCTGGTTAAAGCCATGGAGGATGACCCGAATCTGCCCAAGAAAAAGGCGGCGCGGGCCTTGGCCAAATTCTTGGTACTGCATCCAACCAATATTTCCCAAAAAATCGAAATCATTGTCGAACATTTCCGCAACCACGTTAAACATCATTTAGGCGGCCAAGCCAAGGCCATGGTGGTGACCAGTACCCGCTTGCAGGCAGTTAAGTACATGCAGGCATTTCAGGATTATATCGAGCAACACGGTTACGACGATATACAGCCCTTGGTAGCGTTTAGCGGCACGGTACTCGATCCCGAAAATGGGCAGGAATACACTGAGCCGGGTATGAACGTCGACAGCGTTACCGGTAAGGCTATTAGCGAAAAACAGTTGCCAGAGCGCTTTAATTCGCCCGATTATCAAGTGCTGCTTGTCGCCAACAAGTACCAAACCGGTTTCGATCAGCCGAAGTTGATGGCGATGTATGTCGATAAGCGATTAGACGGCGTACAGGCGGTTCAAACCTTGTCGCGCCTGAATCGGATGCTGCCGGGTAAGGAAGCGCCGTTCGTGCTGGATTTTGTCAATGAAGCCGAAGACATTTACCGCGCATTCAAACCCTATTACGACGCCACCAGTTTACAGGAAACATCCGACCCGGCTTTGCTGGAACAGGTCAAACACGACTTGGATAGCATGCAGGTTTATTACTGGAACGAAGTGGAAGCGTTTGCGCGTATTTTCTACCGATCACCCAATAAGCAAAATCCGGCCGATCACGCCCATTTGCAACGCCATTTACAACCGGCAGTGGACCGGTTCAAGGCGATTAGCGATGAAGAGCAACGCTCTATGTTTCGAGACAAGTTAAGCGGCTATGTCAATGTGTATGCCTTTTTGAGTCAGATCATGCCTTATGCCGATCCCGATCTGGAAATGCTGTATAGCTTTGGCCGCTTGTTATTACCGCATTTGCCGCTGGATAGAGATAACACCAACGTCAAGCTAGGTGACGAAGTCGATTTGCAGTATTACCGGCTGCAACGAGTGTTTTCCGGAGCAATTGATCTGGCGGATGAGCAAGGCGAGTACACGGTAAAAAGTCCAACCGATGTCGGCACCGGTAAAGCCAAGGACGAAAAAGCCACACTGTCAGAAATCATCGAGATATTGAACAACCGGTTTGGCACGAACTTTACCGAAGAAGACCGCTTGTTCTTCGAACAAATCAGAGAAAAAGCCACCAATACATCCGAGGTGATTCAGCTACGGCAAGCCAATCCGTTTGATAAGTTTCAGTTAGGTTTTCGGCAGATGCTGGAGGACCTGATGATTAAACGCATGCACGAAAACGATAAAATCGTCACTCGATACATGGATGATAGAGCTTTTGAGGATGCAGCGTTTTCATTGTTATCAAAAGTAATTTATGACAACATCCCAAAAGCAACGAATACGAATGGATAAAAATTCATAATCTAAGTTTGTGAGTAGCAATCATCATTTAGATGAGTTGTTTAAAAACGTTTAAATAATTGTCATCTTAGAAAACAATTAAGGCCAAGTAATATCCGCTTTTTTTATGCCTAAAATTCAGGCAAGCATTGCGGCTGTTTTGTGTGATTGTTTTCTCAAGCAGTCCCATCGTGTATCATGTAAGCACGTTAATAATGTTCACCAAAGCGTTCACCAAATGACGCAGCCTAATTGAGTAAAAATATATATAACAATAACTTATGAAGATACTCAATATCCATTTCAAAAATATCAATTCCTTGGAAGGCGAGAGCCGGGTTAATTTCGAACAAGCGCCATTTTCCGATACCGGAGTTTTTGCGATTACCGGGCCTAACGGATCAGGCAAGTCCAGTATTTTAGATGTCATTACGCTGGGATTATATGGCGAAACTTTTCGTTTTGACCGGCCTGCTTCTCATGTGATGACCAAGCGTACAGCTGAATGTTTTGCAGAAATCGAATTTTCCTTAGGCGGCGAAAAATACCAGTCCAGCTGGCATGTTCAGCGAGCTGGCGGTAATCCCGAGAGTGAATTATTGTTCCCGGAAATGCGATTAGTCCGCTTGAAAGACGGAGAACTATTAGCCGGCACGCCTCATGAGGTATGTGCGCGAATGACCGAAATTACCGGCATGAATTTTCGTAATTTCACTCGCTCGATAATGCTGGCTCAAGGTGATTTTGCCGCTTTTCTCAATGCGCTGGATAGCGAACGCATGGATATACTGGAAAAAATTATCAGCACTGATATTTATGCTGATTATAAAAAGGAGATTATTGAAAAGGCTGAAAACGCGCAAAAGGAACTTGATCTTTTAAAACAGAATTTAGCCTCTATCCAGTTGATGCCCCCCGAAAAACAGGAAGCTCGCGAACATGATTTAATCGACTTTAAAGAGCAATTATCCGAGCTGCAGGCTGCACAAAACAGCATGGAGGAACAACAAGCCTTGCAGATAAGGATAACGGCGATAAAAAAGCAGATTGTCGAACAGGAAAAGAACCTGGAAGCAGCTAAACAACAGGTAGACGAACTACAACAACTATTGGAAAAAATCGCCGCATCTCAAGACGCGTTAATCTTTAAGGATGACATCGAGGCGTACAAAGCAATAAACCATGTTATCCGGCAAGGAAAATCGGCCCTTGATGATTTACAGAACGAACTTAAGCAATTAAAAGATAAGCTCGGCAGTGCAGAAACGGCTTCCGGGGATGCGGCGCTGCGATCGTTTGATGATCAGCAGAAGATCATAGACAACGCCAGAACACAGGTTAGCCATTTTGGTTTAAACCTTCAGTCCGAAATGGCTCTCTTGCAGTCTTTGACTGCACAGCTCGCGGAAAAGAAGCCGCTGCTTGCACCCGTCTCAACATGGCTGGAAGCACATGCACACGACGCATTATTACTGACGGATTTTCCTGAACTGGGTAAATTAAAAAAACTCCGCGCCGAACTGCAAGAGTTAAGCGGAAAGCAAAAACTGTTTAACAAGCAAACTAATAAAACCATCTCGGCACTGAAGAATGACAGCACTGCCCTGACCAAGGAAAATAACAAACTGGTTGAATTTAAACGCCAGTTAGAGACGGATGAAAAAGAGCTTGAGATTATGGCTCAGGGCCATAAACCCGAGAGCATCGATGCCTTGAAGCTAGAACAGCAAGAGCGCGTCAAGGACTTTCAGACGCTCTACAATCTTGCTCAACAACATCAAAAACTGACGGACGCTTCCGGTTTTTTCTCCCTGTTCAGACGCAAGGAACAGCCGGATCATGATGCCGATCTACTGAGTCTTGAGCTTGAAAGGCAAAAACAGGAAATAAAACGCGAAGAAAATATCAAACGCGTGCTTGAAGAAGCGATTATCCAGGAATCATTATTGAAAAAAATGGCCCCGGATAGGATTTACCTTGTCGATGGAAAGCCCTGCCCTTTTTGCGGAGCCTTGCAACACCCTTACGCTAAACACCCGCCGGCAGCGGGCAATTCCAAACAGGCATTGATTGATCAAAAAGCGAAGCTAAGAGTGCTAAAGGAAAAATCCATCAACACCGGGCTTAAAATCAGTGACGCGCAAAAGCGTTCTGAAAAAAATCAAGCGCAGCAAACACGGTTGCAGCAGATTAGAGCCCAATGGTTGAACTTGTGCAACCGGCTGAATATCGTGAGTCATGATCTTGATATCAATAATTTGGGATTGATGAGGGAGTTGATAAAGAAAGAAACCAAAGAATTAACAGAAATTGTCAGTTTCGCCACGAAATATCGAAGCAAACAGGACGGCATCGAAAAATTAAAGGCTTTAATCGCCAAAAGTGCAAGCGCTATCGATCAGTTGCAAATAAGCACTCAGCACCTGAGTTCCGAAAGTCAGGAGTTTACTCAAGAACAAAAAGAAATTGAAGACGCCTTAAGCACTTGTCAGCGGCAGGTAAAAGAGCTGGCCGATAAATTACTGGAACAACTGACTTTGCTGGGCGAGAAAATGCCTTCCAAAGGCCAGGAAGATGCGTTGATCGACCGGCTCAATGCGCGGCGGGAGGAATACCATGGCTATGCATTCCGTCACAAAGCGCTAACAGAAGAGCTGGAGGCTTTGGAAACGAAACAGGCCGCCTGTCAAAGTGAAATAACGCGTTGCAATGAGCAGCTGGAAATTTATAACAGTCAGCTTCATGCGGAAGAAACCATAGGCCTGCATTTTGCTGTCATTGAAAAACAGAAACTGATTGCCGATAAAGAACAGTTCCTGGCTCAGCAGGAAATCGAAGCCGGCAATCTCAATCAGGCTTTACTGGAAAAAATAAAACCCACTCAATTTACCAGCTTGCAGGAGATTAGCAAAATACTTGAGCTGATGGGGAACCAGTCCGAACTCGAACGGAAGAAAGCTGAACTGGAACAGGAGATTGATGCCGGAACCATAGAATATGAAGCAAGTCATGCTCAACTGGAAGCGGATCTTATTAGCCTGGAATCTTCTTTGAGTCCGGCGGAAATCGAAGAGCAGCTTAGACGCATTGCCGGAAAAATGGATATAGCAAGCATGGAAATCCAGCATCTTGAAAGGCTGCTAAGCGATCAAGAGCAACTGCAGCAGACCTATGATGCCTCCCTATTGCGCTTACAACAACAGGAAGCGGCGTTTCAGCCTTACCTTGATGAAGCGGCTCTATTGGAAACCGAAAGTGGCATGGCCTTCCGCCGCAGGGTTCAGGGGCGGATTGCCGATAAGCTATTGTCCCAGACCAATGCCATACTGGAAAAAATCAGCGGCCGTTATTATTTGCGGCAAGCAATCAGCGAGCAAGGACTGGCGCTTGAAGTTGAAGATACTTATCAGGCTAATGTCCGGCGTTTGCCAAAAACATTATCGGGCGGCGAAGGTTTTGTAGTCAGCCTGGCATTGGCGCTGGGTCTTTCGGAATTGGCCAATAACGGGCGATCCGTGGATTCGCTGTTTCTTGACGAAGGTTTTGGCAATCTGGATGCAGATTCGCTTTATACAGTAATCAGCACCCTGGAAAGTTTGCATACACATGGAAAAACCGTGGGCGTTATTTCTCATGTCGAAGCGGTGCAGAAACGCTTTAAAGCGCAGCTTCAAGTGGTCAAAAAGCCGAATGGCATGGGCGAGTTGAAAAAGGCGTCCTGACATAAATTCATGCGAGCCCCTTATTTTCACATCAAATACCCTGTTACGAAAGTAAGGAAGCGCTTTATTTGAATATCCAAGACACCGGGAAACGCGACCGTATCAATACGGTTATATTGCAAGCACTTGGCGCGATTAATTTCGACGGGCAGGCTTCGACCCAAAAGCGACATTCATATTCAACACATTGACTGTCCGGTCTAAACCCTTAAGCCGCCTTTTGCACAAGAGGTAGAATGGAGTTTTAGAAAATTAGAGATGAGAATATATGCTTTAGTGCTGTTAGATCAATGCCCTCCAACGGCTTCACTGGATGTTGCCGATACTTTTCTAACCCAGGGCATCAACAACAGCGACAACAGGAAAATCAGGCTCAGACCGTGAAACAGGGTATTGAGGGTAAGGACTTCGGCTTCGCGCATCACCAGGATATAAAGCTGTTTCAGTGCGGCAGACTCTGCATCCGGCAGGGTCAAGCCCGCCATTCTTTCTTGCATGCCGCCCATAAAAGCCTGTGCTTGCGGAGAGCCGGGCGTCACCGCCTCGCGCAACACCGCGTAATGTTGCTTGTTTAACTGTGTCATCAGCGTATTAGCCACCGCCAAACCGATCGCACCGCCCAGGTTGCGCATCAGGTTATAAAGCCCGCTGGCATTCTTGACTTCCTCCGGCGGCAAGGTGCCAAGCGCCAGGGAATTGATTGGCAGGAAACAATACATCAAGGAAAAGCCCCGAATTGCCTGCGGCCAGAAGAATTCCCAGTAGCCGGACTCAATCGTGAGATTGCCGTTCATCCAGCTACCCAGCGCAAAGCCGGATAATCCCAACGCCAGCATCAGCCGGGAATCGATGCGTTTCGCCAAGGGACCTGCGACAAACGCGGACAATAACTGAAACAGGCCGGTAACCATGATGTACTGGCCGATCTGCAAGCTGTTCAAACCCTTAACGCTGGCCAGATAGACCGGCATCAAAAACATCAGCGTGAACATACCGATGCCGAGTATGAAACTGAATGTGCAGCCGACCGCAAAATTGCGATTGCGGAATGCCCACAGATCGACGATGGGATGCTCTATGGTCAGTTCGCGGTGGACCAGTGCGACGCCGGATAGGGCCGCTACCAGACTGAAAAACACGATCTCCCGGCTCTCGAACCATTGTTCGCGTACGCCCTCTTCCAGCACGAATTGCAGGCTGCCGAGAAAGACCACGATATAAACGATGCCTAGAAAATCGATCTTGTCCAGCAAGCCCCAGTCGGGTTCATCGACCCGCACGAACCGCCAGGTCGCCAGACACACAAGCAAGCCCGGCACGAGATTGATCAGAAACAGCGCCTTCCAGGACACGGCTTCGGTCAGATAGCCTCCCAGCACCGGACCCGCCGTAGGCGCAATCATCACTACCATGCCGACAACGATCACCATGGCCGGTTGCAGCCGGCGCGGAAACAGCGTATAGATCACCGCAAACACGGTCGGTATCATCGCTCCGCCAAACAAACCCTGAAAAGCGCGGAACACCACCATGGACTGCAGATTCCAGGCCAGCACACAGCACAGGCTCATCAAGGTAAAACCGCCGCAGGATAGCACGAACAAAATTCGTGTGGAAAAGGCGCGCGCCAGCCAGCCGGAAAGCGGAATGATCACTACTTCCGCCACAAGGTAAGCGGTCTGCACCCAGGTGATTTCATCCGGCGTCGCCGAAAGCCCGACCTGAATCTGTTCCAGCGAACTGGCGACTATCTGGATGTCCAGAATCGCCATGAAAATGCCGGACACCATCGCGAAAAAACCTATCCACTGCTCTGCACTGACCGCTTGATGCTCCGGCGCGACGCTATCGTCTATGGCTGGTGACGCTGTTGACTCTGTCGTCGTTGCCATGTCTGTTTACAGCACCTTAACCTTGATCACCGTGGAAAGTCCCGGCCGCAACTGGTTCAGATCTGAACCTGGCTGAAAAGCGATCTTCAACGGCACCCGCCGCACGATCTTGGTAAAGTTGCCGGTAGCGTTTTCCGGCGGCAGCAAACTGAATTCCGAACCCGATGCCGGAGCGAAACTATCTACTACGCCTTCAAAAACCTGATCGGGATATGCATCGATGTGGATCTCCACCGGCTGCCCCGGCTGGATCCTGGATATCTGGTTTTCCTTGAAATTGGCTTCCACGAACAGCCCTTTGGCCGGAATTAGATGGCCGAGCACACTGCCGGGTTTGATAAGTTGCCCGACCTGCACGCTACGGTTGCCGATAATGCCGTCCATGGGAGCCGTGATGCGTGTGTTCGCCAGATTGATACGAGCCAGCTCCAGATTGGCTTCGGCGGCTTTAACACGGGCGCGCGTTTCCTGGATTTGGGCATCCAAAGCCGCCAATTGACTTTCTGCTTCCTGCCGCGAGGAACGGACTTTGTCCCTCTGGGCATTCGCCTGCTTGTGAGTGGATTCGGCGGCATCCCTGGTTTGCGCCGAAACTGCGCCCTCTTCGGCCAGGTTGCCGAAACGCTTCAAATCTTTCGCTGCCTTTTCCAGATCGGCCTCGGAAGCGGCGATGTTCGCGGCTTCCTGACGGATCTTGGCGCCTTGCGTGCGCTTGTCAGTCTCCAGTGTCCGGATGCGCGCGGTCTCTGACAACATTTGCGCCTCGGCTTGGGCCACCCTGGCCTGAAAATCGTGATCATCGATGACGACCAGCAAATCGCCCGGCATTACCTTCTGGTTATCTTCAAACAACACTTCTGTGACGTACCCGGTTTCCTTGGGACTAATCAAGCTGGTGTGCGCCTTCAGATAAGCG
Organism: Methylobacter sp. KS41; assembly: GCA_002862125.1. Lineage (GTDB taxonomy): Bacteria > Pseudomonadota > Gammaproteobacteria > Methylococcales > Methylomonadaceae > Methylobacter_C. The sequence goes on along the minus strand of PHSP01000001.1, from coordinate 1,560,317 downwards.
TTGTCGGTAGTTTCGAAAGGATGGATCGCCTTGAGCCAATAGACTATGCCCGCCGCGATTGCGGCCAGAAGCAACAAAGAGGTCCATACAGTTTTTTTGGAAAGGGTGAGAGGCATATGAATTTTTGATTGATTAACTAAACGGTGTAGTTTAGTATACTCATTAACCCCTTGCCAATGCAATCAATTTATCCAACGATGCGATGAACAAACCTCACAATCCCAAACGACAAGCCATACTCGAAGCGGCAATGCGCGCATTCATTGCCCACGGCTACAGCGGCACCAGCATGGAAGCCATCGCCGAAGCGGCGCCTGTTTCCAAACCCACGCTTTACAATCATTTCAAAAGCAAACAGGACTTGTTCGCCGCCGTAATCGAGTGTCGATGTGAAGCCTTGATCAGTACATTCAGCAGCATGCAAACCGAACTCAACGACCCGGCGGCCGGCTTGAAAGCTATCGCCGGCGCCTTCATCGATCTGGCGTATGCAGACGAAGCCATACAGCTGTATCGACTGATTATCGCCGAGCAGCAGCATTTTCCAGAGCTTGGAGAACTGATCTACCGCTCCGGCCCCGTACCGGTGTTGCGGCAAATGACATCTTATCTGGCCGAACTCAATGCCCAAGGCATTCTAAACATCACTGACTTGGAGACATCAAGCCGCCTATTCCTGGATATGCTAAAAGGCGATGAACATTTCCGCTGCCTGCTGGGTTTACAGTCCAGTTTGAGCGAAGCAGCAAAGCAGCGTATGATCGATGCAGCTGTTTCTTTATTTCTCAAAGGGCATGGCTATGACGCATAAAACCTGCTGGTTATTACTTTTAAGCGGTTTGGCCGGATGCACGATGGGTCCCGATTACCGCAAAGTCGCGCCTGTGGTCCCGAAGCATTGGCAAGCAGGACAAATACCGGAAGCGGGCTTGAAACCGGTTAGCACGGAGGCTTTGAAAAACTGGTGGAAAAGTTTTGGAGATAAGCGGCTAAACCATCTTATGGATCAGGCGTTGGCGGGAAACCTTGATATCAAAATAGCAATGGCCCGCATCGATCAAGCCCGAGCCGAGCGCCGTGGCACTCGCGCAGAGTTGTTCCCGACCGTAAACGTGAAGGCAGGCGCGCAGCGCCAAGACAACCCGTTTCCCGGCTTGGCACCCGGCATCCGCTATAACATGTTCGAACTGGGTTTCGACGCCCTCTGGGAAGTCGATCTGTTCGGCCGTCAGCAACGGCGACTGGAGGCAGCCTCTGCCGATCTGGAAGGGGCGACAGAACAGTATCACCAGTCTCTGGTGACACTGACGGCCGAACTGGCGCGCGGTTATGTTGACTACCGCAGTATTCAGAATCAACTTAGAATAACGCGCTCGAACCTGGAGTCGCAGCAGCATACGCTGGCACTGACCGAAAGACTCAACGCCGAAGGCGTGGGAACCCGGCACGATGTAATTCGGGCCCGAGCCCAGACCGAGACCACGGAAGCCCAGATTCCGGCACTGGAAGGAAGGCTGGTCGCCGCATTGCGTCAACTGGAAGTTCTGGTGGGGCGTCAACCCGGAACGCTGGATGCCGAACTGAATTCCGCCGAAGCAGTGCCTGCAGCGCCGGGAATCGAGATTCTGACGACCCCGGCGGAGACGATACGCCATCGCCCGGACCTTCGCGTGGCCGAACGCCGTCTCGCGGCGGCAACGGCCATGCAAGGGGCGGCGATTGCGGAATTGTATCCTAAAATATCTTTATCCGCTTTTGTGGGCCTACGCAACACCGACATGGAATCTTTGTTCAAATCGGCTGCATTCTCCTACGGTACCGCCGCCAACCTGTTGCAACCGTTGCTCAATTTCGGCCGAATCCGCGCAGGCATCGACCTGGCCGATGCGCAGCAAAAGGAAGCCTATCTGGCCTTTGAAAAGACGGTGCTCGAAGCCCTTCGGGAAACGGAAACCACCCTGACCCGCTACCTCAAGGAGGAATCGCGGAGGCAGACTCTGGCCCGCGCGGTGGCGGACTTACGCGAATCTGTGCGGCTGTCACAACTACGCTATCATGAAGGTGTGATATCATTTTTGGACGTGCTGGAGTCTCAGCGCGCCCTTTATGTTGACGAAATCAATCTGGCCCGTTCCGAAGCAGAGGCTTCCACGAATCTGATTGCCGTGTATAAGGCGCTGGGCGGCGGCGCGAACGCCATACCGTAGCAGCTGCAAATGCCCCAGGAGAAATGATGAGCAGACAGACAAAATCCACACTGGCCCTCGTTCTCGCCGGTATAGTGGTCGTTGCGGCGATCATGGCGTGGTGGGTCTTGCGTCCGTCAGGCCTGCCAGAAGGTATCGCCTCCGGGAATGGCCGCATAGAAGCGACCGAAATCGACATCGCCACCAAGGCCCCTGGCCGTATCGTCGACATTCTTGTTAGGGAAGGCGACTTCGTGCAGTCCGGGATGGTGCTCGCGCGCATGGATACGTATGTGTTACTCGCTCAGCAAGCCGAAGCGCAGGCTCAGGTCCGTCACGCCGAGAACACCTATCAGACAGCAAAGTCCATCGTTGCTCAGCACGAGAGCGAACATAACGCCACGAAAGCAATCGTCGCCCAGCGCCGCGCTGAACTCGATGCCGCCGGCAAACGCCTGAAGCGCTCGCAAAGGCTAGTCGGCGAGGGTGCCATCCCGGAGCAGGAAGTCGACGACAACCGCGCACGGGTTTTGGGCATGCAGGCCGCGGTCAGCGCGGCGCAGGCTCAGGTCGCGGCTGCGCAATCGGGCATCGAGGCGGCGAAATCACAGGTGGTGGAATCGCAATCGCTGATTGAGGCAGCCAAGGCGAAGGTCACCCGCCTGCAGGCGGATATTGACGACAGCGTACTTAAAGCGCCGCGCGATGGCCGTGTGCAATATCGCGTTGCCGAACCGGGCGAAGTGCTGGACGCCGGGGGCCGTATACTCAACATGGTGGATTTGTCCGACGTCTATATGACCTTCTTCCTGCCCACCGAAGCCGCCGGCAAGATCGCGCTCGGCAGCGACATCCGGCTCGTATTTGACGCCCTGCCGAACCTCGTGATCCCGGCCAAGGCCAGCTTCGTCGCCAGCGTCGCCCAGTTCACGCCGAAAACGGTGGAGACTGAGAGTGAACGCCTGAAACTGATGTTCCGTGTGCGCGCAAGGATTGATCCCGAACTATTGAAGCAACATCTCGCACAGGTCAAGACCGGCGTGCCGGGTATGGCTTACGTCAAGCTCGACCCAGCCGCCGCATGGCCTCCTAAGCTCGAAATCAAACTGCCGAAATGAAGGCCGACACCTCTGCCGCGCCCGTCATCCGCATACAGGGAGTCAGCCTGCGCTATGGCAATAATCTCGCCCTCGACGATCTCAGTCTGGATATTCCCGCCAACCGCATGGTAGGCCTGATTGGCCCCGACGGTGTGGGCAAGTCCAGCCTGATGTCGCTCCTCACCGGCGCACGGAAAATGCAGGAGGGGAGCATCGAGGTATTGGGCGGCGACATTGCAGACGCCGCGCATCGCCGCGCCGTCTGCCCACGCATCGCCTACATGCCGCAGGGATTGGGCAAGAACCTCTACCTCACGCTGTCGGTGTTCGAGAATGTCGATTTCTTCGGTCGGCTGTTCGGCCACGGGCAGGCCGAACGCCATCGGCGCATCGCCGAACTGCTCGAAAGCACTGGGCTTTCGCAGTTCCGCGGCCGCCCCGCCGGAAAACTGTCGGGCGGCATGAAACAGAAGCTCGGGCTTTGCTGCGCGTTGATTCACGATCCTGACCTGCTGGTTCTGGACGAGCCGACCACCGGCGTCGATCCGTTGTCCCGCGTCCAATTCTGGGAACTGATTGACAGGCTGCGCAAGCGCCACGCCGGCATGAGCGTGCTGGTTTCCACCGCCTACATGGACGAGGCGGAGCGCTTCGACTGGCTGATTGCGATGGATGCGGGCAAGATCCTCGCCACCGGTACCGCGACCGAACTGCGTGCGCAGAACGGTGCCGACACGCTGGAATCGGCCTTCATTCACCTATTGCCGGAGGAAAAGCGGAAGGACCACAAAACCGTGGTGATTCCGCCGCGAGACACCAGCGGAGAACCTGAAATTGCCATCGAGGCGGATCATCTGAGTATGCGCTTCGGCGATTTCACCGCCGTCGATGACGTCAGTCTGCGCATCGAGCGCGGCGAAATCTTCGGTTTTCTCGGTTCCAACGGCTGCGGCAAGTCCACCACGATGAAAATGCTCACCGGGCTGCTGCAACCGAGCGAAGGCGATTCGCTGCTGTTCGGCCAGGCTGTCGATGCCGGCAATCTGGCCACGCGCAAGCGCGTGGGCTACATGTCGCAGGCGTTCTCGCTGTACTCCGAGCTGACCGTGCGCCAGAACCTAGAGTTGCACGCCCGCCTGTTCCACTTGCCAGATGCCGAGATTTCCACCCGCGTCACCGACATGGCGCAGCGTTTCGGGCTCGATGTGGTCATGGACAGCCTTCCCGACGGCCTGCCTTTGGGCATCCGCCAGCGTTTGTCGCTGGCGGTGGCGGTGATCCACAGGCCGGACCTGCTGATTCTTGACGAGCCGACCTCCGGCGTAGACCCGGTAGCGCGCGATGGTTTCTGGGAGTTGATGGTCGAACTCGCCCGCAGGGACCAGGTCACGATCTTCATTTCCACCCACTTCATGAACGAGGCCGAGCGCTGCGACCGCATCTCGCTGATGCACGCCGGCAAGGTGCTGGCCAGCGATAGCCCCGCCGCACTCGTCAAGAACAGTGGCCACGCCACGCTGGAAGAAGCCTTCATCGGCTATCTGAAGGAAGCAAGTGGGCTCGACGACGAACCGGCGACAGAGGCCCCACCCGTCAGCACAGTCGCCCAGACCTCGGCTCCGGCGCATGGCCACCCCGCCCAGCCCGGAGCCCGCTTCAGCCTGTTGCGCTTGTTCAGCTACACCCTTCGCGAAGGGCTGGAACTGCGCCGCGACCCCATCCGCGCTTCGATAGCGCTGTTCGGCACGCTGTTTCTGATGGTCACGTTCGGCTACGGCATCAGCATGGATGTCGAAAACCTGCGCTTCGCCGTGCTCGACCGCGATCAGACCATGATCAGCCGCAACTACGCGCTAGACCTCGGCGGCTCGCGCTACTTCATCGCCCAGCCGCCGATAGCCGATTACGAAGAACTCGACCGCCGCATGCGCAGCGGCGAACTGAGCTTGGCATTGGAAATACCGCCCAACTTCGCGCGCGATCTGGAGCGCGGAGACACCGTTAGGATCGGCGCATGGATCGACGGTGCCATGCCTTCCCGTGCCGAGAACGTGCTCGGTTACGTGCAGGCTATGCACCAAGGCTGGCTGCTTGAACAGGCCCGGCGTCATGCGACGGGACACATCTCCGCCGGGCTGATGGCCATCGAGACACGCTTTCGCTATAACCCCGACGTCAAGAGTCTGCCAGCCATCGTGCCGGCTGTGATCCCGATGCTACTGATGATGATTTCGGCCATGCTCAGCGCGCTCAGCGTGGTACGGGAAAAGGAGCTGGGTTCCATCCTCAATCTGTACGTGACCCCGGTGACCAAGCTGGAGTTTCTCCTCGGCAAGCAACTGCCCTACATCGCTTTGGGGATGTGCAACTTCTTCCTCGTCTGCGCGCTCGCCGTGTCCGTTTTCGGCGTGCCGCTCAAAGGTAGCTTCTTGCTGTTGACCGTGGCCGCGCTGCTTTATGTGACGGCCGCGACCGGCCTCGGCCTGTTGATCTCGGCCTTCACCCGTAGCCAGATCGCCGCCATTTTCGCTACATCGATCGCCACCATCATTCCTGCCAAGCAATTTTCCGGCATGATCGACCCGGTGTCGTCGCTGGAGGGTGGGGCGCGCTTCGTCGGCGAGATTTTTCCGGCCACGCATTTCGTGACCATCTGCCGCGGCACCTTTTCCAAGGCACTGGGTTTCGCCGACCTAGGTCCGTCACTGTTGCCGCTCGCCCTTGCCATTCCGGTGATCGTCGCCTTGAGCGTTTTGCTGTTGAAGAAACAGGAGCGTTAGCCGTGCACACCCTGCTCAACATCTTTCATCTCGGCGTCAAGGAATTGCGCAGCCTCGGGCGCGACACTTTGATGATGGTACTGATCCTGTTCTCCTTCACTGTTCAGGTATACCTGACCGCGACCGGCATGCCGGAATCGCTGCACAAGGCACCGATCGCCATCGTCGACGAAGACCGTTCGCCATTATCGTCGCGCATCGTCAACGCCTTCTATCCGCCCCATTTCCTGGCACCGGTGATCATCGATCAATACGCCATGGACCCCAGCATGGATGTAGGCCTCTACACCTTCGTCCTCGACATCCCGCCCGATTTCCAGCGCGATGTGCTGGCTGGACGCCAGCCGGCGATCCAGCTTAACGTCGACGCCACCCGCATGTCGCAAGCCTTCATCGGCAACAGCTATGTGCAAAACATCGTCAATGGCGAAGTAGCGGCCTTCGTGCAAGGCCATCGTGCAATCGCCGTCCTGCCCGCCGACCTCGAAGTGCGTGCACTCTTCAATCCCAATCTGAGTTCGGTGTGGTTCGGCTCGGTGATGGAGCTCATCAACAGCATCACCATGCTGTCGATCATCCTGACCAGCGCGGCGCTGATCCGCGAGCGCGAGCACGGCACTATTGAGCATTTGCTGGTCATGCCGTTGACACCGTTCGAAATCATGATGGCCAAGGTGTGGGCCATGGGCTTGGTGGTGGTCGTGGTGGCGACGACTTCACTCATCTTCGTCGTGCAGGAGCTGCTCGAAGTGCCCATCGAAGGTTCGATCGGGTTGTTCGTCCTGGGGATGGCGCTGCATCTGTTCGCCACCACCTCGATGGGCATCTTTCTCGGCACGGTGGCGTCCTCGATGCCGCAGATGGGCCTGTTGATGATCATCACGCTGCTGCCCTTGCAGATGTTGTCCGGCGGATACACCCCGCGCGAGAGCATGCCGGTACTGGTGCAGGACATTATGCTGGCGGCGCCGACCACCCATTTCGTCTCGCTCGCCCAGGCCATTCTTTACCGCGGGGCCGGTTTCAGCATCGTCTGGCCGCAGTTTCTCGCCCTGATTGCGATCGGCAGTGTCTTTTTCGTGTTGGCGCTGAGCCGTTTCCGCAAGACCATCGGCTCAATGGCCTGATACGGAGGAGATTATGCCAAGCCCCAGAATTCCAATAACATCTGCCTACTTAAAACACTATTTATCCCATCTTCGTGAATTCTACTGATAATTTCTTGTTATTTCAATAAGTTAAAATTTTAATTTATCTCAAATGGCACTACATATTTTTTCTTATCAATAATCGTCTTACATTTACCTATCAGGTCAGGTTTGATACTTAAGGCTGCGTATAGTTGTTTTTGGCGTGTTTCGGCTTGGGTTGTTGTGCGCAGGTGAATGGTCTTATTATCCTCTGTCGGCAAGGTAATCGTGAGGCGTTGTTGGGTCGACATAATGTTGCGTATGCTGTCCCAGCTTAAATGGATACCCTGCTGCTTGAGTTGATAGCGCAGGGTATGCACCAGATGGTAGGCCATTAAAGTAATGAACAAGTGTCCGGTGACGCGTTCTTCTTTATGGTGGAAAACTGGACGTAAGCCGAGGTCGGTTTTCAAGCTTCTGAACGTGGCTTCGATCTCGGTCAGCATGATATAGGTTGACCACAATTGTTCTTCCGACCAGTCCGGAGTAGTGGTTCTCAGGCAGTAAACTCCGCAGTGCCGGTCTTTTTGTTCACTTTTGGGTTCACGCTGCCATTCAATACGGATGGCGTTGTTTTTCGCGTCATCAGCAATGACTTCAATGCGGTAGTCTTGCGCGACGCGGCTGTTTTTTTCGCGCAGCCGGCCAATGCGTTCGAGTATTTTCGCGTAGTTTTTGATCGTGCCTTTTTTGTCCAAACCGGCATGGAGCTTGTCGAGCCCCTCTTCCAGACGAACGTGGAAGCGGTTGCGGATGGCCTGTTCTTTTTTGGCTTTTTGATCGGAGTGGCAATAGAGCCGGGTTTCCCCGGTTTCTGCATCGATTGTGCGGTAAACGCTGACTTTGCTCTGTCCGGTTTCCCTAACCAGTACGGCATTATCCTGGTCTCTGGGATCTTGTAGGTAGCGTTCCCGGCTGACCACCAGGTAAAGATAACCGCGCGCGCTTAACCAGGCGAGATTGTCAGCGCTGGCAATGCCGGCATCCATGATAATGACCGGTTTTTCTCCGGCTAATGGATTTTTCCCCTGCAGACCGTCCAGCATCAGCGCCAACGTGGCGGGCTCGCTGGCGTTGCCTGGAAAGACCTGGCTGCTGAGCGGGAAGCCATTGCCATCCAGAACCAGACCTAAGGTCACCAATGGGCAATCACGGCGTTTTTCTTTGGAGCGGCCGAACCGGGCCTTGGGGTTTTGGGCGCACTGGCCTTCAAAATAGGTGTTGGTCAAGTCGTACAAGACGATGCTCCGGTTTAAATCGAATAAGGTCTGCTCCTGAGCACCCAGAAAAGTTTCCAGCGCCGACTGGTGTTTGAGCAACTTATCGCTGATGGTGTACAGGCGCGTCAGACTGGTGCTGCCGTAGTCATGATCAAGCAGTTCACCCAGGCCGGTACGCGCTTGCAGCCAGTCATGGGTCTGCAGTTCGCTGCCGGGTGAAATCATGCGCCCTATGATGCTGCCCAATGCCGCCGCGGCATCGATTTTGTTAAAGCCCAGTGCGGCAAGCTTCTGATCCAGCTGCAACTGCATGACCGCATGCAACGCCAACGTTTCCCCGCCGATGCTGCGGGCTTGATGGGCTTCGATATGATTAATGCCGACACTATGATAATCCTGCCCGGGCGTCGCTGCCGCCACCGGTTGCGCCAGTTTCGCGATGATGAGGTCGCTATAGCGCACGGCGGCGGCCTCCAGAAGTTGACCGGCATCATCCTCTAAATGAAACAACTCGTCTTGGCGCGGCGCTGAGCCTTGCAGAAGCTGTTCAATTCTGGCCGCAAGCAAGGGCCAGTGCGCGGGCTCAATGGCAAAGTCTTTGCCTAGATTGAGTAGCGTACGTTGCTTGACTTGTGTTCCCTCACGCACGGATTCAACGATCCGATAGGTATAGGAATCTTCGCCATGATCCGCTGTTTTGGTTTTGGTTCTTCGAATATACATGGCTCTAGCATGGGCGCTATTCCGGAAAAAATCAAGATGCAAACCTAAATGGATGGCACTACAAGAGAGAGCGAAAAATGAGCATTGATTTTAAAGGGTTTTTTCGAAATGAAAACCGCCGGTAACCAAAAATCAATAACTTAGGGAGACTGGAGTCACGAAGATGGGTTATGCCCGTCCTGCAAGTATCTTGGACAAAGTCGAAAAACTCCCCAACCGCAAGGTGTTGTTGAAAGATCCCACAGCCACCTTGGTCATTGATGTTTCGGAGCAGCCCATCGAAAGCCCAGTCAACAACCAGAAAGAGTACTACTCAGGAAAAAAACGCCACACAATCAAAGCTCAGGTCGTAATCTGCCTGTTGACGCTGACTATCATGTAATTATAAGTGACGTGAAGCGGTGCTGACTGTCGGCTTTATAACCAGAACCAGTCTTACAGGGATTAGATTTTTTCATTCAGTGAATGGCTCTAATTGGCCGAAAGCACTCATTTTTTAATGGGGGTTGTTAGCCCAACCCCCGCAACAATCAGGCTTAACCGACTTCCACCAGGCTCGCGGCATAATCTTCGGGCGGCTCAAAGCCCAACAGCTTGACGCACGTTGCCGCGAGATTTGCAATGCCCGCACCCGGCACATCCGCCAAACGTGCATTGGCCGTCCCTGACGGATCGTAAATAATCCCTGGCACCGGATTCAGCGAATGAGCGGTTTTCGGCTTACACCTGCCTTGCTCATCCAGTGATATTGCACCGGTCTTTTTATCCAGTTCGCACATGTCGTCCGCATTGCCATGATCCGCCGTACAAACCATGATGCCATGGGTCTTTTTCAGTGCTTCCATGATCCTGCCCACGTTCTCGTCCACGGCTTCGACGGCTAATTTTACCGCGCTCACGACGCCCGTATGTCCCACCATGTCGCCATTCGGAAAATTCAGGCGGATAAACTTAAATTCCCCGCTCTCGATCGCTTCCACCACAACATCGGTAATTTCATCCGCTTTCATTCGCGGCGCATCTTCAAACGGGCAGACATCCGACGGAATCTCCTGCCAGGTTTCCGTTGAAAACTTACCCGAGTTATTGCCGTTGAAAAAATAGGTCATGTGGCCGAATTTCTGCGTTTCCGAAATAGCCAGTTGTTTAACACCGGCATTCGAGAGATATTCGCTCATCGTGCGGTCAATCGCCGGCGGCGTCACCAGATACCGCTCCGGCACGCCAAGATCACCGTCGTACTGCATCATGCCGGCATATAACACAGCCGGTTTAGGACCGCGGTCAAATTCCTTCAGCTCATCCGCTTCAAATGCTTTGGTGATTTCCAGCGAGCGGTCGCCCCGGAAATTAAAGAAGATAACGCTGTCGCCATCGACAATCGGCCCGACAGGCGTCCCGTCACGCTCGATAACAAATGCAGGCAGATCCTGATCCAAAATACCCGGATTCTCACTGCGGAAAGTTTCTACGGCTTCTTTCATCGAAGCAAACGTCCGGCCCTCCGCTTTCACATGCGTCGCCCAGCCGCGCTTCACCATGTCCCAATTGGCATTATAACGATCCATGGTGATATTCATGCGCCCGCCGCCCGATGCCACGCAATAATCAGTTGCGCCATCCGCATTGATTTCTTTCAGAAAGGCATCGAAGCGCTCCACATACTCCAGCGCCGACGTAGGCGGCACATCGCGCCCGTCAATCAACGCATGAATACGCGCCTTTTTCACTCCCTGCTCTTTAGCCTTCCTTAACATGGATTCCAGATGACTCAGGTTGGAGTGCACATTTCCATCCGAAAAAAGTCCGATAAAGTGCAGCGTCGACGATCTGTTATTCACGCTGGAAATGAACTCTTGCCAAACCGAACCGTCAGCATACATGTCCCCTGATGAAATCGCCTTGCCAACCAAAGCCGCGCCCTGCTCAAAAACCCGGCCGCAGCCAATGGCATTATGACCCACCTCCGAATTGCCCATATCCCCGTCATCAGGCAGCCCCACCGCAACGCCATGCGCCCGCAACCGGGTGTACAGGGCGTGCTCTTTCAGCCAGTCCAGATTGGGAGTCCTTGCCTGCTGCACAAAATCGCTTTCCGGATTTTTACCAATTCCGATCCCATCCATAATCACCAACACCACCGGACCTTCAGGACCGGCAAAATCCGTACTCTTTTTCAGCTCAATCATTTCAAACTCCAACTTTTTGGCGTATCAATATAACAATAAAAAATAATATACAGCTTTCAATTTGCCTTGCCCATCCCGGAATGGCGAAATCATTATCATGCGAACATAAACTAAGCACTTAACGTTTCAAACTTATCTCAGATACTTACGCGAAAAGAAGGCAGCAGCCAGACTCCCGATTGACGATTACTGCGATTTACTACGGCTTAGACTCCATTTTTTAAGAAAAATTACGAATCATCGGCCTTATCAGCAAGCTCGGTTAACTGCTTTATTAACTCGGCTAATTGCCCGGTTGTATCGGCGCGTGCCGTGGCATGCGCTACTTTACGGCCTTTACGCGGGGCTTTATCGTAAAGATGTAAATGCGACCGGGGAATAGTCAATAATTGTTCAGTCTCGGGAAGTCCGCCAATAAAATTAACCATCGCTGTTTTACCGACGGCTGTAGTCGCGCCTAAAGGCAAATCCAGTATTGCCCGCAAATGATTTTCAAACTGACTGGTTTCCGCTCCTTCGATCGTCCAATGGCCGGAATTATGAACGCGCGGCGCAAATTCGTTGGCAATCAATTTCCCGTCTATTTCGAATAATTCCAGCGCCAGCACGCCGACATAATCCAGCGCCTCCATTAAGCGCGTTATGTAAGTTTCAGCCTGCTGTTGCATGGGATCATTGTCACGGCTTTCCGAAACGCGCAATATGCCGCCGCGATGGTAATTCTCTGATAATGGATAATAGACTGTAGCGCCGGAAACGTTACGTGCTGCGATGATGGATACTTCCCTGTTAAATGGAACAAAGGCTTCTACAACCGCGGGCACCCCTGCCAATTGTTCCCAGGCGGGTTTTAAGTCATCAGCTGATTTGAGCAAGGACTGACCTTTACCGTCATAACCCAGAGTACGGCTTTTTAGAATGGCCGGCCAGCCAATAACCGGCATCGCCTGTTCCAGGCTTTCTAAACTGTTAACGGCAGCATAAGCCGGAGTAGGAATAGCCAGGTCGTGAAAAAAGGTTTTTTCGATTAATCTGTCCTGGGCAACCGCCAGAGCTTTTGGGGCCGGATGCACTTGGGTATGAGACGCTAGAAATTCAGCCACATCAGCAGGCACATTCTCAAACTCGTAAGTGACCACATCAGCTCTCTCTGCCAGCTGCGCGAGTAATCGCGGATCGTTATAATCGCCGTGCAAATGTTCACCAAGCCTGTTGGCGCAGGCGTCAACGGATGGATCAAGAAATATAAAGTCCACGCCTAACGGATAACCCGCCAAGGCAATCATTCTGGCAAGCTGACCTGCACCCAGTACGCCAACTATCATAAAATTTCCTCGCGTGGATCGGAGTGCGAGAGCACTGTTTCGGTCTGCTCGCTTCTGAAAGAATTTAATGCGTCCCGGTAGCGAACATGTTTGTTGCTGATAATGGCCGCCGCCAATAATGCTGCATTGATCGCGCCCGCTTTACCGATTGCCAGAGTGCCTACCGGTATGCCAGCCGGCATTTGCACGATGGATAATAAGGAATCCATGCCATTCAAAGCCTTGGACTGCACCGGAACGCCCAAAACAGGAACCGTGGTTTTCGCAGCTGTCATTCCAGGGAGATGTGCTGCGCCGCCCGCACCCGCGATAATGACTTCCAAACCTTTTGTCACTGCCGTTTCAGCGTATTGGAAAAGTTTGTCAGGGGTCCGGTGCGCCGAAACAACTTCAACTTCATGAGGAATGCCCAGGCGCTCTAGTGTTTCAGCTGCAAAACGCATGGTTTCCCAGTCAGAGGCCGATCCCATGATGATGCCAACCAGTGCTGTCATGTATTACTCCTTAAAGCTAGTATTGGTTACAATCCGGTTAAATTTAAAGGGGCGTAGTATCTCATAAATGGCGTGACGATGTTTTCTAAGTTACAGCAGATTTGAGCGGTAAACAAAGGCGTGCATTACCGGAAAATTGCTACGGATTAGACTGTAAACAACTTATGCAAAAGCAGCAAAAATGAACTTGATGGATATCGCCGCCATGAAGAGAACTAGAACCAATTAAGATAAAATGATAAAGTTAATATTTATCCTGATAGCATCAAGGTGCGATCGCCAAGCCTTGAACCTTTTAACACTATCTGCGCAAGCTAATGAAAACAAACATATTTACAAAAAATATCATTTTTGCCGCTTTGACCGGCATTTTTATCGCGCTATCTGTTTCCGGCTGTTCAGATGACAAGAAAGAAACTGTAGCGGTTAAATCCAATACCACTCCCATTCACAATCCATTTGATCATTCTCATGATATCCCGGTGACTGATATTCAAAAGCATAAATTCGAACATGAATTTGCTGAACAATGTGTGGAAAGAGAATTGAAGGAATCGGTCAATAAAGACGAAGACAGGGAACGTTTTTCTAAATCCTGCATGTGTGTTGCAACTTACATGATGAAGGATTTAACGGCTCAGGAAGCTGAAAAATTTCTAAAAGAGCATGAAAACCCGCGCTCGTTACAAATCAAGTATGAAAGTGCTGCTTATCACTGCACGCAACAGAAAAGCGCAGATAAAGGTTTTAAAACTTTTGAGGCACCAAAGCCCAAGCAGGAAGAAGGTTTTTTCAGCAAGTTCTTTTAGAAATTCCACCACCTTGCAATAATGGGGTAAAGCTTTAGTTAAGTTATTATAACACTATGTTTTTTATCAATTTTTTAAACAAGACAACATGGATAAAAAACATAGGGCCTAATCGCCGTGCACGAGCAGGAAATAGTGTGTTGAAAGCGCTGATGATATTCGGGTTTATTTACCGGCGTTTAAGCATCGAACACTGAAAGCCCCGCTATCAATCCATAAATTCCATGCCCGCATCTACCAATAATTTTAGACATTTGCGTTTTAGGCAAATCCGGGACCAGATTTCTCCGCTGAATGCTGGGAAGTTATGATTTTTTACGCCCTCCCCCCGAGCAGGGGCTTTGAAAGTTTTCTTTTAACGGTTATACCAAAAACAGAGTGTGATTAAACGGGTCGCTTTGGCTGGCGCCATCCGGTCCGTAGGTGTTTGGACTGTGTGATTTGCCTTTTAAAATCTGCAACGAACGTTTGGTATGGTAGGCCAAAAGCTCAACACTGGCGCCATTTTGCTCATTCAGGGTTCTGCACTTTGAACAGACAAACTGGATTTCAGACCAATTGTTTATTGTTTCAGTAGCCGGCAATCCCAAAGCTTCCGCTTGTTGAAAATATTCTTTAATCCCTTCCTGGTTATTAGCAAGCTTTTCAGTTGCAAGAATTTGGCCGCATTGTATGTTGAATTGTTCAAGCTGCATCACCAGCTGTTTTTTATTGGCGGCGATATTATTAATCAATTCAGCATGCGGGATTTTCTTTAAGGCATCGGCTTCCTCGGCAAGTTGTTGATATAGCTGCTGCGATAAATGCATGGCGTTAATGATCAGTTTTTCTGCGATTGGCCAGGTTTTTTCTATCATTGTCATTTCCCGTTATCTTGAGGCATTTGCTTTTCAAATTGAATCATCTTTTCCGCAATTCTTTCAGCATTAATCTGGTAATTCCCGCCAGCTAGAGCCTGTTTTACCGCGGCAACCCGATCAACATTAACAGTACTAACGGAGGATGAGGATTCAAAGGCCCTTTTTATTTCCTGCGCCATTGCGGTAATTGCAATGCTGTCGTTTTTTTCAGCGCTTTTCACAGACGCTTGTTTTCCGCTATCGATTTCAGTCTTTTGGGACGTTTTGGTGGTGAGCGGAGTATTCGTTCTGCCTGTTATTGATTCGATAGTCATGTCAGATTCCTCAGTATCCTTTTCTTATGTAACTCTTATCGGCAGCGCCATGGAAAACTTTAACAGAATACATAATACACCCAAATTTTTCCTTCAGATTACAACTGTCTCGAGCCTTATCCAAGGATGGGGGCAACGTGAATTTTTGCGGTTCCTTTTATAAAAAAGGAAAAAAAATTTTGAACGGTCTATATTTGTTGAGTCCGGTTTCAGTTCAGAATGTTTTGGACAGAACTCAACTTACTTTGCCGCATTAAATTGGCACTATAGAGGAAATTATGTTAGTCATTGTTGGTTATTTGGTTATCGTTGCGGCCATCATGGGCGGATTTATAGGCGGCGGCGGACATCCGGCCGTTATGCTTCAACCCTTTGAATTTATTATAATCATTGGCGCGGCTCTTGGCGCTTTTATCTGCGGCAATTCATTCTCAGTTATAAAAGCCGCGTTAGCGCAAGCCACGGGCACATTAAAATCCTCCAAGTGCAATAAGGCATATTATCTTGAACTGCTGCTGTCATTTTATGCACTCTCCAACAAAATACGCAAGGAAGGTTTGTTATCGCTGGAAGATATTGTCGATGGCCCTGAGATCGATACTATATTCACTCCCAAAATTACCAAGGATCATCACTTGCTGGAATTTATCCGCGACAATCTTCGTTTGATGGTCACCGGGGTAGATGCGGCGCCGTTGGAAGAACTTATGGATCAAACTCTTGAAACTCACCACGAAGATTGTCATGCGCCCATTAAGGCTGTTAAAGGTCTCGCCGACGGCATGCCGGCTTTCGGCATTGTCGCGGCCGTGCTGGGCGTCGTGCATACCATGGAATCGGTTAGTTTACCGCCAGCGGAGCTTGGTAAATTGATAGCGGCGGCGCTGGTAGGAACGTTTCTGGGTATTTTACTTGCCTACGGTTTTGTAGCTCCCATAGCCAACTTAATGGAAGAACGGCTGGAAGCAACCGGCAATACCTTTAAATGCGCTCAAAAAGGTCTGCTATGTTGCGCAAAAGGCGTATCGCCCGCCATGGTTGCGGAATACATGCGGGCCATGATTCCTTCCAATCTGCGGCCCAGTTTTTCTGAATTGGACGAACAGCTGAAAGCTAATAAAGGTAAACCTTAAAAATGGCAAAAGAACCAGCGGTCATCATTAAAAAAGTAAATAAAAATAAAGGTCATGCTCATCATGGCGGCGCCTGGAAACTGGCTTACGCTGATTTTGTTACCGCCATGATGGCCTTTTTTCTACTAATGTGGCTTTTAGGATCAACTGACGAAAAAACCCGCAAAGGCATTTCTGAATATTTTCAAGATCCTTATGAAGCGTCATTGATTGATAAGGGCCAGATTGCAACGCTTGACGAGATTTCGCCTACTGAAATTGACCTCCAGGCAGAGAAAAATGATCAGAAGCAGCTTGAAATGCTGAAGGAAAAAATCCAGGATTTGATAAAAGCCAACCCTGAATTGTCTCAAGCCAAGGACCAAATCAAGCTTGAAACAACTGACGAAGGCTTGCGTATTCAAATCATCGATAACAAGAACATGCCGATGTTTAAATTAGCCAGCTCGGAAACCGAACCCGAGATCAGATTAATTTTTAGAGCCTTGGCGCCTGTTATTAATCAGCTGCCCAATAAGATAAGTATCAATGGACACACCGATGCCAAGCCCTTTCCGCCTAACCGGAAAGGCTACACCAATTGGGAGCTTTCCAGCGACCGCGCCAATGCCGCCCGATACGAATTGACTCAGGGCGGACTTGCTGATAACAAAATCATGAGAGTTACCGGGCTATCAGACAGCATCCCTTATAATACTGCCGATCCCGATGATCCAATGAACAGGCGAATTTCAATTATCGTCATGAATAAAAAAACCGAACAGCATATTTTGCAGGAAGCTGGCGCCAAGTCAGAAACTACCGGAAACAACACTGCGCCGCCTTTAACAAAAACACCGCCTGACAGGCCCCTGGATGCCGGGAATACTCCCATCGCTGCTAACCACTAGAAGATGTTGATATCGATGGATTCCGGGCATAGCGATTCGCCACTTTAAAGAAAATCTCAATCATGTCCATCCCGGATAAAATCTTTGGCATAATGATGGGCCCTGACGAATGACACGACCCCGAAACGATCACCATGAATCAAAAAAAACGCCTGGCTATTTTTGACAGACTGGCTGTAGCGATACCGGAACCGTCAACGGAGCTGAACTATAGCAACCCCTTTGAACTGCTGATAGCAGTAGTCTTGTCTGCACAAGCCACCGACAAAGGAGTCAATAAAGCGACCGCCCGGTTATTTGCCGCTGCCAACACGCCCCAGGCTATTTTGGCATTGGGCTTGGAAGGCTTGAAAGAACACATCAAGACAATCGGTTTATTTAACGCCAAAGGCGAAAATATTATCAAGCTTTGCCGGCAGCTGCTGGATAAGCATACCGGCCTTGTGCCAAAAACCCGTGAAGAACTTGAAGCTTTGCCGGGAGTGGGTAGAAAAACGGCTAATGTCATCCTTAATACCGCTTTCGGTCAGCACACAATTGCCGTGGATACTCATATATTCAGGGTTTCCAACCGCACCGGGATTGCCCCTGGCAAAAATGTTCTGGAAGTGGAGCGCAAGCTGGATAAATGGGTGCCCAGGCATCATAAAAAAGACGCTCACCATTTACTGATCCTGCATGGCCGGTATACTTGCATTGCCAGAAAACCACGATGTCAAAGTTGCGTTATTGAAGATTTGTGTGAATATAAGGAGAAAACAGGCTAAAGCTCCAAGGCGAAAAATTTTTTACAATATAAGCAGTCTTGTCCGCTGTTGTATGAATTTCCAATTTGGAAAGTAAAAACGGGGGGTACGGCAATTTACAGGAAGCCTACCAATCTGGTACAGTCATCGTGAGTGTGCTTTTCCCTGATAAAGGATATTCGTTCTTTAATTTACCGGTCTTTGGTATGATAGTTCCATTCGATGAGCCGTACTTATCGGATATTTATAATAAAATTTGGGAGTCAATATGAAAAAGATCAATAAAACGCCTTTAGCTGCTGCCATGGGCGCTGCTTTAATTTCAACATTCTCGGCAACTGCGGCTAATGCGGAAGCTAATCCTTTCGGCATGACAGAACTGTCAACTGGTTATATGCAGGTTGCTGAAGCCGATGCCGCCAGTAAAACAGGAGAAATGAAATGCGGCGCTTCCATGGGTGGAATGACCAAGCCTAAAACTCCTGAGGGCGCGTGTGCTGGCAGCAAAAAACCAGCGGCTGCGGCAACAACAAAAGCCACCGAAGGTTCATGCGGCGGCATGATGAAAGATGGCAAAATGAAACCCGGCATGGAAGCGGCTTGTGGCGCCATGATGAAAGGCAAAGAAGGCGCTTGCGGTGAAATGATGAAAGGCGAATCGATGAAAGGCAAAGAAGGCGCTTGCGGCGATAAAATGAAAATGCCTGCAACTCCAGCCGTTCCAGCTACTCCAGCAAAATAAAAGTTAAGTTGTGCATTGCTTATACCCGCATTAACTACATCCATCCATCAGGAAGGCATGACATCAT
Source organism: Methylobacter sp. KS41 (assembly GCA_002862125.1). Taxonomy (GTDB): domain Bacteria; phylum Pseudomonadota; class Gammaproteobacteria; order Methylococcales; family Methylomonadaceae; genus Methylobacter_C. Next base: position 1,541,549 of record PHSP01000001.1, on the reverse strand, counting down.
GCCTTCCAATCCTGTCAAATCATTCACAGGCATTCCTTAATGGACACGACTCAACATCTCGTTCATGGCGCCGGATTAGGCTTGCGGCGGCCTTTTTTAAGCCAGCTTGTTGAAACTCCTCCTAAAGAGGTCGGTTTTTATGAAGTCGCCCCCGAAAACTGGATTACCATCGGCGGCAAATTCGGCAAACAGTTTCGGGCAATGACCGAACGTTTTGATTTTGTGTGCCATGGTTTGTCGTTGTCAATAGGCAGCACTGACCCGCTGGATGAAAAATTCGTCCTCGATGTTAAACAGTTCATGGCTGAGCATCAAATGAAGCTTTACAGCGAACACTTGAGTTATTGCAGTAAAGAAGGACACTTATATGATTTGATGCCCATACCGTTTACATCGGAGGCTGTTGCGCATGCCGCCGCTCGCATCAGGCGCGTGCAGGATATTCTGGAGCAAAAAATAGCCATCGAAAATGTCTCCTATTATGCCGCTCCAGGTCAGGAAATGGCCGAAATAGAATTCTTCAATGCGGTTATTGAAGAAGCTGATTGTGATGTATTGATTGATATTAATAATATATATGTCAACAGCGTAAATCACGGATACGATGCCGAGGCCTTTTTAAAAGCTGTGCCTGCGCAGCGCATTGCTTATGCTCATATTGCCGGTCATTATCAGGAGGACGAGGATTTTCTGGTCGATACGCACGGCGCGGCTATTATCGATCCCGTCTGGAAGTTGTTAGGCAAAGCCTACGAAATTTATGGCGTGTTTCCTACCCTGCTGGAACGCGACTTTAATATTCCTGCTATACCTGAGTTAATCAAAGAAGTTAATATCATCAGTTCGATGCAAAACTCCTGGGGAACACAGTATGAAAAACAGTATGCTTGAAACAGACAGGAATGCTGATTTTAAAAGCAGACAGGTTGAATTTGCGGCGCATATCAGAGATCCTGAAAAAAATCCCGCGCCTGCAGATGTTAAGAAGCAGCGCATGGACATGTATAGAGAGTTATTTTTTAATAATATCGAAGGCTTTCTGTCCGGCAATTTTCCGGTATTAAGAAAAATACTTGATGACTCGCAATGGTTTGCCTTGGCTCAGGATTTTTTCGCAAAACATTCGTGCCAATCGCCTTATTTTTCACAAATTCCGGAAGAGTTTCTGGATTATTTGCAAAATGAACGCAATGACTCCGATGATTTTCCTTTTATGCTTGAACTGGTTCATTATGAATGGGTGGAAATGGCTTTATCCATAGCCAAAGAAGAAGCTCTTGCCTGTCGTAATTCAGGCTTGGTTAATCTGCTTGAACAAAATATCGCATTATCTCCGTTAGCCTGGCCGCTAGCTTATCAATACCCGGTCCACAAAATATCCCCTGTCTTCTTACCTTTGGAAGCTCCCGAAAAACCCACATTTCTCATCGTTTACCGGAACAAAGATGATGAGGTTAATTTTATTGAAATTACGCCAATCACCTACCGGTTACTGGAAATAATCCTGGAACAGGAAAATCAATCCGCGGAAGATAGTTTAATTCAGGTGGCTCGTGAATCAAGTCACCCGGACCCGGAAATCATAGTTGCAGGCGGCTTGCAGATATTAAAAGAATTAGCTGAAAAAAATATTATTTCGTTATCCAATTAAAAACATAGTATTGTATTTGCCGGTTTAGCTTTGCAGCTAAATCTGCATTGGTCCGCATTCCTGCGTCAATGCAGCCGTAACCCGGTCAACCCGGCTCTGTTTTATAATCCGTTACAGCCCGGGCTGCCGCTTTTTTGTTGACTAACGTTTGGTGATCGAACGTCGGGGATTCAAATGCGAATTAAATTCGGATACCATGACCACACATGCGACCATCGAAATTCCGTGCATAAATAACTTTCCCTTCTCCAAACAGCTTAATTGGGATTTAACTTATTAAAATTTGGAATCATCTATGCAAGAAAACACATCTTTTTTACCAGTCTATACTGCGTCACCTGAACAAAATAGTGGGTACATACGGCAAATGCTGCCGCTGATGCTGAAACACAATATTCCGGTTGATCCCATCAATTACGCAGTCTGGTATCATTATGTTGCGGGAATTAATGGCGATTTAAATAATGCTGTCGATAACTTAATCCGTGATCAAAAACCTTTTGATTTCAAAACCAGTTTAAACCTCTATAAAACATATATATGCAATGCCACGGTGGATTCCTTTGAGCGAATCAATAGCCGCCTGTTGCGTCTTATCACCGAGACCACAATGTCTGTAACTACCACCTCCGAAAAAGTATCTGCTGCCGGTGATAATTTTCATACTAAATTAAATGAATTGATATCAGCCGAAAATGCGGCGCATCTAAAATCTACACTGATTGAAATTATTTTGGAAACAACGCAACTCACTGAAGCCAGCAAGGCTTTAAAAAATCAACTGGATAACACCAATAAAGAAATAGAGCAATTGCAAAATGCACTGACTCATGTCCATGCAACTGCTCAAGCTGATGGATTAACAGGGCTATTAAACCGTCATGCCTTTGATAAGACACTAGCTGAACTTATTGGAAATGCCGCCACTCAGAATGCCTGCCTGGCGATCTTGGATCTTGACCATTTTAAAAGAATCAATGATAGTTTTGGTCATTTGGTGGGTGACAAGGTCATCAAGTATTTCGCTTCATTAATGAAAAAACATACGGCAAAGCATCATCATGTAGCCCGTTATGGCGGAGAGGAAATGGCCATCATCATGCCGGATACTACGTTGCCTGAGGCCTTTAATGTAATCGATCAAATCAGAAGGGCTTTAGATAAAAGCAGCTTATCAAATAAAAACGACACAGAAACCATTGGCAAAATCACTGTGTCGGCGGGCATCGCCTCGCTTAAGGTAGTTGACACAGCGGATACTTTGATTGATCGAGCCGACAAAGCGCTTTACCGGGCAAAAAATACAGGCCGTAACAGAATCGTAACCGAAAACGCGCTTTCCCTATTGTCTGACTGAAATTACCGTTTTCAACCCCGGACTTACCCAGCTTCGTCTCCACACCAGTATTTATTAATATCTTTCAAATGCCATTTTAAGGCATCTTCACGCGCCACAATTTCGTCTCCTGATCCCGGATCGGCCAAATCCAAGGTTTCAGGAATGATATATGACTTAGACTTGCTTGAGAAAAATACTCTGACCTTTGACAACAATAAGGATTTTCCAATCTGTTGTTCAACAACCACGCCAAGCCGGCCGGACTTCAATCGCAACAAGGTTCCCACCGGATAAATCCCGACTCCTTTTACAAAGGCCTGAAAAATATTCTCATCGAAGCGCCCTTCCCACTCCGTCATTTTATGCAGAGCTTCAGACGTCGCCATCGCTTCGCCCCTCAAAATGTTCGCCGTTTTTTATCCATGCTTTGATTTGTGTGTCAGTTAGTTTCGCCATAACCTGCCACCCTAATAAATGTGTACCACTAATTTTGTGCAAATTATATACTTGGTACACCATTTGGTACACCAAAAAGATGCGCTTTTGTGGGATTGCCTGGGACTATAAGACACAACAAAGCCGCTATTTAAGCGGCTTTTAATGGGGTCATTAGACTAGTTGAGACTGCCTGAAACATTACTCTATATTTTGTATCTGTTCGCGCATTTGTTCAATCAGCACTTTGAGTTCAATGGATATTTGCGTCATTTCCTTGTCTGTTGATTTAGATCCCAGGGTATTGGCTTCACGGTTGAGCTCCTGCATTAAAAAGTCCAGACGTCTGCCGACGGGGTCTTTTTCTTTAAGCACGCGTAAGACTTCAGTGACATGAGTATCCAGGCGATCCAGTTCTTCGGAGATATCCAGCTTTTGCGCCAGAAAAACCAGCTCCTGCTCGAGGCGGTCATAGTCCGGTTGAGCTACCAGTTCGGCAATTTTGTCTTTTAATTTATTACGGATCAGCAACAGGACTTCGGGTATACGCTGGCCGGCCTTGACAACGAAGTCCTGCATTTTAATACAGCGTTCTTCGATTAAGGCTTTAAGTTGAGCGCCTTCCCGCTCGCGGACTTCCAGAAATTGCGCCAGTGTTTGCTTGACCAGATGCGTGATTTGTTCATTAACATGGGTTTTGTCAGTGCTCAGTTCCTGTTGAATGCCGGGGAAAGACAAAACGTCCAAGGCTGAAAATGACAAAGGCGCCAGCATGTGCTCTTCAATTTGATCGGTAGCGGCAAGCAATGCGGTTACCGCATGCATATTAATGTTAAAGCCTTGTACGTCTTTAGCCTGTTTTTTATAACTTAATGCGCATTCGACCTTGCCCCGGTTGATTTTAGCAGCAATTATCGCGCGAAGGTCCGCTTCGATAAAACGCAAGTGATCGGGGAGTTTCAGGGTGATATCGCAGTAACGATGGTTGACCGAGCGTAATTCACAAGTTATGGTCGAGTCTCCAATTTGCGCTTCATTGCAGGCATAAGCAGTCATACTTCTAATCATTAATCACCCGTGGAAGTTAAAGAGTCAGGCCGACAAGTATATCATTCTTGACTGGTAATCTGCGTTTTGAGCCTGCCTGCTCTTTAGCAAGGATTTATAAATTGAAAACCGGATAGCCCATAGTTCAGGTATACTTTGCTGTTTTAATTTTTACCGGAACACACATGAGACCAAGCGGACGTAATCCAGATCAACTCAGAGATATAAAATTCACCTGCGGTTATACCAAACACGCCGAAGGCTCTGTGCTAGTCGAGTTCGGCGATACCCGGGTGCTTTGTACAGCCAGCGTTGACAAGAACGTCCCACGGTTTCTTAAAGGTAAAGGCGAAGGCTGGGTGACTGCCGAATATGGCATGCTGCCTCGTTCAACGCATAGCCGGATGGGGCGCGAAGCCGCTAATGGCAGGCAGGGCGGCCGTACTTTGGAAATTCAGCGCTTGATAGGCCGCTCGCTAAGAGCGGCGGTTGACTTAAAGGCGCTGGGCGAGCATACCGTTACGATTGATTGCGATGTTATCCAGGCTGACGGCGGCACGCGCACCGCGTCAATTACCGGCGGATTCGTTGCCTTGTCATTGGCGATAGAAAAAATGCTTAAACGCAAGCTAATTAAAAGCAGTCCGCTTCATGGTCAGGTCGCTTCGGTATCGGTGGGTATTTATAACGGCGTACCCGTGCTGGATCTGGATTATGCCGAGGATAGCAGCGCCGAAACCGACATGAATGTGGTGATGAATGATGCCTGTGCATTTATTGAAGTTCAAGGCACTGCCGAGGGCCATGCCTTCAGAAAAGAAGAGCTGGATTCGATGCTTGATCTGGCTGGGCTAGGTATCAAGCAATTGCTGGAAAAACAACAGGCGGCGCTGGATAAATATTTATAAGATACGGTTTTTCCAAATCCTGAAGTACAAAACAAACGCTCTTACCTTGATCCATTTATATGACTTTTTCATCATCGCAACAAATCGTTTTAGCCAGCGGCAATCCGGGTAAAATCAGGGAAATCCAGGCGATTCTTTCAGGGCATCCGATTATTGCCCAGTCAGCGTTTAATGTCGTGGAAACCGTGGAAACCGGCTCCACTTTTGTAGAAAATGCCATAATCAAAGCCAGAAATGCGGCTTTGCATTGCAGGTTACCGTCCATAGCCGATGATTCCGGCTTAGTTGTCGATGCTTTAAACGGTGCGCCGGGGGTGGTTTCTGCACGCTATGCGGGCGTCGGTGCCAGCGATCAGGACAATGTGTATAAATTGCTACGGGAACTTAAAGGCGTTCCCGATGAGCGGCGTAGTGCGCGATTTATCTGTGTCATGGTGTTTATGGAGCATGCCGGTGATCCTTTTCCGGTCATTGCTCAAGGGGTTTGGGAAGGCGGAATTTTAAACCATGCCATTGGCGCAAATGGCTTCGGCTATGACCCGGTATTTTGGGTGCCTGAACGCCAGTGTTCGTCGGCTGAATTACCGGCTGCCGTTAAAAACTCATTAAGTCATAGAGGTCAAGCCTTGCGGAGTTTAACTGATTTAATCAAGGCCAGAGAGTTGTAGGCGGTTCAGGTTTGCGCCCGCTAACGCTATGAACACGCTGCTTCCAATCGCGCATCAGTTTGCCAAAACCGTTACAGGGATTTCGCCGCTGGGCAACGGCCTGATTAATGACACATTTCTGGTTGTAACGGGATCATCGCGCTTTGTTCTGCAACGTATAAACGGCAAGATTTTTCCCGCGCCCGGTCATATTATTGATAATCTGATCACGCTTAACCGGCATCTTGAGCAAAAACCCGGAACGGAAGTAAAGCTGAAACTCCCGGAACTTTTAAAGACGGCGACTAACCAGGATTTTTATCAGGATGGACAGGGTGATTACTGGCGTGCACTCGACTTTATAGAAAATACTGAAAGTCTGGAGACAGTAACAGACATCAGCCGGGCCGGGCAAGCCGGATTCGCGCTGGGACATTTTCATCGCCTGGTCAGTGATCTTGATCCTTTGCGCTTGCATGATACCTTGCCCGGGTTTCATATTGCTCCCGGCTACTTAAGCCGCTATCACCGGGTTTTGACGCAATCATCCGTTCAACCTGAGCGTGAAAGCCGTTATTGCGCGGAGTTTATCGCTAAATTTCAGCACTTGGCCGATGATCTGGAAACGGCGAAAAGGCAAGGATTGTTGAAATTGCGAGTTATCCACGGCGACCCTAAATTAAATAATTTTCTTTTTGATATAGTTAGCAAAAAGATAGTTAGCATTATCGATCTGGACACGGTTAAACCGGGTCTGGTGCATTATGATATCGGCGATTGTTTGCGATCCTGTTGTCATATTCCGGAATCCAATGAATTCGATCTGGATATTTGCGCGGCGTTATTAACGGGCTACTTTTCCGAAGCAGGCGCATTTTTTTCAGGCCATGACTACGACTATTTGTACGCCGCCATCCAATTGATTCCATTTGAACTGGGGCTTCGGTTTTATACTGATTATCTTGAAGGTAACCGGTATTTTAAAGTGACCGGGCCTGAACAAAATTTGCAGCGCGCAGCCGGTCAATTCCAGTTGTGCGAGAGCATCATGACTCAGGAATCAGCCATTAAGGCTCTGATAGACCGGTTAAAAAGCCAGTGGATTGCGTAAAGTTAACGATAATTTAACCGTTTTGCCGGACGAGACCGTACATTGCTGACAAAAGCCTATTCTGAACAACGCAACCTTGTTACCGGCTATGGTCTCGCGGCGCTCGGCGCTTTAGGCTTTTCAGCCAAAGCCATCATCATCAAACTGGCTTATGCCGCCGGTGCAGAAGTCGACGCTATTACCCTGATGGCTTTGCGGATGTTGTTTGCGCTGCCGTTTTTTGTGCTGGTTGCAGTCTGGCCCAACAAAAAGCCGCCTGCATCGCCCTTGGAAAAAAAACAATGGGGAATAGTCATCGTTTTAGGCTTGACGGGCTATTACATAGCAAGTTATCTGGATTTTTTAGGACTGCAATATATCTCGGCAGGACTGGAGCGGGTTATCATTTTTTTGTATCCCACCTTTGTCGTGTTGTTTTCCGCCCTTGTCAACAGGCGGCGAATCGCGGCTCACGTTGTCTTTGCGCTGGGCTTGAGCTATATCGGCACAATGCTGGTTTTTATCGAGCATTTGTCGGCAGCCTCATCAGGTCTCGTGTTGGGTTCAGGCCTGGTGCTGGGCAGCGCCGTCATTTTCTCCTGGTTTGTCATGGGCAGCGGCGTTATGACGCAGCGCATCGGCTCGGCGCGTTTTACCGCTTACACAATGACGGTTGCCAGTGTCGCAACGTTAGTACATTTTTCTTTCCAACATGGCGTCCGGCTTATACAATTGACTTCATTCCACTACAGCGAGCGGGGGCATGTTTTTAAACTGGCATTAATCATGGCCGTTTTTTCTACCGTGTTGCCGGCATTTTTCATGAATGCCGGCATACGCAGAATCGGTGCGGGACCAGCGTCAATTATTAGTACGACCGGCCCGATAGCAACCCTGCTTTTAGCCTATGTGCTGCTGGGCGAGGCAATTACTCCGGCCCAGGTAGGGGGGACTTTTTTTGTGTTAGCCGGGGTTTATGTGGTGAGCCGGGCTAAGAAATGATAGCTTTAGATCTTGAAAAAAGTGCAGACATTGCGCGGCTGGCGGTTAACACCGCTCCAGGCAATGTTTTGAGGCCGGAAAGGATAAAAAACGCACGCTAATCAACCTGATGCCCACACTTCGCCAGCGTTGAGTCTAATCAGGAAAAACATAAACAATATTATCGCTATGCATCAAACTCCCGAGTTTAAATATTTCACCCTCGCGCATCGTACAAAGCGCCGTGTCCGGCTTATCGCGCCCAGTTTGCGCAAGGATCTGGAACGCGCTTACATATTGGAAATGTTGTTGCACAAACGGCAGGGCATTGAAGCGGTGAAAATCGTTCCGGCGATTGCCTCGGTAACCATTCATTTTGATCCTGAATGCCTGCCTGTTGAAAATCTGTTGCTGCTTTTGGAAACAGTCATCAGGAATATCGGCCTGAAGCCGCGTCAGACGATTAACGCTATAAAGTATAAAAACACTCATTCCGTCGAGAAGCTGCAGGATTTTATTATCGGCATCGGCGGCATGAGCTGCGCTTCCTGCGCCTTGTTTCTGGAAATGATGCTGCAGCGGGAACCCGATGTCACTAAAGCTGCTGTCAATTATGTTTCGGAAACCGCTCGAGTCAAAGGTTTTCTCTCTAAAGAGGCGCTTTTTAAGATTATTTGTTCAAATGGCTATCAGCCCTTTTCCATCGATTCGTTGACTGAACGAAAATTGCTGTTCGAATTGGACGGCAAACATTTGCTTACGGCAAAAAGACAACTGGTTATGCTGGGTTTGCTGAGCTTGCCGGTGACGCTACTGGGACTCCTGCAATCAAAGTCGCTACCGCTTTTGCTGTTGCAGGCCTTATTCGCTACGCCCGTGGTTTTTTGGGAAGGCCGGGATATTTTTAAAAAGGCGGTAAATCAGGCGAAACAAGGTTCCGCCAATATGGATAGCTTGATTGCGCTGGGGGTAGGAGCTGCTTACACTTACAGCTTTGCGTCGTTATTCCGCGGCAGCGCCCGCCATGTTTACTTTAATGCGGCAACCGGAATTATTGATTTTGTTCTGTTAGGCCGGTTCCTGGAAGAATTGGCAAAAAGAAAAGTGCTGAACGACATCCGCAAGCTGGTCAATTTAGAACCCCGGGAAGCGACTTTATTGCGTGATGGAGAAGAGATTAAAATCAGCGCCGACAGGATCAAAGCGGATGATATTTTGCTGATTCGCCCCGGAGAAAAAATTCCTGCTGACGGCGTGGTAATTAAAGGTCTTTCCAGCGTCGATGAGTCCATGATAACCGGCTCCAGTACGCCCGGCATAAAAGAGTCCGGGCATAAGGTGTATGACGGCTGTATAAATGGCGGTGGCGAGTTGCATATCCGTGCTACAGCGGCTGGCAAGGATACCGTTCTGGCCGGTTTGATACACATGGTTGACGAGGCGCAGGCTTCCAAATTGAAGATTCAAAAAACGGTTGATGCGCTTTCGTCAGTGTTTGTGCCATCGGTCATAGTGCTGTCGGGCGCGACTTTTGGCGGCTGGCTGCTGGCAGGAGCGCGCATGGGGCATGCAGTAGCCAACGCCATCGCCGTACTGCTGATTTCCTGTCCCTCTGCACTGGGTTTGGCAACGCCGGCAGCAACCATGGCGGGTACTGGACATGCAGCACGGCGCGGCATTTATATTCATAATGGCGAAGCGCTGGAAAGGGCGGCGGCTGTTGATATCGTTGTCTTTGATAAAACCGGCACCATAACCGAGGGCCATGCCAGCGTTACCGATTTATTCAATATTTCTCAGATGGATGATGAAAGCATCATTCAATTAGCGGCCTCTGCTGAATTCAACTCCGGGCATTATCTAGGCCAAGCTCTTCTCCGGTATGCCAAATTGCGTGGTATTAGCCGGTTGGAGTCTGACCGTTTTCATGGCTTTCCTGATTTAGGCATCCGTGCCGATGTCGGCCCATATAAATTATTGCTGGGTAGCGAGTCCTGGCTGCTGGAGCAACAAATTGATTTAGCTGCGTTGCAACCAACAGCAAAAAATCTGGCTGAACAGGGTAAGACGCTGATCTATCTGGCTATTGATCATAACGCAGCTGCTTTATTTGCGGTTTCTGATCAAGTCCGGTCCAATGCCGGGGCAGTTATCAAACAGCTGCATGATAGCCGCCTCGAAACGATGATGATAACCGGAGATACCGAGGAAGCTGCCTGGCCTATTGCGGGACAAGTTGGCATAAAAACGGTTATAGCCCGCGCGGACCCGGCAAAAAAACTGTTAATTATCCGCAGCTTGCAAAAACAGGGACGCCGCGTTGCCATGATAGGTGATGGAATCAATGATGCGCCCGCGCTGGCGGCAGCGGACCTGAGCATGGCCATCGACAAGGGCGCCGGCACTGCAATTCACGCAGCAGATTTGATATTGGTCAATGCTGATATTGGCAAAGTCGCCGAAGCGATCGAAATAAGTCACCAAACGTTGCGCATTATCAAACAAAATCTGTTTTGGGCCTTTGGTTATAACGCCATCGCAATTCCATTTGCAGCGGCCGGAAAATTGAATCCGGCGATTGCCTCAGCGGCTATGGCGCTCAGCTCTGTCTCGGTCATTATTAATTCATTACGATTAAACCGGTCCTCCGGCGTACTCAAGAAAACAATGCCGGAAAAACTTTAAAAATATTCACTAAACGTTTCATCCGTATTAGCAATAATCTTGAGCTAAGAAGCGACATTTGCGTACAATATCGTTCATGCAGGAACCGCCGGAACCGTTTAATCATGGAGCAAATCAGGAAACCAATGCCGGAATGTTGAGAATACATCCCGATAGAGAAATGAAGTTATGACGGCTTCAGCAAAATGGCTGAAGTATCTTGCTCATCAAGTGACTAATCATATGCACTCTCTATCAGACATCTCGGCAAATGACAGGGTAGCCCCGCAATATTTTCTTATTTGAAAATACATCTGAATGCCTCAGGCTTTTTAAACGATCCACCGGACCATTCCACTCAGTCTGTCTGTCTGTCTTGACTGAAAAGGAATTTCCAATAACCTGGAGGAGCCAATCATGACCAAGTCAGAACTGATTGAAGCCTTGTCTAAAAAACAGCCTTACTTAACATTAAAGGATGTGGATTTGGCGGTAGACTGCATTATCGAACAAATGTGTCAGGCTTTAATCGCGAACAATAGAATAGAAGTCAGGGACTTCGGGTCTTTCTCGTTGCATTATCATCCGGCTCGTCAGGGACGAAATCCAAAAACCGGAGAGTCCTTAAATTTAGCGGCAAAATATTTACTCCATTTCAAAGCGGGTAAAGAGCTAAGAGACCGTGTTGATGAATCAAGGTTTGTATGCCGGATCAGGAATGGGAACCAAGGTTGATAACGATCAGCTGCCTGTACAACAGGGAGTGTCTAATTGGAATGAATTCTGCCTCAAGAGATGATGCAGGTTTCGGCCACGGTTCCTGTTGACTTGGATGGTGGCAGATCGCACATGAGCAAAGCCAGCGGGCGACAGTGTCCGGGTTTTGGCGGAAGTTGCCTTAGGCTTTAATATAAACATCATAACGCAGCAATTTTCCCTGAAAACTTTCATTAGGTTTGCCGCCCAGGGGCTCCGCATAGTCCGGGCTTTTTACTACGACTCTTTTTCCGGCAGCCATTAAAGCCGCTGCAAAAAGCTGCTCTTTATCTTGATCATCTCCCAACAGATCACGCAGGATCATCATTGATTTCTTGGCTAATGCGGATTTTTTACGTTTGGGCGGAAACATTGGGTCAAGATAAATACAGTCCGGCCCGGTTTCCAGCGTCTCCAACAGTTGAATGGCATCCCCTGCAAGTAATAACGGAGGTTGAAGATTTAGTTTCAGCATCCAATCCTGGTCAACCAAGCGCTTGAATCCATCGATGAGTAATTCCGCCATCACGGGAGAGCGTTCCATGCAAAGCAACTCATAACCCATGCGGAAGATATGCAAACTGTCCTGGCCCCATCCTGTAGTGGCATCAACGACTGTTCTGGTTTTTCTCCCCAGCGCCTGAGCTAATGGACCTTGCTTGGGCGCAGGCCATGAGCGCTGCTCACCATGACGCGGCTCTATATCAACGACCAGCCCGCCTTTTTTTAGCAGCTCTTTATCGAGCAGCTTTAAACATCCCTCGCGCCAGCTTAGAAAGAACATCTCCCGATTGTCAAAACCGGCTTCTGATGAGTTTCTAAGCGGTACGGCCAACCTTTCTGCAAGTTGCCGGAATGGTTGAATATCACCCTGACCTTCAAAAAGTACCGCCAGTTTTCCGCTGTATCTTTGCACAAATTTTTTAAAGGTAAATCTATTCCGTGGAAATGGATTTTTGTTCGTTTTTCAACGCTGCATCCAGGGTGTGCCAAGCCAGCGTTGCGCATTTAACCCGTGCCGGATATTCTCTGACACCCGCTAATACCGCCAGTTTGCCAATGGCTTCAAGATTGAAATTCAAATCTTTGCCTGTAGTCATTTCATGAAACTTTTTAAACAGCTCTTCGGCTTCCTGTCCGGTTTTGCCTTTAACAATTTCGGTCATTAAAGAAACAGACGCCGTTGAAATCGCACATCCTGAACCCTGAAAGCTGGCATCGGTTATTACATCGCCATCCATTTTCAAAAAAAGGGTCAAGCGATCACCGCAAAGCGGATTAAAGCCTTCCACTTGCCTGTCGGCATTTTCAATGACGCGAAAATTGCGCGGGTTGCGGTTGTGATCAAAAATGACCTCCTGATAGAGGTCGCGTAAATCATCAAACATTAGCCAAATACCTCAATTAAGGATTCTATACCATTCATTAATACATCAATTTCTTCTTTGGTGTTATACATTGCAAAAGAAGCTCTTGCCGTTGCCGGGACATTAAAAAAGTCCATGACCGGCATGGCGCAGTGATGCCCGGCCCTGACCGCTATCCCCAAACTATCAAGCATGGTGCCTACATCATGGGGATGGATTTTATTGAGCACAAAAGACAAAATGGCGCCTTTATGCTCAGCTTCGCCGATAATCCGGAGGCCTTTAATTTGCAGGGCTTTTTCTGTTGCGTAAGCCAGCAACTCAGCCTCGTAAGCGGCAATTTTATCCATGCCGATCCCGTTAAGATAATCAATCGCCGCGCCCAAACCCACAACCTCTGCGATGGCGGGCGTGCCTGCTTCAAACTTGTAGGGCAGCACATTATATTCAGTTTCTGCAAAAGTAACTTTGCGGATCATATCACCGCCGCCTTGATAGGGAGGCATGGCTTCCAGCAGCGCTTGTTTGCCGTAAAGCACGCCTATGCCCGAAGGCGCATAAAGCTTGTGCCCCGAAAAAACATAAAAATCGCAATCCAGGTCCTGAACATCCACAGTCATGTGGGGAGTGGACTGCGCCCCGTCCAGCAGAACCGGTATATTATTAGCATGCGCGGCCGCTATAATTTTTTTAACCGGATTGATTGTACCCAAAGCATTGGACATGTGCACAACAGAAACCAGACGGGTTTTATCACTGATAAGCTTTTCAAACTCATCGAATATCAATTCTCCCAGCAAGTTAATGGGTGCGACTTTCAAAATCGCGCCGGTTTGCTGGCACAGCATTTGCCAGGGCACAATATTGGAATGATGTTCCATTGCGGTAATGATAATTTCATCGCCCGGCTTGATATTGGTTTTGCCGTAAGTCTGCGCAACCAGATTAATGGCTTCCGTAGCGCCTCTGACAAAAATGATCTCTTTCTCGCTTGCGGCATTGATGAAGTCTTTAATCTTGGTTCGCGCGCCCTCGAATTTATCGGTCGAACGCACGCTCAGGGTATGCACGCCGCGATGCACGTTAGCATAATCATGGCTGTATAAATGCACGATGCTGTCAATAACCGCTTGCGGCTTTTGACAGGTGGCGGCATTATCCAGATAGACCAAAGGTTTGTTGCGTATTTTTTCAGCCAATATTGGAAAATCGGCGCGGATTTTTTCTACGGGGAAGTTTGTCATGTTTGTTAAAGTATTATTTCCGGTATTATTGATTCTTCGATTACAACATATTATATTCCAGGCATTGTTACCTGACCCTGAATTAAGCAAATGGCTATGGCAACTGCGAATGTACGAAAACACCTGACCGGTATTCAAGAATGGCAAAAATTAGGTGAAGCTAATATTTTCCCGCCTGGCAGCCGCCTTGAACTCATCGAAGGAGAAATTTTAGAAATGGCGCCTATTGGCTCTAATCATGCTGGTCACTTAAAGCGTTTAACCCACTTACTATCAACTTTGGTTTCTGGTAAAGCTATACCAGTATCCAGGATCTACTACAGCTCGGCGATCTATCAGAACCCGAACCTGACTTTATGCTGTTAAAACCGGATAATGACTTTTATTGCGCCCGCCACCCCGGTTCCGATGATGTTTTGCTGCTAATCGAAGTCGCCGATAGCTCGCTCAGTTTCGACCAAAACCAGAAACTGCGTTTATCCGCCAGTCATAACATTCCCGAATACTGGCTGATGAACCTGATCGACTCCTGTGTTGAAATTTACCGCCAACCGCATGGTGATTGTTATGGTGAAAAAAACCACGTTGCGAGCCGGCGATACCATCACCTTGTCTCAGTTAAACCAGATCGCCATCAATATTGCCGATATTTTATAGCCATTCCTTGCTCACGCCTTCCTGGGGAAAGCGAGCCAACACTTGTTCTAAAACCCTGTCATGTAAACCTTTAATCTTGACCTTATCAACCATTTCATTGGCGAATGCAAAAGTCAACATATTGCGCGCGGTTTCTTCATCAACGCAACGTGATTGCAGATAAAATATGGATTTTTCATCCAACTGCCCAACGGTAACGCCATGTCCGCACTTCACATCATCGGCGTAAATTTCCAGCTGCGGCTTGGTATCTGCTTCGGCGTCGTTCGATAACAGCAGATTGCGATTATTCATCTGCGAATCGGTTTTTTGAGCGTCAACTGCCACAATCACCCGCCCCTGAAACACGCCTCTGGCTCTATCATCCAACACGCCTTTATAGAGTTCCCGGCTAATAGCGTGAGGTTTTAAATGATTGATGCGGGTATGATTGTCGATATGCTGACGTTTTATACCTAAGTACAAACCATTCAGCTCACACTCCGACGCATGATCCAAATCCGCATGAACGTCGGACCTCGCCAGCAACCCGCCAAAAGCAAAGTTATGATGGCTAAACCTGGCATCCCTGGATTGTTTAATGTAAGCGCCGCCAAAATGATAGGCTTTTTCCGGCTCGCATTGCATTTTATAGAACGTTACACCGGCATTAACACCTATAAAAACCTCTGTGACTGCTGCCGTCAGATAGGCGTTATCCAAACCGGCAAAGGTCTCAATTATTTCAGCTTCCGCCATTTCATCAGCAACAATGATATTACGCGTTGTTGCCAGAACGTCGGCTTGAGTGATCAAGTGCAAGACCTGAACCGGTTTTTCCAAAACCTGTTTAGCGGGTATATGCACGAATAAACCATCGGTAAACCATGCCGTATTGAAGGCAATAAAGCCATGTTCATTGTAATTTACGGCCTGATTTATATATCTTTCCAGCGCTTCCGGCTGCTTTACCAAGGCATCCGCCATACTCATGACGGAAACAGCTTCAGGCAAACCCTCTAAAACGGACAATTCCCCGGAAAAATGCCCATCGACCAACACCACAGACCACGCATCTTCCAATTGATATGACTTGAGCCAATCAGTATCAATATGACTAGATGCGATGCTCATCGAGGGTGAAAACAGTTTCTTCTCGATAGCCGACACATTGGTGTAGCGCCACTCTTCTTCACGCAATGAGGGAAAACCCCGCGCCGAAAATTTTTCCAGCGCCTGGGCTCTCAAACTCTGTAACCACGGCAAATCCCGCCCTGGCAATACGGGGGCTATGGCTTGATATTCTGCCGTATACCGGCTGGCGGCAGCTGTATTCATCAGGCAGCCGCCTGTGTATCTTCAAGCCATCCGTAGCCTTTTTCTTCAAGCTCCAATGCCAGTTCCGCGCCGCCAGATTTAACTATTTGACCATGCGCTAGCACATGCACAAAATCCGGTTTAATGTAGTCCAGCAAGCGCTGGTAATGCGTGACCATCACAAAGGAACGCTCAGGAGAACGCAAGGAATTAACGCCTTCCGCAACTACTTTTAACGCATCGATATCAAGGCCTGAGTCGGTTTCGTCCAGTATGCACAGCTTGGGCTCCAGTATCGCCATTTGCAGGATTTCATTGCGTTTCTTTTCGCCGCCTGAGAAGCCTTCGTTGACAGCGCGGTAAAGAAACTTCTCATCCATTTCCAGCAAGCGCACCTTGCTCTTAATCAGGGTTAAAAAATCCATTGCATCCACTTCCGGTTGCCCGTGATGTTTGCGAATAGAATTCAGCGCCGCTTTCAACAAATAAATATTGCTGACGCCGGGAATTTCCACCGGATATTGAAAAGCGAGAAACACGCCTTCACGCGCCCTGATTTCAGGAGCCATCTCCAGCAAATTCTTGCCCTGATAAGTCACCGTTCCGCCGGTCACGGTGTAACCGGCCTTGCCTGATAAAATATGCGACAACGTGCTTTTTCCGGAACCGTTCGGCCCCATAATCGCGTGGATTTCCCCGGCCTTAATCTCAAGGTTAATGCCTTTAAGAATGGGCTTGTCGCCAACGTTGACGGTTAAATTTTTAATACTGAGCATGAAAGTTCCAATTGTTTTTTAGTTGCCTAGACGGTGTGAATATTAATATTGGGCATGAAATTAAAATCTTTGATGTTATAGGTATAAAGCGGAATGTTATAAACAATCGCTGTCGCACCGATAATTGCATCAGGAATTTGCAAGCTATGACTAAGTTTAAAATTTTCTATTAACTCAATCGCCATTTTTGAAATATGACTGTCAACCAGTACGATGTCGTAGAAACGTAATTTCTTTTTCATTTGTGCTAACTCGGCTTTATTTCCCATGCCTTGATAAAGCTCCATAAGAGTGATCGCAGATAAGCCTATTTTCGTCAAACCTATCACTTCCATTTGTGCAATGGTCGTTTTATTACCATTAAACGCATGAATAAAAACGTTGGTATCACATAAAATCACTATTCTGATTCCGGACGTTGCCAAGCCTTTTTTCTAATATCAGTTAGATTTCTAGGCTGTTCCGCCCATAATCCAAACAAATCGGAGGGATTAATATTTTTATCACCTTTAGTTATTTCTGGCTGGCGTTTGCTTTCTACAGATTGATAACGTGTTTTTATAAAAACAATAAAATCTTCGATTTGATGTTGCGCTTCAGGTGGCAATTGTTCTATGTCATGTAAAAGTTGCGCGGTATTCATTGTTTTATCCTTCTAACCAGTCGCCATCTTGTTTTATTACTGCTGTGTATTTGTTATACATAACTTGATCTAAAATTTAGCGGGAAAAAATTCTATTATTTCAAAAATGATTCTATTTGTTCTTCTAGTTTATTATTGGCCTCTGCTAATCCTTTAATTTCATCTTCAATTATATTAAGCCTAGCTTTTATTAGCTCATCGAGACCTCATTTGCGTGGCGACGACTATTTGCTATATCGCTTATACCTTGTCTCCTCTGATCGTTTTCTGTTAGAGGCTTTATAGGTGTCGGCAACGTTCCTTGCAATAATGAGATTTTCTCAGACTCAAACAAACTGATTCTCGTTAAATTTGAATTAAGAAGAGCCGTCAGATCAGCTAATTTTATTTGATTCTTTTGTGCATCGGTTGATACCTTTAACTCCCTTTTTTGTAACTCATAAGTCTTGGCTATCAAATAAAATGCAAATGCGGCAATAACTGGATTCAGTATCCCGCCAAAGTAATCGCCGAAGGCTCCCCAAACTTCATTTTTTTCTGATAAGCCATTATGAAAATTAGCAAAATAAAAACCGACAACGCCCAAAACTATTAAGCAAATTACTACTATAACTCGTTTTGTGTTGATGTTTTTTGAATCGGCATTAATTTTTTTATTTGAATTTTCGTTCAATTTCTAGCCCACCGAACCTTCCAGACTTAACCCCAACAACGCTTGCGCCTCAACTGCAAATTCCATCGGCAGTTCCTTGAAAACTTCCTTGCAAAAACCATTGACGATCATCGACACCGCGTCTTCTGCTGACAACCCGCGTTGCTGGCAAAAAAACAACTGATCTTCGCTGATTTTGGATGTAGTCGCCTCGTGTTCAACCTGAGCCGAAGGCTGCCTGACTTCCATATACGGAAAAGTATGCGCGCCGCATTTATCGCCGACCAGTAACGAATCGCACTGGGTATAGTTACGCGCATTTTCAGCGCTTTTTAACACCTTCACCAAGCCTCTGTAGGTATTTTGCCCTTTACCGGCAGATATGCCTTTGGACACAATCGTGCTGCGTGTGTTTTTGCCGATATGAATCATCTTGGTGCCGGTATCGGCTTGCTGATAATTATTGGTCAGTGCTACTGAATAAAATTCACCGACAGAGTTATCGCCCGTCAAAATACAACTGGGATATTTCCAGGTAATCGCCGAGCCGGTTTCTACCTGGGTCCACGACACCTTGGAGTTTTCACCCCGGCAGTCGGCGCGTTTGGTGACAAAGTTGTATATGCCGCCTTTACCGTCCTTGTCGCCCGGATACCAATTCTGCACGGTGGAATATTTGATGGTCGCATCCTTCATGGCGATCAATTCAACAACCGCCGCATGCAGCTGATTTTCATCGCGCATCGGCGCGGTGCAGCCTTCAAGATAGGACACATGACTGCCTTCATCGGCAATAATCAGTGTCCGTTCAAATTGTCCGGTGTTGGCGGCGTTGATTCTAAAATAGGTTGATAATTCCATCGGGCAGCGTACGCCTTTGGGAATATAAACAAAGGAGCCATCGGTAAATACTGCCGCATTTAAGGCCGCAAAAAAATTATCGGCAGGCGGTACGACCGAACCCAGATATTGTTTGATCAACTCAGGATAATCCCGTATGGCTTCGGAAATAGGGCAAAAAATAACCCCGGCATCTTTCAGCTTGCCCTTAAAAGTCGTTGCCACAGATACGCTATCAAAAACCGCATCAACCGCGACACCGGCCAAACGCTCCTGTTCATCCAGCGGAATGCCCAGTTTTTTATAGGCTTCCAGAACTTGCGGATCGATTTCATCCAGGCTTTTCGGGCCGCCTTCCTTGCTCTTGGGCGCGGAATAGTAACTGATAGCCTGATAGTCTATCGGATCAAACTTGACAAATGCCCATTCCGGAGACTTCATGGTTTGCCAATGCCGGAAAGCTTTTAACCGGTATTCCAGCATAAATTCAGGTTCATCCTTGATCTTCGACAACTTGTGAATTACCGTCTCATCCAATCCGGGCGGAAACGTGTTGGTTTCCAATTCAGTCACAAATCCCTGTTTGTATTCCTGATTGATCAGGCTGTTGATTTCTTGCGCGCTTGCTGACATAAAAAACTCTCTAATCTAACGATATAAACTGGCTACGGGAATCAGGACTTCTTGTGTCCAGGCTGAATCGCGGGATCTCAGCGGTTTAATCAAATCTGCCAACGTCAATGATTCCAGTGCATTATAGATAGTCTGATTAATCAAACTCCAGCTGCCGCTAATTTCACAGCCTGAAGCCTGTTCGCAACCCTGCTGGGAAATGCTGCACTCAGTTAATGCAATCGGTCCTTCCAGGACACTGATCACTTGCGCGATGGTAATTATCTCCGGCGCTCTAGCCAACGCATAACCGCCTTTGGCGCCTCGAGTAGAAGTCAGCACGTTAGCGTTGACCAGAAGCTTAAGGATTTTACTCACGGTAGGCAAGGCAATGCCGGTTGCCGATGCTATTTCCATTGCCGCATGAACATGTGAGTTATCTCTGGCCATAAAACTTAAAATGACTGTTGCGTAATCAGTTAATTTGCTTAAACGTAACATTTCTGCCCCATAATTATTTCGGACTATATTAGTCCTATTTAATTCCACAGTAAAGCGCTTGGTAAATTCAAGCGGCTAAAAATATTTTAATGCATGCCGATGAAACATGCAGCGGTTTAGAATTTAATTATTTTCTCCATTATTTTGAGCAAAAAGAGAACGAGATGAAAGCGTTCCGGTTATATCAAAATTGATGAAGGAACCAGCCACGGCTTGATATATCGCTTTCTGTTCTAAAACTTGCCAATTAATTGCTTGAACGTATAATTGCAGACCACTGTAAACGACCAAGTTACGTTAGACTCAAGGAACACCTAAATCATGGGGATTCTCAGCCTACTGCTCTGGACTCCGGCTGCCGGAGTCTTACTCTTGGTTTTTATTCCCGGCCGGAATATCCACATCATCCGCTCAATTGCGAATCTGTTTACCACCCTCGCATTTTTGCTAAGCTGCTGGTTAGTCAATCTGTATGATCAACATAATGCAGCCCTGCAATTCGGTGAGTATTTTCCCTTGAATCCCGGCCTTGGCAGTGCATACGCATTGGGTGTTGACGGAATATCGATGCCTATGCTGGTTTTGGCAACCCTGCTTACGTCTATTACCTTGCTGGCTTCTTTTACTCTCTCCAGCTCTGTTAAGGGTTATCACATTTGCATCCTGCTCCTTGAATTCGGCATGTTAGGCGTATTTCTGGCACAGGATTGGGCGTTATTTTATATATTTTGGGCTTTGACTTTAATTGCTCTTTTTTTTCTTATTGGCCGATGGGGCGGGAAACGGCGGCACGCGGCCAGTCTTAATTTTGTGCTCTACACGATGGGCGGGTCAATTTTTATGCTTATCAGTTTACTCGCGATTAGTCAGTATGGACTGGAACGTGACGGCTCTCTAATGACCGCCCTGCATCTGGCTGCGCAAGAGATGCCTCGCTATAAACAGATTTTAGTGCTGCTTGGGTTTTTAATTGGCTTCGGCGTTAAAATGCCGGTTTTCCCCCTACATGGCTGGTTGCCGCTTGCGCATGTCGAGGCGCCCAGTCCCGTCAGTATTCTGCTCTCGGGAATTTTACTTAAAATGGACGCTTATGGACTGATAAGAGTTGTAGCGATGCTTCCCGAAGCTGCGCGCATTATACAACCCTTGCTGGTTTTTCTGGCCCTGTCCGGGATGCTTTACGGCAGCTTGCTAGCCTGGCGGCAAAGCGATCTTAAGGCCATGGCGGCTTATTCTTCAGTCAGTAACATGGGCATTGTTTTATTAGGCATCGCAGCCTTGAATGAAACGGGAATTACCGGCGCAGTGTTGCAAATGACCGCTCACGGACTGATAGCCGGAGCATTGTTTCTGCTGGTAGGGCTGCTTTATGAACGCACCCATACTTGCAATATTCAGGATTACAGCTCACTGGTTCAGGTCATGCCGCGTTTTGCCTTGTTCATGACCGTTACATTACTGGCAGCGATGGGGCTTCCCGGATTGGTTGGATTTATTGCCGGACTGCACGCATTTATAGGCGGTTTTCAGAAATGGGGCGGCTTGATGGTATTTTTCAGCATGAGCATTCTAATTAGCGCTGCATTCGCCATGCGCACCATCGGACTCTTGTTTACCGGCCCGGTAAAACCGCAAATGCAGCTGATTGCCGACCTTAATGCTCCCGAATTTTTAGCTGCGGGAGCATTGGTCGCAGGCATTGTGCTGTTTGGCCTGCTGCCTGCGCCCTTGATTGAGCTGTCAGCGGCAACGATTGCGCAGATAAACAACCAGATCAGTCAGCGGCTTTTATAGCATCAGCCATGCAAGAATCACCTTTAAAATCCGCCGGCAGCCGCGAGCAAATCATAGCCGCTCTAAATCAATTGGATCAGGTTCTGTCCGGACAGGCGCCGATTCTTGATTTCGTGCATCATAATCCCTTGCATGGATTCCAGCATTTGCCGTTTGAAGAGGCGCTGGCCGCATTCGAAGCGTTAACGGGTATTAACGTTTATCTTCCCGAAACACAAAGCCGCCTTTTTTATCAGCAGGGGCGCATTAATGATTGCGACCTGGATGCAGCCCTGGAAAAGTATCCTGACCTACAGGCGGAGCAGATCGTTTGCGCCATAAAAGATCGGCTTATCACTCGTAAAGATATTTACAGGATTGCACTATGCTTTGATTTGCAAGGAATTACCATTAGTCAGTTAAATTGGCAAATTGAGGAACTGGGCGCTTTGGATGCTGTTCAAGCCGATGTGCCGGAATCAGCCCGTTACCGGCTATTTGCAGAAGACGCTCAGCAACGAAGCATTATTAAACGGCTTTGGGAGAACCTTTTAACCAAACTTGATATACAGCAAGCGGCTCTGCACCCCGAGGCGCTGCTTGATTTGTCACTGGAGCAGGCTGAACAATGGCTGGCAACGCATCAGGAAATGCGCTCGCAAGCAGAAGTCTTTCAAAGCAACGCATCTACAGCATTGGATGAATTATTATCCCGAATAGGCGACAGCATTACCTTCCGAGGCTTTGTTCTTGCATTGAGCGGAATTGACATCCTCGATTCCGTCCGTCCGCAACTGATTCGCATCTGTTCTTCGGCACTGGATGAAGGCGTTGCGCCCTGGAACATGCCCGAATGCAGCCGCTTAGGCCTTTATTCCGGATGGCGGGCTACAGCCGGCTATGATGCCAATCCCTTTCTACATGAGTTACCTGACTGGCAACTGATTATGTCTGAATTACCCGAGGATGCAGTCGACGCCATTATCCTGCAACTGACTCAGCTGGAAATTCCGCAGCCGCATTGGGAAGGTTATCTGCGCGGACTGGCTCTTGAATTACCCGGCTGGTCGGGACTTGTTAACTGGCGGCAACGCCATCCTCATTACTTACCGGTTAACGATGCAGCGCCGCAACTTGCCGATTATGTTGCAATCCGGTTGACTTTGGACAGGCTGTGGCTGAATCAGATCTGCCGGGACATCTGGAAGTGTGAAGCGAAACTCAGCGCTCTCCGTGCTTATTTCCGTAAAAATCTGGCAGAATTTTCAGTGCGCAAGAGCGTGTACCAGGGCAACTTGCCGGAATATCTGACGCAATTGGCCGAATCATTGACCGTTCAAGCAGATTCCGAGAGGCCTGACCGCGCCGGCTGGGAACAGCTTGAAGACTTGATAGGAACCTGGCAGCTCAGTCCAATGGCCGAAAACAAAGCTGGTTACACCGTACACAACAGCAGCTGGCGGCTGTTCCGCTTGTGCCAGCACTTGGGAATTAACGCCACAAACCTGCAAGCACTGCAAAAAACCGATCTGCAGGCGATGTTAACCTTGCTGGATGATTTTACCGGCGCTGGACGAAGTAAAATTTGGCTTTACGCCTACGAACACAATTACCGGGAAAGCTTTTTTCAGGCGCTGCGCGCTAATCATAATCGTGGCCGCTGGGCTAAACGCGAAAAACGCCCAGATTCACAAATCATATTCTGCATGGATGACCGGGAAGAAGATTTTCGCCGCCATCTTGAAGAATTGAATCCCGGCATTGAGACGCTGGGGACGGCTGGATTTTTCGGCGTCGCCATGAATTACAAAGGCCTGGATGACGGCAAAACAACTCCGTTGTGTCCGGTGTTGGTGACCCCGGCTCATGAAGTTCAGGAAGTACCGCGAGCAGGTAGCGATAAAACATTAGCCAGCCATAATCGTGGACGCAGGCTGAATCAGTGGTTTGCAAATTGGCTGCATCATGGCTTGCGTCGCAGCCTGTTGTTGTCGCAGCCTGTTGTTGATACGATTGCGCCGCTGACTTTAATGGGATTGCTGGCAAAATCACTATTGCCAAAACATCAAAACAGCCTGCTGGCGGGCATGGCCCAAAGACTCTCGCCCAGGGTTAAGACTGAACTGATGTTCACGTCAACAGGCAATGAGACAATTGCCTCGCCGGATTGCCCAAAACCGGGCTTTACTGACTGCGAACAGGCATCCTGCGTTGCCGGCTTACTGCGTAATACGGGGTTGACTTATGGATTCTCTGAATTAGTGGTCCTGATGGGGCATGGCTCGGTCAGTCAGAATAATCCGCATCTGGCGGCTTATGATTGCGGCGCTTGCAGCGGACGTCACGGCGGCCCCAATGCACGGGTATTCGCGGCGATGGCCAATCGCCCTGAAATACGCAAGCTATTAGCCGGATGCGGCATCACTATCCCCCCTGGCACCTGGTTTATCGGGGCCGGACACAACAGCTGTAATGAAGCGATTAGCTGGTTCGATCTATGTGACGTTCCGGCGGAACGGCTGGCGGGATTAAAAAAGTTACAACTTGAATTGCGGCATGCCCAGCTTATGTCCGCACACGAACGCTGCCGGCGGTTCGCTTCCGCGCCGCGCCGGCCCGCGCCAAAAGAAGCTTTGGCGCATCTGGAAGAACGCTCTTGTGATTTTTCCCAAGCCAGGCCTGAACTGGGGCACGCCACAAATGCCGCTGCCGTTGTAGGCCGCCGTTCACTGACGCAAGGCGGATTTTTTGACCGCCGTGTCTTCCTGATTTCTTATGATCCTACTCAAGACCCCGAAGGCAAGATACTGGAAAGTATTTTGCTGACGGTGGCGCCCGTAATCACCGGTATTAATCTGGAATATTATTTTTCTACCGTTAATAACGAATGCTTTGGATGCGGTTCAAAAGCGATGCATAACATAACCGGCTTTTTTGGCGTCATGGAAGGAGCCGGCAGCGACTTACGCACAGGCCTGCCGCAGCAAATGGTTGAAATTCATGAAGCAATGCGTTTGCAGTTGCTGGTGGAAGTAAAAACTGTGCTATTAGAGCGTATTTATGCTGACCAAGAGAGTTTGCGCGAACTGATAGCGGGCGGCTGGATTCATTTGAGCATTAAAGACCCGGACAACGGTGAAATTTTCAGTTTCGAGCGCGGCAAGGGATTTGTACAGTGGCAAGCCGAAGCAAAAGAACCGCCGGTTCGCGCAAACTCTCCGGATTGTTACCGTGAGCAAACCTTGCCTGTCCCGCCTATGCTGATTAAACAGCCGCTTCGACAGGCTCAGGACAGGCCTGAACTATTGGGAGCATAGAATTTGGATGCTTTAGCCTTTCTGATTCCTTTGTTGCCATTTACCGCCGCGGCAGTTATCGGCATCGGACATTTATCGGGCATGCTCGATGGCGAAGCCAGTGAAAACACGACAGCAATTATTGCCGCCTGGGCTATCAGTATGTCCTGTCTGCTTGCCCTGGTTTTGCTGGGCGCTGACTTACTGGGAAAAAATACCGGTTCACTGCGTATAGGTCAATGGCTAGCCAGCGACACCCTGATCATTCCGGTGAATTTTATCACGACGGGTTTTAATGTCGTATTAGCGGCCTTGTTTTCCCTGCTCCTACTGATCACTACAGTTTTTTCCATTAACTACATGCACAGGGAAACCGGTTTTCACCGCTTTTTCTTTATCTTGAGCCTGTTCGCTTCGGCCATGCTGTTATTGGCATTGTCGGCCAATGTAGCCGGTGCTTTTTTTGGCTGGGAGACTGCCGGACTCTGTTCTTATCTGTTGATAGCCTACGCATACAATCGTCCGTTTGCCGCAGTAAATGCAACGAGGGTATTTGTCACTGACCGTATCGGCGATGCCGGTTTTATTCTGGGAACAGGATTAAGCTATGCCTGGACCGGCAGCATTAACTGGAATCAATTGAATGCCGCCTCGGCACAACTTAACTCTGGCGAAGCTACCGGGATTTCTTTGTGTTTTGCCCTGGCGGCATTTGTAAAATCGGCGCAACTGCCCTTTACTCCCTGGCTGGCGCGGGCTATGGAAGGTCCTACGCCATCAAGCGCAGTATTTTACGGCTCAGTCATGATACATGCGGGCGTTTATCTTGTCTGTCTATTGGCGCCCGTTTTTGAACAGGCGCCGTTTGCCATGGCTGTGCTCGCGATAACAGGCGGAACAACCGCTCTCTATGGTTTTATTGTTGGCTTGACCCAGACTGATATAAAGAGCTCGCTTGTCTTCGCCACATCAGCTCAACTGGGCCTAATGTTTCTGGAATGCGGCTTAGGCTTTTGGCAACTGGCCAGCTGGCATCTCTGCGCTCATGCTGTAGTGCGATGCTATCTGTTTTTAACCGCGCCGTCACTCATGCACAATGTCCAGGGTAATCCGGTAAAACCCGTAATTCCAGTTCTCGCCGGACTGCGCTGGGCCTACATTGCATCATTACAGCGGTTCTGGCTGGACCAACTAACTGATTGGATGCTGGTAAGACCCGTTCGCCGGCTGGCTCACGACCTTAGTTTTTTTGATGACCATGTTGTTGATCACATCATGGGTTCGCCTGCCCCCGCGATCCGATCCATTTCATCACTGGCGCAACTGGAAGAAAAAATGATTGCCGCCCGATTGGATTATGAGGCCGATGAATTTGCGCAGGGCAGCGGTCTGGCGGGGAAGCTAACCGAAGGTTTCGCCGCCATCATGCATTGGTTTGAAGAACGTTTTGTATCGCGAGGCATAGGCAAGCATGCAATCCATTATGGCCGGAAACTGGGACATGCCGCCAATAAATTCGAACAGTTAATACTAAGGCCGCGTTATCTTGTGCTGTTTGTGCTGATAACTTTGCTGGTTGCATTTTGAGGCGCCGATGGATACTTTCATGAATTTTTGGCCGGAATCAGCCGCCTTCCCCCTGCTCACTACAATGACACTCGTTCCTCTCGCGGCCATGGGCGCTATCCTGTATTCACGATCACCGGTTGTAGCTTTGCGTTTCGGATTTTCCGGAACGCTGTTAAACATTTTGCTTAGCCTTTATCTGCTGGCTACTTTCGATTCCGCTCATCCCGGCATTCAGCTGGTCGAACAAGTTCAGTTCGCCTGGCTCAGTTATTGTGCCGGCGTTGATGGAACGAACATCTTATTTATTCCTTTAACCGCGGTTTTATCCTTGCTGACCCTGGTTTATATCTTGACTACACGGCATGCCGCAGACCGGCTAATGATTGCCTGTTTGCTTGGCTATGAGGGCATATTGATAGGCGCTTTTGCAGCGCTGAATCTTATGCAATTCTGGTTATGGTGCATGCTGGAACTCATTCCAGTTGGTTTGTTGACGATTCATGCCGGAACCGGCCAACACAGACGGCGGATCGTTACCCAGTTGCTTCAATACTGGAGCAGCGGCTTGTTGATGACCCTGGCTGGCTTTATGTTGCTCGCTTTTGGCTTAATCGACTCAGAGCATCCGCTAACGTTTGACTGGCTAACGCTGAAAGAGAACAACGCCTATTTGCATGACGAGGTATTGATTTTTATACTGCTGTTCTTTGGTTTCGCCATTCGCATGCCGTTGTTTCCGTTTCACGGCTGGCTGCCGTTAATCGCTGAACATGGCGCGGTTGCAAGCGCGGCCATTTTTATAACGGGCCTTAAACTTGGCATTTATGCCGTGATCCGCTTTATTTTACCGATTGTTCCAGGCGTTGCGGAACAATGGGCCGGATTTGCACTGACATTGAGTCTGATTAGTGTTTTTTACGGCGCATTGATGGCCCTGATGCAAATTAATATTCGCAGGCTGCTGGCCTTTGCGGTCCTCAGTCATACCGGAATGCTGGTCACTGGTATTTTCTGCTTTAACGAATACGGACTGAAAGGCGGTCTCTTGCTCTCTATCGCTTACGGCCTTGCGACAGCTGGCATTTTATTCAGCATCGGGCTGATCTATGAGCGCACACGCACCGTTTTTATCCCGCGCTTGGGCGGACTATTTGATACCAATTCCACCATAGCATTGCTGTTCCTGGTCCCGGCGCTGAGCACCATGGTCATCCCGGGCACGCCGGGATATGATGCGGCTCATTTGCTCATAGGAGGCGTTATTGAAGAGGAAGGATGGTTGATCGCCATTACCCTAGTGATCGGCAATGTCCTGACCGCGGCTTTACTGCTGCGCGCCTTTCATCAGATATTCATAGCAACTCCCAGGCGCGTGCATCAGCCCTATAGTTGCACATACCACCCGGTCAGAAAAGAACGCATTATCACCGTCGCGGTTTGTTCATTACTGATTGCCACCGGCTATTACACAACACCGTGGCTGAATTTTATTGACCAGGAAGCAAGCGATATAAGCGAGCATTATCCCATGCATAGCGCCCTGAAAACCGGTAACGTTACTATGCCGCCCCCCCAGGACAATCAACATGAGTGAAGCCGGTTTTCCGCTGTTAAGCCTTATGATTCTGTGGCCGTTACTGGGGGCAATTGCAACCGGAATCGCCCCCGGCATAAAAGCGGCTAAAAAGACAGCAGTGGCGGCAGCCTGTCTTGAACTGCTTCTGGCGCTGAGGGCGGTACAATTGTTTAAAGTCAGGGAGGGTGACAATTTTCAACTGGTCGAACATAATGCCTGGATACCTGGCCTGAATATTGAGTTCCTGGTCGGTATCGATGGCATTTCGGTTTTATTTTTGCCGATGTCGGCTTTATTGACACTGCTAGCCATTATAGCGTCCTGGAATTCAATACAACACCTGCACCGGTTTCATTTTGCCCTGCTACTGGCGCTGGAAGGCGTCACCATCGGCGTATTTTCGGCGCTGGATACAATGCTGTTTTTTTTATTCTGGGAACTGACCTTGCCGCCTATCTTTTTTTTGATCGGCTTATGGGGCATAGGCCCAAAGCGGCGAGGAGCAGCGATGAAATACACGCTGTTTATGCTGTTCAGCGGCATACCGTTATTATTCGCCATTATCATGCTGGCCATTAATCACGCTGTTAATATGAGCGGCGATATTCCCCGGGATTTATCCTTCAGCTTGCCGGCACTTCTGGAAACACCGTTGCCGGACAACATGCAAGCTGTTGTTTTTTCATTGCTCTTGCTTGGCTTTACCGTAAAGACGCCGTTAATACCTTTTCATACCTGGCTGCCCGCTGCAGCAATGGAAGGACCCACGCAAATAACCGCCTTAT
Organism: Methylobacter sp. KS41; assembly: GCA_002862125.1. Lineage (GTDB taxonomy): Bacteria > Pseudomonadota > Gammaproteobacteria > Methylococcales > Methylomonadaceae > Methylobacter_C. The sequence goes on along the minus strand of PHSP01000001.1, from coordinate 1,512,444 downwards.
TAATCGGCCTCAAGCTCGGCGTCTACGGAATAATACGCTTTACCATGCCTTTAGCCCCATCTGCCGCTGTTGAATACAGTTGGGTGTTGGGTATCTTCGGCGCTATTACCCTTATTTATGGCGCGTTGATTGCGCTGCAACAAACTAATTTACGCCGTTTGCTGGCATACGCCAGTATCAGTCATATTGGCCTGGTGATTATCGGAATAGCCTCCTTAACCATGCAAGGTATTCAAGGAGCTATTTTTCAACTGTTTAATTTTACTCTGTTTGCAGGCTCCCTGATGCTGGTTGCCGGATTTATACAGCATCGATTGGGCAGCACCGAAGCCATACATCTGGGTGGTTTGGCAAAGGTAATGCCGCGTTTAACCAGTTTTTATTTTCTGTTTGCACTGGCTAGTATCGGAGTCCCGGGCACCAGCGGTTTTCCCGCTGAATTATTATTAATAATCGGCGCATTAACCGCTCATTCCAGCCTGGGCATTACAGCGCTGGCGGGCGTTGTGCTGAGCGCTGCTTACATGATGTCTTTTATCCGCCGGGCGTTTTTAGGCCCTGTTACCCAAACCGCTGTCAATCAGGCACAGGATTTACGCCCGCGCGAACTGGCTCTGTTGTGTTTGCCTGCATTATTGATTCTGGTGTTTGGATTCTTTCCAAATAGTGTTCTTAAAACCAATCAGATGGCGGCGGAGGTATGGCTTTCCCGCTTGCTGAATCAACCGGCATTGGAAAGTAATGAGATTACGGAAGAGGTGACGCGTTAAATCGCGCATTCTTTTTAAGTTAAATTCATCCATCCTTACATCACTAACTCAGGAGCACTCAATGAACTCAACCGATGAAGCACGCCCTCCATTTCCGCCATTCACCCGTGAAACTGCAATCCTGAAGGTGCGCATGGCCGAAGATGCCTGGAACGCTCGCGATCCGCAACGCGTCGCCCTGGCCTATACGATAGACAGCCAGTGGCGGAACCGTGCTGAATTTCCCGTAGGGCGGGAGCAAATTATAGCGTTCCTGACCCGCAAATGGACAAAAGAGCTTGAATACCGCTTGATAAAAGAACTCTGGGCATTTGACGGCAACCGGATTGCAGTCCGGTTTGCCTACGAGTGGCGTAATGACAGCGGCGAGTGGTTTCGTTCCTACGGGAATGAAAACTGGGAATTCAGCCGGAACGGCTTGATGCAGCGCCGTTACGCCAGCATCAATGACTTATCTATTAAGGAAACCGACCGCAAGTTCCACTGGCCAGAGGGCCGGCGCCCTGATGATCATCCTGGATTAAGCGGCCTGGAACTTTAAGAAGTAAAAAATAAGCGCTTTTCGGCGGGCACAGTCAAATTCTTCTATGCTTGAATTTTAACTCGCATAAATAAAACATCTAATGACTATTAAGGATTGGCCCGCAGAAGACAGACCTAGAGAAAAACTGCTGCAACGGGGTTCAGCCGCTTTAACCGATGCCGAGCTGTTGGCTATTTTTTTACGGACAGGAACGCCTGGAAAATCAGCGGTGGATTTAGCCCGCGAATTGCTTGCAGACTTCGGCTCTTTAAAAGCCTTGCTGGATGCGGATCAGCAACGCTTTTGCCTGGGTCACGGTTTGGGAAGCGCCAAATACGCGCAGCTCCAGGCTGTTATGGAAATGGCCAAGCGCCATTTTATCGAAGTGCTTGAGCGCGGTAGCGCTTTAACCAGCCCGGAAATCACCCGAGCCTATCTCAGCGCGCAATTACGCGGCTATAGTTACGAAGTATTTGCCTGTCTATTTCTTGACAACCAGCACCGGGTTATCCTGCTGGAGGAGTTGTTCAGAGGAACGATCGATGGCGCCAGTGTTTATCCCAGGGAAGTCGTCAAACAGGCTTTATATCATAATGCGGCGGCAGTAATTTTCGCCCACAATCACCCTTCAGGCATTACCGAGCCCAGTCAGGCCGATAGACAAATCACCGGTAAACTCAAGCAAGCGCTGGCCTTATTCGATATACGCGTACTGGATCATTTTATTATCGGCGACGGAGAGCCCTACTCATTCGCCGAGCATGGTTTACTATAAGCACTTTGAATAAGCGGTTAACAGCAATTTCGTTGCGGCGCGCTTTATCGCTAAAGCATTTTTCATCAATAAAAATAAAAGAGGAGGCGAGCATGAAAAATACACTCAAAACATTGGTAGATTATTTACTTATCGGCGTGATAGGTTTTATCCCGATCGCACTTGTGTTTCAAATTGTTATTTATGTAGAACGATTTTTGAAAGACTTCGTTTTACTCGTGCATGGCAGGTACGAAAATCCTCTGATGACGATCGCTTTATTTGCCGCCGCCCTCGCTTTGCTGGCTTATTTTGGCAAGCTGCTTAAACATGATAGAGCCCACTTGCTGTACTATTTGGAAGCATTTATTCAGCGAATTCCCATCATAGGCAGTATTTATCGCGTCACGCGCAAGCTGCTGAGATTATTCCTGACCACCGAAGAGTCTCAAGTCCGTGAAGTCGTCTATGTCGAATATCCAAAAGACGGCATGTGGGTTCCTGCCTATGTCACCAACCGGATTGATGATTGCTTCATTTTGTATATTCCCACTTCACCCAACCCGACCTCGGGATTCACCGTAATGGTTGATAAGTCAAAAATTATCAGGTCGAATATGAATATCGAAGAAGTTTCCAGCTTCGTAATCAGTGTCGGCGTCGATTACGCCAAACCCGAAGATGTGAGATCTTTATACACAAATACCTGAAGCTTTCAGCGTTTACACCGTCGGCGAATGCTTGAGGATGTCCAGGTGAGCCGCCATTTCGGCATTAAGCGAGACTCCTGTGATCTTGAGTAGCTCTTGGTTTAACGAAGATTGATCGGCCTCGGCTTAATGCCGCGCGCCAAGTCCTGAATTGTTTAAACTAAAACCGGGGCATTGATGCTATTGCCCATTTTCATGCCTCCTAAAGGAATTTTCTATGCTGAAAATGAGCAATTACACGAAATTATTTACATCCTCACCGGACTACCCGTATTTCGAAGCTTGCCGGACTGATGCTTGAAATTCATCATAGTATTGGCTATTGAAGTGTGCCTGTTTGCCGACGGCTTTGACTAAGCCATCCTGATTTTTTAAGAGTTAACCAAGCTCCAAAGTGCTAATGCCGTAAATTTTATTTAAGTCAAGGGAAGGGTTGACCTTGCTATACATTCTGGCGGCTTCAAATACCAATGGCATACGGTATTGTTCAACCAAGCTTAAAGCATCGCGATTTACTTCGGGTACATCAATAAACACAAACGTTTCAGCAGGCGCAAAAGCCAACAGCGCGTTTAACAACGTTTCTGCATAAGCTGGTTCATCAGCAAATAACGGACCGATACGATGGCTTTGATGACAGGCGCGAATAACCCCAAAGCCGACTAATTGCTGGTTGACTACCATCCCTAAAGCATTGCCTTGCCGCTGTTTAATCCAGGATTTCAGAAAAGCCGGCCTGGGCGCTGGGAAGCAGTCATAAGCAAGCACCTTGGCAAAAGGTATAGCGGACAGACTGACTAGATTGGGATGCTCAAGCTTATGACCGGCGCCCTTGGTTTGAAATCTCAAGTTTCGATAGGCCAGCTTAAAACCGGATTTACTGTAATTTTTTTGCTGGGCTATAACACCATCCAGGCCGATATTTCTATCCTGCAAATGCTGCATGGCGGTGTTCCACAGCGCCATGCCATAACCCTGATGGCGAAAATCAGGCCGGACAATGTATAAGCCGATGAATCCAAAACTGTTATCGTAAGCCACAGCCGAAATACTGCCGATAGGTTCATCATCCAAAAAGCCCATAAAGAAACCCTGGCTGTCAGTTGGGTAAAAATGTCCGGCATCATTAATGCCAGGACGCCAACCCTCCTGTTCCGCCCAAATGAAAGGCGTCTTTAGCTCTTCCAGACTGATAGAGCGAATGTGATAATTTTTCATAAGGGCAGGCTTCAAATCCGTCTTAATGTTGGAAAAAACCTAAAGTCCGGCAGCAGTGCTCTGCAATCAGCTAATTTATATTTTCAGCCGGAAACAATGATAAATACAAAAGTTTTAAAGTTCGATTTCAGGATCCGCTGATTTTCGAAAATGGCTGATATCAATGTTGCTATTATCAAATTTGTCCGGCAACCATCCCCGGTTGACGCATTCACGAAAGCACCAAGCGGGCGTTGTTTCGGTCTTGTAGCTCCAAAAAAACCAGCCGAGATATTTTTCAAAAGTAAGAAGCTGGGCGGCGGCGTAACCCCTGTATGCAACAGATATTTGGAACTCATTCATTTCTTGCAGCGCATGATTGAAAGGTCCTTTGGCCCAAAGCGATACAACCCTTAAGTCCAGACCCAAGCTCCATTCGCCAACATAAGTTAAATGACCATCCTGGATGATGTCATCTGCTTCTTGCTTCAAATCGACAACTGTGGCGCGTATGTGATTATAAATGTCCCAGTCCATCTCGGGGTGCCCAAAACACTGGTACCGGTGTATGTCCAACACTACATTATTAAACTCCGGCTCCGCTAGAAAACCTGAGTATTCCCGGAATGACCGGAAACCATCATTGAAGGCAACGGCGACATTATTTGCTTGACAGTATTTGCGGATGCGATGATAGCCCTCGGTGGTATATTTTTTCAACAGAGTCGTGTCGATATCCCAGCGGGGTTCGTTCAATACTTCAATGGCATGCAAGGCCGGTCGTTCGTGGTATCGCTCGGCCAGACGCTCCACTATGAGCAATGCGTAATTGATATATTCTTCTTTGGTATGCCATTCGCACACATTCAGGATTCCGCCGTTGTCGAAGCCATTCTGGCAACCGGGAGCTGTATGTAAATCCAGCACGATACGTAATCCATATTCCTCGGCCCAATCGAATGCGCGATCGAGAATATCTATGCCGCCTTTAACAAAGGGATGCGAAGATACGCCATAAGCTCTATGGTACGGATAGTCCGGCCCGAATATCCAGAAGCCAACCGGAATCCGGACTGCATTTATTCCAGTATTGGCTAGCCAGGCAAAGTCTTCGCGGGTAATAAAAGTATCCCAATGCTTTTTCAGCGCCTGCTCCGCGCTTGCACCTAGTTCAACGCAATAGGATGTTTCGTCAGTCGCTTGAAGACCTTCAAAAAGACTGGGCGTCATCCATTTCTCGATGACCAGCCATCCGCCCAGATTAACGCCTCGCAGTTTTTTGGCGGATTTATTTTCGAATATTTTATTCATAATGCTCCTTCTTCATCGAATAGGGAAGGCTTACAATACAATCCGCCGATGGTGAAACGCTTCGGCCGTGGGTTGATTGGTAATCGTAAGCAAGGTTGCATCAGGCAGTTCCTGAGAGATCAACCGCAGCATAGCCTCTTCTCCGTCGGGATCAAGCGAGTCGAAAGCTTCTTGCAGAAGTATCCATTTAGGCCGGTACAACAGTAAACGCACCAATCCCAAGCGTTGCTGCTGTTCCCTGGTCAGGTTTTTATCCCAGGAATCTGATTGCCCGAGTTGCCCTTGTAAATCTTCAAGCCCGGCCAGTTTGAGCAAATCCTTTATTAAATCCGGATTAAATGATTCCGGAGTCTTTGGATAGCAAATCGCGGCTTCCAGCGTTGCATCGGGTAAGTATGGCCGTGGGGGCATGAAGAACATGGGCTCTTGATCGGGCAATTCGATTCGTCCGCATCCCCATGGCCAGAGTCCGGCAATTGCCTTGAAAAGTTTGGCGCCAGTCGAAGCATCGCCGGAGATGATAACGTGTTCGCCCTGACGAATTTCATCATTTAGACCGGATACAATCACCTCGCCATTATGTTTGGAGATGCACAGATCACGAAAACGCAGGGTGGACTGCTCCGGTTTTTCTATCAGAATTCGTTGAGGGTCGGGGCGTGCAATCTCCTGCTCCAAATCCTCCAATGCCTTGACTAAGCCCAATACCCGTTCGACTGACGCGCGCCATTGCGCAATTCCGGCCATATTATTGACCGGCCAGGACAAAGCGCCGCTCAGCTGTTGAAATGCCTGCACAGCTTGCATCATTGCACCGAGAGTAATGCTCCCAAGAATGAAGCGAGGCGCGGCGATCAGAATAGGGAACGCCATTGACAACACGGAATAGCCTGAATTGAAGAGCAGAATATTTGCCCATGCGCCGGTTTGCTGATCATAGACGCTGGTAATATCCTGAAAAAGGCCGAGAAACCGCTTTTGCTCACTGGCTTCTCCACGAAGCAGGGCGATTGCCTGGGAGTTTTCCCGCGCTTTCACCAAGCCGAACCGGAAATTGGCTTCAACGGTTTGCATGGCATTAGTTGTCAACGTTAATGGACGGCCTGCCCACCAACCCAAAACTGAAGCCACGGCGGAATAAATGATTGCCATCCAGACTAAATAGCCGGAAACAGGAATTTCAAATACCCCCAAATCCAGAATGACATTACCCGAAAGCGTCCAGAGGATTTTGGCAAAACTGAGCAGCAACAATAAGCTATAGAATAACGAGTGACTAAGCTCGATGGCTTGATCGGTTGCTATACGGATATCTTCGGCTATCCGTTCATCGGGGTTATCGTGCGCCACCGTTTGTATATGGGTGACGAGATAATGACGCCCATTTTTCATCCATTTGCCGACGACACGCTCTGTCAGCCAGGATCGCCAGCCAATTTGTAAGCGCCGCTTTACTGTTAGATGCATGTATGTGACGCCCATGCTGGCTGCAAAAATCAGAACCAAAAGCCCTATCTGTTTGAATAGTCCGGACATAGAGCGCTGTTCAAGGGCATCGAAAAGGGCGGCGCTCCACTCGGTGATGACAACGGCCAGGACCATTTGCAGCACAGTGAGGATAATTAAAGCCAGCGTCCGTTTGCGAATAATGCCCTTATTTTCAGAGTTCCAAAAGGGCCCGGCTAATCGTATGAATTGAATCAAAAATCCACTTTGACCTTGCATTAATGATGCTCCGATTTGAGTTTAGATACATATCCGGCACTGCTTGCCATGATAAAGCTCAAAGTGCCTGTTCTTTGCTTAAGATAGTTTAATGGTACGCCAAATAAAAGCACTTTCAGCTCATTTTATCTCAAGTTTCCAAGCCCAATCACTATGATCAACAGCCTAAAGCTGCTAGGTTCGAGCATCTAACTATAGATTAAACTTTCAGCCCTCCTGGCTACCGGCATTACCCATCTATTGATATTATCATTTATTAAACTCTTAGCCTATAGCAGGAGCATATTGTCCGGCTAACTCAATTCCGGGCCGATACCTTAGCAACTGGCCTTGAAGATTTCCCGGATTTTGCCACACTGTCGATGGTGTTGGTGGATTTGGATTACCAAGATGATGTGTTTAAATTGGCGCTAGAGCGCCATGAGTGATATGGATCTTTAACTTTGAGTAACGTTTTCAGTTTGCCAATTCAGGAACATGCATGAAATAACTTGGGCAATTGTAGGGGCGAATTCATTCGCCCAGGGCGGATAAATCCGCCCCTACACGTGGGTGCACATATTTTATTGGCAATTTTATTTCATGCACATTCCTTAGCATCCTGAATGAGCCGGTCGATCGACTGGATGGCTTGGATCAAAACACGAGGCGCTTGGCCGGATATCTGGTTGTTCGAGAATGACTTTTGCAAAGAATTGCCGGCCTGTCCGGGGAAAATCCAAAACCTGATTGAGCGAAAACTCGGCCTGGAGGAGCAACAATTCATAGCAGCAGTCAGCAGCGCGGTCTTCGGGCCGGAATGGATGAGGCAAGCGGGCGAGGCATTTGCGAATCACCGCATAGATTTTTTCGCTTCCGAGCAAATCACATAGTTCTCGCAAACGCGTGGGGTTCTAGCAGGACAGAACGCCATTGTCCAAGGCTCGGGAGCCAATGCCTTCGCGGGTTAATTGGCGCTCTACCCGTTCATGACGTTGATGCAGACTTTAACGGCATAGGGAAAGCAGGAACAAAACTTGATGAACAGCGGACCGGAGTCCTCGTCCGGCAGGTAAAAGTAGCAATGCTTGGGTAGAGCCTAATCCCGTCTGATTCAGGGATAGGATTTTCCTGACAAGGTAGTGTTAGGATCAGCGGAAAATGACTGTTCAGCAGCAAAGCCTAACTGAAAAAACGGGGTTGTGTGCTTTTAGGAAGCCGACATCGATCATGACCGGCCATGAACTCCATCTGGGATTAATAATAGATCCGCTGGCGGCAAATGAGCTTGTCATCAAACCGAAATACCGGACATAGGCCGGTTCATAGTATGATGCCGGATTAATTAATGACTAAAGCATATCAAAACACCCCTTTTGAGAATATGAAAATATCACTTATCGTCGCGATGGCGAGTAACCGGGTAATTGGTCTGAACAATAAAATGCCTTGGCATTTATCAGCTGATCTTAAAAAATTTAAAAAAATTACCATGGGCTCCTCTATTTTAATGGGCAGAAAAACGCACGAGTCCATCGGTAAACCGCTGCCTGGCCGTACTAATATTATTATCAGCAGAAACCCCGGCTACCGGCAGGACGGGTGCCTGGTTTTTAATGATCTTGAAACAGCGCTGAAAAAGGCGTGTGAAAGCGCTGAAGAAGTTTTTGTTATTGGCGGTTCCGATGTTTATGAAGCGATATTGCCGGTTGCCGATACGATTTATCTTACGTTGATAAACAGCGAGTTTCAGGGCGATGCAATTTTCCCTGAAATTGATTTGAACGACTGGTCCGAGGCGGATCGGGAAGATATTGATGATGATCCCGATGCCGGCTTCAGTTACAGCTTTTTGAGGCTTGAAAAGATCAAGCCATAGCGCCCACCAGCAAAAACTAACAAGGAGGCGATGAAAACAGTTAAAATAACCAATTTTAACGATCATTTTGTGAAAGCAACAGCTTGGTAGCTAGCATGCATAGTAAATATAACACTGATGACTTGAGAATTTGCGGGATTGCCGAAGTTATCCCGCCTGCTCAGGTTCACGATGAAATCCCGATTACCGATAAGGCGGCGCAAACTACGCTTGCGGCCAGGGAAGAGATTCATAAAATATTAACCGGCGAGAATGACAGGCTGCTGGTTGTGGTTGGTCCTTGTTCCATTCATGACCCTAAAGCCGCTTTGGAATACGCGGGGCTTTTGAAAGCCATCAAAGATGAACTGAAAAACGAGCTGGTGATCGTTATGCGTGTTTATTTTGAAAAACCTCGCACCAGCGTGGGCTGGAAAGGCTTGATTAATGACCCCAACCTTGATTCCAGTTTCAATATTAATGAAGGTTTACGCACCGCCAGACAGTTATTAGCGGACGTGAATACGCTCGGCGTACCTGCTGCAACTGAATATCTGGATTTAATTACGCCGCAATATATTTCCGACCTGATCGCCTGGGGAGCCATTGGGGCCAGAACGACAGAAAGCCAGGGACACCGTGAATTGGCTTCGGGTGTATCCTGTCCAATCGGATTTAAAAACTCAACGGATGGGACGATCAAAATCGCCATTGATGCGATAACCGCCGCCATGAGTCCGCATCATTTTTTATCACTGACTAAAGCGGGGCATTCGGCAATCTTCTCAACGACCGGCAATAAGGATGTGCATATCATTTTAAGAGGCGGCCAAGGCCGTCCTAATTATGATACCGTCAGCGTCGAACAGGTTGCTGAAGGTATGATAAAGGCAGATTTAAGGCCAAATATCATGATTGATTTTAGTCATGCCAACAGTTTAAAACAATACGAGCGGCAAATTAATGTCTGCCATGACGTTGCCGCGCAAATAGCCAATGGCGACCATAGACTTATGGGTGTAATGATTGAAAGCCATCTCAAGGGTGGTAAACAGGACGTTGTTGAAGGAAAAGCACTGACTTACGGGCAAAGTATAACCGATGCCTGTTTGTCCTGGGAGGATACGGCGCCACTGCTGCGGGATCTTGCCTTAGCCGTGCAAAGACGCAGAAAGGCAGACACCCGGCGGAGCATAAAAGCATGATCGTTTATATTAACGGCGAAGCGCATGAATATGCTGAAAAAACCAGCGTTGCCGGTGCGATAGCGGGCATGGGCTTGACCGGTAAAAAAATCGCGGTTGAATTGAATAAAGAAATTTTACCGTTTCAGCAATACGATGCCCAGTTATTAAAGGATCAAGACCGCCTGGAAATCGTTCATGCGATTGGCGGCGGCCAGGATGATTCTTTCGTGCTTGCGGGAGTCACCTATCATTCACGCTTACTGGTCGGTACCGGTAAATATAAGGATATGGAAGAAACCCGTCTGGCTATCGAGGCCAGTGGCGCCCAAATTGTCACTGTCGCCATCCGGCGCACCAATATCGGCCAGAATCCCGGCGAACCCAACTTGCTGGATGTTATTTCCCCTGATAAATACACTATTTTGCCTAATACGGCTGGTTGTTATACCGCCGAAGATGCGGTAAGAACCTGCCGCTTGAGCAGGGAATTACTCGACGGTCACAAACTGGTTAAGCTGGAAGTCTTGGCTGATCAAAAAACGCTGTTTCCTGATGTCGCGGAAACTTATGTCGCCGCTGAGTTGCTGGTTAAAGAGGGCTTTGATGTCATGGTTTATACCAATGATGACCCGATTGCCGCCAAAAGGCTGGAAGATATCGGTTGTATCGCCGTTATGCCTTTGGCTGCGCCTATCGGTTCGGGTCTGGGCATCCGTAATCCTTACAATATCCTGACTATTGTCGAAAATGCCAAGGTTCCCATTTTAGTAGATGCGGGCGTGGGCACTGCATCCGACGCCGCCATTGCGATGGAGCTGGGCTGTGCCGGCGTATTGATGAATACGGCGATTGCCGAAGCTAAAAACCCGGTCCTCATGGCATCGGCGATGCGCAAAGGCATAGAGGCGGGCAGGGAAGCCTTTTTAGCCGGTCGAATGCCCAGAAAGCGCTTCGCTTCGGCGTCATCACCGATAAATGGTTTGTTCTTCTAAATTACGCAGGGGAAGAGCATATCCTCCCTTGCGTTCGCTATAAATCTTTATGACCGCTTCCGAACAAACCTTCCCGCAAAGAATCCGCAGCTTTATCCGCCGGCAAGGCCGGCTTACGCCAGGCCAGCAACTGGCTTTGGATAATTTTTGGGATAAGTATTGCCTGGATCCTGACGCGGACACCGATTTTTCACAAGTTTTCGGACGTGATGCGCCTCTGTTTGTTGAAATCGGTTTTGGCAATGGCGAGAGCCTGGCCAGGATGGCTGCCGCCAATCCGGATAAAGATTATATCGGTATCGAAGTACACAAGCCGGGAGTCGGGCATTTACTGATGCTGCTGAATCAGCAGGGTCTTAATAATGTCAGAATTTATTGCCATGACGCCATCGAAATTATGGAGCACAAAATTGCCGATAATAGTTTGGCGGGCGTGCATCTGTTCTTTCCCGATCCCTGGCCCAAAAAGAAACATCATAAAAGGCGCATTGTGCGGCCTGGTTTTGTTGACTTGTTGCTCAGAAAATTAAAACCAGGCGGTTATTTTCATGCCGCGACGGATTGGGAAAATTACGCCGGAGCCATGTTGGCTGTTTTGTCGGTAGGCCAGGGCTTAAGAAATACCAGCCCCACCGGTGATTATTGCCAATGTCCGGAGTACCGCCCATTAACAAAATTCGAGCGACGCGGCCTACGGCTTGGGCACGGTGTTTGGGATTTGATCTTTATCAAGGAATAAATACAGGATTAATATCCCCAAAGCTCATCCGGACGCCTTGTTGCAACTTGCAACGCATTTTACATAATTTTTTAGGTAGCCTGCGGGAAAGGGTAAAGCATCTCTTTTTCCGGTTGTGCTGTTCGTGCGGAAAATCCTAAGAAAATATAACGTTAAAATCGATTAAATTAATAATTTTATTGTATTATTTTAAGTCTCAACCATACTTGGAGCATGTTTTTAGAAAGCTGGTAAACAGCGGGCTGAAGACATAAATCCTGCGGTTTAATTGATTTTGGCAGGATTTGGACTCAAATGCGGTAGTGATTCAGACAGGTTTATTCCATTGGAAAAAGCAAAGCCGGTCGCTGTTTTTCTGAAAATGATAACTCAGACAAGCGTTTCCGCTACCTTGTATTAACACAAGTAACAACATGCCTGAATACGGTGTATGGCCATATCGACTTACTTGTAACACCGCCGCATTTGTTGATTCGCCCATTATTATCAGGCTTGGAACATCCTTAAATCCAGGCTTGGCGTGGGAAAACACAAAATAAAGCCCTGCATGTAAATGCAGGGCTTTTTTAATGATTGCTATTTTTTGGTTGAAGCTTGGGCAAACTCAATAGCAATGCCGGTGGAATAGACAAAAAGCCGGATAGTGAAAACTAATAGCCGCCTGTGGCCGTTGATCATCAAACGTGTGTATGAAAGCAATGCGCGTAAGGCCCGGATATTGCCGGCTATGCAATCCGGCTAACGCCTATAGAGCTTGCGCCATCTGGATACTTTTCTTCCCACAACCTGTCTCCGCTGCAAGCCTATTGCGCTCCTGGGCAAATGGCTACAGTGCGGCGAGGCGTTTGTCCAGCCGCACCTATCCATAGCGGCAGCTTCTAAAAATACTGCGCCGTGAATCATCGATCGGGTGACAGTGCCTGCAACACAAGTTCCTTGAAAATGGCCATTCTCTGATTCAAATACCACAAAACCGGTATAAAAATTGCTCTTCATATTTGAGTGATTTTCATCTTATCCGGACCTTTAATGAAATAATAGCGCCGATTATCGATCAACTCATAGACCTGATAGCTGCGCTGTTAATCAGTTTACCCGAAGGATTAAATATGATCAGCAAATACTTGAAGCTTTCGGCGCTTGACCTGCCGGTCTTTCTGGACGCGGGTTTCCGTATGATTTCAATGTTGTGGAAACACCAGGCATGCCGATGATTATTGTAATTTCAGTCATGTCGACTGATCTTTGGCGTTTCTATTGGACAATATCTTCTAATCGAGGCCTTGATGATGGGAAACATTTTTGTGTTGTGGCTCAGGAATAATTTTGCAAAAAAGTAAGGGATATGCCCTATATAAACAGGGCGAATAACATTGTTTAATAAATTTCTGGTTTCTATCAGCAAAAAAGCTTCACTTTGGTGGAAGTGCTCACCCTAGGCAAAATAAGTCCCGGTGATTTTGGGGGATACGAAAATTTTGCTAAATGGACGGCAGGCTGAGAGCTTTTTGGTGGATATAAGCGGATTAACAGGCACACTGACTGGCCATTATCTTCGTGGTAATTTAACGCCTTATGAAATCCGGACAGGAAGTTGCATGGAATTACTTATGCGCCCGCAGGGAGAGAATTGATCCGCCTCTGCACTATAGAACTTCGTGCTTTTCGTGTCATTTTGGTAAGTTTTTTAATCCGGCCGGCGGACAACAAAGCCTGTCCGGACATAACTATATTTTTTGTATGACATAACAAAATCAAACACTTCCAATGAAGATTTCAAAACCGATAATCGGTAAACATCCTTCGCTAAAAGCATTGCTGCGTAACGCCAAAATGATTGCAGCTACTGATATTAACGTCCTGGTTACCGGCGAAACCGGAACCGGCAAGGACTTGATAGCGATTGCCCTGCAAGAAAACAGCCGCCGCGCTGATAAGGTCTTTATTGCCTTAAACTGCCCTGCGCTGCCCGAAAGTCTGATGGAGTCGATGTTGTTCGGCCACTGTCAAGGCGCATTCACAGGGGCGGACACAAATAAGCGGGGGGTTTTTGCGGCGGCGGATGGCGGCACCCTGTTTCTGGACGAAATCAATTCATTGTCGCTCGCCATGCAGGTTAAATTACTGCGCTTTCTCGAATCAGGCGAGTATCTGCCTCTGGGTTCCAAAACAACCTGTACAGCGAATGTACGGATTATCGCTGCAACCAACAGCCAAATAGATAAGCTGATCAAAACCGGTAACTTCAGGCAGGATTTATACTTCCGTCTGAATGTCGTAACACTTGAGCTTTCGCCTTTAAGAAAGCGCCGACAGGATATCAGCCTGCTGCTGAATCACTACGCGGGCTATTTTGCAGAAAAATACGCGCTTAGAACCTTGTCATTCGGCAAGGAAGCTTTAGCTGCTCTGGAAAAATACCCCTGGCCCGGAAATATCCGTGAACTGCGCAATCTTTGTGAAAACCTGACTATTTCCATGATCAGAAGACCCATTGAACCGCATGATCTTCCACTTGAGTTCCGGGAAACGAATTTCAGGCCTGCTACAACCAGCTTTGAATTACCGGAGCAGGGTCTGGACTGGTATCAACTGGAGCAGCAATTCATTCAACAGGCGCTGGAAAAAACCCACGGTCAATGTAAAGAAGCCGCACGCTTGTTGGGCTTATCGAGGAACGCTCTTTATTACCGCATCAAGAAATACGGCTTGGAAGCCTAGGATTTCTCTGTTAGAAAGAGTTTCCCGGCTCTGCTTTTTCACCGCGATGTCTAAAAGAGCATAGAAAACTTCATGATCTTCGAGCTACCTATTTTTATTCAGGACTTGCCCCTTATTCAAAAATAATTATGTAAATTAATATTAATCAATTATTTATAATTAAACTGTAGGAAGAATGTGGCATACCACAAAAAGTATGTGATATGCCGCATTTATTTTTACACTGTAAAAAACGCAAAACATATAAGTTACTGAAATACAATGTAAAATTAATACTGGCATAGTTACTGCTTTATATATTTTGCTATGAAGCTCGTTAGGTTAAGAGATGAAAATTAATGCTGTAAGTACCGTCAACGCGCCTGTTGGTAGAGCTTTCACTGACGAATTCAGTGCAGTGTCCGCTAATCTCATCTGCGCAGCGATGGCCATGGCATCAGTGTTTAGTCATTTGTGAGGCGCAAGCCAATGCTGAGATAGTCAACATTAGCAAGACCAACGGAACTTCAAGAATACCCATCTCAACAAACCAAGCCGCAAGCATCCCCTCCTCTGCTTTTCGCGGTGAGGACGGTCTGACAGGGAAACCGGACCCGTTCGAACATGGAGTTATCAGTCAAGGCAGACATGGGAAAGAGGTCATGGACGCCTCTTTTCCTTTCTATAGCTGCATTCTCTTAAGAGGAGAGTGTAGCGGTATAGGCGTTTTCATGACCAGCAAGACATAGTTAACCACGAAGGCCCGCAACGAGACAGGAGTCGACCGGTCCCCGGAAGCGATCATTCGTGTGATTTCTTGGAGCGTCCATTGTGCAGTGAAAATGCATGCTTTCGAAATCGCGCAGAGTCATTGGGATAATGTAAGCTATCCCTTTGTTGGACAGGGAGGTACAAAAATATTTCGCAAAAATAGCGGCGGCCCGGCAGAGATTATTGGGTTCGGCGCAATAGGGGCGGCAACTTACCCTGAGGTCAGCCGCTACTGCCATCCATCCATTGATTGCAAGGAAAACCCGTTGACTGAATGGTCTTCGCCGCATGTCAATTTGATCTGCAAACGCAATTCATTTTGGGAGTCGGCATTTCTTAAAGCTTCTTCATAATCTATTCTGCCCGCCTGATAAAGCTCCAATAAGGCCTGATCAAAGGTTTGCATGCCCAGTTCGCGGGACTTGGCCATAAGCGGCTTGATACTGAAGGCCTCTCCTTTGGCAATATATTCTGAAATCAACGGTGTATTTAATAAAATCTCAAAGACTGCGCAGCGGCTCCCATCTTTGGTTTTAACCAGGCGCTGGGAAAGAATGGCGCGTAAATTCACTGAGATATCCTGCATCAATTTCGCTTGGCTCTCAATGGGAAAGAACCCTAAAATCCTGTCGATAGCTTGATTGGCATTATTGGCATGCAAGGTGGCCAAGGCCAGATGACCGGTTCTGGAAAACTCCAGTCCGTAATTCATAATTTCGGCGCTGCGAATTTCTCCGAATACAATAACATCCGGCGCTTGCCGTAAGGCATTGTGTAATCCGGCTTCCCAGCTCTTGGTATCGACGCCGACTTCTCTTTGCATGACGACGCAATTTTTATGGACATGCGCATATTCAATGGGATCTTCCAGGGTGATGATATGGCCGTAGCTGTTCTCATTGCAATGGTCGATCATTGCCGCCATGGATGTTGACTTGCCGGAACCGGTGGCGCCAACCATGATTATCAGGCCGTTTTTGCTCATCATCAGGCCTTTCAAGATAGGCGGCAAACCCAATTTATCCAGACTGGGTATTTCTGCGGGAATTGCCCGGACAACCAGGCCCTGGCAGCCTTGCTGTACATAGGCATTGACCCGGAAGCGGCATAGCCCTTCGGGCGAAATGGCGAAATTACATTCGAATGTTTCTTTAAATTCTTTGAGTTGCTTATCATCCATTATGCACTGCGCCAAAGCTTCGGAATCATAAGCCGATAATACCCGCTGCGAAAGGGGGGACATTTTGCCGTTGACTTTTATTGCGGGAGGATAACCAGCGGTAATAAATAAATCAGACCCTTCCTTTTCTAACATGAGTTTGAGTAACTCAGTCATAAAGTCCGTCGCTTCTTTTTTTTCCATTGGCTTCCCGCTTGTATTGATCAGTTGCACATAACTTCCGGCGGTTAACTTTGTCCGCAAAGGCGCTTCTTCCGGACGGCAAGTCAAGGGCTTAAAAAACAATTAAATGCTGCTTTAAATGCCTGAAAAGAATTAACCGCTTTAGTATATACCAAGTTAATGACGGGGGATCATGCTGTTATGTATTCCTATCATCTCGTCCATGAAAACTCGCCCCGCTAACACAGTTGCCACGGATTCCCGGCGGTTTTTTTGAGCGTTTGTAAAATTCTTTCACGCTAACTTTATGACTTTGATGAGTAACGCTCACACTCCATCCGGCTTTCATTGATACATTTTTCAGCCTTGGATAAAAACTTACGTTAAAATGATATTTGTTGTAGAAAATTCCGGCGTTAACTTTGATGTTCAAAAATATTTTTTTTCCTGTTCTTTTAACTTCTTGCTTGTTAACCGCCTGTATCACCAGTCCAACAGGCAGAAGCCAATTAGTTTTCATGCCCGAAACGCAAATCAACCAAATGGGCTTACAGGCTTTTGATTCGTTAAAAAAAGAAAAAACCGTCAGCACTAACAGTCAATATAACCAGCTTGCGGGCTGCATTTCCCAGGCAATCACGCAGGAACTTGGCGGCAATTGGGAAGTAGTTGTTTTCGAAGATAAATCAGCCAACGCTTTTGCCTTGCCCGGTAATAAAATTGGCATATATACCGGAATGCTCGCACTTGTGGATAATCATGACCAGTTGGCTGCGGTAATCGGTCATGAAGTCGGGCACGTGCTCGCTAAACACAGTAATGAACGGGCTTCGCAAGAAATGGCTGTTAATCAAGGCATGGCCATGATTCAGGCAATAGGCTCGCCACAATCGGCTTTAGGTCAGACGGCATTCGGCCTGTTGGGTCTCGGCGCTGAATACGGCATATTAATGCCCTATAGCCGTGTTCAGGAAAGTGAAGCAGACATAATCGGCGCGGATTTGATGGCGAAAGCGGGATTTGATCCAAGACAAAGCATTGCTCTATGGCAAAAAATGGAACAGGCATCCCAAGGCCAACAACCGGTTGAGTTTTTGTCAACGCATCCGGCAAATGCAACGCGCATTCAAAACCTGGAGCAGCACATGCCGCAAGCTATGAGTTTTTACCAACAGGCGCAAGCCATGGGTAAACAACCGCATTGCAGCTAAACCAGACCCGCTGGCGATTAAATGCCTTCATCCATGCCTCACACACGCATGGGGAGGGAACTATTTTTAAACTGTGGACAGCAGAGCATGACCCCAAACTTACAATACTTGCACCCTTACCCGTTTGAGAAGCTGGCGCAACTTAAACACGGCATTGTTCCGCCTGCCGGCAAGCCGCCCATTGTATTGTCCATAGGCGAGCCAACTCATGTTACCCCCCATTTTATTGAGGAAGCACTGTTAACCCATTTGCATGGCTTGTCTAATTATCCGACTACGAAGGGCATGCCTGAATTGAGAACAGAGATTGCCGGCTGGATCGCTAAACGCTTCCGGATTCCTGCTGATTTTATTAATCCTGAAACCCAGGTTTTGCCTGTCTGCGGCACGCGCGAAGCCCTGTTCTCCTTTGCCCAATGCCTGATCGATCCGTCCACAAGCCCCGTGGTTATTATGCCTAACCCGTTTTATCAGATTTATGAAGGCGCGGCATTATTGGCAGGAGCGGAGCCGTATTTTTTAAACACGCTGGAAGAGTCGGATTATTTACCTGATTTTGATGCCGTGCCCGAGACAATCTGGCAACGCTGCCAGTTGATTTATATCTGCTCGCCCGGCAATCCGAGCGGTTCAGTCATTACCCAGGCCAACCACGAAAAACTCATTAATCTGGCGGAAAAGTATGATTTCGTAATCGCTTCCGATGAATGCTACACCGAGCTCTATGATGACGAAGACAATCCCCCTGTGGGTTTGCTGCAAACGGCTTACAGCATGGGTAACAGCGCATTTAAACGCTGTATCGTTTTCCATAGCCTTTCCAAACGCTCCAACGCGCCGGGGTTAAGGTCCGGCTTTGTGGCGGGCGATGCGGATATTCTGCATCAGTATTTTCAATACCGGACCTATCAGGGTTGCGCCATGCCTTTGCCTACTCAACACGCCAGCATTAAGGCTTGGCAGGATGAACGGCACGTTGTGGAAAACCGCCGGTTATACCGCGAAAAATTCGCAGCATTTATAGCCATTCTTGCAGATGCCTGTAAAATTCAAAAGCCGCCAGCCGGTTTTTATGTATGGTTAAAAACGCCGGTCGCCGATACCGGTTTTACTCAACAGCTTTTTGCCCAGGAAAACATCACCGTACTACCGGGCAGTTTTTTGTCCCGTGAATTTGCCGGCATAAACCCGGGCGTCAACCATGTAAGAATCGCCCTGGTTGCGCCGCTGGATGACTGCATAGATGCAGCCCATCGAATTAAAAACTTTCTTAACACCTTATAATAAATAACCCTATGAACAACACAAAAAATATTATAGAAACCGCTTTTGAACAACGCGCCGGCATCACCCCGGCAAACGTTTCAGCTGAAGTCCGCAATGCGGTCAGCGAAACCCTTAATCTGCTTGATAAAGGCGCGCTAAGAGTCGCTGAAAAAATCAATGGTGCCTGGGTAACCAATCAATGGTTAAAAAAAGCTGTATTATTATCGTTCAGAATTAACGAAAACCGCATGATGGATGGCGGCAACACCCGTTATTACGATAAAGTTGAATGCAAATATTCAACTTATACCGAGGAAGACTTTGCCAAGGCCGGAGTGCGCGTCGTGCCCAATGCCGTCGCCCGTCACGGCTCCTATATCGCACCCGGCGCAATATTGATGCCTTCTTACGTTAACATCGGCGCTTACGTTGACAGCGGCACCATGGTTGACACTTGGGTAACTGTCGGTTCTTGCGCGCAAATTGGTAAAAACGTGCACCTTTCCGGCGGCGTGGGCATCGGCGGCGTATTGGAGCCATTGCAAGCGGGCCCCACCATTATCGGCGACAACTGTTTTATCGGCGCGCGTTCAGAAATCGTCGAAGGCGTCGTTGTTGAAGATGGCTGCGTTATTTCGATGGGCGTATATATCGGCCAAAGCACTAAAATTTTCAACCGCATGACCGGCGAAGTCAGTTTTGGACGCATTCCAGCCGGATCCGTGGTCGTATCCGGCAACTTGCCTTCGGCAGACGGCAGCTACAGTTTGTATTGCGCAGTGATTATCAAGCAGGTTGATGAAAGAACCCGCAGCAAAACCGGAATTAATGAGTTGTTGAGGGATTAGTTTTGCAATCGGGAATGATACGCAGGGAAATCAATGAGCATTGAATTGCTTCCTGAATTTATTCGTGAGCATTATGAAGCGCATGAGTGGAAACACGCATGCGCCATACTGAAAGAGGACTTTCCGGAAGAATGGAAAGATATTATCTCTGTATTAAACGAATTTCGTTTATATAAAAGCTCGATAATAAACCCAGGCGGAAGGAAATCCAACATTTCTGAATTTATAGACTCTTATTTATATGAGCGTGGCTGGACAGAAAAGGAATTTAAAACTCAAGTGGTTGTTGATGAAAAAGCAATGGATGCACCAACGCACAAAGTTGATTGCTTTAGAAATAGAATTGCTGTTGAAATCGAGTGGAATAATAAAGATCCGTTTTACGACAGAGATTTAAATAACTTCCGCCTGCTTTTTGATCTTCGAGCCATAAGCGTGGGCGTTATAATTACCCGGTGTGATGAGTTGCAAGAGATTTTCAAAAACTTAGGCCGAGGTCCATCTTATGGCGCATCAACTACCCACATGAGTAAGCTTCTTCCACGTATTGAAGGCGGTAGCGGCGCTGGTTGCCCATTGTTGGTTATCGGAATATCTAAGAAACTATATGTTGAGGATGAGTAACCATGAAAGCATCAGATGACCTTTTAAACGCCGCCGGTAATAAAAAATTCGCTACCGTTCTGGCTGATCCTCCGTGGCAGTTTCAAAACAGAACAGGAAAAATGGCCCCTGAGCATAAAAGATTGCAGCGCTATCCGACCATGTCTTTACAAGAAATAAAAGACCTTCCGGTTGAAGCCATTGTAGCAGATACTGCGCATCTCTATTTATGGGTGCCAAACGCGCTATTAGCGGAGGGTATGCAGGTTATGGAGCACTGGGGTTTTACTTATAAAACAAATCTTATCTGGTATAAAATTCGTAAGGATGGCGGGCCTGATAGAAGAGGTGTTGGATTCTACTTCAGGAATGTAACCGAGATGATTCTTTTTGGCGTGCGGGGAAAGAATGCGCGTACTTTGCAGCCCGGACGTAGCCAGGAGAATATTATTTCATCAAGAAAACGGGAACATAGCAGAAAACCGGATGAGCAATATGAGCTTATAGAAGCATGTAGTTCCGGGCCTCGTATTGAACTATTCGCACGAGGGCCAAGAAAAGGATGGTTCGTCTGGGGTAATCAAGCAGAAGAATATACCCCTGACTGGGAAACATACTCAAACCATTCTCAATCAACCGTCATTCCATTTCCAAAAAATGCCAAAGCCTTGTAAAAACCAATGGAGAGCAGAGCGTAAACCGGGTTTATTAATCTGGCCAACGCAATAAGAACACTATATAGTCAATAATAAGCTTATGATTAACAACGATGTATTACGCAGAGTGCGCTACGCTTTGGATCTTAACGACCAGACCATGATTGAGATATTTGCATTGGGCGAGGCCGAGGTAAACCGAATTAATTTGCTCAATCTGCTCAAAAAAGACAACCAGGAAGGTTATGTTGAACTTGACAATAAACTGATGGACGCTTTTTTAAACGGTTTAATTACCCATAAAAGAGGAAAACTGGAAACACCGCCGGGGCAAGCGAAAAAACCGGACATGCCGTTAACCAATAACAGCATTCTCAAAAAGTTAAGAATTGCATTAAATTTTAAAGAAGAGGATATGCTTAAGACGTTGAAACTGGCTGATTTTAAAATATCCAAAGGCGAACTTAGCGCTTTTTTTAGACAAAAAGGACACAAAAATTACCGCGACTGCGGCGACCAGATTATTAGAAACTTTTTACAAGGCCTTGCCATTCATTTTAGAAAGCCGGACGAATAACTTTTTAAACAGCTGACAATATTATAAGCTTGAAGGGCAGACAAAAATGCGCGGACGCCCCACGATTATCCATTTTTAAAATTCTTTCTCAATCTTATTCATATACCTGCCATGAACGAAAAAATATCAAATAACGCCATGATTTACGCCACGCTTGCTCTGAACAGCGAGGTAGACTTGCAGCGAGAATACCTGGAATCGGATGATGTTCCGGAGGATGAGCGCGAAAATGAAGAAGACATTCTCGCGGACCTTGAGCAAGCCTTTATGGAATTTGTCGATCTCTATAAAAACCGCTGCAAGGCGGACAAACAACTGCCTGGCATTGAGGAATTGTTGAATAGTCAATTATAAACGCGGCTTTGCGCATACTTTACGAAAGAAAAACCGCGCAGCAGCGGACGGACGGAGCAGCATTGCTTTTGTCCCATGATCGCCGGGCTGATGAGTAGTGTTGGCCCGGTTGAATGACTCTCGCGGTCCGCTGAAACGTTATTTTGGTATAGCGGCTGTTTTTTGCCGGCATAGGTCCTGAAAAACCGTCATCAACATTCAGCGCTTCAACGTCAAAGCTAATGTCCACTTTTCCAAATGGAAAGTAGCAGCCAGACGCCTCCTATGGTGGCAAAAGTGTATCCAAGAAATCCAAATGCGGGCAGGCCGAATAATTCCGGCCCGCCTTTTACCGTCATGATAATGGAAGAGCCAATAATAAGCGCGGCTGTCACTATGCCCATGGTTAACCGGCTGATGGCATTATCAATGTTATTAACATAATGATCGAGACGCCTGACAGTGATGTCAACCTGAATGGCACCTTTTCTGGAAGCGCGCAACAGCTTACGCAGATCTTTCGGCAAGCTGGCCAAAAGGTCGGCAACGCTGATCAGGTTGCGCCATCCCCGTTTGGCGATAGCCTCCGGATGATAGCGCGCCATCATGATTTTCTGGATATACGGCGCGGCAAAAACCAGCGTATTGAAATCCGGACTCAGATGTCTGCCAAGGCCATCCAAAGTGATATAAGCTTTGATTAACAAGGCGAGATCGGCGGGCAATATCAGATTATGGTCCCTTAATAACGCCATCAGATCGCTCATCATGGCGGTAAGGCTTAAATCCTTAAGCGCCAGCGAACTGTATTGATCAACAAAGGCTTCTATCTCAATGGTCAGCACCTGTTCATCGGTGTAAATATTGTCCGACCAGTCTTCCAGTATTTCGGCTACTTTAGTCGGAAGATGATTGATCATGCCGTACAACAAGCTGACAACCTGCTCTCTCCGCTCTTCAGTCAAGCGCCCGACCATGCCGAAATCTATAAATGCCAGTTTATTATCCGGCAGATAAAACACATTTCCGGCATGCGGGTCGGCATGAAAAAAGCCGTCCTCCATAATCATCTTAATAACCGCCGTGGTGCCGCGATCAGCCAGTAATTTTCTATTCAGGCCGGCCTTTTCAACAGCCTCAAGATCTCTGCCTTGAATACCTTGAATATATTCCTGTACGTTCAGTCTTTCACCGGTCCATTGCCAGTATACTTCGGGAATCCTGGTGTTGAGATCATCGGCCAGATTCGCGGCTACCCGTTCAGCGTTCCTGCACTCGGCGGCTAAGTCAAGTTCCCTGCGCAAGGATTGGTTAAACTGACGCAGAACTTCCTTGGGATGAAACCGGCGAATCTCCGGAGATTCTGATTCAGCAATATCAACAATACGGTTCAAGAGACGCAAATCGGCTTCAATGATTTTGCGTAGGCCAGGTCTGCGTATTTTTAAAATGACCGGCGTTCCGTTCTTGAGAACGGCTTTATGCACCTGGGCAATTGAAGCCGCTGCAAGAGGTTCTCTTTCGACTTCCGAAAAAAAATCATCAATACTGCCGCCAAGATCTTCTTCGAGCTGGGGCAGCAACTCTTCAAAAGCTATGGGAGGCGCTTGATCCTGAAGTTTTTCAAACTCGGCAATATATTGAGGCGGGAATAAATCGACGCGCGTCGCCAGGATTTGCCCCAATTTAATGAAGGTCGGCCCCAAATCCTCGAGCACCCGGCGGATCCGTTGCGGCGTGTCGAGTTTTACATAGTCTTCCGTTTGCTGCCAACGCAGTACTTTGCCGGCGCTTTCCAATGCCTTGCCCATCCCCAGACTGTTAACAAAACCGCCAAATCCATAGCGGATTAAAACCGAAGCAATTGCATGAACCCTGCCCAAATCCCGGGCCGCATTTAACATTTCCCATAACATGAAGCGCTATTGACCCTTATTTTCTGGAATGAGTTGCTTGCAGGCTCTCAGCGATGCCCAATAAAATACCACTGCCAATTTTCGCTAAAGTGGAAGCTGCGCTAACCGTACCGGATACAATCATTTTTTTGCTTATCAGCGGCACGTCTTTCAGGGCTTCCAGAGCAATTAAGGTTTGTTTGCCGACTGCCGTTCCGCTTTGCCCGGCATGAGCAATAAAGTCACTAGCAATGTCAGCAACAACCTGATTACCGCCTTTGGCTATTTTCTCCAGTGAATCGAGAAATGAGCCTTCCATATCCCTTAAATCCTTGATTGCATCATTGAGCTCATGCTCGGAATATTCATTAACTCTGGAAGCGGCCTCTTCAATAGCCAGTTTTGATGCTTCCGTTGCAATCGCCAAAGCATCGTCCAATGCCGTTGCCGCCTGCTTAAACACCTCTCTGGCATGTTCACCCTGAGTAGCCATGCCCTCATTAATACCCTTACTGACTTCTTCAGTAACGCTTTTGATATTTTCTATATCCAGTTGTCTTTCCGTCAGCGCTTTCAGCGTAATAGCCTTGACTTGTTGATGCACGTCAGTTCCCGATTTAACAGCTGTCCGGACAGCATCTTTCACATCTTGTTGTTGGTCTGTTTCAGCCATAATCATTCTCCAGATTAATTTTTTAAAAAGAAGCGCACTTGATCGATCAGTTAAAAATACCATCGATCAGGACTGTAAACATAATCGCTTAACTATAAACCTTGCATAATTCCGATTATTTATTGCATATCGCTAAAACGCCCATGTCCAAGCATTGATAGTTGTTCCATAGCTATATTTTGCCATTACAGGATAAAACATTTTCCCGGTTTTACCGCGTTTTTCAGCTGCAATTATCCAGTGAAAAAAACCCGCCAAAATCGCAAGCGGCGTGAACAGGCAAACCGGAGATGATCTTTACAGAACATTCATATTCCTTACCTACAAGCTCAGCCGCCAGAAAACCAAAACCTTGCCTCTGTTAAATCCGCCAAAAGCAGAACCGGAGCGTGTACCTATTTCAGAATAATTTGATGATTTATTCATTGTTCCTATCAATCCGCTTGGACGTTAAACCGTATAATGAGTTTTTCGTATTGCCGGTAGATGGTAACTAGTCAACGTTTGTTTGAAAAGGATAATTTTATTTCTTCCATGGGTTTATGCCTATCGAATCGTTCTGAAAACGGATTTTACCCAGCATTCTCACTGGTTTCCGGAATTCCAGGCGTATATACTGTGCACCGGAATCTCGAAGCAATTTTTCCTGCACAGCCTGACTGAGAAACCATCGGCGAAAGGCATTGATCACTGCGCTTTTTCCCCGGCTGGAAGCGCCGTACAGCCCTTGTAATTCCAGTGTCTTAAGTTGCTGTCCCTTGAGATGTTTCTCAGCCATAGCTGTCTATCGCGATCAATCTTTTGCTCATAATCGTGGCGGAAACAGACAAGGATTTGACGCGTGCTGCCAAGACACTTGGCTATTGTTTCTGGTTGGCGCGGGGTATTGAATCTGCCGTTATTTTAACTGGTATGTCCGGGCTTTTCATAGAAGTTGCGCATTTACCGGGCAGCCCCTGGCTACGCGAATTGGCCTATTGCGCATGTAAACCTCAGCGGGTAATCCGGATTACCTTGAATTCCTCCTTATTCTCATCGCGGCTATTCAATAAAGTCACTGTAATTAGCGGTTATTAATGACACCCGTTTTAGCCGTAATGCATTGGCAATGACCGAAACCGAACTAAAACTCATCGCTGCGGCTGCTATCATAGGCGACAGCAGAATGCCAAAAAACGGGTACAGCACGCCGGCGGCGACCGGCACGCCGAGAGCGTTATAAATAAAAGCAAAAAATAAGTTCTGACGGATATTGCGCATGGTGGCACGGCTTAAATGACGGGCTTTCAAAAGTCCCAATAAATCACCTTTTACCAGGGTAACGCCCGCGCTTTCCATGGCTATGTCAGCGCCGGAGCCCATGGCGATGCCTATGTGGGCCGCCGCTAAAGCCGGGGCGTCATTAATGCCGTCTCCCGCCATGGCGACTATTCGTCCTTCAGCCTGCAATTTTTTTATAACTCCGGCTTTTTGATCCGGCAAAACTTCGGCAAAAACCTGATCAATACCCAGGCTTTGGGCGACAAACCCGGCAGTCGAACGGTTGTCGCCGGTCAGCATCACCACCGTGATTCCCTCTTTTTGCAGTTCCGCAAGCGCCTTCAGCGTTGTTTTCTTGACCGGGTCGGCCACTCCCAGCAGACCGGCGGCTTTGCCGTCGATGGCTATCATCATGACCGTTTGCCCCTGGTTACGCAGAGTTTCTATCGAAGCAGTTAAAAGATCCGTCGCTATGCCTGATTCAAGCATCAACTGCGCATTGCCTAATGCAATGTTGCGGCCTTTCACTTGTCCGGTAACGCCAAGGCCGGTCAGTGATTGAAAATTAGCGACCGGCATCAGCGCCAGGCCCTGTTCCTCAGCGCTTTTAACAATCGCGGCGGCAAGGGGATGTTCACTGGCGCGTTCCAGGCTGGCGGCAAAACACAATACATCTTCCTTAATGAAGCCGTTGGCTGTTTCAACTTCAATGAGCTTGGGTTTCCCTTCCGTTAAAGTGCCGGTTTTATCAACGACCAAAGTGTCAATTTTTTCCATTATTTCCAGGGCTTCGGCGTTTTTAATCAGAATGCCCGCTGACGCCCCGCGTCCGGTTCCAACCATGATCGACATAGGAGTCGCCAATCCCAATGCGCAGGGACAAGCGATGATCAATACCGCCACGGCGTTCACGACGGCATGAGCCAGTCTGGGTTCAGGCCCCCATTGCCACCAAACCGCCAGGGTAATCATGGCTGTCAGTATCACGGCGGGGACAAAGTATCCGGCAACCACATCGGCCAGTTTTTGAATGGGCGCGCGGCTGCGTTGCGCTTCACTGACCATGCGTACAATTTGGGAAAGCAGGGTATCGCTGCCGACGCGCCCGGCCCGCATCAATAAACTGCCTGTTCCGTTGATCGTTGAACCTATGAGAGGCATGCCGGCAACCTTTTCCACCGGAACCGGTTCACCCGTCACCATCGATTCATCGACTGAACTTGAACCTTCGATTACTATGCCGTCAACCGGCACCTTTTCGCCGGGCCGCACGCGTAAGATATCTCCGGTTTTTACCTGTTCCAGTGGCATGTCGGTTTCGCTGCCGTCGGCATGGTGAATTCGAGCCGTTTTTGGAGCAAGTCCCAGCAACAGCTTAATCGCATCGCCAGTCCGGCTTCTGGCCCGCAACTCCAGAACCTGCCCTAGTAAAACCAATGAGGTGATCACGGCAGCCGCTTCAAAGTACACCGGCACGACACCATTTTCATCGCGCATCAGCAGCGGAAAAATCTGCGGCAGAAAGACGGCCAATACGCTGTAAATCCAGGCAACGCCGATACCTAATGCAATCAGGGTAAACATGTTAAGGCTGCGGTTAATAACAGAAGCCCAGCCGCGTTGAAAAAACGGCCAGCCGCCCCACAAAACGACCGGCGTGGCTAAAGCAAATTCCAGCCATTGCATTTTGTGAATGGTTAAGAAACCGGCAATTGATTCCGGCATCATTTCATGGGCCATAGCCATAATGAATACGGGTAACGATAATACGGCGCTGATCCAGAAGCGCCGGCTCATATCGATGAGTTCCCGGTTTTCTTCGCCGTTTCCTGAAATCTCGCGGGGTTCCAGCGTCATGCCGCACTTGGGGCAGGAACCCGGCTCATTGCGAATAATTTCCGGGTGCATCGGACAGACGTATTCAGTGCGAATTCCGGGAGCCGTAACCGCCGCCTTTTCCAGCGCCATGCCGCATTTCGGGCAGCTTCCCGCTTGTTCGCTGCGAATTTCCGGATGCATGGCGCAGGTATAGATGTCTTTGCGAGGCGCTTTGGGAGAAGAGTTTTCATGAGCGTGATTCATAACGGAACCCCCTTATTTTGACCGGATATGGTCGCTAAATTTTTACTCGTTTTACCCTAAAAATAAGCGCTTGATTAAGTCACAGGCTTGAAAGCATAACAGAACCAAGGCAATTACCAAAAACATTGGTGTCCGCCTTGTTCAATATCTGTCAAGTTACGATAAGGACAGGGGGTAATTAGTGTCGTCTCTCTTAAGTAGAAAAGCACCGGCTGATAATATCAGGCAGACGGGGCTTTTTTGCATAGTATGCGAAGTGGTTACTTTAAATGACTAATAACATTCCATATTGCTAAAATGCTGGCAGCACCGGCTAGTGGATAAAATAAACCTTTATGGTCTTCAAGATAGTCTGAAATTTTTTTTATTTTTGTTCGCTTATCTTTATGTATTAGTGCATTAGCTTCTTCATATCCCTTATTTGTTAAAGTAAAATAAAATTGTACAGGTTTAATAGCATTAATAACCTGACTTCTTAAATCATTACCCGGTAACGTATTGCCAATTATTTGGTGACGTTCTACCCATTCAAACGCAATGCATTTATTAGTTGCTTCTTCAAGTTCTTTTAAGGTAGCTTTGGTCTTATTATTTATATTTATTTTTTTTAATAAGTTATCGTTAACATAGAGTCTTTTATAAGTTATAGATATTCCTGCCTCTACAGCTTCTTCCATAAAAGCTTTTAATAGTAATTTTTCTAGTGACTTTTGATTATTCATTTTTGTCTTTTATCCAATCAATAACAATTCCCAAAAATTGCAAGGACAGGGGGTAGCGCTGTCCTTTTGTACTACAAATAGTGCTTTTCTTATGGTCTATTTTGTTTTAGTGTTCCGGATACTCGACTATAAGACTTCGCATAATGGGTTTTATGGCGTATTCTCCATACGGGGTAGGACAGAGGAAAGGTGTTGCAATAGAAGTTGAAGTCGCTTTGATGGTAGAGAAGGTTTACTACGAAAGCCCTAAAACGTCCTGCATGTCATAAAGCCCGTTAGGTTTGTCCTTCAACCAAACGGCGGCCCTGACCGCGCCATTGGCAAAGGTCATGCGGCTGGTGGCTTTATGGGTGATTTCGACGCGCTCGCCTTCATCGGCAAACATGACCGTATGTTCGCCAACGATATCGCCCGCGCGAATGGTTGAAAACCCGATGGTTTTTCTGTCGCGCTCGCCGGTATTACCCTCTCTGCCGTAGATCGCACAGTCTTTTAAATCCCGCCCCAATGCGGCGGCGACCACTTCGCCCATGCGTAACGCCGTGCCTGACGGCGCGTCAACTTTGTGCCGGTGATGGGCTTCAATCACTTCAATATCGGTATAATCGCCCATGACCTTGGCAGTCATTTCCAGCAACTTGAGCGCCAGATTGACGCCTACGCTCATATTCGGAGCAAGCACTATCGCCACGTCTTCAGCAGCTTCGGCAATCGCCGCCTTTTGCTCTTCACTGTAGCCGGTAGTGCCGATGACTATTTTTTTGCCCGCCTGCCGGCATGCCGCAATATAGGACATTGACGCATCGGGGCGGGTAAAATCGATCAGGACGTCAAATTGATCTGCGACCGGGGCCAGATCATCGACTACTTTAACACCCAGGGCCGCAATGCCGGCCAATTCGCCGGCGTCTATACCTACCGCATCGCTGCCGGGACGCGAGACTGCAACGGCCAGTGCTGTGTTTTCAGCCAGCGCCGCGGCCCTGATTAAGGATAAGCCCATGCGGCCGGATGCGCCGGTCACGGCAATACGTATCATGATTTATCCTGTCAATTTATCAAAAAAGTTTTTTACGCCATCAATCCATGTATGTTCTTGAGGGCTGTGATGTTTGCCGCCGCTGGATAGCGATTCGCCCAGTTTTTCAATCAGCGCTTTTTGTTCCTTGGTCAACTGAACCGGGGTTTCAATTTTTACCTTGCACAGTAAATCACCGACGGCCCCGCCTCTGACTTGTTTAACCCCCTTGCCGCGCAATCTGAACGATTTTCCAGTTTGCGTTTCAGGTGGGATAGTCAGCTTTACTTCGCCATCCAGGGTAGGCACTTGTATGATGTCGCCCAAGCAGGCAGTAACAAAACTGATAGGCACTTCGCAATACAAATTCGCGCCGTCGCGAACGAAAATGTCGTGTTCTTTTACCCGGATCTCAATGTAAAGATCGCCAGACGGCCCGCCGCGCTCCCCTGCCTCGCCTTCTCCAGCCAGACGTATGCGATCGCCCGTGTCGACGCCGGCCGGGATTTTTGCGGACAAGGTTTTGGTTTCCTGAATGCGCCCTTGTCCATGGCATTTTCCACAGGGGTCTTTAATTTGCTTGCCTGTCCCGCGACAGGTAGGACACGTCTGCTGCACTGAAAAGAAACCTTGCTGCATCCGGACCTGGCCGTGACCATGGCAGGTAGAGCAGATAATCGGACTCGAGCCTTTTTTAGCGCCCGAACCGCTGCATTCGTTGCAAGTGACCAGCACAGGGATGCGAACTTTTGTTTCTGTTCCGGCAACGGCTTCTTCCAGCGTTAATTCCAGATTATAACGTAGGTCTGAGCCGCGCTGAACGTTGCTGCGCTGTCTTCCGCCCCCAAAAATGTCGCCGAACACATCGCCGAAAATATCGCTGAAACCTTCTGCGCCGCTAAATCCGCCGGGACGTCCGCCCATTGACGGGTCAACGCCCGCATGACCGAACTGGTCATAAGCCGAGCGTTTTTTAGGATCTGATAAAACTTCGTAAGCTTCTTTAATTTGCTTGAATTTAACTTCAGCTGCTTGTGGATTGTCAGCGTTTCTGTCGGGATGATACTTCATCGCCAAGCTGCGATAGCTTTTCTTGATCTCTGCATCACTGGCGTTTCTATCAACGTTGAGCAGTTTGTAAAAGTCTTCTTTTGTTGCCATGTTTCAATCCGCTCCTGATCATTGCTCAGGAGATAAAGCATTGCTGCGGGGTTAATAGAAGCCACGCACAATAAAGGCGCGGAATTGTTTTAATGTGCATAGCCGGCAAACATGAGCGTGGAAATAAAGTAACGGCTCAGGCCCGCTGGCTGAATTTTCAGGGATTGCGAAAGCATCGCTGGCGGCGTTCCTGCAAAGAGGCGTCTTCCATGGCCGTCTCATAACAGATGCAGGTTGGGCAAATATCTTTACGCCAACCTGCTTTAAATTGCTATAACCTCCTTCAAAAAAGAAGGCGGATGTACGCCACCGGTTTGATTTAGTCTTTTTTGACTTCTTCAAACTCAGCATCAACAACGCCGTCATCAGCTTCGTGATGCGCTGATGAAGAGCCGCTATCATGATGATGAGCTTCACCGTCTTCAGTCCCCGCTTTTTGAGCATAGACGCGTTCAGCCAGTTTGCCGGACAACTCGGTCAAGTCATTGGTTTTAGCTTCTATGGTTTCCTTATCATCACCTTTTACTGCTTCTTTCAAGGCATCAATAGCATGTTCAATGCTGGTTTTTTCATCCGCGCCGACCTGATCGCCCAATTCTTTAAGGGATTTTTCGGTTGCGTGAATCATGCCGTCCGCATGGTTGCGGGCATGGACTAACTCAGTCAGCTTACGGTCTTCATCGGCATGAGCTTCAGCATCTTTAATCATGCGGGTCACTTCATCATCTGACAAGCCGCTGGAGGCTTTAATAACAATCGACTGTTTTTTGCCGGTTGCCTTGTCTTTAGCGGATACGTTCAAGATACCGTTGGCATCAATATCGAAAGACACTTCAATTTGCGGAACGCCGCGCGATGCAGGCGGAATATCCGCCAAATCAAAACGCCCCAGCGATTTATTGGCTGCCGCTTTTTCACGCTCGCCTTGCAATACATGAATCGTAACGGCGGTTTGATTGTCCTCGGCAGTAGAAAATACCTGGGCCGCATTGGTTGGGATGGTGGTATTTTTCTCAATCAATTTGGTCATAATGCCGCCCATTGTTTCAATGCCCAGAGACAAGGGAATAACGTCCAGCAACAAGA
This sequence comes from Methylobacter sp. KS41, assembly GCA_002862125.1. Lineage (GTDB taxonomy): Bacteria > Pseudomonadota > Gammaproteobacteria > Methylococcales > Methylomonadaceae > Methylobacter_C. Next base: position 1,480,495 of record PHSP01000001.1, on the reverse strand, counting down.
CGTCCTTAACATCGCCCGCCAAAACGCCCGCTTGAATTGCAGCGCCCAAAGCAACCGCTTCGTCAGGATTGACGTCTTTACGCGGTTCCTTGCCGAAAATGCTTTTTACCATGTCCTGCACTTTTGGCATACGCGTTTGACCGCCCACCAAAATTACATCATTGATTTCCGATGCTGACAAACCGGCGTCTTTAAGAGCCACTTCACAGGGGCCTTTAGTCCGCATAATCAGTTCTTCAACCAGGGATTCCAGTTTGGCGCGGGTCAATTTAACATTTAAATGCTTGGGGCCAGATGCGTCCGCGGTTATATACGGCAAGTTAACATCAGTTTGCTGGCTTGAAGATAATTCAATCTTGGCTTTTTCGGCCGCTTCTTTCAAACGTTGCAACGCTAATGGATCGTTGTGGACATCCACGCCGCTTTCTTTTTTAAATTCGCTGGCAAGATACTCAATGACTCTTGAGTCAAAATCTTCACCGCCCAGGAAGGTGTCGCCGTTGGTTGATAATACTTCAAACTGGTGTTCGCCATCAATTTCGGCGATTTCAATGATGGAAATATCAAAAGTGCCGCCGCCCAGGTCATAGACTGCGATCTTGGTATCGCCTTTGGGCTTATCCATGCCGAATGCGAGCGCTGATGCAGTCGGTTCGTTAATGATGCGTTTAACTTCCAAACCTGCAATACGGCCCGCATCCTTGGTCGCCTGACGTTGTGAATCGTTAAAATAAGCCGGTACGGTAATAACGGCTTCGGTAACGGTTTCTCCTAAATACGCTTCCGCGTCCTTTTTCAGCTTCATTAAAACGCGGGCTGAAATTTCCGGCGCCGCCATTTTTTTGCCATGCACTTCTACCCATGCGTCGCCGTTTTCAGCTTCGGTGATTTTGTAAGGGACCATTTTGATGTCTTTTTGCACGACATCATCTTTAAAGCGGCGGCCTATTAATCGTTTAATTGCAAACAGTGTGTTTTTTGGATTGGTGACGGCCTGACGTTTTGCCGATTGCCCAACTAAAACTTCGTCATCGCTGCTAAAGGCGATAATGGAAGGCGTGGTACGCGCGCCCTCGCTGTTTTCAATCACCTTTGCCACACCGTTTTCCAGCACCGCGACACACGAGTTGGTTGTTCCTAAATCTATCCCAATTATTTTAGCCATTGAATGCTCCAGACTTGAATTTGTTTAAAAAATGTAAATGTTAATGCCGATATGGGGGCTGTTTTATTGTGTTCAAGCCAGTTCATTAAGTTCTGACGGTTTTTCTGCCGGCTTTGCGACTACCACCATGGCTGGTCGCAGTAAGCGGCCATTAAGCATATAACCTTTTTGAAAAACGTTAACCACGGTGTTGGGTTCCGCGCCTTCTACCACTTGCATGAGCATCGCCTGATGTTGTTCTGGGTTAAAAGGCTGTCCAAGGGGATCAATAGCAACGATGTTGAATTTTGCAAACAAGGCTTCGAACTGTTTGATAGTTAATTCACTGCCTTCCCGGAATTTTTTAACGTCTTCGCTATCACCGGCCGCCGCTTGCAAACCCAGAACCAGGCTGTCAAATACCGGCAATAATTCTTTGCCAAAACTGGTCAAGGCAAACTTATGCGCATCTTCCAGGTCTTTTTGCGTTCTTCTTTTCAGGTTTTCCATTTCCGCCTGGATGCGTACCGATTTATCCCAGGTATCAGCCGCCTTTTGCTTAGCCTCTTCCAGCTCCTTTTTCAGTTCTTCAATCGTGTACTCATGTTCACATAATTCGGTGTGCGGATGCTCTTCATTGACGGCTGTATTTTCAGCGGCAGATTCAACCTCAACCTGCGATTCAGGCGTTTCCTGATCAATACTCATCTCTGTGTTCCTATTAATGTAGTTGTTGTAACGTGCCAAAATGCACAAGAAATAATGCTACCTATCATGGGGCCGTTGTTTTTGGATTCAAGGCTGCGCCTAATAATTTTGCCGTAACATCGACAAACGGAATGATTTTCTCATAAGCCATTCGTGTCGGCCCGATAACGCCAAGCACGCCGACCACCTCGTCATTGACTGAATAGGAAGACGTAACCAGACTGCAATGGTCAAATGCCTGGTAACCGGATTCTTCGCCTATGAAAATCTGCACACCCTCGGCCTTCATGGCTTGATCCAGTAAATGAATAACATCCTGTTTATGCGTAAAGGCATCAAACAATTTTTTCAAATGATCCCTGTCCGACAGCTCGGAAAAGCCCATTAAATTGGTTTGACCGGCCAGCACATAATCATCTTTCCCGCTATCGGATTCAAAAGTCAATTGCGCCATTTTTATAGCATCCAGCATCGCTTGATTCATCCGTTCCTGATCATCCTGCAACTCTTTTAAAACAGCTGCGCGGACTGTAGCAAGGCTATGTCCGCAATAAATTGAATTGAGATAGGCGCCGGCTTGTTGTAATTCAGCCGCGCTAAAAACTTTATCGGTGTGAATGACTTTGTTATGGACTTCCTGCTCATTGGTGACAAAAATAACCAGTACGCGTTTATGAGATAAAGGCAAAAATTCAATATGCCGCAAACAGACCAATTCTCTTCTTGGTAAAGTCACTACGCCGGCCATTTTAGTCAATTCCGCAAGCAGCCTTGAGGCGACTCCGATCATATTACTGGCATCATCCCGTTCCGACAAGCCTTGATATAGCCTCATTAGCTCTTTAGCATTCAACGGTTTAACCGTTAACAGGCTGTTAACAAACAAACGATAGCCGCTGACCGTGGGTATTCGCCCTGCTGACGTATGCGGGGAATGTATCAAGCCTAAATCTTCCAGATCCGCCATCACATTTCTAATGGTTGCCGGGCTCAGATTTAGCGCCGAATCTTTTGATAAAACCCTGGAGCCAACCGGCTGTCCATCGCTGATATAGCGCTCAACCAGTGCTTTTAATAACTGTAAAGACCGTTCATTTAAATCCTTCGCGCGATCGCTCACATCTACCTCTAACAAATAACAAAGCTATCAAGGAAATTAGCACTCCAGCCGGAAGAGTGCCAATTTTGCAAAGTACCAGTTCATCCGCCTGATGTCAACAAAGGCAAAACACTTCTGTTTGGAAAGCCGTGTCTTGCCGCTTTTGAGTCAAACCATGCCATGTTATTTGGCTTTATATGCCATAAAGCTTGTAAGCCTGGATGGATAAAAGATCGAGGCCAAAGACCCTGGCGTCAAGAATATTTAGCCCAGCCTGCATATTGAGATTGCAATTTAAATACTCCAACTGATGCTTGCAGTATACAGTTGTCATATAATGCTCCTCTTTGGAATGACAGTGGTTCAAGCATGGACAGACTGCGCAGCTTTTAGAGGGCTCGCCAGCTTCTTTCCGGCGCGCTTCGGCTCCCGGTAGACAGAGGAGATATGAAATGTCCAAATTAATCAATTGTCATTCCTTAAATATCTATGTTCACAACTAGGAGTTACTATGAAGAAAATTACGTTAATGGCGCCGGTTTTACTGTTCTTCTTTACTGGGGTTGCCAATGCGCACGGTCCAGTGCGTCAAAAGGCGGAAGAACAAATCACCATCAATGCGCCCGCCGAGAAAGTATGGGCGATTATCAAAAATTTTGGCGATATGTCCTGGCATCCCGATATCTTTAACACAACTTCTGAAGGCGGCGATAAAAAAGGCGCCACCCGGGTTCTGACTTTAAAAGACGGCGGCACCATTACCGAGGAACTGAAAAAGTATGATGCGGCAAAAATGTCTTATGCATACAAGATTACCAATATGAGCACTGCCAAAACAATTACTCATGCCGGAGCTGAAGAAAAAGTCCCTGTATTGCCGGTTGACAACTATTCAGCATCGATTGAAGTGGAAGCTAAAGGCGATACTTCCGTAGTTAACTGGACTGCCGGATATTACCGCGCTTACACGAACAACAATCCTCCTGCGGAAATGAACGAAGAAACAGCAAATGCAGCAGTGAGCGCTATATTAAAAACCGGATTAATCAGCCTGAAAACCTTGGCTGAAAAGTAAGGATTGTAAAGGTGCTGTTTTTTGTAAAATCCAAAGTTGTGGCGATGGTTGTCGCTACAGCTTTTTTTGCCGCGCCATTGTCTGCCGCGCCATTTGCTTATATCAGCAATCAATTGGATGACAGCGTTTCCATTATCGATGCCAAACCGGGAAAAGTGATCGCTACGATCAGCGTGCCCGGCAGGCCCGCTGGCGTTGCGGCCGCGCCCGCGGGCGACAAGGTCTATATAAGCACGCCTGATGCCAAGGGTTTTGCGGTTTTGGATGTAAAGAAACGCGAGCTTACTGCGAAGGTTACGGTGAGCGACGGGGCGTTAGGCATTGCCACTGGGCCCGATGGCAAAAAGATTTATGTGGCTGACTGGTACAATAATAATGTCGACGTTATTGATGCAGATAGCCTTAAAATTATTAAAACTGTTCCAGTAGGCGATTCTCCTTCAGGTTTGGTGGCAAGTCCGGATAATCGCTGGCTGTATGTTGCTAACCGGCTCAGTGATTCAGTTTCTAAAATTGATCTAAAGACTCTGACTATCGCCAAGACTGCGAAGGTTGGCTCGCATCCTTTTGGTATCACCATGGATGCCAGAGGCGAGCGTATTTATATTGCCAATGTGCAAAGTGATGATGTGTCGGTTTTAGAAACCAGGCGTATGCTGCCTATTGCAACCGTAAAAGTTAAGACGCTGCCTTATGACGCGGCATTGGCGATGAACGACAGCCGTCTGTTTGTGACCAACCAGGATGATGGCACTGTCTCGGTTATTGATACGGCAACCTTAAAAGAAATCGCGTTGATTGAAGTGGGCAATAAACCCGAGGGTATTAACACGCATCCGGATGACCGGCATGTCTACGTGGCTAACTGGTTTGACAGCACTGTGTCGGTAATCGACGCCAAAACCCTGCAAGTGATTGATACCATTAAAACCGGCAAAGGCAGCCGTGCATTTGGACAATTTTTTGGCAAGTGAAGCGATTTTGGGTTGAGATGCCGTAAAGGCGGGCTTGCTTCCATGCCTTGAACGATCAAGCCGCGGAAAATCAACTCCATGAGCGCTCGGGTAAAGAAAACTTGCCCGGCAAACCGGCTTCCAGTAACTTATGCGGTCTTAAGAGCCCTGCATTTTTGTGCACCGGCCCGTTGTGATAAACCGCTAACATTAATTGCATGAGAATAAAATGGCTGAAACTGTAGATGAATTGACTGTTGCCTATGAAGATGGAGGGGTCGAGACAGTTAAAGAGCTGGATAAAAAAGTGCTGACCAAGGGTGCCTGGGCTACGGTTATCTTCCGTTATCAGGACTGGAATCGCGCTAAACAGGAATATGGTCCGGATAAATATACTATTCGCCGTTATCAAAAGCGTAATGGCGAATATCAACAAAAATCAAAATTTAACATTTCCAGTAAAGAACAAGCGAAAAGCATTATTGATGCGCTGGAAGAATGGGTAAATTACGATGCATAGAATAAAAACCGGGTTCTAGCGGGCTTATAACCCCGGCAAGCCGGATAATTCTTAGCGTGAAGCCGCCTAAAGCCTTCCCAGGGTTGCGCTTTGGAGTTGAATCTGCTTCAAAGGTTATAAATTATCAATCCACCGGCAAGATGGTTTAAACTTTTGCAAATAAACCATCGACAGTGCAAATCACCCGGCGGCTTGTCCATTTGCGCGCAAATGCGCGCCACGATGGCTTATTTTATGACTGGGTTCCCGTCTTTTAATCCTGGTTGCGCAGTTACACTCAGCATTAATTCCAAAAGGGTTATTTAGTTAATCTTTATCCGCCTGCAAATGCCTTATAAAATCCTGAGCGATAATATTTAAACTATTATCTTGTATTTCAATAAGATAGATATTTTATTGTCCCCCGCTTTTTTTCATATTCAAGAACTGTAACGAAGCTAACAGTTCAAATTCTGCGATTTTTCGAGTAATAGACTGGTTAAAATATGCTGCGGCGATTATTTTGATCAAGCGGCGCTTATGATGGCGTGAAAGTTGCTTTTAACTCTTTTATTAACATCAGGGTTTGTGCAAATGTCCAAAATGAGTCATATCAATGTTATTGAGAAATACGAAGAGCATCGATTAGGCAGGCAAATTTGCAAAAATGTACCGGGCAGCCATTTTAAAAGTCATCCAAAAACCGGTATCGGCGTAGATCGCAGTAACCGGCCTTATTATATTTTAGCCAGGAAAACTGCAGGCGTAGTGGTCACTGAGCCCTATTTATCCAGTGTCAGGCGGGAGCTGTGTCTGTCAACCAGTGTAAAAATTGTCAATGATGACGGCTCAACCTAAGGTTACATAGTGCTGGAATCGATGTGAGTGCGACGCTGGCATTTTTAACAGGCGACAGTGACGCTTTCATTTTGACCCCTATTTCAAAGTAATGTATTCCCTGATCGTGCTGGGATTGTTTTCTGTTGCCCTGGTTTTATTATATGCAGCCGGAATGGAATGCATAAAAGTGGCGCATTCATTGGCCACGCCGCGGCAAATCATGGAAATACCTTTCGAGGCGGTCATTTACCTTACTTTAGCGCTGGCAATTTTTGATTTGGGTAAAACCACGCTTGAAGAAGAAGTGTTGTTGTATAAGGATATACTCAGGCATAGCTCAACCCGGCGAACTATTACCCGCTTTATCGCTGTAATTATTATTGCGGTTTCAATTGAAGCGTTATTAATGATTTTTAAATTCGCATTAAATGACAGCGGCGAGCATATAATTGAAGCTGTATGGATCATTATTGCGGCTGCTTTGCTTTTGATATCACTGGGCGTCTATGTCTATTTAGGCAGCAAAGCAGAGGGATTGTTGGTGAAAAATAATGGCGACACTCGAAAACGGCGTGAAGAGAGGAGGTCAACTGTAGAAATTAAAACGTAATCAAGGCTGGTTATAATATTATCTAGTACTATCACTCAGAATACATGACATGGGTTCTGCCGGGTACTTCACCTAAACTTTTGGATTCATGACGGGTCCAGCTTACATTTAAATTTTATAATTATGACTCCAAAATTCACGCCTTTAAAAGATCACGATACGCCTATTAAAGTATTGTTTACCGGGTATCTCTGCACCGTTGGCGTAGGGTATCTTTTTGCATTGATTCAGATTTTGTTTACTCACGGCATGGCTGACGGCAAATTAGGCTTATCTGTCGAAGATATTGTTTACAGTTATTACGGCAACCGTTCAGGCACGGTTCTGGAGCAGAAGCTTAACGGTTCCATGAAAGATAACGCGCCGGATCAGGAACGTTTCAAGTTGATGGAATGGGTCCGGAATGGCGCGGATATCGATGATTACAAGGATGATGGGATTGAAAAAATAATCAATACCCGTTGCGTAATGTGTCATAACAAAGAAGCATCCGGCATACCCAGTTTTACTGAGTTTGAGGGCTTAAAACCTTATACTGCCCAGGATACCGGCGCTACTTTCGCGTCATTAACCAGGGTTTCTCATATTCATTTGTTCGGCATCAGTTTTATTTTTATGTTTGTCGGCCTGATTTTTAGCTTTGCGGAAACGACTACAAACCAATATAAATGCATCGCCATCGGCATGCCTTATGTGTTTCTTATTACGGATATAATGTCCTGGTGGCTGACTAAAATTCATCCGATATTTGCCTGGCTGGTTATTTTTGCCGGCATGGGCATGGGCATTTCATTTATGTTCATGCTGGCTACGTCCATTCTGGAAATGTGGCTGTTTAAACCGGTCTTTATCAATGGCTTTGGCTCCCGGTATTTACAATGGCGAGATAGTCCGGAAGCATCCGTTGCGGATAGAATATGGGGCGTTATCAAGACGCTCGCTAGTCAGATTAAGCCAGCAGCCGCTTTTGCAACGGAACAATGGTTAAAGCATGGCTGGCCTGTTATCAAGGATTTGTTTAAAAAATATTTGTAGTTGCAGCTTGGGTTAGCGGGAGCGCCCAACACAACACCGCGCAATTCTTCACAAAGAACATAAATGTCAGAGCTGCTTTCAGCGCATTCCATTAAGCCGGTATTAAATCAATGTAATAACTCTGCCCATATTTACATAGGCTACAGCGGCGGCGTGGATTCTCATGTGTTATTGCACTTGTGCGCTTCCATAACAAGCTTTAAGGATAGAATTACCGCGGTTTATGTGCATCATGGCTTGCAGGTGGAAGCGGAGTCATGGGCCGGACATTGCAAAAAAACGGCGGAAAATCTGGGGGTTGATTTTATTCTGTTGCGGGTTAACGCCGTTGCAAGCCAGGGAGAAAGTCCTGAAGAAGCGGCCAGAAATGCACGTTACGCTGCTTTAAAGTCGTTAATCGGCGTTAACGATGTGCTTCTGGTTGCGCAACACAGGGATGATCAACTGGAAACGGTCTTGTTGCAATTGTTTCGCGGCAGCGGTTTGCGCGGTTTATCGGCAATGCCCGGGAGAATGTCATTTGGCCGGGGACTGATGCTGAGACCGCTGTTGAATGTTTCAAAATCCGACATTGACGATTATGCACGGGCGCACGCATTAAACTGGGTTGAAGACCCGAGTAATCTGAGTCATGATTATGATCGCAATTTCTTGCGCAATGCAGTGTTGCCTTTATTAAAACAGCGATGGCCTGCCTGTGATAAAACCGTAGCGCGTTCGGCCAGACATTGCGCTGACGCCCAGGTTTTGATCGCGGATCATGCTGAAGAATTATTCCTCCGGATTTTCAATATAGCCGACAAGACGCTTTGCATCAGCCGGTTAAAATCATATAACGCCAGGCAACAGTCGATTGTTATCAGGCAATGGCTGCAAGCGCTCAATTTAAAAATGCCGTCGCTTGCGTTCGTTGAACAGCTTCAGTCCGGGATACTTTCTTCAAGGGAAGATGGCGGTCCTGAACTATCAAGTCAGGGCTATTGCGTGCGACGCTACCGGGACAAGTTGTATTGCCTGAAACAAGCCGCGCCGGAAACCGTGCAAGACAGACCTTGGCCTTCCGGGCAAGCATCGATAAAGGTTTCTGAACATCAAACCTTATCCTGCGTTTCCTCATCGCCGGGAATATGTTTAGAGCAGTGGCGGAAAGCAATAATTGCCGTAAAAGCCCGCAGCGGCGGGGAAAAGATTCGTTTGCCGGGGCGTAAAGGCCATCATGCGCTGAAAAATCTGTTTCAGGAGGCGGCTATTCCGCCGTGGGAAAGGGACGCGATACCTCTGGTATATCTGGATAACAGGCTGGCCGCCGTCGGCGATTTGTGGATAAGCGCGGATTTTTATAGTGAAAAAGCGCAGGGCTGCATCAACTTGTCCCTGCGAAGGGAGGACGAGACCAAGGTGTAAGGCTTTTGGACTTTAATTGGCATTGTCAAAATTCGGTTTCATTTATTGGTCATTGACTGGCTGAATCCGGCCCCTTTGTGTAGAGCTGTACTATCTGTAGTCCGTAGGATGCTGTGAGGTACGAACTGCATCAATCGCGAACGATGCGGTTCACTTCGTTTACCGCATCCTGCGAACTTGATGTTAAAGGGGGAACGCCGTTGAACTCATGCGGCGCAATACTGCTATCGCCTATTGCACCCTATGTATTGCAACTTACCGGGATGCGCATATTGCGTTTCAGTTCGGATTCTGTAATGCTCGATCCGGATACAATAACGCACCTGATCAAGTATAAGTAATCCCCGAACAATAAGGGGACGGCCAGAAGAATTACATGTACAATCATTTAACCCACTCAAAAAAAACAGGAGCGATATTGTATGTCCATCCAATCCCACATTGTTCGAATGCGAAACAGTCTGCAACATAAATATTGGCAGCTTTTATATGGACTGAAAAGACTTCGCGTTATTTTCGATTACGGCAAACTCCTTGCTATAAAGTCTTTTCAAACACGAACTAGTGGGACGGTACGGCTAGCAGGATATATCATTCACTTCGGGGATATTACCCAGCTCACAGGGATTTTTAAGGAGGTGTTTGTTGATCGCGATTATTACTGTGCACTTCCTGCTAAACCCATCATCATCGACGCCGGTGCGAACATCGGTATATCGACGCTTTTTTTTAAGACTCAATATCCTCACGCTAAGATCATTGCATTCGAGCCTCACCCCAAGACATTTGAGCTATTGAAACGTAACATTGAGGAAAACGCCTTAAAAGGGGTGGAACTCCACAATTCAGCGCTAGGGAGCAGCGAAGAGCCTATTACCTTTTATGTATCGTCGGACATGGCCCAAGGCGACATAGGTGCAAGCGCCATCAAACAGCATGTAGAGTATTTCCATTTGGACAAAGGCAAGACTATAGAGATTACGGTTCCTTGCCAGAAACTCTCGCAGTTCATCCAGAGCCCAGTCGATCTTCTTAAACTCGACGTAGAGGGGAGTGAAGGTAAGGTTATTCGAGATTTGAAGGAAAACCTCAGGTATGTCAAAAACCTGGTTATGGAGTATCACTACAACTTTACTTATCCAGAAAATCCCCTCTCTCTCATCATTGCTGCGCTTGAAGAATCTCAACATTTATACCGAATTGAGGGCGGAGCTGCCGGATATCGGCTATCCAAGGAAGAAACATATCTGATTCGGTCCGTACGACACTGAAGCATCAGGCTAAAAGGAAAAATTAAGGAAGTGTGTGGCCGAGAAGCACTGATATGGGTTCTGTCGCAAAGTTTGTCAGTTTTAGCGATAATTGATCGATTGTAGCCCGTAGGATGCGGTGAGGCAAGAACCGCGTCAATCGCCGAAGTCAGAGAAAGTGACGCTGTCGATATTGGCAACCTGGATTTTGAAAAGTTGTGGGCGGCATTCGCCAGATCAAAGCAAAAAAATGCGATGGTTTTTGATTTGCAGGCGGCCATTCAGAGAAAAATTGAAAAAATGGTGCAGCAAAACCGGTTTGCCTGGAGTTTTACGAAAAAATCAGCAGATCATTGATGAGTACAACAAAGGCAAGGATATACAGGCGGTGCAAAAAGCTTTCGATGATCTGAGTGATTTTATGAAAAACAACCTGACGCCGGAAACAGAAAGGGCCATGCGAGAGGGATTGGATGAAGAAACCTTGGCGATTTTCGATTTACTAAAAAAACCGGAATTAAGGGCTGTTGCCGTTTAGTTATTTCCCCTTGAATTTCATAAACTCCGCCTCATAGATTGTTTATGTTTAATCAAAAACCAGCAAACTATGCCGCGACAAATTTTTACGGATGAACTTTGGGGGAAACTGAAGAAGATTATGTTGAAAATGGGGATTTATGACAAACCCTTTCTTCGACAAACAATTGAAGGGATTTTTTATCGCTTGCGCGTAGGTTGTCCCTGGCGCGATCTACCCAGTGTCTTTGGTAATTGGAATGCTGTTTACAAGCGCTTCAATGCATGGTCTCGTCAAGAAAAACTGATGGGTATTTTTAAGGCGCTGGCAGTTGAGCCTGACTTGGAATGGGAATTTATTGATGGCAGTATTGTGAAAGCTCATCAGCATAGTAGCGGTGCGGCCTATGGGCAAGAATCGGCGATTGGGAAATCTGTTGCGGGTAACACAACCAAAATTCATATGGCTGTTGATTCCTGCGGCCTTCCCATTCACTTCTCAGTGACAGGTGGCGAAGTTCATGATTGTAAGGAAGCGCCAACATTAGTCGCGGAACTCCCTAAGGGTAGCTTTATAATTGCTGACAAAGGCTATGACAGTGAACAATTACGTGTTCAGATTAAAGACCAAGGGGCTGTTCCTGTTATTCCAAGAAAAAAGAATTCAACCTTAGGAAATGATGATATGGATTGGTGTCTCTACAAATATCGCCATTTAGTTGAAAATGTGTTTGCAAGACTGAAACATTTCAGGGCCATTGCTACTCGATATGACAAACTCAAACGAAATTTTGAAGGGTCTATAGCCTTGGCTTGTGCTTTTTTATGGTTACCTATGTGAAACGGCAACAGCCCCTAGCCAAAGCCGAGGAAGCCAAAGTCAAAGAGGTAGCCAAGCAAACATTGGCGGCGTTGAAAACGGAAAAGCTGAAAATCGACCGCTGGCGCGAGAGCATTCAGGTAACCGCACAAGTTAAAACTCTGATTGACTATAGATTGCAATGGTTGCCGCAAGAACTTTATTCAGATGAGGAAGTGGATACTAAAAGTCTGTTGGTTTATCAGCATATTTATGCCAATTATCAGGGCGCTGGAATGGGCAGGTATGGTTAATTTGTAAAAGTCTGAATTTGGTCCGGCATGTCAAGGTTTTACAGTTTTATAAAAGCTTGTTGACAAAGCGCCGCAATGTTAGCTCCGATAGCTTTAATAACATGATTAATTTTATTATCCGTTTCCAGTAACAAACTGGGAGTGTTACAATAAAAACCATATATTTCTCCGTAAAGAGACTCTTGTGCTAAATACGTTGCGTTCTCCAAGAAACCGTCCTTACCTGCACGTCCTGGTGTTCGTGCTGCTGGTGAGCTGGCTTTCCTTGCTGATTTCAGCAACTTGTTCAATGCCGGGTTCATGGCGCGCGTCTTCCACAGCAGCCATGCCGGCAGGGTGTCCGGAGCCGGTTAACCCCTCTCCGGAACATAAGGGACATGCAAGCATTACCGCCCAAGACTGTTCTTCCAAACCTTGCCTGGATTCCCAGCCCAACCCGGCCTTCAGTTTCAAGATAGACAAACCCCAGATGCCGGTCTTTATGCTATGCCTGATCGGGTTAATCGGATATTTACTTTACCAAGCCCCCATCCAGCGTATTTCTCACGCAAAAGCACCGCCGGTTGGCAGGCGGATTCTGCTGATCTATCGTTATTGTACGCTTCTGAACTAGCCTTACTCTCGAAACCGGACTGCGCTCTTTAAAGCGCTAAGGGGTTTCCGCGCCTTGCGGGGCGGAGACTGTTTTTCGATTGTAAGGAAAACTCTATGTATTCTGTAATATCCCGGCGGCTTTCAAGCCGTATAGCATTCATGCGGCATATCCCTATGCCGCGCCCTGCGGGCGCTGCGCGTGCAAACCGGCGGTCCTGCCGTTTTACGGTGCCAGTGGCCGGGTTCTTGTATCTGGCCTTATTTTCAAGCACGCTCCCGGCTGACGACGCCATTCTGACCCCGGAACGGGCTGTCGCCATTGCCCTGGAAGAAAATCCCAGCCTTGCCCAAATCAAGGCGCGCGCCGAAGCAATGGCGGCGATTCCTTCACAAGAAGGAACCTTGCCCGAACCCACGCTCAATTTCGGGGCGCTTAACCTGCCCACCGCATATGGCCTTAATCTCAATAAAGAGGATATGACGATGCTGGAAGTAGGCGTTAATCAGTCGATCCCGTTTCCCGGCAAGCTGGCGTTACGGGAAAAAGCCGCCGCCTTTGAGGCGGAAGCCGCCGTCAACACCGTCGAGGAAGCCCGTCTTCTGCTTGCACGCGATGTCACCATCCGCTGGTGGCAATTGGTATCCATGCATCAAGCGCTGCTCATCATCGCTGATACCGAGCAACTGCTCAAGCAACTGGTGGAGATAGCGAATACCCAATACCGGGTGGGTGAAGGGCTTCAGCAGGATGTTCTGACAGCGCTATTGGAACAGGCCAAATTAGCCAAGGAAAAAGCGCAACACGCCGGTATGCACCATGCTGAAATCGCGCGTCTGAACGCGTTGCTCAATCAGGCTGCGGATAATGCTATCCGGCTGCCTGACGACTTGGACACCCATTTGCCGGACATTCAATCCGCTACCGATCTCCAGGAATCACGCCCGCTTCTGGCTGAGAAGAAGAAAGCCATAGACGCTGCGCAAACCAGACTGGAACTGGCAAAAAAGGATTACTATCCGGATTTTACGCTAGGAACGGCTTATTCATTCCGCCAGAATACCCCGGGCGGCCAAAGCCGTAGCGATTTCGCCAGCGTTCAGCTCAGCATGACCCTGCCCATTTACACCGATCGCAAGCAGGCGAAAGCGGTCGATCAGCGGCAAAGCGAGTTGCTGAAAGAACGTTACGCATTGGCTGAAACACGGCGGAAAATCCAGGCCGAAATCAGCGCATCTCTGGCTCTTTACCGTGGCAGCCGCGAGCAGTTTGAGCTGTTGAAAACCAGTATGTTGCCGCTCGCACAGCAAAGCGTCAGCGCTGCTCTTGCAGCCTATCAGGTGGGCAAGACGGATTTTCAGAGTGTGATCCAGGCCAAAAATGCCTGGTTTGATTACCAGATGCAATATTGGCAGGCGTTGGCCGATGCCCATCAGGCGTTAGCCCAATTGAAAGCAGCGCTTGGGAGGGACACATTATGAACAAGGCGATCCTATTTACGGCGCTTGCGGCTACAGGATTGGGCGCATCAGGCGGTTATTGGCTGGCATTGCAACACGGGAACAGCACTGCGGCCACTGCCGGGCAAGCCGGGCGGAAGCCTGATTTTTACCGCCATCCGATGAATCCGGCGGTGACTTCGCCAATTCCCATAAAGGATGAAATGGGCATGGATTATATTCCCGTTTACAAAGAATCCGCGCCTGCTTCGAACGCCGGATCAGCCGCTGAAAACAGCGCCGGGAAACCGGAAAGGAAGATTCTGTACTACCGCAATCCGATGGGGCTAGCCGATACCTCGCCAGTGCCGAAGAAAGACTCAATGGGCATGGATTACATTCCGGTGTTCGCGGAAGAGGAAAATCATAACGAAGCTCGACTACTTCATGTGAGCACTGAAAAAATCCAGCGGCTCGGCGTGAAAACAGCGCCGGTGGAAAACACCGCAATCGCGAGCACGGTTCGCACCGTCGGCATTGTCGAAGCCGACGAGCGGCGGCTCTATAACGTGACCCTTCGTTTCAACGGCTTCATCGAGCAACTCTATGTGAACACCACCGGGCAATCCGTAGCGCTCGGTCAACCCCTGTTCGAACTGTATAGCCCGGATTTGGTTTCTGCGCAACACGAATATCTGACTGCCAGGAACGGTCAATCCGCACTTGGCAATAGCGAGGCCTGGCTGCAATCCGGGATGAAGAACCTGACGGAAAGCAGTCTGGAGCGACTGCGTAACTGGGGCATCTCGGAGTCAGAGCTGACGCATCTGGAACAACAGGGCAAGGTGCAGCACACCGTCGTCGTGCGCTCGCCGGCATCTGGCATTGTCATGGAAAAACAGGTGGTTTCAGGCGCGCGAGCCATGGCAGGGGATACGCTATTTAAAATAGCAGACCTATCCCAAGTGTGGATTATTGCCGAAGTTTATGAGCAAGACGTAGGCCTTATCAAGCTGGGGCAAACGGTTTTGGCTACGCTCGATGCTTATCCCGGCCGCACCTTCAAAGGCAAGGTTGGGTTCGTTTATCCCACGCTTGACCCCGCAACCCGGACCGTCAAGGTACGTATTGAATTACCCAACGTCAACGGCCTCCTAAAACCAATGATGTATGCCCAGCTTGAGATCGCTACTCAAGCACATACCGCTCTCGCTGTGCCGCGATCGGCGGTTTTGGAAAGCGGCCGGCGCACTCTTGTGCTGGTCGATCGCGGCGAAGGGCGGTTCGAATCCCGTCCGGTCAGGTTAGGCATTCGCGGCGAACAGATGACCGAGATTTTGGAGGGTCTGCACGAGCAGGAACGCGTCGTGGTTAGCGCAAACTTCCTGATCGATGCCGAGAGCAACCTGGAGGCCGCTTTAAGCGGTTTTGAACCGGCTAATGCCAAAACACCCGGCGCCATCTCAGCCGAACCGCCATCGCCGCTTGACGGCGAACATAACCATCAAGGAGGGAGGTAAGATGCTGGGAAAAATCATTGAATGGTCGGCGCGTAACGTGTTTCTGGTCTTGCTGGCAACGGTCTTTATCGTCATTGCCGGCATTTATGCCGTCATAAAAACCCCGCTCGATGCCTTTCCCGATTTGTCCGACGTTCAGGTTATCGTTTACACCGAGTATCCAGGTCAGGCTCCACAGGTCGTCGAGGATCAAGTAACTTATCCGCTGACCACGGCCATGTTGAGCGTGCCGCGTTCCAAGGTTGTGCGCGGCTTCTCATTCTTCGGCGTTTCGTTCGTTTACATCATTTTCGAGGATGGCGCCGATGTTTACTGGGCGCGCTCAAGGGTGCTGGAGTACCTGAACTTTGCTTCCAGCCGCTTGCCGAAGGGCGTTACACCCACGCTAGGCCCTGATGCCACCGGGCTCGGCTGGGTGTTTCAATATGTGGTAGTGGGCGCTCAGCATTCGCTTGCAGAGCTAAGAACGCTTCAGGACTGGTTTATCCGTTATCAGCTCACCAAGGCGCATGGCGTGGCGGAAGTTGCCAGCGTCGGCGGCTTCGTCCAGCAATATCAGGTAATCGTCGATCCGCGCAAACTCCAGGCGTATGGTATTCCGTTGCCTACGGTAAGCCGGGTGATCGCAGAAAGCAACCGCGATGTCGGCGGACGCGTGGTGGAGATGACGGAAACCGAGTACATGGTGCGCGGCAAAGGTTATTTGCGCGGTATTCAGGATATTGAGGATTTGGTAGTGAAGGCCGAAGGCGGCACGCCTGTGTTCGTGCGCGACGTGGCCCGCGTGGAATTGGGGCCGGACGAGCGCCGGGGTGTCACCGAACTGAACGGAGAAGGCGAGGCCGTTTCGGGCATTGCTATTGCCCGTTACGGACAAAATGCGCTGGAGGTCATCAATAACGTCAAAGCCAAGCTCCGGGAAATCGCGCCCGGCTTACCTTCGGGCGTTTCCATTGCGCCCGTTTATGACCGCTCTGTGCTGATTATCAAAGCCATCGAGAATCTGCGCGACAAATTGGTCGAGGAAAGCCTGATAGTCGCTTTGGTTTGCGTACTGTTTCTCTTTCATGTGCGCAGCGCCCTGGTAGCCATCGTGATGCTGCCAATTGGCGTGCTGATCGCCTTCATCGTCATGCACGGGCTCGGCATCAACTCCAATATCATGAGTCTCAGCGGTATCGCCATCGCCATCGGCGTCATGGTGGATGCCGCCATCGTAATGATCGAGAACGCTCACAAGCATCTGGAGCAGGCTGCGCCTGATGCCAACCGCCTCGACCTGATGATCGCAGCCGCCAAGGAAGTCGGCCCCGCCTTGTTCCTGAGCCTGCTGGTGATTACCGTCTCATTTCTGCCCGTGTTTGTCCTCGAAGAGCAGGAAGGCCGCTTGTTTAAACCCTTGGCCTACACCAAAACCTTCGCGATGGCCGGAGCCGCTTTCCTGTCCGTGACTCTGGTGCCGGTATTGATGTTGCTATTCATACGCGGACACATCGTGCCCGAACAGCGCAATCCGCTGAATCGCCTGTTGATTTGGCTGTACCGCCCGGTTATAGAAGGCGTGTTGCGCTGGAAGAAACTGACTATTACCGTGGCGCTTATCACGTTGGCAGCGGCCCTGTATCCGGCATCGAAACTGGGCAGCGAGTTCATGCCGATATTAAATGAAGGCACCTTGTTATTCATGCCGATAACCCTGCCGGGGATTTCCGTGACCAAGGCGACGGAGATCATGCAGACGCAAAACCGCATTCTTAAAAGCTTCCCCGAAGTTGAGTCCGTATTCGGCAAGTCCGGCCGCGCCTCAACAGCCACCGATCCGGCGCCGCTGGAAATGTTCGAAACGGTGGTCAATCTCAAGCCGGAAGCCGAGTGGCGGCCTGGCATGACTACCGACAAGCTCATTGCCGAAATGGACAAGGCGACGCAGATGCCCGGCGTGACCAATGCCTGGACCATGCCCATCAAGAATCGCATCGATATGCTCTCGACCGGTATCCGCACGCCAATCGGTATCAAGGTGTTTGGCAAAGATCTTGCCCAAATGGAAAAGCTCGCCACCCAAATCGAAGCTATCGTCAAAACCGTGCCGGGCACCACCAGCGCTTATGCGGAAAGGATTACCGGCGGCTATTACCTGACCATCGAACCCAGCCGGAAACAACTGGCCCGCTACGGACTCGGCGTCGGAGATTTTCAGGATGTGATCGCCACCGCTCTGGGCGGTGAAACGGTAACCACAACGGTGGAGGGCCGGGAGCGCTTCAATGTGATCGTGCGCTATCCGCGTGAACTGCGCGATTCGCCTGAAATGATCGCCGCCCAGATCCTCGTGCCGGTACCGGGAGGAGCCATGATTCCGTTAGGGCAGTTGGCCCAGGTGACTCTCGACAAGGGCGCGCCGGGCATCCGCACCGAGAACGCCCTGTTGTCCGCCTATATCTTTGTAGACATCCGCGGCCGCGACATCGGCGGCTATGTGGCCGATGCGCAACGCGCCGTGCTGGAACGGGTAAAGTTTCCACCCGGCTATTACGCCGCCTGGAGCGGCCAGTTCGAATACATGGAACGCGCGAAGGCCAAGCTTGCCATTGCAGTTCCGATGACCCTGTTAATCATTTTGCTGTTGCTTTACCTTAATTTCAAACGTATCACTGAAACGCTCATCGTGATGCTGTCCTTGCCCTTTTCCTTGGTTGGCGGGGTCTGGCTGTTGTACTGGCTGGGCTACAATCTGAGCGTGGCGGTAGTTGTCGGTTTTATTGCGCTGGCAGGGGTAGCCGCCGAAACCGGCGTGGTCATGCTGATTTATCTCGATCAAGCTCTGGAAAAGGTCAAGGCGGAAAAGACAGCGGAAGGCAAACCTCTGAATAGAACGGACTTGTATGATGCTATCCGGGAAGGCGCGGTTGATCGGGTCCGGCCGAAGATGATGACGGTCGTCGCCATCATGGCGGGACTGCTGCCCATTATGTGGGGAACAGGAGCCGGTTCGGAGGTCATGCGCCGTATCGCCGCGCCGATAGTGGGTGGCATGGTGTCGTCGACGCTGTTGACGCTGATCGTTATTCCGGCGATTTATGCACTAATCAAAGGCGCTATCATCGAGCGTAAAAAATTTTAAAGCCTGATTTAACGACCTCACCTTAGGAAAGCCCGTTTGGATAAAATGGGTTACTTTGTCCAGCCACGCGCCTAATGCTTATGAACATGATGCAAGTCAGGCGTGTGGGCGTGGCTGTGCGTCACCGGCTTATGCGCATGCCAGTGGCTGTGCGCGCCTGCCGGTAACTGAGCATGGCTGTGGGCATGGTGTCCGTCATCATGAGTATGGGCGTGTTCATGGCCAAGCGCCTCATGTTGATGCTTATGTTCATGGCGTTCTGACATGTGCAGCACAACACCAGCCGCCATAAGCGCCGCACCGCCTATCAGCCATGGGCTAAGCCCCCGTTCCCCTAATCCGAACGCGATTACCGCGCCGATAAAGGGGGCCGTTGCGAATACTGAACCAGTCCGGGCTGCGCCGAGCGCCCGTTGCGCTAACAAATAGAAACGAAGACTGAGGCCGTAGCCGATCGCGCCGATCAGAAAGAGGCCTATTACGGCAGACGAGGACAATTCTGTTTCTCCGGCCGTCGCCGCAATCAGAAACGAACAGGCAGCGCCCAAAGTGGCTTTGCCTAAAACCACCTGTCCAGGGTCAAGATCGGCTAGCGCCCGAGACAAGGTGTTATCCACGGCCCATGAGATGGTGGCCCCCATGACCGCAAGCAAGCCGATAACCTGCGTCGCCCCATTTCCGGCGCGATCAAATACCAACAGGCCTCCGCCTAACGCCAATAAGGCTATTGCCAGCCCTACACGGCGGCCGATATGCTCGCGATATAGCAGGCAAGACAACAGCACGGTAAAAACAGCTTCCAGCGATAGCATGAGCGATGCGCTCATGCCGCTCGTGCGTTGCAGTCCCCATGCAAGCGCTACCGGGCCAAGCGCCGCGCCGCACAGCGCCATGAGCAAAAGACGCGGCCAGTGCCGCCGCCGCACGGCAGCTTCTTTGGCAGCGCCGGAACGCAGCAAGAACCCAGCAACTGCTGCTCCGGTATAAAGCATGGCGGCCGTCATCCAGGCGCTTACGCCAACGCCAACCCGTTGCACCAGCGGCGTGCCGGCTCCGAATAAAAGCGCTGCCAATAGCGCCAAAAATGCGCCGCGAGCTGCTGGAAATTTTTTCACGGCGAGGTTCCGGATTGGAATTGCAATAATTCAGTCATTGGTCATTTTAACAAGGCAAATCTAATGTTTTGATCGATCATCCCATTGAACCTTATCTTGTTTCAAAAAACAAATTTCACTGACTGTATTAAGCCGCAAGTTGATTACCGCGACCGGCCGCAAAGTTTCGACAGCGGGCGATCAGAAAACAAAATTCCGCTCATTGCCAGCGGCTGCTTTTTGAGAAATTCAAGTGGCGTATTTGCATGGTATTCGGCGGTGGTTTTCATTGTAATACGCACCGTCTCATTTTTTATAGGATTAACGTACAACAGGTAGGCTTTGCTCCACACTCAACTGTTGGCGAGCGTCAATGCTCAGCGCTTTGCCTTGTTGTTCGCTATGGAATAACTGGCCGATGCGCGTCAATGCTTCCAGTGCCATGGGGCTCTCATCGGCCTGATGCAGATCGTAAAACTTCCGGCGTGCATGCTCAAGCTGCCTAATTCAATGCAGGGATATTCAAACTCCAGAGGTTACAGTTTTAAAAAGGACAACCCTGTCACCGAGAGTTATAATTAAATGCAAATCCTTTCTACACTATTGGTCTGATTTGACTACGCAAAAATTGACTACGCCCATTTGCGTCACTCGGCAACGCCCGATAAATCTATTAAAGATGCTGGGCGTGACGGCGCTCTACACATTATTAGCCGAGTTTGTTTTTGCCTACTCGGCCACTGACTATGTTAATATCATCTACCCATCAAGCGGATTAGGGCTGGCAGCGGTGCTGATGGGAGGAAAGAGGTATGCCTTATGCGTTTACTTCGGAGCTCTACTGATTAACGTAATAGGAAAAAACCCATTCTGGCTGACAGTCACCTTACCGATAGGCAGCGCCCTCGAAGCGCTTTTTGGCGCCTGGCTACTCACCCGCAACCATAAGCAATTCATAAATATCCACTCGCTTGGCGATTATTTAAGGTTAACTTTTTTTGCCGGCGCCATTGGCTGCGGCGCCGCTGCCATACCCGGCGTGACGATTTTGCTGATTTCCGGAGCCATCACCGCAGACACTTATTTCCTGAACTTAGCTCATTGGTGGATGGGTGATGCGCTTGGCATCATGATGATTACCCCGCTGATTCTAGTTTGGCGCAGGATGCCAGTTGAGTGGTTTACACCCAAAAAACTGCTTGAGGTTGCGCTAGTGTTTGGCTCAACTTTTTTAGTGGGTCAAATAGTTTTTCTTGGCTGGTTCCAAGAAGCAGTCGGCCTTTTTGCCGAAGGTTCTTTGATGTTCCTGTTTATCACGTTGACGGCCGTGCGTCTGGGAACGCACGGCACAATGGCGGTTTTGTCCATAATTGCAGTACAAGGACTTGTTGGCGCAATTTCCGGCGTCGGCTTCTTCGCAAATGACATAGCCGAAACCCACATGATAAATTACTGGTTATATATTGTAACTTTGTCTTTGGTGGGTATGGCGCTGGCAAGTTACATCGGTGAACGCAAGCAGGCGGAAGTCGCATTGCAGGAACGCGAACAACGCCTGCGAACCATCATTGAAACCGAACCGGAATGCATAAAAGTCATTAGCGCCCAAGGAAAACTCCTGGAGATTAACGCTGCCGGTCTCGCCATGTTTGAGGCAAATTCGCTAGCCGAAGTACAGCAGCATAGACACCTAAACTTTATTCTTCCTGAATACCGCGCTTCCTTTAAAGCCTTGCATCAACGCGTGATAAGCGGTGAAATCGGCAAACTGGAATTCGAAATCACCGGACTCAAGGGCACCCGGCGCTGGCTGGAGATCCACGCTGCGCCGTTACCGGATGCCGACGGAAAAATTTCCATGTTGATAGGAGTCACCCGCGACATCACCAAACGCAAGTGTGCTGAGGAAGAAATCAAACAGCTTGCTTTCTATGATCCACTTACAGCACTGCCCAACCGGCGGCTATTGTTAGAGCGCCTGAAACACAGCATCCAAGTAGGGTTACGTGACGGCAAACAGATGGCTTTGATGGCGCTTGACCTGGATCGATTTAAGGCGGTCAATGACAGTTTTGGCCACGGAGCGGGCGATGAATTATTGCAACAAGTTGCCGGACGACTTACTACTCGATTGCGTGAAGTGGACATGGTTGCCCGTTTGGGTGGTGATGAATTTATTGTGTTATTAGATGATATTACCCACCCGGAAGATCCCGCCCGGGTAGCTGAAGCCATCATCGCTGCTTTAAGTAAACTTTTTAAGCTATCTCAAGGTAAAGAGGTGCAGGTTGGTGTCAGCATTGGCATCAGCCTGTTTCCACAGCACGGCGATAATCCTGAAATACTCATGAATCAAGCCGATACAGCCCTTTATAAAGCCAAAGAGAAGGGGCGTGGCGACTTTGCTTACTTTTCCGAAGACTCGACAATTGCTGTGCATAAATGTATTGAGTTAGAGGGTCGACTGCGAAAAGCTATTAGTCAGGAAGAGCTACGCGTTTTTTACCAACCGCAGGTCGATATTGCCAGCGGCCGCATCATCGGCGCCGAAGCTTTAATCCGCTGGCAAGATGAAATCGAAGGTCTTATTACTCCTGATGGCTTTATAGCTATTGCCGAAGAATCCGGCCTGATTATGACGATTGGAGAATGGGTATTGCACGAAACATGCAAACAAGGCCGTAAGTGGATGGATGCCGGTTTGCCATCATTAATATTAGCGGTTAATGTATCGCCCATGCAATTGCTCCGCGGTGACATTAATGCTGTAGCTGCCAGGATATTCAATGAAACAGGTTTTCCAGCCAAACAACTGGAGCTGGAGTTGACCGAAAACGGCTTAATGGAAACCCAGGACAAAGCGGTGGCTATTCTCAATGATCTTAGCGCTCAAGGCATTCGTCTAGCTATAGATGATTTTGGTACGGGTTACTCGTCACTGGCTTATCTCAAGCATTTTCCGGTGAATATGTTAAAGATAGACAGGAGCTTTATTGACGGCATTCCCTTGCTAAATGACGACATGGAGATTACCGCAACTATTATCGCCATGGGGCATATGTTAGGCTTCAAGGTATTAGCAGAGGGCGTAGAAACGCCTGAGCAGTTAGCATTCTTAAAGGAAAAAGGTTGCGACTTTTATCAGGGTTATATTAAAAGCGTACCGGTTTCAGCGGAAGCATTTGCGGTGCTTTTACGTAATCAACAACATATAGAGAATGATGCTACGCTAGTACAACAAACCGGAAGTTCGTGTTTCTCCAGGCGGATGGGTTGACAATAAGGCTGCCAAACCGCATTATCGGCGTTCAGCCTCCTAACCACCGACCGGCCAATCCGCCTATGAGTAATGACACACTGCAAGTACGCCGTATCGCCATTGATACCTATCATGAAAACGTCGCTTATCTTAATCGTGAATGCGGTATTTATCGAGTTGAAGGTTTCCAGGCGCTTTCCAAAATTCAGGTCAGCGCCAACGGGGCCAAGGTGCTTGCCGTGCTAAACGTAGTAGACGATGCTTCCATTGTTCAGCCGGGGGAATTAGGCCTGTCCGAGCAGGCATTCGAGCAGTTGAATGTGGCTGAAGGCTGTCTGGTTACTGTCAATCATGCAGAGCCTCCCAAGTCCATGGATGCGGTTCGCCGTAAAATCAATGGCGAACGTCTGAGTCAGGATGACTTCAGCAGTATAACCAGCGATATCGCTGAAAGCCGCTATTCAAAAATGGAAATGGCCGCATTTCTTGTCGCGACTGGGCAAAACAACCTTGATCACGACGAACTGCTCTATCTGACACGAGCCATGTTGCAATCCGGCGACAGAATGGACTGGCATGAGGCCTTGGTTGCGGATAAACATTGTATCGGCGGCATTCCCGGTAATCGCACCTCGATGCTGGTCGTTCCTATCGTTGCGGCGCATGGCATGTTGATTCCAAAAACCTCCAGCCGCGCTATCACCTCGCCGGCGGGCACGGCCGATACCATGGAAGTATTGACCGAAGTCAATCTGAGTCCCGATCAATTACACGCTATTGTACGGCAGGAGCGTGGTTGCCTGGCCTGGGGCGGAACAGCCAGGCTCGCGCCGGTCGATGATATGCTGATTTCAGTCGAACGGCCGCTGGGCATAGATTCGCAGGGGCAGCTGGTTGCCTCCATTCTGTCCAAAAAACTGGCCGCGGGTTCCACGCACCTGATCATCGATATTCCCGTCGGTCCTACCGCGAAAGTACGGCAAATGCGCCAGGCGCTGACATTGCGTAAATTATTCGAATTTGTTGGCGACCGTCTCAATATTCATCTGGAAGTCATGATTACCGATGGCCGCCAGCCAATTGGTCGCGGCATCGGTCCCGTGTTGGAAGCCAGAGATGTCATGCAGGTCTTGCAAAATGATCCTGAAGCGCCGGCTGATTTGCGCCAAAAATCCTTGCAGCTGGCTGGCAGGGTTATTGAATTTGACCCTGATGTCCGCGGCGGTCAGGGTTATGCTATTGCTCGCGACATACTTGAATCCGGCCGGGCCTGCGCCAAAATGAATGAGATTATTCAGGCCCAAGGGGCAAAACAGATTGATCTTCACCCCGGTAAGCTCTGCCATGAGGTTTTCGCCGGCTGCGATGGCTTCGTCACTCATATTGACAACTTCCAAATGGCAAAAATTGCCCGTCTTGCCGGCGCGCCGATGATGAAAAGAGCCGGCGTCGATTTATTAAAAAAATTGGGTAACCCGGTAAAGAAAGGCGACAGTTTATATCGCATTTATGCCGAATTCCCCGCTGACTTTAAGTTTGCCCTGGATATAGCGAGCCAGGACAACGGTTATGTCATCGGTAGCGATGAGCACATTGTGAAGTCCCTGGTTGCCTTTTAATCCTGACTGGCCCTGTCTATGATAATACTTGCCTTTCCCGACTACATGAGCCAGGCGCAACGTCTGGCTGACCGGCTTGATGCGCCGCTGGCCGAGGTAAGCTTGCATCATTTTCCCGATAGTGAAAGTTTCGTAAGCCTGCCGCCTTCACTGCCGAGACATGTTATCTTTTGCCGCAGTCTTAATCAACCCAACACTAAATTAATCGAATTATTATTGTGCGCCGCAACGGCGCGGGAATTAGGCGCTAAACGCCTAACCCTGGTAGCCCCTTATTTATGCTACATGCGCCAGGATTTTGCCAATCATCCGGGCGTCGCTGTAAGCCAGCGAATTATCGGCAAAATGCTTGCCAATCTATTTGACGATGTACTCACAGTGGATCCGCATTTACATCGCATATTGTCACTGGATCAGGCGGTCCCGGTAAAAAACGCCATTAGCCTTAGCGCGGCTGATGAAATCGGGCGTTTTCTGAAGCAAAAGCTGGAGCACGCTCTGCTGTTAGGCCCGGATGGCGAGTCTGAACAATGGGTCGCCAATATAGCTAATAAAATCGGTTTTGACTATTGCATCGCCCATAAGGAAAGGGGCGGTGACAAACAAATTGCTATGACCTTGCCGGATATCAAATTCCTCAATAAAACCATAGTCATCATAGATGATATAGCCAGCACCGGCAGAACCCTTGGCAAAGCGGCCAGACTGCTAAAAGCCGCCGGAGCCGGCGATATCCATGCCGTTGTGACTCATGCCCTTTTCTGCGGCGATGCCGAAGCGCATATCCTCCATTCCGGAGTTCAGACTCTCTGGAGCACGGACAGCATAAACCACCCGGCATCCTGTATAAAGCTTGACGCCTTGCTGGCTGACGCGATTAAAGCGGTTATCTGATAATACATGAACAGCCGGGTAATGAAAACAATCATAAAGATTGATCGTCCCTGATTCATTCCGCCTGACAACAAGCAATAAGCCGGATTTTCTGTTTTTAGGCCTAGACGAAATTCAGCTCATCAAGGCATTGTTGAAAGGCTTGTTCTACTTCGGAGAATTTTTAGGAACATTTGTTAAAAATCGGCTGAAGAATGTCCGGTTCTGCGGTATTATCCCACACCATTTACTTTATTACGGTAGCTCTCCATGACACAAGATGAATTAAAACAAAAAGTCGCTCAAGCCGCTCTTCACTATATTAAAGATGTCGCCATTGTCGGCGTTGGCACTGGTTCTACAGTGAAACATTTCATCGATTTTTTAGCCGATTTTAAAGCGGATATTGACGGCGCGGTATCCAGTTCCGAAGTCAGTACAGCCCATTTAAAAAAAGTCGGGATTCCTGTGCTTGATTTGAACGCAGTCGGCACGCTGGACGTTTATATCGACGGCGCTGACGAAGTGAGTCCTCATAAGCATTTGATTAAAGGCGGCGGCGGCGCTTTGACACGCGAAAAAATCATTGCCGCAGCCAGCAAGCAGTTTGTTTGCATTGTCGATGAAAGCAAATGCGTTGATGTGTTGGGCGCGTTCCCGCTGCCGGTTGAAGTAATTCCGATGGCGAGAAGTTATGTGGCAAGAGAGCTTGTTAAATTGGGCGGTCAGCCGGTGTGGAGGGAGAATTTTATTACCGATAACCATAATGTGATTCTTGATGTTCACAATCTTAATATCATGGAACCGGTCAAGCTGGAGCAAATTATCAATAATATTACCGGCGTGGTCACTGTTGGTATTTTTGCCATGCGCCCTGCTGATGTCGTGCTAGTCGGCAAAGGCGACGAGGTCATTACCCGGTAAACCTTTTGCAAGCCGGGTTACATTTCGGTAATCCGGCCTGCCGGGCTCTATTTCAGCAATTAATTTTGTTGTACGCCCATATTTGTTTCATAGTTGCCTTGCGGTACATCCTCATATATTCCGGTCAGTTTGCGTTTAAACTCATTAGATATCACCCTGGAATCCTGTTTGCCCTTTACTACCCGCGGGGTAATCAGGACAACCAGCTCTGTTTTGTTATTTGTTTTGTCCGTACCTCCGAACAGTGGCCCTATCAACGGCAGGTCGTATAAGAAAGGAATGCCATTTTGGGCGTTACCAACCGTTTCATCAATCAGGCCGCCTAATACTATCGTTTCCCCGTCAGTTACCGCCACGGAACTGTTAATTTCTTTTTTATCAATGGTTGCGCTGGTGGTAACGCCGGTCGTTGTTTGTATTGGTTTACTGACAATTTGGTGGAGTTTCATTATAACCATGCCGTTCGCATTAACCCTGGGCGTAACTTCCAGGGTAACGCCGGTATCTTTATATTGAATCGAATTCGATTGAGCTATGCTGGCGCCAGCTGCCCCGCCAGCGATAGGGACTGCTGTGGTGCCGGTTTGTATGGGTATTTGCTGACCCACATTTATCTTCGCTTTCTGATTATTCAATACCATTAACGAAGGTGAAGAAATGACATTGACATTATTAGCTATGGCTTGAGCATTTAAAAGGGCTCTCACCGATCCCGAGCTGTAGAAAGTGCTTAGTCCGCCTGTTGCGGCTGCGGCAGCAGCCGTAGCCGCGGTTCCTAACGTCTGCGCCGCTGTGCTGGGAGGCGTGGCTGTGCTGGCAATGGTTTCACCTCCATGTGATAAATACCACGATATGCCATATTTCAATTCATTCGTTAAGGTTACCGACACTACCGTCGCATCGATCAGCACTTGTAACGGCATCATATCCAGCTGGTTAATAATCGGCAGTATCACTTCGTAATCCTGGGCTGTAGCCACAATAATGATAGAGTTATTGGGTTCATCCGCAATGATTTTTACCTCGCCTACGTTAGCAACTTTCGCGCCACCGGCTTCCGCATTGCCCGCCGATGATTTTGCATTGGAGTTGTTAATGGCGAAAGCGCCTCCGGCCGCTGCCGCATCATCCGCCGGTGATTTTTCATCAGCTGGATTAAAGGCGAAGACTCCCAGTTGGCTGGACGGCATATTGCCGGAGCTGGCCGGTTCTTTATTGCTCATTTCAGAAGCCGTTTCTCCAGGAGCGACTTTTGCGGTTTTCTTTTTCTTTTCTGCGCCAGTGAAAATCGAATTTAATGTATCCGCCAGTTCTCCCGCATCGACATGCTGAACTTTATAAACATTAACGCCGCCGCCGGTAGCTGTGTTCGCTTTATCCAGCCGGTACACCCAGCTTTCAATTTCGTTCAGATAGTGCGCCTGATGGGTAATGGCTAAAACAGCATGCAAGCGGTCTATGGGTATAAACTGAAAAAACTCGGACTCTCCGGATTTGCCTTCCTTGACTGGTTGATAAAAAACACTTTGCAGCTCTTCAATCATGGTTTCAGGATCTACATGGGCTAACGGGAATAAACCAAAAGAACGCCCTCTTAACACATCAATATCAAAAGTGCTTACCAGATCGGCAACTCTGGCTACCTCGTCGGCTGTTCCGGCAACCACCAGAATGTTGCGCGCAGCATCAACGTTTAGTATCGTTTTTTCATGCACCAGGGGTTTGATAATGTCGGCAATATCCTGGGCCGCCACATTTCTCACAGGTATAATCCGGGTTTGATAACCTGACCTTTCGTTTGACATGTTAGAAACATATAAGGCTTCGGCAGCAGGTTCAATATGATAAATTCTGCCGTCTTTCACCAAAGCCGCATTATTCATGCGCAGAACCATTTCCAGGGTAGGCAGCAATTCCTCCTTGGTTAAGGGTTCGGTTGTTTGCAAGGTAACTTTGCCGGCAACTTTGGGGCTTAACACATAATTCTGTCCGAGGATATCGCTCAGGATAACTTTTGCCACTTCGCCAAGGTCAGCATCGTCAAAATTAAGACTGTATGACCCCGCGCCTTTGGGAACGGTTTTTCTGTATTTCTGCTGACTCCCGGATACAAACCGGTCCGTTCCTGGGAACAGTTCGCTGGCTGGCTTAGCTGATTCGGTAGCAGGCGGTTTGTTTTGCAATTGATGAAAAACCTCATCCGCTTGCTTGGTTTTTACTGGCTCCAGCGGTAATTTGGCGGCTGTTTTAAATCTTAATAACTCACAACTGCCAAGGGATAAACCCATAACCAGAATGCAGGTGGCTGTTGTTATTTTTTTAAAACTATTCATTAGTGTTCTCAAGGTTGCCTTCTGCAGGAGGCGGGCTATTGGTTACATTGGGTCTATTGGGTTGCTTGGACAAGTCTTTCAATTTTGGTTTCCGGAGCAATAATTCCTTTTGCTGAGCGCCTTGCTTTAGCATGGCTCTGTCCGTGCGAATTTCAGTCAGCTTCCAGCCAGAGAGATCAGCGCCCACGCTTATCCGTCGATAATTATCTTTAGCGGCTTTGGATTTGGAACGGCTGAATAAGGCGGATAAGCCTTTTTTCGTCGTATAAACGCCGTTCAGTTCCCAATCAAAGATATTTGCCTCGGCGGCATTTTGCGCTTCCTCGGGGCTGGGTTCTTCAACGGGTCTTCTGCCGTTAATAAATAAGGGTCTGGAAACGAAATCGGCATAACTTTCTTCGGGTTGCCGGATCAGCTCTATGGCCGGCATTTCATCGGTTGAGATCTTTTTTCCGGCTGAAATTGCCGAGGCCAGGGCATGCTTTTCTTCCTGTACTGAGTAGTACCACTCGCCGGCAATAATAAAGACGCACGCGATGCAAACAGAGATTAACACAGACACAATTTTACTATTCATTGCGCTGGTTTTCTCATAAAACTGACGGCCTGAAAATTAACGTTCAGTTCGTTAGTGGAGTCGACCTGGCGCGTCGTTCTATTTCTTTTTCCGCGCGTGGGTCTTATATCGATCTGATCAATAATGATCAACGGTTTAGATGTCTCAATCTTGTATAGCACAGCTCGCAATACTTCGCTATTTCCTGTCATCCTTACTCTAATGGTTATCCGGCTAAATTTATCTTTGTTGTTAACCGGAAGGGCCTGAGTGCTGCTTAACTGCCCTCCGGCATCGACAATCGCTTTTTTTATAAACTCCTGCATCTCGGCAGACGCTAAAGCATCGGTTTCCTGGCTATTAAAATAGCCTTGCTGCTTCTGCCGTTGTTTTATATTGTCCATGCTGGCAACAACAGTGTTCTTTTTTGCTAAGATGCGTTCATATTGCTGCAGCCTGAAAACAAGATTGTTTTTAGTTTCGCGCAGCTCCATTTCCTTGCTCACCACAGGTACAATAATGGCTAAAATAACAGCCAGCAGCGCGATCACTAATAAACCCACGGCAATCCAGCGTTGATGCAGGGCAGGAGAGCGGGCATCGCGTTTTTTATCTTTACTCACGGGCAATGCCTTCCGCTTTGTCCACATCGACAGTAATCTGAAACCTTTCAAGCTTGCTGACGCTATCCTGAGTGACTGGCGAGGCAAATCTGGCATTGACAAACAATTCAGACGCTTCCAGAACGGCAATCAGAGTCGACGCGGCAGGCGATTCTCCTTGTATTTGCAAATGTCCGTCCGTGTATTGCAAATAGCTCAGCCAGGTATCATCCTTGATAAGCGAGCTTAGCGTATTCAATATCACAATCACCTCGGGCGTCGCAGTTTTCTCTTTAATCAACTGACGGGTTTCATCTATTACCGCATCGATGTCCGACTGCAATGCTTTCACCTTTTTGGCGTCTTTTTCCAGAGAATCGGCTTTTATTTGTAATGCGTTAACTGTTTGATACTCAAACCAAACGGGCGCCGCTATAACGGATATTAGCAACAAACAGGTTAACATTATCAGCGCCGAGTTAATTAAACGCGGTATTTTAGCGGTTTTTTGCCTTAGCCTGTCGGGTAATAGATTGTAAGCGTAAGTAAAGTGATCAAGAGAATTTGCAGAACCTTCATAATCTGCAAATAGCGGAGATAAGCCCATTGCTGTGACATCCTCGTAGAGTCCGTCAAGAATTTCCCTGGTCGTTAAAATCAGCATCACCCTGATATGCCCTGGCTCGTTTACGCCTTCCAACGGCTTAACAGCAAAATAAACCTGTTCCGCCTTGAATGGCGTATAACGATCAAGTTCATAAGCGACAACCTGATAAAGGTTTTCTTTTGCCGCGGCGGGTAAGCTGAGCTCTTTTTGAATGGCCTCCTGATTCGTCAATCTGATTATTACACCGGCTTTAGCCAAGCGTTCATCTTTTTCATGGATACTCTGAAATGCAAGGTCTCTGGCACCTCGATCAACTGTAGCCAGCTGCTCAATTTGCCCATCGTATGCATAACTCAAT
This sequence comes from Methylobacter sp. KS41, assembly GCA_002862125.1. Lineage (GTDB taxonomy): Bacteria > Pseudomonadota > Gammaproteobacteria > Methylococcales > Methylomonadaceae > Methylobacter_C. The sequence continues at coordinate 1,449,349 of PHSP01000001.1, read as the reverse complement.
ACTAACCGACCGCCTTTAGGACTGATGATGATGAAGCTTTGTTTATCGCTAACAAGCTGTTTTAGTTTTTCAGGCACCAGAAAGCCAAGTTCCCGCTTCCACCAGCGGAAGAACTGCTTAAAGTTCAGATCAATTGTTGAGTTCAGGTCCAGCATATTGTTTTACTAATAATTCACTCATGGCACCGGTAAATAATGAAGCGCCGTTTGCCGTTAAAAGCTGCCATCTATATGTCTCAAATGGGGCTGTCTGGGCATTGTCGGATTTTTTTATCACCGCGCTGATCAATGCTCTTGATCCGTCATTTAGAAGCGCGTCAGAAACAATGGTCAGCGCAGTATTTTGCGCTGGAGAGATATTTTGTCCCGAACTTGATGGGAATGGCGGAGCAGGCAGGTTATTCCTGGCGCTTTCCAATCTGTCGGCAATAAAGGAATCTATCAATCCCCCATCCAAACCGGGAATTACCTGCAAAACCTCTTTGTCCGCCTGCTGTATATTGACTTGCTGCTGTCCGGAATAAATAGTGACTAGCGGTTCTATCCATTTAAACACGGATTCATTCATCCCTAAGACCAGTTGCAATTCTTCAATTGACTGAAATGCCTTGTTTCTTGGCTGATAGCTTAAGCCAGCCTCTTGATATTCATCTTTTTCCGCGCCCTCTACATGCACAAGATCATCCGCGTCACGCCAGTCGAGAATGGCGCTGACCAGCTTGGTTTGCAGGTCTGTATCCACCGGGGCTGATGCCATCAGGCTCTGTAATAAAGCTTCATCGGCCTTATTAATATCTATTTTACCGGATTCAGATAACATACGTACTCGAATTTTGGCATCCTCAGAGTCTATTTCATAAATACCTCCATCTGCCCGCCAAATCATATTCGGGTCAGGGCCCAGCAACATCATTTCCGCCATTGCAATCCCGGACTCCGCTACAGCCATGGCCTGAGCATTAGTTTTAACACCCGCGATAATAGCTGATTCCCTGCGCATATTCAGGGCAAAGCTCCCTGCCATAATTGTCAGTAAACTTAACACCCACAACACCAGAATCAGGGCCAGACCCTTTTGCTTTTCCACTTGACTGTCCCGGATTAATTTATATTGCGCGGGTTGGCGTTATTATTGGATCCGGCGCCAGTGTTGTCAGTTTTGCCTGTAACCCTAAGATCAATAATCATTGCCGGCCAGTAGATTCCATTTTCCAGGCTAATGTTGACTTTAACTAATCGAGGCAGAACATCTTTATTCAGCCATTCTTCCGCCCAGGCAGCCTCGCTTACCCCGTCATCGGAGCCAAAATAAGCCAGCGTAAAACCGCTTACGTGTTTAGCTAGCGTTACTTCTTCCTTGTGCCATTCTTCGCCTTCAGCCGCTGGGAAAAATGGCGTTAAGGTGACATTGATAACCTGATCATTATCTTCTTCCGCCAGATTTATGGAAAACAGCTGCAAACCCGATCTGGCAGCGCTTGCCGGGAAGGCGGAGACAAATTGTAAAGATTGAGAGTTGCCCTGAAAAGAAAAAGTTTTTTCTTCTTCAGATAGGTCATTCCATAGTGGTTTTGCTTTAGATAAATGCCGCTGAAAAAAATTATAAACAACAGCGATTTCATTGACGTCAGTTATTTTGCTTTCGCCCTTTTCCCAACTGTCAGCGCAAATTTTTAAACTGCCAAACAGTAACACCACCATTATGCTTAACAGGGTCATGGCGATGAGCACTTCGATGAGGGTAAAGCCTCGCGGATGCAAGGGACAAAATACAGGCTTTAAACGGCAAGGTCTTTTAACCTTGAACCTTGCAGCCTGTACCTGATTTTTTCTCATAAGGTTTTATTGCTTAGTTTTAATGTGGTCAACTCAATCCGCCGGTCATTGGCATTATCATCACCCCAGCTTACGATGACCTTGACTTTAAAGAGCGCTGCCGTTATAGCCGTGGCGTCAATATCTTCAGGATTAAATACAATCGGGCTAACCTCAACCAGCCAATGATATTTATCATTTTCCAGTCCTGAATCCTGACCATTTTGCAATGGTGTTTCCACGCCTGTTTTAGCCATTAAACTTTCAGCAATTTGGACAGCAGCCGTATAGTCTTCTGCAACTACGGCAGTGTTTACGCCTGCGGAAAAAATTTTCAGCAAGATGCCTAAAGAAAGCGCGAGAATCGAGAACGCAATCAGGATTTCCAGTAAAGAAAAACCCTGCTGTTTATTCACTAGCCCTGGCGTCATCAAGTTCAATTTGACCGGTTAACCAGTTAATATCGATTTGCCAGCCGGCCTTGCCCCGCTCAAGTGTGATTCTACCCCCTGTAGAGGAGCCGTCGGCAAAAAAACGAATGTTGCCCAGCCCTTTGCCGTTTAGCTCGCGTTGCGCCGTGACCACGGTAACATCGATCGTTTTGGGAATAATGTAAACTTTGCCGCGTCCGCTCACGGTATAGGTGTTATTGGCAAGGTCAAGGGTGATAGTTGTTTCCTGATGAGACATTAAAGCTTGTCCTCTGGCATAACGCAGCGCCGAAACAATATCCCGGGCCGCGGCTTTAAGCTCTGTTGAGTCATTCCCCGATGAAAGATTAATGGTGACAACAGAAAATCCCAATACGACAATAAACAAAACGACAATCAGCTCAAGCAGGGTAAAACCCTTATTCAGGTGCAAGGTACAAGACCCGAAGCGCATGTGTCCGCTCTTGTTACCTTGAACACAGGACCTTATGGTTTATTGCCAACTAACAATATCCTGGTCTTCGCCTTCACCGCCTTCTTTAGCATCTGCACCCAGGGTAAGTAAATCAAATTTACCGTGCTCGCCGGGAGAAACATAGTGGTATTCATTTTGCCAGGGATCAAGCGGTATTCTTGACTTTTGCAAATAGGGCCCATTCCAGCGTTTTGCACCTTCGGGCGATTCGATTAACGCCTTTAAACCTTCTTCAGTTGTCGGATAAGCGCCCAAATCCAGTTTATACATATCCAGAGTAGCCGCCAGATCTTCAATTTGCACCCTTGCCGCTTTGGTTTTGGATTCGCCCATGTGCTTCATGACTTGTGGCCCTACAATCCCGGCCAGCATGGCAATAATGCCCAGTACGACCAATAACTCGAGTAGGGTAAAGCCTGTTTGTGTTTTATTTATATGTGTCATAGTCAGTTTTTTCAGTTAAAAAGCTAAATCATTCACGCTCAAAATGGCCAGTAAAATCGATACGATGATACCTGCAATCATAAGTCCCAAAGTGATTATCAACGCAGGTTCAAGAAAAGCCAGCAGTTGCTGTATTGCCGTTCTGAGCTGTTTATCATATATATTTGCCACGCGTAGCAGCATTTCCTCCAGGCGTCCCGTTTCTTCGCCCATTTTAATCATTTGCATTGCCATTTTAGGGAATAGGCGTTTTTCCTGCAAAGCATCCGATAAATGCTTACCTTGTTTTAACTGCTCCTCAGCAAAAGTAATGGCGCTCGCTAATTCGAGATTGTCGACGGTTTCCCTCACTATGACCAAGGCCGATAGTATTGAAACGCCATTGCCTAGTAAAGTTCCGAGCGTGCGGCTGATATTGGCGGTTTCCTTATTCGTGATAATAGCCCCTGCCAAAGGCAGTTTTAAAAAACGGGCATCCCACACCTTCTTTCTTACCGGGTCGGCCAACTGAAACTTCATATAGCTGGAGATAAAAACAACAGCGATCACTAGTATCCACCAATAGCTTTGCAACCATTCCGCCAGTCCCACAACAATCTGGGTTGATACTGGCAAGGCTTTACCCGCGCTTTCAAACATTTCGGTAAACTGCGGCACAACAAAGGTCAACATCACGAATAAAGATGCCAGGGACATGACCAGCAATATCGCAGGATAAATTAATGCTGTACTGACCGTGTCTTTTAATTCCTGAGAGCGTTCCAGATAGTCAGACAAGCGCTTCAATACATCATCAAGACTGCCGCCAGCTTCACCGGCGCGAATCATATTCAAATAAAATTTGCTGAAAGTGCCTGTCTGCTGTTCCAGCGCATCGGCCAGTGATGAACCGCCTTTAACTTTTTCCAAAACTTTTGCCAGCAACTTGCTTAAGCGCGGGTTATCTTCAGTCAAATCCATTAACACGAGTAATGATTTATCCAGTGGTAAACCGGACTCGAGCAAGGTTGAAAGCTCACTGGTCAATAAGGCAATATCTTTCTGGGATAATTTGGCTTGTTTGACGCCCAGACCGAGACCGAGCCCGAGCCCGAGAAACGATCTGCTATTGGCTGTTGCAACGCGGATCGGAATGTAACCTTCCGACTGCAATGCTGTAATCAAAAGTTGTTCGTTAGCCGCATCTCTAACGCCTTCTTCCGTTTCGCCCAGGCTATTGACCGCTTTATAAGTAAACAAGGGCATCTCAAGCTTCCGAAGTAACCCGCATGACTTCTTCCAGAGTGGTAATGCCTTGTATCACTTTTACCAGGCCATTTTCATAAAGAGTTTGCATGCCTTCGGCAATAGCGAGCTTTTGAATAGCTCCGGCCTCTTCGTGCGCCATAATTAATTTGCGTATTGGATCGGTCATCGGTAAAAATTCAATAATAGCGAGACGTCCGCGATAGCCCATGCCTGCACAGGCTGGGCAACCCGCCGGTTTGTATAAAACAATATCACCCTCGGGTGCAAATCGCCTCAAATGCAGTTCTTTAACAATTTCCGGCGTGGCGATAACGCCTTCTTTACAGGCTGGACACAGCTTTCTTACCAGACGTTGCGCCAGTATGCCATTGACGGTCGAGGTCAGCAAATACTCCTCCAGGCCCATATCAAGCAAACGAGTTATACCGCCGGCCGCGTCATTGGTGTGCAGGGTCGATAACACCAAGTGTCCAGTGAGCGCTGATTGCACGGCAATTCTTGCTGTTTCCAGATCACGCATTTCACCTATCATAATGACGTCGGGGTCTTGCCGGACAATGGAACGTAAGGCCGAGGCAAAAGTTAGGCCTATCTGCGGTTTTGCCTGAATCTGATTAATCCCTTCCATCTGATATTCTACGGGATCTTCAACGGTAATGATTTTTCGTTCCGAGGTATTGAGTTGTTTCAATGCCGCATACATGGTTGTTGATTTACCGCTTCCTGTTGGTCCGGTAATGAGGATAATGCCATGCGGTTGCGACAACACTTCGATAAATTGCTGTAGATGCCGCCCGGCAAAACCCAATGCGGCGAAGTCGAGTACCGTATTTTCCTTGTCCAGCAAACGGATAACCACGCTTTCTCCGTACATGGTAGGAATAGTCGATACCCGCAAATCGAGTTCTTTACCCAACATTTGCACCTTGATCCGGCCATCCTGAGGTAATCGCCGTTCGGCGATATTCAGTTTAGCCATAATTTTGATGCGTGAAATCACCGCCGCCGTTGACTTTACGTTGGGCGCATCAATCTCCTGTAAAACGCCATCCACGCGCAGCCTGACTTTTAATGTTTGTTCAAAAGGCTCTATATGTATGTCTGACGCCCTGGTTTCAATCGCCCGCTGCATGATCAAATTAACCATTTTTATAACGGGAGCTTCACTGGCCAAATCTTTTAAATGTTCCAAATCTTCTTCGCCCAGATCATCAACGGGCAGGTCATCGATCAGTTTGTCCATTTTCGACCGGTCTTCGCCGTACTGGACATCAAGCGCCGCATCAATTTCTGAAAGTAGGCCGACCTTGACCAATATAGGCTTTCCTGTCGCCAATTTAAGCGCGTCAATATTAAACTGATCTTCGGGGTCCATCATCGCTACGGTAATGTTATCTCCGGTATTACTTAAACCAATAACATGATTGCTCTTTAAAAAACGTAAAGATACAGTTTCGGGTAATTTCATTTCCAGCGGGTATTGATTCGAGGAAACTTTCTCAAATTGACCGGATTCGACAAATGCATCGGCAACATCGAGCTCGGAACATAGACCCAGTTTTACCAGTAACTGCGGCAGGCTTTCTGCTACCGAGGTTTTTTTAACCCGCTCAACTTTTTTTAATTCTGAAGCCGAAAGCTTATTCCTTTCTTGCAAGGTTGTTAACAAGGACTGGTAGGTCATTATTATTTCCACTGGTTAAGAAGTTTCATTTATATCAGAGACACTATTAATGAACAGGGAAGGCATCAGGATATTTTCCGCATTGTAAAAATGATTAACTGGTCTGGCGCGGCTCTTTTACGCCTTGAAAATGAGTATAAATTCTATACAGTCCGGGGACTAGATTCTGGGATATTGTTGTGTTGATGAGTGTAGCCGGTAATTTATAAATCAACTGAATTCCATAGATTACCAGTTGATTTTTTAATCGCCAACATTCAACGACAAGTAACTAACAATTCCTTTGTTGCCGCTTTCAGGGTCAATAACCGAATCGAGAATATAAATCCTTTCTCGCGGCACGCCATCTTTCTGAATGAGATAACTTGCAATAGCCTGCGCCCTGGCGGAAGCAAGGTGTTTAAGCCTCGCGGGTTGCGGCTTGATAATTGCCAGAAGCTTCTGTTTAGCAATTTCATAAAAATCACCTGCTTTGGGATTCATTAATTTTGGCGTACCCAAAAACGATCTTTCCGCCAGCAGAGGGAATTTTTCAATAAATATATCCGCTAATAGGCGTTTATAGTCGTCATCAGAAAGTTCGACATATTCCTCGCGTATTTTTTTACCGGCGCCTTTATTGATTTCAATTGCTTTGCGTTTTTTAAGTTGATCATATAATGCATCTTCTCTAATAACCGGCCAATCCTGTTCCTGGAATGCGGCGCCTTTGATGTCCAAATTCAGAGATGGCCGCTCTTTTAGCGCCTTTGATAATTCATCCAGTTTTTGCTGTTGTTCTTTATTTAAAGCTGAACTTCCGGCGGCAAAACTAATTGTGCTCAAGTCTTTTTCGCTGCCTATCAGCGAGGCCAAGGCATGAAAAGGCGAGGTAACGACTTTGGCAAGGACATTCACCAGGGCATCGGTAACAATAGCTCCTAAACTGAATTTAGGATCATCCAGACTACCGGTAATTGGGACATCAATCTTTATATTACCGTTCGAATCTTTCAGTAATGTGACAGCCAGTTTAAGAGGCAATGAAACTGCATTCGGATTTTTAACTTTCTCGCCCAACTCGAATTTGTCAATTAGTATGCTGTTTGAGGCAGTCAATTCTTTGTTAACAACTTTATATTTTAGCCCTAGCGTCATTTTGCCTTTTTCAACTGTATAGCCGGCAAATTGCACCATGTAAGGTGATATCAGCGGCATTGGCAAGCCATGAAAATTTATTTCTACATTGTAATCGCCCAGATAGGGGCTGATCTCGCCCTTGATATCAACAGGAGCTATATCGTAGGCATTACCCCATAAACCAAAAGTCATTGTTGATTTTTTAGCTGAGGAAATATCGCTTGCACCACCATCCAGGCTTTCGATTTGTGCCGCAAATGGCATGATTAATGAAAAGTCTGAAAAGTCGGCAGAGCCATCCTTTATTTGAATTTTACCTAATTTAAAATAAGTTTTGTCCGGCTTGGCTGGTTGATTTTGCGCTGATTCAGCGCGAATATCAGCCTTACTTTTATTACTGATAACAATATCTTTAAAGTTAACCGTTTTGTCTTTTCTGATAGTCACCCTGGCATAAGGTTTATCAATAACAAGAGCAGATGCGGTATAACGATTTGCCAATAAATCAATCGCGACGTCTTTAAAGGTTAGGCTTTCCCATTTTACCAAATCCTTATGAATATTTTGATCGCGGGTTAATAGGCCGGCTATCCCGGTATCGCCATTAAATTTTAAATCCAGTTTATCTTGTCCTGGTTTGGCTACAGATACTTTTCCATCAATATTTAATGCCCCGTCTACGACATCCAGGCGCAAAAATTTATCGAAATAGGGTTGAAATTGGTCCAGATCGATATTTTTGACATCAATATTTAACATAGCGGAAAGGGGTTCGATAACAGTATCGCCTTCAACTGATATCAATCCGGTTTTGTTCATTCCAACACTGAATTGAACCGGCAGCTTGACGCCACTTTTATTGCTATAGTTTGTCAGCTTGAAATTTATGGGTTTAAAATTCAGGGCGACAGGCTTTTTTTGCGTCTGATCTTCAAAATTTAACCCAAAATTAGTCAAGGCCATGTTATTGGCCTTGATTTTCCAGGTAGTTTCTTGAGCTTCGGCAATATTCGCAATATTTTGATTAATATTTTTTTCTGGTGAATTAGTCATGGGAAGCAAGGCCTGGTAGTTAATGACGCCTTCAGGAGTCAGCCACGCCCTTAAATCGGCATTATTTGCTGTAACAGAGTCCAACACCAGTTCCTTCTTGCCCAGATTAAAATCGATTCCTCGCAATGCAAAAACAGGGAGATTAACCAGACTTTTTTTTAAGTCTTTTTCTTTAAGCAACGAATCCCGCGCTAATAAATTTACAATGCTGGTATTGCCTTTAAACGTAACTTCCAGCTGATCATTTTCCGGTGTAGCTATCGCGGCGCTACCGTCAATGTTTAACGTTCCGTCATTAATATCCAAGCGTACAAACTTGTTTAAGTAGGCTTGAAAGTTTTTCAGAACGATGCCTTTGGCATCAACGCTTACATTTGTTGAAAAGGGCTGTACCACGGTATCACCGGCCAGCTTTATTATGCCGGTTTTATTTAACACAGTGCTCAGCTGGAAAGGCAGCTTTGCTCCGGGTTCACTACTATAATCTGTCAACTTTAAATTGATGGGTTTAAAATTAACAGAAACCGGATTTGTCATGGTCTGATCTTCAAAATTGAGTCCAAAATTATTTAAAGTAACCGAGTTGACTTTAATTTTCCACGGCGCTTCTTTGGGACCGGCTACAGTGGTTGCGGTTTTTTTGGCGCTGTTGCTGCCGGTTTGTGCGGAAGGGAATAAGGCTTGGTAGTTAATAACACCTTGTGGATTCAACCATGCCTGAAAATCGGCGTCACTTGCTGACACGGACTCAATCATAAGAGCTCGATTCTCAAGATTAAAATCGATTCCTCGTAAAGCAAAGGCAGGCATTTTAACCAGTGTTTTATTTTGAGCTTTTTCAAATAACTGAAAATCGCGAATTTCAGCAGAGCACTTATTAATCTCAAGTTTCAAGTTATTTTCAATATAACTAACCCTGTAATCCGCATCGAGCAGCTCATATCCTTTTAAATCAAAATGGACTGCGTCTTGTAAAGCAAGCGCCAAGACCGTTTCCAGCCGCACATTATTAAGCTTTATATGTCCCTCTGAATACAATGGATTTATGCCGGCAGCGCCTTTCCAGTCCAATCGACCTCCTGATTTAAGGGTCATGGACAAGCCAAGGCGAGCTTGTTTATCAGTCTGGGTAGTGAAATTTTCAATATCGAGATTTACCGGATAAACATCTTCTCTTAATGGTTGAATGGAACTGGCATCTTCCCATGTCAGTTGACCATCCGATAGCGACAGTTTTTTGATAGTTACAGGGAATTGTTGCTGTCTTGTACTCTTTTCAGCAGCGCTGGCCTTAAACAAATCCTGGAAATTGAATGTCCCATCTTTTTGTTTGGCGATATGGACAAATGGCTTGATTAGCGAAACTTTTTCAAAAGCCAACGCTAACTGTTTTATTGATAGGAATAGCCCAAATTTTAAATAAAACTCCTCAAATGAAGCAAATGGTTTGCCATTAAGTTCCCGAATATCAAAGCCTTGCAGGCTTATGGCTAAAGGAAATGGCTGAATCTGAATTTTTGAAACTAATGATTGTCTTCCTGTTTCCTGTTGAATAAGTTCAGAAATTTTCGACTTTAATACGGACGGAAGGATATAAATGGCGGCCACGATATAAATAACCAAAAGACCGCCCGCTATAAGAGAAGGTTTTTTAATTTTGGTTAATATGTGCCGAATTTCCATAAATCCTCGATGAGGTTTAATCAACTGCCATAAGTCAAACAAAAAAGGCGGCTTCCAAGGCCGCCTTTTTCACCTTGCCAACCCTGTTTAAACTATTATAAATCGGAGTAGCCAGTCTCTTCATGCAGAACAGTGTCCAGTCCTTGCACCTCTTCATCAGGTGACACGCGCAGGCCTATGGACTTGTCTAATGTTTTCAGAATCAGAAAACTGAATAAAGCGCTCCAGGAAGCAGTTATAACAATACCTAAAGCCTGAACGCTGACCTGATCCATGATGGAAACGCCTTCAGCCAAACCCAGTCCGCCCAGACTACTGGCGGCAAAAACGCCGGTTAATAGTGATCCGGTAATCCCACCTATTCCGTGTACAGGAAATACGTCCAGAGAATCGTCAATTATCAGTGTGCGTTTTACATATTGGGTGGCATAAAAACACACAATACCAGCAGTAATGCCAATCACCAGCGCACCCACGGGACCAACAAAACCGGACGCGGGAGTGATAGTGCCTAGCCCAGCCACCATACCCGTGACTATGCCTAATACACTGGGTTTGCCAAAACGCATCCATTCAATAATCATCCAGGTCAATGCACCGGAAGCTGCTCCGATATGGGTTACCAACATGGCCATTCCAGCGCGGCCATCTGCTGTTAAGGCGCTACCGGCATTGAAGCCAAACCAGCCAACCCATAACATACCCGCGCCCGTCACTACCATGGTCATATTATGCGGCGGCATAGCGGTAGTTGGAAAACCTTTTCTTTTACCAAGCACCAGTGCAGCGATTAAGGCGGCAACACCCGCATTCACATGAATAACAATACCGCCTGCGAAATCCATCACGCCTAAGTCAGCCAGCCAGCCTCCGCCCCATATCCAGTGACAGACCGGCAAATAAACAATAATCAACCATAAACCGCTAAACCACAACATCGCCGAGAACTTCATGCGCTCGACAAAGGCGCCGACAATTAAAGCTGGGGTAATGATGGCGAAGGTCATTTGAAACATGAAATAAACAGTTTCAGGAATATCGCCAATCAAAGTCCCGGTTCCTATGCCCGGCAGAAATACTTTGGAAGCGCCACCGATAAGCTTTTGCAGCTCGCCGCCATCGGCAAAAATAAAACTGTAGACGCCTGCCAGCCAAAGAATGGAAACCATGCAGGTAATGGCAAAACACTGCATTAACACGGATAACACGTTTTTACTTCTGACTAATCCGGCATAAAACAATGACAATCCAGGGATTGTCATAAATAAAACTAATGCGGTAGAGGTTAAAATCCAGGCCGTGTTGGCCTGATTTATTTCATCAGCTAAAGCCACTTTAGGAAGTAACAGCAAGCCTGACAGCAGCTTTTTATTAATGGTAAAACTCATCTTGCTAGATTGCGTCCTCGCCGGTTTCACCCGTTCTAATGCGAACAATCTCTTCCAAATTAGAAACAAATATCTTTCCGTCGCCAATTTTCCCCGTATTAGCTGCCTTAACGATGGTGCTAACTGCTTTTTCCAGCATTTCATCACCTACGGCAATCTCCAGCTTAACTTTAGGCAGAAAATCAACCACATATTCAGCGCCTCTATATAACTCGGTATGACCTTTCTGGCGGCCAAAGCCTTTAACTTCGGTTGCAGTAACCCCCGCAACCCCTATTTCAGATAACGCTTCTCTAACATCATCCATTTTGAACGGTTTTATTATGGCTGTTATTAATTTCATCTTATTTCCCGATAGTAATTAGCAAAGAGTTGGCTTTTCATGGTGCAATGATAGTGAATTATCAGGCAACATACAATTAGTAGAACAGCTTATGAGATCAAAAAGTCTCGGCGTGTAGTGGTACTTAGAGGCGGACAATTCGAATAGACTGAGCCCGCCGATTAAAGAGTCTTGATTTCAAGTGATTAATCAACTCAAGGCAATACATGGTGTCGTTGATGTGGGAATCAGGACCGGAGAAATGAAAAGCAGGCAAAGCGGATTATTGGAAAAGGTGAAAGGACTGCCTGATAGAGCAATGTTATAGAGTAACAAACAGGCCTGTAGCGCTGGTTTTTTATTTACTATGGAATTTTAAGCCGCCAGATTACCGATCGCGAACTCCGGAATGCAGGAAGCTTCTCTAATAACTCTCCTTAGAGTTATTAGAGAAGCTTCCTGCTTTCTGTGCTTTGCGTTGCGATGGTATTTGTTTTTATCTTCAAAGACGTGCGCTTTATTGAACTGATAGGCGAACTTCGCAACAGGGTTTTGAACAGGAACACAATCTATTTTGTCAGGATTTTTACGTTTTTTCATAGTTTACCTCTTATAATAGTCATAAGCATGTCTAATTTGACACGCATTAATATAGTACTACTCAGAGTAAAAAGCTTGTGAAATTCAAAAAAGATTTTGACGTGATTGTGGTGGGCGGAGGTCATGCGGGTACCGAAGCCGCTTTGGCAGCCGCCCGGTGTGGAGCGAAAACGCTATTGCTGACGCAAAATATCGAGACCCTTGGGCAAATGAGCTGCAATCCTGCGATTGGAGGAATAGGCAAGGGCCACCTGGTTAAAGAGATTGATGCCTTGGGCGGGATTATGGCGAAGGCTATTGATCTCGGCGGCATTCAATTTCGTACCCTGAACGCCAGCAAAGGCCCTGCGGTTCGCGCAACTCGCGCTCAGGCGGATCGAAAATTGTATAAGCAGGCGGTCAGAAGTGCGCTGGAAAACCAGCCCAACTTGTCATTATTCCAGCAAACTGTCGCTGACTTGTGTGTGGCCGGGAATAAAGTGGTCGGCGTTAAAACCCAAATGGGCTTGAATTTCATGGCAAAAGCCGTGGTATTGACGACGGGCACGTTTTTAGGCGGAAAAATCCATATCGGCCTGGAAAATTATAGCGGTGGCCGTGCTGGCGACCCCGCTTCCATCGCTTTGGCTGATCGGCTGCGCGAACTGCCATTCCGCATCGACCGCTTAAAAACCGGAACGCCGCCGCGTATTGATGGCAGAACCATCGATTTCAGTAAGCTGGAAGAACAGCACGGCGATGATCCCGTTCCCGTGTTTTCTTTTATGGGCAGGCGCGAACAGCATCCCAGACAAATACCCTGTCATATCACACGCACTAACAGTAAAACCCACGATATTATCCGTTCCGGTCTGGACAGATCGCCACTGTATTCTGGGATTATTGAGGGTATCGGACCGCGTTACTGTCCGTCGATTGAAGATAAAATCGTCCGTTTCGCCGATAGGGATACACACCAGATTTTTGTCGAGCCGGAAGGCCTGGATACCAATGAAATCTATCCAAATGGCATTTCCACCAGCTTGCCTTTTGATGTCCAGTACGAGTTTGTGCGCTCCATGCCGGGCTTTGAAAATGCCGAAATTGTGCGTCCGGGCTATGCTATAGAATATGATTTCTTTGATCCACGGGATCTGAAAATGTCGCTGGAAACCAAGCACATGGACGGTTTGTTTTTTGCGGGGCAAGTGAATGGCACAACCGGCTATGAGGAAGCCGCAGCGCAAGGTTTAATTGCGGGGCTGAACGCGGCGCGTTTGGTTCTGGGGCTGGAAAGCTGGTGCCCTGGACGTGATGAGGCATATTTAGGGGTGATGATTGATGACCTGATTACTCGCGGCACGCAGGAACCCTATCGGATGTTTACCAGCCGCGCTGAATACCGTTTGTTGTTAAGGGAGGATAATGCAGATTTGCGCTTGACTGAAAAAGGCCGTGAATTAAGGCTGGTTGATGATGAACGTTGGCGGGCTTTTGAGACTAAGCGCGCAGCTATTTCCAGCCTGCAGGAAGATTTGAAAAAGAAATGGGTCAGAACAGACACCGAAGAAGCACGTCAGGTTGCAGAAATATGGGGCAAACCCTTGCTTAAAGAGGCCAGTTTGATGGAATTACTGCGTCGGCCGGAAGTGGATGTCCAAAGACTGCTGTCATTTTTGGAAGGTGGAGAGCATATTGCTGAACAGGTGGGCGAGCAAGTTGAAATCCAGGCTAAATATGCCGGCTATATCGTCAGGCAACAAACTGAAATTGATAAAACCTTACGATATGATCATTTGCGGCTGCCAGATACCCTTGATTATGCGGGTGTTCCCGGTCTGTCCAGTGAAGTCAGTCAAAAACTTAAAGCGCAACGGCCGGAAACCCTGGGTCAGGCATCACGAATTCCAGGCATGACGCCCGCAGCCATTTCCCTGTTGCTGGTTTATTTAAGAAAGAAAAGCGCCTGATGGAAGCGTGTCGAAAAATTCTGGTTTCCGGCCTTGAATTCCTGAAACTGCCCCTATCAGAAGACAAGGTAGAACAACTTATTGATTTTATAAAGCTGATTGAAAAATGGAATAAAGCTTATAATCTGACGGCTATACGGGACAGGGAAGATATGGTGCGCTTGCATTTGCTGGATAGTCTGGCTATCGCCCCATTCATTGAAGGTAAACGCGTTATTGATATTGGCACCGGAGCAGGTTTGCCTGGTATCCCGCTAGCGATTTATTTGCCTGAAACCGAGTTTGTTTTATTGGATAGCAATGCCAAGAAAACGCGGTTTGTGCAGCAGGCAATACTGGAATTAAAGCTTAAAAATGTGAGTGTTTGCAACAATCGTGTGGAACAATATCATCCTGAAATAAATTTTGATGCCGTCATTACCAGAGCGTTTGCCGGTTTATCTGATATAGTGAAATTGACCGCGCATTTACTCAGCAAGGATGGAGTGTTGTTGGCCATGAAAGGGCAAGCGCCAGACCTCCATAAACTGGGGGCGGTAAAAACAACACTGATACCTGTCAGTATTCCAGGGATGACGGCGGAAAGGTGCCTGGTTAGAATACAAACGGTTAAATAATTCGAGGTAAGTTAGTGGGAAAAATAATTGCCGTAACCAATCAAAAAGGCGGTGTAGGAAAAACGACAACCAGCGTAAATTTGGCCGCTTCCCTGGCGGCCGCCAAGCGCCGGGTATTGCTGGTGGATCTTGATCCGCAGGGCAATGCAGCAATGGGCTGCGGGATAGATAAACAGGAAGTCAGGTATTCCAGTTACGATTCTTTAATGGAAGACGTGCCGGCAGCAGAAACCGTTATTTATCTGCCAGAAATTGGTTTTTCGATAATTCCCGGAAATGCTGATCTGACTGCGGCTGAAGTAAAATTAATACATGCTGATCGTAAAGAATCGCGGCTTGCTGATGCGATGATTCCGATAAAATCTCAATACGATTACATTCTGATAGATTGCCCGCCATCTTTAAACATGTTGACTTTAAATGCGATGGTGGCCGCGGATAGCTTGTTGATCCCGATGCAGTGCGAGTACTATGCCCTGGAAGGCCTGTCCGCGCTAATGAGTACGCTTCACAATATCCAAAACTCAGTCAATCCGGATTTACATCTCGAAGGGATTTTACGAACGATGTATGACGACAGAAACCGTCTGACCAAAGACGTTTCCGAACAGCTTATCCGGTATTTTGGTGATAAAGTATTCAGAACCTGCATTCCAAGAAATATCCGTTTAGCAGAGGCCCCGAGCCATGGCCTGCCGGTGCTGAGCTACGATAAATCATCGCGAGGAAGTGTTGCGTATATAGCTCTGGCGGGTGAAATGATTAGAAAAGATAAGACATGACTTTGAAAAAACGTGGGCTGGGCCGTGGTCTTGAGGCTTTGTTGGTTGATGTTTCCGCTAAAGAGGAAAATCATCAGCCGCAAACCCTGCCGGTTGATATTCTTCAGCGAGGCAATCATCTGCCGCCCGGCGATATAAATTCAGATGAATTACAGAAGTTAGCTGGTTCCATATCAGCGCAAGAAACATTTGAGCCAGTCGTCGTGCGAAAAATTTCCGGAAATCACTATGAGATAGTAGCGGGAGAGAGCCGCTGGCATGCTGCCAGGCGAGCAGGATTAAAAGAGGTGCCAGTGACTATCAAAGAAATGGATGACCAGGAGGCTATGGCGCTTGCATTAATCGAGATGGTTCAAAAAGAAAACCTTACTCTTGTACGAGAAGCAGAAAACTTAAAGCGGTTGATTGATGAGTTTGAAGCTATGGTGCGCCATTTTTGAGTTTGGCAGTCTAGTTTAAGTGGATAAACAATTTATTACTACAAAAGCATGGCGGGGTTATAGTATCTTGTCCCGGCGTGTAAGATGATTATTTAAAGAGAAAAAATGTCTTCAAACAAACGCGGACTAGGTCGCGGTCTTGATGCTTTATTAGGCGATGTTTCTGTTAAAGAAGAAGAAAAACATCAACTGCAAACGCTGCCAATCGAATATATGCAGCGGGGAAAGTATCAACCGCGAAAAGACATCAATCCGGAAAAATTACAGGAGCTTGCGGATTCCATAAAGGCGCAAGGAATTATTCAGCCCATAGTTGTACGCAAAATCGCCCATGAAAAATATGAGATAGTAGCGGGAGAACGCCGCTGGCGCGCTGCTCAGTTGGCTGGTTTGGCGCAAGTCCCCGTAGTCGAAAAGGTAATAGATGACCGGGCGGCAATGGCTATAGCTCTGATTGAAAATATTCAACGGGAAGATCTTAACCCTTTAGAAGAAGCCGAAGCTTTAAGACGTTTGCTGGATGAATTTGAGATGACGCATCAGCTTATAGCTGACGCTATTGGCAAATCGCGCGCTACGGTTACCAATTTGTTGAGATTAATGGATTTGCACCCGGAGGTAAAAAAATTATTGATTAATAATCAACTGGAAATGGGGCACGCGCGTGCGCTCTTACCGTTAGAGGGGCTTAAACAAATTGCATTGGCTAATAAAGTAGTTAAAGAAGGTTTAACAGTAAGGGCAACTGAACGATTGGTTAAAGAAAGCCAAAGCGAGCCAAAAATTCATAAAATAAAGGCCATCGATAACGATACCATGCGCTTACAGAACCAATTAACCGCTAAATTAGGTTCAAAAGTTATTATCGATCATAAAGAAAACGGTACGGGTAAATTAGTTATTAGCTATTCCAGTTTGGATGAATTGGATGGGATAATTGCGCAGATAAGCACGCACGAATAAAAAATGGTCTCCCAAAAGATATTTTATTCGCATTCAAAATCAATCCATCGCACGGTCTGTCCAATCGGTGACTGAAAATAACCAATTAGCTAAAAATAACAGTTGCTTATACTGCGAAGAAATTCTCATCATCATAAAGACGGGTTTTCTTCCAGCCAGCAAATTTGTCATCATGAAATTCAATATCGTTATCAATTGAAACCTCATAGCAAATTCTGAATAACTTGGCTGTGCGAAACGCGTGTAATTCGTCATCAGCTGTAACTTTATCAACATTGCCAACCTGAAAGGTTTTATTTCTGGATTTGCCATTGCTGACCCAAAAAACCGTATAACACAGATAATTTTTATCTTTTCTATGATCGTATTTGATGGTTCTGGAAACGCCAGTCACACCTGTGGTGGTTTTATTTTTTGGTGGCTTGAGAAAGCGAGTCTTACTGCCTTTTAAAACGACCAACATTTGATCTCGCCATGTAATCGCTGCTTTTAACGATTTATTTTTGTTGCCCCACAGTTTATGAGAGAAATAACGGCTACTTTCTTTCCCGCGTCTTACGATACGTACCTGAAAACCAAACACATCGGGCTCGGTTATATGTTTATTTTTTGCCATAGAATAATTACCCCTCGACAAGAATTAAATTTTATGTGAACTATATAGCAAGGCAAAATCGCCCTATTTTAGGAAACTTTTTTGACTCAACGTTTCATCGCCTTGTAATCCATTGATTACAAATTATGGCTAAAGTTAACATAAAAGCAAGTTAAAAATAACAACACTGGACAATTACTGATTGATTCAGTGTAAAATAAGCTGGAACCACTGCAACAGTGGCAACGATAAGTCCATATTCCTTTTGCCTTTTCAATTTTTTTGGAGATAATTAATGAGCGTTTTAGTAGGTAAGCAAGCACCTGATTTTACAGTTCCTGCTGTTCTAGGCGATGGTCAAATAATTGATTCGTTCAGCTTTTCTGAAGCTACTAGCGGTAAATATGCAGTCGTATTTTTCTACCCGTTGGATTTTACGTTTGTTTGCCCAAGTGAGCTGATCGCTTTGGATCATCGTATGGATGAGTTCAAAAGCCGCGGCGTTGAAGTTATTGCGGTGTCTATAGACTCTCATTTCACGCACAATGCTTGGCGCAACACACCCATCAACAAAGGTGGCATTGGTCCGGTTCGTTATACGATGGCAGCCGATATTTCTCACTCCATTTGTAAAGATTACGATGTTGAGGCCGCTTCCCCTGCAGTCGCTTATCGTGGAACTTTCCTGATTGATCGTAGCGGCCTTGTTCGTCATCAAGTTGTTAACGATCTGCCGCTAGGCCGTAATATGGATGAATTGTTGCGTATGATTGATGCGTTGCAATTTTTCGAAGAAAATGGCGAAGTCTGTCCAGCGGGCTGGAACAAAGGCGATACAGGCATGAATGCAAGCCCTGCGGGGGTTGCTGAATACCTTGATAAAAATGCAGATAAACTGTAAATAGATTAAGGCGCAAGTGCTAGCCTTGCGCCTTTTTTTTATTTTTCAGCGGCATCCTCTATTAATTTCTTTCTGATTAAAAAAGCCGCTGCAATAGCGCAAAGAGCGGGGATCTGAATAACAATAAATGTCATCATGGCGCTTTTAGCGACGAGTCCTGAGAAAGCAGCAACTACCGTCAGCTTAACCGCCCACCATGCAATCCAATAACCCAGCAGTCCTATAATAGCCCACTTAATAGGCTGCTCGCCTTTATCTTTTGCGGTTAAATAAAACCACACAAGTACAACAATTCCGGCAAATTTAGCTAGAAACAACATCCTACACCCCCTCATTAATTATTTATTATGCGTAATACAGTACCACTGACTCAGGCTAGATTTTAACTGGCAAGAGCGCTGCATGATATTCCATAATAGGCAATCATTACACTTTTTTAATATCAGGATAGAATTATGAGAAAACCAGTCAAAGTTGCCCTGTCAATTATAACGGCATTGGTCTTTCTGGTAATAATTGCAATCTTTACTCTGCCTTTTTTCATTGATCCGAATGACTTTAAACCCGAGATTGCCGCCGCAGTTAAAAACAAAACAGGCCGGGATCTTACAATATCAGGCGAATTAAAATTGTCGATTTTCCCCTGGCTAGGCATTTCATCAGGAAAAATTACTTTGGGCAACGCAACAGGATTTCAAGATCAGCCTTTTGCTACTCTAGAAGAAAGCGATATTAAAGTTAAGTTATTGCCTTTAGTAACAAAAAAAATTGAAGTTAACCGTATAGTTTTAAAAGGCCTGACTCTTAATCTTGCAAAAAACCAACAGGGCGGAAATAACTGGGATGATTTAATAGCGCCGCCAGATGCCACAAATGGCACAGCTCCGCCTTCTGCCCATAACGCTGGCAAAAACGGCGAAATAGGCGCGTTGGCGGTTTTAGCAATTGGCGGTATCGCCATAGAAAATGCCCGGATTAACTGGGATGATCAGGAATCTGGAGAGCACCTGCTCATAAAGGACATTAACCTTATTGCCGGTAAATTTTCTTATGATGAGCCGGTCGCAGTTGATCTTTCTCTGATCGTTTTTAATCCTGGAATAAAATTCACAGAGTCTATCAAACTGACTACTGAGGTAATGCTTAATGAAAGTCAAGATACAATCGTTTTAGGGCATAGTGATTTTCAAACAACAACGGAAGGTGAAAATATACCCGGCAAATCGCTAACGGCAATGCTTACCGTCGCTGAGGCGGCATTGGATATTGCCAAAAAGAGGATTAAAGTATCCGGCTTACAGCTTAAGTCGAACGATTTAACGTTCTCTGCCGAAATCACCGGCAACAATATTAACGATAAACTCATTTTTCAGGGCCCTGTTAACATTGCTCCTTTTAGTCCGGTTAAGGTCTTAAAGCAACTAGGCATTTCAGTTCCGGTTATGCAGGATGCTAATGCATTGAGTAAGACGGCAATAAACTTTGATCTGCTGGCAACAGAAAACTCGATTGATTTGCAAAATCTGGCAATGACTCTTGATGATACCCGGATTAAAGGTTCAACCAGCATTAAGGACTTCGGTTCACCCGCTATAACTTTTAATTTAGCGGCTGATGCCATTGATGTTGATCGATATTTACCGCCTCTCGCCGGCAAATCTTCCAAACCTGTAACAAGCCCGGCAATGGCCTTGGCGGCTGGGGCGTCCGCTTTGCCTGTTGAGACTTTAAGAAAATTGAATATTGATGGCAAATTATCGCTGGGCAAACTCAAAATCAACGGACTGGCTATGCAGGACATTGAGTTAAACTTGAGCGCAAAAAATGGCCTTATTAAAACTCAACAATCCGCCAAGGAGTTTTATCAAGGCTCATATAACGGCAGTCTCAGCATTGATATGCTCAACAAAAAACCGGCTCTGTCTTTAAACGAAAAAATAACCCATGTACAAGTTGAACCCTTACTTAAGGATTTTAAAGGCGAAGCCCGAATGAGCGGAACTGTTGACGCATCAGCGCAACTTCAAGGGGAAGGCGACAATGCTGATGAATTGAAATCCTCACTCAATGGCAACTTAAGTTTTTTGTTTAAAAATAGTGTAATTAAAGGCTTTAATCTGCAAAAAATTATTGATAACGCCAAAGCCTTAATCAAAGAATCTGCGTTACCCGCCAATAATAAAAATGATCAGACCTTATTTTCTGAAATAACAGGAACAGCAACCTTCACCAACGGCCTGTTACAGAACAATGATCTGGTCGCTAAATCCTCCAGGATCTATATCAAAGGCAAGGGCAACGCCGATCTGAACACAGAGCAGCTGGATTATAAATTTAACGCCACCCTCATTAAGCCAGCTACCGTTACCGAACCGGAGCAAGTCAATGACACACCCATCAATATCACTGTTGCCGGTACGTTCAGCAATCCGACTTATGCACTTGATGTAGCGGCGCTATTAACCGAAAAAAATAAAGCCAAAATACAAAAATTTGTCGAAAAAAACCAGGAAAAAATAGACGAAATAGCGGATAAAATTGATAAAAAGTTGGGCCCCGGAGTTGGTAATTTATTAAAAGGGCTTTTTAAAAAAAATTAAAGAATCAAGGCTAAAGGATAGTCATTCCTCGCGTAGCCTTGCGGGGCTATCAATTCGTCCCTACGGCATTAACACTCCTTTATGAATCCGTCAGACTTCCAACAACATATTCTCGCCTGGTTCGATCAACAAGGCAGAAAGGACCTGCCCTGGCAGCAAGATATCACGCCTTATCGTGTATGGCTTTCAGAATCGATGCTGCAACAAACCCAGGTTGCAACAGTTATTCCGTACTTTAACGCATTCATAGAAAAATTCCCTACGATTGAATTTCTGGCGCAGGCGCCTATTGATGAAGTATTACATCGTTGGTCTGGTTTAGGTTATTACGCCAGGGCCCGCAATCTGCATAAAACCGCAAAAATTATCGTTGAACAAGGTAGATTTCCTGATAAGCTGGAGGAACTCATCGCATTACCGGGTATTGGATTATCGACAGCCGGAGCTGTCTTGAGCATCGCCTTTAACAAAAGCCACCCCATACTGGACGGAAATGTAAAAAGAGTATTGGCCCGGTTTAAAGCGATTTCCGGCTGGCCCGGAGAAAGCAGGGTTAACAAGAAATTATGGGCCATCAGCGCTCATCTGACCCCCGTGGATCGAGTGGCCGATTATACACAAGCCATAATGGATTTAGGCGCGACAATTTGCACGCGAAGTAAACCAGCATGCGTGGTTTGTCCGCTTGAGAGGCATTGTTTGGCCAGAATTACCCAAACTGTTTCCGAGCTGCCAACTTCTAAACCCGTTAAAACCTTGCCTGTTAAACAACTTGTTTTCTTACTGCTGAGCAATAATCTGGGCCAGACATTGCTGGAAAAAAGACAGCCGAAAGGAATCTGGGGCGGCCTATGGAGCCTGCCGGAATTTGACAGCATTGAAGCTGCGCACAACTGGTGCTTGACAAATAACTGGTCAATAGATGATTCGAAAACACTGGCGACCCGGCGTCACACCTTTTCCCATTACCATTTGGACTACACGCCGGCGCTTATCCAAACTGATAACCTTATCAATTTTGTGATGGAAGCTGGTCAAGCTGTCTGGTATAACGCTGAAGAGATTAACACGCTGGGGTTACCGGCACCGATTAAACAGCTATTGCAACAACACACACGAGGAAAACAATGACTAGAATGGTTAAGTGCGTAAAATTGGGTATAGAAGCGGAAGGCATTGATGAACCGCCGTTCCCAGGACCTAAAGGCCAGGAAATTTATGAAAAAATATCCAAGCAAGCCTGGAAAGAATGGTTAACCCGGCAAACCATGCTAATCAATGAGAATAGATTAGCCAGTTTTGACCCAAAAGCCCGGGCTTTTCTGGCAGAAGAAAGAACCAAGTTTCTGTTTGAAGGAAATAACGAGATGCCTGAGGGTTATGTGCCGCCAAAGGCTTAAACACGATTTAACGATACTATGGGTTGGCTGTAGCGGTAAATGCGGTTAGTTAATGTTCGCTGTTTTTTGCGAATTGTTAATCTATAAGCCCTGGACGGTACCTGGGGTGCTTCGCGGCGGTTGCACATCCGGTACTGTTGGAGTTACAGGGCGTTGCTTTGGCATCACGTTGTTTTGATGTGTTCCTTGCGGTTTATATTTGTAAGGCGGCGCATGATACGGAAATTCCCGGTCACCTAAGGGCCTGATAAAGGTATAGGCACCAGGCGCTAGAATTAAAATATTGGCGGTTTTGGCAAACGCATCGTGTGGTTTCGGGATGGATGCCAGAGCCGTCAAGGGACTCAGTCCTATAAATACCCCGGTGCCGATAACTGTTGCGGCCAAACCCACAGGCCGGTAAAACAGGACATCCAATAATACAAAGCCGGAGTCGGCTTGTTCTACGCTTTGCGAATGCGCAATCGTGGAACAACACGCTGCCGATAATAATATAACAAAGCTGATTAATTTTTTCATAATTCCCTGCATTTTAGCTGGTTGCGATGAGGTGTGAATCTGGTCCAGTTTTTTAATTTGCCCATAATGGGAAATTTCACCTAGGAGTCTGTCGGATAGAAGCCATTTTTCACTCATGAGTGGATTTATAAAGGCATATATTGATAAAAACACACGTCTAAGTGTTGAAATTCTTCATGAAAACACATATTTTAAAACTCAAAGTGGAATTTTTCTAATATCGTTTCGCTAAGTTCGACAGGCTTCTAGATAGGCCTGATTAGAGCAATAGACATCAACCTGCGATTCTTCAGCATAATAATAGGGGCAAAAATCATGATTTAGAAATGTGCAGGAAGGACAAAAATTTGAAAAGCCTTTTTCTAACTTATACCCACTCTTCACTTTTTCTCTTAGAGACAATTTTACTTTTATTTCCTGTATTGGCGGTTACAATTTCCAAATATACTTTCTTAATTAATTCCTCTCCGTGGCGTCGCTCCAATCGACGCACAGTGAAATGGGCTTTAGCCATTTTCTGATAGTGATTAATAAATAATAAATTGATCGATGCGCCTCCGATTAAACCGATAGCAGGTATGGCCTGTGCAGCCAGTTTTTCTGAAACCGGTATGCTAAAACGGGTGGAAACGGCGTTTAGTAATTTAACTAACGCTGGCGCGCCTTCTTTTGAAAAGCCATGGACGGCGACATGATTGGCGGTATCACTTAACGCCTTGGTTAAAAATGAACGCACGGCGTAATAACTGGTATCCGTTGATTCTGATTCAGAACCGCCGCCGCTCAAAGCAAATACTGTCAGACAGGCCATTTTGGTTTCCATGTCATCAAGATTTTCACCTTCGCTACGAGCAATATCGGCAATCGAACGCAGCATAATAGTCGCGGATACCGGCAGCTCGATTGCCAAGGCGGCAATGCCGAATGACCCGCCCAAACCGCCGCTGAGAGTGGCAAGAAATTTGTGCGTCTTATTTGCCGGTTTACTGGGCTCGGGCTTCATTGAAAATAAAGCGGCATCCAGTGCTTTTTTCAACGCAATTTTGGTAATTCGGGTGACGATGGTGGACCAATGTCCGGGTAATGCAGCCATGGCCTTTTCTATCGGCATGCCGACTAACTGGCTTATTCTCGTAGCCAAACTTGTTGATTCCAGGCTTTGTGCCGCATGCGCCAGATCGACAAAATCAGCTTGCTGCATTTATTGGTCCTGAATGTTTTTTATCATGCCGGCGTAATAATCAACCATTTGACCCAGAAATAAAATCACCGCGTCAATTCCATTTTTAATGTCATGGATGAAATTATGATGTTGAAAGTTATCTGCAACATAAAATGACAAGCCCATATAAACAGTGTTACAACCCATTACAATCATAATAAGCGCTGCGGACTTTAACATCAAGCCTCTAAAATTTGCGCTCATCTTGCCAAACGCCACGCTGATAAAAAACATGGTAGGCAATGTGCCCGCCCCAAAAGTTAGCATTAACAAGCCTCCTTCCAAAATGGTCGTTGCCGATGTTGCTTTAACCGCCATGGCGAAGGTTAAGGGACATGGCATCAAACCATTTAATAGTCCGGCAATGCTTGCGCCAAGAATAGGTCCTCTGGTTCTTGATTGAGCATAACCTCTGCGCAGTACATTCATCGGTATTAGCCTTACCGAGCCCTGAAAAGGAATCCAGCCTAAAATACCAAAAGCAAGAATAATGACGACAGAGCCAATGAACATTTGCAAGATGCTTTGCATTTTACCGAAAACACCGCTGGAAACCAGAACGACTCCAAGGGCTGCCGCTGCAAATCCGACCATGGTGTATACAAATATCCGGGCCATTTGATAAGCAAAATACGGCCACACACTTCTTGTGGGACCGGCGTTCATGAAGTAGCCGGAAACCAGCGCTCCACACATTCCCAGGCAATGCCCGCTACCCAAGACGCCGGCCATAAAGGCCAGGCCGTAATCAAATCCGCCTGCGGCGGCAACGACATGTTGCATGCCATGATCCATCGTTGAATGATCCATTTGTAATCCTATTTTTTACTTAGCCGTAGTGAATTAACAATAACCGAAACCGAACTTAGGGCCATTGCCGCAGAGGCTATCATCGGGTTAAGCTTGCCCATGGCGGCAACCGGAATGGCGATGACGTTATAGCCAAATGCCCAGAATAGATTTTGCTTAATAACCTTGATGGTGTCGGTGCTTAACTGAATAGCCTCGGTCACTTTGTTAATGTCTCCCAGCACTAGAGTCATGTCAGCAGACTCAATCGCTATGTCCGTGCCCGTGCCTATGGCGAAGCCAACATTGGCCGCCGCCAATGCCGGCGCATCATTAATGCCGTCACCGATCATGCCGACGTTTTTGCCCTTCTCTTGAAACTGGTGAATGATGGCCATTTTCTGCTCGGGTTTGGCGTTGGCAATGACTGTTTCAATGCCCACAATGCCGGCAATATAGTGCGCCGTTTTTTCAGTATCGCCGGTTACCATCAGCGTCTGTATGCCCAATTTTTTCAGGTGTTGAATGGCCTGAACGGCCTGTGGCCTGGGCTTGTCTGCAATACCGAATACGGCGGCCGCCTTGCCATTGATTGCCATTAGCACAGGTGTTTTACCTTGTCTGGAAAAATCACTTTCGGTGGACAGCAAGCCGGTAATATCAATCCCTTTATCCAACAACCATGCGGTATTACCCAACAACAGCTTTTTGCCATCAACTTCTGCTTCGATTCCCCGGCCGGCTTCACTGCAAAAATGCGTACATTCCTGCTGCTCAATAAACCGTTCTTTGGCATAAGCCACTATCGCCTTACCCAAAAAATGTTCAGAATTGTTTTCTGCCGACGCTGCCAAACTGATTATTTTTTCAGCGCTCATTCTAGACAGTTTAAGTAAATCAGTGACTTTAGGCTTGCCTTCCGTAATCGTACCGGTTTTGTCGAAAATGACGACATTGAGCTTCGCGGCTGTTTCCAGGCTTTCTCCATTGCGGATATAAATTCCTTCACGCGCGGCTTGTCCGGCTCCAACCATAATTGCAGCCGGGGTTGCCAAGCCCAGTGCGCAAGGGCAGGCAATCAACAGGACTGTGATGGCATTGCCAAAGGCAAAGCCGAATGGCGCGCCCGCAAGCAGCCAACCGGCCAGGGTTAAGCCTGAAAGCGCCATCACTGATGGCACGAACACAGCGGAAATTTTATCCACCTGTTTCTGGATTGGTAACTTGGTTGCCTGAGCCTGCTCAACCATGTGTACTATGCCGGCCAGAATGGTATCCATGCCCACCGCCGTTACGCGAATCCGCAAAGCCCCGCTGCCATTAATGCAACCGCCGATCACCTTATGACCTGCGTCTTTAACGACCGGCAAGCTTTCTCCAGTCACCATGGCCTCATCAACCGTGGATACGCCCTGAATAACAATGCCATCGGTTGGAATTTTCTCGCCGGGGCGAACCAGCAGCACATCGTCGATAACACAATCGTCAACAGCAATAATTAGTTCTTGCCCGTCACGAATGATAGTCGCGGTTTGCGGCTGCAAATCGACCAGTTTCCGTATGGCTTCACCCGCTTTGCCTTTGGCTTGCTCCTCTAAAAAGCGCCCCAGTAATACAAAGGTGATAATGGCCGCACCCGCTTCAAAGTAGATATGCCCTCTACGTCTGAATAATGCAGGCAAACTATAGCTATAAGCCGAACCCACGCCCAGTGCAATTAAAGTATCCATATTAGCTGTACGTTGTTTTGCCAAACGCCACGCTTTTGCGAAAAACGTCCAGCCCGACCAGAAAACCACGGGGGTTGTGAGAGCAAACTGCAGCCAGTGAAACCAGGGCGATGCAGGCATACTCATGCCAGTGACAACAACGGGAAAACTCAAAATTCCAGACCATATAAAACGGCGTTTAGCCATAGCAACCCGCTGCCGTTCCTTTGCAATGAGATTTTTTCGTTGCGATAAGGTATCCATGGCGTAGGTTTTATAGCCTAGGTTCGCTACCTTGGCGCTTACCTCATCCTTGGCTAACTGCCCATAAACAGTAAGGGTCGACGTGCCGAAGTTGACGCTGGCCTGTTTGATACCGGGATCACGCTTTAGCACCATTTCTATCAGCAAGGCGCAGGAGGCGCAGGTCATGCCCTCAATAGCAAGATCAACTTCCTGCACAGGGCCATCGAAGACTTTCTTTCGTTGTTGGTTCTGTTGCTCTATTTGTTTCCGGGCGATATTGCCCAACACCGCATCCAGCAAAATCAATAAATTCTTTTTTGGCAGGCTGGCCGGATCAAACTCGATGACAACGGAGCCCAGCGAGTAAACCGAGCGAATCTTTTTAATTTCGGGTCGTTTTTTTAAAAGAATTTCGAAAATATAACCGCGCTCTTGATCATTTTTCAAGACTGGCGATAGTATTCTGATGCGCCTTTTTAATTGATGAACCAGCTGGAAATTTTTCGGCGTTGAAGTTTGTGTATCCATAGCGAAAGTTCTCGGTAATATGCCAGGGGAGAGTAACAACCGTTCGTGGCCTGATCAGGAAATCATATTATGCTGCAACAAAACGCTGGTATCTTTCTGCGGCGGGCGGGTGTAATGGTTTGAGCGTACATAATGAAATACTCAAGCTACAAACAAGTATTTATTTTTTTTTACGGGAACGGACCAGTAAAAAAAACATATAAAAGAGAGCCATCCATTCATAACGATACTTGATGGGCTTTACCAGCCAGTTTTGAGTTATATCATTCCAATGCAACCTGATAAGAAATATCACTAGAATATCATTTAAAAAATCAATGATGGCTTTTTCGGGGTCATTCATGAAAGCCTTGGGTTTTTTCATACCCAGTCTGGTAATGACTTTAGCCGCCTGAACGGTCTCCTTTGCTTCGCCGAATTTTTCTTTGGCCCACCGAGCCGCTTTAAAATTTTCTAATCTGGATTTGGCTTTTTCTTTCCACAGGGACGATTTTGAAACAGGCTTGGATTTCAAGGCGCCTTTAGTTTCCAGATCAGCAAGCAAATTGAATAATTGTCTGGCCAGTGATTTGAAATCACAAACAGATTCATGAAAACGAATAGATAATTTCAGCTGACTGCGATAAAGATTAACGCGGTATACCCCGTCAATTCCAGAAATGCCATCCGTTACGGCTTTAGCTACATCAGCACTACCAATCCGGGCCGGTATTTGAAACCTTACATGCCCGTCCGCTTTATAACGCAGCACGAATTCTTTTTGGATGGACATAACTTAAATTAGCTCCTGAAAAAGCAAAACGGGTGCCCTGTGTTTATGCAGACAGGAAAAACACCCGCTTATAAAGTTACTCATTCTGTAAAGAATGAACCGGCTTTAATAGTATATGCCGGTTATTCCTTGCTTTCAGCGACAATATCTTCGAGATTTTCTTTTTGTTGCAGGACAAAATCTTTACCTGCGTCAACCACCCTGGTTGTACCGGAAATTATTTCTTTTCTGTATTTATAAACCAGATAGCCGGCTACCAGACCCAAGCCAAAAACCAGAACCGGATGTTTAGCGACATTACTCATCAGTCTACTCCCCGTATGCACCGTAGATGAAACAATTGACCCCTTAACAACTTCTTTAGCCACTGAATTGGCTGGATTACCATGCACGTGTTTCATATTGATTTTTCCTTAACAGTTTGAACAATTGGCGGAGAATTAAACTTGGTCGGACTCAGGAAGAAGCTGGTCTTCATTTAATAATTGATAAATACCCTTGCAACCCTCGCAACAAAAAGCTTTATCGCCTTCTTTAGTCTTCAGTGTAAAACCAGAGGTTTCTACAGGCAACCCGCAAAGGTCACATGCTTTTTTAGTATCAGTCATTATAGTTAACTATGTTTTTAGCTTGCTTTTGATAGTAGCAAATTAAGGATTTGATTGCAACTCAGCCGGGAAGTCTGCTGGGCTGACAATTGATAACTCCATAAGCGCCGCAGGTGAAAAAGACCTGACTTTATGGAATCAATAGAAACCGGGCTCAATAACTGTTTATAAGCATGCCCGTTATAATTTCGACGAATTCATCCTTCATCATGGTCTCCTGAGCGAAGCCAAAGGAGATCTTTTAAATCGTTTAAAACGCTCAGGAGGAACTACTCTGGCATTCCAGCGCCAACGTTATTTTTTATGCATTATCAAGCTGCTTTGGAAACATCAGCCGTCCCGCTGACTGCACGGCTCGAGGCCTTCATCAGGGCAATTCTTAACGCTCCCGTCAAACTGGCCCCCAAGCCCAATCTAAGTGCCAAGGCGGGCACTAAAACCATGGATGCAACAACTAAACCAGTTCCTATTAACAAAGAGCCATTATTGGTTTTTTTAATTTTTGTGTGTGCTAATTGCTGACTCATTATTCACCTCTGCTATACAATTAATTAACAAAATATGCACAATTAATAGCATGATTGATGCCAAAATACTAATAAACTGATCCAATAGGTTTTTTTGTTAAAACCAATTACATGTGTTTATTAAACTATGTTATATAACGCTATTTAGTAAAATATTGCGCTAAATCCCATGCTATTCAATAATCACCTTCCCAATGCATATTTTAAGACGGGAACACGGAAAAATAAGTAACTGGGCATTGGTTATAGTTTGTTTTATTATTACCGGCTTAATGCCACCGATTAGCTGCTTATCCACGATTCCAGGTTTGCACCATTCCTTACATCTGAATTTTCCCAGGATATTTACCAGAATGAACTTTTAATGACTCTCTCTTCGAATCCGGCTGCATCACAAATAGCCGGCGCCAGTGACCAATGCGAACAAAGGGCCAAACAGCTCAATAGCCAATGCCGTTGCGTTTCCCTTAACCGGGAAGCAATGCGTGCGGTATTATGGCAACAGCAAGACAATATTGATCTATATCGGATGATAGTTGAGGATCGCCCTTACCTGTTTGCGGAATCAGCAGTATTCGTCAGTGATGCCTGCGTACAGAGACAACGTGAAATCATTGCAGCGGTGGAAAGTGTTATAACTTTGCCGGCTTATCAGGAACGTGTTCTTGCATATGCTCCCGATGCGGCGAATTTTATCCCCAAGGCGCATGGCGTTTTTTTTGGCTACGACTTCCATCTGAGCAACGAAGGGCCGCGATTGATTGAGATAAATACTAATGCTGGCGGAGCCTTGCTCAATGCCATTGTGGCCCGTACCCAAAACGGCTGTTGTGATATGGAGGATGAAGAATTACCGCTGCATCTAAAAGTTGCATCGATTACCAATAACACGGAACAGGCATTTATTGAGATGTTTCTTGAGGAGTGGCAAGCTGAACGAGGGCAACGGCCTATACAATCGATCGCTATCGTTGACGAAAATCCGGAGACTCAATACATGCTGCCGGAGTTTCTTTTGTTCAAAAAACTTTTTGAAGAAAATAACATCAACGCCGTGATCTGCGATTCTTCTGAGCTTGTTTATCGGGATCAAGCGCTTTGGCACGGCAATCAGCGTATTGATCTTGTCTACAACCGGTTGACAGATTTCGGATTAGAAGCTGAGGCGCACAAATCATTACTCGATGCCTACCTTGCAGAAGCGGTTGTCGTCACTCCACATCCGCGAGCTCACGCACTTTACGCAGACAAAAGAAACCTGACGTTACTGACGGACGAATCTGTATTGCTTGAAATCGGAGTTAATGCGGAAATCAGAGCCGTACTTCTTAGCGGTATCGCTAATACAGTTTTGGTGGATTCTGACGATGCCGAAACCCTGTGGGCTACCCGTAAGCATCTGTTTTTCAAGCCTGCCAAAGGTTACGGCAGTAAAGCCGCCTATCGTGGCGACAAACTGACCCGCAGGGTTTTTAGTGAAATCCTGAAAAGTGACTATGTTGCACAGAATCTGGTGCAACCGAGCGAACGTCAATTGGAGATCGAAAACAAAATCGTCGATTTCAAGCTTGATCTTCGCCATTACGTTTATAAAGGTTATACGCAATTAATGAGCGCCCGTTTATATCAAGGACAAACCACTAACTTCCGCACTCCCGGAGGAGGCTTTGCCCAGGTTTTGGTGGTGCCTTGCCGGAATAACAGTTCCATAGATTCTATGTAGTGGAGAGAATGCGCAACAGATACAGGTTATTCCGCTTCGACCCTTTGGAGTCACACGAGTCAATCTTTCAAATGGCAAATTACTGACGATAAGCTGCCGGTCAAATCATAGTTGTGTCGAATCGACTGGATATGAACCCTTTTTAAAAGCGAAATAGACCAAAGGGTTAATTGTTGACAAAAACGCTTAGTAGAAATACTAAAGTTTATGTGCTATATGGCATCCGCGTTTTAGCCAAACCTATCGTCAAATAGGGACGGATATTTCGGATCCCATCAAAAGGAAAGTCCGATTGCAGCAGATGACCTCGTGGTAGTCATCAAATTTGTCCGAGTTTTTATTTCTGGAAACCTAGAAATTATTACTATTTTCCATGAGAGTTTATATATATATTTGATTTTATTATTTTGTCCAATTGGTTGTGGGATACAAGCTAATTTTCACGCGGAACCTTATAATTGCAAGTGTTCAGAATCATATAAAAGTTTAAAATTCGATCTTGAAACGTTATATTCGATTTTTTCCAATACCGTGCCTCCTGGTTCACAAACGCCTTGTTTGGGTTTAGACAAAAGTAATAAATTCTCACATTTTCACCCTGCCTTCAAAGGAATTATCACTCCAATTTATGTCATTAGTTTGCCTATGGATTTTACATTTGATACTTTAGTCCTCCCTGTTACCTTGCAAAGTGATTTAAATAATAAGTGCTCCCCTGACAATGATAATAACTAATTTGAGTTTTTATTGATACAACTTAAAGAACTCTATGCAATTTCCAATACAGTCTAGGAGCCTGTCGGATAATAGTTATGGTTGCCTGATATTTTGTGGCGCCGTTACGCAAAAGAAGCGGGATTCGGCTTGCAAAACAACTTCCCGGATCACGCACAGCTAAAAGCAGCCCAGAATTATCCTCATTCAACCCAAACGGGCGAGATTTTGGCTGGCTTTCCGGCTTATCCGGCCATCAATACATGCATCCGTTTCAAATTATAGGCTATGGCCACCAACTTCCATTCGCCCGAGGTCGCTTGCAAGCCTCGTAACGAGAACTGTCGAAAGCCCATGATTTGTTTGATGATGCCAAACACGGGTTCGACGGTACATTTTCGCTTCCCGTACAAGGCGCGACCTTGCTTAGTTGTTAGTGTGTGAGCCATTTTTACCACGGGATCATCACTGTCTGGCGCGGGCGCATCCGCAGCGAGTCGCTCCTCTAAAGGCAGATGGTGTGCGTCACGGCCCAAGGAGATCAGTGGTGTGATGCTTCGGTCTTCGCAGGCTTTGACGTTGTTTTCGCCGAAGTAGCCGTTGTCGGCCAACAGGGTGTCAGGATTGCCCAGTTCGGACGGCAGTTTATCCAACTCGTCCAGCATCGGCTCGACTTGCTGTTTATCGTTGGTTTGCTGAGTAAGTCTGGCGGCGACGATCAGCATGCTGTCGACATGCACCGCCGCTTGGCCGTTGTAAGCTTGCACAAAGCCTTCGTGGCTGGGCATGATCCGGGATTCTTCGTCGGTCAGGTTGATTTGGTCTTTGGCTTGAGGGCCTGTTTCGGGTGCTTTGGGTTCTTTGCCGCGCGGTTTTTCTCCCGCTTCGCGCTGGGCTTCGCGGCGAGCGACTTTGTCAGCGTACTCTTGCTGGGCTTGTTGATCGCGTTGGGCGGCACGCTCGGCAATCTTGGCTTTGGCATCGGCCATGGCTTGCAGGCGTTGTTCGCGACGAGCAATTTCGGCGGGCAAGTCGTGATCGTCGTTGGTCTCTTGCTGATCAGTTTCCGCCGCTTTGGCCAACAAGGCTTGTACTTCCTGATGTAGTTGGGCTTCCAGCTTTTCGATATGGCCGTGGGATAGGGCTTTGTGTTTCGAGGCGTTGGCTTTAATCTTGGTGCCATCCAGCGAAATCTTGCCCAGTTTGACTAACTTCATAGTCTGAGCGTAGTCCAGTACTTGCACGAACAAGTCTTCCAACTCCACCAGAAAAGTCTTGCGAAAATTGGCCAAGGTGTCGTGATCGGGATGCAGGTTGGCGGCGATGAAACGGAATGCCACGGAATCATGCGTCGCTCGTTCGATCTTGCGACTGGAGAAGGTGCCGGTGGCGTAACCGTAAACCAATAAAGCCAACAGCAAAGC
Organism: Methylobacter sp. KS41; assembly: GCA_002862125.1. Taxonomy (GTDB): domain Bacteria; phylum Pseudomonadota; class Gammaproteobacteria; order Methylococcales; family Methylomonadaceae; genus Methylobacter_C. The sequence continues at coordinate 1,416,060 of PHSP01000001.1, read as the reverse complement.
AGGATGATAGGCTTCGGAACCGCTGAGCGAGTACCGGTTGGTCAGCTTGGACAAATCCAGTTGGTCGATCACTTCAACGATGTAGCTGCCAGATGGTCTTCCGGCAACCATTCATCAACCGACGGTGGCAGAATATATTGTTGGTATCGGTCGTATTGGATGAAACGGGCCATGGGTCAACTGGGATTTTGTGTAGAATAGGTCGCTATTTTACCAGATAGTACGCGTTGGAACTGAAAAGTCCGACAGACTCCTAGATATGCACAATTATAAACTCAGCTTCAAAGTTTAATGTCTATTTCCTCGCTGGCATAAGGCATTATTTCGATTTTTGTAGTTGTCTTTTATTGTTCGCACTTGCTCTGTCAGGATTGAAGAAGCAAAATCAACCCTTAGCCGACCTTTAATATCGTTATTTAAGCGGCTGCAAAGCTTTCGAAAGCTGCCGCTCCATTAAAGAATATTTAAATACTTAATGGCTAGAGTTTGGCTGGAATTCGGGTAAGCTGGAAAACCACATATAGCCGTCATAACGTCCGTTATCAAAAAAAACAAACAAGAATAGGCGACGATCATCATTTAAATCACCTTCTTCATAATAATAAGTCCACATATCCCGAGGTGCTTCCATGAAAGGCAACATTTCGCGCCCTTTACCGGTCGGTGTTCCCAGCGATTTAAGTACCTCTTGTTCAGTTGATACGCCAGTTGTAAGGGCATTTTCAAGTGCCGAAATGTTTGGCTTATTGCCCGCTCGAACGGCGACATTACAAGCGGTCAGTTGCGTAACGACAATAATTGCTATTGAACACATAGCCAGAGTAACTTTCGGGAAAGTTATACGTTTGTCTACTGATAGATGAACGTTGTTTAAAAAGCTAAACATCCTCATCGCTCCACTTCTATTAATTCAGAGGAAGAAAACCAGAAATTCCCGCTGTAGCGATCCTGGTCCAGAAAAACTAATAAGAACTTTAAATTTACATTTTTACCATCAGACACAAGGTATTCGTAAAACCAAATATCGTGATAGTCGGCTAAGCCATATTTTTCAGAAACGGCTTTTGAAAACCGAGTTGCGCCACGCCCGCGCGGTTCGCCAAGTGTCATCAATACGTCTGCTTTCGATGATTTACCTATTTTGAGGCTACTAAGTCGGTCAACTTTCGGGGGTACACCGAACTTTACAGTTGGAGCACAAGCAGATAACAGTCCCGCCAATAATACCGATAATATAAATCGCCGGGTTATAAAGAATAATGAGCTATATTTCATGGCCTGTGCCTTTTATTGTGCCAGTAAACCAAAGAAAACCATCGAATAACCCTTTCGTAAAGAAAACCAAAAGCACCTTTTGATCCATGTCCATCGTAATATAAGACTGCTGAGATCTTATATTATCAACTTGAATGCTCTGGTAAAACCATACTTCATGTTCTTCGGTTTTCACTGGAAATTCTGCACCGCCGAAGCCTTGCGGAGCTCCTAGAATTCGTTGGACATCCATTTTAGTGGATATCCCCTTTTTGAGATTAGTCTCTATAGAAGATAGTTTTAAAAATGGACCAGCTAATATTTTTTCAGGGGTGCATGCAGGTATAAAACATATTAGCAATAATATAAAAACTAACTTTCGGAATATTTGTTTCATAAGCGCTTTCCTCTAGGGCTAATGGAATGCTTTACCAAGCATTATTATTTAATCAACTGCGCTTGGATACCCTTTTCAGCTGTGTAACTATGTCATCAATTGCAACACCTATTATGTATTGATCGGCCCCCAAAGTATATAAGCCCCCAGATTCAACAGTTGCTACACTGGATAACACCGTCAGTACGGTCTGGCTAGATTTTTCCCAAATCATGACGGTAATTTTTGCTTTTGTAGCTCCCCAGCCCGGCATAAGCCAGCGTTTAAAGGCACTACCCTCGACAAAGCGTTCAACATCGCAAGTTAACATCAGTTCACCAATATCCTTTATTTCAAAAAGCCCTGATTCTGAAATTTTTTCACGAAGACTTTTCGTGGCCTCACCGGCAATATCTCTAGATGCTGAATTTTTAGTGCGATCTATACAAGGTTCTATTTGAATAGTTTTATATTTAGTAACATCAAAGGTGTTGATATATTGATTTGCAGACTGAGTAACGCAGCTCGTTAGCAGAATAACTATCACCAATAAGATGCTTTTCATAATATTTTGTCAATGCTCAAAACTAGTCATACTTTTCGGTTTTACCGTTATTTTTTATGATTTCCACCAACAAAGTTTGCTACTTGTTTGCCTAAAGCATCACACGCTGGCCCTTCGGAAAAAGCCGGAAATCCAAGAGGAAAAACAAGAACAATGCCTACCCACGGGCGTCCTATTGCCTGGGCTTTTACTTCTCCAGCACTACAGTTCTTTGTAAGATCAAGGATAGTAGCAGATATTTTAGTTTCGTTATTCCAGACAAGAAATGCCAAACATAAACCACCGGCACCACCCCCAACACAACCACCAATTGGTTCGCTATTACTGGAATATTCATGTTTTAAAATCAAAAGATAGCGAAGCCCCAATATATTAATGCGCTCTTTAAAGGAAGCTGTCTGTAAGAGTGTCGTTAATGAATCTAAACTACTTGGAACTGCTAGGTAATCGAGTCCTGGGAACACGGTATTTCTGAATTTTTCAGCCGAAACAGTCTGAATAGGAGGGTTTAATTTTTTTAAAGCCTTGCCTATGCAAACTTCTATTTTTTCCTCAAGTTCCTGAACATCTTTAATATCCTTTATAGAAGAGCGATCAAAGATAAAGCTCACTTTTTCATTGGCTTTGATATCAGTTGCGATTTTTCTATCTTTTTGAACTTGAATATTTGTACAACCAAAGGCAAAAATTAGGCAAGCTCCAATAATTAAAATTATTTTAGAAACATTCATTACCATGAATATATTTTTCCTGGAATAATTGTTTAAACTAACTTTGCTTTGCCATATCAATATGACTTAGTAAACCATTGGCATCAAAAGCTTACTATAGCACCAACACTTTAGCTTTTCTACTGAGTATTTTTATTAACATTTGGCCCTACGTAAATGCAAATTGCTCAGTACCTTACTACTCCAAATAGTCCTTGAACATACCTGTAAATTGCCGCTGTTATTCTTGACAACAACGAATGGTGTCAAAAAGTAAATGTTGACTTTGCGCTTGACTGGAGCACGGTTATTGCCATGTGGGTTGAAATGAGTGGTTCGACTGACCAAGCAGTCAGCTATCCGTTCAACAGCTGTCACCAACTGTCTAAATGAAGTTGTCAGCTATTGGCCGTTCTAAGGCGGTCAGCCGATGCTTAACCGTTCGCCCAGAGCTTGTCGAAGGGCGGACGTTTAAGCTGTTCATGGTTCGGCAAGGCTCTCTTGAGTGACGCTCCAAAAGGCTGCCACGAACCGCTTAACATTAAACAGTCCCGTCTTAAGTTGAAAGCTCGTGGTTTCGATACACACTGCCGCCAACAATCGTTTTATTTTAAGCCGCTTTGGTTGTAGCATGATGGCTTTATTGGATTCAGACCGGTTGACCATGACTATAGTGAATGATATTCAGAAACTACACGCGGATATGCGCCAATGGCGTCAGCATCTGCATCAGTTTCCTGAAACCGCTTTTGAAGAAACCGAAACGGCAAAATTTATCGCCGGGAAACTGACAAGCTTCGGACTGGACGTTCATCAGGGGCTAGGCGGGACAGGCGTTGTTGCCAAGCTATCGGCAGGCAGCAGCAGCAAAAAAATAGCGCTGCGCGCCGACATGGATGCTTTGTTCATTGAAGAAAAGAACACTTTTGCATACCGGTCCCGACACGATGGCAAAATGCATGCATGCGGTCATGATGGCCATTCGGCGATGCTGCTGGGCGCGGCCAAGTATTTATCTGAAAACAGCCGCTTCAACGGCACGGTGTATTTTATTTTTCAGCCTGCCGAGGAAGGCCGCGCTGGCGCCAGACAGATGATGGATGACGGCCTATTTGAAAAATTTCCGGCTGATTGTGTCTTTGGCATGCACAACTTTCCGGACATCCCCTTAGGCCATTTTGCCGTTAAGTCAGGCGCAATGATGGCATCGTTTGATTGTTTTGAAATCACCCTTACCGGGCAGGCGACTCATGCGGCGATGCCGCATTTAGGCAATGATGCCATTGTTGCTTCCGCTCAAGTGATCAACGCCTTGCAAACCATTGTCAGTAGAACCATTAACCCGGCCGATTCCGCAGTTGTCAGTATTACCCAGATTCATGCAGGAAATACCTGGAATGCAATACCGGAATCAGTGGTGTTACGAGGCACTTTCAGGTGTTTCAGCAGCGAGGTCCAAACAACCATCGCCAATAAAATCACGCAATTGGTTAACAGCATGTGCGAGGGATTTGACGTTAGCGCGGACATTCGCTTTAACCCGGAAAATGCGGGCTATCCAGTCACCTTTAATACCGAAGGGGAAACTGCTATCGCACTAAAAGCGGCTACAGCCATAGCCGGGGAGAATTGTGTCAATCAACAGCCAATACCCAGCATGGGTTCGGAAGATTTTGCCTTCATGCTGCAAGAAAAACCGGGCTGTTATATCTGGATAGGCAACGGTTCTTCTGAAAACAGCTGTTTGCTGCATAATCCGCATTATGATTTTAACGATGCAATATTGCCGGTGGGTGCGGCTTATTGGGTCAAGCTGGTTGAAATGAAGCTTGCATAAGGGTGACAGCAAGGCTGTCCCGGGCAAAGATTGCCTCTGCTACTTTTTAGGCTCGAACAGCATGTGCGCCATCTTTTTTGCCTTGGTTTTTAAATATCCGAGATTATCCTTGTGAGCTACCACTTCAACGGGGATGCGGCCCGCCACGTTAATGCCCAGTTTTTTCATCGCATCAATTTTCTTCGGGTTGTTGGTCATCAGCAATATTGATTTTATCCGCAGTTTTTCCAGCATTAAAGCGGCAATGCTGTATTCTCTCTCATCGGCAAGATGCCCCAGGTGAATATTGGCGTCAACGGTATCCATGCCGTTGTCCTGTAAATTATAAGCCTGCAGTTTTTTCAGCAAGCCTATGCCTCGCCCTTCCTGGCGCAGATAAATCAATACGCCGTAACCCGCGTCATTAATAAGCTGCATGGCCATTTCCAGTTGTTCGCCGCAATCGCACCGCCTGGAGCCCAGGACATCGCCGGTAAAACATTCTGAGTGAATCCGCACGGGTACATTTTCCCGGTCTGCAACCTCACCTTTAACCAGAGCTATATGCTCTTTGTCATCAATAGTATTGCTGTAGTAGTGCAGAATGAACTCGCCATGTTCTGTCGGGAGCCGCGTCTGTACCAAATCTTCTAGTTGTGCTTTCACGTCTATAACTAATCCAAAAATACTTGATTTCCAGCTCTCAAATGCTTGTTTGAGAATACATTGTTTTCCCGGCTGCAGCGCCGGAAGCAGCCTATTTTACATGACGGACAAGAATAATGTTGATGAAGCTTAAGTTCAGGCTGTAATATTCGGCAACCTAATTCATACCCCAAAATCATTATGAAATCAGACAGCGCGGCAATCAAAAAAAAATATGATCGAATTGCTCCCTATTTTGAGGGTTTGGAAGCGGTAATGGAAGGCTTGTTTTTTAAAAACTGGCGCAAGCGGCTATGGGCGAAAGTTGATGGTTATCATATTCTTGAAGTCGGCGTTGGAACCGGAAAAAATTTCGATTTTTATCCTGCCGGCGCGCGCATTACCGCGATTGATTTTAGCCGGGAAATGCTCAAGCAGGCCGATCATAAAAAAGCCAGGAAAAATACTTCCGTTGAGCTTAACCTGATGGATGTCCAGTCTTTATCCTTTGCTGATAACAGTTTTGATACAGTGATCGGGTCTTTTGTTTTTTGTTCGGTGCCGTTGCCGGTTAAAGGCTTAAAAGAGTTATACCGTGTTTGTAAGCCAGGCGGTCAGATTTTATTGCTGGAGCATGTGTTGAGCTCAAACGCCATGCTTGCAAAAGTAATGACCCTTATCAACCCCGCAGTTGTTGCACTATTCGGCGCCAATATTAACCGGAATACGGTAAAAAATGTTAAAGCCTGCGGTTTTGCCTCGGTGCGGGTTGACGAGCGCAGCGGTGATATTATCAAATTGATAGAGGCGAGGAAATAATAAGTTAAGCTTTTGCAGGGGCAAATTCATTCGCCTTTTTTATTAAGTGGTGTATTAATCCGCCCGGCGATTAAACTGATTAACTGTTCCGCCAGGCGAGTCTTATCGGTCATCTCCAGGGTTTCCCCGCCGTTTTCCCAGAAAACATGCAAGGCGTTTTGTTCGCTATCAAAACCGCCCAGCTCACGCCCCACCCAGTTTGCCGCAATCATATCCAGCTTTTTTCGCGCCAGTTTGTCTCGCGCATACGCTTCAAGATTATGCGTTTCAGCGGCAAAACCAACCGTAAACGGACGTTTATCGAGTCTTGCGACCTCAGCCAGTATATCCTTGGTTTTTTGCAAGATTATTGTTGTTTGTTCATCCTGCTTTTTGATTTTTTCCGGCTGCATAATGGCCGGACTGTAATCAGCAACCGCCGCAGCGCCGATATAAATAGCATGATCCGGGGCTCTGGACATAACCGCCTCATGCATTTGCGCGGCCGTTTCCACGTTCACGACTTCGATGTTTGCCGGTGCTGCCAGCGCCACAGGGCCGCTGACCAGCGTTACCTCAGCGCCCGCATTTAAGGCGGCTTTCGCGAGCGCGTAACCCATTTTCCCGGAACTTCTATTCGTGATGTAACGCACCGGGTCTAATGGCTCGCGGGTGGGACCGGCGCTGATTAACACTTTCAGACCATGTAAGCATGGCGCTGCTGCCGGTGTTTGATCTTCCAGCGCCTGTGCCAGAAAACTGCAAATTCCGGTAGGCTCGGACATCCGGCCAAAGCCTGTTTCACCGCAGGCCTGATCGCCTTGTTCAGGCCCGATAACCCTGACGCTATGACGCCGGATTTTTTCAATATTCTCCTGAGTGACGGCTTTATTCCACATCGCCTGATTCATTGCCGGCGCAACGTAAACCGGACAAGTTGCCGCCAGATAAAGCGTTGACAGCAAATCGTCAGCCAAACCGTGGCTCAATTTTGCAATAAGATTGGCGGTTGCCGGCGCGATAATCAACAGATCAGCCCAGCGCGCCAGACTGATGTGCCCCATCGCATTTTCCGCATCGGCATCCAGCAATTCGCTATGCACTGGATTGCCGGAAAGCGACTGAAACGTTAACGGACTGATAAACTGCATGGCGGACTGTGTCATCACCACCCGCACCTCGGCGCCCTGTTTTCGCAGCAGCCTGACTAATTCAGCGGACTTGTACGCGGCAATGCCGCCGCTAACGCCTAATAAAATGTGCTTGTTAATAGTCATGCCAGGAAACGTATAAAAAAGTCTATTATGGCAATTAGTGTTAAATTCTTCCATGCCTAAATTTTACACGCACGGGGGAAGGTCTGATGACCTAAGAATTGATTCGCAGTGCAGCAGGATGGGTAGATGCGATAGCCAAAACCCACCATAATCAATCATCACTGCGATGGGTTTCACTTCGTGCTTTACAAGTTACATGTTCTATTCATCCTAGCAAACTTAGGTGCCAGGATTTTTTGCGCTTTCTAAAAAGGCGTATCAAGCATCCAGTCGAACATAACCGTTATTTTACAAAATCCTCAGCGACTGAATTAATCTCCACTTGCTTAGTTTCTTCAACAGCAGGGACAAGGTTATTAAAAAATTGCTCTGTGCACTTAGCCCAGGAATAATTTAGGGCGAAATTCCGGCAGTCATCCGCATCCAGTTCCAACGCTTCAGTAACCGCCTTTTTTAAATCCCCGTCAAGCCTGCCTACTTTATCGCTGGTAATAACATCCAATGGGCCGGTTACCGGATAAGCCGCAACGGGTACGCCGCTGGCCAGTGCATCCAGCATGACAATGCCGAAGGTATCGGTGAGGCTGGGAAATACCAGCACGTCCGCGGCAGCCACATGTTCTGCCAAGGGTTCTCCCGATTTAAAACCGACAAAAACCGCATCAGGGAATTCGGCTTTAAGTTCATTCAGCTGAGGGCCGTCTCCCACCACTATTTTTGTTCCCGGAATATCCAGGGACAAAAAAGCTTGAATGTTCTTTTCAATGGCTATTCTGCCGACAAACATCGATATAGGACGGGGCAATGATAGGAAAGCCTTGTCCCTTGGATAATAAAAATCCGGATTAACGCCGCGAGACCAGCGCACCAGGGTATTTTTAAATCCTCTTGCAAGCAAATCCGATTCTACCGAGGGAGTCGCGACCATGACCTTTTTAGCAGGCGCATGAAACCAGCGTAAAAAACCGTAACCCCACGACAATGGGACTTTATAGCGCAAATTAACGTATTCCGCGAATAAGGTATGAAACGACGTGGTGAATGCCAGATTCCGGCTGAGGCAGTAGCGCCGGGCCGCCAGCCCCAAGGGACCTTCCGTGGCGATATGAATGCGTTGAGGCTTGAACTCATCCAGCTGCCTTGTTAATTTTCCATAACAGGCAAGCGCCAAGCGAATGGAAGGGTAACTCGGGCAGGGAATTGTCTTGAACTGATCCGGAGTTATGAGCTTAATTTGATGTCCCGAACGTTCCAGAGCCGAACAAGTATTCTGGATGGTAGTCACAACGCCGTTAATCTGTGGATGCCAGGCGTCGGTGATGAACGCAATTTTCAATGTCATAAAGCCCCTGGATGGTATCTGTTTATATTGGATGATGCGGGAAATGCGGTCCTGAATCGATCGTCAACAGTTCTGATGCTTAAAAACCGGAATCTAAGGATTTCCGGATCGGCTGTGAGTTTCCGCTTATAAATGCTATAGGGCGAATATGACTTTTTTATGAAATTGCGTTAAAAAATCCTGATACAAGAAAATGCGCCGTATCCTAACGAGCCTAAACAATTCAGGATTTGTTCATTGCCGTTTAAACATGCTCTCCGGCAATGTCACTGTCAATAAACGCCATTATTTGCTGTGCATCAGTAAAATTCCCGTAGGCCAGCATCAGTTTTACATAGGCGGCTTCAATCGACATATTCCAGATCATTTCAGCGCCCTGATCAATTAACGCCCGGGTGCTTTGGTAAGCATCCGGCGATTTAATTGCCGGGGCCAGATAAACCTTGATTTTTTGCTCCGTGCAGCGCTTAATGAACTCAAGTAACGAATAATTTTCGCCCCATTGAGCAGTTGCGCAGGCGGTGCCTGAATGATACAAGTCATGCAAAACAGCATCGGTATTTCCAAGATTGAAATGGGCATAATTCAATCCAGGATACGGTTTTATCATTAAAATCCGCTCAGAGAAATTGGCTTTAAGCTGGAGAGATTTGCCGCTGCTTATGCCAGGGATTGACTTTGTAGATGCATTCAACAGCGAAAACCGCCGGTTTTCAAACTGCATAAAACTTTTACCCTGAACACTGAAAAAATCTCCGCTTAATTGTAAAGAACAGGCCAGTCGGGTTCCGCTATGGACTTGGGTTGTTTGCTGCTGATTGCTATAGGGGACAAAAACGCCGGCCTGGCAATTTTTCACTATAAATTCAACGGCGCACATAAAATTCAGGGGGCCGTTTGCTCTGGTGTCATCCAGCGGATAATCACTGGAAACCAGAAGCATGGGTATCTTGATGGCATGGAAATAAAAGCTTAAGGCGGCGGCGGTATAGGCTAGCGTATCAGTGCCGTGAGTAATGATAATGCCGTCGTGCTGTCCGGGTTGCTGGGCTTCAATGGCGGTAATAAGTGTTTGCCAGACGCATGGCGCGAGGTTTTCGCTTAAAATCCGCAAGGGTTGGATAGCGCTGAAATGGATTTGTTGCTGATCGTTGTGATGCCGCCAAAACTGCTGAATCAATTTAGACGATGCCGCGCTTGAGGTATTGATGGTTCCTTCAGCTGCGGTTGAACCAATAGTCCCGCCAGTAAATACAACCAGGATGTTTTTCATAGACTTATTATTCAGCAATAACTAGCATTAAGTAATCAATACGTTATCGCCAGCTCAAAATAAAATCTCATATTTGAACTTATATAACAATTCATCAACTTTACTGGGCGATTCATTGAAAAATTCAGTCGTTGGTCTTTGTAAAAAGTCAGAAAATCCTTCCATAGCCGAAATGTTTTCATGGCTGACTTTACTAAAACCCATTGTCCAATTTGAAAAATAACGCTCCTCTATCGGCTTTTTATAAATGAGCGATACATTGTGGTGTCTTGAATCCTGTTTGATGAGGCTAAACAAATTATTAACCATTGCTTCCTCGCCTTCCAGCACCTGCATGAAAAAAGGATCGAGGTAAAGTAGCATTCCAGTGACATGTCTGGTTTCATTTTTTTTTCTTATTCTTATAAGCAAATCCTTCAAGTCCTCATCGGACATTTTTTTACTTGCAATGCTCGTATAAACAAGACAATAAAGTGGCATTGTTCAAATCCTCGTGCTGGTGAGCCGTTAAACTCTGATGTGAAGCTAGGTTACCATCATTCCCTAAAACTGCAACAAGCTCTCAATCAGTTTATGATCAGCTACCAGACTCGAATGACAGGATTTTTATACGGTGGTTGACGCAGATATTTTTACACCCCCATTCATGAATACGCCAATGACCTTATCCGGTAATAGAATGCAGCTCAATTTTTTCCGGTCCGTCGCCAGATCGTTCAAAAATACTGCTCATGTCAGCCAAATGCTCTGCCAAACTGCGTTGCAGCATTATGCGGTAAAACTCCCGGTGCTGTGCAATTACATCAGAACACCCTTGACCGGTTCGATTGGCGGCGGAATATTGGTTTCACCAAGTTGTTGCCGCAAGTCGATCTCAATGGTCCGGCACAGCGCGGTCATGGGGGTATCATTGATACGGTTCTCAAATGGATTGCGAAGTTCCGTCCCCAACCGTTCTATGGTTACGAATATGAAGGCCAGCAGAGTTTCCGTGATCATGGCAACCAAATCGAAACGCTGGTCGCTCTCGATCAGACTGAAGGGAATGAGCACCGCCAGTAACCAAACAAAAACACGGGTATGAAAATTAAAGCGATCCGGGAACGCTGTGCGTTTGATCCTCTCACACCCTCCCTGAATATCGTAAAGCAGGTTAAGAGAGTCATTCAATTGCAGCAGGACTTGTTGTTCTCCCCAGTCTTTGCCGATCAATGCGCCAAGAATCCTGCCCTGTTTTTGCAACAGTTGAGTAGGAACATTGCCGGCATCCTTTAGTTCAATTATTTCGCTATCCGGCAGAAATTGGGCTAGAAATCGCCAATCTGTTTCAGACAGTTTATTTCCTGAGCGTAAGGCGATCCGCAAAGCATTAATATAAGCAATATGACGGTAAAGCAATTCTTGATGTGAATTTGCAGCTTCCTTTTTACCGGGGATATTGGCTATTCGCCTTTCAGTCAATAAAGTAGTGATCTGCCTGCCCAAGGACCGGCTAACATTGACCAGTTGTCCCCATAATCGTCTGGCTTCCCACCAGCGATCGTAGGACTGATTGATCTGGAACGCCAGGAATATTGACATTGGCGTGATCAGCACTCCCAATGGCAGAGTGGGCAAAGACGTATGTTTGAACAACATGTGTTGATTTACATAGTCCGCCATGTACTCTGCGCCAACTGTAAGACAAGAAAAAAAGAGTAAAGTAAACCAGTCATCGCGCAAGGCCCGCAAGACCGTTGTTCCGCCACCAATAATCATGTTTTCTACCTTTTTAAGTTGAAAGAATAATTTCTTTGTCTGTTGGGATTTTGGAAAGTCAGTTCCTCTGCATTTCGCACGACTACTTTTTCCCTGGTTCCAATTCACAAAGCCAGGCTGATCAATGAGCAAAAAGCTACCGTCATCGTCGGACATTTAGCTTATAACACCTTTGCTGATAGTTATAGTCTTGATAATTTCACCAAAAGATAAACGATCTTTGGATTTATGCAAAACAGGCGATAAACTGAAGCAGTACATTCACGATTATGTGTTTACCGGTTCTGCAATTGAATATGCATTTGTAAATGAATTGGATTCCAGCGAAGAAGTGGTTGTCATGCCAAGCTGCCGAAAGGATTTTTTGTTCCTGCCCCGGTCGGCGAATACGACCCGGATTGAGCGATTTCCTTCAAGGACGGAGTGATAGCGCATCTGCTTTATCGCTTAAACCAAGGACTCGATGTCGCCGATAGAAATAGAGAAATGTAAAATCAAATGCGCGCGAAAGTTTTTTGCCAAAATCACTTCTGAACTGGTCAAATATAACGTGGTTGATAACTATGGCAAGTTTATGGCATTGGTGAAACAGATGCCTTATCTTTTGGGAGCTGATTTAGCCGCGACGAACGCGGCTAAATCAGCTCCCACGCAATCCAAATTATTGATTTTTATGCAAACTATTGTAATCCCTGTATGGTCCTATGTGCACGGTTCTCCTGCCGGCACAGGCATAATTCGTAGCAAGCCGGAAGATTTTATAGTCATCGAAAACCTTGCTTTTGAACCATCGGGTGCGGGTGAGCATGTGTTTTTGCAGATTGAAAAGATTGGTGAAAATACCGATTATGTCGCGCGCCAGTTAGCAAAATTCGCTAACGTCAGGCAGCGGGATGTCGGTTTTGCAGGGTTAAAGGACCGGCATGCTGTTACGACCCAGTGGTTTAGCGTCTGGTTGCCCGGAAAAGCCGATCCGGACTGGACGCGGTTTGAAACCGGCAGCATTAAAGTTCTGCAAACCGTGCGTCACGCCCGGAAATTAAAACGCGGTGTATTGTCAGGCAACAGCTTTAAACTCATTATTCGTGACTGGCAAGGCGATAAAGATAAAACCATCCGGCAATTGGAAGCTATGAAAGCCGGCGGCATTGCCAATTATTATGGCTCGCAACGGTTTGGCAACGAAGGGCAAAATGTTAATAAGGCCTTGGGGATGTTTCAAGGGGCAAAAGCCGGACGGGAACAGCGCAGTCTCTATTTATCAGCGGCGCGCTCGTATTTGTTCAATCAGATTTTAGCCTGCCGTGTTAGCCGGAAAATCTGGAATCAGCCGGTCTCGGGCGATATTTACATGTTTGATCTGTCGCATAGCTGTTTTAAATCGGAGTTGCCGGATGCTCAAATTATCCGGCGGCTGGATACAAACGAAATCCATCCGACGGGGGTGTTATGGGGCAGCGGAGATGCCGGTGTATCGGCTGATGCGCTGAGACTCGAGCAGGTTATTATCGACGACTACCCGCAATTGTCTCAGGGCTTGATAGCCTGTGGCGTTGAAAAAGACAGGCGTGCATTGAGAGTCAATGCGCCGGATCTACACTGGCGGTTTGTTAATGACACCGTCTTGGAACTTTGTTTCACCCTGCCGGCTGGAAGTTATGCGACATCGGTTTTGCGTGAGATTATTGAGCTGTAGTTTTTTAGCTATGATTCAGTATTGCCGTGACGGCTATATTTTTCCGCCAACTGCAGCAGAACAAACACCGCGCCTGCGCCACCGTTCTTGGGCGATGCAGAACAAAATGCCTGAACATCCTTGTGTTGACGTAACCATAGGTTAAGGTTGTTTTTCAGGACAGGGTGGTTGTCAGCTGAACGATAGCCTTTGCCGTGAACAATATGCACACAGCGGCAACCAGCTTCTACACAGGACTGTAAAAAATACAGCAGTTGCCGTTTGGCCTCATTACTGGTTAATCCATGCAGATCAATCTCAGCATCCAGACCAAAATAACCCCGCCGCAATTTTTTTAAGACATTGTTTTGCAGACCCGGTGCAATAAAACTCATGCTATCTTCAAGTCCGACTTTGTCAATATCTGTAGCTACTGTATCAATTAAATGACTATCAACATCAGGTGCCAGAGTCTTGGGGTAAGGCTTGGGTTTATTTTCCTGATTTAATAGCACTTTATCGCTATTGACTGAACGAACTCTACCGATAGCGTGGCGAAATAAATCACGGTCTTCTGAGGTGAGCGTTTTTTTTGCCACGAATGCTGATTTTGTTAGGTATTGTTGCTAATATGTCCGATTTTATAGCTTATTGCGCTTCATGGCGAATTGATAATGCATATTTTGTTAAGCAATGATGACGGGTACTTGGCTGAAGGCCTTGTTGCATTAGCCGATGCCTTGCGCAAACATGCCGAAATATCGGTGGTTGCACCGGATAGAAACCGCAGTGCAGCAAGCAATTCCTTAACTCTGGAAACGCCTTTGCGTGCTTATACAGTCGATAACGGTTTTGTTAAAGTCGATGGTACGCCTACCGATTGCGTGCATTTGGCGATAACAGGTTTTCTGGACAAAGAGCCTGATATGGTTTTTGCGGGAATTAATCATGGCTCCAACCTGGGTGATGATGTAATTTATTCAGGTACTGTTGCCGCGGCAACCGAAGGGCGGTTTTTAGGATTGCCCGCCGTTGCCATTTCTTTGGTAGGTAGTTATCCCAGTCATTTTGACACTGCAGGACAGGTTGCGGTGACTCTATTAAAGCAATTGATCAAGAATCCATTACCACAAGATACTATCCTTAATGTCAATGTGCCGGATGTCGCTATAAATGACTTAAAAGGCTATCAAGCAACAAGGCTTGGGCAACGGCATAAATCGGAGCCAGTGGTCAAAAGTGCAGATCCGCGTGGACGTACCATTTATTGGGTAGGTCCGCCGGGTGCAGAACAGGATGCGGGCCCCGGAACTGATTTTTATGCTATTAATACTGGCTATGTGTCAATTACACCCTTGCAAATCGATTTAACCAGGCATGAGCGTATTAATGCGTTAAAGGCATGGTTGCCAAAGGAGAATAATCTATGACTCGTAGCCTACAAGGCATAGGCATGACTTCCCTGCGTACGCGTGAGCGTATGATTAAACGTTTATCGGAACAGGGTATTCACAATAAGAAAATTCTCGAAATTATGCGCGATACGCCACGGCATATTTTTATGGATGAAGCCTTGGCCAGCAGGGCCTATGAAGATACAGCGCTACCGATTGGTTACAATCAAACTATTTCCCAACCTTATATAGTCGCAAAAATGACAGAGCTGCTATTGGGATCATCAGGTCATTTAGGCAAGGTTCTTGAAATAGGCACGGGCTGCGGTTATCAGACAGCCATTCTGGCGCAGTTAGTCGATCATGTGTATTCCATTGAAAGAATCTTGCCGCTACAGAAAAAAGCGCAAGACCATTTATGGGATTTGAAACTTAAGAATATCAGTTATCTGTATAGTGACGGTAACCTGGGCTGGCCGGACTATGCGCCGTTCGATGGTATACTCGCGTCTGCGGCGGCAGTGGAAATCCCGCTTCAATTGCTTCAGCAACTGGCCGTTGGCGGCATTATGGTCATACCGATAGGCCAGAACGGGCAGCAAGCATTGCAGCGGGTGACCCGCAAAACCAGCGGTTATGATATTGAGCAGCTGGAAGCCGTTACTTTTGTACCTTTTTTATCAGGAAAAGAATAACCATGTTTCAAAAACTATATGACAAAGCCTTGTTGTGGTCCAAGCATGAATATGCGCCCAAATATTTATGCGCGTTAAGTTTCGCCGAATCCTCCTTCTTTCCTGTACCCCCGGATGTGATGTTGGCTCCCATGGCCTTGGCGCAACCAGATAAAGCCTTGCGTTTTGCGCTGTTGACTACAATCGCCTCTGTTTTAGGAGGCGTGTTTGGATATGGAATAGGCTATTTTTTGTTTGACAGCATTGAGCCCTGGTTACAAACTACTCATTATTGGGACAGTTATTTGACAGCGAAAAGCTGGTTTGAAAACTGGGGCTTCTGGGCGGTATTTGTCGCCGGGTTTTCGCCTATTCCCTACAAGGTTTTTACAATCGCTGCTGGTGCGATGAGTATGGTGTTTTTGCCTTTTGTACTGGCTTCAGTCATCGGTCGAGGCGGGCGGTTTTTTCTGGTAGCGATGTTATTGGCGGCAGGTGGTGAAAAGCTTGAATCGAAGTTACGTGAATATATGGATAGAGTAGGCTGGGCAACCGTAGCGTTAGTTATTATTGGCGCGGGTATTTATAAGTTTTTGCCTCAGGGTTAAGTATAGGGTAGGTGGTTAATTACATCATTCGCTCCGCGATTGCGGGTAATAACCCCAATGCCTTTGATTTAAGAGGTGCAATTGCTTGGGCAATGCCGGATCAGGAGGTTTAGGCGCCTGAGCCATGCCGATCTTAAAAATGTAATCAGCCATATAACAGAAGTGATATTTTTTCCGATTAGAAATCATTTTTTTCATTAAAACCGGGTGAGGCTCCGGGTTTAGGCAACTTGTTCTGGCTTTGCAGGAATTCAATTACTTGTTCTACGCATTCCTCTAATGGCTTCGCGGCAGTATCGATAACCAATTCCGGGCGCTCTGGCATTTCATAGGGAGAGGAAATACCTGTAAAGTTTTTTATCAGTCCTTGTCTCGCCTTCTTGTAAAGGCCTTTCACATCACGTTCTTCACATATTTCAATCGGGCAAAGGCAATAGATTTCAATGAAGTCAGTATCGCCGATCAACATGCGCACGCGCTCGCGGTCTTCGCGGAAAGGCGAAATGAAGGCGGTGAGCACGATCACGCCGGCTTCCAGAAACAGCCTGGATGTCTCACCCACGCGTCGTATGTTTTCCTTGCGATCTGTTTCGGCAAAACCTAGGTCGCCGCATAGTCCGTGCCGAACGTTGTCGCCATCCAGAACGAATGTGTGGCAGCCCATTTGGTACAGGGTTTCTTCGACGGCGTGCGCCAAGGTGGATTTACCTGCTCCGGAAAGGCCGGTGAACCACAGCAATACGCTTTTGTGCTTATTTTGCTGTTCACGCCTGAAGCGCGTTACAGTGGCGCGGTGCCAGACGACATCGGATGAAGTAACGGGTGATAAACGATTTGTATTTTTGCTCATGCTGCAAACTCTGTTAAACTCAAGGTTCTGTTTTATTAGGTTCATACCGGTTGAAGCATGAAGACATGCAGCGTCGACTGAACAAATGGGGCATAAGGGGCTGGTCTTTCATCACTGCTGCTTCCATGTGCGGGACACACAGTTAATGGGTTTACATACATCCTCGAATATCTGAATCCATGCCAATTTGATAACATCAGGCGGGTAAATCGCCACTGCCGGTCACTCTGAAAGTTGACGTGGAAAGATTTGTTGCAAAACTTAATCCGCACCGTCCTTGTCATGAAAGCTTTCTATCCGGATGCTAGGCAGCGCGTTTGACCTGATCTCACATGCGCTATTCCACAACGGTAATATAGCAATATCTTACAGCACGTCCATATCTTCGCTCGAAAAATTTACCGGAGTAAGGGATAATTTGCAATTTCCAGTCATTAAAACATGCGCTTGAGACCGGCAATAAAGGTGAATGTGTTGTTAGCTCATCTGGTCTTGGCGCACTGGCCAACCCCCCTCCCGGTCCCAAAGCTTGTCCTTTAATGATAGAAAAATGCATTGTATGTCCTTACATGGGACCTGAATTCACTTCGCGCTTTAACGGGGCCGCCACAAATCAGTCTGGAACGGATTTGCATTACTCCGAAGGCTGTCAGGCAGGATAACCTGACGTGAATCCACAGCAGAATGACGATTCTGGAGGGTATTATCGTGAAACTGCAGCGTAGAACCAAGCCTAAAGTTAAAATCCGATAGCGTAAATTATTCAATCGCAGTATTATTCGGAGCGTTTGGCTTTAACGCAAAACATCAGTTTTCCGATCAATGATTAAAGGAGTAACATTATGAATGAGAAGATGCGTAACTCGAAAAATGGCTGGTCGGAAGAGGAAGCAGGCATGGCCAACTCGATGATGACATAGGTTTGGTGATGCAGAAGCTCAAGGATATGGGCGATGATGACAGCACCGTCGTCGTCTTTACCACCGACAACGGCGCCGAACTCTTCACTTGGCCCGATGGTGGAACCACGCCATTTGCGCAATCCAAGGGAACCATCATGGAAGGCGGATTCCGCGTGCCCGCAATCCTTCGTTGGCCTGGGCATGTGCCGGCCGACACGGTGCAGAACGGCATCTTCTCCGGGCTGGACTGGTTCCCGACTTTCTTGGCTGCTGCCGGCAACCCGGACATCTCCGGAGAGTTGCTCAAGGGCAAAAAGATCGGTGACCGTACCTACAAGAATCACCTCGACGGTTACAACCAGCTGGACGCTATCACCGGCAAAGGCCCGTCCGTCCGGCATGAAATCTTCTACCTTGGCGAAAGCACGGTCGGCGCGGTGCGCATTGATGACTACAAGTTCCGTTTCATCGATCAGCCCGCTGGTTGGCTAGGCGAAAAGACCCATGTTGACGTGCCGTACATTACCAACCTGCGCCTGGATCCTTTCGAGCGGCAGGGCTGGCCCAACAACGGTACGAAGGGCGGCGCGCAGCAATACTTCGACTGGTTCAAGTATGAATTCTGGCGCTTCGTGTTCGTCCAGCAAGTAATGGGCAAGGTAATCCAGGCCTTCCTCGAATTTCCGCCAATGCAAAAGGGCGCAAGTTTCAACCTGGAAGCGGTAAAAGCTGAAATGGCGAAAAGAATGGCCCAGGCGGAGGCGGCAAGCCACGGCCCCGGCCAGTAACCGTTATGACCTTCATGGCGGGTGGTCTGCGAAGACTGCTCGCTTGGTTTGTAAGGTGATATATCGCCCTTCATTATTTCTGTTTTTCAACATAAAAAAGGAAAAAACAATGAGCTATAAATTGAATAATTCAGAGTGTTGCTCTAAAGTCTGGTCTGGTTTTCCGTTGTCGGGTCTGGTCTGTGATTAAGATGATTAACCGGCAAGGCAATTTAGACAACTTCCAGCCGCAGTCACGCATCCTGATGAACATCTCGTGTCTGCCCATTCTCGGCCTACTCTGGGTGCTGGCTTTAGGTATCTCTGCTTGCACACCCGCGAAACCGGTAGCGGAAGCAGATTATAGCGCAAAGATCGTGGGCAGTTGGTTAGGTACAGTGGGCGACATGAAAGAGTCGGTTTCCTTCCGCGCGGATGGCGGCTTTATCGCCCAATTACGCCCCATGGGATTTATCAGCAATACGCTTAATCAGGGAGTCAGCGGCACGATCCGGGGTACGTGGGCTATTAATGGCAAAAATATTACCCTGAAAATCACCGGAGCGGAGGATGAGAATGTCATGAACAGAGTGACTTCAAGCACCATCATGGCCTTCAGCCAGGACGAGATTTCTTTGAAGAGCGACCGGGGAGAAATCTCGGCTTTTCAACGGGAGACTTCTCTTTAGCCGTAACCTTTACAGCGCGGCATTCAAATGCTGTAACGCACAACTAACCAACATTATTTTGAATGTACAACATACTTAATCCTTAGGAGAATTTATGAAAATTAGATTGAAAAATTCAGAGTATCAAATTAAAGTGAATAGCGGTCTATCGTTGGCGGCTATGTCCCTATTGCTGTTGAGCGCCTGTACGACTACGCAGAAAGTCGCCGTTAATCAGGCTGACGTAAACTGCGCCTTTCTTGGCAATGACTGTTCCCTGCTCACAGCCGGCGGGAAGGAACAGGCGGGGATGCGTTATGTTAATCCATCCGCCCGGTGGAGCCAGTACAACAAAGTCCTGATCGATCCGGTGACTTTCTGGGGTGGAGATTCAACAAAACTTTCCGCCGCTGATCAGCAGATGCTGGTGAACTATTTCTCTCAGCAGCTTAAAGAGAAACTCGGTGAGAAATTTCAAATAGTTAATCAGGCAGGACCCGGCGTCATGAAGCTTGACGTAGCCTTGACCGATGCCGAAACGGCCACTCCGGTAATGCGCAGCATTTCGATGATAGTGCCGCAGGCGCACATGCTGGCCAATCTCAAATATCTGGCGACCGGTTCAATGCCTTTCGTTGGGGCGGCACAGGCCGAAGCCAAAATAACCGACTCAACGTCGGGGCAGATTCTAGCCATGGCGGTGGATAAGCGGATAGGCGGCGGTTCGTTTACGACAGGTTTTCAGTGGCAGTGGGGCGATGCGGAAAACGCCGTCAACCATTGGGCTGAACTGATGGCGGATCGCTTATCCGCATGGACTTCCGGTACGGCCGCGCCGTAGTAAGGAATTTCTTGAAATTGCCGTGCATCAGGTGCGCGTTGCCGTTTTCTGATGCATTAAAGCCGTGTTGCCCAGAGCCTGTTAACTTGCACATTTACCGGCCTATCAAACGATAACGGCTGTTTATGCGCGGTAACAGGCAAAATGACTCGCGCTTTCTGGTGCAAAAAAACACTGTCCGGTAACTTGGACATTGTATGTAAATGGCGGATATAAAATGAAACCGTGTGTAGAAATTAATATCACGCCATTCCAAAACCTAAAATAAACCTATAGAGGTATAACACATGAATATTAAACATGTTGCAACCGGCATTGCTGCCGCGGTTATGTTGACTGGATCAGCGCTCGTTTTCGCGGCTGATGCTCCTAAAGCAGAGGCTCCTAAAGCAGAGGCACCTAAAGCGGATAGCCCAAAGAAGCCGTTAGGCAAGGTGACCTGCGAGGATTTCATCGCAATTGATGATGTCATCAAACCCCAGTATGTTGTCTCCGCGATTGCGCACACCAAGGGGGGCAAGGCCAAAAATGCGGTAATCGAGATTGTGGATACTGATACGCTGGTTCCCTTTTTAGTCGAGGAGTGCCAAAAGGCTCCGAAAGAATCTTTCTGGACGAAACTGAAGAAAAAATTACATCTCTGATCTACCGTTTTTAAAAGTTAAAGAAAGGCCGTCGTCATTGTAATTAAAGAGGACGGCCTTTTTTAGAGCATTATTTCCTTAAGTTCCGTAGTTTGCTGTCTTTTTGGCAAGCCGGTATTTTCCGGTATACGTTGCGTTGCGAAAGAGTTCCAGCATGCTACCAAAATTCTACTTTGTCAGATTATGCTCGATCTCGTCATACCCGCCGGGAAGCGGGTATCCAGTGCCATGGAGGGTAAGCTTAATTCCATCCATGGAGCCTGGATTCCGGCAATCCATGCCGGAAAGACGATATTGGAAAATAATAATCATGTAATCTGACTAAAGCAGAGCTAAGCGTATCAATAAAATTTACAATGTTTTATCAATAACCATGGGAGTCAAAATGAACAAAATAACAACAAAACTTTTGGTTTTGCTTGCTCTGTCCATAATGGTTTCGTTGACTGCTTGTGTTACAACAAACAGTTATAACGCCTTGCAGCAGCAATACGATCAATTGGAAAGCGCATTTAGCGCTGACCAGGCAAAGATCGTTCTGCTTCAGGGCGAGCTGAAGGTAACCATGCTGGACAATGTTTTATTCCCGGAAGGAGGCTATAAACTCAGCCCTTTTGCCAAATCAATTCTTGCCAAACTGGTGCCCGCCTTGTCGTCTTTGCATCATACCAAGGTGGTCATCGGCGGATACACTGATAATGTGCCGATCGGAAGCCACTTGAAACGTCAGGGTATTGACTCCAACCTGGATTTGTCGTCCAAACGTGCTGATGAAGTAGTTGATTTTCTGGTTAAGCAGGGAGTTGATCCTGCCATTATTTCGGCACAGGGTTTTGGTGAAGATAACCCGGTTGCCAGTAATGACACGGCAGATGGCAGGGCTCAGAACCGCCGTATAGAGGTCACTTTAGTAGGGCCGGGTGATTAACGGCAGCTATCCTTGGGCTTGTAATAAAACCTATTAAGGCGTCTTTGTTCCGTTCCGTTTAATTTTTCCGCTATCGCAACGCCGCTTTTAATGAACAAACTATGCCATTCAAAATGAATGCTTTATTTTCTGGTCTGGCGTTTACAATGCCGGACTGGCATTGACGTTAACGTGTCCGCCTTTTTACCGGTTACCGGGTCTGAATATTCCTGCGCCTTTATGGGACTGGCTTATTGCAGGCTTCTTGGCTTATACCAGCGTAGCGTTGATCCTTGCATCGCGGGATTTGCGTCAGCGCGCGGCTTTCGTGTATTGGGAATCGATGCTCCGCTATATTGCTGCGCTGTTGCTGATTCCCGGCGGTCTTTTCGGGGATCTGGGCCTGATTGCCGTGCCTTTGGGTCTTGGCGGGCTGGCTATCGGGCTGGTGTATATGGCAGGTCTGCCCAAGGAACTGGGCGTAACACATTCCGCTTTGCTTTACGACCGGGTCGACTGAATCCAGTCATAAATTCAAAACATCAAATTTAAGTCAACTCTCTAATCAATAAGGTAAAATAATGAAAATTAAAAGACATTGGCTGACCCTAGGTTCTACCGTATTGGTTGCCGCCTCGCTGCTATCGGGATGCTCCAGCTCCGGAAGCAGGGATAACCCGGCGCAATCCCAGGAGGCAGAGCCACCTGTTTTGACAGAACAGGATCAGGCTGTTGGAGTTCAGCGGGGGGACAGGCCCGGCGGGCTTGAAGGCGAGTTGGTTGTCGTTAGCGCTAAAGTCAAAACCATAGACAAGAAAAAGAGGGTGGTTACCCTGATATCGTCCGACGGGAAAGTGGCCAAGGTGAAATGCGGGCCGGAGGTTCGTAATTTTGCCCGGATTCACGTTGGCGATGATGTCAGGACATCGTTCCTGGAAACCGTCGAACTGTTTGTGACCGGCGGAGAGAAGCCAGCGGCGGAACGCGCAACGGAAGTCGGACGCGCGCCCTTGGGCGGCAAGCCGGGTTTTACGGCCATTGATACCGCCGAAGTGATAGCCACAGTTGTTGGCATCGATTATCAGACCCGCTACGTAACATTGAAAGGTCCTGAGGGCAAGGTCATAAAAGTGAAAGCCGGGCCTGAAGTGAAACGCTTAAACGAAGTCAGGAAGGGAGACTCAGTGGTGGCGCGCCTGACGCGAGCAGTATCAATCGAGGTTACCAAGCCAGCTAAAAAATGATTTCACTGCTGTTTATTTCTCGCCGATCGCGATATGCAGAATGCCGGTCCGATCTAACCTGGCTGACCTGGTATGGCCCCGCTAAGGGTATCAGGGACCAATAGGTCAAACAGTTCGCGCAAATCGCCAGCCGGAAGCTGGATGATGTAATAACCGATTCTGCGGTGTTTACATTGAGACCTTTCTAAACTCATAGATACCATTAATATTCAGTCAACTTATAGATTGCCGGGGGAACAAAATATCTCTGGATACCTGATATTGAAAACTCTGCGCGCGCCGTGTCCATGCTTTTTTAACTAAAGGAAGGCTAGAGTTTTTTCATGCTGAAATTTATCAGGATATCATTGCTTGTATTGACTCTTATTGGAACCACAATATGGGCTGTGCTGGCGGTTTATTTTGGTGATTCCCATAACAGCATTGTCCAGACGTCCGGCGCCGCCGTATTCGGCTTGTTCGGCCTGGTGACATTAGTCAGTTTGGGCTTTGCGCGTTGGCGCAAGCGTTTGTTGATCGCCTATTCGATTCTGTTTGTTGCGATATTGACTGGGTGGTGGTTTGCTGTCAGTCCGTCAAATGAGCGGCAATGGCAAGCTGATGCGGCTAAACTGCCCTATGCCGCAATCAATGGCGACATCGTCACCGTGCATAATATCCGTAATGTGGATTACCTTAGTGAATTTGACTATAAGCCGGCCTATTACACCAAAACATTCGATTTAAATAAGCTTGAAGGCGTCGATCTGTTTGCCGTTTATTGGATGGGACCCGCCATTGCCCATACGATTCTGAGTTTCAATTTCGGCGATACGGATTATCTTGCTGTTTCCATAGAAGCCCGCAAAGAGCTGAATGAAGGTTATTCCACGATCAAGGGGTTTTTCCGGCAGTACGAGCTTGTCTATATTGTGGCGGACGAGCGCGATGTAATTCGTCTGCGTACCAATTATCGCAAGGATCCTCCTGAAGAGGTTTACCTTTACCGTATAAAAGGGAACAAAGAAAATGCACGTCGCCTATTCCTGGAATATCTGCGCAAGATCAATGAACTGCATGAAAAACCGGCGTTTTATAACACCTTGCTGGATAATTGCACCACGGACATCTGGTTTAATGCCCTGGTTAATAAGGGACATCCGCCGTTTTCCTGGAAGATCCTGTTGAGCGGTTATGTGCCGGAGTATCTTTATGAATCCGATAGATTGGATGCGCGAATTCCTTTTGATCAATTGCAGCGGCAAGCCTATATTAATCCATTGGCCCTGAAAGCGGGTAAAGCGCCTGATTTTTCGCAGCGTATCCGGGCTGCTATTGAGAGGCCGCCGTTACAGTGAATATTTTTAAAGATGGAAACCAGGGCAAATGTTAGAATCAAAAGCTCTGATAATGGACGATCTTGTCCCAAAAGGTAAGCGGAATGGATATGCATAATGAATAACTCTCTCAAAACGCTGGAAAAAAGCCATGACTAAACGCTCTAAATTTTATACTGTAAAAACCAGATGGCTGTTGTCATCTCTTGCAGCCGCCATGCTTTTATCCGGCTGCGCAAGTCTTGGCAAAGGCGCGGCGGAAGCCGTTCTGGAAAAGACCGAAAATGAAGATACCCGGCAATGCCAAGTGTGGGGCGAACCATTTCCCGGCATTGAAGCCGAATTGGCCAAAAGAGGAGGAAAAACCAAGGTACTGTTTGTGCATGGCGTAGGCGACCATAAGCCGGGCTACACCACCGAATTCCTGGAGAAACTGGCCAAGGAATTAAATTTGAACTCACGTTCGGGAGTCCAGAAAAATATTGAATTGAATGCCCCTTTGTTTCCAGGCCAGAATCTGGGTAATTTGCGGGTAACACACCTGCTTAATGAGCAGAATGGCCAGGAACTGACCTTTTACGAGCTGACCTGGTCGGAGATAACCCGGCAAGAAAAAGCGCTGCTGGACTTCGATAATTCGGGAGAATATGATTTCCGCAGGGCCAAGATCAACGGCATGTTGAAAAAATTCAGCAATGATACCGGCCCTGATCCTATTATTTATCTGGGACAAAGCAGAGTGCCTATTCTGGCGTCATACGCCCAGTCGTTCTGTTGGATGGCCACAAAAGATTGGGAGGAGCTTCCAAAAAGCGGCAAGCATACCTGCATGGGTTTGGACGATTCCAGTGCCGGCCACATTGCCAGGGATAATTACGTCATTATTTCTCACAGTTTGGGTAGCCGTATCGTCATGGATGGCACGCAACGCATTGCTTCCTTGCTGGCAAACCCTGAAAAATATCTTTCTTCAAATCATAAATTTAACTATTCGCCAAAAGCGGTTCAGGCATTGCAAAACAAACGTCTCCCCATTTTCATGTTGTCCAACCAGCTCCCCATGTTGCAATTGGGCCGTGAGCTTCCCGAAGTGGCAGGAAAGGAGTCGAGTTATTGTGAGCCAAAAGGCGCTGATTATAAAAAGCGCATGCTCAATGAAACCGAGATTATCGCCTTTAGTGACCCCAATGATCTATTGAGTTATGGAATACCGCCCGGATTTTCTGAAAAATATATTGACTCCCGGCTCTGCGCCAAAATCACCAATGTCAATATCAATATCGCAAAGGTCATGGATGCCTTCGGCATGACCGATCTTGCCAATCCCATGGAAGCCCATGTGGGTTATGATACCGATGATCGTGTTGTTGCCATGATCGCCAGAGGGATCGGCAATCCGGGCGCGTCACCGCTGATCAAGCAGCGCTGTGAGTTTGTAAAAGAAGTTAAGTGAAAGTTAATACTTGGGAATGGTAATTTCATAACTTGAACATTATGTATTTTTGTCCAGGTTATGTGTCCCATTCCTTAGCCCATCATCTTGACTTTTCCAGACAATTTTTTCCTGAAAATAATCAGCAATGGGGACTAAAAATTCTATGAACCATTCGCCCGGCAGCGAACATCAAGATGACTTTTCCCTAGTATTGGGCGGACCGCTCTTTCAGCTTCTCATCTGGGCGCGCTTAAGTACAGATGTACTTGGTTTGGCCATGCGCCGAGTGATTTTCTTTTCCCTGTTTACCTGGTTGCCGTTGCTGGCGCTTTCGGAGTTGACCGGCGAGACCTTAGGCGGCGTTGTTAAAGTCCCATTTTTTTATGATGTTGATGCGCACGTCCGCTTTCTGGTGGCGTTGCCATTGCTGTTGGCCGCGGAGCTTGTGGTCGACCTGCGATGCAGGCCGATTATCAGGAAATTTATTGTGCGCGAAATCATTCCACTGCAAGCCCGTCCCGAGTTCGAAGCCATTATTGGTTCCGCGATGCGTCTGCGTAATTCGGTGCTGATCGAGGCATTGCTGATTGTCCTGGTGCTGACGGTTGGACATTATTTATGGTTAAGTCAGGTGGCGCTGGAATCGGCCACCTGGTATGCGACCATCGTGGATGGCCTTCACCATTATTCCCCGGCAGGGTATTGGTACGCCTTTGTCAGCATTCCCGTTTTTCAATTCCTGTTAATACGCTGGTATTTTCGCATTTTCATCTGGGCGCGGTTGCTGTGGCAGATATCCCGGCTGGATCTGGATCTGGTGCCGACGCATCCCGACCATGCAGCGGGACTTGATTTTCTGGCAGGAAGCTCGGTGGCATTTAGGCCGCTGATAATAGCTCACGGCGCATTACTTGCCGGTCAGATCGCCAACTACATTTTTTATCAGGGCAAGTCATTGCCTGACTTTAAAATGGAGCTCGCAGCCGCCGTGGTGCTTTTGTTGTTGCTTATACTCGGTCCCTTATGCGTGTTCGCCCCTCGCCTGGCGCAAGCCAAACGGCAGGGTTTGAGTGAGTATGGTGATCTGGCGAACCGCTTCGTTCGCGAAATTGATGATAAATGGCTGCACGGCCAATCGTCGTTAGATGAACAGCTTGTTGGCATTAGGGATATTCAAACCCTGAACAATCTGGCGGGCAGCTTTGAAGTGATACACACGATGCGGCTGTTTCCGTTCAGTAAATCAGTTGTACTGAAAACCGCTATCGCAGCACTGGCTCCGGTATTCCCGCTGACTTTAACAATGTTTTCACTGGAAGACCTCGTTAAGCGCTTGCTTGGGCTTTTGTTTTAGTCATGCGCCCCTCGCCGCCAGCCACAGAAACCCTGTCTTTTGGGCTGATTTAAAGCTTACCGGCGGTTCTTATTCTGTGGATGGCTGGGGGCCTGATTAGTAGCGATCACCATTAATATCGCTGTTAGACTGGTTTCAGCTAATTCCGGTTTTTAAATATGAATCTACAAACAGACTAGAATTAGCTCGATCCATTAGCCGGTTTCGGACCGAAAGACAGGCACAATTTATCCAAAGCTTTCCGGTTAAGAAATTTTCATCATGGCCGCGCTAAATACTTGTAGCTGGTTGTCATGATAAAGCGCATAATTGCTCGCGTTACCTCGCGTTACCTCGCGTTACCTCGCGTTACCTCGCGTTACCTCGCGTTACAATGATCCATATTTTAAAGACAAGAATAGTTTTGATTTAATGGGAGTAATGACATGACCACCAACAAGGAAAAAAACAATAATCCGGAAGTCGCATCAGCTTTGACGGATGATTCAAAAGTAAAATTTCGTTCGCGCGAGGAGCGTATCGCCGACGGCAAACTGCTGCGCGAGAAAGTGCTGCGCGCCAGCCACGCCGGATGGGCCGCGCCGGCAAACCGCCAGGACCCCATCGATATTCTGGAAGCATCCAATCAGGGCCGCATGCCGGAACTGGTGCCGATCCGCTATGGGCGCATGTTGCGCAGCCCCTTCACCTTCCTGCGCGGTTCCGCCGGGCTCATGGCGTACGATCTGTCGTTTACGCCAACCACCGGCCTGCGAGTGCAAGCCTGCGGCGACTGCCATCTGCTGAATTTCGGCCTGTTCGCTACCCCCGAACGCAATTTGATATTCGACGTCAACGATTTCGACGAAACTTTGCCCGCTCCCTGGGAGTGGGATATCAAACGCCTGGCGGCCAGTTTTGCGGTCGCCGTCCGCGACGAACGGTACAGCGACAAGGGCGCCCAAGCCGTTGCCGTCGAATGCGTCAGGGCGTACCGGGAAAAATTGCGCGAGTATTCCAAGATGAATCCGCTGGAAATCTGGTACGACCGTCTGGACGCCGAAACGATCATTGCGCTGTCGCCCGATGCAAAAATTAGAAAACAACGCGAGAAGATAATTGCGAAGGCGCATGAACGTATTGCCGATTATCTCGTACCCAAACTTACCACGGCGGTCGGCGGCCGCCACCGATTGGTCGACCAGCCGCCGGTACTCTTTCATAGCGATGACGAAGAGACAGAAAAGAGAGTCCGCGACGGGCTTGAAGCCTATCGGCAATCGCTTTCCGATGAGCGCCGGGTGCTGTTTGACCGCTACCGCCTGGAAGATTATGCGTTTAAAATCGTCGGCATCGGCAGCGTCGGCACGCGCTGTTCCGTCATGCTGTTTTTCTCCATGGAAAACCACCCATTGTTGCTTCAGGTCAAGGAAGCCAGCCCCTCGGTTTTGGAACCCTATGCCGGTGCAAGCCGCTATGACAATCACGCGCAGCGCGTGGTGATGGGGCAACGGCTGATGCAATCGTCCAGCGACATCTTTTTGGGTTGGGCGCGGTCTGGTAATGGCCGCGACTTCTACGTGCGCCAGCTGCGCGACATGAAAATGTCCGCCCCGATCGAAGGCGGTACAATCCAGAATTTTCACCTTTATGCTCAATTATGCGGCTGGACCTTGGCCCGCGCACATGCGCGCTCGGGCGATGCGGCGGCGATCAGCGGCTATTTGGGCAAAGCGGACAGCTTCGACCAGGCGCTTGGCGAGTTTGCCTTGGCCTACGCGGACCAGACCGTGCGCGATCATGCGGCGTTGGTGCAGGCCGTCGACTCCGGCCGGGTGAAGGCGATCATCGAGGAAGATCTGTGATAAAAATCACTTAAGCATCTGCGCGTTACTACAATGGGTAGCGCAAGGCCCAGGTAACACACCCCAGCAGCATCGGCTAATAAAACAAGACGGCCGCATGAGATTAACCCTGATTAAGACATATTTTTTAGACTACCTTCTATTTCGGAAACAACTTAATCCTAAAGACTGGAAACGCAATGAATTATTCACCCGACAGAAAAGAGCCCGATGACTTCTCCCTGGTGCTGGGCGGTCCGCTTTTTCACTTTTTCATCCGAGCGCGGCTAACCACCGGTACGCTTGATTTGCTCAAGCGTAGAGTGATCGCCATTTCCCTGTTTGCCTGGCTGCCGCTGCTGGTGATTTCGGTATTGTCCGGTAACGCGGTAGGCGGCGCTATTAAAGTCCCGTTTTTTTATGACGTGGATGCTCACGTCCGCTTTCTGGTAGCTCTGCCATTACTATTGGTAGCTGAGCTCGTGGTCCACCAGCGGATGAGGCGGATTGTCCGGCAATTTGTCGAACGCGGGATCGTTCCCCCGCCATCCCTCACGGCGTTTGAAGCTATTATCGGCTCCGCGATGCGTCTGCGCAATTCGGTGGCGATTGAGGTTTCGCTGATTATCCTGGTATTGACGGTTGGACATTACCTATGGTTAAGTCAGGCACTGGACTCGGCCACCTGGTATGCGGCCATCGTCGATGGGCATCGCCATTCTTCTCCAGCAGGGTATTGGTACGCCTATGTCAGCATTCCGGTTTTTCAGTTCCTGTTGTTACGCTGGTATTTCCGCATCTTTATCTGGGCGCGGGCTCTGTGGCAGGTTTCCCGGCTGGATTTGCATCTCGTGCCGACACATCCAGACCGCGCCGCGGGACTCGGTTTTCTCGGGGCCAGCGCGGCTGCTTTTATGCCGTTGCTGCTGTCTCAAGGCGCTTTGCTAGCCGGCAATATCGCCAGCCATATTTTTTATGCGGGCGAGACGCTGCTGGACTTTAAGCCGGAGATCGTGGCCGCCGTAGTTTTTTTGTTGTTGCTCGTACTCGGCCCTTTGTGCGTGTTCGCCCCCCGTCTGGCGCAAGCCAAACGTCAAGGTTTGCTAGAGTATGGCGCACTGGCAAGCCGCTACGTTGAGGGCTTTGACCAGAAATGGCTGCGCGGCGGAGCGCCGCTCGATGAACCGCTGGTCGGCACCGGGGATATTCAATCCCTGAATGACTTGGCGGGGAGCTTTGAGGTGGTTAAAAGTATGCGGCCATTTCCGTTCGGCAAGAACGTCGTTCTGCAGACCGCTATCGCTGCGCTGGCGCCATTGCTGCCGCTGACCTTGACGATGATTTCCCTGGAAGAAATAGTAAAGCGATTGTTTGCGATTTTGTTATGATGAAAAAAATTTAACGTGGTTTCAACGTAAGGAAAGCCTGACTAGTTGTTATCTTGCAGGGGCGGATAAATCCGCCCCTGCAAACTACTGTATTTTATAATCAGATACTGGTTAAATCCCTATTGAGAAGAGACTTAATCAAAATGCTCCGAACTGTAATCTGAATCGAGTGAAATAATAATGAAAAAAGACGCTCACAAAAAACACGCTGATAAAGACAGCGCTCCCATTAAGGTTGCTGAGCCGGTCGCCGTCGACCGGCGCTCGCGGGCAGATCGCAAGGACGAAGGCAAGGCGATGCGCCTTGCGGTGCCGTTGGCTAGCCACGCGCAGTGGCAGGCTCCGGCCAACCGCCGCGATCCTATTGATCAGCTGGTCGAATCCGGCATCGGCCGGGTGCCTGAATTGCTGCCTATCCGCTATGGACGGATGATGCAATCGCCGTTCGCATTTTACCGGGGAGCGGCGGCCATTATGGCGGCCGATCTCGCGGGTTTGCCGTCCACCGGTATTCGCGTGCAAGCCTGCGGCGATTGTCACTTGGTCAACTTTGGCAGTTTCGCTACCCCGGAACGGCGGCTGATATTCGCGATTAACGACTTTGATGAAACGCTGCCAGCGCCCTGGGAGTTTGATATCAAACGGCTTGCCGCCAGCTTTGTGGTTGCCGGGCGGCACAACGGTTTTAACGCCGGCGAAGCGCGCGAGGCGGGGCAGGCTTGCGCACGCAGCTACCGCGAGCGCATGCGGGAATTCGCCAAGATGGGGGTGCTCGATGTGTGGTACTTCAGCATCGACGCGGAGGCGCTGCTGGAAAATGTCGAGGATGAAACGGTTATTCAGCGCGCCAGAAAGCGTGCCGCCAAGGCTCGCGACCGCAATGTGCTGGATGAGGATTTTCCCGAACTGGTCACCTTCGAGGGCGGCGCGCATCGAATCCGTGACAATCCGCCGTTAATCTACCACATGCAGGGCGAGGAAGCGGCATTAATGGAAGCGCGCGTGCGCGAGGCCTTTGAAAGCTACCGCGCTACGCTTGCGGAGGACCGGCGGCTATTGCTGGATCGTTATGAATTCAAGGACATAGCCGGGAAAGTGGTCGGGGTGGGCAGTGTTGGCACCCGTTGCGCCATAATGCTGTTGATGGGCGGCGCGGACGATCCGTTGTTCCTGCAGGTCAAGGAAGCGCGTGCTTCGGTGCTGGAGCCTTATGCCGGACAAAGCGTTTACCCGAATCATGGGCAGCGCGTGGTGATGGGGCAACGGATGATGCAGTCGGCCAGCGACATCTTTCTCGGTTGGACAGCGACGGAGAAGGGGCACTTCTATATCCGGCAAATGCGCGACATGAAAATCAAGCCGCTGGTCGAGCTGTTCGGTCCAGAGATCATGAATCAGTACGCCGAAGCTTGCGGCTGGGCGCTGGCGCGCGCTCATGCCCGTTCCGGTGATGCCGCGAAAATCGCAGGCTACCTCGGCAAAAAAGAAGATTTCGATGAAGCGCTGGCGGATTTTTCTGAAAGTTACGCCGACCAGAACGAGAAGGATTATAAGGCCTTGGTGCAGGCGGTGCGGGAAGGCCGTTTGGAAGTTTATCTCGAGCGTTGAGGCGGGGTGATTAATGAAGCTCTTTAAATAAGAAGCAGATCAGACAATAGGAATTTTTGGGAACACAACAATATGCGGGCTGGCAGTCGTTTAACATGCTATTTGAAAAACCGGGAAGTTGTTCATGGTTGGGCGGCGGCAGGCCGCATGTGCCTGTTGGCGGTCATAGCGCTTATCCAGCCGGGATGCATGAGTTTTGGCCCCGCCAGCGTGGATCGCGACCGCTTCGATTACATCAACGCGATCGCGAGTTCCTGGAAACAGCAAACCCTGCTCAATATTGTCAAGATGCGCTACGCCGATACGCCGGTGTTCCTGGATGTGGGACAGATCATCAGCGGCTACCAGTTGTCGGGGGGCGTGACGGTGGGGGGATCGCTCAATGGCGCCAGTGCCTTTGGCGATGTCTTGAACCTGGGGTCCGCAGGAACCTACACCGATCGTCCAACAATTACCTATACGCCCCTGATGGGCGCCCATTTTATTCAGGTCATGATCACGCCGATTCCGCCTCCGGCCCTCCTTATGCGCGCCGAAGAAGGCTGGCCCATTGATATGCTCTTGCAGATTGGGGCGCAATCGATCAACGGACTCTCGAATCGCAAAGGCGGAATGCGAGGCCATGCGGCAGATCCGGATTTCATCAGGCTCATGGAGGCCCTTCGGCGTCTCCAAGCCTCGGGTATAATTGATTTGCGGGTGGAACTGTCAAGTGAAACGAAGCAGGCGGGCACGATTATGACGATCAGTCAAAAGAATCTTCCGCCCGGAGTTCAGGCCGATCGAGAACTGGTCAGGAAACTGTTGGGCCTGAGGCCTAATCTTGAGGAGTTCAAGATAGTCTACGGTTCGCTGTCTCGTAAAGATGATGAGATCGCAATGCAAACGCGTTCCGTATTTCAACTCTTGAACCAACTGGGTGCTAATGTCGAAGTGCCGCCCGAGCACATTACGGAACGGCGCACTTATCCGCCGATTCCGGAGTCAGGAGAAATGACGCGGTCGATGCCGCCTTTAATCAGTATTCATGCGGAAAAGTCCAGGCCGGGGGATGCCTTTGCAGCGGTCAAGTATCGCGATTACTGGTATTGGATTGACGACCGCGATTTCAGGTCAAAGGGCATCTTTACCTTCCTGATGATCATCATGACGCTGTCTGAGAAGGGGGAAAAAGTTCAAGCGCCGATTGTCACGATCCAGGGAAATTGAGTAGCCATTAATGCCTGCATAGAGCCGCTAACGAGGGTAGCAAACATTACCATAAGGCAATCCAAGGGCGCTACAATCAGAGATTCCCGCTATTTCCAGGTTTTCAACGCAGGTTGAAAACGGAAAATACCCGGATTCATCCGGAAAATAACTAAAGTAACAGGAGAAGCGTATGTTAAATAATATATGGTCAAGTTTTTTACTGATAGGTCTGCTGGCTCTTACCGGATGCGCATCGACGGGCGGCCAGATGGCGAATTCGGCGGCGGATATCACTCGTGATTCAAACGCCGCGCTGCAGGATCTTTACTCAAGCAATCCGGAGGCGAGGCATTTGGCGAAGCGGGCGAAAGGCATATTGGTGTTTCCGGGCATCGTTAAAGCCGGCTTTCTGGTCGGCGCTCAATACGGCTCTGGCGGCGCATTATTTAAAAATGGCAGAACAGCCGGTTATTATAATATCATCGCCGGATCGTACGGCCTTCAAGCCGGGGTGCAGTCCTTCAGCTATGCGTTATTTTTCATGGACAACGCCTCTTTGAACTACCTTAACCGCAGCGAAGGCTGGGAAGTTGGCGTCGGGCCGAGTATTGTCGTTGTTGACAAGGGAATGGCCAAATCACTAACGACTACGACAGCAAAAAGCGGCGTTTATGCGTTCATCTTCGGTCAGAAAGGTTTGATGGCTGGATTAGGGCTGCAAGGCTCGAAAATAAGCCGTATCAATCCTGATTAAAGTTGATTAAGTTAACGGGTTTATGATCTTTCCGGTAAATTTGCTTTCAGCATGAGTGTTGGGTTGCGAAAAAAAACGGCAACCCAACCTCACAATCCGCTTTCAGCTAGAATAACGAGACTGCTATCCAATCTGAATCATGGAATCAGTATGACCCGCCGCAAGATGCCAATATCCGCTAAATTGTCCGCCAAAAGAAGACCTGAAATTACCCCAACACGATCCTCAACCGGAATGGTTAATCTACGTCTCGTTTTATGGCTGTCAATTTTCATACTGGCGGGATTGCTCATTGGCGTCGATTACCTTGCACGCGCACCTTCCGCGGCCTTGATTTCACCCGCTCCACCGGTAGCGAAACCAAAACCGGAGCCGGAACCGGCAATGCCTGTGTTGACGCAAGAATACGCCGGCGCCAGCGCATGCACGCAATGTCATCAGGCTGAATTCGATGCATGGCAAGGCTCGCACCATGAATTGGCGATGCAGGAAGCCAATGCGCAAACCGTACTCGGCGGTTTCAATAATGCTAAATTCAAGCACGGCGATGTCGAGTCGGTTTTCTTTAAAAAAGACGGCAAGTTCATGGTGCGCACCGACGGACCGGACGGCAAACTGACTGATTACCCGATTACCTATGCGTTCGGTGTTACACCGCTGCAGCAATACCTGATTGCGTTTCCCGGCGGCCGTTTTCAAGCCCTCAGTATCGCCTGGGACAGCCGTCCGAAAGCCGAAGGCGGGCAACGCTGGTTTCATCTTTACCCGAAAGAAAAGATGGATAATACCGGCCAGCTGCACTGGACCAAGCGTTACCAGAACTGGAACATGGAATGCGCCGAGTGTCACTCGACAAACCTTAAGAAAGGCTACGATGCGGCATCGGACAGCTACAAGACAACATTTGACGAGATCAATGTCGCTTGCGAGTCTTGCCACGGCCCTGCTTCCCAGCACCTTGAGTGGGCGAAACAGGCGCAGCCGCCCTATTCAGGCGATGATAAAGGTCTGGTGGTCAAACTGCATAGTCATTGGCGGGATGCGTGGAAATTTTCCGATGGCAAGGCGCTATATGCTCATCGTGAAAAGCCTGCCGGCAATGCGCTGATGAACGTCTGCTGGTCTTGTCATTCGCGCCGTTCGACGCTGGTTGAAGGCAGCATGCCCGGATTGCCGCTGGAAGATTCGCACTACCCTGCCTTGCTGACTCAACCGGTGTATTATGCCGACGGACAGCAGCGCGATGAGGATTATACCTGGGGCTCATTCCGGCAAAGCAAGATGTTCCGGAAAGGAGTTACCTGCATGGATTGTCACGAGCCACATGCGCTTAAACTTCGTGCCGAAGGCAATGCGCTGTGCACACGTTGCCATAATGCGGATAAATTTGATACCGGAAAACATCATTTCCACAAACAGAAGTCCTCAGGTGCACAATGCATGGACTGTCACGCGCCTGAACAGAATTACATGGTGATTGATGGACGGCACGACCACAGTTTCCGTTTACCGCGCCCGGATTTATCGCTGTCATTGGCTAGCCCGAACGCCTGCACGCAGTGCCATCAAAAGCGCAAACCCGCATGGGCCGCGGCCGCAATGGATAAATGGTACGGCAAATCCTGGCGCAGCCGTCCGCACTATGGGACAGTATTGCAGGCTGGAGTGACGCAAGGAATCAAGGCTTTGCCGGGATTACTCGAACTTGCCCAGGATTCAGCCAAACCGGCAATTGCGCGCGCTACCGCGTTAACTCTGGTTGCGCCGATGATGCGGCCAGAACTTCTTAGCTTTGCCCGGCGGCAGCTGCAAGATGCCGACCCTTCGGTGCGCATTGCCGCATTGGGACTCATTGAATCCGTCGATCCGGTCAACCGCATATTGGCTGCCTCGCCCTTGCTGGAAGACCCGATCCGGGGCGTTCGCATTGAAGCCGCGAATATTCTGGCCGATGTGCCGGCTAGCCAGATTCCGGTCAGCCGGGTCAGCGCTCTCAGGAGCGCAATGACGGAATACCTGGATTACCTGAAACTCAATGCCGACTGGCCTGCGGACAACGTCAATCTGGGCAATCTTTACCTGCGCCAAGGCAAAATCGAAGCGGCTATTACAGCCTATGAGCGCGCACTCTCGCTCGATCCGCGCTTTGCCGGCGCTTACGTTAATCTTGCCGATGCTTACCGTCAACAAGGGCGCGATGACGAAGGCGAAAAAGAATTACGCAGGGGCTTGTCACTGCTGCCCAAGGCGGCGGATTTACATCACGCGCTGGGTTTGCTGCTGGTGCGAAAAGCCAGCCCGGACGCAGCGCTGCATGAACTTGCGGCAGCCGCCAAGCTCGCTCCGGATAATGCCCGCTATGCTTATGTTTACGGCATTGCGCTGAATTCCGGAGGAAAACAGCGTGAGGCCTTGGCAGTATTAAAAACAGCAGACAAGCGTCATCCGTATGACCTCGATATACTCAGCGGGCTCATTTCGATGCTGCGCGAGGCGGGCGACAACAAGGACGCGCTTGTTTATGCGCGAAAAGCCGCGCAAGCATTGCCGGATAATGCGGAAATAAAGAATTTGATAGTAGAATTGAGAAGCGTAAAGTGAATTTTTAAGAAGGAGTGTTCAACCATGGCATATCAAATTATCAGGAAATCTGATCAGGGTAATTGGATTAAACTCAGCGGCAAATTGACAGTTAACGATTTTCAGGAACTTCAAAATCTCATCAGGTCGAGTCTTGATCAATCAGGCCGGTTTCGTATGCTGGTTGAGCTGGAAGATTTCCAGGGCTGGAGCAAGGAAACCGGATGGGAAAATACGTCTTTTCTGACAGAAAATGAAGAGGGTAGCTCCAAGCTTGCATTTGTCGGCGACGAGAAGTGGAAAGTTGAAATCTTCATGTTTACCGGGAAACCGATGCGACATACGGCCATCGAGTTTTTTACCCCGGATCAGTTCGATCTGGCGCAAGCCTGGTTGTCTGAGTAAAACCAACCGGCCATCCAGCCATGCGTGCGGGAAACCGGGAGTCTTTTTTAATTAACTGAAAGACCATATATTTTTTGGTTAACCCGAAAAATACAAAAATCACGAAGAAAAAATTGATCCTTCGCGCGCTTTATGGTCTGGAATGTGTGTTAAGAGGCTTTCGATCATTATTTATTTTTTTATATGCGAGTTAAAACCATGTCGTATCAATACGTAACAGAAAAAAATTCAATGTCTAAAAAGCTTAGCGCCGGATACCGGATGATAATTTTTCTTGCCCTGAGTGGACATTTTTCCGTTTCGGCTGCAACTATGCCGGATTCCCAAGAGCTGATTCAACAAGTCGGAATTCAGCAACAAGATCTGACGAGCCTGAATCAGGGAGAAATTGTCAATTTCAATGTCGCGGATGGCGCCGAAAAAGAGTTATCTGCAGGCGCGGCCATCTATTTGCCGGCTACTCCGTCAAAAATTATTGGCTTTATAAAGAAGAACAAGAATCTGACATCCATCGATACCGATGTCATCGCGCAGGACGTCATTCCGCAAGAGGCAACGCTGGATGATTTTAAAGGTTTCGGTTTCAAGACCGGGAGTGATGAAGCGGCAAATTTTTTGGCGGCAAAGCCGGGCAGTCAATTTAATCTGTCCACCGAGGAATTCCAGACTCTTAAGATTGCCAATCCGGAGCAGTCCGATGCGGCATCGCAAGCCTATCGCAAGATTTTATTGCAGCGCTGGCAGGCTTACCGTAAGAGCGGTTTGAAGGGCATTGCGCCCTATGATCGCGGCGATGGCACGGAAGCCAATCCCGGAGGAGAACTGCGCACGGCTACGCTGGAGAGCAAATTAGTGGCGCGATATTTCCCTGAGCTTTATAAGGCGTGGCTAAATTATCCAGCCGCTTTGCCGGCCGGCGCGGAAGAGACATTTTTCTGGCGTAACCGTCAGGTTGAAGGCCGTCCCACGGCTATTCTTCTCCACCGCGTGATTTTGAGCGAGGGCGATTCCGAGATAGTTCTTTCCCGGCAATTTTATGCAGGCCATTCCTATAACTCCAATCAGCTCGTTGTTGCTTGCTTGCCTTACCGCGACGGCTCGCTGGTTTTCTATGCGAATCGGACTTTTACCGATCAAATCACAGGTTTAGGCAGCAGCCTGAAACGCTCGATCGGGCAGGAGCAGGCGCGAAGTGAAATTGCCAAGCAACTGAAAAGCTTGCGGAAGGCTTTCAAATAAACGTTTGCTTATAAAATACCGGATACGCCGTTCATTCCGGGCCAAAACATACACCTTAACTGCCCAAAAAAGGAAGATACTATGAATCCACTTCTGAAAATACTCATTGCGTTAATCTTGACGATGCTGGGCGTTTCAGCGGCAAATGCCGTTTCTTGTGCGAAGGGCGCGTACCGGGCCGGTTGCGCGGGAGCCAACGGGGCAGTTGTAACCCAAAAGCCCTTTGTTGCCCCAAGACCCGTTGTAGTCGCGCCGCGGAGACCCGTGGTTGTTACTCCGGCGCCGCGGCATTGCAATTGGGTAAATGGGGTTCGAGTTTGCCGCTAGAAAATTAGCATGGCGTAGCTGAGAAGCCGGTCAATAGCCCTGGTTCCGGCAAAGAGGCGAACTGCATGAGCGCCGGAATCTACCAGAGATTAAACGGATTAAGTAAATGCCGTATAAGTTCTGCGGGAGCGAAACACATTACAGGATTTACAGGCATGGATATGATCGGTGAACTTTACTCATCCCTGTCAACGGGGGCTGAGCATAGTTGTAAGGCTCAGAACAGGCTTAGATGGATTAAGAGCAACGGAGCGCTCTACTGTGGTTTTTGAGATGCAAAATGCCCAGCGTTGTTTTTTGCTTGACGGCGCCTAGCCATGGCTAAGACAATCAAGCCGCTTTGCGTGACCGGAGATTATTCACTCTGCAAAGCCGGCGCTAACCCAAATCCCCGTCTGACGATATAAACCAACAATCCAAAGGAAATAGGAAGAAACCATGAAACCAAAGCTGCTCAGTTATGCGCTCATCGTTTTGACAACGCTGATGTGCGCCGTTGTCACGCCCGAGGCGCTTGCGGAAAAGACCGGAGCCAAAGTCAGTAAGACCGCTCCAAATAAAGATCACAGCCAATCCGGGCAATTGCAGACTACCGGCGCGCCGGGCTCGCCCAGCGCCACCACCACTATCAGCGGCAAGCAACTGCCGGCGCCCGATCCGGAATTCGGCGGCGTGATCAAGAATGACGCCCTGCAATCGAAACCGTGGTGGGCGCCGCGCATCGTGCCCCCCAAGGAAGCGCCCAACGTGTTGCTCATCATTACGGATGACGCCGGGTTCGGCGTGCCCAGCACGTTCGGCGGGGTTATCCCGACGCCCACGATGGATCGCATAGCGAATAACGGTTTGCGTTACAATAACATCCATTCCACCGCGCTCTGTTCGCCGACGCGTGCCGCGCTCATCACCGGGCGGAATCATCACTCGGCCGGTTTCGGCGTGATCTCCGAGCAGTCCACGGGTTTCCCCGGCTATAACAGCATCATCGCCGAGGACAAAGCTACCATCGGGCGGATTCTGCTCGATAACGGTTACGCCACCTCATGGTTCGGAAAGGATCACAACACCCCGGCATTTGCCGCCAGTCAGGTAGGCCCGTTTAACCAATGGCCGACCGGCATGGGCTTCGAGTATTTCTACGGCTTCGTTGGCGGCGATGCGAACCAGTGGCAGCCGAACCTGTTCCGCAACACCACGCAAATTTATCCGTTCCAGGGCAAGCCGGAATGGAATCTGGTTACTGGAATGGCCGACGACGCCATCGATTACCTGAATCGCGTTAACCAGACGATGCCCGGCAAGCCGTTTTTCCTCAAATACGCGCCTGGCGCCACGCATGCGCCGCATCATCCGGCCAAGGAATGGGTGGAGAAGATCAGCAAAATGCACCTGTTCGACCAAGGCTGGAACAAGTTGCGCGAACAGATTTTCGAGAATCAGAAGAAGATCGGCGTGATCCCGCAGGACACCCAACTGGAGCCTTGGCCCACTAATGTCCTCAAGAATTGGGATGATTTGACAGCCGAGGAAAAGAAACTTTACATCAGGCAGGTGGAAGTCTTTGCCGCTTACGCAGCCTACAACGACTACGAAATCGGGCGCGTCATTCAAACCATCGAGGATATGGGCAAGCTCGACAATACGCTCATCATCTACATCAATGGCGACAACGGCACCAGCGCCGAGGGCGGTCCGCTCGGCACGCCGAATGAAGTTGCGTTCTTTAACGGCGTCAGCGTGCCGGTTGCCGATCAAATGAAATGGTATGACGTCTGGGGCACCGAGCAGACCTATAATCACATGTCGGCGGGCTGGTCCTGGGCTTTCGATACGCCTTTTACCTGGTTCAAGCAGAACGCTTCCAAGCTCGGGGGCATCCGGCAGAACATGGCCATCTCATGGCCTTCGCGCATCAAGGACAAGGGCGGCCTGCGCGAGCAGTTCATGCACGTCATCGACGTGGTGCCCACCATTCTTGAGGCTACCGGCATACCCGCGCCTGAAAGGGTAGACGGCATCAAGCAGGCGCCGATCGAAGGCACGAGCTTTGCTTATACCTTCGACGCGAAAAATGCCAAGGAACCTTCGCATCACAAGACCCAGTATTTCGAGATGATGGGCCAGTGGGCGTTGTACCACGAAGGCTGGCTGCTCAGCACCCAGGTGAACCGCGCGCCGTGGGAGGCCTTCGGCGTTGCGAATCCGGACCCGCTTAACAACCAGGTTCTCGAGCTTTACGACCTAAACACCGACTTCAGCCAGTCCCAGAACATCGCCGGCCAATATCCGGACAAAGTTAAACAGATGAAGCAGATGTTCATCGCGGAAGCCAAAAAGCATCAAGTATTCCCGCTGGACGCCTCGGTCGCTGCGCGCATCGTCGCTCCGCGCCCGAACATTACCTCCGGCCGCACCGAGTTCGTCTATACCAAGCCGATGGTCGGCCTACCGCAGGGCGATTCGCCGTTCCTGCTCGACAGTTCCTACACTATCACCGCCGATATTGATGTGCCTGAAGGCGGCGCGGAAGGTATGATTCTCACCTCCGGCGGCCGCTTTGCGGGCTACGGCTTCTACCTGCTCAAGGGCAAGCCGGTGTTCCTCTGGAACCTGATAGACCTGAAACGCATCAAGTGGGAAGGTCCGGACGCTCTCACTCCCGGCAAACACACGCTGGCGTTTGACTTCAAGTATGACGGCCTCGGCCTCGGCACGCTTGCCTTCAACAACATGAGCGGTCTCGGCCGATCCGGCACCGGTACGCTGAAAGTGGACGGCAAAGAAGTCCAAACCATTACCATGCCGCACACGCTGCCTATGATCCTGCAGTGGGACGAAAGCTTTGATATCGGTTCCGATACGCTGACCGGCGTAAATGACGCCGACTACCAGCCGCCGTTCGCGCTGACTGCCAAGCTTAACAAGCTGACGATCAAGGTGGACCGGCCGCAGCTGACGCCCGAGGACATCAAGAAGCTTGAGAATACGGACGCCATCGCTGTAGACGGCAAGCCGATGCATCACCTGCAAGGTTCGCCGCAATAACGCGCGCCGTAACGTCTTTTGGCTGTGAAACGCGGGCCTTCTCTGAGGCGTCCCGCATTTCACCATCAAGCCAAGCTTGACAACTCGTGGAGTTAGCACTGATGAGAATTAAAATAAACAAACTCCTTAGCGGAGTTTTGACTGCCGCCGCGATGATGGCCGCTCCTATTTCCCTGGCTGTGGAAATCACCGGCACGCCGGGTTCTCCTGGAGCTACGACGACAATCAGCGGCAGCCAGTTGCCTGTTCCCGATCCAAAGTTCGGCGGGGTGATCAGGGAAAAGGCCTCGGATTCGGCAGCCTGGCGCGCCCAACGTCCTGCTCATCATGACGGATGACCAAGGTTTCGGCGCCCGGAGGCGGCTTCGCGGGTGATCTGACCGGCGGTCGTCCAGCACGTGGTCCTGACGGCGCTTTTGATCCGGGCATCAATATGCGATAAATAGACGAACCATTGAGGAGCTATAAAAATTTCACAGGTAAACAAATGACACAATGTTTTACATTTAACAAAATATTTAATTACAGTTTCGCAAGAGTAGTGCAGGGTAAACAGTGCCCGCTCCGTTAGTTGCGTTTATTATTCTTGTCTTTATGCTTTGTGGAATGGCGCTGGGTTTATATCTCCGTTTTGTTCTACCGGAACATCACACGCAAGCCGATTCCAAGGATATTCTGATGACGGCCGCCGGCATGATGGCTACCCTGATAGCTTTGATTATTGGTCTGCTGGTAACTTCGGCGAAGGGCAACTACGATGAAACAACCGCAAGCATCACCCAATCAGGCGCGAAAATCATCACACTCGACTATTACTTGTCCAGCTATGGACCGGAAGCGAATGAAGCGAGGGAGCTTGTGCGTATGGCGACCGCCGCCGGGATCGAACGCATCTGGCCAAACGAAAGCGCGAAAGGGACCGATTTTTCGAAGATGGAAGCGGCCACCGGAATGGCTGAAGCTTACAGCAAGATTCGTGAGCTTTCGCCGCGGAACGACGCCCAAAAATACCTTCTAACACAGGCCCTGCAAATTGGCGCCGATATGATGCAATCACGTTGGATGTTGATCGAACAGTCGCAGACTAATCTGCCGGGGATATTTCTGGTTGTTTTGTCATTCTGGCTCACCGTTCTGTTTATCCAATTCGGTCTGTTGGCTCCGCTAAACCGTACAGCGCTATCGGCCTTGCTTATCTGCGCCCTATCGATGTCGTGCGCTATTTATCTCATCCTGGAATTGAATAACCCGCTGGAGGGAACCTTAAGGTTTCTAGCGCTCCGCTTCATAAAGCCCTTGTTTTAATCGGGAAATAGTCATGTAGAGTATGTTGTGCCAAATATTATGTAATATTAAATGCCGGAAGGTGCGCACAGCGTTTCCTATTGGGCCCAAAAAAATTAAGGAGACCTTTCATGACAGTAAATAAACGCTTTTCCCCGTTTTTCAAACCCCTGGTTCTGGCTGCCGCATTGTCGGCGGCTACCAACGCCCAATGCGCAGGAGCAGAGAAAGGCGATACCGTCCAAAATCCCTGGTCGTTCAATCTCGGAACCTATTTGTGGCTGCCGAACATAGACGGTAATTTTTCCGCCGGGCCGTTCAACAAGTCGTCCGATTTCAGCTTCGGCGATATTGTCGGGAAGATGCGCAATTTCCCGATGGAGTTCAATGGGCATTTTGAAGCGCATTATGAGCGGATGGGGTTCTACCTGGATGGCAATTACTTGGGTGCGGATTTTAGGCCTGCCAGAGACCAGGGTTACAGCAAAGGCTTGTCAACCCGGATGGGCATTATGGAGTACGGCGCGACCTACCGCTTGTTGGGTCCATCAGCCTCCGAACGCGTTTCCCGCTGGGACGAGAAATCGCCTTCCAACATCCTCGACATCTATGCGGGAGGGCGCACCATCTGGCTGGGAAATGAAGCGGTAATCGGCGGCATCAGTGCTTCCAGCAATGTGTCTGTCACGGCTCCACTGGTTGGCGGCCGTTTCACACTGGAGTTTTCTCCGAAGTGGTTTGCTAAAATAGATGGCAGCGTTGGTGGTTTCGGTGTGGATAATGTGAGCTTCACCGGCTCCGCGCTCGGGATAATCGGTTATCGTACGAGATTTTTTGGCGTTCCCGCTTCAGTGGAAGCAGGTTACAAGGTTTTGAGCGTGAAAGTGGATAAACCTGTCCTGGCATCAGATGTAATAATACACGGAGCCTTCCTCGGGCTGACCGGCTATTGGTAAAGAACTATTTACGAAATTTCTATAATAAGGCAGGACAATAAAAATCTTTACTCTCGCCGCCCTGTTGACGGCAGGCGATGGGTTTTGAGGAAATTCCGATATATTTATTAGGCATCAATTGTTGCCGCCGGTTGATGAATGTCGCAAATGGCAACTTAATTAAAACTGGGAGAAACCACCATGAAAAACGCGGGAAAATTTAAAAAAACTGACAGTCAAATGCTAAAGTCATCCGGCTTGGATCACCCAATGCGGATTGGTCTGGCCGCGCTGGTTTTGCCTTTGATTATCAGCGCTTGTCAGACCGAGGCTCAGTTTCTTGCGCAGAACGCCCCATCAGCTCTGAACACTGCGCTAGCGAGAGGCCGGTTCGAACTGAACTGTCCTCAGGCGAGCGGCACAGTGCTCTCGAAGAAGGTTACTTATATTAACGGCATAGGTATGGGAGGAGGTGGAGGTTATGAGTGGACCGAATATACCATCGGCGTCAGGGGGTGCGGAAAAAGCGCGGTTTATGAAACGATGTGCCGTG
This sequence comes from Methylobacter sp. KS41, assembly GCA_002862125.1. Classification (GTDB taxonomy): domain Bacteria; phylum Pseudomonadota; class Gammaproteobacteria; order Methylococcales; family Methylomonadaceae; genus Methylobacter_C. The sequence continues at coordinate 1,371,835 of PHSP01000001.1, read as the reverse complement.
ATCAGGATAATTGCAATGCCTTTGCAAACACCGGCCAAATTCTGGAGAGCGGACAATAACATGGCGCGTTATCAAAGCCTAGGCGATACCCAATAGTCAAAAAGCTTAGCATGAAGTCCGCCTTGCGTGGCTAGGAGCCTGTCGGACTTAGCGAATCGATATTAGAAAAATTCCACTTTGAGTTTTAAACTATGTGTTTTCATGAAGAATTTCAACACTTAGACGTGTGTTTTTATCAATATATGCCTTTATAAATCCACTCATGAGTGAAAAATGGCTTCTATCCGACAGACTCCTAGCCGGAAAGGATATAAAGGACTCTAAGTATTGAATTTTATTGCGATGAGTTCTCAAATCAGCATGCCGGTTTTTTCTAAAAAATTCGTGATTTTTCGTGGTAGTATTAGGAAAATCGTTATTTTTAAGGTAAGTGTTATGATTATTCGAAATAAAAGTTGCTATCTTCTGGTCACGGGTATTTGTATGGCAACAATATCATTTCCATCACAAGCGTGGATGTCCTATGGCGGCGGGTCTGCGTCGGGAAGATTTGGCGGCTCCGCCAGCTGGAGTCATAGTTCAGCCGGCGGCGCATTCGGCGGCTGGGGACATGGCTCTGGCACCTATACCGGACCACACGGCAATTCGGCTAGCTGGAGTCATAGCTATGGCGGTTATCATCCCCCTGCCTACGGCGGTTATCACGGCTACGGCTATCACTCCGCATATTATGGCGGCGGCGGTTACAGCGGTGGAACGGTTGCTGCGGCAGGCATCGCCGGTCTCGCGGTAGGGGCTATGGCCGGCGCTGCGGCAGCATCCAGTCCGGCTCCGGCGCCAACTACTGTAGTGGTACAGCAGCCGGTGATGGCGTCTGCGGCTATGCCGCTTGGCGCCACGCTGACCTATCTGCCGGGAGGCTGCGCGAATATAAATATCAGTTCGGGTCAATATTATGAATGCGGTACGAACTGGTTCAGGCCCTATTTCGGAAGCAACGGGGCCTATTACCAGGTGGTTCCAGCGCCGTATTAATATCGCCGGATATATGTGAATAAGAAAGACCAATACACAGCACTGTAATATTAAAAGAGAGAACTGATCATGCAAAGTGAACAAAAAAAATCAAGAAAAATATCGTTGGCACTTATCCAGTTACCCGTGATCGTTCTTGTGTTTTTAGTACAAGGCTGTGCCCACGAGGAGAAGACTCCAGTCAACGTGCAGGCTCAGGCTGCAACAAAGGCGGCGGAACAGCAACCTGCCGCACAGTCTGAAAGGCCTGCTCCGCCGCCAGCGCCGATTATCGAACGATATGCCCTGGACCGGCTTAAGCAGATGAGTGATAAACTGGCCTCTGCCAAGTCGTTTACCTACCATTCAAGCAGCTTTATAGAAATGCAGGCCATTACCGGTCAATTTCTAACCTTTTTTGTCGATGCGGATGTCGCCTTGCGGCGGCCTGACAAATTACGCGTCAATGTTACTGGAGACGTGTCAAGTTTTCAGCTTTATTTCGATGGGGCTAAAGTTACCGCTTACGATCCCCAGAAGAATCTCTATGCTGTTTCCAGTCCGCTTACAACAATTGACGACATGGTGGATTTCGTATTGACCAAGGCCCAAATTAATTTCCCTTCTGCGGATTTTATGTATAGCGATCCTTATGCCGTGATGACCAAAAACTTGACACATGCCATCGTGGTGGGGCCTTCAATGGTAAATGGAGTGCCTTGCGAACATTTCGCCTACATGGAACCCGGCATTAATTGGGAAATATGGATCGAAAACGGTAAAAGAGCGCTCCCGCTCCGTTTGGCAATGACCTACAAGCAAGTCCCAAACTTTCCCCGGTTCCTGGTTGAATATGCGGACTGGAATCTGAATCCGAAGTTAAGTGCGAATACCTTTGCCTTTAAAATACCCGCCAATGCCAAACAAATAGAGTTTGGCGCTTATCAAGCTGGACAAAAAAAATAAATCAATGAGGGTAAAATGATGAATCAACAGAAAATTACACTGTTATTGGTGAGCTTAATAGCAGCGATGTCAACATCACTCCCTGCAGGTGCGTGGGTGTATGCCGGCGCTCGCGGTGTAGTGGCCGCCCCGGCTCCTAGAGCTGTTTATGTCGCCCCCGCACCTAGAGCTGTTTATGTAGCGCCAGGCGCTGGCTATGCTCATGGAGCCTATGGTGGCGCTGCTTATTATCATAGTGGCGCGGGAGTTGCTTATGGCGCACACGGTGGTTCGGCTGCCTGGAATCATGGATCCGGAGTCGCGCATGGAGCCTATGGCGGCTCCGCTGTCTGGAGTCATGGTTCCGGAGTCGCAACCGGGCCTCACGGCGGTTCGGCCGCTTGGCACAGATGAGTGTTTCACGGCATGAGGGAAGATCTGATTGATTTTGTCTCGATTCTATTTTATTACCCACCCCCTAACCATGCAGGAGAATTTATGCAATTAAAAAATTTATTAAGATTAACAGGAGCCGGATTATTTTTTTTGATGATTGCCGGTTGTAGCAAAACGAATGTTCAGGAAACCTATGCGGTAGCCAATGCCGGAATGCCCACGCCAAATCCCGTGCTGATTTACAACTTCGCAGTTAATCCTCAGGATGTTCAACAAAATTCCAGTATTTTTGCGAAGATTCAGAGGAAAATTCAGAACAACAGTCAGACAGCTGAACAAGTGCAGATAGGTCATGAAGTAGCTGATGCCATGGCAACCGAGCTGTGGCAAAAAATAAACAATTTAGGCTTGAATGCCATACGCGCGGATCAAAGCTTGCGGGTTACTCCAGGAGCAATTCTGATAACCGGCTATTTCGCCGGTATTGATGAAGGCAACCGGTTACGCAGGAATGTGATCGGTTTAGGTTTGGGCAAATCCTCGCTAGACAGCAAGGTCAGGGTTTTAGCACCTTCACCTTCGGGATATAAGGAGTTGATCGCTTTTGATGCCCATGCGGATAGCGGCGACATGCCAGGCGCGGCTGTGTTGGGCCCCGCAGGGGCGGCAGCGGGCGCCGGCGCTGCAGCGGTTGTCGCGACCAATGCTGTAGCGGGAGGCGTCAAAAGTTACAGGTCGGCTTCTGCTGAACAGGCAAAGAAAATGGCCGATAAGATTGCCGCCAAACTGGCTACGTATTTTGCCCAGCAGGGCTGGATCGACCCGAGTCTCGCTGATTAATGCACTAACTGCCAATACGATTGTTCCCTTTAGCTATTGAGAGTATCTGAATAGCTAATCTTACGAACCATCCCTGCCGCTCGCATAGATCAGGTGAGTTGCGGGGGTGTTAGTATCCGCCCCGCTTAACACACCAGAAAGATAGCAAATATAAAGACGAGCGCATTTTCAATCATGGCTTCTTGATTACCCCTCCGGAGGGAATCTGAGGAGTGTCACTGCATGGCTGAAGCAAATCGCGTAAAAACTCCAGGACTAAAAAAAGTTTGAAAATTGGCGGTTATCTCGCGCAGCATGAGCGGGTTGGCCGCGAGAAAATTTACGTTTGAAAGCCGAAAGTTCGAATAATACCCATATTCCTCTGATCATCTCCTTGATAACGTCTTCGGAAGGCAATGCAGCGGCAAAAATAGGAACAGAATTATTCTGTTCCCGGATAGGCAAGGCCTTTTTTGGCTGGGCTTTCTATAAATCAGAAAAACCGCTATGGGAGATCTTGCTATTGGTTCTATGCTCAATTACAAAAGCGTCTTGATTGCTGAACAACACACTCAGGCCGAGCTGACAGAACCCCGATTCTGGGTCATACAACTTTGGCTGGTGATATTGCTGTTAATTTTCGTTGCCTCCAAGGAGCTTGCCGGTGCGATTGGAACCGGCAGAATACGGCAACTTTTTTTGGCCGGTAAACTGCTTCACTCAACGTAACATTAGCGTATCGCTCGCAGCCGGTCGCCTGAAGTTAGTATGCTTGTCGATTCTACGTATACCGAGTACGAAAGGTTGACTTGTTGCCAGCAAAGTTTCAGACCGGCACGTTTTATAATTTCTGAAAGTAGCGTCCTGTGACAGGTTATGCGGCGGCATCAATTATGATAGAAAGTTTTGTACATTTACCAGTCACCGCGTAAAATTAAAAGTTTCCTGGCATCAGCTTGTGGCCTTAAATCGCTTGAGTTCTCCAAGGAACCCCGCGTTTATGATATTTGCGTTCCTTAACGCGCGCCACATTCCAAGCGAGTTATATGAATAAAACGACTATCGACAAAAATGTTTCTGCTGGCAAAGAGCCGCCTAAAATGGCTCGCGCGTTGCCGCTTTTAGGACACATGCTCGAATTTGGCAAGAATCCCTTTCAATATATGATGACGCTTAGAAATACACTGGGAGAAATCGGCGAATTCCGTATGTTTCATCAAAAAATGGTGCTAATGACCGGCCCTGAAGCTAACGAAGCATTTTTTCGCGCAGCTGATGATCAGCTGGACCAAAGCCAGGCGTATAAAATCATGACGCCTATTTTTGGCAAAGGCGTGGTTTTTGATGCGCCTCCAAATAAAAAAGACCAGCAGCTTAAAATGCTCATGCCGGTATTGCGCGATAAGCCGATGCGCGGCTATGCGCAGGTGATAGTCCGTGAAGTCGAACAAATGATTTCCGGCTGGGGCGATAGCGGCGAAATTGATTTGCTTGAGTTTATGAAAGAACTCACCATTTATACATCCAGCCACTGTTTGCTTGGCGATGAATTCCGTTATGAATTAAATGATGAATTTGCGAAAATTTATCATGATCTTGAAAAGGGCGTAAATCCCCTGGCTTTTGTCTTCCCCTATTTGCCCTTGCCGGTATTTCGCCGCCGTGATAGGGCTCGGGCCCGGCTGCAAGAATTAGTGACCGGCATTATCGCCAAAAGAGCCCGGAAATCAGAAAAAAGTGAAGATGCGTTTCAATTACTGATTGAATCCAAATATGATGACGGCACTAGCTTATCGGCTCACGAAATAACTGGCATGTTAATAGGCACGATTTTCGCGGGGCATCACACAACAGCAGGGACAGCGGCTTGGACCCTGCTGGAGCTGGCGCGGCGCCCTGAACAGCTGGAGCTGGTATTGACTGAACTGGATCGCTTGTTTGGAGCTGATGGCGAAGTCACTTTTCAATCCTTACGTGAAATTCCGCTGTTGGAAAATGTCATTAAGGAGGTTTTGCGTCTGCATCCGCCATTGATATTTTTAATCCGGAAAGTAATGCAAGACTTTCACTTTAAAGGCTATACGGTCAAAGCCGGAAAATATGCATGCGCTTCGCCGCGCGTGTCGCACCGCATCGCGGACGTTTTCCCTGATCCGGAAAAGTTTGATCCTGATCGTTATTCGGAAGCGCGTCAGGAAGATGCCATGCCTTTCAGCTGGATCGCTTTCGGTGGCGGCAAGCACAAATGCAGCGGTAACGCTTTTGCCATGTTGCAGTTAAAGGCGATTTTTTGCATTCTGTTACGAAGGTATACTTTTGAACTGATCGACGGCAAAGACGCTTATCAGGATGATTTCACCCAAATGGTGGTGCAACCGGCATCACCTTGCCGTGTTCGTTACATAAAACGCGCCGGCGGGAATGAAGCGGCAACTGACTCAACGAAAAAAAATGTGTTGGAATCCGCTCTGGCAGGCCCCGTTTTTCAGATAAAAATCGACAGAGAGCTTTGTCAGGGCCATGCAACCTGCATGACTGAAGCGCCTGAACTTTTTCAAGTAGACGATGCAGGCAATGTGAGTGTTTTACAGGAAAATCCGTCGCCGGATTTGCTGGAAAAAGCGCTGCAAGCCGAGAAATATTGTCCCACCAAGGCAATTAAAATTGAATGCAATTTAGCGAGCAAGAGAGACAAAGAATGACTGCATATCCCAGAGCGGAACTTGAAGAGATGGTCGAACGGTGGTTGCAGGCAAATCGGGATGCGGAAAATGAAGGTAACTGGCCCAAATATCTGGGCGCTATGTATACCGATAATGCAGAATATCGCTGGAATATCGGCCCTAATGAAGAATTTGTAGCGCGAAGCCGAAAAGAGATAGAAGAATGGGCGTTAGGCGTGCAAATGCAAGGTTTTGAAGAATGGCGTTATCCGTACCACCGCATTTTGATTGATGAAAAACAGGGTGAGGTGATAGGCTTATGGCGTCAAGTATCGCCCGCGCTGCGTGAAGACGGCACGCATTATGAAGTAGCCGGCATTGGAGGTTCCTGGTTTCGTTACGGCGGCAATTATAAATGGGAGTGGCAACGGGATTTTTTTGATTTGGGTAATGTGAAAGCCCTGTTTTTTGAGTTAGCCGCCGACGGCAAGCTTGACCCTGCAGTGAAACGAAAAATTGGCAAATTAGCCAAAGGGCAATTGCTGCCTGGCCATGAGCGTTTGCGCAAACAGCCTGGTTTGTTGAAAAAGCTGAAAGGCTTTATGGCAATGCTGCGTATTGCTTTGTTTAATAAATAAATCAAAACTTATGGATACTCTCTTTTCAAAGAATGGCATCCGCCGCTTAAACGCTCTAAAAGGAACCTCATAAAAATCCATGCTGAATGTAAAACCGGGTTGGAAAAACTGGCAACTACTCACTGAAAACGGCCGGCATATTTGGGCATTCAAGCCCGGCTCAACTAATATCAACGGGCATCTGCAAAACGCGGACAACATCTCGGACGAAGAAATATCGCAATTTGCCGAGGATTTCCGGTTTGATAAATCAAGCAATCCAAACTCCGGCGATAAGGTTTTCAGGCACGCGGCCATTAATGCGAAATTTAAGGAATTTAGCGGGCAAATACCACGGGCGGATAACCCGGTACAGCAAAAGGTCACCGATGCGCTCATCAAAGGCATGAATTACTTTGCTTGTTTGCAAAGTGAAGATGGTCATTGGCCTGGCGATTACGGCGGCCCGCTTTTTCTTTTGCCCGGTTTGCTGATCGCCGCATATATCACCGGCACGCCGTTTCCCAGAGCGCATCAGGAAATGATGAAGATTTATTTATTCAATCATCAAAATAAAGATGCCGGCTGGGGCATGCATATTGAAGGCGAGTCGACCATGTTTGGCACCGTCATGCAATATGTATCATTGCGGCTTCTTGGCGTCGATAAAAATAATGAGCAAATGATCAGCGCCAGGATGTGGATCAAAAACAATGGCGGTGCAACCGGGATTCCTTCCTGGGGAAAATTTTATCTTGCTGTTTTGAATTGTTATGACTGGCAAGGGTTTAACAGCCTGTTTCCTGAAATGTGGTTATTTCCGAAGTGGCTACCGGTTCATCCATGGCGCTACTGGTGTCATACCCGCATGGTATACTTGCCGATGGCCTATTGCTATGCGCAGCGGATTAAAGCGCCCGAAAGCGAGCTGATTTTGTCATTAAGAGAGGAAATTTATAACCAGGACTTCGCCACGATCGACTGGCCGGAGCAACGTAATGCAGTTTGCGAAAAAGATTGTTACACCACGCCGTCACGAGTATTGAAATGGATGAACTTGTTCACCAATAACTATGAAAAATTCAAATGCTCCTGGTTAAGAAAAAAAGCCACTGACTACATTTTAAAATATCTCAATGCCGAAGATGAGCAAACCAGCTATATCAATATCGGCCCCGTCAATAAAGCCATCAATTCTATTTGTATCTGGCATGCTTGCGGGAAAGACTCTGAGCAATTTAAGAAGCATGTCGCGCGTTGGTATGATTATTTGTGGGTTGCTGAAGATGGCATGAAAATGAGCGGCTACAACGGCTCGCAGCTTTGGGATACTGCGTTTGCAACCCGCGCTATGCTGGAGAGCGACTTGGGAAAAAAATTTCCTGCGACTTTGGCAAAAAGCTATCAATTTATTGATTACTCGCAAATTAAAGCCGGACACCCGGCTCATGCCGAGTTTTTCCGTCATCCGATAATAGGCAGCTGGCCTTTTTCAACGGCTGAACAAGACTGGCCGGTTGCCGATTGCACGGCGGAGGGCTTAAGCGCCACTTTGGCTATTCATCATTCGGGCCTGGTAAAACCGGCTATTGATGAGCGCCGGATTAAACAGGCTGCGGATGTCATTCTTTCTTACCAAAATGCCGATGGCGGTTGGGCCACTTATGAATTGACACGCGCCCCTAAATGGCTGGAAAAACTTAATCCTTCCGAAGTGTTTGCCGATATAATGATCGATTATTCATGGACAGAGTGCACGGCCGCTTGTGTGATTTCTTTGCTGGAAATTCAGGAAACTTATCCTGATTATAAAAACAGTGAAATACACAAAGCAATCAGTGGTGGGCTTGCCTTTATCGTCAAGCAACAAAAGACGGATGGTTCCTGGTATGGAGGTTGGGCGGTTTGTTTTACTTATGCTACCTGGTTTGGAGTGGAAGCGATAACTAGAGCCAAGGGAAAGTTTTATTATGACGACGCAATTCTGGCGGACTGCATAAACAAGGCCTGCGCCTTTTTGGTCGATAAGCAAAAAGCCGATGGCGGGTGGGGCGAGACTTTCGAGTCTTGTTCCAAACTGGTTTATACCGAGGCGGTCGCTTCTCAAGTGGTTAATACCGCTTGGGCGTTGCTGTCGTTGATGTCCGCTGAGTTTAGCGATAGAAAAGTTATAGAAACCGGCATCAATGTGTTGTTAAATAGACAAACCGCCGCCGGCGATTGGCCTCAGGAAAATATTTCCGGCGTTTTTAATTATAACTGTATGATAACCTACGCTAATTATAGGAACATTTTTCCTATCTGGGCGTTGAGTCGATACTATAAGCAGACTATTCAGGGATGATAAAAGAACCAACGCAGTTTACAGTATTTGCATCAAGTGGCTCACTATGAAATCAGAATTCGACATTTGCATTATCGGCGCGGGCATGGCGGGCGCTACTATCGCCGCTTACCTAGCCCCCAAAGGCATTAAGATCGCGTTAATTGATCATTGTTTTAAGGAAAAAATACGTATCGTTGGTGAGTTGTTGCAGCCCGGAGCAGTATTGTCACTAGAGCAAATGGGTCTTGGGCATTTACTGGATGGTTTTGATGCGCAACCGGTTGAAGGTTACGCGCTGCTGCAAGGCGACGAAAAAATAACCATTCCTTATCCTGATCACTATAAAGGAATGGGCTTGCATAATGGCCGTTTTTTGCAGAAAATCAGAGCTTCCTCTCTGCAAAATGACTCGGTTAAGCAAATACATGGCAAGGCATTACAACTGCTGGAAAATGAAAGACATGAAATTATTGGCGTTAGCTACCGGGAAGCGCTTACTTCCGAAATAAAATCTATTCATGCGCCCTTAACCATTACCAGCGACGGTTTTTTTTCAAATTTTAGAGAGAGTCTCAGCAATAATGAAAAAACCGTGACCTCTTACTTTATCGGTTTAATTTTAAAAAACTGCGAAATGCCTTTTCCGAAACACGGGCATGTGTTTTTATCGGGACCGACGCCCTTTATCTGTTATCCGATTTCCGATTATGAAGTCAGACTTTTAATCGATTTTCCAGGCGACCAGATGCCCAGAAAATTATTATTACAATCGCATCTGGATACCAATGTAACGCCTTATATCCCGGAATGCATGCTGGCCAGCTATAAACAAGCCATGCAAGAAGGCGGATTTAAAGTCATGCCCAATCACTATATGGCGGCAAAACCCATCATCCGGAAAGGCGCGGTGATGTTGGGCGATGCTCTGAATATGCGGCATCCATTAACCGGTGGCGGGTTGACCGCAGTATTCTCGGATATACAGATTTTGAGTGCGCATTTATTGGCCATGCCTGATTTCTATAATACGGATTTGATTCATAAAAAAATCGAAGCGTATTACCGTGACAGGCAGCATGCCAATGCCAATCTTAATGTTCTTGCCAATGCTTTGTACGGCGTAATGTCGAATGATTTGCTTAAAACCGCCGTATTTAAATACCTGCGGCGCGGTGGCGCTAACGCGCAGGAGTCAATTGCCATTTTGGCGGGCTTGAACAGAAACCATTATTCATTGATAAAACAGTTTTTTTCCTTGGCGGTGTTCGGCGCTTATGATTTAGTGCGTGAAAATAGCGCGAATCTGCCCAAGGCAACAAAAATCCTGTCGGATGCGCTCACAATTATCAAGCCCTTGGCTAAAAACGAGCTTTCATTAACTGCGGTTGTTAGCGGTTATTTCAAGAAATAAACTTTGGCTTGGCGCTACGCTTTTATATCGGTTATCAATCTCCAGAATTTCGCTCGTCATAAATCAAACAACGATAAGCTGTCAGATAGCTGCCAAGTGGCATCCATTTTGACAAAAATAGAAATTTCCAAGCCTTCCTGCATGAGCAATGCACGCGCTTTAACCAATCTCATGCTGACTCAAGTGCATTAAAAACAAAAGAAAATCTTTTTTAATATGGTAAAATTACCAGCCAGCAGAGTTCAAATATGAAGCTTACGCCCATGCAGCGCTAGTCTGAAATAATTCTGCGTGTGTTTAGTTTTGGAGCGTAGCGGTATATCAAAGGGTGTAGCGTCGCCCTCCTTACAGAGAGGCATGGTAATTTTATAACTTGAATACCTTGACCGGTTTTTTTGGTTTTCTGCGTTGTGTCGGAACTTGAGTTGATGCAGCTGGAAAAACGGATAAAACTCTTTCGTCAGTTGTCCGCGTTATTTCATTTCCGTTCCATAACTTTTGTCTAATTTCATACTTTACAATTCTTATGAACAAACCCAAAAAAGTCGCAATTTTAACCGCTGGCGGTTTGGCTCCCTGCCTGAACTCGGCTATCGGCAGTCTTATCGAGCGTTATACTGAAATTGATCCTGCCATTGAAATAATTTGTTATCGCAGCGGCTACAAAGGCCTGCTACTGGGCGATTTTTATACCGTCACGCCGGCAATCCGTGAAAAAGCGGGGCGTTTGCACCGTTTCGGCGGTTCTTTAATCGGCAATAGCCGCGTTAAACTGACTAATGTTAAAGACTGCGTAAAGCGCGGCCTGGTCCGGGAAGGCCAGGATCCGCAAAAAGTGGCTGCCGATCAATTGGTGAAAGACGGCGTCGATATTCTTCATACCATAGGCGGCGATGACACCAATACCGCTGCAGCCGATCTGGCCGCTTTCCTGGCGAATAATAATTACGGCCTTACTGTTATCGGTTTACCTAAAACAGTTGATAACGATGTTTTTCCAATCAAGCAATCATTGGGCGCCTGGACAGCGGCAGAGCAAGGCGCGCGTTATTTCTGGAATGTTGTTCCCGAAAACAACGCCAACCCGCGCATGCTGATTGTCCACGAGGTTATGGGGCGCAGTTGCGGCTGGCTGACTGCTGCAACCGCCCTGGAATACCGCAAGCTGCTTGATCGGGCTGAATGGCTGCCGGAGCTTGGCCTTGACCGCAATGCCTTTGAGATTCACGGGATTTTCATTCCGGAAATGGCCATCGATATTGCCGCCGAAGCCAAGCGTCTTCGCGCGGTAATGGATAAGGTGGACTGCGTAAACATTTTTGTTTCGGAAGGCGCCGGAGTGGAATCCATTGTTGCTGAAATGCAGGCCAAAGGACAGGAAGTGCCCCGCGATGCTTTCGGTCATGTAAAACTCGATGCAGTAAATCCCGGCAAATGGTTTGGCGAGCAATTCGCGGAAATGCTCGGCGCGGAAAAAACACTTATTCAAAAATCCGGCTATTTCGCCAGAGCCTCCGCTTCCAATGTTGAAGATATACGCCTGATCAAGTCTTGCGCTGATCTGGCTGTCGAATGCGCCTTCCGTCGGGAATCCGGCTTAATAGGCCATGATGAAGACCGTGGCGGCGTACTGCGCGCGATTGAATTCCCTCGTATCAAAGGCGGCAAGCCTTTCGATCTCGATACGCCGTGGTTTAACCAAACTCTTGCTGAAATTGGACAAGCCAAGGGCGCCAAGGTTGAGGTGGGTCACTAAACTGTTTTTGCAGTCAAGTCTGCAAGCCGGGCTAAGGTTATCGCCTATCCTGGCCTGCAACTAAACTACCCGAAAAAATTTTACAACTCTGGAACATCTATGGCTACCTGGCTGGAAACTTGTCAACAAGAACTTGCGCGGTTGGAAATAACATCCGTGCTGGCGGATAAACTGGTAACGCTATGTAACAAAACAGGCGAAGACCTTGCGCCCGAGCTTGTGCAAAAACTCAACGCCGAACATGTGCGGTTAAACCGGCAGCTTGAGCGATTACATGCCAACCGGTTTGAAGTTGCTGTGATTGGCTTGGAAAAAGCCGGCAAGAGCGCTTTGTTGAATGCCTGGCTAGGGCAGGAGATTCTGCCTTCCGCGCGCGAAAGATGTACCTTCACCAGCACAGAAATCTGGTCTGCCCAGACAGAACATGATCAGCTCCTGTCAATTCAATACTACAGCAAGGAAGAGATAAGCAAGCTTCAGCAGCAAAGGAAAGAAGCGCTGGCCGGAACGCTGGGCGATAAAGAAAGAAAAGAAATACAGGAAGACTTTGATGACACTGAAAAAAATCTGAATGCCATTTACGAGTTTACCAGGCAAAAAAATGGCTTTTCTCAAAATTTTATAGATATCAGTGAAATCAATGAACACCTGCAGGCCGCGATTTTCAAAAACCGGGCGCAGTCTTTGGCTATTAAACGCATTCAACTCAAAACTGTTCGCTTAAGAAGTGACCGGGATATTATTTTTCATGATGTTCCCGGGTTTAATTCCGGCATTCAAATGCACTCGGAACAAGCGATTGAGCGCCTGAAGAGTTGCGACGCCATTATTTATGCCAAAGAGATGAAGCAGCCTTCAATTACCGGGCCGGAAAAAGAAATACTGGTTATTGCTGATTCTGAAGACCCCAGCATTAAAGTGTCGGACAAAATTTTTGTTGTGCTCACGCAGGCGGACGCTATGGATGATCAGATAGACTTTAAGGAAACCCTGGCAAAGCATAGGCATTATTGGCCTGCTGTTCCGGAGCGGCGCATGATACCCGTTTGCGCACGGACCCATCTGGTTGAATTCGGCATACCTTCGGAAGATACCTTGAGGCGCACCAAAAGCGCTGACGATAAATTGAAATTAAAAAAGCTGGGTATTACCGATGGCATACTGCTGTTAAAAGAGACCGTAAACAATTATATCGACCATGAACGGGCGGAGGTGCTGCAAAAACGTTGCGATGCGCTAGTCAGCAATATGCGTCAATATGCCGGCGATATTTTGGCAAAACTTGAACCTATTTATGGCGCGATAGCCGATGGCGATGTAGAAGAAGATGATTTGCTGGGCAAGGAATTTAATCAATGGTGGGGACGGGAATGGCAGCGCATTAAAAAAGATTTTGATGTGTGGTACGCCGAAAGTATTCAAGGCCGTAAGGAGGCCGATGCGCTGGGCGCAGAGCATCAGGAGCTGGCGGCTTTGCATGCGGCTTATGAGGAAAAAATTGAAGCGCTGCTGTCCAATCTAACGACGGGCCAAATGGATGAGTTAAAACGTATTTACACGGCGGGCAGGACGATTTCAATGCCTGACCCGCGAGAAGGCAATTACAAAATTCGCGAAGAATTATTCAGGGAAATTCAGCAAAAATTTGAAACCGAGCTGACTGATCAACTGGCGCAATCATTGCAGGTGCTGATCGATCAAATCGTCCAAAAAACACAGTCACTGCTATGGGAAACCGAAGACGTGCGCAAGACCTTGTTAAATGCAGATGAAAGTATCGAACAGGCGCGTATTCGGCATGGTTTTCAAGTGCTCTTTTTACGTTTTGGCCGCGTTGCAGTTGAAGCATTTATTGCTAAACCCTTGCAAGCGCGTGAACGCTTATTAAATGAACGTTCAGCGGAAATTAAAACTCTGGAAGCCTTTTATCAGGGTTCGGATATCAGTAAACAGGATGTCACGCATTATTTGCGCTATGGCTTTTGGGCAAGTAAAACGCCGGTTCCTCCTGCAATTGTAAGAACTGCTAAAACAGCAATTAAGGCGGCGATTAGTCCGGATGCGACCAATTCAGCATTTTCTGATTCGGAAGAACAGCAAAAATTACCTGAGCCCAATAATTTTGAGCGGGTTGTTGAAGAAATCAATGGCGATCTGGCGGCTTTAAAAGATTATCTGAAAAATAGCGTGTTTTATGCCGCGGGTTTTGTTACCTATTGTAATCAGGAATTGGAAAGGATCCGTAATCGTTTTAAAGAGATGGAAGACAATGACAGACAATGGATAGGCCTTATCCGCACAGCGGTTAAGTATGAACGAAACCCCAAGATACCCTATAACATCGCTCATTCCAGGCGCGACTTCCGTTTGCGCCGTGAAATAGCTCTGGAGCTTAAGGAAGTCCGGGAAAGTTATACTCAAGTGTATTAGAGTGTTGATTGTTGGCATCTCTTATTCCCGTCCATCTGGACCGCCGGGCCGGCTCCAGTGTTGCCGGGTAACCAGGGCGACGTTCAGGTAAGGAGCCAGGGCGCCCACGCACATCAGGGAGCAGGTAATTGATGGTCTCGATGGAGCATGGTTGAAAACTGGCGTTTTTAGCAACCGGCGTCACAGCTGCATCCATAAGGTGCCGATTACCAGAGTAATAATTGTCAGCGGCGCACCGGTCCGGAAGTAGTCCCAGAAAGTGATCACAACGCCGCGTTCTGCGGCTTTCTGCACCACGATCAGGTTCGCAATCGATCCAAGTATCGTGAAATTGCCAGCCAAAGTGGATGCCATGGCAATCGTCAGCCAAGCGGTGTCATGATCGGGCAGTGATTGAACGAACGGTTTCATCATCAACACAGCTGGTACGTTGCTAACCAGGTTTGACAAAACGGCCGTGACCGTGCACAGGATGGGAAGCTGATCCAAGTGCGAACGACCCACAGCGGCAATCAGATCGGATGTCAGCAGCACACGCTGCGCCCCGGCAACGATGATGAACAATCCGGTGAACATCAGGAGAAGCGACCAATCTATCTCGGCATAAATTCTTTTGCTCTTAACACGCCGCGTCAATAGTAGCCAGCCGCCGATGATGATAGCGACCTTGGCGGGCGGCTGACCGGCGAAAAACAGGGTTATCATGGCCGCCGTCGCCACTAATGCCCTTAAAATGAGTGCATGGTTGATACGTATATTCGGCTTGACAGCAGCCAGATGTCCGGCAGCGGCGAATTCTTCGCGGTGGCACAGCCAGATCAACCCCGCAGTGATGACCAACCCGGTCAGCGCCACCGGCCCCAGTGCAAAGGCAAACGCCGTATAAGGTATGTGTGAGAAGCTGCCTATCATAATGTTTTGAGGGTTGCCGGTAATAGTGGCCGTCGAGCCCACATTCGACGCCATCGCTACCGCCAGCAGATAGGGAATGGGCTTACGCCGCATTCGAAGTGTCAGCTCCAGCACTAGTGGCGCGAGCACCAGGCAGATCGCGTCATTTACCAGGAAGGCGGAAAATATTCCAGATGTTGCGGTGACGGCGAAAAGTAGCTGTACCGGACTTTTCGCATGTTCCATCATCCAGGCGGTGGCAATCGCGAAGAACCCGGACAAGCGCAGACTGGCCACGAGTATCATCATGCCGAGCAGCAATGTAATGGTGTCGAGGTCAACGGTCTTGTAAGCCTCTTCAAGCGAGAGCGCACCTGAGGCGACCATGAGGCCGGCGCCCACCAGGGCTATTCCGGCTCGATCGATGTTCATCCCCGGCACTTTGCCAATGGCGAGCGCAAGGTAACTTGCGGAAAAAATGGCGGCCGCCGCGACTTTCCGGATCTCGTCATCCGCCCCTAAGCTAACCGGCAGCAGGCTTGGTGTCGCTGCAGAGATTAGGGAGATTCCAATGACGATGATGACTAATGCTATGCCTGCAACTCCGGTCCAACGGCGGCGCCAGGAGGATAGATCGGCCTTCAGCCGTCTTTTTCCGGTGCTGGTCATCGGGGTAGGCTGATTAAAATGCTTATTCATCATTTCACTATGTCCTTGTATATATATGGTATTTTTTTAGGCACAAGATGTTCATCGTTTTTTTCGTTGAACACAACCCCAATTCGCAACCAAATAATAAGATAAAATTAGCGATGTTGCTCATTGATGGTTAGCCTTAATAAGATGGGCACGTTTCAGGCATGGCGAACCAAAACAGCAGGAAAGCCATCAGCGCGACGCCCGCGAGAAACAGAAAAGCCGCGTTATAGCTTGTCTGCTCGACAATGAAACCTGCCGTCAAATTGCTCAACGCGGCGCCCAAACCCCAGCAGGCCGAGGCGGCGCCCTGGGCCAGATTATAACGTCCCGTTCCCCTCGTGAGATCGGCGATGACAAGATAAGACAGCGCGCCGAAAATACCGGCGCCGATGCCGTCAAGGATCTGGATCGATACGAAGTAATAAGGATCTTGGGACAGGGTATAAAGGACACCCCGGATCGGCAGCACGATAAACCCGGCCAGAAAGATCGGTTTGCGGCCCCAACAATCAGCCTTGCGACCAACCAGAAAGGCCATCGGCACCATGATGATCCGGGCTGTGATAATGCAGGCGGCGATGACCAGACTTTCGCCGCCGGGATGGTTTTGCGCGAGTTTTTCGCCGAGCAGCGGCAGCATGGCCGCGTTGGCGAAATGGAATAGGGTGACTGAGGCGCCGAAAATCAGCAACGGCTTGCAAGCGAACAATTCGCGAAGATCCAGGGCGGAATCTTGCCGATGTCCGGCCAACCCACGCGCCAGCTTGTGATCGATGGCCTTACCGTCTATACACAGCACGGCCACTACGGTGAAGGCTGCCGCGAGGGCGATGAGCCACAACACAGCCCCTTGGGCAATCGCCCACCTGTCTAAATGCCGTAATGACGTCGATAATCTTGTATGGCATTAAGTTGATCGCTGCCATCGGCTGTTAAATAGCCGACAATATTTTCCAGCGTAATTATTGCAATAACCGGCATGTTAAAACGTTCCTGGACTTCCTGAATTGCCGAGCTGTTATTTAGCCCTTTTTCCTGTCTGTCCAGGGCAATCAAAACGCCTGCCGGCGTTGCGCCGGCATCTCTTATGATGTCCACTGATTCCCTGACTGATGTGCCGGCGGTAATGACATCGTCCAGAATAATCACCTTGCCTTGCAAAGGCGCGCCCACCAGGTTGCCGCCTTCGCCATGATCCTTTGCTTCCTTCCGGTTGAAAGCAAAGGGAATATCTTCACCCGTTAATTGGGCGTAGGCGATAGAGGTAGCGCTGACCAGCGGAATGCCTTTGTACGCAGGGCCGTAAAGAATATCCGGTTTAATGCCGGATTGAATCAATGCACGGGCATAAAAATGCCCCAGTTTCCCCAGTTGAGCGCCGGTATTGAACAAGCCGGTATTGAAGAAATAGGGACTGGTACGGCCTGACTTTAACAGGAACTCGCCGAATTTTAATACGCCGCAATCCAGGGCGTAGGAAATAAAGTCTTTTTGATAATCAAGCATGATAAAAGTAAAAGATAGAAAGAGCCTTAGGCAACTCACAATATATAAACCGCAAAAGATTCTCAAGTTAAATTTAGAATCCGTGGCAGAGGCGGTCATTTTTAATGAAACGGAGATATTGTTTAGGCAGGTTGTTTAAATATACCTGACTTGTCAGATTATCAACCCGACAAACTTCAGTCTCAAGTTGATATTTTCAATGCCGGCAAAACCGGAGCTTATTGCTTGCTGGAAGATCGCGGCGGCTGTTTTATCTCGGCATAAAGAAAACATGAAATCAATAGCGCCGCCGGATTTTCAACGGTACATTCGCGTTTTTTGGCTGCCACTCCGGTGAGCGGAAAATAGGCGGTAACCCTCTGCAAAATACCTCCTGCGCCACGGACCTGATTAATTCCGGCGTCAGCAACGTTCAAGCAAGGACTGGCGATTTTACCCGGCTAAATCATAAAGCAAACTTTTCTATAGACGAATTAGCCCGTATAGTATGAATACGATAGTTAGGCGTTCAGCCGAGGCTAGCGGAACATTAACTATTTGCTGATATGATATTTATTCTTTGTGGAAATTTGATTATCCACTGTATTTTACCTGGAGCCTTCCTAATACCACTCGCTGGAGTCAATTATCATGAATTCATCTGTTATTCCGACCGGGCCTAATTTCGCGAGTCAAAAACAACTGGAAGACCTGCAGCATATAAATCTGCAATTAGCCGCTCTGGGCCAGCCTACTTGTGAAGTTGAAGGTGATCAGCAATATCTCAAGATCGCCGACAGTTTGTTGAAAAACTATTCCCAGCAACGCCGTCTCCTGTCCAAATACCGTTGTCCAGCCGATCAACGTATTCAGAATTTTCTTAACGCTTACTTGCATGAAAACAGTTTAGACGCATCCATCAGTCTACCTGGAGAAACTTTTGTACTGGATCGTAAAGGATTGGCCAGGGAACTGTCATTGCCATTTCAGCACAATGAATTTCATTCAGCGTATGTCGATTCTTACCGGTTGCTGAAGGGGCAAGGGGTTCTGCATAATCCGCAAAATGACCGGCGCACGACGAAAGGCGTGTTTCATATTGCCGCCGGTGGGCTTCCGGTTCCGGCTGACAAGTACGAAGTGCCGGTAGCGGCTTATGCGGAATTATTGCGCATCGCCCTGTCGCCTCCGGATGACCTGCTGTGCCTGCCTTTCACCAGCGGGCAAGAAAATTCTGCAAAACTCTGGTTGTCCTTGTTGCTCAGGCCCATTGTCGTGCCGGAGATTTCCGGCTTGGCTCCCAAGAAGACCATGGAAACGCGGTTTTTTACACCTGGCGGTTTAGCCGCCAATCTGGATTTCGTTGAATCTATATTCGGCAATGCCGGAACCCCGTTTCTCCCCGAGAACGACGCCGCGCTGGATATTGACCATTGGACCGGTCATACCGGCTGCATTATTCTTGCACCGCATCTGGTGGGGTGCAGCAAACAGGCAATCGGCCTTCCGAACTATGAAGACGCCACCGAGCGTCAGCGCAGAGACGGCATGTGCTGGCAAAATGAAAACGATCTTTACAATGAGGGCAAGCCCTTTAAACTCGTCTGCCGTAATATGCAGGGCGTCATTGTCACGCTGATAGCCGATAACTATTTCGGTTACAGTAAAAAAGAAATCAAATCCCAAATCAGCTACTCCGCTAACCTGTTCGGCGGCTGTGAAGAAGAACATTCTGGCGGTGCGCTGGCATTTCCAAGAGCTATACTGGGGGAAATTTATCTGCCTCAGGGTGCTGATAGAAGTGAGCGTTATCCTTTCGATACACTTCGCGAGCTTTTAGGACCGGCCATAGACTATAAAGATGAAGGCTATGCAATAGATAAAAAATTCCCCGCAATAATTTTTATTCCCGATACGGCGCAAATCAATATCCAGCAACAGCAGATAAGCTGGGAACTTGATGGCATTCCCCGCACAATAAAACTGCTGATCAATCATTTTTACGTTTATCCCAATGGTTTCAGGGTTCACATGGAACGCCATCCGAACGCGCCCAGCTGGCGGCTGGTAGGCACTCATCCTGAAGGCACCTTTTGCCACAAGCCGAGTACCGTGTCAGGAGGCGGCAAGTCGGAAATTTCCAAATCAATTTCCGGAGCCATCATTTCCGGTGCTGTTTTTGTCGATAATTTTGACAAAGACATGGATATGGTTGCCGATATTTTTGAGCATGATTATTCCTGCCGGTTTCGCGATCCTGCGCGAAAGGGCAGCGATCTACGCAGATTGCTGAGCGATAAACGCACGCTAGGCTCGGTAATTAAACTATTGACGCCTTCCGTAACCGAATATTCCGATGAATATAATCAATGGCTGAAGCAAGTTCCTCAGCATATCTGGGCGCTGGTGCTAATGATAAAACGCTTTTACAAGGCGGAATGGGGTCAAAACTGGCGGGGACATTTTTCCGTCGATCTGGTGAACGGTTATCCGGGTAATGAATTGAAATTTCATGGCCGTAAACTGATCGCCAGCTATTTGCGGGTGGGCTTTGACACAAATGGCGCTTGGCGGGTTTTCAAATTAAGGCAGGACTTTATTGCGTCGGTAAAAGTTCAGCTGGAAGATGATATAACCGCATCCACGGTCGCGCCGGTTAACTGTCTTACAGGACTTAATCGCGACTATAAAAATCCCAGCGTAAAACTGGTTGATAACTGCGAGCTAAGTTTTTTTCAGCGCCCCGATGACGCAATCCACCGGGGCGCGGATTTACAAACCGAACTCGATTTATCGGGCGCAAACAATTTTATTTCCAATTTTCAACCACTCACTCCAAATGATGCCCGTGAACTGATGGAAGACGTCATTCACTTTGACGCATTCAGCAAGCCAATGCGGAACGTCATTAGTCAGGCGGCGCAGGGCATGGAAGGCGAATATTTTGTATCTTCAGCCCATCCGCGCCTGGTGGATGGCAAGCCCAGTCTTAATGTGCGTTATCTGCAACTCCGGCCGGATATTGTCAACCCGGAAATGCGCTATCTTTCAGAGCTATCAACCCGTCTGGCGCGAGGCCTTAGTATCGGCCAAGCGGTTCATTTTCCGGTTAACGCGGTTCTGCCCGGACGCCGCAACAATCCGCGAGACCTCGCGGCGGGAATCAGGCCATTGGCCATTTATAATCCTATCCATTATCAAGAGCTGCCGGAACTGTTTATGGATTTTATTTGCAGCCTGACCGGTAAATCGCCGTCGACCACCGGCGCAGGTTCGGAAGGCGCTTTGACTAAAGGTCCGTTTAATGCTCTATGCACCACCGCCGATCTGAATAATGCTCTGGTTTCTTTCATATTGTGCGGCTATGACGGCTATTCCACCGCAGCCGGCTATATCGGCTCGCAACGCCGCATAGATCATGATATAAGCCTGTTGATACCTGAACTCTGGTCACGCTTGCCGGTTGCTCAGCGCGATCCGCGCTATCTTATCGAACAGGGACAGCTGGAAAAACTGGAAGATTTTGAGTATCAGGGCCGGACGGTCTATGCCAGCAGATTGGGGTACCGCATTACCGAACGATTTGTGCATACTAATTTTGGTAAAGTATTCGATTATCCGACCGCTGTATTTGATGAAGCCATGTTGAAACCGGAAAGTCAGGATATGGATAGTTTTGCCGAGGGTGTCGATAATGTTTTTGAAGCGCAGCAACGGGCTGCCCAAATCTATTTCCGGGATGGCTCAATCAATGACGCCTGCCCGCCTCTAAAAGCGCTCATTCATATTATGACCGGCGGCAGCTTTGAAGGCAGAACCATCAATGACCCCGGCATTCGTTCTATGTTCACGCGTGATTACCTGCTTCAAAGTGATTGGTATCACGAGCGGCTCAGGATCAAGCAGCAAAGAGACCTTATGCTTTGGCAGCAACACCGTGATTATATTTTGCAACGGCTGGGCGAAAACGGACAAAGCGATTCTTTTAATCAAGCGTTAACTCGCAAACTTGATGCAACCGAGCGGATGCTTGCCATAGTCTCACATCCATCTTATCCGGAGAGTCTGCAAGGTACATTGGGCGCAGACTGGGTGCATCGTCCGGATATTTAAATAATCTACGGCACAGTCCAGTCTGAAAACTGATCCCACTATTTCTAATTAACTGCACTTAAGGAGTCGACAATGACTGACTTACAATCTCCGTCCATTGCAAATCCGAACGTTTTAATTCCGGTCAATCCCGCCATTGAGGATTACATGCGCGGCTTGCTGGATCATACCGATGATCAGGTGTTGATGGAAATGGAAATGTTTGCGCAAAAGAATAACTTCCCTATCGTTGGCCGGTTAGTGGGTGTTTTTCTCGAAACGATGGCAAAAATGATCAATGCCCAGTGCGTGTTTGAATTCGGCAGCGGCTATGGCTATTCCGCTTATTGGTTTGCCAAGGCGGTTGGTTCAACAGGACAGGTGATTTGCAGCGACGCCGATCTTGTCAACAAAGAAAAAGCCAGACAATATCTGAGCTCAGCCAAAATATGGGACAGGATTGATTTCAGGACAGGCATGGCTCAGGATATTTTTAGCCGGACTGACGGACTGTTTGACATTTGTTATAACGATGCCGACAAGGGTGATTATCCGGAAATCTGGTTAATGGCTAAAGACCGGATTCGTCCCGGCGGCCTTTATATTGCTGATAATGTGCTTTGGCATGGCCGGGTGGCCGTGGAACAGTATACTGATGTATTCCCCGGCTGGACAGAAGCGATACGTGAGCACAATCAACTTATTTTTAATGATCCTGACTTTGAAGCTTTTATTAATCCCACGCGAGATGGAGTCATCGTTGCACGCAGAAAAAATGACTAAGGAATACACATGAAATAAAATTACCAATGAAATATGCGCGCCACAGGGTAGGGGCGGATTTATCCTCCTGGGCGAATGAATTCGCCCCTACAGTTGCTCAAGTTATTTCATGCACGTTTTTTAAGGTGTTTGGAAAATAAAAAACCGCCACATGTTTACAGGGTAAACTTGATTTGACGACTTCAAATTTTACAACATACAAAGCCCGCTTCTAGTTCAAATATAGGACTGTAAAAATTGTAACTAAGTTTAGAACTGGCCTCTAACGACTGACATCCTGTTGTTATCTTTTGTTAAAAACATAATATCTGGACAAAACCGCTAAAAACGGTAAAATTGCCCGCTGTCATGCTCCTTAACTCTACAGAATTACACATAAATGGCGACTATTAGCGTTTTAAATGGCCCGAATTTAAACTTGCTGGGAGTTCGAGAACCAGGTCATTATGGAAATAAAACGCTCTCTGACATACGCCGGTTACTCGAAAAAAAAGCCGTTGAATTAAATCATAAACTCGATTTTTATCAAAACAACGCTGAACATCAAATTGTTGAATTGATACATCGCGCTTACGAAAACAAAGTTGATTTTATCATTATTAACCCGGCTGCTTTTACCCATACCAGCGTTGCCATCCGTGATGCATTTCTGGCAACACAAATCCCATTTATTGAGGTTCATTTATCAAACGTCCATGCACGTGAACCTTTTAGAAAACATTCCTATTTCTCGGATATAGCCAGAGGCGTTATCTCAGGACTGGGCGCAACAGGATACGTACTGGCCTTACAGGCCGCTCATCAGATATTAACCGAGAGACCATAAACCATGGATATTAGAAAAATAAAAAAACTCATCGAAATTATCGAAGAATCTGACATTGCCGAACTGGAAATTAAAGAGGGCGAAGAAGCCATTCGCATTAGCCGTTATTCCGCGGCCCCGGCGCCTGTGGCTTATGCCCCTGCGCCTAGCGGCGCCGTACCGGCTGCAACAGTTGCGGCAACTGCGCCAGCTGAAGAAAAAGTAAGCGGGCACGTGGTTAAATCACCGATGGTAGGCACCTTTTACCGTTCGGCATCACCCGGCACAAAAGTTTTTGTCGAGATAGGACAAGCTGTCTTGGCCGGAGACACCTTGTGCATCATTGAAGCGATGAAAATCCTTAATCAGATTGAAGCAGACAAAAGCGGTGTTGTTACTCAAATTCTGGTTGAAAACGCCGAACCGGTCGAATATGGCCAACCCTTATTCATCATTGAATAATACGGAAAACGGGGGTCACTTATGTTCGACAAGATAGTCATCGCCAATCGCGGCGAAATTGCATTGCGTATTTTACGCGCCTGTAGAGAATTAGGCGTAAAGGTGGTCGCTGTCCATTCCGAGGCGGACCGGGATCTTAAACATGTCCGGCTGGCTGACGAATCAGTATGCATCGGTCCTGCGGCATCCGCTGACAGCTACTTGAATATTCCGGCCATTATCAGTGCGGCCGAAGTGACTGATGCGGAAGCTATTCATCCCGGCTACGGCTTTCTGTCCGAAAATGCTGATTTTTCTGAAAAAGTAAAACAAAGCGGGTTTGTTTTTATCGGCCCGAATGCGGAAACCATACGCATGATGGGCGACAAAATTTCCGCCAAGAATGCCATGCAGGCGGCTGGAATCCCCTGCGTCCCCGGCAATAACGACCCCTTGTCCAATGATGACAAGAAAAACCTCAGAATGGCTCACGAAATCGGCTATCCGGTTATTATCAAAGCGGCAGGCGGCGGCGGCGGCCGAGGCATGCGCACTGTGCATACCGAGTCAGCGCTTATCAATGCCATTGCGATGACCAAAGCCGAAGCAGGCAGTGCTTTCGGCAATCCGACTGTTTACATGGAAAAATTCCTGGAAGACCCCCGTCACATTGAGTTTCAAGTAATGGCGGACTCACACGGAAACGCCATTCATTTGGGAGAACGCGATTGCTCGATGCAACGCCGCCATCAAAAAGTGGTTGAAGAAGCGCCTGCTCCGGGCATCACTGCAGAACAACGTAAAACCATAGGCGAACGTTGTGCAAAAGCCTGTATTGATATTGGTTACCTGGGCGCGGGCACTTTTGAATTTTTGTATGAAAAAGGCGAATTCTATTTTATTGAAATGAACACCCGCGTTCAGGTTGAGCACCCTGTTACGGAAATGATCACCGGTTTTGATATTGTAAAGGAGCAACTACGGATCGCTGCGGGAGAACCGCTATCCATTACTCAGGATCAAGTCAAAATTACCGGTCATGCCATTGAATGCCGCCTGAATGCAGAAGATCCCGTGACATTCATGCCTTGCCCCGGAACAATTGATCAGTTCCACATGCCTGGAGGCCCCGGTATCCGCTGTGAAACGCATATTTATAATGGCTATAAAGTGCCGCCTTATTACGACTCGATGATTGGCAAACTGATTGCTCACGGCGACGATAGGAAAAGCGCCATTGCCCGCATGAATACGGCACTAAGCGAAATAATCATAGACGGCATTAAAACCAATATCCCGCTTCAGCAGGACATCATGAATGACAGCGCCTTCGCCATTGGCCAGCAGAATATCCATTATCTGGAAAAGAAGCTGGGGATTCATTAGGCAGAAGGATACGCGATTCGTATGTCCAGCAGCTGAAGGCATGGCGAAACGACCTGATTTACTTATTTTAGGAATAAGTTCGTATGAAAAGTTACACGGCAATTATTGAGCGATGTCAGGATACAGGGCTTTATGTAGGTTTTATTCCAGGATTCCAAGGGGCGCATACGCAAGCGGAAACCCTGGATGAACTCAATCAAAATCTTCGGGAAGTTGTTGAAATGTTGCTTGAGGATGGTGAGCCGATATTGGAAGCCGAATTTATCGGCACCCAAAATGTCGTTGTGGCTTGAATATGGGACACTTGCCCGTTCTTAAGCCTCGCGAGGTCGTTGCATTGCTTGAAGTATTGGGGTTTAGTGAACTTCGGCAACGGGGTTCGCACAAGCAGTTTCGCCACTCTGATGGCCGATGTACAACAGTGCCATTTCATGCGGGACGTGATGTGTCTCCTATTCTACTTCGGCAAATTGCAAAAGATATTGGCCTAACAGTCGAGGAACTTCTTAAAGCTCAAGCCAGGTAGGGCAGGTCTCGCTCACCTTTATTGGATTTGAGGTAGTTGGAAATGGTACGCGATGCGTACCTTTATTGGAATTGACATAGTATTGAAGATGGTACGCGATGAGTACCCTGCTCAACTGTTCTTAATTAAATGAAAAAGCAACATCAAAACAGAAGCTGTTTATCATGCACGATTTGCGTGTTATCCAGATCCAGATAATAACTTGTTAGGCATCACAGAAAAAGGAATCGATCATGAAGTATCAACAAGTACCGAGAAAAATTGTAAAACGACTTTCATTTTACTTCTATAAGTTGCTGGGCAAAGACTCTATATCTGGTGCAAAAATTCTCAGGAGGAATGACTTAGAAGAAATCGGAAGCGATTATGGAGGCTGGGTAGTCCCGACTCGCTTACTTAGATCAGATTCGATTTGCTACTGCGTTGGCTGCGGTGAAGATATAACCTTCGACTTGGGTTTGATTGATATTTTCGGATGCCATGTTTATGGCCTTGACCCAACTCCAAGGGCGATTGCTCATGTAAAAAAGGTGGCTGGTGGAAACTCAAAATACCATTTCTTCGATATTGGATTATGGGATAAGGAGGATACATTGAAGTTTTTTGTCCCGAAGAATCCAGGCCACGTTTCACACTCTCTTCTAAACCTTCAAAAAACTGAGGATCACATATCGGTTAATGTTAAAAGGCTTTCTTCTTTCATGAAAGAGCTTGGCCATCAGAACATCGACCTCTTAAAAATTGATATTGAAGGGGCCGAATACAAAGTTATCGACTCCATTCTTGAAGATGATATCGATGTGCGGGTTCTTTGTGTAGAGTATGATGAGTGTTTTAACCCGCTAGATGCTGAATATAGGAACAGAATAAAGAATTCAGTAAACAGCCTGATTAAGAATGGCTATTTACTCGTGTGTTGCCAAGGTAACGGAAACTATACCTTCGTTAAAAATGCCTAACAAGGCACTGCACCGGACGGCAATTCCGCTACGTTCCATTGCCGCCGGTGAGCTTGTGCGTTATGCTAGAGAAACGAGGATTATTCAGTGAAAGTCCTGTTACGTACGCATTGCGTACCTTTATCGGAGCCGCGTTGAGTTAGGCGACAGCCGTAACCCAACACATATCGAAGCCAAATGTTGGGTTACACTATCGCTCGGCAATTGCTCCTGCATTGCTCTACCTCCTGCATCCATGCAGTCGTAACCCAACCTACAGCCACCCTTTTAAATACATCTGCTCATAATGGCCTGGCATCAAATTTCCGTTATCACCAATGAAAACATGGCGCCTAAACTGGCTGATTTTTTCAGTAATCTCGGCGCGGTTTCCGTCACTTACATGGATGCTGAAGACGAGCCGGTTTATGAGCCGGCTATCGGTGAAACGAAAATCTGGAGCAACACGCAGGTTATCGCGCTTTTTGAATTGGATGATGATCCGGAACTTATAAAAACCAGGGTATTGGGCAAATTTAAGCAAGATGATTTGCAGTGCTGGCTGCATGAAGAAGTTGCCGATCAGGAATGGGAACGCGCCTGGATGGACTACTACAAGCCGATGAAGTTTGCCGATAAACTCTGGGTTTGCCCAACAGATCAGGAACAAGTTGAACCCGGCACGGTTTGTCTGACGCTGGATCCAGGGCTTGCATTCGGCACCGGCACGCACCCAACCACGGCATTGTGCCTGGAATGGCTGGCCAGCCATGACTTAACCGGTAAAACGGTCATCGATTACGGCTGCGGCTCCGGGATACTGGCCGTTGCAGCAATATTGCTGGGCGCTAAAGTAGCGCACGCGGTGGATATTGATCCGCAAGCCATAACAGCCACTCAAAGCAATGCGTTAAAAAATAATGTTCAGGATAAAATTAACTGCTATCTACCTGAACAATTTGCCCCTTTTCAGGCGGATATTGTCTTGGCCAATATTCTGGCGAAGCCTTTAATAGACATGTCGGAACAGATTTGCGCATTAGTTGTTCCGGACGGTCAGCTGGTATTATCAGGCATTTTACAAGAACAGGCCGGTTCCGTTATCAATGCCTACCAGCTCTATGTAAACTTTAACCCTTTGGCGCAGCAGGAAGACTGGATCAGGCTGGATGGCGTCAAGCGCCGGTAAACAACCGTTTGAGTCATCAACCTTACTCTTTTATCAACTCACATTCCAATGCCTCAACCAGAAATTTATTTAAAAAAGAACGAAGATAAACGCCTGCGCAAAGGCCATCTATGGGTTTTTAGCAATGAAGTTGACACCAAGCGTTCCCCCCTTGAACAATTCGCGGCTGGCGATCTGGTGCAGGTTAAAAGTGATGATGGAAAAATCTTGGGTACCGCTTACGTCAACCCTCAAACTTTGATTTGCGCCCGCCTGCTGTCAAGAAAACCTAGTCTGAAATGCGGCGTCAATTTTTTTAAAGAGCGCCTGACTGATGCGTTGGCCCTGCGTGAAAAACTCTTTGATAAGCCTTACTATCGTCTCGTTTTTGGTGAAAGCGATGGTCTGCCCGGTTTAGTTATTGATCGCTTTGGACCGGTATTATCGGTGCAGATTACCACTGCGGGGATTGAACGGCGCAAAGAAGCATTGCTTTCCGCACTGGTTGAAGTATTAAATCCAGCCGCTATCATTTTGAAGAATGACAACAGCCAGCGGCAGCTGGAAGGCTTGAATCTGGAGTCAGAAATCGCCTATGGTCAACTTCCCGGCAGCCTGATCATCGAAGAAAATGGCGCGCAATTTAAGATCGATATTCTGGGTGGGCAAAAAACCGGCTGGTTTTATGATCATCGAAGCAGCCGCGCTTTGTTGGCAAGGATTTCAAAAAATCAGAGTGTATTGGATTTATTTTCCTACACCGGGGCCTGGGGCATTCCAGCCGCCATGGCGGGAGCATCTGAAGTGACTTGTGTAGACGCCTCTGAAGGCGCATTGGCGCTGGCCAAAGAAAATGCCCTGCTCAATCAGGTCGATGATAAAATGCGCTTTGAGCGTAGTGATGTTTTTGAGTTTCTTAAGCAAGCCCGTCTGGAAAACCGGCTTTATGATATTATTGTTCTTGACCCGCCTGCATTAATAAAACGAAAAAAAGATTTTAAGCAAGGTTACGAGGCTTATCGCCGGTTAAATCACCTCGCCCTCCAGGTCTTATCCAGAAATGGCATTCTGGTCTCGGCTTCCTGTTCCTTCCACCTGAGCCGCGAAAATCTGCATGAAATTTTACGCTCATCGGGGCGGCATATTGACCGGCATCTAATGTTTTTTGCAAGCATGGGACAAGGGCCTGACCACCCAATCGACCCGGCATCGCCTGAGACTGACTATTTAAAAACCTTTTTTTGTTCAGTCTCTTCAAGTTTATAAAATCATTGAGACATCTTTATGACCAATATAGAATATGAATAATCATGCGCTCTTTGCGGTCAACGGGCGGTTTTGACGAGTTTTGCCCTGAACGCGCCTGACAGCCTGCTAAGGTTTTGTTACACGGGTTGTCTCAGCATTTATCAGCACCATTTTTATTAAAACAACAATCAAAAAATAAATGAGGAACCATCAAAAATGAAAGCATGCGATTCATGTTCTGGCCGGGCTGAAATCGGCAAAAATCATCAACAAGTCCCTGTCCTGCAAAGAGCTGTAGGTCTTGTTTTTGTTTATCTGCCGATTCTGACATTACCCTTTGTATTTCTCAGTGCTTATCTCACTTACTATCACTTACGGCTGATAGGCGGCGAGAACATTAAAACCCTGGCCGACTTTCTGCCGGAACGAAGCTCCCATCGCTATAATCTGAAAAATCAAATCACTATGGATGGCTCATTCAAACTCAGTTTGGCGCAATCAAAGTTGTACTGGATATTAAACTGCACCTGGTATTGCCCTGTCAGCGTCGCTCTTTTTGAATGGCATGCTTATATGGTCAAAATCGTTGAGAACTGGTGGTGTCCGTTCACCCATGAAAAAAAAGAAGGTTACAGCAACGCCAAGATTGACCAGTCGTTCTGGCATATCTATCCGGAGGATTCAGCCAAACTTGATCCGGAAGACCGGGATAATCCCATCTGGAATGCTTCCGCCGATAAATAATCTTCAGGTACAAGACTAATGGCGCAAGGTATTCAAGCCAATGGCAAATAGTTAAGGGGACCTCTAAAAATTGATTTTTTCACATGGTTGACTGATCCAAAACATTGAAACTTAAAGCGTCAATTTTTCAAAATTGGATTTATAGAAATCCCCCTTAATTTAACTCACCTTGCGCTTTTCGCCTTCCTTATGAAAATAGGCCCTTATCAACTTGAAAATAATCTGATTCTGGCGCCAATGGCAGGTATCAGTGACCGTCCTTTCAGGGAATTGTGCAAACAATTCGGCGCAGGCTTGGCCGTGTCTGAAATGGTGGCGTCCAATCCTGCACTACGCAGCCATAAACGGACTCTGCTGAAAGCGGATCATAATGGTGAAACAGGACTTCGTGCAGTGCAGATTTTAGGCACGGACCCCCGGCAGATGGCTGATGCGGCAAAGTTTAATGCACAGCGCGGCGCACAGATTATTGATATAAATATGGGGTGTCCGGCAAAAAAAGTCTGTTCGGTAGCGGCGGGTTCCGCTTTATTAAAAGACGAAGCGCTGGTCGGGAAAATACTTGATGCAGTGGTTCATGCAGTCGATATTCCAGTCACGTTAAAAATGCGTACCGGCTGGGATTTACAAAGTCGTAATGCCGTTGATATTGCCAAAATTGCGGAAAACTCCGGCATTGCCGCCCTAACCCTGCATGGCAGAACACGGGCATGTAAATTTAACGGGCAAGCCGAATATGAAACCATTAAAAAAGTTAAGCAATCAGTCAGGATTCCAATCATTGCCAACGGCGATATTGATTCAGCGCAAAAAGCCAAATACGTCCTTGATGCCACTGGCGCGGATGCCATTATGATCGGCCGGGCCGCCCAGGGAAATCCATGGCTATTCGCTCAAATCAGTCATTTTCTTAAAACCGGGAAAAACCTTGAAAAACCAACAGATTCGGCTATTCAAAACACGCTTTTGAGCCACTTGGAACAATTATATAGTTTCTACGGCAATATCAGCGGTGTTAGAATAGCAAGAAAACATATAGGCTGGTATTTTAAGCATCTTGGCTCTATAAGTCTGGATACAAAAAACAATATCAATCAGGCCAAATGTCCGTCCCGGCAACTTGCGCTGATTAATTCGGCGTTTAATCTTTTACCTACTGATAGTGCTGCATAATATGAACGCATCCCAAAAAAGTGCTGAAATAATTAGTATTGACAGCAAAAAAACGGCATCGCTTACGTTATCTGCGTATGTCAAGCAGACCGTGGAGCACTATCTTTCGCAATTAAGCGGTCACGATGCCGTGGATTTACATGCCATGGTCATCAGCGAAGTTGAAAAACCCTTGCTGGAGGCGGCAATGGAACATTCAGGATACAACCAAACCAAAGCAGCCAAGGCGCTAGGTTTAAGCCGTAGCACTTTACGCAAAAAACTGGATCAATACGGTATCTCCTAAAGCCCGGCCGGGTTCAGTTTAATTTTGTCCGGACACGCTCTTGCAAACTAATCCATCAATTCAAAGGTCTATGAACAAACAAATCACTCGCGCCCTGATCAGCGTATCCGATAAATCCGGTCTCGTAGATTTTTGCCGGGAATTAAGTCAGTTGGGTATTGAAATTCTGTCTACCGGCGGCACGGCCAAAACATTGGCGGAACATAAAATTTCAGTTACTGAGGTCTCGGATTACACGGGTTTTCCGGAAATGATGGATGGCCGTGTTAAAACATTGCATCCGAAGGTTCATGGCGGCATTTTAGGTCGGCGCGGTATAGACGATGCGGTGATGGCCGCTAACGGAATTAGCCCGATTGACATGGTGGTAGTTAATCTTTATCCGTTTGAGCAAACAATTACAAAGCCTGATTGTGACCTGGAAACAGCCATTGAAAATATCGATATCGGCGGCCCAACCATGATTCGCGCCGCGGCTAAAAATCATGCCGATGTTGCCGTCATTGTCGACCCGGCCGATTACGCTTCAATTATTACCGAACTCAAAAAAACTGATAACAGCCTTTCTGATCAGGTTCGCTTTAATCTGGCGTTAAAAAGCTTTGAACACACGGCGCGTTACGACACCGCGATTGCCGCTTATTTGGGTAATATCAACGGAAACAAGTTTCCGCAAACATTGAATTTACAGTTTTATCATAGCCAAACGATGCGTTATGGAGAGAATCCTCATCAGAGCGCAGCTTTTTACCGGGAAAAAACCCCGGCTTCGGGTACGATTGCCGCAGCCAGGCAACTTCAAGGCAAAGAGTTATCATACAACAATATTGCCGATGCCGACGCCGCGCTGGAATGCGTTAAGGCCTTTAAGGACAAGCCCGCCTGCGTTATCGTTAAACATGCTAACCCATGCGGTGTCGCAGAGGCTGATGACATTCTTGCCGCCTATGACAATGCCTATGCAACGGATCCAACCTCCGCTTTTGGCGGCATTATCGCTTTCAACAGGGAACTGGATAAACGGACAGCCGCTGAGATCATCAAACGTCAATTTGTCGAAGTCATAATTGCGCCAGCAATCAGTCCGGATGCGCAGGCCGTTCTGACTGAAAAGCAAAATGTCCGGGTCATGGAATGCGGCGTATGGGACAACATTCCTAAGCCTGTCCTTGATTTCAAACGGGTTGCAGGCGGTCTGTTGGTTCAGGACAAGGATTTGGGCGAAATTAGCAGAGCCGACATAAAGGTAGTCAGTCACCGCAGACCCACGGAACAAGAGCTGGCGGATTTGCTATTCGCCTGGAAGGTCGCCAAGTTCGTCAAATCCAATGCTATTGTTTATTGCAAAAACGGCCAGACTATCGGCGTGGGCGCGGGGCAAATGAGCCGTGTCTATTCCGCTAAAATAGCCGGAATCAAAGCGGTTGATGAAGGCTTGGTTGTACCCGGCTCGGTTATGGCTTCAGATGCCTACTTCCCGTTCAGGGACGGCATTGATTCCGCCGCCGAAGCAGGAATAAGCGCCATCATTCAACCCGGCGGCTCCATTCGTGATGACGAAGTGATTGCCGCGGCAAATGAACACAATCTAGCCATGGTATTCACCGGCATGCGCCATTTCCGGCATTAGGAAAATTGCAAATAATAAACAGCCACTGATTCACAGATTAACCTTAGAGCTTCCCAAGTAAGACATAGGTGTCTACAAAAGTGTTGTTGCCCCTTCTCCGGAGGAAGAAGGCTGGGATGAGGGGAAATGTAGATCAACCTCCTCACCCCAGTCATCCAGCAGGAGAGGTAGCAAGGTCACTTTGCAACTAAACTTTAATTTGCAAAAAATTGTGTAGAGATACCTATGCACTTAAGGCGGATCACATGCAAAGCTTAGCCTTAAGTTCTATCGCTTTAAGTTGGAAGCCAAACCTGTTTATAATCAGTGAATCAGTGGCAAATGAGACGGGGGAGCATTTTTCCGTGTTACTTTAATTTACAATACGGGGTAAAAAAATGTTTTTGCACCCCGGCCATACAGAGACCACATTATGAAAATCCTCATCGTCGGCAGCGGCGGTCGTGAACACGCTCTCGCCTGGAAAGTCAGGCAATCGCCTAAAGTAGAAAAGGTGTTTGTTGCACCCGGCAATCCGGGGACCGCGCAAGAGCCTTCTGTTGAAAATATCGAAATCGCTGTCGAAGATATTTCCGGGTTATTGGCATTCGCCCAAAAAGAACATATCGATTTGACCATCATCGGACCGGAAATTCCCCTGGTTATGGGCATCGTTGACAGCTTTCAACAAGCCGGTCTGAAATGCTTCGGGCCCACAGCCAAAGCCGCGCAACTGGAGGGCTCCAAGTCTTTTTGCAAGGATTTCATGATCCGTCATAATATCCCGACCGCCCGATACCAATCCTTTACCGATAAACAAATGGCTATCGCCTATATCCGGCGGCAAGGCGCGCCTATTGTCGTCAAAGCCGACGGTTTAGCGGCGGGCAAAGGCGTTATTGTCGCGCAAACTGAACAAGAGGCAACTGATGCCGTTGAAGACATGCTATCAGGCAATGTGTTTGGCGAAGCCGGCAACCGGGTTGTCATTGAGGAATTTTTGCAAGGAGAAGAGGCCAGTTTCATTATCATTGCGGATGGCAAATACGCCTTGCCCATGGCCACATCCCAGGATCATAAGGCCCGTGATAATGGCGATAAAGGCCCTAATACGGGTGGCATGGGCGCATATTCTCCAGCCCCTGTCGTCACTGCTGAAATTCATGACCGGGTTATGAATGATGTGATCGAACCGACCTTAAGAGGCATGGCTGACGATGGCCTGCCTTACACCGGTTTTCTTTATGCGGGCTTAATGATAGCCGCCGATGGCTCTATTAAAGTGCTGGAATATAACTGCCGTTTCGGTGATCCTGAGACCCAGCCGATCATGATGCGCATGAAAAGCGATCTGGTCGAACTCTGTGAGGCTGCCTTGGCAGGAGAACTTGATAAAACCACGAGTGAATGGGATGAGCGGGCGGCATTAGGCGTTGTTCTGGCAGCCGGAGGATACCCGGACGCCTATCAAAAAGGCGCGGTTATTTCCGGTTTGCCTACAGAAGATCATGAAGACAGCAAAGTGTTTCATGCGGGGACAAAACAAATTGGCGGCGATATAGTCACCGCCGGCGGACGCGTTTTATGCGTTTGCGCGTTGGGTCATGACATTCAGGAAGCTCAAACGAAAGCCTATGCGCTTGCCGGCAACATACATTGGAATAACATCTATTACCGCACCGATATTGGCTTTAAAGCCATTAAGGGAGATTCCGGTTAATGGATAGTAAACAAGGCTATAACCTCAAAAACAGCGGATTCAATTCTTGCGCCCGGCAAACATCACGAGGTTTACACTGCTAAAATAGATGCCTTCCGCGTCCGCCTGTTCAAGGTCTGTCCGCCAACGGTGAAGTTCCTCGTCAGTAATGACGCCAGCTTTAAGGGCTTCCTGTTCGCTTTTTTCCGCCTGCGTTACCTGACGTGCCAAAGCATAGATGGGGGTAGCCACAGGAAACACCTCAAAGGAAATATCGGCCAGATTTTGCTGCTTGAATAAGCGGTATAATTTTCGCCCTGAGTAACCATTATTTAAATAGGATTCGGCCATAAAGCGGGCCAGACGGCGCTCGATATTGCTGTCATTACAATCCGTAGACCAGGTGCCCCAATCGGTATCCAGTACAACCAGCCACCCCCCCGGTTTTGTTACCCGCGCCATTTCAGATAAGGCCTGTGCGGGATCAAGCAAATGCTGAAACAAGCGTTCACTGCGGCAGGAATCGAAATATTCATTTGCAAAGGGCAATGACATGGCGTCAACGCGCTGATGTTTGACCCATTCATTCACCCCTGCTTGCCCTGCGCGTTGCTCGGCAACGGCAAGCATAGTCTCATCGTAATCCGCGCCAATAACTTGTCCGTTTGCACCCGCCAATGGCGCTAAAGGAATCGTATCAGTGCCTGGCCCACAGCCTAAATCCAGCACTTTATGACCCAGCTGGATTTGCATGAGGTTGTAGGAGCGTTGCTTAATGTGAGTTATCTGATTTCCTGCCGCGCGGAGATATTCCGGGTCTGCATAGCCTTTGGGTTGTGACATTGTTTATCCTTTACAGGTTGTATAAAATAATCGAGCCTGCTTTCAATACGTTCAGAAATTGAATTAATATCCACAAGTTAGAGAATTGCTATACCGCAACACCAAGCCTTCTCGCATAGGAGTGAAGTGGTAATAAGCGGCTTGGATATGTAAGCCCTTGAAACATCAATTATAAGCATTATCAGGGATTGCGTCGACCCCAACTTTCTTCATTGCCTTTATTCTTTGGTCAACTAATGCTGTGATTGCGTAAAACATGTTTGGAGTTGCGGGAAATCCTTTAATACCTCCTCCCAATATCGTTGATGTCTTAATCACCATGACCGGAAAATTTGGTTTCACGGGAGTACAAGCTTTTGCTCTTTACAGACAAAACCGGTAGGCCACTGGCAAAAAGCCCCGCTGACAATTTTATGGAGTGTTTACGAGCAAACAAGGCTTTGTCTTTTCGCATGAGTTTATAGGTGAAACCTTCTTATTATTTAGTTATCAGGAGAAAAACGAATTTCCTATACCTTGATATAGCTTTTTTTGCACATAAAAATTATACTAGCTAGGAATTTCTTGAAACAAAACAAGTAGCAATTTAAGAGAAAAATGCCGGTTTGCTCTGGATGTAATAAATTAAAAAATTTTAAATCATATTAAAGTGAAAACATCCTTTTCAACATTCCGAAACCATTCAAGAAGATTTTGAAATTAAACCATTCTATTGCTATCACCCCCTGATAAATTAAGAGAGAAGCACTTGCCAGATACTATAAATTTTTTTAATGAATATTTTGAGATGGTGCCCGCGCTTTCTGATGAACTTAGAAATGAGGTGTATAAGCTGCGTTACCAAGTATTTTGTATTGAAAATGATGTATTTAATTCTGAAGACTATCCTGATGGCCTGGAATTTGATGAATTTGACCGGCAATCGACTCATTACCTGATACGTCACCGGAAATCCGGAGATTATGCGGCAACAACCCGTCTTATCCTTCCTGACGCCAATAATCCTGAAAAATTATTTCCAATCGAACTCCATTGTGAGATTGATAATACTGCAATGCTGCAGTCTGTTAATCGAAGACAACTAGGAGAAGTATCACGGTTTTGCGTATCGAAAGCGTTTAAAAAAAGAAAAGATGAAGAAAATACCATAGCCGGTATCCATGCTGATTGGCATCCAGATTGTTTCACACTAAACGAACGGCGAAGTTTTCCTCATATTGCTATCTCTTTAATTGCCTGTTTCGTTAAAGCAAGCTATGAAAACGATATTCACTATTTATTTGCCGCGATGGAACCGTCATTTTTCCGTTTTGTATCACCTTTGGGCATCAGTTTAAATAAAATTGGTCCACTGGTTGATTATCATGGTGAAAGATGGCCGGCGGCAATAAAAATATCCGATTTGCTTGATTGCGTAGCTGAAAAAAACCTGGATATATGGAATTTACTCACGAATAACGGAAAAATCGTATTTTCTCGTTCTTAAAAGCTCGACCAACAAGAGCCCTAAGGGAACAAGTTGCAGGAGAATTAACAAGTTCATACTAATAGTTTGATTCGCCAAAAATATTACAAAAGCTCATTCAGCATGAACTTGCTGAAAATAAATTTACTCAAAGTGTCCGCAGTTAGACAAGCGTATAAAAATTTGTAAATGTTTTAATGAAACGAACTGCTAGAAACTTCAGCCTTCCAGTCATAGTTCCCAACTTAATCGTTGGGCTCACTAAATTGTCTGCAGATATCCAAGAATGAATATACCCGAATAGGGCAGGATTTTTGTTTATTTTCAATGCATCAAAAGTTAACCGATGCTTCAAGATAAAAGCTTCTTCCAGGCATGGGCAGGGTTTGAGGCACTAATTGCAGGGCAGCCGGTTCATAATATTTGGTATCGAACGCATTGCGCAAGGAGGCTGCAAGATTAAGATGTCCGAACAGCTTTTTGCCCCGCACCGTGAAGTCGACCGTTTGGTAATTTCTCAAGTTCAGGTTATCGCCTAAAAGCGCGTTCACCGTCGGTTCAGGGCTTGTTAAAGGGGTTCTGCCGCCTATCCAGTTAAGCTGAGGCTGTAATTGCCACTGGGGTAAAAACTGCCAGTCGAACGCCACAAAAACATGATGCTCGGGCACTCCGGTTACCGGGTTGTCGGTCTTCTCGTTGACTGAATGTTGCCATGCGTAATTGCCTCTTACCCGCCATTGTTCAGCGATTTGCCAGTTAAATTCAAACTCTGTTCCATAGCCGTTTTGATTGCCGCTATTCTGATAGGTGCTTGTTGATCGATTTGGATCAGGCACTGCCGATATAAGATCATTTAGTTGATAATAAAACACATCGACAGCGGTGCTCAGTGCTGAGGTTGGCCGGTAATTCAAGGCCCATTCATAGGTATTGATGGTCTCGGGCTTCAAGCTTCTGTTGCCCAGTATAACCGGATTATTCTGGGTAACCTGCTCGGCAAAATTGGGCGCTCTAAACGCCTTCCCATACAAAAGCTTGCTGGTGAGTTGTTCATTGATATCCCAAACCAGGGCAAGACGCGGATTGGTGGTCCCGCCGAAATCAGAATAATAGTCATAACGCACGCCGGCGGTGAAGTGCCAATGGTCGGCAATTTGCCATTCATCCTGCGCTACCAGCGACTTGATTGTCCGGTGAATAGCCGGCAAATAGGCAAAAGATGTGCTTGTCACATTTGTTAACGCACCATCAACCACGGGAGGAAGCGGCACGCCATAGCCAAAATTTCTACTATCACTGGTGGTAATTCCTTCATACCGGAAACCGGTGCTGAAGCGAATGATATGATTGTTCAGGCCCTTGTAAATTGAGCTCAATTCAATTGATGGAATCTTCTCCATATGGCCTAAATTAAGATTTAATCCATCAGTGAACAAAGTAAGAGATTGGCTGGAAGATGAAATATTCCCATCAGAACCTATGGGTAATACCGCGTTACTCGGGAGAAGGTGATTTTGCGCCTGAAAGTCGGCCTGCAGATAACTGGCGTGAGCCGTCAGTTCCCAGTTATCAAGCCAGTCTTCCGTGGAAAAGCGCACATCGCCTAAATATTGCTCGCCGTTGGCATTGCCATTTGGATCTAGTGCTCCAGCGCCACCCGCGCGGGTGCCTCCGTTTGAATTATATGCCCAGAAGCCAATGTCCCAATGCTTGCGCTGCAGATTAAGATGTCCGTTGAATAATCCAAAGTTTGTGTTCATTGGCCCTGGAGCATGAGACGCGTGTGTTCCAAGCAAACTATCATTCAGGGTTTGAGCATCGGCATGAACAATGCGGCTGTTATCGCCGTCACTATGCTGGTATTGCAGACTGGCGGCAACATCCCAGCCGGCCCACTGAGCGCCGTACTGCCC
This sequence comes from Methylobacter sp. KS41, assembly GCA_002862125.1. Classification (GTDB taxonomy): domain Bacteria; phylum Pseudomonadota; class Gammaproteobacteria; order Methylococcales; family Methylomonadaceae; genus Methylobacter_C. Next base: position 1,333,264 of record PHSP01000001.1, on the reverse strand, counting down.
CCATCCGCTTTGGGTGCCATGATCGCCTGCGCGAACCCCCAGGACCTTGCCATCGATGTCGTTGGCTTTTTTGGTAATGATATTGATAACGCCGGCAAACGCATCGGCGCCATACAATGCAGAGCCAGGCCCACGGATAACCTCCACTTGCTGAATATCCTCAATCGGCATCTCCGTGCCTGTCATTAAGGTGCCATTAAAAGGCGTGGTAATGCGGGTGCCGTTTAATAGTATCAGAACTTCTGAGTTTTGCGCATTACGGATACCGCGTATGCTGTAGCTATAGTCGCCAGAATTAGGCTGAAGAGTGGCGTGAACCCCAGGCACCGTTTCCAGAACTTCATGCAGTTGAGTCGCGCCCATGGATTTAATTTGCTCGGCGGTAACTAAACTGGTTATCGCGGCGGATTGATAAACCGGCTTTGGCGTTCCGGTGGCAATTGTGACCGGGGTCTCCGCCAGTTCGGCTGGAGACATGGCAAAATAATCATCCACCTTGTTTTCGGCAATCGCAATGCCTGAGCTAAAGTAGCCTATCAACACTAATTGTTTAATTTTAAATAAATTTTTAACGTTCATGTTGATGCCGGCGGAAATGGGTTTATTAGCGTAAGTTCATCAAGCGGCACCGGCTTTCCGATACCATAGCCTTGTGCATAATCTACGCCCAGTTCATTTAGTAAAGTGAAAATTTCTTTATTCTCAACAAATTCAGCAATCGTTTTTTTGCCCATGATATGTCCGACTTCGTTAATTGCTCTTACCATGGCGAGATCAACTTCATCATCAACAATATCCTTAACAAAGAAACCGTCAATTTTAAGATAGTCCACGGGCAGGTTTTTTAAATACGCAAAAGAAGACAAACCGCTGCCAAAATCATCCAGAGAGAATAAAGAACCCCGCTCCCTTAAATGATTAATAAATTTAGTGGCGCTTGATAAATTGGCAATGGCGGCTGTTTCCGTTATCTCAAAACAGATTTTATGCGTTGGAATGGCCCACAAATTGAATTGTTCTGAAATAAACTCCAGCATGGAGTCTTCCGACAGAGACACTCCGGACAAATTAACGGAACAAACGGATAGATTATCCAGAAAGTCCGGTTTACTGGCAAGCCACTTAAATAGATTACCAATTACCGACCGGTCCATTGCAGACGCCAGATTATAGCGTTCCGCGGCAGGCAAAAATGCGCCCGGCGGGATAATAAGGCCTTTATCATCCCGGTAACGAACCAACGTTTCAAAATGCATCTTTTCTTGTTTACCGGAGATTGGGACTATCGGCTGCCCGTAAAGACAAAAACGGTTTTGTTCAAGGCCCCTCTGTATTTTTGATACCCATTGCATTTCCCCCTGCCTTAGCGCTAATTCTTCATCGTCAGGCAGAAAAACATGCACTCGATTCCGGCCTTTTTCTTTTGCCGCATAACAGGCGGCATCGGCCTCTTTAAGCAGTTCCACGGAATTGCCGCTGATAGCATTAATAGATGAAACACCGATGCTTACACCGACGTTGAAGCTTCTATCTTCCCAGCCAAAATGAAAATCACTGATTATGTCGCGTATTTTTTCACAGGCTTGAAACGCTTCATTAAGCGGACATTGATACATCAATATGCCAAACTCGTCACCGCCCAAACGGGCTACAAAATCATGCCGCCGTAAATTTTTCCTCAACAAATCACCCAATTGTCTGAGCAATTCATCTCCGGCAAGATGTCCGCAGGTATCGTTAACCACCTTAAATTGATCCAGGTCCAGATAACACAGAGCATGCTCGGATCTATCTGCCCGGACCAATGTCACTAATTGATTAATATGCCTATCAAATTCGCTGCGGTTTGCAAGCCCCGTCAAGGCGTCATGGCTGGCCTGATAAGCGATTTGCTCAGTCAAATCGTGAGTTTCTGTGATATCTTCACAAACCAGTAATAAGCTGCTTTGCTGATTTTCAGTTTCAACTAATTTGGCGTTTGCCCTAACCCAAATAATCCGTCCATTATGGCAAACCTGTTTAAGTTCCTGTTTGTGGATAGACAATGGAATGGCCAGGCAGTGGCCAAACAAATCATGCATTATTGGTAAATCATCCGGATGCACGAAATGAAAAACCGAGCAGCCCTGTAGTTCATCAACGGTCATGCCCAACTGTTTGGCGCCGGTGCGGTTAACCGATAAGATAATGCCGGATTCTGTGACATTAAAAACCATAGTAGGATTATCATCAAAGAGAGCCAGATAGCGGTCTTTTGCTCGCGTTAAAGACTCATTTTGGGCTTCAACTGTGGCAATTAAATCATTGAAGGCGTCAACCAGGACGCCCAATTCATCATTATTGACTTTTACAGCCCTCAAAGCATAGTCTTTCGTGTCACTGATAGCTTTAACGGTATTGACCAGTTTTTTAATGGGTGAAGAAATAAGCTTTAACAGCGGTGTTGTTAAAAAATAGGTCAGTGTTGTTACCGCTATCAATACTATAAACAGCAGGCCGGTAAATTGTATTTTTCGCCAATACGACTGAGTATAATCAGCATGGATATAAACACTGCCCATTACTTCTTTATCAACTACGATCGGCTGAACCACAAATAAATTAACCGATTCAAAACGCGTCTTTTCATCTCCAATAGATTGCGGGCAGGTATTTTTTTCATGAGTATCTTTTGAAAGCCGGGCAAAAATAGCGCCATGCGTATCATAGAGACAGGCAGCTTTCACTTCCGGCAGTGTATTAAGCACGCCAAGATTCTCCTTGGCCAATTCCATATCCTGAAACAGTAACGCAGCGGTACTACGATTGCCGATTATTGTTGCCAGCGTAGACAAATCATCGCGAGTATTTTTCTGGAATTCTGAAATTTCAAGCAATATCAAAAACAAGCCGGCAAATAATAACGATATTACGCTAGGGAATATTAGAGTCAGCAATAGCTTTCGCTTTATTGACAGATTGCCAACAAATTTAATCATTGTTAACTCCCTTGACGGTATCAGCGACCTCTAAGAGTTTTGCGCTGATTTTCAGGCCGTTCTGTTCTATCGTCTTCTGATTAATTTGTAATTTTATTTTGCCGTCTTTGTTGATAAAGCCAATCATGCCGCCTTGATTTATAAACCCTCCGCTTTCACCAACCACTAATGTATTAACAAGGTTCTGGGCGGGCGGCATATTTTTAATTGAGGGACTTACAAAGAGAATATGGCAGTGCGGTTCATGACCCATGCTTCCGAAATTATCAAATCTGAATATTTTAATTGGTCTCCCCATCGCTGACCTTTGTTCGATGGGATCAATTAATTCACCAAAAGGATTATCTCCCAGAATACAAAGATTAAAAGTTTTATCATTATCTTCAGACCAGGTAATAAATTTAGTAAAGTTATACAAATAACCAGCCTTTATTTTGTATTCGACTGAGGAGTCATCGGCCCAAAGCAACTGCGAAAACAATAAACAGACTAAAGTCCATAGAACGCAGGCGTATCTCATTTTTTCATTATACGTAGATTGTAATAAGCGGTGTAATAATGCAATGCTGTGCCTTCTGTATTTTTAACCTATTGATAATTTCAGGATTATTATTTAACGGCTAAACTGGCGCGCCAAAGTATCTTTTCAGCACTCGTATCATATAGCCATGATCCAATACCCCGGCACTTTCCCTGGCGCTGTGCATGGCCCATAATGGATTGCCAACATCGACAGAGCGGATGCCCAGACTGGCTGAGGTTATGGGTCCGATTGTGCTTCCGCATGCCAGATCGCTCCGGTGCGAGTATTTCTGATAAGGCACTCCCGCTTGTTCGCACCAGTCAATAAACATTGCCTGTGAAAGACTTTCCGTGCTGTACCGTTGATTTGAATTTACTTTTATCACAGGCCCTTTGTTCATTATGACTTTATGATCCGGATCGTAAGCTAAAGGAAAACTAGGCTGATAGGCATGCGCCATATCGGCGCTAATTACAAAGCTTTTAGCTAATGCCCTGGCAAAATATTCTCTATTATTTACAGATGCTGGAGCAATACGTTGAAGCACATCGCTAAGAAAGCTGCCATCAGCGCCTTTATTGCTTTTGCTGCCAATTTCTTCATGATCGAAGAAGGCGCAAACCAAAGTATTATCGTTTTCCAGCACCTCATTGTCCAGCAAGGCTTGTAATGCAGCATGACAAGAGGCCAGGTTATCCAGCTGGCTATTGGCATAAAATTCATTACCGGCTCCCCAAAACACACCTTTTTGTGTGTCATACACTGCCAGATCCCAGGATAAAATACGTTCCGCATCACAGCCGGATTGCTGTTGGATTAGTTGTGCAAAATAAGCTTGCGGCAAGCATTCTTCAGCCAACACCGACAAGATTAAGGGTAGTTCATTCTGCTTGTGCAGTTTTAAGCCCTCTTCATTTACCGATCTGTTCATGTGAATAGCCAGATTGGGCAATCGTAACAATGGCCGGTCAAATTTTACTAACGTGCTAACTATACTGTTATGATTGTCTTTATAACTGATCCGCCCTGCAAGACTCAGATCCCGGTCGGTAAATGTCGCAATAATAGGCCCGCCATAAACCTCAACGCCCAACCTTAGCAAGCCATCCATGCCAACGGCTGCATTTGGCTTTATTCTAAGTCCCGGGGAATCAGTATGTGCGCCGATTATTTTAAATCCTGTTTCAACCAAGGGTTTTTGTCCCTGTACGAAAATAATGATAGAAGAATCATCACGGATAACGTAATAGCGGCCGCCAGGCTGCAAATCCCATTTCAGTGTTTCATCCAGTTTTACAAACTGAAAATCCGCAAGCCGGGCTTCAACGCTTTTAACCGCATGCCATGGACTGGGACTTACATCAATAAAATCCAGTAAGCTTTGTACCTGTTGCTGAGCGCTCATAACTTTTCTTTTAAATCCAGAGCGGCGGAGTTAATGCAATAACGCAGCCCTGTTGGCTCCGGTCCATCTTCAAACACATGGCCTAAATGTGCATCGCAGACTTTACAGGTAACTTCAACCCTGCGCAAACCATGACTGGTATCAATATGTTCAGTCACACTATCTCCAGGCAGATCAGACCAGAAACTTGGCCAACCCGAACCTGAATCAAATTTGGTCTCGGAATCGAATAAGGGGCTGCCGCAACAAACACAATGATAAATGCCTGCCTTTTTGCAATCAGTATATTTTCCTGTAAAAGGAGGCTCGGTGCCTTTTAACCGGCAAATGCTAAATTGTTCCGCCGTTAATTTATCCAGCCACTGATCCTCATGAGTGTGCTTTTTATCTGTCATGGTTATACGCTTTTCTCACTAATTCAAATATTTCATTGTACGCGATGAACAGGACATCGCCAAAAGCTCAATCGCCTGAATGCCATCAACCATTTTTTTCAATGATGATTATTGTATTGCCCGTTTCCGGGAGCTTAACCGGTTTCTGTCCCTAAACTTTATGATGCTATTTTCAGCCGCCGACTATGAGTGGAAAAACAGTGTATTTTTTGGATTAGACTGAGCTTTAATTCAAAACAGTATAATGTTTCTAAGTTTAGCTTCCCGCTATACGAAATCCAAGAATTAATGTAGCGGATTGATTGCATAGAATGTATTCCTCTTCAAGGTTTGAAATTAGGCTCGTTGCAAGCAATTATTATTACAGTGCATATAATAGACAAAAAGATCACAAAGGCAGGTGTTTTCTTCGCGGGAAATTGCCTTAATACCAAATCAACTTTGCTGCCATAACGAAAAGCAGCAGAGAAAAATAACGTTTTAACTTTACCGTTGGCAGTTTGTGAGCCAACTTTGCGCCTATCGGCTCTGTAGCAATACTGCTAAAGCCTGTGCCTAAAAAAGTTGGAATATAAACATAGCCTAAACTTCATTCAGGCGAGTGTGCAGGACATTCCAGCCCAAAACTGCATAACTTACTGTTCCCGCGACGGCTATTGGCAAACCACAGGCGCTTGCTACCCCCACGGCATTGCGCATAAGCATTTGGCCGCGCGCCAGATAAGGTAAGTAAGGGTGCCTCTCCTATGCCCGCAGTGGATGACAGCAAACCAATAAAGCTTGCCGCCAAAAAATCCAAAGCCCTGGATTGTTTACGTTGACTGGTTTTGGCTTTACCTGCAAAGCCATTTGAATAGCAACGTATAACAAAAAGATAGCCAGAATAGCGCACAAGCTACCGGCGCTTATGTGTTCGGCAACAATTGCCCCAGACGCCGCGCCGGCCATAATACCGGGACTTAAGCGGAAGACTTTGGCCCATGCCACTGAACCCAAATGATGATGCGCCAAAACAGAAGCGGTAGCCGTCAAAATAATGGCTGCTAAAGAAGTTGCTACTGCCATCAGCATTACCAGATCTTCTGGAAAACCTTGAGCCGTAAACAAAATGATCAAAACCGGCACAATAACCAGTCCGCCGTCTATTCCGAATAATCCGGCCAATAGCCCTGAAACTATGCCCAACAAAACACCCGCCAAAATAATTTCTATCACGGCATACCTTGATTGTTAAAAACCGGAGCCTAATTTGATACCTGACAGCTGCTTGCCGTCGTATCCTGCTTAGGGCGCTTTATTTGTTTTAGCTTGTGTTATTCTAGTCCCAACATTCAAACAACTTATATCAAGTTAATGGAAATTTACCTTGTCGGCGGTGCTGTACGCGATAAATTACTTGGACTTCCGGTCATAGAAAAAGACTGGGTAGTCATTGGAGAAACCCCTGAGTCGATGGTTAAACAGGGATTCCGGCCGGTTGGAAAGGATTTCCCGGTATTTCTGCATCCTCATAGCCATGATGAGTACGCGCTGGCCAGAACCGAGCGAAAAACCGCGCCCGGTTATAAAGGATTTGCAGTTCATGCTTCCCCGGAAGTCAGTCTGGAACAGGATTTAATACGCCGGGACCTGACCATCAATGCAATTGCCATGACCTCGCAGGGAGGGCTTATTGATCCTTACGGAGGCCAACAGGATCTGAAAAATAGAATTTTCCGGCATATTTCACCAGCCTTCGCCGAAGACCCTGTGCGCATCCTGCGCGTTGCACGTTTTGCGGCAAGATACGGACATCTTGGCTTTACGCTTGCTGAAGAAACAAGGGAATTGATGCAATCCATGGTTGCGGCAGGAGAAGCCGATTATCTTGTGCCTGAGCGCGTTTGGGCGGAGTTATCTAAAGCGCTCAGGGAGCAATCGCCATCGGCATTTTTCTTTACACTAAAAAAATGTAATGCGCTGGAAAAAATTTTCCCGGAAATAAACCGCTTATTTGGCGTACCGCAACCGGAAAAATATCACCCCGAGATTGATACCGGTTTGCATACAATGCTTAGCCTGGAACAAGCGGTCCGGTTATCAGCTCTCCCTGAAGTAAGATTTGCAGCATTGGTCCATGATCTGGGCAAGGGCATTACGCCAAAAGAAATCTGGCCGCATCATTATGGTCATGAAGAAAATGGCCTACGCGTTCTGGAAAAGTTATGCGCCCGTTTACGCGTGCCTAACGCCTATAAAGCACTGTCAATGCAGGTTATGCAATATCACACACATTGCCATAAAGTATTTGAATTACGGGCTTCGACATTAACCGATGTGTTGAGCAATTTAGGCGCGTTTAAAGCCAACAATACGCTGCCTGAGTTTTTATTGGCTTGTGAAGCGGATGCTAAAGGCCGTACAGGATTTGAACACTCGCCCTATCCTCAAGCGGACTTGATAAATCTGGCCGCTAAAGAAGCGGCATCTGTAGATACGTCGGCTATTTTGAACAGCGGACTTCAAGGCGCGAAAATTGGCGAGGCGATTCGCCGCTTACGCATTAAAGCCGTTGCCGAGGTTATCAATACCTGCAAACAGTTGTAAAATAATTGCAATCTTCAAACAACCTTGAATTTACCGCCATGCCTTCCTTTGACATTATTTCTGAATTTGATACCCACGAAGTTAAAAACGCTATCGACCAGGCAAATAAAGAAGTTTCTACCCGCTTTGATTTTAAAGGTACAAACTCGACCTTTGAATTGACTGACGACAAACTGATTATGATCTCTGAATCAACTTTTCAGTTACAGCAAATGTTCAGCGTTGTCTGTTCGAAACTCAGCCGTCGCGGCGTCGATGTTGCCTGCATGGATGTAGGCGACGCAAAAGGCAGCGGTAAAATGATGCGTCAGGAAATCACATTGAAACAAGGTCTTGATACACTGCTGGCAAAAAAAATCGTCAAATTAATTAAAGACAAAAAACTAAAAGTGCAGGCAGCTATTCACGGGGATAAAGTAAGAGTGACTGGAAAAAAACGCGATGACCTGCAGGAGGTTATCCACATGCTGAAAGAAGAAAAGCTGGAAATGCCCTTGCAATACGATAATTTCAGGGATTAGTTACTTGGGTCAGGTTGATATTTTGCCTTATTAATCCGGCGATAAAGAAAAAATCCTGCAACAGCCAACATCAGCCAGACAGTTACCAAAGGCCCGATAACGCCGTCATAGTAGACGTTGATCAGATAAAGATATTCCGAGGTAAAATTCATATTAAACAGTTTATTGCTCATTTTTATTTGCCACACCCAGCAGGTATGGCAACCGATACAGAGTCCAAGGCTGGCCTTAACCTGCGTTCTAAGTACGCCTAAAAAAATGCCCACCATCAGTATGGAAAAAAATGCCGATAGATTTTCGGGGTTCAGTAAATTTCCAAACGCTTCGCCCAGCAATTTAAAACCGCTGAACAGACCAATATCCTGAACCGGTATGTCCGTACTGCTGCTGAAAAAATGCAGACCGGCATAATAGGTTGAAGTGATCAGAATGGCTGCCGTGACCGGCATCTTCTTGTTTAAGGCGGTTAGCATAATCCCCCGAAACAGAGGTTCTTCTATCATTGAGATTAACAGGGCAATCGATAAATTAATGGCCGTATATTTAGCCAACAGCCCGGTTGTCCAGTGTTGCGATTCATCAATCACATCAACTCCAAGCATATATAGGGCGATAAAAACAGGAATCAAGGTTATAAAGCCCAATCCGAATCCTTGTAACAACTGCTTTAAAAATACCGGTCTTCGGGCAAACCCCAGCTCTTCTTTGTTAATTTTCAGATAAGCCATAGCCGGGAAAATACTCAGCATCAGAAATAGTTGCGCCAATCTGTTTATGAGTTGCCGAAAAGATATCAAATCGCCTATGCCCAGCACAATAAAATAGCTCACTATGCAAGCCAGCGATAAAGCGGCCAGCAACACCAGGAAAGGTACGACGGTATAAAAAAGATAACGCATTACATTATTTCCAGCGAAGAGCTTACAAAAGGCAAAGATTGCAGTCGAAAGTCGCCCCACAACATCTGTACAGCCGCCAAGGCGGCAAGGGATGCCGTTTCGGTTCTTAAAATGCGACTGCCCAAACGGACTGGCATAAATCCGGCCGCCTTTGCGCAATCACGTTCTTGATGAGTAAAGCCGCCTTCGGGTCCGGTGAGTAAAGTTACGTGCATGTCTACCGGGTTTATATCCGCCAATGTTGCTTCTGCGTAGGGATCGAGAAAAATCTTCAAACCCTGCTGTTTGTCCACCCACTGTTGCAAGTGTTCTATTCCGGCCAATTCCGGCAAGGTTGTTCTCCCGCTTTGTTCGGCTGCATGCTGGACAATTTTTTGCCAATGCAGCAAGCGTTGCGGCTTTTTTTCGCCTTTAAACTGTACTACGCAACGTTCTGTCAATAACGGAGTGATCTGATTAACGCCCAGTTCCACCGCTTTTTGCACCGACAAATCCATCCTGTCGCCACGCGAAATACCCAAGCCCAGTGTAACTAGCAGCGGCGATTCCACGTTACGCTCGATCCATTTATTTATTTGAATCAGCACGGTTTTCCGGCTGACCTCGGCTACGGTGCCCAAATATTCACCGCCCGCGCCGTTAAATAAAATGATTTCAGCGTCTTTTTTTAATCGCAATACCGTTCGGACATAATGCCCATTCTCATCATCCAGCCCGATTTGTTTGCCTGAGGCCAAAGGCACTGATGTATATAATCTGGAAACCCGCATATTAATCCTTAACCGCCTGCTCTATGCCATCCCAGGCTACTTGAGCGACTAATAAAAGTTCCTCCCCGGTGATAATGTAAGGAGGCATAAAATAAATGACATTGCCCAGCGGGCGTAATAATACACCTCTGGACAGCGCATATTGATAGACTCTAAACCCCCGGCGTTCCTGCCACGGATATGGCTCCCGCGTGTGTTTGTTTTTGACCATTTCTATCGCCAGTATCATGCCCGCCTGACGGACTTCTGCAACATGCGGATGCTCATTAAAACGGGCCGCCGCTTTCGCCATGATCCGGGCCAGTTGTTTATTATTCTCGATAACATTGTGGTGCTGGAAAATTTCCAGGGTCGCAAGTCCCGCTCTACAAGCCAGTGCGTTGCCGGTATAACTGTGCGAATGCAGAAATGCAGTCAGGTTTTGATAATCATCATAAAAGGCTTGATACACCTGATGGGTGGTTAACACCGCCGACAACGGCAAATAGCCGCCCGTCAAGCCTTTGGACAAACACATAAAATCAGGACTGATTGCAGCTTGTTCAGAGGCGAATAATGTTCCCGTGCGCCCAAAGCCGACGGCGATTTCATCGGCGATCAAATGCACGTAGAATTTATCGCAGGCAGCGCGCAGCAATTTTAAATAAACCGGATCATACATGCGCATATTGCCCGCGCATTGCACTAAAGGCTCGATAATAACAGCACAGACAGTATCCGCATGTTCTTGTAACGTCTGTTCCATCAGCGCGAAGCGGCGCGTGGAATAATCCGCCCATGACTCGCCTTTCTCGCGGTTATAACAATCCGGGCCGGGCACGGTTATCACATCCATTAAAAGCGGCGCGTACGTTTCCTTATATAACGGCACATTACCGACAGCTAACGCACCTAAGGTTTCACCGTGATAACTGTTTTCCAGCGTTATAAATTTTGTTTTTTGTGTTTGCCCGTGATTGCGCCAATAATGAAAGCTCATCTTGAGCGCGACTTCCACCGCCGCGGAACCATTGTCGGCATAGAAACAGCGATCAAGTCCTTCGGGAGTGATTTCAACCAGCTTTTCCGCCAATTTGACGGCTGACTCATGGGTGAACCCGGCGAAAATCACATGCTCCAGCGTATCAAGCTGGTCTTTTAGCGCGGCATTAATATGAGGATTGGCATGACCAAACAGATTGACCCACCATGAACTTACTGCATCCAGATAGCGATTGCCGTCAAAATCCTCCAGCCAAACACCGTGCCCTTTTTTAATGGGAATAATCGGAAAATATTCATGATCCTTCATTTGCGTGCAAGGGTGCCACAAAACGGACAGATCGCGATTGGAAAGGGATTGATTGGTCACTGGCAAAAGACAGTAGGTGAAAGGCTAAAGAAACTTCGCACCTTTATACGCTATGGTAGTTTAAGCGAATCGACAAAAGAGGTTACGTCATCATTATCGACGCGCTCATAAATATCCGTCACCGGTAATATTAAGCCCACTGATTCAAAAGTCACGCTGTCGCCCATAAAATAATGACGGGATACCCAGCCTTCACTACGGCGGCATACTTCGACATCAACAAAATCCTGCTCGATTAGCACATATTCTTGTAGCGATGGCAGAGTTTGATAGGCAAGCCTTTTGGCGGTTTCATCCATTCTGCGGGTGGATTTTGATAAGACTTCGACGATAATAACAGGAGTTTCGCTGTAGTAATCGTTGCCGCTGTCATCCTCGCACACCACCATAACATCGGGATAAAAAAATTTGCTGCCTACTTTTACCTTAATGTCGGATGAAAAGGGTTCGCAGGGCGTAGTTTTTAAGTGTGCTTTTAATCCGCTAAAGACATTGCCGGCAATACGCTGGTGATTTTTACTCGCACCCGTCATGGCATAAACTACGCCGTCAATAAACTCATGCTTTATTTCACTAACTAGTTCACCCTGTAAATAGTCTGCTTCACTAATCCGGTCTGCTTCTTGTTTTAATTCCAGCACCATGATTTTTACCTCGATGAGTATTTACCGGATTCTTGTGTTCCGGCGGATACACAAGCATAGCAAATGCATACACCTATCGCTTTAAATTCTCCAGAATCGCCAAAGTAGGCGCGGCTTGATTCATGGTGTAAAAGTGCAATCCTGGCGCGCCGCCGTCTAACAAACGCTGACAAAGATTGCTGACCAAATCCAGGCCGAAGTCTTGTATTGACGCGCGATCATCGCCAAAACTTTCCAGGCGTTTTCTCATCCAGCGGGGAATATCCGCGCCGCACATTTCAGAAAAGCGGAAGAGTTGCGTATATTGTGTAATCGGCATAATACCGGGAACAATGGGAATATCTATGCCGTTTTTTTCACAGGCGTCCACGAAATAAAAATACGCTTCGGCATTATAAAAATACTGGGTAATCGCCGCATCAGCGCCGGCTTCCACTTTACGCTTGAAGTTCTTGAAATCTTCCGTGGCGCTTGCAGATTGCGGATGCACTTCCGGGTAGGCGGCGACATGAATCTGAAAGTAATCTCCTGTTTCCTGGCGAATAAACTCGACCAGTTCATTGGCGTAGCGGAATTCACCCGCGGACATCATGCCGGAAGGCAAATCGCCTCTTAAAGCAACAATTTTGGCAATGCCATTATCCTGGTAGCTTTTGAGGATAGCGCGAATATTGTCTTTGGTTGAGGCAACACAGGATAAATGCGGGGCGGCGGCTATGCCTTTTGCCTGGATAGCGATTACAGTGTCGAAGGTAAGGTCGCGTGTTGAGCCCCCGGCACCAAAGGTGACGGAAAAAAAGTCAGGATTCAGTTTTGCCAGCTTACTATGCACAATTTGCAAATTTTCAGCGCCTTCTTCCGTTTTTGGTGGATAAAATTCAAAACTGAATAGCTGAGGGTGTGTTTTTTGTGATTGCATTTTGGTCTCACTGACGGGAATCTAAAATGTATCGTTCCCACGGTGTACGTGGAGATACCGCTGTGGACGCCTTGCGTACCGTGCTGCTGTATGCGAGACGCAAACTACTGCGTCTCTACAGGCTGCATTCCCAGGCCGGAGCGTGGGAACGATGACAAATCAATAACGATAATGATCCGCTTTATAGGGACCTTCAACCGGAACATTGATGTATTTGGCTTGTGCGTCAGTTAAGACTGTCAAATTCACGCCCAATTGTTTGAGATGCGATCTGGCGACTTTTTCATCCAGTTTTTTAGGCAGGATATAGACCTTGTTTTCATACTGAGCGGCATTTTTCCACAGTTCCATTTGCGCTAAAACTTGGTTGCAGAACGAGTTAGACATCACAAAGCTGGGGTGTCCTGTAGCGCAGCCCAGATTAACAAGGCGCCCTTCAGCCAAAATAATCAACCGCTTGCCGTCAGGAAAAATAACATGATCAACCTGGGGTTTAATATTTTCCCATTCATATTGACGCAATGAAGCAATTTCAATTTCGGCATCAAAGTGACCAATATTACACACTATTGCTTGATCTCTCATGGCTAGCATGTGTTCATGGGTAATAATGCTAAAGTTACCGGTTGCAGTCACAAAAATATTGGCGATAGGCGCGGCCTCTTCCATAGTGACTACGCGGTAACCTTCCATAGCGGCTTGCAACGCGCAAATAGGGTCAATTTCAGTGATCAATACAGTAGCGCCCAGGCCGCGCAAGGATTGTGCGCAGCCCTTGCCTACATCGCCGTAACCGCAGACCACGGCAATTTTACCGGCAACCATAACGTCGGTCGCGCGTTTGATGCCGTCAACCAAAGACTCGCGGCAACCGTACAGGTTATCGAATTTTGATTTGGTCACCGAGTCATTGACATTAAATGCGGGCGTTTTTAACGTGCCTTTGGCTACCCGTTCATATAAACGCAAGACACCTGTCGTAGTTTCTTCAGATAAGCCTTTAACGCCCGCCATTAATTCAGGATACTTGTCGTGCATCATGTTGGTTAAATCGCCGCCATCATCCAGAATCATATTGGGTCTCCAGCCTTCCGGACCTTCAATGGTTTGTGCGATACACCATTCGGCCTCTTCTTCGGTTTCGCCTTTCCAGGCAAAAACCGGAATACCTGCCGCCGCCATTGCAGACGCCGCATGATCCTGGGTGGAAAAAATATTACACGATGACCAGCGGACTTCAGCGCCCAATGCAGTCAGGGTTTCAATCAATACCGCTGTTTGTATGGTCATGTGCAGACATCCGGCAATCCGCGCACCTTTTAACGGTTGCTCCTGACCATATTCTTCACGAAGCGCCATTAGGCCCGGCATTTCTGTTTCAGCAATATTGATTTCCTTTCGGCCCCATTCGGCTAATGCAATATCGGCAATTTTATAATCTTGTTGGCTCATTATGAATCCTGTTTATGTTGCTATTAGAGACCAGCCGCATCTTTTAATGCGTCAACTTTATCGGTTTTTTCCCAGCTGAACGTGTCTTCAGTCCTGCCAAAGTGTCCATAGGCCGCTGTGGACTGATAGATGGGCCGTAATAAATCCAGCATTTTAATCAAGCCCTTGGGTCTGAGATCAAAGTTATCCCTGATAATCTGTACCAGTCTGTCTTCACTGAGCTTACTGGTGCCAAAGGTTTCCACAGTAATTGATGTGGGCTCTGCAATGCCAATAGCGTAAGAAACCTGAATCTCGCAACGCTCGGCCAGACCCGCTGCCACAATGTTTTTTGCTACGTAACGCGCCATATAGGCAGCAGATCTGTCAACTTTGGAAGGGTCCTTGCCCGAAAATGCACCGCCTCCGTGTCTTGCCATTCCGCCGTAGGTGTCAACGATAATTTTACGGCCCGTTAATCCGCAATCGCCTACAGGCCCCCCGATGACGAACTGTCCAGTTGGGTTAATGAAATATTTGGTGTCTTTATGCAGCCATTCGGCAGGCAGGACATGCAAAATTATTTCGTCCATCACCGCTTCATGCAATGACTTGGTATTAATTTCGGGTGAATGCTGGGTAGATAAAACCACTGCGTCAATTGCTACCGGCTTGTTATTTTCGTACCTGAAAGTTATCTGGCTTTTTGCATCGGGGCGCAACCACGGCAGTGTTTTATTCTTACGGACTTCAGACTGGCGCTTGACCAGCAAATGTGCATAGGTAATTGGGGCGGGCATTAACACATCGGTTTCATTGCTGGCGTAACCAAACATCAAGCCCTGATCGCCAGCGCCTTGCTCATGATTTTCATCTTCATCGACGCCCATCGCGATATCAGGAGATTGCTTGCCAATGGCATTTAAAACAGCGCAACTTTGTCCATCAAAGCCTATATCGCCATGATCGTAACCGATTTCGCAAACCACTTTTCTGACCAGAGTTTCGAGATCAACCCATGCGCTGGTGGTAATTTCCCCCGCCAGAACAACCATGCCGGTTTTCACCAGCGTTTCACAAGCAACTCTTGCCCGGGGATCTTGAGCCAGGATAGCATCAAGAACTGCATCCGAAATTTGATCCGCAACTTTATCGGGATGTCCTTCTGAAACGGATTCAGATGTAAAACTAAAATTGTTGCTCACGTTACCACCTTCATTTAATGATATAAGCCAAATATACAAAAGGCTGCATAAGCAGCCTTGTTATTAATGGTGGGCCCTGTAGGACTTGAACCTACGACCTGCCGATTATGAGTCGGACGCTCTAACCAACTGAGCTAAGGGCCCGTGTTCCTTATCTACTCACCATCCAGAAAGCATCTTAATTGCTCTGACCGGGAGGGATGTCTTAACTTTCTCAATGCTTTTGCTTCAATTTGACGAATTCGCTCACGCGTTACATCAAACTGTTTGCCAACTTCTTCCAGGGTATGATCAGTATTCATATTGATACCAAAACGCATACGCAGGACCTTTGCTTCTCTCGCCGTTAATCCCGCCAACACGTTTTGTGTTGATTCACGCAAACCGGCAATGGTAGCAGCTTCAACTGGTGACAATACTTTAGCATCTTCTATAAAATCCCCCAAATGAGAATCTTCATCGTCACCGATAGGCGTTTCCATTGAAATGGGCTCCTTGGCTATTTTTAACACTTTACGGACTTTATCTTCGGGCATTTCCATGCGCTCAGCCAATTCTTCCGGCGTTGCTTCCCGCCCCATTTCCTGCAAAATCTGCCTGGAAATCCGGTTCAATTTATTGATCGTTTCTATCATGTGCACTGGAATACGAATGGTTCTGGCCTGATCCGCAATGGATCGGGTAATGGCCTGTCTGATCCACCATGTTGCATAAGTAGAAAACTTGTAACCGCGACGGTATTCGAATTTATCGACTGCTTTCATTAAGCCAATATTACCTTCCTGAATCAAATCAAGGAACTGCAAACCACGATTAGTGTATTTTTTAGCAATCGAAATAACCAGCCTTAAATTAGCCTCGATCATTTCCTTTTTGGCGCGCCTTGCTTTGGCTTCGCCGATTGACATGCGCCGGTTAATATCTTTTAACCCGCTGATGGTTAAGCCATATTCAGCCTCGATATCCGCTAATATTTTTTGCGCTTTCCTTAACTCTTTTTCGCGGGCTTTTAATGCCTCCGAATAGCTATGTCCGCCTTCCAGATAGTGATCCAGCCACTCTGAATTCGATTCATTTTCAGTAAATGAGGCAATAAAGTCCTTGCGGGACATTGTTCCTTCTTTTACAAAGATATCCAGAATCAGTTTTTCCTGCTCACGGACGATAGCGATGCCATTGGGGATAATAGCCGTTAATTTTTTTAAATATTGCGGCGTCCATTTAAATTCCATGAACAATTCAGCCAATATTTCAAAGGCTTTTTCCGTTTTATCACTGGTATAGCCATGCTTTTTGATCGCTGATGAAGCTATTTTTAACTGTTTTCTAAGAGCCTCGACTTTTTCCTGAACTTCCTCGTAATTGAGGCCTTTCAATTCATCTTCAGCGCCGGCCACGGATTCTTCGACAACATCATTGGCTGGCAGGGCGGCAACCAAGTCATTAGCATCGCTTAAATCAACAAAACCAGAAATCAAATCGGTCAGGCGAATTCCGCCTTCTTCACCGGAAACATTATCAAATGACTGCAGAAAATCGTCAACAACCACGCAGGATCGGGCAATGGCTTTAACAAGCTGCTGTTGCCCTTCTTCAATACGCTTGGCGATTTTTAATTCATCGGAGCGCGTTAACAATTCCACTGAACCCATTTCACGCATATACATGCGCACCGGATCCGTGGTTCTGCCAAACTCACTGTCAACAGAAGCCAGAGCCGCAACTTCTTCAGCGTCTTCGTCATCAGTGGTAACAGCAGCTGAATCAGTGATAAGAGAATCTTCATCAGGCGCAGTTTCATAAACCTGAATGCCCATCTCATTGATCATGCCAATGATGTCTTCAATTTGTTCAGGATCAACAATATCACTGGGCAAGTGATCATTAACCTCGGCATAGGTCAGGTATCCCTGCATCTTGCCTTTTGCTATCAATTGTTTAAGCTGGGACTGCTGTTGTTCTTGATTCATCATTCACTCACTGAATACTCTGTTGAGCACGATCATACCTAACAGAAAATTTTACTATATTTTTAGATGTAACATCAAACTATTTATTTGCCAACATTTTTATTAACGTTTCCTGCTCTTGAACATTCAAGCCCTCGCCTTGCGCCTTGGCCCATAATCTGGCGAGACCGGCCTCCCTGCCTTGTTTGAGTAAGCCATTCAGCGCATCGCAAAACTCGGTTTCTATTCCGTCTTCCGGAATCAGTGACTCAAATGCGGCCAATTTTTTTACAATCGTTTCATCCGGATGGTTTCGAAATATCTCTAGCAATACGCCATAATTTGCCGGTTTTTTATCGGCAACTATTTGCAGGATGGCTTTAAATTTTTCGATGCCGTCAAATTCCAGCTGATTCCAGTCAATCTCTTTTTGCCCAACTATTTCTATAAACTTGGGGTTCTGAAGCAATAGCGAAATTACAAAACTGGGCAGTGATAATCGGCCGCTATTCAGACGATGATTTTTTTGCTGTTTTTTATAAGCCAGCATGGCCTCGTTGTCCAAAATGTATTGCTTAGCCAGATCGGATAATTTCGCAAACATCATCTCCCTGAAAGCGCCAATCGGTAATTGCTTCAAATAGGACTCAGCGTCATCTTTCAAGCTGGAACGGCTCTCCATTTCTGATAATTTCAGGTCTTTAGAGAAATGTTCAAAAAAATAATCCGACAAGACCTGGGCTGTTTCTACGCGCTCTATAAACTTATCAAGTCCTTCATCTCGAACCAATGAGTCCGGATCATGATTTTGCGGCAACAACATAATTCGAATTTGCCGGCCGCCTTTCAGGGATGGAAAAACTGACGCTATCGCTCTCCAGGCCGCTTCGCGGCCAGCCCTGTCGCCATCAAAACAAAATACCAGTTCCGAGGAAAACCGGAACAGCAAATCAAGATGCGCCTGCGATGTCGCCGTTCCCAGAGTAGCGACGGCATAATGAATGCCAAACTGAGCTAAGGCGATAACATCCATATAGCCTTCAACGATCAAAATCCTTTGCGGCTTCGAATTTTTTTGCAGGAGTTCGTGCAAGCCATAAACTTCCTTGCCTTTATGAAATAGAGACGTTTCAGGAGAATTCAAGTATTTTGGCAACGAATTGTCAAGCGCCCGGCCGCCAAAACCAATAATTCGGGCGCGCTTGTCCCGAATGGGGAACATGATCCGGCCTCGAAAGCGCCCATAAACCTCTCCGTTTTCATTAGCGCCAAGCAAACCGCCTGCCATTAATAGCTCGCGACCGAATTTGTCAATCAAACCCTTCCATTGATTGGGTGCATAGCCCAGCATAAAAGCCCGGGCAACGTCGCCGCTTATCCCTCTGGTTTTTAAATATTCAACGGCTTTTTTCCCTTCATCGGTAGACCGCAAACGTTGCATATAAAAGGCAGCCACCTGCTCCATCAGCGCATACAGGTTGTTTAAATCTTCTTTCTTCTGCTTTGGCTGATATTGTATCGACTCCCTGGGTATTTCGATCCCGGCGAATCCTGCCAAGTCCTCAACAGCTTCCACAAAATCAAGATGACTGAAATTCATCAGAAAGCTAATGGCGTTACCGCTAATGCCGCAACCAAAGCAATGGAAGAATTGTTTTGGCTGGCTTACAGAAAAGCTGGGGGTTTTTTCAGCATGAAATGGGCAGCGGGCCACATAATTTGCACCCGTTTTTTTAAGGGGAACGTGCGAATCGATTAAATCAACTATATCAACCCGCATCAACAGTTCATCAATAAACTCGCGAGGAATTTTACCGGACATAAGTTACCCGGACAAAAAACAAGTTAACCAGATAATGCTGCCTTAATTTTGGCGCTGACAACTGACATATCTGCGCGGCCTTGCATTTGCCCTTTGAGCAAGCCCATCACTTTGCCCATATCTTTAATTGATTCCGCGCCTGATTCAGTCACGGCAGCGCTTACCATCGCGCCAATTTCTTCTTCGCCAAGAGCTTGAGGCAGAAAATCCTGAATCACAAGAGTTTCAGCCTCTTCAATCGCCACCAGGTCATTCCGGCCCGCATCAGCAAACTGCCGGATAGATTCGCGGCGCTGCTTTAGCATCTTATCGAGCACCAGGATTACCCGATCATTATCCAGTTGGATACGCTCATCAACTTCAACCTGCTTTATGGCGGCTAAAATTAAGCGAATCACTCCCAGTCTGGCTTTATCGCCTGCCTTCATGCAGGCTTTCATATCCTCCTTGATACGATCTGTTAACAACTCCATCACATTAACCTTAAATCAAAGTACTGGACGTCCGCGGCGTAAATTTTTCAACGCATACCGCTCACGCGCCAATTTCTTCAAGTGACGCTTAACCGCGGCAGCGCCTTTACGTTTACGCTCAGCGGTTGGTTTTTCATAAAACTCGCGGCGGCGCACTTCGGCCAACACGCCCGCTTTTTCACAAGCGCGTTTAAAGCGGCGGATTGCAATATCAAAAGGTTCGTTTTCTTTAATTTTCACTGACGGCATTATATGATTCCAATTATGTTAAGATTGAGCGTGAGGATATTTACTATCCACTGAATAAACAGAACCCTTAATTATACATTCACTTTTATAATTTTCAAAAAATCAATGTACGTTTTAGGCATAGAAACCTCCTGCGATGAAACCGGCGTCGCCATTTATCATTCCGGGCGGGGCTTGATTAATCATATTTTACACAGTCAGGTTGAAATGCACAGCGAATATGGAGGCGTGGTTCCTGAGCTGGCATCACGCGACCATATCCGCAAATTAATCCCGCTCATTAAACAATTACTACTCGAAAGTCAACTTCAGAGCACAGACATTAACGGTATTGCCTACACGGCGGGCCCGGGGCTCATGGGTGCCTTATTAGTTGGCGCGGCAATGGCCAGAAGCCTGGCGTGGACATGGCGGATACCGGCGCTTGCGGTTCATCACATGGAGGGACACTTGCTTGCCCCCATGCTGGAAGAAAACCCGCCGGAATTTCCTTTTGTCGCTTTATTAATTTCCGGCGGCCACACTTTATTGGTTCAAGTCGAGGGGATTGGTCATTACCAGTTGCTAGGCGAATCGCTCGATGATGCAGCGGGCGAGGCTTTTGATAAAACGGCAAAAATGCTGGGGCTAGGCTACCCCGGCGGGCCTAAACTATCCGCTCTTGCTGAACACGGCAAGCCGCAGATTAAATTTCCTCGCCCTATGACCGACAGGCCGGGACTAGACTTTAGCTTTAGCGGCTTAAAAACCTTTGCTCTTAATACAATTAACGCCTCTGAAAAAAACTGGCAAGACAAGGCAAATATTGCCGCTGCCTTCCAGCAAGCGGTTGCAGAGACGCTCAGTATTAAATGCAAGCGTGCTTTACAACAAACCGGACTGAAAAGACTGGTGGTTGCCGGCGGTGTGAGCGCCAACAAACAAATCCGTGCTTTCCTGACTGAAATGGCCAGCAAAGAACAAGCGCAAATCTATTTTCCGAGACCGGAATTTTGTACCGATAACGGCGCCATGATTGCTTACGCGGGCTGTCAGCGCTTAGTGGCCGGACAACAGCAGGGATTGGAGATTTTTGCCCGGCCACGCTGGCCGATGAGTGAGTTGTCCTGGGACAAAAGAGAATGTGAAAACTCCCTTTCATCTCGTCCCGGCTAGTCTTCTTCTCTATTCAGCAATCTCTGTATATTGCTTTTATGGCGCCAGAGCAAAAATACCATCATGAGTGTTGAAACTCCTGTTATGGACATATCGCCGACTATAAACCAGGCATAAAAAGGCGATAAAACAGAAGCAAACAACGCGGATAAAGAGGAAATTTTGCCAACCTTGTATACCAACAGCCAAGTGCCGATAAATGCAAAACCGAGCAACCAGGAAAATCCAAGTAAAACGCCAATTGATGTAGCAACGCCTTTGCCGCCTTTAAACTTAAAAAATACCGGATAAAGATGCCCCATAAATGCAGCCAGACCGATGATTGACAATTGCTCGACAGACATTCCCAATACCTTGGCTATATAAACGGGAATCAAGCCTTTAAGGAGGTCGCCCAGTAATGTTATTGCCGCCGCTTTTTTACCGCCAAAACGCATGACATTAGTTGCACCCGGATTCCCTGAGCCTTGTTCCCGGGGGTCCGGCAAACCCAT
This sequence comes from Methylobacter sp. KS41, assembly GCA_002862125.1. Taxonomy (GTDB): domain Bacteria; phylum Pseudomonadota; class Gammaproteobacteria; order Methylococcales; family Methylomonadaceae; genus Methylobacter_C. The sequence continues at coordinate 1,311,495 of PHSP01000001.1, read as the reverse complement.
CAATCGGCAAATAATTATTGCACTGGAAATAGAACCTATAAGGTAGGCAAGCGGAACTAACAACCATTCAATCATGTAACTCTTTCCTCATTTAAGAACTTGTAAGGAGGACACATTTCCCCGATACTTACCATTTTATTAAATTAGCACATAATAACCGGAAATAACCATGGACATCATTTTTTTAGGCGGACTTGAAATCGAAACAATCATTGGGATTTATGACTGGGAAAGGGAAACCAAGCAAACAGTTGTGCTTGATATTGAAATGGCTTTTGACATACAAAAAGCCGCCGAGACTGATGACATTCAATACGCGCTTGATTACAAAACCGTTTCCAAACGCATTATCTCTTTTGTCGAAGCCAGCCAGTTTTTTCTCGTTGAAAAATTGATATCTGAAATAGCCGCTGTCATCCGCAGTGAATTTCATGTGCCTTGGGTAAAAATAACCCTGAATAAAAAAGGCGCAATTCGCGGCGCCAGCGATGTCGGCATTATCATTGAACGAGGCGATAGGTAGTCCATGTCCAGAGGCTACATTAGCATAGGCAGCAACATCGACAGGGATAAAAATATACTTGCCAGTCTAAAGGCGCTTGAGCACCACTTTGGCAAGCTGACTATCTCAAGTATTTATGAATCAGAACCGGTCGGTTTCACAGGCGATGCCTTTTACAATCTGGTAGTCGGGTTTAACTCGGAATCAGGCGTGAAAGAAGTCGCCAAAATGCTGCGGCAAATTGAACTGGATAACGGCCGCACCCGAGACTGTCAGAAATTTTCTGCGCGCACCCTCGACCTGGATCTCATTTTGTATGATGATCTGATACTCAATGATGGACGGCTGCAGATACCGCGCGATGAAATTGAGCGCTACGCGTTTGTCCTCGAACCTTTAGCCGAAATTGCCCCGGCTTTAAAACATCCGATTAGTCATCTGAGCTATGCCGAGCTATGGGAAAAGTTCGACAAGACAATTCTCAAACAAAAGCGCGTCAAGCCCGTCTGGGCCAGTTAAATTAAGTCAAGGCGTCATGCATTCAGTGTCAGCATCAACAAAATAAAGTACGCCCGCCATCAACTGTCAAAATCTGTCCGGTCATGTAGTCCGCATTCTTGATCAAAAACCATACCGCCTTGGCAATATCATCGGGTTCGCCACAGCGTCCTAAAGTCACCCTTTGCAAAATTTCTAGTTTTTGTTGTTCAGACAAATCAGTGTCCGGCCAAAGTATAGCTCCCGGCGCCACTGCGTTAACACGGACGCTTGGGCCGAATTCCTTGGCCAGGATTTTGGTCATAGCAGCCAATCCGGCTTTGGCGATACTATACACCGGGAAACCCTTCAATCCGCATTCCGCATGGATATCGACGATGTTAATAATGCACCCCCTATTATCAGCTAAAGTTCCTGATAATAATTTTGCCAAAAAAAAGGGAGCTTTTAAATTGCTGCCCATTAACTCATCCCACTGTTGCTCGGTTACCTTCGCCACTTCAGTCGGATAAAAGGTCGAAGCGTTATTTACCAGCGCATCAATTCCGCCCCATGCCATGCAAGCTTCACTTGCCAGCGATTCCATCTCATCCCTGTCAAGTAAATCAGCCTGCATCATGTATGCTGAATCCGGGCGCATCTGATTTAATTCAAAACAAAGCTGCAAAGCCGCTTCTTTTGACGATCTATAATGCAAAAACACATTACAGCCTTCGCTATGCAGCAACCGGGCGCAGGCGGCGCCAATGCGTTTAGCCGCCCCGGTAATCAATATATTTTTTTGCATTATATTTCATCCTTATTTTAAAAGTTCACATCTTCCAGGTTCAGTGCAATTGCACGCTCTTCTGATCGATTAAAAAGCATTTATTTAAAGTCTTTATGGCGGTCCCGCTATTAAACCAGCAAAACCGGCAAGGTTATACGAAATATTATTGCGGGTAAGCGTCTAAAAAGCATGAAATACGGATATCGGCTTCATCAGTGTAAATTAAATCAGATTTGTACTCTCCAACATTTTTCTATCGCTCATACAAGCGCCTTAAATTCGCTTATAATTAAGCGCGCATTTTCTTCCAGTCTGCGGCCAATGCTTTACAGATAGAGAAAATGTTAAATATTCATCAGATATCTTGCTAATGATTAATTTGGTATAAACAACGGAGAAAATAATGAATGAATTTACTAAAAAGCTATTGAATGATTTCCTGATAGGCGTCTTTGCGGTTATCCCTATTGTTGTTGTATTACAAATTATCATTTTTGTAAAAGGACTGGTTTCCGAGTCATTTCAAGTTGTTTACGGCTTTTCCGATAACTATCTTTATACCGCTATGGTTTTCGCAGTCAGTTTTTTTATATTGATGTGGATAGGCAATACCATCGCCAAAAAGGGGCGTTCCTGGGTTATTAGCGCCTTTGACTATGTAATTGACAGAATTCCCTTTCTGAACACAATTTACCGAGTGCTTAAAAAAGTTTTTAACATGTTTTCATCACATGAACAGACAATGGCCAAAGAAGTTGTATACGTAGAATACCCAAAAGAAGGTGTCTGGGTGCCTGCTTATGTAACCAACAGATACGATGATAAATATATACTGTTTGTACCCACCTCGCCCAACCCGACATCCGGATTCACTGTGATTGTCGATAAATCCAAATTAGTTAAGTCAGCCATGGATATTGAAGAAGCCACCAGCTTTATTGTCAGTGTCGGTGTTGATTACAACAAAGCATCAGAAACGAATAATTTGCCCTGATAATCGCCATGAAGGCGGTAAGGAAAAATAATTAATTAAACAGGATAAACCAGCCGATGTATCTGATCCGGTTGCGCTCAAAGCCCGGCTGGAAGTCTTGGGCAAAAACAAATCAGTCGAACGCTCGCTTCAGGACGAGACGGCGCAACAGCGCAAAGCAATGTGAAAGTACTGGTAATCAGAGGCAGTGATAGATGCAAATAGACTTGCATGTTTTAGCAAACACTACCCTTCCTGATGATAAGCCACAATGCGCTCGACTTCGTTTTTTGACCCCAAAATCAGTGGCACGCGTTGATGAATGCCTGCCGGTTTAATATCGAGAATGCGCTCACGTCCTGTGGAACAAGCTCCACCCGCCTGCTCGATAATTAATGCCATCGGGTTGGCTTCGTACATAATACGCAGTTTTCCTGGTTTTGACGGATCGCGCAAATCAAGGGGATATAAAAAAACTCCCCCGCGCGTCAGGATCCGGTAAATCTCGGCAACCAGCGAAGCGATCCAGCGCATATTAAAGTTTTTTTCGCGCGGCCCTTCCGCCCCTTGCAGACATTCATCAATATAACGCTGAACAGGGGGTTCCCAGAAGCGCTGGTTCGACATGTTAATGGCAAATTCGCTGGTCTCTTCCGGAATTCTCATGTTTGGATGAGTCAGTAAAAATTCACCTATATCCTGATCGAGAGTGAAGCCATTAACGCCATGTCCGGTTGTCAAAACCATCATGGTTGATGGACCATAAAGCACAAAACCCGCGCAAACCTGTTCCGACCCTTTTTGCAAGAAGTCTTCAGGCGCCGGATCGACACCTTCACGGCAACGTAGAATAGAAAAAATACTACCCACGGCCAAATTAACGTCAATGTTTGAAGAGCCGTCCAATGGATCAAACAACGCCAGGTATTTACCCTTGGGATATTGCTCCGGAATTTTAATAATATCATCTACTTCTTCCGAAGCCATGCCTGCCAGATGCCCGGTCCAGTTCAGTGCATTTACCATAATGTCATTGGTAATGATGTCCAGTTTTTTTTGTACTTCGCCTTGCACATTTTCAGACTCAGCGCTACCCAAAACACCCACAAGATTGCCTCGGTTAACCAGATGAGATATTTTCTTGCAAGCGGTCACGATATTGTTCAGCAGCATGCTGAACGTTCCTGATGCATCGGGTAAGCCACGCTGCTGCTCGATAATAAACTGGGTTAAGGTCACTTTATTAGCCATTCTTCATATCTCTGTTTGTCTGTTGTTATACTAAAAAATTCTTTTCAAGCGCTGGCGGAATTTGTGTGTTTTCTTCGCATGTATACTGGCTGGCGAGATCAGGCGCGATTGGCTATTGTTTTCAACTATCCGTTCTTGAATAGCACATTATAAATCTTAAAAAAGAGGATTGATGCGGCCAGTACCAGGGTAATTGCGTTGGCAAAAATGATTGCTTTATCAGCAAGATAAAAGCCGTATATAAGCCAACAGAACACTCCCAGAGTAAACATGCTGTACATGCCTAATGAAAGGGATTCTGTATCTTTGGTTTTTATCGTTAAGATGGCTTGAGGTAAAAATGAGGCTGTCGTCAATGTAGCGGCTAAATAGCCAATCATTTCTGGCATGATTATCATAGATATGGTTTGGTTTTTTGGGTTAACCAGCGCCTCAATTGCAACGGAGGTAATTTTTAAAGGGCCAGTCTAGTGACTCGTTGTAGACATGTCAACTCGCAGGAAGTTGAATCAGCCGTAACCAAAAACCTTGAAGCCAAGTTTAGATGCGGAAAGAAATGCGGAAATACCAGAGCATTGCTATAAAAATCTCCATTGACTAAAGCAGGCTGCCTGCCCTTTATAGCTGTTATTTTTATCCATGAGATTCCAGACTATGGCGTTTCGAATTAGAAATCTTTTGCCGGTACTTGATATACGGACGCCCTCATAATGATCGATATATCCTTTTTCCGTAACTTCAGCCAGCAATTGTTCACGTCCGGCCTGGTTAATCGGTTCTGCGGACATTCTGGAAGGCAGGTGAATAAAATCTTCCCAACTTAATTCAAACAACTCAAGCGCTTTCAGGTTTGCGTAATTAAAAACCGGATCGCTTGCCGTATCATGAGAAACAACTGCAAAAGGCGCATGGAATAATTGTCTGGCGAACAGTTCATCAGTCTGAATCTCTGGAATTAATTCTTTTAGAAGCAATCGGCGATAGCTATTTCTGATGTCAAGTACATGCTCAACAAGAAAATTATTTTTTTCAGCAGGAAAATCCATAGAAAACCATGAAATGAAAAAGCCTAGGTAGCAGAAAAACATCCGGAAATAAAATTGGGCGCTAACTCCGCTGATAAATTTTCGCTATCGAAAATAGCCTATAGCCGGCTACTAATTTCTACTTTTCAAGTAGATAAGCAAAATTAGCATTTCCGGAGTCATACGTTTTATGGTGGATTGCGATTAATTTGAATTATTCCTGATTTTGTTTGCACCGTCATTATACTGTCATAACTTGATTCAATAATACAGCCTGATTCAGACTCAAAACCGAGCCTATTCAAGTTGATAACTGATCATTTAAGGTATTAAAAAATGGTTAAATTTGCCCGCCTTCTTTGTTTGCTCTGTTTTTTACCCGTCGCCTCTTTTGCTGAATTTGACGAAAACCCCAGAACAATACCTCTTGAAACATTTAAGGAAAGGTTTACCGCGAGTGAACTTTTCGACATAACTACCGCTTATGCCGAGGATGCCTATATCCGTAACGTAGTGTCAACATTATCGGATATGGGTAATGTTGATTTAGACAGCGCCATAATAAAAAACAGTATGATTTATCTGACATCAAAATCCATTATATCAATGAATAGAGCTAAAGAAATTCTAAAATAGATTCATTTTTTTTCTTCGCTATTTTTCTCCGCTTCTCATGAAAGCCTTAACGGGCAGAAGCAGTTGAGAAAAACCGTAGAAAAGGTTTATTTAAACCGTAAAAAGGGTTTTTTTAAACCTTTGCCCCGCCTTAATCAATTCCGGCCCAGTCTTCATCCTGGAAGGCGACTTGATTTCAAGCATGTTTGTGTAGTTAATAATTGTTGGCATAAAAATAGCTTCAGTCTGTGAGTTATTAAAGACAATTAAACTTTGGTTTCATGTAATTTAACCCCGCGATTATTCCTAATCGCTGAGTAGGATCATTTTGCATCCAACATTGTCTGCCAAGCTGCAACCCCTATTTGTTAAACAACATGAAATCAGAAAGCTCTTGCCTGGGTAAATTTATAGAACATAAACAACGTATCGCTTTTCATGAGGCGGGGCATGCGGTGGCTATTTGTTTGAACAACAAAGCCAGAAATCTTCCGTCTATTTTTTTTCAGATTACGTTCAATGACTTAGAAGATAAGCATGAAGAAGAGCTGATGTGTTATAAAGCGCGACATGATAATTGCATTGCAAGAGTTGAAGGCGGGCGGTTAATCGAATGGTTGCCGTCTTCAATTGATGCATTAGCACAAGAAACAAAAGGCCATAACGATACCATGGCGGTTTCGATGACGGATTATATGGCCGCCTTTGAAGCGGATATTATTAATCTGCTTGTCGGCCCGCTGGCTGAAGCTAGATATATTGCTGGGACCGAGGAACTATCTAATCAGCAATTTGTTGATCTGACAGCATTGAAAAATTATGGCGGCTGCTCTGATCTTGCATTAGCTACTGAATATTTACAATGTTTTTCTGCCTGCAAGCAACAGCAGAAGGAAAAACTGGATGAGTTATTTTCTGTAGCATTAAACTTTATAAAAAATCAGTCAAATTGGGCGGCAATCACAGGACTGGCTAGCTATTTTATCGAAAGCAATAAAAACACTATTAGCAGTGAAGAAGTAGTTTCATTACTTGAAAATTCTCTCAAAGACAGGAACCGGGTAGTTTCCGTAAACGATGAGACACCTGTTTTCACGAAGCGCAGGGCAATGAAAATGCCGGTTTTACGAAATCGAGTCGAATCAGTGCATAGCTATGTTGCAAACCCTTTGCTGGGCATGCAACGAGTGAGGCTGGACGGTTGGGGCCGCAGAAGGCATTAGCTACTGCGTAATTTTTGCCTTTTTATAGGCAGGAGAGGGCATAAAAACTTTCGAAGAATCAGTAACTCCTCACTGATTATCCTCAATCCCCTTTTTCTCCGGCGCCAAAAAATTTTTGGTTGCAAAAGCCTCTTCCGGGAAGTTTTTTTTAGATAAATTCTTGAATATGCCAGTAATCATTAAAAACTTGTTTGCATTTATCAAATTTGACGGTTAATTTTAATAAAGCCTAATAAAATAGGCGATTGACAATGAAAGAAAACAATCATAAATTCCCGCCGCCGCTGGATGCCGATAAAGTCCGTTTACTGGAGGCACAAGCCCTTTTAAAGTACCTGAAAAGCAATTTGAATGGCCTTACTAGCGCAGAGGCTCAAGCAAGGCTCACTTTTTATGGCCTTAACGCCATTCAGGAAAAACGCAAAAGTAATCTCCTGAAGTTTCTTTCTTATTTCTGGGGGCCGATCGCCTGGATGATAGAAATAGCGGCGATACTGTCCGCTATTATTCATCATGCCGAAGATCTGGTTCTTGTTCTGATTCTGTTGTTTTTTAATGCGATTGTGGGTTTTTGGCAGGAATATCAGGCCGGCAACGCCATCGAACAGTTAAAAAAGAATCTGGCGTTAAAAGCCCGCGTGTTCAGGGATGAGCAATGGTCAAGTATTGACGCTTCGCAATTGGTGCCTGGTGATAAAGTTAAAATCCTATTGGGTGATGTGGTGCCTGCGGATATTGCACTGCTTGAAGGCGATTATCTTAGTATTGATCAGTCTGCCTTGACTGGTGAATCCTTGCCTGTTGAAAAGCGGATTGGCGATTTGATTTATTCCAGCACTATTGCCAAGCAAGGTGAAATGACCGGCGTGGTGACCAGCACCGGAGCAAATACTTATTTCGGCAAAACCGCAAGACTGGTCAGTACTGCGAAAAATATCTCCCATTTCCAGAAAGCCGTCATAAATATCGGCAACTATCTAATTTTTATCTGTATAGCACTGGTTGCTGTATTGCTTCTGGTCGGACTGGATAGACACTTGCCCATAATGGATTTGGTGCAATTTGCACTGATTCTGACGGTGGCCTCCATTCCAGTTGCCTTGCCGGCAGTTTTATCGGTGACCATGGCGGTTGGGGCTATAAAACTGGCTAAATTAAAAGCCATTGTTTCCCGGCTGGAATCGATTGAAGAATTGGCCGGCATGGATATTCTGTGTTCTGACAAAACCGGCACGCTGACGCAAAACAAATTGACCCTGGGTGAGCCGGAAATGTTTAACGGCACTGATAGGCAGAGGATAATTCTGGCGGCGGCGCTGGCCTCCGACTCTGAAAATCTCGACGCGATTGATAGCGCCATTTTGCATCAATTGGGCGATGAAAAGGCATTACAATCCTTTCAGCAACAACATTTCATGCCTTTTGATCCGGTACAAAAACGCACCGAAGCGGAAATAAAAACCAGCCAAGGCCAGACTTTCAAGGTAAGTAAAGGGGCTCCGCAGGTCGTTCTTGACTTATGCCATCCGGATATTTCTTTGCGGGAGCGGGCGGAACAAACCGTGAACGAATTTGCCCTGAAAGGCTACCGTGCCCTGGGCGTCGCCAAAACCGATGAAACCGGACGCTGGCTGTTTCTGGGTATTCTGCCGTTATTCGATCCGCCGCGCGAAGATGCTGCTGACACGATAAAAGAAGCGATAAAGCATGGTGTCAATATCAAAATGGTCACTGGCGACAACATCGCAATCGCCAAACAAATAGCCGGTGAGCTGGGTTTGGGTCAAAACATCCTGCTCGCTGAGCAAATTGTCAAGGCTAAAGATAATGAAGATATTGTTCATAATGTTGTTCAGTGCGCCGAGCTGGCCGATGGTTTTGCCCAGGTTTTTCCAGAACATAAATACTGGTTGGTGAAAGATTTACAGGCCAATGGTCATTTGGTCGGCATGACCGGAGATGGCGTCAATGATGCTCCTGCGTTGAAACAGGCCGATGTCGGCATTGCCGTCTCCGGGGCGACCGACGCGGCTCGGGCAGCTGCCGACCTGATCTTAACGGGCACAGGACTTGGCGTGATCATCAATGCGATTGAAGAAGCGCGGCGGATTTTCGAGCGCATGAATTCATATGCCATTTACCGGATCATTGAAACCATCCGCATTATGTTTTTCATGGTATTGGCAATGCTGGTTTACAATTTTTATCCGATTACCGCGTTAATGATTATCATGCTGGCCTTGCTGAATGATCTCCCGATTTTAGCTATCGCCAAGGATAATACCTGGCTATCGACTACACCGGTACGCTGGAATATGCATAGGGTTTTGACTATATCCTCCGCACTGGGTGCAATGGGTGTAATAGAAACTTTTTTACTGTTAATTATTGTTAAAAGATATTTCGATTTCAGTCTTGCAGAGATACAAACGATTATTTTCCTTAAGCTATCCATTGCCGGTCATTTAACGCTCTTTGTCGCTCGTACCCGGAATTGTTTTCTGAGCCGCCCATTTCCAGCCATCCTTATGTTAATTGCAATTATCAGCACGAAAATATTTGCCACAGCCATTGCCGGCTTAGGCTGGTTAATTGCGCCTATTTCCTGGGAGTACATCGGATTAATCTGGGTCTATTGCATATTTTGGGTATTTATTGAAGACGCTTTGAAATTATGGGTTTACCGGCATTTGGACTAACCAAGGCGAAAAACACAGCCTCTTTCTCAGTAACCTTAAAGGCTCCTTGCACACTTACAACCTAAAGCATAAACGGTCTCAAAATCTCTAATGATATGAACCACCCTTTTCATGAGTAAAAGTAATAACCGTTAGAAAGCAAGCTTCTCAAACTTAAACGCGCGATAATGCTTCGGCTTTAGTTCATCTTGCCCTTTAACTGCCGGCTGGACCAGTTAGTTGAATTTGCTATGGTTTGAGTATTTTAGGATGTCGCCTTGAAATTCATCGATCTGATGGTCTTTCACTTTGCTTGTTGAAAATATAAAAGGTGGGCTTTGGAGTTTTTACTCACCGTCAATCAAAAGCTTGTATTCTTTGGCATTTATCACATTGTTTTATAGATATTGATAAAATCAACGGTTTTTAATTCAAGATCAAATATGATGCAAGGTGCCGTCGGTCACATTAATTGTGAAGGCCCGGCCAAAGCCAATAACGTATCGCCCGCTTTCGGGGCGCAATGCAAATAAATGAAAATCTGATAATGAGTGTAATACACTAACAACCTCCCCAAATTTATCCTGTAATGCTTGTATCCTGCCGTCATAAATTTCATCATCGCGGCTTATTTCTTTAATACTACAACTCAACACGGCTCGCTCTCGTGCAAAAAGGTTAGCGGATGCGGATTCCGGCCGTATAAACATTGCCGATGCCTGCGGGTTAGTCAACAAATTAGCCGTATGGCGAGCCATGTCGCTGACATAGATATAAAAGAGTCCGGCCTGGTCTCTCACAAAAGGGGCGTAACTGATGTCAGGAACGCTGTTTGTTGAAGCTGTTGAGAGTAATAATGTTTGCTGAGAAGCGATTAGCTCATGATAATGTCTGGTAATGTCTTCAAGTTCTTGCTTGCTTATCTCATGCATCAGTTACCGCCGTTAAGTCCAGGATAAATTCATGGTTGATTGAAAAGGTACTTTTTAGCAACACGTGGGGCATAGGAAAGTTTGTTATCCAAATCAGGAAGCAAGAAAATATGATTTTAGGTTGTCGCGTTTTTTGAAGGATTGTAATCACGGAAATCAATGTCTGGAAAAATGTTATCCATGATCTCCAGGGCGGCCAAATAGCGTTCATTTATCCTGTTTTTGCGAATACAATCATGCAAATAATTAAATCTCGCAAGGTGGTCTGTTATGCGTTTATTTGCATAGCCGATGGTCGTGCCGGATTTCATTATGAACGGCCAATCAGAGGCTTGCGCCAGTAAAATTGATCTTGCCGCCTGATTCAAAGCCCTGGTCTGCAATGGACTGACCGCTAAGCCCTGGAGATCGGATGCCAATTTTTCCATGTCCGCTTCGGCCTTGTGCAGAAATGGATAGATCCAGTCATTGGTTTCATTGATCCAGTAACTGTAATAACCTTGATCCCCCCAGGTTGACGCTGAAGGCGTAGCCACTTGATGCGATGCCTGTTGCTTTAAATAATCACTGCAAGTGATGGTCTGAATGCCGTTTTTATGTTCGCTTGCCAAGCGTAGTACGGATTCCAGCCAGTGCGGCCCTTCAAACCACCAATGACCAAAGAGTTCGGCATCGTAAGGGGTCACGATGATCGGTGGTCTGTCCATGTTGGCGCTAAGCGCGTCAATTTGTTGCTGGCGTTTGTTGATAAAATCCCGAGCGTGTTGATGCGCTTTTTCCAGCGCTTTTTGGGGGTTGTAGATTTCCTTGGGCAAATCCTTGCCGGTTACCCGATAGTATTTGATTCCAGTATTAATGCGGATTTCGCCATCGAGAATATAAGGAGCTATATAATCAAAATCGAGATCGAAGCCGATGTCCCGGTAGTATTCCCGGTAATCGAAATCGCCAGGGTAACCTTCTTGAGAACTCCAAACCTGCCTGGATGATTCCGGGTCCCGTGCAAATGCGGCTACGCCATGGCCGCAGTCCAGCGGCGCATAGACGCCATTGCGCGGGGGCTGGCTTGCATCCATAATGCCGTGGGTGTCGACAAAAAAATAGTTGATGCCGGCTTCGCCAAGAAGTGTTTCCAGGCCTGGATAATAAGCGCATTCGGGCAGCCAAAAACCCTTAGGCGAGAAACCAAGATTGGCTTCAAACGTTTTAATGCCAATGTTAATCTGATTACGTACCGCCGTTTCGTTGACATTGAGTAAGGGCAGAAAACCGTGGGTTGCGGCACAGGTAATCAATTCAAGAGTGTCGGCAGCATGATGCTTTTTGAAAGCTGTTAATAGATCGCAGTTATATTGATCCTGATAGCAGTCCAGGGTATTTTGAAAAAAATGGAGGTACAGCCGCGCTAATTTTTGATATTCGGGTTGTTTCTGCGTTCTGATGATTTCCTTTTCGGCCAGTTCCAGTAATTTATGCAGATACCTCAGATAACGGCTTTGTAATAATTCATCGCGCAGCATGGATATCAGCGGCGGCGATAATGAAAGCGTCAGCCGGTAATTCACGCTGTCTTGCTGCAGCCGGTCAAGAACGCCGATTAACGGAATGTAGCATTCGGTAATGGCTTCGAACAGCCAGTTTTCTTCAAAAAAGCTTTCGTGCTCGGGGTGCCGCACGTAAGGCAGGTGTGCGTGGAGTATTATGCTAAGGAATCCTGTTTTCATACAAGTGCCTAATTTTTTCCCTGGCCGGAGGCGCTGTTATTCGTGTAAAAGGATATTTCCGGGATGAGTTGCGGCAGGGCCTTAAACATGTCCTGACTTTGCTTGCCTTGCTGTGGAATTACCTTGCCGAACGGGTTATGGGTGACGTTGGAAGAGGTAAATGAAGCTAGGCTGTTATCCAGATAATATTGGCCGATTGTTGCTTTATAGGCCGTTTCATGTGGCGGCCGCAAGGGCAAAGCTATTTTTTGTTGAGCTTGAGCGCTATTAATGCCAACGTCGAGCAAGGATTTTGTTTGAGTTATATCCTTAATATTTTTGGGCTCCGGATAAATACTCAAGGTCAGCCGAGTTCCGGAGGCAGTTATTTTTGTGCCGTTTAGTTTGTTATCACCGAGATTCCAGTAGACATAAAGATGGTCCGGGTCGACAGGCAGGATTACTATTTCCTGCGGGTTGTTTGATGCCTTGGGGGCGAAGTCCTGACTGATTTCTTCGCTGATATCTAACAGTTCTTTCGGTGAAAGCTTGTGTTGACATGTTGGTTCCTGCTTCTTGAGGGAAGAGCTTGGTGCAAACTCGCGATTAATTTCTTGGCTTATTTCAAGCATTTCTTCCTGTGAAAGCTTGATTTGGGAGTTATTTCTTGAGTATGAAAATGTCATCACCAGCCCTAAACCATTACAATTACTTATCTTAAAGTTTCTCCATACAGTCATGTTGATAAAATCCGTGCTTGTTAATCCTCTACAGCTGATTTTGAAAAGTAATTTCAGCCTTAGTATACTTGGTATGTTCAGTGCTATCACCCAATTTTTTATAGTAAATCCATGCTTTTTCGATTATTTTTGCGTAACCGTTTGTCTATCTGAACTTGCAGGTCCGGCTTTAGCCGGTTAACGCCAATTCAGGGAGTGATGGCGTAGATAAGGCTACATCACGGGGCGAGGATAATTACCATTGTTGCAACAGACCAAAGGAATCAGGTTCGATTGATTGCCCCAATTACGTTTACTGTATTTATTCCTGGAATACTGGATAAAATCCGCCTATTAATTCGCCAATTCAGAAGCCTATGACAGCACCAATAAAAACTATAGACATAAACCACTTTCTTGATGAAGATGTGGGGGCCGGCGACATAACCGCGGCTATTATTCCTGAAGCCAGCCATGCGCTGGCGGAAGTGGTTACGCGGGAGGGCATGATACTTTGCGGCCAGGCGTGGTTTGACGCAGTGTTTAAGCAGTTGGACGCTAACATGAATATTATCTGGCTGGCAGCCGAAGGCGAGAGGGTTAAAAAAAACACGGCGTTATGCAAGCTCAACGGTTCAGCCAGAGGTTTGCTAACGGGTGAGCGTACCGCGCTGAATTTATTGCAACTCTTGTCAGCGACGGCGACAGTTGCCAGACAGTATGCCGATGCGGTTGCCGGTACGGGCTGCAAAGTGCTGGATACCCGGAAAACCATTCCGGGTCTGAGAAACGCGCAAAAATACGCGGTTGCCTGCGGTGGCGGTTATAACCACCGGATCGGTTTGTATGATGGGGTGTTGATCAAGGAAAATCATATTATGGCAGCGGGCTCTATTACCAAGGCAGTTCTGGCGGCACGTGAGCTAACCACGGTAGCGGTGGAAGTGGAAGTTGAATCCATGCGGGAGTTGGCTGAGGCTATTGCTGCAAAGCCAGACCGGATTATGCTTGACAATTTTAGTCTTGAAGATATGCGAAAAGCGGTAAAATTAACCGCAGGGGCTATAGAGCTTGAGGCTTCCGGAAATATTGATCTTGAGAATATACGGTCTATAGCTGAAACAGGCGTTGATTACATTTCCATCGGTGCTTTGACCAAGAATGTTAAAGCAGTTGATTTGTCCATGCGGATAACACTGGTGAATAATGATTGAAAATATTGATTCGTTATTTAAACAAATCAGCCACGGCGTTTATGTGATTGGGGTCAGTGATGGGGAACATCAAAATGCTTTTACTGCGGCATGGGTGATGCAGGTTTCTTTTAATCCGCCCTTATTGGCGATTAGCATAAATCCGGGACATTATTCTTATCAGTTGTTGCAAGCTGGCGGGGTCTGTACGGTTAATGTCCTGGGCCGTGATCAGTATGCCATAGCCGGGCATTTTGGCCGTTCAGTCCAGGATAAAATGGCGGGCTTTCAATGGCAAAAAGGTAAAACGGGAGCGCCGGTACTTTCGGATAGTCTGGCTTATTTTGATTGTCAGGTGAGCCATTACACCGATGCAGGCGACCACAAAATCGCTGTTTGCAAGGTCATCGACGCGGCAAGATTTAATGAGGGGAGTCCGCTATTGTATAATCAGACGGGTGACATGGATGGCAGTAGTGAGTTGTACTAATTGAGTTGGCGGCCAAAAAGCCTTCTTCCTTGACTATGTTCTGCAACTGTTGATTGGTCGTTCCAGGTTTTACAGTGATATAACGATTATCTGGAGAAGAAAAGCCGGCAAGTCAGTCAATGTATTCAAAAACCGTGACGATCTGTTTTATGCCTGGTTGGAGCCTGGCGACATTGATGACGACAGTGCCTTCGTCACGGTGAACCAAGCCCATCAGGTAAACAGTTCCGTTTTCAGTAATGATTTTCACCATGGACGGGTCAAAATCGGGGGTGGTCCTGATTTGATTGAGCGCCGTTTTTACGGTATCGGTGATGAGTTCATCATTAGCGCGAGAATCTGCATCACTGGGATAGGCGATAATCAAATTATCGTGTATCAGTCTTACATTGGGGATCTCCTGGATGATGGAAATAACTTTTTTTCTAAGTTCTTCATTAGGAACTTCACCCGTAACCAGAGTCGCGCCGTTATATGCTGTCACAGTATAGTGGCACTGATTGCGCAAATCATCATCCGAGTTCAGTTCCGAGTAAGCCTCGGTTTCAATGTCCTTATCAATCAAAATTGCTTCGCGAGTCCGGCGGTCATGTGATAACGCTTGTCCTGTTCCATCTTCGGGGTTTTTTGCAGTGCTTGAGCAAGCGTTTATCAGCAGGGAATTAAGCAGCACAAGGAGCAAAAGGAATCTTTTCATGGTTTACAAGCTAATGGTATGAGAATAGGTATCAACCGAATAATTGATGGTCAATCAAGTCGCACAAGCAATGGGTAATCAATATATGGATTTCCTGAATACGCGCGGCTGAATTTGACGGTACGCGAATTTCTATATCTGTTTCAAAGAGTAGCGGTGTAATCATGCCGCCATTGTTGCCCGTCAACGCTATGACCGATATTTCTTTATCATGTGCCGTGGTAATTGCTTTAGCAATATTGGCTGAGTTGTTGCCGTCTGTGTATGCAACCAATATGTCCCCGCTTTGTCCTAAGGCTCGCAGTTGCTTTGAGAAAACATCATCAAAGTGAAAGTCATTGGCTATTGCTGTGATGGTTGCCGTATCCGTTGTTAGTGCGATGGCTGGCAATGACGGGCGGTCGCGCTCAAATTGGTTGAGCATGGCGGATGACAGCAATTGGGCGCTTGTCGCCGACCGGCCATTGCCGCAGGCCAGTATTTTTTTATCATTCAGCAAGGCGGTAACCAGTCGTTGCGAGGCATACTCTATCAGTTCGCAGAGATAGGTCATGGCATGCTGCTGGGTTTGGATGCTGTCTGAGAAATGATTTATGATTCTGTCTTGTAAGCTCATGGCATGATGATTAATCTAAAAAGCATTTTGTATCCACTCCATGGCGCCGTTGCCGGAAATGGCGACAACATCAAAGCGTACGGGTCTGTCTGCTTTTTGTGATGATAAATAGTGTTGCGTTGCAGCTATTATACGCGATTGTTTTGCTCGAGTGACACTCTCCAGGGCGCTGCCGTATTGATCAGTTTTACGGAATCTGACCTCGATAATTACCAGGGTATTGTGGTCGGTCATAATTAAATCCAGCTCTCCCAGTTTACAGCGGTAGTTACGGCAAACCGGCTTGAGTCCCTTATCCATGAGAAATTTTCGGGCCTGTTCTTCAGCGTTTTCACCACGTATCAAGTGCGCTGCCTTGGCTTTAAGTTCAGTAAACAGCATGGTCAATTTCCCGGATGAATTTATTCGGTAAACAATAAAAAGCGCAAAATACTGATACAATTTGGTATTTGCTTGGACAAACGCTACATGCAATCATGACGGCTAATGGTTTTATGCGGTCTTTGTAATTTTTGGGTCATGTGCATGAAAGTATCGAATGAAAACCGTAGTGGCAAATTATACGTTGTTGCTACGCCAATAGGTAATTTAGCCGACATGAGTTTCAGAGCGGTTGAAGTATTAAAACAGGTCGATTTGATTGCCGCGGAAGATACCCGGCATGTCAAAATGCTGCTGCAGCATTATGGTATCAGCAACAGGCTGGTTTCATTGCATCAGCATAACGAAGATAAAGCTTCGTCTGTATTGCTTGAAAAGTTACGTTCGGGGCAATCCATTGCGCTGGTCTCGGATGCGGGTACGCCGTTGTTAAGTGATCCGGGTATGCCGCTTGTTAAGATGGTGAAGGATGCCGGCCTGGATGTTGTGCCTATACCGGGTGCTTGCGCCTTAATTGCGGCTTTGTCGGCGGCGGGATTACCGGTCACTCAGTTTTCATTTGAAGGTTTTTTGCCGAGAGTCTCGCCGGCGCGTAAAGCATTTTTTAGTGAAAGGCTTATGTCCCCAAAACCCTGGGTTTTTTATGAGTCTTGTCATCGAATTCTGGCTACATTGCAGGATATGGCCGAGATACTGCCTTTAGATCGTCAGATTGTCATTGCCAGAGAACTGACCAAACTCCATGAAACCATAGTAAAAACCAGTTTAGGTAGCGCGCTTGAATTGGTGGCGCAAAATGACAACATGAGAAAAGGCGAATTTGTTGTTATTGTCGACGGGGCTGTTGCGGATAAAAAGAAGCAAATTATTAGCGCTGAGCAGGAAAAATTACTCCGGGTGTTATTACGGGAGTGTTCCATCAAGTCCGCTGTTGCAATGGCTGTAGAAATTACCGGGGTTAGAAAGAAGCTGCTATATCAGGCGGCGTTAGCGATTTATAATGAGAAAGGCGCCTAAGCTTCGCTGTTATTATTTGCCGGGTTGGCGTTGTCTTATTGAATACAGTATACTGGAGCGTGAAAGAGTCGGCTGGACAGCCGCTGTTTTATCGTCAAGATAAAATGGAGGAAAGTCCGGGCTCCATTGGGCAGGGTGCCAGGTAACGCCTGGGGGGCGCAAGCCTACGGAAAGTGCCGCAGAAAATATACCGCCTGCCAAGGCAGGTAAGGGTGAAAAGGTGCGGTAAGAGCGCACCGCGCAACTGGTAACAGAAGTGGCATGGTAAACCCCACCCGGAGCAAGATCAAATAGAGGAACAGACGCGTGGCCCGCGCGGTTCCTGGGTAGATTGCTTGAGCTGCAGGGTGACTTGCAGCCTAGATGAATGGCTGTTCTCGACAGAACCCGGCTTATAGGCTGACTCTTTCTTTACCTATAGTTGCATCGCGGATGCGTTAGTTGCCAGATTGAATAAAGTTGTTTGATATCAATAAAACCCTATTAAATCTTTTTAATTTCAAATTTGCCCGGTAAATCCTGCGGCAAAATCCTTCCTAGTTGTTATGTCTCGCATTTAAAAAGCCGGCCCGTTTAACAGGCTTAGATTAAAGCATTTTCTTAGCAATATCAATTAACCACCTGATAAGGCATGGAATTTATTTTGCTGTGTATTATATGGCTTGTTCCCTTCAGAATAGCAATGTAAGTCATTGTCAAAAAAGAAAGAGTTTAAATGAAATCATCCTTGACTAACAGCTGTTTGGAATTTATAGTGATTCCAAGTGGAAAAAAGTGGGGAAAACTGGTTTTTTTTAGAAAAATTTGGGGTGGATTTTGTTTAGAGGCATCAGTTCAATCAACTTAGACGATAAGGGACGTCTCGCGATTCCAACCCGTTACCGGGAAGAGTTACAAGACTGTTGCGAGCGTCAAATGATTGTAACGGTTGCGGTAGACGAGCGATGTATTGGTGAAAATGGTTGTTTATGGCTTTATCCGCTCCCTGAATGGGAAAAACTTGAGCAAAAGATTAGTACGTTACCCACATTAAATAAAATGGCCGGCAAGTTAAGGCGCTTCGTTATAGGCAACGCTTCTGAATGTGAAATGGATGGACAGGGACGGTTGTTGTTGCCGGATAAGCTCAGGAAATTTGCCGGTATGGACAAAAAAATTGTCCTGGTCGGTCAGCTTAACAAATTTGAAATCTGGAATGAAGATGCATGGACGGCTAAAGAGAAACAATGGCTGGATGGCGATGATAATGAAGGTCTGGAAGAGCTAGGGTCGTTATCATTTTAATACGGGAGATTTGTTAGTGGAACATTTGCCCGTTATGTATGTAGAAGCCCTGCAACAGCTGGACATTAAAAAAGACGGTATTTATCTCGATTGCACATTTGGGCGTGGCGGGCATAGTCAGGGCATCCTGAATTTGCTAGGCGAGAACGGGCAATTGCATGCTTTTGACCGTGATTTAGATGCAATAAATTCAGAGGATGCGCAAGCCATGCTTAAAGATCAGCGGTTCAAGCTGCAGCATGGTTGTTTTTCTGAGTTGGAAAGTATAGTAAATAGTGCGGGTCTGGCTGGAAAAATTGATGGCATTTTGCTGGATCTGGGAGTGTCGTCTCCTCAGCTGGATAATCCCGAAAGAGGCTTTAGTTTTTTGCGGGATGGTCCCCTGGATATGCGCATGGATGGTAATACCGGCGTTTCGGCTGAACAGTGGCTGGCGAGTGTTGACGAGAAAGTTCTGGTTAAGGTTTTATTTGAATACGGCGAAGAAAGGTTTGCGAGACGCATAGCTCGAGCGATAGTAGAAAAAAGGGCGCTATCGCCGATAACGACGACCAGGCAATTAGCGGCGCTGATTGAAGATGCGGTATTCGTGAGGGAAAAACATAAGCACCCTGCTACACGCACATTTCAGGCGATTCGTATCGAAATTAATAGCGAGCTGGACGAGTTAAAGACTGTTTTGCAGCAGTCCGTCCGGGTTTTAAGGCCGGGGGGGCGATTGGTGGTTATTTCTTTTCATTCCCTGGAAGACAGGATTGTAAAACGCTTTATCAGAGATGAATCCGGAGCTAAATATAATCCGGGAAAATTGCCCGTTAAGGAAGCCGATATAAGCAAAGGTATATTAAAGAAAGTGGGTAAAACGTTGAAAGCAGGTGCGCGGGAAATAAGCCAAAATCCAAGAGCAAGAAGTGCAATTATGCGAGTTGCCGAGAGAGTTTAAGTGGTTATAAATAGGCTTTTAACCGTGGCGGGTATCATGCTTTTATTATCGGCGTTAGCTGTGATTTATAGCAAATTCTATTCGCGTTTGATTTTTCTTGAGATTCAAAAACAGGAAAGAGCGCTGGATCAGTATGAAGTCGAATGGGGGCAGATGCAATTGGAGCTGACTATGTTGGCGGATCAGAACCGGGTAGAGCTAGTGGCGCGAGAGCAATTGAAGCTGGTTATGCCATTACGCGAAAAAATTATTTATTTAAAACCGTAAATGATAGATTTTCGAGTTAGAAGCGCGGCAAAACAACCGTCAGACAATTTTTCGGCTAGAAGAAAATTCCTGGTTGTTTTTATGATGATATGCATGCTGGTGTTGATCGGCCGTGCGATTGATTTACAAGTCCTGAGTAAACAGTTTCTCAAGCGCCAGGGTGATATGAGACAGGTCGATGATGTCTCGGTTTCGGCATACAGAGGGATGATCACGGATAGAAACGGCGATGCTCTGGCAATTAGTACGCCTGTCGAGTCTGTCTGGATAAACCCGCGAGAGCTTAAATCCGCGAAACAAGACCAGTTAATGTCTATGGAAAAGCTGTTGAATCTGCCGACGGGAAAAATATCCGGTTTGATCAAGGAAGATTCGCGTAGACAGTTTGTTTATGTGGCGCGGAGAGTTAATCCGCTGCTTAGCGAACAAGTTAAAGAATTAAAACTTGAAGGGGTTTATTTTGAACGTGAATTCAAACGTTTTTACCCTACAAGCGGCGTTTCGGCGCATATTGTCGGTTTTACCAATGTTGACGACATCGGGCAGGAAGGGATGGAGTCTGGTTATGAAAAGCTGCTGAGAGGAGTTTCAGGCAGCAAACGGGTTATCAGGGATGGACAACGCCGAATTATTGAAGATATAGAAAATATAAAAGAACCCGTTTCAGGAAAGAATCTTGAGTTAAGTATTGATCAGCGCATTCAATATCTGGCGTACCGGGAATTGCAGCTGGCAGTTAGCGCTAATAAGGCAAAATCAGGGGCTTTAGTGGTATTGGATGCAAAAAATGGAGAAATCCTGGCTGCTGTTAATCAGCCATCATTTAATCCGAATACCAGAAACAGTTTGAAAGAAAGTTTATACAGGAACAGGGCGCTTACCGATGTATTTGAGCCGGGATCAACTGTTAAGCCCTTTGTAGTTGCTGCGGCTTTAGATGGCGGTTATGTCAAGCCTAATGCTATTTTTGCTACGCATGGAACCTTTCAGATAGGACGCAATACGGTTAAAGATGTACATAATTACGGGACGCTGGATTTGACGCATGTAATAAAAAAATCCAGCAATGTTGCAGTTAGTATGATGGCGTTGAAAATGCCGCCCAAATATTTCTGGGACGTTTATCACCAGCTTGGTTTTGGAGTTTCAGCGGGCTCAGGATTTCCAGGTGAAGCCAGCGGCACCTTGATGGATTACAAAAGGTGGCATGATTTCGACCGGGCGATTTTGTCATTCGGTTACGGCTTGAGCAGTTCGGCGTTACAGCTGGCAAGAGCTTATACGGCTTTGGCGGATGATGGGATATTGCATTCAGTGAGCCTGCTGAAGCGTGAAGAAGATGATGATGCGGTCCGGGTGTTTTCAGCTAAAACGGTCAAGAGCGTCAGGAAAATGATGGAAACCGTGCTGATGAAAGATGGTACTGCCTATGAAGCAAGAGTCGACGGCTACACTGCAGCCGGTAAAACCGGAACAGTAAAAAAGGCGGCCGGTTCAAGAGGCTATACCGAGAAAAGTTATTTTGCTGTTTTTGCAGGAATGGCTCCGGCTAGCGATCCGCGCTTGATTATTGTCGTCATGATTGATGAACCTTCCGCAGGCCAGTATTACGGCGGATTGGTTTCAGCTCCGGTATTTTCCAAGGTGATGGCGGGAGCCTTGAGAATACTGGAAGTGGCTCCTGACCAGGAAGAAACGATGCCTATTTTGTTAACTCAGAAAGGCCCGTAATACTGTTTATGAGACTCAGAGATTTGTTGGAAGGATTTGTCTCATTTCCAGACTCCAACTTGGGAATGACAGAGGAAATGCTAATTAAGGGGCTGGCTTTGGATAGCCGGAAAGTGAATGACGGAGATGTATTTATTGCCTTGGCGGGTGCAAGACAGCATGGTTTGATTCATGTTGCGCAGGCTCTTGAAAAGGGCGCTTGTGCAGTAGTTTTTGACCCTGCCGGGAGCGATAAGCGCTTGCCCGAGCAGATCAATAATGTGCCGATGATTGCAGTAGACGGCCTGGGACTGAAACTGGGTGATATCGCAGCCCGTTATTATGGGGATCCTTCCAGGTTTATGGCTGTGATCGGCATTACCGGGACTAATGGCAAAACTTCCTGTAGTCAGTTTTTAAGTCAGATGCTGGATGACTGCGGAATAATCGGGACACTGGGCTGGGGTGAGTGGGGCAAGCTTTGCAAAACGCTTAATACCACCCCTGATGCGCTGGAAACTCAAAGGATATTGGCTGAATTACTAAAAGACAAAAAAAAAGTAGTGGCGATGGAAGTTTCATCGCATGGTCTGGAGCAGGGCAGAGTCAATGGCGTAGCTTATAAAGGTGCGGTGTTTACCAATATTAGCCGTGATCATCTGGATTATCACGGCACTATGGAGGCCTACCTGCAAGCGAAGCTGGCGTTATTGGACAAGCCTGGCCTAGCCTTTGCAATAGTCAACCTGGATGATTTCTACAGCGACCGGATTATTGCCGCAGTACCCGAGGGAGTTGTCGTGTGGGGCATCAGCGTTAAGGGCAAAGCCTTGGCTTCATGCGAATGCGTCAGTGCAGGAAGTATTTTTCATAAAGTGGACGGGATTGAATTTGATGTATGTTGGCGGGGAGATAGCCGGCGGATAAAAGCGCCTCTTTATGGAGACTTTAATAGAGAAAACGTTCTGATTGTCCTGGCTGTCATGCTGGCTATGGGGGTTTCAATGTCCGATGCGGTAAAAAAACTAGGGTTCATAAAGCCGGTTTCAGGACGCATGGAGCGTTTTGGCGGCGACGGCCAGCCATTGATTTTTGTGGATTATGCACATACTCCCGATGCGCTGGATAAGGTTTTATCCAGCTTGAGAAAACATTGCGTGCAGGACTTATGGGTGGTTTTCGGCTGTGGCGGCAACAGGGATAAAGGTAAACGTCCGCAAATGGGGCGCATTTCAGAGCAGTGGGCGGATCATGTGATAATAACTGATGACAATCCCCGTTTTGAAAATGGACTGGATATAGTGGATGACATTTTGGCCGGTTGTGGCGGCCCGGCTGATCGTGACGCTACCCGCAAGGTAGAAGTGATTCAAAACCGGGAGCTGGCTATACAAAATGTGATAGCAAGAGCAGCTGAAAAGGATTGTATCGTGATTGCCGGTAAAGGTCATGAAAGCTACCAGGAGACCAATGGGGTACAAATTGCATTCAATGATAGCCGGGTTGTGATTGAGGCATTAAAAATGAGAGCCGGATAATAATGAAAATGATGCTGAGTGAATGCTCTGCGCTTGTACAAGGGAAACTTGCTGGGGAAGATGTAGCTATAACCTCTGTCAGCATAGATACGCGGTCTATTAAGCCTGGACAGCTTTATGTCGCGATTAAAGGACACAACTTTGATGGCAATGAGTTTGTTGATCAGGCGCAAGTTGCCGGAGCAGTTGCTGCTATCGTACATGAAGGCGTTAAAACATCCCTGCCGCATATTATTGTTGAAGATACGCGGTTGGCTTTGGCTGAACTGTCGGGGGCTTGGCGGCGTTCACTCGCGGCGCGTGGCGGCAAGACGCTCTCGGTTGTAGGCATTACCGGCAGCAACGGTAAAACGACGGTTAAGGAAATGGTTGCGGCCATATTCTCAGTCAATGATCCTGTTTTGTTTACTCAAGGCAACCAGAATAATGACATTGGCGTGCCTTTGACTCTGCTGGGCCTGGATGAGCAACATCGCTATGCAGTCATTGAAATGGGCGCAAATCATGCCGGAGAAATTTGCTACACCAGCACCTATGCCCAGGCTGACGTGGTGATTATTACTAATGCAGGAGCGGCGCATATAGAAGGCTTCGGCGGTCTTGAAGGAGTTGCCAAAGCGAAAGGGGAAATCATCGAGACGCTTAAAAACGACGGCGTAGCCGTTATTAATCATGATGATGATTATTTTGACTATTGGAAATCAGTCGCCGGCAATAGACGCGTGCTGTCATTTGGTTTGAATGGCAGCGCCGATGTAACAGCTAAAGCGATTAAAACAGAAATCCGTAACAACGCGTTCGTTACTACATTCGAACTGGTTACAGCACAGGGCGCGATTGATATAAGTTTGAAACTGGCGGGTCAGCATAATGTTGTTAATGCTTTGGCGGCCACTGCTGCGAGCATGGCTTTGGATATTGGCCTGCAACAGATTCAACAAGGCCTGGAAAGTGTAAAGCCGGTAACCGGCCGGTTGCAGCCACTGGTTAGCCGGTTAGGGAACATCGTCATTGACGATACCTATAACGCTAACTCGGCCTCCCTTAAAGCAGGTCTTGACGTGCTTGCTGCCTTTAGTGGAAAGCCTTGGCTGGTATTGGGCGCATTTGGTGAATTGGGTCCTGAAAGCCCGAAAATGCATAAAGAAATGGGGGCGGTTATTAAAGCCAGCGGTGTTGAAAGACTGCTAGCCGTTGGCGCTGATAGCAAGAATACGGTGCAAGCCTTTGGCAAAGGGGCGACTTACTTTGAAAAACAACAAGATTTGATTGACGTGCTAAAACAAGAACTAAAAGGCGACGAAACAATTTTGATTAAAGGCTCACGAGCGCAGCATATGGAAAATGTAGCGGCAGCCTTGGTTGACAATTTCAGGAATTGAACAATGTTACTTTACTTTGCAGATTATTTAATGACCTTTGATGGCGGCTTCAGGGTTTTTCATTACCTGACCTTTCGCGCCATTCTCGGCGCATTAACTTCATTGCTGATTTCTTTTATCATCGGTCCGGTAATGATAAGGAAATTAAGCCGCAAGAAGATCGGGCAAAGTATTCGTGAATTAGGTCCGCAATCACATTACGAAAAATCAGGAACGCCCACGATGGGCGGAACCTTAATACTGATTGCGGTTGCCATTAGCACTTTGCTGTGGGCAGATCTGGGTAATCGTTATATATGGGTAATCCTGCTGGTAACGATGAGCTTCGGCGCTGTCGGCTTTATTGATGACTACAGGAAGGTTATCAAGCGCAATAGTGATGGTTTATCAGCTAAGGCCAAATATTTGGCGCAATCGGTAATTGGCTTGTCGGCTGCGGTCTTTTTGTATAAAACGGCGATTTTACCGGCAGAAACTCAATTATTCGTACCCTTTTTTAAGGACTTCATGCTGAATATGGGTTGGACGTATATAGTGCTGACCTATTTTGTCATCGTCGGGACCAGCAACGCAGTTAACTTGACAGATGGCCTGGATGGTTTGGCCATTATGCCTACCGTGATGGTTGCAGGCGGCCTGGGTATTTTTGCCTATTTATCGGGGCATGTAACTTTTTCGGACTATCTGGCAATTCCTTATCTTCCCAATGCAGGAGAGCTTATTGTATTTTGCGCTGCATTAATAGGCGCCGGGTTAGGTTTTTTATGGTTTAACGCCTATCCCGCGATGGTGTTTATGGGGGATGTCGGCGCGTTGGCGTTGGGCGCGGCTTTAGGAGTGCTGGCGGTTTTGGTTAGGCAAGAAATCGTTTTGATGATCATGGGCGGTGTATTTGTTATGGAAACGTTATCCGTGATGATTCAGGTTGCCTCATATAAACTGACTGGAAAACGGGTTTTTCGTATGGCGCCTATACATCATCATTTTGAATTGAAAGGATGGCCGGAGCCGAGGGTTATCGTGCGTTTCTGGATTATCACGGTTATTCTGGTTCTGATCGGATTGGCAACATTAAAATTGAGATAAGAAAAATGCACAAGATTAAAGGTATTTCTCTTGATTTCGGGTTGGCGGTGTATTGACATGAGCTTGGATAACGTAGCGATTATAAAGTCGCTAAAAAAGAATTTTGCTCTGGAACTGCAAAATTCCAAGGTCTTGGTGGTGGGGCTGGGAAATACCGGTATTTCGGTTGCGCATTATTTACAAAAACTGGGGTTTAATTTTGCCATTACCGACAGTCGTGATAAGCCGCCTTTAATAGATGAATTTTTTCAAGCGATGCCCGATACCCCTGTTTTTACCGGCGGCTTTGATGAGGCTGCCTTTAAGGTTGCAACACATCTGGTTGTCAGTCCAGGGTTGCCGCTGACGGAAAAATCGATCGTTAAAGCCGTCGCCAATGGCGCGAAGATAGTAAGCGATATTGATTTGTTCGCCTGTTCGGTTAACGTGCCGATTGTCGCCATTACGGGTTCTAACGGTAAAAGTACGGTTACGACCATGCTTGGCGAAATGGCTAAAGGCGCGGGAAAAAAGGCGGGACTAGGCGGTAATCTGGGTACGCCGGCATTGGATTTACTGGAGCCGGCGGCAGAATTGCATGTATTGGAGCTTTCCAGTTTTCAGCTCGAACGCACCAGTGTGTTGAATGCCGCCGCAGCCACGGTGCTGAACGTATCCGCTGATCATCTTGACAGACATGCAAACCTTGAGGAATACGCGCGGGAAAAACGCCGCGTGTTCAGCGGCGATGGCGTCATGGTCATTAATGCGGACGACCCTATTGTCGATGCGATGCGGGAATCAGGCAGGCGCATAATTACATTTTCAATTAAAAAGAAGGCTGATTTTTTTATTGCCCGCAAGGCCGGCGTAGAGTATCTGATGCACAAAAAACAGTGTCTGATGCCCTTGGCTGAATTGCCGCTTGAAGGCAGGCATAATGCGGCCAATGCCCTGGCAGCGCTGGCGCTGGGAATGTCAATTGGATTGGATGCGCAAGTCATGTGCGATGCTTTGAAAACATTTAAAGGCCTGGATCACAGGATGCAGCGTGTCGCTGAAATACGTGGCGTCACCTGGGTTAACGATTCAAAGGCAACCAATATTGGCGCCTGTGTTGCGGCTTTACAAGGTTATACGCGCAAAGTCATTCTGATTGCCGGTGGCGATGCCAAAGGGGCGGATATGAATGAATTGATTCCCGCTATTAAAGAAAAGGCAAAAAGCGTAGTTTTAATGGGCAAGGATGCGGGGCTGATAAAACAGGCGCTGAATAATTGCGTTCCCGTTTTTTCTGCCGAAAACATGGCTCAAGCGGTACAAATTTCCGCCGGTCTTGCCGCCGCGGGCGACAGTGTATTGCTCTCTCCTGCCTGCGCCAGCCTTGATCAATATAAAAATTATCAGGACAGAGGCGATCAATTTGCCAATGCTGTATTGGGGTTGCTTGCATGAGCAAACGGGTAAAGCCATCAAGGATAGGGCGGTTTCATTTTGACCCCCTGCTGATTGTTGTGTGCACGAGTATTTTGCTTATTGGATATGTCATGGTGGCCTCGTCTTCATTACATTTGGGCGTAAAGATGACCGGCAACAGCTTTTACTATCCGGTCAGGCAGTCAATACATCTTGGTCTTGGACTGATTTTAGGGACGTGCGTCGCACTGACACCCATCCGTATATGGGAAAAATCGGGGCAGTGGCTGTTTATTGGGGGATTATTATTACTGGTGATCGTACTGGTGCCGGGTCTTGGGGTAAAGGTAAACGGCAGTGTCCGCTGGCTGTCCTTGTTCGGTATGAGGATACAGGTATCAGAATTGGTCAAGTACTTTTCGGTTATCTATATGGCGGGTTATGTGACCCGGCACCAACAATCAATACGGGATTCAGCGTTCGGTTTGATTAAACCGTTAATTTTGTTTTCAGTGGCAAGTCTATTGTTGCTAATGGAGCCTGATTTCGGCTCTGCAGTGGTAATGTTGATTATTGCCATGGGAATCATGTTTTTAGCAGGAGCGCGGCTGTCGCAATTCATAATGTTGTTGTCCTTGGTGGCGTTGCTGGCAGTGTTGCTGGTGTATTTTGAACCTTATCGCATGAAACGCGTGACCAGTTTTGTGAATCCATGGGCCGATCCTAAAGATACCGGTTATCAATTAGTCCATGCGCTTATTTCATTCGGACGCGGGGAATGGTCGGGCGTGGGTCTGGGCAGTGGGATAGAAAAACTGTTTTACTTGCCCGAAGCGCATACCGACTTCTTATTTTCAGTTATTGGAGAAGAGCTGGGATTGCTTGGCGTGCTTACTGTCGTAGGCTTGTTTTCATTATTAATATGGCGAACTTTTGAGATAGGGGTGGCGGCAGAGAAAGCGGGGCAACGGTTTTCGGCCTTTATTGCTTATGGTCTGGGAATCTGGTTTGGTTTTCAAGCATTCGTCAATATGGGCGTTAATATGGGAATTTTACCAACAAAAGGATTGACCTTGCCATTAATGAGTTATGGCGGCGGCAGCATGATGATCATGTGTTGCGCAGTCGCGTTGTTATTGCGAGTGCAAAGCGAAGTAGCCGAGATCAGCGCCAATGCTCCAAAAGAAAGGTCAAAATGGACAAGCGCATAGTTATCATGGCTGGAGGAACCGGCGGACATGTGTTTCCGGCTTTGGCGGTTGCGGAATTGCTAATGGAAAAAGGCTGGCGTGTCAGCTGGTTAGGTACGCAGAAGGGACTGGAAAGCAGGGTGGTTCCGGAGAAAGGTATTGAGATTGACTGGTTGTCCGTTGCTGGCGTTCGGGGTAAAGGATTAACGGCGAAAATAATGGCCGTATTTATGTTGTTCAAAGCCTGTGTGCAAGCCATGAAAATATTGATTAAGCGTAAACCGGACGTGGTGCTGGGCATGGGTGGATTTGTTGCCGGCCCAGGCGGGTTGATGGCAAAACTATTAGGGTTACCCTTGATAATTCACGAACAAAACCGTATTCCCGGCACCACGAATCGGCTGCTTGCACGCATGGCCAATCAAGTGTTGGAGGCATTCCCAGGCAGTTTTAGTGAAAAAATTAAAGCAAAATGCACGGGTAATCCATTAAGAAAAAAGTTTCTTGCGGCGTTAAAAAATGGCCGTCAACAGCCGGAAAAAGAGGTCAGAATATTGATTTTTGGCGGCAGTCAGGGGGCTCAAATACTGAATGAAACAGCGCCTGAGGCCATTGCACGGTTTCAAAACTCAGGCTTGGCGGCGCAAAGCGTGCAAATCAGGCATCAAACTGGCGCGGCCATGCTGTCCCAGGTTGAAGGCAGATATCAGGCTCTAGGCATTAAGGCCGAAACCAGCGCATTTATTGATGATATGGCGGAGGCTTATCAATGGGCTGATCTGGTGATTTGCAGAGCGGGGGCTATGACAGTGAGTGAAGTTGCGGCAATGGGTGTGCCGGCCATTTTTATCCCGTTACGGGGCGCTATTGATGACCATCAAACGGCCAATGCCCGGTATTTAACCGATGCGGGCGCAGGATTGCTGCTGATGCAAAATGAGTTGAATCCGGTAACTTTAGCGGAACGGATAACAATGGCGCTTGAAAAATTGGCTGTCATGAGCATTGCGGCGCAACACTGCGCGCGTTTGGACGCAACAGCAACGGTTGCAGACTATTGTATTGCAGAGGCCGGATTATGAGAATTCCAAGCGGCTCCCGTGTAGGGACAACATTTGGCAATATTGAGCGCATACATTTTGTGGGCGTGGGCGGCACCGGCATGAGCGGGATAGCCGAAGTTTTACACAACCTGGGTTACAAAGTATCAGGTTCCGATATAAAAGAAAGCGCGGCAACGCAAAGACTCGCTGACTTGGGTCTCACGATTACTATCGGACATAAACGGGAAAATGTTAACAAGGCCGATGTGGTGGTTGCATCAACCGCTATAAATCGCGGCAATGAAGAAATCGATCAGGCGTATCTTAGCAGGATTCCGGTTATTCCGCGAGCTGAAATGCTGGCTGAATTGATGCGCTTCCGGTTTGGTATTGCCATCGCTGGGACGCATGGCAAAACCACCACTACCAGTTTGATAGCCAGCATGCTTGCGGAAGGCGGGTTTGATCCTACGTTTGTTATTGGGGGCCGCTTGAATAGTGCTGGAAGTAACGCCAAATTGGGCTTGGGGAATTTTTTAGTTGCTGAAGCAGATGAAAGCGATGCGTCATTTTTATATCTTCAGCCCATGATGGCCGTGGTCACAAATATAGATCAGGATCACATGGAGACGTACCAGAACAGTTATCAGCGATTAAAAGACACCTTTATAGAGTTTTTACATCACTTGCCATTTTATGGTTTGGCGGTGATGTGTCTGGATGACGAAGGCGTTAGAGAAATTTTACCGCAAATATCCAAGCCAATAATAACCTACGGCATTCATGAAGATGCTGATATTCGCGCGGTGGATATTAAACAGGATGGCATGCTCACGGCATTTAACGTAATTCGCCGGGGTGACCATCCTCCGTTGCAGGTGACGCTGAACATGCCGGGATGGCATAACATGCTTAATGCTCTTGCAGCTATTGCTGTTGCAACCCGGCTGGCTGTTAGTGACGGCGCCATTCTCAAGAGCCTGAGCGCGTTCAAGGGCGTAGGTAGGCGTTTTCAGATTCAGGGGGACTTGGCGATTGATGGCGGCAAGCTTACCCTGGTTGATGATTACGGGCATCATCCACGGGAAATCGCCGCAACCCTGGAGGCGCTGCGTCAAGCCTGGCCGGATAGACGTGCAGTCATTATCTTTCAGCCGCATAGATATACGCGAACGCGGGATTTATTTGAAGACTTCGTACAGATACTGTCGACAGTCGATGTGCTGATTCTGATGGATGTTTACCCGGCGGGAGAAACTTTAATTCCGGGCGCGGACGGCAGGGCGTTAAGCAGGGCGATTCGCATGCGTGGTCAAATCGACCCGGTATTTGTCGATGTTTGGGAAGAGTTGCCGAAAATATTGGCGGGCATAGCAAGGCCGGATGATGTAATCCTGACCATGGGGGCGGGTAATGTCGGGCAGATTGCTGTCCAGTTACCGGAATCGTTGACCGAAGCGCTGGAGTCCCGCGCCTTGCCGGCGTCGAACCGGTACGCATGAAAGGCCGGCTGTTAAGCAATGAAAAACTGGCTAAATATACCAGTTGGCGGGTTGGCGGCCCTGCTGACCGGCTTTATATTCCGTCCGACAAGCAGGATTTGTGTGAGTTTATAACAGCTCTGCCGGATTCCGAGCCAGTGTTTTGGCTGGGTTTAGGCAGCAATTTATTAGTCAGGGATGGCGGCATTCGCGGCACTGTTATTAATACCAGGGGCCGCCTGAAGGAAATGAGACTTGCCGGGGAAGGCTCGGTTTATGTTGAAGCTGGCGTTCCTTGCGCTCATGTAGCCCGTTTTTGCGCAGAACAAGGTTTGATTGGCGCCGAGTTTTTGGCTGGCATACCAGGAACGATGGGCGGCGCTTTAAAAATGAACGCCGGAGCATTTGGCGGAGAAACCTGGAGCATTGTTAAACAGGTGGAAATGATTAATAGCGCGGGCAAAATTGCGCTTCGCCATCCAACTGATTTTAAAGTGAGTTATCGTTCTGTAAAAGGTTTTGAAAATGAGTGGTTTTTGAGTTGCCGCTTACGATTGCAGCAAGGCAATGCCGAGGCAAGTCAGCAAAAAATAAAAGGTTTACTGGAAAATAGGGCAAAAACGCAGCCGACTAATCAGCCTAGTTGCGGATCGGTATTCAAAAATCCGGAAGGCGATTTTGCGGCGAGATTAATAGAGCGGACAGGATTGAAAGGGTTTTCGATTGGCGGGGCTTGCGTATCGACAAAACACGCTAATTTTATTGTGAATTCTGGCAATGCTACCGCGGCAGAAATCGAAGAATTAATTCACTATGTTCAAAAACAAGTAAAGGAGCATCAAGGGGTGGAATTGCAGACCGAGGTTTGTATGGTAGGTGAAGTGGAAAAGACGCGAATTGACATGACTCACCCGGAAAAATTCGGGCGTGTTGCTGTATTGATGGGCGGATCGGCTGCGGAAAGAGCGGTTTCGCTAAGAAGCGGCGTGGCTGTTTATGAGGCGTTAAAACGTAAATGCGTGGATGCTGTCGCCATTGATGTAACGGCTAGCCCTATCGATGCGTTGGCCGGACTAAAAGTTGACCGGGTATTTAATATTATTCATGGTCGCGGCGGCGAGGATGGCGTGCTTCAGGGCGTTCTTCAGGTTTTGGGCATTCCTTATACCGGCAGCGGGGTTATGGCTTCTGCGTTAACAATGGATAAGCTCAGAACCAAATTGTGTTGGCAGGGATACGGCTTGGCGACGCCCAAATGGTGCTTATTGCAAGGTGAAAATGATCTTGATGAATGTATTGAAAAACTCGGGTTTCCGGTAATTGTCAAGCCTGCGCAGGAGGGCTCAAGCATAGGCATGAGCAAGGCGCGCACGCGGGATGAACTGCTGAAGGCATTGCAAGTGGCATTGGAATACCGCTGTGATGTTTATGCCGAGAGTTGGGTTACGGGCAGGGAATACACAGTTGCGGTATTGAATGGCGAGGCATTGCCCGTTATCCGTCTGGAAACCCCCAATGCTTTTTATGATTACGAAGCAAAATATAACGCGACGACGACTCAATATCATTGTCCCAGCGGCCTGCATCAGGAACAGGAGCAGTTTCTCAGAAATCTGGCAGTCACCGCCGGTACCGTGGTTGGCGTGAAGGGATGGGCAAGAGTCGATGTCTTTATTGACGATGCAGGGCAGTATCAGCTGATTGAAATTAACACCGTGCCAGGCATGACCGATCATAGTCTGGTGCCGATGGCGGCCAAGCAGGCGGGTATCGATTTTGAAGAATTGGTCTGGCGGGTGCTGGAAACCAGTCTAGGGTAATGAGCAATGTAGGAGCAAAGATCCTGGTCCTCGGATTGCTGTTAACCGGTTTGTCTGGAATAGCCGGGTATGAAGCAGTAACAAAGTGGAAAATCAGACCGTTAGCAATTAAAAACGCGTCTTTACCCATTAAATACGTTAGAACTGAAGGCGTTTTTCAATACCTCAGTAAGAATGAGATAAAGACGGCTTTAGAGCCATTGGTGATGACCGGATTTTTTGATGCGGATATGCAGGCGATCCACTCAGCTGTTGCGGAGTTGCCGTGGGTAGATACGGTGACGGTAAAAAGAATATGGCCTGATGCAATTGACATAAAAGTACGCGAGCGAAAGCCGTACGCGCGTTGGGGTAAAAACAGCCTGATTACTGAGCAAGGCGTGATATTCACACCCAAGAATATGGAGCAATTTCAGAATCTGACAGTAGTGACAGGGCCGGAACTACAGCAAGTAAGAGTGCTGGAAATAATGAAGGGCGTTAAAACGGCCTTGGCCGACCAGTCCATGGACTTGGCGGAGTTTAGCGTTAATGACCGGTGGGCATGGAAAATAAAGTTGGCGGCAGGCCTGGAAATACTATTGGGGCGCAATGAACAATTAAAAAAATTACAGCGGTTTTTAAAAACGATAACAGTGTTAAAACAAGAACAGGTTGAGAAAATGGCAATAGTTGATTTGAGATACCCCAATGGATATGCAGTTTCTTGGAAACCGGGGACCCCTGAGATTGATTGGCATGCCATTGCAAACCCCCGATAAAGAACAAACCAGCATACGAAACGGCGATACAGAGTAGAGAAAATGGCAAAAAAATCAGAGCGTAATTTAATAGTTGGACTGGACATTGGAACGTCAAAGGTTGCGGCTATTGTTGGGGAGCTCACCAGTGAAGGCAATATCGAAGTAATAGGCATAGGCGCTACGCCGTCGCGAGGCTTAAAAAAAGGCGTTGTAGTTAATCTGGAGTCGACCGTTCATTCAATACAGAAAGCCATTGAAGAGGCGGAGCTGATGGCTGGATGCCAGATCAAGTCAGTTTTTGCAGGTATTGCCGGCAGTCATATAAGAAGCCTTAATTCTCACGGCATTGTAGCGATCAAGGATAAAGAAGTCACTCAATATGATATAGACAGGGTTATTGATTCTGCGCGCGCTGTTGCTATTCCCGCTGACCAGAAAATTCTGCACATCTTGCCGCAGGAATTTGTAATTGACCTTCAGGACGGCATTAAAGAGCCTATCGGGATGTCAGGCATCCGTCTGGAAGCTAAAGTGCACATGGTCACCGGCAGTGTAAGCGCGTCCCAGAATATTATTAAATGTATCCGCCGTTGCGGGTTGGAGGTTGAGGATATAGTGCTGGAGCAATTGGCGTCATGCAACTCAGTGCTCACGGAAGATGAAAAGGAATTAGGCGTCTGTTTAATTGATATTGGCGGCGGTACAACGGACATCGCCATCTTTGTCGAAGGCGCGATCAAGCATACGGCGGTTATCCCCATAGCCGGAGATCAGGTGACTAATGATATTGCAGTTGCATTACGCACGCCAACGATAAACGCGGAAGAGATCAAACGAAAATATGCTTGCGCGTTAACGCAATTGGCGAATGTTGACGGCACTATTGAGGTGCCCAGCATTGGTGATAGAGCGCCGCGCAAGATTTCAGTGCAAAATCTGGCGGAGATTATCGAGCCGCGTTATGAAGAATTAATGCTGCTGGTGCAGTCGGAACTTAGACGTAGCGGCAATGAAGAATTAATTGCCGCCGGGGTCGTATTGACGGGCGGCAGTTCAAAAGTAATGGGATTAATTGAGCTGGCGGAGGAAATTTTTCACATGCCGGTTCGGATGGGCGGGCCGCAAAATGTTACCGGGTTAACCGAGGTGGTGAGAAATCCCGTTCATTCAACAGGGGTAGGGTTGTTAATGTATGGAAAAGACCATCAGAGCTTAGGCAGAAGCGCGGATTCTGACGGCATAGGGTGGTTTTCGAAAATGAAAAACTGGTTTCAGGGTAATTTTTAATAGTGTGTAAATAAGGGGCAGAGAACATGAAATATGAATTGGTGGATACTTATAGTGAAACCGCCTTGATCAAGGTTATTGGCGTAGGCGGCGGTGGCGGTAATGCAGTTAATCACATGGTTGGCTGCCATATTGAAGGAGTTGAATTTATCTGCGCGAATACCGATGCGCAGGCATTAAGAAAATTGACTGTTGATACAATAATTCAGTTAGGCGTCGAATTAACCAAGGGCTTGGGCGCGGGTACCAATCCCGAAATCGGCAAACATGCAGCAGAGGAAAACAAAGATCGCATTAAAGAAGTTCTGCAAGGCGCGGACATGGTTTTCCTGACTGCCGGCATGGGCGGTGGAACGGGTACGGGAGCAATTCCTGTGATTGCGCAAATTGCACGGGAAATGGGTATACTGACTGTCGCTGTAGTGACCAAGCCCTTTTTATTTGAAGGTAAAAAGAAGCAGGCCGTTGCGGATCAAGGCATTATAGAGCTGG
Source organism: Methylobacter sp. KS41 (assembly GCA_002862125.1). Taxonomy (GTDB): domain Bacteria; phylum Pseudomonadota; class Gammaproteobacteria; order Methylococcales; family Methylomonadaceae; genus Methylobacter_C. Next base: position 1,276,552 of record PHSP01000001.1, on the reverse strand, counting down.
AAAAATACGTGGACTCATTGATCACTATTCCCAATCAGAAATTATTGCCGGTGCTAGGCAATAATGTGTCCTTGATGAATGCGTTTAAAGCGGCTAATGACGTGCTGCTCGATGCTGTTCAGGGCATCACCGAGCTTATTGTTCATCCCGGCATGATTAACGTCGATTTTGCTGATGTCAGAACCGTTATGTCCGGAATGGGCGCCGCAATCATGGGCATGGGCTCAGCCTCCGGCGAACATCGGGCGCGGGAAGCAGCTGAAAAAGCTATTGCTTGTCCATTGCTTGAGGACATCAATCTACAAGGCGCGCGGGGCATTCTGGTTAATATTTCCGCAGCTGATATGGGCATTGCAGAGTTCAATGAGGTCGGAAACATAGTTCACGAGTTTGCCTCGGAAGATGCTCTTATCAAAATCGGCATGTCCATTGATCCAAGCTTGGAGGATGAAATTAAAGTTACCGTCGTCGCTACGGGTATGGGCGCGCCTCCTGTTGCCGTTAAAGCGCCGGTAAAAGTTCTGCAGAAACCAGCTGCGGCCAATGCCAATTATGAGGAGTTGGATAGGCCAACAGTCATGCGTCAGGGCGGGAAGCACGAAACCAGAGAAACACGTTTTGGCGCTCAAAATAAAAAAGATATGGATTTGGATTATCTGGATATCCCGGCTTTTTTAAGACGTCAGGCGGATTAGTTTAGACAGAGTTCAGAGCGTGACGGGGAATTCATCCCGTCACGTTGCTTTGCCGCTCAATATTTGGTTTTGGAAGTCTTGGTTGCCTGTATCCGGGCGCTTTGCTTTTTTACTAGAGATCAAAAGCAGGTTGTTGTGCCTTAAAGCGCAATAGCTCGACATATTTCTTCGCAGTGGATGGAATGAATCACTTATGATGGCTTTGGCTGTCTACAGTAATCCACATTGCCGGCACAAACTCTTAATTCAACATTTTCCACGTTCTGCTGGACTGAACAAATCACGCGAAAATCATATTTCCCGCAATGGCATCAAGTGCATGACGATTGCGCCACGCATTATCTGTGGTAAAAATAGTCATTTTTACTTAAAATATGCCGCTAAATAACCCATTTCAGTAACCCTATCTGTATAAACGGCGCGTCTTTAATGATCCGTTTGCACAGACTCGAGTAAATCTAACATAGGCATTATGGAACAAAATAACCTTATCCTTGGAATCCCCGGCTTCACTTACGCTGATTTATACAATGCCGAACGGCTAAAAGATTTGCTGGATGTCTTTGATTCCTCGGTGCAACATCACGATGCCGCGCTCTATGATAAATTTGCCGCCTATCGCCAAAACCAGGGCGAGGGGTTGAAACCGGAAGAAATTTCAGATTTGCTGGTGAATATGGGGCCTTATGTCGGCCAATTTGTAGCCAAACTGTTTAATGTGACTGAGCAACATCAAGCGCAAAAGGTCAATACCAAGGATGAAATCGACACAATTTTTACTTATAAAAATGAAGTAGTGGAAAAGCTGGAGGTAGTTTATAAAGGCCAGGACACCAGTGACTGGAATATTCCCTCCATACTGAATCGTTTCGATTTACTGATTGATGCAGGTTTTCCGGAAGCCAATCAGGACAATGATCCCGAGCGCCGGGTTGCGAGAGCCGGGGCGGCAATTGGACGGCTGTCCAGCCATTACAAGCTGATTGCCAAGGGCAAAGACAGCGGCTGCCAAGATGCGGATGCACAAGTTTCCGCATTACGCGCAAAACTAGCCACGCATGAACTGGCGGCGGCTGAATTCAGCGACATCATCAACGCGCCGGATGCCGCAGGATTTATTGGCGGTCTGATGGACATCGTGCAACGCTGGAGTTTTGTCGCCCAGCAAGATAACGATGTGGTGGCCGGCTGGCAAAGTTTTAAATTCCCCGGAAAACGCGATTTTGATCATCTAGTCAGTCACGAAACCGTTGATCGCGGTGAATTCACGACGTGGATGGGCGAGCAGGAGCATCGCCGCCGCAGGGATGGCTTCAAACTGACAGACGAACGCATGAATCAACGGCAGGTGTTGTCAGAAGTTAATCATTGCATCTATTGCCATGAACGCGATACCGACTCGTGTTCGAAAGGCATGCGCAACAAGAGAACCAATACCTTTAAGGTTGACCCGCTGGGCGTGACGACGATCGGCTGTCCGCTGGATGAAAAAATCTCGGAAATGCATCTGGTCAAACGTAATGGCGACAATATCGGCGCGTTGGCCATTATCATCATCGATAATCCGATGTGTCCTGGAACCGGGCATCGTATTTGCAATGAGTGCATGAAAGGTTGTATCTATCAAAAAACCGATCCCGTCAATATTCCCCAAATTGAAACCAATGTGCTGACCGACGTATTGTTCATGCCCTACGGTTTTGAGATATACAGTTTGCTTACCCGGTGGAATCCGTTAAATATCAAGCGTCCAGCCATGCTGCCCTATAACGGTAAAAATACCCTGGTTGTCGGGTTAGGCCCCGCGGGTTACACCATGAGTCATTATTTATTAAATGAAGGCTTTGGCGTGGCGGGAATTGACGGTTTAAAACTGGAACCATTGCCCGTGTCCTTAACGGGGGACGAGAACACGCTGCCGTTGCCGGTTGCTGATTTTAACGAACTTTACGAAGATCTGGATAAACGAATTCTGGCGGGTTTTGGCGGCGTGGCTGAATATGGAATCACCGTGCGCTGGGACAAAAACTTTTTGAAAGTCATTTACCTGACTTTGGCAAGACGTGAAGCGTTTCGCGCTTATGGAGGCATCCGTTTTGGCGGCACGCTGACCATTGAGGATGCCTGGAACATGGGCTTCGACCATATTTGCATCGCTTCGGGCGCAGGTAAGCCAACCGTCATTGACCTGAAAAACAATCTGATGCGCGGCATACGCAAAGCTTCGGATTTTCTGATGGCCCTGCAATTGACCGGCGCGGCCAAGTCGTCATCAATGGCGAATTTGCAGGTGCGCCTGCCGGCGGGCGTAATTGGCGGAGGTTTAACCGCGATGGATACAGCAACCGAGTTGCTGGCTTATTATCCTGCGCAAGTGGAAAAAATTCTGCACCGTTATGAAACGCTGGCCGGTGTTTATGGCGAGCAGACAATCCGCGGCCGTTACGATAAGGAAGAAACGATTATCCTTGATGAATTTCTGGAACACGGCAAAGCCATACGCGCCGAACGCCAACGCGCCGAAGCCGCGGGTGAACCGCCGCATTTTCAACCCCTGGTGGAGTCGTGGGGCGGCGTCACCCTGTTTTACCGCAAAGGCATAGTAGACGCCCCTGCGTACCGGCAGAATCATGAAGAAATTGTAAAGGCCCTCGAAGAAGGAATTGCGCTGGCGGAAGGCATGAGTCCGCTCGGTGCGTGCGCTGATGAATACGGGCATTTGAATGCAGTCGATTTTGAAAAACTGGTACCGGAAGATGGCCGCTGGAAGAGTTCAGGGCAAACTATCAAGGTTCCCTTGCGCAGTTTATATGTCGCTGCCGGCACATCGCCCAACACGATTTATCAAAGCGAATACCCCGGCACGTTCGTCATGGATAAATGGTTTTTCCAGCGCTATGAACCCGAATGGACAAATGATGGCGTCGAATTAGTGCCCATGGCTGATGAAGCTTTCCCCAAACTGGGCAAACCCGCGCCGCTGACATCCTATAAAAAGGACGGCAAATTTATCAGTTTTTACGGCGACAACCATCCGGTTTATGCGGGCAATGTCGTAAAAGCCATGGCAAGCGCGAAAAACGGCTACCCTTACGTGGCTAAATTATTCGAGCAGGAACTGGCCAATTTGAATCCCGCGCAACAGCCGGAGCGCGATGCCGCATTGAAAGCCCTGTTTGCCAGACTGGACGCCGCCTTTGCAGCCACTATCGTCGCGATCAACCGGCTGACGCCGACGATAATCGAGGTGGTGGTAAAAGCGCCGATGCAGGCCGAAAAATTCCATCCGGGACAATTTTACCGCGTACAGAACTATGAAGCCTTTGCGCCAACGGTTGAAGGCACAGTGCTGGCTGCGGAAGGCCTGGCTTTGACAGGCGCCGAAGTCGATAAGGAGAAAGGCACGATTTCGTTGATTGCGCTGGAAATGGGTTCATCTTCGCGCCTTTGCGCAACCTGGAAAGTCGGCGACCCGCTGGTTATCATGGGGGTAACCGGCGCGCCGACTGAAATACCGACTAACGAAACCGTGCTGCTGCTCGGCGGCGGCCTGGGTAATGCCGTGCTTTTCTCAATCGGTAAAGCCATGCGGGCGGCCGGTAATCGCGTCATCTATTTTGCGGGTTATAAATACGCCCAGGATCGTTTCAAGGTCGAAGACGTTGAAGCGGCCGCTGATCTGATTGTCTGGTCAGTCGATAAAGGCGACGGCGTACAGGCGATTGTGCCAACCCGTCCGCAAGATAAAACCTTTGTCGGCAACATCCTGGAATGTATGGTGGCTTATGGCAAAGGTGAATTGGGCGAACAACCCATTCCGCTTGCGGATGTCGATCACCTCATTGTCATCGGTTCAGACCGCATGATGGCAGCGGTTAAAGAAGCGCGTTCAAATGTCCTGAAGCCTTACCTGACCAAAGTACAACACGCTGTTGCCTCTATCAACTCGCCCATGCAGTGCATGATGAAAGGCATCTGCGCCCAGTGTATGTGCAAACACGTCGATGCGGAAACGGGTAAAGAATCCTTTGTTTATTCCTGCTACAACCAGGACCAGGATTTGGATGCAGTTGATTTTCCGCATTTGAATGCGCGCTTACGGCAAAATACCGTGCAGGAAAAATTATCCAATCTTTGGCTGGATTATTTGTTGATGAAGCAGAAGTCGGGAGAAGTTGCGTAGGTTGGGTTAGGCGATAGCCGTAACCCAACACATCGAAGCGGCAAATGTTGGGTTACGGCTATCAGTAGCCGGTTCGGGTTTGCAATCTCGACAGGAACTTTTGATCGACTTACAGATTTCAAAACGTGAGTGACGGGGTTACAAACCCCGTTACGCTTCGCCACACACGTCTAACGAACCAAACTCACCGGTAGAATAAAGCGTAGCGGGGCACGAACGTAGCCTTTATTTTGTCCGAAAGTAGCGCCTTGTTAGGTGTTTTTTCTCTAGTAATCATAATCCATTGATTCGGGATTCATGACACTTTCAATTCCACGGTTTTGGAGCCCTTTTTCGAGCGCCCGTTGAACTAGCATAAAGCTAGGTATTTCCAACAATGATTTCCCATGCACCTTGTTTTGTTTAAATCGCGCTGTTAATTCTGAGCAATGTACGTTGAAAGGGAAGATGTGTGAACGATCATGTCCCCATTTCTTTAACAGTCGAGACCTTAGACTTAAGGATCTACAGATTACTGAAACGAGCCAGCCATCGAGTGTTCTTAATTGCGCTTCATCATTAACCAGTGGATAAAAACTCATAATTCCTTTGAAGTAAATCCGTTTTGTTCTTCCGTTTATGTAATTTCGAAGCTGTTGCCCACTTAACCCGCCATACATATATCTTCTGATTTGCATTATTGCGGTTAAAAGCGCCACATCTTTATCATTCGCTGGTATTATTAGTCCTTTGAGTTTATTTCCACGCAAAGGCTGTATTAAATTTCTGTAGAGCAAGTAAGATATTTGTTTCTGAATTTTCTTTACTGAGGCATCTTTTATAGATACTGAATTGACAGATATTGAATATCCTAAAAATTCAACATGAGTCTTTGTGCTTTTTAACTCGGCTGGTAGTTCTGCTCTTGTTAAAAGACTAATGCCAACCGACTTTTTGGCATTAATTGAGATTCCTGCCGAAGATGAAAATTCGTTTATTATAATGAATGCCTCACATATTTTTTGGTAGTCTGGACTCCAAATCACCGTATCATCAGCGTAACGTGCAAATTTCAACCCAGCTCTTTCAAACCTTAAGTCGAGTTGCCAGCAAACTAAATTTGCTAGAAATAACGATATAGATGTACATTGCGGAATTCCTACTTTTCTATCTTCAAGAAACGAATCAATTATAAACTGCTCTTCTTCACTGATATAGAAACCATTGCTTTTATATTGGGCTTTTAAATATTCATGGGATATTGATCCAAAAAAATCGGAAAAATCGAATTCCGCAATAAATGACCTAGCATCTCTAGATATATCTAGCCATATATCCTGAATAGCAAAATGCACATTCTTATCATTTCTGTATGCATACGAAAAAGAACTGAATCTATGTTTGTTTTTAGCTAAAAGTCGGCTGTAGTATATTTTTGATACTGCAGCATCTGGTATTTGATAGATTGAAACTTTTCTAATTCCACCGCCGGCTTTGGGTATTTCTTTAATGTGGGGTGGTAAAGGCGTATATGTTTTATCTGATATTTTTTTGGCAATTGACCGCGCTATGCTTTTGCTTCTTTTCTTAACATAAAAAGGATTGAATTTTTTATCCAAATTCCAATAACTTGGCTTTTTAATCGACTTTGGAGGAGGATTAGATATCCTTTTTGTATTTCTTACGTGTTCATGATGCAAGGCATTATGATATGCATGGTACCTAAGAATCAGCTTGTCTGATTCTTCTTCTATGACTTTGCAAAGATATTCTTCTAAATTCATTAATATTCCCAAAAACAAAAGGCCCGATCAAAAGACCGAGCCTCCCACGGACGCAACCACGTAAAAGTAAGTTTTCATTTGTTTGAAAAAGATTTGACTCTTTTCCCCCAGGAGTTCGTTCAAAGAACGATCTAAAGGGCATCCGTTCTTTCCCTTGGAAAGTGCTAAATATTTTATCATTTCCTCAGTCTTCCTTGTTCACAAAATGTTAAATAGACCCCTTTTTAGGGGTTTATTATTTTGCAATCGCCGGTGCATGGAGCTCTATCGGCAATCCGTTAAATTAGATGCTATGATATCTGCTTATTGCTAGCAACCTTTTTATGCAACACAAAATACACCTCCAAAACTCCTTGAGCGATTGCATAGGTTGGGGTGAGCTTTTCGAGCCCCAATATTTATGTATCGATAAACGTTTTTATAGTAGTCAAAGCGCATAAAGGATTCCTTGCGTTACCCTGACCTACGCTTAATTATAAGGAACATCTTTTGATCACTCATACCCACTGCCTCTGCGGCTCTGGCGTTGACGATCAACAATGCTGCGGGCCTTATCATTCCGGCGAAAAAATACCTGCAACCGCTGAAGCGTTGATGCGTTCGCGTTATTCGGCTTATGTTTTGCGCAATGCCGTATATTTGCAGGAGACTTGGGGCGCAAACAAGCGGCCTGAGAAGATAGATTTCTCCAGGGAAAAAACTGACTGGTTAAGACTTGAAGTTATCGAAACCAAAAAGGGCGGGATCAAGGACAGTAAAGGCGTAGTGGCGTTTAAGGCGTTTTTCATGCAGGATGGCGAAGAGCATGTCATGAATGAAGTTAGCCGCTTTACGAAAATCAACGGCCGCTGGTTTTATCTTGGCGGCGTTATTAAATCAATGTGTAAAGTGGGGCTGCAAACCAATCAGGGCAAGAGCGCGCTGTGTGCTTGCGGCAGTGGCAAGAAATTTAAACGCTGTTGCGGGGCGGGATAAATGGCGCATCGTCGCCCTGATCCGTGAAAGATTAAGAGAATACTAATTGTGGGGCCTGATTTTATATTCGTCTACGGCACGTTGCGTAACCAAAAAGCTGCGAACATGCATCATTTAATAGCTGGTGACTGCGAATATTTTTCAGATGGGGCTATGCGTGGAATATTATATGAAGTGTGCGGCTATCCCGGCGCTATTGAATCCAGCGATGTCAGCGATAAGGTAAGCGGCGAACTCTATAAAATGCTTGATCAGGAAAGGGTTTTAGCCAGGCTGGATGATTATGAAGAGTGTGGCGACAGGTTCCCCGTGCCGCACGAATTCAGCCGCAAGCTGATTTCAATTGAACTTAGCGGCGGTGGTTCAGTTGTTGCCTGGGTATATTTATACAACCTTGATGTATCGAAACTGCTGCAAATAAAAACAGGCAATTATCTGAGCAGGTAACCGCATGGGTTAGAATGACTTGCTTCTAGCGGATGAGGGGCGGCAGGGCGTTTAGTCTTAGCTAGCCGCCCTGCAAAACTTGCAATTTTTCATTGGATTGATAAGGATTAACCGAGGTTGATATTTTTTACCGGTTCAACAACGCCAGTGTTTGACCACATCACAGTGGTGTTATTTGTACGGGAACAGTTCCTTTTATTCCAAGTTCTTTAGCGGCGGCATAGGATAAATCTATTGCTCTTTTGCCATGATAGGGGCCTCTATCATTGATGCGCACAATAACGCTGCGATGATTCTTCAGGTTAGTGATTTCAGCGTAAGAAGACAGAGGTAATGTTTTGTGCGCCGCAGTCATTGCATACATGTTGAATCTTTCGCCGCTCGCGGTTCTTTTGCCATGAAACTTGGGGCCATACCAGGAGGCCGTGCTATGGCGGGTGGATGAATGAATTTTACCGGTATGCGCTTTTGACGCATGACGGCCGGATGCTTCAGCCGATTGTATTGGGTTAGAAAAATAACTGCATATAACAAGAAAAAAAGTTGCTAGTATCAGATTATTCATAACGAAAAGCCTTTTTAAATTAAAATCCATGACCTGTTTAATAGCTGGTCATTATAAAGAACCAAAGGCGTTGGGTTATGTCCAGCCCCCGTAGTTCCTCGCCTTACTCCACTAAAGCAATTGTTTTGCTCCAGGGTTTTCAACGCTAATTGTTTTAACGTTGAGGCAATTCTAACTTGGTAAATCTTAAGAGCGCCTTAAGTATGACACAAAGATGAAAAGTTCAGATTGATAACAATCAATGACTTGGGTATGGAGCAGTGGAGTGGATTAATTGTGGCTAAGGCAACTGTTGAAGACGGATTAACAGCATTCGTAACTGAAGCAGCTAATCAAAGCCAGTTTAAGCTTTCGGATGTGCTTCCAACGGGTTTGTATTCTGCGCCAACCCAACCCGAATAGGACGATTTTTCAATAGCAGAGAAAACACGTTCAAAGTTAATCTGTCCAGTGCCGGGTTGGCCGCGTCCTGGGCAATCCGCGAATTGAATATGACCGATTTTATCCGCATGCCGGGTAATAAATTCATCCGGTTTGCCGCCCATCATTTGCATGTGATAAATATCGTACTGCATAAGCAACATAGGGAGATTGAGCTGATTCAAGGTATCAAGCATTTGTCGCTCATTATGGATGATGAATCCGGGCATGTCGTGGCTATTGATGGCTTCAAAAACGGTTTTAATGCCTAATGGCGCAAATGTTTCAACAGCAAAACAAAGATTTTCTTTAAAGGTTTTCAGATAGTCCCGTTTCCGGTTTTCATTAATGCATCGCCCAGGCAGCACATTAATGGCTTCTGGTTTTAAAAATTCTGCATATTCAAGTGCTTGGGCTACTGCCTGACGGAATTGATTCCGTTTTTCAGGAACGCAGGCGAGTCCTTCTCCGCCTTGTAGCAGATCATCTGCGTCCACATTGAATAACACCAATTTTAATTGTTGTTCTTCCAGGGTTTTTTTAAGAGTTGCTGCGCTTAGGCTGTATGGAAATTGTATTTCAACAGCATTAAATCCTTTCTGTTTTGCTGCTTTGAAACGGTTGATAAGCTCCATTTCAGTAAACAATAAACTTAAATTAGCGCAGAACCTAGGCATCGTTTTTAGCAAATAATTTAATCAAGGTGGATGGGTCTTGTTCTAAATATCCATGGTTGCAGTGCAATTGCATGAGTTGTGCTGCCAAGCCGGACATGGGAATGGCATTGCCTTGTTTAGTAGATAAATCAACCGCCATATTCAAATCCTTTAACAAGGTTTTAACGCGCCATTTAACAGGCTCATAGGTTGCGGTCGCCATTTCCAGGCCGGTGATTTGCAAGGGTCTGGAATCGGCAAAGCCGCCGGACAGCGCCTCCGGTATTTTTTCGGCAGCGACTCCAGATTGCCGGGCGAGCGCTATCATTTCGGCAATAACCAGAACATTACAGCTGACGACCATTTGGTTGCAGATCTTGGTGATCTGGCCGCTGCCTATGTCGCCCATGTGGGTGAACTGCTTATAAAGAGGGGTCAGGACGGCGCGCGCAATGTTTATGTTTCCTTCGCTGCCGCCCGCCATAATCGCTAAATTGCCTTGTTCAGCGCCCGCAACGCCGCCGGAAACAGGCGCGTCTACCCAGCCCATGCCGCATTTTTCATACAACATTGATGCTAACTGCCGGGTGTTCTCAGGGTGGATGCTGGATAAGTCAATCAGCAGCTGGTTTGCCGAGCCGTTTTCCAGGACATCGTTGCGAATAACCGATTCAACAGCCAGGGTATCAGCCAGGCACAATAAAATGATATTTGATGCTTTAACTAATTCGGCGATTGACGAACAAGCTTTTGCTCCCGCTTCAGTAACCCGTGAGAGTTTCCCAGGGCTGCGATTCCATACGTGAACACTAAAGCCTGCTTTCAACAAGCGCAAGGTCATGGGCTTGCCCATTAAACCGATACCTATGAAGCCAAGAGTGGGTTTTTTATCTGTCATGATTATTGATTTATTGATCGGGTTGGCAATTAAGAAAAAAGTAAAGTGACACGATATTGGTACTAAATATCAGTCTGTTGCAAGTATTTTAATGATGTCATTCTTGCTCGAAGAGGTTTGGTTTCTTTCGGCAATGACGGCAAGTGCAAGTAAAAAGCAGATGGTACTTATTCATGGCTTCCGTAAGTGCTTGACCCTAATAGAGTTTGATGGTGTCAAAAGCATGTTAACCAATGGCCCGGGCGTGGCAATATAATGTCAGCGCAAGTATATCAGGCTGTGAACTTAAAAACCGCTAAATGTCCGAGGTTAATCAAATCAGCAGGTTTTTAAAAAAGCGCTGGTGACTTGTCCAGGTGATAAGGTATCTGTGTTGTAAAGGCTTTAAGAAATGGACGGAAGTAGGTTTTTAATTAAAAGCAGAGCCTTCTTCTAAGTATTCTCTGTTTAGAGAGGTTTTATTTTTCCAAATAAAGAAAGGCTTATAAAATAATGCCCGTTGTTTCGCCGCTAGAAAAAGTATATAGAATTTGACGTGTTTGATGTTTTCCTATACCATTTCTCGGTTATGTTAGATCGATTGCCTGAATATATAGATCCTTTGCATCTTGCTGATAAGCGTGGAACATTAAAGGGTCAAATACCATTAAGAAGTCTGGATCGTTTGGCGAAGATGCTGGTTAACGACGCAGGCGCGGTCAGCGTTGATCTTTTTTTTGGCCGAGAAGGAAGGCTAGCTAAGGTTGAGGGGCGCATAGAGACTGTTTTGGAGCTCGAGTGCCAAAATTGTCTGGAAGCTGTTAAGTGGCCCATTAATTGCCCCATCAAACTTGGCATTGTCTCCTCAATTGATCAAGCAAATAGATTGCCCGAAGATTATGAGCCATTAATGGTAGAGGAAGGAAAAATTCTTCTTAAAAATATTATTGAGGACGAAATATTACTCATTTTGCCGGCATTTCCAAGGCACCAGCATACTTGTTTTGTCCCGAAGTTTGACAATAACAGCTTAGATACATTAGCGAATGATGAGCAGTCATCCCCTGAAAACCCTTTTTCCATTTTAGCCAAACTTAAAAACACTGGAGATTTATAATGGCCGTACAAAAAAGTAAAGTATCGCGTTCAAGACGCGGTCAGCGTCGCTCTCATGATGCCTTAACAGGCAGGGCTTTGTCCCAGGATCCAATCACAGGTGAAACCCACTTGCGTCACCATGTTACTCCGGACGGTTTTTTTAAAGGCCGTCAAATAGTGACCACAAGCGACGAAGATTAATAATCTTTCAGCATCTGGAATGATACTATGCCGAAGCAGATTCGGTACGGCTTTTTTCAATTACCGCGGAGTTGTTTGTCAGAGTGAGTTTAACGATTTCAATTGATGCAATGGGCGGGGATCATGGTCCTCAAGTCACTATTCCGGCATCATTGGATTGTTTAAAAAACAATCCAGACTTAAAACTGATTCTAGTGGGCGATGAAGCTGTTATTAAACAGATGCTGTCTCAGGAATTGGCTGTTTATCAAGATAGGCTCGCTATCCATCATGCGTCGCAATGCGTCGGTATGGATGAGCATCCATCGAAGGCGCTGAAAAACAAAAAAGATTCATCAATGCGGGTCGCCATCAATCTGGTTCGTGACGGTCGCGCGGACGCTTGCGTGAGCGCAGGCAATACCGGCGCATTAATGGCGACCGCCCGCTTTGTTTTGAAAATGATTCCCGGGATTGATCGTCCCGCCATTATTTCCACGCTGCCCTCGATTTACGGGCATACCCATGTGCTTGATTTGGGGGCGAATGTAGATTGTACGGCTGAACACCTTTTTCAATTTGCAATTATGGGCAATGAATTGGTTAAAGCAGTTGAGGCAATTGATAGTCCAAAAGTGGGATTGTTAAATATTGGCGAAGAAGACATGAAAGGTAATGAGCAGGTTAAGTCGGCTGCAAAATTATTGGAAAATTCGTCGTTAAATTATATTGGTTACGTTGAAGGCAACTCTTTAAATGCCGGACATATCAAAGTTGATCTGATTGTTACCGATGGCTTTGTTGGCAATGTCGCTCTTAAATCCATTGAAGGCGCGGCCAAAATGATTGGCGCTGTGTTAAAAGGAGCTTTTGGCAAAAACATTTTGACCAAGCTGGTTGGGTTGATTGCTTATCCGGTTCTTAAATCGTTTAAGGAGCACATAGATCCTCGCTTGTACAATGGTGCAAGTTTTTTGGGTCTCAGGGGCTTGGTTATTAAAAGTCATGGCGGAGCGGATGTTCTTGCTTTTAAGACGGCTATTCAGCTTGCCGAAATCGAAGTCAAAAAAGATGTCATTAGAAAGATAAGCGAGCAAGTTGAGAAAATACTGGCTCTAAGAGAAATCGCATGATTCGTTATTCAAGAGTAATTGGCACCGGTGGTTATCTACCGGAAGAAGTTCGCACTAATGAACAAATATCACAGACTGTTGATACTTCGGATAGCTGGATATATGAACGGACAGGCATAAAAAGCCGCCGGATCGCGGGGCCAAATGAATCAGCCGCAAGCATGGCGGAAATAGCCGCCAGACAGGCAATTGAAGCAGCGGGAATTGATCCCGAAACAATTGACTTGATCATTGTGGCTACAGGCACGCCTGATCTCGTTTATCCGAGTACGGGTTGTTTGCTGCAGCAACGTTTAGGGATTAAAAACGCTGTTGCCTTTGACGTCCAGGCCGCTTGTTCAGGATCGATATTTGGTTTGAGTATTGCCGATCAATATATCAAGTCAGGCGCAGCCAAGACAGTGCTCGTAGTCGGAGCCGAAATTTGCTCGCGTATTGTTGACTGGACTGACCGGAGTACCTGTATTTTATTTGGCGATGGCGCGGGGGCTATATTGCTGAGCGCTTCAGACGAAACGGGTATTTTATCCACGCATATTCATTCCGCCGGGGAATTTAAGGATTTGTTATATTGCCCAAACCCTCAAGTTGCAACGGATGTTGACAAGCATGAGGCCGGATTCATCAGTATGCGAGGCAATGAGGTGTTTAAAATCGCTGTTAATACCCTCGGCCGGATTGTCGATGAAACGCTGGAGGCAAATAATATGGACAAAGCCGAAATTGATTGGCTAGTTCCTCATCAGGCGAATATTCGAATCATTGTTGCAACAGCTAAAAAGTTGAAAATGTCCATGGAGCAGGTCGTAGTGACGCTTGAAAATCAAGGCAATACCTCGTCTGCCTCGGTGCTTATCGCTCTCGATGAAGCGGTTCGGGATGGCCGGATCAAGCGCGGACAAGTGGTCCTCCTTGAAGCCTTTGGCGCAGGATTTACTTGGGGTTCTGCATTGATTAAATACTAAATCAAGCGTTTTTAAAGATGAGCAAGCACACATACAATTTAGCCTTTGTTTTTCCAGGGCAGGGTTCACAGTCTTTGGGTATGCTGTCGGAGTTGGCGGCTGGCAATGAAGAGGTAAAACATACCTTTGAAAGAGCGTCCGATGTACTGGGTAAGGATCTTTGGTCTATCGTTGCGAATGGCCCGGAAGATGAACTCAATCAAACACAGAATACACAGCCGGTTATGTTAGCGGCAGGTGTAGCTGTCTGGGAGATTTGGTGCAAAAATAGCGCTATTCGTCCGGATTGGATGGCGGGTCATAGTCTAGGGGAATATACCGCTCTGGTTTGCTCCGGTGCCATGTCTTTTGAAGACGGTATAAAGCTGGTTGCAATGAGGGGGCGGTTAATGCAGGAGGCTGTGCCGGCCGGTGTTGGATCAATGGCGGCAATTTTGGGGCTTGAAGATCACCAGGTTGTTAATATTTGCGCGCAAGCCGCTCAAAATGAGGTGGTTGCCGCAGTCAATTTTAATGCGCCCGGTCAAGTGGTTATTGCCGGTAATTGTGCGGCGGTTGAAAGAGCAATTCTTGCAGCAAAAGATGCGGGGGCTAAACGCGCGGTATTGTTACCGGTTAGCGTGCCTTCTCACTGCGCATTGATGCAATCAGCAGCCGAAAAGCTGGCTCAATATCTGCTCAATACCGTTATCCGGATGCCGGAGATAACCCTGATTCATAACGTGGATGTTGCTTCGCACGGCTCGCCGGAAGTTATCCGTAATGTATTGAAAGAACAGCTCTATAAGCCTGTGCGTTGGGTCGATACCATCAAATTTATGCACGATCAGGGTGTTAACCGTTTCGTTGAGTGCGGTCCCGGCAAGGTGTTGATTGGATTGAACAAACGTATCGCTAAAGATGCGGGGCATTTTTCGATCCATGATTCTGAGACATTACACAAAGTATTGGAGCAATTCAATGACTAAGCAAATAGCTTTAGTAACAGGTGCCAGCCGGGGTATCGGCAGGGCAATTGCCGAAAAATTGGCTGTTGATGGCTTTTTTGTCATAGGCACTGCAACATCGGATACTGGCGCTGATTCGATTTCCGGTTATTTAGGCGAAAATGGCAAGGGCATTAAGCTTGATGTGTCCGATGCTGAATCTATTGAGGAAGTGATTAAGGCGGTTAACGATGAATTTGGCGCGCCGACAGTATTAGTCAATAATGCTGGCATTACAAAGGATAATTTGTTGATGCGGATGAAGGATGAAGAATGGAACGATATCATTAATACCAACTTAACGTCCGTTTTCCGGATGAGCAAGGCCGTGCTGCGCGGCATGATGAAAGCTAAAACAGGCCGTATTATAAATATTTCATCCGTTGTTGGTTTTACTGGTAATGCAGGGCAGGCAAATTATGCGGCAGCAAAAGCCGGCATGATTGGATTTGCCAAATCAATGGCGAAGGAAGTGGGTTCGCGCAATATTACAGTTAACACTGTCGCGCCTGGATTCATTGATACGGATATGACCAGAGAATTGAGTGATGACATTAAAAATGTTTTATTGGCGTCGATTCCCTTGTCTCGTTTGGGCGAAGCAAAAGAAATTGCCCATGCTGTTGCATTTCTTGCTTCGGCGGGCGCAGGCTATATTACCGGTGAAACCCTGCATGTAAATGGTGGTATGTTTATGCCTTAATTTGGTGACTTTGTTGGAATATTAAGTATAATTGCCCCGCCGTCTGGATTTGCCGGAGACGGGATTTCAGTTCAAAACTAATAACAATACTAATGTAAGCTTATAAAATAGAAAGCTTATGTTGTTTGAGGATAATAATTATGAGTAACATTGAAGAACGAGTAAAAAAGATTGTTGCAGAGCAATTAGGTGTTAAAGAAGATATCGCTAACGATGCTTCATTTGTCGATGATCTCGGTGCTGATTCTCTGGATACAGTTGAACTCGTTATGGCTCTTGAAGAAGAATTCGAATGCGAAATTCCAGATGATGAAGCTGAAAAAATTACTACTGTTCAGCAAGCTATCGATTACGTGGGAAAAAACGCGTAAAACAGTTTTTCAGTGGATGAACTTATAGTTCATTCACTGAGTAGCTGTTAGTTAATAATGCGCGGAAGATGTACGAAATTTTGCTGTAAAGCGCTGGATTATTAAAATATTGATTGTTGATGCTGTTTTAAAATAGTCATTGGGTCATTACCTCTTTATTCTCTCCTTCACCATTCTTACGGTACCTTACATTGAGCAAACGTCGAGTTGTAATAACTGGATTGGGTGCGATTACATGCTTAGCCAACACTGTCTCAGAAACTTGGGATGGTATTATTAACGGTAAAAGCGGTATAACGCCAATTGATTCTTTTGATATTTCTTCATTTGCCAGCACTTTTGGCGGCGTCATAAGAAATTTTGATGTTTCCCAGTATATTTCCGACAAAGATGCCAAACGGATGGATGGTTTTATCCATTATGGTATAGCTGCCGGTTCTCAAGCCATTGAGGATTCCGGACTTGAAATCACCGAGGCAAATGCAGAGCGCATTGGCGTAGCCATCGGCTCGGGAATTGGGGGTATTACCGGAATTGAAGAATGTTATGCAACTTATGAGAAAGGGGGGGCGCGCCGTATTTCCCCATTCTTTGTTCCTGGCAACATTATTAACATGATTTCAGGCAATCTTTCAATCAAATACGGATTAAAAGGCCTTAACTTTGCAATTACTACAGCATGTGCTACAGGTACGCACAATATTGGCGACGCTGCCCGTTTGATAAAATATGGCGATGCTGACGTGATGATTGCTGGCGGAGCGGAGCGATGTACGACATCACCGACAGCTATGGGGGGATTTGCCGCAGCCAAGGCCTTGTCCCGCCGTAATGATGATCCTCAGGCCGCCAGCCGTCCCTGGGATAGAGACCGCGACGGCTTTGTATTAAGTGACGGCGCTGGCGTGGTTGTTCTGGAAGAGCTGGAGCACGCCAAGGCTCGAGGCGCAAAAATTTATGCTGAATTAGTCGGTTATGGCATGAGCGCGGATGCTTATCACATAACAACGCCTTCAACTGGCGGTGAAGGCGCTACCCGTTGTATGAGGAATGCCCTGCTTGATGCGGGCTTGGATGCCGCCAGTGTCGATTATATCAATGCTCACGGCACATCGACCCCGGCGGGCGATATTGGTGAAACCCATGCGATGAAATCCGCATTGGGTGATTATGCCTATAAAGTTGCAATCAGCTCCACAAAATCCATGCTTGGCCATATGTTGGGAGCTGCGGGAGGTATTGAAGCAGTGATCACGGCATTAAGCATCAAAAATCAAATTGCACCGCCAACAATTAATCTTGAAAATCAAGACCCGGAATGCGATCTTGATTTTGTGCCGAATACAGCAAGAAATATGAAAATAGAAGTGGCCATGTCCAATTCATTTGGTTTTGGCGGCACCAACGGTTCCCTGGTTTTTAAACGTTACGAGTAGGGTAAAGGCGCGAGTGCTGCGTCTCTACTGATGATTCTGGTTAATGGTGAGTGCAGGGAGCATATTGAAGTATCTGATCGCGGCTTTCAATACGGTGATGGATTATTTGAAACGATAGCAGTCATCAACGGACGACCTGTTTTTTTTGACCGTCATTTGGACCGGCTAAAGGCCGGTTGCCACAGGCTTTATATTCCTTTCCCCGGCAGCGAGCTTCTGTCCTTTGAGGCTCAAAAACTTTCCCGGCATGCAAACAATGCAGTTCTTAAACTGATACTTACTCGCGGCTCCGGCGGGCGGGGTTACCGTCAACCCGAGCTGATCGAAGCTACTCGCGTATTAAGCACGCATCCCTTTCCTGATTATCCCGGCAGTTATAAAGAGCAGGGTATAGTCGCCCGTTTTTGCGATACCCGTTTAGGGTTAAACCCGGTGTTGGCGGGTATTAAGCATCTCAACAGGCTTGAGCAGGTGCTGGCGCGGTCTGAATGGACCGATTCCGGTATTCAGGAAGGCATTATGCTTGATATGAATGAGCATGTTATTGAAGGAACAATGACCAATCTTTTCTACATTAAAAAAGGCGTCCTTTATACTTCATCACTTTCGTTCTCAGGTGTTGCGGGCATTATGCGCGGAATTATATTAGTCTTGTCGCATGATCATGGCATTGCCGTGATAGAGCGTACATTTACTAAGGATGAGCTGTTATTAGCTGATGAGATATTTGTCTGTAATTCGATTGTAGGCATTTGGCCTGTCAAGCAAATCGCAAAAAAGCGCTTTCCAGCGGGCGCAGGAACCAGGCAATTACAAGTCTGGCTCGCGCAATTTCAACATGAGGCGATCAGAGGTGGTCAATAAAATCATTGCCGGCATAATAGTATTTTCTTTGGTTTTACTTGGAGACTGGGCGTGGAGAGACTTCCAAAGCGCTTTACATAAGCCGGCAGTGCTTGGTAAACCGGTTGTTATCGAAATCGACAAAGGCGATTCTTTTAATCAAATTGCAGATAAGCTGTTGGCCCAAAGCGTTAAGTTCAAGCCTTTCTGGTTTAAAGCTATTGCGGTTAAGGAAAAAGCAGCCAGAAAACTTAAAGCTGGAGAATATGAGTTAGCGCCTGGTCTATCCTTGCCAGAAGTTCTAGCGTTGTTTGTGCAAGGAAAAACCAAGCAGTATGCGATTACTTTTCCGGAAGGTTGGGGTTTTAAAGAGATACTGCATGAGGTTGAGAGCAATCCCAGTCTTGAGCATACCCTGCATGACATTGATGTTGAAGTGTTAATGACCCGGCTGGGTTCCGCTATAAAATACCCTGAAGGAATGTTTTTTCCAGACACCTATTTTTTTGAAAAGCATACCTCTGATGTTGCTATATTAAAAAGGGCCTACGATAAAATGCAGGCGGTATTGCAGCAGGAATGGCGGCATAAAGCTGAAGCGCTACCTTTCAAAACGCCTTACGAAGCATTGATTCTTGCTTCAATAGTAGAGAAAGAGACCGGCGTGGTAGCCGAGAGGCCTCTCATAGCGGGGGTGTTTATACGTAGACTTCAAGCAGGTGTTTTGCTGCAAACCGACCCAACTGTCATTTATGGCATGGGTGATAATTACCAGGGTAATATCACTTATAAAGATTTAAAAACAGCAACAGCTTACAATACTTATGTGGTTAGCGGCTTGCCGCCCACGCCGATTGCGATGCCGGGCCGGGATGCTATTTATGCGGCTCTGCACCCTGATAATAGCAATAGCCTGTATTTTGTCGCCAGGGGTGATGGTACGCATAAGTTTTCTGATACATTAAAAGATCATAATCTCGCGGTTGATAGCTTCCAAAGGAAGAAAAAATGAGCAGAGGCAGGTTTATTACGCTGGAAGGTGGAGAAGGCGTCGGCAAGACCACTAATTTGGCTTTTATCAAGGATTACTTGCATCAGCATGGCATTCCGGTAATTGTTACTCGCGAGCCTGGGGGGACAGGGCTGGCCGAAAAAATACGCCATTTATTGCTGGACAAGGATAGTGAGGCAGTTTCTGAGCATGCTGAGTTATTATTGATTTTTGCCGCCCGCGCCCAGCATATCAAGCATGTTATTGAGCCGGCTTTAGCGCGCGGAATATGGGTGCTTTGTGATCGCTTTACTGATGCTACCTATGCTTATCAAGGCGGAGGAAGAAGTATGCGCAATAGTACGATTGAATGGCTGGAAAACCTGGTGCAAGGCAACCTAAGGCCTGATTTGACAGTGTTGCTGGATGCGCCGGTTGAGATAGGCATAGAGCGCGCACGGGCAAGAGGGTTTTTTGATCGCTTTGAAGCAGAAAACATCAGTTTTTTTGAGCATGTCAGGCGAGCTTATTTATTGCAGGCGGAGCTTAACCCCGAGCGAATTAAAATAATTAAGGCTAACCAGCCTTTGGTCGATGTGCAAAGGGAAATTATTAATATTATTGGCGCCTTTTTAAGATGAGCATATTGCCTTGGCAGCAACAAAACTGGGTCCGCCTGTGCGGTTATAGAACGCAAAATCGCGTCCCTCAGGCATTACTCATTTCCGGAAATAAAGGTCTTGGAAAGCAGCAGTTAGCCAATCAGTTTGCTTTTTCCCTGCTTTGCGCCCAGCCAAAAGACGATGGTTTAAGTTGTGGTCATTGTGACAGTTGTTTGCTCCTTAGTGCTGAAACTCATCCCGATTTAATCAAACTAAAACCCGATGAACAGGGAAAAGCAATAACTATTGGACAAATTCGCGGTCTGCTCGCTCGTTTAACCTTAAAACCCCAGTTTGAGTCCTATCGAGTCGTTATTATCAGTCCGGCGGATCTTATGAACAATGCCGCGGCAAATGCCTTTCTAAAATGCCTTGAGGAGCCGGCGGAGCGAACAGTTATACTTTTAATCAGCGATAAACCGGCTCATTTGCCGGCGACTATTATCAGCCGCTGCCAGAGGCTTGCCGTTGCCAAGCCGGATAAGGAAACCGTCATTTCCTGGTTAAAGCAGCAGAATGTAGGGGCGTTGCAGGGCAACGTTGCGGCATTATACGGCTTAGCGCAGGGTTCTCCGTTATTGGCCCTGGATTATGCCAATGATGGTGCGTTAACAATGCGTAATGACTGTTTCAAGGCATGGGTGGATATAGCAATGCAGCGCAGGCATCCGGCTATTATTGCCGAAGACTGGCATAAAATACCTGAATCGCCCTTAATTTTCTGGATAACATCGTGGCTAATTGACATGATTAAATGTTGTTGCCAAACCAAGGCTGACTGCTTATATAATCCGGATCTGAAACAACCTTTGCAAGAATTGTCGCAACAAGTGGAATTAAGAGGGCTTTACAAATTATACGATTTATTGCTGATAAGCCGGCAACGGCTCAATACCCAAATAAATAAGCACAGCATGTTCGAAGAAATTTTAATAAAATGGTCCGAACTTAACCTGAGTAAATGAACATGGCGGAATCAGCGCCCAGACAAGGAATATTGACGATTGCAATTAAGGATAAGAGCGCCTTATATGCGGCTTATATGCCTTTTGTTATCAACGGAGGCTTGTTTATTCCCACCAACAGGGACTATGAAATGGGGCAGGAAGTCTTTTTGCTGTTAAATTTGATGGAAGAAACTGAACGGCTGCCAATTGTCGGGAAAGTAATCTGGAAAACACCGCCCCGGTCAGGAGGTTATAGATCCAGCGGTATTGGAGTTCAGTTCAGCGACCAGGACGGCGGCGTTGCGCGGAATAAAATAGAAACCTATCTGGCGGGCGCTTTAGCCTCGGATCGATCAACCCATACCATGTAACGGCCTTATCCATGCTGATTGACTCACATTGCCACCTGGATCGCATTGATCTGAATCCCTACCAAAATGATTTTGCCTGTTTTATGCATGAAGCGGAAGCAAAGCAAATTGAACATCTGTTGTGTATTTCCATTGATTTGGAGTCCTATCCGGCTATGCTGGATTTGGTTGCGGGTTTTCCGCAAATATCCGTGACTGTTGGAGTGCATCCAAATGTTCAGGACTGCAAAGATCCTGGTATTGATGAACTCATTGCTTTAGGGCAGTCCGATAAAGTAATTGGCATTGGAGAGACCGGACTGGATTATTTTCGTAGCGAAGGAGACCTGGACTGGCAACGTCAGCGCTTTAAAAGGCATATCAACGCCGCAAAGACGTTAAAAAAACCTTTGATTATTCACACGCGTGAAGCCAGGGACGATACCTTGCGCATTCTGAAAGAAGAGGGAGCGAGCGAGGCAGGAGGGGTTATTCACTGCTTTACTGAAGATTGGGAGTTTGCCCGGGAAGCATTGGATTTGAATTTCTATATTTCATTCTCGGGTATTGTGACGTTTAAAAATGCCGAAGCAATAAAAGAGGTGGCAAAAAAAGTGCCTGCAGACCGGTTTCTTATTGAAACAGATTCGCCCTATTTGGCGCCTGCCCCCTTTCGCGGACGGCCAAATTATCCAACTTATGTACGTTATGTGGCGGAACAAATTGCCGGATTAAGAGGGATATCCACGAATAAAGCGGCGGAACTGTCAACTAAAAATTTTTACAATCTGTTTTAATAACTTTTTGCGGGGCATCTGGAAAACAATACAAAACCGCTAGTCTTTTCAAGCAAACGAAACAGTCATTGCGGGGGGCTGCAGTCTACTGTTTTTATCTGTGTGTGTGGTCGTGTATTTTCCGTATGCGGCTAGCAGAGCGAGATAATTAATAACGCGCTGAGTTTATATGTTATTTTGCTACGTTGAATTTCAATAGAGGTATGAGGGGTATTAATCATTGATTATTTGGCATTGACATCTGCCCCCTTTCTACTTTACAGTTACGTCCGCAAAACAAGTATGTAAAATATAACTATTAATAATAACCCTTCGGAGCACATATCATGGCAAAACCATTAATACAAATGGCATTAGATTCACTGGATTTCGACCAAACAGTCGCGCTTGCTTCTACCGTAGCGCCCTATGTTGACATTTTTGAAATCGGAACTCCTTGTATCAAACACAATGGCGTCAACCTGGTTAGAGAGCTAAGAGCAAGATTTCCAGACAAATTACTGTTAGTCGATCTTAAAACAATGGATGCTGGCGAGTACGAAGCTACTCCTTTCTACGCAGCAGGCGCTGATATTTGTACAGTTCTTGGCGTATCGGGTCTGGCTACTTGTCAGGGAGTTATCAAAGCAGCAAACGCACATGGCGCTGAAGCGCAAATTGATTTGATCAATGTCGAGGATAAAATTGCCTGCGCAAGAGCAACTGCTGAAGCAGGCGCGCACATCATGGGGATTCATACAGGTCTTGATGCACAAGCAGCTGGACATACGCCATTTTCCGATTTGAATGACATTGCGGCATTAGGTTTGCCCGTTAGAATTTCAGTAGCTGGCGGTATTAAAGCATCTACCGTGCAGGATGTTGTAAGAGCCGGAGCTAACATTATCGTGGTAGGCGCAGCGATATACGGAGCAGCATCACCAGCCGATGCAGCACGTGAAATTCGCGAATTGGTTGACGCAGTATAATTATGCATCAGCAACTTATCATAGAAAAAATTTCAGGCATTCTTGAAGCAACAGATGATTCGTATGATGTTAAGCTGACCCGAATTCTGGATGATGCCAAGCGGATATTTATCGCAGGCGCCGGACGTTCCAAGCTTGTCGGCAATTTTTTTGCGATGAGACTGGTGCACGGCGGTTATGATGTGAGTGTCGTTGGCGAAATTGTGACGCCAAGTATTAAAAATGGTGATCTATTGATCATCATCTCCGGTTCCGGGGAGACTGAACAACTGATAGCATTCACAAAAAGCGCTCAAAAAGTAGGCGCCAAAATTGTGCTTATCTCAGCAAAAAGCGACTCAACAATTGGCGATATGGCGGATGCGGTATTTCAAATAGGCCGTTCAGATCTGTATGGTAAAGTTCTTGGCATGCCGATGGGGACCGTATT
This sequence comes from Methylobacter sp. KS41, assembly GCA_002862125.1. Lineage (GTDB taxonomy): Bacteria > Pseudomonadota > Gammaproteobacteria > Methylococcales > Methylomonadaceae > Methylobacter_C. Next base: position 1,253,111 of record PHSP01000001.1, on the reverse strand, counting down.
TGAGCTTTCCACATTATTGTTTCTGGAAGCAACGATTTCTCATGTAATCCATGAGAAAGGCATTCCTGAGGAAGTAATGAGAGAAAGACACGCTAATTTAGAATAAGGTCAAAAGAACGAGTGGTTTCCACTCGTTCTGATTTTGTTGGATGAAAAGCGATAAAAAACATTTCGTGACAAGAACGCACAGCTGATAGATGTCACTACACGTAATTCATAAAAATAATAAAGGAGAATAATATGACTTCGCGCCGAGAATTAGCGAACGCCATACGAGCTTTGAGCATGGATGCCGTTCAAAAAGCAAATTCTGGACATCCAGGGGCGCCAATGGGAATGGCGGATATCGCCGAGGTATTGTGGAACGATTTTATGCGCCACAATCCGGCCAATCCCCAATGGCCGAATCGGGATCGTTTCGTGCTTTCAAATGGTCACGGATCAATGCTGATTTATTCCTTGTTGCACTTGACCGGCTACGATTTGCCAATCGAAGAGCTGAAGAACTTCCGTCAACTTCATTCCAAAACACCCGGACACCCCGAGTATGGCTATGCGCCCGGCGTTGAAACGACTACCGGACCTTTAGGTCAAGGGATTACGAATGCCGTAGGCATGGCAATTGCCGAAAAGGCGCTGGCGGCTCAATTTAACAAAGATGGACACAAGATTGTCGATCATCATACCTATGTCTTTTTAGGCGACGGCTGTCTGATGGAAGGCATTTCTCACGAAGCCTGTTCGTTGGCAGGGACGTTGGGTTTGGGTAATTTAATCGCTTTCTGGGACGATAATGGCATTTCCATTGATGGTCATGTTGACGGCTGGTTTACCGACAATACCCCGATGCGTTTTGAAGCTTACGGCTGGCATGTCATCGCGGATGTTGATGGGCACGATCCTGTCGCGATAACTAAAGCTGTCCAGATGGCCAAGGCTATGACGGACAAACCTACCATGATTTGCTGTAAAACAACGATTGGTTTTGGTTCGCCTAATAAGGCAGGCACTCATGCCTGTCATGGTGCTGCGCTGGGCCAGGATGAAATTAATCTAACCAAGGCCGCCTTGGGTTGGGATCATGACGCCTTTGAAGTTCCTGCGGAAGTCTATGCGGGTTGGGATGCCAAAGCCAAGGGAGCAAAAGCTGAAAAGGAATGGAATGACAGGTTTGCGGCTTACAAAACGGCTTATCCGGAACTTGCCGCTGAATACGAGCGGCGTATGGCTGGCGAATTGCCCAAAAACTGGAAAGTAGATGCCGATGCATTTGTGAGCGCGGTGAATGCTGAAGCCAAAACGACCGCGACACGCTTGTCTTCATTAGCGGCAATCGAAGGTTTTGCAAAGCTGTTGCCGGAAATTTTTGGAGGTTCCGCGGACTTAGGCTGTTCGAATATGACCGAATGGTCCGGTTACAGGCCAATGCGCGCCGATAAGCCAGATGCTAACTACATCAACTACGGCGTACGTGAGTTTGGCATGTCAGCGATTATGAACGGCATAGCTCTGCATGGCGGATTAATTCCATTTGGCGCAACATTCCTGATGTTCTCGGAATATGCCCGTAATGCGTTGCGTATGGCTTCTTTAATGAAGATACGTTCGATCTTTGTGTATACTCACGACTCTATTGGTCTGGGCGAAGATGGGCCTACTCATCAACCGATTGAACAAACCGCAACATTGCGTTTGATTCCAGGCATACAAGTTTGGCGTCCTTGCGATGCAGTTGAAACAACGGCTTCCTGGAAGGCGGCTTTTGAACGTCAGCATGGTCCTTCAATTTTGGTTTTTTCTCGTCAGAACCTGCCTCACATAGCGCGTACTCAACAGCAAATCGAGGCAATTTCAAGGGGAGGATATATCCTCAGCGACAGCGATGGTCAGCCCGAAGCTATCATCATTGCGACAGGCTCCGAAGTCGAACTGGCGATGAAAGCTGCTGATCAGCTTAAAGCTGAAGGTAAAAAAATCCGCGTAGTGTCCATGCCTTCTACAAACATCTTTGATGCCCAGGATGCCGCATACCGTGAATCAGTATTGCCATCTGCCGTGACCAAGCGTGTTGCGGTTGAAGCTGGCGTGACCGACGGCTGGTGGAAGTATGTAGGAAGCAACGGTAAAATTGTAGGCCTGGACCGTTTTGGAGAGTCTGCTCCAGCAGGCCAACTTTTCAAGGAGTTTGGCTTCACCGTTGAAAACGTAGTCAAGAACGTAGAAGCAGTACTTTAGTTTTGAAACAAACTATAGAGTAGTTACACACATTAAATTTGGAGAGAACCCCCTATCTTTAGTTATGCACAGCATTCTATTTTGCCGGGGTCTCAATCCCTTCTTCCGACTTTTAGGTGAACAACGTGAAAAAGAATAATTTGACCACAGGTGCATTTGCGGTATTGCTGTTGGCAAGTACGGTTGCTGGCGCGGATCAAAAATATCCAGCCGCAGACTTCCAGCCGGAAGTGCTCTACCAGGATAATGACTATATCGCCAAGACCGCCCCTGCAGCAACTGCCGCCAAACCGGCTCCAAAGGGCGCCTCCAGTAGTTCGGCTGGTAATGGAGTTGATTCAAAATATCCGGCTGCAAATTTTCAGCCGGAAGTTTTATATCATGATCCTAACTACAAGCCCGCTGCGACCGTGAAAAAAACCATATCGACAGAAGAGGATGCTTCGAAACCGGTAGAAAGCCAAACTGTAAGCCTTGCAGCTGCCGCTAAGGAAGAGTCCTCCTTAGCGAGTTATCTGATAGGCCTGGTTGTTCTTGCCTTGGCTGGATTTTTCTTATTCAAAAAAAGCAGTTCAACTCCAGCTAAGAAAAATGCGCCGGCTACGCCTGTCAAAACCTCTTATGCACTTAACACAGGTGTTGCAAAGTACCTGAACAAAGTGTCGGGTACCGGCGTTACGAGATATCTGGAAAAGCATGTCAAGTCCACTTCGGCAGCCACCGGGGTTGCTAAATACATGGCAAAACAAGCAGCGTCAACAAAAACAACCGCAGCGAAAGCAGCAACCGGAGTTGAAAAGTACATGCGCGACCGGGGGTAATCCATGGACCAGAATAACTTGAGTGGTTTGTTTTTTCCGGCTGTCGCAGGTCTGTTCTTTTTCATGAAGCGGCCTAAGAGTGATGCGGTTGAGGCAGGCAGGACCGATTATCCTGTTTACAGCAGAGATCCCGGTGGGCTTAGCGGCGTTGCCAGATACCTGGATAATCAGGAAGCGCTTTTATTGGCAAGCAGAAATGCAAAGGAGCAGGAAACTCAGGAGCCCGTTAAATTGGCGAGCGGGGTTGCCAAGTATTTAGAAAGCCAGAGTCAAACACCGGTAAGTGGCGTGACTAAGTATTTGCTGAGACAAAGTTTAGCAGCAAAACAGAATAAGAAGACTACAGGTGAGAATGAGGCAACGGGTGTTGAAAAATATCTGAAAAATAAAAAAGAAGCGCCAGGACTAAGTGGAGTAGCAAAATACCTGAAACATCAGGCAAGTTTGCCGCAGCCCAGTAAAGTTGCCAAGTATATGGCAAAACAGGCTGCTTTAGCCGCATTACAGGTGAAGCAGACTCAAGTTGAAATAACCGGCGTAGCCAAGTACCTGAAACATCAGGAAAGTTTGCCGCAACCAAGCAAAGTCGCCAAGTATATGGCAAAACAAGCGGCTTTAGCCGCGAAGAATACCAGTCAGCCGGTTGTTCAGATAGGGCCTACCGGGGTTGCCAAGTACCTGCAACACCAGGATAGTCTTCCGCAGCTAAGCAAGGTTGCCAAGTATATGGTAAGACAGGCTTTAGTCGAAAAACAACACGGCGTTACTGAAACCGGTGTTGAAAAATACATGCGTCACCAGGGTTAATGAATCTTTGAAAAGCAGTCCAAGGTTATAGCGTTTCAGGCAATACGCAAGCCTTGGGCTGTTTCTCCCTCTATTGAAGCAGTTTTAACTCAGATAAGCTTTGATTATTGTTATATTTCTGTTGACTCCTTAAAAAGCATTCCCGATAACTTTAAATCCGATGCCGGTGATGCGTTTTTTCTTAATTATTAATAATATATAAAGGTACCAGTTATGGGAAAAAATTTACTTGAACAACTCAGAGAAGTCACTGTAGTTGTGGCGGATACCGGAGACATCCAGGCAATTGAAACCTTCAAGCCTCGTGATGCAACCACTAACCCATCGTTAATTACCGCAGCTTCACAAATGCCGCAATACCAAGGTATTGTTGATGACACATTGAAAGCTGCCAGAACCAGCTTAGGGCAGGCTGCTTCAGCTGCGCAGGTGGTTTCTCTTGCTTTTGACCGCCTTGCTGTTTCTTTTGGGCTTAAAATCCTGGAGATTATTCCTGGCCGCGTCTCTACTGAGGTAGACGCCAGGCTTTCTTTCGACACTGAAGCTACAATAGCTAAAGGCCGCGAATTGATCGCGCAGTATGAGGAACAAAACGTTTCGCGTGAACGAGTGCTCATCAAAATCGCTGCTACCTGGGAAGGCATACAGGCTGCTGCGGTTCTGGAAAAAGAAGGCATTCATTGCAACCTGACTTTACTCTTTGGAAAACATCAGGCTATTGCCTGCGCTGAAAATGGCATCACCCTGATTTCTCCTTTCGTGGGACGAATTCTTGATTGGTATAAAAAAGATACCGGCCGGGATTCTTATGCTCCGGCGGAAGATCCGGGTGTCGTTTCAGTGACTGAAATTTACAACTATTACAAAAAATTTGGTTATAAAACTGAAGTAATGGGCGCAAGTTTCCGTAACGTTGGTGAAATTACAGAATTGGCGGGTTGTGATTTGCTGACTATTGCACCATCTTTGCTGGCAGAACTTCAAGCAACAGAAGGTGATTTGCCGCGCAAGCTGGATCCGGAAAATGCGGCTAAAATGTCAATTGAAAAATTATCCATCGATAAAGCTACATTCGACAGCATGCACGCTGAAAACCGTATGGCTACCGATAAATTGGCTGAAGGTATCAGTGGTTTTGCGAAGGCGTTGGAAACGCTTGAAGAACTTCTCGCTGCTCGTTTGGCTAGCCTGGAGGGCTAAGAAAAGCTCATGGCCATTCGGAAGCGATTGCTTTTATAACCGTATCCAGAATGGCCTTGACTTTATCGCACTCAACATAATAGATCGAAACAGGACTCCAAAATGTCACAGAAAATTTTAGATGTAGTTAGACCCGGCGTAGTAACCGGTGAAGATGTACAAAAAGTCTTTGCGATTTGTAAAGAGAATAAGTTTGCGATGCCGGCCGTAAATGTCATCAATACCGATTCAATTAATGCAGTATTGGAAGCGGCGGCCAAAGTTAAATCTCCAGTAGTTATTCAGCTTTCTAATGGTGGCGCGCAATTTGTCGCCGGTAAAGGCCTTAAGCTGGAAGGCCAGCAAACGGCTATCCTGGGCGCAATCTCAGGCGCTCAGCATGTGCACCTGATGGCGGAAGCATACGGTGTACCCGTCATTCTGCACACGGATCATGCAGCAAAAAAATTATTGCCCTGGATTGATGGTTTGCTGGATGCCGGCGAGAAACATTTCGCAGAAAAAGGTAAGCCGTTATTTAGCTCACACATGCTGGATTTATCCGAAGAAAGCCTGAAAGAAAACATCGAGATTTGCGGCCAATATTTAAGCCGTATGTCCAAAATGGGGATGACGCTCGAAATTGAATTGGGCGTCACCGGCGGTGAAGAAGATGGCGTCGATAACAGTGATATGGATCATTCATTATTGTACACGCAACCGGAAGATGTGGCTTATGCTTATGAAGAGTTAAGCAAAATCAGCCACCGCTTCACTATCGCTGCCTCTTTTGGTAATGTACACGGGGTTTATAAGCCCGGAAACGTTAAATTAACTCCTGCCATACTGGACAATTCTCAAAAATACGTAAGCGAGAAATATGGCGTCCCGGCGAATACATTGAATTTTGTTTTCCATGGCGGTTCTGGTTCCACTGCTGCGGAAATCAAGGAATCGATCAGCTACGGCGTTGTTAAAATGAATATTGATACCGATACCCAGTGGGCAACATGGGAAGGTATTATGAATTATTACAAGCAAAACGAAGGTTATTTGCAGGGTCAAATCGGTAACCCTGATGGTGAAGACAAGCCTAATAAAAAATACTACGATCCCCGCGTTTGGCAACGCGCTGGTGAAGTAGGCATGGTCGCTCGCCTGGAGCAGGCATTTCAGGAACTGAACGCATTAAATACTTTGTAATTCGAGTTTATCATTAAACAAAAAAGCCGATGTTTTCATCGGCTTTTTTGTTTATGGAGCCGGCTTGTCAGCGATTGGATGGTGCAGAGGCGGATTGGCTGTCCACTATTCTATCGGTTCTAATTGAGTGCATTCCTTTCCTGTAATTATGGTTTTTAGCAGAAGCCTTGGCTTTAACGGGTATGAGGGAAATATTCAACGATTTTCTTGGCAATGAAAGGAAAGATTCCCAATAAAGCGAACGAACCGACCAAAAGCGGAGACAAAATGCCGGACACGGAATCAATTTTTGCGAGTTGGGTTCCGGCATTAACATAAACCAGGGTTCCGGCCAACATGCCCGCTTGGCTGACCCAATAGAAAGTATGTGTTTTTAGAGCGGTTAAACCCATTATCAGATTAATAACAAAAAAAGGAATCAGCGGCACTAATCTTAAGCTGAATAAATAAAAAGCCCCATCTCGCGCTATACCGGTATCGAGCTCATTGAATAGATGCCCAAACCTGGCGCTAACGGCATCTCGAAATAGAAATCGGGCAGCCAGAAAAGCTAGAGTAGCTCCAATGCTGGAGGCAAAGGATACAATCAGGGTTCCCCACAATAACCCGAAAATTGCGCCGCCGGCAAGCGTCAAGATTGTTGCTCCGGGCAGAGATAAGCTGGTGACAGCAATATAGATCAGCGCATAAACAGAAGTAGCCAGCATGGGATGATTATTGCGATAAGATATCATGGTTTTCTGTTGCAACTTTAAGTTATCCAGGCTAAGGACTTGCTGTAAATCAAAAAAGAAAAAAGCGCCGATTAACAGTAGGAATATTATCAATAAGTAGAGGCGTGATTTGGACATGGATTTATTCCTTAAATATAGTTATTGCAAAATATAATCAACCCATTTATATATTATTCGCGAGGGCTTTAATAAAAGTGCGGGATCAGCCCGGCAAACTATCCGTTTTGTTAAACCGGACAGCCAAATCCCGGTTTTCCGGGTGCTCATAAATGAATTCTTTCCATTAAATAGCATAAACAGTCCTGCCTAATGACGCGTTCGTCAAGCGTGAGCATCGAAGGCATAGTCAAGCGCTTTATTTGCAAGTCTCCGTTATGAAATGAGAAAAAGTTGTCAGTGACATCATTGCCGTTTTCGTCTTTGGCGATAAGCGGCATAGTGCTGATTTTTTTTAAAGTGCCCATGACCGTTCCAGTGGAAACCTCTGTGAAATTCATGCGCTCAAGATCCTCATTCAGCAAGAGCCCGGTATCGAGATATTTGAAGCCGAAATTTATCTTGTCGACAATTTTTACCTGAGCAACCGTGTGAAAAAGATCTATATCCCTGGCTAATATTTGATGTTGCGGAAACTCGGTAAGGCGCAAACAGCTGTTCAGGAATTCCAAGGTGTGCTCCAAGCCGTGTTGTTGGTCAGGACGGCCGCATTCAAGTGTAACCGACGGGCAAATTTGCGCAAAAGCGGCTGATTGCACGCCTTTCGGGCGGATGAAATAGACAATCAGCCGGCCGAATAAAGACGCTAGCTGTAGAAATTGATTATCAAGATTGTTAATGCAAGCGTAATGAGGATTCAATCCGGTATTATTATGCACATCTACACTGGCGAATACCTTGCGCTTTTCCATGATGGCAACTATTTCTTTTGCCATTTCCGTTTCTGCGCAATAGGGTAATTCCGTGCCGGGCCAAATACGGTTGTAATCCGGCTGCTTGTCGAATCTTCTTAAGTCATAACGCGCCGCCGTGACATTGCCGAAAAATACTGACAGTGAGCGGGGAAGTTGTTTTTGATGATGATGCTTTTTTAATAATAACTGGATTGCATTGAACCCTGTGGGTTCGTTGCCATGTAACAATACAGAGACAAATAGAGGTGCAGCCTGTTTTCCCGGCAAATGGATTAGCGTAGGCTTCGGCAAAATAGCGTGCAGCTCTTTGGAGGTTGCTTCCAATATACCTTCCGGCAAGTAATCTAATTGCTTAAGATGCACTGTATTCACGCTAACGTCCACTCGCTAACGGGATTGCCGGAATTCTGGTTTTTTAAATAACTCCGGGTCATTGCTGTGAAGTCATGATTATTAAGGTAAAAATAGTGGCGTTGCCATTGGCATCCATTCTGTTTATTGGTTATGCGCTGCCGGATAATGTCCAGATAGGCGTCAATGTCAGAAGCGCAAATACCTAACGAGCTTAAGCCGGAAGCGGCTCTGGGCAGGAGTTCCGATGCAAGTAAATGGCGCAGGCGGTGTTTGGCGCCGTCAAACCAAATGATATTGGCATCCAGTCCATAGCGGGCGGCTTGATAAAAGTTATCTTTTGCCTGGGCAAAGGGCAATTGCAACCCTTTTGCAACGATCTCGTTACAAATATTGTTTGCCACGCCATAATAAAATGCGGCATTGGCGATGGAGTCAATTACCGAGGGGCCTGCTGCAGGCGTTCTATGTTCTACTCTGATATGTGGCGTGCCGTCTTCATCAAAGCCGATTAACGGCCTGTTCCAGCGCCAGATTGTACCGTTATGCAGGCGCAAATTCCCGAAAGCCTCGGCCTTGGAATCCAGGTCCACGGGCAATAATATGGGGAAATGCAGGAGATTTTCCTGAAAACATTCAATAATTGAGTGGCGCGCATAGTCAGAACCAAAGCTTACGCGTCTAAGCGGCCCGTGAGCTGCTCCGCCGAACCCGCCGGAAGCGACGGCTTGCTCGAAGAGAGGGATTCTGGATTCGTGCCAAAGTTCTTTGCCGAACAGGAATGGGGAATTAGCGCATAATGCCACCATGGGCGCGGAAGCAATGATGGACGCATTATAAAAAAAATGAGCAATTTGCAGCGGCAGCTGGATGTGAGTTTGTAAAGAGGTGGTTGCAGCTTCCAGCATGACGTCATGATGATCAATTTTTAGATGCTCGGAACCCTTGATGTCGATATGAATAGGTGCATCACGGGAATGTAAAATTTGTTCATTGAGTGCTCGATACCTGTGCAAGTCTGACATATTGCCCAGATGTAGATCGTCCTGCGTGAGAGTAGGCAGAATGCCGATCATAACGACTTTATGATCCAGGCTCTCAGCGTGCTGACTGGCTTTGCTCCAGGTAGACTGTAATTGCGAATGCAAGTTGCTAAAAACCTGGCCCGATAATGGTTCAGGAACGCAGTTGAATTCTATATTAAATTTAGCAAGTTCTGCTGAAGCGAACGGATCATTAAGCGTTTCTAGATAATGCTTATTTATAGGTGACGGGCGCATGTTTTTATCAACCAGCCAAGCCTCTATTTCAAATCCGGCTACAGGTTCACGAACGGAGCATTTTTTTTGAGTAATCACCTTGTTAAGCAAAAGGGTCTCTTGCTCCAGTTTTTGATGAAAGCGTGCAAAGTCACCTTCATCAAAATGTGATAAGGAAATTTCCTGGCCCATGATGTCGCTCAAATAAACACGGATAAGCCATCATACGGGGTTTTTGATGATACCGTCAATAACATGGACGGAGATAAGCATTTAGACGCAGGGAATGGATTTATGGTCAAATGGCATCGTCGCCTTTCAGTAAAGAGTTCATCTTAAGGCGAATTGTTCTGAAAGCGGAGTGCAAATTTAAAACATGAATTTTTTGATAAAATCCTTGTTATTGGCAAGTGCAAGCTAACGGAATTAATTACAACAGAGGCGGCTTTGAATATTTCACGCTGAGTATACGTTTTTTAGTATCAGGCTTGCCTTTTCCGGAATAGCTCCAATTGATAGAGTAGAATGAAATATAGACTCAAACCATAGCAGGCTGCCCGGAAAGCAGGTAAGTTGCATATTACGCAGTAATGAAAATGGAATTGCTTGTCTTGATTTTATGACTTAAATTGATTTTTTTGTGGTTTGTAAAGGTCGCTTATGCTGATGTAATTGGCCAGACTGTCATGCAGTTGCATAATTAACGGCCTGTAATTTTGAATTTCGGCGACTATAGATTGACTTCATTGGGAATAGTCGTAGAAAATAGCCAGTTTTGATTTACACAGACGCTAAAATTACGCATGGATAACAAAGTCCCTTCTCAAGACAGTTTGGTTTCTGTTCGTAACTTGTCGTTTTCTCGTGGCGATAACAAAATATTTGATGATATTTCGCTGGATTTTCAGCGAGGTAAAGTAACAGCTATTATGGGTCCCAGCGGCACCGGCAAAACCACCTTGCTGAAACTCATAGGCGGGCAATTATTTCCTGAACAAGGTTCAATAATTGTAGACGGTCAAAATGTTCACAAGCTGCGCCGTGCTGAGCTATACAATTTACGAAAACGCCTGGGGATGCTGTTTCAAAGCGGCGCTTTATTAACGGACATGAGCGTTTATGATAATGTTGCTTTCCCGTTGCGGGAACATTCGCAGCTGCCTGAATCAATGATTCGAACGTTAGTGTTAATGAAGCTGCAAGCGGTAGGCTTGAGAGGCGCCCGCAACCTGATGCCCAACGAACTTTCCGGCGGCATGGCCAGACGCATTGCTTTAGCGAGGGCGATTGCCCTGGATCCGATGATGATTCTCTACGATGAGCCGTTTACCGGCCAAGACCCTATTTCCATGGGAGTATTAGTCCATCTGATCAAGTCATTAAATAATATTCTGGGCCTGACCAGTATTATTGTTTCTCATGATGTACACGACACTGCGGCCATTGCCGATTATATTTATGTGTTATCGGGCGGTAAAATCGTCGGACAAGGCACCCCTAAGGAAATCCAGCATTCAGAATCAGAATGGGTACAACAATTTATGACCGGCGCAGCTGATGGTCCGGTACATTTTCACTATCCAGCAAAAGATTATGTTGATGATCTGTTATCGACTGGAAAACGGTATTAACGATTTTTTAGGCATTCAAATCAGCATTTTCCCAATTGGGCCGGAAGGCAGCCGATTTTTAAGCCGGCGTACGACTAACTCGACACTGACAGTGTAAACATATAAAAATATGATCCGATTTCTACAGCATTTGGGTAAAAATACGCGAACCAGCTTTACGAAGCTGGGACGAGGCACCTTCTTCCTGCTCCAGGCCATTTCCGGCGTGCCCAGCGTATTGCCTCGGCCCAGATTATTGCTTAATCAAATGTATTCAGTGGGCGTGTTATCTTTTTTGATTATCACCATTTCCGGGTTATTTGTAGGCATGGTTCTGGGTTTACAGGGTTTTTACACGCTTTCTGATTTTGGCGCGGAAGAATCGCTGGGTGTTATGGTGGCGGCATCATTAGTGAGAGAATTGGGGCCCGTTGTATCCGCCCTTTTATTTGCGGGCAGGGCCGGGTCGGCTTTAACCGCGGAAATTGGCCTGATGAAAGCGACCGAGCAGTTATCCGGAATGGAAATGATGGCGGTTGACCCCATTAAGCGAATTATAACTCCGCGTTTTTTAGCCGGATTAATATCAATGCCGTTATTGGCCGCGCTATTCAGCGCAGTGGGGATTATCGGCGGACAAATCGTTGGTTCAGGCTTGTTAGGCGTTGATGAAGGCGCCTATTGGTCGCAAATGCAGGCGGGCATAGATTTCCATGATGACATTATCAATGGCGTTATCAAAAGCATTGTGTTTGGTTTTGTAGCATCCTGGATAGCATTATTTGAAGGTTATGATGCCATTCCTACCTCGGAAGGCGTCAGTCGAGCGACTACGCGTACCGTAGTTAATTCAGCCTTTAGTATTTTAGGTCTGGATTTCATCCTGACCACACTCATGTTCGGAGACCATTAACATGCAGCACACCAGTACTCAGGATACACTCGTCGGGCTTTTTGTTGCCTCAGGTGTTGTCGGACTGCTTTTTCTTGCCATGCAAGTGAGTAACTTAAGTTCTTTTGTTGAGGAGGATACTTATACAATTACTGCGCGTTTTGAAAACTCCGGCGGACTGAAGATTAAGTCTCCGGTTTCTGCTGCCGGTGTAAAAATTGGCAAGGTCAGTTCGATCAGCCTTGACCCTAAAACTTACGAATCAGTTGTTCAGATGAGCATTTATTCAAAATACGACACCCTTCCCGAGGACACTACGGCCAGCATTTATACCGCCGGCCTATTAGGAGAGCAGTATGTTAACCTTGATCCCGGTGGTTCGGATGAGTATTTGAAGATGGGTGGAAAAATCGAAATCACGCAATCAGCTATCATTCTTGAAAAAGCTATTGGCCAGTTTCTGTTTAAGTCAGCGGAAGAAAAAAAATGACAAAACTGAGTATTATTGACCAGGGAGGCGGGACCTTTATTATTGATGGTGATTTAACATTTTCCACCATTGACAAGCGGACTGTAAAATCATTTGCGTTTTTAAGCTCAGCGAAACTTATCACTATCGATCTTTGCCGTGTTGCTTGCACTGATAGCGCGGGGCTGGCTTTAATGATCGAATGGATCAAATATACGCGTCATCATAAAACACAGATAATATTCAAAAACATTCCGGAACAACTGCTTAATCTTGCCAAGCTCAGCGGCTTTGATAAAACCAGCCACTTTGCTGAGCAAACTGTAGGGGGTCAAACTTTAGACGCTCTACCTTTTACAGAAATAAACTAAAGTCCCCATTATGGATAAACTAATTATTACCGGAGGCGCGCGGCTTTCCGGTGAGCTACGTATCTCGGGCGCGAAAAATGCCGCCTTACCTATTCTGGCCGCAACTTTGCTGTCGGAAGCTCCAGTCAGTGTTGGTAACATTCCGCACCTGCATGACATAACCACAACCATGGAGTTATTGGGCCGCATGGGCGTTCGTCTGGTCGTAGACGAGAAAATGAATATCGAGGTCGACAGCAGCACCATCTCCAGTTATGTAGCCCCCTATGAACTGGTGAGGACCATGCGTGCGTCGATATTGGTTTTGGGGCCTTTATTGGCAAGGTTTGGCGAAGCTCATGTATCATTACCGGGCGGTTGTGCAATCGGTACCCGGCCAGTCGATATTCATATCAACGGCCTTATCAAGATGGGCGCGGCGATTACCCTTGAAGGCGGCTTTATTCACGCAAAAGTTGACCGGCTTAAAGGTTGCCGTTTAGTGCTGGAACAAATCACTGTCACGGGTACTGAAAATTTATTGATGGCGGCTACTCTGGCTGAGGGAACCACGATTATCGAAAATGCGGCTAAAGAGCCTGAAGTCACTGATTTAGCATATTTTCTTAATGCACTGGGAGCTAAAATTTCCGGTATAGGTTCGGATGTCCTGGTAATTGAAGGAGTTGAAAAACTGGACGTGGAAAATCTGCACTATGACATACTTCCTGATAGAATCGAAACAGGCACTTATCTGATTGCAGCTGCAATTACCGGCGGCAAAGTCAAACTTAAAAACACCCGGCCTGATAATCTGGACGCTGTTCTGGCAAAACTGATTGAAGCCGGTGCTGAAATCGCTATCGGTGAAGACTGGATTCAGCTGGATATGCATGGCAACAGGCCAAAAGCGGTTTCTCTCCGTACCGCTCCTTACCCGGCTTTTCCTACCGACATGCAGGCCCAGTTTATAGCCATGAACACTATCGCCGACGGCGTGGGAATCATTACCGAAACAATTTTCGAAAACCGTTTCATGCATGTTCAAGAGTTGCAGCGCATGGGTGCTGATATTAAGCTTGAATCCAACACTGCCATTTGTACAGGCGTTAAAAAATTGACCGGCGCGCCGGTAATGGCAACGGATTTAAGAGCCTCGGCGAGTCTTGTGGTTGCCGCCCTGGTTGCTGAAGGCAGCACTCTGGTTGATCGTATTTACCATATTGATAGAGGTTATGATCACATCGAAGAAAAACTGTCTCAGTTAGGCGCGACTATACGTCGTGTTCCAAGGTAGGGGGTAAAATGCTGACCATTGCCGTATCCAAGGGCAGAATATACGAAGAAGCCTTGCCTTTGCTTGCAGAAGCGGGTATCGCGCCGGTTGACGATCCTAATAAATGCCGCAAGCTGATTTTACAGACCACCCGGGACGATGTTCAATTGGTGATTATCCGCGCCACCGATGTGCCTACCTTCGTCGAATATGGCGCGGCGGATTTGGGTATTGCCGGAAAGGATGTTTTGCTGGAACATGGCGCCGAAAGCCTGTACGAGCCGCTGGATTTGAATATCGCCTGCTGCAGGCTAATGACGGCGGCTCATAAGGATGCGCCGGAACTACGAGGCCGCATCCGTGTAGCGACTAAATACGTGAAGATAGCCCAGAGTTACTTTGCCGGTAAAGGCATACAGGCCGAAATCATTAAATTGTACGGGTCGATGGAACTTGCGCCATTAGTCGGTCTGGCCGATTGTATTGTCGATCTTGTTGATACAGGCAATACTTTAAGAGCGAATGATCTCGAGCCCCGTGAACTTATTATGAATATCAGCTCCAGGATGGTGGTCAATAAAGCGGCAATGAAAATGAAGCATGCAGCGATTTCGGCATTACTGACTCAATTTGAAAATGCCCTTGCAAAGAAGTAAGTCTATGTGCTATTTAAGCATTACCAGACTCGATGGCTCATCCTCTGATTTTGACCGGCAATTGCAACAGCTGCTGGCTTGGGATGAAGCCGATGACAGAGACATCCAGCATCGGGTTGTGGATATTATTGCCGATGTCCGCAAAAACGGTGATAAGGCAGTCATTGACTACACCAACCGTTTTGACCGCCGCAACATAAGCCAAGCGGGCGAACTGGAGTTGCCCAAAGAAACGCTAAAATCAGCCTGGGAAAAACTGCCTGATAATCAGGCGCAAACGCTGCATGCCGCCGCAGGCAGAATCCGGGCCTATGCAGAACATCAAAAAATACAGTCCTGGCAATACACAGAGGCTGACGGCACGGTATTAGGGCAGAAAGTCACGCCCTTGGACCGGGTTGGTCTTTATGTGCCGGGCGGAAAAGCGGCTTACCCTTCATCAGTATTAATGAACGCCATTCCGGCAAAAGTAGCCGGAGTGGGCGAACTGATTATGGTTGTGCCCGCACCTCAGGGTGAAACCAATGAGCTGGTTATGGCGGCAGCGCATCTGGCCGGCGTAGACCGGATTTTCGCTATCGGCGGCGCTCAAGCCATAGCCGCGCTGGCTTACGGCACTGAAACCATTCCTGCGGTCGCAAAAATTGTCGGTCCCGGTAATATCTATGTCGCCACCGCTAAAAAAATGGTTTTTGGGCAGGTGGGCATTGATATGATCGCCGGTCCTTCGGAAATTCTTGTCATCTGTGACGGTAAAACCAATCCCGACTGGATTGCCATGGATATGTTCTCTCAAGCAGAGCATGATGAAAATGCCCAGGCCATTTTAATCAGTGATGATGCGGATTTTCTGGAGCGAGTTGAACAAAGCATCAATAAATTATTGCCGGAAATGGAACGTGTTGAGATTATTAGAACCTCCCTGTCAAATCGAGGCGCGTTCATCAAAGTTGATAATTTAAAACAGGCCGCCGATATCGCAAACATTATTGCGCCGGAGCATTTAGAGCTTTCTGTTGAAGATCCTGAAGCATTAAATGAAACCATCCGGCATGCGGGCGCCATTTTTATGGGCCGTTACACGGCCGAAGTTTTGGGTGACTATTGCGCGGGGCCTAATCATGTTTTACCAACCTCCAGTACGGCGCGCTTTTCATCGCCTTTAGGCGTCTATGATTTCCAGAAGCGTTCCAGTTTAATTAACTGTTCTCAAGTTGGCGCGGATAGCTTGGGCAAAACCGCATCGATAATGGCGCGAGGTGAAGGTCTGACTGCTCATGCGCGTTCTGCGGAATATAGAATAAAAACAGGTTAAATTTTAACCATGACTCAATCAGTTATATTAACTTCCGTTTTCCGCGAAGAAGTGTTGGCAATGGCTGCGTACAAAGTAGCGGATGCGCAGGGCTTAATTAAACTGGATGCCATGGAAAACCCGTATAACTGGCCTGAAGATATTAAAAAAGACTGGCTGGAGACGCTTAAGGATTGTCAGTTAAATCGCTACCCGGATGCTGACGCCCGGCAGCTTACTCAAACCATCAGACGCTTGAATCAACTTTCCGGTCAGTTTGATGTTTTATTGGGTAACGGGTCGGATGAAATTATTCAGTTGCTGTTAATGGCGTTACCAGCAACAGCCAGTGTGTTGGCTCCCGCTCCGGGTTTTGTCATGTACAAACAGCTCAGCGACTGCCTGGGGTTAAATTATCTGGGCATTCCTTTGCTCGCCGGTACCTTTGATCTGGACTTGCCAGCCATGCTGGCGGCTATAGAGCGGCATCAACCTTCGGTTATTTTCCTGGCCTATCCCAATAATCCTACCGGCAATTTATTCAGCGAAGCGTCCATTCAGGACATCATAAAAACAGCTAAAGGCCTGGTGGTGATAGATGAAGCCTATGCTCCCTTTGCCGGCGCCAGTTTTATCAATTTCCTGGCGCAATACGACAACTTGTTGGTCATGCGTACCGTCTCCAAATTGGGACTGGCAGGTTTGCGCCTGGGTTACATCATAGGTAATCCGGCAATAATTGAACAGCTTAATAAAATTCGCCTTCCTTACAATATAAATAGTCTTACGCAAATCAGCGCTGATTTTGCATTCTCAAATAAAACGCTTTTTGATCAGCAAACTCAAAAAATTTGTGCTGACAGAGCCACTGTTTTTCAACAGCTTAATGAGCTTGAAGGTATTACCGCCTACCCAAGCGCCGCAAATTTCATTCTATTTAGAACACCTGAAAATAAAGCAACCGGGATTTTCTTATCGATAAAAAAACAAGGGGTTTTAATTAAAAATCTGAGCGGCCAAGGGGGGCTGTTAAGCGATTGCCTGCGGGTTACTATTGGCAAGCCGGAGGAAAATCAGGCATTTCTTACGGCTTTAAGAACGAGTCTGGCCCAACTTAATTCAATGCAGTGAAATCAAGGAATGAGTCTTTAGGTTTTTGTTATTCCGCTTGTATTCCTGATGGGGAGGACCGTATTCCTGTTTAAACAGGTTTCCGTTTAGAAACGGTTCAAGGAATTGATTAAGTTAGTGGTTATGCCGTCTCAGAAAATCAATAGCGCTGATATGACGGAATTACCGCCGTATAAAGGCAATTTTATTTTTTAAGTTCATGGGGTTGAGGTATTTTTACTCTGATACGCTAACGCGCATTTACTTATGTGCAAGGCAGCAACTCATGCAATTCACTATAAGCACTTCAAATTCACTAGCGTCTAGTGGTATATTGACATCACATAAGAATGATAAGAATGTGCTGTATAAGGCCACGGATAAAACCAGGAGAGTTCCATAATGAATAATAAAGGCGTCGATATGTCTAAGCGCCAGTTTTTAACCACGGCTTTGACTGTGGTTGGCGCTGTCGGAACGGGCTACCTAGCTGTTCCTTTTCTTGCTCAAATGCAGCCGAGTGTCAAGGCGATGGCGGCTGGAGCGCCCGTTGAAGTTGACATCAGTAAAATGGAAGCGGGGCAGCTGATAAGAGTTGCCTGGCGGGGTAAGCCCGTATGGATACTCAATAGAACCCCCGAGGTTCTGGCAACCTTAAAAACCCTGGATAACGAACTTAGAGATCCTCTTTCCAATGAATCAGAACAGCCTTCCTACAGTAAAAACCCGGTCCGATCCATTAAGCCGGAAATTTTTGTTGCTGTAGGATTATGCACCCATTTAGGTTGTTCCCCGACCTTTCGCCCGGAAATAGCGCCTAATGATCTCGGCGAAAAATGGAAAGGCGGTTTTTTCTGCCCATGTCATGGTTCCTGGTTCGATCTAGCTGGCCGTGTCTATCGTGGAGTTCCTGCGCCCACGAATTTGGTAATCCCGCCTTACCGCTACGTTACCGACACACAGCTCATCATTGGTGAATCGACAGAGGAGAAAAATTCATGAAACCTTCCCGTTTATCTGAATGCGGCAACTGGGTGCTGGACCGTTTCCCGGTAACCAAGTTCTGGAATGAGCACATGGCGCACTACTATGCGCCTAAAAACTTCAATTTCTGGTACTTCTTTGGCTCTTTGGCGCTGCTGGTTTTAGTCAACCAGATTATTACCGGTATTTTGTTAACCATGAACTACAAGCCGGATGCAAAACTGGCCTTTGATTCCATAGAATACATTATGCGTGATGTGCCTTGGGGTTGGCTGGTGCGCTATATGCATTCAACCGGCGCCTCTGCATTTTTTATCGTTATTTACCTGCACATGTTCAGAGGCATCATGTACGGTTCATTCAAGCACCCGCGTGAACTGATATGGATTTTCGGCATGCTGTTGTTTGTTGCGTTAATGGCCGAAGCGTTTATGGGATACCTATTGCCTTGGGGGCAAATGTCATACTGGGGGGCGCAGGTCATTATCTCTTTGTTCAGCGCTATTCCTGTTATAGGCGATGACCTATCGCTATGGATCAGGGGTGACTATGTCATTGCAGATGCAACTCTGAACAGATTCTTCGCTTTTCATGTTATTGCAGTGCCTTTGGTTTTGGTAATGCTGGTTTTCATGCACATTGTGGCGTTGCATGAAGTCGGCTCCAACAATCCTGACGGCATTGAAATAAAGGAATCCAAAGACCCATGGGGCCATCCTGTGGATGGTATCCCTTTTCATCCTTACTACACCGTAAAAGACATAGTCGGTGTAGCCGTGTTTTTATTGTTCTTCGCCACGGTTATATTTTATATGCCGGAAATGGGCGGCTATTTTCTTGAGCATGCCAATTTCATTCCGGCTGATCCAATGAAAACACCTGAACATATTGCGCCAGTCTGGTATTTCACGCCGTTTTATTCTATTTTGAGAGCTATCCCTGATAAATTCGCCGGGGTTATTGCCATGGGCAGCTCTATCGTTGTGCTTTTTCTGTTGCCTTGGCTGGACCGTTGCCCGGTTAAATCGATTCGTTACCGCGGTGGAATTTTCAAAAAAGCCTTGTTTTTGTTTGTGGCTAGCTTCTTGGCGTTAGGTTATTTAGGTACTCAACCAGTTACCCCGGTAGCGACAACCTTGGCTAGACTTTTTACCACGATTTACTTCGGCTTTTTCCTGTTAATGCCCATATACACCCGCTGGGAAAAAACCAAGCCGGTGCCAAAAAGTTTGACTAAAGTTCTTAGCCTTGAGGAGAAACTTCATACCCTTGAAGAACAGCTGCCAGGGTTAATCGAAGAGATTACTGAAAAAAAACCGGTATCTACTGAAATTGGTGATCCTGCTTTTAAGGGGGCTTTTTTTAGCAGAAGGCCCAACCCTGAAGGAATGATAAACGTTATCAGACGGGCGGCAAAAAAAGCAATTGGGAGTCTGGACTGACATGAAAAATTTAATAGCATTACTTTTATTTTTGGGGCTGTCTTTTGGAGCTGCCGCCTCTGAAGGCGTTGAACTGCAAGAGGCCAGGATCAACCTTTCGGATAATGATTCGCTGCAGCGGGGCGCGCATCATTTTGTTACCTACTGTTTAGGTTGCCATTCCGCCAAGCATATGCGTTATTTGCGTATTGCGCTTGATGTTGGCGTGGACCAAAAGAAGATGTTGAAAGATATTGCTCCCGAAGGGGCTAGCATCTATGACCAGCTCCACAGCGCAATGAACAAGCATGATGCGGAAAAATGGTTTGGCGTGCAGCCGCCTGACTTGTCGTTAATTGCCAGATCCCGTGGCGCGGACTGGTTGTACTCTTATCTAAAAAGCTATTATATTGAGCCCGGCAGTCCTAGAGGAGTAAACAACCTGGTTTACGAAGATACCGCCATGCCTAATCCACTATGGCAATTGCAAGGCGAGCAGCATGCAGAAATCAGAAAAACAATATGGGGCGAATATACAAAGTTAGTAATTGAAGAGCCGGGTGCCTTATCCGAGAGAGAATTCGATCGTTTTGTCAACGATTTGGTTAATTTCCTTGTGTATGTCGGTGAGCCGGTTCAATTGGAAAGAGAGCGTATGGGCAAATACGTAATATTCTTCCTGCTTATGTTCCTGGTGATTGCTTATCTGCTGAAAAAAGAATATTGGAAGGACGTTCATTAATTTTATATGCGAGAATGCGGAGATGTTTTGTTGCTGCTTGCGTCATAGATTCTAAATTACGCAACAGCCAAAAGACCGATCATTTATGCTACAATGGCCTATTTTTATCGCCCTATACGTCCAAAGAGGTTGTTATTCGTGGCAAACATTATTACTCGTAAATCTGTAATGACGCTTTTTTCATCTCCAACGTGCGCAATGAGTCATTGCGCACGTTTTGTTTTGCACGAGAAAGCGGTTGCCGCAGACATTGAATATTATGATCCCACTGATCCGCCTGAGGATTTGCTTGAGCTTAATCCCAACGGCACATCGCCAACATTGATTGAACGTGATCTGGTTCTTTATGATTCGCGCATTATCATGGAATACCTGGATGAGCGCTTCCCGCATCCGCCTTTACACCAGATGGACCCGGTTTCACGAGCAAATGCCCGAATGCTGATTAAACGGATAGACCAGGATTGGTATCAATTGCTGGATGAAATATTATTTTCAGGTGAAAAAAAGTCGGCGCGCGCCAAGAAAATGCTCAGAGAAAGCATACTGTCCGCAGCGCCTATTTTTGCCGACAGACCTTATTTCATGAGTGACGAGTTTTCACTGATCGATTGCGCCATTGCCCCCTTGTTATGGCGGCTGCCTAGTTTTGGCATTGATGTGTCCACTCCGAATGAAGTTATCACTAATTATGCTCAGCGCATATTCAAAAGACCAGCATTCAAGCGCAGCCTTAGTGATGCTGAAAAAGAAATGGCCGAGCCGCTAAAATAACTATTGTAAAATGACTCCTTTAAAGCCCTATTTAATCCGTTCAATTTATCAATGGATTATCGATAACGATCTGACCCCTTATATACTGGTCGATGCAGAAAACAGTCATGCAATTTTGCCGCAACAATTGATTGAAGATGGCAAAATAATTTTAAACATAAGGCCTGAAGCTACTCAAGGTCTATCCCTCGGCAACGATGAAATTCAGTTCAATGCAAGGTTTAGCGGAAAACCCATGCATATCGTTATACCTATAATTGCGGTGATGGCAATCTATGCTAAAGAAAACGGCAAGGGCATGATTTTCGATCAAGAAGGTGAAGAGACTGATAAAACACCTCCGCCTGAAAATAAACCGCCAACAAGGCCTGCTTTACGTATAGTAAAATAACTAAAAAATAGCTCAGGTTGGTTCATGGCATTGCCATTCGGCTTAATGTTTAAGCTGGAAAAAGCAAGGCATTCTATCCGT
Source organism: Methylobacter sp. KS41 (assembly GCA_002862125.1). GTDB lineage: Bacteria > Pseudomonadota > Gammaproteobacteria > Methylococcales > Methylomonadaceae > Methylobacter_C. Next base: position 1,231,561 of record PHSP01000001.1, on the reverse strand, counting down.
GATCCCTTTGCCGGATTGTTATAGGCGGCATCATCTTGGCATTCTGGCGTTTCGGCCAATTCATAGTTGCTATTATGTTTCAATGCAGTATATGCTTAGGATGTTGAAGCCTTTATGAGTCGTAGCCAAGGCCGATTAAAATTTTTCCTTACAGATATTTTGATATCCCATGGGCCTTAAGCGCCCATGCCATGAGAGACTCGACCCTATGGGTTTCACAAGTCATTCGTATAATCAGCGTTTTGAATATTTGTTTGAAAAATAAATATCCCTGAATGGGATGATTATCAAGATAAACGCCAAGTATTGCGCCATCAATTTCAATTAGACGGCCATCGGTAATAGCTGTAACGGTATTAATTCGTTGACTTGACTCAAACAACGCAATCTCGCCGAAAAAATCGCCTTTTTCAAGATCATTGACTCCTGCCTGGATATTCCTTCGCTCTTCTACTTCTACGTGAATTGTTATGCGCAACATGCCTTCTTCAATTAAGAAAAATGATTTTCCCGCGTCGCCTTTATGAACAATGATTTCATTGGCATGGAATGAACGATATTTCCAGGCTATGTTTTCCGGAAAACTTGGGTCCTTGATTATATTTTCAATTGTGCTTAACAAAAGTATATCTCTTCTGGTGAATGACTCCGGCTTAATGGATGGCGCCTATTTCCGTGGGGAATAGACGTTTTTGTTTACGGTCGTGGCCGCGGGTTTATGAATGCCTATGCCATCTGCCAGATTTTTGTTTTTTAAAATACTACAATATGCGGAGTCTTATGCCAAAGATTTTAAGCAGCTACCCGTTTTCAGGTAAAGTCAGTTTTTTAGTGGTGCAGTAGTTGCTCAACTAGCCGTATAATATGCGGTTATTTCAGTATTAGTTAGGTGTGGTTTATGCAAATTATTCAGGAAGCGCTCACGTTCGATGACGTTTTATTGGTGCCCGCGCACTCAACTGTGCTGCCACGCGATGTAGAAATGAAGACACAGCTGACTCGAGGCATTACCCTTCATATTCCGCTGGTTGCGGCGGCTATGGATACGGTTACGGAGGCGCGGCTTGCCATTGCCATCGCTCAGGAAGGCGGAATCGGCATTATTCATAAAAATATGACCGTAGAACAGCAGGCTAGGGAGGTTCGACACGTCAAAAAATATGAGAGCGGGGTGATTAAAGATCCTATTACGGTTTCTCCCGATGTGAGTATCCGTGATGTTATCAAATTAACCCGCGCCAAAAATATTTCCGGTGTTCCTGTAGTCAATGGAGATGAGTTGGTTGGTATTGTTACCAGCCGGGATTTACGCTTTGAGACGCGCTTTGATGAGGCCGTTTCAAAAGTTATGACACCCAAAGAGCGGTTGGTTACGGTAAGTGAAAATGCTGATCGTAAAGAAGCCATTGCGCTGTTGCATAAACATCGGATTGAGAAAGTGCTGGTGGTGAATGATTCATTTCATTTACGCGGCATGATCACAGTCAAGGATATTCAGAAGGCCAAGGATTATCCCTACGCCTGCAAAGATGAACAGGAACGCTTGCGGGTGGGTGCGGCGGTCGGAACCGGACACGGCACGGAGGAACGCGTTGCCGCACTGGTTGATGCCGGCGTAGATGTTATAGTCGTAGATACGGCGCATGGTCATTCACAAGGTGTCTTGGACAGGGTGCGCTGGGTTAAACAGTACTACCCTTCCGTGCAGGTTATAGGCGGCAACATTGCAACAGCGGCAGCTGCATTGGCTTTGGTTGAAGCAGGCGCGGATGGAGTCAAGGTAGGCATTGGTCCCGGTTCTATTTGCACGACAAGAATTGTCGCTGGGGTCGGTGTGCCGCAAATTACAGCAGTTAGTAACGTGGCGGATGCTTTAAAAGGTACCGGTATTCCATTGATTGCAGATGGCGGAGTCCGCTATTCAGGCGATGTTGCGAAAGCATTGGCAGCCGGCGCGCATGCGGTAATGCTGGGTGGACTTTTTGCCGGTACCGAAGAAGCGCCTGGCGAGGTTGAGCTATTTCAGGGGCGCTCTTATAAATCCTACCGGGGCATGGGTTCCTTGGGAGCGATGGCGCAGCAGCAGGGTTCCAGTGACCGTTATTTTCAGGAAGAAGCTGATTCAGTTGAAAAACTGGTGCCCGAAGGCATTGAAGGGAGGGTCCCGTATAAAGGCAGTTTGCTTGCAGTAATTCATCAGTTGTTGGGCGGCATACGCGCCAGCATGGGTTATACAGGGAGCCAAACCATTGCCATCATGCATGACAAGGCTCAGTTTGTACGCGTGACCAGCGCCGGAATGCGGGAAAGTCATGTTCATGATGTCACAATTACTAAAGAAGCGCCTAATTATCGCGCAGACTAAATACAGACGGATTTATGAAAGGTCCCGTCCCGAAGGGAGGATTGCGATGAGGGGGAATGACTCTGTAGAAAGCAGGTTAATTCCTCATTTTAGTCTGCTCTATCAAGGGAAAAGTGATACCTATTTCAGCAGATAATAACCAAAGAGTTTTACCGTGACGCATCAAAAGCCTGTAAACATCCACACCCAAAAGATCCTGATTTTAGATTTCGGATCGCAATACACTCAGTTAATTGCTCGCCGCATTCGTGAAATTGGTGTTTATTGTGAAATTTATTCCTGTGAATGCAACGAAAACGAAATTAAAAGCTTTGCTCCCAATGGCATTGTATTGTCCGGCGGTCCGGATACCGTGACCAGTGGCGATACGCCGCGAGCGTCACGGATAGTATTTGAGCTGGGAGTGCCGGTGTTGGGCATTTGTTACGGTATGCAGACCATGGCCGAACAGATGGGCGGCAAGGTTGAAACTTCTGATCATAGAGAGTTTGGCTACGCCCAAATCAGAGCGCGTGGACATTCAAAGTTATTGACGGGCATAGAAGATCATTTTTCATCCGAAGGTTTTGGTTTGCTGGATGTGTGGATGAGTCACGGTGACCGCGTTGTTGAATTGCCTGAGGGTTTTGTGCTGATTGCCAGTTCCGACGGCGCGCCGATTGCCGGCATTGCCAATGAAGAAAAGGCCTTGTATGCCTTGCAGTTTCACCCGGAAGTGACGCATACCAAACAGGGCGGACGGATTCTGTCGCGTTTTGTGCTGGATATTTGCGGCTGTGAAGCGCTATGGACAGCCGGCAATATTGTCGAGGACAGTATTAATGCCGTGCGGGAAAAAGTAGGCAGCGATCACGTTATTTTAGGCTTGTCTGGAGGCGTTGATTCATCGGTCGTCGCCGCGCTGCTACATAAAGCAATCAAAGACCAGCTCACTTGCGTATTTGTTGATACGGGTTTGCTGCGCCAGCGCGAAGGAGATCAGGTCATGGCAACATTTGCTGAACACATGGGTGTTAAGGTGATTAGGGTGGATGCCGAACAACGTTATCTGGAGGCCTTGAGCGGAATCTCTGATCCCGAGCAGAAGCGTAAAATTATCGGCAACCTGTTCGTGGAAATTTTTGATGAGGAGGCGGCGAAAATAGCCGATGCGAAATGGCTGGCGCAAGGGACTATTTATCCGGACGTGATTGAGTCAGCGGGCTCTAAAAGCGGCAAAGCGCATTTGATAAAATCGCATCATAATGTCGGAGGGTTGCCGGAAAATATGCTTTTAAAGCTGGTTGAACCGCTACGCGAACTGTTTAAGGATGAGGTGAGAAGATTAGGGCTGGAGCTTGGTCTGCCGGCCGACATGGTTTTTCGTCATCCGTTTCCTGGTCCCGGCTTGGGCGTAAGAATTTTAGGCGAAGTGAAAAAGCAATATGCTGACTTGTTGCGTCAGGCTGATGCGATTTTTATTGAAGAATTGTACCGGCATGATCTATACGACAAAGTGAGTCAGGCGTTTGCGGTTTTTTTGCCGGTTAAATCTGTCGGCGTTATGGGAGATGGACGGCGTTATGATTATGTTATTGCCATACGCGCTGTCGAAACCATTGATTTTATGACTGCCCGATGGGCGCACTTGCCTTATGATTTTCTTGATCTGATTTCCCGCCGCATTATTAATGAAGTTCCAGGTATCTCCCGTGTTGCTTATGACATATCGGGCAAGCCTCCTGCGACCATCGAATGGGAATAAGCACGGCCGAGGATGAGGCATGGATGCGTTATGCTTTCAGATTGGCGCAAAGAGCCGAGCAACTGGGTGAAGTGCCTGTCGGGGCGGTAGTTGTCAAGGATGACCAGTGTATTGCTGAAGGCTGGAATGCTTCAATTGCAACACATGATCCGACTGCGCACGCCGAGATGGTGGCATTAAGACGGGCGGGGCTGGCCCTGGAAAATTACCGCTTGTCTGACGCTACTATGTATGTGACTTTAGAGCCCTGTGTCATGTGTATGGGAGCCATCAGTCATGCCCGGATCAAACGTCTGGTTTTTGGTGCGTTTGATCCCAAACGGGGAGCGGTTTGTCATGCCTTGAGTCTTACCGATGCAAGCTTCCTGAATCACCGGATTAACTGGGTAGGCGGGGTTCTGGAAAGGGAATGTTCAGGACTTTTAAGGGATTTCTTCCGGGCCCGGCGCTGACGTATAATTAGGCTGCTGTTTATTAGTTCGTCAGCAATATACAGATTCACAAACGGGCCTGATCGAATCAGGATTCTCGTAATTTTTTATAGGTGTTAATCAGGGCATTAGTCGAACAGTCATGGCTGGTAATGATTTCATCGTTTTGAAGTTCGGGCAAAATTACCTTGGCCAAGACTTTTCCCAATTCCACGCCCATCTGATCAAATGAATTTATGTTCCAGATGGCGCCCTGAACAAAAGTCTTATGTTCGTAAAATGCTATTAGCGAGCCCAGTGTTCTGGGGGTCAATTTTTTAAATAAGAAAGAACTTGATGGCTTATTGCCTTCAAACACTTTGGAAGCGATGAGGACGGGATCGGCCTGTTCGGCTGGTGTGAGTTTCTTTTTGACTTCTTTAGCCGTTAAGCCGTTCATTAAGGCTTCCGGCTGGGCGAGAAAATTTGAGATTAAAATATCGTGGTGTTCCGGCAGCTTGTAATGACTGTTTGCCGCAGCCAAAAAATCGCAGGGTATGAGCTTGGTGCCCTGGTGGATCAGTTGGAAAAAAGCGTGCTGGCCATTGGTGCCCGGTTGTCCCCAGATAATCGGTCCGGTGCTGTAATCCACTTTCTCACCTAGCATGGTAATACTTTTGCCATTGCTTTCCATATCGCCTTGTTGAAAGTAATCAGCGAAATAACACATGGATTGATCATAAGGCAATATGGCGTGAGATTCAGTATTATAAAAATTATTATACCAAATTCCGAGTAAGCCCATGATTACCGGAATATTTTTTTCATAAGGCGTGTTGAGGAAGTGCAAATCGGCTTCGTAGGCGCCTTGCAAGAGTTCTTCAAAATTATCCATGCCTATGTATAAAGCAACGGATAAGCCCACTGATGACCAAACAGAATAACGCCCGCCAACCCAGTCCCAAAATTCAAACATGTTGTTTGTATCTATGCCAAATTTGGCGACATTTTCCGCATGAGTCGAGATGGCGACAAAGTGTTTGGCAATTGTTAGCGGGTCCTTTGCACTGTCAAGAAACCATTTCCTTGCGGAGTTTGCATTCATCATCGTCTCCTGCGTGGAAAAGACTTTGGATGCGACAATAAACAAAGTAGTTTCAGGGGATAATGGCTTTAACACTTCGACAATATTGGCCTGATCAATATTGGAGACATAATGCACTTTTAATGCGTCTGTGCTGTAAGGCGCTAGCGCCGTTGAAACCATTTTGGGTCCTAAGCCGGAACCGCCAATGCCGATGTTGACAATATCAGTGATGGCTTTTCCAGTATAGCCTTTCCATTCTCCAGAACGAACGGATGCACAAAATGTCCTCATTTTGTCTAGAGCCCGGTTAATATCAGGCATAACATCACGCCCATCAACATAAACCGGATCATTGCTTCTATTACGCAAGGCGGTGTGCAGAACGGCTCGATGTTCTGTAGTGTTGATTTTTTCACCGGAAAACATGGCGTTAATTTTTGCATTAAGGCCGGAATGATTTGCAAGGTTTATTAATAAAGGCAGGGTTTCATCCGTTATTCTGTTCTTGGAATAATCAAACAGAATTTCATTAAATTTAACTGAGAACGTATTGAATCGATTAATGTCCTTTTCAAATGCATCGCGTAGAGAATTATTTTTGGTTTGATGGTAATGGCTTTGCAGCTCAGTCCATGCTTTTGAGGCAGTCAAAGATGACATGTTTTTTTGCTCCGTTAAAGATAAATTTGTTTAAGTCTACGAAATGGATGTTTGGATAGCAAGAGCGCAATCAGTGCATTACCATTTGCTTATATAAAGCCGATTTGAGGCTGGTTTACCATCAATTCCTTTATTTAGATAAGGGGGTATGCTAGAGTTGGCACTGCTATGTGAGAAGTTATATGGCAAATGCAGGTTATTTTTGATGAAATCAAATTTAAAAAAGAGCATTATAAATTATTCATATAATAATAATTTTTTATCAAAACGGGAAGGTATTATGAATACAGCACAAATAATAAGAAGAGGTTGCCTGGGGCTTTTGGGCTTGTTTTTTTCTACAGCATTATGGGCGCATGGCGGCGCAGCGGGTACCGATACTGATCAGTGTAAATTTGAATTACAACCTGGTCATTGGGTTCATTATACAGCTTATCAACCGCAGGCTTTTCCGGCTGAGGAATTTTGCGGCAACCTGCCTGCTATAAATACAAAGACGCAACTCGTATTTGATTATCAGGATATGAAATACAGAAACATGCTGGTTGAGTTTGAAGTGACTAAAGAGCCTGAAGGTACGCGCATATTTTTCCTGCCCAGTGCGAAACATAAAAGCGGTTCAGTGAACTTAGAGTTGCCGAATGGAGTTCCGGAACCAGGTAAATACCTCATCCATATTACCCTGGTGCCCGATCAAGCAGATCCGGAACAACGTACCACGGGTCAGAGACTGGATGTGCACATGGGTTTTAAGGCAGGCGGCGGACAGTCAGTCAGCAAAAATAGTCTGCTGCTATATGCATTTTTTGCATTTGCAGGACTGTATGTATTGTATCTGTCAAATGCTGGCTTCAAAAGTAAAGTTGATGAGTTAATAGCAAAAATTAAAAGCTGATTAATTAACAGATGTTACGCGGTTGCTACGAACGCTAATAGGTTTATAAAGGTGCGGGTTGCTGATTTTTAAGAGCTTGCGTAACATCGTTAAACAGTCATAATAAATCCGGCGGGTTTGATTATTTGAGCTTAAGCGCTTACTGGTAATTGATTGTAAAAAGTGCATTGATGATGCTAAGAATTAGAGGAAACGAATAATGGTGAAGTTATTATCGGTTGGGGTGCTCATGGTTCTTTTGTCTGCGCCTATAATGGCTCAGGAGTATGAAGAGCATGATAGTATGCTGATGGATCACGGTGATGGTCACTTGATGGACATGGCTGGCGGCATGGTTATGGGTCAGAATGCCAATACCTTGCCTGGTGGCTGCGATAGCATATCTGAAACCAAGGAAATTACCGTCCACGCCGGCCATAAATATGCCGAAAATTTTCCAGGCAGAATGTTTGCATTTGATACGCAGGAGTTTAATTTTAAGCCATGCACTAAATTGACAGTTCATTTTGTTAATGAGGACAATGTGAGGCATCAATGGATGATGCACGGCTTGCCTAAATATTTATACCCTAAGGGAATGTTTCATTTGGAAGCGACAGGCCCTTCAAAGATTTCAGGAACCTTGATTTTACCGCCCGGCGATAAAACCTATCTGGTGCATTGTGATATTGCGCAGCATATGGAAAAAGGTATGAAAGCTCAGCTAAAGGTTGGTAAAGGCGACGGCGATCTGCCAAGCGTTCCTGGTGTGACGGCTTATGTAGTAGCGGACGATTACAAGGCGACTTTGCCTGAGTTGTTGGCTAAGGCTGAGACGGAAGCGGCTAATTTGCCTGCGATAGCTGCAAATGTAAGTCCGGGGCCGGCCTCTGCAAAAACCGTACAACAGGAAGATTCTGCTGTTTCAGGGGTTACGGTAATCGGATTAGCAATAGGCCTGCTTACCGCGCCTTTTCTGTCCCGAAAATTTAAGGGTATGAGCGTGTCAGAGGTAGTCGCTTATGTTTTTGATTTATTGAGAGCATTTGTTGAACTGGTAGTTAAGCTGCTATCCCGGTTAATTAGACTGGTTGCTGCTAATAAAAATAAGATATTGCCAGAAAAGTAGTTCCGGCAATTTTAAAAGGCCCTGTGTTCTACGAACGCAGGGTTTTTTTTGAGATAAATAAATGCAAGAAACATTGAGTGGGTCATGGGCGCTTTTTTTTAGTGCATTTATATCATCAACGATTGCTCCGGGCGGTTCTGAAGCTGTTTTGGCTTACATGATATCGGAAGGATTTTACGATGTCCGGCTTGTTGTTATAATCGCGACTTTAGGTAATTCCCTGGGCGCTATGACAACATGGGGATTAGGCGCGTTAGCGGCGCAAAAATTTCCAGCAGCAAGCCTTTTGCCGGAAAAAAAACAGAATGCACTGAATATAGTAAAAAAACGAGGCATCTGGGTGCTGTTTTTTTCATGGTTACCAGTAATAGGGGATGCTTTATGTTTTGCGGGTGGATGGTTAAAGCTCCCCCTATTGCCAGCCTTTTTGATTATTATGTCAGGTAAACTTGGTAGATACGCTGTGGTAGCATGGATGTTTGTATGAAGCTAAGAAATCGATCATCCCGATGGTAGACTTTAAGAGAATTAATATTCTAAAGAGGTTATTGTGTTACGCCATTTTCCTATTAAAAATGTTGCTTATGTTCATAGAAAGAGAGATTATTTTATAGCAGCATTTACTTTTTTTTGCGTAGCGATCTGTTTGATTAGCGATGCCAATGCCAGTATAGAAAAACAAAACGCGCTGGGGGTCAGCGGTTGGGTATTTTTAATTGGCTTGTTACTCGGCGAGAATAAAGAAGTTAGAATGCAGGTTGTCATAGCTGTCATTTTTGCTACTATCGGGGAACATTTTGCGTCTCCTTTTATGGGCGGCTATACCTACCGCTTTGGAAATGTACCTGCTTATGTGCCGCCTGGTCACGGCATGGTTTATTTAACCGCTGTTGCATTGGCGCGGTCCGGCTTATTTTTAAGCTATGCCAGAGAAATCACTATTCTAGTGATATTGGTATGCGGCTCATGGTCATTTTGGGGTATTAGCGGTTTTGCGCAACAGGGAGATGCAGTTGGTGCATTACTGTTTTGTGTGTTTTTGGTTTATCTTTTTAAAGGCCGTTCACCTATGGTTTATCTTGCGGCCTTCTTTATCACTACTTGGCTTGAGTTAATAGGTACAGCCGTTGGCACCTGGAAATGGGCGGCAATTGATCCGGTTCTGGGTTTGTCCCAAGGTAACCCGCCCAGCGGCGTCGCTGCCTGGTATTGTCTTGTGGATGCCGTAGCTATAGGAGGCGCCCCGCTGGTGTTGAATGGTTCAGTCAAGATGTTAAATCGTGTAAGAATCAGAACATTACGCTCACGAACAGCAGATTGAGGCTTATAAAACATGCCGTAAGCTTTTGTTTTGGCGTGAAAAACGATTAAGAATTGGTGAAGATAATGATAAAAATAAGCCAATCATCGCAACAGGGTTTTGATGGACCTATACTTACGCGGATTATTTAACCAGACAGCTTGATAAAGCAAACTCGTATTTATTTCCGGATTTGGAAATTGATTTATAGGACGTATTTGCAGAGTAACTGAAAAAACACATTAAATGTAGGATGTTAGGCAAAACAATGAATTGGGTTCTGTTGTTATAACGTGGAGTCACAGGCTGTTAAGCCGAACACGAATACCGGGCAGGCGCCTTTGCCTTAAATAAAGATGCAAATCAACAATCAACTAAAGGGGAAATGGTATGGAACGTCGTGATTTTATTCGCATAAGCGCAGTTGGTCTTGGCGCGGGCATTGCCGCGCCAACAATGGTCTTGGCCAATAGTGAAAAACAGGCAAAGGGATCTAGCGATATATATTATACCAAGGAAGATCCTGGCCGCTGGAGTGAGAAGGTTGCAACCCATGTACCCAACATAGAAATAGAAAAAGCGGACGGAAAGACTACTGTAAAAGTTGTGACCCCGCATGAAATGAAAGGCCACGCGCACTATATTGTCAAACACGTTTTACTGGATCAAAACCATAAGTTTTTAGAAGAGCGCATGTTTGATCCGGCCAAGGACAAGGCGGCAATATCAACGTTTACGCTACAGGATTACAATGGTCAGATTTACGCGCTGAGTATGTGTAATAAGCATGATCTTTGGTTAAATACTGCAACTGTATAAACATGTAGGGTTGTGGAGCAGTCTTTTAATAGCTTATCCAAAGCCGGGAGTTCAGGCTGAAATGGTATGCCGTTGTGGCTGGCAATAATGCCATTTATGAAACTACGGAACTGGTTTCAAAAATATTGGATGAAGTCATTGAAGAGCCCTTGCTGGGGAAAGCAAATCGATGTCTTATAAATGGTTATTGAAGCAATGGATTTTAAAGTATATAGCTCATTGAGCTTGGAAACTTATAGGCCAAAAAAGATTATCATTGAGCCGCAGCATGGATCGATTGAAGAAATATTGAGCATCTATATTTACCATTCGTTAACAAATCATGGATACGCGTTGATGATCAGGATGTTTAATTTTCTTTTAATGCCAAACCCGGATATATTAAATGAAAAAGAAAATGTATAAGCCGGACAATGAATAGCAAGCAATCCTTGCAACCAACACCGGGAAGAATCTTAGTAATTGTAATGCGATACCTTGGTGATGTCTTGCTGACAACACCTCTATTACGCTCGTTGCGACAGGCCTATCCTGATACCCGGCTTGATGTGCTGGTATTTCGTAATACGGCTGCCATGCTCGAAGGCAATCCCGATATTAATAATATTATTACTATCCCAAATCGTCCAAAGTTTGCGGACTATTGGTCTTTGGTGCGTCAACTTTTTAGATGCTATGATCTCGCCATAGCTACACAAGCCGGTGACCGCCCCTTCTTGTGCACATTACTTGCATCGCCAGTACGGGTTGCCGTAGTTCCGGCGAAAAACACTACAGGCTGGTGGAAACGTTTTTTTGTGCAACGCTGGACAGAGTTTGACGGCGAAAACACACACGCAGTCTTGCAACACCTGAAATTACTTGATTTGATCAATGTTCCACGGTGTTTTTCACTGGTTCCGCCGCAAATTGGCGGCAATCAGCAGTTAGCGGAACAATTCCATTTTTTGGCTGACAAGGATGCGTATGCCGTGCTGCATACGCATCCGCAATGGACATACAAGCAATGGACGATTGAAGGATGGATTGAAGTAGGCATTTATCTTAAAAACCTGGGTTTAAAACTGATCCTTTCGGGAGGGCCTGCCCAAGAGGAAATCGATTATGTCGCCAATATTCAACGTCAACTTCCCGAGGATACCGTTAATATAGCTGGCCGGGTTTCATTGGCGCAGCTTGCCGGCATTGTTGCCGGGGCAAAAATATTTATCGGCCCTGACACCGGCATTACTCATTTGGCTGCCGCAACCGGAATCCCTGTTATTGCGCTTTACGGACCGACCAATCCGGTATTATGGGCTCCATGGCCTTATGGATTTAACCAAAACATTAATCCTTTTCATAAAACCGGCAGCCAGCAGCAAAATAATATCAGCTTGATTCAGGGTGAAGGCGACTGCGTCCCCTGTCAATTAGAAGGTTGCGATAAGCATCAGCAAAGTCGAAGCCTATGCCTTGATCTATTGCCTGTTCATCGCGTCAAAGAGACAATTCAACTTATTTTACGCCAAAGCCTATAAGTGATTTCCTCAATGAAGGCGCCATGTCTTTAAACGATGTCAATATTGATTTTATTTTTTCCGAGCCGGTTCGATAGCGCCGGCTTTTTAAAAAAGATACATTCCTGCTTTTAAAGCCGGCTGCATCGAATAAAATTTCCAATTCTTTCTTTGTGAATTCCCTATTGTGCCGATCCGGATAAAAAGACATGCCTTTATACAAGATTGGCTCGGCGTATAAATAATGTTTTTCATAGTCGTAAGTGATATGTTTTCCCCTGAGTAGCCTGCTTCTATTTCTAAAACAGGCTACATTGGGAACATCCAGCTCTAAAATGCCCTCTTTTCGTAACACTCTGTGCATTTCCATGACGGCCGGAAGATGTGAATGAGAAAAGTGTTCCAGCGCCTGACAACAGACTACGGCATCAAAATAATTATCCGGCCAAGGCAAGCTATCGACTTCCACATTACAGATTTTGAATTCGTTGATTTTATCGAATGTCAGAGGAAATTTCTGACGATTGTCTACAATATCAACTGCATAACATTCATGACCGAGTTCATGAAGCAGCGATAATAATATGCCTGCGCCAGAACCAATATCTAAAACTTTCTTACAGTTTCTCAGTTCATACGCAATTATGCAGAAACGGTCGATACTGCCTCTAAACGTGTCTTCAGATGCTTTATCCGCTAGATCGTATAGTCGACCTTCATTTTTTAGTTTTAAAGCTGTTTGAAAAATACCGCTCCTGGATTGGGGGATCATTTTTGTTTCCTGAATTATTTAAACATGCTGAATCGGATGCCAGAGCCGATCGATGAAACAGCCTATTGTCTTGTTGGGCAATAAAGTAAGCTGGATAGTGGCTGGTGAAAAGCATTTTAACAAAGTCATAGAGAGGGTGACAGGTTATCTTTTTATTTTTCAAACGCTTTTGTTTTTGTGCCGCGCTAAATGACAAGTTGCTATAGCCTGAAGAAACCCGAATCTTAGAAAATATGCATAAAAATCACTCACATCATTTTTCTCGAATTAGAGGCTGCAAATAATCAATAGTCATTTTAAATTTTGAGCGTATTAAATTAACAGGCATAACAGGCAGCCCAAAAACAGATCAATCGACAAAATTTTCACGGCTACGATAAAATAGGAGGAATTTTTAATTCTAAGAAATTGTTAGTCTATTTAATTTTAACTATGCGAATATTTCCCACTAAAAACGAGGCGCATCAACTTCAAGTGAGGTTGTCTGAATATGGTAATATTTGTATAGCTCTATTGATAGGCGCTATTTATTTTTCCACCAGCTTGACGACAATTTTATCAATTGTGCTGGGCTTATTATGGATTTTTTCTGCCAAATTTTTGGAGCTACCCGGCATATTAAAGAAAAACTCCGTTGCTGTCTGGTCGTTGCTGCTATTTTCGTGCTTTATTATTGGATTATGTTATGGCAGCGCACCTTATGGCGAATCCATTTCCATGCTGTCGAAATACAGGAAGTTGATATTTATTCCAGTCTTGTGCTCATTTTTAACTACAGAGCGTTATCGCAGTTGGGCATGGTTAGCCTTTGTTATTGCATCCTTGCTTAGCCTGTTGATTTCCTATCTAATGGTTATAGGTCTCCTGGATTATAACGTGCTGAGCGGCCCCTCCTTCAAGAGCCGCATTACCCATAGCATTTTGATCGCTTTTTTTGCTTTTTTTTGCGCACATAAAGTATATGACGGCAAACTTTATGCGAAACTGTACTTGGTTCTGTTCATGTTGTGCGTGTACAACCTTTTTTTTATGGTTGAAGGTCGTACAGGACAATTAATTGCCGTTTCATTAGTTTTATTATTCGGAGTGCAACGTTTCACTAAGCGGATGCTTTTGCTCACGGTGCCAGTTATAGCTATCATGTTGGCACTTTTCCTTAATTATTCGGATAAGGCTACTCGAATCAACGAAGGCGTTGTAAATATACAATCTGATTTGCATCCGGATGCCAAACAAACTCCATCATCCATGGGGCAGCGTTATATGTTCTGGAAATATTCATTAAAGCTTATTGCCGAAAAGCCATTGTTTGGGCATGGAACAGGTAGTTTTGCAAACGAATACCAAAGGGTTGCCAGTAACGAATTAATGTTATCAAAAAATCCGCACAATGAATTCATTATGATAGGCGTTCAATTAGGTCTTTTAGGGTTGTTAATTTATATAGGATTTCTTGCCAGTCAGTATTATCAGTCGCGAAAATTGCCCGATAAAGAAAAATGGCTGGCTCAAGGTCTTATGCTTACATTGATTGTGACAAGTTTATTTAATACACCAATTATGGATTACACAGAAGGTCACTGGTTTGCCGTTATGATTGCTTTGTGTTTCGCCGCTATTCAAGCCGATGTCAGCGTTGAAAAATGCAATGCTTAGTGTAATTATTATTACCAAAAATGAAGCGTCCCATATTGGCCGGTGCCTGGATTCCGTTTTATGGGCCGATGAAGTTATCGTAATCGACTCAGGCAGTGAAGATAATACTGTTGAAATATGCAAACAATATACCGATAGCGTATTTATTGCGGGCTGGATAGGTTTTGGTATCCAGAAACAGCGCGCTTTGGATAAAGCTCAGGGAGACTGGGTTTTGTCTATTGATGCCGACGAAGTGGTTACTCCGGAATTACGGGCCCAAATTGAAAAAGCTCTCCAGCAGGAGCAGTTTAACGGCTACGAAATACCTCGTCTTTCCAGTTATTGTGGCAGGCAAATCCGCCATAGCGGTTGGTGGCCGGATTATGTGCTCAGGTTATTTCGCCGTAATGCCGGCTATTTTACTGAATCAGTTGTGCATGAGCGAATTGTTGTGCAGGGTGAAATCGGTAAATTAACATCACCGCTGCTGCATGATGCCTTTGTAAGCGTGGATGAGGTCTTGCATAAACTTGATTGCTATTCATCTCTGGGCGCGGAAATGCTTTATCAAAAAGGAGAAGTGCAATCATCGATAGGTAAAGCTATTTTCAAAGCATTCTGGACTTTTATTCGTACTTATTGTCTTAAAGCCGGCTTTTTGGATGGGCGTCAAGGTCTGATGCTGGCAATTTCCAATGCCGAAGGAACCTATTATAAGTATGTTAAATTGCTGGAATTACAAACCCGGCAAAGCTGTCAAGAATGAACTTAATATCTGTCATTGTAACTACCTATAATTGGCCATCAGCATTAAGGCTTTGTTTGGAAAGTTTATTTGCCCAACAGGATAGACATTTTGAAATTATCATTGCTGATGACGGCTCCAGCCCGGCTAATCTTAAATTAACCGAAGCCTATTGTACCGGTAGTCCGGTAACTATTAGCTATGTTCATCATGACGATCATGGTTTTAGAGCGGGAACTATTAGAAATAAGGCGGTTGCACAGAGTAAAGGAGAGTATTTAGTATTTACTGATGGCGACTGTGTTCTTTTGCCTGATTTTATCGCCCGGCATCGGCAACTTGCCGCGATTGGGTTTTTTGTTCCAGGAAACCGGGTTTTATTAAGCGAAGCATTTACGCGGAAAGTTATTGAGCAGCGGATTCCATTGTATGCAAAATCTTTTTACTATTTCATTTTGCTAAGGTTACAAAAAAAAATTAATCGGCTCTCCGGGTTTTTTCAATTGCCTTTAGGTTTCTTAAGGCATATCCAGCCCAAAAAGTGGCAAAAAGCCATGACTTGTAATCTAGGCGTGTGGAAAAATGATTTTACGCAGGTCAATGGCTTTGATGAGCTGTTTGAAGGATGGGGTTATGAAGATTCTGACCTGGTCATTCGTTTGATACATGCTGGCATCAAACGCAAGGAGGGCCGCTTTGCTGTGCCTGTGTTGCATCTTTGGCATCCTCAAAATGATAAGAGCCAGCAGGATATGAATTATCAGCGCTTGATCGAGCGGCTAAACGATCAGAATTATATTCTGGCAAAAAAAGGCGTTTCCCAGTATCTTCAAAAACTCATAACATAGCGCTAGCTGGAATAGACCTGTCTGTTAAAATCCTCAAAAATATGAAAAAAATCCCTACAGCAAGCGCTCAAATATATAAGCGGCTACTGACCTATGTAAAGCCGCATCGAGGTCTATTTGCAATCAGTATCGCCGGCTTTCTGATGTATTCGGGTACGCAGACATTATTCGCTGCATTGATCAAACATATTATTGATACGTTGCAATCTGAGTCGCGAGAGGGTATGTATTATTTGCCGTTATTGTTTAGCGGATTAATTGTAGTGCATGGGATCGGCGCCTATATAGGCAACTATTTTTTAGCCAAAGTTTCAACAAATGTTGTGCATGCTTTGAGATGTGAGATATTTGACCAATACACGCGGCTGCCCACTGCATATTTTGACGCGAACAATAGCGGTTATATGATTTCAAGGATAACCAACAATGTTGGGCAGGTTACCCAGGCAACTACCGATTCCGTTCGCACTTTTGTGAGGGAAGGCTTTACTTCAATAGGTTTGTTAATCTATTTGTTTTATTCAAACTGGATGCTATCACTGGTTTTTATTGTTATTACGCCTATCATTGCGGCGTTGGTAAGTTATGTTAGCAAGCGCCTCCGGAGAATTAGTAAGAAGATTCAGGACTCGATTGGTGATATGACCCACATTACTTCGGAATTGGTGAGTGGTCATCGGGTGGTGCTTAGTTATGGAGGGGAAGAATATGAGCGCCGACGTTTTTTGGAAAGCAGTTTATATAATCAAAGGCAATCGCTAAAGCTGTCTACGACTATGGCTGTACACAATCCGATCATGCAGTTAATCATTGCAATAGCGTTGTCATTTCTAATGTATATGGCATTGTTTTTCATGAAGCAGGCTAGTGTTGGCGAGTTTGTCGGCTACCTGACTGCGGCTTTTTTATTGCCGCGGCCCATCAGGCAGTTAAGTGATGCAAATGGAGATATTCAAAAAGGCATCGCGGCCGCCGAATCTTTATTTGAGGTTTTGGATGAGCCGGGTGAGCCGGATGAAGGCGCTTATCAGGCCGAAACGTGCAAGGGCGAGCTGGAGTTTAAAAACCTGTCGTTTCAATATGCGGGCGCTAATGAACTGGCGCTAAAAGACATAAGTTTCAAGGCCGAGCCCGGTCAGACTATTGCTCTGGTTGGGGCGTCAGGCGGCGGTAAAAGTACGCTTGCCAATTTGGTTTCACGCTTTTATCCACATGATACCGGTGAGATACTGCTGGATGGCGTGGAAATAAATACCTATCAGTTGGCAAATTTAAGAAAGCAGATAGCATTGGTTAATCAACAAGTCACTCTATTCAATGATACGATAGCCAACAACATAGCCTACGGGTCGCTCGCGACGGCAACCAGAAATGAAATAATCGCTGCTGCAACGGATGCTTATGCAATGGAATTTATAAGTAAATTAGAACAAGGGCTTGATACGGAAATAGGTGAAAATGGAGTTAAGTTGTCAGGCGGGCAAAGACAAAGGTTAGCGTTGGCAAGAGCGCTATTGAAAGATGCGCCGATACTGATACTGGATGAAGCAACCTCGGCATTGGATACGGAATCAGAGCGCTATATCCAGGCGGCGCTGCAAAAAGTCATGCGTAACCGGACGACTCTGGTTATAGCTCACCGGTTATCGACTATTGAAAATGCAGATGTGATTTTAGTGATTGATCATGGGCGTATTATAGAAAAAGGCTCCCATGGAGAGCTTATTGAAAAAAATGGAGCATACGCTCGATTGCATCAAATGCAGTTTAAGGAACATCCAGAAAAAAATGCTTAATATCGTGAACGTCTTTGTTGTGAAGGGGGTGTTATTTTGAAGATATTTATGTCGGAGCTTGAAGAGCATCAGGCCATGATAGCCCGATTGGCTGATTGCAGCGGGGTGATTGAAGCTGCGGGAGAGCGGCTGATAAATACCTTAAAGCAGGGTGGAAAGGTATTGTTATGTGGCAATGGCGGCAGCGCTGCTGACTGTCAGCATATCGCCGCTGAGTTTGTGGTGCGCTATGAAAAAAAGCGCCAAGCTTTGGCGGCCATTGCCTTGACTACAGACAGCTCAATTTTGACTGCACATGCCAACGATTATGATTTTGAAACAGTTTTTTCACGTCAGGTTGAGGCTCTCGGTAATGAGAAGGATTGTTTGATTGCCATTTCCACATCAGGGAAAAGTAAAAATATACTAAGCGCTGTCGATGCGGCAAAGTCAAAAGGCATGATTGTTATTGCATTAACCGGGTGCGAGGGTGGAGAGCTGAGTAAAAAAGCTACGATTTCAGTTATTGTTCCTTCCGTGGTGACAGCAAGAATTCAAGAGGCCCACATTTTAATTGGTCACTGGTGGTGTGGAGCGATTGAGGAGGCTTTAAGTGTTATTAAAAACACCTGAGTTTGAAGAGGCTCGTATTATTGTCATCGGTGATGTTATGCTGGATCGCTATTGGTCAGGACAGGCTTCGCGTATTTCTCCAGAAGCGCCCGTACCGGTAGTAAAGGTTAAGTCTATTGAAGACCGTATTGGCGGTGCAGGCAATGTCGCTCTTAATATCGCTAAATTAGGCGGCAAGGTTACTTTATTGGGCGTTGTCGGCGATGATGCCGAGAGCGAAATTATAAGACAATTGCTTCAAGCTGAAGGAGTGGTTTGCGATTTTGTTGTTGAGAAGTCGTTGCGTAGCATCTGTAAACTACGCGTCATGGCACAGCATCAGCAATTGATTCGGCTTGATTTTGAAGAAACACCGGTAAAATTTGATCGAGATGCCTTGAAGAAGGCTTTTGTTAGGCATTTTCAGGAAAGCAATGTGGTTGTCTTTTCGGATTATGGCAAGGGAACTCTGGCTGATGTTTCAACGTATATTATTGCAGCCAAGCAAGCTGGTGTTAAGGTTTTGGTGGATCCCAAAGGCGTAGATTATCAATGTTATGCCCAGGCGGATCTGATAACGCCAAACTTGGCTGAATTACTAGCTGTGGTGGGGGCTTGTGAAAATGAGCAGCATTTGATCGAAAAAGGGCGAGAGCTTTTGACGCGTTTTCAAATTCCAACGTTGTTATTGACGCGCGGAGAGGCGGGTATGACGCTGATACAGAGTGATCAAGTGCACTCTTTGCCTGCGAAAGCCAAGGATGTCTTTGATGTTACCGGAGCT
>PHSP01000001.1:0-1207500 GCA_002862125.1 Methylobacter sp. KS41 | reverse complement strand
CGGGGATGAGTTGTGGATCGGAGTGAAAGGCTAATCAAGCTCGGAGATAGCTGGTTCTCCTCGAAAGCTATTTAGGTAGCGCCTCGTGTATAACTGTTGGGGGTAGAGCACTGTTTCGGCTAGGGGGTCATCTCGACTTACCAACCCGATGCAAACTCCGAATACCAACAAGTTCGAGCACGGGAGACACACGGCGGGTGATAAGGTCCGTCGTGAAAAGGGAAACAGCCCAGACCGTCAGCTAAGGTCCCAAAATCTATGCTCAGTGGGAAACGATGTGGAAAGGCCCAGACAGCCAGGAGGTTGGCTTAGAAGCAGCCATCCTTTAAAGAAAGCGTAATAGCTCACTGGTCGAGTCGGTCTGCGCGGAAGATTTACCGGGGCTAAGCATAGTACCGAAGCTACGGGTCACGCGTAAGCGTGGCGGTAGAGGAGCGTTCTGTACGCCTGCGAAGGTGAACTGAGAAGTTTGCTGGAGGTATCAGAAGTGCGAATGCTGACATGAGTAACGATAATGGGGGTGAAAAACCCCCACGCCGAAAACCCAAGGTTTCCTGCGCAACGCTAATCGACGCAGGGTTAGTCGGTACCTAAGGCGAGGCCGAAAGGCGTAGTCGATGGCAAACAGGTTAATATTCCTGTACTAGTGGTAACTGCGATGGGGTGACGGAGAAGGCTAGATCAGCTGACGGTTGGAAGTGTCAGTTTAAGCGCGTAGGCAGGTTCTTTAGGCAAATCCGGAGAATCAATGCTGAGACGTGATGACGGGTTGCTCCTCGGAGCGATGAAGTGATTGATGCCATGCTTCCAAGAAAAACCTCTAAGCTTCAGGTTGCCAGTAGCCGTACCCCAAACCGACACAGGTGGGTGGGATGAGAATTCTAAGGCGCTTGAGAGAACTCGGCTGAAGGAACTAGGCAAAATGATACCGTAACTTCGGGAGAAGGTATGCCCTTGTTAGGTGAAGGTCCTCGCGACTGGAGCCGAAGGGGGTTGCAATAAAATGGTGGCTGCGACTGTTTAGCAAAAACATAGCACTCTGCAAACTCGAAAGAGGACGTATAGGGTGTGACGCCTGCCCGGTGCTGGAAGGTTAATTGATGGGGTTAGCGTAAGCGAAGCTCTTGATCGAAGCCCCAGTAAACGGCGGCCGTAACTATAACGGTCCTAAGGTAGCGAAATTCCTTGTCGGGTAAGTTCCGACCTGCACGAATGGCGTAACGATGGCCACACTGTCTCCAGCCGAGACTCAGTGAAATTGAAATTGCGGTGAAGATGCCGTATACCCGCGGCTAGACGGAAAGACCCCGTGAACCTTTACTATAGCTTGACACTGGACTTTGAATCGATTTGTGTAGGATAGGTGGGAGACTTTGAAGCTGGAACGCCAGTTCTGGTGGAGTCGACCTTGAAATACCACCCTGGTTTATTTGAAGTTCTAACCTAGGTCCGTTATCCGGATTGGGGACAGTGTCTGGTGGGTAGTTTGACTGGGGCGGTCTCCTCCTAAAGAGTAACGGAGGAGCACGAAGGTACCCTCAGCCTGGTCGGAAATCAGGCGATGAGTGCAATGGCATAAGGGTGCTTGACTGCGAGATAGACACATCGAGCAGGTACGAAAGTAGGTCATAGTGATCCGGTGGTTCTGTATGGAAGGGCCATCGCTCAACGGATAAAAGGTACTCCGGGGATAACAGGCTGATACCGCCCAAGAGTTCATATCGACGGCGGTGTTTGGCACCTCGATGTCGGCTCATCACATCCTGGGGCTGAAGCAGGTCCCAAGGGTATGGCTGTTCGCCATTTAAAGTGGTACGCGAGCTGGGTTCAGAACGTCGTGAGACAGTTCGGTCCCTATCTGCCGTGGGCGTTTGAGATTTGAGGGAAGCTGCTCCTAGTACGAGAGGACCGGAGTGGACGAACCTCTGGTGTTCCGGTTGTCATGCCAATGGCATTGCCGGGTAGCTATGTTCGGACAGGATAACCGCTGAAAGCATCTAAGCGGGAAGCCCCTCCCAAGATGAGATCTCACTGGGACCATGAGTCCCCTGAAGGGCCGTCGCAGACTACGACGTTGATAGGCTGGATGTGGAAGCGCAGTAATGCGTGCAGCTAACCAGTACTAATTGCCCGTGAGGCTTGACCATATAACACCCAATGAGTTTGAGTAAAGACAGGCGAAAACGGGAAGGCGAAAAAAAGCGCCTAACTACAGCCTGAGCAGACAACGCTGACTGCGAGAGAACAGACAAAAGCGAGACGTTACAGATTTCCATAAAACAGGTCGAGGAACAGGATAAAGGCGCAAGCTCATCCTAACCGAAGCCTGAAGAAAGAGTTTTGAAGTAGTCCGGAATGGAAAAGCCAAGCGAAAGCCAAATGGCGGCAAAGACAGGGTCTTTTATCTCGCCAAGCCTTTCCGAATCCAACTTCTTCACACCAGTTTGCTTGGTGACCATAGCGAGCGTGAACCACCCGACCCCATCCCGAACTCGGAAGTGAAACCGCTTAGCGCCGATGATAGTGTGGCAGTTTGCCATGCGAAAGTAGGGAATTGCCAAGCGCTTAATACAAAACCCAGGACTCTTGCCCTGGGTTTTTTTTTGCCCGGTTATTTGAAATGCGTAAAAATATACCGGCTTTTCGTAGCGCATAAGAATGTTGGTTCATCCAGTCTATATAACCAGATAGGGTCATAAAAACGCCGCAAAGCTATCCCTTGCGAATATTAGATAGTCTGTGATTACACCTAACACAATAAAACTTGCCGTTTGGGTTAATTTGTCTGCAATGTGGGCAAATCATGGCGAATCCTCTTTGAGAAATATTAATTTCCATAATAGTAGACGATCCCACCTGCATTCTCAAGTTCGAGCTATTTCACTAATAGGTGGATTACAAGAAATTCCTCTTCTGACATTTGCCACATATTCACAGATTAAGAATAAAGGTTAATCTTTGGGACGTTTTTTCGGGGGAGCCGCTATTTTTCGAATGTAATTTTTGGCCTCCTGACCAAAAAGCGACAAGATTACGCGACCCTTAATGCATTCGGTAGCCCAGTCGCACTGAGACATAATCCGGAGTACCGAATAATGTCGAGTAGCTGTCTATAATAAGGAGAATCTCTGGGCTTATGGGATATTTTGTCGGCATTATTTAGAGTCCCTTGAGGAAGGCCATCAACTCGTCATCGGGCCGGTAGCGACCTGGATGCCCATTTATGGGTGTCGTTTTCTCAAGCGCCCGCTCTTTGAGTTCAAGACTGGCATGCAGGTAGATCTGGGTGGTGTCCATTGATTCATGACCCAGCCACAAGGCGATGACTGCACAATCGACACCAATTTTCAGGAGCTCCATGGCGGCGGAATGGCGTAGGACATGCGGAGTTACCCGTTTATGCTGCAGCGAAGGGCAGTGTTGGCAGGCCATTGCAACATACTTGGCCAAGAGATAGGCGACTCCGTCGCTCCGTCGCGACTCAAGGGCTGACCCCACGCATTGGGGAACACCAGCGCTTCCAGACGACCCTGTTGCTCTTGCTGCCATGCCTTTAATGCGGCGACAGTATCTTTGCGAAGTGGAGTGCAGCGCGTTTTGCGCCCTTTACCCTGACAGCGCACATGGGCACCGGTGCCCAAAACGATAGCTTGCCAGCGTAGGTCAATCAACTCGGACACCCGTAGCCCAGTTTGTAGTGCTAATAACAATAAGGTCCTGTCCCGTCGCCCGATCCAAGTATCTTGATCAGTCGCGGCCAGCAGCGCCTCGATCTCGACATGAGTCAGAAACTCGATGGGATTACGCGCATAGCGCATACTGGGAATGGCTAACACCTGCTCGATCAAGCCGCTGTGGTTGGGTGCCTGAAGTGCCGCATACTGGAAAAAAGAGTGGATCGCCGCCAGCCGGACATTGCGGCTGCGCGCACTGGTGCCTCGCTCCTGCTGCAAATAATCAAGAAACCCAATGATCAAGGGAGCATTCAACTCAGCCAATGTTAGCTTTGCCGGCGTTTTGTGTAACCGTTGCTGAGCATAACGCAACAGTAGACAGAAGGTATCACGATAACTCGCGATAGTGTGCGGGCTAACTTGTTTTTGCTGCAACAGCCGATCAGTAAAGAATGCTTGCAGAAGCGCGGGAAAGGTGATGTTAGCGGCCATGAGTGTCTCCTTGTTCCGAGCGTTGCAGGGCCAATTGCAGCAGTTCCGGCGTAGCCGAGAGATACCAATAGGTATCGCTGACTTTCACATGCCCCAGATAGGTTGAAAGCTCAGGGAGATGTTGCTCCACGTCGGCGCCTTCCTGATACCAGCGTAACAGCGTCTGAACCGCAAAGCGGTGCCGAAAATCGTGCAGCCGAGGTCCATGGCTGTCTGTGGGTCCTCGCAGGCCGATCTGGCGTGAGAGCTGGACAAAGGTGGCCCGTACCCTACAAGAAGTCAACCGCGTGACTTGCTCGGAGACGAAAAAGCCGGAACTGTATGGGATGGGGTATTGCTGATCACGCCTTTGTACATACCGCTGAAGTGCCTGCTGGGTGCTGGAATGCAACGGCAGCCAGCGCGATTTACCAAACTTGGCGTCGCGGATCGTTAGCTGGCCATAGGCAAGGTCGACATCGTCGTTATCGAGTGCGACCAGCTCACTGATTCTCATACCGGTAACCGCAAGCAAACCCAAGGCAGTTAGGTAAGTGTAGGCACGCAGTCCCGTGGGCGAGCACAATTGGCCGGCGGCCTGAAGCAACTGGTTGATTTCATCGTCGTTGTAAATATAGGGTTCTGCACGCCTTGCGCGGTAGGGCAACAACCCGGTGTGCGGAATTTGCGTGCGCGGATCGGTCGCAAAATTCCGCTTTGAGTTTTAAACTATGTGTTTTCATGAAGAATTCCAACACTTAGACGTGTGTTTTTATCAATATATGCCTTTATAAATCCACCCGATAGGCTCCTAGACTTAATGACAGGGTATGAGCTATCACTGTCCCTGTTTTATTTACTTCCTATAGCTATCGTGACCTGGATTGTAGGACGAAGAAGCGGGATTGCGATCTCTATTTTCTGTGCATTGATGTGGTTTACAGCTGATCTAATGTCAGGGCGTTACTATTCGAATTCCGCGATTATTTGCTGGGACACAAGTATAAGATTCGGCTTCTTTCTTATTGTCACATTACTTATGTCTACTTTGAAAAAATCCTATGAGCATGAAAAGGAATTAGCCAGAACTGATAATTTGACCGGTGCTGTCACTACGAGTTTTTTCTATCAGCTGCTAAGAATGGAGATTGACAGATTTCAAAGAAGTAAACGGTATCTTATATTGATCTCGATAACTTCAAAACCGTCAATGATAACTTTGGCCATAATGCGGGCGATGATGTTCTATGCACAGTAGTCCGGAAAATCAAGTGTTTGTTGAGAAAAACCGATTTCGTCGCGCGCCTGGGAGGAGATGAGTTTATCCTTATATTGCCAGACATAGATCAGGCCGGAGCCCAATTATTGATCTCAAAAATTCAAATTAGCCTTTTGGAGGAAATGTAAAGGAATAAATGGCCCGTCACATTTTCCATCGGCGTGCTGACATGCAATGATATGCCGCAAACTGTCAATGAGCTGATAAAACGGGCCGACGAATTGATGTATTCGGTAAAGAATAATGGCAAGAATTCAATCAGTTATTCAAGTTATGAAGAACTGAAACAGAAATGAACCCGATGGAGCGGTTTACTCGGCGCGAGCTTTGCCAGCCCTTATCTTGTTTCAAAATACGCATTTGACTGTTTGCAATTATTGGCAAGACGATATCAAATATCGGACAATTCAAGCAGTTCTTTATTGAGTTCAGGCCTTACGGAAACATAATCGTTTTTAGTCGGTTTTTTAGCGCAAGGACAATCGATGCTGATTCGTTGCATCTGTTCGCCCAGCTTTAATGCTGTCAGCTGCCCGCCCCATAAACAACCGGTATCAATGGCGTAACAATTTGGCCCCTCATAATAGCCCAGAGTAGACCAGTGTCCGAAGATAACGCGCATATCCGCATTTTTACGCTTTGGAACCTCAAACCAGGGCATCAGATTTTTGGGCTGAGAACCAATAGGTCCACTGTTGGCAAAGTCAAGGCGGCCATTAGCATCACAATAACGCATTCGTGTAAAACAGTTAATGATAAAACGTAATCTTGGTATTCCTTTTAAGCTGTTTGACCAAATATTGGGCTTATTGCCGTACATTTGTTTTAAAAACACCTGATAATCAGGACCCTTCAGGGTCTGTTCCGCTATGAGCGCCATTTTTTGGGTTTTTTTAAAATCCCATTGAGGCGGCAAGCCGGCATGAAGCAAACAGAAATCATTGTTATAATGAAACAGAGGACGATGTCTTAGCCAATCAATCAGTTCATCGCGATCGGGCGCTTCAAGCACTTTACTGAGCGTGTTTTTTTTGTCGGCTATTTTTGGTAAACACGATGCCGCGAGCAAGTGCATGTCATGGTTGCCAAGCACTGTGCAGGCGGAGTTGCCGAGCGATTTAACAAATCGCAGGGTTTCCAGTGATTTGGGCCCACGATTAACCAGATCACCTGCAAACCACAGCTGATCGGCATTTTCATTAAAAGAGATGGCGTCAAGGAGTCTTAATAAATCATCAAAGCAGCCTTGTATGTCGCCAATAGCGTAAATAGACATTTAACTAATGCAGTGTTCTTGGAATGGATAAAGTAAATTGGGGGATTTCGGCATTAAAATTTTCGCCTTCATCCGATTGCATCGTATATCGCCCCTGCATTGTGCCAACAGGCGTTTCAAGCACCGCCCCGCTGGTGTAGCGAAACATTTCTCCAGGTTTGAGATAGGGCTGTTCGCCAACAACGCCGGAGCCTCTGACTTCCTGAGTTTTGCCATTGGAGTCGGTAATCACCCAATGACGCTTTAACAGCTGTGCCGGTACAGTCCCTTCATTAGTGATGGTGATGGTGTAGGCGAACACATAACGATCCTTTTCCGGAGCCGATTGCTCGGCTATGAAATAGGGGCTTGCTTCAATTAATATTTTGTTTTTTTCGGGCATTATTAGATCATATATGGAATATTTGTTGATTATTTCATCGCAACTTATCATTAAACGCAAGCAACTATTTTATATTGATAAACAAACAATTATAAATCATTCTCTTACATAATCATTTAGGACACGGCATTGCATATTCACATCTTAGGTATTTGCGGAACATTCATGGGCGGACTTGCAGTGATCGCAAGGCAGTTAGGTTATCAGGTGAGTGGTTCAGATCAAAATGTTTATCCGCCCATGAGCACGCAACTGCAAGAACAAGGAATTCAATTGATGGATGGCTATAGAGCTGAAAATCTGGATGACGACCCCGACCTGGTTATTATCGGCAACGCTCTGTCACGCGGTAATCCGGAAGTTGAAGCGGTTCTGAATAAAGGTCTGAATTATGTGTCCGGACCGCAATGGCTGGCGGAGCACGTGTTGTATGACAAATGGGTGCTGGGTGTTGCCGGAACTCACGGTAAAACTACCACAACTAGCATGTTGAGCTGGATACTTGAGCGCCAGGGGTTCAATCCGGGATTTTTAATCGGCGGAATTCCGTTAAACTTCGGTATTTCGGCGCGCTTGGGAGGGGGGCCGGAAAATAAGTCAGGCTTTTTTGTGATTGAAGCCGATGAATATGATTCAGCTTTTTTTGACAAGCGCTCAAAGTTTGTCCACTACCGTCCTCGTACCGCCATACTCAATAACCTTGAGTTCGACCATGCCGATATTTTTCCGGATCTGGATGCTATAAAACGGCAATTCCATCATCTGGTCAGAACAATTCCAGGAGAAGGGCTAATCATCAGTCCTGAGCGCGACGCCAATATCAATGAGGTTCTGGCTATGGGCTGCTGGACGCCCGTTGCCAATACCTCTATTAATGCCAACGCGCAATGGAATGCCAGACTGCTAAAAGCCGATGGGAGCCAGTTCTCGGTATTGTTCGAAAATAATGAGCAAGGCATTGTCGATTGGCCATTAACAGGCGAGCATAATGTTTACAATGCCCTTTCCGCCATTGCTGCGGCAAACCATGTCGGCACTCTGCCCAGGGATGCGATAGCCGCCTTGAGTCAATTTATCAATGTTAAACGGCGCATGGAAGTGATTGCCAGGATTAACGGAGTTACCCTGTACGATGATTTTGCACATCACCCGACGGCGATTGAAACAACGCTGGATGGTTTGCGTAAACAGGTGGGAAATGAGCGTATCATCGCTATTGTAGAGCCCAGGTCAAATACCATGCGCTTGGGCGTGCATATGGAAACGCTGGCTAAATCGCTAGGCAACGCCGATCTGGCGCTTATTTACCAGCCGCAAAATCTGGATTGGGATTTAAGCGAACTGCTTAACTACGCCAACAATATTGAAATCTGTCAGAGCCTGGATGACATCATTGCAAGACTAAAAATCGAAGCGCCTTCAGGCGGACATTTTGTGCTAATGAGCAATGGCAGCTTCGGGGGCATTTATCAACGCTTGCAGCAGGAATTATAGGAGCGCTGTTTTTTTCCTCCTGCGCACTATCAAACGGGGGGCAGCCGTTGGGATGTCCCTATAAAGCAACATCAGGAGTGAAATATGAAGCGGTTACTCTGGTTATTGGTTCTTTGCATATTATTTTTTGCTTCATTAACGCAAGCCAAACCCTTAACTCCTGAACAAGTGCCGGAACCGCTTAAGCCCTGGATTGGCTGGGTAGCGCAGGATAATCCGGAACTTGCCTGTCCCTTTCTGTACAACAGCTATGAACAAAAGCGCTGTAGCTGGCCGACGCTATTAACGCTGGATTTATTCCAGACAAAAGGCGTTTTTTCGATAAGCTGGGAAGTTTATAAAGATAGTTGGGTGAGTTTGCCTGGCGATAACAAGCATTGGCCGCTTAATGTTACAGTTAATGGCAAGCCAGCGCTGGTTATGGATAGAAGCGGCATTCCGTCAATCAAGCTGGCGGCAGGCCAGGATCATCTTGCAAGCTATCAAATCAAAGGTGAGTTTCTGTGGGATGTTATTCCGGACAACATGGCGATACCCGTGGATACCGGATTGATTAGCCTGACCATTAATGGCTCGGGTATACCCGCGCCGGTTATCAAAGACGGGCAACTCTGGTTAAAGGAAAGTGAGAGCGGCCGAAGCAAACCTGAAAATATTCAAAGCAATCTCGAAATTCAGGCCTTTCGAAAAATAAATGATGAGGTGCCCTTGCAGATTTTAACCCGTCTGGAGATGGATGTTTCAGGCGAACAACGAGAGATTAAACTGGCTTATCCAATGCCGGACGGATTTATCCCATTACAATTGCAAAGCCCGTTACCGGCACGGCTGGAGCCGGATGGGCAATTAATCGTGCAGGCCCGTCCCGGCCGCTGGCAGATTGAAATTTTGGCCAGAAGCGCCAGGGAACCAGCTACGATCCCGTTCCCAAGCTCCAGCACGGGAACGGAAAAAGACTGGCCGGAATCAGAAATATGGGTATTTGAGGCGCACCCGGAATTACGCATCGTTGAAATTGAACAACTGAGCGCCATTGATCCCAGTCAAACCAATTTACCCGAAGAGTGGAGAAACCTGCCTGCTTATAAAATTAATCAGGGGCGGGCCATGGTGTTTAAAGTGATACGCCGGGGCGACCCCGAACCAGAACCCAATCAACTTACAATAACCAGAAAACTGTGGCTGGACTTTGACGGTAAAGGTTATACAGTCAATGACGCTATTAATGGCAAGATGACCAGCGGCTGGCGGCTTAATGTCTTAGCGGATACGCATCTGGGGAAGGTTACTTTAGATGGCGACAATCAGCTGATTACACAACAGGCCGGAACCGGCAAGCAGGGCGTGGAAGTGAGAAGAGGCATGGTCATGCTCGACGCCGATAGCCTCATATCAGGCGATATTGGCACCTTAAGCGCAGTTGGCTGGGAACAAGGGTTTCGCGCCGTGAGAGCCGAGCTTAATCTGCCGCCGGGCTGGCGTTTATTGGCGGCCAGCGGTGTCGATAACGTGCCCGATAGCTGGATTTCCCGCTGGACGCTGCTGGATTTATTTCTGGTGCTGATAACGGCTCTCGCAACTGCAAGGCTCTGGAATCGCTATTGGGGAGCGCTGGCTTTGGCAACACTGATTACCATCTGGCACGAACCCGGCGCTCCGCATTATGTTTGGCTCAATATTCTGGCGGCAACGGCATTGCTGGGCGTTTTGCCGCAAGGCAGGTTTTATAAGTTGACGCGTTGGTATCTTAATGCCTGTTGGCTGGCATTGGTGGTGATAGCCGTACCGTTTATGGTGTCTCAGGTGCGCATGGGTATTTATCCACAACTGGAATATCCCTGGCAAACTATTCAGGTTGCCGGCAGGACTGATAATCAGGTGAATTCAATGCCGGCTGCCATGCCGATGGAAGCCATGGATGCCGCACAGCAAAAACTGGGGGGAATGGCGAAAAGAGAAAGCGGCAAAGCCGTGTATAATCGCGCCTTGCCGGAACAAAATGCATTAAGCGCTTATTACGCCGGCAGCTCGATAAGTCTTGAACGCATCGATCCCAAAGCTAAAGTGCAAACCGGTCCCGGCTTGCCGCAATGGCAATGGAACAGGATTTATTTATCATGGAACGGTTCCGTAGATTCGGATCAGCAACTGGAGTTATGGTATTTATCACCCAGGATGACGATGTTATTAAATTTCCTGCGCGTAGCTTTGGTTGCCCTGCTGGCATTAGTGATGTTTGGCGTGGCGGATAAATTCAAGCCCGATTTCTTATCCAGGCTGGGTATTGGGAACAAGGCATCATCATTCTTGCCATGGTTTTTATTGTTACCCCTCCTGTCTATCCCTTCGCCAAAGGTCTATGCCGATTTTCCCAGCGAGGCATTATTAAATCAATTAAAAAGCAGGCTGCAGGAAGTGGAGATACCCGATTGCCTGCCTGGTTGCGCTCAAATTGAGCAAATGAACATCGCGATTACCGATAAAACCATTGACATTGTCTTGCGTATTGATGCGCAGGAATCAGTGACTTTGCCTTTACCTTCGGAATACAATCAATGGTTTCCCAACCAGGTTCTTGATAATGGCGAACCCGCTCAGGCATTGTATCGTAACAACAATACGTTATGGATTAATCTGACAAAAGGCGTACACAAGGTTATTCTCAAAGGTTTAACGCCTTTATTAAGCAAATTCACGCTGCCTTTGCCGCTAAAACCGAACCGGGTCACCGTTGAGAAATCTGCCTGGGAAGTTACCGGTTTGCATGAAAACGGCTGGCCGGATGATCAATTACAATTCACCCGCATACAACAAGCCAAGGAGGATAAAACCAATCCGCTATTGGAACCCGGAGTTTTGCCGCCCTTTGTCCGCGTCGAGCGTTTGTTGGCTTTGGGTCTGGATTGGCGCGTCATAACCCAAATTATCAGAATTTCCCCTGCGGATTCCGCAGTAGTTTTAACTGTTCCCTTGCTTCAAGGCGAGTCTGTTGTCAGTCCGGGAGTTCATGTTATAGATCATGCTGTTGAAGTGAACATGACAGCCCGGCAAACTGTAATGCAATGGGAATCCACGCTGGAGAAATCAGAAAACATTGAATTGATTGCTCCGCAAACCGACCAATGGATCGAGGTCTGGAAGGCGGATGTGAGCCCTATCTGGCATATTGATCCATCCGGCATCACTATGATTCATTTGAATAGTGAAGGGCGATGGCTGCCAGAATGGCGTCCCTGGCCAAGCGAAAAAGTTACGCTGCAAATTACCCGGCCCCAGGCGGTGGAAGGGCGAACCCTGACAATTGACAGCAGTTCGCTAGCCATTAGACCCGGACAGCGCGTCCAGGATGCTGAATTAAAAATCAGCCTGAGAAGTTCCCAGGGTGCGCAACATACGCTGACCTTGCCTGAAAAAGCAGTGCTGCAATCGGTAGTCATTGATGGGCAAATACAACCAATCCGGCAGCAAGGCAGAAAACTGATGCTGCCGGTCAATCCCGGCAAACAGGATGTCCTGGTAAGCTGGCAGGAAACCAAAGCTATCTCCACCGCGACAACAACGCCTACGCTTGATTTGGGCCAGGATAGCGTCAATACCGGTTTGAGTATCGGTCTGGGCCAGGATCGCTGGGTATTATTCGTTATGGGGCCCAGAATGGGACCGGCGGTTTTATTCTGGGGCGTGTTGGTTGTTATTTTTATCCTGTCTTTAGGACTTGGGAAAATTCCGCTGACGCCGTTAAAAAGCCGGCACTGGTTTTTATTGCTGGTGGGCTTAAGCCAAATACCGATGGCATCGGCGGGCATCGTTATCGCGTGGTTAATGCTGCTAGGCTGGCGAGCGAAGCAAACCGCAGCCGGTTGGCGTTATTTTAACGCCCTGCAAATTATTATTGGCGGCTTAACTGTGCTGGCGCTGGGTGTTTTATTTGCTGCCGTTGCCCAGGGTCTGCTGAGTTCACCGGATATGCAGATCACCGGCAACCAGTCCTCGGCCTTTTTATTGAACTGGTACCAGGACAGGAGTCAAGCGGTTTTGCCCGCAGCAACTGTGATTTCCGTTCCTCTACTAGTATATCGATTGTTGATGTTAGCCTGGGCGTTATGGCTTGCCGTGTCATTGCTTGACTGGCTTAAATGGGGCTGGAGCTGCTTTTCAAGCAACGGTTTATGGAATAAAGCGGCGGCAAGGGAAAAACCGGCGGTTGCCGGAGCTGAAAAGCAATGAAGCAGAAGCCAAAAGCATTAACTACTGCAAATTTTATCTTTTCGAGGGGGCGGACAAAAATAGCCATTGCAGTCATTTAACCGATGCTGATAACACAAAACACAGCGATTTAACCGGCGTACATAACGGCAATAAGCGCATGTTACCAGATGGTCAAGACGATCAAACCCGCTTTTGTTTTCTACGGATAGCGCATATTGTTTGACGTGTAAGTCCGCATAAAGACGTCTGGCTTGATTTATTAGTGTGGTATTGTCCATGTATAATTAATTTACCGGAGCTCAGTATTTCAATAACTCATTATAAGTAAATGAATAATATATATATTTTCACGTAAATTATAAGCCGATTATTCAGGAAATATGTCTAGTTTACTAGTTTAGTAAATGCTAATAAAGATTTTTTTTATCACGGGTAAATCCGGTCTGATCAGTTCATAAAACCATGGTTTTTTGCCGCTGATTTCATTATGCAGTTGGGAAATTCGCAAACTACCCGGTTTATTCACAGGATCACCAAAGGTTATCTGCTAATCAATTGATTCAGATGTTTTCTTCAATTTGTGGCTTACCCTGCAAAATTTATCCTGTTGACAAAGACGTAGAGTATGCACCGCAAACCATTTTCAAGCCCGTCATATCATCCATGACATGAAAAGGTACGCGGTGCGTACTCTATCTGGCTGATGCGATAGGCAGACATCGGCCAATCAGAGACATTCGGTTTAATTGGATTTTTCGTTTTGAATGGCGGGTTTCAGTCGTAAAGCTGTCCTACAGGGTGCCGCTAATTGCCTATGATACTAATAAAGAATTATGGTCATTTAAATACTTATTAAATTTCAATTAGTTATATGTGCAATAGAAAAGTGGGGACGATTTTTAGATAGTTTTGGGTTTTGGTGGGGATAATCCAATCCCCAGTTTTGTAACAAAACCGTTATTTGACCGGTATGATTTTGGGTGTTATAAACTTATGAATTCCCAATTTAGAAGGATTTCATATTATGCTCCATACACAATTCCTTATAGTGGCTTTGGGCATTATGATCAGCTTTAGCTCCGCCACAGTCAATGCCAACTCACTTTCTCTTGTCGGCAACGGTTTAGTTTACGATAGTGCGTCAAATATCAAATGGACTGTAGATGGTAACTTGTTAGGCACCATGGAATCAGGCAGTGCTGATTTAGCATCAATTATCATGACAGAGGTAAGCTCCGTTACTGATTCCCAAGGCAATCACACATTGATAAACAGTGACTTTGGTAGCAATGGAGATGTCTCTTGGTATGGAGCAGAAGCCTTTGTTGCTTATTTAGATCACACGAAGTATCAGGGCTACAGTAACTGGGTGATGCCATCGTTAACCGAACTGGCCACGCTTTTTAACACTAATTTGGGCGAGGCACCTGGTTCTTCAATTACCACCAACCATAACAGCGATTATGGCTTATTCAGTAATATTCAAACTTCTGCGTACTGGTCTGGAACAGAGCAAGACCCGTCCTCGTCCTTTCAAGACGGTGCGTGGTACTTCGTTTCCCAAGTTGGACTCCAGGTCACCACAAATAAGTTTAACAAGTTCTCCGCATGGGCAGTCAGCCCCGGCAATGTTTCCTCCGTCCCTGTACCCGCAGCAATATGGTTATTCGGTACTGGCATCTTGGGACTGATAGGTTTCAAACGCCGTAAACATTAATCAATTGTCAGGACATTATGATTATCGAGCGAAAAACCTTGGTAATAATAAGATACCAGTCAAATCAAACCCATAATCCTGTCAAAGATACACAACCTTCGTGTATCCAATTGTTTTAACGGGATTATTTTCGGGTTCTCCATTTCACAATCTTCAACCTATACCTTATTGCCATTCTAGTCTGGCTGAACGCATAATAATCAATCGTTCTGGGTGCTGCACTTCATCCAACAAAACGGTCAACCACTTCAATATATATTTTTGATGCTGATGATTGCTAAGGGCGGCTATGGCGATCAGACCTGTCATACGATTTTCGCTATGCCCAATGACAGAAAAAGGTCGTGTGTCGACTGTGATCTCTTTTAAAATAAAGGCAGTTTACACAGATTTTTTTACACCTTCGATGTTTGTTGCACCTCATCAATTTTATTAAAATGCTTAACAGATTCGATAAAACCAGGATCAATATTTCGATTTTTCATCATTTACAAATTGTTTGTAAGACAAATATTTGTAACTGCCTTTGCGCATATTGACAAACAATAATTCTGGCAGGCTCATTAAAACGCCTGTCGCCCCTGACTTAAGATTTTTTCCGGCATCAAAAGGCCAGCTAAAAAAGCCAAATACGCTTTGGCCAATTCCGGCCGCGGTATTGAATAGCCCGAAAATGGGTCTGAAGATAAAATTGTCATCGGTGAAAAAAACAAAAAAAGCGTCTTCCGGATTATAGGCGTACACAGTGCTTGTGAAGATGTTGGATTCCCGCAATACAGTCATCAACCCATTATTTTTCTTATAAAGGTTTTCTAATTGCCGGCCGCGGTAGGAATTCAACACCGCGCTTGCCGTTACCTTATAGCGCTCTTGCACCGACTTGAACGACACAAAAGGAATAAAATTATAAGGTGCTGAAATGTTGCCGCCAAGGCGCTGAATGGATTCTTGCGTTATCAGTTCTGCTTGTTTCAATGGGCTTTCGTCCGATTCGTTTTCCTGCAACAAAGCCAGATCAATCGTTCTGAACAATTCGGTAACGCAATTACGGGTAAGCAAATTATACCGGTAACGTTCCTCCAGTTCATGGAACAGCTGATTTTCGTAGTTTTCAAGCTCGCTTAATGCCGTCATTAATTGTTGCCGACTTAATCCGGGAACCAGCCAATCTTCCGGCAGATTGACACTTTTAGTTGGCAGCGCCTTTTCACCAATAAAGCGGACAGCTTTGTGTTCCTTGACTTTGAGTAGTTCAAAATACCGGTTAGCTGACATTTCAAGCTTGCTGTAGTTGGCTTCGGTAAGACCGCCAAGGTTTAACAATGCTTTACGGGTGTGCACCAGATTGGCCAAGGCATCGTCAATCTGGGTTTGCATTTGTTCAGGAAATCGTGCAAATTGATCAGCGCCGACCCATTCACTGTCCATGGCAAAATCGTCAATAAAAACCCATTGTCCCAACTGTAAAGAAAGGTCAACCGCGACAAACCTCGCCATATTGACTAAAACAGCATAGCCCCAATCAGGCCGTGCTGAATCAACAGACCTTAACAAATTTAAGGACATCTGATCCCGTAATCGATCCAATGTCGTTTTTTCTTCCGGAGTCACCGGCTCATGCGTCAGAAAATAAGCGTCTGGACTTAAGGGCCGGTCTTCCATGAGTACTTTGATCGCAACCAGTCCGGTTAAATAATCTTCATATCTGTCCGCAAATGAATTAATTGCAGGGGTAAAATTGTCTTTCAACAAAATCGATGATGTTGCCGGCCAACGACTGGGCTTTAAGGTTTTAATTTCGCTTGTGATTTGCTCCCGGCGATGCGCAAGATAATTTTGGCCATAGTTTTGCCCGATTTTCTTGCGCAACATTTCAATAATGCCTGACGATTGAGATCGCACATCATTTAACTTTCTGGGGTAACGGTCGTTTTTTTGACCGGACAATTCCTGTCCGGCATAAAAAAGTCCTGCTCCATTCAGCCGTAAAACCGAATAAAATTCAGCATCCAAAATGGCATTGCCGGAACTTTGTTGATTTAACAAGCGACGCAACAGAACACGATCCTTATGTAAATCGTTCAGTTGTTTGAACTGTTGATCCTGCGCCAGAAACTGCAACTTGAAATGTTCGTTGAGTCTGTTAAAGGTATCTTCTGACACCTCAATCTTGCTCAAATGAATGCGACGGTTCTGCAAAAAACGATATAGAAAATGAAATTCCTGTTTATCCTGCCTGAGCAGGCGAATTAAGCCGGAATCATGATGCTGAAAATGATAAATTTCATCTCCGAATTGTATGGCGCTGTGTCCCCCGCTGGAATTGCCTTCGCTCGCTTCGATATAAAGGTATTCAAACGATGCGGCTGGAGCCGAGGCTGAACATAGATACAATGCTATAAGAGCAGCGTGGATGAAAAAAGGCTTCAAGTTAAGGCGCATGGTTAACACGCAATGCCATTGAAGCCTATTATTAAACGGACGGTAAATCCTTGGGACGGAAGCTTATTCCGCGGACTCGTAACCGCTCTGAATTTCTTCCATTTTATTAGAATCGCCGCCGGCAAAATTCTTTTTATAAGTTTCATAGGCGGCGCCTTCTGTTCCGGCTTTCTTTAAACCGATTCCGATACCCGTATAGGTCAACGAATCCTGGTCCCAGTTGGTAACGCCTTCTTTTGCTGCAATATCACTCAAGCCCTTGAGAAAAGAGGTGTAATCCGCGCCGGGTTGTGAAGATTTAATATAAGCCACCGTATAATCAGCGATTTCATTCTGATATTTTTTGCTTTTTCCGGAAACCGAGGAAGGGCTGCTGACAATGGAACTGGTCGAGTCTGAAATGCTTTTTGAACTATATGAAAGCGAACAGCCGTTAATCGCAATCGATAGTCCGAGGAGAGCCGGATAAAGCAGCGGCTGTTTTAAATAACCTGAATATAAACGCATAACTGTTCCTGTAAAATTAAAGAAAGAAAAGGCAATACCTGAAAGTTAAATGGTTACATAAGCCGTTTTAATGATCAAAATTTTTTCCTTATCGCCAAGCATGCAAAACCACTCGCTCAATCTTTTCCTGGCCATGCGGGAGTTGCGGCTGCCAAGCCTGAACCGGAAGCACGGTCTTGATGCCTTATTCCGCCTGCGCCGCGCCTGACTCTTCCCTGGCAGTCCAAATTCGATAATGAACCTCGAAACCGGCCGGAACATACACAACGACAGGCAGTTTGCTATTGTAGCGTAATAATGCGCTATCTCCACGCACCTGTACGAATGCCTCTTGTTCTTTCATATCCGGAGGGCAGGCCATCAGCGTTGATGCCGGTCCTGTCACGGATTTGAGGATGAAATAAGGAAACCCCCAGCCTTTTGCAACTTCTTCGGTCAACTGCCCGCCGAACCAGTGGCGGTTACAGTCCGCTTTTATTGTTTTACCGATGATTAGCTCCAGTTTATTGGCATCTTCATCGGTCAGCGCTGGTAAATGGATGACCATTCTTTTGTAGCCGTCCTCCGCTGGAGGGTAAGGTTTCATTCCGTACGAGTCAGCAAAAACAGGCATGCATGACAATAAAAAACCGCTTATAACAAGAATTTTTGCATAAGGTTGCATCACTTAGACTCTCTTTAGATAGTTCCCGGATTGAATAGCAAACTTTGGATAAATCGAGGCCATTTGTACAGGCTTTAAATGTTCAAACTATGACCTATATCAGAAGCGGCATCAATAAAATATTTTTTCAACAGTGCTTACCGGCTAAACCCTTTTTTACTGCGGCTCTCAATAGAAAATAAAGTAAAATAGCGGAAATTACGAAGCTTCACTTCTTGAATTACAAATTGACATCAACAAGGTATACATGAAAAATTATAAAATCGCGGTGTTAGCCGGCGACGGTATCGGCCCGGAAATAACACAGGAAGCCATCAAAGTCCTTAAAGTTATTGAAGAACGCAACGCTGTCTCTTTTGAGCTGATGCCCGCCGCTTTCGGCGCCTGCGCCTACTTTGAATTCGGCGATGCATTTCCGCAGTCGACCATCGAAATTTGCGATCAGGCGGATGCTATTCTCAAAGGCACGATAGGCTTGAGTCACGAAGAATCCAAAAAGATTCCCATTGATAAACAGCCGGAACGTGGAGCCTTGCTGCCGTTACGCCGCCGTTACAATACCTACGCCAACTTCCGGCCCGTTTCCTTGCCCAAGGCGATAGCTCATTTTTCCCCGTTAAAGCCTGAAATCATCGGTGAAGGGATTGATATTATTATGGTGCGCGAATTGGTGGGCGGTCTCTATTTTGGCCATAAGGAAATGGGTATCAACGAGCAGGGCTTGCGCTATGTTAAGGAAACGCTGGAATATGATGAATTGCAGATCAGCCGTATTTTGCACCAGGCGTTCAAATTGGCCGGAAAACGCAAAAAATTATTGCATAACATCCACAAAAGCAATGTCCTGAAATCCAGCGTGCTCTGGAACGAGATACTGGACGAAGTCGCTGTAGGCTATCCGGATGTCGAAGTTATCCACCAACTGGTTGATTCAGCCGCTACCAACCTTTGTCTCAAGCCGACCCAATTTGATGTCATGGTCATGGAAAATATGTTCGGTGACATTCTCAGTGACCAGGGCGGCGGTATTCTGGGTTCACTGGGGCTGATGCCTTCCGCTTGCCTGGGCGATGACAAAGCCTACTACGAACCTTCTCACGGCTCTGCACCCGATATTGCCGGTAAAAATATCGCCAATCCTTACTCGATGATCGGCTCGGTTGCGATGATGCTGGAAAACAGTTTTGATATGGCCGCAGAGGCGAAGAATGTCTGGGCCGCGATGCAGGGAGTCTTTGCCGACGGATATTCCACCGCCGACCTTTCCAAACCCGGCAGCGGCGTCACAATGATTAACACGATTGAGTTTGGCGACAAGGTTGTTGAAAAACTAAGGCAGATGCCTAAAGTCTAGCGCTGGCCAATTAGGTTAAATAATTAAGGGCGAAGCGCATACTTCGCCCATTTTGTTTGCGTATCTTTAAGTTTGTGATACGTAATCAGTAGGTCACGGGTTCGACTCCCGTCATTGACTCCATAGAATCAATATGTTATTAAATTTTTTTAAATATATTTCCAGTGTAGACGCGATATAGACAGTAAAGCTTACTTAATTTAAATTGTTCCTTCCGCTGCTACAGACTAAAAGTTGATTGCCGCGACTGACAACGGTCGGCCAGGAAGAGTCAGTCGCCAGTTTCCAGTGAACGGCCGGTTAATCTTAAAGCAGTCATTCAGAAACCGCGATTGATCGGTGGCCACATACCCTGAGTAAACATTCGCGTTTTCGTTAATAAATACATCGTTAAACATTCTCTCGACATCCTTAAGGTGAGTATAGAACAAGAGCCTTGTTGATGGCGGAGGTGATGTCATTATGCTCGATATCACTCACACCCTGGTTGAAAAGATAAGTCACAACCACGTCGTCATCTCGCAAAAAAACGCTAGTGCAGGTATCATTGAGGCTTCCGACTTGACCTTGGGCAAGTGGCTGAGCTGAACACTTATGTCAAACAATCAAATAATTGCAGACCGACTCCTGGTTATAGGCATTATTTGTTTCAATAAATGAAATTATCTATTTCCAATTGGTATCCGTATCCTTACGAAATCTTGATACTGAAAACTCTACTATGACCCATTGTTGAAACTATCTTAAAGGGTTAAACCGATGGACATTCCATACCTTACTTTATACCTGCCATTGCTGGTCTTGGTCTTTGGTCTCGTCAAAGGCAGCGAAGTCTCGGGGGAGTCTGGCATGACAACTGAATTTAAAATAAAGACATTACTCCATAGAGTCAATATTCGGCATCTCTTTGTTTTAATATTTGTTTTTCTTTTACCTTCGCTGAGTTTTGCTGAAGAAACAGCAGCCGCAACACAAGTAGATTTGAAACATCATTTCGTCGGCTATTTAGCGGTTGCGCTCACGGTCATTGCCTATGCCATCGCAATGACGGAAGACCTGCATCAACTGAGTAAAGCAAAACCCATGGTATTAGGTTCGGCATTAATCTGGCTTGCCATATTTGTTTATTATAGCGTCGAATATGGAACAGCAAAAAATGTCGCCGTCGGTTTCCAAAGTAATTTAACAGCTTATGCGGAGTTATTTCTATTTATTACCGTGTCGATGACTTTTTTAAATGCCATGACTGAGCGGGGCATTTTCGACGCTTTGCGCATTGTATTATCCAATCGACATTACAGCTATCGGCAATTATTTTGGATTACCGGTGTGATAGCCTTTTTACTGTCTACCGTTATTAGCAGCTTAACGGTGGGTTTATTGATGGGATACATCATATTAGAGATAGGAAAAGATCAGCATAAATTTGTTGGTCTAGCAGGGTTGAATGCCGTGATCGCAGCTAATGCCGGCGGTACTATAAGTCCTTTAGGTGGTATTTCTACCTTCTTCGTTTGGCAACAAAATATGCTGCATTTCACTCAATTTTTTGCGTTATCGATCCCCTGTATAGTGAACTTTTTAGTACCTGCAGCTATCATGCACTTTTCGGTTATTAAGGAAACGCCTACCTCTTCTGAAAAAGAAAAACCTGTTTTAAAGCGTGGTGCCAAGCGGATTATTTTTATATTTATTCTCACATTCAGCATGACCATTTTATCGAATGTCTTTCTTGATATGCCCGCGATAGCAGGAATGATGCTGGGTTTAGCGATATTACAATTCTTTGCTTATTATTTAACTAAATCTGAAGGTAAATATGCAAAAGTTAATTATTTTTTAACTGAATACGGGAAAGAAAGCTATTTTAATTCAAAAAAAGGCTTCGATGTTTTCAAGTGTATTGCCGGTGTTGATTGGGATACCTTACTATTTTTCTATGGCGCGATGATGATTGTCGGTGCACTGAGCTTTTTAGGGTATTTAGACGCTATGGCGCATTATTTATTTACCGTTATTAATCCCACCTTAGCCAATATTTTGATTGGCTTGTCATCCTCGTCTATCGACAACGGCACATTGATGTTTGCCGTGTTAAATATGCACCCCAACCTTCCCATCGGACAATGGTTATTATTAACCCTGACCTTGGGTGTAGGCGGCAGTTTATTAGCGATTGGCTCCGCGCCTGCGCTGCATGTATTGGGACTCATGAAAGGCAATATGAAAGAAGGCGAAGGCTATACCTTTACCCTGCATTTACGCTGGATGCCTGCCATTTTATTAGGGTTTTTCGCCAGTATTGTTACGCTATTTTTGATGAATGGCGGCAAGTTTTAGTTTTTATGGGCATACGAAACTGTTTATTCAGTGTTTGTAGTGTTTTGATGCTAAATCCTGTAGCGAGCGCGGACGGCACGCCGGCTGGCCTGATTCAGACGCTGTCTGGCAAAGATGCTTCCAGTTGGGCCGGATTACAGCCTTATGGGGTAAATATAGGTGGCTGGGCCGCTGCCGGCATCAACCACAACACGGCTAACCCAAGTGATCGCAGCAACGGCCCAGTGTCCATGACCGATCGTAGCAATGAGTTTAATTTGTATCAGCTGGATCTGTTTATCGAAAAAGCCGTCACCAAAGCCTCGGCGTGGGACGTGGGCGGGCGTTTCGACTTCATGTTCGGCACGGATACCAAATATACCCAGGCTACAGGGAATTGGGACATGGGGTTGATCAGCCAGCGCAACCTGCGCCTTTATGACATCGCCCTGCCGCAGGCTTATGTGGAAGTCTTTGCGCCGGTCGGTAACGGCCTGAGCGGAAAGTTCGGGCATTTTTACACCATCATCGGCTATGAGTCAGTGCCATCGCCGCCGAATTTCTTTTCCTCTCACACCTACAGCTTCAAGTCCTCACCTTTCACCACTACTGGGGCTTTATTTAACTATGCGCTCAACGAGCAATGGAGCCTGAATTTTGGCGCCGTGACGGGTGCTGATAATTTTAATAGAGATATAGGAGCCTGGAGCCAAATGAGCGGACTTACCTGGACCAATGCCAAAACCGGTACCACGGCTTCCTTTTCGGTGTTGTCGGGCGATGTCAACTTAAACCAGAGTTCTCAACTGGTGTATTACTCAGCGATACTCCAGCAAGACCTCGGGAAGTGGCATTACGTGCTCCAGCACGACCGGGGAACCCAACAGAATGCCATCGCTCAGGGACAAAATGCCGAGTGGTATTCCATTGTCCAATATCTCACCTATCAAGCGACCGATACTTGGGGGCTGGGTGTGCGCGGCGAATGGTTTAGGGACCAGAATGGCTTCCGTTATTCAGCTGGTGAGGCCAGTTATTACGATGTGACGGCGGGCTTGAACTGGAAACCCAAGAGCTGGCTAATGATCCGTCCTGAAGTCCGTTATGACTGGAGCCAGGCGCAAACCGCCCCTTTCGACGCCGGACACCGGACTGACCAACTTTTGCTGGGTATTGACTCAGTCATCCAGTTTTGACGCAACCTGTGATGTGATGACTATATCCGAAACTTGAGAGGATACGATGATGAAATGGTTATTTGGCGTATTACTAATTCCTTTTGCCTTGATGGGATGTCAGAATGCATCTCGTGAAGCCGAGGTGTCAGGAGAGGCGCAGGGGACGACTTACCACATCAAGCTGGTTCTGGACGGTACGTCGCCACCGTTGGAGGAAATTCGGCGCCAAGTCTCGGCGACGCTGGCCGAAATCGATGCGCAAATGTCCAATTACCGCGAAGATTCCGAGATCTCACGCATTAACAGGGAAGAGCGGGTCACTTGGTTGCCGGTGTCTCAAGAGATTGCCGAACTGCTGGTTATCGCCCATACGGTTTATGAGCGCTCGGACGGTTGTTACGATCTCACTGTGAAGCCTTTATTTGATCTGTGGGGGTTTTCCGGTCAAGAAAACCGGGTTCCTACCCGGGATGAAATCGATGCTATTTTGCCCCGCATAGGCATGCCGCTTCTGGAAGTGGATGCGGTCAACCAGCGCATCAGAAAGAAAGACCCCAAGCTCAAGATTGACTTGTCTTCCATCGCGCAAGGCTACAGCGTGGGTGTAGTGGCTCGCAATCTGGAAGCGTTGGGTATAAGAAACTATCTGGTGGAAATAGGCGGAGAAATGATGGTTAAGGGAGGCAAAGCCAACGGCAATGACTGGCGGGTTGCTGTCCAAACACCCACGCCCTTAACCCAAGAGATACAGAAGATCATTGGCGTCAGGGAACGAGGTGGTACGGCTATCATGACGGCAGGGACTTATCAGCATTTCTTCGAGGAGAACGGACAAACTTATTCCCACATCCTGAATCCCAAGACCGGGCGGCCGGTGACTCATCATCTGCGCTCAGTCACCGTGATGCACAACGATCCGGCTTGGGCAGACGCTTGGGATACCGCCCTGCTTTGTGTGGGGGAAAAGGAAGCGGCTAGAATTGCAGAGGCTGAGAAA
Organism: Methylobacter sp. KS41; assembly: GCA_002862125.1. GTDB lineage: Bacteria > Pseudomonadota > Gammaproteobacteria > Methylococcales > Methylomonadaceae > Methylobacter_C. The sequence goes on along the minus strand of PHSP01000001.1, from coordinate 1,183,537 downwards.
CTCAAAGCACTACTCATATACGATTATGGCGGCAAACTCAAGGAATACATGAGCAAAGCCTTTGTGGTTTCGCAGTGATTTCTCTGAGTCTGTTCTGTGTACGGAGGTTATCTTAATGAAAGTCATAGACATACTGTTTCTGTTTCTTTTGGTGTTCTATGCCTAGGCTAGTCCCTTGTAATCATCACCTGGATAAGCACACCTATGGAGCCCGGTTTTGGGGCATCGCCATTCCCCTGGTATTGACGTCAATCGACTGGCCTTTTCGTGAAATACTTACGCCCAGCAATATTCTGATGTTCTATCTGCTGGGGGTGTTTTTCGTGGCCCTCCGGTTTGGCCTATTGCCTTCCATTCTGGCATCATTAACCAGTGCCGCCGCCTTTGCGTTTTTTTTCGCGCCCCCAATTTTTTCTTTAGCCATCGCGGAACCGGAAAACCTGGCCGGACTGACAGTGATGTTGGTAGTCGGTGCAGTAACCAGTAATTTGGCGGAAAACGTCCGCCGCCAAGCTTACGTGGCTGAGCAAAGAGAGCGGCGAGCATCGGCTCTTTACAGCTTCAGTAAGGAGTTGGCCGAAGCCCGCTGGGAAAAGGAAATCATTGAAATCGGCGTACGCCATATCCATGCTGAATTCGGTGGCCAGAATACGCTGCTATTTCCCGATCAAAACGGTCTTGTGTGTTATCCAAAGGAACCGCCCTTGGACATTTCTTTGCAGGGAACTGATTTGGGCGTGGCTCGCTGGGTATTCAACCATGGGCAGATGGCGGGCCATGGCGCCAGCACCATACCCAATGAAGCCGCCATCTACGCACCCCTCATGGGTTCAACAGGTACTATCGGAGTACTCGCACTTGAACCCGTAGATTTAGTAAGAATCTTCCTTCCTGAACAACGGCGGCTTCTGGACACCTATGTGAATCAGATTGTGCATACCCTTGAGCGGGCTAAGTCGGCAGAACAAGCCAAGGATGCGACCTTGAAAATGCAGGCGGAAACCCTGCGGAACTCACTGCTCAGCAGTATTTCCCATGACCTGAGAAACCCCTTGGCCACTATCGTCGGAGCCGCCAGCACCCTGGAAACAGACGAGAAACGCTTGGATGAAGACCGTAGAAGAAAATTGGTGACCGTGATTAGTGAGGAAGCCCAGCGCATGTCGGAGCTGACGGTCAAAATTCTGGACATGGCGCGGCTGGAAGCAGGTGAAGTGGTGCTCAATAGGCAATGGTACGCCCCGGAGGAAATTGTCGGTAGCGCTTTACGCCGACTCGACAAAAAACTTAAAACCAGGCAGGTAAATATACTCATGGCGGATAACCTGGCGTTGATTCATGTCGACGCCGTACTGCTTCAACAGGTAGTGGTGAACTTGCTGGACAACGCCGACAAGTACTCCTCTGCAGGACTGCCCATCGATATTTCTGTCGAAACCACGCCTCTCGGTTTGTCGATTGCCGTGGCGGATCGAGGGCCGGGAATCCCTGAGAGCTTGCAGCAAAAGGTTTTTGACAAGTTTTTTCGCGTGAATGCGGAAAGCGCGCAAAGCGGGGTGGGTCTGGGGCTGTCCATCTGCCGAGCCATCGTCGAAGCCCATGGCGGTAAAATTCAGGCCACCAACCGTAGCGGCGGCGGTACGCTGTTTCAGTTGTATCTGCCCATTCTGAAATGCCCACCCACCGTCAACCTGGAAGAAAAAGAGCTGACACCATGAATCCAACTAACCCCTTACTCTTGCTCATTGAAGACGATCCACAGTTTCAGATGCTGCTGAGCACTACACTGGAAAGCCAAGATTACCAGGTCCTTTCCCACGCTACAGGACTAGAGGGATTGATTGCAGCCCGCAACCGGCAACCCAACCTGCTGATTCTCGACTTGGGACTGCCGGATATCGATGGACAAGAAGTCATCCGCCAACTGCGCAAGTGGTCCGAGGTGCCTATCATCGTGCTCTCGGCCCGTAATCAGGAAAGCGAAATTACGCAGGCGCTGGACAACGGCGCCGACGATTACCTCACCAAGCCTTTCAGCACTGCCGTACTTATGTCCCGTATAAAAGCGCTACTCAGGCGTGTTGCCAGGCTACCCAGTGGTGCCCTGGAAGTTTTCCAGGCCGGTGAACTGAAAATAGAACTGACCAGACGCCGGGTTTTCGTGGGTGAGCAGGAGGTTAGCCTGACACCCATCGAATTCAACTTGCTCTGTGTGCTGGTACGCCACGCCGGATTCGTGGTCACCCACCGGCAATTGCTCGAAAAAGTCTGGGGGCCTTCTTATATTGAACATAGCCACTACTTACGAATTTACATGGGACAACTACGCCACAAGTTGGAAGTTAATCCGGCCCGCCCCCGATATCTGCTAACCGAAGCCGGTGTAGGTTACCGTTTGTACGAAGGGGAAAACTAGATGAGTCGATTTGGCCGCTATTTTTGTCCAAAGTGCGGTAAGTTCACCTCTGTTGACATTATAAAGCTGTCTTTAGAAGTGTCCTGTTTAATTAAACCATTTCACAAACCTAAGGATTAGAGTTCTCAATTACTACCTGCTAATTAAACGAGTAGCTCTTGTTTTAAACATTTTTGTACTTATATTGTCTGCTATTCATGTTAAACAATCCTTGGAATATTCTGATGCGTAACCGAGTAGTAAAGCCGCTGTTATTGATGTCTATTTTAACCGTCTGTTTGTCCATGAACTTTACATTGCAAGCGGCGGGTTTACCCCCTTATGTTGACGGGCAGCCGATGCCGTCGCTGGCGCCCATGCTGGAACGCGCCATGCCGGCTGTTGTGAATATCTCTACTTCAACCAATATTCAGGTCAGCCAGAATCCGTTGATGCAGGACCCTTTCTTTCGTGAATTTTTTAATGTGCCCGAACAACAAATGCGCCGGCAGCAAAAAAATAGCCTGGGGTCAGGCGTCATTATCGACAGCAGCCAGGGTCTGGTGTTGACGAATAATCACGTCATTGATAAGGCGGATAAAATTATGGTCACCTTGCATGATGGCCGCCAGCTCAACGCGCAATTAATAGGCGCCGACCCTGAATCCGATGTCGCGATCATCCGGGTTCCGAGCGGCAATCTAACCCAGTTGCCTATTGCCGACTCCAGCCAACTGAAAGTCGGTGATTTTGTCGTCGCGATCGGCAGTCCATTCGGGCTGAGTCAAACAGTAACCTCCGGCATCGTCAGCGCCTTGGGCCGTTCCGGTCTTGGCATAGAAAAGTATGAAAACTTTATTCAGACCGATGCATCGATCAATCCGGGCAATTCCGGCGGCGCCCTGGTTAATCTTCGCGGGGAATTAGTAGGTATGAATACGGCGATTCTCGCGCCCACCGGCGGTAACGTCGGCATCGGTTTTGCGATTCCAGCCAACATGATCATGACCATTAAAGAATCCCTGGTTAAACACGGCGAAGTAAGGCGCGGCTTGCTGGGCGTAACGACTCAGGATTTAACTCCGGAACTGGTCAATGCATTTAATCTGGAAAACAAGCGCGGCGCGGCTATCAGCCGCATTGAAAGCAATTCACCCGCGGCAAAAGCCGGTTTGGAACCGGGTGATATTATTGTGGCGGCTAATGGCAAGCCGGTAACAAACAGTCAGGATATAAACAATATCGTGGGTTTATTGCAAATCGGCGACAAGGTAAATATTGAATTCTTCCGCGGTAATGAAAAAGAAGAGGTGACGGCGATTATCGGTAAGCCGGAGCACTTGCAGGAAGCAGGCGAAAAATTGCATCCCTTGCTTAAAGGTACAATTTTAAGCGCAACGCAAAAAGATCAGGTGGAAGGCATTTTAATCGGGAAAATCCACACCTCGTCATACGCCTGGCGGGTAGGCTTGCGTCCCGGCGATGTCATCGTATCGGCAAATCGTTATCGTGTGCGAAATCTTGATGAATTAAAACAGGTTGTTGATCCCAAAAACGCCCTGTTAATTAATATCCAGCGCGGACAGGAAGGCTTCTTTGTTGTGTTAAGATAACAGGGCAGGAGCAAGGCTAAAGGTACAAGGCCAAAAGAACCATTTTCCTTCCGTTAATAACTATGCGCACAGATAAAAACTTTATCCCTTTAAATATCGCCATCTTAGTGGTTTCCGACACGCGCACCGATGCCGATGATACATCCGGCAAAACCCTGGCAGACCGTGCAGCGGAGGCAGGACATCGTGTCATTGAAAAGAAAATCGTGCCTGATAATATCTATCAGATCAGGGCTGTTATTTCAAACTGGATTGCCGCGGATAACATTAATGTGGTGATAAGCACAGGCGGCACCGGCGTAACCGGGCGGGATGGAACGCCTGAAGCAGTGGCGCCGTTACTGGATAAAGTCCTGGATGGTTTTGGCGAAACCTTCAGGATGCTTTCCTATCAGGATATAAAAACCTCAACCATCCAGTCCAGAGCCATTGCCGGAGTGGCCAATGCAACTTATCTGTTTTGTCTGCCCGGTTCATCGGGCGCCTGCCGCACAGGCTGGGACGCACTGATCAAGGAACAACTGGATTACCGCACCAGGCCTTGCAATCTGGTTCAACTCATGCCCAGACTAATGGAAAAATAATATGAAATCCGGCTTTTTATTTCTTGGCGCGATAAGCGCGCTTACCGGCGTCGGCATGGGCGCATTCGGCGCTCATGGTTTAAAAGCCACGCTTAGTCCCGAGATGTTAACGGTTTATCAAACCGGCGTCACTTATCAAATGTGGCATGCGCTGGGTCTGATCGGCATCGCGCTTATGCGCCAGCAGTTCTCTGAAGACAATTTACTGAATTGGGCAGGCTCGCTGATGTTCACCGGCATACTTCTGTTTTCCGGCAGCCTGTACTTACTGGCGATACTCGATCTAAAATGGTTAGGCATGATTACGCCCCTGGGCGGCGTCAGTTTTATAACGGCTTGGGTTTTAGTCGCTATTTTTGCAGCAAAAAAACAACATCACAACAGGTATTCACATGCGCGACGCTAACCCCCAAACGGTTTATTTAAAAGACTACGCCGTACCTGATTATCTGATTCATAGCGTAGATTTAAATTTTACCCTGGATGAAGAAAATACGCGGGTCATCTCAAGACTTACCTTAAGCCGCAACCCCGCCGGTCAGACCGGTGACACGGCGCTGATTTTATCAGGTGAAAACTTAGGCCTAATAAGCATCGTCCTGAATGACGACAATGCATTAACCGGCCAACACTATCTGCAAACGCAGGACTCGTTAATTATTCATGAAGTGCCGCAGCATCGCCGGTTTGCACTGACTATCGAAAATACAATTAGTCCAAAAGCCAACACGGCATTGGAAGGATTGTATCTTTCCAACGGCATGTTATGCACTCAATGCGAAGCGGAAGGTTTTAGAAAAATCACTTATTTTCTCGACAGACCGGATGTCATGGCGAAATTCACCACGACCCTGGCTGGCGACAAAGACCGCTACCCGGTTTTATTATCCAACGGCAACAAAATAGCACAAGGTGAGTTGCCGGATAATCGCCACTGGGTGACCTGGGAAGATCCGTTTAACAAGCCGTGCTATTTGTTTGCCTTGGTTGCCGGACGACTGGAATGCGTTGAAGACAGTTTTACCACCTTATCCGGCCGCAACATCAGTTTGCGGATTTTTGTTGAAAAGCACGATCTGGATAAATGCGCACATGCCATGCAGTCGTTGAAAAATGCCATGCGCTGGGATGAAGAAGTTTATGGCCGTGAATACGACCTGGATTTATACATGATTGTTGCGGTAGGTCATTTCAACATGGGTGCGATGGAAAACAAGGGCCTTAACATATTCAATACCAAATTTGTGCTGGCGCGGCCTGATACTGCGACTGACTCCGATTATGAGCATATTGAAGGCGTTATCGCTCATGAATATTTCCATAACTGGACCGGTAATCGCATTACCTGCCGGGACTGGTTTCAACTAAGTCTTAAAGAAGGCTTTACGGTGTTTCGCGATCAGGAGTTTACCGGCGACCGCACCTCTAAAGCGGTCAAGCGCATTGAAGACGTCAACATGCTGCGCACCCGCCAGTTTGCCGAAGATGCAGGCCCCATGGCGCATCCGATAAGGCCGGATGCTTATATGGAAATTAACAACTTTTACACCTTGACCGTTTATGAAAAAGGCGCGGAAGTGGTGCGCATGATCCACACCTTGCTGGGCGCGGAAGGCTTTCGCAAAGGCAGTGATCTATATTTTGAACGCCATGATGGCCAGGCGGTAACCTGCGATGATTTTGTCAATGCGATGGAAGCCGCTAATGCAATCGATTTAACCCAATTCCGCCGCTGGTACGCACAGGCAGGCACTCCGGTATTAAAAGTCCGGCAATCTTATGACTCCGCTTCGCAATCGCTGACTTTAACCATCAATCAGCATTGCTGGCCTACGCCCGGACAAACAGTCAAAGAACCTCTGCATATCCCCGTTACAGTAGGCTTAATCAATAAAGACGGTTCCATCGCGGCGTGTAAATTGCAGGGTGACGCTCCCAAGTTTGAGCATGGGAACGAGCGTGATGAAGTCATTTTACAAGTGACCCAGGATGAGCAAACCTTTATATTTGAGGAGCTAAAGGAACAACCCGTCGTTTCCATTTTAAGAGGTTTTTCCGCGCCTGTTAAATTGACCATGGAGCGCAGTCTTGAAGAACTGGCATTTTTATTAAGCTATGACAGCGATACCTTTAATCGCTGGGAAGCGGGGCAGCAACTGGCAGGGCAGATTATTGCAGGCCTCATAGAGGACGTGCAAAACAGCCGGGAGTTACAGGTAAACCCGATTATTATCACGGCCTTTAAACAGGTTATGGAGCAGACTTGGGATGACTTGTCGTATTTTTCACTATTATTAAGCTTGCCTTCGGAAACTTATCTGGCAGAGCAAATGCAGGTCGTTGATGTAGAAGCTATTCATAAGGCCAGAGAATTTGTCGTGCTGACGCTGGCCGGGCAGCTTCAGTCGCAATTTAAAGCCCTGTACCTGGATAATCACCGGGATGAGTCAGGGTTATTCGATTCCGGCGCTATTGGCCGCAGACGTATCAAAAACACTTGTTTAGGATTTTTAGGCAGACTTGAGCAACAGGAAGTTCAGCAATGGTCGAGGCGGCAATTTGATACCGCAAAAAACATGACCGACCAAATGGCCGCTTTAGCAGTTGTTGTTAATGGCTCGCACCCAGCCAAACAGCAATGCCTGACGGATTTTTACCAGCAATGGCAAAATGAAGCGCTAGTCATTGATAAATGGTTTGCGCTACAGGCATCCAGTCATAATCCTGACACCTTTGTTACCGTTCAAGCGTTAATGCAGCATCCGGCGTTTGATTTAAAAAATCCAAACCGGGTCAGAGCCCTGATTGGCGCGTTCAGTCAGGCTAATCCATTGCATTTTCATGCAGTCAATGGACAAGGCTATGAGTTTCTTGGCCGTCAGATCATTGCACTCAATACCTTAAACCCTCAGGTTGCGTCACGAATGTTAAGCGCATTAACATCATGGCGCAGATATGACCAAGGCAGGCAAGAACTGATGAGAGCGCAATTGGAAAGGATTATGACCACGGAAGCTATTTCTAAAGACGTTTATGAAGTGGCAAGTAAAAGTCTCGCCTGAATGATACACTCATCAAAAACTTCATCATTAATTTGCGGGCGAGGAATTCAATTGCTTAGGAAAGTCTTTCTGAACACCCTTTATCGCAGCTTCCTTCCGTCCTGCAAAAAGCAGTTCACTTGAATGATTAATGTCTGAATATACTTCCGATTAACAAGTTGCCGTTGAAAATCCGGCAAAAGATGGCGGCAACTCGTTATATTGGTAAATCATGGATTGTATAACTTATCCGGAAGTCGACGGCATATACCGCCTATGATAACATTGCGACTTTTAGTTTGGCCTTCCATGGCTCGGTAAAACTACAGTTATTAATCGAATGAAGGAACGCCGGGCCAGTCTTGATTAATTCAGTGATACGGCGCTTACGAGGCCTGCAAACACTCCTCAGCACGAAAATCACCGCTCTTACTTTCACCTCTAAACTAAAGCATTGAATAAACGATGACATTTTTCTCCCCTCTACAAAGCCGCTGCGACAGTGACAACAAAGTATCCTCTCGCCGCTGGATTCTGGTTTTTTCGTTGATCATCTGCGCCTATATGCTGTTCGGCCGTTTGGGCGGATGGCCGTTGATTTCGCCTGATGAAGGACGTAACGCCGAAGTGGCGAGGGAAATGAGTCAATCCCGCTCGTGGCTGGTGCCAACTTATGACGGACTCACTTATCTCGATAAGCCCGCCTTTTACTTCAAGACCGTCGCATTGTCTTTTTCGCTGTTCGGGGAATCCGAGGCCGCCGCGAGGCTGTCTTCCGCTTTCTTCGGGTTCTCGCTTGTCATAGCGGTTTTCCTGTTTTGCCGGAAGATGTACGATCAGCGCACAGCAATTCTGGCAATGCTGATTATATCCACGACGCCGCTTTACATGGCGTTTTCGCGGTTTGTTATTTTTGATATGGCTCTGGCCTTTTTTGTATCTTCCGCCATTTTCTCTTGTTTTCTGGCGGAGGAGTGCGAGGAAAAGTTGAGGGCGCGCTGGTACCTGATTGGCGCTGTATGCGCGGGAATTGCCACCCTGATTAAAGGCCCGGTGGGGTTTATTATTCCCACATTGGTGATTGCAATTTTTAACGGGATTGAGGGCAGGCTGGGTGTTATGAAGCGCGCATTTTCCTTGCGGAATTGGCTGGTTTTTTTTGCCATTGTGCTGCCCTGGTTTGCCGGGTTGTCATGGCTTCGCCCCGACTTCCCGTATTATGGCATCATGAGGGAATCGGTCGCCCGCTTTACCACCACGGAATTCCATCGCACGGCCCCCTTTTATTACTATGCGCCAATAATTGCAGGCACCTTTTTTGCCTGGAGCTTACTGTTACCCGAGTCCGTTGTTGCAGCCTGGCAGAACAGGAAATGCTGGTCTCGCGCTGATCGCCTGTTTGTCGTATGGGCTATTGCCGTCGTGTTATTTTTCTCGGTTTCACAATCGAAATTACCAGGCTACATTCTCACCGCAGTGCTAGCACTTGGCGTCCTGACCGCTCGTGTTTTTGCCATGGCGCTTAACAACAATGCTGGACGGGCGGCTCGGATTATATGGCATGGAACGATCCCATTGCTGCTGTTGAGCGTCATTGCCGCCTTATTTTTGAGCGTTATTGCTTTTGATCCCGAGCTGCTCAAAAGCAGGCTCATGACTAAACAGGAGCTCTTTGATCCTTTTATACCCGCGATTCTGCCGATGGCCCTATCGTTCGGTATCGTCGCGCTTCTTTCGATATGCGCCCTCTGGACCCGGAGCACGCGGCTGGCATTTGCGGCCTTCATCAGTTTTCCGTTGCTTTTATTGACCGTCAATTTTAATGTCTTGTCCCTTTATGCAGATACCCGCTCTGCACGGGGTCTGGCGGAAAAAATTTCAACAGTCTTGCCTTCCGGCGCTGAACTGGTCTGTCTGGAATGCATGCCCAACGGCCTGCCGTTTTATCTGCAGCGCCTGGTGACTGTTCTGAGCCGTGATGGTAATGAACTGACTAGCAATTATGTACTATTCACGTTAAATTCAGGCAAACCCTGGCCGGAAGGAATCGTGCCGCTGGCGCAATCGCATCAATGGCTTGCCACTCGCACCCGCCCGGTCTATCTGCTGGCTGATAAAAACCATTTGGCGCAGCTTAAGGAAATTGCTTTGGAGCGGGGCGTTGAAGCGGAGGAATTAAGTTCTAAATACTGGGCAGCTTTACTGCCCGCGCCAGCAGGTAACTGATATGTGCGGTATCTGCGGTTTAGTCATGCTCGAAGGTATGGCGGAAGGAGGTGTTATATCCCAACAGATTAACAGGATGGTTGACGCATTGATGCACCGTGGCCCCGATGATACCGGGATTGACGGAGATCAGTCGGCGATTTTTGGGATGACCCGGTTGGCAATTCGAGGATTAAGTGACGGAAAACAGCCTATTATTGACCGTGAAAGCGGTGTCATTATGGCCTGCAACGGAGAGATTGATAATCACCAGGAGTTGCGCGCATGGTTGCTTGAGCGTGGGCGTACGGTTGAGCAGAGTACCGACGTTGCAGTAATTCCAGGCCTGTACCTGGAACTGGGTGATGCCTTTGTGGAGCGGCTCAAGGGAGCCTTTGCTATTGCGATATGGGATCCTCGCGCTAAAAAGCTGTTGCTTGTCCGCGACCGGGCAGGCGAACGGCCGCTTTTCTATTCGATCAACGACGGCGCCGTTGCGTTCGCCTCGCTGATAGCCGCGTTGGTATCGTCAGGGTCGAATGTCTTTGATACCAACACGGATGCTGTTCACGCTTATTTGCAATCCGGTTTTTTTGCCGCGCCTGAAACCCCGTTTAAAAACATTCAAAAAGTTTCGCCGGGAGAAATAGTAACGATAGATGCAATGGGTATTCAGCGTAAACGCTACTGGCGCTGGAATGCTGTGCAGACAGCCAAACTAACTGGCTCTTTGGATGCGTTTGACGAAGTTTTTCGCGAGTCGGTGCGCAGGCAAAGCGATGTCGATGTCGATTTTGGCTTGTTTTTAAGCGGCGGCCTAGATTCTTCTTTAATTACTGCAGTTACCCGCTCCATCCGTCCGGAAAAAACATTGACGGCTTATAGTCTTCGTTTCAGCGAAGCCTCGTATGACGAAGGGCATTATGCCGAACAAGTGGCAAAGACTTTAGGTGTCGAGTTCGTGCCGGTCTGGGTGCGGCCCGAAGATTTTCCGGCTACCATAGCCAATCTCGTCCGGCAGGTCGGCGAACCGCTGGCCGATCCGGCCTGGGTTCCCAGCGCTCTTCTGGCCAGGCGTGCCGCGCAGGATGTGCGCGTAGCGCTGGTTGGCGAAGGCGCGGATGAACTTTTCGGCGGTTATCCGACCTACTTTGGCGCAGGTCTTGCCGGGTACTACGCGCGGCTTCCCGGCCCCGTCAGATTGCTGATCCGGCAAGCGGTGGAAAGCTGGCCTGCGAGCGATAAGAAAGTGACTATAAACTTTCTCCTTAAACGCTTTATTCAGGGCGATGACCTGGATTTTCTTGGCCGCCATATTCTCTGGACTTCCTGCATCTCACCCGCGGTTTTGAAGCGTCTTGGTGTCATCCGGCCTTTGATTGCGAGGCCTGGTTGTTTAGCAACTCAAATGCTGGACCGGCTTCAACAGCACGATCTGGAAACTTCGCTTGCGGAAGGATTATTGACCAAGGCTGACCGCGCCAGCATGAAATCAGCATTGGAACTGCGCGCGCCGTTTCTCGATCATGAGGTAATGGAATTCGCCGCTTCTCTCCCGGAAACGGAGCGGATTCATCGCTTGCAAACCAAGGTTTTTTTGAAACGGTACGCTCTGCGTTATTTGCCGGCTGATATAGTGCACCGTAAAAAGCGAGGTCTTTCAGTGCCTTTAAGCAGTTGGTTGCGAGAACCGCTTTATGAATGGGCTAAATCGAAATTATCCTCGCCCCTGCTTGATAATATCGGAGTTAATCGTTTCGCATCGATGGAGTTATTGCAGGAGCACATGCAGCGTAAGGCTGATCATGCCCGTTCAATCTGGACATTGATCGTTTTAACCGAATGGCTGGAGTGGGTGTCCGAAGTTGAGGTTAGGCAGCCAAACACATTGTAATAGGATGATTCTGAAAATACTCGAGAATCACTGTGACTGAAAGGCGCGGTATTTTTCATGTGTAGCGTGAGTTATGATAAGTCTTGTACTGCGTGGTAGCGGAGAAAAAGACCAGTTGGACAGGATATTATCGCGGGAAATTGTTCTAGCCCATGCCAGGGTTTTTCCCTTGCCGTTGGGCCAGAATCCACTTCAATGACAGGCTCAATAGTAAGAAAGCGCAGGCGGCGATGCCAATATATTGCGCAAGATGAGATATATCGGCTTGTATGGCACCGGCGCCGATAAGTGTCGCGGTCACGCCGAGAGGCAGGAAGCCCAGTGCGGTCCCGATCCAAAAATCGCAGTGGCTAACTGTGCTTAGTCCCAACAAGATATCGTTATAAAGACCGCTAATCGGCAATTGCCGCATGAATAAAACGGATCGCCATCCGCGAGCTTGAGTGGCCTGGGACAAAGCGATAATCTTCGGGAATTTTTGCTGAACAAACTCACGGCCGCTCCAGCGCGCAAAAAGAAAAGCCCCATAAGCTCCGAGCACTGTCCCAAAGTGGCTCCAAACAAAACCCCAGGTAAAGCCGAAAATCACCCCCGCCAATGAACATAACAGCAGTCTGGGCATTCCTATTGCGGTAAGCAAAGCGGCTGCAAGGGTAAATACGGCCGGCGCAGCATAACCTGTTACAGCCAGCCATGATTTAATTTGGTGGCTCTGGTTTAGCACATCTTTCAGTGGCATGGAGTAAATTAAAAGACTGCAACCAATCACAGCGATAAGCAGCGAGCCAAGCGCTAGTTTTTTGGATAACGTATTTGTTGGTTTAACCATTTATCACCTGAAAAAATAATCAAGAGGCGTCTTGATCCCGGAGATTTTTGAATTTGTCTCCGGAAAATAATCCCGATGCAAGACAAAAGCCCATCTCTGTAAGCCGCGCCATTCACTTGGTGGCGGCTTGATGTTGTAATGTTCCCAAGCGTGCATTTCCACTATGCAAGCGCTAAGTCAGGTTTTTTATTATTGACCGTTTTAAAACTAAATTACCGGACCGGTGGTTCAATTTGATACTGTGTAAAGTTGCCGGACAATTAATAACATCGTATCAAGCCCTAAAACTGTTTCCATTCTAACACAGTGTTTTAATTTTTTGCCATTTAGGTAAATGTTAATAGTTTAAACACGGCAATTAGCTTGAAAAAAGCACGTTTATGCTTCCGGAATAACTTAGGGTGTCGTGAAAAGCCATGCATCTTTTGTTCATGGCGAGCAATCCTTCGCAATATCAACCGGAAAATGGCCATTAAGAAGCATTGTCATGGAATCTTAAACAAACTTTCATTTTTTTGTCATAAAAGAGCATTAGACTTTTCGGTTACCGATGAATAAAACACAACCGGAAATCCATGATTTTCATAACCGCAATAGATCGCGGGGGCTTTTGCGGAACCACTCTTTATCTTAAGAGGCTTAAAAAATGAAATTGCTTAATTCCATCCATAAATACGACGTTTTCATGTTCAGCTGGCTGATTAATACCAGAATGCACAGCGTCTTAACCAAGCTCAGCCGATACCTGTCCAAAACAGGGGATGGTCAGCTCTATTTTATAGTCATAGGCGTTTTATATTGGCTAGACTGGATCGATAACCTCTGCTTGAAAGCGGTTCTGCTGGCATTTTTAATAGAAAGGCCCGTTTATTTTGTGCTAAAAAACGGCCTGAAGCGTAACCGGCCGGAGGCGGCCTTAAAAAACTTCCGCAGTATTATTACCCCTTCAGATCAATTCAGTTTTCCATCAGGTCATACCTCGGCCGCCTTTATGATGGCGACCTTGCTCAGCTATTATTTCCCCATGTTTATGGCTCTGCTATATTTTTGGGCGACACTGGTTGGCTGCTCCCGTGTGGTGCTGGGTGTACATTTTCCGACCGACATTTTAGTCGGAGTTCTTTTGGGTATCAGCGTGGCACTTTTTAGTTTGGGACAAATATGAGAATTTTTTATGGCGTACAAGGTACCGGAAACGGCCACATCACGCGGGCTAGGGTCATGGCAAAAGAACTCTATGCAGCAGGAATTGAAGTTAACTTTCAATTTACCGGCCGTCCAGCGGATAAATATTTTGATATGGATATTTTTAATGGCTACCAACTACGCGCCGGCTTAACTTTTAATACCGAAAAGGGGCAAGTCAGTTATCTGAAAACAGTGCGCGAAGCCAAGCCCATTACCTTCATCAAAGATGTAAAAGCGTTGGACTTAAAAAACTATGATCTGGTTATCAGCGATTTTGAACCTGTTACGGCATGGGCGGCGAAAAACCAGAGAAAACCGGTTTTAGGCATAGGCCATCAATACGCTTTTAACCATAAAATCCCCAGGGCAGGCTCAGATCCTATCGCCAATCAAGTCATGAAATATTTTGCTCCCGCCGATAAAGGCGTAGGTTTGCATTGGCATCATTTTGGTCAACCCATCTTGCCGCCCATTATTGATACGCCAGAGACACCCAAAAGCATCATCAAAAATAAAATCATTGTCTATCTTCCTTTCGAAGACCAACAGGAAGTTATCAAGCTGCTGTCACCCTTTGAAAATTTCGATTTTCATATTTACGCGCCTGAAGTAATCGCCTCAAAATTCAGCCATATTAAGTGCAATCCGCTTTCCCGCGCTGGATTCCAGAATGATTTGTATGATTGTTCAGGCATCATCAGCAATGCCGGATTTGAGCTGGCCAGTGAAGCATTGCAGCTGGGTAAAAAAATTCTGGCCAAGCCGCTGCATGCGCAAATGGAACAAATCTCCAATGCCGCGGCATTGCAGCAACTGGGATATGGTCATACCATGAATGACATGGACGTATCGGCTATAGAACACTGGCTGCACGATAACCATGCCATCCACATCACGTATCCGAATATCGCCAAGGTTTTAGTTGGATGGATACAAAATGGCATGCCAGAAATGGAGCCTGATTTTATCGAGGATATCTGGAGCACTGTCGAAGTTCTGCACGTTAATCGTTAACAAAAACGCGATTTATCGTGTTGCTATCCTATCTTTATTTAGGCCCCTTTAAAGTTTCAAAGCCGTTGTCGTTGGCGATTAAATTAATTAACTGTTATGCTTAAACAGACTGCGGGTAAAGTCGTCTTTTGACGGGCATATTTGACCGTGTCGACTCAGTTGGAATCGCGGAAATTTTTATTTATTGAATATGGGGGCATGCGATTATGAAACGTATTATTTTGACGAATGTGCTTTTATTAATGGGGGTTATCGGAGAGGCGATGGCGGCTTGCGCTGTTGATGTCAACAATAGTTGTTACACTCAGGTAACTAATTTAGCTGGCTTATTAACGGGTAATACCGTTTGTGATGGTAGTTCCGGCAATTGGAAGGGGCAAGAATGGCATAGTGGAAGCGCGGGAGAATTAATTGATTATAAGCATGGCCCTTCATCAACAAATGACCCTACTGCTAAAATAGGTGAGTGGAGTGCAGCGGGTGGTACGGTTACTTATGGTTATTTCAAGGATACAAATAACCCTGCTGCTGGTACTGCTACTTATTCTTATACGGTTTGGCAAAAAGCCGACGGGACTTACGACTTTTGCAATGGCGGAGCCCTTGTAACTAATGTTACTATTCAGACTGGTCAGGGCGCCTGTACTGGTTCTTCTACGCCGATTGTTTGTACTGCAAGCGCTTCTTCTGCCAATATATCTCCTACACCGGTATTGAGTGGATCGCCTGCTGGGGATGTATCTCCAACAAAGGAAAACAAGATAAAAGTTGAGCAAGAGAAGCAGATTGAGCCATTACCAAAGGATGATGATAAACAAGGTAAGCAAGCTAAACCGATTGCGTTTCCTGGTCCAAAATTGCCTCCTGCAAAGGAAGGCGATAAACAAGGCGAGAAAGATAAGCCGATTGTGATACCGGCAAAGGGAGGCGATAAGCAGGGCGAGAAAGATAAGCCGATTGTGTCACCGGCAAAGGGAGGCGATAAGCAAGGCGAGAAAGATAAGCCGATTGTGATACCAGCAAAGGAAGATAATAAACAAAGTAAGCCAGATAATTAAAATAAACTAAGAAGCACGGAAAAGGTTGCATTTACGGGAGCATTGTACGACAGCTCCCGCTTAGCAGCTTTAGGAGATTTTGACGCAGTTGGAGAAACGGCTTAAGCGTAGTTAAAATACAATCCGGCATGGCATCAAGTCTTTGAGGTAGCCAGACGCGTGTAAGCGAAATTGGCGGATGCAGGAAGAAAATGGGCGGTCCGCTGAAGGCAATTATCAACAGGTTCTTCCGCTGTTAAAATTGGATGAATACCATTTTAGCGGCGAAAGTTTTTGACGCGTCTGTGGTTTAAGAAATTAAATTAATATCGACCGGGCGAGAAAAAACGCCATCACAATTGACCAACACGTTTTTTTCTGAACCGAAATGATGCGTTGCGTGGGAACAATAGGCATTTGTGGGATTAGCTTATGAATTTGCTTTACCGGTAACACACTTCAAAGCCCCTATGAACCGCACTCTTTTCTTCGTTACGGTATTGTATTCACTCTTTATCGTTTATGGCAGTCTGGTGCCGCTTGAGTTTAACAGCTTGCCTTTAGAGACGGCTATAAACCAATTCAAAAA
Source organism: Methylobacter sp. KS41 (assembly GCA_002862125.1). Lineage (GTDB taxonomy): Bacteria > Pseudomonadota > Gammaproteobacteria > Methylococcales > Methylomonadaceae > Methylobacter_C. The sequence goes on along the minus strand of PHSP01000001.1, from coordinate 1,167,148 downwards.
TATTCGTTATCTCAATTTAGGCGCAGAGTCCAGGGCGGACTGGATTGCTAATATTTTGCTTTATATACCGCTGGCTTTTGGTGCAATGGCCGCATTTAGCGGCGTACGTTATTTTCTGGCACGCGCAATACTATCATTCTGCGTGCTGGTTTTTTGTCTCGCATTGGCTGTTGCCGTCGAATTTGCCCAGTTGTTCTTTCCTCCACGAACGGTATCGTTAAATGATTTAATTGCCGAATTCCTTGGATCGGTTATCGGTATTCTCGGCTGGCAATTTTTTGGCGGTTACTTTTCTAATCTGTATCGTCATTTGCTACGCGGAAGATTGTTTTCCGCTCAATCGGCGATTATTTTTTATTTGCTGATCTATATTGCGCTTAGTTTGTTTCCATTTGATTTTGTTACGTCTTTTGACGAGTTAAATGCGAAATTTGCCAGCGGAAACGATGCCGTTTTTTTGTCCTGGGATGCATGCGGCGCAGACCCGATGCGTTGCGGAGTTAAACTGCTGGCGGAAATGCTGGTGTTGATGCCCTTGGGCTTGTTATTTTGTTATGTGCCCTATTTGCAGCATCCCAGAGCAGCGGCGGTGTTGGTTGGTTTTTTTTTAGGCCTTGTGATTGAAGCCGTGCAGGTGTTTTTGTTATCCGGCTCCGGGCAAGGTATCTCGGTAATAACTCGCATGATCGGCATGGGCGCCGGCGCCGGTCTATTTGTTTGGGCTAAAAAACGCAAATTAGTTGACCTGCCGGGTTTATTAAGGCGCGTTGTCTGGTTTACTGTTCTTCCGTATATTGTATTGGCGCTGTCAACGAACGGTTGGTTCTCAGCTGATTGGTTAAGCCCGGAGCAGGCCTTGGAAAAATTAACCTCGGTTCGTTTTTTGCCGCTCTATTATTATTACTACACCTCTGAAGGCGTAGCGTTAGTTAGCCTGTTAAGCAATATAGGCATGTATTTCCCTGTTGGTTTGCTGTGTTGGGCAAGTTTTTTTAGCGCGAGCCATGAACATGAACACCGCGCCCCTCATTGGTTTTATGTTGGTCTGCTTGCAGCCATTTTTGCACTGGTAGTCGAGGCTGGTAAATTATTCTTAGCGGATAAGCATCCTGATCCCAGCGATGTTTGGATTGCTTTCATCGCTGCGGCGGGCTGCTATAAGTTTATGAACGGTCTGTTGCAATGGCTTAAAAGCGACAAAACCCCGGCCAATCCCCCGATGGTTGAGCGTGCCGCACAACCGGAGATCCGTGCTCAGGAAAAGACAATTGAGTTGGCGCTGCCCCCTTGCCAAGCCGATAAACGTTGGCGTATCTTGTCATTACTATTGTGGAGCATTATTGCTTTTGGGTTGCTTGATTATCCGGCGGCGGCGCTGTGGTTGGGGCTTTTTCTAACCGGCTACACCGCTCTGTTACTGCGTTTTCCTTACGCATGGTTGGTGTTTGTTCCCGCTTTATTGCCTGTTATGGATTTTGCCCCGTGGACAGGCCGTTTTTTCTTTGATGAATTCGATTTGCTGATTCTGTCCACATTAGCCTTTTATTATTGGCAAAAACCCAAAGCGCGCTTGCGCTCACTGTTGTCGATACCAGCGAATTTATTATTGACTGTCTTCACTGTGTTGTATGCCGCCAGTTTACTTAGGGGCTTATTGCCCTTGCCGGAATCTAATGCTAACGCCTTTAGCAATTATTTTAGCAACTATAACAGCTTGCGCGTCGGTAAGGGCTTTATATGGGCTTTATTGCTTTTGCCCTTATTACAACTCACAGTACGGCGTTATCGTTACGCTTCACAGTATTTTGCTTATGGTGTGTTGTTGGGCTTAACCGGAGTTACTGTGTTTGCCGTTATCGAGCGACTGGTGTTTGCCGGCCTATTTGACTTTTCAAGCGATTACCGCATTAATGCCTTGTTCTCGACTATGCATGCGGGCGGCGGACATATTGAATCGTATTTAATGTTGAGCCTTCCGTTTATCACAATCTTATTTGTTAATTCAGCACATAGCTTAATCAGAAGTTTATTAGGAATCGCCTTATTTATTCTTGGACTATACACGCTATTGGTGACTTTTTCGCGTGGCGGATATACCGGGTTTGTTATTGGTTTTATGGTGTTGCTGTTTGCATTGTTCTTTAGCTTTAAAAAACAGTTGCGAGTTACGAAAAGACCTTTATTTGTTTTGCCCCTGCTGGCAATCAGTCTTATTATGGCGTTGCCTGTATTGCGCGGAAGTATGATTCAGCACCGTTTCAACGTCATCGAACAAGATCGTGATAGCCGCGCCTATCATTGGCGCGACGCATTAGCTATGAGAGATGATGATTTGGCGACTATGTTATTTGGAATGGGCTTAGGCAGTTATCCGCGTACTTTTTTTTGGCTCAACTCTGAGAATACCCATCCTGCAACGTATGAAGTTGCTAACGAAAACGGTAATAATTTTTTGCGCATGCGCGGCGGCGACTCGTTGTTTATGGGGCAGTACCTTACGATTGAACCGCATACAGCTTACCGTTTAGTTCTGGATGTGCGAGGTGAAAACAAATTGGGTTTATCCACCTCGTTATGTGAAAAATCCGTGCAGTACTCATTGCGTTGTAGTGCGGTTGGGGCTAAAACAAGCGGACGTGGCTGGGATCACGTTGAGCAGGTCATTAACAGCAATGATGTTGGTGAACGCGTGGCAGGCGGTTTGTTGAAACGTCCGGTACAACTGTCATTTTATAATGGTAACGGCACGGGTAAATTGCTCGATATAGATAATGTAAAGTTACTGGATTCAACCGGCGCTAATGTGCTGGCAAATGGTGATTTCACAAAGGGTCTCGATTTTTGGTTTTTTGCCGCGGAAAAACATAATCCGTGGCATATCTTTAATTTTTGGGTGCATCTGCTATTCGACCAGGGCTGGCTTGGCGTTGTTGCTTTTTTTCTGTTATTTGCTATTGCCATTTACAATTGTTGCCGCCGATTGTCACAACAGAATGTGTATGCAGCAATTTTATTGTCATCATTCAGCGGATTTATGGTAGTGGGTTTTGTTGATAGCCCCTTTGACGCGCCGCGCTTGACTCTATTGTTTTTTTTGTTGCTATTCTTTGCCCTGATGCGTACGCCGCGCGCATGGGAAAAAACTTAAGGGCGGGATTCGCTTGATTTACGTTTTTCTTGAACGTGCATGAAATAACTTGAGCAACTGTAGGGGCGAATTCATTCGCCCAAGGCGGATAAATCCGCCCCTACGCGGTGGTGCGCATATTTCATTGGTAATTTTATTTCTTGCACATTCCTTAAAAAAGAGAATGAGCTTTTGCAGTATGGCAGGCAGGCTGCTGGAAATATTAACCTTATGAACTAGAATTTGCTTCTGTTCCCTGGGCTTCATTACAAATGATATTTATAACAATCCTTCATGCAGGAATTTAATGGCGCCTATAAATCCGTTTACCATCGTTTCGCGGAAAATAAAATGAGCTTAAAACAAATTAAATTTATTCCATTTCTTAATAAGCAGTCTGCAGGATTAATTTTAGTTGGTTTTATTGCCTTGTTTTTTCCCGGAATAAGTTGTGCGGAACAGTCCCTTGCGGATATTGTAGCAAAAATAAAACCCAGCATTGTCGCTGTTGGAACCTATATGCCCAAACGAAATCCCCGCGCTGTATTTCTGGCTACGGGCTTCGCGGTAGGCGACGGCAGTCTGATTATAACCAACGCGCACGTTATTCCGGATAAGCTGGATAATGATCACCTGGAACAGGTGGCCATTTTTTATCATAAGGATAATGCGGAAAAGGCCGTTCTTGCGACAGAGGTGGCGTTGGATAAAGAACATGATCTTGCGGTTTTAAAAATAGCAGGCGAGCATCTGCCGCCGCTAAAATTTGGTTCGGTATCATCGGTGCGCGAAGGACAACTCTATGCCTTTACCGGTTTTCCTATCGGTATGGTTTTAGGACTTTATCCCGTTACCCACCGGGGGATAGTTTCGGCCATCACGCCAAATGTGATACCAATGCTAAGATCGGATCAGATCAATTTAAAATTACTCAAACGGCTACAAGACCCGTACAATGTGTTTCAGCTTGATGCGACCGCTTATCCTGGTAACAGCGGCAGTCCTCTCTATGACCCTGATACTGGTGAAGTGATAGGCGTTATTAACAAGGTTTTCGTGCAGGAGAGCAAAGAAAATATCTTGTCAAAGCCCAGCGGTATTTCTTATGCAATTCCTGCTAACCACGTGCAAAACCTGCTGAAAGCAAAAGGTTTGCATTGAGTATTTACGATGGTATGTAAATCTGCTTCACTTTAAATAGATAACAATAACGGGAAAATTTAATGATCCGGATTTTTCGCCACTATATATCCAGAGCCTATTTATGGCTGTTACTGATTGAGTTTGGTGTATTTTTTGCCGCTATGTATTTTGGCAGCGACGTTCGTTTTCTAATGACAAAATCCTGGTATACAGAGCAGGACATCACTTACGCTTGTGTTATTTTTTCGGCAGTAATGAGCCTATCCTGCCTGGGTCTGGGTTTATACAGAAGAACGCTAAGCTGGGACGATTATAATTTATTGGCGAGAGTCTGCGTCAGTTTTGGCATAGCCATTTTCGCCGTTGTTACAGTCTATTACCTATTGCCGGAATTTCATGTCGCACGAAGCGTACTGGTCTACGCGGTATTTTTTGCGTTTTTGGGGATAATGATAACGCGATTTCTGTTTTATCATCTTGTCAATCTTGAACGGCTGAAAAGACGCTTTCTGGTTATCGGCAGCAGCAAAAAAGCCCAGGGATTGATTACGATTAATGATTCATTTATCCACAGGGGATTTACAATAGTCGGGTTTTTGGCATTGCCGGATGAAGTTTCCGTTGTAGATCCGGGAAAAATAATCAATTATGATAAAAAAATAATCGCCATCGCGGAGCAATATAAAATTGACGAGATTGTCATTGCCATAGATGACAGGAGCATGGCATTACCGTTTGACGAGTTACTGGATTGCAGAATGTCCGGGTTGACGATCATTAATATTATGGGGTTTTACGAGCGGGAACAGGGTATCATCTCACTGGACAATGTGAGTCCGGGCTGGCTAGTTTTCTGCAGCGGTTTCGCCCAGGGTGATTTAAGATCGCTGGTAAAAAGATTTTTTGACGTGTTTGCAAGCTTGCTGCTGCTTGCTGTTTCCTGGCCGGTTATGCTGTTAACGGTATTGGCTATTTTTCTGGAAAGCGGATTTAAGGGGCCAATACTTTACCGGCAGATTAGAGTAGGTGAAAAAAATAAAAACTTCGAAGTTCTAAAATTCAGAAGCATGAAACCGAATGCGGAAAAAAACGGCGCCCAATGGGCGAAAAAGAACGACGATCGTATAACTCTGGTGGGCAGGGCTATCAGAAAAAGCCGGATAGATGAACTGCCGCAAATATTCAATGTATTAAAAGGCGATATGAGTTTTGTCGGACCACGTCCGGAGCGGCCCGAATTTGTCCAGGGTTTCAATGAGAGAATTCCGTATTATCGCGAAAGGCATCGTGTCAAGCCCGGGATTACCGGCTGGGCCCAGCTGTGTTATCCTTACGGGTCTGATGAAAAGGATGCAATCAAAAAATTAGAATACGATTTGTATTATGTCAAAAATTACAGCCTGTTTTTAGATTTCTCCATTATGTTTAATACCGTCGAGGTTATTTTGTGGGGTAAAGGCGCAAGATGAAAGCAGCGGTGGATAACCAGGGAAATTCTTCAATCATTCCGAATTAGCTGTCAGTGAATTGCCTCACGCCTTTGTTCCAACTCGCCAAGGGAAATTTGTTTCTTAAGCACGATGTAAATATGGTTTCTTCCGAAACGGGGTAGAAGGTTGAATGTTTTCATTGGGCAGCTTTTTACTTTTTTGTTTTGGCAGACGGAAACAATGACCGCTAACTTTTTATGAAATGTTGCCTGCATTATTTAAATTCAAGATTTATGGAGTTCCAGGAAATGGCGAGAGCCGCACTTAGTAAAGATATAGCCATACAAGATAATGTTTGTCTTGCCTGGACGTTATTAAAGAACGGCTATGCCGTCTGCAACCAGCATGAAAAAGGAAACCACCATGCCAATGGCTAATAAAACGGCGCTTATAACCGGTATTGGCGGCCAGGACGGCGCCTACCTCGCGCAACTTCTGGTAAGCAAGGGTTACAAGGTTTACGGCACATCCAGGGATGCGGGCGTCTCGCGTTTCGATTCACTCGCGCGGCTTGGCATACATGGGCAGGTCAACCTGTTGTCAATGGCTCCGAATGACTTCAAAAGCACGCTTACCGCAATCTCTAAAGCGCGCCCGGATGAAATCTATCATCTTGCCGGACAAACTTCGGTTGGATTGTCTTTTGAACAGCCATCGGAAACAATTGAGAGCATTACCATCGGTACCCTCAACATTCTTGAGGCCCTAAGATTCCTGGGGTTGCCTGCTAAGTTTTACCACGCCAGCTCCAGTGAATGTTTCGGAGATACCGGCGGCGTGCCGGCGGATGAGCACACTTCGTTCAATCCGGTAAGCCCATACGCAGTGGCAAAATCGGCGGCGCACTGGCTGGTGCGAAACTATCGCGAAGCGCACAAAATGTTCGCTGCGAATGGCATATTATTTAATCACGAATCCGAGCTTCGCCCTTCGCGTTTTGTAACGCAAAAAGTCGTTCAGGCCGCGCATCGGATTTCATGTGGTTCCACGGAAAAGCTGACGCTGGGCGATTTGAGCATCTCGCGTGACTGGGGATGGGCGCCGGAATACGTTGAGGCCATGTGGCTGATTCTTCAGGCTGACCGCCCGGATGACTTCGTGATTGCCACCGGGGAGGCCAATTCCCTCAAGGATTTTGTCGATCAGGCCTTTGCATGCTTTGGGCTGGACTGGACCGAGCATGTGTTCCACGACGACCTGCTCATGCGTCCGAACGAGATTGCCTGGAGTCAGGGAAACCCGGAAAAGGCCCGCAAGATACTTGGTTGGAGCGCCGAAAAGAAGATGAGAGACGTGGTCAAGATTCTTTGCGGCGTCTATTCAGATGCGCATCGGTCAAGTTTGCTCAAGGCTGCAGAAAATATGTGACTTTTTTGAATCGAACAATTCAGGATTTGCCCCATCTTTTCCTTGACGGCAAACTTTGACTTTCCGGAACAATATTGAAAAGAAGCTATGCGCATGACCCACGCTCAAGCGACTCTGGGCGCAAAATCCGGTATAGCCGCGTCAAGATAGGAGGAAGTATGATTGACAAACAGGCTGATCATAATCTGGAAGTATTAAAGCAATGTTTGTTACAAATTCCGCAACTGGAGCTAGCTATATTGGTAGGCAGCCAAGCTACCGGTAAAACACATGCGAAAAGCGATTGGGATATTGCAATTCGTTGGCATCGTCAGCCAGAAATCGACATCATCTCATTATTGGCCCGAACAGAAACATTACGTAGAACCATAGCGCAGCTGCTTAAAGTGGCTGAGGATAAAGTGGATTTGATTGATTTAACTAACGCTCGGCTCGCCATGCGAGCAGTGGTGGCGGAAGAAGGTGTTGTGCTTAAAGGGGAAAACACGCTGGCATGGCATTATTTTTTACAGCGCACCTGGCGTGATCTGGAAGATTACTACTGGAGCCAATGCTATGCGTCTTGATTTATACGATGCAGAATGCTGCCGTATCGCCGATGAGCAAAGTGAGTTGCTACAAGAGGCTTGGCAAAAACTAAGCGCCAGGCAAGCGCTCAGCAAACTTGAGCAAAATGGCGCGTTACACGGGTTGCAGGTATTAATTGAAAATGCAATTGGTAAAGCTAAACACTTATTAAAAGAATCGGGTGAACCAGTGCCTGTTTCCGCCTATGACAGCTTTGCCTGCCTGCATGCTAAAAAAAAGTTAAACGACGAGCAGCTGCAACAATGGAACGCAGCAGTTGGCCTGCGCAATCGTATTGTGCATGAGTATATGAACGTTGATATGAAAGTGGTATTTGCATTAATTGAACAACGGGGCTATCAGTTTATCGTGGATTTTTTACGTCAACCGATTTCAACAGAATAATCAAAATACGCGTCACAAGTGCTAAGGTCCATTGTATTGAAAATGAATGCCAAAAAGCCATGTTCATTAGCAATAAGCCAGGGTTTGCGATCAACCAAGGATTGTTCGCGCTGGCAAAATCAGAGTGTTCCCGCCCGCCAGGCTTAAGCAATCATCTAATACTTCAGAGAGATAGAAGACGCACTTAATTTGTTACCTATAGATTGGATTTTAACTGCTTTTTCAGCGCGTAAGCAGGATGCCGCGCAGCAAAGGATTATAAACAATATCCACATTTTGGATTGCCTCCCTTCCGCTTTATGTTGTATAGTTGCCTGCTTTTTATAATAAATTGTGAATTTGCGGCATTCGCGGGCACAAAAAATATATTCAAGGGACGTTCGTAAAGTTGATTCCAATAATTCCTTGCGCTAGATCATTAAGGCCGTTGCGGCCGGTCTCTCGTGAGTTACAACCAAAGCCATTCATACGTTTGAGTGATGCGCAAAGTTTCTTACAGAAGGCGTTTCCGCGAAGAGCTTTTTTTCCGGACACGGAAGGTAACCGTTTGAAAAACCGGGTCACCTTACCTTACGGGTTAATCAAAGTGCAAAGTGACGAATGCCTTAAGAAAAGCGATGTTTTTCGATTTAAAGATAAATAAAGAATCCGCCAGATGCCGTTATTAACCTTTTTTGGGTGCCGCGTAAAGTGAGTAGCCATCATTCTGCCACGCCAGTTTCAATGCTTGGCGGCCTTTTCCGGCAACGAGAGTTGCTTTGGGAGCTGGTCAAGCGTGACTTTATCGGGCGCTACAAAGGCTCCATGTTAGGCGTCGTCTGGTCTTTGTTTAACCCCTTGTTGATGCTGGCTATTTACACCGTCGTTTTCAGCGTGGCTTTCAAGGCCAGATGGGGGACGGGCGAAGAAAGCAAGATTGCATTCGCTATTGTGCTTTTTTCGGGAATGATTGTTCACAGTTTTTTTGCCGAGTGCCTTAACCGGGCGCCAAGTCTGATCACCAGTCACCCGCATTACGTCAAAAAAGTGGTGTTCCCGCTTGAAATGCTGACGTGGATGGCGATGTTCTCAGCCTTATTGCATTTTCTCGTCAGCTTTATAGTTCTCTTGGGTTTTTGCCTGCTGGCCGGCGTGACTGTCCATATCGGCGTATTATGCGCTCCGATAATTCTCTTGCCGCTGATTTTGATAATACTGGGCTTTTCCTGGGCTTTCGCTTCGCTAGGCGTTTACCTTCGCGACCTGTCTCAAGTCATTGGCATGGTTACCACAGTCGCGCTTTTTCTGGCTCCGGTCTTTTACCCAATCGATGCGCTGCCCGAGGCCTACCGGGCGCTCCTGATGTGGAATCCGATTACCCTTCCCGTCATGCAGTTGCGCGACCTGATGCTCTGGGGCAGGCCTATCCAATGGGATGAGTGGGCGATCAGTCTGGTTATTGGCGTATCAATTTGCCAAACCGGTTACTGGTGGTTCCAGAAATCGCGCCGGGGATTTGCCGATGTCCTTTGAAATAATCGTTATCAATGACTTGTTTAGGCTAAAGAAGTGCGTCTGACAAAACAACAAACAGTCATAATTACCCAAACAGTTTCCCGTTTAGCCGGAACCGGAGCGCTCGTGCATTTATTTGGTTCCAGACTCAATGACCAAGCAAAAGGCGGCGATATAGACCTGTTTATCGAATCCGACAGTCCATTATCGCTAATTCAGCGCGCAAAAATAAAAATGGAACTGGAATCACAACTGGGCTTATCAGTCGACATCGTTTCTAAAACCCGTGGTACAGTTGAGACACCTTTTCAAATCATCGCTCAATCCAACTCGGCGCAATTGGAAATATGATGGTGAACGAATCCATTCTCAACGCTGAAAAATTGCATCTTGCAGAACTTTTAGAGGCCATACAACGTTGCGTTTACTTCCTTGATGCTTCCAGCCGGAAAATAACATGGCCATTGACAAAGGAACAACTGGAGACACAGAAGAAGGATGTAGCCTTATTCGAAGCTTTGGCGGCAATCAACGAGAGATTCGCCAAATTGCAAGACACCCTCGGCGCAGCCATGCGCCATGCTAGTATTCTTGCAGGCGAACCCACCGATAGCTTTCTTAAAATACTCAGCTTTTATGAAAAAGCAGGCGTACTCGAATCGGTTGCATCGTGGCAGCTATGCCGGACAGCACTCAATCTCGCCGCTCATGACTACGAAATCGAATACGCAGAAATCGCAGACCATTTTAATTCTCTAAAGACCTTAACACCCTTGCTTTACATGACTGCTGTCCAATTCTTAAGCTATTGCCGGGAATCATTTGGCATTGAACCGAAGCAAGCGGATTTCTCTGTTGAGTTTATGACGATTGTAAAAACAACACAAGCCGATGAAAACGGTGCGACACAATGAACGCAGCCGACATTGTCATTGACGTTCGTAATCTCAGCAAGCGTTATGAAATCTACAATACCCCTCGCGACAGATTGAAACAGCTTGTCTTGCCCCGATTGCACCAGACAGCCAATCGCGCGGGTGTTGCACTCAAACTATCGAAGCATCGTGCCCCGCCCAGTTATTTTCGTGAATTCTGGGCATTGAAGGATATATCGTTTCAGGTTCGGCGGGGCGAAACTTTCGGCATCATTGGCCGGAACGGGAGCGGCAAAAGTACCTTGCTGCAAATCCTTGCGGGAACTTTAGCCCAAACGAGCGGCGAGGTGAGTGTCAAGGGCCGAATTGCCGCGCTGCTGGAACTGGGCAGCGGCTTCGACCCGGAGTTTTCCGGCCGCGAAAATGTCTTTCTGAACGGGCGCATCCTGGGTCTTACCCAAAAAGAAATCGAAGCCCGCTACGACCAGATCGTCGAGTTCGCCGACATTGGCGAGTTCATCGACCAACCCGTAAAGACTTACTCAAGCGGCATGTTCGTGCGCCTGGCCTTTGCCGTGCAGGCCCATATCGATGCATCCATCGTCATCATTGATGAGGCGCTGGCGGTTGGAGATGTATTTTTCCGGCAAAAGTGTTATTCCCGTCTGGAGCAGTTGAGAAATTCCGGCGCGGCAATTTTGCTGGTTTCTCATGCCATGACGGAAATTGAACAATACTGCGAAAGGGCCATCTTGCTGGATCATGGCACACAGCGATTTATTGGTTCATCTTCCGAGGCTTCGAAGCATTACTATCTTTTACATCAAACTGGAACACGTGTGGTTGATGGACAGACAACACAAACGGCTTCACGACCTGCTCCAGATTCGATCTCTCAAGTAATTGACCGTCCTCCACCTGATGCTTTTATAGACCTGACCAACAAGTCACAGATCAGCAATGGGCAGGCTCGATGCGTAGGAGTCGCTCTATGTAACGAGGGCGGACAGCCATGCAGCAGCTTCCGGCAGGGTGATTTGGCAGTTTTTTACTCCGAATACGAACTTACCGAAGATATTGGGATACCAATATGCGGTATCATCATTAAAAATGATCGAGGGGTTATTGTCCATGGAAAGAATAGCTGGCAATTTGAGAATGATGTTCCAGAGACACTGGGAGCGGGATCGAAAGTAATGAGCCGACAAGAAATTAAGCTGAATATTTTACCGGGTGAATACCTTTTCGAGATAGGTATCGTATCTGTTTCAAACAATATTTGGGTGCGGCGGGAGCATATTTCCCATCAGGAAATGGAGGTTAGTTGCACGAGGATTTGTCATATTGCGGATGCGGGTTCGTTTTCTGTTGGCCTTGCAATGAAAAATGGAATACCAGTCTTGACTCACCATGGCGTAGCTGATTTGCCAGGAAAAATATTAACACGAGTGCTGAAATGACGATTACACCTACCGAGCGACTGTGCTGGTGCGGCAATACCGACCTTATCCCCTTTAGTCCAGAGTACGGCGAATGCCGCGCTTGCGGAACCCTGGTTTATCTCAAGGATATGCCGCCCGAGCAATTACTGGTGCGCGACGACGAGACCGATTTTTACGGCAAGAAATATTGGCTGGAACATCAGCAGGATGCTTTTGGTTACGCCGGCATTCACGCCCGAACCCGCAATGATCTCACCGAACGCAATTTGCACTGGCTGAAAGCGTTGCTCAAATACCGTTTGCCGCCGGCCAAGGTTCTGGAATTGGGATGCTCGCACGGCAGTTTTGTCGCGCTGCTGCGGCAGGCCGGATTCGATGCATGCGGTGTGGAAATGAGTCCCTGGGTTGTCGAATTTGGCCAGAAGACCTTCGGCGTACCAATTTCCGTTGGTCCGGTCGAAGCTCTCGACATCGCCCCCGGCAGTCTCGATGTCATCGCCTTGATGGACGTGCTTGAACACCTGCCCGACCCCGTCGCAACCATGACCCATTGCCTGAAATTATTGAAGCCGGACGGCCTGCTGCTCCTACAAACGCCGCAATTCAAGGAGGGAATGAATTACACGGCATTATTGGAAACAAAAGGGGCGTTTCTTGAACAACTTAAGGCTGACGAGCATCTTTATCTCTTTAGCGATCGTTCCGCTACCCGCTTGTTCCAGCAATTAGGTGCCGAATATATCCAGTTTGAGTCAGCAATTTTTGGTCACTACGACATGTTTTTTGCGGTCAGTCGAGCGCCGCTTCAGACCAATACACCTGAACAGGTCAATTCGGCTCTACTGCCCACGCCAAACGGGCGGTTTGCTTTGGCTTTGCTCGATATTTATGATCGCGAGTTAGCAACCGTGGCGCAGCTACAAGCCGATAATGCGCAGCTTTTCGCCAAATTGCAGGCCTGCGAAGCCGACCGAGCCGCCCGCCTTGAAGTGATCGAAGCCCAAGGCCAACAACTCGGACGGATTCCTGGGCTCGAAGCGGATAAAGAATATCTGATTTCACGAATAACAGAACTGTCCCAGCAGGGTGATCCGTTAAGCCCCCCCTGAGCACCCGGAAATAAAGCCAATCATGATTACTGTACTTAAAGACTATATCTCAACCATAGATGCTTTCAACAGAACCCGTCCAGACATGGATGCCGTCAGGGCATATAATCACCAGATGGTTGATATCCTGAATCAACTACATCCCGTAGCCGACAAAGCGTTGTTGGATGTTGGCGCTTCTCCACACGGTTACACCCTGGAACATGCTCTGCAATTGGGCGTTTCAAGCTACGTTGGCATTGGTCTTGGTGTTTCCGAGGAGGTGGAAATCCGTCACCAAAATAACACCGGCGTATTAATCAACATGAATGCCGATAATCTGGCTTTTGAAGCTGATACCTTTGACTTGATCCTGTCTCTTTCAACCTTCGAGCATTTTTTCAACGGCCCAAAAGTTCTTCAAGAGATGTATCGTGTCCTGAAGCCAGAGGGTAGCGTCCTGATCAATTTTCAACCCGTTTGGACTTCTTCGTATGGGCACCATTTGCACCACATACCTGCAGTGGCCGAGCTAATTCCGCCCTGGGCACATTTACTTTGGACTGAGGAGGCTATGCAAAGTGTCTGCACAAGCCGCTGGCCTAAAGATGCGTCGATGTCTCTTAAAGATGCCACTGAGTGGATTTACCACAGTGATGAGATCAATCGAGTCGACATTGCGACGTTGCGCAGCATGTTCTCCAGTTCGGATTTCGTGGTAGAGTGGATGACGCCGTTACTCGATGACGAGACAAAGGATAAACCGGCGATTGCTCATTATCTATCAAGGTTGCTGCCTTATTCTGAAGAAGATCTGATGACCCGTGGTCTCTCGCTTTTTTTGACCAAGAAACAGGTCGGCCAATGAACACACCCTGCAAGTTCAGTATCGTTACCCCTTCGTTCAATCAAGCAGCCTACATTAGTGAGACGATTGAGAGCGTCCTGTCGCAGGCAGGACAGTTTGAAATTGAGTATTTTGTCATGGATGGCGGCTCGACCGACGGTTCGACAGAGATTATTAAAAGATATGCAGATCAAGTGGCAGCCGGTACATGGCCAGTTCAGTGTGCAGGCATTACCATGGAATGGATTAGCCAGCTTGACAATGGACAATCGGATGCCATCAATCAAGGACTGCGCCGCGCAACCGGAATGATTGCCAGCTACATCAATTCGGACGATTTGTTTTTTCCCGGAGCCTTTGCCCGCGTCGCGCAGGAATTTGCCGAGAACAGCGAAGCGGATTTTATCTACGGCGATGGTGATGTTATTGATGAAAATGGACAGCTTCAATGGGAATGGTTGTCACGCCCCTATGACCAAGGGCTCATGACTTCCTATCATTTTCTCTGGAACGATTTCACCAACTATATCATGCAACAATCGACCTTTTGGCGTACTCGTATCCACGATCAGATCGGTTACTTTGACGAAGCGTTTCACTACGCCATGGATGCAGAATATTGGATTCGAGCTGGTCATGCTGGATTAAAATTGCACCATACCCCACATAAGCTGGGCAAATTCCGACTAATTCAGGGAACGAAATCACTCTCCAGCACCACTGTTTTTTGGGGTGATTACCTTGAAATATTCCGGCGCTATCGAAAAAAAAGTGGAATGTCGCTTTTTTTCGCTTACTACTACTATACGCTAGCGAAGCAGTTCGATTATGATGTTGATCGAATGCCAAGACGAGAGCCAACTGTCTTTGCCCGCTGGGAACAGCTACCTCTCCTAGAATTTCAGCTGATTGAACGAGAAGCCGACGCGGGTTTTGCTTTAGCCTGTATGCTGGTCGCTAATGATTTGTACAGACAACAACAGCGAACAGACAAGGCAATACAGACATTCAGACGTGGCCAAGCAGACAGAAAATATCTGACTTTTCATCCGATTGCGTTTTTATACTATTTACAACGAGCTGTTGGCCCCCACTTAGCTGTGCGGCTGTTCGAATGGCGGCAGCGCTTAATTCAGAAGTATCGACAGGTACGTTATCAATATCGGTATCATCAAAAATAGAATGGAAAATTCATGACAACAACTTCCTCTCCTCATATTTCCGTGGTCATCCCGACTTGTGGCCGACCTGCCATGCTTCTTGACTGTGTCGCCAGCATAATTAACGGCTGCTACGACGATTATGAAATATTAATTATTGATCAGGATCCCAAAAGTGAACTGCAGGATCAACTGTTTCAACATTTTTCAGGCAACAACCAGTTGCGGTATTTATTTCTTAATCAAGGAGGCGCCAGCCGCTCCAGAAATCTTGGCATACAAGAGGCTAAGGGTGGGGTCGTGGCTTTTATTGATGATGATGCTCTTGCTGATCCCATGTGGCTGCAGGCTATCCATGACATTTTTAACTCAATTGAAACGCCGCCCGATCTTATCGCCGGCAGAATCGAACCAATATGGCCTGGCAAACGACCGGAATGGTATCCTAAAGAACGTGAGTTCTTGCTGGGCCTATATAATATTGGCGACGAGGTGTGCTTGATGCCTCCTCATGATCAACCAATCAGTGCCAACATGGCTGGCTCGCGCAAAGTCATTCAAGCAATCGGTGGCTTTGATGAGAGACTAGGCTTCAATTATTTTCGAAAGCGCGCCATGGAGCCGGGGGAAGATGCGCTGTTAGGCAAACGGGCTAGAGAAGCTCATTGTGTGCTGTATTACCAGCCGCATGCCAAGGTTTTTCATAGAGTCTCGGCAGTTAAATTCACTAGGCGATACTTCTTACGGCGGCATTTTTGGGAAGGTGTGTCCGACATCACGCAGATGCACTTGCTGAATCAACTCGGCTCAAGCAAGTTAGGATATCTGGAATATCATGTCAAAACTGCCGTTAAATCCTTTATGGCATCGCTTTTTACTGATCTGCATGGTCGTACCGGGCAACCTCCTTCATCAAGAAGGATGCTGGCTCTGTCACAAGCTGCACAGAGCATGGGATCTATCTATGCCCTGCTCACTCTCAACGAATCGACAGCGGGGTAACTATGCGTATCGGCGTAAACTGTTTTCTCCTGCAAGCACATATCGGCGGCCTGAAACAATACTTTCTCACCTTGTTCGGCGAATTGCTTGAGAAAGATACAGACAACGAATACATCTTTTTCTGGTTTCCGCACAATGCCGATGAGTTAGCAAAGCTTTGCTCAGATCGATGGAAAGAGTGCGCCATTATATTGCGGGACCAGCGTGAAGTAGAAATGCATTTGGATAAAATCGATCTTTATTTTTGTCCATTTGGCGCCCTATATCCGAGTCCCCTGACGATTCCAACGGTAGTGATGCTGGTCGATATACAAGAGGTGTTTTATCCGGAGTTTTTTACACTGGAAGACCGCTACAATCGCGACCTGTATTATTCCAGTTCGACGCATATGGCTGATCGGGTTATTACCATTTCTGAATTCTCCAAGCAGACTCTCCTCCAGTATCATCATCTGTCCGACGACAAAGTGATCGTGGCTTATCTCAACGCTGACGAACGGTATTATCGTAGCGCCGAGATTGCTCAGCCACTCGAACAACCCTTACCCAAGGACTTCATTTTCTATCCCGCCAACTTCTGGAAACACAAGAATCATGACCTGCTGCTTCAAGCTTTGCGAATGATGCGTGACGAACAAAATCTTACGATTGATGTCGTGTTCACCGGATTTGAACAGTCAAACGGATATCCATTACTCGAAAAAGTTCAGGAATACGGACTGGAGTCGCAGGTCCACACGCTAGGTTATATCACGGCAGAGCAGGTCGCCTATCTTTATCGACACGCCAGAATGTTGGTCTTTCCTTCGCTCTTTGAGGGCTTCGGTATTCCACTTGTCGAGGCCATGGCTGTCGGCTGTCCGGTGGTAGCGGCCAACGATACATCCATTCCCGAAGTGGTAGGCGATGCGGCGGAACTGTTTGATCCGACTTCAGTGTCAAATATGGCTGAAATTATCACAAAGGTTTGGTACAACGATATCCTGCGAAAAGAGATGATTAGAAAAGGAAAGTGCCAAGCCCAAGAATTCTCTGTAACGCGGACGGCTCAGGCCCATAAACTGGCATTTTCCCAGGCCGCCCAAGCCTATTCTTACCCTCGCTATTTGTGGAATCGGTGGGTTTACCGTTATTATCACCGGGCGCGTGTTGAACTGCGGTGGCATGAGTACCGTAAAACTAATTTTTTGCAGGAATAGCTATCAGCAAGAGGCTGGTGGTTTCAAAAATATAACCGAGAATGCTTTACAAAATTGCGATCACATACTTTTCTGGGAGAAATAAATAACAGTCGTATTATTAGTCCATTTTATCACCAATGGGCAATTCATTCATTGAACACACCCTGCAAAGTGTCGCCTGTCAGACTACACCAGATTTTGAAATCGAACATATAGTCTTTGAAGGTGCCAGCACCGCTGATACGGTTGAAATAACCAGAGGTTTCAGCCCAGCGGTGCGATGGGAATTAAAAAAGACAAATGGCAAGCCAATGTTGTCAATCAAGACATCCGCTTCACGGATGGCTAAATCATTGGGCGGCTAAACTCTGATGATATTTATTGAGAACTTTGCAAAACACCGCTATGACTATGATTAAAGCAGAGCAGATGAAATGGCTGACAGACAAACTTATGATTAAAAAATTTGCCGGAAAAGTCAAATGAAAGTCAGCATCATTACTCCATCCTATAACCAGGGTCAATTCATCCAGCGCACGCTGCAAAGCGTGGCCAGCCAGACTGCTCCAGATTTTGAAATCGAGCACGTAGTCTTCGACGGTGGCAGTACCGACAACACGGTTGAAATCCTCGAACGTTTCAGCCCTCCAGTGCGCTGGGTATCAAAAAAAGACAAGGGGCAAACCGATGCTGTCAATCAAGGCATCCATGCCACGGATGGCGAGATCATCGGCTGGCTGAACTCCGACGATGTTTATTACCCTGGCGCCATAGCTCGTGTGGTGGCATTCTTCGAAGCCCATCCCGAAGTTGACGTAGTCTACGGCATGGCAGACCACATCGATATTGATGACCAGGCCTTTGAAAGTTATCCCACGGAACCCTGGGACTACGAACGCCTTAAAGAAATTTGTTTTATTTGCCAACCGGCATTGTTCTTTAGACGGAAGATTGTGGAAGATAATGGGTTGCTTGACGAATCACTGAACTATTGCATGGACTTTGAATATTGGCTGCGGCTGGGCAGGAAGGGCGTGCGCTTTGCCTATTTTGAAGAGAAACTAGCTGGTTCCAGGATGTATGCCGAAAATAAAACCCTGGGATCTCGAGTAAAGGTGTTCAAGGAAATTAATGATATGTTCAAAAAGCTGTATGGGAATGTTCCAGATAGATGGTTGCTCAACTATGCTCATGTAGTTGTAAGTAATCGGCTTGGTACTTTAAATCATTCATCAATAAAAATCACACTTGAATTGGGGCTAAGAAGTCTTCTGGCTGCGCTACGCTGGAATCATGGCGTCACGCCAGCCATGAAACAAACTTTGCTAGCTCGGTTGCCAAAATTGAAGAGGACATGAAGTGTCAACGGCTAACTCCATTCCACCCTTATTTTCACCGTCAATAAGACTTAAGAGCGGAAATAAATTTATGCACATTGGCTTCGACATTTCCCAAACCGGTTCCGGCAAGGCAGGCTGCGGCTATTTTGCGCATGCGATGATCCAGGCGATGCTGGAGCTTAAGCCGGAACATCACTATTCGCTTTTCCCCAGCTTTGGTGATTTCTATTTTGATGCAAAGATGCCAGCCCGGAATCCTTATTCAGGTCAGGATGTACATTATGGGCCAAGGCATTTCTCGCGGGAAACAGCAAGTGCATTCTGGTCCGGGTCTGATGTGGATGCATCACTGGATAAGCCGGATATTATCCATGCCAACAATTTCTGGTGCCCGACTCAATTAGAGTTTATCCGTCTTATTTATACCTTCTACGACATGGGTTTTGCTGTTGATCCGGATGGGACAACTGAGCCCAGCCGGGTGGGTTGTTTCGATGGAGTTTTTCGTTCGGCAATAGCAGCGGATTGGGTAGTTGCAATTTCAGAGTCGTCACGGGAGCATTATCTGGCCGTATTCCCTCACTTCCCGGTGGATCGTATTCGCGTGATTTATCCGTGTTCGCGTTTTGCAGACTCTATAGTGATGGGTAAACGGCCAAAGGCGCTTGATGACGTGCCGATAGGCGGGTACTGGTTGAACGTCGGCACCATTGAGCCGCGGAAAAACCAGCGCCGTCTCGTTGAAGCGTACGCCCGCTATCTGGTTCTTGGTGGCGAGCCCATGCCGCTGGTATTTGCAGGAGGCAAAGGCTGGCTGATGGAGGATTTTCAGAAACATTTGAGCGAGCTGGGAATTGACGCTCATATTGTCATGACCGGTTACGTGTCGGATGATGAGTTGATCTGGCTTTACCGGAATTGCTACGCCAACCTCTATCCTTCGCTGTTTGAGGGCTTTGGCTTACCTGTTCTGGAAGGAATGCAGTTCGGCGCTCCGACGTTGACTTCAAACTCTACTTTGATTCCGGAAGTGGCAGGAAATACGGCGATACTGCTCGACCCAAAGGATATTGAAGCCTGGGCGCAAGCGATGCTGCGGCTGGCGGCAAACAAGCTGGAAAGAGATCAACTGAGTACAGCTGAGCTAGAGTAGGCCAAAAGGTTTGACTGGAAGCATAGTGCGGCAGCTTTATTGCAATTGTACGAAGTGGCGTTGGCTGCTCCAAAACGGCGAATCACAGTATGAACTTGGAAAAATCATTTTGGCTGTAAAATGCCGTTGGTTTTCGCAATATTGCCATGCATAAATACACTCTAATTACTGGTACATTGTGTATAACATTGTAAAAAACCATTTAGCAGATTTTTCCGCGTGTGCAAAAATACGGCGATCAATCTCAATGGTTAAGGCATAATATTAGCCTCTAGCCCCAGCAGAATTTAAACCTGCGGGGCTTTATTTTTTAATCAGTTAAAACATCAGTATGCGTCTAACCGATGATCAAATTCAAGCCATTAAACAAACCGCCCATGCCGTGTTGGGCGATGATGCGCGTGTTATGCTTTTTGGTTCGCGTACTGATGATGCCAAAAAAACGTGGGGACATTGACCTATTATTTGAAACCGGTCAGGCCGTTGATAACCGGGCCACCACAACTGGGGCGCTCTATGTTTCACTGATACGCAAGCTTGGCGACAGAAAAATCGACGTCATATTAAAAGATGCAGCTACTCCCGAAAGCCCTGTGCTGGTGATTGCACGGCAAACCGGCATTCAACTATGAGTCTAAAATATCTGCCGGAACACTCGCAAACTGTTCTGCTCGCGCTCGATTTGGCTCGCAAAGAAGGCGAGCAACTGCGTTACAGTCAAATATCGCCATGCGCTTGAATTCAACCGAACTCCATGCATTGCGCTCTATCCTGGGTGCGTTGGATCCGGCTGGGCGCATTTATCTTTATGGATCGCGTACTGATGACCTGCGCCGTGGTGGAGACATTGATGTATACTTGCAAGCCAGCAGCCCCATCGATCTGAAAACACAGCTAAGCACGCAGTATCGCCTGGAGCTTGCTTGCGACACACATGTTGATCTGTTGGTCAAAAATCCTGGGCAGCCAATCCAGCCGATTCACAAAATAGCCATTGAACAAGGGATTTTGTTGTGACAAAAGAGCAACTTATCTTGCGGTCCAGCTTTGAAGCCTGTCGGCAAAGAACAGAAAAATTGCGCTATTCAATAGAAAAAATGCCTACCTGTTCCCTATAACGCTGGAGCAATTAGCGGAATTCAATCAGAGCCAGGAAGAATCTGTCGATGCATTTATTCTGCGTTATTCGCAATGCGTGACGATGATTCAAGAGCAGTTATTCAGAAGTATCGCCTTTCTTGAGCAAGAAGATATCAGCGATAAATCCAATCGAGACAAGGCTTTGTTAATGGAAAGACTCGGCGCTATTCATTCCGCAGAAGCTTTTGGAACTGCGGCCATGCTGCGCAATAAGTTTTCTCATCATTACCCCGAAGAGAACTCTGCTCGCATCGAGAAACTGAATTTGATTATGGAAGAAGCCCGTTTCGTTTTGGCAAGTTTTGAAGATATTACAGCGTATCTGACACGCAAGGGGTTTATTTCTTGAATCGCACTCCAACTCCGAGCAGCATGCGTAAGCAGCTACTAAAACGATTGCAAATATTAAAAATGAATCATGCGCTCCAAAGGCTCAGCTAAGTTTTAAGCTTATCTAACTTTAATTTTTCAAAAAACGACCTTTTTATGAATACACTAAAAACAGCTGCCAATTACCGTATCTGCGGCGATCTGACCAATACCGGCAATGTGATAAATAACACTTTATGGATTGGTAAGCAGCCGGTACTGACAGAAGGATTGTTGGAAGTCGCGCTTCAGAAGATCGAGAGCAGTCTCGGGGTAAATAGCTAAGTGGCGCTTGCAATGATCTCCCAATGTAAAGCCTTTGATAGCAAAGCGCTCCGAAAAACAGTGCTTGACATGGCCTATGCCGGTTCTACTGGTGGTGGAACTTGAACGGGTGAATTTCTGAGCGTATTTCGATGATTGGCTGTGAGGATCAATAATATCAATACAAGGAAGGATTTTATTGGTCAGTATTCTCAATGTATAAGATAATAGCGAACAGTTGCATGCCGCACTAACCCTTTGCAACATGATTGAACTGGCTATGGTACATGGCTAAAATATATTGCTTGGATGCCGTTATTGTCCATGAGTCCATTTATTGTATGCGTGATACGTGACCTGGGCAGGAGTCAGGCAGGATTTGTTATCCCTCGGCGGGCGACTATTTGACACAGTATGCAGCGACTGTTGAGTTGGGTGATTTTGATATGAAACGGGAGTTTAATGATATGGGATTTGTCTGCGAAGCTTATTTGCAGTTAGTGGAAAAAGCAGTGCCGAGTTATGTTTCCAACATCTGCGTGGATAAGTCTAAGCCTGATTTATCAGGACAAATCAGGAGTCATTATCCGCATGTCAAGGTAAATCAAATCCTGGCGCGGAATGGGGGGATTCGCCGGTTGTGCGTGAATCCGGCAAAATCTCCAAGTGTTGAGGACGGCGTTCACTTGGCGTCTTTGCAGGATACTTTAGGATGGATGCCTGGCGTAGCGGGTATGCTGGAGCATAGCAAATGAAGGTTGCATTAAACGCCACTTCGCTGCTGTCGCCGCTTACGGGCATCGGGCAATATACCAATCAGTTGGCAAAGGGACTGCAGGCATTGTCCGGTCTGGAACTCAATCTGTTTTACGGCACCGGTTGGAGTAAAGAAGTTCGAGATCAACCCGTTCCAAGCATAACGGCCATCAAATCGATGATTAAGCGGTATATTCCCAATGCTTATTCAATCAACCGGTATTTACAGCAAAACAGATTCACTCACGGTATCCGGCGCAATCATTCTGATATTTATCACGAGCCAAATTTCCTGGCGTTCAAATTCAACGGGCCTTTAGTAATCACCGTACATGACTTGTCGTGGATTCGTTTTCCGGATACCCATCCGGCGGAGCGTGTGCGAGCCATGAATACTTATTTTGAACCGGGTCTGCGCCGGGCCGGACTCATTCTTACAGATTCAGAGTTCGTCAAACGCGAGTTGATGGATGTGTTTGGCGTAAAAGCGGAGCGTATCAAACCCATTTTGCTGGGGGTGGAGCCGCTGTTTTATCCCCGGACTGCCGAGGATACGCTGGCGGTATTAAACCGTCACGATCTGGCGCACGGGCGGTACTTGCTGGCTGTGGGCACTCTTGAGCCGAGGAAGAATCTGCAGGTTGCATTGCGCGCCTACATGCTGCTGCCGCCACAAGTCCGCAAACGCTTTCCGCTTGTGCTGGTCGGTATGAATGGCTGGCGCACATCGGCGCTGGAACATCAAATTGCGCCCCTGATAAGTGCGGGGGAAATTCGCCAGATCGGTTACTTGCCGCGCGAAGAGCTGGCAATGGTGACTGCCGGAGCGTTGACACTGATTTATCCTTCAATTTATGAAGGCTTTGGTCTGCCGCCTCTGGAAGCGATGGCTTGTGGCGTGCCGGTCATAGCTTCGGAAGTTTCATCGCTGCCTGAAGTCGTGGGCGATACCGGGATGCTCATTAATCCTTATGATGAGGAAGCATTGGCTCAAGCCATTCTGAAAATGATTTCAGATGACGGCCTCAGGCATCAGCTTTCGCTGACTGCCCTGGCAAGAAGTTCAGAGTTCACATGGGATAAATGTGCCAGACAAACCGTTGATGTGTACCGTCAGGTAATAAAAGGCAGTTGATTTGAATTACTTCATTTATTTCACGCTTCACTAATGTTTTTTCGCTTTTTGGGCGCTCAGTGGCTTGCTATTGTTTACATCGGGGTTGTCTCTTTTGGTCTTAGCATTCTGGTTGCGCGGACGTTAGGCCCCGATCTGTTTGGCGTCTATGCCGTAGCTCTATCGGTGGGCGCGTTGGTCGCCATTCTGATAGACGGCGGATTCAGTAAGCTGCTTCAGCGTGAAGGCGCTCGGGAAAGTGCAGCACTGGCAAAGCTGCGCCCGGACTTGCCGGCGCTGGCTTATGGACATGCAATACCAGCAATTTTCGTGCTTTCCGTTCTTGCCGTTTTGCTTTTTCCGGATTATAAGTTAACGACGCTTGTGACGGTATGGTGCTTTGGAGCGGCGGTGCTTAATCAGTACGGACTCGCTGTTTTGCGTGGAAACGGGCGGTTGGTCAGGGATGCTTCCTGGCAAATAGGTAATCGCACGCTCTCGGCGCTGTGCATGGCGGTTGCTGTGTTATTTCTTGGGGCGAGTCAGCCATGGCAGGTGTTGACGGCGCAGCTTGCCGGTACCGCAGTCTTCGGGCTATTTGTGACATGGTTTCTAAGGGTGCGGCCCCGGTTTGTTATACCTCCTGCCGTTTACCGGGCGGTTCTGCCTTTGGTGTGGCTGGATCTGGCTACAGCGCTGTATTTTAGATCCGATATGGTATTGCTGGAGTTTTTGAAGGCGCCGCAAGTTGAAATAGGTCTCTACGGGGTGGCATACCGCCTGATCGAAGCCTTGATTCTTCTGGCGTCGCCTATGGGATTGATTTTGTTTCGCGACTTCCGGCAGAACAGTGATATGCCGGTCCGGATGGTCAGGCAAGTGCTTTTGCCGCCGATGGCATGGGCGATGTTGGCCGGCATGGGTCTGGCTTTATCTATATGGTTTTGTAGTGATATGATTATTTCGTTAGCTTATGGACAAGCCTATCAAGGCGCCAGCAAGTTGCTGGCGATTCTGGGTTGTTCGCTGATTTTTATTTTACCCAATGGCATTCTGAACCAGGCGGCATTGGCGCTGGGACTGGAACGGTGGTTTGCGAGTTCAGCTACTATCACGGCAATGATTAACATTGCAGGAAATTTGTTGTTTATCCCGTTATATGGAGCCATGGCATCCGCGTGGATGACCGTGCTAACGGAGGCGGTACTGGGTATTTGCGTTGCCGCTGGCGTATCCCTGCGCTGCTGGCAGGCTTTAAATTCTAAAGGAGCCCGATGATTTGAATCCATCAGTATTGCATGTCTATCGAACTTACTTCCCCGATCCGACCGGTGGCTTGCAGGAAGCAATTCGTCAAATTGCGCTTGCAACAGGGGCAGAGGGTGTTGCTAATACAATTTTCACGCTGTCACCACAGCCCGATCCAGCCGTATTATTGCAGCCTGAAGCGCTGGTGGTGCGCAGCCGTTCCTGGATGGCTCCCGCTTCCTGCGATATCGGCGGTATCGCAGCATTCAAAACTTTTGTACGCTTGGCAGGCGAAGCGGATGTGCTGCACTATTTGTTTCCCTGGCCTTTCGCCGATGTGTTGCATGTGTTAACGCGTCCGGATAAACCGATGGTGCTGACTTATATTTCCGATGTGGTGCGTCAACGCTGGCTGGGGGCCGCGTACGCTCCGCTGATGCGGCATACGCTCCGGCAGGCGAGGGTGATAGTCGCCAATTCGCCGGCTTATGCGCGAACCAGTCCGGTACTTTCGCATCCGGATATTTGCGGCAAGGTGCGGGTAATTCCGCTAGGAATAGAGGAAAGCTCGTATCCAATGTCGGGTGACGATACGGTATTTAACCGGCTAGGCATTAAGGCGAATGAGCCCTATTTTTTATTTATCGGCGTATTGCGCTATTACAAAGGTCTTCACTTTTTGTTGCGAGCGGCAAAAAACTTGGGCGGTAAAATAGTTATTGCAGGCTCCGGTCCGGAGGGCGCTAGATTGCAGGCGCTGGCTGCGAGTGAGGGCGCGGGCAATGTGATTTTTGCAGGGCAGGTAAGCGACGCGGAAAAGGTTGGGCTTTTGAAACGCTGCCGTGCGCTAGTGCTTCCTTCGCATTTGCGATCCGAGGCTTATGGCATGGTTTTGGTGGAAGCGGCAATGTTTGGCCGCCCATTGATTTCTTGTGAAATTGGGACCGGAACCTCCTATATCAATGCGCACGAAGAAACCGGTTTTGTCGTTGAGCCCGAATTACCGGCAGCTTTAACTTTGGCCATGAACACCCTGTTGAATGATGACGCCCTTTCGGCTGAAATGGGTAAGGCGGCTCGCAAACGCTACGAAAAGTTTTTTTCAGGACCGGCGCTGGGCCGCGCCTATGCGAGCCTTTTTCGTGAAGTTGCGGGTTTAGCATAGCCTCTGGCGAGCTAAGCCAACAAAAGTCTTTTATCAAAATGGAAAAAAGAATTTCGGCAAAAATGACTAAAGTATTGATAACTGGACTGAATGGGTTTGTCGGCAGAGCGCTGGGAGTCAAACTGGTTGATAAGGGCTTTAATGTCAATGGCGCTGTCAGGTCATTGGCACCGGTTGAGTTTCCGGATGCTATAACCAGATTTCTCATTAAGGATATAGGCTCGGCAACAGATTGGCAAAAAGCGTTAGAGGGCGTCAAGGTGGTCATTCATCTCGCTGCCCGCGTGCATGTGATGAACGACGCTGCTATTGATGCTTTGGCTGAGTATCGCAAGGTTAATGTTGAAGGCGCTTTGAATCTTGCCAGACAGTCAGTTGAGGCCGGCGTGCAACGATTCATTTTCATCAGTTCGATAAAGGTGAATGGCGAAGGTACGCTTTTGGGGCGTCCCTATACTGCGGAAGATCAGCCGGACCCGGTTGATCCTTATGGTATTTCCAAGCGCGAAGCCGAAGATGCGCTGCGCCGGTTAGCAGTCGAAACAGGTTTGGAGGTGGTCATTATTCGTCCGCCGCTGGTTTACGGGCCCGGCGTGAAGGCCAACTTCCAGCGGATGATGCGTTGGCTGGATAAAGGCATGCCTCTGCCTTTGGGCGCGATTCATAACAAGCGTAGCCTGCTCGCATTGGATAACCTGATAGATTTAATCGTAACTTGCATTCATCATCCTGGGGCGGCGAATCAAATTTTTTTGGCGGGTGATGGCGAGGATCTTTCAACTTCTGAATTGATGCGGCGTATGTCGGCGGCCTTAGGCAAAAAAGCATGGTTGGTGCCGGTGCCGGCCTTCGTATTAGAGTGGGGCGCTGCTTTGTTAGGCAAGCATGAGATGGCGCAGAGACTGTGTGGTTCTCTGCAAGTCGACATTTCCAGGACGTGTGATCGGCTGGACTGGAAGCCGCCGGTGACTGTAGAAGAGGGCCTGCGAAAAACTGCGCTCTACTATATGAAGTTCAACAAGTGATAAAGTTTGGCTGGATTTATGTTATTGCCCTGGTTCTGGCGGCGGCATTAACCGGATTATTGCGCCGGTACGCATTGGCAACCAGCTTGCTGGATATGCCAAACGCACGCAGTTCGCATAATAGCCCGACACCGCGCGGTGGTGGATTGTCGATTGTTATGGTATTTTTGCTGGGGCTTCCGGTTCTATCAGGGATGGATGTATTGACTCCGGATGCGATGCGGGCATTTTTTGGCGCCGGCGCTTCGGTGGCGCTGATGGGTTTTTTGGATGATCATGGCCACATTCCCGCCAGATGGCGGCTGCTCGTTCATTTTCTCGGGGCGGCATGGGGTTTTTATTGGTTGGGCGGATTGCCTCTCTTGGTGTTCCCGTTTCCAGGCTTGGGAGCGCACGCGATTGATTTGGGCTTGGCGGGACAAATTCTGGGGATGTTTTATTTGGTTTGGTTGCTAAATCTCTATAATTTTATGGATGGCATCGATGGGCTGGCCAGTATCGAGGCGATTACTGTCAGCCTGGGCGGAGCGCTATTGTATCTCTTAGGGCCGGGAGCTATGGAACAATGGGCTGCGCCGGTGTTGCTGGCGGTGACTGTTGCCGGGTTTCTTTTCTGGAATTTTCCGCCCGCCAGAATTTTTATGGGTGATGCAGGTAGCGGGTTTTTGGGCATCGTTTTAGGACTTTTTTCAATTCAGGCGGCCTGGATAGCTCCGCAGTTTTTTTGGAGCTGGTTGATTTTGCTGGGCGTATTTATAGTTGATGCGACCTGGACGTTGATTCGCCGTTTTTTGCGAGGCGAAAAAATTTATGAGGCTCACCGCAGTCATGCCTATCAATACGCCTCGCGTTACTATAAGTCACATAAGACGGTCTCGCTGGCTATCGGCGTAATCAATGTATGCTGGTTAACGCCCTTGGCTATGCTGGTGGGGCTGGCTGGCGTGAATGCCTTGTTGGGTCTGGCGTTGGCATATTTGCCGTTGATGTTGCTGGCTATCTATTTTCGTGCAGGAGAGAGGGAATTGAAATAATGCAGGCGCGATTGGCGCAATGGTTTATTGGTCTCCAGCGGCGGAATAAGGCAATTATTCTAATCAGCGCTGATGTGATTTTTGTCGTGCTTGCGCTTTGGTTGGCATTTTCTTTGCGTTGGGGGGTGCTGTATACGCCCAAAGGCGATGAATGGTATCTGTTTGCCGCGGCGCCTGTAATCGCCGTGCCAATTTTTGCCAGACTAGGCTTATATCGTGCAATTATTCGCTATATTGAAATAAGGGCCTTATGGACAATTATTCAGGCAACCACGCTTTATGCGCTGGTTTTCGCCTTTGTCTTGTATGAATCCGGCATTAAAATTATTCCCCGGACAGTTTCTCCGCTCAATTGGCTGATTATTATGCTGTTGGTGGGCGGCAGCCGTTTTTTTGCGCGCTGGTGGTTGGGAGAGGCTTATTTTCGCGTGACGGGCGGGCGGCGTGCGGCGGAATTAGGGAAGAAAAATGTCGTGATTTATGGTGCCGGCAGTGCCGGAGTGCAGTTGGCTTCTGCGTTGGCGCATGGCCGTGACTTTAGGCCTGTTGCTTTTATCGATGATGATAAATTATTGCATAAAAGAAAGGTCAACGGGCTGCGGATATATCCGCTTAGCTCTCTGGGTTATTTGATTGAGCGGCATCAGGTTTCTGATGTTTTACTGGCAATGCCTTCCGCGAAACGGGCGCGCATCAGTGAGCTTATCCGGGAACTGGAGCCTTATGCTGTTCATGTGATGTCGATGCCGGGTTTATCGGATATAGCGCAGGGCAAAGTTACAGTCGACGCGCTTCAGGAAGTTGATATTGCTGATCTCCTGGGCCGCAGTCCGGTAGCGCCTGATCAATCACTGCTGTATGCCACTATAAGCGGCAAAGTGGTTATGGTCACAGGGGCGGGCGGTTCCATAGGTTCTGAGTTGTGCCGGCAGATAATCCAGTTACAGCCGCTTGCGCTGATTCTTTTTGAGTCAAGTGAATTTGCTCTTTATGCCATAGAAAAAGAATTGAATCACCTGTTAACCAAGGCTAATGGTTTTAATCGCATTGAAATTGTTACGGTTCTGGGTTCGGTTACCAACGCCGGACGCATTGAAAAAGTATGTAAAGCCTTTAAGGTTCAAACCATTTACCATGCGGCGGCCTACAAGCATGTGCCGATGGTAGAGAAAAACCCTGGAGAAGCCGTATGGAATAATATCTTCGGAACTTTACATGCAGCGCAGGCTGCAATCAATGCAGAAGTTGAACTATTTGTGCTGATTTCAACGGATAAGGCGGTTAGGCCGACTAATACGATGGGTGCGACCAAACGTTTTGCGGAGCTGATTTTGCAAGCTCTGAGCATGGAAGCGGAGCATAAACTCAAGACCCGTTTCACTATGGTGCGTTTTGGCAATGTTCTGGACTCATCCGGTTCTGTGGTGCCTTTGTTTAGAGAGCAGATGGCCAGGGGAGGGCCGGTAACGGTCACTGACGCAAGAATTATCCGTTACTTTATGACGATACCTGAAGCGTCGCAGTTGGTTATTCAAGCTGGAGCTTTAGGTCAAGGCGGCGATGTATTCGTGCTGGATATGGGCGAACCGATCCGGATTCTTGATTTGGCAAAGAGAATGATTCATTTAAGCGGTTTGGAAATAAAAGATGAAGATCATCCTTCGGGTGAAATAGAGATCGCTTTTACCGGATTGAGGCCAGGAGAGAAACTCTACGAGGAGCTGTTGATCGGCGACAATGTTTCTGAAACAAGTCACCCGAGAATAATGCGGGCCGAAGAGCAGATTATTCCATGGGCGGAATTGGAACAAATGCTGGCTATATTAGAAAAATCGGCCAGAGATGATGATTTTGAGCGGGTTAGAGAAATATTAAAGAGCGCTGTATCAGGTTTTGTGCCGCAGTGCGAAATTGGCGACTTATTGTGGAAAAAAAATCGAGGTGAGATTTTTCGCTAATCAACAAATTTGCTTAAAAGCAGATAAAAAATTACAGGCAAAAAAAACCTCCCGATGCATTGCTGCAAAGGGAGGCGAAAAATCAAGCAGAGCTTATGAGGAGGGACTGCTTGGAGGTATAACACCAGGAGGTAGTTAACTGTTGGCGCTTAGCTATTCTGTCTTGCTCTCGTTACAATGTTGCTGTAAATAGCAGCGCTGGCAAACAATACGGTCGAAATAATAAATTGGCCGGAAATGAAACTTCCAATACCGGCAATAAATATTAAGCCAATAATTATGTCTTTTTTGAAGTTGTTCATTAGCTTCACCCTGTGAAAGTATAGATATCTTTAGGTAATATTGTTGCCGTTTTACAAAATTTGTTGCGTCATTACATGGTTACTACTATACAGGGTAATTTATAGTATACAATATGCTAAATAATAAATTTATTGTTTCATGGTTAGAAATTGTATGTAATGTCAAGGCTTTTGTATGTATGAAGAATGCGCCAGGCGCAAGGTAGGATGCAAATGGCAGATTATGCTTTATGCCGGATTAAAGAGGATTAAGTGGATAAATTAACGAGTATGACCGTTTTTGTCCGTGTCGCCAAAGCCGGAAGTTTTGCCGGGGGGGCCCGCGAATTGGGGATTTCCAGGGCAATGGCGACCAAGCATATTATGCAGCTTGAAGGTAGTTTGGGAACGAGATTAATCAATCGTACCACACGAAGTTTAAGTTTGACCGAAGTGGGCGTGTCTTATCTTGAACGTTGTCAGCAGGTGCTGATTGATGTAGAGGAAATGGAGTCCGCAGTGACGCAGTTGCAGACTGAGCCAAAAGGCGTGTTAAAAATCAGCGCGCCTCCGGCTATTGGCGCTACTCATATTGCGCGCGCTGTGGCGGAGTTTTTGAAAATACATACGGATTTGACAATTGAGATGGTTTTGCAGAGCAGTCCGGGCGATCTGATTGATGAGGCTATTGATGTTGCTATTTCCCTGGGCGCATTGAATGATACCAGTATGGTTGCCCGGAAATTGGCCAGTTCGTCACTGGTAGTTTGCGGGTCGCCGGATTATTTGCAGCGGTATGGCATTCCGCAAACGCCGGAAGATTTGACGAAACATAGCTGCCTGGTTAATTGGGCAATTTCGCCGCGCAATAAATGGGAATTTAAATGCGAAACAGGGCTTAAAATAATAACAGTTTCCGGGAGAATGCAGGCAAACGCGGCTCACCCGATCCGTATCGCGGCGATCAACGGACTGGGGTTGGTTATGTTGCCAACCTATATTGTCGGCAGGGATATTGAAAACAGCTCACTGAAAGTGGTGCTGGGAAATTACCCTTTGCCGCCTTTGGATATACATGCGGTTTATCCGCATAGGAAATATTTATCCGCCAAAGTAAAAGGTTTTATGGATTTTTTGCAGGCTTGGCTTGAACATCGAGTGAGTATGCCGGGAGTCGAGTAATGGAAGCAGTGATTAATAAATGGAATCATATTTATAGCCGGACTGATCAAGAACGTTATCCTGCTACACAGGTTCTGACTGAAAATGAATTTTTGCTGCCGCTAACCGGGGACGTCCTGGATTTGGCCTGCGGGCTGGGAGCAAATGCAGTTTTTTTGGCGGAACGTGGGTTGGCGGTGACTGCCTGGGATATTTCTTTTGTCGCTATAGATAAGTTAAAGGATTACGCAGTGCAGCAAGGGCTAAATATCAATGCTTGCCAGGAAAAAATAGCGGCTGCCAGTTTTATCCAATGCTCTTTTGATGTCATTGTTGTGAGCCGTTTTCTTGACCGAACTCTAAGTGATGCGATAATAGGAGCGCTTAGACCGGGTGGTTTGCTTTTTTATCAGACTTTTACGCGGGAAAAAGTGAGTCCGGAACCTCCCAATAATCCCGATTATCTGTTAACTGAAAATGAGTTGTTGACGCAGTTTTCGCCGTTGAGGTTGATTTTTTACCGGGAAAACGCCTTGATCGGCAATCAGTTGCGGGGGTTAAGAAATGAGGCTCAGTTTATAGGCCGGAAACGTAATTAATGGGTTAATTCAATGGTAGAAAACTTGGAGCCAAGACAGGCTTGGGATTTGTTGCAACAGAATACAGATGCTGTTTTGGTGGATGTGCGAACTAAAGTCGAGCATGATTTTGTCGGACATCCGCTGGGCGCAATTCATGTCGCCTGGAAGGAAGCGCCCGACTGGCGGATTAACCAGGAGTTTGTTGCCGAGGTCGAAAAACTCGCGCCTGATAAACGTGCACCGGTATTATTGCTGTGCCGGAGCGGACAGCGTTCGCTGGATGCGGCAAAAAAGCTTGAAGAAGCAGGCTATCAAAGGCTTATCAATATTGTTGACGGTTTTGAAGGCCCTCTGGATCAGCAGCATCATCGAGGTAATCTTGGCGGCTGGCGTTTTAGTGAATTGCCTTGGGAGCAGAGTTAATCAATTTTCCAGTCCGGATTTAGTTGGTTGCCGCCAGGAAATCCAATTACAGCCTTGATGCCATTATCGCCGTCCTTTCTAAAATTGAACCCAGCCAAACAGAGTGCGTTTCATGCGCCCATCATGCTTTATTAAGATTGCGTAAAACGCAACCTACACTTATTTTATAACCCCTTAGAGTACAAAAAGTGATTGAAAAATTAAGAAACATCGCCATTATCGCCCACGTTGACCACGGCAAGACGACCCTGGTTGATAAGTTGTTGCAACAGTCCGGCACTTTTGCGTCGCATAGCAAGGTTACCGAGCGTATCATGGATTCCAATGACCTTGAAAAGGAACGCGGCATTACCATTTTGGCGAAAAATACGGCTCTGGATTGGAATGGCTATCATATCAACATTGTTGATACCCCGGGCCATGCTGACTTTGGCGGTGAAGTAGAGCGCGTTTTGTCGATGGTTGATTCAGTATTACTGCTGGTCGATGCAGTTGATGGTCCCATGCCGCAAACCCGTTTTGTAACCCAAAAAGCCTTTGCCCTGGGATTAAAGCCGATAGTTGTGATCAATAAAATTGACCGTCCGGGCGCCCGCCCTGACTGGGTTGTCGATCAAACCTTCGATTTGTTTGACCGCTTGGGCGCAACCGATGAACAGCTGGATTTTCCTATTGTTTATGCGTCGGCGATTAATGGTTATGCCGGTTTGGAACATACCATAACCGGAGGCGATATGACTCCATTGTTCGAAACGATTGTAGAAAAAGTAAGCCCGCCGCCTGTTGATATGGACGGACCCTTTCAAATGCAGGTTTCCAGCCTGGATTACAATACCTACGTCGGCGTCATCGGCATTGGCCGCATCCAGCGCGGCGTTATAAAACCGAATATGCCGCTCATTATCGTCAACCGGGAAGGCGTTGAGCGCAGAGGCCGGATGCTTCAGGTTTTCGGTTTTCACGGTTTGGACAGAGTTGAAGTTCAGGAAGCGCGGGCCGGCGACATCATTGCCTTCACCGGCGTTGAAAAGCTGGAAATATCAGATACTCTCTGTCACCCGGATGCTGTGGAAGCGATGATTCCGTTAACGGTTGATGAGCCTACCGTGACTATGACTTTCCAGGTTAATAACTCGCCTTTTGCAGGCAAGGAAGGCAAGTTCCTTACTTCACGGCAAATTCGCGACCGCCTGGAAAAGGAATTGCAACATAACGTCGCCTTGAAAGTTGAAGACACAGCCGATCCCGACAAATTCAAGGTATCAGGCCGAGGTGAATTGCATTTATCGGTGCTGATTGAAAACATGCGCCGCGAAGGGTACGAACTGGGTGTTTCCAGACCGGAAGTCATCATCAAGGAAATCGACGGCGAAAAATGCGAACCGTTTGAAATGGTGACCATTGAAGTGGAAGAAATCCATCAGGGTTCTATCATGGAAAAACTGGGTGAGCGCAAAGGCGATTTGCTTAATATGGTTCCCGATGGCAAAGGCCGTATCCGTCTGGAATACTTGATGCCGTCACGCGGATTGATTGGTTTTCAGACCGAATTCATGACCGCAACGTCGGGTTCCGGCTTGCTCTACCATGTTTTCGATCATTATGGCCCGATGAAGAAAGGTGAATTGGGCGTGCGGAAACGAGGCGTTCTGGTTTCCATGGTGCAAGGCAAAGCCCTGGCCTACGCGCTGTTTGCGTTGCAGGAACGCGGCGAATTATTCCTGGTGCATGCCGATGAGGTCTATGAAGGCATGCTGGTAGGTATCCACTCGCGCGCCAATGATCTGGTGGTAAACCCCACTAAAGCCAAACAGCTGACCAATATTCGCGCAGCAGGCACCGATGAAAACCTGACCCTGACGGCGATTCAAAAAATGACGCTGGAACAGGCGCTGGAATTTATTGGCGAAGATGAATTGGTGGAAGTTACGCCAAAATCCATCCGCTTGCGCAAGAAGCTGCTGACTGAAAATGAGCGCAAGAGAGCGGCCAAGAGTTAAGATTGCAGGGATAATTTCTTGGCTCTATTTGAATCGTAATGGGTGGCGCCATAATACGGACATGAACAAGGAGGCCTTATTCAGCATGGCTTTAGGCCTGCAGCTACCCTGGCAGGTTGCGAGATGCCGCGCATTATTGCGACCGATGGTAAAGTCTGTACCGTTGACGTTTCCTTGGGCGCGTTCCGGTAGGCTTTACCTTATTATTCGAAGCCTTGGTGTTAGCCTTGATCGAGCGGGACTCGCTGAGCTACGAAGTAGAAATGCCGGTCAGTCGGGCCGCAGAGATACTGAAGGTCAATCCACAGCGCATCCGGACGATCTTCAATCAGTGGATTAGCAAGGCAAGCATAGCGGACGATCCCAGTGCCGCAGTGGACGCGGCCAAGACTCCAGCGTTTATGAAGTTCGCCAATACAGTCCGGGTTCATTGGCTGGGGATTGTGCATTTCGTTCAATCACGTAATACTAATGGCATTCTTGAAGGTATTATTACCCGCTGCATTTCACATAGAGACATTATTCTCTTACCAGTCTCAAGGCAAAGATTGCCAGCGCTAAAACACTCAAACTGGGAATAAATGCTATTAATGGAGGATTAAGGTCATAAATTAATCCGAGGTGTCCGACAATTTTGTCGAAAATATTAAAACCCATCCCGATGATAATGCCTAACATCATCCTTGCGCCAACGCTAACGCCTCGTTTAACACCGATTACAAAGGGCGCGGACAACAGCAACATTACGAAAGTGACCAAAGGATTAACAATGCGGCCCCAAAAAGCCTGCTCAAATAGATGGGACTTTTGATGATTTTTCTTTAAAAAATCGATATAACCGGCCAGGTCGACTAACGATAAATTATTCGGATTAACAACAACAATTTTCAGTAGATTAGGAGCAATAGATGATTTCCAGAGCTGTTCGTTTTCCGCGCTTGCATGCATCTGTTCTATCGAAATGTCTGATTTCTTGATGTTTTTCATGTTCCATTCATGATTACCCAAAAAAACCGCCTGGTCCGCATGCATGGCCTGGTGCAGATGCTGTTGATCATCTATTTCATAAATGCTGATATCGGCCAGGTTATCGTCATTCACTATTTGCCGGACGTTGATAAATTTATTCTTTTCGCGTAGCCAGAGCCCATATTTGGCATCAACAAGAACTTGCTTATTTTGTGCGGCCACCCTGACCATTTGCGCCATGCGCTCGGTCACTGGAGCGACAAATTCACCGATAAGGATTGAAATAATTACTAAAATGGCGCCTGCCACCATAACCGCTTTAATTATTCCAAAAACAGACAGCCCTGCGGCCCGCATGGCAATAAGTTCACGGTTATTACCCATCGCGCCCAATATAAACAGGCTGCCTAATAATGCTGACGAAGGAACCAGCTCATAAAATACATTCGGCGATGTTAAAGCAAGATAATAAAATATTTGTTTTAAACCATAACCTCCGCCCAAATCCTTCAATTCATCACTAAAGGTAAATAAATTGAATAAGGTTAATAATAATAACAACGCAATAAAAGAACCTTTTAGAATTTCTCTGACTATATACCTTGTTAATACATTCACTTAAAATACCATCCCTCTAGCTTTCATTAAAAGCCACCGCCATCCATACAGTCTGGCCACTAAAAAAAGGCCAATCAGCAGAAGCATCGCATTAACTCCTGAGCCGCCCAGCCACGCAGGGATAGTCTCATTCATCACCCAGCTCTGACTGACACGGATAAGATTTCCATAAGTGAAATAGATCAAGAAGCCCATCAGCATGTTGCCGTAAACACCGCCGCGAGGTGAAATTTGCGCCAAAGGCACGGCAATAAAACTTAACAACAACATTCCCGAAGGAATAGTAAAACGGCGTTGCAACTCAGCAATAGAGACCGCCAGGTTAGATCCCCATAGTGCGTCGACTGGAAGCGCCTGTCTGTTAAATGTGGTAGCCGCCTCTTTTGTTTCTATTCTAACGCCGTATTCAGAGAATCGTTCGATTACATAATTTAAGGTTCCTGGAAGTCCCTTTACTTGTTCGCCATGCTCAAAAACAATATAGCGCCCGTCAGCCAAATCTTTCATTTGCGCTGCTTCAGAATTAATAATGGCCACATCCCCATGCTGCCGGTTTTGCACAAATACTTTATGCATTTTTTTATCAGCGCTGATTTTTTCGACATAAAAAACCAGATCGCCCTGGCTATATGCACTAAATTTTCCCTCCGCGATACTTCTCATGTCGGCCGATTCTTCACCCTGTTTCATGAATTCATCTACCTTTGATTCCGCCCATGGCGCGACATAAAGAGACAAGCCAACGGCCAGCGCGCTTAGTGGGAAAACCAGCAGAAATACCGCCCGGTAGATGGTTGCAACTCCGCCTCCCGCGGAAGAAATAGCCGACATCTCCTGATCCCTGTACATTCTGCCCATAACCATCAATACCGCCATGAATAGGGCTACAGGCAAAAATTCTATTGTGACTACAATCGTTTTTAGCCCCAAAATACTTAGTAAAGTTTCGTTTGACACTTGCCCTGCAATAGCTTCATCAAGAATTCTGATAAATTTCCGGCTGACGATAATAATCACAATCACCGTCAAAACAGCCAGCAGCGTCTTCAATAAATCCTGGACAATCAATTTATCCAGAACCGTAACCAGTTTACGCCGCCCCATTTTATAACCTTTTGGCCAATCCGCTTCCAAGCCCGTCTCCCAAATCAAAGTCAATAGATATGTGTTTCAATACATTAGCCTGAAATTGCGGCATGCTGAAAATTTTACCACAACAGCGGCCGCTAAAATCGCTTTCGTCATACATGACAACCCTCTAAGTAAATTGTCACATAATTCAAGTGCATGGATTTACCCATGCTGAAACTTGATTTTTTAGGCATCCGAATACATAGTAACAGCGAGATGATTATTCACATCAGAATGGATTACAGTTATTTTACAAGCCTTCACTCTATAGCTAATAACGCCGGACACAAACAGATAAAACCTGCATGGAACCGGAGGTAACCTTTGAGCTTCATTGTAGTACCGGTAAGGACTTTAAGAAAAGGGTGGTTTCTCCGGCGCTGCAGATAACATCAGTCAATAAATCACTGCGGTATTTATGCGGCTCGCTGACCAGTTCCGCGCCGCCTGCTGTCAAGGTGAGCCAGATTAACCGTCTCGGTGGTTATATGCAGACAGCTGCTGATTCGCGCGCCCGCTAATGTCTGTTCTTTGATAAATCAGTCATGCATTGTCCGCAGCGCCGGCATTTCGGCAGGATCTCATTCAACACGCTCAAGTCCCTGCTCCGCCGGTGAAAGAACTGTAATTCCATGGTAGTAATTGATCGGTTTTGATAACGGGTTATTGATTAAACTTGCCTAGTTAAGATCATCGTTTGTGAGTTCTTTCCGGCGTATGGCCGCCGGTGAGCGGTACAAAAGCGACTCCAAGAACTTGCCTGGTCTCGGCTTCGCCATTAGTCTTTTTTTCCACTACCATCAGTTCCTGGTGACTATAAGGTAAACCGACGGGTATGACCAGGCGAGCGCCAGCCCGCAACTGATCAATCAACGGCTGGGGAATATGAGGCGCGGCGGCGGTGACGATGACGCCGTCATAAGGCGCATGTTCCAGCCAGCCGGAATAGCCGTCGTCATTGCGGACTTCTATATTGTTATAGCCCAATTTATTGAGGCGTTTGCGCGCTTCTGTTGCCAGATCTTCAATTATTTCAATGGAATAAATCTGCTGAACCAATTGAGAGAGGATCGCGGCCTGATAACCGGAGCCGGTTCCGATTTCCAGGATAATATCGGAAGGTCTGGTATTCAATAAATCGCTCATCAAGGCGACAATATAAGGCTGTGAAATAGTTTGCCCTGAACCGATTGGCGCCGGACCGTTATCGTAAGCGCAATACCGTAAATCCCCGGGCAAAAATTCATGACGCGGCACCCGTTTCATTGCTGCCATAACCCGGTCATCGAATGAATTTTTGCCGATGAGATGCCGGGTCAAGTGAATTTCCATTTCAATATCATTCAACATGCGTTGCATATCTTTCATGTGTTTTTCTCCGGGGATTTTTCACGCTCAGAGCCTGACGCGCCTGAATGACCTGAAGTTCAATTCCTGACGGAAGTATTGGCGCTGTCAGACTTCCTTTAAAAACTCATTGTAAAACGAAAAATCCAATATAACATGGGCTAAATATCAATTAGAGGTAAGACCAATGAAAGCGATGGTAATGACAAGGCTTTGTAGCCTTAAAGATAATCATACGCCGCTGGAGCTTATGGACTTGCCAGTTCCTATTCCCGGTGAAGAGGAAATTTTGCTGAAAGTTTCAGCATGCGGGGTTTGCCATACCGAGCTTGATGAAATAGAAGGACGCGCTCCGCCCCGGCAATTGCCGGTAATTCCGGGGCATCAAGTGGTAGGCCGGGTTGAGGCCGCCGGCAGCAGAGCAAACACTATTAAAACAGGCGACCGGGTTGGCGTCGCCTGGATATTTTCTGCTTGCGGGACTTGCAAATTCTGTCTGGCAGGCAACGAAAATCTGTGCCAGTCTTTCGAGGCGACAGGCCGGGATGCCAATGGCGGATACGCCCAGTACATGACCGTTGCAGAAAGTTTCGCTTATGCAATTCCGGAGCTTTTTTCCGACGAGCAAGCTGCTCCTTTGCTTTGCGCCGGCGCTATCGGCTACCGGTCGCTAACATTAACGGGACTAAAAGATGGGCAGCGCCTGGGCTTGACGGGCTTTGGCGCATCGGGTCATCTGGTTTTAAAGATGGTGAAGCACAGCTATCCGGATACCGAGGTTTATGTTTTTGCCCGAAGCGCCGAAGAAAGGCAATTCGCCCTGGAGCTGGGAGCTGTTTGGGCGGGCGGCGCCACTGAAAAGGCGCCATATAAACTGGACAGCATTATTGACACGACGCCGGCATGGGAGCCCGTCGTTGAAGCGTTGGCGAATCTGGAATCCGGCGGCAGGCTGGTGATTAATGCGATTCGCAAGGAAGGCGACAAACACAGCCTGCTGAAATTGGATTACCCGGAACACCTTTGGCTGGAAAAAGAGATAAAGAGCGTTGCCAATATTACCCGCAGGGATGTAAAGGAGTTTTTAAACCTGGCGGCTGAAATGAATCTCAAGCCCGAGGTTCAGGTGTTTGCATTGGAGCAGGCGAATGAAGCGTTGCTTGAACTGAAGAAGGGGATGATCCGCGGAGCCAAGGTGTTGAAAATGGATTAAGTCCAGTGGCAATAAATCTCCGCCTGCCAGTGCCGCCCTTATCCATAGATAAATCAGGTTTAATCAGTGAATCTGTAGCTGGTTATTCTATGATTGGCTTCAATCGGCCGAGCTTATCGTTTGCAATTGGCACTGAACTTGTTAGCCGAAAATTGTTTTTTATGTGTATGTTCCAGTTTAGCAAAACTAATTATTGAGGAATAATCTTTGGCAACTGAAATTATATAAATGTAAGATAGCCGACACCAGATAATAATTTATCAGGCTGTTCCTGTTTTAGTCAAGTGATGTACCACAACGGGAAGTTTTGTTAAGTAACTATCCACCGTAAAAAGGAAGGTATCCGATGAAACTGAATATTTTGTTTACAAGCTTATTGATGATGTTATCTAGCGTTTCTGCCCCTGCTTCGCCAACACAGCTTTCATCTGCCGACGAGACAGCCGCATTTAAGGCGGCAGGCTACAAGCTCAATGGCAAGGAATGGCGTAGCAACTGCGATGACCCTGGTACTCCCTCGTATACGCCCGGTGTGATCGAGCAAGTAGGCGACCTGAATGGTGACGGCCGTCCGGAAGCCGTCATCACCGAAGGCGGAGCATATTGCTATGGTATTACCGGTACAGGCTATAGCCTCGTCAGCAAACAGAAAAATGGTAGCTGGAAACTAATCACCAGCAGCACCGGCATTCCTAATTTTTTAACAACCAAGGGAGTTCACGGTTGGCCGGACATCGAGATAGGAGGTCCAGGTTTTTGCTTTCCGGTTGAGCGTTGGAATGGCCGCAAGTATGTGTTACAGCGCCATCAATACGAGGGCAAGCCCTGCCAGCCCAATTAACCAGCGCGCGTAACCGGAATTGAATTACTGGCAAGCCAAACTTTGCGCTCAACAGGAACGCGGCGATGAGGCGGTTTTTTATTTTCCCAGCTTTCTGATAAGGGAGGAACTGTGTTATCTAATGTAAAAGAACCATCCAACGGTTATGAGTTGGTAAACACTTTGGCGCATATCGCTAGTTGTTCACAATGAAACAATGAGATTTTAATTATTTATTAATGGGTTAAATCAGCGAGCATAGTTACCACAGTTATATGGATAGCGCGCAAAAATTAACCAATGCGGCATCTTACATTCCCTATGGAAGGCGCTGGCTAAACGTTTCGCTATCCGTATTAAAATCTCCCCGGTTCTGCTCGCCTGCTGCATAAACCAGGGTTGCTGCGGATCGTAGTAGGGTGGCGCGGCTGTCGATTTCGGTATAACGGGCGCGAGCTAAATCCTTCTGCGCGGAAAGCAGTTCTATCACAGTGGAAAATCCTTGGGTATAAGATTCTGTTGTGGCAGCATAAGACTCTTCGGCGGCTTTCAACAAGGCTAGCGCAAACTCGCGCTTTTCCAATGTGGTTTTAGTATCGGCATAGGCTTTCCAGATATCGCGCATAATTTCCAGGCGCAAGGCCTCAAGTTGAGCCTTGGAAGCCTCTTTCCTGGCCTCTGCTTCATGCACGGCATTGCTGCGTTCAAAGCCATCGAACAAGGTCCACTCCATTGTCAGCATCGCTGTGCCGACTACATTACTTGCCGAATAATTTTCATTAATGGGCGAATTTGTGTGCACATTCCCCCAGTATTGATTACCAATTTTGCCTCCCAGGGAAAACTTGGGCCAGAATTCGGCTCTAGCCTTCTTGACTTCAGCTTCGCGTGCGCGTAATTCCGCAAGACGCGCCATCAGATCGGGATGTTGCTCCAATGCCTGATCGACAATTTTCTCGACCGACTGTACGAGACCTCCAGGTAAAGGCAACTTGTTTAAGTCTATCATTTGTAGCGAATAAGTAGGCGAAATACCCAAGCTCGCAGTTAGATCGGCATGCGCCTGAATTACTGAGCTGCGCGCGTCCTGGAGGTCATAACTGGCTTTCGCCTGCTCCTGGATAGCCAGTAGCAAATCGGGTCGAGTCGCCAGGCCTTTGTCGAGTTTCGCTTGAACCGAAGCAGAGCCGGCGCTTGCGGCCTCTAATGTTTGCCGCGCCGCCGTTACCTTGGCCAGAGCAGCCTGATAGACAAAAAAACTGGTTGCAACCCGATAGGCAATTTCCTGATGTTTACGGTTGAAGGTAAAATTAGCGGCGCTTAAGCGTTGCGCGCCAGCCTCAACCAAGGCCTCTCTGCGTCCGAAATCGAACAGTGTCCATGCCAGATCAAGACTGCCAAAAGAGGAGTAGCCATTGCTTACCAAAGGGCCGCCGGTAATGGGGAAACTGGTTTTGAAATATTGCCCGAACGCCATAGCCGTCAGCGTCGGATACCAGGCGCTACGATTCCTTTCGAGCCGGGCGGCGGCGGCTTTGGCCTCTTCCCAGCTAACTCTGGTTTCCGGGTTAGCATGCAAGGCAAGATCGACCAGCGCAGGTAGATCGTAGGTTATTTTGGTATCGATCAGGCTATCTTCAAGCGAGTTGCTGAATATTGGAGTATGCTGCGCGCCGGTTGTGGCCTGGCGATCATGCCAATCAACGGCAGGGCCGGCCGGGGCCGCCGCATAGGGTTTATCAATTTGCAATGAGGCCGGCGGCGCACAGGCTGTCAATGCCATTACGAACGTTACAGTCATGCCGCTGACGCCTCGAGGCAGACATGATGGTAATGATGGCAATTTATTGCTCACGCGGCGAAGCAACTCTCGCAAACTTAAAAACATATTGTTTAAACGTCAATTTAGTTGTTGAATAATTCAATTTTAGTAAATTAAGGTTTAGTGTCTGAGCGGCGACATTATTGCTTCAATAAAATACTGAGCCGGAGTAATACACTAATCAATTTTGCACTGTACCATTTGTTATGGTGTAACATAAGAAAAATCCGGCGATTGTACCTGCATTTACGCAGCAGTCAGCGCCTTTCAGCCCTTTAATAGTAGGCATACTGCTTAATAGATTATGAAGTAGCTATCGTTTAGAGTGAATTGGCAATAAGTGATTCTGATACCGAAAAAGCCGCCTAAAATAAGTCAAATGTTTTTACGAAGATTAATCAGGTTCAGTTTTCCAGCTATTTCCGCGTTTTTTTTGACGGCTTGCGACCCGATGCTGAGTATTCAAGGCTCGTTCTGGCCCGCGTGGATTATCTGTATTCTTGCCGGACTGGCGGCCTGCATGGTGCTGATGTGGCAATTGGTGCAACACAGGCTGGCCCCGCATCTGGGGCCGCCGCTATTGATTGTGCCGAGCCTGTGGGCGTTATGCACCTTTGTTATCTGGTTGTTATTTTACTCGACGTAAACGCCGGCGACATCCATCATGGAAAAAAGTCAAACCGATAATCACGCTATTGATCTTAAACGCCGCATACTGCTAGGACGTTTCATCGGAACGTTAATAGTGCTGGGCGCACTGGCGGCAGGCGCTGTGGTCTGGCGCATAAATTATCAGCATCCCCGCACTAACGATGCGATGGTACGAGCCAACATCGTCGGCATCGCGCCTGAAGTGAGCGGTCGTATCGTGGAATTACATGTCGAGGACAATCAGTATGTCAAGCAGGGTGAGCTGCTCTATGTGATCGACCCACGCCCCTACCAGGCTAAACTAGCCCAGGCCAAGGCGGAATTGCTGTTGGCCGAAAAAGAAGTGGATTCACGGCGCGCCTCCAGCGGTTCCGCCAGGCTCGCCATCGAGCGGATGGAGCACCAACGCGCCGCCGCCGAAGCTGAAGTCAATAGAGTTGAGGCCGAGGATGAGTATTTGCGTAACTATCTGGAACGCCTTGAACCATTAGCCAGGAAACAATACGTAACGGCAGACCAGCTCAAGCAGGCCCGTTCCAAGTATGCCGCCTCGCGCGCCGAACTGGCGGATGCGCGCGCCAAGGAGCTTTCGGCGCGGAGCGCAATAAACGAAGCCAAAAGCGAAAGCCGTAGCGCTGTAGCGCTGATTGCCCAAGTCGGAAACGCCAATGCCCGCATTGAGGCGGCCAAAGCGATCGTTGCCGCAGCCGAGCTCGACGTGGAATACTGTTCGGTACGGACGCCTTTCGATGCCTACGTCACCAACCTGAACACACGCGAAGGCGAATACGCCAGGGCGGGAACGCAAATGTTCGCCCTGGTCGATGATCGCCACTGGTATGCCATCGCCAACTTCAAAGAAACTTATCTACAGTCCATCCGTCCAGGTCAGGAAGCCGAAGTATTTCTGGCCGGTTATCCGGGAAAACGCTACCGGGGGGTGGTG
This sequence comes from Methylobacter sp. KS41, assembly GCA_002862125.1. GTDB lineage: Bacteria > Pseudomonadota > Gammaproteobacteria > Methylococcales > Methylomonadaceae > Methylobacter_C. Next base: position 1,123,430 of record PHSP01000001.1, on the reverse strand, counting down.
ACCGGTATCGGTTGGGCCAATTATCCCGATAATACGAAGCAACAAGGCGTGCTGCCTGAGGTTCAGCGCACCCTGAACTGGGTAATTCTGGCATCCCGCTTCCCGGTGCGGATTGAGATAAACGAACGCGACCCCGAGCATCCGCTGCGCATGGGCATGACCGCATTTGTCACTATTCTGGACCGCCCTGCCGAAATTCCTCGGCTTTCGCCCCCTGCCAGTAAGGAAGGAGCCAACAAAGCCCGGATTCCGCAATGAACAACGGCGACACCGAGTACACTTATGTTCTGAACAATAAGCAAAGCCGCCTATGGTTCGGAACCAGCCTGACACAATTCCTGAAGGCTGAACTCAGGGATTTTCCAGAGCGGCGGGTAGCTGCATTCCGTCTGTTCATTGTTGCGCTGACTATTGCCTTGGTTAACGAAACTCTGCATGTGCCGCCGTTAGGGGCGATCGCCCTTCTCATCAGTTTGAGTTACGACGCGTATGCCAATTCCGGCCAAGCGCTGGCCTTCGGACTGCGTCAGTTCGGCTATATCATCATCACTACGCTGGTATCGGTATCGGCGCTTATGTTAGCAGGCAATGATGCCTGGCTGTTGCTGCCCTTGTCTTTCATCATTCTGGCTGCCGCCCTTTTTCATGCCCGCCTGATCGCCTGGCCAACCGGCATCGCCCTTTGGTATGCGGTGGCGGTGCTGTATAGCCCAGGCACGCCCGATCAAGCTGTCTATAACGCTTTGTGGAATATCCCGATCATTGGCGTACTGGCTATTGGCTCATGGACTGTGGTGCACTGGGTCATCAAACCGCAAGACCCGCGCAAACAGCTGAAGGCGAATATAGCAGCGCAACTGGCGGCAGTGGAAGCCATTTTTACTTCACGGCTGGCCGACAGCGGCGTGAAAAGCCATAAGCGGGTAGCCTCGACACTTACCAGCGCCGGCGGCTTCGGCAAAACACTGGGTTTGCTGGAAAACACAGAACTCGTCCATCCGTCCATGCGTAAACAGCATGAGACTTATCTGGCGCTGCTGCTGGAAATCGACGGTTTGCGTGAGTTTGCCCTCTGGCTGGATCAGGTATTGACGGCAGAGTATCGCGCTCAAGCAATGAATCAGGAAAAATTAAATGTCTATTTGGCGCTACAAAGCGCCTGTGCAACGCTGCGGCAAGGCATTGAAGAATCGCGCGATGTTTCCGGGCAAATAAAGACGCTGCTGGCCGATGAAGTGCTGCACAGTTATACGCTACAAAACACCGCTACGCTGCAAACCAACCCTTCGCTGTTAACAGCCATGTGGCGGGGACTGCAAAGCATCGCAGACTTGCTGCATCACTTACATGATCCGGCAGCAGCGCCTGGCATTAAAACCCTGGAGCCCGAAACCGGCGATAAGGAAACAGCTCACTGGCTTCCAGCTTGGTTTGGCTATGAATTCTGGGCGGCGCGTGCCGACAGCTTGCAATTCGGCATTAAATTTTCCCTGGGCGCGATACTTTGTGCGCTTATCATAGAAAGCCTGGGCTGGCCGGGTATCAATACCGCCATACCTACATGCCTGGTTGCTGCGCAAACCAGTCTTGGCGCCGACTACCGGCTATCGATATTACGGCTGTCTGGCGCGGTCATGGGTGGGCTCTGCGCCTATGTTTATGTATGGATATTCCAGTCCCAACTCGACACTATTGCTGGTTTTGCAGTGGCAACGGCTCCGTTTTGGGCTCTTGCAGCATGGATTTCCGCCGGTAGCGAACGCATCGCTTACATGGGCAGGCAGCTCGGATTTTCATTCGCGACCTTCGTATTGCACGATTTCGGGCAGGTTACCGATCTTTCAGTGCCGCGTGACCGCGTTATCGGTATATTTCTAGGTATTATCGTCATGGGTATACTCGACTACGCACTATGGCCTCGGCGTTCGATTGTGCTTGCCCGCCACCATTCCACAGCGGCCTTGCACACCCTCGCCAAATTCACAAGCTGGCTGCCAGATGCGGGCCTGATGCTTAAATCCCATTTGCCTTTGCGCTTGTCGGCGGAAAAAGATCTGGCGGCCGCCCAAGGTTTGGTGGCTCACGCCATACTGGAACCGGATGCCAGATTGACCGGCAAAGTCAAGGAAAGACAAGCCTTGACTGCGGTTATTGAAAACGCCAGCAACTTGTCCGGCTTGCTACAAATCCGGCGGCGCTATCGCTTGCTAAGCGGCCCACAATTCAGTAGTTTTCCTGATGAACTGCTACAACATAGCAGTGCTTTTGATGCGGTGCTGACAAGCGCCCTGGAGAATGCGGCGGGTGTGCTGCAAGGCGAGCAACAGGAGACCCTGACTGAAGTTGCCGACATCCACGCGCTACTGAAACAACGCTACACAGAGCACCATCGCATCGACAGTTTGCCGGACGACCTGGCAATGGAATGGGAACTCCGGTTCATGCTGGATCAGCAAATTATGGAGCTGGTAGAGCAAATCCAAAAAAGAGCACTGGATTCTGTTTCATATCGCCTGAAATCTGGCTCTGCTATTGATTAGTAAAACAGCAAAGGTTGTTCATGAAAGATGGGTCAATATCGGCGCGACAAGAACATTAATTACGCCGATGAGTATCGAACTAAGGTTGGCAATTGATTTTTCCTCGCGGCTAAGGTAACACTGATAGCATAAGCACCCTATCTTGCAGTTAACAATAAGCTTATTCCGGCGCTTAAGAGATCGGACCCCAGACTCAACATTGTCATGGTTGTCTTAAGTATTTTGCAGTGCATTCGTTGAAACCGCTTAAACTTTCTGATTTTTTCTAAAGGAGGCTAACATGTTTGAACTTCGTAAAGCGAAAGACCGGGGCGTTGCTAATCTTGGCTGGCTCAACTCCCGGCATACATTTTCTTTCGGACATTATCACGATCCGCGCCAACAAGGTTTTTCTGATCTACTTGTCATTAACGACGACCGGGTTCAACCGGACAAGGGGTTTGGCACCCATCCTCATGCCGATATGGAGATTTTTTCTTATGTGCTTGAAGGCGCTTTAGAACACAAGGATTCAATGGGAACCGGTTCAATTATTAATCCGGGCGATGTTCAAATGATGAGCGCCGGCACTGGCATCCGGCACAGTGAATTTAACCCCTCTAAAACTGATCTTGTCCGCTTTCTGCAAATCTGGATTGTACCCAACCAAAAACAGGTGGCTCCCCGCTACCAGCAAGTCCACATTGATGAGGCGCTGAAGCGGGGCAGGCTGTGTCTGATTATTTCACCTGATGGCAAAGAAGGCTCGCTCTCTGTCTATCAGGATGTGAAGGTTTTTGCAGGGCTTTTTAATGAGTCAGAATCCTACGAACTTGAAATAGGCTTGAACCGGTACGCTTATGCGCATGTTGCAAGGGGCGGTCTGGACATTAACGGTATCCGTCTTGACGAAGGTGATGGTGTTCGCATAAGGGAGGAACGGCTCCTAAGATTTGCCGAGGGTAAAAACGCAGAAGTTTTAGTTTTCAACCTGCGTCCTAATGAACTGCCAAGCTAAAGATTTTTTGCGGATTTCTTATTTGCACATCATCCGGGTCCTGGACGATGTTTGCAAATAATGTGAACTCATCATCGATGGAATCGAGGTTCCCGTTCCATACGACTACGCTCAGGACAGGTTATGGCGCGCCATGACCGCTTCCTGGCGCGTATAACGTGGTTGAGCATAATCTGACAAAGAGAAATTAATTGCACATTTTAAATTCTTCGAAATCAGCACATTTAGCTGACTGAAAAAGATAAAAAAGGCATGCAAAGATGCCTTTTCAGTTCGGTTAGATGTAGCTGTAATGCTTGCGCAATGGCTTGATGACGTCCCATTGGCTGTTCAGGCCTTCCGGGAAAACCACCAGGTCGCCTGGGAGAATTCGTACCGGTTCGCCGCCCTCCGGCGTTACCAGAATCTCGCCTTCCAGAATATACGCTGTTTCTGTTTCGTCGAAGTCGATCGGGAACTTGGATATTTCTTTTTCCCAAATCGCCCAATCAGCCACGCCTAATTCTTTCAGGCGTTCTTCATTGGGGTTATGCTCAATCGTGATTTTCGGCATGTTTTTCCTAAGTTAAAAAAGTTTTTTGAAAATTGATTCTAACATCTTTCCTGCAAAGTTAATGTTAATGTCAGGCAAATTGAATCAGCGATATACACTTTCAATTAATAATTTCCCAGCATTGCGGCGAACTGCACTGATTTTTTCTGTTTTTAACGAGGCAAGTCAGAAATTAAGTTTTTGGAAATTTAAAGTCTTTTACACGATAAATTACGGTATTCAAAACATTGTTCCGGCAGGAATTCGAATTGCACTTTGGCGAGTTAAAGCTGCTTATTTTGTTCGTGATTCCCAGGCGCAAGCAAATCTTTTCCAGGCCGATTTGTGCAGGAGCCGAGAAACTCATAAGTCAAGGATGTCAAGCTTTAATTAACTCCGTGACCTGGATGCCGTTAGTTCATGCCTATGGCGATGGGAATTAGATAAATTGCTTTAACCTGATGGCAGCGAGGAAAGCGCCGTCAATGCCTCGCCTTTAAAACTGATACCCTGCCATCCGTATTTCATGAAATTCCTGATATTCTGGTGGCCTGATCCCTGCGGGTCATTTAAAACATCCAGGCGGTAATAATCGCCGAACAGGTTTAAGGTTTGTTGCAGGTCAAGCTGGTGGATCTTGGCAAAGGCGAAGATTTTACAGGAACCCTCGTTGGTTTCTGCCTTGTTAAGCAAAATGTCATCATTAAGGCCGTTGCAAAATTCCGTGGGCTGGTAATGATAGTTTCCGCTAATGACTGCGATGGTTTCATCAAAACTGACATCGATTTTGTTGTTTATTTTTTCAAGGAACGAGGCAAGTGACATGCTTAAAGTACGTAAAATAAAGATGGGAAGACTGAGTTAATTTTTTGAAACGATTCGCCGCATGTGCAAGACTAAAGGCAAAGAGCGGTTAGCCGTGTGAAGATCAGGTTTTTTCACGTTTAGTCTTGCCCCTGAACTTTAACCTTTTTTCATGATCCGGGCTTTTTCCCGCTGCCAATCGCGGTCTTTTGCTGTGGCGCGTTTGTCGTGCAATTGTTTTCCCTTTGCCAGGCCGATTTCCAGTTTAGCCCGTCCGTTTTTCCAGTACATGGACAGTGGAATTATTGTGTAGCCTTTTCTTTCAACAGAGCCAATGAGTTTATTGAGTTCGTGCCGGTTCAGCAGTAATTTTTTAGCCCGGATAGAGTCCGGGTTAATGTGTGTGGATGCCGATACCAGGGCGGAAATGTGGGCGCCGGACAGCCACGCTTCGCCGCGTTTTAACACGACATAACTTTCCTTGAGCTGAACACGGCCTTCACGTAGGCTTTTAACTTCCCAGCCTTGTAAAACAATCCCTGCCTCAAATCGCTCTTCAATAAAATATTCATGCTTGGCTTGGCGATTAACGGCAATCGTTGCGTTTTGCTGAGGTTTATTTTTTTTGGACTTTTTATCGGCCATAGCGGACGGGTTTTTGATTTTTAAACTGACGAAGAGAAATATTTTTGTTATTTTACCCGATATTACCAATAAGGTGAGTTTTTAATAGGCGCTCAAAAAATGACGGACACAAAAAAATCAGTTCATGGTGCATGGTCATCACGCTTGGCATTTATTCTCGCGGCAACCGGTTCGGCGGTTGGCTTGGGAAATATCTGGAAATTTCCTTATATCACCGGAGAGAATGGCGGCGGGGCATTTGTTATCGTTTATCTCTTCTGCGTGTTGCTGATTGGCATCCCTATTATGATTGCCGAAACCATGCTCGGCAGGCGCAGTCAACGAAATCCGATTGAAGCGATGGAACTGTTGACTGAAGAAGCGGGCGCGGATAAAAACTGGCATTATTTGGGCTGGCTGGGTGTTATCGCAGGCTTGTTAATCCTGTCGTATTACAGCGTTATTGCCGGTTGGGCTTCTGCGTACATAATAAAAGCCTTTTCGGGCGGTTTTTTTGGCGCCGATGCAATAACGATAAACGGAATTTTTAATAACTTTATCGCCAGTCCGGCGCAGTTGATTTTCTGGCATTCGTTATTTATGCTGGCAACCATGCTGATTGTGGCGCGCGGGGTTCAGAACGGCCTGGAAAAAGCCGTGCTGTTTTTAATGCCGGGTTTGTTTGTATTGATGATTTTATTAGTCGCTTATGCGATGACAACAGGGAGCTATAATCAAGGGCTGCGTTTTTTATTCGTGCCTGATTTCGGCAAACTGACCGGCGATGCGGTATTAACCGCGATGGGGCATGCTTTTTTTACTCTGAGTTTAGGCATGGGGGCGATTATGGTTTACGGCTCGTATCTGCCTAAAAAAATATCGATTGCCAAGACGGCGTTTTTGATCGCGGGCGCCGATACGGCCGTGGCTTTATTGGCGGGCATCGCTATTTTCCCGATTGTTTTCGCCAATAATTTACACCCAGGGTCCGGCCCCGGCCTCATTTTTCAAACCCTGCCGCTTGCTTTCGGCAATATGACCGGCGGCTGGTTGATGGGCATACTATTTTTTGTAATGCTGGTGTTTGCAGCCTTGACCTCATCCATTTCCCTGATTGAACCGGCGGTTGCGTGGCTGGTAGAAAATAAAGACCTTAGCCGCGAGCAGGCCTGTGTTTGGTCCGGGCTGGCGGCCTGGGCGCTGGGCCTGGGTACGGTATTTTCCTTTAATGTCTGGTCTGATGTTAAATTTTTCGACAGAAGTATTTTTCAGTTGATGGATTACTTAACCGCCAATTTAATGTTGCCCATTGGCGGTTTTTGTATTGCGGTATTTGCCGGCTGGATTATGAAGAGGCAACACAGCGAACAAGAGCTGAATATGCCAAACAAGGCAGGCTATCAGGCATGGAAAATTTTGATCAGTTATGTCGCGCCATCAGCTGTGTTTTTTGTATTCCTGCATGTGATCGGAGTGCTTTAAATGACCATTGTTCAAAAGAGTGCATTGGTTAAATTTTCCGCATTGCAGATGTTTGACCTGGTTAATAACATCGAAGCCTATCCGCAATTTTTACCCTGGTGCAGCGGCAGCCGGATTATCAGACGAGAAGATGATATTGTTGAAGCAGAGTTGCTCATTTCCAAAGGCGGCTTTAAAAAATCGTTTTCAACAAGAAACAGAATTGATAGGGGGGGCAAAATAACAGTGTCTTTACTGAACGGCCCTTTTTCCTATCTCGAAGGCGTTTGGAGTTTTATGCCCTTGCGCGAGGACGCCAGCAAGATTTCACTGGATCTGGAATTTGAAATGTCAGGAAAATTAGCCAGTCTGGCATTCGGAGCAGTCTTTAACCAGATATGCAATACCATGGTGAGCTCCTTTACCAGCAGGGCAAAACAAGTCTATGGCTGAGGCCTTGATTGATGTTGAGGTGGCTTACGCGACGCCTGAACAGCAAGTGATTGTCATCCTGAAACTGCCGGAAGGCGCTACAGTCGTACAGGCAATTCAGGCATCTGAATTGTTGAACCGTTTTCCTGAAATAGAGGGAACTGATCTAAAGGCCGGTATCTACGGCAGCGTATGCAAGCTCGATCAGCCGTTAAAGCAGGCGGACAGAGTAGAGATTTACCGGCCTTTAATTCAGGATCCAAAAGAAGCAAGACGAAAGCGGGCTGCAAAAGAATGAACGGTTGTGCAGTTTTCCGTTTTGTAGTGCAAGTCCGGACGGAGATTTGCTTGTAAACCGCAGGTCTTTATAATGGTTTTGAACCCGGTTGATCAGTGTTGGGATCATCATTATCAGCGCTATCATAGCCAAACAGGCCGGTTATTTTTTGCCATAAGGTTTTATCAAGTTCTCGCTTGGGTACATCGATCGTTGTTACTGCCGATGTTTTAATCACAGGAGCCGCCTCGGGTCTGAAATCCCCTTGAATGCTGACTATCTGGTCATTTTCAAAGAATAATGAAACTTGCTTTTGAACCCTGTCTTCTCCGCTGGGCTGGTTTGAATAAACGTAATCCCAGCGATTTTTATGAAAAACATCATCCAGCATTGGCGAGCCCATGATATAAAGCACCTGGCGCTTGCTCATGTTGGGACGGAGCTGGTCAACCATGGCTTGATCAATGATGTTGCCTTGTTGAATTTCAAGAGTATAGACGCCTGGTAAATTGTTTAGAATGGTGGAGCAGGAGACGAGTGTCAGGCTTGTCAATAAACTTAAATAATAAAGCGGCTTTCTCATTTGAGGTTGCGGAAGTAATAAATAATAAAATCATACAGGATGTTAAATGATTATCCTATAAAACTGTCATGTTCTTATTGTCTAAAAAGGCTACAATGACTGCTATTTTATATTTTACTCGCTACACAGTGGTTTAACAGGAGATTAATCTTGGAAACATATGATTTAAGGAACGCCGGACTGAAGGTGACTTTGCCCCGGATGAAGATTCTGCAAATTTTAGAAAATCAGGTTAACGAACATCACCTAACGGCTGAAAAGGTCTACAAAATCCTGCTCAGTGAAGATGAAGAAATCGGCTTAGCCACGGTTTATCGTGTTTTAACCCAGTTTGAAGCGGCTGGACTGGTGACCAGACATCATTTTGAGGGCGGTAATTCCGTCTTTGAGTTGGCTAAGGGTGATCACCATGACCATATACTTTGCATGAAGTGCGGCAGAGTGGATGAGTTTACTGATGAAATCATCGAGGCCCGGCAACAAGAAATTGCCGGAAAACTGGGTTATGAATTAACCGATCATGGCCTTTATTTATACGGATATTGCCCACAGTGCAGGAATTCCTGATTTATTCTCTAACTTACAGACTTCATGTTTAAACCTCTTGTTTTTTATATTGGCTTGCGTTATACGCGAGCTAAACGCCGCACCCAGTTTATTTCTTTTATTACTTTAACCTCTGTTCTCGGAATTGCCTTGGGCGTTTCCGCGCTGATCACTGTATTGTCCGTGATGAATGGTTTTGAAGCAGAATTGCGCGAGCGGATTCTAGGCATGACCGCGCATGCCACAATCACGGGTAGATATGGCCAGTTGGATAACTGGCGTAAGCTTGATGAGAAATTAAAAAATTATCCTCATGTTGAAGGAGCGGCTCCCTTCATCAGCGGGCAGGTCATGATTAATGCCGACCGGCGAGTCAGCGGGACCATGCTCAACGGGATTATGCCGGACTATGAATCCAGGGTTTCGGAAGTAGGCAATAAAATGAAAGCCGGCAAGCTTACTGATCTGGTTGCAGGTCAATACGGCATTGTTTTGGGCGCTGAACTGGCTAATTATCTGGGCGTTATGATGGGCGATAAAATCACCGTCATTAGCCCGCAAATTAATTCCACGCCAGCGGGTATTGTGCCCAGGATGCGGCGGTTTACCGTAGTGGGGATTTTTCAGGTAGGCATGTATGAGTATGATCGCAACATGGCGCTGATTAATATTGAGGATGCGGCCAAGTTATTTCGCATGGGGGATGCAGTGTCAGGCTTGCGCATAAAACTGGATGATTTGTTTAATGCGCCGCGGATTACGTATGAACTCGGGAAAGCGCTTTACGACGATTACCAGGTAAGTGATTGGACCTTGGCGCATAGCAATTTCTTTAAGGCCATTCAGATAGAAAAACGGGTGATGTTTATTATCCTGTTATTGATAGTGGCGGTAGCCGCTTTTAATATTGTTTCCACGCTGGTGATGGTGGTTACCGATAAGCGCGCCGATATAGCTATTCTAAAAACCCAAGGTCTTACTTCGGGCTCGGTGATGGGCATATTTATGGTATTAGGCGCCATAATCGGCGTGGTCGGCACGGCGCTTGGAACCGTAGGCGGGATATTGCTGGCATTAAATGTTGAAACCATTGTGCCGGCCATTGAGAAATTATTTCATGTTCAGTTTATGGCGGCTGATGTGTATTACATCAGTGAGTTGCCTTCCAAACTGGTTTGGATGGATGTTTACTTGATAGCGGGCATGGCCTTTTTCCTGTCCTTGCTGGCGACCATTTATCCTGCCTGGCAGGCATCCAGAATAAATCCGGCGGAAGTCCTTAGATATGAATAAAACCAGCATTTTGCATTGCCGGCACTTAACCAAGCGTTATGACCAGGGAGGGTTGGATGTTGAGGTTTTGAAAGGCGTTGATTTAACCATTGGTATTGGCGAACGTGTTGCTATTATGGGCGCGTCAGGCTCCGGTAAAAGCACTTTACTGCACCTGTTGGGAGGGTTGGAAAAGGCCAGCGGCGGTGAAGTGGTCCTGGATGGAGTGAATCTTAATAAGGTCAATGCCACGAAATTGGCCAGATTAAGAAATAAATCATTAGGGTTTATTTATCAGTCGCATCATTTATTGGGTGAGTTTACTGTTCTGGAAAATGTGGCAATGCCTTTGCTGATCGGTGGAGAGTCAGTAAAACAGGCGGCGGCGCGCGCCAGCGAATTATTACAGAGGGTAGGCCTGGGTCATCGCATTGAACATAAACCGGGTGAATTATCCGGTGGCGAAAGACAGCGTGCAGCCGTAGCGAGAGCATTAATTAACAAGCCTGGTTTGATTTTGGCTGATGAGCCTACCGGAAATCTTGACAGTAAAACCGCACATCAGGTATATCAGCTGATGCTGGAATTAAACCAGGAACTGAACGTCAGTTTTTTGGTTGTGACCCACGACCATGAATTGGCAGCGCGGATAGGCAAGGTTTTGCACATGGAAGATGGTTTGATTGTCGGATAAAGGTCTGATCCGAAATTAGCTGATTTCAGGGATACGGCATTAGTTGCCGTTTTCAGGCATGGATTATTTTACGGCGTTTTTATTTCCCCGGTCTATTAAAGTCGACTGCTTTGAATGGATTCTTTTTAGAAGACAGGTTCTTGCCTGTTTGTTTTCTTGTTAGCCATTTTTTAGTGGCATAATGACGCCAGAGATAGTCGATTCCAAAATAGCCTGCTGTTGAGCAAATCAACCCGATAATCAGGCAACCTGTCAGAAACGGAAATAAAATATCGCCGGACAGGATGGCGTCTACTGAAAAGGATGCAGCGGGGACATTCAGAATCAAAAGTCCAACCCGGTAAGCAAAATAAAATAGCGGCGGCATGGTTAGAGGATTGGTTATCCAAACCAGCCCTACGGAAATTGGTAAATTTCCCTTGAAATAAAATGCGCCTAGCGCTGCAAGCGCCATTTGCCCAGGTGTTGGAATCCATGCGCAAAAAAGACCCACTGCAAAAGCCATGGACACCGAGCGCCGGTTCAAATGCCAGAGGTTTGGCTCATGCAATTTATCACCCAGGAACTGAAGATTCTTGTGTTGTTTAATCACGTCACGGTCAGGTATAAACTTATGTAAAAGTTTTTGTATAAATTTTTTGGCCATCGTTTTTTCAAAGTTAATGTTATTTATAAGCTAAACAATTCGCAGGCTATGATATCTGAGAATCCGCCGTTCCAGAAGGTTATCTGCGCATAGCCGGAAAGGCGGTTCCCTTGAGGGCAGCCAAAGAACTCAGTGTGAACGGTGGATGTGTTGAAGGTATTCACTTTTATCCGTTCGTGCTGAGCTGGCCGAGCAGGCTTTTAGCAGGTTCTTACAAGTTTATCAGGTTTTTATCAACCTCAAAAATGCCCTGGAATTAAATGATTTTATCTGCCTTGTCATTTTTAGCCGGACTCGTGCTAGTGCAGCAGTTTCAGGAATTGCCAGGCAGTCAATGGTTAATAGCCGTCACCGTGGCAGTTGGCATTATGGCATGGCTGCGGCATTGGCGCTGGGTGTTTTTTGTAATGGGTTTGCTGTGGGCTATTGTCTTTGCGATGGCCAGATTATCCGACCGTTTGCCGGAGTCTCTGGAGGGCATCGAAATACCTGTTAAAGGTATTATTGCCGGTTTGCCGGAGCAGGATGAAAGACTGACACGCTTTGATTTTATAATCATCGATTCGGCAAAAAAACTGCCTTCCAAATTAAGATTAAGCTGGTATTTTCCTGATCAAGCAATTAACCCATCTTCGTGACTCCAGTCGCCCTAAGTTATTGATTTTTGGTTACCGGCGGTTTTCATTTCGAAAAAACCCTTTAAAATCAATGCTCATTTTTCGCTCTCTCTTGTAGTGCCATCCATTTAGGTTTGCATCTTGATTTTTTCCGGAATAGCGCCCATGCTAGAGCCATGTATATTCGAAGAACCAAAACTAAAACAGCGGATCATGGCGAAGATTCCTATACCTATCGGATCGTTGAATCCGTGCGTGAGGGAACACAAGTCAAGCAACGTACGCTACTCAATCTGGGCAAAGACTTTGCCATTGAGCCCGCGCACTGGCCCTTGCTTGCGGCCAGCATTGAACAGCTTCTGCAAGGCTCAGCGCCGCGCCAAGACGAGTTGTTTCATTTAGAGGATGATGCCGGTCAACTTCTGGAGGCCGCCGCCGTGCGCTATAGCGACCTCATCATCGCGAAACTGGCGCAACCGGTGGCGGCAGCGACGCCCGGGCAGGATTATCATAGTGTCGGCATTAATCATATCGAAGCCCATCAAGCCCGCAGCATCGGCGGGGAAACGTTGGCGTTGCATGCGGTCATGCAGTTGCAGCTGGATCAGAAGCTTGCCGCACTGGGCTTTAACAAAATCGATGCCGCGGCGGCATTGGGCAGCATCATAGGGCGCATGATTTCACCCGGCAGCGAACTGCAGACCCATGACTGGCTGCAAGCACGTACCGGCCTGGGTGAACTGCTTGATCATGACTACGGCAGCACCAGTCTGACGCGCCTGTACACCATCAGCGATAAGTTGCTCAAACACCAGTCGGCGCTGGAAACTTTTCTGGGTGCTCAGGAGCAGACCTTATTCGATTTAAACCGGAGCATCGTCTTGTACGACTTGACCAACACCTATTTTGAAGGCCAGTGCGCCCAAAACCCCAAGGCCCGGTTCGGCCGCTCCAAAGAAAAACGCCGTGATTGCCCATTGGTGACCTTAGGTCTGGTTCTGGATGGCAATGGCTTCCCGCTCAGCAGCCAGGTCTTTCCAGGCAACGCCAGCGAGCCCGCCACGTTGGCGCTGATGCTGGACGGTCTGCAGGGGAAAAATCCATTAGCCGGAGAAAAACCGGTCATTATCATGGATGCCGGCATTGCCAGCGCTGACAATCTCGCCTGGTTAAGCGCGCGCGGTTATCTTTACCTGGTGGTCAGCCGGGAACGCTACCTACAAGATCCCAGAGACCAGGATAATGCCGTACTGGTTAGGGAAACCGGACAGAGCAAAGTCAGCGTTTACCGCACAATCGATGCAGAAACCGGGGAAACCCGGCTCTATTGCCACTCCGATCAAAAAGCCAAAAAAGAACAGGCCATCCGCAACCGCTTCCACGTTCGTCTGGAAGAGGGGCTCGACAAGCTCCATGCCGGTTTGGACAAAAAAGGCACGATCAAAAACTACGCGAAAATACTCGAACGCATTGGCCGGCTGCGCGAAAAAAACAGCCGCGTCGCGCAAGACTACCGCATTGAAGTCATTGCTGATGACGCGAAAAACAACGCCATCCGTATTGAATGGCAGCGTGAACCCAAAAGTGAACAAAAAGACCGGCACTGCGGAGTTTACTGCCTGAGAACCACTACTCCGGACTGGTCGGAAGAACAATTGTGGTCAACCTATATCATGCTGACCGAGATCGAAGCCACGTTCAGAAGCTTGAAAACCGACCTCGGCTTACGTCCAGTTTTCCACCATAAAGAAGAACGCGTCACCGGACACTTGTTCATTACTTTAATGGCCTACCATCTGGTGCATACCCTGCGCTATCAACTCAAGCAGCAGGGTATCCATTTAAGCTGGGACAGCATACGCAACATTATGTCGACCCAACAACGCCTCACGATTACCTTGCCGACAGAGGATAATAAGACCATTCACCTGCGCACAACAACCCAAGCCGAAACACGCCAAAAACAACTATACGCAGCCTTAAGTATCAAACCTGACCTGATAGGTAAATGTAAGACGATTATTGATAAGAAAAAATATGTAGTGCCATTTGAGATAAATTAAAATTTTAACTTATTGAAATAACAAGAAATTATCAGTAGAATTCACGAAGATGGGTTAAGGCTGGCCAGCACTGGTTTTTTGTGGTCAAGTTAAAACGTCCTCATGGGAGTTTAAACCCAGGCGGATTTGATTATGAACGCTGGTTATTTACCCAGGGCATTGGCGCCGCTGGCTATGTGCGGCCAGCTCCGAAACCGGTTTTACTGGGGAGCGATCCGGCTTGGGCCAGTATTTCCGTTTGGCGGCAAAGTATTGCCGACCGTCTGTCGCGTTTGTTGAATAATAGCCCTGGTCTCGCGCTGATTAAGGCGTTGACTATTGGGGATGGGAGCAGTATTACGCAAAATCAGTGGGACGTATTCCGTAAGACAGGAACTACCCATTTGGTTGTTATTTCCGGGTCACATGTTGGTCTCATTGCCGGCCTGATTTATTTTTTAGTTCTTAAGATCTGGGCTTGGACGGGAGTGCTGGCATGGTCTCCACAACGAGTCGCCGCTATTGCGGCGATGCTTGCAGCAGTTTTTTACTCAGCATTAGCGGGATTTTCAGTGCCGGCGCAACGCTCGGTGATAATGCTCGCTATAGTTATGATCGCCATTATCCTTCAGAGAAATACCCGCCCTTTTAATACGCTGGCCGTTGCCCTGTTTGCGGTGTTAGCGTTTGATCCTCTGGCGGTGTTGTCAGCCGGCTTTTGGCTGTCATTTCTCGCGGTGAGCCTGATTATTTATGCTGTTGCCGGACGCTTGGAAAAATCCGGTTATTGTCAGGAGGTGTTGAAAATCAATTGGGTGACTTCGGTGGGATTATCGCCGTTGTTGCTGTTCTTTTTTCAACAGGTTTCCTTTATTTCGCCAGTGGCTAATTTTATTGCGGTGCCAGTCATAAGCCTGCTGGCGGTGCCCATGTCTTTACTGGCGGTTTTACTGCTGTTCAGTTTGCCGCTGGTAGCGAGTAAGCTGTTGATTATCGTTGACAAATTGTTACAAGGTTTATGGTGGCTGTTAGAGCGCTTGGCAGGGCTGCCGTTGGCAACCATAAACCATGCGCCGCCCCCGGTATGGGCATTAGCGTTTGCCATCCCCGGAGTTTTGCTCTTGCTGGCTCCTCGCGGCATGCCGGCCCGATGGTTGAGTCTGGTGATGTTTTTGCCGCTGGTTTTCACGGCGCCCCAAAAACCGGCAACAGGCGCCATTTCTATGACTTTGCTGGATATCGGGCAAGGTCTGTCGGCAGTCGTGCAAACTGCAAATCATTGGCTGGTTTATGATACCGGCGTCAAATTTTCAGCTGAAAGCGATACGGGAAGAAGTGTGGTATTGCCTTTTTTGCGGCAGCAAGGCGCAAGCAAGATTGACAAATTGATCATCAGTCACGGCGATAATGATCATATCGGCGGTGCAGTGTCTTTACTGCGCGCCATGCCGGCCGGACAGGTGCTGACCAGCGCTCCGAAGCAGTTAAGTGATTATTCGCCCACACAATGCGCGGCTGGACAATCCTGGACATGGGATAAAGTCAAATTCACATTGTTGTCACCGCCGCAGCAAGCGTTTGCTTCAGAAAACGATAATTCCTGCGTGCTGAAAATCCAGTCTGAACAGGGTACGGTACTTATGACTAGTGATATAGAGGCCTCAGCAGAATCCTGGTTGACCAAGACCTATGGTAAAAGTTTAAAAGCCGGCGTGTTAATTGCTCCCCATCACGGCAGTAAAACTTCATCCACACTTAAGTTTCTTCAAACCGTGCGGCCTGAATATGTGTTGATTCCCGCTGGTTACCGCAATCAATTCGGCCATCCTCACAGGGAAGTCTTGGCGCGTTATGAGCAGATAAAATCAGAATGGCTGAATACTGCAGACAGTGGTGCGATTACGATTAATGTGAAAGACGGTTTATGGGTCGTGCAGTCTATGCGTGACACGGAAAGCAAGTATTGGAATGTTAAGTAAGATGCAAATAACGTTTTCAGGCACAGGATCGAACAGTTTGAAGTTAAGCCGTTTGCTATGCATTCTACGGCTGCTTTACAGAGGTTCTTGCCGGAACAAGAATTGTTGGTTCAGGGTGTTATCGTCAGGTAAACTGTTCCAATATGTTGTCCAGGTGAGTAAAAGGGGGTGCAATGGAAGTTGAGCGAAAACAACGGCGTCACTATTCAGATGTTCTTGACCATCTGAAGACTTATTTTCCGTCTCCCGTATCCGATCCCATTATGGATGGCTATTTTGTTCATTCCGTTTCGCGCTTTCTGGATCAGGTGGACGGCTTGAAATCAGCGCTGCCGTTGCTGGGCTCCGGCGTCAAGAATAGTCATTATGAGGCAAGCCAACAGGCGGTATTCCCGGAGGGCATAAGTTCTGTTGAGGAAGTGACCGGGATGCTGGCCGATTACTGTCAGGGCATGACAATCTGGTCACATCCGAGTGCACAGGTTAATGTGATACCGCCGCCCACTATCCCCAGTATCACGGCGTTTATTGCGGCAGCGCTTTATAACCCAAATATCATTTCGGATGAATATTCCGGGCGTTTTTCCGAAGCTGAAATCCAGTCTATTGCAATGCTTTCCGGTTTGGTCGGCTATGATCCCCAACAGTCTGGCGGCTTGTTTACCTTTGGCGGTACCGGCACCATTCTCTACGGCTGTAAACTGGGCATCGAAAAAATACTGGGAGGGAAGGGCATGCAGGAAGGCATTCGCGAAGATATCAAGATATTCTCCTCTGATGTGTCTCATTATTCGCGCCTGAATGTTGCAGCGTGGCTGGGCCTGGGAATGAAAAACCTGATAGCCGTTCCATCAACCTCAAACAATGAGATGTCATTATCGGCATTGGAGGATGCTTTGCGCGCAACGTTGAATCAAGGTCATAAAGTAGCCGTGATCATTGCAACACTTGGCACTACGGATGCGTTCGGGATAGATGATTTAGCCGCCATCGTTCATTTGCGTGATTGTCTGGTGGACGAATACAGACTTGACTATGTTCCTCATGTTCACGCGGATGCCGTGATTGGATGGGCATGGGCAGTGTTCCGGGATTACGACTTTGACGATAACCCATTGGGGTTTCACGCCCGCACCCTGCGTTCATTAACGGATTCCCTGGAGCGCATCGACAGTTTGCAAATGGCCGACAGCATTGGCATCGATTTACACAAAACCGGCTACGCACCCTATATTTCAAGCGTGTTTCTGATTAAAGACCGGAGTTCCCTGGCGCTGCTCAGCCGTGCGCCGGAACAAATGCCTTATCTTTACCAGGTCGGCCATTATCACCCCGGCATCTACACCCTCGAATGCTCGCGCTCCGGGGCCGGAGCGCTGGCGACCCTGGCGAGCATTCGTCTTTTAGGCAAGAAAGGTTACCGTGTGTTAATCGGGCATAATGTAGAAATGGCGGAAATGCTGCGCGAGCGGCTCGAGCGGCATGCCTGTATATATGTGCTTAACGACTACAACTATGGCCCGGTCACCCTGTTCCGCATTTATCCCCCTGGCGTGGACGCGGGTGAAGCCTTGCGCCGCGAGCTTAACGACCCCGATTACCGCAACCAGTTATTGGAGCATAATCGCTATAACCGGCGGATATTCGATTTGATTTGCGAACGCGTCATGCAAGGCGAGGGCGTATTGCTCTCCTGGACGCTTGCCTACCGGTACGCAAACTACCCGGAAGCACCGGCTATCGCCGCTTTGAAGTCATTCATCATGAGTCCGTGGACTGACCTGAAAGCAATTGATTCGGTAGTCGATCAGGTAATGGAAGCTCGCGAACAAATCGCATGCTCTTGATCCTTCAGCTAGGGCTTTACTGGGCCAGACTTTGTCCCTAAGGATGATGCAGTGGTGTTTTTTAATGGATTCAATGTCCTTTTTACATTGAAAAGTAAAAGTTTTATAGTTAGCGTTCAGATTTCTGGCAATCAAAGTCAATTTTTCCTGTTCAACCTTTAGGCTCAATCAGGCTTACAAAATCAGTAAAAGCGTCTAAAGAAATGGACTGAAAAATCGAGCAAGTGTTTCAACCGCCATCGAAGACATTTGATGGCGTCGCCCTATATCAAAAAGTTCGTTTTGCATACCAGCTTAACGCAAAAGTATGTAGTCTTGTGCAAACATCGCCCTGGTTTCGCCATAAACTTTTTAATTGGGATGACCAGTCAAAACTGTTAAAATTAAACGCTTTACTCTTCGTCTATGTCATTGCAACCAATGCGACAAAGCACTTGATTATAAACTTAAGTCATTAATGCGCTATTTACCTCGGATACTCTCAATTTCAGAAGTTCAATAGGGCCAGGTTATGCTTTCATAACCCAAATTTTTATTGATTTATTTAAAGCGGCAACAGTGATATGTGCAGTCAATCATATAGTGCTGTTTTTTAATAATGTTGTCGTTTCAAATGAAGCATAATCACCGGCCGGATATGATCTAGCCGGACAAATTCCAGATTTTACCCATGTTATTTAACTCACACGTTTTTATTTTTGGATTTCTCCCGATTGTTTTTTTCGGGTTTTATAGTATCGCGCGATACAGTCACCGCCTTGCCGCGCTTTGGCTTACAGCGGCATCGCTATTTTTCTATGGCTGGTGGGATGTGCGCTTTGTGGGGCTGTTGCTTGGTTCTGTCGCATTTAATTATGGGGCCGGATATTTGATCGGTCACCGATTCCTGAGCGGACCAAAACTGCTGCTGTCCGGCGCTATTATTTCCAACTTGGTTTTGCTGGGTTATTTCAAGTATGCTAATTTTTTTATAGAAAACCTGAATCATCTGGCCGGCACAGCGCTGATGACCAGTGAGTTTATTCTTCCGCTCGGAATTTCTTTTTTTACCTTCACCCAGATCGCCTTTTTGGTGGATACCTATCAGGGTAAGGTGAAAGAGTACAATTTCATTCACTACACACTTTTTGTCACTTATTTTCCCCACCTGATTGCCGGTCCTGTTTTGCATCATAAGGAAATGATGCCGCAATTTGCAAAGTCTTCAACCTACCGTTTCAGTTATGAGAATGCGTTAGCAGGGCTGACGATTTTTTTTATCGGGCTATTCAAAAAAGTGGTGGCCGCTGACGGCATTGCAAAGTATGTAGGTCCGGTTTTCGCCGCGCATGGTTCGGGGATAGAGCTTACTTTTTTGGATGCCTGGGGCGGGGCGATTTGTTACACGCTGCAACTATATTTCGATTTCTCAGGTTATTCCGACATGGCGATAGGATTGTCCAGGCTATTTGGTGTAACACTTCCCCTGAATTTTCATTCTCCCTACAAATCAGTGAACATTATTGAGTTCTGGCGGCGCTGGCATATGACGCTATCACACTTCTTGCGTGATTACCTTTATATACCGCTAGGCGGTAACCGCAAAGGCAATGTCCGCCGGTATCTGAATTTGCTGATTACCATGCTGCTGGGAGGGCTATGGCATGGCGCCGGCTGGACTTATATAGTTTGGGGCGGGCTGCATGGTTGTTATCTGGTGATCAATCATGGCTGGCAACTGCTGCATAAGCGATTTTGGCATGGACCTTCATCCAAAACCATGCATGCAATATCTGTGTTGATCACATTTCTTGCAGTGGTGGTGGCGTGGGTAGTGTTCAGGGCCGAGAATATCAGCACAGCTACGGCTATCCTCAAAGCCATGGCAGGTATGAACGGCTTTGTCCTACCGGATGTCTGGCTACCGAAGTGGGGTGCATTCGGGCAGTGGTTGACCAGGCAGGGCGTGCCTTTTAGCAACACGGAAGCGCTTATCAAGGGTGGCGCGATTAACTGGATTTTGGTCTCAATGCTCATTATATGGATCGCTCCCAATAGCCAGCAAATGATGATGAACTTTAAACCGGCGCTGAACATTCCGGAAGACAGCGAAGCTACACGTTTGCAGTGGCAGCCCACTTATGCCTGGTTAGCAGCCAGTGTGGCGTGCGCGGTATACTCAATCCTGTCTATCTCGGAGTTATCCGAATTTATTTACTTCCAGTTTTAAATAAATGACTACCAAACAGTTTGTCATCAGATTTCTATGCACGAGTCTTTCTATTTTTGCCTTTATCGGATTACTCAATCGCATCGTTGATCCCTTTTGGTATTTCCGGGATATAGAGATTAATGGTTTCAATGCGATCAAATCAGAATTTCGAAACTATGAGCGCCATGTTAAACCTCAATTGCTGGTGCGTGATCAACCTGAAGCTATTATTCTTGGCAGCTCATTTTCGGAAATAGGTCTTGATCCCAACAATGTGTTTTTCACGGATCATGGCCGTTTGAAAGGAATGAACTTCGCTATGGCGGGCGCTCCATGGGCTATGGTCCAATGCCACTTTGAGTATGCTGTAGCCCATGCCAACATAAAGCGTGCATTAATAGGCTTTCATCCGGAAAATTTGTCTGTTGCCAATTGTGAAAAAGATTTTGCAAAGTTTGGGCAAATTAATTTGGGAGAACTTTTACTGTCTAAGCCCGCTTTAGTCGCCTCCATAAATACCATAACAAAACAAAAAACTGAAAAGCCCAGTCACACCAGGGAAGGAATGTATTTTTTTAATCGAGATAAGCCTGTAGTCAATATCCGTTTCGGAGAAGACTACCAGCTCTTTCTCAAACATAACAAAAATCGACCCAATTGTGTGAAGGCAATAGTTACCCAGGATGTTCCATTTAATTCAGCTAATGGGAGCGCTTTTGATTTAAGCGGCTTACGTAGAGTGATAAAAATAGCTAAAGAACATAATGTCGAATTGGTGTTATTCGCTTATCCGCAGCATGTGTATAAGGAGGAATGGGATAGGCGATGCGGCGATGAAGTCGCGAACTGGCATGCCATGAAAGAAATCGCAGGCTTAATCGAGGCAGAAGCTAAGCCGGACCAAGTCCGCGCTTGGCAATTTTTTGGTTATAACGCTATAACAACCGAGCCTATAGGTAAGACAGCAAAGTATTGGCAGGACTCTAGACACTTTAATTTTGAAATGGGTGACATGATGCTTGCGGATATGTTTAGCGAAACGGGTAAAAAACCGGAATTTGGCCGTCCACTGGTTTCCAGTAACATTGAGGCTGACTATCAGGACTTGTTAAATGGAAGGGCTGAACACCTGCAAAAACACCCGGAGTTTTACGAGGAGTTAAAAAAAATACAACAGTTAAGCGAAGAACCTAAATAAATGAGTGTAAAAGTTAGTAACTATACTTGAGAGTAGATAAAAATGGCACAATTTACAGTGACGGGTGACATTGACCCCTTTTTACACGTCAGCCTTTTGCGCGGTGAAAAGATTTATTGCGAATCCAACGCTATGGTGATGATGGAAAGCGCTTTAGAGCTAAAAGGAAAAATGACTGGCGGTATAGGCAGCGCCTTGATGCGCCGCTTTGCCAATGGCGAATCGTTTTTCCAGCAACACATAGAAGCGGTGCAAGGCGATGGTGATTGTTTGTTATCGCCGACGCTGCCTGGTGCAATACAGGTTTTAGATGTCGGCACAACCAGCTACAGGATAACTGATGGCGCGTTTGTCGCTGCCGAAAGCGGCGTTAGCTTGAATGTGCGCACACAAAATATAGGTACGGCTGTGTTTGGTCAAACCGGCGGCTTTTTTATCTGTGAAGCGACGGGGGTTGGCAAGTTGGCGGTGTCGGGTTTTGGTTCAAGTTTTGTGCTGGATGTTGAACCCGGCAAGGACATAATTATTGATAATACTCATGTAGTGGCCTGGGATAGCTCATTACGCCATGAAATTTCCGTGACGACGCAACAATCCAGCGGATTTTTAGGTCAACTGGTGAACAGTGTCACCAGTGGCGAGGGCATGGTGTTAAAATTCTCGGGCAAAGGCAAGGTTATTATTTGCTCGCGTAATCGTGAAAATTTTATCTCATGGTTGCTTAAAGGAATGCCGGCTAATGGTTAATCGATTTTCGCATATAGACGCCTTGCGAGGTATTGCTGCATTACTGGTAATCTGGCTACATGTATCCGAAGTCTTTGTGCGCCTGTCACCTGAAACTTCTGCCCAAGGAACCGCTCTTTATGACTTGGCCTGGTCGGTGGATGTGGGGAGAATAGGCGTAGTTATTTTTTTCGCAATCAGCGGATTTGTCATTTGCCGAAGCTTGAATGGAAATAGAGTTGAAGGCAGTAAGAAATTCATTATAAGAAGGTTCTTGCGATTATATCCTGCATTTTGGGTTTCTATTCCGCTGGGTTTATTTAGTATGTGGCGGTTATTTGATAAGCCGTTTAGCTGGAGCATCATTAGTGCAAATATAACTATGTTGCCAGAGTTATTGGGTGAGCCGTCCGTAATTGCTTTATATTGGACGCTGGAAACCGAACTGGCATTTTATGTTTTATGCTGGATTCTTTTTTTTTATCGAAAATTAAAAGATCCATTAATCTTGTTTTTAATGTCTGCATTGTTAACCGTTCTTTTTATAGTGTTCAAGATGTACTTAATATCACCTGAAGTACGCTCCTCCTTAAAAGCCATGCCTTATCATTTGGCTATTATGTTTTGGGGTGGTTTTTTCAGGTATTGGTATGATGATAAAAAGGCTTTAATCATAGCGGCAACAAGAAAAATTCAGTTACAGTGGTTGCTTTATGTGTTGACAATTATTGTTTTTATGCCCGCATTATCCGCCTTTTTACAAGGAAGTATAACTCAGGACTCTCATTTGCTCCGGCTTGGGAAAAGTTATTCGTTAGGGCTTTCTATGTTTATTATCGGTAATCTGGTTTTTAAAATTAAAAACAGGTTTATGGTATGGATTGGAACTATTAGCTATTCCCTTTATCTGCTTCATCCGGTTATTTTATATTCGTTATTTTGGTACTTGAAAAATAAAGCGCCTCATTGGCTGATGACGTTGCATTTATCATTATATATAGTTTTTACTATGGTATTCAGCATGGTATTGAGTGCGCTTGTTTACTATTTGGTTGAAAAGCCGGCAATAGATTATGCTCATAAACTGACCCGTTAAAAGCCGGCTAGATAATGTTTATTGCATCTTTACCTGAAAATCAACAATCAATACCGGTAAGCTTTGGGGTTTTTGAGTCAATAGCCATTGAAGTCTCCTTACGGTTACGTTCGTTTTCCAAGAAAACAATATTACATCACTGAGGAAGCTTGTTTTTTATTATGTAATATCTTGTTGAATTTATAGTTTAATAATGAACTCCGAAACTTGAGTTGTTACATAAAAATTTACAGCGTTTTTGAAAAAATAATGAGATGAAAGATTTTTCACAATTAAAAAAGAATTTAAAAAAGGATTTTTACGGATTAAAGGCAATTAAAGTTGCAGTTTTAGGTGATAGCGCAACTCAGTTTCTGGTTCAGGCATTGCGAGGAGAGGGCTATGAAAAGGGCTTTGACCTGCAAATACAGGAGGCTGACTTTAATCAGATAGAGCGCCAGGTTTTCGACCCCTCATCTGAATTATATGAATTCAAGCCGGAAATAGTGATAGTATTCCAATCATCTCATAAATTACTCGGGAAATATAATAAGCTAAAGCCGGAGCAGCATTCTTTGTTTGCGTCATTTGAATTGGAGTCAATGACAAATATCTATTTGGCTTTAGCAAAAAACGCCCAGGCTAAAATTATTTTTTATAATTACACGGAGATAGACGATGCTGTTTTTGGAAATCATGCCAATAAAACAGAATCTTCTTTTTTATTTCAATTGCGTAAACTCAATTATGAGTTGATGTTGTATGCATCCCAAAACACTGGCTTATTCTTGTGCGACATTTCTTCTATACAAAATCAGGTTGGAAAGGCAAATTTTTTTCATACTTCTGTTTACATTAATACAGAAATGGTATTGAGCATTGATGTTTTACCAAAAGTGGCCGCTAGAACAGTTGACCTAATCAGCGCAATCCATGGAACAATTAAAAAGTGTGTCATATTGGATTTGGACAATACCACTTGGGGCGGAATAATTGGCGATGATGGGTTGGAGAATATTCAGATAGGCAATTTAGGAATCGGAAAAGCGTTTTCGGAATTTCAATATTGGGTAAAAAAACTAAAGAATAGAGGGATAATTGTTGCTGTTTGCAGTAAAAATACTGAGGCTGTTGCTATTGAGCCTTTTGAAAGCCATCCGGATATGGTTTTAGATCTAGAAGATATCGCTGTATTTATTGCCAACTGGGAAAACAAGGCAGACAATATCAGACACATACAAAGGGTTTTGAATATTGGTTTTGATTCGATGGTTTTTTTAGATGACAACCCTTTTGAAAGAAGTATCGTGCGGGAAAATATTCCCGGTATTTGCGTTCCTGAGTTACCGGAAGACCCTGCTGATTTTTTAGAATATCTGTATTCTTTAAACCTTTTTGAAACAATCTCCTTTTCATTTGAAGATACCGAAAGGACAAAGCTTTATCAAATAGAAGCGAAAAGAAATTTAGTTCAGCAAAAATTTACGAATGAAGATGATTTCCTGAAAAGCTTGAACATGATTTCTTTAGTTCAGCCGTTCAATAAATTTAATACCCCCCGCGTTGCCCAACTTTCTCAGCGGTCCAATCAATTTAACCTGAGAAAAGTAAATTATACCGATGCAGATATTGAAGCCCTTGCTTTATCAGAAAATCATTTTACTTTCGCATTTACCCTTGAGGATAAATTTGGGGACAATGGCTTGATATGTGTGGTTATTTTACAAAAGGAAAATTGTCAGTGTGTATTTATTAATACCTGGTTGATGAGTTGCAGGGTACTAAAGCGAGGGATGGAAAATTTTGTTTTGAATACAATTGCAACTTTTGCAAAAGAAAAAGGATTTAGAATATTAAAAGGCGAATACCTTCCAACAGCCAAAAATGATATGGTTAAAGACCATTACTTTAATTTAGGATTTGAAAAAAACAATGATTATTGGGAATTACCTTTGATCAATTACGAACAGAAAAAGAGTTTTATAAAAATTAGGTAATTATGAAAATAGAAGACATATTAAAACAGGTAAATGATATTTTTATTGATACCCTTGATAATGATCAGGTAATAATTACCGAAGCCACAACCGCAAATGATGTTGAGGAATGGGATTCATTAACCCATATACAGTTAGTTGTGGCAATCGAAAAACATTTTAAAATACGGTTTACCTCAAAAGAAATACAAAGCTGGAATAATGTGGGAGAAATGTTAACTTGCATCCAGGAAAAAGGAGTATGATTTTTAAGCTGGACGATACTTTTGATAAACTCTTTATTGTTTCACCTGAAATATACGCGGGGTTCATTAAATTATTTAAAGATGAAAACCCGTTACATACAGACGAGAACTTTGCCAAAACTAAAGGGTTTAAGGGCAGGGTAATGCATGGCAATATTCTGCATGGATTTATTTCCTATTTTATCGGGGAGTGTTTGCCTGTAAAAAATGTAATAATTCATTCACAGAAAATTGAATTTAAAAATGCCGTCTATATAAATGATGAATTGCATTTTAAGGCTGTGATAACGGGTATTTATGAATCGGTGAATACAGTTGAGTTTAAGTATTATTTTGAAAATGCAACATCAAGTATTGTGGCCAAAGGCCAAATACAAATTGGTTTACTAAATTGAATATATTAATAACGGGAGGAGCTTCCGGCTTGGGAGAAGCAATAACAAGAAAGCTGGCTCAGGATCCTGATAATATTATCTATTTTACTTTTAATAAATCATCTGAAAATGCAAAGAGAATAAAGTCCGATTTACCTAATACCATACCAATCAAATGTGATTTTGGGAATACTATAGAGCTGAAATTACTAACGGATAGTTTAAAGAAACTGGATATTGATGTTTTAATAAATAATGCATATAACGGAGAGTTCTTAAAATCATATTTCCACAAGGTGCATGCAGTTGAATTCTTAAATGATTTTAAAGAAAATATAATTTCTGTCATTGAAATCACTCAAGCAGCTATTCTGGTTTTTCGTAGTAAAAAAAGAGGAAAAATAATTACTATTTTAACTTCTGCTTTGCTAAATACCCCGCCCTTGGGGTCCTCAGTCTACATTGCAAACAAAGCTTACCTGGAAAAATTAACCAAGGTCTGGGCAAGCGAAAATGCAAGATTTAATATTTCATCTAATTCTGTTTCACCATCATTTATGCAAACTAATCTGACAGCTGGCATAGATGAAAGGATGGTTGAACAAATTATAGAGAATCACCCGCTTAAAAGCTTACTGACAGTGCATGAGGTTGCAGAAACTGTTTCATTTCTTGTTAATGCTTCAAATCAGATAAATGGGATTGATATAGTTATGAATGCTGGTGTTCAATCCTAAATTGAACTAAGTATGCTTTTTAACTCTTTTGAATTTGTTTATTTTTTTGTAGCATTTTTCATCTTATATTGGTTTGTAACCAATAAGGATTTAAAACTTCAAAATCTCCTTTTATTAGTTGCAGGATATATATTTTATGCTTGGTCGGACTGGCGTTTTCTTTCTTATTTAATTGGAATTTCCGCGTTAAATTATTTTTTGGGGATATACATAGAAAAAACATTGAACCCTAAACATAAGCAATGGTTACTCTATGTTGGTTTAGTGCAGGGAATAGGTGGCTTGGCCTTTTTTAAGTATTTCAATTTCTTTATTACGTCCTTTAAAGATGCATTTCATTTAATTGGAATTAACCTGAACACTCTTACTTTAAACATAGCTCTTCCTTTGGGAATAAGTTTTTTTACCTTTAGAACGATTAGTTACGTGTTGGATGTGCATAATGAAAAAATAAAAGCTACTAAAAATTGGGTTGTTTTTTTCACCTATGTTTCTTTTTTTCCCTCAATATTGTCCGGCCCTATTGACAGGGCAAAGAACCTGATTCCTCAGTTAGAAAACAAAAGAGAGCTTGATTATCACAAGGGAATTGATGGTTTTTTCTTAATTATCTGGGGCTTATTCAAAAAATTAGTAATTGCTGATAATTGTGGCGTAATCACAAATGTGGTTTTTAAAAATTATCTTGAACTGCCTTCAAGCACTTTAATCTTAAATTCTTTCCTTTACACAATACAGTTGTATGCTGACTTTTCCGGATATTCTGATATGGCAATAGGAATTTCCCGCTTGATGGGGTTTTCTATTTCAAAGAATTTTGATTTTCCATTCTTTGCTCAAAATATTGCAGAGTTTTGGCGTAAATGGCATATTTCTTTAACTAATTGGTTGACAGATTATGTCTTTACTCCGTTAAGTATCGCTTTTAGAGATTATGGAAGTTGGGGATTAACTGCCGCAATCATTTTTAATTTTACCATTATTGGAATTTGGCATGGAGCAAATTGGACTTATGTGCTATTTGGGTTTTTACATGGCTGTTATTTTATACCCCTGATATTAACTGGCAATTTGAATAAAAAAAAGAAGTTGGCTAAAGATGAACTGTTGCCATCATTTAGAGAGTTCTTCAATATGTTAGGCACATTTACTTTGTTCATGATCTCATTAATTATTTTTAGATCTGAATCAATTTCAAATGCAATTGAATATTTAAACAGGATTTTTAGCCCATCAATTTTATCAATACCAAAGTTTAGGGGTGAAGAAAATACCACGGCAATAATTTCACTGTTTTTTATCGCAATATTTTTTATAGTTGAATGGAAGTATCGTTTTAATGATTTTGTATTCAATGGAATTAGTAAAAGAGGACTTTCAATCCAAATTGTTAATATCTTGTTTATTGTGCTCGCGTTATATTTTTTTAGTGGTTCCATGAAAAGCTATATTTACTTCAACTTTTAAAATTGATGCTTATGAATAAATTTTTAAAGCGAATGTTTATTTATTCATTAGCCGTTTTATTATTATTGGCAATACTAATGTATGCCGAAAGCAGATATTTTAATTTTTTACCTAACGATTATAGCCGTCACAAAACAATAGTTGAAACAATTAAAAATAAATATCTATCGCCTGAAATTTTAGTTTTTGGAGATAGTAAAGCCATGTTTGGAGTAAATGCCAAAACAATTTCAAATAATCTGATAAATACCCCCATTGCATTCAATTTATCATCGCCTGCTCAGTCTGTGAGTGAAGGCTCATATTTCTTTTCTAAATTACCAGCATCGACAAAACATATTATTCATTGTATTGATTATTCAGAATTTAGCTATGGGATATTAGGTTTAGATAAACAGGTTGCATTAAGTATGCGATTTTATGGTTTTGAAGTTGATCCGTATATGGAAGAATACTTGGATACTTTGAATCCTGTTTTTTTTGAGAGCAATATTAAAATATTATATGAGGCTAGAAATATGCTGCGAACAGCCTTCCACAACGAAATACGAAAGGTTATAGATAATGAACCGCTCAATGAAAGTCTTTTTCACGATA
The DNA here is from genome assembly GCA_002862125.1 of Methylobacter sp. KS41. GTDB lineage: Bacteria > Pseudomonadota > Gammaproteobacteria > Methylococcales > Methylomonadaceae > Methylobacter_C. The sequence goes on along the minus strand of PHSP01000001.1, from coordinate 1,094,930 downwards.
TTTATTTTCCGCATACTTATACTTTAAGCAGGCATCCAAATTACCCAAATTATTCCGTTGAATTTGATTACGATAAAATGAAGATTTCAAATGAAAAAATTAATTTTCTTTTGAAGATTGATAAGTTTTTACAAAAAAGAGGCATTAAGTACCATTTGATAATTATGCCTATAAATCCTGATCTGTATCAGTTGAATAATGAAGCTCACAATTCAAACATGACAAAAATAAAGGAATTAATTCCGAAAATTGATGTTGTTGATTTAACTGGCTTTTTAAATAATCAAGACTTCTATGACGGCTTTCATCCAAACAAAAACGGCGCTGAAAAACTGTCAAAAGAAATTTCGAAACGTCTGAATTAATGGTTCTGACAACTTTGCTCAGGCCGTCTTCGGCAAAGGTGCTCCCGGAGTGTTAAGCAAAGTCCGGTATAAAAAATTTTTCTACCCTACCATTTCTATTAATGTTATAGAAATTTGTCAGATTAATTACTCGAACAATTTGATCGAGCAAGATCACTGGTTTATTAATACGAATATAAATTTCGATTTTATTTTGCGATATGCGCTGGAAACAACCCGGCCTACGGGCATTTTAAATTTATGGGCATTAGTTTTGCCGGCTCAAAAGTGAACACGGTTTAGGCAAAAAATAAATCTCTTTGGCGATTCTTCGGTAGCGGCTGCTTTAAATTGAGGCTGCCCCTCTTGAATCTTCATCACAAATCCATCATAGGTTAACCAATATGGCAACAATGTCTGCTCACGATGTGAACGAAGAATATGAAAAATCTCAAATCAGGCAATTTTTTCATCACCTGCAAGATGGAATTTGTGTTGAGGTCGGGGCGAATGAACCCGTTTCAGTTTGCTCACAGTCTTTGCATTTAGAAGAAAAACTTAATTGGCAGTGTGTGTTGGTTGAGCCTAACCCGGCCTTGGCGCAAAAAGCCCTTAGGCTCAGACCTAAAGCGAAGGTCGTTGAAGTAGCCTGTACTTGTCCAGATAATATCGGCGCTATGATATTAAATATTCCACTAGACGAGAGTAATCAAGAAGTGACTGGACATGCGTCATTGGAAAAAAATGCCGATGAGCATAATTATCAACACCATAACAGTATAGAAGTTAAAGCCGATACCTTGACCCATATTTTGCAGTCACAAAATATTCAACATATTGATTTTTTATCGATTGATGTAGAGGGCGCGGAAATGGACGTATTGTTGGGTTTGGATTTTAGTATATATCAGCCGCAATTAATTTTGCTTGAAGACAAGCATCTGTACTTGAAAAAGCATTTTTTTTTAAAGCAGCAAGGATATAAATTGGTACGGCGATTAAATAGGAATTGCTGGTATATTCCGCAAGCCACGCAGTTGCTTCCCGTGCGGCCGGTATTAGAAAGGCTCAAACTGCTTAAGCGCATGTACATTAGTATTTGGTTTAAAAAAATCCATTATGCTGTGATTCACAAGACCCTAAAGCCATTTCGAATACTATAAATGGTTGTTTGAATTCTTATGCGCTAATCGAATTTAAGATCTTTTTGTTAATAACTGAATTTTCCTGAAAAATTATCAAGCCGTCCTGCTAGACAACATGAGAATATAGTGTTTTTCATGGGATTGCGGGTTTGGGGCAAACCCGATCTCAATCATCATTGATGGGCGACCTTGGCGATAAGCTGCCTGACATACGAAAAGGAGGTTATGCTTTCCTATGCTGGTATTGATGCAGTCGCCTAAGGCGGACAACAACCAGCAGCCCATTACAGTGGATGGTATCAAGTCCAAAACAGTAGGGCAAAGCTTACCTTACGACGGGTAATGTCAAAGGCTTTATAAGCGTGTAGAAGCGCTTTTTTTTGATGCCAATGCTGCCGCACAGGGAATGGTATTTGTTTCAGCTGGCCTACTTATCGCCTTCAAATGCCAATAGAATTTTGATAATATGGGCAATTAATAAAATATTGAAGATTACTTTGAACGCAAATGTACGCTTTGATAGTACAGAACTTCAGCAGCCAATATGGAGCCACGGAAATGTCGGAAATTGAATCAAAGCAGAAAATAGAAATAGAATTCTGGCGTGATTCTGAGCATGAGTCTCCAGAGGCGGATTCAATACACAACATTGTCAACAAAGTTACGGATGCAGCGGTGTTTTTGGATTGCATCAATAGGCATCACAAAGAGCTTGTAATCAATGGCAGAGTCTTAGAGCTTGGAGGGGGGCAGGGCTGGGCCTCTTGCGTATACAAGAAGTTGTTTCCCAACGCGCATGTCACTGCAACTGATATTAGCAAATATGCAGTCATGTCCTTACCAAAATGGGAGCGCTTGTTCGAGGTAAAAATCGATAACTCATATGCATGCACAAGCTATGAAATAAATGAAAGCGATGACTCATTGGATTTAATATTCTGTTTTGCGGCTGCTCATCATTTCCTGGCTCACAGGAGAACTCTTCGTGAAATAAGCCGTATGCTGAAGCCGGGCGGAAAGGCAATTTACTTTAATGAGCCAGCCACACCAAGATATCTCTATTCTTTGGCGCGCTGGAGACTTGAGAGAACAAGGCCGGAAGTACCGGAGGATATGTTGATAACCTCCGAACTTCGCAAGCTTGCTCTGGAAGCCGGGCTTGATATGTATGTGGACTATTATCCTTCCATCATAAAAAGAGGTCCATTTAAGGCAGTGCAGGCTATTTCAATTATCCGGGACAGTATCCCTTTTCTTCATCCTCTCTTGCCTTGCTCGGCAAATTTTATATTCATGAAAAATTACGTCCAACCAACGTGAAACCCTCCTTCTGTTCTTACAAGTGCCGGTTGTTAAAAGGTTCTGTCGCAAATATTTACAAAGACCAAGCTATATCAATCTGCGGGCAAAATTATCCTGCTAAAGTCAAAAACTGCTAAAAAGCTGCCATGTTTCCTTAGGATAGTTGCCTGTTTCGAATTACTTGAGCAGTTTTAACTCCTTCTAAGCTTGTCTTTTCCGGATGCAAGTTGCCGAAAAAGGCGCATTGTTTCTGGCTTTGGAAAACTTTGCTGAGCAACCCGTGGATTGACATGGCTAGATTGCATAAAGTGGTGATTTACAAAGCTGACATAGCGTGTCGTGCAGTCTGAATTGCGCTCCTGACAGTATCAGGGGCAGTGCCGCCGATATGTTTACGTGAAGAAACTGAACCTTCGAGGGTTAAAAAATCAAAAACATCCGCAGTGATGAGCGATGAAAACTGCTGTAACTCGGTTAACGAGATTTCTGATAAGTCACGCTTGCTTTCCAACCCTAATCGCACCGCCAAGCCAACAATTTCATGGGCATCACGGAAAGCCATGCCTTTGCGCACCAGATAATCGGCAAGGTCGGTTGCGGTGGCAAAGCCGCGCTTGGCTGAGCTGTACATATTGGATTTTTTGGCGCTGATATGCGGGACCATGTCAGCATAAGCCCGCAAACAATTGATCAAAGTATCGGCGGTATCAAACAGCGGCTCTTTATCTTCCTGATTGTCTTTGTTATAGGCTAATGGCTGGCTTTTCATCAGCATCAGCAGCGACATTAAATGGCCCGTTACCCGTCCCGATTTGCCGCGCACCAGTTCGGGTACATCGGGATTTTTCTTTTGCGGCATAATCGATGAACCCGTGCAGAAGGCATCAGGCATCTCGATAAAATCAAACTGGGCGCTCGACCACAAGATTAATTCTTCCGAGAAGCGCGACAAGTGCATCATGATCAAGCTGCCAGCCGCTGTAAATTCAATCGCAAAATCACGGTCACTCACCGAATCGAGTGAATTGGCCGAGGGCCGGCTGAAACCCAGTAAATCAGAAGTCATCTGGCGGTCAATCGGGTAGCTGGTTCCGGCTAATGCGGCCGCGCCTAAGGGCATGATATTGACCCGTTTACAGCAATCTTCGAGCCTTTCACGGTCGCGGGCTAACATTTCAAACCAAGCCATCAGGTGATGACCGAAAGTAATCGGCTGGGCGACCTGCAAATGCGTAAAGCCCGGCATGATGGTGTCCGCATGCCGCTCTGCCAAATCCAGGATAGCTGTTTGCAGGCGTGTGAGCTGATCGGTGATGTGTTTGATTTCATCGCGCAGATAGAGGCGAATGTCCGTTGCTACCTGATCGTTACGAGAGCGGCCGGTATGTAGTTTCTTCCCGGCTATGCCTATTAAATCAGTCAGTCTGGCTTCAATGTTCATATGCACATCTTCCTGCTTTATAGACCAGACAAACTCGCCGTTTACTATTTCTTTGCCGATTTGTTTCAGGCCGCTAACAATTGCGTCACGTTCCTTTTCAGTCAGGATGCCGCAGTGCATCAACATCGCGGCATGAGCGATCGAGCCCTGAATATCTTGCTGGGCCATGCGCTGGTCAAAATCGACAGAAGCGGTAAATACCTCAACAAAAGCATCGGTTGCCTGGGCGAAACGGGCGCTGGAAAGTTTTTCGGAATTAACGGTAGTCATGGTGATTTACTAAAAAGTGCGAAATTATATAGTTAAAGGTTAAAGGAAGAATCTAAATGCAGCTAATTAATCAGGGGAATCACATAATTTTCTCATCGTTTCTTGCTTCAGAGAGTCGACTAATAAAATTGCCGGTAACCTCCGAAAATTTTTTATAACTATAGAACCCTCTGCGCTCGTACAGCAATTTTCCTAAATGGGGTGGCCGTTGTATTCGCTTTACTGAAACCGGTTGCAGAACTTGAGTTCCAAAGAAGACGTAATGAAACAAAAAAAACGGGAACAAACCAATCCACGTTTTGAATTGAGATGGATAGTGAAAACAAAATTTTACGAATTCAATTCTTTGTCGCCAGGGAATAGTTGTCAAATTAGGCGTCCCATTTTCAGGCAAACAAAAAAACAGCCTAAAAAAGGCGGCAGGAAGACCGGCGCCTGTATACAACGGGAACTGATAGCAATGTTCAATGATGCCGAATTGTTCGCCCAATACAAGGCCGGTCAGGTGGGCCGCATCGTGATCTTGATGTCCGCCTTCCCAGGCGTGAAAATACAACTTTTCAGGTATTTTGTCCTTGGCAATTAACCCGGCAATGCCGCGGTAGGCAACTTCTAAATGGCTGCAAAGGTCCCCATCAGGAATTCCAGCATTTGTTCCCAAAAAAACAATATTGTTTTCTTGTACTCCTAGTTTTTTCAATACAGAGGTACTTTCCGCATTCCTGATAAAGGACGGGCTTCCGTCTGAAGTACCGGATGTTAAGTAGACAACGATCACTTTATCGTCACGACTGACTAAACGATGAATTTCATAGAAAACGCCAAATTCATCGTCTTGATGAGCAAATAGAAATAAGGCTGTTGATTGAGCCATCGTTTGTTTAGTAAAGAAACAATAGATAAGTTTGGGCGGCGTCTAACCGAGCGCGCTTCGTAGAAAGAGGGGCTGCTCTATTTAAGGGCATATTCGGGCTCCTCTCGAAATACCCAGAATTTTCCCAGCAAGAAAGAAAACAGCGCCACAAAAGGAATGGATAATATTTTCGGAAAAAACGCATCATCCGCTCTTAATGCATACATGAAAGCCCTAACGATGAATAAACTGACGAAATACCCCGCAACTGCAGCTATGGCGTATCTTTTCAATGAAGACTTATTCATACGTTTTGACTTGAATGTAACTTTTTTATGTAAAATATACCCGATCAGTAATGAGCTGATATAGCCGAGCAAAACCGATAAGGCCAAGTCTTTTGTAAAACGATAGGACATTGTCGTTATCAAAGTGTCGGCAAGCGTACTTAACCCACCCATAATCCCGAACAGTACAATTTGTATTATTCGTGTTTGTCTGGCGTAATCAATTATTTTCAATTTAAGAAATTTCTTATTTGTAGAGACTTTGTTCAGTGTATCAACCTAACGCATCCTGTTAACAGACAGTGGTCTGTAATTGACATTCAGTTCATTCGATTGAATGGATGTTTTTGTCATGGCTTTGGGCTAAACGTTCTTAGTAGGCATCGAAGTCAAGAAGAGATATCCGGGTAGTTTCCGGTACAAGCACTCTGTTCAGGTTTGTCAGATCCTTGAAAACCAGGTTCAATGGCGATGGCTTGAAGCGCTCCGGCAGGTCATAATACCGGTAACCTGCCCATTCGCAACGCTGATCTAATCCAATCCATAACTTTACGGGGTTCGGCGTAATCGTTGGCATAGTGCCAACCTGAGAAAAGGCGCTTTTTAATTGCTTCGCCTCTGTTGAAAACCAGCCCATTTCTGCGTAAATCCCATAAGTGCCCGTATTTCTCCACAGCCATGTCCCACTTGAATTGGATGTTACGCGATATTCGGCATCCGGTCTATTCAGCCGCCAAGCAAGGCTTTTTTCATCCCATTTGACTTGAAAGCACGGCAAAGCGCTTGGTTCAGTCTTGCGCCTAACGTTGCCTAAACCAAGCTTAACGGTTAATGGCGAGACCTTCTGGAATTTAAGTAGCCTTTGCCCCAGAAGAGTGCTTTGGGCATTACCTATCCCGAATACAAAACTTGCGTTTCTTAATTTCGCCTCCTCATAGGTACTGAGGGCAAGGGATTTAAAGTAACCTTTTCCTTGAAAATCCGGATGTACAACTGTATTCAGTGATAGCAAGCCCCGCTCTTCATGACCAAATAAATTCGCGACAATAGGTATGGCGGCATAGTGCGCTATAATGCTATCTCCGGCCCAGACATTGAAGGTCTCGGCCGTTCCTGCCGGGTTTAACCGGTAGAGCCAGTCCAGATATTCAAACGTATAGAAAGCGGCTTTAGGCCATACGGTAAGCATTAGTTCTTTTACCCGTACGAGTTCATGGTTTGATAAGGAACCGATTTTCTGTATTGTACTGGCCAAAACCATCTATTTCACCTGCCTATAACTAAATATACCCAGCACAGAGCTCCTGTAATTCAGGTCTGGAGTTTCGTGCTTTAGCACTTTAAGATAGAAACGCATCCTGGTATTCTGTGCTATGTAAGCATTCTCTGAATAGCCCTGTCCAGAGATTGCTTAAGCGCTTTATCAGCGGCATTATTCGAAGTAAAGCTCTTCCTACTCACTTGTACGGCGTGGCTTTGGTATGAATGCTTCTCCCTCGCCTTCAATTACAACTGATTCATTCACGGAACATGCGGCATTAAAAAAAACACGCCTTTTAGCGATATTAACCGAGCTTACGATAACTTCAGCTACAACAGTATCGCCAACATAAACCGGTTTTTTAAAACGTAGTGTTTGTGAAACATATACAGAACCTGGGCCTGTAATCTGATTACACATAAGTGAAGGGAAAAAACTAGCTAAAAACATCCCATGAACAATTCGGGCTCCAAATTTTGAACTTTTCGCGAATTCATCATTGAGATGCAAAGGATTATTGTCACCAGTAAGCGCCGCAAATGATTTGACATCTGCATCAGTTACGGTATGTGAATGCGTTGCTCGCATACCAATTTGAATCTCATCAATCGTGAGACTACGAAATTCATTTTTGTCATTTGTCATTTGTCATTTTCTTCTTAGGGCTTTTTTATTAAAGGCCTAGCAGGGTTATTATAAACCGTTATTCCGGATGCCATGGTTTTAGTAACATAATGCCCATCCCGACTTTAGCCCCGCGCCCTTTCGTCAACGGTTTTCTTGTTTGCCTTGAAAAATTTGAATACCAAAATGAATATAGAAATTATCTTCAATTAAAACGTTTCCATTACAGCATACTGAATGGTCGAAAGTTACATGGTTGCCAATTACATAATCCTATGCCACACAGGAATAGGCATAGAATAGAAAGAGATATAACTTTTGCATTGGATGTAGGCCCCACAAACGGAGAAAATATTGCACCATCTCCTTATATTCTTATTAAACATCATCACAATTCCGATTTGTGCAGTTAACTAATCCTACCACATTGTTGAATTTAATTGTAATTGGAGCAACACCGGCGTACAAGCAAAATCTCATCATTGGCGCAAGCCTTGCCTAGACAGTATAAGTCTTGAAGCTTTTGAGACAAAAAAGCAGTCTAGAAGGGTGTTCATGAAATCCTGGCAAGATCAGTTTTTGTTCGTGCCGCTTATACGAACGAGTTTAAAACCATTCATTGGCAATTGAAAGGTAGGCTTTTCAGACAGCGGATGATTACCGATAACTAAAATCCATTCTTTGCCTGTGGGGAGGCTGGCTAAATTATAACTACTACCTTCAGGAATAGTTTCCTGTGAAGAATGCGGGTTATCAAGATAAAATAACGACCTGAATATTCTAAGACGATCAGAGCCAACAACCAGTAGTTTAGAGCGGTCCTCATCCGATAAGTACTGTTTTGTAAAAATCCCCGCAGTATCATAAACATCGGGTATTAAACGCGCCCTGAGGTCCATATTAACATTATGAGTTGAATAGGCGACCGTAAGCGGCATAAAAAGGAAAAGGAAAACTTTAGCCCCGGTCCGAGCCGAATAAACCCATAAAACAAGCGTAAAAAAAGACAATCCTCCGAGGACATAAAAGGCATACTTGATACGAGTAAATCCACGTAGTTCTGGGCTATCAATAAAATTAGGCCAAAAAGGGGTCATGCGCGTGTAAACAGCGTATAGAATAGCTACTGCGATAGGAAAGGCAATAATCGCCCTCCATCTAGCCTCGCTAGCGGCTGACTCTAATGACAATTGGGATGCCGCAATAATGAGCAGCAAGGGAAAAGCGAAATTGTAGTAGCGCAAATGAATACGCGCGATTGATTCGAATTCCAAGCCGGCATTTGCGACCGTCGTAGCAGTATAAAGAGCGGCAATTAGAACAAGGTTAACTAGAACCGCAAGCGAATAAAACGAAGTCTTTTGAGCAGATTGTATTGGGATCCTAGAAAAAATTGCATTTAACAAAGTATTGGTTGCTATAGCGATCGGTGCGCCGAACATTAAGCAGATCGCTAAGGCGTGACCTGTGAGGCTTTCAATGAATAGCGCAAGCACTTTCAGGTAGTGTTGAAAGTTGAATGGAATTGAGCTTGCTGTTGATTCATAAAAGGGGCCAAAAAGAGTGACTCCCGCCTTGCCAGCAAAAAAATACCCAATTAAAAATTTGCTTAGAAACGAAAAGGCAATAAAAGAACCGGCATTCCTGAATGCCTGTAGAAACCATTTGCCATTTTCTTTTCTGCTTATATATAGAATGTAAATGGCGATTGCAGGTAAAAAAAACAAAGCGTGCGGTTTAATCAGTGCAGAGAATCCTAATAATACTCCTCCAATACACCATGACTTTAAGCTGGAGGAATGATTCAGTCCTAAAATAAACCATGTGAGAAGCCAAAAGGAGAAAAAATATAGCGCTTCCGGCATGTAGTACGCTGTATAGCTATTAATCGGTCCGAGTAGAGCCAGCAATGCAACAATTAATGCAATATTTCCCGGGCATATTCGTTTTGCTGTCAAATAGATAAAAGGCGCGCTGGCAACGAAAAATAAGGCGTTAAATATTTTCGCGCAATCGTAAAACCCGTCACCACAAAGACTAGTAGTGCGATATATCGCTAAATATAGGTAGCTTGGCGCGATTGCATCAGCCAGGGGCAGGAGCCTGGAAAACTTGCTATATGCGTATTCATCCGCCATTACAAGTGCATACAGATCAAGGTTTCTATATGTTAATGTTCCAAATAAAGCAGCGGCGAGAATAAATCCAAATAAAAATATATTTGTTTTTCCATGAAAATTTTGAAAATGCATGTTTGATCTCTAGTATTTGATATGAGAAAACGACAAATTGATAAGGATTTGCGGCCAGAATTGTCCCTGTAACATTAATTGAGACCCAAGCAAATATTGAAGGGAAATCCCTTGATGGACCTAAAATAACTTTCTAGTGGTCCATGGCAAATGCCAAAGCCAGCTATGGATAGGCGCGATCAAGTTCAACCTTCTGAACAACCCAAATCCATGCTACGGCTGTTAGCGCATAAGGCAAACGCAAAAACAAGAGTTACCAATGCGCCGAGGTCAAAAAGTCTTCCGTTGTGCTGTATAGTAGAGGCGCTTAAATGGAATTTGGCCGGCTGCAATACCCGCCACGCAAATTATGGCGATCAAATAGTCATAATGTTAAGTGATCGTTCAGGTTGAACTTTTTCTTCTTAGATGAAACGGTCTTTTTGGCACGGATGAAATATCATAGCCAATAAAAGCCAGTATAAATTGAATGCCTATTATAATGGGTAGCGCGAGAATCATTACAGTTCCTGCTGTTGTTGGGATGCCGGTCTGTAATGCGTTTATCCAATGAACAATTCCCATGGTGGTTCCAAATGCAATCATGATAATTCCGATAGGCAGCTCAAATGACGCAAGAGACATATCCCTGAGGTAATAATTATAAAAAATCCTCTTCCCGAGATTGCGGATATGCTTAAAAAAAAACTCCCCGACAATTTTCGAAGCATTAAGATTGCTTACTTCATCGCCATATCTCGCATCCATAGGAATGTCTACAACAACTGCGCGTAGTAAGTTAAGCCGAAAAAGCATGTCGGTTTCAAAAAAGTAACGGCGGCTTATTTTTGTGAATGGAAGGTGCCGGGCGACATCTCTGTGGATCGCTGTGTATCCATTGGTTGGGTCAAATAAATCCCAATAGCCGGACGAAATTTTGGTCATGAACGACAGCGCCGCGTTGCCGAATATACGCAACTTCGGCATCGCCCTGATTTCTTCAAGATCGAAGAAGCGATTGCCCTTGGTGTAGTCGGCATGACCAGCTACAATCGGCTCTACAAAATCCGGAATCAAACTTGGGCTCATCTGTCCATCGCCGTCCACCTTGACAATAATGTCCATGCCCTCGTTAATCGCGGCTTGGTAGCCCGACATAACCGCACCGCCAACGCCTTGATTTTCCGGATTCCGGATTACCGTGACTCGTTTATCGCTACAATGTCTTTCAACAAAATCTCCCGAGTCGTCCGGACAACAGTCATCGATAGCGTAAATCCTGGATACCTCCGGACCAATCTGGCTGATCACTCCGAGTATGTGCTTGCGAACCTTATAGCAAGGTATCACTACTGCAATTTTAGGGGTTGTACTCGTCAATTCGTTTCTGTCCGTTTTAACATGGAAGATGTGTGGCCATCATCTTGACAACGTAGCGATCAAGCAATTTTAATTTTTAAGGGCCGACGATTCTATCATAAAGACTAATTAATGAATATCCTATAAAAAATTTTGTTTCTAATTTACACAACAATAACGAAGAGCAACTTAAAAATTTCAAGATTCTTGTAAGCGTGGCGCTATGATTATGACCTTTCCAAGGTTCCCAAGCCAAAGATATGTCTAAGCTATAAAGCGGGTGGACAATGCCCAATTGAAACTCGAGTTCACTGCTAAAAGCGAAAGCGGTGACGAGATTGCTCAGGATGACCTTTAATTTATCCGTAGTCTTGATTAGGTTAACAGGCGAATCCGAACAAGACTTAGCGCTTCAACCCCGGCTTTAATTCTGGATACAGATAGTCTTGACTCTGATCAGGGCCGAAAATTTCTAGAGCCGGTAACAAGATTAAATGATTGAAGCCGGGATAAGGTAATGATTATTTGACGCGCATCGCCTGGGCAATTTAGGCGCGATTGCCCGGGCCAATTAATAAGCTTTTTACTCGGTAACATTTGTTCATCACAAATATCCCTGATACAAAATAAAAATTGAACTTAACGGACAGAGCCTGATTGTGCGCTATATTGCATGCTCTAAAATCTCATGTGTGAGCATTTATGAGTTGGCGTGTGAGGTGGAGTTAATGTTATGTCGGATGTATCAGGTTTAAAAAATTGTTAATGACCAAAGCCGCATAATTTTGTATAGTGGCGCTATACGAATTTTTATAACGGGATGAGTCTTTAGTGGCTCATCCCGTTTTGCACATTTGAGGTGACGCGTTTGACTAAGGCTGCATTATTGGTATTAGAAGATGGAACGGTATTTAACGGCGTATCTATTGGTGCAGATGGTTGTTCTGTAGGTGAAGTCGTTTTTAATACAGCGATGACCGGATACCAGGAAATTCTCAGCGATCCTTCTTATGCACGGCAAATTGTGACATTAACCTATCCCCATATTGGTAATGTCGGGACTAACAACGAGGACGATGAATCCCCGGAGGTTTTTGCCAGTGGTTTGGTCGTGAGGGACATGCCGTTATTGGCTAGTAACTGGCGCTGTGGAAAGACGCTGCAACAGTATTTACTGGATAAAAATGTTGTTGCTATTGCCGATATAGACACGCGGAAATTAACCCGCCTGTTGCGCGACAAAGGTGCGCAACGGGGTTGTATCATGGCCGGCGAGTCTGTTAGTACAGGGACGGCAAAAACAGCGATCGAAAGTTTCCCTGGATTAAAAGGCATGGATTTGGCCAAGGAAGTTACTACATCCGAGTCTTATGAGTGGACTGAAAATATCTGGCATTTACAAAACGGATATACGCAAGCCGGAAATCTGACTAAACACGTAATTGCATATGATTTTGGGGTTAAGCGTAACATTCTCAGGTTGCTGGCTAATCGCGGTTGCCGTATTAGCGTTGTGCCTGCAGCAACATCGGCAGCCGCAGTATTGGCGATGAATCCGGATGGCGTGTTTTTGTCTAATGGCCCTGGTGACCCTGAGCCGTGCACCTACGCAATAGAAGCTATCAAATCAATACTGGAAAAGAAAATCCCTGTGTTTGGCATTTGTTTGGGGCATCAATTCCTGGCCTTGGCTAGTGGCGCAAAAACTGAAAAAATGAAATTCGGTCATCATGGCGCCAATCATCCTGTTCAGGAGATAGCCACGGGGCGCGTGATGATTAGTAGTCAAAACCATGGTTTTGCAGTTAATGAAGCGAGTTTGCCCGATAATTTAATAGCGACTTATCGTTCTTTGTTCGATGGCAGTCTGCAAGGCATTAAACGCACGGATTGCCCGGCATTCAGTTTTCAAGGACACCCCGAAGCCAGTCCTGGTCCGCATGATGTGGAATCCTTATTTGATGGATTCATCGAAATGATGAATCATGCAAGCAAACAATAATTAGACTAGCAAATCATAAAATGCCAAAAAGAACTGACATAAAATCGATTTTATTACTTGGCGCTGGGCCGATTGTTATTGGTCAAGCCTGTGAGTTTGATTATTCAGGTACGCAAGCCTGTAAGGCGCTGCGGGAAGAAGGTTACCGGGTTATCCTGGTTAATTCCAATCCTGCTACGATTATGACCGATCCCGATATGGCGGATGCGATTTATATCGAGCCAATTGATTGGCAAACAGTTGAAAAAATTATTGCCAAAGAACGTCCAGATGCTATTTTGCCGACAATGGGCGGGCAAACAGCGTTGAATTGCGCGCTGAATCTTGACGCGCATGGCGTGCTTGAGAAATATAACGTTGAGATGATCGGCGCGACCAAAGAGGCAATTAATAAAGCCGAAGACCGGGAATTGTTTAATCAGGCAATGCGGAAAATCGGTTTTGAAGTGGCTAAGTCCAAAACCGCGCATAATATGGAAGAAGCGCTAGCCGCGCAGAAGGAAGTGGGTTATCCGACAGTCATTCGTCCCTCTTTCACCATGGGAGGTAGCGGTGGCGGTATTGCGTATAATAAAGAAGAGTTTGTGGAAATTTGTGAGCGCGGTTTGTATTTGTCTCCCACCAACGAATTATTGATTGAAGAATCTGTGCTTGGTTGGAAAGAGTACGAAATGGAAGTGGTGCGTGATTCCAAGGATAATTGCATTATCGTCTGCTCGATTGAGAATTTTGATCCAATGGGCGTGCATACCGGCGACTCAATTACCGTAGCTCCCGCGCAAACGTTAACCGATAAGGAATATCAAATTCTGCGTAATGTCTCGTTGGCGGTATTGCGTGAAATCGGCGTGGATACGGGCGGCTCGAATGTTCAGGTGGCAATCAACCCGGTTGATGGTCGCTTGATCGTCATTGAAATGAATCCGCGAGTGTCGCGCTCTTCTGCCTTGGCATCCAAGGCCACCGGTTTTCCAATCGCCAAAGTGGCTGCTAAATTAGCCGTAGGTTATACGCTGGATGACTTGCGAAATGAGATTACCGGCGGTGCGACTCCGGCATCATTTGAGCCAACCATCGATTATGTGGTGACTAAAGTGCCGCGCTTCACTTTTGAAAAATTCCCGCAAGCCGATGACCGTTTGACTACGCAAATGAAATCAGTCGGCGAGGTGATGGCGATTGGCCGAACTTTCCAGGAATCGCTGCAAAAAGCCCTGCGCGGACTGGAAATCGGCATTAGCGGTCTCGATGAAATAATCGACTTGAACGGGGATGACGCCAAGGAAAAAATGCAGCGGGAAATGCGCCATCCTGGGCCGGATCGTTTGTTGTACGTTGCCGATGCGTTCCGTAGCGGAATGACCTTGGCCGAGATTCATGACGCTTGCAAAATTGATCCGTGGTTTTTAGCTCAGATCGAGGATCTGGTTAAAACCGAATTCTCTTTGGCAACTAAAACTTTATCTACCTTGAAAGAAGGTGAACTTTATACGCTAAAGCGCAAGGGCTTTTCAGATTTACGCATAGCCAAACTGCTGGATGCCTCTGAAGCCGAGGTGCGTAATGTGCGCCATAAGCAGAACATCCGCCCTGTTTATAAGCGCATCGATTCTTGCGCCGCCGAATTTTCATCGGATACTGCTTATTTGTATTCCACCTACGAACAAGAATGCGAAGCGCGAGTTTCCGGTAAAGAAAAAATCATTATCCTCGGTGGCGGTCCCAACCGTATCGGGCAGGGTATTGAGTTCGATTACTGCTGTGTGCATGCGGCTTTGGCGTTGCGTGAAGATGGCTATGAAACCATTATGATTAATTGCAATCCTGAAACGGTTTCAACCGACTTTGATACGTCCGATCGTTTATATTTTGAATCATTAACTTTGGAAGATGTGCTGGAAATTGTTCATCTTGAAAAACCTAAAGGGGTAATCGTTCAATACGGTGGGCAGACGCCACTTAAACTTGCCCGTGACCTGGAGGCAGCTGGTGTCCCGATCATTGGCACATCGCCGGATTCGATTGACTTGGCCGAGGACAGGGAGCGGTTTCAGAAATTGCTGGAAAGATTGGGGCTAAAACAGCCGCCAAACGCTACGGCCCGCTCTATCGATCAAGCCATTAATGCGGCAAAAGAATTGGGTTATCCGCTGGTGGTAAGGCCTTCCTATGTTTTGGGTGGCAGGGCAATGGAAATTGTTTTCAATGAAGAAGGCTTGCAGCGCTATATGAAAGAGGCTGTAAGTGTTTCTAACGACTCTCCGGTATTGCTGGATCGTTTCCTTGATGATGCGGTGGAAATGGATGTTGATGCAATTTATGACGGTGAGCGGGTGTTGATCGGCGGTTTGATGGAACACATCGAACAAGCGGGAGTGCATTCCGGTGACTCGGCTTGTTCATTGCCTCCTTATGACTTGGCGCCGGATATCCAGGATAAATTACGTGAGCAAGTGGCCAAAATGGCCGAGGCTTTGGGCGTAAGAGGATTAATGAATACCCAGTTTGCAATTCAGGGTAAGGATATTTATGTGCTTGAGGTCAACCCAAGAGCTTCCCGCACAGCGCCTTTTGTTTCAAAAGCCACGGGTTATCCGCTGGCTAAAATTGCCGCCCGGGTCATGGTAGGGCAAACCCTGGCGAAACAAGGTATTACCGAAGAACGTATTCCCGGTTATTATTCGGTGAAGGAAGCGGTATTTCCGTTCGTTAAGTTTCCGGGCGTCGATCCCTTATTAGGACCTGAAATGAAATCAACCGGCGAGGTGATGGGGATTGGAAAAACCTTTGGTGAAGCCTTCGCTAAATCGCAACGGGCGGCGGGTGTTAATTTAAACGATAGCGGCAAAGTGCTTATCAGTATTCGCGATGCTGATAAAGCCAAGGCGCCTGATATTGCCAGAATGCTGGTGGACAAAAAATATGAAATTGTAGCAACGGGCGGCACAGCAAGGTTTCTTAAGGCGGCGGGCATTCCTTGTGAAGAGGTTTATAAGGTCAACGAAGGGCGGCCCAATACCGTTGATATGATTAAAAATGATCAGATTCAGTTGATTATTAACACCACAGAAGGCAAAAAAGCAATTTCCGATTCCTTTACCATGCGTAGAGAAGCCCTGCAACATCGAGTAACCTATTACACAACGATGGCAGGTGCCAGGGCGGCTTGCTACGCGTTGGGTGAATTAGACGCGGGTGATGTGAATTGTCTTCAGGATTTGCATAAAAGTTTGACTTAAGGGGACAAAATGCAATTCTTTTAGTTTTTCATCATGTGCCTTGAGTCTAATAAATAATTAATGGAGTTATAGAAAAATGAATAAAGTGCCTCTCACTGTCAATGGTGCGGAAAAATTACGAGCAGAATTGGAAGAATTAAAATCAGTAGTGCGTCCGCGTATTATTGCGTCAATCGCCACTGCGCGTGCGCACGGCGATTTGAAAGAAAATGCCGAATATCATGCTGCGAAGGAGCAGCAAAGTTTTGCAGAAGGGCGTATTGCAGAAATTGAGGCCAAGCTCTCTAATGCCCAAATTATCGACATCACCAAGGTGGATGCAAATGGCAAGGTGGTGTTTGGGGCGACAGTGGAAATAGAAGATATTGAATCCGAGAAAAGAGTGACTTATCAGATTGTCGGCGAAGATGAAGCAAACATCAAGGAAGCCCGCATTTCAATTGGTTCACCTATTGCGCGGGCGTTAATCGGTAAAGAGGTAGAAGATGTTGTTACGGTTAAAGCGCCGGGCGGTAATGTTGATTACGAGATTATTTCAATAAAGTATATTTAATTTAAGGGATTGGATTGGAATAACGCGTACATTTTGAAGCTGAAGACGGGTAAAATTAAAATTAAAGGTAAAGTGTTCAATTTATAATGTGAGCCTTCCTAAGGCGAAAGAAGCGTAGTATTATTCTTCCGCCTTAATTTGGTCTATTTATCTGGATTCAATCGATAGATAACGGCAATTTGACCAATTTCCTGAATCAATTCAGCTCCGGTATCGGCGCATATTTTTTCATTAATCTGCTTGCGTTCATCGCGCTCTGCGCGTATTTTTACTTTAATCAATTCGTGGCTGTTAAGTGCCTGCTCAATCTCTGCAAGCACTGCGGCTGTTAGACCTGATTGCCCGATCATAACCACGGGCTTTAAAGTATGAGCCTCGGCTCGAAGTTTTTTCTTATCTGCAGTACCCACTCATTATTCCTAATTCAAAAGATCACTATACACTATACAGCAGATTATGGGTCGAAGTAAAAGTAGCAGCCGTTGGATGCAGGAACATTTTGAGGATGAATATGTCAAAATGGCCCAAGCGAAGGGTTATCGCTCGCGGGCGGTTTTTAAGTTGAAGGAGATTCAAGATAAGGATCAAATTATCAGGCCTGGTATGAATGTTGTCGATTTGGGAGCGGCTCCGGGCGGATGGTCGCAGTTTGCCAGGCAACTGATCGGTAAAAAAAATAAATTGATTGCGCTGGATATGTTGCCGATGGATACGCTGGATGGCGTTGATTTTATACAAGGTGATTTTCGCGAAGAAGCAGTATTGGATCAGCTTCATGCTGTTCTGGAAGGCGCTCCCGTTAATCTGGTTATGTCGGATATGGCGCCTAACATGAGTGGAAATAGAGGTGTAGATCAACCGAGTGCCATTTATTTGGGGGAGCTCGCTTTAGATACAGCGAAAGCCGTTTTATCAAAAGATGGAAGCTTTCTGGTTAAATTATTTCATGGAGAGGGTTTTGAAGCGTTTCATCTCGAAGTGCAACGCTATTTTACAAAAGTTGTCATCAGAAAGCCAAAAGCATCAAGGCCGCGAAGTAATGAGATTTATATTTTGGGCAAAGGGTTTAAATAATCTGTAGTAGTCCTTATCTCATTGGAAAGAAGAAGATTGCTAAGGAATTGACGCTTTCCAAATAAATAACGACGGTCAGGAAAGTCAACTCCTGATATAATTATCCTGTTTTTAAAACCGAGGGCCTTTGGGGCTCAGGGCGTGTAAATTGAACGATATGATAAAAAATATAATCCTGTGGGTGGTCATCGCTGTTGTGTTGATGTCCCTCTTTAATAACTTTGGCTCACAAGGAGAGAGAGCCGATTCGTCGTTATCATATTCGCAATTTATCGATTCGGTGAAGGCGGGTCAGGTACAGCAGGTAGTGATTGATGAGCATGTTATCAAAGGCAAGACGCTAGGCGGGCAGCTCTTTAGGGTTTATGCGCCGACTGATCCGCATTTAGTCGATGACTTATTGGCAAATGGTGTTGATATTAAGGCGGTTCCACCTGAGCAGCCTTCGATGCTAATGCAGTTGTTGGTGTCTTTTGGTCCTATGTTATTGCTAATTGCCGTTTGGGTTTTCTTTATGCGGCAAATGCAGGGCGGCGGCGCGGGTGGTCGAGGAGCAATGAGCTTTGGCAAGAGTAAAGCACGGATGCTGGAAGAAGATCAGATTAAAGTGACTTTTGCTGATGTTGCAGGTTGCGATGAAGCTAAAGAAGAAGTCGTAGAGATGGTTGATTTTCTTAAAGACCCGGCGAAATATCAAAAACTGGGTGGTAAAATTCCCAGAGGAGCTTTAATGATTGGCCCTCCAGGAACAGGTAAGACTTTGTTGGCGAGAGCAATTGCCGGTGAGGCTAAGGTGCCATTTTTCACTATTTCCGGTTCGGATTTTGTGGAAATGTTTGTCGGTGTCGGGGCTTCTCGCGTGCGGGATATGTTTGAACAAGCTAAAAAGCATGCGCCTTGCATTATTTTTATTGATGAGATTGATGCAGTGGGCCGTCAGCGCGGAGCTGGTTTAGGCGGTGGTAATGACGAACGTGAACAGACCTTAAATCAGTTATTGGTCGAAATGGATGGTTTCGAGGGTAATGAAGGGATCATTGTTATTGCCGCAACAAATCGTCCGGATGTTCTGGATAAGGCTTTATTGCGTCCTGGACGGTTTGATCGTCAGGTTACAGTCGGTCTGCCTGATGTCAGGGGACGTGAGCAAATTCTTGATGTCCATGTCAAAAAGGTGCCGATTGCCGATGATGTGGAGGTTAAATACATAGCTCAAGGAACGCCAGGGTTTTCCGGGGCTGATTTGGCTAATTTGATCAATGAAGCAGCATTATTTGCCGCGAGAATGAATAAACGCGTAGTTAATATGTCGGATTTGGAAAAAGCCAAAGACAAATTGATTATGGGCGCAGAAAGGCACACCATGGTGATGGACGAGAAGGAAAAGAAGATGACGGCTTACCACGAAGCCGGACATGCTATTGTCGGCAAGTTGGTTCCTGAGCACGACCCGGTTTATAAAGTCAGCATCATGCCCAGAGGTCGCGCGCTGGGTGTTACTATGTTTTTGCCTGAACGGGATCAGTATTCAGCCAGTAAGCAGAAGCTCGACAGTATGATTTCCAGTCTATACGGCGGACGTATCGCCGAGGAAGTGGTTTTTGGTTGGGAGCACGTTAGTACGGGAGCTTCCAATGATATTGAGCGAGCCACTGAGTTGGCAAGAAACATGGTAACTAAATGGGGATTATCGCAACGCTTAGGGCCTTTGTCATACAGTGAAGAAGAAGGCGAAGTATTTCTTGGGCGTTCAGTGACGCAGCATAAAACAGTCGCCGAAGAAACTTCTCATACTATAGATGAAGAAATTCGCTCGTTTATTGACCGGAACTACGAACGCGCTGAACGAATCCTTAAAGAAAACATCGATATTCTGCATGCCATGGCGGCAGCGTTAATGAAGTATGAGACTATTGATAAATATCAAATTGACGATCTGATGGCCCGCAAACCCGTAAGAGATCCTCAAGGCTGGGATGATAAACCTCCTCGCGGTGATGTTAAAGTTGATGAAGTCAAGGGAATGGATGATAAAAAAACCGAGAAATCAATAGGGCAGGCTGCTGAGCAGGGTTAAACCTTATTTGGGCTGACTATAAAGGAGAGGCTGGCCGCCTCTCCTTTTTTTATGCAATTTATAATAGGTTAGTCGCACGAGTGAAGGGGTAATTTTTTCCCTTGAGCTTAATGCTATACTTGCGAGGTATTATAAATCTTTGCAGGACAGAGATTTCTAGACTATCCAGATAGCGAGTTTTTAAATCATGACAAAAAAATATTTTGGAACCGATGGTATTAGAGGAAAAGTGGGTGAGCCTCCCATAACGGCAGATTTTTTATTGAAACTGGGTTGGGCGGCTGGGCGTGTGTTTGCCAATGAAGGGCATGGCTTTGTTCTTGTCGGAAAAGATACGCGCATCTCGGGCTATATGTTTGAATCAGCCCTGGAAGCTGGATTAACCGCTGCCGGCGTCGATACTCATTTACTTGGTCCTATGCCGACGCCTGGAGTAGCTTATTTAACAAGAACGTTAAGAGCTCAGGCAGGTATTGTCATCAGTGCCTCGCATAATCCGTATTATGATAATGGGGTCAAGTTTTTTTCAGTGCTGGGCACTAAACTGCCTGATGATACTGAGCAAAAGATCGAATCTTATATTGATTCGCCAATGACAACGGTAGAGTCTTCAAAATTGGGCAAAGCAAAACGCTTAGAAGATGCGTCAGGCCGTTATATTGAATTTTGCAAGGCCAGTATCCCGACACGTTTTGATTTTAGCGGCATTAAAATCGTTGTCGATTGTGCTCATGGAGCCACTTATCATATTGCTCCGCATGTCTTTAGCGAGGTAGGTGCGGAAGTTATTGAAATAGGAGCCGAACCTAATGGGCTTAATATTAATGACGAATGCGGGGCTACCAATCCCGACAAGCTGATTACAAAGGTATTGGCTCATCAGGCGGATTTCGGCATCGCTTTGGATGGTGATGGCGACCGGCTGGTTATGGTTGATCATAAAGGTGAAGTCGTTGATGGTGATGAGCTCATCTATATTATTGCAAAATCAAGCTTGGCAGCAGGGAGGATGTCAGGGCCTGTGGTAGGTACATTAATGACGAATTTGGGGATGGAGCACGGACTTAAGCAATTGGGAATCAAGTTGTTAAGAGCGAATGTGGGTGATCGCTATGTGTTGGAAATGATGAATGAACATAAAAGTATATTGGGCGGGGAAAATTCCGGACATATTATTTGCCTTGATAAAACTACAACAGGCGACGGCATTATAGCAGCCTTACAGGTTATGGCTGAAATGCATGATAGTGGTAAGAGTTTGCATGAATTAAAATCCGGAATGCAAAAATACCCGCAAGTTCTTATTAATGTCAAGACAACTAAAAGAATTAACCCGGATGCCAATGAGGAGTTGCAAAAGGCTGTACGTGAAGTTGAAGATAAGCTGGGAGATCGAGGCAGAGTATTGTTAAGGGCTTCGGGAACAGAGCCTCTAATTCGTGTTATGGTGGAAGGAAAGTATGCGGATTCGGTCAAAAATTACGCTCTGCAATTGTCTGAAGATGTTAAGAAAGCAATGGAAGCTTGAATTAGGATCTATTAGCCTATATCATAAGCAGTTTGATTCAATGAGTGGGTAGTATTGATGCGTCGGTCTCTAGTTATCGGAAATTGGAAAATGAATGGAACCCTTGCAAGTGTTGAGTTACTTGTAAAAGGCATTATTGCCGGGTTAGGATCAAATAACGCAGACATTGCGGTCTGTGCGCCCTATGTTTACCTGCCTTGTGTTGCGGCGTTGGTTAAAGGCACACAGCTTGCATTAGGTTCGCAAAATATTGCTGATAAGCCTTCAGGCGCTTATACCGGGGAAATTTCAGCAGCCATGCTGAAAGAATTAAACTGTCAATATGCCCTTGTAGGGCACTCGGAAAGACGGACATATTATGGAGATACTAACGAATCAGTAGCTGCACGTTTTTGTCAGGCGCAAGAGCAAAATATTATTCCGGTTTTGTGCGTAGGCGAAACTTTGGAGCAGCGTGAACAGGAACAAACGTTCGAAGTGATTAATGAGCAGCTTGAGGCAGTTATCAATTTAGCCGGCATAACAGCTTTTAACGCGGCAGTCATTGCCTATGAGCCGGTTTGGGCTATAGGTACAGGAAAAACAGCAAGCGATGAGCAAGCTCAGGAAGTTCATCACTATATTCGCCAGTATATTGCTGTTAAAGATAAGGATATTGCCGATAAAATACAAATTTTATACGGTGGTAGCGCCAAGCCGGATAATGCAAAAGGCTTGTTTGCCATGCCGGATATAGATGGCGGATTAATTGGTGGGGCTTCGTTGGATGCGGAATCCTTTTTAAAGATTTATCATTCGATTTAGAGCAGTTTAGACTTTCATGTATCAGGTAATTATCGTTATTCATGTATTGCTGGGTTTGGGTATTATTGGCTTAATATTAATGCAGCAAGGTAAGGGAGCGGATGCGGGCGCTGCTTTCGGCACTGGTTCCGCCGGTTCTGTTTTTGGTGCGCAGGGCGCTGCGTCGTTTTTATCGCGAAGCACAGCGATTCTGGCGACTCTGTTTTTTATAACCAGCCTAGGTCTTGCGGTGATAAATGGACACAAAGGGGCGGCTTTTGATCTAATGAGTACGCCTGATACTCAGCAAGATAAGTTGGGTCTTTCTGAAGCAGGTGGCGAAAAAAACGTTGATACAACTTCCGCAATGCCTGGGGTTAAATCAGAAGAAGTGCCAGCAGTTCCAGATGTTAAGTCGAATGAACCAGTTACAGGCGCTGAAATTGAAAGGATAGCGGTGCCGAAGGCTGAAGAAATCAAGACTGTTAAAGAACCGGATGATGTTGCATCTAAAGCCAGTAAAGAGGCTGTAAAAAAATAATTAAATGATTTAAAAGCTTAAGCCGATGTGGTGAAATTGGTAGACACGCCATCTTGAGGGGGTGGTGACGCAAGTCATGCCGGTTCAAATCCGGCCATCGGTACCAATCAAGGTTTTAAGAGAACCAAAGAAATACAAAAACCCGCAAGTTATATGGCTTAGCGGGTTTTTTATTAAGAATGAAAGCAATGTCTGGCATGCAAAAGTATGAGTTGAAGCGGCTGGCGTCCGGCTGCGCTATGTAAAATCAGGTTAGTATTTCGACACTGACCCGTTTGAAAAAATGATGCGCAGGTTTCCAGCAGTCGCCGGACAGCGCTCCCAAAATACTGCTGATTAAAATTTAACGATATTAAATAATATATACAGGACTTACAAGTGCAACGATGATATCCGGGAAGATTTATCTGCGAAATGAGCCTGCGCGGTAGGTGTGCATGGTTTGGGAAAGTACGGAGATTGATCGCAAAAAATCTGGCAATGTGGATTTCAACTTGGTATTTACTGCCTATAAAGCAACATATAGCAATCCGGTTATTGAGGACACATATTAAGTAATTGCATGGATAGGACATATACACAAGCGCCATGTTTTTATCTGCTGTGGCCTCTGTGTCGTAAAGATGATGTATAACTGCATTGTTATAATGTTCCACAGGGCTTTTTCCGGTAGTCTGGGGCTGGGTTACTACGAGATTGAGAACGGACGTTAAACGGTCTACCGTTTAGTTCGAAGATAGGTTGCCCGACCGTTAATTTTAGAGCCGGTTACACAAAACTTGGGGCTCGGTCGATTCGTTTCCTACTTAATACCTTGTTGGCTAATCCTGAGCTGAAACTAAAATTGGGTCTTTGATGTTGCGGCCAATTCTCCTTTCTCCGAAAGGTATTCTAAAGAATTGAAATTAGACAGTTACATGAAATTATTTTCACCTATAGTTATATGCCTATTCATTGAATAACTCTCTCGACTGATTGAGCGGATGTTTTTGTTTGCTTTCCCTGTATTATTAACAGCTGATTTATTAGGATCAAAGATAATGCCGAGCATTCTTGTTCGCCACCCGAACGAATTAACTATCGACTGGGCTCAACGCGTGGTCAATAAACATTACTCCCATGTAGTTGTTTCCAATCTGGATATCGTTTCAGTTGAAATTGGGACGACAACACGCATTCGTGTCAAAGTCGAACACAATGCCCCTGCTATTCTGCCTGGACAGTGGTTTGTTAAATTGCCGTCAATGGCCTGGCAAGCAAGAATAATCACCGCATTACCGATGCTGCTGCATACCGAGGTGCGCTTTTATAATGAAGTCGCCCCGTCTGTTTCGGTCACCGTGCCTCGTTTCCTTGCCGCACAGAGCAAGCCCGGCAGGGGGGCGACTCTGGTGCTTACCGATGTGACAGAATTTGGAGCCGTGCCTGGTAATCCGGGAGATGCATTGACATTTTCCCAGGCAGCCATGGTGGTCGAACAACTTGCCAATTTTCATGCCCGGTTTTGGAATAAAGAGAGTTTCAATCATACTTATTCCTGGCTGGCTGGTCCGATTCGCCGCCTGGAGGACTTCTTGGGAACTGCCATGGCTGTTCCATTAATGAAAAGAGGATTGCATCAGGCTGGAGAGCTCGTACCACAGAAGCTCCATGCGCAAGCCATCCATTATGCACGGCACCGCCGACAGGCAATGCGCTTTCTTACTGAAGCTTCGCAAACACTCGTACACCATGATTGTCATCCGGGTAATCTATTCTGGGATCAATCTCAACCAGGCTTACTCGATTGGCAACTGGTTCGTTTTGGCGAGGGGATAAGCGATATTGCTTACTTTTTGTCCACCGCTCTTAAGCCCGAGACACGGCGGCTTCACGAAGCAAGCCTTATAGCTATTTACGCCCAGTGTCTTGAGGAAAACGGTGTCGTAGGCATTGATTTAAGAGTTATGCTGCAAAGATATCGCGCTCACCTCATCTATCCTTTTGAGGCGATGCTTGTAACGCTTGCTGTCGGAGGCATGATGAATCCAGAGGTGAACTATGAGCTCATCCGCCGGACAGCGGCGGCAGTAGCGGATCTTGAAGCCTTTGCCGCCATATCGCTATAATTAAAATACTTCCGCAAACGAGAAACGGCAGTTGTTCAGAATATTTCTGAGGGGGGGGGTTAATTGTAGTTGTTGAGTCCTCTTACTGAAAACCATTAGGCGTTTTAACAACTCTTTCTCGATCTCTCTCTGGTTATAATACAATAGACAGGTTTTTGTTCACAGAAGCATTAACAATCAAAAAACATTACTGCTGTTTGAGCGTTTTACGAGCCCACGGGGTTTCTGTTGAAACAAGCGGTATTTAATAATTATAAGAGAAGGGTCAGTTTTATGTGTTGGAGTGGTGAAGCGTCGGGTGTTTTAGCCGTCGCAGGTCTCAGTACCGCAGCCTATATTGCAATTAAACAAGGCGAATCCAAAGAGCTTTGGATTCCATTAACCTATTTTGCCTTAATGGAATTACTGCAGGCAGTAACTTACGTTTATATTGATTTATGTGATAACCCTAATAATCAGATACTCACGCTGCTGGGGTATTTACATGTAGCGTTTCAGCCATTTTTCGTTAACATGGTTGCGATGTACTTTATTCCGGTCAGCGTCAAATTAAAAATCAGGACGACAGTTTATACAATTTGTGCAATTGGCTCCCTTTTCATGCTGATCAAAATGTATCCGTTCGGCTGGGCTGGAACTTGCCATATTGGAGTTGAAGGTTTTTGCGGCCCTAGCGTGTGTTCAACTTCTGGTTCGTGGCATATCGCCTGGCAAATGCCATTGAATGGCCTAATGTCGGACCCGGTCAAATGGTTGTTTGGTTTTGACTGGGGTTTACATGCGTTTACCTATATTCTGGTAGCTTTTTATATGCCCTTTATCTATGGCTCATGGCGGTTCGTGGGTTTCCATTATATGATTGGGCCGTTTATTTCGGATATTACCACAACAGACCCAAACGAATACGCGGCAGTCTGGTGCCTGTTTTCAATTGCGCTATGTGTATCTGTTATCAAGACGCCCATCAGAAAGTATTTGCACGTTAAAAAGTGGCCTTTCTATAAGACTGAAATCGGCGATTCGCTGTAGTTTTAATTATTAAGAAAATATCTCTAATAACAAGCCGCAAGAATGTTTTCTTCCGGCTTGTTAGAGCATCAGCTATTTTTTGCGAATCGTTCAATCGTGTCACACAGTTCTTCATCAAGCAGTTCTCTTTTCGAGGCTATCCTCTTAGTAAGACAGCCTTTTACCTCATTTACAAATTTGAATCCCTCAACTTTATATTCCCGATGAAAGACTGAACAAAATTTCTCTGTACTGCTAAAAATAAACCCTAGTGACAGATAGAATGTTACTTGCACTCAACTCATAATAACGCCTTTCCGCTTTGCGCCCCAGTCTCCAGGCTTTGGATTAAACACGCCTGCGCAAGGTTCTCCGCAAAAACGGCAACATCCTGACTCATCAAGATTCCATTCAGAAAGCTCATACCAGTCACGGCCTATCAATAGTTTGCCGCAGCCATGACAATAGGTGCTGTCTGCCGATTTATCATGGACATTGCCCACATAGGCATAATGCACGCCATTTTTTATGGCGATTTTCCGGGCCTGCAACAATGATGCAAGCGGAGTAGGCGGCTTGTCAAGCATCTTCCAGTCAGGATGAAATGCCGAGAAATGCATCGGCACATCGGGCCCAAGATTTTCGACGACCCATTGGGTCATGATTTCCAGTTCTGCTTCCGAATCATTTTCACCTGGAATAATTAAAGTCGTCAACTCCAGCCAGACCGGTGTTTCTTGTTTGATATATTTTAATGTTTCCAGTACGGGTTCCAGATGCCCGCCGGTAATCTGATGATAAAAACGCTCGGTAAAGGCTTTTAAATCAATGTTGGCGGCATCCATCCACTGATAGAATTCAGCCCTGGGTTCGGCGCAGACATAACCCGCGGAAACCGCCACTGATTTAATACCGAGACTCCGGCAGGCCTGTGCGGTATCAATCGCATACTCATGAAAAACCACCGGATCATTATAGGTATAAGCGACGCTGTCACAACCTGCATTCAATGCCGCTTGGGCTATCGCATCAGGAGATGCCTTGCTCATCAGCGTATCCATTTCCCGTGATTTGCTGATATCCCAATTCTGGCAAAACTTGCAGGCCAGATTGCAACCGGCGGTACCGAAAGAGAACACCGGGGTGCCTGGTAAAAAATGATTCAGCGGTTTCTTTTCGATTGGATCAATGGCAAAACCGCTGGAACGGCCGTAACTGGTCATCACAATCTGATCATCAAGATTCTGCCTGACAAAGCAAAGACCGCGCTGGTCTTTATGCAGCTTGCAAAACCTCGGACAGAGATCACATTGAATACGCCCATCTTCTAATCTGTGCCAATAACGGGTTTTCACCGTGTCATGGGAAATAAAAGCAGTCATTGTCATTCTCCTGGAACCAATAAAAAAACAGATTGCCGAATGCGGACACTAACATCTAAAATCTGCTATCAAGTCGCTACGCTAAATCATCCGATGCTGATTTGCAAAGATTTTTATAAATCTTTTACCGGGAAATAAAGGATACAAGCCAATGAACAGACAACCCGCAGTAGCAGGAACTTTTTATCCTGCAAATCCGAAACAATTGCATCAAATGCTGGACGAATATCTAAATGATGCTGAAACCGGCGCGAAAGTTCCAAAAGCGATCATCGCACCTCATGCCGGTTATATTTATTCTGGCCCCGTAGCGGCAACAGCTTATGTTCGATTAAAGAAAGCTCATGACCGGATAACCCGGGTTGTCATCATTGGCCCATCCCATCATGTAGCTTTCAGCGGGCTGGCTGTAAGCAAGGCGCAATCATTCATTACACCTTTAGGTCCTATCACTGTTGACAGTGAAGCCGTAGAGGCTATAGCCAAGCTTCCCTTTGTCGAATACCTTGAACAGGCGCACGCTTATGAACACAGCCTTGAAGTTCATTTGCCTTTTTTACAGGAAATGCTTGATGACTTCAAAATTGTTCCCATCGTCGCTGGTGATGCATCACCGGGACAAGTCAGTCAAGTTATCGATGCTTTGTGGGGCGGTGATGAAACATTGATTGTCATAAGTTCTGACTTAAGTCATTACCACGATTATGCTACCGCCAAACAGCTTGACAAAGCGACCAGCGAAGCAATTGAACACCTGCAATATGAACGGCTCGCTTTTGAGTCGGCCTGCGGTAAAGTTGCTGTCAGCGGCCTGATAAAGCTGGCAAGGGAAAAATCGCTAACAATTAAAACAATTGATCTGCGCAATTCCGGCGATACCTCAGGAGATAAAAGCAGAGTTGTGGGATACGGCGCTTATGTCATTGAATAAGGAGTATCAACAGCGATTGCTGGAGTTAGCGAAAAGCTCCATTCAGCATGGTTTGAAAACAGGACGGCCATTAAAAATCAATTTAGCCGATTTTCCTTCCGAATTGACACAGTATCGGGCCACCTTTGTCACCCTGCAGAAACACCATCAACTGCGCGGATGTATCGGCATGTTGGAAGCGGTTAGGCCGTTGGCCGAGGATATTGCAGAAAACGCATTTTTAGCGGCCTTCAAAGACCCTCGTTTTCCGCCTTTGGAAGATTCTGAATTCGGTGAACTTGAAATACACATCTCCATACTCACGCCTGCCGAGCCTGTTTCATTTAAGTCTGAACAGGACTTGATATCTCAGCTACAGCCTGGCATGGATGGCTTGATATTGGAAGATGGCAGACGGCGTGGAACCTTTTTGCCTTCGGTATGGGAGCAGTTGCCGGAGCCTGCACAGTTTTTGCGGCACTTAAAACAAAAAGCAGGTTTAGCTCCCGGTTACTGGTCTGAAACTATCAGGGTTTATCGTTATCGGACTGAGATGATAGGTTGAGATTCATCCTTGCGCTTGTTTCATGCCATTGCTTGTAGTCTAAAACATATTATTCATGTTTGTTTATCCTGCCATCCGGTATTTTTTCCCTTGAAGAAAATTATTTTTGGAATAAACCGGATAAAATACTATTTAAACAAGATATAAACGTATTTCAATGCTGTGGCCCGTGAATTCCTAACCTGCACAGCATGATTGCCAATTCATAAGTTTCTTATGCAAATACTTATCTGTAAAATCAACTGTTTTATTAATGTCATTGGAGCAAAAGCAAAATGGGTAGAGCCTATCAAAACCGTAAAGTGTCTATGGCCAAAACGTCAGATGCAAAGGCAAAGGTCTACAGCAAATATGGCCGGGAAATATATGTATGCGCTAAAGCCGGAGGTGTCGACCCGGCTGGAAATTTAGCATTACGGGGATTGATTGAGCGCGCCAAGAAAGACCAAGTTCCCGCCCATGTGATTGAGAAGGCAATTGACAAAGCTAAAGGCGGTGGTGGTGAGGATTTCGCTCCAGCGCGATATGAAGGCTTCGGTCCTGGCGGCTGCATGGTGATTGTGGACTGCCTGACCGATAATCCTAACCGTACTTTTGGCGATGTTCGCCAGTGTTTTACCAAAACGAAATGTAAAATTGGCATACAGGGCGCGGTCAGCCACATGTTTGACCATGCCGCTATTTTAGCGTTTAAAAATGCTGGCGAGGATACTGTTCTTGAAGCATTACTGACAGCCGATGTGAATGTTACGGATATTGAAAGCGATGACGAAAAAATAACTGTCTTTACCTGTCCAGCGGATTATTTCAAAGCTAAACAAGCTTTATCGGATTCTTTTGGTGAAATTGATTTTGAGGTGGACGAGATTCAATTTCTGCCGAAATCCGTCACCACGATTAGCGGGGATGATATTGCGCTGTTTGAAAAATTTTTAGATATGCTGACCGATCTGGATGATGTGCAGAATGTTTATCATGATGCCGGGTTTTGACAACCTTTGTCCTCTTTATCAGCAGTGACGGTTGCGAAGCTTAAGGTTTTTGGGGTCGCATTGTTTAGATTTTGGGTGGAATTTAAGAATAGCGGAAATAGCTTCCAACTGAAAGGCAAAAATGACGGCCATTAACAGCATCTGTATCTATTGCGGCTCAAGTCCCGGGCGGCTCGATGCATACGCATCGGCTGCTTTTTCACTTGCCGAGGCATTGGTCAGCCGAAACGTCAGGCTGGTTTACGGCGGCGCTAGTATCGGCATCATGGGCATGGTGGCGGATCAAGTATTGAAGCTCGGTGGTCAAGCCGTCGGCGTCATCCCGAAAGCATTGGCGCATAAAGAAGTAGCGCATCATCATCTCACTGAATTGCATGTCACCCAATCCATGCATGAGAGGAAAATGCTGATGGCCGAGCTTTCAGATGGATTTGTTGCGCTTCCTGGCGGCATAGGAACGCTTGAGGAATTATTTGAGATTTGGACATGGGCGCAACTGGGATTTCACCAAAAACCATGCGGCCTGCTCAATGTGGAAGGTTATTACGATGCGTTGATCAAGTTTTTAGCTCATGTTTTGGCGGAACAATTCGTAAAAGAACATCACCATGCCATGTTGATTGTTGAGACAAATCCTGATGCGCTACTGGACAGCTATGTCAATTATCAGCCTCCTGCTGTTAAACATTGGGTTGGCAAAGGCGAAACCTGATTGGCTAAGCGGTTTGGAGATAACATAAAGACCTGTCCACTGTTTTAGGCGCTGTTAACAAAGTATTCAAAGAAAGCGTTAAGCAGTCGATAATGGTCAGCAGTTTCAACTTTAAAACCCTTGAGCGGGTGTCAAGTTATTCTCCGGGATTTCTTAATGCAATATTTATTAGTTGGAATTTCATCAAACCAGCCTGATTCCATTCTTATCAAGGGTGATTAACTTTTTCTTATAGAGCGCGCTAATCGCCTGTTTAAATACTTTTTTACTAACCCCGAATGACTTGTAAATGGCTTCGGGCGGGCTCTTATCGCTTAACAACAGCACGCCATCGTTTTCCTTCAGCTTGACCAATATATTGTCGGTCAGCGATAGCACTTTGCCGTAGCCCGGATGATGAATACTGAGGTCAATTTTATGGTCGTCTCTTATTTTCTTTATATAACCGTCTAGCTTTTGCCCTTTTCTGAGCGGCTGAAACAGTTCATTTTGATACAGCAAGCCCCAGTGCGTATTATTTACTATCGCTTTAAAACCCAGTTCGGTTTGTTCCGCGATGATCAGCGATACTTTTTGACCGGCTTCAAAATCGGCCGATTCATCAGAAATAAACCGGTCAATTTTGGTAGTGGCGGCAATACGGTTTTGGTCATCGAGAAATATTTTGACCAGATAAGACCGCCCGACTTCCATCTCGTGATGTTGTTCACTAAAGGGAACCAGCAAATCTTTGGGCAAACCCCAGTCCAGAAACACGCCAACATAATTAAGCGATACTACTTTTAACCAGGCAATATCATCTACCTGCGCCAACGGCATTTTGCCGGTAGCCGCCAGATGACCATCCGGATCCACATAAACGAATACTTCCAAGATGTCGCCTACGTGGCAGTTTGCGGATAATTTTTTGTCCGCCAACAGCACTTTCCCCGATGTGCCGCTATCGAGATAGACATCAGCACCCTGTTTTTTAACGACGTTCAATTTATTTATCTTACCGATATTTATCATTAGGAATGCTCAACTGGTAATAATAAAACGCACGGCATCCAGTCTTAAATGCGCGGCTTGAATATTTTCATGGGCCAGCATGGTCATATCCTTCAAATACTCAATTTCTTTCTTTTTAATGGCCGGATTGACTTTTTGCAGCCGGACCAGGCGTTTTATCTCAGCCGATAATGAATCGAGCATAGCGGTAGTTGCGTCATTAATCAGCTGTTGCATGTCAGATCTGGCTTTTTCTTTCGCTACTGCCAAAAGCTTGGTGATGGGCTGCCGCTGATTATTCAGAAAGGTTACGATTTGTTGTTTATCAAAGGCTTTGCCGGTTTCCAGTAAGCTGCGATGATCGATAGTTTCCGTTAAATCTTTTTGATGTTGGTTGATCAATACCCGAATCGGCGTGTGCGGCAAAAATCTGCCGATTTGCAATTCGGCAGGTGCGCTGCATTCGACAATAAACAGGCATTCCAGCAAAAATTGTCCTGCTTTTAGATCGCTGTGCCTGATCACGCTGACAGTTGCATTGCCGGTTTCACTGGACAACACCAGATCCATTGCCGCTGTTACTATCGGATGCTCCCAGGTCAAAAATTGCAGTTCCTCACGGGCCAGGGCAATCTGGCGGTTGATAGTGACAGTGATGCCGTCTTCGGATAGGCCGGGAAAGTTAGAAACACGCATATGATCGCTGGGGCGAATAATAAAACAGTCCGCCGAATGAAACTCGGTGTCGGCGCCATAGCATTCAAAAATATCTTCCATGTAAGGCCAAAGCGCGTCTTCATGGTCGTATGCATTCAGCTGATCAATCAATTCGCCGGCTAACTCTTTACGGCACGAGTTCAATTCCAGCAATTGGTCACGGCCATTGTGTAATTGTGTCTGAATTTCAGTGCTAAGCGCCTGCGTTTTGGCAATAAGCGCATCAATTGCAGTCTTATTTTTACTGCGCAGGACGTCTGTCAGCTCATCATGCAGATTGTCGGCAACGGCCTGGGCGGCTGAATTATTGCTGCGAAACGCATTAAGTCCTTCGTCATACCATCGGTACAAGCAGTGTTGTTCAGTATTTTCCAAGAACGGGATATGTATCTGAATGATATGTTTCTGACCGATACGATCCAGTCGGCCTATGCGTTGCTGTAACAAATCGGGGTTGGTCGGTAAATCCCACAGAATCAAGTGATGGACAAATTGAAAGTTTCTGCCTTCGCTGCCAATTTCAGAACAGATCAACAGGCGCGCGGAACTCTCCTGATCGGCAAAATAAGCCGCTGCCCTGTCGCGCTCAATAATGGTCATGCCTTCATGAAAAACTGCCGAGGCAATACCGGCTCGATTTTTTAAGGTTTGTTCCAGGTCAATGGCAGTTTGAGCGCGTTTACAGATAAGTAAGGCTTTTTGACCTCGTAAAGAGGCGCTTGATTGCGTCTTTTGTGAATTAACCAAATTGTCAACCAGCCAGATAAACCGGAGGTCCTGTTGCAAATCTGTATCGTTTTGCTGACCTGTTAACTGATAACCGTAACGTTCGCGCTCAGGAAAACCTTGTACGGTTTGCCGGGAATTTCTGAATAAAATTCGCCCCGTGCCATGATGATCGAGCAAAATCTTTATCAACGCTTCCCGCGCAGATGCCGATTTTAAAGGGTCATTGAGATTTTTTAGCAATCCGCCGACATTGTCATCTTTAAGCAACGTAGTCAGATTTTTCTGATCCTGTTCATCAAGCGGTTGCTCAGCTAGTAATAACTTAGCCGTATTGGCGACGGGTTCAAATAGCCGCTCTTCTTCGAGGAAAGCGGAAAAACTGTAAAACCGGTCAGGGTCCAACAATCTGAGGCGGGCAAAATGACTTTCTTTTCCCAACTGTTCCGGAGTCGCGGTTAATAATATGAGGCTGGGGGAAAGTAGGCTCAGTTGCTCAACAAACCGGTATTCGGGGCTGACAACTTGCTCACTCCATTCAAGATGGTGCGCTTCATCTACAATGACCATATCCCAGCCTGCTTCCAGGACTTGCTGTTGCCTGCGGGGGTAATCAGAGAGAAAACGCTGACTGCATAGAATCAACTGTTCAGTGAGAAAAGGATTAATATTGTCTTCCGCGCTGTTATTTTCATTTAGGTCGTCATCATTAAGCTCTTCATGGCAGCGCGCCTCATCAAAAACACTGAACCGCAGGTTAAAACGTCTGAGCATTTCCACCAGCCATTGATGTAATAGGCTTTCGGGTACGATAATTAATGCGCGATGCGTCAAGCCATTGATTAGCCGATGGTGCAAAATCAACCCGGCTTCGATGGTTTTACCTAAACCTACCTCATCCGCTAGCATGATTCTTGGCGCGGAGCGGTTTGCTGACTCGTGAGCAATATAGAGCTGATGTGGAATTAAGGATGTCCGGCCGCCAATCAGGCCTTTAACCGGTGACTGCTGATGCTGTTTCAGTTTGCGCCACGTTTCATAACGGAGCATAAACCATGAGCTGGGGTCTATTTGGCCGGTAAATAGCCGATCCTGAGGCTTATTAAATTGAATATGATGATTAAGTTCAATTTCTTCAAGCTGAACTTCTTGCCCGGAAGTATTTTTTCCTACATAGGTAATCAAGCCATCTTTTTCAATCAACCGAATGACGGCAAGCTTTTCTTCATCAATTGATTCAATGATGTCGCCTACTGCAAAGCTGACGCGAGTTAAGGGCGCATTATCGCTTGCATAAATGCGCCGTTCGCCACTGGCTAAAAAAAGCACAGTGACCCGTTTGAAGTTTACTTCAAGAATAAGACCTAAACCGAGCTCTGACTCGGTATTGCTAATCCAGCGTTGGCCGGGGAGGAAATCTGCCATTGATTAAACTGCCATTACACATCAAAAAAATAACTATTATAAGCGTTACAGAAGAATTATTTCGGGTTTTATCGGCTCGGATAAATTGACTTGTCAGCTTCTGAGGTTAGATGATTCAATACATTTCAGGGTCGCTTGAAACTTTATATTATTCCAGCAGCATTAGAGTTTGTTAAGCAGTTGTCGAGCTTAGGGAAGTTCCGCTTAGTTTGTCCGAGTGAGGGAAAATTTGCAATTTCTTCGGGGGTTTCCACGCCTTCTGCCGAAACTTTAAAGCCTAAGATACGCGCCATAGTGATAATAGCGGGAGTGATTTCCATATTACCTTTCAGGAAGGGAGTGTCGACAATAAAACTTTTATCTATTTGTTATTGATGGATGCTGAGGAATTCATGATTTACTAAATGTGGAAATCAATGATTGATAAACTGTCAAAGGCAATAAGGCGGGCAAAAGGTATTTTAAGTCTTTTCGAGAGAAATAACGTCGAGCCAGGACTTTCCTAAAAAGTGTTTGGGCCGTTCTTAGGTCACGCTGCCAGTAACTGATATATGCTTGTTGCAGCATTCTGCCATCAATAATCTCGGCGATTTTTTGGGAGCCAAGCTGTTTTGTAATGTCCGGGTGGTCTGAAAGGAATGCGTTTTGAATTTTCCAATGATTCAGCGCCATTCGCAGATGATTTTTAGTGATTTGCTCCCCGTCATGATGATGATAATATGCCAGCACTTCGGGAACTAAGACAATTTTGTGAAAAGAAGCAATTTTTAGCCAAAGATCGTAATCCATACAAGAAGTCCAGAACTCATTAAAGCCTTTGACTGCTTCGATTTCGGTTTTACGAGTCAAGGCGGCATGAATTGGCCAGGGGCAGTCTTTCATAAAAGTTTCAATTTTATTTTGGTTCTCATAATCCGGCGGGATATAAGGCTTGCACCGGTTTGCCGGTAGCCCTATGTTTTGCCAGCCGCAATAAGCGATTGCAGCATCCGGTTTTGTTTCCAGTGCTTGATACAGTTTCAATAAACAATCGGGGTGCCAGCTGTCATCAGCGTCGAGAAAAGCAATAAACTCACCTTGAGCTACTTGTAATCCGGAATTTCTGGCGGGACCAGCGCCCTTATTAGGTTGATCAATGATGCGTAAAGATTTGTATGTTTCGGCAAGGATGGTCAATTTGGCTAAGGAATCATCAGTTGAGCCGTCATTGACAACGATTAATTCAAAATTTTTGAAAGATTGTTCGTATACACTGGCTATGCTGTACTTAATATTATCACCTGCATTGTAACAAGGCATAATAATTGAAACGATGGGGTGTTGCTGCATGATGTTTTCCAGTTTAGCGATTGCCAATCAATCTATCGTTAATACGCTGGTAATAATAGCGGGTCATTTTTTTCCAGGATACGTCGTTGTCGGCAAATGTCAGTTTACGTGCCAGAATGCTAACTGAGTCATTTGCGAAAATGGTGATGCGTCTAACCAGTAGCGGGTTCTTTTCACTGCCAAACCAGCCGGGACTGGTGGTGCAGGCAAGTTGAAAATCAGCATCTTTTGCCGCTGAAATTGAGTCGCTATTATACCTGCCGTAAGGATAAGCGAAACTGGATATTTTTTTATGAATGATGGACTCTAAAACTTGTTTTGATTGGGTAATTTCATCCTGTTGTTGTTGATAAGATAGCGTCGTAAGGTCGGGATGGGAGCAGGTATGCGAACCAATCTCCATGCCTGCATTTTCCATTTGCCGGAGTTGCTCAACCGTTAACATTTGTGTTTGCGCCGACGGCGGGCCCATCCAATGGGAATGTTTGCCAATGCAGTCGGTAGTAATAAACCAGGTCGCTTTCATGTTATTTTCCGCTAAAGGCAGAAAGACGCCTTCATAATTATCAGCATAGCCATCGTCAAATGTCAGTACGACAGTTTTTTCAGGCAATGCGGATACATTGTATAGCTCTCTGAAGAGAACACTATTCCAGCCTTGTTTTTTTAAGTAACGCAAATGGGCGCTGAACCGGTCTGCGCGGATTGAATAATTCGATTTTGGCTGATCTTTTGGGGTTCCATGATACATCAAGACGATAGGGCTTCTGGTGCCGGAACATGATAATGGGTTAATCAAGGGAAAAACCACTCCAAAAAAGTGTGCAATCGGGATGCAATGCTGATCTGTTATTAAACGCTATTTTGCTGAAACCGGAAATTTTTATCATTACTGTGTAACATATTAAATGTTGGAGAATTAATCCAGCTTGTTTCCTTTTCGTCATTATTTAACTAGAGCTGAAACTTTGTTAAAGTAGCAAGCCGACTATTGATATGACAACTAAAGCATGCCCGGTTTGTCGTTGCGTCTTTTCAAGGTTTAAACCAGGTAACGCGTTTGCCCAGATTCAGGTTTTTTAACATGCCACTTTGTAATAAAGCCTCAAGTTTTTTTTCGTGTTGAAGTCCCCGGTCCTTAACCTGATACAGCGAGCCTTTATCGGTTTGTATAGCCCCGAATACTTCACCCTTCTCCAGCCTGTCCAGTAACTCTGCAAAGGCCTCGGTGCTATCACGCACCGCACGCCAGAACAACGTGAGCTCATCGTCGGTTTCTTTTATTTCAGGAGAGACATGAGCAATGATATTGCCGGTATCAATGCCGGCATTGATATAGTGTAAAGTGCAGCCGGCTTTTTCCGGTTCCTGATTATGCAGAGCCCAGAAAGTGCAATCGGCTCCCCTGTATTCAGGTGATAGTCCGCCATGCAAGTTAATTATGCCAAGACGGCCTTTTTCCAATAATTCCCCCTTTAGCAGAGACGTCCCAAAAACCAGGATCAGATCAGGACGATGCTCGTCTATGATTTTAATGGCATCGTTATGATTGATGTGCGGAACTTCTATTCTAAGATCATTACGGTCTAATTGCGCTGGATGATCGGCGAAAAAGAACGTTGCCTCTTTATTGCCGGCGTAACGTTTACGATCTCGCAGCCAGCGCCAAGCTTTACGCCATAATTTTGCAGGGTTAAACAGCAGATTAATTATTTTTTTTAACGGGGCGTCGTGCCCGCCTTCCTGGATAATGGCCAGTGGCTTGCAGGCCTTGCATAACTGGTTGGCAAAATACAGATGTCGTGGCGACTGACCGCAAAGGATGATAACTGAAAGTTGGGACATGGCTTTAGTGTGAGTTAAGGAATGGTTATATGGACCATTTTAAGCATTAATGCATCGGCAAAAAACTTTGCCGCCCAATTGGGATATTCAAACATTGAATAACGTCCCCAAACAGGGGCAGAACCGGCGATAGCACCATCTTGAGGGTCTTTTTTGCCGGTAATCCGATGATTGGTTTTGATATAAGTTATGCCCCGCTCGGCAAACAGATCCATTGTCTTTATTCCGCGTGCTTGCGCCAATCTTTGCCAGATTATACTCATTTGAGCCAGTCCTGTCAGGCAGCAATAGTTGGCTTGAGCAACCCAGCCGTCAGCATACGTGCCGGACAACCAGCCATCTTCTCTTTGTTGTGATGCCTGTGCAGTGGCCGCTTTAATGGCGGCTTCGATCATTTCTTCATCGTTGAGCAATAGACCGCTTTCTAAAATACCCCGGATAGCATAGGCAATATTATGAGTAAACGGTAGACCATTCTCTTTAAAAGCGTTGGTTTTAAACCATCCCGAAGTAGTCTGTTGAGTCAATGCCCAGCGAATGTTTTTAGCCGCGGCATCAACCAAATCCGTTTCATTAGCGATAAGACCCGTCCGCAACAACGCCCAGGCTGAGCGCGTATTATAAGTATGGGGAGTGTCATTATGGACTGAACGGCGCCAGCAACCATCGTCATCTTGCTGTTGCAGCATCCATTTTCCTGCTTTTACGGCAGCTTCAAGGCATTCGTCACGTTGGAAATTTAAATGGCCTGCGAGCATGCCATGCATAATTTGTCCGGTATTAAAGATGACTGGTTTGCTGCCGGCCTCTCCGAAGTGTCCCGGAAATGAGCCGTCGGCATTTTGGATGGAAAGCTCCCAATTAATGATTTGTTCAGCCCGGATTCTTAATTCAGGATTGTTCAGAATTTTTTCCGCCGCAAGAAATGTTTCAATAATATAGCCGCTGGTTTCCGGGTAACAGGGCAACCACCCGTCTTCAAAACTCCAGCCGGCAGAAACGCCGCCCTGATCTTTTTGATTCAGTCTCTGATCTTGGGCCCGGCATAGCCAGCCGATCGAGGCATTAAGATGAGTTTCATCGTCATGGACGGGTTGTTTGGACAATCCGGTCAAGTCGGCAAAAACTATTGCCAAATGTGCCGCCCGCCAGGGTTTGAACCTGAAGGGCAATTCAATGAGTCTGGTGAGTTTATTGGCCATAGAGTCTGTGGATAGTTGAGCAAAGCGGTATTGGCTAGTATCGGGGTGAAAAAACCATGACTAGCCGATTAAAATTGGGGTGGTACTTTTGAAACAACCTGTCTTATTTTGCCGGAGGCTTCAGGCGGAATTTTATTGACTAGTTGAATATGGGTATTACATTCCCCTCCAAAACGGGATTTAAATTTTTCTTCAATGGTTTTTGACGATGCCGGATTCCAAAATGGATTGGTAACGATCTGAACTTCAAATTCATTGATGGCGTGCTGGATAATTTTAAATTGCTCCACTCCAGCCGTTTCGCGAAGAATATAAATTACCGCCAAGGCATGAACGATGGCTCCATTGGAGTGAATCAAAAAATCGGTGTTGCGTCCGGCTATATCTTCAATGACATGTAGTCCTCTGCCGTCTTTATCAAAATCGGGTGATAATTTGACCATGTCGCCGGTGCGATACCGGATGAAAGGTTGCGCTTCGG
Source organism: Methylobacter sp. KS41 (assembly GCA_002862125.1). Taxonomy (GTDB): domain Bacteria; phylum Pseudomonadota; class Gammaproteobacteria; order Methylococcales; family Methylomonadaceae; genus Methylobacter_C. The sequence goes on along the minus strand of PHSP01000001.1, from coordinate 1,055,624 downwards.
AACACAGTCCCGTCATGACAGCTTCGCCTGTTTCGCCCGCGATCACCTGATTACCTTGATGATCCAGAATTTCAAGGAGAATACTTTCACTCATCAATAACATTTGCTGGTGACTGTTTTCATGCGCGGTAAAACCAATGTCCCTGCTCCCAAATTCATTGGCGACGGGAGCATTAAAAGTCTCTGAAATCAATTGGCGCTGTTCAGGATAAAGAGGTTCTCCGGTTGTGCAAACTACTTTTAAACCGGGTAAAGAGAGTTGCCGGTTTTTTTGGCGTGCGAAGTTGGCCAATAGCGTAATACTGCTGGCATAGCCATAGATGCATTTGGGCTTAAATTTTTGTATTGCGGTCAAGTAAATGGACATATTTTCCGGCGACATTTCAAATGCATTTAAAACCAGTTGGTTAAGAAGCCGGTCCCGGATTACTTTTATTAGATCGGTTTTATTGAGCTCAACGGGAGCGCCCCATAAATAAACTTCAGGATCGCCCACATTGACGCCCCACCAGCGTCTGGCGCGAATCCGGCCGGCTGCATCCGAGGCTTGACGATATCTGCCGAAATTAAAGATTAGCGGTTGGCCGCTTGAACCCCCGGTTGTATAGCGAAAAGAACCTCCTGGAACACCATGCCAAGCCATTTCATCGCCGTGCTGCCGGACATCCGCCTTGGTCATGGTTGGTAGTTTCTTAAAAGCGTCAAAGGTTAAATTATCAAAATTAATACCTGAGTTTTCAATGCGGCTGGCATGCCATGGGCTGTGCTTTCTGGCGGTTTTCAAAAGAGTTTGAAGCTTTTGCAATTGTAGCTCTTTAATTTCGAGTCTTGAATACCATTGGGTTTTTTCCAGATCCTCTAAATAAGAAAACGTCGGCCTGTTTAAAAATTTTTCTTGTAGAGGGTAAATCAGTTGCCGTGAGATAAATGGATTCATAAAGAGTTAGCGGTTATTTGGAAATCAATAGCTCAAGTGATTGGGGGTCAAGCAATGCTCATGATGTTGTCAACGTAACTCAAAATGCCGGGCTAATTTTAGCAGGAATGGCATTTAAGGACTTATTTCAGATCTGGCCTGATTTGAAGTTAAAGAATTATAGCTCAAAGAAACTATTTTTTTCAGCAAACAACAATATGTTAGCTGCCGGCAGTAATTTTTGATATGTTGAAGCTGATTTACAGCGATACAAGAATTAAATGCGATTTGCATGAGATGTGGAAAAGCACGGTTGTTGGTATGAAAAAGCCTTTTTTTTCGCGTGGCAATCCATTGCTACTTTGTCTACTTAATTGAGGTTTTCTACAGGATGATTGGTGAGTCACAATTTTCGATGAACCCGAAATTTTCGGTAATTATTGCTGCTTATAATTCAGGGGCTACGCTTTCGAAAGCAATAGATTCAGTCCTGGCGCAATCTTATGCCGCTTATGAAATTATTATTGTTGACGATGGCTCAACTGATGATACGTCTGCAGTCGTAAGCCGTTACGGGGACAAAATACGCTACCATTTTCAGAAGAATTCCGGTGTTTCAAGCGCCAGAAATAAAGGGGCGGAACTGGCTCGTGGCGATTGGTTGACATTTCTTGATGCCGATGACTGGTATTATCCGCAACGATTATGTTGGCATGCCGGGTTATTGCGGAAAAATCCGGATATCGATTTCTTAACGGGAGATTATCACTATGGCCGCGCAGATGGCAGTATTATCAGGCGCTCTATTGAATCCACGGCTTTTGGGCTGAAAACTCTGGCTGCCGCGGATGAGCAAGGCAGCGTTCTGTTCGGCGTGACTGAAATGGGTGGGTTAATTCCAGCCTATTTTGGGCATACCCTGACATTAAGTTTGCCAAGAGAAAAGTTTCTTGTTTTAGGCGGATTTTCCCGTCAATTCAGCATTGCGGAAGATGTGCATCTACTTATCCGATTATGCGCTAATAGCAGTAAAGCCGGGGTTACCTGCAATCCCATGGGAGTTTATTATGTGCATGACTCGGGTTTGATTCGTTCAGATGTTGTGAGAGCGCAAATTAGCACAGTAGAAACTTTATCTTCCTTGAAAGACGAGCTAAAAAACGCGCCTGCTCCTGTCAGGAAGGGTTTTTTATTGCTGATGTTGAATGCCAGATTTGATTTGGCGGCTGCGCTAATAAAGCGTGGTCAACATGGGCAAGCAATAGCTTCTTTTTTACCTTCACTTTTTGAATCTTTTTCGTGGGGCAGTGTAAAAATGCTGCTTTCCATTATAAAAGGCTAACCCAGGTCAATTTGGTATGTATTGGGAGCAGAATATTGGTTTTTGCTGCATAAATAACTTGCTTAATTTTGATTAGGTCATATAATAGCAACGATCAATCGCGGGGTGGAGCAGCTTGGTAGCTCGTCGGGCTCATAACCCGAAGGTCGTAGGTTCAAATCCTGCCCCCGCTACCATATTTTAGAACCCCGTTTTGGGGTTTTTTTATTTTCTGGGCTCCGGTTTGTGGGAAGCTTAAAATTAGATTGTTAATGGAAGAGCCCTTGGCTCTTTTTTTTTGTGCGAAAATAAGCGAGGAAACGATGAAACAGGCTCCTGAGCATTTGGTAAACTTAATCGAGCCAATTGTTGAAGGTTTAGGGTATGAATGTGTCGGCATTGACTTTAATCCGCACCCTAAACATGGATGCTTAAGAATTTATATTGATAGTGAAAATGGAATCCTGGTCGACGACTGTTCTAAAGTCAGTCATCAAATCAGCGGTGTCCTGGATGTGGAAGATCCGATCCAGGGTAATTATCAATTAGAAATTTCTTCACCTGGCGCGGACAGACCGCTCTTTAAAGTAAGTCAGTTTGAACAGTTTGCCGGCGAAATGGTAGTGGTTAATCTATTTAAAGCAATAGATGGCCGGAGAAAAATTACCGGTCTGATTAAAAAAGTTGAAGGCGACGTTATTACGCTTCAGGAAGGTGATCAGATTTATGAGGTGCCGTTTAACGCCATGAGTAAGGCGCGTTTGGTGCCTGAATACTTAATTGAAAAAGGAGGCCGCAGTGGCAAATAAAGAGATTTTGTTAGTGGTGGAGGTTTTTTCTAATGAAAGAGAAATTGAAAAGGAAATCGTTTTTCAGGCAATAGAATCAGCATTAGAAGCCGCTACGATAAAGCGTCACGCCAATCAAATCAAGGCGCGTGTTGCTATTGACAGAAAAACGGGGGATTACGCTACTTATAGACAATGGGATGTCGTTGATGTTAATCCAACTTGTGACGGTGACGTGGAGTTTCCAACAACCCAGGTTCTGCTGGAAGTCGCCAGACTGGATAATCCGGATATTCAAATTGGCGATGTGGTGGAAGAAGAAATTGAATCCGTCGATTTCGGGCGTATTTCCGCTCAAACCGCCAAGCAGGTTATTATTCATAAAGTCAGAGAAGCTGAACGCAGAAAAATTGTTGAAGCCTATACAAGCCGTATAGGCGAGCTTATTACCGGCATTGTAAAGCGCATCGAAAAAGGCAGCGTTTATTTGGATCTGGGTGGCAATGTGGAAGCCTATATTGCCAGGGAAGATATGATTCCGCGCGAGGCGGTCCGCATTGGCGACCGGATCAGAGGATATTTAAAAGATGTGCGATTAGAATCGCGTGGGCCGCAATTGTTTGTGAGCCGCACCGCTCCGGAATTACTAATAGCCTTATTTCGTCTGGAAGTGCCTGAAGTGGGCGAGGGTTTGATTTCTGTGATAGGCGCGGCGCGAGATCCTGGTTCCAGGGCGAAGTTAGCAGTCAAGAGCAATGATCCCAGGCTGGATCCAGTGGGCGCTTGCGTGGGTATGAGAGGATCGAGAGTACAGTCGGTTACCAATGAACTGGCTGGCGAGCGTGTCGACATTATCCTTTGGAATCCAAGCGAGGCTCAATTTGTAATAAACGCCATGTCACCGGCTGAAATTCAGTCCATCGTTGTCGACGAAGACAAGCATAGTATGGATTTGGCGGTAAACTCGGATAACCTGTCTCAGGCAATCGGCCGCGGCGGTCAAAATGTACGTCTGGCGAGCCAGTTAACCGGTTGGGAGTTGAATGTTATTGATGCGTCCAAAGCAGAGCAGCACGCTGAAGCTGAAGTAGGCAAGATAAAGCAGTTATTCATCGATCAATTGGATGTTGATGAGGATATAGCTTTGATTTTGGCTGAAGTGGGCTTTATTAGCGTCGAAGAGATTGCCTATGTTCCCGTCAGTGAAATGCTCGAAATCGAAGGATTTGATGAGGATTTGGTTAATGAATTAAGAAGCCGGGCAAAAGACGCCTTGTTGATTAGCGCTATTGCACTGGAAGAAAAAATAGAGTCAGCGGAGCCGGCGGAGGATCTGCTGAAAATGGAGGGCATGGATACCGATCTGGCTTATGATCTGGCTAGTCAGGGCATCATAACAATGGATGATTTGGCGGAGCAATCGGTTGATGATTTATTGAATTTTTCAGGCATGAATGAAGAGCGGGCGGCAAAGTTAATTATGAAGGCGCGCGAGCCTTGGTTTGCCGAGGCACATAGCGAGTAGGTAAGGGGTTAAAGATGAGCGATAAAACAGTACGGCAATTAGCGGAGATAGTAAAAATACCTCTGGAACGATTATTAGAGCAGCTAAAAGAAGCAGGTTTATCTGCGAGCACCCCTGATGATGTGATTAATGAAGATGAAAAGATGCAATTGCTAGCGCACTTGCGTAAACGGCATGGCAAAGCTGAGGGCGAAGCCAGCAGTTCGCCCAAGCGCGTGACTTTGGAACGCAGAAAAGTGACGGAAATCAAGCAGGCGAGCCTGCCCGGTAGCTCAACCAAAACGATCAGCGTTGAAGTCCGTAAAAAGAAGACTTATATAAAACGCAGTGAAACAGCGGATTCTGAGTTACAAAAGAAAGAAGAGCTGGCGGCGCCTGTTCCGGTCGAGCCGAAACAAAAGGAGGATGTGACTCTGGCGCAAGGAGAAATTCTTCAGCCTGCTGAAGATAAACCGGGCGTAATTGAACAGGTTTCCAGGGAAGAAATCCCTGTATCAGAACCGGTTTCAGTTGAGCCGATACCCGAACCTGAAATTCAATCCGTTGCAGTAGCAGAAGTTGAGTCACAAATCCAGGCTGAACCTGACGAGGAAATTGAATCCGAAGCTAAATTTGAAGCTTTAAAGATAAAGGAAGAAAAGAAAATAAAACAGGAAAAATCGATCAAAACCAAGGAAGTGGATGAGGCTAGAAAAAAGCAGCAAGAAAAAGAACGCCGGCTTGAAGAATCCATCAAAAAAAATGCCGACAAGGTAAGGCAGCAAGCGGCGGTAAAGCAGGAAACCCTGCATAGGAAAAAGCAGGAAGAAAGCCCGCGCTTATCAGGTAAGGATGTTAAAAAAGGCAAGAAAAAAGGCAAGCTAAATCAACGTCTCAATGTGCAATCTGACAGTAAGCATCAATTTGAGATGCCGGTTGCGCCCATAGTGAAAGAGGTTACTATACCGGAAATGATTCTGGTATCCGATCTTGCCCAGAAAATGAGCGTCAAGGCGGCTCTGGTAATCAAGCAGTTGATGAAGCTAGGCATAATGGCGACCATCAATCAGAGCATAGATCAGGAGACGGCGGCCATTTTGGTCGAGGAAATGGGTCATAAAGCCATCATGCAGAGTGATGATGATCTTGAGCAGGAAATGCTGGCTGAAGCGCAGATAGAAGAAGATCGGGTTGAATTGCCGCGCGCGCCCATTGTTACCATCATGGGGCACGTCGACCACGGTAAAACTTCGTTGTTGGATTATATTCGTAAAACGCGTGTTGCCGCCGGCGAAGCGGGGGGAATTACTCAGCATATCGGCGCTTATCAGGTAAAAACCGATCACGGATCGGTAACCTTTTTAGACACGCCCGGTCATGCCGCCTTCACTGCCATGAGAGCCAGAGGCGCCGACATAACCGACGTAGTTATTGTTGTTGTTGCCGCGGATGACGGTGTGATGCCGCAAACCAAAGAGGCTGTTGAGCACGCAAGGGCTGCCAATGTGCCGATTATCGTGGCAATTAATAAAATCGACAAGCCTGATGCCAATCCTGAAAAAGTGATGCAAGAGCTTTCGGTCATAAATGTTCTGGCAGAGGAGTGGGGAGGCGATGTGCAATTCCTCAAAATTTCGGCAAAAACCGGTGAAGGTATCGATGATTTAATCGAGGCATTAATCGTTCAGACTGAAATTCTGGAATTGACTGCGCCTGTCGAAGGTCCGGCATCGGGTATCGTAATTGAATCAAGGCTTGATAAAGGCCGTGGCGCCGTGGCAACGGTACTGATTCAAAAAGGCACTCTGGAAAACGGCCAAATGGTGTTGTGCGGTCAGGAATACGGCCGCGTCCGGGCAATGTTTAACGAGAACGGCAAGGCTATCAAAGAAGCAGGCCCTTGTGCGCCGGTTGAAATTCTTGGCTTGTCAGGTACGCCTAATGCTGGTGATGAATTCCTCGTGGTGCAAAACGAACGTATTGCGAAAGACCTGGCAAAACACCGCGAAGACCGCAAAAAATTTACCAAATATGCCGCACAACAGGCTTCCAAATTGGATGAGGTATTTTCCAGAATGGCGACAGGCGAACTTGCCAGCGTAAATCTGGTTATCAAAACCGATGTGCAAGGCAGTTTGGAAGCGTTACGCGGTTCGCTGGTCGGGTTATCAAATGAAGAAGTGGAAGTTAAGGTTGTTTTTGGCGGCGTTGGCGGTATTAATGAAGGTGACGCTAACCTGGCATTAGCTTCGGGTGCGATTCTAATGGGCTTTAATGTCCGGGCAGATGCAACAGCCAGAAAGCTGATTGAAGAAAAAAACATCGATCTGCATTATTACAGCGTGATCTATGACGCAATAGATGAAGTCAAGAAAGCAATCAGCGGCATGCTGGCGCCGGAAATTAAAGAGCAAATTGTTGGTCTCGCTGAAGTCCGCGACGTATTCCGGTCGCCAAAATACGGTGCGATTGCCGGCTGTATGGTTATTGACGGCATTGTCAGGAGAAATCTGCCTATTCGCGTACTGCGTGAAAACGTGGTTATATTTGAAGGCCAATTGGAATCTTTGCGCCGCTTTAAAGACGATGCCGCCGAAGTTAAGATGGGTATGGAATGTGGCATTGGGGTAAAAAATTACAACGATGTTAAAGTCGGCGATCAAATCGAAGTGTTTGAACGTATAGAAATCAAGCGGGAGCTGTAATTTCATGGCAAAAGAATTTGGTCGTAATGCCCGCGTTTCATCGCAGATGCAGAAAGAGCTTTCGTTAATTCTGCAGCGGGATATTGATGATTCCAGATTGGGTTTTATTACTATCAATGAAGTTGCAGTCACTAAAGACCTTGCTGTTGCAAAGGTGTATATCACTGTTTTAAACGCTGATGAGGAGGGCAAGCGCGCCAATGTCAAATTGTTAAATGAATTGGCTCCTGTGATTCGTCATGAATTGGCAAAACGAATGCGCTTAAGGCATATTTCAGAGTTGCGCTTTTACTATGACGATTCATTTGATACGGGTATGCGCGTTGCAGAGTTGCTGAGTGATTTGGATAAGCCCTTCGACTTCGCTCAGGGCAAGCATGATGAGGATAAGTCTGACACATGAGCAAACGCAAGACCGGTCGCAATGTTCACGGCATAGTGCTGCTGGATAAACGCCTGGGTGTTACCTCAAACAGGGCTTTGCAGGAAGTAAGACATTTGTTTAACGCTAATAAAGCGGGGCACACCGGAAGTCTGGATCCATTGGCGACGGGTTTATTGCCGCTTTGTTTTGGCGAGGCGACCAAAGTATCCGCGTTGATGCTGGATGATAACAAGCGCTATCAGGTGCTTGTTCAGTTGGGTGTTATGACCGATACCGGTGATGCAGAAGGCGTTGTTATCGAAACCAAACCAGTCCCTGATTTGTCAATTGCGGAAATACAAGCCTGTCTGCAACAGTTTACGGGTGAAATTGACCAGATTCCCCCGATGTATTCTGCGCTAAAGCATAACGGTAAAAAGCTCTATGAATTGGCAAGAGCCGGTGAAACAATCGATCGCAAAGCCAGGCGAATCAGAATATTCGAGCTGAAGTTGCTGACCGGTTTCCAGGCGGACGTCAGGAAACCCGATCAGTTGCAGCTTGAGGTGTATTGCTCCAAAGGCGCCTATATCCGCTCATTGGCTGAAGATATCGGCCACGCTTTGGGATGCGGCGGAACAGTGAAAGCATTGCGCCGGCTGGAAGCGGGTCAATTCAGCATTGAAAATGCCAAGACCATTGAACAGTTAAGGGATATGAGTGAACAAGGCTTGCTTGAAAATCTGATCGCTGTTGATAAGCCTTTGGAGATGCTTCCTTCCGTCCATTTGACCGATGATCAAGCCGTTTCTATAAAATACGGGCAATCGATAAAATCAACTCCGGAGTCCGGCTTGGGAATTTGGCAAGGCATGCTAAGAATGTATCATGATACTGTTTTTTTAGGCTTGGGAGAAATGCAATTGGATGGTAAAATAGCGCCTAAAAAATTGTTCAATTTGAACAGTGTCTAGGAGCGGTTTATCGCGACCTTGAATTCCGGAGACGCTATAAATTGCGTTTCTAAAAAATATTGATTTCTACACCCTAACGTGGAAATCAGTGTGTTAAAGAGCCGTCATTAGACGGCTTTAATTTTAATTTTAATCTTAGGGATTATAAATGCCATTTACTGCAGAACAAAAAAAAGCGGTTGTCGAAGCGTATCGCCAGTCAGAAAACGATACCGGATCGCCGGAAGTGCAAATTGCACTGTTGACAGCGCACATTACTCATTTAACGCCACACTTTGCCGCTCATAAAAAAGACAATCATTCCCGCCGTGGTTTGTTGCGTATGGTTAATCAGCGTCGTAAGCTGCTGGATTATCTGAAAAATAAAGATAGCAGCCGTTATCGTTCATTGATTGAGAGACTGGGTTTACGCAAGTAAAAACTCCTGGCTAAATAGCTGTGAACGGATTGAAATTACGCGAGTAAAAGTAATTAAGAAACAGCACAATTAGAGACGTTGCTTGGGTGACGTCTCTACAAACAACTTCTACGCAAAGGAACCCTATAGTGAATCCTGTTAGGCAAGAATTTCAGTACGGCGATAAACTCGTTACGCTAGAAACTGGTGAAATAGCGCGTCAAGCAGACGGCGCAGTCATAATCGATGTGGATGGTACATCACTGCTAGTCACCGTCGTTGGTAAAAAAGAAGCTAATGGTGGAGATTTTTTTCCATTAACAGTTAATTATCAGGAAAAAGCTTATGCGGCGGGTAAGATACCCGGCGGCTTTTTTAAGAGGGAAGGACGGCCAAGCGAACAAGAGACTTTAACGTCCAGATTGATTGACCGGCCTATTCGCCCGCTCTTTCCTGAAGGTTACACTAACGAAGTTCAGATTATTGCCACAGTAATTTCTTTAAATCCGGAGGTTGATCCTGAGATACCAGCCCTTTTAGGCGCGTCTGCTGCATTGGCGGTTTCTGGATTACCATTTAACGGGCCAATAGGAGCAGCTTGCGTAGGTTATAAAGATGGCGGCTATTTGCTAAATCCGTCTCCCGGCGCTTTAAAAGAATCTCAATTAACCCTGGTTGTAGCCGGCACCGCACACGCCGTATTGATGGTTGAATCTGAAGCGGCCGGACTCTCTGAAGATGTCATGTTGGGGGCGGTCTTGTTTGGACATGAGCAAATGCAGATTGCCATTAATGCCATTAATGAATTCGCCCAAGCCGCAGGCACGGGCATTGTTGAGTGGGTCGCTCCCGAAGCAAATGCCGAATTGGTCAGGTTAGTTACGGAAGAAGTTGAAGAGGGCATAAAATCAGCCTATCAAGTGGCTGAAAAACTGGTTAGACAAGAGCAGCTAAAAGCGATCAGAAATGCAGTTGTTGAAAAGCTCGTAGCAAATGGCGACTATGCAGAAAATGACATACGCACCATTATTGAACACCTGGAATACCGTATAGTCCGCAACGCAATTCTCAATGAAGGCAAACGGATTGATGGGCGCGCACTGGATTCGATCAGACCGATTACCGTTAGAACGGGGGTGTTGCCCAGAACTCACGGTTCCGCCCTGTTTACCCGTGGTGAAACCCAGGCTTTAGTTGTGGCGACACTGGGCACCCAACGTGATGCGCAAATCATTGATGCCTTGGCGGGTGAATACAAAGAACCGTTCATGTTGCATTATAACTTCCCTCCCTATAGTGTTGGCGAAACAGGTTTTGTTGGCTCGCCGAAACGCCGTGAAATCGGACATGGCCGTTTGGCAAAGCGTGGCGTAACAGCCGTGTTGCCTAATATGGATGAATTTCCCTATACCATTCGCGTAGTTTCTGAAATCACTGAATCTAATGGTTCAAGCTCGATGGCTTCTGTATGCGGCAGCAGTCTGGCGTTAATGGATGCAGGCGTACCGATTTCATCACCGGTTGCGGGTATCGCAATGGGCCTGATTAAAGAAGGCGATAACTTTGTGGTTTTGTCTGACATCATGGGTGATGAGGATCATCTGGGCGACATGGACTTCAAGGTGGCAGGTTCAGTAGATGGGATTACTGCGCTGCAAATGGACATCAAAATAGAAGGTATTACCGCGGAGATCATGAAGAACGCGCTGGAACAGGCAAAACAAGGCCGGTTGCATATTCTGGGCGAAATGAACAAGGCATTATCAAGCACGCGCGATGAAATGTCTGATTTTGCTCCTCGCATTATCACCTTTAAAATTGATCCTGCGAAAATCCGCGAAGTGATCGGCAAAGGCGGCGCAACCATACGCGGCATCACCGAGATAACCGGGGCAAGCGTTGATTTAACCGATGATGGAATCGTTAAAGTTGCTTCTGTAGATAAAGCCGCAGGTGAAGAAGCGCGTCGTCTTATCGAGGAAATTACCGCTGAAGTTGAAGTGGGTAAGGTTTATGAAGGTAAAGTAGCCAGACTAATGGATTTCGGCGCTTTTGTCACGATTCTTCCCGGAAAAGACGGTTTGGTTCATATCTCGCAGATTTCAGACGAGCACGTCGATAAAGTTAGCGACCGCTTAAATGAAGGCGATGTAGTCAGAGTTAAAGTGCTTGAAATTGACCGTCAAGGCAGGGTGAGATTAAGTATTAAAGAAGCGGATAAAGAACCTGGTTAGTGCTTTTAACAAAAAGGGCCATTACGGCCCTTTTTTTTGTCCTGCGAACAAGATAAGGCAATTGAGTAAAATAAAAAAGAAAATGGTTTTGCAGCATTTGGTTTTTTCCTTCAGTCAGGGATAGCTGGGGTTTTTCTTAATCTATGTCCCGTTTTTCCACGCCAAATTACAGGATGGTTAAATTGAAGGTTTTGAAGATAGGCATGAAACGAACAAACGTAATCTGGCTTCTATCCGGCAGCAGAAGATGTTCTTTTCAAGTCGGCGTCCGTTTAAGTAGGTCATGGAATGGCATTGATTGTTTTCGTTAAGGCTGCGTTTGCCGGAAATTGCGCATACCTGCTAACGCAACACAAATGCGTTAGGATCAGGCGGCAAACCTCTTGTCAATCCCACGAACCGTCAGCATTACATGATTTTGGATTATTTCGACAATGTTTTGAGATACAATAATGCAGGTTGTCATGGCGTTGATTTATTTAATTGACAGGCCTGATCGCCCGGCGATCCGGTGTCCGTGCATCGCAGCTTTACTATAACGGAGCCGGTGGGGCATGCTCGGTTTCGGGCAGTGCGGACTTGGCTCGCCTGACTGAGGGGGCTTTAACAATCTGCGGACTGAATAGTTTTTAAGCCGCGCTATAAAGAGTCGGCATTACTGAAAGACAGTGCCGCAAAGTATGAAGAGAATCTGAATTCCTTGGTTTAGGTGCAGAGGAAGATATGGCTCGTCAGGGATTCGGGATGGCTAAATCAGGTAAGGAGGATGGTTCCTTGGGGCTAATTAATTAAAATTGAAGAGGATTAAATGGTTAATGAAATGTTGTTAAAAAGGAAGCGCATTATCGAAGAAATTGTTCTTTTCATAGTATTAGCCATGTCGCTGATCGGGATGGGCATAACAGATTTTTCCCCGCTTGAAAGTCATCGTTACTGGACTTTAATGATTATTCTTCTGTTTTTTGCAAGCATAGGCCTGGGTTGGACAAGAGAGGAATATCAAGGAAAGATTTTTAAAATATTGATCGTCCGTCAGCTTATACACTGGGGAGCGACCTTGATAACCGTATCAGGCGTTTATCTGTTACTGAATACCGGACGGTTGAACTATGAAAGCACGGGGCTTATTATCGAGCTAATCCTTGGTTTTTCGATATTTCTGGAAGGGCGAAATCTTGGCTGGCGGTTGAGTCTGCTGGGTGTTTTGGTGGGGGGCGCTGCTGTCGTTGCGGCCTATGTAGAAGAATATATATGGGTCATTTTACTGATTTCCCTGGGTTTATCGGTTATAACTTACTTTTGGGAGAAACATCGTCGTCAAGTTTTGCTAGAAAATAAAAAATAGATAGTTAGGAACGTGCATAAAAAAGTTGAGCATCTGTAGGGGCGAATTCATTCGCCATGGTTGGATAAATCCGCCTGGCATGATGAATTAATGGTCAATTGATTGTTGTTGATCAGCCGGAATTTCTTCTATTGCGCCATTAGCAAATATCCTGAATTTAATCTTTTGACCGCTGGCAGTACCCAAGACGTCAGAATAATGGATTTGCACTGATTCTACTTCATCGACTTTAATTTCAGGGTAGCGCTTTTCGATTTCATTCATTTGCTCGAATGGTAAGGATAAAAAAGGCACCTGCTGGACCAGTTTCATTATTTTTCCGGTGCTTGCGATTACCAAATTTTGAGCAACAATATTTTTTTTGTTTTCTACTTGATCACTTTCAATCATAAATTTGACATGATCTCCATCACTGATTTTTGTTATTTTAGTGATGCGTTGTTTTTGGATAAAATCTGAGGCTGCTTTTTTAACCGCATCCGGCAGTTCACCAAATTGAATTTGAACAGACTTCCCGGCAAAAACAGCGTTGCCGGAAAATAAAATAAAAGAAAGTAAAACAAGCAGGACTATTTTAAAGTGCATAATTTCCTCCAGAGTGAATTTTCATTTGCGAGCCATTATCGCGCAGTTCAGCCGGAAATATTCAATGGCTTCAATCCTGGTCAATTGGTTTCTAAATGAATATTGCTAAATTTTGATGCTTATAATGATCAAGGCAATGATACATAACTGGCCTTAGTGGCAATGCTTTGCCCTTCAGGAGAATGCGCGAAATCTATAAAGGCTTCTAATGCCGGAGAAAGCTGCTGGTTTAAAGGCCTATTAACGACAAAACTCAAAGTGCGGCTCATGGGATATTGTCCGGAACGGATATTATCCGCCGTGGGCGCTATGGCCGGTGCGTCTTTATGAGGAGCAATGGCAAGCGGATGAATGCCGGCCGAGCGCATTGCGCTGCTGGAAAAACCTATGCCGGCAGAATCCGAAATAAGCGCGTTCTCGACGGCTTCGGGTCCCGCCAATGCCTGAAAATCCTTAATAAAATCACCTCCGCATAGAGCGGTTTCTCTAAACAGACTGGTTGCTCCTGTATCGACAGTTAAGCCGTATACGGTGATCCGCTGTTGCGCCAAATTGCCTTTTACGCCCAATGCGCTCCAGGTTTGAACCGGTTGCGGCGATTCGCCGCAACTGTAAGTCACGGAAAAAACGGCATCGAGATCTTGTAGGGAAATGCTTGTTAAGGAATTTGAATCATTCACATAAACGGCTACGGCATCCATTGCCATCGGGATCATTTGAGGCGGGTAACCGTAACGGGCTTCAAAAGCTTCTTCATGTTTAGGGCTTATCGGGGCGTTGGTAAGAGCAATATCAGTCGTACCGTTGATTAATGCCTCGATACCTGCTGTTCCGCCGGGGTCGGCGATAGTGACGGTGATTAATGGATTGCGCTGTGAGAAAACTTGAGTCCAGTAGGTCATGAGATTGCTTAATGCGACAGAGCCGGTAACAACCAGGCGGCCTTCTGCCGGAACAGGCGGCTGGGTTTTTTTAACGGCATTGGCCGTGAAGGCAACACTCAACAATGAAAGTAACAACATCAGGTATCCGGCAGGCTTAAATTTGAATTTGTAATGTGGTGTTTTCATTTTGCTCCTCATTTGTTTTTTATAGTTGTGCTGCTTTAATTTCCTGCGAGCGTAGTCCGTTTTTCTTGTTTAGGCGACCGGCATAAGGAAGCCGATGGCGGCATGGCTTGTCAATGGTCCGACACAGCTACTTCCTCACCTGTTAATGCCGGTCTCATCCATTGTTCAACAGTTACACACAAACCGCCCTCTTCCATCATTTCTTTTAGGTTGCGATAGTGGGCGGATAATCTAACTATCAGTCTATACAAATGAAGAATGATGTTTTTTGTGAACCGGTAGCCTTCGAAGCAGTTATGGGACTGCTGCCGTTTTTCGTTGAGGCTAAGATTACCAGAAATGGGGCTTCTCCGCTAATTCAACAGAATAAATGCCAGACGGTTGCGAGATATTCTGCCGGAATTGGATTGACGGGTACACTGCGTTCTTTCATCATTTCTACCTTGTTGCCGCGATGACTGAGCTGATGCGGAAAAGGAGATTGTCGCCCTTTGAATCCGGGTCATTGAGGCTCTTTAATTCACCTCTCTCCATTTGAACCGCTAGGAGTCTGTCGGATAGAAGCTATTTTTCACTCATGAGTGGATTTATAAAGGCATATATTGATAAAAACACACGTCTAAGTGTTGAAATTCTTCATGAAAACACATAGTTTAAAACTCAAAGTGGAATTTTTCTAATATCGATTCGCTAAGTCCGACAGGCTCCTAGTGTGTAATTTCAAGATATCAACTGCTACTGTTAAAACGTTTGAGGTTTCCTTCTCCAATTATCTGGAGTTATACCGCCCGCCCAATTATTGTTATACCCGGCAGACTTCTGGTATCCAGGGTGCTGATATGTGTAATGTCAAAACACCATTCCTGGCTTCTGGATTCCGCCAATCCCTGCCGGAACGGCGGAATACATTTGCTGTTTAGCATTGGCTGAGAAGACTTTCTAATCAGGTAATAATTGTTGCGAGAGGCGGTGTATAGCTACTGCCGGTTGGCTGTTTCGGGTATAATCCGCAGTATTTTTAACTCAGAGCATTAAGGCGTTATGTCAAAAATCAATAAAGTTGTGTTGGCTTATTCCGGAGGATTGGATACTTCCGTGATTCTTAAATGGCTGCAGGATGTTTATCAATGCGAAGTCGTCACTTTTACAGCCGATTTGGGGCAGGGCGAAGAAGTTGAGCCTGCGCGCGCCAAAGCCAAAGCCGCCGGCATAAAAGATATTTATATTGAAGATTTGCGCGAAGACTTTGCGCGCGATTATGTTTTTCCGATGTTTCGCGCCAACACGATTTATGAAGGCGAGTATTTGCTGGGCACCTCAATTGCCCGTCCTTTAATCGCCAAGCGCCTGATTGAAATCGCCAACGAAACCGGCGCTACGGCTATTTCTCATGGTGCCACCGGCAAAGGCAACGATCAGGTGCGTTTTGAGCTGGGCGCTTATGCTTTGCGTCCCGATATACAGGTCATCGCGCCCTGGCGTGAATGGGATTTAAACTCCAGGCAAAGCCTGCTGGCTTATGCTGAAAAACATGGCATTCCTGTAGAACAGAAAAAAGGCAAGACGTCGCCTTATTCGATGGACGCCAACTTACTGCATATTTCTTATGAAGGCCGTATTCTGGAAGATCCCTGGACGGAGCCCGAAGAGGATATGTGGCGCTGGACCGTTTCACCCGAGGCTGCGCCCGATCAGGCGGCTTATATTGAATTGACTTATCGGCAAGGCGATATTGTCGCCATTGATGATGCGCCTTGTTCGCCTGCCGCGGTTCTGGAAAAATTAAACAAGATTGCCGGTGCTAATGGAGTAGGCCGCTTGGATATTGTTGAAAACCGTTATGTGGGCATGAAATCACGCGGCTGTTATGAGACGCCTGCCGGTACGGTGATACTGAAAGCGCATCGCGCGATTGAGTCATTAACCCTGGACAGGGAAGTGGCGCATTTGAAGGATGAGTTGATGCCGCGTTACGCATCGCTGATTTATAACGGTTATTGGTGGAGCCCTGAGCGGCTTATGCTGCAAACCATGATAGATGCTTCACAAGAGAATGTGAATGGTAAAGTGCGGCTTAAACTTTATAAGGGCAATGTGATTGTAGTGGGCAGGGCTTCTGCAACCGACAGTCTGTTTGACGAAAGTATCGCCACCTTTGAAGATGACGCCGGCGCATATAATCAAAAAGATGCCGAGGGTTTTATCAAATTAAACGCTCTGAGAATGCGTATAGCCGCTGCCAAACGATCGCGTTAAGACGGTCAATAAAAACCAGGACAAATGTTATTTAGCTTGTATAATTATGCTTCAGATAATGACTGCAATAATAATAAATAATATTTGTCCGGCCGGAACGCTGCCGTGTCCGGTTTGAGAGGAAATAAATAATGAGTGAGTTGCACAAGACGAAATCAGAGGTTTTGGTTCTGCAAAGAATACCTTCGCATCAAGGGTTGATGAAGGTAAATCGTTGGTTAATGGCGATGGTTTTTTTCTTGATGGCCGTTATTATTATTGGCGGCTATCTCTTGTTTCCCGCTAATAACTTGACCCGTTTTAAAAGATCCGAAGCCGCCATGGCTGAAATAAATCCTGTGTTATCCGCTGAAGTGAATACGCTGAAAGGGCAGTTTGTTGGTTTAGTCAGTGGTTCGATCGAAAGTAAACTAAGAACCTTGGAGGAAAGTATTCGCTTGGGTAGTGTTTCCAATTCATTAGGCACGATTGAAGACTTGAAAAATGACGTAAAAGTCCTGCGATCCAATTTGGAGCCCGCTAAGAAAGAGAAAGTAGTGCTTGCTAACGAGCAGTTAATGCAGGAGATGTCCGAGTTAAAGCGTCTCATCTACGTGACGCTTGCTTCTTGTGGTTTAATGCTGGCGGCTATTGTCGGTATCTGGGTTAAGAACCGTTATCGCCTGCCTTATAAAGAAGCCGTCAAACGTTATTTGGGCGGGAAATAAGAGACGGGGCGTTGACCGGCGGGCAACCGGCTCGTTAACTTTTATCTTTAGCGGTAAGCACAAAAAAGCCGCCCTAACATAGAGTGGGGCGGCTTTTTTTGTACCTTATTTATTTATTATTATTTGCTGCTTATGTATGCGTATAAAGCATCAACAGCTTGATCTTCACCGTATCCGGCTTTTTGAACAGCTTTGTTTTTCATGATTTCTTCAATGGCTTTGGGCATGCCGCCTTTGCCGTCTTTAAGAACTTGTTCGAATTTAGCTCTGTCCAGTTGACCTGCTTTAATCAAAGCGGGTAATTGCGGGTTTGATGCGATATCGTGGCAAGTGCCGCAACCGCGTCCAAAAGCACGCTCATAAATTTTTTGACCGATTTCAAGCTTTTCGTCAGCTAATGCTGATCCGCTTAAAGCGATTAAAACAATACCAGCTACTGTACCTAGTGATTTTCTCATAGTGACCTCTCGTTGTATAAAAAAGAGAACTGTAGTTCTCTTCGTGGAAAAAAGGGATTCGATCAAAAGTTGAACCTGGAAAGAATAGGGAATTTAAGCGAAAAATTCAATCTTTTATTTCCCTTAAGCGGCACTATCAGTAATATCAGTGAACGGAAACTGAATCATGCGCACATTATTTCGGGCTGTGCAAAAAAAGACGCCATTGATCCTGCATTCCAATTTAGCCGGCATGATGACTTTGAAACCAGTTCAGTTTGTCATGTAGCGTCACCACCGTGCCGATAATAATCAAGGTGGGCGGTTTGATATTCAAATCAGCAACTGTTGCCGGTAATGTTTTCAGGGTGCCGGTGATGACTCGCTGATTTGATGTAGTGCCTTGCTGAATCAGGGCAATAGGCAAGTCTTCCGGACTACCGTGAGCAATTAAAGACTGGCATATTTTTTCCAGGCCAACCAAGCCCATGTAGATAACGATGGTTTGATTGGGCGCGGCGAGTTGCGTCCAGTTTAAATTAATGGAATTATCTTTCAAGTGTCCGGTGACGAAAGTACAGGATTGCGAGTGTTCTCTGTGCGTTAGCGGAATGCCGGCATAGGCGGCGCAACCTGAGGCGGCAGTAATCCCCGGAACAACCTGAAAATTGATGCCCTGTTGCATTAGCGTTTCAATTTCCTCGCCGCCGCGGCCAAAAATGAAAGGATCTCCGCCTTTTAACCGCACTACCCGTTTTCCTGATTTGGCAAGATCGGCAAGCAGGGTATTAATGGACTCCTGGGGCAGGGTATGCTTTTGCCGTTCCTTGCCCACATAAATTTTTTCCGAATCCCTGCGCGTTAAATCGAGAATCTCTTCTGAAACCAGATGGTCATAGACAATAACATCGGCCTGCTGCATCAGTCGCAAGGCGCGAAAAGTCAACAAGTCCGGAGCGCCGGGACCAGCTCCTATCAGATAGACTTCCCCCATGCTGACGCTGTCCTTTTGTTTGCACAGGGCTTGCCGTAATTGTTGTTCGGCGCCTTGTTCATTGCCTGCAAAAACCAACTCAGCAACTGAACCATGCAGAATATTTTCCCAGAAAATTCTGCGTTGCGCTGGTACCCTGATATGGTTTTTAACCTCAATTCTAAATTTTTCCGCAAGATGCGCGAGCCGTCCGTATGCCGGAGGGATTAAGCTTTCTATCTTGGCCCTGAGCAAGCGGGCCAGAACCGGCGCTGCGCCGCCGGAAGATACCGCTGCTATGACGGGCGAACGATCAATAATGGCCGGGAAAATAAAGCTGCATAAATCAGGATTATCAACCACATTAACCAGTATGTTTTGTTGTTCAGCCGTTTTGGCGACTAATTGGTTGGTTTCTTTATTGTCCGTAGCCGATACGGCCAGCCTGTAGCCGCGCAGGTCAGCCGGGGAAAAGGGCTTTTGCTGTAAAGTTAATGGGTAAGATGCCGCGAGATCTGACACCTGCGGGCTTATCTTCCGGGCTATTACAGTGATTTTCGCGCCTGCGCGGGCTAACAGTTCAATCTTGCGCGCGGCGATTTCACCCGCTCCGACTACAAGGCAATTCTGGTCTTTAAGCTTTACAAAAACGGGAAAATAATCCATTTCGTTACGATGATTCTTAGATTAGTTTGGGAATGGTATTATAAGCAGTCTACAGTTAAATTGAGTAACAAAAACAATGATTGAATTTAGCCTGGAAGTTGACGCCAGCGGCTTGATGTGTCCCTTACCGCTATTGCGTCTAAAAAAAACGTTGATAGGAATGGGCAGCGGCGATGTGGTCAAAATCATCGCAACCGACCCAGCAGCCCATTTGGATTTCGGCGTTTTTGTTAACCAATCGGGGCATCAAATAATCGAACTGATCAAACATGATGACAAGCAGATTTTTTATATCAAAAAGAAATAGTCAGGTCCAAGGCTAAAAGAGACCGTAGGGACAGCATCATTCTTAATCTTTCGCCTGGTGCCATTAAATTCACTTCAATAACATTTCAGCATATTAAAAACCCATGTCCACAAACGATACCCAGCTTCCGGCAAATTTTATCCGTCAGATCATTACTAATGATCTTAAAGAAAACAAAAACAACGGCAGGGTCGCCACTCGATTTCCGCCCGAACCTAATGGTTATCTGCATATTGGCCACGCTAAATCCATTTGCCTTAATTTTGGCATTGCCGCTGAGTACAACGGTACTTGTAACTTGCGTTTCGACGACACCAATCCTGAAAAAGAAAGCATCGAATACATGGAAGCCATCGAAAGAGATGTGCAATGGCTGGGTTTTAAATGGACCGGATTGCATCATGCGTCCGATTATTTTGAACAGCTTTACAACTATGCCGTGCAATTAATCGAGCAAGGCCAGGCCTACGTTGACAGTTTATCTGCTGAACAAATCAGGGCTTACCGCGGCACGTTAACCGAACCAGGAAAAGAAAGTCCGGACCGCAGCCGGTCAATTGCTGACAACCTGGATTTATTCAAACGTATGCGCGCGGGTGAATTTGCCGATGGGCAATATGTATTGCGCGCCAAAATCGACATGTCATCACCCAATATCAACATGCGCGATCCCGCAATTTATAGAATCCGCCGCGTGCATCATCACCGCACCGGCGATGCGTGGTGCATTTATCCCATGTACGATTACACGCACTGTATTTCCGACGCCATTGAAGGCATTACCCATTCCTTGTGCACCCTGGAATTTGAAGATCACCGGCCTCTCTATGATTGGGTGCTTGATCAACTGCAAACGCCCTGCCATCCCCAACAAATAGAATTTGCCAGATTGCAGCTGGAATACACCATTGTCAGCAAGCGCAAACTCAATCAGCTGGTAATGGAAAAACATGTTCACGGCTGGGATGACCCACGCATGCCTACAATAGCAGGGTTGCGCCGGGCTGGCTTTACGCCCAAAGCGATACGGGATTTTTGCGAGCGCATCGGCATTACCAAACAAAACTCATGGATAGAAATGGGTGTGCTGGAATATTGTATTCGCGAAGATTTAAATGAAAACGCGCTGCGTGCCATGGCGGTTTTACAGCCGTTACGCGTGGTTATCGACAATTATCCCGAGGGCCGGACAGAACAACTGGAAATAAGCAATCACCCGCAGCGTCCGGAACTGGGCAAACGTAATGTGCCGTTTTCAAAAGCGGTATTGATCGAACAGGATGATTTTGCCGAAATACCGCCGCCCAAGTTCAAGCGCTTGATTGCAGGCGGCGAGGTTCGTTTGCGCGGCTCTTATGTTATAAAATGTAACGAGATTATCAAAAATGCCGAGGGAGTTGTAACTGAATTGCGTTGCACTTATGACCCTGACACGCTCGGAAAAAACCCGGAGGGCCGGAAGGTAAAGGGCGTTATTCATTGGGTTTCCGAACAACATGCGCACCCTGCGGAAGTGCGTTTGTATGACCGCCTGTTTACCGTGCCAAATCCCGATAATGAAGAAAATTTCCTGGATGTTTTAAATCCTGATTCACTGGAGGTTGTTACCGGATGCCGGGTTGAAGCGAGTTTGGCCAATGCGCAAGCGGAAAGCCGCTACCAATTTGAAAGAACAGGTTATTTTTGCCTGGATGCAGTGGACAGTGTTGACGGAAAACTGGTGTTTAACCGGACGGTGACGCTGCGGGAGGGCGTGTGGGGAAAGGATTAAACCTAAAATTTTGGTTAAAATAAGGCAAGGCAAAACCGCCATTTAATTATAAAATACGCCCCATTTATTTTACTTACCTTGGAATGATTATGAACCAACAGGACAGCATTAACCTTGTAGAACGATACTATGCCGCCTTCAATGGCGGCGATATGGATGCCTTTTTAAATTTGCTTACTGACGATGTCATTCATGACATCAATCAAGGCAAACGGGAAGTCGGCAAGGAAGCCTTTACCCAGTTCATGGCGTGCATGAATTACAATTACAAGGAACAACTGGTTGATATGGTCATCATGGCGACCGGCGATGGCAAGCGTGCAGCCGCTGAATTCGTGGTTTTGGGCGAATATATTCAAACGGATGAAGGCTTGCCTGCTGCAAAAGGACAAAAATACCGCCTTCCCGCAGGCGCTTTTTTTGAAATCCGTGACAACAAAGTTGCCCGCATCACCAATTATTATAATCTGCAAGACTGGATTGCTCAGGTTAGTCATTAAGCAATAGCCCGGCTCAGGTAGTCTGCAAACGATGAGCAGCCACGGATTCACGGATTAAACTTTATAATCCGTGAATCCGTGGCAATTTTTGCTGGTGAGTATTTTGTGCGGATTTACTTACTTATCCGCTTGAAACACTGTCAAATACTTCCCATATCCGGCCGCTTGCATTTCTTCCAGCGGAATAAAGCGCAATGCAGCCGAATTCATGCAATATCTCAGTCCGGTTGGTTTTGGGCCGTCATTGAATACATGACCCAGATGCGAGTTACCATAACGGCTGCGAACTTCCGTACGGGGAAGAATCAGCAGAAAATCCTCCTTTTTAACAATATTCTCAGAAGCCAGAGGACGGGAAAAGCTGGGCCAGCCGGTGCCTGAATCATATTTATCCCTGGATGAAAACAGCGGCTCGCCACTGACGACGTCTACATAAATACCGTCCCGTTTTTCATTCCAGTAGGCGTTTTTAAACGGCGGTTCCGTGGCATCTTCTTGCGTTACCTGATATTGCAGCGGCGTTAGCGATTTGCGCAAAATGTCATCAGCCGGTTTGCTGTATAGAGCGCCGGTTTTTTCCTGAGCGGCTTTTGAATGCAAACCGGCTCCCCAGGTTTTTTCCAGATATTGATCGCGGCCTGATCGAAAACGGTAGTAGTTATAACGGATGGGATTCTTTTTGTAATAATCCTGATGATATTCTTCGGCTGGATAAAAAGCTTCAAACTTTCTTATTTCGGTAATAACCGGGGCTTTATAGCGCCCTGACTCATTTAATAGTTGGCGTGAATGCTCAGCTTCTGTTTTTTGTTCTTCGGTATGATAAAAAATCATGGTGCGATACTGGTTGCCCCTGTCAACGAATTGCCCCTCGTTGTCGGTTGGATTAACCATGCGCCAGAAGGCGTCAAGCAGGGCGTCATAACTGATTACTTTAGGGTCATAGTACACCTGAACGCTTTCAACATGACCCGTAGCGCCCCTGGAAACATCCTCATAGCTTGGATTGGCAACATGTCCGCCGCTAAAGCCGGATATAACTTTATGTACGCCCGGCAGCTTTTCAAAGTCCGACTCCGTACACCAGAAACAGCCGCCCGCAAATGTGGCTACGGACAGGTCTTCAGGCTTTACCGTAGAAGTTGTTTGTTCGTTTGTTCCGGCGTAACTGCTGAGCGTCAATACAGCAACAACAAATATTAATGATGCAAATACTCTCGTTTTCATGGCGCGCCTTTTATTGAATAATTTAACTGTCTGATGCTGTATGGTTTTCATGGTCCTTATTAATGCCGGTGTTATAGCGCATTTCCATGATTTTATACAGTTTAATGCATATGATCATGACCTCCTTCCGGAGCCTGGACAGCCTCGACGGCGACGCCGTAGTGATAAACCATTAAACCGCCCAAATCGGCGCCGAGCATCATAAGAACACACATTAATGCTGAAAGTATAAGATAGAAGCTGTTTGCCCCGCCCCGTATTAAACCACCGCGTATGATCCGCCATATCGATAACACGACTGCCAAGGAAAGGACCGATAAGCCAAAATGTTCATGGCGCTCCATGATGTCATGGACATTTTGTCCATGTGGAACGGAGTTGGCGGCAATCAAACCCGCAATGACGGTGAATAAGGCGGCAACCGCGCCGAAATAAAGAAACCAGCCGGCAACGCTTCGCCATTGCGGTTTTTTTGCCAGCGTGCCAACAAGATCCAAGGCAAAAAAAGCGGATAAAAAAGCGATAGGGAAATGCACCAGTAAGGGATGAATATTCGCCATCCCGGCAATTCCAGGCATAAGTGAAGAAAAAATATCCCCAGGTCCCTGCGTTGAAAGCTTGTCAAAAAAAGCCAGCAGGCTTGCAAGGCTTTCTACAATACCGCCGCCGTGATCGGCTCCGCCATGAATCTGGAAGGATAAAAAATTATTCATATCAATCATTATATTAATATTTTGGAAAGGTAGACAATCTACTCGAAATTTAAGTAATTGCAAATATGAAAAGGGCAGGCGAAAGGTTAAAGGGAAAAGGCGAATTTTCGATTTCTCGTTCCCAAGCTCCTGCGTGGGAACGCAGACAGGTATGAATTTCCACGCAGGGATTTGGGGGGATAAGAATCTGTGAATCTGTGGCGACTTTAATAGGCTGTTTTTTGTGAGTTGCTTTTAATCATGCCGCCTGGCGTCAACGGGTAATTTATCGAACACCGGATTGTTGGCAATGCCATAGTGTTCCGGGTAGTAAACCGCGCCCAGATACAAGCCGTCGGGCGGCGCTGTTATTCCGCCCAGTTTGCGGCTTTTAACTTCAAGCAGTTCTTGCGTCCATTCCATGGGCCGTTTTCCCATGCCGATCGCCATCAACACGCCGGCTATATTTCTAACCATGTGATGCAAAAAAGCATTGGCGGAAATATCCATGATGACTTTATCATGTTCCCGGTACACATCAATAAAGTACATTGCCCGGAATGGGCTTTTGGATTGGCAGCCCTGTGCGCGGAACGAAGAAAAATCATGTTGTCCGATTAAAAATTGCGCTGACTGATGCATTTTTTCCACATCCAGCTGCGCATGGCACCAGGTCGCTTGCTTGCGTAATAATGCCGGTTTAACAGGCCGGTTAAGAATAATATAACGGTAAAAACGGGCAATTGCGCTGTATCTGGCGTGAAAATCTCCCTCCGCCGGTTTTACCCAGGTAATTCTGACATCATCCGGCAAGTTGCTGTTGCCGCCCAGCATCCACGCATGAAGTTCGCGTTCAGTTGCTGTATCAAAATGTATAACCTGCTCAAGCGCATGCACGCCGGCGTCGGTTCTTCCTGCGCACTGCACGGTAACGGGATGATTGGCGACTTTTGACAAGGCCTGTTCGAGCGCCTGTTGCACGCTGCGCTGATGAGGTTGCCACTGCCAGCCTGAAAAACCGCTGCCATCGTATTCGACGCCTAACACAACCCGTGTTTTATTCATGAATATAAACCTTAAGCCCAGCGTCCACGCGATTAAACAAATCCAGCGCATCGGCGCTATGCATACGGATGCACCCATGCGAATCAGGTTTGCCGGTCATCAATTCATCAGGGCATCCGTGTATGTAAATATATCGCCAGGTGGTGTCGACTTTGCCGTACCGGTTTTTTCCCGGCTCCAGGCCGCCCAGCCATAGAATCCTGGTCAATATCCAGTCGCGCTGCGGATATTGCTTGCCTAACTCCGGACTATAGATTTCACCCGTGACGCGCCTGCCAATAAAAACTGCATTTAAAGGCTCGCCCGCGCCAATCTTTGCCCTGATTCTATGCCAGCCGGTGGGCGTGCATTCGCTGCCCATCAGTTCGCCCGCGCCATTTTTGGCGGTGGAAACGGGGTAGCTCCGCGCCCTGTTTCCATCCGCATAAACAGTCAATTGCTGACTGGCGATACAAATATCCAGATAATTCTGGACTTCGCTTGACTTATTGCTTTTCATTTAACACCCATTCACTTAAATGCCTGTAAACAGAAAGTCGATCGCTGAAATAATTTCGTTCCTGATATGAGCCAGTGAACCTTCGCAATGACTTAAAGTGCGCGTTGACATGCTTGCCATTTGATGGGTAAGCAGAGCGTACGCCTTACCTTCAATGGTAATTTCCGGGCATAGATTTTTTGGGTAAGATTTTTCGAGGCCGGATAACGGTGTCAGGGGGATCACCACCCTTGAGTTGAGCCCATCTAATAGAGTGTCTTGAACATCAACAATAAATGGGTAAGTTCTGTTGGTATCTTTATCCGTATTTGCGTAATAATCAAACTGAGCCACTAGAATACCCGGTGCTTATCAGCAAAAAGACCGTGTGACTCTGCAAGTTTATTGCAGGCATCTATTGCCTCTTTGTTTTCGGCTAACCAAAGATCCCGGCGAGCGGTTTTCAATTCATTAAGCAAAGCGGCCTCAAGGGTGGCCGATAAATTTATTTTTAGCGATTTTGCTTCGTTTAGCAAGTCGCTGTTAATGCTTAAGTTTGCAGGCTTTTTGGGAGCATTTGTAGCATAAATTTTTCGCATCGGGCATCTCCTTGGTGTTTTTATGCGCACATGTTATGCGCATTACACGCGCATGTCAAATTACACTTGATGGCCTCAAACTGACACGATATGCTCCGGTCAGAGCTGATCCAAGGGGCTCAACACACCCTTGCCGCCTTTATTCAAAACATGGGTGTAAATCATTGTCGTACTGACATCCGAATGTCCCAATAACTCCTGCACCGTGCGAATATCGTAGCCACTTTGCAGTAAATGAGTCGCAAATGAATGGCGTAGCGTGTGTGGCGTTGTTGGCTTGGAAATGCCTGCTGCAAGTGCCGCTTTTTTTACATAGCGCTGTACTTGTTTTTCTTCGACATGATGACGGCGTTCGATTTTACTGCGGGGATCAATAGAGTAATTTTTAGCCGCAAACACATATTGCCAGCCCCATTCTTTAGAGGCATTAGGATACTTGACCGCCAAGGCATCCGGCAGCCAAACGTCCACTTTATTCAGCGCCATGTCTTGTTCATGCCACTCACGGCGTAAAACCAATTGCGCGCGTATTGGCTCCAGTAAGCTATCCGGCAGCATCGTCACTCGATCTTTGCCACCTTTGCCATCCCGGACGATGATCTCTTTACGGGCCAATTCCACATCCTTAACGCGTAGCCGCACAGCTTCCATCAAGCGCATCCCGGTTCCGTACAATAGTTTAATAATCAAGTTGATCGGGGCTGGGGCAGTCGCCGCTTCCCGAAGTAATGACTGCACTTCCGGAACCGTCAACACCACCGGCAATCGCCGAGGTTTTTTCGAGCGCTCAAAACTATCCAGCCACGGTAAAGTAATTGCCAGCACCTCGCGATACAAAAAAAGTATCGCTGATAGCGCCTGATTTTGCGTCGAGCTGGATACATGACGCTGAGTAGCAAGATAGGTTAAAAACGTTTCCACTTCGGCTGCGCCCATGCCGGAGGGATGTCGTTTCCCGTGGTATAAAATAAATTGCTTAATCCACGATAGATAGGTATTCTCGGTACTCAAGCTATAATGCTTGAACCGGATTTTGTCGCGTACTTGATCCAATAATTTCTTCGGTTGAGATTGTGTCGTATTTGTTTGCATTATTTGTCGCGTTTATTTATTGCCAAGCGTGTATAAACAACAGGTTATTTTAATAAAATATGATTATACGACAGTTTACATTTATTATGCGACGATTGATGTCGTATACATTACGTTATGTTTTTATACATTGGCGTAGTCAAAATCGGCAACCATATTAAAAACGGGAGAGCGCCATAGATATACCAGTCCCAATAATCGCCGCAATCATTGCTGTTATCGGCGGGCTTGCAGGCGTTTTTATTACTCATAAGCTTGCTTTGTGTCGTGGACACCATGACGTTATTCACGCGGCTGTCATTGAATTCAAGGCTGCGTTTACTAATGAAATCGCCAACATCAGAAATAGCGATACTGGTTTTGGCACTTTCACAGAGGCATTCCAAAAACACAAATCCGCAGTCGATACCGTCATGCCTATCTTGCCCAAACGCCACCAGCGGAAACTGCAAAAGGCATGGAATGAGTATTCCGGCAAAGGCTCTGACATTGATACGGAAACCTTTATTGCTGGAAGTAGTTGTCATCCAGAACTCTATCCAGAATTTAAAAATCGATTTAATACACTTCATAGCTGCCTTGATGCTTTACTGTAAACAACATAACATTGCGCTCAAGGAGAGCGCGGTTCTACGTCGGTTTTGTTTATCGAGCTACCAGGGCCGCGCCTGCTTAGCTCTACGTTGATCAACATACACGACCACAGTTGTGTTATTTTTCCAATTTTGACAAAGCGTAGAAAAACTGCTATTTGTGCAGCGTCCCTAAACGTTGTCGCATAACGCAAACGGCGTTCATGATGAACAACGTTTAGGGACGCTTCAGTGTTATAACGCATTATTTTCAGCAATTTAGTCATCGGCAAATAAACTATTCCAGGTGTTCAGTATGTCGTTCAACATTTCGTTCAAAGGTACAAGTCAGAATGACAACAACCCATTACCCGATTTCACAGTGCTGACTTGACCTTTAACTCAAACGTTAGACATGCTTAGAAACCCTTATAATCCCAAAGGAGGATTGCTATGTCGGAATTTGAAATTGATAAAGATTCAATGTCGCGTGCTGAAAAACTTTCATCAAAACTGATGCAAGATTTACGCAAGGTTTCAGAGGAAGGCGTATCATCAGAAATGCGACGGGAGTTATTTTCCGAACGACGCTATGCAGAACAGGCAGAAGGAGTGCCAATTAACGATGTTGTAGTGAATATTGATCAAATGGCAATGGAATTTGCTATGGCTCGCCGCTGGGGTGAAGGGGTTCTTTGTTTGAAGCTAGATAATGGTGAATTGGCACCTGTATCAATGTCTGAGTTTTTTGTTGGTTCAAACATACCGCCTTTTGCTTCTGAAGCCTGGGTTGAATTTTGGGATAGATTTGGTGGCTTTCCTCCATTTGAACGCCTTTGGCGAAATATACTTCGACATGCCGATTTTGAGGAAGAGCACAGCATTGTGACCAATCTTAGCGAAGCTCATGAAGGTATTCAACGCAGTTTAAACGGATTCCTTTCTTATCGTTTTGCGGGGATGAAAAAGTGGCAGGAATGGATTCATGGAACAGGTATTTCTTCGAGCAATTCAGGAAGTAGTGGCATTAACCCCCCACCAGCGGTTGGCGCAGGTGGAGGTCTTCAGGTGCAAGTTTCCTGTTTAACTCCTGGATTGCGTATTCACATTTCGCCCGCGTATTTCATCAACTGGATTTATTTTGGTAGCCCAACATCGCCAGTTACGAGCTATGTCCTTCCGGGGCGTTATGTTTTTGCGGGTGACGGTCCCATGCTTCCTAAGCGTAAAAAGGATAATGGGGTATTCTGTATTCCACCTAGTTACCATCCATCTTTGGCGAGGTTTTAACATGTTAGAGTCTGTATCTGACTATGGTCCTTTTGCGCCAGTAGTTGGTTATGCTGGAGCGGTTATGGCAGCAGGTGCAGCACTACTTGCCATTTGGAGCGGTAAAATGGAGAAGTGGCGACCTCCAGATGAAGATTTGCCTGGCACAGCTCAAAAATTTGTTCTCCTCTTGTGCGGCGTAGGCATGGTTGTACAATGGTATTTTGCTGTCCCTGATGTCATCGACTGGTTTCTCGGAGTTGTTGTCATTCTAACAGTCGCAACCATACTATGCTTTTTAAGATACAGCGGTTTACTTGGCATTTACATTTATGTCAAGAAGGTAGCAACAAGCCAAAACTCGACATGTGATGTGCGAATACTTGGAGGACGTAATCTTCTACCAGAAGCCGAAAAAATACGCACTAAGAAGAAAATTGACATACAAACATTGCTAGAAGGTGCTGCTTACAATGTTGACAAACTTTGGAGTCGTGAGGCAAGAGATTGGGTAAAACAGAGGGTTTTGCTTTTTTTTATTCTTACCCTTGTATTTGGCACATCTGCTTTAACAGGCGCGAGTTTTGCCGTACAGGTACTTCTAACCAAGAAGGCGGCTGCGAGTGTTATTCACACAACAGATGCTCCCGCACTACCACCGTTAAACAGTAAAACCCGGTAAGGTGCAATCCACAACCCGGTAAGGTGTAATCCATAGGGCGCAATAGGCGATAGCCGTATTGCGCCGCATGAAAGGCATTATTGTCATCCTACTTTGTTACAATGTGGGCATAATGAGGATTAACAATGCCTGACTATCGCCGTTACCGCATTCCAGGCGGCACTTATTTTTTTACCGTCAATCTTTTGCAGAGGCACCCCAATGATTTATTGATCCGCCATATTGGTGTTCTTCGGCAAGCGGTCAAGGAAACCCGTAAACGCTGGCCTTTTCACATTGATTCCTGGGTGGTTCTTCCTGAACACTTGCATTGTATTTGGGCGCTACCTGAAGGCGATGATGATAATTCCAACCGCTGGCGAGTTATTAAACAAACGTTTTCCAAGGCATTGCCCATGATCGAACGGCGTTCCGCCGTACGTGTTGCCCGAGGCGAGCGAGGAATTTGGCAGCGGCGTTTTTGGGAGCATACCATTGTTGATGATGCATGATTATGCGGCGCATGTCGATTATTGCCATATCAACCCGCTAAAACATGGTTTGGTTAAACAGGTGGCGGATTGGCCTTATTCGACATTTCACAGGGATGTGGCGCGGGGGCTATATCCGATTGACTGGGCAACTTCAATACCTTTGCTTGATGTTGAAGGGGAACGTCGTTGAACCCATGCGGCGCAATACGGCTATCGCCTATTACGCCCTATGTATTGCAACTTAACGGGTTGACCAACTGTAGCTAGCGCAGCAGTAGCGGTTATTGCATTTTGACCAACTCCAGAAAGTACAGCATCATTGATTAATGCACTTTGTATCGCCCCAGGCACACTTCCAAATAATCCATTTACCCCTATATCAAATCCTTTAGAGTTTCTAGCTTTATAAGCTAGTGCAACCCGTAACCCGTAAGGCGGAATGCGACAGCGGTTCCGCCGGATGATGCTTGCTAAAAGGAAAGGAATACAGATATAGTGTATTTTGGTCTGCGTAAAGAATATGGCTCCAATGGAATACGACTGGGATAAAAACAAAGCAGTAGCAAATTTGTCAAAACATGGTGTCTCTTTTGAAGAAGCGAAAACAGTTTTTGATGATCCATTGTATGTGGATTTCTATGACCCTGACCATTCCTTCGGAGAACACCGTTTTATCCTGCTGGGTGAATCGGCTCAAGGGAGATTATTGTTTGTTTCCTATATGGAGCGTAACAATGGTATTCGATTAATCAGTGCAAGAGAAGCAGCGCTATCGGAGCGGAAAGCCTATGAACAAGAATGAAATAGAAGATGAATTACGGCCCGAGTATGATTTGCAAAGTTTGCAGGTAAGAAAACTGGGGACTGGGCGCAAAAGATTTTGTGATACAGTTCGTTTAGAGCCTGATGTGATTGCTGCATTTCCGAATGCCGAAGCCGTTAATGAAGCGTTACGTTATCTAATTGAGGTAGCCAAGCGCACGAATAGCCTAACTCAACGCTCCAGCGGACTCCGCTAACGCTACGCCGCTGAGCTTTACGTTAGCTTTCACCGAAATCGGCATTCCGGTAGCATTCTTCAAAACAACCAGAGGAGAAATAGATATGGCGAACATGATTGAATTACCCAGCAACTGGGTATGCGATGGCAAAGAGTTAAAGCCAAAGTCAGGGGCTTCATCTTCGAATACTTGGATTTTTGACGGTGAGGAAATAAAGCCAAAAACTAGTGCATCTTCATCCAATAAGTGGATATGGAATTGAAACCGAAAAGCAAACCGGTAAGGCGCAATTCATAGGGTGCAATAGGCGATAGCTGCATGAAAGGCATAGTTGTCTTCCGCTGCTTTGTATCATCGCGGGCATAATGAGGATAGCTCTGCCGATAGGTAACGGACATAGAAAAAACAGCGTAAAGAATAATATCTTTTGGAAAATGGACGCCTTTAAAACTGATCATCGGCTCATCCAGGAACTAAAAATTACAAACTAAGGGATATGCGCGATATAAGATGAGCAACGTTTGTTTTCAAAAAAACCTGCACGCCTTGATGTCTAGTGGCTTTAAACACTGTGTAGGGAGATTTATCCGCCCATGGCGAATGAATTCACCCCTACAGATGCTTAACTGATTTTGTGCGCGTTCCTAACCCTCGATCTGAAAAATTTTGCGGCAGAGCCCTATTTTCTCAATATTATGGGTTAAGCGATGGGTCGAATAGCAGTTCCGGCTTTCCGGTAAAGTAGCCTTGCGCATAATCAACCCCGAGAACTTTTAATTTTTCCAATTGCCTGGTATTTTCAACATGTTCAGCAATCGTTCTCTTGCCATATAGCCTGGCTGCCGAGGTAATAAATCCGACTACCAGTTCGGAATAAGGGTCATCAAGCAAATTTTTAATAAATGAGCCATCAATTTTCATGAAATCCACATTAAATTTCGACAGATTCGCTAAATTGCTGGAGCCTATGCCGATATCATCCAGTGATAATTGACAACCCAGCCGGTCTTTCAATAAGTGCATAAACTTAATGGCTTGCTGATAGTCTCGATCGGCAACCGTTTCGGTGATTTCAAAACAGACCTGTCCGGGATCGACCCCAAAGCGCTTGAACTCTTTCACCACAAAATCGAAGTAAGGCTGATAGGGAATGGTGCTGCCTGAAATATTCAGTGAATAAACCACGTTCTGCTGTTTTTGCTGTTCAATAAACCGGCAGAACTGATGCACCACATAAAGATCGACTTCCCGGCTGATATGAAATAACTCCGCGCTTTGCAGGAAGGGACCTTGAGAATTTATCTTGCCCAGTTTGTTCTTATAACGCAGCAGCACCTCCGCCTTTTGTCCGGTAACGGCTTGCGTAACCGGGACTATGGGCTGAGCATAAAGCACAAAGGACTGATTCAATAAACCTTCTCTCAAAACCGGCAACAGCTTGAGTGAATCATAGTAGTTATGCAAAACCGGGTCGTCGTGCCCAATCAGTTTAACCATGCTGTTTCCGGCTCTTCTTGCCTGATACAGCGCCTCATCGACGGCGGCCAATATCCGTTCCGGTGTTTTATATTCAGGCGATAATGCAGTAACGCCCATAATGAGCTTGGGATAATAAGCTTGACCGGCAATGGTGATGCTTTGCCGGTCAAGCAAAGCGGCAAGCTCTTCGGCAAATTCAATGGCGTCCTTGACAGGCATCTTGACTATAATGCCGAATCGATTGCAGCCCAGTTTACCAAGCCATGAATCATCCAGCTGTTTGACTTGGGCGAAAATCAACGTTTTGATCGCGGCAATAAGCCGCTCTTCCGCTGCGGTCCCGCCTAGCAGACTGGCAACCTGAAGCGCGTGATTGATTTCGATGTAAATCAACGTGTGCTGTGGATTTTCGTTCCGCGATAAATGCCGGATCGCCTCGATAAATGAAGGTTTGCTTAATAAGCTCGACTCCTCACCCACGGTATTTATGCCGCTTGTACGAGTGAACGCTGGCGTAGGCCGGTGCGCAATACGGCGCCCAATGGGTCAATACTATTTTGGTCTGTTCTTTTCCGCCCGGATCAATGCCCCGGATGTTGTCCATGCTTATGTTTCCGTTCATCCATTCATCCGGTTTCAGTCCGCATTCAAATAACGTGTCACCATAATTAATAAACAACAACGGGTCTCATAAAGGCCGCAATCTTTAACGTGCTATTACGGGCTCTGTCGCAAATATTCATAAGATGCAAATCCGCGCCTTATCTGCGGACACGGTTATCCTGATAAAGTCATAAACTGCGTACAGCTGGCATATTTTCATCAGGCAGTTGTCCTTTTTAAATCATTATGAGCGGCTTCGATTCCATCAATGGTTGCCTTTGCCGAATGAAAAGCTTTAAAGCCCGTCATGGGATTGGCGGTTTTATTGATGAAATGGTGATCCTGTTCAATCCGGTTATCAAAATACTTAACCGACTTTAACATAGGATTCATCCATTCGCCAAGACAATGCAACGGACCGTTTATGATTTTTGGCTTCTGCTGCGATGAGCGGCGAATAGTCGATAACCCATGGGTTAAGTATGATCCGCTTGACCGCCACTCTCTTCCATAAGTTCTTCAGGGTCACGATAAGCGACGCCATGACGGACAAAGAAGAAAACAGCGTAAAGAATAATAACTTTTGGAAAATGAACACCTTTAAAACTGATTATTGGGTTTTTCAATGGACAAAACCGCGCATTGTCCCTGATTGCGAAAAAATTTGCGGAACAACCTTTGTTAAACGAACAGATACTGTTGGCGAATTGGTTTAGGCGGCCAGTGCCGCAAAGCGCGAGGTTCGTGTAGCAGCCAACGGCCTATTCGTTAACCATGCGGCGATCCGATCAAGATTAATGGCGACGGCCGATACGACCTGCTGTAAATGGGTTTTCGCCAACTTACGGTAACGTGTGCGGCGTACCCCGAAAGATCGGACGCCTTGCGATAGGGAGCCCTCAACTCCACAGCGTTTCGCATAGAGTCGCTTGCCCTCTTCACTATTTAAACGTTGTCGGGCCGCATGTAAGGCTTCATATTCTGGCTGTGGATGCAGGTATAAGCGGCGAGGTTGCTGTTTAGCCCGAGTGCAAAGCTCTCGGGCTTGGCAAGCCAGGCACGTCGCCTTCGGAAAGTAGACCAGGTGGTACGGATTTTCCTCTGCGTTGGTATGGTCTCGCCAATACGCCGATGCTATGCCCTGAGGGCAGTGGGCTACGCGTTGTTCCCAATCGATCATAAACTGCTCGCCTGTGTAGCCACCCTCTACTTTAGTTTGCCACGTAACATTTACGCGGCCGGGTCCGACCAGATCAATGCCGTAATGAACTTGACTGCTGACCAAGAGTTCCGCAGACACATACGCAGAATCCACCAAGTGCTCGCGTGGCGAGAGGCCCTTGTCAACCAGGGCCTTGTGGATGGATTCGGTGCACATCGCTTCGTGGACGTCGGCGGGGGTGGTATGCACATGTGTAATCAGGTGAACGTTGTCCTCGTCGCAGGTTTCGCTTATGTGAACCATGTAACCGGTCCAGTTCATGCCGCTTTTGCTGCGGTAGCGGGCCTCGGGATCGTAAGGCGACTCCACTTTTTCTTCGGCCTGGGATACTTCATGGTCGGTTTTGAAGCGCACACTGGGCGGACCGCCGGCGGGCGGCTCTTCTCTTACGTAGTGGCGGGCCCATGCGGTGCGCAGAACCGCCACTTGCTGCAATTGGCTCAGCTGTGACGGTGCTTCCGCTGATTCGACCAAATCCAGTAGTGCAAACCCGTCCTCGCCGATGGTCTGGGCATAACTCTCACGTTTCTGGTCAGTCTTGGGCAAGCGGCGGTCTTCTATGCGTCGGCTATACCGTTCATACCAGGCTTTCGGTGCCACGCTGTGCAGCCATTCTGGCTCAATGCTGGCGATCTCATTGAGTGCCGCGCGCAAGGTCTCGCCAACGAGTTCCAAACGGCCTAATACCCGCACCGAGGCCAGCACATGGGTCGAATCCGTCCGCTGCCGACCCCTCTCTTTCAGCAACCCTAACTGGCTGCACTGGCCGAGAAGCCCCTCCAGCAATTGCATTTCGGCCTCCCCAGCGATGAGGCGGTCGCGAAATTCGCTGAGTATGGAAAAGTCGAAGCCGGGATCTGAAAGCTCAAGGCCCAACAAATACTTCCAATCAATGCGTCCGCGCACAGCTTCGGCGGCCTGGCGGTCCGGGAGACTCTCGCGGAATTGGAGAATGGTGACGAGTGCCAGACGCCACGGTGAGAACGCCGGTTGGCCGCTGGCAGGAAAGAGCGAGGAAAAATCATTATCATGGTAGAGAGTGCCCAGTTCGTCCCGCAGGGTCAGATAGGGGGAGCCCTTGGGAAAGGCGGCGTGTGCAATCTGAGCCGTCTGTTCAGGAACCGGCTCGATAAGACTAGGATGAAGAGACATGGCAATACCTCTGCAACAAATAATAAATAGCCTTGGACTCTTGTTCTCCGGGATGGTGCGACCAATTCGCCAACAGTATCCGAACATTTATGAAACTGATAAAAGCGATTTGATCGGCTATGCATTGGCTAATAGTGCAATAAAAGGATACCGGGCCGTGCTTATCACTCTGTTGAAAAATGGCCGATAACAACAAATTCGTCACTAAAAATCCCGTGAAACTTTAGAACCTTTTGTTTATTAGCGCCAAATTGTATAAAATCAGCTGCCAATCAAGCCACCCTTAATGTTTGATTCGAAAATTGATGGTTTAATTGCGCGCCATAAAGATCAAAAATAGCGGCTGCCAAATAACCGGCAGGCAATTTTTAGGTACTGTTTCATGTTGAAATTACTGAATATACTGCTAATCCTGTGGTTGCTTACTGGCTGCGCAGCCGCGCTCCCGGCGCTTCCTGCATTATCCGGGCTAATCCCGGCATCTGGTGGAACTCAGATATTAACTACGACTACAGTCAGTTTATCGAAAAGGAATTTCAAAATCGTAAAAGCAAATGCAGTTGGCCGCAGTGTCGGGTTTAGCTTGCTGGGCCTTTTCAGCCTAAAATCTCCATGCTACGAAGAGGCAATTTCCCGGCTTTACTGGTCTGCTAATGTTTCCGAGGGAAAATCACAGGCCCTAGTCAACGTGATGCACGAACAAACATCGACTTATTTTATTTTATTTTCTCTGCCCAAGATTACTGTTCGCGCGGATATTATTGAATTTATCGATGATGCGACTCCGGCAAGCAACCGAGAAACCCGGAAACTTCACTAGCAACAGAATCAACAAAAGGTTCTGAATCTCCATGGAATTTAGTGGTAAATTTGTTGTTAGCGGCCATTTGATCTGAACAAAATACCCTTCAATGCTGACACTGGTTGAAAGTTGATCATGAAAACCGTGTAATCCCGGACGAATACTACCAGAGTTGCTAACCTCCCCTGTCCAAAAATTAGACAGGAGCCTAAGAGGGCGATAACCATGATTCTATAAGTCAAAATCCGCCGGATGCATTTCCGTGATCAGTTGTTCATTAATGAGATTGTCAGACGCGCCAGTCTGTCCCGTAATTCCGTCAAAATCCGGTTTTCGCCCCCCTGATCAAATTTCAACCGGTATGGGCGGCCGGATGTCATCCGCCGTCAACATTTGCTGCCGCCAAAGTCTGATCCTCTAAGCCACAAAAACTCCATTCATTTGTTCGCTCAATGGCTTTGATTAGGTTGCAAAAAAACTTATAACATATTTATATTGTTTAAGTTGTATTGATTTGTTATTATTTTCCTGTAGTCAATCTTGCTTGGTTACATTTTGGTTATAACTACCGAAGAAATAATAATGACTGACACACAAAACAATGGAGAAGCAACAATGAGCAAAACTCTTTATGAAAGAATAGGCGGCGAACCGGCAGTCAATGCAGCCGTTGATATTTTTTACCGCAAGGTTCTGAGTGACCACCGTATCAACCGTTTTTTCGATAACGTTGACATGGAAAAACAAGCCGCCAAACAAAAAGCATTTTTGACCATGGCATTTGGCGGCCCGCATAGTTATACCGGCGAAGACATGCGCACAGGTCATGCCCACCTGATCAAGATGGGCTTGGATGATAGTCATTTCGATGCGGTCGTAGAAGATTTGGGGGCGACATTGGTAGAGTTAAATGTCCCTCAAGAACTGATCAACGAAGTGGCGGCTATTTGTGAAACGACGCGCAATGATGTATTAGGCAGATAAACAATCTTAACCCTACTCCATAATGTTTTACTCTATCAGTAATCAACATTATGGAGTCAGTTTTAACGGTAGCATCATGTACAAATTAACCATTGAAGAAAAGACTTATTCTTGCCAGCCGGGTGAAACAGTGCTCGATGCGTTATTGCGCGAAAATGTTAATATTTCCTATGCCTGCAAGAAAGGCACTTGTCACAGCTGCATGGTGCGCAGTCCCGAGGCTCCGCCACCGGAAGCCGCTCAGGCCGGCTTAAAGAATACCCTGAAAAAACGCAATCATTTTCTTGCCTGTCTGTGTCATCCGGAACAGGATATGGTCATTAAACTGCCCGATCAATCAGAGTTTTATACCGAGGGAACGGTTGTCGTTAATGACATGCTCAATAGAAACACGCTGCTACTGATCATCGCTTTTAAGGATGCGTTTGAATTTAACGCCGGGCAATTTGTTAATCTCCAGAGATCTGACGGCTTAACGCGCAGCTATTCGATTGCCAATACACCGCAAGAAACCAATACCGTGGAGTTTCATATTCGTCGCTTGCCAGGCGGCAGATTTAGTGAATGGCTACATGATGAAATCAAAGTTGGGGACACTATCGCTGTATCCGAACCTCGCGGACATTGTTTTTACCTGCCCGAAAGAAGCGAACAAGGCATACTTCTGGTAGGAACGGGAACGGGTCTGGCGCCGCTGGCGGGAATCCTGACCGATGCGCTTGAGCAGGGGCATTCCGGTCCCATTTTTCTGTTTCACGGCAGTCGTGAAGTTGAAGATCTTTACCGGATTGATGAGATGCGCCAACTTGCCGGACAGCACCAAAATTTTCATTACATTCCTTGCCTATCGGGTAAACATGTACCTGAAGGTTTTACCCGCGGCCGCGTCAATGAAGTTGCATTGGCGACCTTTGCTGATTTAAAAGGGTGGCGAGTATTTCTCTGCGGTCACCCTGATATGGTCAATCAAATGAAAAAAATGACTTTTCTTAAAGGGGCTTCCATGAAGGATATTTATGCAGATGCTTTTTTAGTTACCCCGGCCTGAACGATGTCGCGCATGGTCAACATTAAGCAATTTTTTCGTTTCATTACCGTTGATCCGGTAAATTTAAGCATCAAAGGCAAGCTTCTTTCCGTTGTTTCATGTTTCACTGCCATTTTAGTTGTTGCATGGGTAACGCATAAGTTCAGCGCTAGCGCTGCTTATCCGATTATAGTTGCCTCAATGGGTCCATCAGCAGTGATGTTATTTATCATCCCCCATAGCCCGCTTGCGCAGCCTTGGCCGCTGGTCGGAGGGCAATTGGCATCTGCTTTGATCGGGATATGGAGCGCTCAGGCAATTACCGGTACGGCTTTAGCATCTGCTTGCGCCGTTGGGGTAAGTGTTTTGGCCATGTTTTTGTTTAGATGTTTGCATCCGCCTGGCGCGGCGACAGCGCTTATACCCATTCTGGCAGGCGACCCTGTCACGTCACTCGGTTATGGTTTTGTGTTGATGCCGGTAGGCTTAAACGTTGTCATTATGCTGATTATGGCGATTGCCATTAACCGCCTGGTTTTGCTTTATGAATATCCAGCAGTTCCTCATCCGGCTGACAATAAAATGCATAAAGACAACATCCTCATTCAAACCTCGCAATACGCCGGAATTTCCGAGCAGGGCCTGGAACAAGCGCTGGAAAACATGGATATGTTTATGGATGTTTCCGTGAAAGATTTGAGCAAATTATTTACCGATGCTCAGCTGCAAAGTTTTAAACTCTACAGAGGTCATATCACTTGCGCGGATATTGTAGTTAAGAACGTTATGACCGTTGAATACGGAACCGAAGTCGAAGAGGCATGGAGAATCATGCATAGCGAAAAGCTCAATGCCATGCCGGTAATCGACAGGGCCGGACGCGTTATTGGGATTATCACCTGGAATGACTTTTTTAAATTCATTAACGTGGGCGCTAATGAAACTTTTACGGAAAAGTTTCGGGCTTTTATATGCCGGACATCCGGCATATCATCTGATAAACCGGAATCAGTCGGCCATATTATGACAAAGGTTGTTAGCGTACTGCCGGAAAGCGCCCATATTGCCGATCTTATTCCACTGATGTCCAATCAAGGCTACCGGCAAATTCCCATTGTAAATAACGAAAATCGCCTGGTGGGCATGGTATATCAGAGTAATTTAATAGCTGCGCTTTATAGCGAACGAGCAATCAAACTGATGACGGCGGCAATGCCGATGGTATGTGACCTTAACTCTGCTTCTCTGAACTAGCCATCGTTAATTGCTCAATTCGCCGGTTCTCGCGGTATGGACAGGGCTCTTAAAACCGGAGGCCATCTTAATTTTCAATCAAGAAGGCAGACTTTATCGCCGATATGAATTTGTCCTCCAGCGCCGCTCGTAACCATGCCAATTGCGAAAGTCGGCTTTCCCTGTTTGAAGACATTGATTAGCGTTTTGAGTATTTGCAAGTCACGTTCGCCAGAGTGAGGGTTAGCATGTGTTGCAAGACATCTGCTCTTTGGCGTCACTACATCGAAGATAACCCGGCCTATGCGAATCTTTCGTCCCACCCAGCTCTGCTCTTCCCAAGCGCCCAGGCCTTCAATGGCAATGTTTGATCGGAAACGAAGTTCACTGAGATCGGCATCACCGGCGGCGCTTGCTACAGCGCCCAGACTTTCACGGCTATGCAAGGTTATCTGACCTGCTTCGTTGTCCTGAAACCGGGATGTAATCCCGTCCCCGACGACACGAAGCGGGAGCCGGTCCGGATGCGAGGAAAGCGGATTTTCGTCCAGTTGGAGCACATAATTTTCGATCGCGGACGCTATTTGCTTGCGGCCGTTATTATCCAGCGCCTCATCGGCCAAAATCGCGCCCTCCAGACTGATGCGCAGCCGAAGCGCCGCATGGTTAAACCGGAGTTTAAGCCGCGCAAGACCGGGCGTATTTACCAGCGCGACGAATTCGTGCTTTTTACTCCAGGCATCATCCGGCACGCCTGAATTAGCAAATCGGATGCCGAGCACACGGTCTCCGGCAATTCGCCCTTCATCGAGAACTGTTAACACCTCGCACGCCTCGGGCGTGAAGCTCTTGACAGGATAACGATATAGGGCGGCGACGCGTGGCATAGGTATCTCCATCTGTAAGCGCCTGCAACAACAACTTTAATGGCAAAACTTATTTGAGTGCATGGTTGCTAGCGCGAGCCTGGCCTTGTTGTATTGCGCTGCTGCACTGTATCAGTCATTCTTGTTGCGGCGTGGTCTGACTTAAGAAAGTGGACTGACGCTGCGCCCTGATTTTCTGCACAAAGTCCCAGGCCATCAATAGCGCGCCGAGAGCGAAGATAATGTCGCCCGGCATGCGCAGCCACTGCCAGAGCACGGTAGTGTCGTAGAACTTCAGGCTGCGTGCATAGGCGTAGCCATGGGTGTACACAGTTTCGAGCTGCGCCCAGCCGATCGGGTAGAAATTCAGCACTATCCACATCACAAGGCCGATGTTGTAGAGCCAGAACGCCCACACGCCCAACCGATCGCTCCACTCGCGTTCGCCGTGCAAGTAGCGCAGCACCATGTAGACCAAGCCGATGGCCAGCAGGCCGAAGGCGCCGAACATTGAGGTGTGCGCGTGGTTGAGCGTCAGAAATGTACCGTGCTCGTAGTAATTAGCCAGCGGTGTATTGAGCGTGCCGCCGCCGAACACGCCGGCGCCGACAAAATTCCAGAACGTCGAACCAAGTATGTATAGATAAGCCAAATGATAGGGGAAGTCGCTTTGTTCAGCGATATGCCGGCGTTGGTCGATTGCTTCCATCACTAGCAGAATCAGGGGCAACACCTCGAGGAATGAGAACATACTTCCTACACCTATCCACAGATCGGGCTCTCCCGCCCAGTACAGATGGTGGCCGGTGCCGAGAATACCGCCTGCCAGAATCAGGATCCATTCGAAAAGCACCGCGCGCTCGACTAACTGGCGTGAGACCAGTCCCAACGCCATCAGGAAGTACCCGGTCACTGCCGCTGTGAACAGCTCAAACGCCCACTCCACCCACATATGCACCACCCACCAGCGCCAGAAGTCAGTGATGGCGAAGGAGGGATTGGGCTCGGCCAGCGGGATCATGCCAAATACGTAGATCACTGCGACGCCAAGCGTGCTGTACCAGAGCAGGTGTTCTATCCGGAACAGGTGGTACAGCGAGCCGCCCTGTTGGAACAACGATTTCAAAGCCGGCCAAAACGCACGCAACAATACCAGGCTCCACACCAGCAGGCCAACGAAGAACAGCAACTGCCAAAAACGTCCCAGCTCAAGGTATGAAAGTCCCTGATTACCGAACCAGAACCAGTGCTTGTCGATAATGCCCATGATGCCGAGGTAGTCGCCGATTAGCGCGCCGGCAACGATTACAACCAGAACCCAGAAAATCAGGTTGACCAGCAGACGCTGGCCGGCAGGTTCACGCCGCCCGACCAATGGCGCCAGGAACAATCCGGCGCCTATCCAGCTCATGCCGATCCAGACGATCGGCGCCTGCAGATGCACGCTTCGCAAGAACGCGAACGGCAACAAACGGTCAATGTGGATGCCGTAGAAGTTAGTGCGCTCGGTGTAGTAGTGCGCCATGATAGAGCCGACAAGAATTTGTACCAGCAGCAAAGCCGCCACGACAATTATGTACTTCCACAGCGCCTTCTGGCTGGGCGTGGGTGCGGCGAACCTGCACAATGCCGACTCGAAGGTCTCGTTATCGGCCTTAGGCTCGATCCATATACGGAAGATCAGCAACACTGCTCCGATGGCAAAGAACACCAAAGTAAGCGAAGCCCAGGTCCACTGGAATGTGGCTGCCGTGGGCGTATTGCCGACAAGCGGCTCGGAAGGCCAGTTGGCAGTCCATGAGTAGTTTTTGCCAGGACGGTGTGCCACCGTAGTCAACGACGAATACAGCAGGAAGTTTGCGGTCTGTTCAGCGAGGGCTGGATTCAGGGCGCGCGCGCGAGTGTAGCCTTTGACAAAATTATCTGTGAGGAGCGATTCGGCGATCTGTCCACGGAGGGTGATGATGGCCTGCGCAACGGCATCGGGCAGCATCACCGTGGGCTTGCTCAAATCAATATCCTGCAACTCAGCCTGCATTGTTCGAGTAATGCCCGACTGCTGGTCGGCGGAAAGTTCGGTAAAGAGCTTGCCGTAATGGGCCGTGGCCAGGTTGTTCTGCACCTGCATGCCCAACTGTACCAGGTATTCGGCGGTGTAGTCCTCGCCGAAGTACGAGCCCATGCCGTAGAGGCTGCCGTAGTCCATCAGGCCGGCCTTCTGGAAGCCTGACTTGCCATTAACGATATCGGCGTAGCTCATCACCGTTGCGCCGCTCTGGGTGACCATGCGTTGCGGCAACGGGGCGACCTGTTGATAGGTGATGTAGGTCGCCCAGATCATAGCCGCCCAGCAGAAAGCGGTGATGATCAGAAGGACCCAGATCAATGCTTGGCTGGTACGGTCCTGTGGACCGGCTTGACCCGCAAGTATGGCGGTTGCGTTCATCAATATACCTCTCTTAATTCCTATGAAGAAAAAATTAATGGCTTGGCGCGTCGTTGCCCGTGCTTCTGGCGATAGTAGCAACTTGTGCGAACTATTTCACTTTAACGCCCAATGCGCTTGGGTTTGCCGCAAGGCCTTCAATCACGGCGTCGGCATGAGAGTCATTTAAGCCGCGCCTGATCCTATGAATATCGCTATGATGCATATTTAGACCTGTGTAATGCGGACCATGCAAGGCCATAGTTGGAAACATTTATAATAATTAGCCTGCCATAAGGATTGTCAAAAGAACTACAGCATCCTCCACAGCTTTAAGCGAATGTGGCTCTCCCGGCATAACATACAGTAATTGATCAGGATGTAATTCTTGTGTCATCCCCATGGCAGTGAGCTCAATCTTCCCTTGCATGCATTGAATTACTAC
Source organism: Methylobacter sp. KS41 (assembly GCA_002862125.1). Classification (GTDB taxonomy): domain Bacteria; phylum Pseudomonadota; class Gammaproteobacteria; order Methylococcales; family Methylomonadaceae; genus Methylobacter_C. Next base: position 1,012,416 of record PHSP01000001.1, on the reverse strand, counting down.
AGGACCTGACACTTTGTGATCAGGAAATTCTTTGCCTTTTGGTATGACGAGACGCGCTAACTCCATCTCATTTGTTTTTATGATGACCTTGGTTTTTTCATTGGGTAGATCATCCGCCCAACTAGCAAGGTCAACAATTTCTCCGGGCGCCGCATGATGTGTTGCCATGGTTATCGTCCTTCATATTAAAAATTTGGGTGCAAAAATGCGCTTACTTAACTCTTATTAATCAAGGTTGATTAAGAATTTATTTTATGGCACTGCCGAAAGACGGAGCGAAGGGAGCCTGCCGCCAAAGCACTGGTTCTAGACCATTGGGTGCAGAGCCTTGATCGGTTTGTTGTTGGCCGTCTTCGACATTCTCTGTCGAGTTAAAGCTGACCATTTCCAGCCTATTCGTGTCATTGCTCTTGCCCTCCAACTATCGGAATATCTCACTGTTTTCCTGGATGACAACCGCCTGGTTATGCTGTTCATCCTTTGCGCCATAGACGAGCGTCACGATGCCCTTGTCCAGCTCTTGCTTTAAGAGCCGGATTTGCTCGCTATTGCTTTTGAGCTCAGCAAGATACTGTTCTTTGAACTCTTCCCACCGGTCCGGGTTGTGGCCAAACCATTTCCGCAGCTCCGTGCTGGGGGCAATATCTTTGAGCCATAGATCAATGCTTGCATTTTCCTTTGTTAAACCGCGCGGCCAGAGCCTGTCCACGAGGATACGTCTGCCGTCATGCTTGTCCGGCAGTTCATATACCCTTTTAATCCTGATTTTCATGGTTTTTTGCTAAGCCGTCATCAGTAGCCTGAAAATTCTTCCGTGCGGATATTGTCATCATCGACTCCCGCTTCGCTTAGTAGTTTACGCATCGCAGTCACCATTGCTGGTGGGCCGTCGATGTAGTAGATAGGGAGCGTCAAATCAACAATGTATTTGAGAAGCATGGCTTTACTAATAAGCCCAGATTCCCCATGCCATTCGCGGCTTGATTTTTCCATTTGCGTCATCGTGCCGACAAAGGTGTAGTTCGGATTTGTGACATGAGATTTCATCAAGTCGTCCAGAAATGCTGCATCCTCCGGTCTTGAATTGGAATAAAAGACAAGAATCCGGTGCGGAACATTGTCGTGAATAGCCTGAAGAACAATGCTTTTCACAGGCGTAACGCCAATGCCGCCGGTGAGGAAGACGGCTGGAACGCTCGCATTATTGTGGAGCGTGAACGAACCATAAGGAGCATCCAGTGTGAGTTCCGTACCCGGTTCCATTGTTTTTAATACCCGCTTGAACGCGGTGTCACGCATCCGTGTCGCCACGATAAGATCGGCTTCGTAGGGGGCGCTCGCCAGGGAAAACACGCGTGTGTTGCCTTCGGCGTCAGTTTCAGCTGGGTTGATCAGTGTGCAGTCAGCAGATTGGCCAGCTTTGTAGAAAAACCCCGCCGGCTTTTCAAAATGAAACGCCATTGTTCCGGCAGCGATTTCCTGTTTGCATTTTAATTTGACTTTGTAGATTGGCATGGTGCAATTCTCCTTACCTTTGTGAAAATATAGCGCAAGAAACAACGCCGCACACTGTGGCCGGACATAAAGCTAATAGGGCGAGGGTCCACTAAAGCTAAAAAATGAGAAATGCTTTCATGGCCTCGCTCCAGTTGAGCGCAATGCGCGGCATTGTTATTTTATCCCGCTCCCAATTTTCACCAATTATTTAAACGCGGTGGCCGGTAAGCGCTACAGCCACCGAGTAAGCGGTTTGGTTCAATCCCAATTATCCATTTCTCATCGGCATCCATTACTTCATTTCGGTCAGGTCGCCTGCCGGAATAGCGCCGTCTGAACGGCCTTTAAGATAGGCATACAGGTCGTCAATGCCATAGACAACGGTTTTGTTGCCACGGAACGAATACATGATCCCACGGCCTTGAACAAGTACCCGCCGAAACTGGTCTTTAGTCAGGTTTTTCATACTGCGGAGCAAATTCGGATTGCTGACGTTGCCTTCTCCAGTTGATTGATGACAGCTTCCGCAAGCTTCCGTTCTGTAAATATTCCAGCCATTTAGAGTGGCTTTATCGACGCTGTTACCTTCGGCCTTATAAAGAGGCTGTACAAGTTCGGTCAGGTCGCCTGCCGGAATAGCGCCGTCGGAACGGCCTTTAAGATAGGCATACAAATCGTTAATGCCGTCGACTACGGTTTTGTTGCCACTGTACGAATACATGTTCCCATGACCCTCGATAAGCATTTGACGGAAATGTTCTTTAGTTTGATTTTTCATGCTATGGAGCAAATTCGGATTGCTGACGTTGCCTTCTCCAGTTGATTGATGACAGCTTCCGCAAGCTTCCGTTCTGTAAATATTCCAGCCATTTAGAGTGGCTTTATCGACGCTGTTACCTTCGGCCTTATAAAGAGGCTGTACAAGTTCGGTCAGGTCGCCTGCCGGAATAGCGCCGTCGGAACGGCCTTTAAGATAGGCATACAAATCGTTAATGCCGTCGACTACGGTTTTGTTGCCACTGTACGAATACATGTTCCCATGACCCTCGATAAGCATTTGACGGAAATGTTCTTTAGTTTGATTTTTCATGCTATGGAGCAAATTCGGATTGCTGACGTTGCCTTCTCCAGTTGATTGATGACAGCTTCCGCAAGCTTCCGTTCTGTAAATATTCCAGCCATTTAGAGTAGCTTTATCGACGCTGTTACCTTCGGCCTTATAAAGGGGTTGTGCAATGGCAGGCAGGATGGAGAATAAGACAAGGGCGCCAATCATAACAGAGACCGACATAATTTTAAGATTAATGCAAAACAGTTTGCTCATAGCCGCCTCTCATCAGTTGTAAGTTGTGGAATGCCACTGCTCCAGTCCTGCTGCTTAAGTAATTGCGCTCCAGTTCCACTAAGGTTTATAGGAAATGTCTTAGTGGTTGCCAGACTTGCTTGAGCCGGAATATGGGTGCGACAGCTTTATAAGTCTTTGAGAGGCTAATATAAAAACTTATAGTTGATAAGACAAACGATATTTATTGAACATAGGTATCGGCATATCCGATACTATACTTCTCAGGCTTTGCTATAACTTGTCCATGCGGCGTTTTTGGCTGAGCTGCCTTCTCCTTCTCCCTTAATCTTTTCGGCTTACAGCCAAGGCGAGCTGAATCAAGCGATTGTTGGGTTTTTTGACACTGTGCTTAGGAATGCGCATGAAATAAAATTACCAATGAAGGAAATATATGCGCCACCGTGTAGAAGCGGATTTATCGGCCCCTACAGTATCACGCGGATCATGAATAAAGTGTCTGGCGTCAACTATCGCTGTTTCTAATAATGGATTTTCATTTTAGTATCTGCCTAATTAGATGTTTTCTTTTCAAATTCCAGTCTACACCGGCTAAATTCGATCCATAGCTTTTTGTTGCTCAACAACGGCCAATGAACGCAAACTTTCCACTACCTGTTGCAACACGCTGGAATCGCTATCGCGTGGAAAAACCATATAAGCGGGTAATCTAAATTGCGGGCTGTCAGGTACATAAAATAATTTTTTGGCCTGAATTAAAGGCTCAGCCAGCCGTATAGGCAGAAAACATGAGCCGCCATTGCTGATGACTAACTGTACCCCCAGCCAGCCGATATTGACCACCTGGGGAGGGCGTTCCAGGTCAGGATAGCTGCTGCTGTGCAGTGCATAAAATGCCGGCCCCCAGTCTACGTAAATGTAATCTTCATTCGGCCAGGGTCTATCGGGACAGGTGGCAAGCAATGCCAGTGTTTCATCAAATAAATGCTCAATCTGAAGGCCTGGGTTATGTTGCGGAGTGTACATCAAGCCCACATCGATCCGGCCTTCGATGAGCCCGCGCATTAAATCTTCTTCGAAGCCAATTTCGCTGCGAATGGAAATATCCGGGGCCTGCTCCCGCATTGCGCCCACCCATCCAGGTAATAATCCTTCCCAAAGGGCGATCCGGGCACCTACTGTAATACTGGCGTGAAAACGGCTGGGCAAGCCGATGTCATGCCGCGCCTGTTCCAGTGTTAATAACAGGGATTTGGCGTGCCGCAAAAAACGCTGCCCCGACAGCGTTAACGAGGCGCCGGAACGATTGCGCACAAACAGGCTAACGCCAAGACAGGCTTCCAGCCGCTGTATGCGGGTGCTCACTGTCGATTGGGTAACATACAGTCTTCTGGCTGCTTCCAGAAAGCTGCCATTGGCGGCTACAGCCAAAAAAGTTCTAATCTGATCTATGTCCATAGTATTAGTATCGGGTTTGTCGATACTAATGTCCAATAAATATCGTTTGTCTTATATAACTACAAGCTTTTATATTAGCAAGCAAGAAGACTCATAAATCTCTTGTAACTTCTTTTTAGCTCTGTGCGGTCTGGACAGCTCGCCTGAAAAAATGGCTGCCGGCAAATGATTCGCCATATCCTAATGCCAGCGGCCCTAACTAGACCTGGAGAAAAATGTGATACACACTAACCGTGTCGTCTGGTGGAGTGAAAGTAACGCCTCCATCTATGGAAAAGTAAGCGGCGAAACCGTTATCGTCCCGCCCTTGAAAAGTGTTTACTCTATGGTGTTGCGTAAGGAGCGCACTAGCCAATTTTTCGAAAAAAAATTCCATGAACAACGATCTTTGCCAACTAGGAAAAGCTGTGGTGTATTGCTTACGCTGTTGCTTGCATTGACTGGCTGTCTCGCTGCACCGATCAAACCGTCGATCTCCACAATGGCTGCGATACGCACAATTCTTGTGGTACCGGTAGAATCGCCACCGCTTGAGGTGATTCCTGATCTGATTGAAACCCGATTTCCCGTATATCGTCAGTATCAGTATCAAGCGATGCCATTCTATCTGTACCTGGAAGAAAAGATCTATAAAAATCCTGGCGGAGTACTCATCGCCGGCCTGGTCAGTAAGGACGATAGTGTGCCGGTAGCAGAACTTCACCAGACATCCCCTTCGATGGAAAAATCCGCCAGACTGGAGTACGCAGCATCGCTTTCGGAGAACTGGACGCCAACCTTCATATTGGCGCAGGAAGCGGTCTCGCAATTGAATGGGGACGGGTTCAAAGCCATGCTGAGCAAAGATTATTATCGCCTTCCCATTGCCACTGGAGATCGCAACGCCAATCTCGGTAATTGGCATAACGCCATTGGGCAATGGTACAACCAGAGCATGTCGTCCGTTGATTATCGACAGCCTGGCCCGGAACACGTCGATGCTGTATTGGAAGTGGGTATCGATTCATACAGGATTTTTGACGCTCAAGCGTCATTGCAGGTGTTGATCAAGCTGATCGACCCCACCACCCGGCAAGTCATCGGCAGAGTCAGCAGGAAAACCTATTCTGTCGAGGACTCGCCACAAACCTTGCTTAGCCATGAGGCCGAAAAGTTCAAGCAGCTCATGACCGGGATGGGCGCACAATTGGTTACTCGCGGGTTTAGTGACCTCGGACTACCACTGAAGGTATCCGGCCAGCACATATCAGTGGTTGACAGATTAACCCCATGACCGTCGCCTACGCCGAGCGTCTGCGCGGTTGGCGTTTCATCCTGTTTAATGTCGTACTCGGTCTTGGACACATGATCGTGCTGTTCGGCGTGGGCTCCTATATCGCACTGCTGCCTCATGTTGCCGGTGATCTGGGCGGGGTATTCAATAGTTTTGGCACCTGGGGCCAGACCTATTTCATCATTGCTCTGGCGCTGGCCTTTCCGATCGCACGCTGGCTGTCAGGGCTATTGGGTGATTATCGTTTGTTTATCGCGGCGTTTGTCATATATGCCTTTGCTTCTTATCTATGCGCCATCAGCCAGAACCTATGGTTGTTTGTTCCGGCGCGAATCCTGCTCGGATTTTCAGGCGGAATTACACTCTTTATCGGACAATCCCTGTTGTTGAAGGAGTACCCCGATCATCTGAAATTGTTGGGATTAGGGATATGGGGGCTGGTAACGCTTATGCCATTTACCATCAGCTTTCCTATAGGAGGCGTAATCGCCGATGAACTTGGCTGGCGTTATCTGTTTTATCTGAATGTTCCCATTGCCCTGGCCATTGCCGGGATTACCGGTTCATTGCTTTCCGGGCGGGGCTTCGAACACAGCCACACCCGTTTCGACGGCATTGGTTTTGTACTTCTGGCTTTGATTCTCGGCAGCCTACAGACTATTTTGAATATGGGTAACGATTTTGACTGGCTGGATTCGCCCTTTCTGCAAAGTATGCTGATTGTCCTCATTGTAGCGCTGCCCTGTTTTATTATCTGGGAGTTCGACGAAAGCCACCCGGCGTTCAGCATACGTGTTTTCGCTCACCGTAATTTTACCATAGGCGTGATTTGTCTCACGGCGGGATTTTTTTCAATTCAGGGGCTGCTCTCCGTGTTCATTGTCCAGTTGCAAGTTTTGCTGGGTTATTCTTCATATCTTGCGGGTATGGTTTATCTCCCCATGATCCTGCTTGCGGTTCCAGTGTCTGTGCTGATGCATAAGCTGCCCAAAGGGCTCGATGCTCGTCTTTTGGCTTGCTTCAATCTTCTTGGTTTCGCTGCTATCTTTTATTGGATAGGCCTGTTCGATGATCCTGAATCCTTCGATCAAATTTTTTGGCCCATGTTGCTTCTCGGCTTTTTTGTGGGTTCGTTTTTTCCGCCACTGACCAAATTGACTCTTCACGGACTGTCTGGCGATCAACAGATACGCGCGGCCGAAGAGGCGGGATTTCTGCGGATTGTTGCCGGCGGATTCGGCATCACTTTGCAAGGCGTCGTGCTATTCCGGCGTACCCCCTTTCATCAGCTTGATTTGGCGGATCATTTCGGGGGGCGGCGATTCGCCTCCATTGATTTGCTGCAAGGATTTTCTTCGCGGCTGGAGGCCTCCGGTCTTGATAAAAACATGGTCACTGGCAAGCTCCTGGCCCTCATCAAGCAGCATGCCGCCATCCTGGCGTTGGACGACGCGTTTCTGCTGGCCAGCTACCTGTTCATTGGACTGGCCGGACTGGTATGGCTGGCCTATCCCACCTATCAACCTGTTCATCCAACGCTGATGGAAGAGCTAGTAGATATACGGGCAGAAGAAATCGTGGAAGAGCAATCATGATTCGTCAATTTAAGCCAAAGCAATGGTTTCTTTCCGGGTTTTATATCGGGGCTTTACTCATGACATCCGGTTGCGCCTGGATACCTTCCGGTGATAAGCCTGCCGTGTTCATGAAAACCTCAGACATGAAACACATGCTGTCCTATTCAGATCGCAATGAGTCGATTGCCGCGAAGGGGCGCTGGCCGCGCGAACGTTGGTGGCGGGATTTCGGCAGCCCGGAACTCAACAGACTGATGGTTATCGCCCTAAAGGATAACATCGGCCTCAAGGTAGCTGCCGCGCGCTTGCGTCAGGCGCAAGCGCTGGTAAAAGTGGAGGGTGCAAGATTATTACCGTTTCTGGATGCAGAAATGGTGCTCGAGAATACACGTATATCAGAGAATGGTGTGTTTGCTGCGCTCAACCATGAGGTGGCGGGTGCGAATATCGTCTTCGGCCGGATCAATCCCTTTAACTTCCGCTATGAATTTGACTTTTGGGGGAAAAATCGCGCCGCAATGGATGCGGCACTGGGCGAAGCGGCCGCCGAGAAAGCGGAACTGGCCGAAGTTCTGTTGCAGTTGACTACTGCAATTGCCCGCTCCTATATACGGGGGGTGGCGCTGCAGCAACAGCTTAATCTGGCGCATGCCATGGTTGAGTTAAGCCGGGACTTGCTCGCAATGGATGAAACCCGGTTCCGGTTGGGCCTGGATTCCGGCGATCATGTGAAGCAATCAACCATTAAATTAGAGCAGGTAAACAAGCGCGAAGCTGGCATTCGTGACCGGTTGGATATTCAGCGGAATTTGCTGGCGCGGTTGATAGGGAAGGGGCCAGCTTCGACACAAAACCTGTTTAATGGCATGGTGATTAGCCCTGAAAAAATACGGCTGCCTGAGAAACTCCCGTTGGAATTGCTTAGCCGCCGCCCGGATCTCGCCTCCGCTCTCCACAGGGCAGAGGCGGCTGCGCAGCAAGTCAAAGTGGCCAAGGCCAGTTTTCTGCCAACTATCGATCTGACTGCATTTGCCGGTATGAATGCACTCAGGTTGACCAAGGGAGCGAGCTCACTGGCCAATATTCTGTTTTCAGGTTCCAGTTTTTCCTACGGGATTGCCCCCGGATTAAGGCTTCCCTGGTTCGAAGGCGGACGTCTACGCGGAGAATTATCGGCACAACGGGCGGAGTACGATGGCGCAGTGGAGCTTTACAATGAAACCTTGTTGCATGCCGTGCAAGAGGTCGCCGATAGCCTGAGCCGTTGGCGGGAAACGCGTTCCATACTCGAAGCGCATGACCGCTTGCTATCGGCGCAACACGAAAACCTGGGGCTCGCGCAAACGCGTTTTCGTACTGGCCTGGATGACCGCCGGGAATTGCTGGCAAACGAACATGCGGTGCTGGATCAGAAATATGCCTTGAAGACTTTGGAGGCGGACCGGTTGATTGCCATGGTGGATTTGATGGAAGCGCTGGGTGGCGGGTACGTGAATGATCTTCAGATTCTCGAGCAGAAGCGCGAACTAAAACTGGTCAGTTGGTTGCCATGGTAGATTTAATGGTTGCCTTGGGCTGATGGAGACTTAATTGATCTTCAGATTATTCAACGGAGATCAGAATAGAAGCTGCGCTGATGTCTTTGCAGGTTTTTGTTTTCAGAAAAATTGGCATTCGCAATACCTTAACAGTCAGACATTGCTGTAGCTGAATTAGAAAAATGATCAAATTATTTCCATTAACAGTATTTAAATCCGGAATAAAATCCTGCACTGCCGATATAACTAACTATGAAATTACATCCCAAGAATATTCGTGCCCGCCGCAATCGATATCTGCTATTAGTCATGCTGTTACTGGTTTCCGGCGCTTTGATTTATGCCGGCTATTGGTGGAACAACTCCCGTTTCCGGTTGGTAAGCAATAATGCGTTCGTTACGGGTAACCTTATTCCAGTGGATGCGGATGCAACGGGTATCGTCACGGAGGTATTGGCTGAGGAGACGCAATATGTGAACAAGGGCGATCTGCTGGTGCGTCTCGATGGGCATCGCGCGCAAACCGATTTAGGCCGGAAAGAGGGCGAGTTGGGACAGGTGGTGCGTGAGATCAGTGCTGTTTTTTCCACTCACCGGCAGATGTGTCAAAAACTGATTGCACGCTCAGCCATGCTTGCCCGTGTGCGCCATGATTTGATCCGATTCCGGCAGGCGGCTCCGGACGGCTCGGTTTCAGAAAAAGTTGTGCAAAATGCGGAAGATCAGGTTACGGCGCTCGAAGCCGAGATGAGGGAGGCCGAAGCGGAGCTCAATGCCGTAGAGGCAAAAGTGGGCGGCACAAGTAGAATTTTGCATCCGGATGTAGAAGCGGCAAAATATAAATTCATTACCGCCTATCTTGAATACTCGCGGCAACAAATCCATGCTCCCGTTTCAGGTTATGTAGCCAAGCGCAAGGTACAGGCCGGAAACCGGGTCCAGCCCGGTGATTCGCTCATGATCATCGTGCCTTTGGAACATTTGTGGGTAGAAGCAAACCTGAGAGAAACCGATATGGCTCGTGTGCGGCCCGGTCAGCCGGCAGAAATTATTGTCGATCTCTACGGCGAGAGCCATCTTTATCATGGATCGGTAGAAGGATTAGTCCCCGGTACCGGCAGTGTCTTTGCTTTATTGCCCCCGGATAATGCAACCGGAAATTTTATTCATATCGTTGAACGCGTTCCTGTTCGTATCGCATTGCGGAAAGATGAAATAATGAAAAATCCTATTCGCCCCGGACTCTCCACTGTAACCTCAATCGATGTCAAAGAAACGGAACAATCTGTTGACGCCTCACTGGCGACAGTATCTGGGCAGGAGTATAAAACCAATATTTTTCATGGCGAGCTAGCCGATGGAGAAGCCAGGGCTGAAAAAATTATTATGGATAATCTGGCTGAAAAATACGATTCAATAGAACCTAATTGCAAATCCATCGAGTTAGTTACCAAAAAAAATTCCAAAACCTTTCGATGATGATTTTAAGCTTTCCGGCGTGGGCTGTGGCTTCATTGTTAAAGTTAAAAATAATTGAAAGATCAATCTTGCCGGGAATTACAGATGAGTTTATTTTTTAATCGAAAAGCCGCCTTCGGTTTAATCCTTATGGCATTGTTATGTTTGGCGGCCATTTTCCGTTAGAAATGCTGCGCTCCTTCAGACGCGTTTATTATTGGAAGCGGCTAGATGTGGCTTTGTAGTGAAGTTCGAGTTATTATAAGTATTGATTCAATATTATATTAGGGCTAATATCGAAAATACTCTTAGATGGAGCTGTTCTCGCTACTTTCTCTAAGTTTAAGAAATATAAAGAGGTATCGTTAATAAAGGTTTTGATATCCTGACATTCACACTGACCATGCTTAAAGATATGCAAAAAATAACATATTTACTAATGTTGTACGGATATACCTGTCTGGCTTATGCCGGAGACGGCTTGAATTCGGCAGATACTGCCTGGATTCTGGCTTCAGCCGGTCTGGTGCTGTTCATGACCTTGCCGGGATTGGCTCTGTTTTACGGCGGGTTAGTCCGCAGCAAAAATGTGCTGTCGGTTATTATGGCCTGTTTTTCCATTACTTCATTAATTTCACTGGTCTGGGCTGTTGCCGGCTATAGCTTGGCCCTGACTGATGGCGGCAGCAAGCAGGCCATTATCGGTGGAGTCTCGCAATTATTTTTCCTAAATATGGACGCCGACAAGCTGGTCGGCAATTTGCCGGAATCCGTCTTTGCCATGTACCATTTGACATTTGCTATTTTTGCACCGGCATTAATCGTGGGCGCGCTTGTGGAGCGCGTCAGATTTTTTCCGTTGTTATTGTTTTGCGTGCTATGGGAACTGCTGGTCTATGTTCCCGTATGCCATTGGATATGGGGTAATGGCTGGCTGGCAGGACAGGGCGTGATGGATTTTGCCGGCGGCATTGTAGTACATGGCAGTGCCGGGATTGCCGCCTTGGTTTGCGCCGTGCTCATTGGTCCCAGGAAAGGCTTCCCGCGCACGCCGTTCATGGCGCATAATCTGACCATGACAGCAATGGGCGCATGTATTCTCTGGGTCGGCTGGCACGGCTTCAGCGCAGGGAGCGCTTTGATGGCAAACGGTTCCGCGGGCATGGCGATGCTTTCGACCCACCTGTGCGCTTCAGCTGCCTCAATTACCTGGATTGTCTTGGACTGGCTTAAATTTGGCAAACCCAGCGTCCTGGGCGCTATGACAGGCATGGTCGCTGGTTTAGGCATGATCGCCGCCGGTGCCGGATTTGTATCGCCGCTGGGTGCAATCATTATCGGCGTTGTTGCAGGCGTGGCATGCTTTTATTCCATACACTTTATCAAGCAACGGCTGTTAATCGACGATGCCCTGGATGTATTTCCGGTGCATGGCGTCAGTGGCATCCTGGGCGCTTTATTGACCGGAGTGTTCGCCGATACGGCAATGGGCGGTATAGGCATTGTCAGCCAAAACGGCATATTCAGCCAGCTGTTAATTCAACTGTTCGGGATTATAACCACAATTCTTTGGAGCGGCTTGGTTAGTTATCTGCTGTTTAAACTAATCGACAAGATCACCGGCATGCGGGTAACCCAAGAGGCCGAAACCGTCGGCCTGGATATCAACCAGCATGATCAACAAGGATACAATTTATAAGCGTGATTGATATGAAATACATAGCCGATTGCAAGACAGCTTTGAAATTGTTAATTCTTATTATGGGATCGCTTTTTTTAATCAAAAACGCGCATTCAAAAATTGATGAAAAAACCGTGGAAATTATCGTCAAAAATTCTAATTGTCTACCGGGCAAAACTATTGAGGATGCGTTAAAAGACAAGATCAACACGCACACACAGCGCGATCTGGGCTGGCGCGTGTTTAACGAAGACGGCAAGTTTGAAGTAGAACGGGCGTTTTTAATGAACAAAAGCATGCAGTTGCGTTTTCGATGGCGTGTTAATCAGGATGGCATTGTTCAACCTGTCGGCAGCCGGGCGGAGTCATTATGTTCCCCGGACTCGAATGAATAATTTCTGCAATTAATCAAGCATTTTGCCCCAATCGGTGCGCTTTATCATATCCGATTTGATGCCGGGGGGAATTAATTCTTTGCCAAGCCGGATTTCCCAGCCGCCTCCCATCGCTTTATAAAGAGCAATGGCATTGCGGGCGGCATCGCCTTGGGCGGAAGTTAGCCTATCCTGCTGTTGCACCAGTGATTGCTGGGAGTTTAATACACGGGTATAGTCCTCAATTCCGTTACGGTAGTGAAGCAGGGAAAGGTTGACGGCGCGTTGAGACGCGTCCACTCCCTGCTGCAACTCCAAAACCTGTTCCTTGGCTTTATGATAGCCGATCATCGCGTCTTCAACTTCACGCAACGCCCGCAAGACCGATTCTTTATAACCTATCAATAACTGTTCGAATTTCGCATCCTGGATGCGAACATTATTTTTCAATCGGCCGTATTGTAAAATAGGCCAGCTAACCGTCGGCCCGAATTTACCGACTAAGGTTTGTGCGCCTAGAACATCGAATATGTCCATGCCATTTGCACTGCTGGATGCAATTCCAACCGAGCCTTGTAAAGACAGGCGGGGATACAAGTCGGCTTCGGCGATGCCAATCATGGCGCATTGCGCAGCCGCCTTCAATTCTTCACGGCGAATATCCGGGCGGCGGCGCAGCATATCGGCCGGAATGCCGGCTGTTATCTCTCCGCCCGCATTGGGAACAGATATGTCCTTACCGAGTAAACCGCTGATATCAATGGGTGGCAAGCCTAATAAGACGCTCAGGGCATTCCGGGTTTGTCTAAGCCCGGTTTCCAGAGAAGCGATCATCGCCTTGGTGCCGTGCAGTAAAGCTTCCGCCTGTTGCACGTCTAAATTGGTTCCTAAACTATTACGAAGCAGTGCCTGAGAAATTTTTAAACTTTTCGCCTGGATGCCGGCATTATTATTCGCCAGAAACAAACGCTGCTGCAGTGTGCGAATTTGTATGTAGGTAGCGGCAACTTCTGCCGTCAGGCTGACCAAAAGATCGTCGTAGCTGAGAGTGGTTGCATCAAGATTGGCCTTGCCCGATTCAATGGCCCGGCGATATTTACCCCAAATATCCATTTCCCATAAGGTATCGAAACCAACATCGAAAGTGCCGAAAGAATATCTATTGATGTTCGGCATATTTTCGCTCAACTTGTTATAAAACAAATCCGTTCCGAATTGCTGTTTTTGCGGGAACAACATGCCTTTGGCAATGCCGAGTTGCGCCCTCGCTTCTATAATCCGTAGCGCCGCCACCTGTAAATTCAGGTTTTGCTCATAGGCTATTGTTATCAACCGATCCAGGATAGGATCGTTGAATGACCTCCACCATTCCCGGAAATCCACGCGTTTACCGGCCATTGGATGATTATTTTGCCAATTGTCAGGCACAGACATTTTTGGCCGTTCAAACTCCGGTCCTAGCTTTATGCAGCCGCTCAACAAAACACATCCAAGGAGCAGTATGCAGACCAAGGCGCAGCATCGCGAGCGGCAAAAACTGATTAACATCAGGATTTTCCCTGCTGCGTCGTTTTGATTGGTACGATAGCGGATGATGGGGGCGGCACTGTTTTATTCCGGCTGTCCATGGCCGGATTAGCCCGTTGATTAGGGCGGTATCGGGTATTGTGCGCGGGCAGGCTAACGCTAAGTAACGGCAGCAAACTGTAGTTGATGACCATTACGCAAATCAGGCAAATCGGCCAGCATATCAGCCAGAACCCATACGTCGCTCGCGAGTATTCCACAATACGCATGATACGTATTTGTTCTGCATTTTGCATCATGTAATTTTGATATTCGTTGCGATTGTAATAACGTAAAAAATTCAGGACTTGAAAAAACTCGCCGGAATGGTGATTTTCGTAGGCTCTCCATAGGGCCATCCGTAAAGCTTTCAGGTTTTGCTTGCCGGTATTGGTTTCGGCGTTATGGTGTTTTTCAGCCAGAAAGAACACCACATCTTCGGCGTTTTCCGCTTCCTGCGGCAAAGTTAAATGCGGGATAATATATCGCCAGAGGCTGGGGCGGTCATGATGCACGTCATAAACATGCTGCAAGTAGTGCAGTAAAACATCCAGGGATTCTGAAGAATCGATGGCGATCAAGGCATTCAGGGCTTGGGTCTTAACCCAGAGGTCTTCCGGTGTTTGCCGTAAGGTTTCAATCCAGCTTTGCATAGCCGCATGTTCTTCGTCGCTACGCCAAGCTGTAGAATCAGAGCCGACAATTGAGTTTGAATCCGTGCCGTCATTTAATAATAAATCGATGGCGTACAGTGCTTTTTGCTTATCGCCGGTTCCGGCAAGCGCTAGAACGGCCCAACCGCGCGTAAAACTGTCGGTGTTACTGCGGTAATTTTGCAGCATACGGATGATTTCAATGAATTTTTGGTCATTCGCCCCTTGTGAGTCAACAATTTCAAAGTTGCCGGCAGCCAAGGCGGCAAAGCGGCGCACGTCGGGATGCTGATCTTTCATGAGATCGAATATCAACGGCAAGGAATAAGGCGATTTGATAGTCGCCAAACGCCAGGCCAAATTAGCCCTTATGGCGGGATCTGGATGAATGAGCCATTCATCGATCTGGGTAGAATAAGACATGCTTGAGGCATTTTCGGGCAATTGCGCGACAATGGCTTGAAAAATATCTTCATTCAACCCCATGATAGGGCCTTCCCCTTTGGGGATAAGGTTTTCCACGGCCAAATCCAATAATGACCGGCGGATATTATCCTGTTCGAAGGAGGCCCCGCTGAGTTTTTGCAGCGGCGGGTATTTTTGCCGGTTTAGGAAGTCCGGGATGACTTGCGGCTTGATTATAGCGTAAAGGGGGCGGAAAACAGCCCCAAAATACTGCTGCAAAAATAAATCAAGACGCATCTGAGAATAGGTGATATGGGAAACGGTTTTACCACGGTAGTCCTTGAGCGGCTGCAAGGCGGGTTTACCTATGGCTTTAAAGGCATCGATAATGGCTTCGCGCTTGGCGATATACAGCTTCATGAAAACCTGGTTCAAGCGTTTTTGCCGGGGATATTCTTCATCGAGACGGTCGTAGATGTGGATCAAGGGTTTAATCAAACGGACATCGCCGGAAAAATGTTGAGTCATAAAACGAATGAAGTCGACTTTAAACGATTCGTCGACCTTATTGTCTTCCAGCAAGTCGAGTAAGGCGTGGAAACGCGATTCCGCCTGACGTTTCTTGAAAGCCTGTTCTTCCTGGTCCAATAGCCGCCAAGTCTCTAACATCGTCTGGTAACGCGCCTGGGAAATGGCCTGTTCCCGGATCAGATCGTTGATTTGATCCTTATTTAATGCATGGCGGCGCATTTGCGTACTATCGGCGGAAACTGCATTGAGATTAGCTAAAAAGGAAGACAAAGCGCTTTCCTGTTCCTCTTTTAACTGGTGCATGACACTGCGAATATGCGAATCCTTTTGCATTAAAGGGTCAATCATTGCCCAAGATACCGAGGTTATATCACCGTGCTTTTTAGTTTCAGGTTCGGCTATGGCATTGCTGTTCCATGTATCGAATTTCAAAGCGGGAATAAAAGTGATGCTGGGCATGCCCGAAATTTGCCGGGTCGTGTATTGGTTGATCGTTAGCGGTAGCGGCCCATTTTGTGAAATATGTATAAATGGCTTGTCAGCGTAAGGAATTTGCGTAGCGGCATAAAGATAACCGCCGATAAACAAATGCACCATTAGCCCGGTTGAATGCAGCAGCTTACCCCAGAACGACGACACCCATATTTGCCGCATCCAAAAAAAGCCGATTAATACAAATGCGGCAATTTGGCAATAGGAATGCCAGGTAATGCCAAACAGTTGGGCAACCAGGATTCCTGCCGCCAGACAAAGCAACAAGTAATAAAGCAATAAAACAATAAAGCGCTCGCCTGGCTTTTTGACACGCAGTGTCAATACCGTTAAAAAGGCGCTGATACAGGTCGCTACTAAAAAAGCCAAAATCGTCATTGCAATAAACTCGTTTAAGCGGCAATCGTCAGTTCTTCGAATGCAGTCATGCCCAGTTGCTCTTTCAGGTAAAGTTGCTGTTCCGGGGTAAGGGCGGCAATCGGTATATTGATAGAATTTGCGCTGTTCTCGCTGTTGATTTGTAAATATTCCTGATCATCAATAATTCGGATTACGCCTTGATATTTTCCTGTTTTGTCATGCGCTTTAATGCTGACTAATTTACCTTTTTCACGGAACTTGCCCGGCCTCAGCAATATTTCCCGCTTATGGGCGGCGTTTTCCGGCGACTCTGAGCCGCCGTGTAAATTGATCGCGAGCTGATTTTCAAAAAATACCAGGATTGCAAAGGATTGCTCGCTTAACGATTTTTGCTCGCTCAGCAAGGCCTCAACAGTCGGTTTGGATTGCATGGTCTTGGTGCCAATATCCATCGGTGAAACCGGATGTTTAGTGGATTGGATTTGCGCTTGATTGGCGGTATCGGCATCGCCAATAATGAGTTTAAGGTCAATACCGTAATTCAACCCCAGATGGTAAATCCAGGCGGCTCCCGGCAGCCATTTTATGACATCCCAAATCGCTTGGTTGATAATATCCTTGCGGCGGTTGCCCACCACAAATTCAAAAATCAAGCCGTCTGACAAATCAATTAAGCGCCTGTTGATAAGTCTTAATATTTCCGGGGAAAGCTTTTGATCGTATTGTTGCCGCAAGCTTTCCAGGCTATCGGACAGCACGGTTTGGAAAGGTCTGGCCTTGTGATCTTCGGCTGTGCGGTTCATGTACCTGGAATTACAGCGGACTTTATCGCGTGATTGCGGTTGGCCGTGATTAAAACGGATGCCGCCGATTTGGGCGAACACCATATTCTCTTCGGCGGCGTTATTCGCTTCTTCGATGCCCATGCGTTCGTCCGGTGTGCGGTGGATCGTAACTACGCCCCGGTGGGCGCGGATACCGTAGCGGTGCAAAGCATCCCTTACCGTATCCGCCCAATAGAAGAATGGCGTCAAAAAGGCAGGCGCATTGGAAAACAGGGTGGCGTTATAACGTTCCACTATCCGGGCGATGTATTTACGGTCAATATAAAGCTCGGCGCGGGCGCCGATTCGCTCCAAGACCGGCCGTCCTTGCCAGAAGCGAAATCCCAGATGGATCAGCCATAAAGCGCAAAGAAACAAAGCCGCATCCAGGGCATGCGCCACAAAACTTATTCCTGTGATAAATTGCAATGGCGAAGTCAATAGGGAAAAAACCGGCACTCCGAACAAAGTCGCTACGATAATATAGGCTGCAAATACAGCGTATGAGCGCACATACTCGATGGTATTTTCGGCGCGTGCCAAGGCTTCCTTTTCTATTGCTTCGTTATCGGGCGAATCGATAGGTTGTCCGGCTGCGTTGAAGCCGACACGATTGGGGATTTCGATTTCATAGACAGCGGCTTGAAACTGCCGGAAGGCTTGTAAATCCGGGAGCTGAAGATCTTGTCTGACATTAATTTGCCTGACATTGCCTATGGAAACTCCTGGCTCTATAAACTGTTGTTCCAAGGCATGCGCCGTCAGATTTAGGAGTATTTCCGTCAGTACCGCATGGGTAGCAACGGGTACGATAGTCGCCGCTTCCGATCTCCGCCGTCCGCTAGTTCCATCCGGCGATAAATGGCTTAGGTTGACGAAGGTATTGGATAATATCGGTTCGCTGGGTGCATAGCTTTGCCCTAGGGATTGGCTCATGGAATTCAGGAAGCTCTGCGTCAACACAAAACAGCCTTTTGGCCCGGCCAGTTCCACCGCTTTACGGAAGGCTGCCAACGTGGACTGAGTTTGAGCGGAATTGCTGACCCCGAGAAAAACAGTGTTTTTATCATAGCCGCCGATGCCTTCACGCTGGATTCGTTTCATTTCTTTCAAGACATTCCCGGAATTTTCCGCGCGAATCTTCAAGTCCGGCAATAACGATTGCAAGGCCAGAGCGAATTCGCCGATCAAGTCCTGGTTAAAATCAACTCCAAACAAGACCAAATCGAATTTTCTTGGATCGCGGCGCGGATCGAACAGGTTATCGAACAAGCATTGGCAGAAATGGGCCATCGTCCCGGCATTTTCCCCATCGGGCTGAAACGAAGCGACAACCCGTCTCAGAATATAGGGGATTTCGCTAACATCGCGGTGAATTTCATCGCCAGGCAGATCTTGGCGCGTCGACCGTTCGATTTTACTGTTACCGTTAACCGGAAACCATAAACAATCTGTCCTGCGAATGTCCGGCAAGGCCTTGGTTGAAGGCTGCGGAGGCTTTGAATAATCATCGTCTTCAAGCATCCGGTCATAAATTTTGATCGACTGTTTACCGGGCGTTGAGAAAAATTCAATAATGGCGTATTGCCCATCTTCCAGATTGATCTGCAAGGCTTCATCATCTGGCGCGCCTGAATGCAGGGACGAGGTAACGCCTTGCGGTTCGGCGCTGCCAAAAATTTCCCCACGACTGAAATTATGGCCGATTGAAAAAGCCTGAGTCAGGGAAAATACTCCCATTCGCGGCTCCATCGTCGTACAAACCATCAGCGCGAATTCCCCGACCAAATTCCGTGAAGCCTGGCTCATTACCCAAGCCAAGTCATGCTGATAAAAGGCATCCTCAAAAGCGGGTATTAATTTTGCGATTATTTCATCGGATAAGGATTTGGCAAGCTCTGCGGTCAGCTCGGAACGGACATGATTTTTTATGGTTTCATTCAGGTCGTTGATGCTTTGTGCGGTATCCGTAAGAATTTCGCCTTTACATTGATTGCAACCAGTGATAATGCCGGAATCAACAATATCGGCCCAACGGTACAAGTCGTTAAGTTTAAATTGGCCGGTGGCAATGTCCCGATTAAAATCCAGCGCACTTGTGAAATAGGCGTAGCGCATGGCTTTGAAAGCCAAGCCTTGGGTATAATGGAAATCCATCCATTCGGCGACACTGCGGGAATCCGAATTGCCACGGGAAGTCGTGTGCGGCATTAACTTTTGGAAAATAGCCCGCGCTTCCATTTGGGTGAACAAATGCCGTACATATTTGCCCTCAATTGAGAATTCAAGATGTACGCCATCCATGTCGCCATTGTGCGCGATCATATTGAACACCTCACCTTCCGCACTTATCAAACGTCCGCTTTCGATCCGGTGATACATCATGTTGTCGTAATATTCGTACCAGTGCGGCTGGGCATTATGCCAATGGGTAGCGCCGCCAGTGGCATAACGTAGATGGAGCAATACCGCCTCGAAATTGCCGGCTTTGCCATAACCTTCTTTTTTGGCTTTACGCAACAGGTCGGCCAAACGCTGGCAAAGTACCCTGACGATGTCTTGCCGCTTACCTTTTACCACTTTGTCAAAAATGATCGATAAAGATCCGGCCTTTTTAGCAATAAAAGAAAAACCACCGGATTGCCCGCCCCGGGTTGCCGCTTCCCGAGCTAATATTTCGACCAAGTTCAATAACCGTTCCGTAGCAAGACCGCTGGTTTTTTTATCTTCCTCAGTTAATCTATACCGGATCGCAAACGCCGGCCCACAGGCAAACTCCTCGGTTTGTCCAGTTGCCAGAGCGGCAAGGTCAGGTATCGAAAACATTGCCATGCCAGAGCTGACGATAAAATACAGGAGCAACAGCTGATGCAACCCGATTGAACCTTGGTCTATTGGGCCGTAAAGCTGGTAAGCGGCGATGATGCTGGCCAGATTTACGGCCATCCCGCCAACTGCAACCAAACGGCAGTGTAATCCGGATAGCACGGTATTCGGGATTTTAGGCGGGTTAGCTGAAAATTGAGGAAGAGGATTAAATGGAAGCATGCCGTTCAAAAATTCGCTAATTTTTAACCCTTCGAGCACAGTTACGATCGAAAATGTCTTACGATTACCAGTAATCAGGAATATCATCATGGCATGACCAAAGCCATGTATTACCATTGCCAAAGCATTAGTGTAACGTAGGGGAAAAACCAGGAATTCAAAACAAACATTTATACTGCGCGAACGCATGACCCAATCTATCAACTTTTGCCATTCTTTTTTTGAAAACATCTGATTCACCCAGCTTTGTTTTTGAGTACAAGTCTTTTTATTTAGCACTAATAGCCGGATGACAAGTAGGCCGTAGTGTTTGCTTTATAGCAAGACTGAAAAGTTAGTATGCTATTGATAATATACTTTCGCATCGAAACAAGTGGTCAATAAAATATATTGAAAATAGTTTCGAGTCAATATTATAATGACGGTGAAACGAATTTTTTACTTTTGTATTTATGCATTGCTGCAAGGAAATTTTGCTCAAGTCCGGTATTCGCCTTGACCAAAAGCAATGGATGTGTGGACTTCGCGGATGTTTAGTTTAATAGACAACGTAAGCTTGTTGAGCAGGCTTTAACTCTGGCTTGCGTATAAACCAAAATTTAAATAAATCAGGCTATTGGAGAAAAAAATGAAATTAGTTACTGCAGTTATCAAACCACATATGCTTGATAATGTGCGCGAATCTCTTACCGAAATAGGCGTCGCAGGACTTACCGTTTCTGAGTCCAAGGGCTTTGGCCGTCAGAAAGGGCACACAGAAATTTACAGGGGCGCGGAATACGTGGTGGATTTTCTTCCGAAAGTAAAGCTGGAAATTGTCGTTTCAGACGAAAATCTGGCAAGTGTAATAGAAACGATCACCCATGTTGCAAATACCGGGAAAATTGGCGACGGTAAGATATTTGTAACGGATGTCGAACAAATCATCCGTATTCGCACCGGAGAAACAGGCGATGAAGCAATATAGAGTTCCACTACATTCTCCTGGCAGATGGACTTGATCTGGCGTTTTATAGCCCAAGGCTCGGTAAAATCGCTCACTGTTGGAAGACAAAATTCTCGGCTAAAACCAATAACGGCTCTGGCATACAGGCATAGTTTCCCGGATAAATATCTTCATATTTTACACACCGTCATAACCGTTCAATAATAGTGTTGACCAATGCCCGGCTGCGACCATCCACATTGAGTTTGATGTCATTTTCAGGAGTCCATGGAGCCATTTTTCACGGGTGAACTGTGATACATGGCCGGTATCGAAGAGCTCCGGTATTTCGAATTCATTGAGAGCAGCCGTTAAACAGGCTACAAAAAAACCAGCATCCATCCATCGTGTTCGATACTTGCCAAGTCAAGACTTTCGGCTACGCAAGTCGATGACCGCCGCCAGATCCGCAAAACCATGGGTTAACCCGACATAAGTTATATCGGCGCTCCAAACCTGATCGGGCCGGACAATACCAACCCTCTGAGCAAATAAGGATAAATTTTGTGCTGCGGATGTTTTTTGCTGGTATTGATGCCAGTCGCCATGGCGGCCAAGCCCAGTATTCCCATCAAACGCTGCACTTGCTTGCGCTTTACAATATGCCCTTGGGTGCTTAGCCAGACTACCATTTTCCGGCTGCCGTAAAATAAATGGCGGGTATATTCCTCATCCGCAAACACGGCCGACTGACATAGACTGATCACAGATAGCTTGTCGCCGGAATCGACTCAAGCCCGTCTTTGCGTTAAGGGCTGATCCCGGACATTTTTTCAGTCATTCCAGTTCCATATTGAGCTGTCCGATCTTGGCGTATAAGCTTTCTAAATTACTTTGTGTGCCGATTTGCCTTGGTATCAATGCTTGATGTCAAACAGTTGTCCCACATTTTCCAATAAAGCCTTCTTCCAGAGAAGCTTACGTTGGGTGTACGTCATGCTCTCGGGCAATCTCGTTTACCGTTTGTCTCCTTTTACCGCCTCCAATGCCTCTGCGGCTTTTTTTGCGCCAGTCATCATTGTACGATTTTTTCACTTATTCCGGCCTACCTTATCACAAAGATATTACTGTCTAGCTCTGGGGTTCACTATATTTTTCAACGAAGTTTTGGCGGATAAATTCGATTGTAGTGAGTTTTCAGTCACTCATTTTGCGATAACTTTTTGTTTTATATTTTGTTATAGATTGCCATTCAATCGCCAAATGGTTATCGTAAATCTTTGCAAAAATTTTATGCGTAATTGGTTACGATAGATTTGTATTAACAACAAGGTAAAAAAATATATATGACACATCAAACCTGTTTTGGTCTTGATAATGATGAAAAAGCATGGCTGCTCGTTCAGCGTAGCGAGAGGAAAACCGTATTTTTATGGCGGATCAATAATTTGCTAATTAATCTAAGTGAACTTTCGAAGTTTATAAAAAGCCGGTGTGAGAAGCCGAGAATTTATACTAAATAGACTGGCTGCGCTGCACTGAGTCTTCCGTTTGAGCATCGCCTATTCCCTCATGTAATACGAGGCATGCCAAGGCGTGGTGTTTACCGAGCTTGAATGCGTTAAAAAACGAATAGCGCGAAACTTAAACAAAAAGACTTACTGGTTATTGTTAATCTGATTGAGACTATTTATGAAACCGGTCGGAACGTGTGTGAGCATTTTAAAAAATACCTGCCGGAAATATTTGACCGCCTTTTGCCTAAATGGAATTACCGGGCAATAACTCAAAGCAGTTAATTATTCATGTTATTTAATTTTCATTCCCATATTGGACAAGTATTGACCCTCCATTGCCATATTGACTTCGATTTCCATTAATAGCGCCCACTTTAATGAATCATGACTTTTTTACGCTGCCTTAACTTTCGAGCTCTGATTGGCGCCTGCGCGTTTATGGTCTTGAATTTTCCGGCTAGCGCCGATGAAGCCGTTCCGCCGGGCTTGTTGATTCAGACGCTCTCAGGCAAGGATGCTTCCAGTTGGACTGGACTGCAACCTTATGGGGTAAATATCGGCGGTTGGGCGGCTGCCGGTATCAATTACAACACTGTTAATCCAATAGATCATAGCAACGGCCCAGTGTCCATGACCGATCGAAGCGGGGAATTTAATTTGTATCAATTGGATATGTTTATCGAAAAAACTGTAACCAAGGCCTCAAAGTGGGATGTGGGTGGGCGCTTTGATTTCATGTTTGGCACGGATACCCGCTATACCCAAGCGACAGGGAATTGGGATATGAATTTGATGAGCAAAAACAGTTATTACAATATTGCCCTGCCGCAGGCTTACGTGGAAGTCTTTGCTCCCATCGGCAACGGCCTGAGCGGGAAATTCGGGCATTTTTACAGCATTATCGGCTACGAGTCAGTGCCATCGCCACTGAACTTCTTTTCCTCTCACACCTACAGTTTCAAATCCTCACCTTTCACCACGACAGGAGCGCTGTTTAGCTATGCATTAAACGAGCAATGGGGTATCAACCTAGGAGTGGTGACAGGCGCTGACAATTTCAATAGAGATTTAGGAGCCTGGAGTCAAATGAGCGGACTTACCTGGACCAATGCCAAAACTGGTACTACGGCTTCCTTTTCGGTGTTGTCGGGAGATGTCTACACACACCAAAGTTCTCAATTAATGTATTACACGGCGACTCTCCAGCAGAACTTCGGAAAATGGCGCTTCGTGCTTCAGCACGACCGGGGAACCCAACAGAATGCCATTGCTCAGGGACAAAATGCCGAGTGGTATTCCATTGTCCAATATCTCACTTATCAGGCGACCGATACTTGGGGATTGGGTGTGCGTGGCGAATGGTTTAGGGATCAGAATGGGTTCCGCTATTTTAACGGCCCCGCCAGCTATTACGACATGACTGCGGGCTTGAACTGGAAACCCAAGAGCTGGTTGATGATCCGCCCAGAAGTCCGTTACGATTGGAGTCAGGCGCTAGTCGCTCCTTTCGATGGCGGGCAACGGACTGCCCAGCTTCTGTTGGGTTTGGACGCAGTCATCCAGTTTTGACTTAACCCGTTGGCGCAATTGCTAAGCCTTTTTGGAGTAATAGAAGGTTCAAGTTTTATAAATAATTCATGTAGAGTATGAATTGTGTTGGCAAAATGATTCCACGCTAATCGACTCCCGCTTTGCTAAAATAACCTTGTGCAGCCCATTATTTTGTGAAAGTTATTAACGTTCTTCAAGAGACAAAGTCATTAAACCATTAAATGAAATCCAAAGCCTGACAGCAGTGCTCCTTAGTGATAGTTTACGCAGGGTTTGGCTTGTTTTTGTTGTGTTGTTTTTTTGCGGCTCTTCACCTGTTGCCTGAGCGCAAGAGTTGAGTATCCTGAGTTCTCTAAAGGTAATCATTAATTATTGCTTGCTATCGATGCAGTGTTGCGTTTTTGATGAAAATCATTTTTTTTACTAAAATGTCATAATCGATCTGAAGCCTTGAACACACAGCTTATCTATCTTTATCCGATCGCGGCCGTGATTTCACCGCAACTTACCGTGCCTGCTTCAGGAGAGTAAATGGTTGCCAGATTGAGCTTATTTTTAGCATTGCTGGCGTTGACTGTATGTTTTTCCGCGCAAGGTGAAAATCTGGTCGAGGCCTTTACCGGCAAAGATTTTAATCAAATCGGATTCCTTAAAGAACATGGTATCAATGGTGGCGGTTGGGCTTCCATGGGTGGGACATATTCCACTGATAATCCGGGTAACCATAATAATTCACCGGTTACTTTCAATGACCGTAGCGGCGAATTTCAGCTAAATCAATTGAATTTATTTTTGAAGAGAGCTGTAGACATGGAATCCAATGCCTGGGATTTTGGCGGGAGAATGGACTTGATGTTTGGAACCGATAGCCAGTTTACCCAAGCTAATGGATGGGATAAAAATCTGATTACTGAAAATAACCATCGCTCTTACGATCTTGCTATACCGCAAGCCTATTTGGAAGTGTTTGCGCCCTTAGGCAATGGCCTGACTGCAAAAATTGGACATTTCTATACGATTATCGGCCATGAAGTTGTTACCGCACCGAATAACTTTTTTTACTCTCATTCCTATACGATGCAATATGGCGAGCCCTTTACCCATACCGGTATTCTGTTCGATTACTCTTTAAGTAATAATTTTACCTTGAATGCCGGCTCCGTTGCCGGTTGGGACAATTTTAACGAAAATTTCTCCAAATGGAATTTTCTTGGGGGTTTGTCATGGACAAATGATGAAGCCACCAATGCTGTTGCCTTGTCCGTTATCAGTGGCGACACGGCTGACGCCAATTCAAAAAATAGAACGATGTACAGTCTGGTGGCATCACACAGTTTTACCAATCAGCTGCAATATGTTTTTCAGCATGATTTTGGCTATCAGCAACAGGCTACTGCCGCCGGCAATGATGCTTACTGGTATGGGGTAAATCAATATTTGTTTTACGATTTTACCGATACTATTTCAGGAGGCATAAGAGGCGAATGGTTTCGAGACAACAACGGTACACGGGTCAACATTGGAACGCCCGGAAATTATTTTGCCCTGACAGCAGGCGTAAATTGGAAGCCGAGGGAGTGGTTCACATTGCGTCCTGAAGTGCGTTATGATTGGGCTGATTCTTATATTAAGACCTATGACAACCGGACTAAAAATAATCAGTTGGAATTCGCTATGGACATTATCCTGGAGTTTTAGTGATAGCCAGATCAGGAAATCGAGCCATCATTATATGGTAGCTAGTCGATACTAATAGCGTTGTTATTATCTTCAATAGTGGATGAGATCGAAACTGCACAGCCAGTCAGTCTTATTCTCGTTGCGGGGATTGTATTAGCAAAAATCAAAAGTGTCGCGTTTTAAACGCGAACAATTGAAATCGATGGTTAAAAAAGCCGAATGGTTATCGGGTGCGGTTAACCGCTTTGTGCGGTGGGTTTCGAGGCCCGCCATCATTTTTGCCGGGTTCGGCAAAAAGTTAAGTTCGGTACGAGATTAATGTAACTACTACACATTTTTGAAAAATATGAGGATATAGTATTTCCGTTAGAATCTAATGACTTAAAACAGCAGGAGAACATAAAGTTAATACGTGAGTTGGAATTCGATAGAACAACCACGATTGTAAAACGGCTTCCAATTTTTTATACCGTCAGCCTTATTTTTTCCAATCAATATAAGGCGGTAGATAATTTAAAACAAAAAGATAGAAAAATATTTCTGGTAAATTTTGACTCTCTTTTCTGGCAAAACTGGTGGTTTTTCCGCGCTTTTTAACAGGGCTGGGATGATTATCATCGAAATCCTGAAGCGCAAACCGCTCATTTGTTCGCCGTGATCAAACTCACGTGGCAAACGCCAAGCTACCTGTCATTCATTCATCGGTTGGAACCGGCACGGGAAGGCTTGGCCTAGGGACGGAAAATCGCTGATTCCGGACTTCTGGGCAACGAAAAACCGGCTACATTGCCTTCAAGCCGGCGCATCTGATCTATGTCATCGCCCAGCCGATGGGTTTTCTAGCCTGATTTAAGGCGGCCCCGCCATTCAAATACCCATAGCATGCCGCCGATCCTGACTCGCCACGGCGGGGCGATCCCGGAGTTTTCTTTCTCGAGGTTTGTCCGACGCCTGCCCCTAGGAGTTTGTCGGATAGAAGCTATTTTTCACTCATGAGTGGGTTTATAAAGGCAAAAACACACGTCTAAGTGTTGAAATTCTTCATGAAAACGCATATTTTAAAACTCAAAGTGGAATTTTTCTAATATCGATTCGCTAAGTCCGACAGGCTCCTAGAGTTTTGCCGAGTACCGGCAGCCCTGGGGTAGAGGGCGGGCATCTGACAGCCCTCTACCCCAGGACTGCCGGTCATCCATCCGGTATTTCCATCGGCTGCTTTTAGGCAAAAATAATCGCTCAATTTTGAGCTAGGATCGTAAGTTGCGGTGAGTTTACGAACCGCACCTATCGCCACCAATGCAAATCGCTGCCGCGGAACGCATCCTTAGGGTTCGATATTGCTCGTTACTGATTCGTCGTTACCGGCAATTCAGCCGCTTTCCAGGCATTCATGCCGCCGTTAATATTTTTAACGTTCTTAAATCCCATTTCTTGCAATACGACCGTAGCCATAGCGGACCGCCCTGAACTGGCGCAAAATATTAACCACTTTTTATCGCGATCCATAAGCTCGTCCCGGTGGCCGGCATATTGACGGTCGGCGGCGGGCTCCAAAATGCCCCGAGGAACATTTAACGCCCCTTCAATAGCGCCTGATAAAAACTCCGCAGGTTCGCGCACGTCCAAAACCTGGTATCCGTCGTTTATTAGGGCATTGACCTCCGAAACCTCTACTTCTTGTATTTTGGTTTTTGCCTGTTTAACAAAATCCATTAACGTTTTTTCTTGATTCATTTATTTACCCTCTAAAATAGTTTTTAACTAAGAATATTCTTCGTGAAACCGGATAATTTAATTTAGTGCGCATCGTCAGTATGCCACTGCGGCATCATCAGAATTGAGTTCGCTTTCCAGCCCTTGTCTTTCAGCGTGTTAATGCTTGCTATATTTTTCATTTTATGGAGATCTATTACTGAAAGCGAGCCGTCGTTCATTTCCGGTAAATTCAGAAAATTATTCTGAACGATTGCAAAGCGTTCGTCGGGCGATATCACTACATGATGGGAGCCCGCCGCTGTCGGAATCGATTTAATTAGCCGCGGTTGTTCGGGGTTGGCGCTAATATCGAATATATTTAGCGCTCCCGGTTTGGCAGTAGAAACATACAATTTTTTGTGATCACGGCTGAAATAGATTTCCAGCGGTACGCCTTGTTTAACGTCGGCAAAATTAAATACCGGCTTGAATTGAAATTGTTTGGTCTGATTTTGCCAGGCCGCCAGCCACAACCGTCCTTCGAACATCGTATTGATATAAGCCTGAGCGGGTTGTGAATGGGGAATAAACACTGCTTCCACTGGTGACGAGCCGCCCTTAAAGCCGGGGGCGGAAATTATATGCGTCGCCACTATTTTCCCAGTGGATGCTTGAATTTCTGTCACGGTGTTACCGGGATTAGTCAGGTCCGGCCTAATGGTGCTAGTCACCAACAACCTGTCGATGGACTGATTCAGACCTATACCATGCGGATTTTGGATAAAGCGCTGTTGATCTTCGCTGTCAATGACCTGCATAACCTTATCAGTATGGGCGTCTCCAACAACCACATTACTTGATCCCATGCAGGTCAGATACCAGAGTTTGCCATCGTCCGAAAAGGCAATGTCCTCGGCAACCTGACACATAGGTACATTGACATCCTTAGGGTTTAATGGCGTTTGGCGCATTTTCATGACTCTGAGAGCGCCATTGCCCAAATTGGCAATGTAGGCCTTATCGAGCGTTTTGTTATAAAAAATATGATGCGCGACGCCGTCCGCCGGTAAAGAAACGTGATCGACAATAGCGCCGAAATGCGCAGAATCCGGATCGACATCCATAATGGCAATGCCTTCCTGACGCGGTTGCTGCTGAGGCTCGGTTTCATAGTTCAGCATAGCCAACATTTCCGCTGAAACACCGGGCGAAAACAGCACGCTGTTGAGCAGTAATAATATAAATAAGGTTTTTATTTTCAAGGTAAATTCCAACAACATGTAAATATTAAACCGTTCCATACCGCAAAATTCAGTAGACCGGCCGTAAAGTAGTTTTGCAAAAAAATCAAATAGCCTGAGTTGCTCACTTAAGTCTTGAAGTAATCTTGTCCAGACAATCGTTACAAATCGCATGGAGCGGATCTATGGACTGTTCGGCTTTCATGCGTAACAACACGCCTTGGCAACGATTCGACAATAAGTTCGCCATGCTCTGAGCAGTACGGCCGGTTCAGGCGCTATCCTGGCGCTGCCATCTAAGCAATGCTTCCTGTTGCAAACGAGTTCTTTGCTATCAAAATAATGATAAAGCGAACCCTTGGAGATTTTAACCGCCCCCGTAATTTCTTTAAGACTCCTGGAGTGATAGCCTTTTTCCATCAATAGTTTCACACCATAGTCCAGAATTTATAGGACTTGAATTTTTATCGCGGCCTAATAATACGACCAGTCGTCTATATGGTCAATTTTTTTGTCGTACCACGCACAGGAATTTTTATCCTGGCAGAGAAAAACTCAGCCAACGTCGGCACGATGTCGCGTTCACGGTTTGCCTTTTGGCGGCACAATTTGCCCATGCTCATAAATAAGTTCCCTGGTTGTGGGTGTTCTGAACGAAGTGAAGCGCATTGTTTGCGATAGGCGCGGTTCGTGCCTCACCGCTTCCTACAATTTACCTGCTTTCCGCAAGCATCCTCCATTTAGAAATATAAAGGCATGACAGCTTTGGGTCGAAATGAGAGTCTCAAATTAAAGAAAAATATATTTTTGAATGCCTGGTATGGAGAAGTCAGGAAGAAAAAAATAGCATGATTTTCACAGAAAAAACTGAGGAGAAAAAGCAATGAATCTTGGAGTAATTTTTGCACAACCGTGGGTGATAGTTTAGTATCTCTTCCATGAAAACAGAACTTGTTACCACCCTTACACGTCAGGCCGCCAAGATTCTTGCTGGACTGCGCGAATCTAAAGAGCAGGTATCTTTTTAGTGCTGTTTGGTTTGAAAGTGTAATCTTCAATCCGGTCTACGATACCCATACTGACCTTTCTGCAACAGCTACGGCCTTCACAGGTATCGAGTGCGTCTCTAATTGATTGTCCAGGTTGTCGCTTTCTTTCAGAGCCCAAAAGCTGATTTCAGGGCAAGGCATTTCTAATATGCCAACATTGTATTCGTTGCATAGGCTAAGAATTGGCCAGTTGATAGCTGGAAAGATTGCAGCTCCAGTATCACGTGCATTTTGATTAATAATACATTCAATCACAGCGACCAATCGGCTACTCCGGTTATCATCAGCACGTATAAAACCAATTTTCTCGTGTAGCTTTTTATATAGAGTTTTGAGCATTGTATCGTATGGAATGATTGCAACGGATTACGGGTTGGTGTCCATCAGTGCTTAAATTTACCGGTGCTTATGGCCGTGCTCGTGCGGCTCGGAAGGTTCGGTTTTTAACACGCCGTTTAAAAAATCGTTGACAGCTTGATCAGGATTAGGTTCTTTAGTGATCAAGGCCTGGATATTTTTTTCCTGCAAGCGCCGGACCAGTCCGCTTCCCATGCCACCGGCAATCAGTACCTGTACATTATCCAAGGGGGAGTGCTCCAATGGCGATGTTTCATGGAAAGACTGTTCTTTGGGTAATTCCAGCAGTTCTTTCCCGGTTACGGCATCATTCTCGATTTGATAAATCCAGAATTTTCTGCACTGGCCGGTGTGACCAGTGATTTCTTTTCGATTTTGACTGGCGACGGCAATTTTCATAGCTGTTTTTTATTGTTGGCGCCTGCGATCGTCCTTGATTTTAGGCTGTTTAAAAAATTGGATCAATAAGAGGGCGGTAAAAGCGGCTCAATGCCTTCAAATTGAGCTGTAGGATGATGTTTGATAATTAATTGACTCATTGCGTCGATGCGTTCTTTTGGAATATCAACCATGACCAGCAATTCGCCGCGTTCAATAGCCTCTTCATGCTCTTTGACTCTTGAATTTCCAACTTGAAGACCGGCTAAACCGCTCATGATTGCACCGATGGTAGCGCCGAAAAACAAAATTCCAAGAATGGGGCCGCCTGCAATCGCAAATCCAGCAAAGCGCAAACCAACAAGCCCCGCCAGCACGCCAGTTGTACCGCCAAGCGCCGCTCCCCGTTCCAGCGCAGGTATAAAATCGGTTTTCTGAAATTCAGACGCTTCAGGCATATCTTCTAAAGGCGTATCTCTTTTTGCCAAAATGTGCATATGGCGATCCTCTATCCCCTCCGCACGTAATTCGTCCACAATTTTATGCGTTGTTTCAATGTCCGGGGCCAAAAAGTAAATTCTTCTCATGATCTTTTCCTGTTAAATTAGATTGAAATATACAACATGAAATTCTATGCGCGGCTTTATTTGATGTTTTCAGCAAATAACTGAGCGAGCGGTATTCTTTTATATTCTCCGGTCAGCGATCTCATCGCCGGTAAAGGTTTTGTCCCGTTAAAATATTTCCATGATCCGAACCGCCTCGGCAAGGGAATCGACCAAACCGTCGTGAAAACAAGGAAACGTCAGTTCAATATCAGGCAATACCAGCGCCTTGAAAAACTGACTGTCTTGTTCCTGCTTCGTGATATTAAAACAGCCATTATCGACTTCAGTTATCGGACTGCCGCGCAATTTGAAATAATCCTGCTTCCTGACCCCCGTTTTTTCAATGGATAACCCGCCCAGCGCCCAACCAATGTAACAGGAAGCGCAATTGGTTTTGAACAATTCGTAACCCGCCTTTTCGTCTGCCCAGAGTGTCCTGCCTGTCTCGCGAATAGTGGCCAAAACGAGACTTCGGCGTCGCCGGCGATTGTACGTAAACGGCGATAGCATCGGTCACCGTCGTTTTAGTCACGCCTGTTCCGGGTGCAATGCGGCATAAGCTTACTGATATTGACCGGCTTATTTAGGTTTTTCAAAGACATTGCCCCATTGAGCGCCCATTTTCAAATGCCTAACCTTATCGTATGTTGCCAGTATTTTACTGCTAAGCCAAACAGTTTTTTCCTTGATCAAAGAAAAATTCGGCTACCTGAATTCTGGTCTTTCCGCAGCCACTGGTGATCCGTTCGCCAGATTAAACAGGAGATAGCCTTATCGGGACTGAAACTAAAATATCCGGTGCAAGAATTGAAAAGTTGATCATTCGAACAAGATGGCTGTTACCAACTTTCTCACGCTTTGGCGATTTCCTTGAGCGATTTAGTTTCACCTGATTACCGCATCAACAGTCGGCGATCGCATCATAAAAATCAAAAATTGGCAATTGACTGAATCAAATTTTATTGGTTCTCTTCGCCATAAGCTAGACCGGACACTCCGGTTGTAGAATAACAAATGGCCAATATGGGTCCAGACTGTGTAAAAACTCTAAATTAAAACGTCAAATTTAAAAATAACGCTACCGAACGCTATAAGTCATTCAAATTATTCGAAGCAACCACCACTTTATTTAATTTATATATGTGATTGGCTAGAAGTCTTTCCACCATCTTTCGAGTTTTTTACGCTTCTTACACAGTCTGGTCGGGTGGAGACTATGATCTCGTTAAATATTACAACTCTGAATGGCGGGTATTGAGAATCACTTTTTGAAACTGGCTAATAACAGGTAACGGCCAACTGCGGACGGCCAACTCGTACAAAATTGATCGTTAGTCTTGATCCGTATTCAGCTTAACTACAGGCAGAGCACGTGGCGCGCCTCCGCCCTCGTAACTCGAAAAAAGTACAGCATCCCCTACATTCAAGGTTGTTGTCCCGTAAACGCATGCCATGTGGAAAAATACGTCTCTACCTTCAGTGCCTATGCATCTGTAACTGCCATAATCTATCCGCCTGACTATCCCTCGTCGTCGAGGTGATGAGGTGTAACAAAGCTGACTGCACATGGTGACTAATCCATCTGCCTCTCATAATCTGGTTTTGGATAGCAAAATAACAGCAAAGTTGATGCGATTTATTGAATGCCGCTACGTATTTGATGTATCTTATACTTGTTTCGCTTTACTTTGCACAATTTGCTCATCAAAACTATGTATAGTGAGCTACCAGTAAGGTCTTGTAGCTCTAGGAGTAGAAGGCAAAATCAAACTCATCTATACATAGTTAGGTACTATACATAGGGGTCGACTGTTGACAGTGGAACCGCTCCCGTTTATTGGCTGTAGCGTAAATTCTTGGTTTGGAATTTGGTCGTTTAAATATCAACGCACAAAGAGGACTGCCCGGCTACAAGATTTTATTTGTGGGCTAAGCAAGTGCATGCCTAAGCGGACACGTTATCCGCCTGAGCGATGCAAAATCAGTTCCAAAACGAATTTACTGCCAAAATAAGCCAATAACAGCAATACAAAGCCGATTAAAGTCCATCGTATTGCTGTTTGTCCCCGCCATCCGTAACGGCTCCGGCCAATTAAAAGACCTGTAAATATGATCCATGCCAGTATCGATAAAACGGTTTTGTGTACCAGATGCTGTGCAAATAAATCTTCTATAAATAAAAAGCCGCTGATTAAAGAGATGGTCAGGAACACAATCCCCGCTCCGAGCATTTGAAATAACAAGGATTCCATGGTTTGCAACGGCGGCAATGACTGGATGAATCGCTTGGGCGGATGGCTTTTCAATTGCTGATCCTGAATAGCGAGCAGGATGGCTTGCAAAGCAGCGATGTTCAATAGGCTGAAGGCAATGATGGAGGTCAGGATGTGGGTGCTCATTGACCAGTCATAATGGGCCAGCAGTTGTGTTTTATCGGCAAAGTTCAGATCCATGGCTAACATGCCGGCAGCAATGGGAAATATAGCGATGCCTAATTTTTCTACGGGTTTATTGAGCGCCGCAATTAATAAAAGCAGGGCGACAATCATGGCAACCAATGAGCTCGTGCTAAAAAAACTGAAGTTAAAACCGCCATTTTGATGGAAAACAATGGCTGTATATAAAAGGTGTGTGCAAACCGCTATCCATGCCAGATAAAGTGCCGCGCGGTGCATACGGCTCCGGTCGAAATGCCGGATTATAAGCAGGGTGCTTGCCAGGTAGGCGCAGATTGACAAGGTGGCGAGTGCTGTTGTGTTCATTGGAATGTATGTGTTGGAACTGGCAAAAGTACCGGGAAATGCTACGTTAACTAAGCTACAGGCTTTAAATTGTTCAGTAATTGCACGGGTGCAAAGGTCTTGTCGGATATGTTAATATATCCGATTAAATAGTCCTAGTGCATTTGTGCTAGCGGGTAGTTTCCTTGGATTAAACAATAAAGATACAGATTATGTTTGATAATTTAACCGATCGATTAAGTATTACGCTTAAAAAACTTAAGGGTCAGGGTCGCCTGACTGAAGATAATATCAAGGAAACACTGCGCGAAGTACGCATGGCTTTGCTTGAGGCCGATGTGTCTCTGCCGGTTGTTACGGACTTTATCGAGCAGGTTAAGGTAGGCGCTTTAGGTCAGGAAGTGCAAACCAGCTTGTCGCCGGGTCAGGCAATGATCAAGCTGGTTCAGGCCGAGCTTGTCAAGGTTATGGGCGCGGCGAATGAAGGACTTAATCTTAATGCTGTTCCGCCCGCTATTGTTTTAATGGCTGGTTTACAGGGCGCCGGTAAAACCACTACAGTTGCTAAATTGGGGCGCTGGCTGCAAGAAAATCAAAAGAAAAAAGTCGGCGTGGTTAGTGCTGACGTTTATCGTCCGGCGGCTATCAAGCAGTTGCAGATGTTGGCGAATGAGCTTAGCCTGGATTTCTTTGACAGCGATTTGTCGCAACAGCCCGTTGATATTGCCAAAAACGCGATTGAAGCGGCCAGGAGAAAATTTCTTGATGTCATTATCATCGATACTGCAGGCCGTTTGCATATTGATGACGAGATGATGGGTGAAATTAAAGCCTTGCATGCCGCCATCAATCCGGTTGAAACATTATTCGTTGTTGACAGCATGACAGGGCAAGACGCCGCAATTACCGCAAAAGCCTTTAATGATGCATTGCCTCTGACCGGTGTTATTCTGACTAAAGCCGATGGTGACGCACGAGGCGGCGCCGCGCTGTCCATACGCCATATTACCGGCAAGCCAATCAAATTTATTGGCGTAGGTGAAAAAACCAATGCCCTGGAGCCTTTTTATCCCGATCGGATTGCCTCCCGCATCTTAGGCATGGGGGATATGCTGAGTCTGATTGAAGAGATTGAGCAAAAGGTCGATAAGCAAAAGGCGGAAAAATTTGCCCGTAAAATGCAAAAAGGCAAGGGCTTTGATCTGGAAGATTTTCGCGAGCAATTGCAACAAATGCAAAGCATGGGGGGGGTCAGTTCCATGCTGGATAAATTGCCCGGCATGAATAGTGTTCCCCAGGAGATGAAGGATAAGGTCAATGATAAGGAGCTGGCCCGCCAGATTGCTGTAATTTGTTCCATGACCATGCAGGAAAGGCGTTATCCCGATTTGATAAAAGGTAACCGGAAAAAACGTATTGCAGCCGGTTGTGGCCAGCAGTTGCAGGATGTTAACCGTATTCTCAAGCAGTATCTGATGATGCAGAAAATGATGAAGAAGTTTAAATCAGGCAACATGGCTAATATGATACGCGGCATAAAAAGTAACGTGCGCGGCATGAGAAGGTAGTTTTTTATAAGGTATTTATGCAATAAATCGGAGTAATTGTTGATTCTTTCCAATTTATTCTTCACTTATAGTGAAAATCGCGTAAAATAGGCCGATTAAATTTTGACTAAACGTTTTTGAGGAAATTAGATGGTAACCATTCGTCTTTCAAGAGGCGGCGCTAAGAATCGCCCTTTTTATCACGTTGTTGTAACCGATAGCAGAAGCGGTCGAGATGGTCGTTATATTGAGCGTGTTGGTTTTTTTAACCCATTGGCGCGCGGTAACGAAGAAAGATTGCGTTTGGATAATGAGCGGGTTGAATACTGGAAATCCAACGGCGCACAGCCTTCTGACCGTGTAGCAAAATTGATTAAAGACGCTCTTAAGGCGGCTGCATAAACTATTGTCCAGTCAACAGCTAATAAACGTCGGCAGAATTTCCGGCGTTTTTGGTGTAAAAGGATGGGTTAAGGTATATTCCTTTACCGGCATTAGAGAGAATATTCTGAATTATTCTCCCTGGTTGCTAATGAAAGACGGTGAAACCAGATTACTGGCGGTTATCGGCGGCAAGCTACAGGGTAAGGTGGTAGTGGCTCAGCTTGATGGCGTCGATGATAGAGATCAGGCCGCAATCCTTATGGGTTGGGATATTTATATAACGCCTGAGCAATTACCGGAACCGGCAAAAGACGAATATTACTGGTCTGACTTGATCGGCTTGAGTGTTGAAACCATTCTGGGCGTTCAGTTAGGTGTAGTTGAAAGTTTGCTGGAAACTGGTGCAAATGATGTCGTTATTGTCAAGGGAGAACGGGAACGGGTAATCCCGTTTTTACAGGGACAGACCATAATGAATATCGATCTGGCCGCCGGTAGAATGGTTGTGGATTGGGACCCTGACTTTTAATGACTATCGCGCGCTTTGACGTTGTAACATTATTTCCCGGAATGATAACAGCGTCTGCAAGTTACGGCGTAACGGGCAGGGCGATAGAGCGTAACATAGTAAGCTTGTCAGCGTGGAATCCCAGGGATTATACACATGACAAACATCGAACAGTTGATGATCGCCCTTATGGCGGCGGTCCAGGGATGGTAATGAAATACCAGCCCTTGCACGATGCGGTCATGAATGCTAAACAGGTTGGCGCAGGCGCAGCAAAAGTAGTTTATTTGAGTCCGCAAGGAAAACCGGTCACGCAAGCTTTATTAGCGGAAGCTTGCGCTATTTCGCAATTGATTTTGGTTGCAGGCCGCTATGAGGGTGTGGATGAGCGTTTTGTCGAGATGGATTGTGATGATGAATGGTCAGTCGGCGACTACGTTATAAGCGGCGGCGAACTTGCCGCATTGATAGTAATTGATGCCATAACGCGTTTGTTACCAGGCGTGCTTGGACATGAAGAATCCGCCCGTCAGGATTCACATATGAATGGGCTACTGGATTATCCGCATTTTACCAGGCCTGAACAGCTTGAAGGGTATCCGGTACCGGATGTGTTATTAAGCGGCAATCATGCGGACATTGAGCGCTGGCGGTTGAAGCAGGCATTGGGCAGAACCTGGCAAAGGCGGCCGGATTTGTTAGAAAATAAGAAGTTAAGTGCGGAGCAGGAATCTCTGCTGCAACAATTTAAAAATGAAGTTGAATAGGGTGTGGTAATGAGCAATATTATTGATGTATTGGAAAAAGAACAGCTAAAACAGATTCCTGAGTTTAATTCAGGTGATACGGTTGTTGTTCAGGTTAAGGTAAAAGAAGGTGAGCGTGAAAGAATCCAGGCTTTTGAGGGCATTGTGATTGCAAAACGTAATCGCGGATTAAATTCTGCTTTCACCGTCAGAAAGATTTCTCACGGAACAGGAGTAGAGCGTGTTTTTCAAACTCACAGCCCTATTATCAGCGAGATTACAGTTAAGCGTCGCGGCGATGTCCGCCGTGCCAAATTGTATTACCTGCGTGATCTGACAGGTAAAGCCGCTCGTATTAAAGAGAAACTTTAACCGGTTTTGCTTTTAGATAGCATAAAAAAGGCAGCGAAAGCTGCCTTTTTTATGCTTGAATTTTCTGAATAGAAAAATAGTAACTACTCAGTGTAATTCTTTTAAAAAAGTTAAAATAATGCTTGACAAGGTTTTACGAAGAAAAATTGCAATTTAACGCACATCTCACAATAACCAATTTAACTGTTTATACAGGCTTGTGACGAAGGCTCAAGCCGACAATCAAAATACCCATTGTATTCTCTCTTCTTTCGTGGCGTGTCAGCGATCCTCGTAGGCAAAATCCGGCTTTTGAGACAGGCCTTATAATATCGCATCTTTTACGGTATTCATCCTTTGGCTACATTTCGCCGCCGCAAGCATTATGGAATATCAAAATGCCTGTGGCGCAATAATAACAATTTATTAAAATGAAAACTCTGTATAGAAGAATTGGGACAGCGCTATTCGGCTGTAATGAGTACAGGACTCTCTTTTAAACTGAATGAATATTTGTCTGGACAGAAGGGTCCACTTTAAACGCTGTTGCAGTTGCTGTTCACCTACTGGCCACCCATGCAGCACGTATTCGGTAGCACGGCCATTAGTTATGATGAATGTCTGTTGATTATTGGCGTCGGCATTGTGATTTATGCAACGGTGGGCCTGGAAAAATTACTGTTGCGGCAAAGAAAGAAACTCAACTAATCCACGAATCAATTAATTGGTTTAGCTGTCAACGAC
The DNA here is from genome assembly GCA_002862125.1 of Methylobacter sp. KS41. GTDB lineage: Bacteria > Pseudomonadota > Gammaproteobacteria > Methylococcales > Methylomonadaceae > Methylobacter_C. Next base: position 974,356 of record PHSP01000001.1, on the reverse strand, counting down.
TACCTGTCATTAGAAGATGCTTCCGGCTGATCGCTCGATGATTGGAAGTTGACGGATGACAATGCATTCATGATCCGGATGGCTTGGTTAACAAGCGAATCATTAATTAATTCAGTTTGTTGGCTAAGTCACATATCTCATGTTATAAAGCAGGGGGTATAGGAGTGGAGAGGCATTGATAATATCAATAATCAGGACTCTACGAATCAAATCCATGAGGGCGCTGGACTTGCAAAAATGCGCTTATAGCGGTTCTTGAGGAGCGGGCTTACTGTTTTTTCATAGCAGAGCCAATTTCCTCATTAAAATTTAGTGGTTAGAAGAGGGTGTTTTGGGGCCCCCTTGATTCGCGATGTTGACTTTAGTGGTCATGGCTCCCCTGGATAATAAGAGGAAAAGTCGATGAATAAAGCAGGAAACGGTATTACCCGGCGCGCTTTCGCCAAGTTATGTCTAAACGGAGTTATTGCCTTGACCGCCTTTCTGAACGGTTGCGCGAGCCGGGTACACCCCAGTTCACAGGCTGCCTGTGAACCCGGACAAGCGGATGCGGCAGGAGAATATGATTATATCGTGGTGGGGTCCGGAGCAGGCGGCGGGCCCTTGGCAGCCAATTTGGCCCGTAAGGGACATAGTGTCTTGCTGGTGGAGGCTGGCGGCGACGATGAGGACGCGAATTACAGCATTCCACTGTTTCATACTTTCGCGTCGGAAGATCCGGATATGCGCTGGGACTTTTTCGTCAGGCATTTCAAGGATCAAGACTCTTCCCGCCGGGATAACAAGTTCAGTCCGGAATACGACGGAGTGTTATATCCAAGATGCAGCACCCTGGGCGGATGCACAGCGCATAATGCGATGATTCTGATTTACCCTCACAATGAGGATTGGGACTATATAGCGGGGCTTACCGGAGACCCGACATGGTCCAGTGAGCGCATGAGGGAATATTTCGAGCGCCTGGAGAATTGCCAGTACACTAAGGATAGTTCCGATAACCGGGAGGCCCGCCACGGCTTCTCCGGCTGGCTGCCCACCAGTCTGCCGACGTTGGATACTGTGCTCAGTGTTTTCCGGGACCGGCAGTTGCGGGACGTGGTGCTAGGTAGTGTGTTGACGGCGCTGCATCAACAGCTCGGAAATCCGATCGAACTCTTGAAAACCCGCTTCGACCCGAATGATTGGCGTAGCGTGAAAGCGCGTAGCGAAGGTTTGTGCAAAGTTCCGCTGACGACTTATCATGGCAAACGGACGGGCGCCCGTGAATATGTCAGGGAAGTGCAACGCAGTTGTGGCGGAAGGCTGACCGTGAAACTGAACACTCTGGTAACCAGGGTCATTCTGGAGGATGCCGGGCCGTCAGGCGATCAGCCGGCACGCAAGATCGCGGTCGGCATCGAGTACCGGCAGGGCAAGCGGCTGTACCGGGCAGACCGGCAGCCGCAGCCTTCCGTCACGCCGGGAAAAGGCTCTATTCGTGCGCGGCGCGAAGTGATCCTGGCCGGCGGAGCGTTCAACACCCCCCAGATGTTGATGTTGTCGGGGATAGGGCCTAAACAGCATTTGCAGGATTTAGGCATTCCTGTTCAGGTGGATTTGCCAGGAGTCGGGGAAAACCTGCAAGATCGCTATGAAATTGCCGTGGTTACGGAAATGAAGAAAGATTTCTCCATTCTTAATGGCCTGAGTTTCAAGATTCCTGAGCCGGGAGAAGCGCCCAATCCTTTTTATCAGCAGTGGCTGCAAGGCGAGGGCCTGTTTACCACCAACGGTGCAGTGATATCGTTCATCAAGAAATCGACGCCGCAGCAGCCTGATCCCGACCTATTCATTTTCGGTATGCCCGGGAATTTCGCCGGTTATTTTCCAGGTTATTCGGCGCAGGTAGAGGAAGATCATAAACATTTCACCTGGGCAATACTTAAGGCCCACACCAAAAATACCGCCGGCGTGGTGCGGCTTAAATCCACCGATCCTTGCGAAAGGCCCTATATCAATTTTCATTACTTCAACGAAGGCAACGACCATCGAGGCGAAGACCTGCAGGGTTTGGTGCACGGCATGGAGTTCGTGCGCGCCATCACCCAAAGCGAAGGCATGCGCGAGCATATCGCCCGTGAGGTTGTCCCGGGTCCGGAGGTGCGAACTCAGGCTCAGATAGGGGAGTTTGCCAAGTACAACGCATGGGGCCATCACGCCTCATGCAGTTGCAGGATGGGAGCCCGGGATGATGCGATGGCGGTGGTGGACAGCCGCTTCAGGGTGCGCCATGTCGATAATTTGCGCATCGTCGATGCGTCGATTTTTCCACGCATTCCTGGGTTTTTCATTGTTAGTGCGATTTATATGGTCAGCGAGAAAGCCGCCAGCGTCATTGATGAAGACGCCAAGGTATAAGCGAATCGCGTTATCGCGGGATGCATGCCTGATGGATTGATGAATTAAATATAAATGAGATTTTTTAAATGTTGTTTAAAAAATGGGAACAGGTTATGGTAAAGAAAAGCCGCCAAGCTATTTAGTTAGTAATTATAGGTATTTATACGTATTGAAATGATGAATAAAACATGAAAAACTGGACAACAACTGACACATGCATAATCCCATATTTTAAAAATTTACTGCAACTCAGGCCGTAATATTTCTGCTTCATTTGCCGAACAGAGTCTTACTCAATGCGGCCTTAACCAGGGTAGCCCATTGAGTAGTAACAGAAGAATAAGCAAAAATGGATAATGAAGCATTGAAAAATCAAGCTCGGAGTCTTTTTATTATATTGAATACCGAACAAAACTATTCCGCCATAAAAGACCCAATGCGGTTTGACCGTCTTTATCCTATCGTAATACGCGCATTTCGCCGTTACCGCCGTCGAATTAGAGGCTGTATCAACTAAGACCTTAAATATTTGAAATTGTTAGTGTAGCAATAGGTTAAAAATTGACCGGTATTATGGTCTTATCCGAATATGGATTAACGAGCGGACTTATAATAATTTTCTTGAAATTTGGATCAAAAGCTTGATCAAAGTTCAAGTTGTATGGTGGCCGGTTTTCAGCCAATACCAATTCGAATCTCCAAAGTTTTTTATTGCAGCCGCTTTTTTAATGATATGCGCTGGCCTTTCAGAACCATTAAAGTCTTTATTGGGTTGTAGCTGGTAAAGACCATTTGCTGTTTAACCCGAGAGGCTCGGGTTCGTTCAAGTTTAGCCGATCGCTGTTTGATGTTTCTTTTTATAGACTTCCCATTGTTTTATTGAGTTAAGGGGGGGCTCTAAAATTTGCTTTATTCAGACTATTGACTAATTTAAATCATTGAAATTTAGAAACACTAATTTTTCAAAATTGAATTAAGAGAGGCCCCCCTTAAGTCGGTTCATAAATTTTGATGATTTTGAACTGTGTAACCAACCCAGCAGTAGTTGTGATTACAAAATCACGTTGGCGAATTATTATAGTGATTCGCCATTTTTTTGACCGCAGTCAAGACTACTTATGATTCATAAATTTCTGATTACTCTTGCAGCTGCGATGGTTTTATCCGGTTTTGCCAGCGCCGATAAACACATTCCCTGTGTTATCATGATCGGGGCTTTGTTTGCGGATGAACACTGGCCTGTTGTTACCAACGTGGCCACGGGAATGGAGACGGTTGATTCAAGAAACAATCTTTTTTATAGTTCTTACTTGGGACTTTGTTCGCTATTGCAAAAAGCGCTGGATATATCACGCACCGTGGTATGGCCAGCGGTAGCTGGCTCAATGAGCGCCGATTATGAAATGGATTTTGGTACTACCCATATTAAAGCTCCTGGTCATCTTACGCAATTAAACCAGGGTTTTACTTCAAGCGGCAAGCTACTTCCCGCCTCTCTGGTTATTACCTTGGCTAATGATGGTTTTGCAAGTATTCAAAGCGCTTTGGATACGATAGCGCTGGCTAGATCGGTTGGCATTAAGGATGAGGACATCCTTGTGCAGGCTTACCCGGAAACCATGCCTGATTATGCGCGAACGGGATACTGCGCTAACCTTACATGGACCTTATTGGGGGTCGGTTTTGCAAGCATTCCTCACGACGTTGCCTACTCCGGATGAATATGCTCAATTGATTCAGGTCCATCGCAACGCTCTTGCAAATATCGGGGTTAATTACCTGGATTTTTTCCAGCCTCACTACGCCACCCGGGAAGATGGCGTCCATCCGGATAAAAAAGCGATGGCTTATGCGTTAGCGTTAATAAAAAACCGAATAAATAATTGTCTGACAAATGAGCAAAGAATTGAATATCGCACCAAGGCTATAGAAATAAAAGATGATGATTGTCCGTCATTTCAAATGTCAGATCAAGTATTCAAACTCCCGTAGTCCGCCCTGATCAGTCTGGGAATATCCAGCACTTACCTGGCTTTTATATATTGAGGCTGTCGAGACTGACTAGCCGAAGTCTGTCAGTGTAGTCATAGAGGCCGGTTATCTTTATGTTTTCTTAAGATGTTAAAAAACGCGAACCGGCATTTTAATGTCAAATTCGCTAATATTTAGAGGCGGTGCGTATAGGTATTTATACGTATTGTGTATAAATTTGAAATATTGTATTTTTGACGTGGGGTAAAAAGAAGGTTTAGAAAGGAATGGATGGTGGAGGCCATGAGCTAGACTAGCCGTGCCAACCTAATAAATCCCTTTAGAGTGTTTTATACGTATTATTACTTAGGTATTTATACGGCTTGTATTTGAGAATAAAGTTTGGTGCAATAACAACAGACTGATCGTTGTTTTATGCTGATTTCAGTTGTTAACCTAATGTAGCTATATATGGAATTTTGGGGCTAATCAAAAATTAGATTATAGATAATTTTTTGTTTTATTCGCTAATTCTGCGAAATTTAATTTGAGAGGGTGGTCTGATGATTACCAAGCAATCATTAATGGCAAGAGAAAATAAACAAAAAAGGCGATTGGGAGTTGCTGTCGTCTGGGTTGCTGAACAAAATCAACCTTTTGATATGAAACAAATTGAAGAAGCATACGAACGATTCAATTTAATGCCGCGCGACAAGGATTTTTTAATTCAGCAGTTTATACATTAAAGAAATGCATTATTGTGAGCAAGTTGCTTAACATAAAATCCATGCGGTTCGGGCCGGATAAAGACATTTTGAAGTTAGCGGTAACGCCATAAAGCCGCGTAGCTTTGTAGTAAGTCGTGGCCGGAGGCAATAAAATGGACAAGATAAAGAGTGAAAGGGATATGAAAATTAATGCAAATTTCCAATATATCAAGCGCCTGCTATCGGGAAAATCAAGATTTTCCAATCACTTCATCCTTTAATACATCATACGCGTTGAATGCAATATTCAGGCTGAGTTTCAAGTTAATAATACTGGCGATGGCGGTACTGGTGAAAATACAGATCATGATAGCGATTTGGTATTTCACGGCAAGCCAAGGTTCGCTACCCCCCAGAATTTGACCCGTCATCATACCGGGTAGTGATACCAGTCCCATGGTCGCCATGCTGGCGATAGTCGGATTGATAGCGGCTTTGACGGCGTCCCGGAAATAAGGGCGCACTGCTTCCCAACGTGTTGCGCCCAGCATCAGAAAGGTCGCGTACTCGTTCTCGTTTTTGCGTAGAGCCGAATAGAAGCGTTCCAGTGCGATGACGTTGCCTTGCAGGCAATTGCCGAGGATCATGCCCGCCAAAGGAACAATATAACGGGCATCATAAAAATGTGCCGGCTGAATGACCAGGGTTACCAGATAGGCAGTAGAGAACAATACGCTGGAGGATATGGCCGTAAAGGTTGCTAGTGCAAAATAACGCGCTTTAAGTCCTGCGCGCCTCAGAATGCTTAAATCGGCGACTGCCAGCATTATCAGTATCCATAAGCCGTTGAGCCAAGGATGATTAAGATTGAACAGCATTTTTAGATAGATTCCAACCAGCGCTAACTGAATACTCATGCGCAGAATGCTGATAGCAATATCACGGCTCAAACGCAGACCTATTAGCCAGAGCAGTAACCCCGGCAGCAAACAGAGTCCGTATAGAAGGCCCATCTGGGGTAGCTTAATATCAAGTGTTTCCATTACGCTTTACCTGAGCCAACCGGCCTGCTTCAAGCTCAAAAATGATGCTACAGCGCGCCATCCAGTCTGTGTCGTGAGTTACTGAAAGCACCGTTAGTCGTGGATCAGAGAAAACATCGAATACGGCTTGTTTGCTTTCCGCGTCCAGGGCGCTGGTTACTTCGTCCAGCAGATACAGTTTTTTACCCAATAACAAGCCTCGAGCCAGCGCAATCCGCTGTTTTTCGCCACCCGAAATACTTCTGCTTTCCTGGTTTAAAATATCCGCGGGCAGTTGCAAGCGCTGCAATACCTCAATAAGTTGTGCTTCCTTTGGCCGATGCTCGCGATGCGTTTTAAATTGAAAAGGCAATAGCAGCGCTTCCCGCACGTTATCAGCGCCTAACATAGGTTCTTGTCCGATGTAAGCAGTACAGCTTCGAATGGTCTGAACAGATAGTGGAGACAGCGGAATTTTCTGGAAATAAACCGTGCCTGATTTTAGAGAATAAAGTCCCAGCAAGGTTCTCAGTATGCTACTTTTACCGGAGCCGGATTTACCGCATAACACAGCTTTATCTCCAGGGAAAAGCGCAAAGCTGATATTGGATAGAATCGTTTTATTCCGGGCAGTGACCGATACCTGGTCGAATCGAATGAGTGGGGACATTAAGTAATCTTTCTAAATTTAATTCGCCGTGCAAAAAAGTGATTAGTATATAACATTCAATAGGTTGTTCGAAAAAATGTAAGCAGGGACTATTCTGAATATCGTCCTGAAAAACCGGCTTCTAAATAGCCGAATCAACGTAGCACGAAACCCAGGGAGAATGCATTAAAATATTCAACAAAATAAAATCCTGGTTGAGGTTATATTTTTCGCGGGAAATCGCATAAAGGCAGTATGCTATCCTCATTTACTCATAAAACAAATAACGGTAATCAGTGCAGCTAACAGAGACGGACAATCAAACTTATTTTGACAAAAGCAAGGCAAGGGAAAAAACCTGTTCAGCCTGGTTAAAAGAGCAAGGCAAAACGGTCCGTAAACCCATTCTCTTTGCAGCTATGGCCGGTATTGTTAACGGTTCGGGTATCATCGCGCAATCTGCGGCGCTGGCTTTTATAATGCAAGCCATCATTATAGATAAGCTTTCATCGGCATCGGTAATTACTCCCGTCATGGCTCTGGGAGCCATGTTTATTCTGCGTAGCTTTTGTGTTTATTTGCATCAGACATGGGGGTTTGAAGCTGGCGCTCAAGTCAGAGAGACGGTTCGGCAACAATTATTCGCCAAGTTAAGAGCTATTGGACCCGCTGGAATCAAGCAGCGTCAAAGCGGCGAATTGGCAGCTGTTACATTGGAACAGGTTGATGCGCTGGAAAATTATTTTTCCCGCTATTTGCCTCAACAAACGATAGCCGGCGCATTGCCGGTAATCATGATTATTGTGGTCATGCCGGTTAACTGGGTAGCCGGCTTAATCTTTTTGTTGACCGGGCCGCTGGTGCCGGTTTTTATGGCATTAGTCGGCATGGGCGCCGCTTCCGCCAATCGCAGTCAGTTTTTGGCAATGGCGAGAATGAGCGGTTATTTTCTGGATCGTTTGCAAGGGCTGGAGACACTCAAGCTGTTCGGGCAGGCTACTAGTGAGCTGGCAAACATCAATAAGATTGCTGATGGTTTCCGGGAAAAAACCATGGCGGTTTTGCGCATTGCTTTTTTATCTTCGGCGATTCTGGAGTTTTTCAGTGCGGTTGCAGTCGCTCTGGTGGCTGTGTACGCAGGGCTGGGTCTATTAGGACTGATTCATTTTGGTCCGGCTCAGCACATCAGTTTAAGTGAAGCGCTGTTCGTTCTGCTGCTGGCGCCTGAGTTTTTCATGCCGCTCAGACAACTGGCTATCAATTATCATGACAGGGCGGCAGCGTTAGGCGCGGCAGATGCTATCCTCGCGATACTGGAGCAGGATGCTGATGCCTTGGATATAGGTAGTGCCTGCGTTAGCCAATCGGGCCAAACCAGCCTCATCGAATATAACAATGCCAGTAAATCTTATGATAAGCGGCAAGTTTTAACAGATATCAATCTGCGCATTGCTGCGGGTGAGAAAATCGCCCTGGCCGGAGAGTCTGGCGCTGGAAAAACGACGCTTTTAAATTTGCTGTTAGGCTTTGAGGCGGCAACCGGAGGCCAGGTATTGCTTAACGGCCTGACAATTAACCGTGAACGCGCCGCGAAAGCCATTTCATGGGTGGGCCAGAATGCCTACATTTTCCACGGCAGCATAAAAGACAATATCGCGCTGGCTGATCCTGATGCGTCCGAACAAAGTATTATTAATGCGGCGCAGGCGGCTGGCGTAACTGAATTCAGCGCGCAATTGCCGGAAGGTTTGCTGACACCGATCGGAGAACGTGGTTATGGCCTGTCAGGCGGACAGGTGCAAAGAATCGCGCTGGCCAGGGCATTCTTAAAAAATGCCAGTATTGTTTTACTGGATGAGCCTACCGCCAATCTCGATGCGGCGAACAAAGCGCTGCTACTGGATGTGATCGATCAATTGTTCATCGATAAAACCCTGATCATCGCCACGCATGACCCTTTAGTCATCAATCGAATGGACAGAAGGATAGAGTTACAGCAAGGAAGGCTGGTGTCATGAAGGATTTATGGTTTTTCCTGAAATTATTCAAGCCGCATAGCGGCTGGTTAGCGGCCGGGGCTTTTTTGTCATTGCTGACAGCATTTGCATCTATAGCCTTATTAACGTTGTCGGGCTGGTTTATAAGCTCATCAGCCATAGCGGGATTAGTTGCTGTTGACGGCAATGCGCTTGTCTTCAATTTTATGCTGCCTGCCGCGCAGATACGCGCTTTGGCGATCAGCCGCACGCTGGGCCGTTATGGTGAGCGGGTTGTGACTCATGAAGCGACTTTCCGGGTATTGGCGGGAATACGCAGCTGGTTTTTTCAACAGCTTGTTCCCTTGGCGCCGGGGCGTTTGCCGGCTATGCGTAGCGGCGATTTACTTTCACGGATGACGGCGGATATTGACGCTTTGGATGCGCTGTATTTGCGGCTGGTTGCCCCTGCCGTCGTAGCAGCAATAGGCGTAACCGCTGTTATTGTTTTCTTGGCTTTTTATTCGCCGTTAATTAGCCTGACAACTGGTATTATGTTGGTGATTGCCTCGGTAGTTTTACCATGGGTTTTTAATCGTTTGGGACGAGAAGGAGCAGAAGAAATAGTCGTATTGGCGGCAAATTTCAGGATCCGGCAGATCGATATGATGCAGGGTCTGGCGGATTTAATCGCCAATCAGGCTTATGGGAGATTTAGCGGTTTTCTTGAGCAATTTTCCAATTTGATGATTAACACTCAACGCCGGAACAACCGCTTGTCGGCTATTTCTTCAGCATTCACCTTGTTGCTGTCGCAGATAGCGCTATTAATGGCATTGGTTCTTGCGGCGGTTTCATTTAAAGACGGCCTGTTATCAGGATCAGACTTTGCCCTGGTTGTTTTTTGCGTGATTGCGGCTTTCGAGTTGGTAATGCCCTTGCCGCAAGCCATGCAAATGCTGGCAAAAACCCAAAAAGCCGCTAGCCGCATCAGGCAGGTTGCCGACATGCCGCCGACGATTAAACTCGGCACGGCTACGGATTGCGGCTTTTGTCAGCCTTTTCCTCCGGGAGAGGGCTGGGGTGAGGGCGGTCAAAGGCCAACTAAGGCACTGCCCGCTAGTTATGATCTGCAATTAAACGATGTGAGCTTTCGTTATCCTGACCAGCAGAACTTTGTCTTGAAGAATATCAGCCTGACTATTCCCCAGGGCAGTAAAATTGCCATTGTCGGCGCTAACGGCTCAGGCAAGACAACCTTGCTGCACCTGTTGATGCGATATTACGATCCCGGACAAGGAAGCATTTTATTGGCCGGACATAATTTAAAGCAGTTTGATGTGGATGAATTAATGACATGTTTTGGCGTATTGTCCCAACGCAGTCAATTGTTTGCGGCCAGTATTAAAGAAAACCTGTTAATTGCCAAAGCGGATTCCTCGACAACAGAACTGGATACTGCCATTAAAGCTGCAGGATTGGAAAATTTTATCGGATATTTGCCGGAAGGACTTGATACCTGGGTGGGCGAAAGCGGCTTGAAAGTGTCTGGAGGGGAAGCGCGGCGCATCGCCCTGGCGCGGCTTTACCTTAAAAATGCGCCGGTATTGATTCTGGATGAGCCTACCGAAGGCTTGGATGTAGAAACGGAACGCGATTTATTCACAGCGTTGGCGGATTTTGCCAGGGATAAAACAGTGATCATGGTTACACACCGTGAAGCTGGACTGGGGTTGGTCGATATTGTCTATGGCATGGAGCGTGGGGTTTTGCGTAGGCTTTGATACAGTGGCCTCCGGCAACTGAAATGCTTCTTACAATTCCTAAAATTTCGCAAGAATTTAAAGCTTATAGTTAAGTCTCCGTCAAAATTGGCTGTTTTTGGAATCCTGAATTTAATAGACTTGACGCAAAGATAACTGCAGTCAGTGTGGTAATAGTTTTTGGCTGCTGTTCCTCCGGTTTCTGATTTTCCAGTTGGAGGTGTAATTTAGTTTGAGCTTTTTTTAGCTTTTTAATGGCCATTTTGTTGATCAGCATACTAGATCTGAGTTATATCCTGGATTGAAAGTAACCGCCCTTCTGTAAACGGGGCGGCCAAATTTAGAGTGATGTTAAATTAAAGATAAACGTAAGGAGGAAAGCAGAATGGCATTCCAGCGCTTTTTTCGATTTCGCTATTTTTCCAGGCCAATAAAATCCCAAATTTTGTGAGAGGTCGTTAAGTTAACGTTTTCAGGTACGGGAGGGCCATTTGGATAGTTAAGTTCATAAACCCGGGTTACATCCTGGGCAAGATCGGCCATATCAAGTTTGGTGTAGGCGTCCTGTAATATTAGCAAGGCATAAGGAACAGCCGGGGTGCGCTGGTATTTTTCAATGACGGCGGATGCTCTGTCCGCTGCAGCGACATAAGCTTTACGTTTAATGTAATAACGGGCGACGTGGACTTCATACATCGCCAGATTGTTTTTAAGTGCAATCATTCGCAGCCGTGCATCGGCTACATATTTACTGTGCGGGAACAGGCGGATCAAGTCTTCAAAGTTTTTTAAGGCGTCTTGGGCAGTTGCCGTATCGCGTTGTGATGTATCTGTCGGCAGGAATCGGTCAACAAAGCCTATGCCTCGATTGTAATTAACCAGACCTTTTAAATAATAAGCGTAATCAACAGCGGGGCTGCGAGGATTCATTTTGATGAAGCGGTCCGCGGCAGCAATTGCCGAGTCGGGGTCGTTATTTTTGAAATAGGCATAGGCAATATCCAGTTCAGTTTGAGCAGAGTCTTCGCCAAAAGGGTAACGGGATTGAAGGGCTTCGTAGAGCTTGATGGCCTTTTCATAATTACCGTTATCTATCGCTACCTTAGCTTGGGAGCGAAATTTCTCGGCAGTCCAGTCGGTGTATTCATCTTCAGCTGATGAACCTGACTCCTTGGAAAAGAGTTCGCTAAGCGTTCCGCAGCCTTGAAGAGACAGGCTCAAACAGAAAATAAATAAAAATTTAATTAAAATTAATCGCATAGTTCTAACGACACGTTGTAACATAAGAGGTTTTCTCGCGGGATAAACGGCGATATTTGAGGCGTATTTATCATGCGAGTATAACTTAACAATGGATTATTCAGAAGAACTTGTTATGACAAGATTAACAGCAGAAGTGCCATACGAAATGGCGGGTATGCGGTTGGACCAAGTGTTAGCCGAACTTTTTGCGGATTATTCGCGCAGTAAATTGCAAACCTGGGTTAAATCGGGCAGAGTCCAGGTTAACGGCTTGACGCTTAAGCCAAAAGACAAGCTTGAGGGCGGCGAGGCTATATCGCTGGATGCCGAGGCGGAAGTGGTGGTGGTGTCTGAAGCCGAAGCAATTCCTTTAGATATTATTTATGAGGATGAAAGTCTGTTGATTGTCAATAAGCCGGCTGGCTTGGTGGTGCATCCGGCGGCGGGAAACTGGCGCGGCACGTTGTTAAATGCCTTGCTAAACCATGATTCAAATCTGGAAACATTGCCCAGAGCAGGTATTGTGCACAGGATTGACAAGGAAACCAGCGGTTTGCTGATGATTGCGAAAACTCTGCAAGCTCATAACAGCCTGACTAAACAGCTACAGGATAGGGAAATTACCCGGGAATATCTGGCGATTACCAGAGGACGGATGACGGCCGGTGGAACGGTGGATGAGCCTATAGCCAGACACCCTACTGATCGTAAACGCTATGCGGTTAGAGAGTCAGGCAAATTTGCAGTCACCCATTATCGTGTGGAACGTCGCTTTGCGCGGCACACGCTGGTCCGGGTTAAACTGGAGACGGGGCGTACTCATCAAATTCGCGTACACATGGCTCATATCCGTTATCCGCTATTGGGTGATCAAGTCTATGGCGGCCGTTTTCAAATGCCGGCCGATTGCAGCGAGCGGCTGGAGAAAGAATTACGCTGTTTTAAGCGTCAGGCATTACATGCGGAAAAATTGGGTTTGCAGCACCCTGTCACCGATGAATATTGTGAATGGGAGCAGTCTTTGCCCGAAGATATGGCCCGGCTGTTGGAAGCATTAGCAGATAATGAGCGAGATTAAACATTGGCTGGTCCCCGACTGGCCGGCGCCCGCGAATATCCATGCTGCGACCACGTTGCGGACGGGCGGAGTAAGCCGAGAATCCTACTACTGCCTTAATCCGGCCGCTCATGTCAGCGATGATGGCGACCGGGTCAAGCAAAACAGGCGGATTATCAAACAAATGCTGGATTTACCTGCTGAACCCGTCTGGTTAGAGCAAATACATAGTAATCGTGTCGTTAAGGCGGTAAAAACAGCTTCTTTGCAGCAAGCTGATGCCAGTTATACTGATGAACCAGATGTTGTCTGTGCTGTATTGACTGCGGATTGTTTGCCGCTGCTGGTTTGCTCCAGGGATGGAACGCAAGTAGCGGCAATTCATGCCGGCTGGCGGGGGCTATTGGCCGGCGTGATCAGCAATACAGTATCCGCAATGCAAATTCCCCGCAGTCCCCTCCTTGGCAAAAACGGGGCGGGGAAGGATTTAATGGTCTGGTTAGGACCTGCAATCGGACCTGACTGTTTTGAAGTGGGAACTGAAGTGCGTGAAGCTTTTATACAAAAATCGGCTGCATTCAACAATGCATTTAAAAAGCAAAGCAATGGCAAGTGGCTGGCGGATATTTATCAGCTGGCGCGTGATGAACTGACTGCATTAGGCATCGCAAACGTTTATGGCGGCACGCATTGTACGGTTACCGAGCATGAAAGTTTTTATTCTTATCGCAGGGATACGCAAACCGGACGTATGGCTACATTGATATGGATGGAATAACATAGTGAATTTATTGATATTAATTATCATCTTTACGGCTGTCGGCGGCTTATTAAGCGTGATAGCCGCAGCTGTTTTTTTATTATTACGGGATCATCACAGGAACGCGGTACTGCCGCATGGGATCAGTTTTGCTATTGGCGCATTGTTGGCTGTTGCTTTTTGGGGCTTGATTCCCGAGGCATTTGCGGAAGTTAAGCCGGAGCAATTTCAGGCATTATCAGGGACAATTCTAGCAGGCATACTCGGTTTTTTTGTGCTGGAAAAACTGTTGATCTGGCGGCATTGTCATTACGGTAGTCCTGATGAGTATGGCGATGGCGGGCATGATGGCGATCATGGGCATGTCCACGGTCACGGCAATACCAAGTCGGCGGGTGCGTTGATTATTCTGGGCGATGGCATTCATAACTTTGTCGACGGTGTTTTAATTGCGGCTGCGTTCCTAACCGATGTGCAATTGGGCATAGTCACCAGCTTGGCGGTAGCGGCGCATGAAATTCCACAAGAAGTGGGTGATTTCGCTATTTTGTTGGATAGCGGCTATTCCCGGGGTAAAGCGCTTTTTTACAATATACTCGCCAGTTTGACGACTGTGCTTGGTGGCGTGTTGGCTTACTTCAGTCTTGAGGATTTGCATGACACACTGCCTTACTTCCTGGCTTTGGCATCCTCAAGCTTTATTTATATTGCAGTCGCTGATTTGATTCCCTCATTGCATACCAAGACCGATATTAAGACCTCACTGCAACAAATTGCGTTGATTGCAGCAGGCGTGTTTTTGATCTGTTCATTGCAAGAGCTTGCGCATAATATCCAGCCATCGTAGTGATTCAATTTATTGCGATGGCGTAAAAGAGACGCGGCGAACCGCGTCTCTGCGCTGGTAAGCTTAAGTAATTACATTAGGCTCTGTTCTGCCTGTGCGTTTTTTGATTTCACATAACTGTTCGGCGAGGATAATCAATTCCGCTAATGCTTCTTGAGAATCCTGGTCATGCCGGGTGGCGTCGGCTTCAAATCGTTCGATATAGATTCTCAAAGTTGCGCCGACTGTTCCCGTTCCTGATAGGCGGAAAACAATCCTCGAGCCGTTTTCAAAACCGATGCGCATGCCCTGGTTATTACTGATACTGCCGTCAATCGGATCTTCGTAGCTGAATTCATCAGCATATTTAACGATGTATTCACCAAAGCTTTGGCCTGGCAAGGTTGGCAATTGATTTCTCAGGTGCTCGACAATACTGTTGGCAATAGGGGTTTCGACGGCTTCATAGTCGTGTCGGCAATAAATATCGCGACCAAATTTTTGCCAGTGTTCATGGACAATATCGGCAACGGACTGGCGCTTTACAGCAATTAAATTTAACCAAAATAACACTGCCCATAAACCATCTTTTTCACGGACATGATCCGAGCCGGTGCCGAAGCTTTCTTCACCGCACAAAGTTATTTTTCCTGCATCCAGCAAATTGCCGAAAAATTTCCAGCCGGTTGGCGTTTCGTAACAGGGTATGTTGTATTTAGCCGCGACGCGATCAACCGCTTGACTGGTAGGCATGGAGCGGGCGACGCCGCTTAATCCTTTTACGTATGCCGGGATTAACCGGGCATTAGCCGCCATAATGGCCAAGCTGTCGCTAGGCGTTACAAAAATGTTGCTGCCGGTAATCATATTACGATCGCCATCGCCATCAGAAGCTGCGCCGAACGTAGGAGCATCGGCGCTGAACATGCGCTCGGCAAGTTCGTGCGCATGCGCCAGATTCGGGTCTGGGTGATGCCCGCCAAAATTTTCCAATGGCTCCGCATTTATCACCGATGAGGGCGCAGCACCCAGCATATCGACCAGTATTCTTTTAGCATAAGGTCCGGTTATGGCGCTCATTGCGTCAAATAGCAGTGTGATATAACCGGAGCTAATGCTTTGTTTAAGCAGGTTAAAATCAAAAATCGATTGCATGAGTTCGGCATAATCAGTAACCGGATCAATAATGGTGATCTTGAGTTCGCCGATTTGTTGAGAGCCTATGCGGTCCAGGTCTACGTCTTCGATTTTAGCGGTCTTATAACTGCTGATGGTTTGGCTGCGCTGAAAAAATGCGCCGGTGTACTTTTCCGGGGCCGGCCCGCCATTGCTAACATTGTATTTGATGCCGAAATCTTCGTCCGGGCCGCCTGGATTATGGCTTGCGGAAAGAATTAGTCCTCCAAAGGCATTATATTTTCTTATTATATTGGATGCAGCCGGCGTAGAAAGTAATCCGCCTTCACCAATAATTAGTTCGCCAAAACCATTGGCGGCTGCAATTTTAATTATGATTTGGATGGCAACTCTATTAAAATAGCGGCCATCTCCACCTAATACGAGGGTTTTTCCACTGAAGTCCTCTAAAGAATCGAAAATTGATTGGACAAAATTTTCCAGATATCCGGGTTGCTGAAACACTTTAACTTTTTTTCGCAGTCCTGATGTGCCGGGGTTCTGATCGTTGTAAGGATTTGTTGTGATAGTTTCTATTTGCATGTTTGATCCATAGTGCGATAATAAACGTGGTTGATAAAGTACACCAAAATTCTTGCCTAGTGTTAATCTTAATTATGTTGCGAATTTTTTTATTAGTGAGTTGTAGTTTATTGTCTTTCGCGGTATCTGCAGAGCCTGATGTGTGGCTATTGGTAGATACTACGGCACGAAAAATAGAGATAAAAAAAGGTGAGCAAACGCTGGAGATCTTGAGTGAGATCGCAATTGGCCGTGGCGGAGCAGGGTTAAAGAATCATCGGGGCGATAACATCACGCCTTTCGGGAATTACCGGATAGGCTGGGTGGGCGAAAAAAGTAGCTTTCGGAAATTTTTTGGGTTAACTTATCCTTCCGCGGAAGACGCGGAAATAGCTCTACAAAAGGGCGTAATTGATCGCCTGACTTACGAACGGATTATGATCGCTCACCAGTTTCATCAAATACCACCACAAGATACACCGTTAGGCGGGCAGATTGGTATTCATGGTCTAGGGAAGGCGGATCCTAGAATTCATAAAACGTTTGACTGGACTCATGGTTGCATCGCATTGACTAATACTCAGATTGATCATTTAAGTCAATTGATCGACACGGGCACAGTGGTCAAAATAAAATAAAACTGGAAAATATATCTAATAGTGTTAGAATTATTTCCAGCTGTAATGTTTTTTGTTGAAATAACTTTTAAAAGGAAAATAATATGAAAAAAGTAATTAAATTATCAATGATCGCCATGGTTGCTAGCTTGGTTGTTGGCTGCGCAACTAATTCAGATATCGAAAACCTGCAATCACAAATTGATGGATTGAAGACTTCTGTGGCTCAAGCATCTTCTGACGCACAAAGCGCACAAAGTGCAGCGGCAGATGCCGCAGCAAAAGCATCAGCAGCTGAATCTGCCGCTAACCGTGCAGCTCAATTTGCTCAAGATACCAACAGCAAATTGGACAGCATGTTCAAAAAATCTATGATGAAATAAAACTCTGCTGCTTTAGAGTAAAAAAGCCCGGCGGGAAACCACCGGGCTTTTTTTATGCCTTATCGCCACTGAACCAAGGCCGTAGTGCGTGCAACAACAGTAAAAGCAGCCACTTTGTGCCAGGGCGTAGTAATGTGGAAGAGCGCTAATTAATATTCTACGGGGGTATTGATATTTCAGTATTGCTGATGAGAAAGTTTTCTTTAAAAAGCCTGTTTTTTATCACAATAGTGAAGTAAATGGTTAAAAGGAGCTTCTAAAAATCGCTTTTTTTGTGATGTTAACGAATCAAAGACATTGAATTTTATAGATACTAATTTTCAAAATCGAATTAATAGAGGTCCCCTTAATATTGAAAATCCGTATTCTTTTAACTTCAGTGATTTTTCTTTTTTAGGTTAAATATCGTATACTTTCGCGACTAAAGGGGGAGGCTTCAAATGATTGCAAGTTATTTATGCCCAGTAAGGACGGTTGTGAATTTATATAATGGTCTAAATAGTGGTGCTTTGAGCTAAGGAAAATAATGTGGATAAAGTAATAAAATTATCAATGATTGCCATGACTTTGACTATGGTTGTGGCGTGCGCAACAACTTCGGATGTTGAAAATTTACAGTCGCAAGTAAATGCTTTGGCTGCTAGTGTCAAACAATCATCGGCTGATGCAGCCATTGCACAAACTACGGCTGCCGATGCGGCTGTAAAGGCGGAAGCAGCAGATGTGGCAGCTAACCGGGCGGAAAAATCATGTAAAGTTGCCAATAGAAAGCTGAAGAAAAAACATAAAAGATCAATGTTGAACTAAATTATCTTTGCTTTAGGTGAGTTACAGGAGTGGGAATTGCCTTTAAGCAGCAGGAATAAACCCGGCGGCATGTTATCGCCGGGTGTTTTTTTATGCTATATTTACACCGCCAAACAGTTCTATCAGCCGTGGCAGGAAATTTGCCAGTTCCGCAGACATGATTGAAAAGTCCGCATCAAATTGAGCAGCAGCATCTTCCGTTTCAATATCAGCGGCTTGCTCCTGAATTAAATCAAGAAAACGCAGTCGCTTGATTGACAGATTTTCATCAATGATGAATGAAATCCGGTCCGCCCAAGTGAGAGCCAGTTTAATAACCTCCTTGCCGGTGTCCAGATGATTTTTGATTTCAGGAAGCGCTAAATCATGGCGTTTGCAGCGGATAATGCCGCCAGTTTCTTCAGGTGAACGTAATTCGCATTCGTCCTCGATGGTTATATCATCAGGCGCTTTATTATTAAGTAGCCACTGGGTTAATATGGTAGATGGTTTATCGATAGTGTTTAGTGGGACGGCAGGCAATGAGCCCAAGGATTTGCGTAATAAACTGAGCAAATCTTCGGCATTTTTTGCCGAAGCCGCGTCGACGATTAGCCAGCCGCCTTTTGGATCGATATAAGCGTAAATTTTGCGTGAAAAGGTGAAGGCTTTAGGTAATAAATCAAAGATAAGCTCATCTTTGATTTCAGTACGCTCTTTTTTGGATAATTTACGCGCCTGCTTCTCTTCTTTGTCAGAAATTTTTTCCTGAACAAGTTCATTAACCACGGCTACTGGTAGGACCCGTTCTTCTTTTTTTACACACAACATTATAAAGCCGCTGGTTGTATGTACTAGTTGCTGTGCTGTTTTGCCTAATGGTGAAGTCCAGCCAAAAGTAAATTCTTCATGAGGACCACAGGAACGAAAAGATAGAGCTTCAAGTTTTTGCTCCAGTTCATCGGGCGCTAAGGTGAAGGCTTCGGTAAGACGAAAAACACTAAGATTTTTAAACCACATGGGTAACTGATATCCTATAAAAATAATAACGGAGCATTATCGCAAATTTAAAGCAACTACTCAGCAATAAAAATAAATCCCCGCGTACCTATAGATTAAATAGCGAAAAGTAATGTTTATGGTAAATGCAATATGCCAGCTATAGCCGGGTTTGACCCCATTGTTTCGGATAATGCAAGAGTATTGATACTGGGGACTATGCCCAGTGAGGCTTCATTACTCAGGCAGCAGTATTACGGGCACCCAAGAAATGCTTTCTGGCCGATTATGTGTACGTTGTTTGATTCGGATCCAGGTTTTTGTTATCAGCGGCGAAAAGAGATGCTGATGGAAAATGGGATTGCCGTATGGGATGTTTTGCAAAGCTGCCATCGACAGGGAAGTTTGGATTCCAGTATAAAGTTATCGACGATTAGTACAAATGACTTTGCCGGCCTTCTTTTCGATTATAAATGTATTAAGAGGGTCTTCTTTAATGGCAGAATGGCCGAAAAGTTATTCCAAATGCGGGTTCTTCCGGCATTAAATCATCGATTTTATTGCCTCGAATATCAGTGCCTGCCATCAACAAGTCCGGCCAATGCATCATTAAAAATTGAGCAAAAGCTAGAAGCATGGAAAGTGATTAAAGAGTATGTGGTAAAGTAGTCTTTAATATTACTGAATGATGATGCCGGAAGTGTTGTCAAAGCGGGAAAATATGTAGCAGGTTGGCATGATATTATTAATATTCCGCATGCTGGCTGCAATGAAAAAAGCTGAAATGCAAAACCGGTTTGGGTAATTTAACAATGTTGCTATTGGTTTTGCGTTTTTATTTTTTGTGTGTAATGGTTTGAGATAAGATGAGTGAAGAACACGATTACGAATACGAATACAATGACCAGGGTGAAATAGTTTATTATGCTGTCCGGCCCAACAAAACCCAAATAAAAAAGGATATGGCCGCACTTTTTGCATTAAGCGAAGAAATATCCGAATTATCCGCAGCGCAATTAAAATACCTAGAGCTTCCTGAGAATATCCATAAAGCGCTTATCGAAGTCTCTGGAATGCCGCACAAAGGAGCAAGAAAGCGGCTCTTGAAATTTATTGCCGGTCAGCTTCATAAAATAGACGTAGAACCTGTTTTAGAAAAACTGGCGCGCATGAAAAACAAAAGCGCTCATGCGGTAAGAGAGCATCATATTGTTGAACGCTGGCGAGATAAGCTAATCGCGGGAGGTAATGACGCCTTGACAGAATTGCTCGACGAGCAGCCTCATGTGGACCGGCAACAGCTAAGACAGTTGGTGCGTAATGCTCAAAAAGAAGCCGAAGCCGTCAAGCCCCCCAAATCCTCGAGGTTATTGTATCGGTATCTGAAAGACTTATTCAAAGTAGAAAGCGAAGCTGAGTCTGAAGAGGATGCTGAGCTTGAAGATGTGGATGAATTAGAGGATGAGTAACAATGCTGAGAAAGGTTCAAGGTAAAAGTACTAAACCCTTGGCCTTGAACCTTTCCATCTAATTTTCGGGGAGTTGACTTTCCGGCAACTGAAGTTCTGCAGTCAGGTTCCAGGCAGAAAAAGGAAAAGGCAGTGTTTCCGTGTTGAAAGTCAGGAATAGCAGAATATGGTAGGTGTAGACAGAAAGGCTGCGTCCGAAACTCAGGATATTCTGGTTTGCTTTTCCGGTCAATAATGTGGAACCGACCTGCAAAATAATAACAGCCCAAAGTATCAGTCTGACAAGGGAGCCGATGGCGGCAAAAACCAGCATGAAGAAAATCCGTTTCCAGGTGCTGAGTTGTTTTAAGTTATAGTTGATTTTTTCGTCCATACAGTTAATTATCCTCGGTTCATAATATCACGCAAATCAAGAGCCGCGGCATTGGCTCGAGATATGTAATTTGCCATAGTCAGGGAATAGTTGGCAAACAGGCCATAGCCGCTGCCATCTAAAATCATTGGGCTCAATATAGGCTCTAGAGCATTTTCCATGGCCTTGATCATAATATCAACAGTACGCATGGCCCTTTTATCCAGCAGTATGTCAGCAAAGTCATGTTTTATGGCCCTTAGAATATGTAATAAAGCCCAGCTGGCACCTCGGGCTTCATAGAAAATATCGTCAATCTCCAGCCATGAAACTTTAGTTACGGGCGTACCTTTTTCATCGGCGGCCTGTTTCTCAAGTTCGGTTAGTCCCGGTCCGTAGTTTCCGCCGGAACTGTTTGCGGTTAGGCGGGTAGATAACCCCCCTAGACGTTTGATAACCACCTCGGTGTATTGCCATAGATTGTCGGCTCTGGAATAAAATTGCGCTTTTTTTACCGGTCCGCCGTATTTTTGTAGGCGTGACATATATTTATGCAGGGCATCTATACCTTTTTGATATTCAGCTTCCGTTGATGGCAAAGCCCATGAATTGTGTTCGTAGTAGAAGTAGGGTTCCGCTATCGCCAAATCAGGGTCTTCGGCCGATTGTGACTGATCCCTGGCAAAGTGGTTTCTTAGTGCAGTCGTTGCGTCGCGCAACATAACCAAGGCGCCGTATTCCCAGTTGGAAATGTTATCGAGAAATACGCCGGGAGGGGCTACGTCGTTAGTAATATAGCCGCCGCTTTTATGTAACAGGACTTCAGCAATATGGGCCAGCGTGTTTGTATAAGTGTAGCCAATAGGCAGTTCGGCGACTACTGTCTCTTCTTCTGGGTTGAGCCCTTTCTCCGGTGCGGCTGCCTCATGTCCATGTTCGTTTTCTAGTTTTGATTCCTCTACCCGCTTATGCGCTTCATCCAGTATGTTGAATTGACTTGGCTCGCCGCCCCACCACGCGCCCAGGATAAAGAGAATCACCACCACTGCGATGGTAAGAACACCAAAGCCCCAAAGTATTCCTTTAGATTTTATATCGTCCAGTGTTTCGCTTGCCGCCATTGCCGGTATCCTGTAAAGAGGGTGTGTTTTTTAGGTTAAAGGGATTGCCTTTTTGGTAAATAGTTCCTATCTTAACAGGTTTTTTAAATTTTTGCTTGGGATGCAAAGCGTCTATTTTGATCTTTTTTTTGCCCGTGGATGGGCTTTATCATAAACTTCGGCGAGATGCTGGAAATCCAGATGCGTATATATCTGAGTCGTGCTGAGATTGCTATGCCCGAGTAGTTCCTGAACGGCTCTCAAATCCTGGCTGGACTCCAGTAGATGACTGGCAAAAGAATGCCTCAGCATGTGCGGGTGGATATGTTCTGCAATGCCATTTTTTTTGCACCATTGTTCCAGTCTTAATTCGATACTTCGTTGACTGAGTCGCGTGCCTCTAATTGAAACAAACAAAGCAGATTCAGCGATGCCGGCATTTTTTTGCCGCTGTTGCAACCAGTTGTTAATTGCCGTAACCGCTTTGCTGCCAACAGGTAAAATCCTTGACTTACCACCCTTGCCAATGCGAACCATTAGCGAGTTATCGGCTAGATCAACATCGGTTATATTAAGAGCGGCCAGTTCGCTAAGGCGCAGACCGGAAGAATAGAATAGCTCAAACATGGCCAGATCACGGATTTCTAAAGTCGAGCTTGCGCCCGCCTCCAGTAAGCCGCTTATCTGGTCTACATCCAGCGTTTTAGGAAGCTTTCTGGCTTGTTTGGGCGCTTTTACATACTGTGCCGGATTGCTGTCAGCAAGGCGGTTTTTTAATAGAAAATGGTAAAAACTGCGGATTGCGGAAAGTTCTCTTTGCAGGCTTGGACTACTTAAGCCTAGCCGATGGCGACTCGCAATATGTGCACGGACATCGCTTTGCTTTAGATCAGCCCAGTGGGATATGCGCTTGTCTGTGCAATATTGGATTAAGTGATTTATATCCCTTTGATAACTTTTAACTGTGTGTTCAGAGGCGCGTTTCTCAACAGTCAGCTGATTGAGAAAGTCAGTCAGCTGTTGCGTAGAATCAGCATTCATTTTGTGTCTGCCGCAGCAATGAAATCAATCGTGTACCGATAATTTCGCTCATTTGAGTTAAAAAAAGATTGCCCATGCTGTAATGAAACCGGCCTTCTTCACGGCTGCCTATGGCCAGAATGCCTTCAAGTTCGGTGAAATTCATCGGGATAATAGCGCAAGATTTTATTTCCGCTGCCGAGCCGCCGAATAATACTTTGGCCTGCGCTAAAGTCGGCCGGCCGCATTTGGGCTTATTGCCGGCAAGTTCTTTAAGAAATGGTTTCAGATTTTCGCTTCCGGGTTCAATAAACAAATCGGCAATAGCTGTTTCGGGGCGCTGTTTGATGATACGGACGGCAACAAAATCGGTTAGAAAATAATCGGCCAGGACTACATTAAGATTAGCGATGACTTGTTCCAGCGTTGAAGCTTCAAGCAAGGCCAGCGTGAGCTTGTGCATGCGAATAAAGGAGGCATCGTTGTCACGGGCTATTTCTATAAGCGCATTGAGCTGGCTTTCCAATTCATGATGCTTGCTTCTGAATATTTCCAGCTGTTTTAAAATCAGGGAAATGGCCGTTCCGCTGGGATGAGGAATACTCATTTGTTCCAGCAGATTTAAGTGTTCATGGAAGAAATCAGGATGTTTTTGGAGATATTCTTCAACTTGGGATGCGCCTAAATCCGGCCTTTGTATACTCATAGATTGATCGTCCCTTCAAAAACGGAAATGGCGGGTCCAGTCATCAACACCGGTTCGCCACGGCCCGGCCAGGTTATTTCTAATTCTCCTCCGGGCAGCTGGACACAAACTTCATGATCAAGCAGGTTCTGCTCGATGCCGATCACTGCGGCGGCGCAAGCGCCGCTTCCGCAGGCCAGAGTTTCAGCGGCTCCGCGTTCATAAACACGGAGTTTAATGTGACTGGAGTCTATAATCTGCATAAAACCGATATTGGCGCGTTCCGGAAAAACAGCATGGTTTTCCAATGCTTGGCCCAACTCAGCGACAGGCGCGGTGTTAACATCATTAACTTGGATGACCGCATGGGGATTGCCGATGGAAACAGCGCCGAAAGATAGCTCAATCCCATTCACAATGACTTTATAAGCCGGGGATTCGCGTTCGGCAAGCAGGGGGATCTCAGCGGGGCCGTGTCTGGGAATACCCATATTGACAGTTATCAGGTTATTTTCATTAAAATCCAGCAGCAATTGACCTGAGTCTGTATCAACGCGTATTTCGTCTTTGCCGGACAGTTTTTTATCGCGCACGAAACGGGCAAAGCAGCGCGCACCATTACCACATTGCGCGACTTCGCCGCCATCAGCATTAAAAATCCGGTATTTAAAGTCGGCATTTTTACTGACAGGTTTTTCGACCAGTAATAGCTGGTCGAAACCAATGCCGAAGTGGCGGTCAGACATAAAGCGGATTTGTTCAGGCGTTAAGGTTATGTGTTGATTGATGGCGTCAATGACTACAAAATCATTGCCCAGACCATGCATTTTAGTGAAGATAATCATGTGCGTCTTTTACTGCGCTTCATTTTTGAATAGCTTGTCTGTAATGTGACCTGACAAGGGTAGTTTAGGGTAACAAATGCTCGCCCGCCCACAGTTGTTCAATCCGTTCTCTTTCCCTGATTAAATAGACTTTATCTCCATCAACCAGTAGTTCAGCGACTCGCGGTCTGGAGTTGTAACTGGAGCTCATGGAAAATCCATAAGCTCCCGATGAGCGTATTGCTAATAAATCACCTTGAGATATCTTAAGCGCCCGCTCTTTACCCAAAAAATCTCCGGTTTCACAGACTGGCCCAACTATATCCCACACTTGTTCAGGCGCGTCGCTTTGCTGCTTGACGGGAATGATTTCCTGCCAGGCGCCATATAGCGACGGACGCAGTAAATCATTCATCGCTGCATCGACGATGGCAAAGTTTTTATGAGCGGTGCGCTTAAGGTATTCAACCTGGGTTACCAGAATACCGGCATTGCCTACGATGGCGCGCCCCGGCTCCAGGAAAATTTCGAAGTCAGTGTTGCCGAGCCGTTCTAAAACCGCCTTGATATAATCAGCCGGTTCGGGCGGCTGTTCAGAATTGTAGCGAATGCCGAGTCCTCCTCCCAAATCCAGATGATGGAGAATAATGCCATCGTCTTTCAAAATTGAAACAAGATCAAGTATTTTATCTAGCGCGTCAAGAAAAGGTTTAATTTCAGTTAGTTGAGAGCCAATATGGCAATCGATGCCAATAATATCGATGTGCGGCATGGTTGCAGCGCGGCGATACTCTGTCAATGCCTGTTCTATGTCTATACCAAATTTATTCTCTTTTAAACCTGTGGAAATATAAGGATGCGTTTTGGCATCGACATCTGGATTTACTCGAAAAGACACTGGCGCAATAACTCCCAATTGTCCTGCGAGCCGGTTAATTCGATCCAGCTCGCCACTGACTTCGATATTAAAGCAGCGTATGCCTATTTTTAGCGCTGCTAAAATTTCATCTTCACGTTTACCGACACCTGAAAAAACGATTTTTCCAGCATCGCCGCCAGCGCTGATTACGCGTTGCAATTCACCAAGAGAGACGATATCAAAACCTGAGCCTAAACGAGCCAGCAGATTAAGCAGGGCAATATTGGAATTGGCTTTTACGGCATAGCAGATTAAATGCGGATGATCGCCGAACGCTCTTTCAAAGGCGTTCCAGTGTCTTTCCAATGTGGCTCTGGAATAAATGTAACAAGGGCTGCCGTATTTATAAATAATGTCCTGCACAGCAATATCTTCGGCGAAAAGCTCATTGTTCCGGTAATTAAAATAATCCATGGTTATTTATTTTTTTCAGATTTCGGTTCAGGTTTGGGTTCGGGTGGAACATAAACAGGAGCAGCAGAGCCCGGTAGATAAAGCGGGCCAACTTGCCCGCAGCCGGTTAATGCAGAGCACGCAGCTAAAAACAGGAATAAATGAATGGTTTTCATAAGGCATTATCATAGATCATTATTGGCTGCTCTGTGGCAAAACGAATGACATAATAATCTGAATGACCACGTTTTAGAAAGCCTGGAAAGCAGGTGATTGTAACTTGGTTCAAATGGAGTCGCCCGGATTGAACCAAGAACGTGAAGTATCTCATAAATTTTGATTTGAGTGCTTTGTACAGTTAATATGTTATCTTTTGGGAACAAAAAAAAGAGAAATTTTTCCTAGCCTTTAAAATATACCTAATAATAGGCTCGATTAATGTGCGCTTCAATTCTAACTTAATGATAATAATGAATAAAAGAATTGATAATACACAAAATAAATTCCGGACTAAGATTGAGAGGTTGTTGGAGGGCTCAGGCATCTCATTTAACGGAAATAAGCCATGGGATATCAGCGTTTACAATCCAAATCTCTATGAAAGGATACTCACTCACGGTTCTGCCGGCTTAGGCGAAGCTTATATGGAAGGCTGGTGGGATTCTAACCAGCTTGATGAATTGTTTAATAAATTTTGTTCCGCTCAAATTAAAAGCCGGATAATTCTTGATCCTCAATCTATAAAAAGCGGGCTTTGGGCTTATTTCATAAACCGGCAAAGCAAAATCTCGCTTCACATAGAGTGAGGCACCATTATGATATTGGCAATGACTTATATCGTTCAATACTTGATACGCGACTGACGTACAGTTGCGGGTATTGGAAAGAAGCAAGGACGCTCGATCAGGCCCAGGAGCATAAGTTTGATTTAATCTGCAGAAAACTTAACTTCCGGGCAGGCCAAAGAGTTCTCGATATCGGCTGCGGATGGGGCGGGTTCGTAAAGTACGCTGTTGAACATTATGATGTTTCTTGCGTAGGAATAACCCTTTCCAGCGAACAAATCGCCCTGTGCAGGGAGATATGCGCCGATTTGCCTATTGAAATACGTTTTGCAGATTACCTTACCGGGATCTCAATGATACGTTTGATCATATTGTCTCGATCGGAATGTTTGAGCATGTAGGCTTTAAGAATTACGATCAGTATATGAAAGTTGCTAGAAGATGCCTCAAGGATGATGGCTTGTTTCTCTTGCATACGATAGGCGGAAATAAATCGGTTATAACCGTCGATCCATGGATGGACAAGTATATATTCCCGGGAGGCATGCCCGGAAGAGTATTCCTGCGTGTTACCTTTTCCCGGCAACGTTACGTCAACGGCGTTCATCACAGACTTCCGGCTTACCCTGCACATAAGAGGCGTTCGGATCTACAATAAAACGTTTGCTCATCGCAGTGCGACCTATCAGCATGCGAAACAGCATACTGTCACGATTTGTCAGCGTCATTTCCGCCGTGAAAATCGATTGCCCCAAAATGATCTGGGTTTCTATCACATAGCGGCGTTGTTTATGTCCGCCGGAATCTGAAACCAGGCGCCTATCTTTAATCGGGGCGTGACATTCAATCGACATATCCGAGTGTCTTTGTCTGGGATGAATAGAAAACATGACCCAGCGCTGCCCGCCTTTTCGATAGGGATCGATGGCGAACGCGTGTAAAGCCGATGAACGGGCTCCTGTGTCGATTTTAGCCTTAATTTGTTCAATGTTAAGTTCAGGTAAACCCACCCATTCGCGCCAGCCCAAAAGTGGCAGTGATGTTGATATGCGCGTCATTTGCAAACCTCTAAACAATCATTCAACTGCCTTATTACCGCCGCCATCAACCCGAACTAAAATTTCATTCCCTGGTTTATGTCCGCGATTTTGACCCCTGCGCATATGATGCATAAATCGTTTTTTATTACGCGCTTTTACGCGTTTAATATCCAGTTTGTGCTGATTAATTTCCACTGATTTTAAATGCTGAAAAATTTCCGGAGGCATTTCGTCAGGAAGCTCTATTAGCGTATACAGGCCTTGAATATTAACATTATTGATATTGTTTTTGTCAACCCCTGACTCTTCAACCAGCACTTTTTTGAGCTGTTCCAGGGTTATACGGTGCTTGCTTCCCACGTCAAGCCGGTAACGGACCATTTTAATGCCCAACGGCTTGTTTTTTGTTGGCAAGAGCTCGTCTGCTTTTTTAACTCCTGATGATAAGGTATCGGGTGCGCGTGTGTTTTCAATAGTCTGGGTTAAATAGAGCAATGCAGCTGCGCAAGTTAAGCTATCGATTTCCAGTTCGGTAGCTATGGAGCTTATTAATTCACGCTGGGCATCAAGATTCTCACTATTTAGAATCTGCTTTATACGATTTTTCAACGGCTCTTCTTTGCTTAAATAATCGGCCTCAGATTTTATAACATTTTATGGCTCTATGCGAAATATAGTGGATAAGCAAATTAATCAAATTGAATTTGCACCTGTCGTTCCACGGCAGCAAGCACCCGTCAGAGTTAGTTCGCTTCATTTGGAGAGCGTGAGCGGTACAATGCCGGATCGTTACTAAAAAACAGCGCACGGTTTCATTGCCGAAGATAAAGTGCTCGTAATTACCGGAATCCAACAACGGCAGACCATCAGCAATCCCCAATTTAAAACCTTACCTGATTACGTATAAGTTTCAGCAACTTTAAAGGTAATCAGATACATGCTGTACAGTTTAGGGATTGGCATGGTTTTGCGTCTTTTCCCTGTTGCGGCACATTTGTTATCAACTATTTCTAAACCGGGCATTGGTAATAGTACAATATGAGCACTTTATTAATATAAAACAGGAAAACATGAAAAAACTTAACATCTTACTGGCATCGGCAATTTTTTTGTTACTGACTGGTTGCTCAAGCTCTCCGACACTTGGTGATCAAATGGTTGATCACGGCCAAAATCTGATTAAAGAAGGCAACATAGAATTGGAAAAGGGTACGGCACTGGTTGAGCAAGGCAAAGCCAAGATTGAGCAAGGAAACCGGTTAATCGAGGATGGCAAAAAGATTGAAACAAAGTAACACTGCTGGCGGTTATAAACGAATGTTCGAGAAAACCCCGGAAAGTCCATGCCGTCAATCGGAATAATGGTCAAGCGAAACTGGACGGTTAATCCGCAATAACCCCTGACATTTAATAAATCAATGGAAAATCAATAGATTTTGATTTTCCATTGGACGCTTCCAGGTAATATGCTCTTATTCTTGGCTATCTTCTTGCGCTCCTTTGCGAACGGTGCGTGGTTTATCGCCGCATGCAAAACACACATCACTTAGTTTGGGAAGTCCTTGGCCAACACACGCCAGGGCAATCGCACTTAAAAACACTTGAAAATAGAATTTAGATGAGGTAATAAGTCTATCATTTTGATTCTAAATGATTGCAAAACCTACACCATCTATAATTCATCACTTTTCGAGTATTAAAGACCCGAGGGTAAACAGACAAAAGAAGCATCAGTTGCAAGATATTTTCTTTATCAGCATCTGCGCTGTGATTTGTGGAGCTGATAACTGGGTTGCTATTGAAGAATTTGGACGTGCAAAAGAGGAGTGGTTTACTGAAGTGCTTGGTTTAAAGCATGGCATACCCTCGCACGACACCTTTGGTGAAGTTTATGCCGCTATTGATACCGAACACTTTAGCAGCTGTTTTTCTCGCTGGATTGCTGACCTAGCCAAGCTAACCGAAGGCGAAGTGATTGCGATCGATGGCAAGTGCTTAAGGCGCAGCATAGACAAGGCTTCAAAAAAAGCCGCTATCTACATGGTCAGTGCCTGGGCGCAACAGAATAACCTGGTTTTAGGCCAAGTTAAAGTTGACGATAAATCGAATGAAATCACGGCTATTCCCAAGTTACTGTCACGGCTGGATATAGCGGGAGCAGTGATTACTATCGATGCGATGGGTTGCCAAAAGAAAATAGCCGAACAGATTAAACGACAAGGCGGCGATTATGTGTTTAGCCTGAAAGGCAATCAGGGTAATCTGCATGACGATGTTAAAACATTTTTTACTTCGTCTTTATCCCAGCTGGTTACCGCTGTTAGCTATGAAGGTGAGCATGGCCGAATCGAAACACGTTCGATTCGAGCAACCGCCGATATAGCCTGGTTACAAGAGCGGCATAATTGGGACAGTCTGCAAAGCATTATCGCCGTCACTGCCAAAAGAGAAATCGGCGACAAAGTTACTGAGGAAACACGCTATTTTATCAGCAGCCTTAATGCGAATGATCCAAAGCGATTAGAGCGTGTGGTGCGAGCGCATTGGGCAATTGAAAACAATCTTCATTGGGTTCTTGATATTGCCTTTGATGAAGATAGCAATCGAGCTCGCAAGGGGCATAGCGCTGCGAACCTGGCGGTGATACGGCATATCGCTCTGAATCTGATCAAGACTGAAAAAACAGCTAAGGTCGGCGTCAAGATCAAACGATTAAAGGCCGGATGGGACAACGATTATTTACTTCGTGTCATGGGGATAATTTAAGCGCGATTGCCCTGCAACACACGCTTGATCCAGCAGCGGCGATCGTCTTCGCTAGGCCCTGGTAAAATGCGGACCAAGAGCTAAATAGCAGCTAATTCATTGAGTTTTTTAGTCTTGAGGTAATGCGCTAACTGTACTTAACAAACTAAAAAATCAATAACTGGCAAGATTACTTCTGATATAAATTGGCTGGTTATTGCTGATTGCTTTAGAAGATATTCCGGTGGCGGCTTAAACCAACACCTGCCCTATGGCAAAAGCGCCCAGATAAGCCACCGTATAATAAATCACTGACAAGACTAAGCTGGCGGCAGTATTTATAGAGAGGATTTTTCTGAAAATATAGGCTATCAACGTAAATTCCCATAAGAACAGTAGTCCTAAACTGTAATAGCTTAAAATATTTTCATTGACGGTCAGCCATATCAAAACGGGGATGACGAAAAGAGAAACTATATTTGCACAAAGCAGAATGGCTGTTGTTACCTGAATATAGGCGTATAAGGTCTTGTTCAAATGCAGTATAAAGCCTATAAACAAAAGTGTTAACAGAGTTTCAATGGTGACTTCGGTAAATGACTCGAAAGGATCGTCTGTCATGTTGGCTTGCATAAAATACTCGACAATAAAGTAGAACAATAGATTTTTTTTAAAAAAATTCATTGATCTTGTTAACTCAAGCGGGTTATGTTTATACCAGCACAGAGGTAAATATTGCCTGAGAATTTCAACAGTTGTCATGGCAAGTCATGCGAGTTGTAACGGCTATAGTTTTATCCGTGATTATTCTTTAAATTTCGATATATCCAGATAGCTGGCATGCGGCTTTTCTTTATGGCTGGCCGGGATATCGTCTTTATAGGGAGTGGGAGTTTGCTCGTAATAAGAGCCAAAATTGTCATTTAATAATTGCACCAGATCCTTGGCATTTCCTGTCAACTGCTTTAAACGGTTTTTCATTTTTTTATTCCAGCCAGCCGGTTCGGAAATAGGTAGTAACATGCGTGCAACGGTTAAATTCCTCTCAAAGAGACTGGCCAAATTCTCCATCAAATGCAGTTCTTTCTGGCGTTCATTCAGCTTCCTGACGATTAATTTTGCCTGTAGTTCACTGGCGATTAGATGTATCGGCACCATAACCGCCACCAATATGGCAATTAATATCGGCCCGATGATAGGGTCTATTAAGAATTCCAATATTCCCATTTGTACCTCGGCAAAAATTGCCAGGGTTGCAATAAGGCAAAGAACGACCAGACTCGAAATGTTGACGCGCTCTTTCCATAAAGCAATGCCTTTTTGTACTTCCGGTATTACCACGTCTTCAACCTCGCGTATGTTTTTTTCCAGCGAGTCCAGAACACGGTAGCAACGGTCATATCCGACATTTACCATGCGTTGGTTTATCTCTGAAAAATCAGCTTTGCTTAGGGAATTAATGCTGTTTTTTTGATTGGGTGCAATAATAAATTGCCCTGTATTCAAGCCCATTCCGGTCAGTTTTCTTTGCCAGGAAGTAATAATTTCATTGGTTTTGGCTGGATTGAGCGCCGCCAAAGGTTCGTCAATCAGGTAAATAAATTTATTGGAATCCTGGTGGATAGTGATAAGCTGGACTAATTCATCCAGCATTGGCGATGCCGACTCAAATACATCGGTGAAAACCAAAACCAGATCAGAGTTTTCAATGGTATGTTTTATTAACATTGAATTGATGGGGTTTACCGGCATGGCACCCATATTGGGCGAATCGATGAATAACTTGCCTTTTAGTTTCTCGCTGTTAATGGTCTTTAATTCCAGGTACGCATTGATACGGTTGCCTTCGCCTTTTTGCAGTTGCTCAATTTTTCTACTGATTTGATAAAACGGGTATCGGGGGTCAACATCCAGTGCAGTGGCTGGTAAAGTCGCTGAACTGGTCTGGGTATTCAGCAATAGAACAGAAAATTTGTGGCTGGATGCTTGAATGCCGGAAGGCAATTGCTGCGCGCCCAGGTAGCTGTTAATAAACCGGGATTTGGCTGTTGAATTGCCGCCAATCAAACTGACTATTGGCCACCATGAATTTTTACAGGCGGTCGTTTCATCCTCGTCGATGAGTCCAAGATCGTACTCAATTTGATCAAGATCATGAAAGACTTTTGCTGATTTTAGCAATACCGGGTTGTCATTGGCGAAGTGTTTCTCAAGGTTGATCAGGTATTTGCTTGCTGTCTTTTCAGTCATCAGTTTGACCCCGTATTTACTGAATTTTAATGGATTTAAGCCCGTTGGAGTATACACCTAACGATGTTTCGATAATACAAAAAACAGGGGGATTATTAAAGCTATTTTATTGTTGTAAAATGGTGCGATCTTTACTTCTTGTTGATTTTTTTCGTACGCGGGAAATCCGGATTCATAGTATATTAATCATTTTTAATGGGCTTTTTGCAGGAGCAAAATGACGATTCGGGATACAAATCCGGTTAATTTTCCAGGTTTGATGCTTATGTTGGTTGCGCTAATGTTGTCAGGCTGCGCTGCGCCTTTTTGGGGGGGGTATGGCGCAAATGGACAGACAAAGCAAGAATTTACGCATTATGTGGAAGGTGTTTTTCGATTGCAAAATAGCATGACCAGCGAGATTATGGGGTACCTTGAAACTGATGACAAGGGTGATCATGATGATTTATTACGGGCGGAGCAACACATGCAGGAAGCATGCGCACCTCTGAATGAATACGCCTCCCGAGAAAGTGAAGGTTTAAGCGCCGGTTTTTTTTTGAGCAGGCGCGTTGAAAAATCAGCTAATGATTGTGAGAAGGCAGCCTTAAAAGTTAAATCGCTGTTGGGGCATTGATGGATTTGTTTTAGTCATGAACGCGCGCTAAATTTAAGTTGAGCGGCATCGGTTTTTAAAATCCACTGACTTCTTTTACTGTAGAATTATGCAGTTCGTAGGACTGAGCCGGAAGCATGAGCCGAACTGGTTCCGGCTCCGTAGAGCCAACAACCGCTTTGATTGTCAAAGTTAAATCAACAGTGCCGCCCTTTTCCCTTATCAAAATAGGGATTGTAAATTAAACAATCCGCTCTCCACGGGCCAGTTTAGGCAAATTGCCTTCCAGTCCCATCGCATTCCGCATGACTTTATTTTTAGCGGGCATAATTCGTTCAGCCAGTCCCAAGCCAAGATTGCGTATAAATTTTACTGGCGGCACTTCATTACTGAATAGCCGGTAAAATAGATCCATTACCGTCATCATCTTAAGATTTTCATTGCGGCGCAGTTGTTCATAGCGTTTTAAAACTGTCAAGCCGCCGATTTCAAGGCCTTTTTTTGCCGCATCAATCAATACCTCCGCCAGGGCTGCCGCATCCAGCAAACCAATATTAACGCCTTGCCCTGCCAGAGGATTAATCATGTGAGCTGCATCGCCTACAAGCGCCACCCCTGGTTTAACATAGTTCTGAGCATGTTGCCGTTTCAGAGGAAAGCTTGCAACGCCTAATACGCTGTTCACTTTGCCAAGACAATCAGGGAATGCGGCCACCAGTTCATCCCTGAGTGCTTCATGTGATAAGGCTTTTAGCCGGTTTACTTCATCAGGGGAGTTATACCAGACAATGGAACCGAAATTTCCCGTTAAAGGTAGGAACGCTTGCGGGCCGCTGGGTACAAAGCGTTGCCAGGTGATATCCTGCTGTCCATAAGCCGTTTCAATGTAAATCACCAGTGCGTATTGTTGATAATCCCAACTGGTTACACCCAAGCCCACGGTTTGTCTGACTCTGGATTGGCCGCCATCGGCTGCAACGAGAACTTTGGCAGACAGTAGCCGCCCATTTTCCAGTTCCACTTCGCTGGCTTTTCCAACGGCGTAATTGATTTTTTTGATACTGACCGGGCATATCAGTTCGGCATTGTCAAAATCCTGCAAACGATCCAATAGAGCCAATTGAGTTACTCTGTTTTCTACTATGTAACCTAGCTCAGGGTAGTTAATATCATCGCTGCAAAATTCAGTATCGCCTGCAGTTTCCCAAACACGCATCCTGCGAAATGGGCAAAAGCGCCGGTTGGCGACGCCTTCCCAAGCCCCCACGGTTTCCAGTATTTTCTGGGACGCGATACTGAGAGCCGAAACTCTCAAATCATGTGGTTGATCGGGAGTAAAAGGCGTCGGAGGGGAACTTTCGATAACAGCGACTTTTAATGAACTGCCGCCCAGACTGCAAGCAACCGCAGCTCCAACCATGCCGCCGCCTACGATTACAACATCAAATTTTTCTTTCATAATTAACCGGCCATAAGTTCAAGCATCTATCCCAATAAGAAAGATACCATATTTATTCAGTGATCAAGAAAAATACATCCATTAGCTGACTTATGAATACAATTTGGATTTTGAGTTTATAAGTCATAAATTTTGAAATTCCATAGAGGTCACTGGTTTTCCGCTTGGACTAGTGTTTGAAGGCGAGCAGAATGCTTGCGATTGTCTGATAATTGTTGTAAAACACTACGTGACAGGCTTGATTGTGATCCGTATAATTCCGGCGTTTTGCCCGCTTGCGCCTTCGATGGAGGCGCAGCGCGAGTGCAGGGCCAGGGTCTGTAAAGGGATGCTAGTAACCCTTTCATTATATTCTTTTAGGAGTGACCATGAGTCAAAATACGCTACCAATCAGACAAGGTTTATATGATCCGCGCAATGAACATGATGCATGCGGAGTGGGTTTCATCGTTCATATAAAGGGCCATAAAAGCCATGGTATTGTGAGTCAGGGTTTAGAATTGCTTAGAAACTTGACGCACCGCGGCGCTACCGGCGCTGATCCGAAAGCTGGAGACGGCGCGGGAATTTTGATTCAAATGCCCGATGCATTTTTACGTGCAGAGTGTGATAAACAAGGATTATCACTGCCCGCTGAGGGAGATTATGCAGTAGGCATGGTATTTTTGCCGCGCGATGAAGATGACCGGGCGAGTTGCGAGACGCTGTTTGCTGAATTTATTGTCCGGGAAAAAGCCGTATTGCTAGGCTGGCGTGACGTACCCGTTGATAATCAGGGCCTGGGGGACTCGGCAAAACTCGGGGAGCCTTTTATCCGGCAGATATTTATCGGGCGCGGCGTGGATTATCCCGATCAAGATGCTTTTGAGCGCAAACTTTTTGTCATTCGCAAGCAAGTTGAAAATGCCGTTCGCGATTTGAATTTGAAAAGTGGCCATGTTTTCTATGTGCCATCGCTATCGACCCGTACTTTGGTTTACAAGGGCATGTTGCTGGCGAATCAGGTTGGATCATATTACCCGGACCTGACCGATGAGCGCATGGCAAGCGCCCTCGCCCTGGTGCATCAACGTTTTTCCACCAATACTTTCCCGACCTGGGACCGGGCTCACCCATTCCGCATGATCGCACACAACGGCGAAATCAACACCCTGCGGGGCAACATGAATGGCATGGCGGCCCGCCGGCATTCTATCGCATCCAAGGTTTTGGGCGAGGATGTTCATAAACTGTGGCCGTTAATCGCCGAAGGACAAGCGGATTCGGCGTGTTTCGACAATGCCCTTGAATTATTGGTGGCCGGCGGCTATACGCTTGCTCACGCCATGATGCTGCTCATTCCCGAAGCCTGGGCGGGCAATGTCTTGATGGATGAAAAACTGCGGGCGTTTTATGAATATAACGCTGCCCTAATGGAGCCTTGGGATGGACCCGCGGCAATCGCCTTTACCGATGGCCGGCAAATCGGCGCAACTTTGGATCGTAATGGCTTGCGCCCAGCGCGTTATCTGGTCACCGATGACGGATTTGTTATTTTGGCATCGGAAATGGGCGTACTGGAAGTGCCGCAGCATAAAATTGTCAAAAAATGGCGTTTGCAACCAGGCAAAATGCTCATGATCGACACCATACAGGGACGCATAATTGATGACGCGGAATTGAAGGCGGATTTGGCGGCTCGTTCGCCTTATCACGAGTGGCTGGACAAGACACAAATTTTACTATCTAAACTGCCCCCGGAAATTTCCGCAATGGCGCCCGATGCCGGCACCCTTCTGGACAGGCAGCAAGCGTTTGGTTATACCCGGGAAGACATCGACTTTATCCTAAAACCAATGGCGCAAACCGGACAGGAAGCAATCGGTTCAATGGGTATCGATGCGGCATTAGCGGTGTTATCACAACGTCCGCGTTTACTATACGATTATTTTAAACAAGGCTTTGCCCAGGTCACCAATCCTGCCATTGATCCGATCCGTGAGGAATTGGTCATGTCATTGGTTTCACTGATCGGTCCGCGCCCCAACCTGTTAGGCCTGGATGAGGGGGGGACACATATGCGGCTGGAAGTGGAGCAGCCGATTTTGACCAATCAGGATTTGGAAAAAATCCGCCGTATCGAAACACGCACCGGCGGGGTGTTCAAGACGAAAACCTTAACGCTTTGTTATTCTTCCGATTTGGGGGCAAGCGGTATGGAAGGTGCGTTGGATAAACTTTGTCTGGCGGCAAAGCATGCTGTTGAAGAAGGCAATAATATTCTGGCGCTCTCCGACCGTAACCTTGACGCAGCCTATGTCGCCATTCCTGCGCTGTTAGCCACCTCTGCGGTACATCAATACCTGACCCGCGAAGGCTTGCGCACAAAAGTAGGGCTGGTTGTCGAAACCGGCGAGGCGCGCGAGGTCCACCATTTCGCCCTGTTGGCGGCCTATGGCGCGGAAGCGGTGAATCCTTACCTGGCGTTTGATACGCTCTCCAAATTTTGCAAGGACGCTGCTGACCTTGCGGAATGTGAAGCGCATAAGCGTTATGTCAAAGCAGTCTCTAAAGGCTTGCTTAAAGTAATGTCAAAAATGGGTATATCGACTTATCAGTCTTATTGCGGAGCGCAGATTTTTAATGCTGTAGGTTTAGCTGAGCCCTTTCTGGATCGTTATTTTACCGGGACAGTCAGCACAACCGAAGGCGCGGGTTTACCGGAAATCAGCGAAGAAACCCTGCGCCGCCACCGCATTGCTTTTGGCAACGCCCCGTTATATAAGAATGCCCTGGACATAGGCGGGGAGTATGCATACCGCATACGCGGCGAAGCGCATACCTGGACGCCGGCATCCATCAGCAAATTGCAGCATGCAACGCGCACGAATAGCCCTGAATTATATGCTGAATTTTGCCGTTTGATCGATGAGCAGAGTGAAGCGCTGCTGACTTTGCGCGGATTAATGAGTTTAAGGGAGGACGCAAGTCCGGTGCCGTTGGACGAAGTAGAGCCTGCCGTGCAGATCGTAAAACGCTTTGCAACCGGAGCCATGTCGTTTGGTTCAATTTCATACGAAGCGCATACCAATCTGGCCATCGCCATGAATCGCATCGGCGGCAAATCCAATACTGGCGAAGGCGGGGAGCTTCCGGAACGCTTTAAAACTTTGCCCAATGGCGATTCAATGCGCTCTGCGATCAAGCAAGTCGCATCGGGACGCTTTGGCGTGACCACTGAGTATTTGGTCAATGCTGACGACATTCAAATTAAAATCAGCCAGGGCGCTAAACCCGGCGAGGGCGGCCAGCTGCCCGGACATAAAGTCGATGCCGTTATCGCCAAAGTGCGTCATTCCACGCAAGGCGTCGGTTTAATATCGCCGCCGCCGCACCATGATATTTATTCTATTGAGGACTTAGCGCAGCTTATCCATGACTTGAAAAACGTTAACCCCGCAGCGCGCATCAGCGTGAAGCTGGTGTCGGAAGTGGGCGTGGGCACAGTGGCGGCAGGTGTTTCCAAAGCTCATGCGGATCATGTCACCATTGCCGGTTATGACGGCGGCACCGGCGCAAGCCCGATGACTTCCATTAAACATGCCGGCCTGCCCTGGGAAATAGGGCTTGCGGAAACGCATCAAACGCTGGTGCTCAACAAGCTGCGCGGACGCATTGCCGTGCAAGTCGACGGCGGTTTACGCACCGGACGTGATGTCATTATCGGCGCATTGTTAGGGGCCGATGAATTCGGCTTTGCTACCGCGCCCTTGATCGTATCAGGGTGTATAATGATGCGCAAATGTCATTTGAACACCTGCCCGGTCGGCGTGGCGACCCAGGATCCGGAGCTCCGGAAGCGTTTCACCGGGCAACCCGAACATGTTGTGAATTATTTCTTCATGATTGCCGAAGATGTGCGCCGGTGGATGGCCAAGCTCGGTTTCCGCAGCTTTAACGAAATGGTTGGCCGTTCGGATAGACTGGACATGAAACGCGCGCTCTCGCATTGGAAGGCGCAAGGCCTGGACTTTAGCCGTATTTTCTATAAACCGGACGTCGACGGGCTAACGGCTGTTTATAACTGCGAACGTCAAGAGCATGGCTTGGAAAAGGCATTGGATCATGTCCTGATCGCACAGGCTCAGCCCGCTCTCGAAAACGGGCAAGCAGTAATAATCAACACGCCTATTTGCAATGTCAACAGAACCTTTGGCGCGATGTTATCCGGCGAAGTCGCCAAGCGCTATGGACATAAAGGCTTGCCTGACGATACCATTGCGATCAAGGTTAAAGGCACCGCCGGACAAAGTTTTGGCGCATTTTTAGCGCAAGGCGTCAGCATAGAGCTCGAAGGCGAAGGCAATGATTATGTAGGCAAAGGCATGAGCGGCGGGAGAATTGCTATTTATCCGCCTAAAGATTGCCCTATTGATCCCGCGGAGAATATTATTGTCGGCAACACCGTTTTATATGGCGCCGTCAGCGGCGAATGCTATTTCAACGGCGTTGCCGGCGAGCGTTTTGCAGTGCGCAATTCGGGGGCTTTTGCCGTTGTTGAAGGCGTTGGTGATCATGGTTGTGAATATATGACGGGCGGCGTGGTGGTCGTGCTTGGAAAAACCGGTCGTAATTTTGCAGCTGGTATGTCAGGGGGAGTGGCTTATGTGTTGGACAAAGACGCTAACTTTGATCAGCTGTGCAACTTAGCCATGGTTGAACTGGAACCCATTCCGGAGGAAGATGAAAACCTGGAAATCGTCGCTCATCAGGGCGGCGACATGGAAACCCATGGACGCGTTCATATCATGTCTGATATGACCCGCCATGATGCCCAGCGCTTGAAACATTTGATTCAAAACCATAAACGCTATACGGGCAGTCAGATAGCGCAGCATATTCTGGAGAATTGGAATGAATACTTGCCGCGTTTTATCAAAGTGATGCCGGTTGATTATCGTGCAGCGCTCAAGCAAATTCAGGCAAAACAAGCATCCGCAACAGCGTAACCGTTTTTTAAAGAAGGTATTGAAGATGGGCAAACCAACCGGGTTTATGGAGCTACCTCGCGCTGAACGCCGTTATGAAGCGCCGGGTGATCGTATTCAGCACTATCGGGAATTTACGCTGGTCCCCAGCGATGCTGAAATGGCTCAGCAAGGGGCCAGATGCATGGACTGCGGCATTCCTTTTTGTCATCAGGGATGTCCGGTTAATAATATAATCCCGGAATGGAATGACGGGGTTTATCGTGGAGATTGGCAAGCAGCGCTGGACGTTTTGCATAGCACCAACAATTTTCCCGAATTTACCGGCAGTATTTGTCCCGCGCCTTGCGAAGCTGCTTGTACGCTAAATTTGACAGACCAACCCGTTACCATTAAATCGATTGAACGCGCCATTATCGATAAAGGCTGGGAAATGGGCTGGGTAAAGCCTGTTATTCCTGCGAAACGCACCGGCAAGCGGGTGGCGGTCATAGGTTCCGGGCCGGCGGGATTGGCATGCGCTCAACAGCTGGCGCGCGCCGGTCATGAAGTCGTGATGTATGAAAAAAATGACCGTATCGGCGGCTTATTACGCTATGGCATTCCTGATTTTAAGATGGGAAAACATTTGATCGACCGGCGTATCGCGCAGATGCAAGCAGAAGGCGTCCGGTTCAGGCCCAACAGTTTTATCGGCAAAGACATTTCCGCGCAAAAAATACTCGACGATTACGATGCGCTAGTGCTTGCAATAGGATCGGAAAAACCGCGCGATCTGGAAGTGCCAGGCCGTTATGATTACCAGGGCGTTTATTTTGCGATGGATTTTTTGCGTCAGCAAAACAAGCGCG
Source organism: Methylobacter sp. KS41 (assembly GCA_002862125.1). Lineage (GTDB taxonomy): Bacteria > Pseudomonadota > Gammaproteobacteria > Methylococcales > Methylomonadaceae > Methylobacter_C. The sequence goes on along the minus strand of PHSP01000001.1, from coordinate 934,067 downwards.
TGGCGGGCGATATCGTAGGTGAAGACGACGCCATTTCCGCGAACGGCAAGAATGTCGTGGTTATCGGCGGCGGCGATACAGGCTCTGATTGCATTGGCACGTCAATTAGACAAGGCGCGATATCTGTCGTGCAGCTCGAAATTTTGCCGCAACCGCCGGAAAAGGAAAACAAATTGCTCACTTGGCCGGACTGGCCCAACAAATTGCGCACTACTTCTTCTCATGAGGAAGGTATCAAGCATCGTTACTGGAGCGCCAATACCAAAAGCGTTAGCGGCCAGGATGGGGTCATTACTTCTCTTGATGCGGTTGAGGTGGAATGGAAACAGGAGGGTGGACAATGGAAAATGAACGAAAAACCCGGTAGTTCATTTACCCTGGAAGCTGATCTGGTGTTGCTGGCGATGGGCTTTGTTCACCCGGTGCATGAAGGCTTGTTGCACGAACTTGGCGTTGAATTGGACGGGCGCGGGCAGATTAAAGCCAACGAAAAGCAGTACAGCACTTCTGTTGATAAGGTTTTTGCCGCCGGCGACGGGCGGCGCGGGCAATCACTGGTGGTCTGGGCGATACGCGAAGGCCGGCAAGCCGCCAGGGCTGTAGATGAATATCTGATGGGATTTTCAGAGTTGCCGAGGTGATGGTTTTTGTAAATTGTTGAGAAACGCACCGGTCAGGGTTGCAAATCCTGACAGGCTTTGCTGTGGTGTTTGTTATTGGTGCTGCGGTTTGCTATCGCGAAACTGTCGTACGATATGCTATTATGGTTATGTTGATTTTTTGGCAAATCAATAAAGCTATGTAGGTTGCCCGCTTTTTGGTAACCCAACATTTCAACCAGGAACATTAAGATGACCGACAACATTGAAAATATAGTCATTGAACATCTAAAAGCCTTGCGCGGAGAGCTCAAAGAATTTCGCAACAAACATGATGCAGATATGGCGGACATCAAACACCGATTAACTGCTCTTGAGCGCGGCATGGGTGCAGTTAAACGAGATGCTTCGGATTATTACGAAGGCCAGGTTGGTCAGCAAATTACAATTGACCGGCTTAGCGAGCGTTTGGATCGTATTGAACGGCGTTTAGAGCTCACCTAAAAGTGCAAAGCGAGCTCGCCACCAGAAACCGGCACATTTGGAAAAACTGGACAGGGTTTAAATATTATAGGTTTCGATTATGGCGGATTGCCTACCGGCGAATCCACTTAGGGGATCAGAGTTGCCGAGGTAATACTGTTAGGTAGACGCGCTTTAGTAAGGGTGAACAAACGTTGAGGTTGTTCACCTTTTTTTGTCGATGTATTTGTTTTACTATTTTTGATCCAGTAATTTCTTTGGCCGAAGAAATGTCGTATTTGTATAATCCGTCGCGTTGACTTCCAGTGTAATCATGATAAACATTCAGAAAGTTCAATAAAAATGTTTATACGTCTTATGAAGCAGATTATTGGACAAATAAAGCCGTATATATTACGTTATAAGCCATGACTGAAACCGCGGCTATATTGACTTCCCCTAATTTTTGGGGAATATTGGTTCCAGCCCTTGCTGGCGTATTGACGTTCTATAAAAGCAAGGCCGCTGAGCGCGAATCAGAATGGAGAAAGGAAAAGCTAAAGTTGCATCTGAATTTTGTTGAATCACTGAGCGGAATTACGGATTCTGAAAAGTCGATTGAGAGACATTAAATTTGCAAAAGCCTGCAATGATCTCCATGCGCTATCGCCAAATTCTGTTTTGAAGGCTTTGCACAACTATCAGGATAAAAATGAGCAGTAGTAATACAAGATCGACCCTACAAGAGAAGCAATCAGGGCTTAATGATCTTGTTTGGGAAATGCGGAGGGATCTGAAAATAAAACCTTCCGAAAAGGAGAGCCAGAATTCCAAATGCTTTTATGGACATCAGGTAGAAGCCAGAGAAATGACTTCTAAACCAGTCGCTCAACCGGACAGCAAAAGGCCGTAAGGGGGGGTGCCCATAGGCAATCCGCCATAGCCTTGAGACCGGCGGCGGTTTTCTATCGCGAAATTATCTAACGAGCAGGGTTTTCGTCATCGCTTCGACCCAGCCTGTGTAAACCACGCTAACCCGACCCGTCTCTGGTACCTTCCAAGCGAGGTTTTTATGCCTGATTTTTTAGGCAGTTATTATCAAATCGCAAGTAATCGTTAAAATTACATTTTCTGCATAATAAATACACAGAGTTAAAGGTTATTTATTCAAGTTCAATTAAACAAATTCTTCATGCCTAAATGACAAGCCAGCATGGTTGTGCTAATATTCGCAGCTTTAACTAAATGATTTTCAAATAAATTCACAATGATTTAATGCGTTAATCTGGTGCAAGCAAATCTGCTGCGCACTGAAATAACAAACTTTAAACGCCGCACAACGACATGATGAGAGTACGGGCTGGATAATGAATAAAAATTCCCGATCAGGTAATAAAAACGCTATGCTTTACAACGCTGGTTTATCGCAGGATAGCTGCGGAGTGGGTTTCATCACTCACAAACAGAGTAAACAAACTCATGAGTTGCTCGTTAAATCCCATGAGGCCTTGTGCACTATTCCCCATCGCGGCGGCATGAGCGCTGAAGGCATTGGCGATGGCGCGGGCGTTAATATTGATTTATCCCTCAAGTTCTTTCGCAAAATAACGGGTATTGACAGTCTTGAACCAGGTCAATTTGGCGTTGCCAACTTCTTTTTCCCTGAAGATCATGATCATTACGATTCCGCTGCAAATGAGCTCATTGAACGCCATTTTAAAAGCTCCGGTTTGCCGATTATCTTGTGGCGCAATATACCCGTTGACTTTGACGTTATCAACGCAGCAGCGATAAAGGCCCAATTACCGATAAAACAATGTGTATTCGGCCGTCCGGATGGTTTGAAAAACGTTTCGCAGTGTGAATTTGAAAAGCATATACAGTCCGCTTTACGGGACATTGAGGTTGAAGGCTTTACCCGTCCTGAATTGGCCGGTTTTTATCCGTTATCCATGAGTTCGCGCACTCAGGTTTACAAAGGCCGCTTAAATTCGTTTGAAGTTATCCCATATTTTAAAGATCTGTACGATACTGATCACGAAATCAGTACGCTGTTTTTCCATACCCGGTTTTCTACCAATACAGCGCCTGCAACCATAATGGCTCAGCCATTCCGTTATATGGCGCACAATGGCGAGTTGAATACCGACAAGAAAAACCGTTTAAGCGAAAACGCCATTGCCAGACAGCATAACAAGCACATTGTTTTTCCTTGCGGTCAATCTGATTCCGGGCGCCTGGATCAAACCCTGACTCGCCGTATTAACGAAGATAATTTGGATATAGTCACCGCTGTTTTGGCCATGATGCCGCCGGCGTGGGAAAATGACAAGACCTTGTCACCAGCTATCCGGGCGATGCTGGAGTATTTCAGTCTCTATGAAGAAAAAAATGACGGTCCGGCGGCGTTGATTTTCAATGACGGCATCCGTGTAGGCGCGCGCCTGGATCGTTTGGGGTTAAGGCCTTTGCGCTCGGTAGAAACCAAGGATTATTTGGCAGTAATGTCGGAAGCCGGTCAAATCGATTTTCCGCCCAAGGACGTTTTGAAGCGCGGCCGCATCGAAGCGGGCGGCATGCTGTATTTTGACCACAATACCGGTGAAGCCTACAACAGCCATCAAGTCATGGATCGTCTGGCTAATGAACAGGATTATCAGGCTTTACTGGCGCAGCGCTGCATTCATCTGGCTGACCTGCCGCTCGTCGAATTGGCGGAACTCGATAATGAGCACTCGTTCAATATAGACCAGCAACATACCGCTTATTCCCTCAATCAGGAAAGCTTCAGGTTTCTGCTTGATCCGATGCTGGCAACCGGCATGGAAAAAGTATCGGCCATGGGCTATGGTTTGGCGCCAAATGCCCTGTCAAGCGCTGAAGGCGGCATGTCGCGTTATTTTAGCCAGCGTTTTGCTCAAGTAACCAATCCGCCGCTGGATTCAATCCGGGAAAGCGACGGTATGACTTTGCGAGTGGCGTTAGGAGCGAAGCCTACTTTTTCAGATGAACTGAGCAAACAACTGGTCATCGATACGCCCATTTTACAGCGCACGCAGCTGGAACAAATCCGCAGACAGCAGGCAGTCAGTACGGTGACTCTTGATATGCTGTACCAGCCTGACTTTAATGACGCCAAGCGCAATGAAGATGCTCTGGAAGCGGCGTTGTTAACGGTTTGCGAGCAGGTTGAACAAGCGGCCAGAAGCAATACCGGCATTATCATTTTAAGCGACATTAATATCAGCCGGGAGCTTGCCGCCATTCCTGCATTATTAATGATCGCAGCGGCTAACCAGCATTTAGTCAAACAGGGTTTGCGGTTTAATTCATCATTGATTGCGGAAACCGGACAAGCAGCAAGTCCTCATGATATTGCCACGATTTTAGGTTTTGGCGCGTCAGCCATCTGCCCTGTCAGTGTACACAACCGGGTTATCAGCCATTATCCCGAGGCGGACCGGCAAAAAGTTCTCGATAAATTTCAAAAAGGCGCTGAAAAGTCGCTCATGAAAACCATGGGTAAGTTTGGCTTATGTACGGTGGAAAGTTATATCGGCGGTGAGTTCTTTGAATCCAATTATCTGGACACCGACGAACCCAAATTAAGCCCATATTTTCCTAATATTCACGCTTCAGTCGGTGGCGTGCGTTATGCGGATATTGCCGCCAGCGCCAGCGAATGGCATCAGAAGGCGCTTTCAGTCCGCGAAGAAAAGGATATTCCATTTCTGGGGTTATTTAAGGAACGCCAGGACGGAGCAGGCCATTCTTACGGCAATACGGCTGTCAGAGAATATATCAATATGACCGATGAGGCGATTTTATATATTCCTGGGGAAAAGTCACCTGAAGCAAGCGATACAGCCTATATTGATACAGGTTACGAGAAACGCACGCCTGAACAAATTGACAGTTTCGGCATTACGCCCGCTTATCGCAGCTTTGCTAAAAATCTGTATCTTGAACGTGATTTAAGACCTGCTTCACTACGCGACATCATGGATTTTCCGGCTGATGTCAGCCCGGCAATGACCACTGCTGATTTCGACCGCATTCTGGGAAAACAAAACCTGCGGGGAAATATTAATTATTTGATTCGTGGTTTAAGCATAACGAAAACAAGTGATGACGCTTACGCTGTCCGCTTCACAGAGCGCTCTTCCGCTCAGCGTTTGGAACAATTGGCGGCGCACTTTAAAAAACGTTTCTCCGATACGGCATTCAGCATTGCCGGAACAGAAGACAGTCTGCTTATAAAAGTTGCCGGCGCCGGTAGTTTGTTGGGAAATTATTTAAACACCATTCAAAGCGCACGCAATCCGGTAGCCTTAAGCGATGTACAGCCTGCGCATGAAATTACGGCAACGCTCGCTTCCGGCGCGATGAGTCATGGCGCTTTAATAGCCGAAGCGCACGAAGCCGTTGCCCAAGGCATCAACATTGTCGGGGCATTGAGCAACTCCGGAGAAGGCGGCGAACATTCCAGCCGTTTCAATACCCTGCGTTCATGTAACATCAAACAATTCGCATCAGGACGATTCGGTGTTTGGGCCGGTTATCTGGCCGATCCCAATATTAAAGAAATTGAGATCAAAATAGCTCAGGGCGCGAAACCGGGCGAAGGCGGTCAATTGCCCGCCGCTAAAGTTTCCGTGGAAATCGCCGCACTGCGCGGCGGGACGCCCAGAGTCGAACTGGTTAGCCCGCCGCCGCATCATGATACCTACTCTATCGAAGACTTAGGGCAGTTAATCCATGATGCCAAGGCCGCGCGAGTCAAAGTCGGCGTAAAACTGGTTTCTTCCGAAGGCATAGGTACGATAGCGGTCGGGGTTGCTAAAGCCGGCGCGGATGTTATTAATGTCGCAGGCAACACCGGGGGTACGGGGGCGGCGGCTGTTACCAGTTTAAAAAACAGCGGGCGTTCGCCGGAAATTGGTATCGCTGAAGTTCATCAGGCATTGGCTGTCAACGGGCTGCGCGATAAGGTGATATTGCGCGGCAGCGGCGCTCATCAAAGCGGACTGGATGTAGTTAAATCAGCCATCCTTGGCGCAGATTCGTTTGAATTCGGCACGACTGTACTGATGATGTTGCGCTGCGTAATGGCAAAAAACTGCAATATAAAATGTCCGGCCGGTTTGACGACCGAGCACGAAGAGTTCAAAGGCGACCCGCGCATCCTGGCGCAGTATTTTATGAATCTGGCGCACGAAGTCAGGGAAATACTGGCGGTTTTAGGTTATAAAAGTTTGCAGGAAATACGGGGTAACACCGATTTACTGCATTTGATTAACCATCATTCAATGGTAGGTCAACTCGATTTGACCCGGATGCTGGCGAAGGTGGATGTAGTCATTGTGCCAAAGCCCGTTTATCTGGAAGCCGGTTTTAATATTGATAATAAAATTATTGAACAGGTTAAAGCAGGCATTATAGAGGGCAAACAGTCACAAATTGTTATTGAAGGCGCTGCTTTTAAACTCAATAACTGCAATAAATCCGTAGGCGGCCAGACGGCGATTGATATTGAACGGATGCTGGCCTACGAATTGACTGAACAGCAAATTGCTAACTCCAAAATTATCTACGCCAATCACCAGCAAAGCCGCCGTTATCTGGCGCCAGACAGCGTGGTTATTCGCACCCACGGATCGGCCGGTCAAAGTTATGCTGCATTTCTTAATGACGGGATGCGCATGGAGCATCTGGGCACTTGTAATGATGGCGTGGGCAAGTCTGCCTGCGGCGGCACGCTGGTGGTTGAATCACCCGGAGGCGGCATTAAAACACCCGGCAACAATGTGTTGATCGGCAACTTTGCCCTGTTTGGCGCTACCGGCGGCAAAGCCTTTATCAATGGTGAAGCCGGAGACCGTTTTGCAGTCAGGAACTCGGGCGCAATGGCAGTCGTTGAAGGCGTCGGTGATTTCGCCTGCGAATACATGACTAACGGGGCGGTTTTGAACATCGGCGGGTTTGGTAAAGGTTTTTGTAACGGCATGTCAGGCGGTAATGCCTATCAATATGACCCTGAAAATTTACTGGAAAATCTTTACGACAAGTCTTCCGTTGAACTGCATAGTTTGACCGAAGAGACCGGTATGGCGCGCGCCCATGAGCAATTTATCCTTGCTATGCTGGAACAACACGCAGACTACGCCAAATCCAGCAAGGCCAGAAATATAATCAATAACTGGGAATCTGAACGCAAGCACTTTAAGTTTGCCATGCCCTTATGGCTTTATAAAACGCAAACCGCTCAATTTTTACAGCAATCAATAGACCGCAAGGAAATGATTGAGGAATTGTCGCAAGCATTAGCGCAACAGCAAATTGACCAGGTCAAAACAGCCTACCAAACGTCTCAGCCGCTATTCGGCGGTGCGATACCAGGGCATGGCGCTACCGATATATCCTTAAGATTTAAATTGGTCAACAGTTTTGCCGTGCTTGAAAAGGCTCAGCAATGCGCCGGGGACATGCTTAAACATTTGCCTGAAGCGCTCCGTTCGCAAAGCCAAATTGAGCAGGCGGCGCGTAAACTGATTATCGAACGGCCACGAAAACTTCAGGAAATGCTGGTTAAAAGCACCCGCGAAGCTTACAGCAACTACAGCGATGACCAGCTTGCCAGCTTGTTGGCCTGCAAACGCCTCAATGACTATAAAACCGCGTTGGTCAATCGCCCGGTGCAAAGCATTTATTCCATTGGGTCAACCGCCTGGATTATTGAGCAGGACAAAATCAATAAGCAGGCATTAGCGGGTATTCCCTGTGTGGAAGAATTCTTGGCAGGCCTTGTCGGTTTGGAAATTGTTCAGGGCATGTCGATCGGACAAATGGCTTGATAACCGTTAATCCCCGTATTTAACAAGACGACCTATTTATACTATTGAATTGTTAGTAAACTAAATGAAATTATCTCAACTTCCACTTGACGCCCTCTACAATGAAAACCAGCGGGCATGGCTAAGCGGCTTTTTTGCCGGGATGCACACGCATAAGATTCAAAGCATTGGCTCAGCGAATCAAACTGATAGCCAAATCATCACCATACTGTATGGCAGCCAGACCGGTAATGCCGAATCCGTCGCTAATGATGCGGCTAATATTGCTAAAGCTTACGGCTTGAATCCTCTGGTAAAATGCATGGATGAAATCGAAGCGGATGCGCTTACGGCAATAGACTCGCTGCTGATTATTACCAGTACCTATGGTGAAGGCGAAATGCCGGATAACGCCCAAATGTTATGGGATAGCGTTTGCGCAGAGACTATGCCCAGGCTTGAAGCCATGAAGTTTTCTGTGCTGGCATTGGGCGACACCAGTTATGACTTATTCTGTAAAGCAGGCATAGACTGGGATAATAGATTGGCTGAACTGGGCGCAACTCGTGTTTATGACCGCACCGACTGCGACGTCGATTTTGAAGATCCTGCTCAGCGCTGGATGACTGCCGTCATTCCACACATGGCTGGAAGTGCAGCCACAACTGTTACTGAAAATGATTCCCGTGTTAGCGGAAAACCTGAATACCACCGGAAAAACCCGTTTCCGGCCAAGCTGCTGGTGAATCGCTTGTTAACCGCCCCGTTATCATCTAAAGAAACACGGCATTATGAAATTTCAATAGCCGGTTCAGGGTTAAGCTATGAAGCAGGAGATGCCTTGTGCATCGTGCCAGCCAACTGTCCCGAGCTGGTTGCCGGCATCATTAAAGCGATTGGCTGCACTGGCGATGAAGACGAGCCGGTCAATGGTGAATTAATGCCGTTAAAGGAAGCTTTACGCACGCATTTTGAGATCAAGACTCCCAGTAAAGAACTTATTGAAGAGATTGCGACCCGCTCCGGCGACCAGGAACTTAACGGAATTCTTGAATCAGGAGATAAAGAAAAGCTGGCTGATTATTTATGGGGACGCGATACGCTGGATTTATTGCTGCAATTTCCCGCTTGTGAATTTGCCGCCGCTGAATTTATAGCCTTATTAAAACCATTGCAACATCGAGCCTATTCGATTTCATCCAGCGGCAATCTTCATCCGGATCATGTGCATTTAACGGTTGCCAGCGTGCGTTATGAAAGCCATAACCGCCAGCATAAAGGTGTTTGCTCAACATTTTTGGCTGATCTGGTTAATGATGAAACCAGAGTGCATTGTTTCTTTACGCCTAACAAGGTGTTCAGGGTTCCTGATGATAATAATCTGCCTATGATTATGGTTGGTCCCGGAACCGGAATCGCGCCTTTCCGCGCCTTTTTGCAGGAACGCCGGCACCGGAATGCACCGGGTAAAAACTGGTTGTTTTTTGGCGACCGTAATGCGGCTACAGATTTTATCTATCGTGAAGAACTAGAAGATTATCAGCAAAGCGGCTTGCTGACGCGTCTGGATGTGGCTTTCTCAAGAGATCAGGATGCCAAAATTTATGTGCAGGACAGGATGATTGAACAAGGCGCAGAACTGTTCTCTTGGCTGGAGCAGGGCGGTTATTTCTTTGTCTGCGGCGACGCTTACAGAATGGCAAAAGATGTCGATCAGGCATTGCATGATGTTATTGCCGGACACGGCCGCTTTTCAGAGCAGCAAGCCATTGATTACGTTAATCAACTGAAAAAAGAAAAGCGCTATGTAAGGGACGTGTATTAGCTGATGAATGCTTTGAATTATAATTTCACTTGAAAAATGTGCCTTAAAACCAATACTGAAGAAACAATTCAATCAAGTATCTTTTTGGCTTCTTTGCAAAGAACAGCAAACTTCCAGGAAGTTTGAAAAATCTGTTCTTAAATGTCGAACTTTACTAAAAAATTAGAGCGCCCATATAGTATCGCCGGATATATTGCCAGTTAGATTTGGAAAATGGGCGTCTTTAAAATTGATTAGCGGTTTCTTCGGTCCCTAACAAGCGCAAGCTATCCTTCAAGCTGACAAACTTTTCGGCAGAATCAATTACTAAGGAACGTGCGTGAAATAACTTGAGCAACTGTAGGTGCGAATTCATTCGTCCAAGGCGGGTAAATCCGCCCCTACACGGTGGTGTACATATTTCATTGGTAGTTTTATTTCATGCGCATTCCTAAGGGGCGCTTGATTCGCTGTGAGATTTTTTATCCGTTTGTGCAGGGATGCTCATCAATCAGTTCCAGTGTACGCGGATACCGGCATAACCGGCGGCGATGGCGCCAGGTCCCTGGAATTGGGTGGTTTGACCGTTAAAAAAGTTATTCCCCATTTGCCCGAACGAGGCATAATGGTTATCAAAAATGTTGCGGCCCGTTGCAAATAACTCAATGTTCTTGGTCACAACATAGCGGGCATTTAGGTTGACCACAGTGTAGCTTGGTATTTGCGGGTATAGATTCTGATCGTCGCCGCGTGCATACTGGCTGGAAACGTATTGCAGATCACCGCCAAAAAAGAAATTGCGGAAAAATTCGTATTCGGAGCCAAACTTGAGGGTATTTTGCGGAATACTGGGTATTCTGCTTCCGGGTGTAACCGTTTCCGCCCCCAGTGCATTACTGAGTACCGCTGTTGTTTGATAGGTCGCATCGACAAAACCGTAGCTTAAGTACCAGTTCAATGTATCCAGCACCAGTCCGCTTAGACCTAGCTCCGCGCCCTGGCGCTGCGTAGCGCCGACATTCTGAAAATAACCATTGATAACGCTGCCTGGACTGTTCAGAAACAGAATGTCGTTGGTATTTCGGGTTTGGTACAGTGCGAAGTTCCACTTGAGCGCCTGACCGAAGTTGCCGCGGGCGCCAACCTCCAGGGTTTTAGAAACCACCGGCTGCAAGGGCGGGTCGGATACAAAACTGTTGGGTAAGGTGCAGGGCGCTTCAGGATCGGCGCAACTCAGCTCTACCGCAGTCGGAGCGCGGAACCCTTCGTTGTAGTTGAAGTAGGTTGTAAAGTCCTTGAGCGGGGTATCCAGCGAAAACGCATCCAAAGGATTGAAGGTAAAGCCCGCGGATGGATTGATGCGTGCATAAGTGTCCTTGCCGTTCAGCGCCGTTCCTATTTGATCTGTTGTCCGCACCTGCGCCTGCATCCAGTTCATTGAAGTGTTGGCGTGCAGCCATTCGAATAGGGAAAAGTTATTGGTTGCGAAAACATTGGAGTAGTTGTTTTGCCCGTTGATCTTTACGCTGGTTATCAGGGGATTAACGGCGATTTCATCCCGCGTTGGGGTAAAAACCGCATCCTGCGAAGCGACAGAAAAATTGCTATTGCCATAATTGTAACCTCCACCGACGACCAGTTGATTTTCATGGCTGCCGATAGCGTAATCGGAGGTCAGCTGTAAATTGACGCCGGTTCCGTTTTGCAGCGTCCGTGTCGCTGCAAAAGCCCCGGTAGTAAGAGTTTCGTTATTACTGTCCAAACATTGGGCGCCGCTGATCAATTCGGCGCAATTCTCGTTGGTATTACTGTTGAGACTGCTATTGCTGTTGTTGCGGTCATAGGTATTGCCGGTCAGTTGCAATTTATCGGTGATGCGATGACTGCCTTTGAGGTTAACAAAATACAGCGTATTTTTGGTTATGTCAGGAGCCGTATAAATCGATGGCCAATTCTCCTGCAGCATTCCTTTCGGCGTAGGGCCGACGCCTTGCAAATTGTTGTCTGCAAAAGTAAATGATAGGTCCAGGTCTGTCTTGTCATTCTCCCAGCCGACTTTTCCGAACGCCTGATTGACGCTGGTTGGAGAAAATGGCCGCCACCCATTGTCACGGAAAATATTGCCGGCCAAGTACCAGTCGAAATTGCCTTTCGAGCCGCCGTATTCGGCCTGATATGCCTGCCGCCCAAAGGAGCCGCCATTGGCCTGGGCGTTAAATCCGGGGTGACTGAAGCCACTTTTGGTTTTGACCGACAGCGCGCCGCCCAGGGTATTCAAGCCGAATAAGGGATTTGAACCCGGTATCATTTCCATGCTGGAAATTGCGATTTGAGGAATCAAATCCCAGTTGACGGTGTCGCCAAACGCTTCGTTGACACGAACTCCGTCCTGGTAAACCGATATGCCGATCGGGGTGCCCAAGATAGGGGACGCGTTAAAACCGCGATAAGTAATGTCAGGCTGGTAAGGGTTATTTTGGGTGTCGTTGATATTGACGCTTTCCAGACGGCGATTCATGAAGTCCGTCAGGCTGAATGCTTCATGACGTTGAATTTCCTCGTCTTCGGCAGATTGCACATTACCGGGAATTTTTTTAAGTTCCAGGCCGGTAGTGCCTAACGGAGTATTTCCGACAACCTCAATTTCCGGTAGCTCGAAAACATCGACTGGATGCGTAGCAACTACAGACTGAGTTTTCCTCTTGTTAGTCGCCTCTGACGCTTCCCCTTCAGATTTTGCCGGCGCTTCGTCCTTGCCCGCTTTTTTAGCTGTTGCTGAACTGGCTTGCTTTGGCGTATTAATTTGGCTGTCAGGCTTTACTGCAGGAGTTGAAGAAGCATCTGCTGCAAGAGCTGAGACTGTCAATAGAGAAAGCGGCAAAGCTGTTAGCCAAGGCCGCCTTGTAATTAAAGGGATGCTCATGAATATTACCGTTGCTGTCAAAAATTACTACAAATGATGTATTTTCAACGAAAAGCGTTGCCGCAACCTATAGGAAAAATTCCTGATTTTTGAGCCTGGTATATAGAGCGGGTTAAGGCTTATGGTAAAAGCATCCTCCTTTATCAATGGGAAACAACCGTTTTTATAATCATCAAATGAGCAAGCAGACATTTTTTCAAATTTCAGAAAACAAAATATCTTGAAGTACGCGCGCATCTCCTATGAGCATTCTTAGCGGAAGCAGGATGGAAAGACAAGGCAAGATTCACTGGAATTAAAAAATATATATCTGAATCGCGGGCAATAAAAAGCCCGCATAGAGCGGGCGCGTCGAGTTTTATTTTTATTGTTGTTATTTAGTTGTCTCTTTTACAACCTAACCCAACCCAAGCAGTATTACTCTATTATTGTTATTATTGATATGCCTTTAAAGGCTACTCCCCCTCCATTAACTGGTTGTTAAACCAGTCCAGCCCCGAAAAGCTGCCGTATTTTATAGCCAACAAATTAAAAGCGTCCATAAAAAAAATAGGTATTTCCATAAAAAAATATTTATTTTTAAAATATTTAATAAAAACAGTTTATTATTAAGTTTTAGCGATTTCTAATAAACAAAATCATGGGCAATGAATGCTTTTTATAAAAGCGATATATGCAATTTATCACCGGTTATTTCTTGCTTCTTGTTCCTGAGTTAAGAAAAATCTAAGCCTTTCACTCAGGATTGAGGATAGTTGAAAATTTAGTCCCTTTGATTCTTGAGCCAGTTTTATCTGCAAAATCGCATCTTTGGTTTGTCCCATTGCAAAATAATACTCCGCAAGATAGCGATGAGATTCAGCGGGTTGATTCAAGTCGCTATAGGCTTGTGCCAATAATTGCCAATAATTGGGTGATTTTTGCGCATCAGGATTTAATGAGAATAAATTTTTTCTAGCTTGCTCTGTTTTCCCAGCTTTTAATAAAGATGTTATGTATTCAAGTTTAAAGGCGGCATTATCCGGGAACTGTTTAATCAGTTTTTGATAGCGAATAACAGCAGTATTATAATTTCGAGCTTTCAACGCGGTGCGTGCAAGTGCGGCAGCGTATTGATACTGTTCAGGGTATTGTTGTGTTAATGCTTGAAAAATTTCTTCAGCCTCTTTAAATTTTTCTTCCTTAAGCGCAATCAGCCCCATGCCATAACGGGCAACAGTCCGTTGCTCGGTTGTTCCCCGGGTTAATCTGGATTGAAAATTATCATGCGCTTCGGCTGGATCAGAGCTTGTCAAAATTAGAATTTTTGCTTTGGTTAATTGATAGTCCAGTGAATCAGGGTATTGCTTATAAGGATAAGTTTCCGCGCGTCCCCGGCTGTCAGAAATACGCGATGTGGTCACGGGGTGAGTCCTTAAGAATTCCGGAATATCCTGCCCGTAAAAACGGGTAGATTGTTGTAAACGTTCAAAGAATGTAGGCATGCTGCGTGGGTCGTATTGAGAGCTTGCCAGAGTCTGCATGCCGACACGATCCGCTTCTTCTTCATTTTCGCGGGTAAAATTGATCTGAAACTGAATGCTGCCTGCCTGAATAGCCATGATCGCGGCTTGCCCCAAAGCCGGCGCTTGCGTACCCAACAAAATAGCGGCCAACATTCCGGCGACTGTGGGTATCGATAAGCGGCTGGCGGCTTCGGCGGCACGGAATAAATGCCTTTGGGTAACGTGGGATATTTCGTGCGCCATTACGGAGGCTAATTCACTTTCTGCTTCGGTCATTAAAATTAATCCCGAATTAACGCCAATATAGCCTCCGGGCCCCGCAAAAGCATTGATTTCATTTTCCATGACTACGAAAAAGTGGAAAGGGTGGCTGGGTGCGTCACTGTTTGCCGCCAATTTTTGACCAATAGACTGGATGTATTCCTGAATATCAGCATCCTGATTGATTGTGATCTGTGAGTGCAAGCTTCTGAAAAAGGCTTCGCCAAATTCTTTTTCTTCAGCCGGTGACATTAAAGTGCCCGAAGAATCGCCCATGTCGGGGAGTTCGATTTTTTTAATCCCAGTATCCGGCTGCGTTGCAGAGGATCCTTCTTGCTCGGAAGCCGGTTGTGGCGAAGGTGATTTTTCATGACTAACGATGACCTTTTGCTCGGCGGCATGCTGTGCAGCAGAGAAGAGAATAAGGCTTAGGGCCAGTACGATAGCAGAGGGTTTATACATGTTGTCCGAATGTTGCGAGAATATAGTAACTAAATCCGCACAGGATTTGTTAATCATAATAGAATATAAGCTGTTTATTATAAGACATATAAAATAAATTCAGCCTAAGAAAATACAGCTATAAAATGAAATTTGCCATACAAGTCAATAGCAGTCCAAATCATTCGAATGCAGGGCATGCGGCCTATCAGTTTGTTAATGCTGTTTTGTCGCTGGGCCATGAAGTGTTCCGGGTGTTTTTTTATCACGATGGGGTTTATCATGCTTTCAAATACGCTACGCCGCCCGATGATGAGCTTCAATTTAACGCACAGTGGAGTGAATTGGCCAGGCTTCATCAGATTGATTTAGTGGTGTGTATTTCTGCTGCCCAAAGGCGTGGATTATTGTGTTCCGATGAAGCTGAAAGACAGGGTAAACGGGACGATGATCTGGCCGATGGTTTTCGAATTTCAGGTTTGGGGCAGTTGGTTGAAGCCACGCTTGAAGCGGATCGATTTATCATATTTGGTTGAGCCGTATGAAAAGCTATTTATTTGTTTTACGTAAACCGGCGCATAGCGGCGTTTATGTTCAGGAAATACTGGATATTATTTTGACTACCGCGGCTTTCGACCAGAATGTCGGAATTTTATTGCTGGATGATGGCGTATTTCAATTAAAAAAAGGCCAGCATCCGGAAAATACAGGGTTGAAAGATACCGCTGCTATTTTTAACGCTCTGGAAATATATGATGTTAAAGACATTTATATTGAAGTAGAGTCCTTGCAGGAACGTGGTATAAACCTATGTGATCTGTGTTTGCCTGTTCAGGCGTTTGAGAGAAAGGATATTGCCGGATTATTGAAACGGTTCGATGTAGTATTTGCGGGGTAGTTCATTTTTCAATAGCGGCAAAGTAAAACATAGAGAAAATCAGTCAATTAAAAATTGTTATTTTTTTTTTATAAAGGCGCCAGGGAGTGATACGGGTCCGGAAGAAAATCAAATGGTTTTGTGCTTGATAAAATCAAGCGGACCAGCCAGAAAAATTTTCATTCATTAAATTGAGAGCGGATTAATCCTGTTTGACGAAGATAAGCTTGCCGGTGGCAAACCCCAGTTTTTGGGCCTTTTCAATTAACGCCTCCAGGGTTGCTTTTGGCATACTCTTGGATCGGGATAATATCCAAAAATAAGATTTGTCCGGACCCGCAACCATGGAATATGCATAGTCTTTTTTATCTAAGTCAATGATATTGTAGCCGCCATAGAAAGGACCGAAGAAAGATACTTTTAACCTGCCTTTATCCGGCAGTTCGACGAAATAGGCCTTGCCCTCAGCCTGTTCCCATTTACTATCGGCCTGGTTCCAGCCTTTGTTAAGCACATTGACGCCGCCGTCTTCCCTTAGCGAGTAAGTAGCTGAGATGTTATTCAGGCCTCTTTCAAAGCGGTGATCCAGCCGGGCAATTTCGTACCAGGTTCCCATATAACGGTTAATATCAAAGCCATCAATTGCAGTTACGCCATCGGGAATTCCGGTGCAGCTTGATAATAAAGCGGCGATCAACACAACAAAAATTTTCATGATTTCAAGACCGGTTTAATGCAAATGATAAATCGTAAATTATATCGATAATGCTGGCAGTTATGACTAGTCTGACATCGTCCTGGATTTTTAAAGATGAATATCAGCGCTGTTTTTTTCCATGCCCGCCGTCACGCCAAAGAAAATATGTGAAAGCCCAATATAAAGAAAAAACAGAGGGAAATTTTTATCTATCTCAACTGCGTTGATTTCACCGTAGAACTCCATTGATCCAATCATCAAAACCAGGAAAAAACCCACTGGAACCAATGTCTGATAATTTTTTCTGAAAAAGCAATAGCCTAATATTACAATTTCGGTCATTGCCAGATAAATCATTATCATACGTAAATTGTTGTCCGGAGCGCCATAAAGATCTTCGTTAAACTCAAAAATTGAAAAACTTTCCGATACTGACAAAAAGCCGCCAGCTAAAAGCACGATGACTGACAAAATGAAATTAACTTCCAGGAGGAGCTTTAAGATTTGTAACCCTTTAAATGTCATGACGTTCATCACTGTGCAAATATTAAATACAAAAAAGACCCTGCCTTAAACAACCAGGGAGGGTTTAGAGGAGGATCGCCGGTATTCTCCTATAATCCAGTCAACTGAATCAGGAGCGTTATAGAAATTCAAGTTAAATCGCTGAGTTTCCAGGGTGGTGAGAAGAGCAAAATTGTTACGGATAACTTACTTGTCATAATCTATTTTGTCAAATAATATATGTACAAAACATGAACAATGATAACTTAAGAATGCCATCTGCTTTCCGTGCAAACCAAGTCTGCAAACCGATGAGCTCAACTGTCCAGGGTAATTTTCACTGGTTTATTATTGGTTTTGGTGTCACTATAAAATCATGAAGTTTTTTCAATGATCGAAATGTTGTAGCGTGTTTATTGTCTGTGAGGACAAAATGATGAATGTACTTATTACCGGCGGCACCGGCTTTATCGGCAGCGCATTAACGCGAAGCTTAACCGGGCAAGGTTGTGAAGTTACCGTTTTAAGCCGCAAACCGGAATCTGTAGAAAAAATCTGCGGGTCTGGCATTAAAGCACTGAATAATCTCAATCAGCTTAAGCCTGATGATGCTTATCAGGTCATTATCAATCTCGCCGGCGCGCCGGTTTTTGATGCCCGCTGGAGCGATGCCCGGAAACAGATCATCCGGGATAGCCGCATCAAGCTGACAAAACAACTGGTTGAGTGCATGGCCCGGATGACAGTTAAACCCGAGCTTTTGATCAGCGGTTCCGCTATCGGTTATTATGGAGATCAAGGCGATACAGTGCTAACCGAACAGTCAGCAACTAGCCCGGATTTTTCACAGCGGCTCTGCGCCGATTGGGAAAATGAGGCAAAAAAAGCAGAACAATCCGGTGTCAGAGTCTGCCTGATCAGAACCGGCTTGGTGCTTGCCGGTGATGGCGGGCTTTTGCAACGCATGTTGCCGCCTTTTCGTCTGGGATTGGGCGGCCAATTAGGCAATGGCAAGCAATGGATGTCCTGGGTTCACCGGCAGGACTGGATCGCTATTGCCCGGCTGATGATGGCGGATTCGTCCATGCAGGGTGCGTATAACGGAACTGCGCCTAATCCGGTCACCAATAGCGAATTTACCCGGACACTGGCGGACTGCTTAAAGCGACCGGCATTGCTTCCGGTTCCTGCCTGGCTGTTGAAATTTTTGCTGGGTGAAATGTCGGAACTGGTATTGGGAAGTCAGCGCGTGATGCCTGAACGTCTGTTAGCCCAGGGTTTCAGGTTTCAATACATGGATCTTTCCAGCGCATTAAATCAGGCGCTCGGCGGCCATCAATAAACAGGCAAACAATTAAATAAACTCTGATACAGGAAAATACTTCTCGATATTTGAAAAAATCTTCGTTTTGCATAAGAGTTAAAATAAAGCTAATGAGATTATCAAGATATTTTCATGGGAATTTAACTGTATATTGCCGGCGTTATATTTTACAATTCGAGAGGTTATATAAGGTAAACGGGGGATTTACACCCCCCTCTGGGTACGGATCGCCCCTAATTTGATGATACATATAATAATATTTGGAGGATAGCATGTTTAAATTTCGTTCGCTGGTGACCGCGATGGCATTAGTAGGCTCTATTTCTGTGGCTTCAGCGTGGGAAGCCTTGCCAACAGTCGCTCCCGCACCCGCCGATAACCCCACAACCGAAGAAAAAGTTGAACTGGGTAAAATGTTATATCATGACCCGCGCTTGTCTTCTACGGGGACTGTTTCTTGCGCTTCCTGCCATAACACCATGTTAGGCGGTGAAGATAATAGACCCAATGCCATGGGTGTTAATGGCCAGACCGGCGGCCGCAGCGCGCCGACAGTATGGAATTCTGCGTTTAACGCCGTGCAGTTTTGGGACGGCAGAGCGCCAAGCCTTGAGGCTCAGGCAGCAGGCCCTGTGACCAATCCTATTGAAATGGGCATGAAAAGCTGGGATGACGTTGTTGCGCGTCTGAAGTCAATCGAAGGTTACCAAGTGGCTTTTGAACAGGTTTTTGGCAAGGATGCAATTTCCAAGGACAATGCAACCAAAGCCATTGCCGCTTATGAAAGAACGTTGATTACGCCTAATAGTCCTTATGATAAATATGTTTCCGGGGATAAATCAGCGTTAACCGGGCAGCAGGTTCGCGGCATGAATTTGGCCCAAGAGCTGGGCTGTACGAGTTGCCACAGCGGCCCTGCATTTAATGGGCCTGGAATGTTCCAGAAATTTCCCATGCATAGCAATCCCTATTTTGCAGCGAAATATCATTTCAACAGTGATAAGGGGTTAGCTGAGGTCACCAAAAAAACTGACGACGAACATATGTGGAAAGTGCCTACTTGGCGCAATATTGCATTGACCGCGCCTTATTTTCACAATGGCGCAGCTAAAACACTGGATGAAGCAGTGAAAATTATGGCTAAAATGCAATTGGATAAAGACTTGTCTAAAGAGCAGGTTGCCGATATTGTCGCTTTCCTGAACAGTTTGACAGGCGAGTTCCCTAAACAAAAAATGCCCGTTTTGCCCGCTACGCCCGGTACCACGTTCAATTAATGATGCCGTAGAGACGCGATATTTCGCGTCTCTACGCTACTTCCGATAAGCCTTACTAAATCAATTGTTACAGTCTTTGAACATGGTAAGTTTAGGAAAGTTGGAATTATTTTGTGTACGTATAAACTAAAAAGTTGATTCTTTTTTAACGACTGCCTACAAGTTTTTGAGACAATTCATGTCGTACATATTACGTTAATCACTCGATTCTCATCACTGATCTTGTTGATGTTCAAACAAATCAATTTGTCGGTGTGCTAGTCGATGCTCTATCACTTCCTGAATTATATAGTCTGTTCTCATGCCCCTTGAAGTTAGCCATTGGCTAATACGCAATCTGACTTTTAAAATGTCGTTTTTAGCAAACACTTCTGTGCTAGACTGAACGCGCCTTATAAATTCTTCATCCAAAATGTCTGCAAAAAAGGTATTCGAGCCATCTGAAAACCTCCATTTGTTGCCTTCGGCAAATGAAGCATTAACTATTTGCAAGCTAACAATCGTAGTGTGGTCGTTTATTTCTTCATCGGTTGGTGCTGGCGCAATAAAATAAACTGCCTCACTTTTTTCAATGTGGAGAATTGGGTTTGCTTGGTTTTCTGGGCTTAGAACGGAAAATGAGTCTATTCCATCGCGTGATAGAGGGGTATGTATTAATGCCTCAAACGCCTTTCTTATTTTGAAGTTTTTCAGCATTTCCAGGGCTTGTTGCTCAATATCATAGTGTTCATTATCAATAAAAACCCTGACAATACCATCATCCATTACTTCAGTCCTGGATACTTTGCGGTTTTTAGCCCATCTTAAAAAGCCAATTAATGTGCTTTTTCCACAATTAACTAAACCAATAATGCTAGCAGCATTTATAACGGCTGTTGTATTGCTATTGTTAAACAAATCCATTGCGTCAAGAATGATATTTTTTGCGTGTGCGACCATTTCAACGCCAAAACAACCGGTTTTAAAAGAACCTTTTACGCTAACAGTTATTTTAAACTTATCGCCTTGTAATAAATTTCCAACCTCTTCCATAAGTCCGCCGATGGCCAAAAGTGCAGGCGCAAGGTCGTTAACATCCATTTCATGGCTGTCTAATGCGGGGCCATCATAAACTATCTGAAAACTGGCATGGCTCATTATTGTTCTCTATCACATCAAGTAATTCTGTGTGAGAATTGTACCGTATGCGTATCTGGGAAGCCATTGTATTAAATGGAATACTGATACAGCCTAATAATTCAACGCGGAAATGTGCAATCTGTAGGCCGTAATAGGCGATAGCTATATCGCGAGCATATTTGACTTTGTTGAAGGGGGAGTTTTCATCCTAATTAATCGGTTTTATAAATTGGCATAGCCGCTATGCGGGCGTCAATTTGCCTGGAAAGTTCTTGATAGGTGGCGCTATCGAGGGACTGGTAACGTTGATTAAATTCGGCTTCGCCCATGTGTTCAGGAAGGTCCCGGGGATCAGGCATGAAGTCGCCGTAATCCTTTATTTCCGACATTGCCTTTTGAATCCTGCGAGCGTTTTCAGGTGATGAGGTCGCCATTTCACCAAAGCGCGTACCGGCTTTATCAGCGGCCAAATCAATAAAGCTGAATCCGCTGCCGCCCTGCAAGTCGCTCAATTCTTTCTCTTCGCCTACAACTTTAGCTATCTGGCCATTAACCGAGGCGGTAATGGCTGCGGAAGCGATGAAATGCTGGGCAAGATCTATCCGTTTGAATAAAAAGGCCGGGTAACGTTTTTCTGCTGTTTGCCTTGAACCGGGAAAAGACATAAATTGTCCGGTTTCTTTTCTATTGACGTAATTATTAACCGCCATTATGGCCATTTTGTTTTCTTCAATGGCATTTTCTATTGTAGAGCGTTGATAGGCCAGTTCAAATAACGCCTTTAATAAATCGGCCAGTGATAAACGCCATTCCGGGTCATGACGGGCAATGACTTCGGTAATTTTTTGCTGATAAATGTCAAGGTTTGAATCATTGCCGCCTTGAGTCAGGAAGTTTCGCGCCTGAATCAAGGTATTCATATTGGAGTAATAGACAATAGTGATTTTTTGCTGGTCTATTTTAATGGCTTTGATCGGGCGGGTTGCCAGAATGAAGTATTCATTCAATGAGGTATGCCTGATCGTATTGTCGATAACAAAGGCTGCAAATTTTGCCGGGAGCAGAAGTTTTCCCGCTTTAAATTTGGTGAGGCTGGGTAGAGCGCTGTGGTCATCGTTGCCCAATCTGAAACTGATGTTTAAATACTGTCCCAGGCTATTTTTGGGCAAAGTCATGGTGACCGTGAATCTGACCGCGTTATTTTTGAATTCTATTTGCGCCGCGCTTTTGCTGTAGCGATTTAACAAATAATTGGCGGCGAGGTTGAGGTCGGGTTGGGTTAGCTCAATTGTGCCGATTTCGTCGGGTTTGGATTTGGCGCCTTCGTGAAGGATTTTTTTGGCTCTGACAACGTCATCACGGGTAAGCGTCCATCCTACGTCAATGCCGGGTTTGTTACTGACGCCAAAAAAAACCAGCATTGCGCAAAAAATTACCACCGCACTTAGCGCCAGTAAAAGAATGCGTAATAGGGTTTTCATAAAGAATCGATCAGGCAAATTCGAGTTTGAATCCGGCGGATTTAAGATAATCCGCCTCCTGAATTAAATCAGCATGGGTCAGCGGCGACCGGAGCAGCCACTCATTGGGAAACTGTAAGGCAATTTTGGATTTTATTATCGCTATTTTAAAGTCTGGCAACTTATGTTCATGGCGATTGCGGTGCAGCAAAACCGCCAGCCGCAAAACCAGCGTCAGATAAGGGGCGTAGATATTCCATGGCGATGGTAAATCAATAAAAAAGGCGAGCGAAAATTTGCGCCGATGTGATCTTACAATGGCTGCCAGCAAAATCTGATCCTGGGTGGAAAAGCCTGCTAAATCTGCATTTTCAATAATATAGGCGCTGTGTTTATGGTACTGGCTATGGGCGATATCAAGACCGATTTCGTGTAAATCAGCTGACCACTCTAAAAATTGCGTACAGTTTTCGTCGTTTGGCCAACTGTAATCAGCACCTAATTGCTTCAATATTGCATGGATTGTTTCTTTAATGCGTCCAGAATGTTTTTTATCGGTACGATATCGATCCGCCACGCACTGAACAGTTTCGGAGCGCATATCATGATTATAGATTCGCCCTAACAGGTCTTGTATTAGGCCTTCTCTTAAGGCGCCATCAGCGACCGTCATCTGTTCAATGCCCAGGCTTTTAAAAGTGGCATGGACTATAGCCAAGCCTCCCGGAAATACAGACAGACGTTCCGGATCAAGTTCCGGCAAATTAAGTTCATTAACATGATTGCACTGGTTGAGATGAGCGACGAGTTTCTCCAGCCCTTGCCGGGTTATGCCGTTATTGCTCCAGTTAGAGGCTTGCAGAACTTTTGCAATTGCTCGTAAACTGCCGGATGCGCCAATCGCTTCATCCCAGTTTTTACAATGAAATTTTCTCTGGAATGGCTCCAGTTTTTGTTCAGCAAAAAGAGTTGCCCGGATAAATGCGTCTCTGGAAAGCTGGCCATTTTTAAAAAAGGCATTGCTAACCGATATGCAGCCCATATGCGTGCTTTCTTTTTCATGGGGCGTTTCGCCTGTGCCGATAATGTATTCAGTACTGCCGCCCCCAATATCCATAACCATGCGCAATTTGGCGTTACTGCTCAAGCTGTAAGCCACTCCCAGGTAGATCAAGCGGGCTTCTTCAATGCCGGAAATAATATGAATAGGATGATTTAAAGCTTGTTCTGCTTTAATCAGAAACTGTCCGGCATTTTTAGCGGTGCGCAGGGTATTGGTGCCCACAATGCGTACGCTGCCTGGCGGGAAATGCCGTATTCTTTGGCCAAATCTTTCCAGGCAGGCCAAGGCTCTATTTTGAGTATTCTCATCAAGATAGTTGTTTGCATCCAGGCCGGACGCAAGCCTGACCATTTCCCTGAGACGGTCGATTGTTTGCGGTATGCCATTGTTTAGACTGCAAACAATCATGTGGAAACTGTTAGAACCCAGATCTACAGCGGCAACGATTTCTGGTGGTTGGTTAGGCACGAGGTATCCAGTTTTGTCTACGAGGCGTGTTAATATCTGTTAAAATTACACGGTTTTGCGGTCCATCGAAGCCATTTTATCATGGCTGCGGCTGATTTAATTTAACTTATTTAAAGGTTCCCGTTAAGTGTTAGTTTCAATATGAATGCATTATCTATTCGTAACCTTCGTAAAACTTATAATAATGGCTTTGAAGCTTTAAAAGGCATTAATCTTGATGTTGATGAAGGCGACTTTTTTGCCTTGCTGGGTCCTAATGGCGCCGGGAAATCAACGGCGATCGGCATTATCAGTTCGCTGATCAATGAATCAAGCGGTTCTGTCAGCATTTTTGGTTATGATTTAAAAACAGACAGGTCAAGAGCTAAAAGTTGTCTGGGACTGGTGCCGCAAGAGGTTAATTTTAACCAATTCGATACCGTCAAAAGCATTCTTTTCAATCAGGCGGGATATTACGGTACGCCCCGTAAATTGGCTCTGCAAAGAACGGAACACTGTCTTAAGCAGATGGATTTATGGGACAAGCGTGATACGGTTTCCAGGCGTTTGTCCGGCGGCATGAAGCGCCGGGTCATGATTGCCCGCGCCATGGTGCATGCGCCCAGATTGCTGATTCTTGATGAGCCTACAGCCGGCGTTGATATAGAAATCCGCCGGGCCATGTGGAAAATGATGCAGGAAGTTAATGAGCAGGGCACGACCATTATTTTAACCACTCACTATTTGGAGGAGGCGGAAAGTTTGTGCCGTAATATCGCTATCATTGATCAGGGGCTGATAGTTGAAAACTCTGATATGACGAGTTTGCTGGCGAGACTGCATGTTGATCACTTTGTTCTGGATTTGGCCGAACCCCTGGCTGAAGTTCCCTCTATCCCAGGTTATCAGCTTGAGCGTGCAACAGACAAAGCGCTTAACGTCGCCGTGCCTAAGGAAACGGGGCTTAATCAATTATTCAGCCAATTAAGCGCGCTAAATATTAAAGTTATCAGTCTGAAAAATAAGAGCAACCGCCTGGAACAATTGTTTATGGATTTAATAGAATCAAAATCCTCAGGCGTTAAACAATGAATTATTCCATTGCGTTAAGAACGATTGTAATCAAGGAAGTTTTTCGTTTTATCCGTATCTGGCCGCAAACATTATTGCCTCCGGCGATTACTACAGCCTTGTATTTTTTAATTTTCGGCAAGTTGATTGGCGGCCGCATTGGCGCTATTGATGGCGCAAGCTACATGGATTATATAGTTCCCGGCATAATTCTGATGTCGGTTATCAGCCATTCCTACGCAAATGTAGTCTCGTCTTTTTATTCGACTAAATTTCAGCGTAATATTGAAGAGTTGCTGGTCGCCCCCGTACCCAATTGGGTAATTCTTGGCGGCTACGTGAGCGGCGGCATTATACGGGGATTATTAGTCGGCTTGGTAGTAGCGCTAATTTCTCTCTTATTTGCCGATATTGCCGTTAACAATGCGCTTATTACCTTATCCATAGCTATACTGACGGCCACATTATTTTCCATGGCCGGTTTCATCAATGCGCTGCTTGCGGAAAGTTTTGACGATATTTCCATCATTCCGAACTTTGTATTAACGCCATTAAGTTATCTGGGAGGCGTTTTTTATTCAGTACAGATGCTTCCGGGTGTTTGGCAAACCGTTTCCAGGGGCAATCCCATTTTGTATATGATAAACGCCTTTAGATACGGGTTGATAGGCGTGACGGACGTCGATATTCAGTTAGCCTATATAATTACCGGCGGGTTTATTGCGGCATTGGCGCTCTTTAGTCTGTTTTTGCTGCATAAAGGCATTGGAATTAAAAATTAGAGTGCCGGGGATTTTTCGGATAAGGGCGATTTTTTCAGACAAATGCATGCTAAATCGTTATCATAGCCAGTTTTTAAATAACGAATAAGGTTTTATCATGCAAGTGGCTGACAATATGGCTGTTTCTATTCACTACACACTGACCAATGATGACGGCGAAGTGCTTGACAGTTCAATCGGTGATGAGGCGTTGGTTTATCTGCAAGGCGGCGGAAGTATTATCTCCGGCCTGGAAAAAGCCTTGGCCGGCAAAGCCGCCGGTGACAAATTCAATGTGCGCATCGCCCCTGAGGATGCTTATGGCGAGCTTATGGAGGATATGATTCAGGTTATTTCACGGGATATGTTTGAAGGCATTGATGATATTGAAGTCGGCATGCAGTTTCATGCGGATGTAAGTTCCGGTTCAGGCATCGTAACAGTGGTTAGTATCGAGGATGACAATATTACAATTGATGGCAATCATCCGTTGGCAGGACTTGCATTAACCTTTGATGTGGAGGTTATTGATGTAAGGGCCGCAACTGAAGAAGAAGTCTCGCATGGACATATTCATGGCGCTGGCTGCCACCATTAATCTTGCTGATAAAGGCTGAAAGCTTATTAGTCTGTCAGGTGGAGCCATCGTGTAAATTTTTTTAACTACGGATGTACAGTTCGTACAGTGAAATATTTCAAGTGGTTTACTTGTTGAGAATTCTGCGCAGCCTGGTTTTGATAAAAGTTGAAATCTTCCAGCGTGACCCGAAAGCGGCTTTACTTTAAGTGTTTAATTTTGAGCGCCCAGTGTTTTCAGTATTTCCTCGCGAATCAGATTTTGTTTATCCGTGTCGTTGATAGGTTGTAATTGCTGGTCGGTGATGTAAAACATATCCTCGGCCCGGCTGCCTATGGTGGTGATTTTTGCGCTGAGCAGGTTGACATTTTGTTTGATAAAGGCGCGCCCAATTTTCGATAAAAGACCTGCATGGTCCGTGGTGATAAGCTCAATGATCGTATGCCGGTTTAGCGGGTCCGTTAGAAACTTGATGCTGGTAGGTATGGGGAAATGCTGGGCTTGCCTTGATTTTGATTGACGATGGATGTTTATGTAAGCCTTTGTTTTTCGATGCAGCAGGTTATTGCGGAGCGCTGTGCATATATGCGACGCTCTAAATAACTCATTAATGGGCTCGCCTGTTTGTTCAAGCACCTGAAAGCTGTTAAGCACATAGTTGTCCTGGGTGGTCATGATTCTGGCGTCAAGAATAGTTAGTCCTAATTGGTCAAAGGTGGCTGTGCATATTGAAAAAATAGGTCCTTCATCCTTGGTGTAAATAAACACCTCGGCGCTGCCGCGGTGGGTTTGCGGACGCAGTAAGACCAAAGGCAGGTCGCCTTCCCTGGATGAGGCGATGGCCGTCGTGTGCCAGGCTATTTCATCCGCTGAATAACGCAAAAAATAATCATCGCTGGTGTGTTGCCATGCGCTATCAATATCAGCTTCCGATATGCCAAGTTTGAGGAGTTCGTCTTTGGCTTCCTGTTTATTTTCACGCAACCGGTCAGCAATGGCCACGGGATTCTGGAGTCCCCGGCGCAAGGCGTTGTGAGTGGCTGAATAAAGCTCCTTGAGTAAAGAGTCTTTCCAGGCGTTCCATAATTCGGGATTGGTTGCGCGTATATCGGCTACAGTCAGTAAATATAAGTGATTAAGATATTCGACGCTGCCGACTTTTTGGGCAAATTCATGAATGACATCCGGGTCGCTGATGTCTTTTCGCTGTGCTGTCATTGACATGAACAAATGGCTTTGAACCAGCCAGGTTATAAGTTTGGTATCATGCACTGAAAGGTCGTGTTGAATACAGAAGTTTCGTGCGATATCTTCGCCTATGATTGAATGGTCTCCGTTTCGGCCTTTGGCAATATCATGAAAAAGGGCGGCGATGTACAGCAATTCGGGCTTTGCTATCAGCAGAAAAACGGCATTGCAGAGAGGGAATTCATCGATGTGCGCTTCCAATGAAAACCGGCGTAAGTTGCGGATAACAAAGAGAGTGTGTTCATCTACCGTGTAGATATGGAATAAATCGTACTGCATGCGCGCGACGATGTTGGCAAAACTGGGTAGATATGCGGCCAGCACGCCATATCGATTCATGCGTCTTAATTCATGGGTAAGCCCGCGTTGCCTGCGGAAGATTTCGATAAAAAGGCGATTGGCGGTTTTATTCTGCCGGAATGAGGTGTCGATCAAATGCAGATTTTTCCGGATCAAGCGAATGGTGGTGGCGCGGATGCCTATAAGTGATGGGTTTAATTGCAGGATTAAAAAAACTTCCAATAAAGCCAGGGGATATTGCTCGAATATTGTTTCGTTTACGGCTTCAAGATAGCCATTTATGGCAATAAATTTATCGTTAATGGGGGTTACTTTGCATGCCATATCTCCGGTTACAAAGCGTTCATTAAATAATTGCAGCAGCATCTCATTAAGCCGTTCAAGTCCTTGCACGGTTTTAAAATAAAACTGCATAAACAGTTCAACATCTTCATTATAATTCTGATGCTCCGTGCTGAAGCCAAATTGACGGGCAAGATCGCGTTGATAATCAAAAACGAGCCTATCTTCGGAACGACCGGTTAATAGATGCAGCGCATAACGGATTCGCCAGAGAACATCACGCGCCGCAATCAGTTCGGCATATTCAGACTCAGGCAGGAAATCATATTTAATCAGTTCCTTGAGTGTTGACGAGTTGTAATGGCGTTTAAATACCCAGGCGATAACTTGCATGTCCCTTAATCCGCCGGGACCTTCCTTGACGTTGGGTTCAAGGTTATAAGCGGTGTCGTGGAATTTGGCGTAACGTAACCGTTGTTCTTCCATTTTGGCGGAAAAAAACTGATCCGACGGCCAAATTTTATCGGGTGTAATGCGTAATTTGAGCGTTTCATAGAGCGTGGCGTTGCCGGCTAGAAGGCTGGTTTCCATCAGGCTGGTCATGATCGTTTGATCGTCGCGAGCGGCGGCAACGCACTCATTGACAGTGCGAACGCTATGCCCTGGTTTTAAGCCAATATCCCAAAGAAAAGTGAACAGGTTTGCCAGGGCGTCCTCATAAGGAGCGGTGTCGTTAGAATCCAGAAGAATAATTATATCGATATCTGAATGGGGAAATAGCTCCCTTCTGCCGAATCCGCCGACGGCGCACAAGCTCAATTGCCCCGCGTGCGGACCTAGAAAATGCTGCCAACAACAGCTTAGAATTAGATCAATGAAATCTGATTTTTCTTTAAGCAGATCAGAAACTGAATGGTGCGGGTCAAACTTTAGCTTTAACTCGATGTCCTTTTGTTTTATCAGGTGTTTAAATTGCACCAGGCTGTCATTTTTTTCAAAAAGCGCGGCGTTTATATATTCGTTCAAAGTAGTCACATTTCCTCTTTACGCAGTGTCAAGATTTCATAGCCGTCAGCGGTTACTAAAATAGTGTGTTCAAATTGCGCCGACAGGCTCCGGTCCTTAGTGACCGCCGTCCAGCCATCAGCTAATACTTTTACGTAACGTTTGCCCAGATTAATCATGGGTTCAATGGTTATTATCATGCCGGCTTCAAGAACTACGCCTGTTCCCGGCTTGCCGTAATGCAACACTTGCGGTTCTTCATGGAATTTTGCACCGATGCCATGTCCGCAAAAGTCCCTGACCACAGAGTAACGATTACTTTCGGCGTGTTTTTGTATGGCATGGCCGATATCGCCTAAGGTAGTTCCGGCTTTAACTTGTTCTATGCCGAGGAACATGGCTTCCCGGGTTATTTTAATCAGGCGTTTTGCGTGTTGACTGACTTCGCCTATGCAAAACATTTTACTGGTATCGCCATGGTATCCATCTTTAATCACGGTAATGTCGATATTAACGATATCACCTGATTTAAGTTTTTTTTCGCTGGGAATTCCGTGACAAACTGTCTGGTTAATCGATGTGCATATTGATTTTGGAAAGCCGTGATAATTGAGCGGCGCTGGAATGGCTTTTTGTACGTCAACGATGTAATCGTGGCAGTATTTATCGAGCTGATCCGTGCTAATGCCCGGAGCAACGTAGGGTTCAATCATTTCCAAAACTTCGGCGGCAAGCTTTCCGGCGATACGCATTTTTTCAATTTCACTGGGGGATTTGATGATGATGCTCATAGATGGTTCAAAGTTGAAGATTTAAGGTTCAAGGCCGGAGTGGTATGATTATGCTTCTTGTACCCGGAAGGGTTGAGATTTTAACAGAGCTTTGCTTGTTGTAAAGCGTAAATTATGGTATAAAGTTAAGTTCATTTTTGTAAAAATTCTCACGCTTATCGTCACGTTTGGTAGGGTGCCGGCTTTATTTATTGAGGTTGGTTATCAGACGGGATAGGCGGAGGCATAACCCGATTCGGAATAAAATATTCCGGTTTTAAAACTTAGGAGAAATTAATGGCAGCAGTATCCATGCGTCAAATGCTTGAAGCGGGTG
Organism: Methylobacter sp. KS41; assembly: GCA_002862125.1. Lineage (GTDB taxonomy): Bacteria > Pseudomonadota > Gammaproteobacteria > Methylococcales > Methylomonadaceae > Methylobacter_C. The sequence goes on along the minus strand of PHSP01000001.1, from coordinate 904,120 downwards.
TTCACTTTGGGCACCAAACTCGTTATTGGAATCCGAAAATGGCGGCTTACTTATTCGGAGCCCGTAACAAAATCCATATCATTGATTTGGAAAAAACGCTTCCGTTGTTTAATGATGCAATGAATTATCTGGGTCAGATGTCTGCAAACAAAGGTACCGTCCTGTTTGTCGGCACTAAAAAGGCCGCGCGAAAAGTAGTTGCGGAAGAAGCAAAACGTTGTGGCATGCCCTACGTTAATCATCGCTGGTTAGGCGGCATGATGACCAACTTCAAAACTATTAAGAAATCAATCAACCGTCTTAAGGAATTGGAAGCCATGAAAGCCGACGGAACGCTTTATCAACGGTTCGGAAAAAAAGAAGCATTGGGCATGGAGCGCGAGCTCGAAAAGCTGGAACGGAGTCTTGGCGGCATAAAGGATATGAAGGGAGTTCCCGACGTAATTTTCGTGTTGGACGTCGGTTATGAAAAAAATGCCATCAGCGAAGCAAAAAAATTAGGCATTCCGGTTGTCGGAGTTGTTGATTCTAACAATTCGCCTGAGAAAATTGATTATGTCATTCCAGGCAATGACGATTCAATTCGCGCCGTTAAACTTTACTGTGAAAGCGTTTCTGCGGCAGTGATGGAAGCTAAGGCGGCTGGTTTGGGCTTGTCGGCAAAGGCTGATGATTTTGTTGAAGAAACTGCGGTAGAATAACTATATATAACCCAATGCAGGTTTTCCTGTGAAGTGAAACGCTAGATTAGACCAAAAAACGCCCCCTTACTGGGGCGTTTTTATAGTGACGATAATATTGAGGAAACACAAAAAATGAGTATTGCTATTAGTGCAGGAATGGTTAAGGAACTGCGTGAAAGAACAGGCTCCGGTATGATGGAGTGCAAAAAAGCCTTGGTTGAAGCCAATGGAGACATGGAACTGGCTATCGAAAATATGCGCAAATCAGGTTTAGCTAAGGCCGATAAAAAATCCGGCCGTATTGCCGCTGAAGGAATTATCGGGGTTAAAGCCAGCGATGACGGAAAGGCGGTAGCTATTGTCGATATCAATTGTGAAACTGATTTTGTTGCCAAAGCAGATGATTTCGTAAACTTCGTAAATAATGTAGCGGTTGCATTGTTGAATGCGGAGCAAATTGAATCTGAAGAGCAATTGCTGGCAATGCCCTTGGAAGGCGGCGTTACGGTTGATGAAATGCGCCGTGGCTTGATTTCAAAATTGGGTGAAAACATTACTGTCAGACGTTTTGAAAAGTTCAAAACCGAGGAAGGCGGTACTGCGAGTTATTTACATGGCAATAAAATTGGCGTGATTGTTGAGTTGGCGAAGGCAGACAAGGATTTGGGCAAGGACATTGCCATGCACATCGCGGCCAGCAAGCCGCATTATGTTTCTGAAGGCCAAGTGCCTGCTGAAACGATTGAAAAAGAAAAAGAAATATTCCGGGCTCTATCAGCAGAAAGCGGTAAGCCGGCCGATATCGTAGAAAAAATGATTGCCGGCCAGATCAGGAAGTTTTTGGCGGAAGTGACCTTGTTAGGCCAGCCTTTTATCAAGGACGATAAAACGATTGTCGGTAAGCTGGTAGAATCAAAAGGCAACAAAGTTATTCGTTTCATTCGCGTTGAAGTGGGTGAAGGCATCGAGAAAAAAGAAGAAAACTTTGCCGAAGAAGTAATGGCGCAAGTTAGAGGAAATTAAGATCACCCGGCTTGAGTTGCCGCTTCCCGGCAGCCCAAGAGCAGTGACTATGACCGCCGTATTACATTAATCCAATCTGCAGAACTGACACCCACCCGGTAATAATATGACTAAACTGATTTGCCAGAGAATTTTGCTTAAGTTAAGCGGTGAGGCTTTAATGAGCGAGACTGGAGGCAGTATTGACGCCGATATTGTCAAGCGTCTTGCCACTGAAATCAAAGAATTATGTGATATTGGCATACAGGTTGGTTTAGTTATCGGCGGCGGTAATATTTTGCGCGGCGCTGAAAAAGCCGCTGAAGGCCTGGATAGAGTCACTAGCGACCAGATGGGTATGCTGGCTACGGTCATCAATGCCTTGGCCATGCAGGACTCTCTGGAGACGCTTGGTCAGCAGGTCAGGGTGATGTCGGCTCTTAAAATCAACCAGGTCTGCGAGGATTATATTCGCCGCCGGGCTGTCAGGCATTTGGAAAAAGGCCGGGTGGTTATTTTTGCCGCCGGTACCGGCAATCCATTTTTTACCACTGATTCAGCAGCCAGCCTAAGAGCGATTGAAATCAATGCGGAATTGATGATTAAAGCGACTAAAGTCAAGGGCGTCTATTCAGCGGATCCTGAAAAAATTAAGGACGCTGTATTTTATTCGCGATTAACCTATGACGAAGCACTTGATCAGCGCCTTAATGTCATGGACACAACTGCTCTGGTTTTATGCCGGGACAACAATGTACCGATGCGGGTAATGAATATTTTTGAGCAAGGCGCCGTCATGAGATTGATGATGGGCGAAGAGATCGGCTCTCTTATTGAACGAGGAACAGATTGATGATTAGTGATATCCAACAGGATGCGGCAACCCGCATGAGCAAGAGCATTGAAGCGATAAAGCATGAGTTCTCGAAAATTAGAACAGGTAGGGCGCATCCAAGTTTGTTGGATCAAATTAGTGTTTCTTACTACGGTACGGATTCGGCTTTATCTCAGGTTGCAAATATTGCTGTTGAAGATGCGCGCACACTAACGATTACACCATGGGAAAAAGGCATGGTGCAGGCGATTGAAAAAGCCATTTTAAAATCAGATCTCGGGTTGAATCCAGCTACCAATGGCATGACTATCCGTATTCCATTGCCGCCGCTGACGGAAGATCGACGCCGCAGCCTGGTCAAAGTTGTTAAGCATGAAGCAGAGAATGGACGAGTTGCAATCAGAAATATCCGCCGCGATGCCAATTCTGAAATAAAAGAAGCCTTAAAGGAAAAAATGATTTCTGAAGATGAAGCGCACGCAGCTGAAGAAAAAATTCAAAAATTAACTGATCAGTATGTCAAGGAAGTAGAAAAGTTACTGGAAGCAAAAGAGGCGGATCTATTATCAATTTAATAGAGACAGAATAATGCCTACTGATGACCGTAACAATCAAGAATCCGACAGCAATAATCCTCGTCATATTGCCATTATCATGGACGGTAATGGCAGATGGGCGCAAAAAAGATACATGCCCAGAGCTGTCGGCCATCAGGCTGGAGTAAAAGCAGTAAGAAAAATTGTCGAGTATTGCGCTAAACATAAAGTTGAAGTCTTAACCTTATTTGCTTTTAGCAGTGAAAACTGGCGTAGGCCGGAAGCAGAAGTTGCTCTACTGATGGCGCTTTTTATGGCAACGCTGCAAAGGGAAATCGACAAACTGGATCGTAACAATATCCGTTTGCGCTTTATTGGCGATAGAAGCGCATTCTCCGATAAGTTACAACAAAAAATGGCCGAAGGAGAGGAACAAACTAAGGATAATACCAGTTTAACCCTGGTTGTGGCTGCGAATTATGGCGGTCACTGGGATATGTGTCAGGCATTCCGGAAAGTAGCGGAAAAAATAGCCGCCGGAGAATTTAAAAATCAGGCGATCTGTGAAGATTTGATCAATCAGCATTTGTCAACGGCTGGCCTGCCTGACCCTGACCTGTTTATTAGAACAGGTGGCGAACAACGTGTCAGCAATTTTATGTTATGGCAATTAGCCTATACAGAATTGTACTTTACATCTACTCTCTGGCCGGATTTTGACCAGAATTCACTTGAAGAAGCTATTAAGAGCTTTAAAAGCCGGCAACGGCGCTTTGGTCATACCAGCGAGCAAGTTCTTAATAAATCAGTCAATCTATAACTCCAATATCAAATAGCTTACGAAAATGTTACTAAAGCGAATTATAACAGCATCAGTTCTGGCTTCCCTGATTGCACTGGCAGTGTTTAAATTGCCGATGGAATATTTTTCATTGTTGATAGGCCTGTTTACCCTTTTGGCTGCATGGGAATGGAGTAATCTTGCCGGCGTTACTTCGCTGCTTAAGCGGGGATTATTTCTGTTGGCATTGATTCTGCCGATGTTGGGAATTCATTTTTGGACTCAAATTCTTGAGCTGGTCGCCCAGGTCACGGATTGGCCGGATGTCAGGGACTATTCCGGCATACTGGAATGGCTGGTTATACCGCCGGTTTTATTCTGGGTATTGGTCATGATTTTAATCAGGAACGCTCCCTCAGGGTTGTTGAATCTGCAGTTGAAAACCCGGTATAAAGTTTTGATCGGCTGGTTCGTTTTATTATCCGCGTGGATGTTTTTATCCCGTTTAAGATCTTTTTACGGCACTGAAATGACGATGTATTTTTTAATCCTGATCTGGGTTGCGGATATATCGGCTTACTGTGCTGGCAAGAAATGGGGCGCAACCAAGCTGGCGCCAGAAATTAGTCCGGGCAAAACCGTTGCTGGAATGTATGGCGCTTTAATCTCGGCTTTGGTTTGTGCGGTTGCTTTAAGTCTTATTTATGGTTTTCAACCAATGATTGCCGGGGATTTTGTTTTGCTGTCGGTATTAACGGTGTTGATTTCCATTTATGGCGATCTTTTTTTTAGCGTGGTTAAACGCCAGCGCGGTGTAAAAGATAGCGGAATATTATTACCGGGTCACGGTGGTGTTCTGGATAGAGTTGACAGTATCATTGCCGCCGTACCTTTCTTTTATGGGTGTATTTATTTTATATACAGGCTGGTTTCATGAAAGGCATATGCATACTCGGTGCGACAGGCTCGATTGGCGTCAGTACGCTGGACGTCGCAGCCAGACATGCCCATCTCTATAAGGTGGTGGCGTTAACGGCGAACAACAATATTGACTTGTTGTATAAACAATGTCTGGATCATCATCCTGAAGTAGTCGTAGTTGTTGATGAAAACAAGGCTCTGGAATTCACGGAAAGACTCAAAAATTCGCCTGTCTCCGGTATTAAAGTGTTGTCAGGGGCCCAGTCGCTTGAGTGCGTTGCAACATTGGACAACGTTGATTCGGTCATGGCCGCAATCGTTGGCGCAGCTGGGTTGTTGCCTAGTCTTGCGGCTGCAAAAGCAGGCAAAACAATTTTATTGGCTAATAAAGAAGCCTTGGTCATGTCCGGCGATATCTTTATGCAAGCTGTTGCGGAGTCGGGGGCGCAATTGTTACCCATCGATAGCGAACATAACGCTATTTTTCAATGCATGCCTGCAGGCTATAAATCCGGCATGCAGGCTAAACAAGCCAGGCGTATTTTATTGACTGCTTCAGGCGGTCCATTTCGTGAAATGCCAATAGAGGAAATGGCCGATGTAACGCCAGATCAGGCAGTTGCCCACCCTAATTGGGATATGGGCCGGAAGATTTCGGTGGATTCAGCGACAATGATGAATAAAGGGCTGGAAATGATTGAAGCCTGTATTTTATTCGCCATGGCGCCGGATCAAATACAAGTTGTAATTCATCCGCAAAGCGTTATCCATTCGATGGTGGATTATGTTGACGGTACTGTGCTGGCGCAAATGGGTAATCCGGATATGCGTGTTCCCATCGCTTTTTCGATGGCATGGCCGGAACGGTTTGCTTCAGGCGTTGAACCCTTGAATATTTTTGATGTCCGACGGATGGATTTTGAAGAGCCAAATCTGGAACGTTTTCCCTGTTTACGTCTTGCTTACGAGGCCATCAACAAGGGCGGTATTATGCCAACCGTTTTAAATGCAGCCAATGAAATAGCCGTGGACGCATTCTTGAATGAACAGATTCGTTTTACCGATATTCCGGTTATTATCGAACGGTGCATGGAAAAGTTTGCAGCCAAACCAGCCCAAACCCTTGATATTATTTTAGAGGCGGATCAAAAGGCCAGACTGTTATCGAAACAAATTATCACTGAGCTTAATTAATGGATTTTTTGCATACGCTGTTTTATTTTGCCATTACCATCGGCATTCTGGTCTCGTTTCATGAATTTGGGCATTTCTGGGTGGCGCGCAAGGCCGGAGTAAAAGTGCTCCGGTTTTCTGTCGGTTTCGGCAAGGTTTTATGGTCGTATCAGAAAAACCCTGAAGCCACGGAATATGTATTATCCGCCATCCCTCTGGGGGGCTATGTCAAAATGCTCGATGAGCGGGAAGGCGAAGTTAAAGAGGAAGATTTACCTTTTGCTTTTAACCGTCAATCATTATTGGCCAGGTCTGCAATAGTTGCGGCCGGCCCGGTTTTTAACCTGATACTTGCGCTTGTTTTGTTTTGGAGCGTGTTGGTTATTGGCGAAACTGGCATAAAACCGATACTAGGTGCGGTTGCCGCGCCTTCACTAGCCGCCGCGGCGGGCTTTGAAGAAGGTGATCAGCTCATTTCTGTTAACGGCAAGTTGACGCCGACCTGGTCTGAAGCAATGGCCGCAATAACCGCCTCCGCACTGGATGGTGATCAGGATATTAAGATTGCAGTCAAAAACTTCGATGACCGGCAGAGTGTCAAGATTCTTAAGATTTCTGAAAGCGATGCCCAAAACCCGGAAATATTGTATGAGCGCCTGGGTTTCAAACCCTGGTCGCCGAAATTAAAACCTGTCATAGGGATGGTGCTTCCGGATAGTGCCGCATTAGCATCGGGTTTGCAGAAAGGCGATTTGATTGTGAGCGCCGATGGCACGGTTATAAATGACTGGATGCAGTGGGTAGACATAGTAAAAAAACATCCAGGCGTTGGTATAAAGCTAATTATTGAGCGTGATGGCGTTCAGTCGCCCTTAATTATTACTCCGAAAAGCGTGGAATCTGAACAGAAAACAGAGGGTAAAATTGGCGCATCTGTTTTTGTTCCGGAAGATCTGATGAAGTCATTGAGCGTCGAATATTCTTTATCGCCGTTGGCAGCAATACCGGTTGCCCTGAAAACCACCTGGTATTATTCCTATACGACCTTAAAAATGATGAGCAAGATGTTGATAGGCAAGGCTTCAGTAAAAAATCTGAGCGGACCTCTCAGCATTGCCGAGTACGCAGGACAATCAGCCAGCATGGGTTTGGTGTATTTCATAAAGTTTGTGGCGCTGATTAGCGTCAGTTTGGGGATACTGAATTTATTGCCGGTGCCCGTGTTGGACGGAGGACATTTGCTTTTTTTTGCGGTGGAAGCCATTAAAGGAAGTCCGGTTTCAGACAGGGTGCAAACCTTTTTCCAGCAAGTCGGCATTACTTTGCTAATGTCGTTAATGGCATTGGCCATGGTATTGGATGTTCAACGATTATTTCATTGAAAGATGAACGCGCGGCAAGTCAAAAAAGCCAAAGCCCCCTGCTATCAGGCCTTTAAAAAATTTATTTAAAGAAAAACACGAGAAAATCATGAGAAAAATTATTAGGACTGCCTCGATACTAGTATTCGGACTGACATTATTCAATGCAAATGCTGATGAGGTTGCCGTCAGGCAATCTTTGGCTAACTCTATGCCAACCATGAAAATTGATTCCATTAAGCCCTCTGAAGTTAAAGGCCTTTACGAAGTTAAAGTGGGGAGTAATATATTTTATGTTTCCGAGGATGGTAAATATCTGCTGCAGGGACGTCTGGTTGATGTGGCAGCCCGTAAGGATTTAACTGAAGAAAAGTTGAATGTTACGCGAAAACAGGCCATTGAAAAATTAGGCCAGGATAAAATGATCGTATTTAAAGCAAAAAAACCCAAATATACGGTGACTATTTTTACCGATATAGATTGCGGGTATTGCCGTAAACTCCATTCAGAAATCGATCAGTATTTGGCGCAAGGTATTACGATTCAATACCTGTTTTTCCCCAGGGCAGGAAAAGGGTCAGATTCCTACAACAAAGCAGTATCGGTTTGGTGCGCCAAAGACCGGAATGCGGCTTTAACAAGCGCAAAGAAAGACAATGCGCCCGAGGCTAAAACCTGTGATAATCCAGTTGATGAGCACATGCAGTTAGGGGCTGATTTTGATGTAAAAGGAACCCCAATGATTGTATCCGGGAACGGCAATATATATCCGGGCTATTTGCCGGCAAAACAATTAGTTGAGGCGCTGGAAAGCGAAAATAATCCGAAATAGTCCAACGATTCCAGGGTATCTAACCGGTGTTGGGCCGCCCTGGAATTAAATACCTTCAGAGGTGTTTTAATACCCCAATCGCGTATTGTTAATCTTCAAGACATTTCAATTGTCAGCGAGACCTGTATCGAAGCCATCTTATTCTGCCGGTATTCACAAAGACGGGCGTTAAGCTGACGGCCAGTTAAAACTGTTCCACCTGTTCTATACCTTCCGTGCTCCTTAGAATAGAAGTGAAGGGGCATTTTTGTTCATTATCCGTTTCACGCTTTGATCATGAACTGGGTTTAAGCATTTGTCAGACGCGGTTTTCCGTTAGGAATACGGCGGCGCTTCAGGATCATTTGCTATTGGAAGAGGCTTTAGTTATTACGATGGGATGAATTAAGGTAAAATGGGCTCCCGAACATTCCATCCGATTTACGTTTTATTACGCAAAAAAACTGATACCGTCTATGCTTCGCCATTTATTTCTGGTTTTTTTACCCGCATTAACTTCATTCGCAATTTTTGCCAATGAAGCATCGTGGAATTGCCAGCAGAATAAAGACAGCAAAGAATGGGTTTGTGTTGGCGAAAAAAAACAGGCGGCTAAAACCATTCAAGCAACGCCATCAGTTAAGACTCGACCAGTCAAGGCGGCTCAACCTGATTTAAGCGGAACCGTTGAAAAAAATCAAGCGGCTAAAAGCCAGCCTATTCAAGCCGCCGAGCCCATTAAGGCTGAGCCCGTTAAGAAGGAAACTGCTGAACATATTCAACCGATTATTGCAGAAGAACCGGTTCAAGTAACTCCGCCTGTTGCCGTTAAAACAGCTGAAAGCATTCGACCTCCAAAGCCTGCATCCGTCCAGGCTGAACTACCAGAACTACCTGATCAGCCTGTTGCTGCTGAACCAATCAAAAGTGTTCAAGCAGGGCTATCAGCAGCTCCAAATCCTGATGTCGATAACAATGAACTTTCCGGCATGGAAGCAAATCGTCCGGGCTGGAATTGCAATGCCAATACAAAAGCCAAGACAAAAGATGAAGGCTGGAATTGTCAGCTGGTTGGCGCTAATCCCAACAGCAAGACAAAAGTTGTGGCCGCCGCAGCGCCCGCGATGAGCCTTCTAACACCGGCGTTTAATCAACAACAGGAACAAATCTTTGGCACGCTAACATCGCAGTTGCCTTATGACCCTTGGGCAAACTGTAATGTTGAGAGGGGTACGCAACAGGGTTATGTGCAGGGACCTGGGGCAAATCAAAGAAATACTGCGCCAATGGATGTCAAATCCAATTATGCTGAAGTTTTCGATAATGAAATCGGCAGTTATACAGGTAATGTCAAAATGTCTCGCGCAGACCAGCAAGCCTCCTCCAACACGGCTAATTATGACAGCGTTTCCGAAGAACTGGAACTTCACGGCAATGTCTATTATAGAGAGGAGGCAATGGCGTTGCATAGTGATACGGTAGCACTCAATTTGGCTTCTGATCAGGCTAAGTTAAGGGATGCGCAGTTTATTACACCAGCCATACCGCTCAGAGGAACGGCAAAAGCGGTTTACCGGGATAGCAGCACCTTTTCGCGGTACAAAGATGTCGCCTATACCAGTTGCCGTCCCGGCAATCAGGACTGGGTTATTCATGCTTCGGATCTAAAAATGAATAAAATTACCGGTAAAGGCGTAACCAAAAATGCCTGGATGGAGTTTAAGGGCACGCCGGTATTTTATTCGCCTTATTTATCGTTTCCTATTGATAACAGGAGGGTTTCCGGTTTTCTTTCGCCATCGTTCGGGAATACGAAGTACGGCGGATTTCGTTTGGCGGCGCCTTATTATTGGAATATCGCCCCAAATTATGATGCTACTTTTATACCCCGGGAATTGAGCAAAAGAGGCCCTTTGCTGGCAACCAAATTTCGTTATATGTTCGAGCAATCAAGGGGCAATGTTGGCCTGGAGTACATGCCCCATGATAGTGTCCTCGGTACGTCGCGATATCTGGGCACGATTAAGAACAGCTCACAAATTACGCCTAACATCAGCTCAATGCTTGATTTGAATTATGTTTCCGATAAAACATATTTTGCTGAACTAGGCAATGCATTGAGTTTCGCTAATTACAATTACCTTAGAAGCTATGGCAACGTAAATTATGCCCGCGAAGGGATTTCACTTACCGGTCTGGTTGACAATTATCAGTCAATCAGTACAACCGTGCCCAATTCGGCTCTTCCTTATCGAAGACTGCCCCAGATTAACCTTAATTTGAATCATACTTTCCAGTCCATGCCGTTAAGCGTAGTCATGCCGAGTGAATATGTTTATTTTCAACAAACCAGTCATGTAAATGCTCAGCGCGTAAATACCAGGCCTTCAATCAGTGTCCCTCTGGAAACAGCCAGCTCTTATTTTACGCCTCAACTTTCCTTGCAACAGACCAATTATTCTCTAAATAATGGACAGCCAGGGGCGCAAACCTCAATTTCCAGGACCTTGCCTATTTTTTCCGCCGATAGCGGCATGTATTTTGAACGTGGGCTTAACTTTGGCAATTCGCCCTACCTTCATACGCTGGAGCCCCGGTTATTTTATTTATATGTGCCTTATACAAATCAGCAGAATATTCCCGTGTTTGATTCCGCGCAGTACGATTTTAGGTATTACACAATGTTCAGGGAGAACCAATTCAGCGGCAGCGACAGAACACAAGACGCCAATCAGATAACGACTGCATTAACCTCTCGACTGATCGATGATAAAACGGGTTTGGAACGGTTAAAATTGAATGTGGGCGAGATTTTTTATTTTCGTAACAGGGATGTCACTTTGCAGTACGGTTCGACACCCGTGGTGGGCAGTGTGGTAGATACCAATAAGGTTTCCAATATAGTTGCTGAAATGTCCAGCGAGTTGACGCGCAACTTATCGATCGCTACGGGTTTGCAGTGGAGCCCGGTGCGGCATGATTTTGAAAGAGGCAATGCGGCGCTTCATTACAGCAATCCGGCTAATGAGATTTTCAATATAGGATATTTGTATAGAAAAAATCCATTTATACCGGATAGAAGCAATGACATTATTCAGAGCGATATGTCCTTTCGGTACCCGATTTATGACAACTGGGCCGCAATGGGGCGCTGGCAGTATTCGTTATTGTATAATAGGACTCAGGATGCTTTTATGGGTGTGGAGAAAGAAACTTGTTGCTGGCGTTTTCGAATTGCTCTACGGCGTTACGTAAACAATATCGCCAATATCAGCAACGGCTTAAGCGTCGTTAATAATACCAACCAGACGCTCACAGGTACTTCCCAGACTGGCGTATTTTTCGAGATAGAACTAAAAGGTTTATCCTCTCTTGGAGACAATATGGACTACTTCTTACAGCAGGAAATTTATGGTTACCGGAAATCTCATTAATGATTGATCAAATCACTATTACAAAGACCATTTTTTCCTTAATTATAATTATATGCGGCATGCTGTCCGGCAGCTTCCCAGCGCATGCCGAGGTTCTTGGTAAAATTGCCGCTGTTGTTGAAGATGACGTTATTCTGGAGCAGGAACTGGATCAGGAAGTATCGACAATTGCACAAAGAATACAAGCCAGTAATGCAAAAATGCCGCCGGAGCATATTTTACGCAAACAAGTGCTGGAAAAAATGATAATCGAAAAACTTCAGAGGCAGTTGGCGGCAAAAGCAGGGATCACCGTTACTGAAGAAATGCTTAACAATTCGGCAGCGGACATTGCCCAGAGAAATAATATGACTCTCCAGGAGTTTAGAGCGGAACTGGAACGTCAGGGCATGACCTATAAGGGCTTTTTAGATAATATGCGTAACGAAATTGTTATTAATCAATTGCGCAGCAGAGAAATAGGCGGGCGTATTAAAGTAACCGACAGAGAAGTCGAACATTACCTGGAAACTCAAGGAAAAGTTGGCGATGAGGCAATTCAGTATCATTTGGGACATATTCTGATTGCTGTCAAAGAAGCCGCATCAGCAGCGCAGATACAAAAGGCCCAAGGCAAGGCTGATGATCTGGTTCGAAAACTACGGGCGGGGCAGGATTTTAGCCAGACGGCGATGAGCGAATCAGAAGACGATAATGCCCTGAAAGGCGGTGATCTTGGCTGGCGCGCCCTCAATGATATACCAACTATTTTTGCTGATAAGATCAGTAAAATGCACGCCGGCGAAGTGGCCGATCCTGTGCGCAGCCCTAGCGGATTTCATATCATTAAGATGCTGGAAATAAAGGGCCTCCTTGATAATCATACAATCACCAAGACCAAGGTTCGCCATATTTTAATAAAAACCAATGAATTGATAGATGATGAAGAAGCAAAAAAACGATTGTTGGCATTAAAAGCGCGTATCGAAGCCGGAGATGATTTTGCCGCTCTTGCGCGCGCTCATTCAGACGATAAAGGCTCGGCGTTGAAGGGTGGTTCACTTGATTGGGTAAACCCTGGAGATTTAGTCAAGCCTTTTGAAGAGGCTATGGGAAAATTGGAGATCAATCAAATAAGCGAACCAGTACAAACTCAGTTTGGCTGGCATTTGATTCAGGTTCTTGACCGGCAAAACAAGGATGATAGTTTCGAGCATAAAAAGAATATGGTCAGGGATGCTATTCGCAAACGGAAAATCGAAGAAGAAACCGAGCTTTGGATGCGCCGCCTCAGGGATGAGGCTTATGTGGAAATTTATCAATAGACTTAAAGACTCACCGGAATTTCCCATTATTGATTTTGGTCGGCTCCATGAGGTGCATGAAGAAGATTTCATCGCCTCTGAAATTGAAAAACTCAATAACATGGGCGGACTGGATAAACAGTAAGGGGTAAAGACACGTAACCGGAAATGAATGACAGTTGTTACGACGCCATGACTCAAAAACGTATTCACAGACTACCATCAGAAACAACAGTAATGCGATAGCGCCTGCCTGTTGAATCCGGACGGAAGCGATTTGGCGAGCAATGGCTGGCAAGGCCACTGTCAACCAGAAACGGCGGGAAGCATAGGAACTCCTCAAGACGCTAAAATCCAATGTAGGCATAGCGGAAGCCATCGACTCATACAGTCACCACCAAGAACAGCCGCATGTTCAGCCGTTCTCTCCGGTAATCAAGCTGGAATGTTTGAAAATAAAACAAAATGCCAACTAATTTACTCTACGGATCAAGCTGCGCATCAAGACGGACAGGATGGCATAAGAAGAGTCTCAGAAAATAGGGCCTGCGCAACAGCAGGGCAATATATGAATATCAGCGCCTGGAACATGCTCACGGGCAGAGGGCAAAACTTTTCAGGTAGATTATACTTAACGAACTTTTCCAGGGTTGCGCATGGCGCGTTTATAATAAGGTGGCATATGACTTGCAAAATATTAGGCTAAAACCATGAAAAATCTTAGTGGGATTTGTGACTTTCTCCAGAAAAATATCAAAGCAGTAATCCATTCACATGGATACAAAATAGTTAAAATAAAAAAACGGAACTCACGGAAAATATCAACTCGACTTGCCAGTCAGAATGGAGTTGGCGAAGCTTCGTTTGATAAACATGCTCATGAATTGGTTAATAAAAATAAATACTTCACTGTTCAAGTGGATGCCAGGCCTGGAATCAACCACTTGCGAGAGGCTTTAGAGTGGCTGGTTAGAGAGTCTATTTCCTTAAATAGAACCCCTCTTGTTTTTACGCCTCATTTCGATAGCATCCACAATTACGATATTGAAGTTAATGCTACCTGGGACAAGTACATTGATTTAGGTAATCTTCAGATAAACAACATATTGCTCGGCACAAATAGCTCTATCCAGGCAGTTATGGAAAAGGAAATTGCCGGATTCCGTGACTTGTCGATCCTTTGGATAGAACGCGATCATATTCTAACTGATAAAGAAAATGAAGAATTCGACATTATTGTAAGACACAACAGAACCGGCCTGGAAATTAAAAGTGTTCATGCAGGAGTTCGAGGTCTTCCGGATTATTCCGTTTGTTTTATGCCCTCGCATCAAGTGCTGGATACTTATAATCAAGTAAGTAATAAGCTGCAAAATTATTCTGCAATGCATGTAAGACGCGGAGATATGTTGGGTATGAATGATGTATATCCCAACCTGGATCAGGAAACACAACCGGACAAAATAAAAGCGACCATTTCTCAAATTTTACCCTCGGGTTCCAAAATATATATTCTTACCAACGAAAGGGATAAAGCTTTCTTCGATCCATTGAAAACGGATTATGAAGTATTGCAATACTTTGACTTCCCAGAGTTAATAAAGTTAGTGGAATGCGAACAACCTGATAATTTTCTTTTATTTGAAATAGAAAAATTGATATTCGAAAATGCGAAGACAAAAATCTACACTTTTACCCATCGAGGGGGGGAGGCTCGAATAAGTTTATCTAGTAGCCTGGGATGGGCTTGAGTGTTGGAGTTTTTAACGCTAATTAATAAACATAACCGTCAATTAAAGCACACCTACTAAAGCCTTTAATATCCGGGCAAACTACAGCTTCCTAACAAATACCGGAGGCATTCATGAGTCCCTATCAAAATCACGCTACTATGCAAGGCCATATTGCCAAATGGTAAGCCAGTGACTTAACCCAGTCGGCGTATTGTAAAGAGTATGGCATTAAGCCGCATATTTTCAGTTACTACAAAAAGAAATTCTGTCCGAATTCCGCGGTAACAAAACACCCCAGTCAACTGGTCCCGGTCAAGCTCGTTGTCGATGATGCGCCACTCGTTTCAAATTTATCTTCATCTTCCGGTTCGGGCGTGCTCAGATTAGCTCATGCCAATGGTTTTAGCCTGGAAATAAATCTTCATGAAGGGATTCACAGCGACATAAACAAAGCGGGGTAGCATGTCTTCCAGCTGAAACCTTCGGTTATGGCGGTAACAGAATTCGGCCAGGTAACGAGGTAAATGCTTGGGGTTTATCGCATGATAAGTGCCTGTGATGGCATTCTTCACATTACCTATCAGTGTGTTGATCCAGGTAAACTCCTCTTTGGTAACACTTTGCGGCCCGCCGCCTGTGACAATGCTGATATGGCTACACCCGGCCTCTGTTACGGCCGTAAAACAAGGCAAGCCATCCGAAATAACCGTGCTGTTGGGTTGTAAATGCTGCTTTGCCCAGCGTGATATTTCTGTCAGCCGAAAGCCTTTAACCACATTCATATTCATCGCAATGGGATGGCCTTCTTCATTCAGCGACACAGCTGCAACAAAAGGAACTTTGTTGACGGAGCCCCGGCCTCTTTTTCCGCCGCGACGCTCGCCACCCCAATAAACATCATCCAATTGAATGATTCCGCTTAAAGGCTTGCTGTCATCACGTTCTTTCATTACCTGCATGATTTTGTGTTTCATACTCCAGGCGGTATTGTACGAGACACCGGTTTGTCGCTTAAGCGCTAAGGCTGACAACCCCGTTTTGGCTTGCGTGATTAAATGGATCGCCAGGAACCATAGAGTCAACGGGAGCTTGGTTTGCTCAAAAATGGTTCCGCTAACCAATGAGGTTTGATGGCGGCAATCCGTGCACTGATAGAGTTTTCTTGTTGTTACGACACTATAACGGCCAGAGCCACACTGAGGACAACAAAAACCAGTCGGCAAGCGCCATTTAAATAGCGCTTCGGCACATTGGTTTACGGTCCCGTAGCTTTTAAATAACTCAATCAAGCTATAGCCTGTCTGAAACTGCGCTTTATTTTTGCTCATTTCTCTATCTCCTTTGATTCTATATCCCTTTGAGTTCTGATTACCTTTAAAGTTGCTGAAACTTATACGTAATCAGGTTAAAAATTTGCGATTTATTGTAAGCAGTTATCTTAAGTTGCCCCGCCAGTGTCCCATAAGCAATAAAAAAGGCCTTGGTAAATTACCTAAGGCCTTGAATTATTTGGAGCTAGTGAGGGGATTCGAACTCCTGACCGGCTGATTACAAATCAGCTGCTCTACCGACTGAGCTACACCAGCTAAGAAGCGGGTATTATACACAATAGTTTTTCTTTGCAAAGCCCTTTTACTTGTTTTTTTTGTTTCTTGCAGGTTTGTTTTTTCCAAGGCTTTTGCCGCTACGGCTGTTTTCAAACCCTGTATATTTGGTTTTGAACGAATGAATCTTGCCGGATGATTCAAACGTTCCTTTTGGCTGATAGGAGGGAATCAAATGGCGTTTGCCATTGCCTATCAGATCATTGCGCCCCATTGCATTTAAGGCATCTCGCAATAACGGCCAATTTAAAGGATCGTGATAACGCAGAAAGGCTTTATGCAAACGGCGCTGTTTGACGGTTTTTGGTATAGGCATATCCTCAGCCATGCGACTGACTTTATGCAGCGTATCTTTGCCGGAGTGGTACATCGCGGTGGCGATGGACATCGGCGAGGGCAGGAAGGCTTGTACCTGATCAGCTCTAAAACCGTTACGCTTTAGCCACAAGGCCAGATTAAGCATATCGTTGTCGGTAGTACCGGGATGGGCCGCGATGAAATAGGGAATCAGGTATTGTTCTTTACCCGCTTCTTTAGAGTATTTGTCAAACATTTCCTTGAAGCGGTCATAAGTCCCCATGCCCGGTTTCATCATTTTTGACAGCGGCCCTTGTTCGGTATGTTCCGGGGCGATTTTAAGGTAACCGCCGACATGATGAGTAACCAGTTCTTTGACGTACTCAGGCGATTCAACGGCCAAATCGTAACGCAGACCGGAGGCGATAAAAATCTTTTTAATGCCGGGTAGGGCGCGGGCTTTCCGGTAGAGCTTAATCAGTGGCGTATGGTCGGTATTCAGATTTGGGCAAATGCCCGGATAAACGCAGGAGGGTTTTCGGCACGCGGCTTCAATCTTTTCATCCTTGCAAGCTAGGCGATACATATTGGCTGTGGGGCCGCCCAAATCGGATATATGACCGGTAAAATTGGGCGAGGTATCGCGGATGGCTTCGATTTCACGAATAATGGAATCTTCGGAACGGCTTTGAATGATGCGCCCTTCATGTTCCGTGATGGAGCAGAAGGTGCAGCCGCCAAAACAGCCGCGCATGATGTTGACGGAATGTTGAATCATTTCGAAAGCCGGTACATTGGCATTGCCATATTCCTTATGGGGCAGGCGCGAATACGGCAGGTCAAAAACGCCAT
This sequence comes from Methylobacter sp. KS41, assembly GCA_002862125.1. GTDB lineage: Bacteria > Pseudomonadota > Gammaproteobacteria > Methylococcales > Methylomonadaceae > Methylobacter_C. The sequence goes on along the minus strand of PHSP01000001.1, from coordinate 886,814 downwards.
CCATTTCTTTGGTGGTCAGCGGAACGGGCGGCGGATTAATCCAGACTTGGCGCAAGCCGTGTTGCTGGATTAAAGGCCGTGCGTTGCCCGGATTGGTTTCCCCGTGCATGACGCGCGATGCATGGGCGTACAATATCGGATCGTCTTTCACGGATTCATAAGCAGGCAGACGAATAACGGTTTGTGACCGCTGGTCTCTGATCAGCTGCCGGTTCATTCCCACACTGGAGCATGGAAGCGAGATCACTTTTTCACCGGGATTGCCACCGTCAGGTTTTTTGTCGCATGCAGGCTCTTCCTGATATGGGTTTTGCCTGGGGCTTAGCGCGCCTGGCTTGTCAATATCGGTAGAATCTTTAACCGCCCAGCCTTCGGGGATTTGTTTAACAAAATGTGCCGTGCCGCGTATGCCTTTCAGCTCGGTAATGGTTTCACCTTGAGCCAAACGATGGGCAATTTCAACAATCTGCCGTTCCGCATTGCCATATACCAGCAGGTCGGCTTTGGAATCCAGCAATACCGATTTACGTACTTTATCCGACCAGTAATCATAATGGGCTATGCGCCTTAAACTGGCTTCTATGCCGCCGATAATGACCGGCACATCATTAAAGGCTTCGCGGCAACGGTGCGAGTAGACATTGACGGCGCGATCAGGGCGTTTTCCGGCCATGCCGTTCGCGGTGTAGGCATCATTTGAGCGGATTTTTTTGTCAGAGGTATAGCGGTTGACCATTGAATCCATATTGCCGCCAGTCACCCCAAAAAACAGATTGGGACGGCCCAGCTTGCTAAAATCATTGGCGCTGTTCCAGTCAGGCTGAGAGATAATGCCGACCCTGAATCCTTGCGCTTCCAGCAAGCGTCCAATCAATGCCATTCCAAAGCTTGGGTGGTCAATATATGCATCGCCGGTAACCAAAATAACGTCGCAACTATCCCAGCCGAGTTCATCCATTTCCGCCCGGCTCATCGGCAACACAGGCGCGATGCCGAAGCGTTGCGCCCAGTATTTACGGTAGCCGAAAAGGTAAGGTTGGGTTTGTAAAGCGGTGGGCATCATGTTTTGATCACTTGGTTAAGGGTGCTGGCGTTACGTCTTTTAATAGCTTGCAAAAAAGCCGGAAATTCAATTTGATAATGTTGTTCAAGAGCCAAGGCGTTTGTTCTTAACTCTTTCATGGAATAAAGCGGTGAATAGTCATTAAAAGCCAGTGCTATTACGTTGTCTCTATCCCGAACGGGCAGGAATAAAGTTTGCCGGTTAAAAACGCGGGCCAGCCAAAGAGAGACTTGCTGAAATTCGGGATTATGATTTCCTCCCCAAAGATTGATGACCAGAATGCCGTGTTTTTTTAACAGGGCTTTACAATCATCAAAAAAAGCTTCACTACAGATTGAAGACGCCATCCCTTCATGATCAAACGCATCTATAAATAATAAACTATAGCGTTCCCGGTAAGTGTCGGCGCGTTGGCGTATATAGTCTCCGCCGTCATCAATTATAATTTTCAGGCGAGGATCCAAAGGCAGGCCAAAGTAACTCCGGGCAATTTTAACCACGCTTTTTCTGAACTCTATCACTTTTAATCGGCACACCGGAAAATGCTGCAGTAAATGTTTGGTTAATGAGCCGCCGCCCAGACCAACGATCAGAGCGTCGTCATCCAGCGTAGGCTTGAATAATAGCCAGCTGGTCATTGCCCTTACATATTCCAATTCAAGTTTGTCCGGGTCGGTTAACAGCATGCTGCTTTGCCGTGGATGCGAGCCAAAATGTAGCGACCTGACCCCTTCTCGCTCGATAACTTCTATAATCCCCTCATCATCATGGCTTTCGTGAATAAGCAGACCATCGTATTTGTACATAGTAAAACGTATAAGTTTTTAAATATAAAGAAATATTATACACGAGGATAAGTCCGGACCGGCTGAATTGGTTTCTGTTCCGGTAACTGTATGAAACAGCAGGCATGGAGCAAAAGGAATTGATGACGAAATGAAGAGCTAGCCTGATCCAAATGCAGTAAAAAACCCCGCTATTTCGCACAATATAGAATGTTGTTACCTGAACCTAGTGTGCTAGACTAGACCGAAACTCCACGTTCTTTCACTTCATCATCGCGAAAATCGCGGGGGCAAAAATGCCGGAACAAAATTGGACACAAAATCGGTCTCGCACGTTGACAGAACTGATTCGAAACCAGGGGCGTTTCAAACGGCCAAAAAGTGACATAGAGCTCATCGAGCATTCGATTCAAAGGGAATGCAAAGCGCCCATTTACGCGCGTCTGGCATCGAATGGCGCGCTATGCGTCGACACAAATCGCACTGGGCGTTCTCCAGCGGATCGATACATCGTCGAAGGGAAGTATTCTTCACGGATCAATTGGAATCCGGTCAACAAGGAAATGCCGCGCGAAGTCTTTCTGGCGCTCATCGACCGGGTCATGGATCATGTGGAACACCTCGCAGAGCCGCTATTTTTTTCTGATGATCTCTATATCGGAAAAGACAGCCAGTATCGTCAGCCGATCCGGCTGGCGACGAAATACGCCTGGCATCACCTTTTTGGCCGGAACTTTTTTATTAAAGGAGACCAGCATGACGGGAGCGGAACCCCCTGGACATTGCTGAGTATTCCTTCTTTCGTCACCGTTCCGGAACGGGATTCCACTCATAGTGATGGCGTCATCGCTATCGACCTGGATGAACAGGTTATTTTGATCGCAAACCGCACTTACGGCGGATGTGAATGGAAAGCTTTTTTTACGGCAATGAATACGCTTCTTCCACTGGATAATGTTCTCACTATGCACTGCGGCGCGAACATTACCAAAAAAGACGGTAAAGTCACCCTTTTCCTGGGACTCTCGGGAACCGGGAAAACAGCGCTTTCCGCGGTCCGGATTGCCTCCTCATTGGCGACGACGGGCATGCCTGGGGGCCTGACGGCGTTTTTAATCTTGCTGGAGGCTGTTATGCGAAACTGCATGATATAACCAGAGAACGTGAGCAACTGATCTGGGATGCACTGCGCTTCGGGACTATCATGGAAAATGTCGTGCTGGATAACAATCGCGATTCTGATTTTGAAACAGGGCCTGAGAATATCCGGGGGCTCTACCCGATGGAATTTATTGACGACGTCTATCCCGGCGAACGCGCAGGACACCCGGACGCGATCATTTTCCTTACCTGTGATATGTATGGAGCGCTTCCGCCTGTTGCAAAGTTGTCACCTGAACAAGCGGCGTACTATTTTGCCGCGGGATACACTGCAAAGATCGGTAGTACCGAGGCGGACAGTCAGCATGACTTCGAGCCCACATTCAGTGCATATTTCGGAGAAGTGTTTTTCCCGCTCCAGAGCAAATACTATCTCGAGCTATTTCATGAAAAATTGCGCCGGCATCAGGTTCCTGTCTATCTGGTCAATACCGGTTGGACCGGCGGACCAATGGGCTCACCCGCCGGAAGAAGATTTTCCATCGCAACATCAAGAAATATTGTGCATGCAATACAGCACAACAAGATCCATGATGAGGATCTGGTTCTCCTCCCTGAGCACAACCTGCTTGTCCCCAAACATATTCCTGGTGTTGATGAGCGTAATCTTAATCCGTCTAATATGTGGCAAGACAAGGCTGGATATAATTCAGCTTGCGGTGAACTCAACCAGCGCTTCTATGACAATATGGCCGGGAAATTCCCCGATATGGACACTGCGATCCTCGCATCCGGGCGTCCACGGATAAGCTCAATGCCATAGGAGCGTTGGTGAACGTCACGATCCGGAAGAGCAGGAGCATCGAAGAATGTTTGCCGGTTTGACGGCTCGGGTTGAGCTTGTTTTGAAGGAATGGCTGGATGTTTGTGGTCCCGGATATAAACAATATAAAAAATAAATAGTTAACACACCTGCCTTTTAACAAGATGTCAAAAAATTTGGTTCATTCTGTCTAGCTATGAGAAAAGTCAAAATTGAAAAACACAAGCTACTACTGCGGCATCTGGCTATAGATGATTACGATAATATTGCGGCTTTAATGGAGCATGTATACGGTAATTTGGGCGGTGCCTGGAAGCGCGATCAGTATGTTTCACAAATTACGCGTTTTCCCCAGGGACAGATTGTTATAGAAGATAATGGCCAGTTAGTGGCCGCTGCCTTAAGCATGATCGTAGATTACGCCCGCTTTGGCGATGTTCATACGTATGCTCAAATTACCGGAGATGGTTATTTGACACATCATGACCCGTTAGGCGATACTTTGTATGGTGTCGATATTTTTGTCCATCCAAATTATAGAGGACTGCGCCTGGGCCGGAGATTATATGATGCGCGTAAAGAATTATGCCGGAACCTGAATCTTCGCCGTTTTATTGCGGGCGGGCGGATTCCCGGCTACGCCCAATATGCAGACAATTTAACTCCGGTACGCTATATCGAAGAGGTTAAAAACCGGGAGATTTATGACCCGGTGCTTTCATTCCAGCTGTTTAACGGCTTTCATGTCCGTAAGGTGTTGACCGGTTATCTCCCTGTGGATGCCGAGTCGAAGGGATACGCCACGCTTCTTGAATGGGTCAATCTTGATTATGTGGATAAACTGCCATCGATTGGCGGGCCAAAAAATATTATCCGTTTAGGTGTTGTGCAATGGCAGATGCGAACATTGACCAGTGTCGAAGAGTTGCTCAAACATGCCGAATTCTTTATTGATGCGGTTGCCGGTTACCACTCCGACTTTGTCCTCTTTCCTGAGTATATGAGCGCGCCGCTCATGGGATTATTTAATGATAAGAATCCTCCCGATGCCATTCGCGCCTTAGCGGGATTTACCAGTGAAATTCGTAATGGCTTATTAAAAATGGCTATGTCCTACAATATTAATATTATTGCCGGTTCCATGCCGGAGTATAGCGCTCATGAACTTTATAATGTGTCGTGGTTGCTCAGACGCGATGGGACTTTTGAAGCCCAGTACAAAATTCATGTCACGATCGATGAAGTCAGTTGTTGGGGTGTTAAAGGCGGGGATGCGTTAAAAGTGTTCGATACCGATTGCGGTAAGATTGCGGTATTAATCTGTTATGATTCTGAATTCCCCGAGCTTGCCCGTTTAGCGACTATCCAGGGTGCTCAGGTGATTTTCGTGCCTTTCTGGACCGATACCAAAAACGCATACCAACGAGTACGTTATTGCTCCCAAGCCCGGGCAATCGAAAATGAATGTTTTGTGGCAATTACCGGCAGTGTCGGGAATTTACCGTATGCAGAAAATATGGATATACAGTATGCGCAAGCGGCCATTTTTAGCCCAAGTGATTTTTCATTTCCGCATGACGCCATATTAGCGGAAGCAACTCCGAATACCGAAATGACGCTGATCGCCGATGTTAATCTGGATTTATTAAAACAGGTCCGTACTCGCGGCGCAGCCCGAAATCTTTCCAACCGGCGTCAAGACTTATATCGATTGGACTGGGTGTAGCTTGATGTGATTTTAAAGAGAGTTTGACAGTTAGCAATCTCTCCACGCCGGGATTACGCCTTATATCTTCCGCCGGATTATTTCTTAAGTCATTGCAGAATACAGTTTTAAAAAACACTTCAGCCCATGCTTATTTCGCTCCGCCTTAATTAATGAGTTCTGAATCTCGAAAACGGTGGATTCCAACCAAAAACTTTGGTTGATTTAAACAATAGCGGCATCGTATTCTTCAATCCTCAGTCAATTTACACACTTTTGCTTTAAATATAGCGTATGGCCAGCAACGATCTATCCGCCATATAATTCGAATTATCAAATATTTACAGATAAACCGAATTAATATGTATGGTTTGAAGTTAAAAAGGCCCTAAATTTTGGTATGTTTCATGCTGCGGCTAAAATTATCAATGTACAATCCATACCTTAATTGATAGACGGCTTAGTATGGGGTGTCTTTGAAATAATGCCGAGATTAAAAGCAGAGTTCAACTTGTAAATGACTGGTTTTCAAGAGTTTAAAATTATCAAAAAGAACAAGTTAAAAAGCGCGTATGATCGCTCGTTGCTTTTGGACAGGCAACGTCACCACTTGTTGGAGCCCGCAGTTTTGCTGGGATTGATGACGGGCGCGGTCTCGGTCTTTTTCCATTTGTCACTGGATTATGGAGAAGCGCTCCGAAGCCGGGTCATCGATTTTGCTCATGAACTGGATACCGCCGGACCCTGGATAATTATGAGTTTAACTGTAATAGCCGTGTTCCTGTCCGCTGGGCTGGCCATCCGTTTTTCACCAGAGGCGTCAGGCAGCGGCATTCCCCATTTGAAGGCAGTGCTGCTCGGACTTCGGCCGTTTCGCTGGACACGGGTGCTGGGGGTCAAGTTTATAAGCATGCTCATTGGGGGCAGCGCTGGATTGATGCTTGGCCGAGAGGGGCCGACGGTGCACATGGGCGGTGCAATCGGACAAGGACTGGCTAATTCCCTGCCTGAGAAGGTCTTTAAGGAGCGTTCGGTTTTGGTTGCTGCGGGCGGAGGCGCAGGGTTGGCAGCCGCATTCAATTCTCCTCTGGCCGGTCTGGTGTTCGTGCTCGAAGAACTGGATTCAAGATGCTCATCGTTTGAGTTTTTTGCAGCTGCCATTAGTTGCCTTACTGCTGACATGGTATGCCGCTTGGCGCTAGGGCAGTATCCTACTTTTCATCTGGTCATAGCCGGAACTCCGCCGCTGGATATGCTAATCGCATTTTTGCCTTTGGGAATTGTGTCGGGCTTGCTCGGCTTCCTGTTCAATAGAACATTGCTGACGACCCAATCATTGATCAGTCTGCCTTTTTGGCCAAGATGTGTCTGGTGGATTGTTCTGGCGGCCATGGTATCCACCGTCGCCTGGCTGACGCCGGATTTGTTAGGGAGCGGACAGGGTTTTGTCAACGGCATAATAGAAGGTAAGGTGCTTACACCTCAGACCGTCCTGCTGTTTTTCATCATCCGGTTCATAGTCACTATCGGGAGTTCCAGTTCCGGCGCTGCCGGTGGAATTTTCATGCCGGTCCTGGTTCTTGGCGCTTTGGTGGGTTTAGGGGTTGGCGGCATAATCAAGTTGCTGTTTCCAGAACTGAGCGTCGACTTGAAATTATTTGCTGTGGTAGGGATGGCTTCCTACTTTACCGGAGTGGTTCAGGCACCCCTGACCGGAGTGGTATTGATTATTGAAATGACCGGAAACTACATGTTGATCTTGCCATTGTTGGTGGCATGTTTTTCGGCGCAGATTGCCGCCGATTGGCTGGGAGTCATGCCTGTTTACGATGCATTATTGGAAAATGACATAAGAAAAAATAATCCGGATAAGTTCGCGCAACCTGATGAAGGTGCTGATGATAACTCAATTAAAGACACATAAGACGCCATGAATGCTTTCCGGCATCACAACCCGATAAAAGCTTTTGACTGGATTAGGCTCGGTTATGATTCCCGGGTTTGCTGTAACTTCGGCAGGCGGCGAGTTAACAATCATGCAGTTTTCGATCATGTCAAGCTGCGCCCAAACGCCGGCAAAGATTTCGCGATTAAAGTTAAATTCAAGAAAAACATCGGATTCACAACGAAAAAAGTAGCTTGAACCCGATATCTAACTTAAACTCAGTGCTCAGAAATGTAATTGCACCAACAACGGAGCCAGCCTATGGAAGCCTATCCTTCTGAACTTCTTCTTATTGCCTTTGCCGCGATGCTTGCGCCGCTCCTGGCCGGGTTGCCTAGTGGTTTCCGCGTGCCGGTTGTGGCACTTGAAGTCGTTTTGGGAATGCTGATTGGACCTCATGTATTCAACTTTGCTACACCGGATGGCATGGTCGGTACGCTGGGAGAGCTCGGGTTGGCTTTTTTGATATTCATGGTGGGGCTTGAGATCGATTTCGGCAAAATCCGCGGCAGACCTTTGTCATTGGCGGTAGGAGGTTGGTTTGTTTCGTTCTTTTTAGCGCTGGCATGCATGTTCTTCTTCAATGCCATTGGGCTCATACAGACGCCGGTAATATTGGCGGCAACCGCTTTATCCACGACCGCGTTGGGGGTATTGGCGCCCATTCTGCGTGATCGTGAAGAGCTGAATACCGCTTTCGGGACATATGTAGTGGCGACAGCCGCCGTTGGTGAATTCGGCCCCTTGGTGATCATTTCCCTTCTGCTGCTCCCTACGCATGACACTTTTTTGCACAACCTATTCATAGCGACTTTTATTGTTATCGCGCTGATCGTGGCCAATATCGCCCTGCAAATGCGCTCATCGCCATTGCTCGAAAAGCTGGCGTACACCATGCAGAGCAGTGGACAGCTCCCGGTTAGAATTTGTATACTCCTGCAGGTTCTTTTGGTTACGCTCGCCGCTAAATTTGGCTTGAATATAGTGATGGGGGCATTTACCGCGGGCATGGTTGTCAGGCTCGCTATTAAAGGAAATAAAGGGGAATTGTTGCTTCAAAAGCTGGATGCTATCGGTTATGGCTTTCTAATACCGATATTCTTTATTGTCGCGGGCATGAAGTTTGAAGTCAGCGCCTTATGGTCAGCCCCCCTGGCTCCCATACAAGTGACGCTTTTGTTGGGATTAATGCTTTTGGTCAGGGGGGCTCCATTATTCTTATATAAGAACGAACTGACGCCCGAAGAAAAGCTGCCTTTTGCATTTTATTCCGCTACAGGCTTGCCTCTAATCATTATTATTAGCGAAATCGGCGTTTCCTCCGGACTTATGCCAACGGACAGAGCATCCATACTGGTGAGCGCAGGCATGATTTCAGTCATGCTGTTTCCAATACTAGCTAAAAAATTATATAGAAAATATACTCTGCCGTGGTAATTGCTACAAAAAAATTATATCGCTTGGAAGAAAACCGTCTATTTCATATAAGCTTTGATTCAATCCGGAATCAACATTATCTAAACTTCGCCCGCCCGCCCGGTCCGTGCATGGATTTTGAAGAGCTTTAATTTTGGATTAAAGAGTGTATCTAACTATTCAAAAAAGTATTTACCCCAGTCTAGTCAGTCGGCAATGGCTTTTTTGAACGAATTTATCGGGTTCATTGACAAAAGCAGTCAAATGGGCAGCCCTGAAACGTCAATTCTTAATTTAATACCCTATGGAAGAAAAATGAAAGATGAGGCATTTACTTTCGACCAGATTCATATCGAAGTTGCCCGCAACGCCACAGATGACTTTAATTTGTTTCATGATAAGCATAAATGGTTACAGATTACTCATAACCCGTTCAAAGGTCCTATCGTTCTGGGCTTTCAACTAAACACCCTGATCGAATATCAAATGCGCTTGTACAGAGAAGCGCATCATGAAAACAGAATTATTGCCGAAAATAATCTGCGTTTCAGCAATTACCAAATTACTTTTGTTAACGCTGTGCGCCCCCGCATGCCTGTTTATCTGGATATTAAAAAGACCCTGATCAAAACCATTCCCCACCTGACACTGGGCAACCGCATTGCCATGAAGTCTGATGACAAAACCGTGTTGTTGGGGTTTAAAAAGGAAACGCAAGCTCCGCTATTTTTGACCAAAACAAAACTAAACAATTTGCCTGACCTTAATAAAGTCCCCGATCGTACATTCATTCCCGATACAGACTATTTCCTCAAAAGGAAATTTATGAATAACGGTTCTGTTAAAAACTTTCTGTCCGGGTCTTTAGCCGAGCAATCCGATTATTTTGATGAGTTGACTCAATTAGCACATTATCCGGAAATATTTCCTTGCAGCCTTGCATCAGGCGCATTGCTGGAAAAAGCGCAATTGGAAAATCATGACTTTAAACTTAACCCAATGGTTTACACATCCCATGAAATTTCGATAGACAGGCAGCATTTAAGCCAGCTTAAGAATAATGACAAACTGCATATCCTGGTCAAGCAACTTCCTGAGTCCAGCGATAATACATTGAACCATACGAACATTATGCTAAGAACCTATCATTGTTATGGTCTATTACAGAATAATGAAGTTTTATTCAGAATGGCGATGAACCTTGTTCCATTAGAAGAGATATTAAAAAACCTGAGGCAAAAATAAAATAAAATTTTTATGTCGCCAAATTGAGTATGTAACACTCTATTAAGTATAAAATGCCGGGAATGAGAGGGGGGGGAATAAATAGATTGTCATGATATAGAAAATACATCACATTGGAGAATAAGTTACAATTAGCGATTTGTTAGTAAGTCAAATCATGTCAGAAATACGTTCAGAACTGCAACGGCGGCGAACATTCGCAATCATCTCTCACCCCGATGCGGGTAAAACCACGATCACCGAAAAACTCTTGCTGTTCGGCGGCGCTATTCAGCTTGCGGGCTCGGTAAAAGGGCGTAAAGCGGCGCGGCACGCGACTTCTGACTGGATGGAAATGGAAAAGGAGCGGGGTATTTCGGTGACGACCTCGGTCATGCAGTTTGAGCATAAAGACTGTATTATTAATCTGCTTGATACCCCCGGTCACGAGGATTTTTCTGAGGACACTTACCGCACTTTAACAGCGGTGGACTCGGCGTTGATGGTGATAGACGTTGCCAAGGGCGTTGAAGAGCGAACCATTAATTTGATGGAAGTTTGCCGGCTGCGCACTACGCCGATTCTTACCTTCATTAATAAACTGGACAGGGAAGGGCGCGAACCGATTGAGCTCATGGACGAAGTTGAAAATGTGTTAAAAATCAAATGCGCGCCTATGACTTGGCCCATCGGCATGGGCAAGCGCTTCAAAGGCGTTTATCATCTTTATAAAGATGAAATTCATTTGTTCAGTGCGCAGCACGGAGGAAGAATTGCCGAAGCCGAAGTTATCAAAGGTTTAAATAATCCCAAGCTGGATGAGTTGCTTAAATTTCAGGCCGAAGAATTGCGTGATGAAATAGACCTGGTTAAAGGCGCGAGTCATGAGTTTAAGCTTGAAGACTATCTGGCGGGTGATTTAACGCCTGTTTTTTTTGGTTCCGCCATTAACAATTTCGGGATTCTTGAATTGCTCGATGCTTTTGCCGAATACGCTCCGTCGCCCAGGCCGCGAGTAGCGGAACAACGTATGGTTGCACCCGGTGAAGACAAGTTTAGCGGCTTTGTTTTTAAGGTTCAGGCCAATATGGATCCCTCACATAGAGACCGCGTTGCGTTTTTAAGAGTATGTTCCGGTAAATTCGACAAAGGCATGAAGATCCATCATGTCCGCACCGGCAAAAGTATTCAGGTTGCCAATGCCATTACCTTCCAGGCCGACACACGTAAAAGCGTGGAAGAAGCCTATCCCGGCGACATCATCGGTTTGCATAACCACGGCACAATTCAGGTGGGCGATACTTTTACTCAGGGTGAGCAGCTTAAATATGGCGGTATTCCGTATTTTGCTCCGGAATTATTCCGTCGCGTGGTTTTAAAAGATCCGTTAAGAGCGAAAGCTCTGCAAAAGGGCCTGGTGCAATTGACCGAAGAAGGGGCCACACAGTTATTCAAGCCCTTAAAAAATAATGACCTTATTTTGGGTGCAGTCGGTATTTTACAGTTTGACGTAACCGCATTCCGGCTCAAAAGCGAATACAATGTAGAGTGTGTATATGACGCTGTACCCATCTCGACTGTGCGTTGGGTAAGCTCTGATAAACCAGCAAAACTTGAGGAATTCAAGAAGAAAGTCTTTGATAATCTTGCCGAAGATGGCGGCGGTTATCTGGTTTATCTGGCCAATAGCCGGGTAAATTTGCAATTGACTGAAGAACGCTGGCCGGATATCAAGTTTAGCGCTACTAGGGAGCTTTAGGGGCGCATTCTTGCAACGGGTGATTCCGGCACGGTGCAACTGGCTGCCGGGCGACGGATAAGATTTCTTATCATGGTTTGGCTTTCCCTGGATATTTGCCGGGGGTATTTTAAACTCGAATTATGTCATGCCGGTGAATGGGTAACTTCCAGTATTTATCATTTTTCATACAGCATCAGCTTTCTTGTTCCATGTTCCTTGCAGACAGTTGGTTCAGAATTTGCCTGAAATGGCCATAACTTTGAATATTTAGCACGCCAACTTCATTTAATACTGCTTGATAATGGCTTGCAGATCTTCCACCGACAATGAGCGCGACATTATTGCCGATTAGTTTTTTTAGCCGTCTAAGTTCTTTTGCCACAACATGATCATCGGTGGCGAAACTTAGGCTAAGGGTCAATGCACATGCATGAGTAAATTTAACGCCGGCAGCAATTTCTTCAGCAGGAAGATTCGCTCCCAGATAAGTTACCTGCCAGCCGCTAAGCTCCGCCATAATAGCGGCGAGTAATGCGCCTAACTCATGCAATTGACCAATCGGCGTGCTGACAATCATCCTGGGCGCATTGGCGGCGCACGGATTATTGTTGCGTAAAATATACGTCAAAGAACGGATGACCGATGAAGTCATGTGCTCATGAACCGGTCTTAGTTCTCCTGTTTTCCAGCGTTCGCCAATCCTGGTTAACAAGGGCGTCAACAAGTGTTCAATAAATGCTTCAGACCCAAGTTCTACAATCGCATTTTCAAAATGCGACTCCAGCTTTTTAGCATCGAACGCTAAAACCGCGGCATAGCATTTTTCCATATAGTCCTCTGCAAGATGTATTCTATCGCTGGCTGAAGGAGTAATGCCATTCAAGGGTTGCGTTATTGCAACGGGTTCATTGTTTAGCAGATTTTTAAGGTCATCAAGCGAGAATTGGGCAATTTGACTGATACTATGGCCATTGCTGGTTGCCAGGTTGAGTAATTTTAAACGGGCAATATCCTGGTCGGTATAAACCCGATGTCCACCTGCCGTGCGCTTGGGCGTCACTGCCTGATAGCGCCGTTCCCAGGCTCTGACGAGATCGGATTTAACTCCCGATCTTTTCGAAACCGTGCTGATCAGATATTGCGCTGAGTCATCATTAAAGCCAGTCATAGTTGCTTCTTTGCATCAAAAATAAAAAAACATATTAACATAAACCTTTACAAAACATTGACAGAGTTGTAACAGAAAATCGCCAATGTTCATGCTTTCAGACTTGACTAATGATTGTAAAATATTAATTGGGGGTTCTGAAGACTGGATTCTCATAGTCATGGTCAACACACGCCGGCAAAATACGTATAATGTTCTCCAGACAGCTTTCTAGCTATTTTTCGCCTGCACCTTGAGCCCTTCTATGCCATTAAAAATCGCACTCGCGCAAATCAACTTTCTGGTCGGTAATATTGACGCTAATGTGAATAACATCGTCGAATCAGCTGTTTATGCGCGTGATCAATTAAATGCGGATATTATCGTCTTTCCAGAGCTTACTGTTACCGGCTATCCGGCAGAAGACCTGTTATTGCGCTCGGATTTTATTGCCGCAGCCAACAATGCCGTTTATCAATTGTCCGGCCGTGTCGCCGGCATAGCGCTGGTGGTGGGCTTTCCGGAACTTGACGGCAATAGCCTTTATAACAGCGCAGCAGTGTTACATCAAGGCGTGATGCTGGCTTGTTACCGCAAACAAGCGTTACCAAATTACGGGGTATTTGATGAGCAGCGTTATTTTGCTCCGGGTAATCAACCGTGTGTGTTTGAGTTTAATGGCAGATTTATTGGTCTGACGATTTGCGAAGATGTCTGGAAAAGCGGCATAATTGATGCTGCAAAACAAGCAGGGGCAGAGTTGTTGCTGACGCTCAACGCCTCGCCGTTTAATTCGGGAAAAATCCATCAGCGCGAAGCCATTATTTGCAAACAAATTAAGGCCGCGCAAATTCCACTGGTTTATGTCAATCAGGTAGGCGGCCAAGATGAGCTGATTTTCGATGGCGCTTCATTTGTTGCCAACTCGCAAGGCGATATTGTATTCCGGGCGGAAGAGTTTAAAGAACAGATCAGTGTGATTGAATTTGACGGCGACAATCCCATAACAAGCACCTGCGCGCCGCATTACAATGAAATCTCCAGCGAGTATAAGGCCCTGGTGCTTGGCATTAAGGATTATGTGCGTAAGAACGGTTTTAAAGGCGCTATATTAGGCTTGTCCGGCGGCATTGATTCGGCGCTGGTGCTGGCTTTGGCGGTTGATGCGCTGGGTCATGATAAAGTTGAAGCGGTACTCATGCCGTCACGCTACACACAGACGATGAGTAACGAAGATGCGGTATTGGAAGCCGAGGCATTAGGCGTAAATTACCATATTATTTCCATAGAGCCCGCCGTTAATGCATTTACGGGCATGCTGGCGGAGGTTTTTGCTGGTGCAACTAAAGATACCACTGAGGAAAATATTCAGGCGCGTTGCCGCGGCGTCATTTTAATGGCGCTATCCAACAAACAAGGCAGACTGTTATTGACCACCGGGAATAAAAGCGAAATGAGCGTGGGTTATGCGACGCTTTATGGCGACATGGCGGGTGGATTTGCGCCAATCAAGGATGTGCCTAAACTTCTGGTTTATCAATTGGCCCGTTATCGAAATACGTTGTCCGGAATAATCCCGGAGCGGGTGCTTATCCGTCCGCCATCAGCCGAATTAGCGCCTGATCAAATAGATGAGGACTCACTGCCTCCATACGAAGTCCTGGATCCGATACTGGAGCGCTATGTGGAGCTTGATCAATCCGCGGAAGAGATTATTGCCGCTGGATTCAGGCGTGAAGACGTCGCCAGAGCCATCACTCTGGTAGACAGAAATGAATATAAACGCAGGCAATCGCCACCCGGCATCAGAATTACAACCAGAGCGTTCGGACGCGACCGGCGTTATCCAATCACTTCCGGCTACAGAGGTATTTAGCGAGTTTTTGGAATCCGCTCTTGAAAAAAACCAGGCCGATGCTTCCGGAGCAGGCTGAACAAATAGGAATCTATTGTTTGATTTAAGGCAAAGTGTTATACGCATCCGGCTTAAAAAATGTCGATTCTAGCAAGTGTATATTGGTTTTTATACGAATTGTATTTAGGAGGGCTGTATTATTATCATTTTACTGTTTTTGTGCTGGACACCAAGTGCTAGCGTAAACACATCGGAGATCCGGAAAAATAAAATTTATGTTTATCGTGCTTAGTGACAAGTGAAAAACTTCTGAATGGCTACTTATTTAGCTGGAGTTCAGGAAATTATGCTACGCTAAACCGAATATTCAAAAAGGGGACTGAAATGGACGCGCTTAATCAAATATCGGCAACCTTGGCGTTAACAATGGGCTTGGCGTGGGCCAGCGGCATTAATTTGTATGCGACTCTGTTAACGCTGGGTTTTCTGGCTAATACAGGTAATATCGTCTTGCCACAAGATTTACAAATTGTCGCTGACCCGATGGTTATGGCTGCGGCCGGTGTTATGTATTTTATCGAGTTTTTTGCCGATAAAGTGCCGGGTGTAGATACGGGGTGGGATACCATTCACACGTTTATTCGGATTCCAGCCGGCGCAATGCTGGCGGCCGGGTCGATAGGTCACTTAAACCCTGCTGTTGAAATAGCGGCCGCTATTCTGGGCGGCAGTCTGGCGGCAGGCGCTCATGCAACAAAAGCCGGTACGCGGGTGCTCATCAATACTTCTCCAGAACCTTTTAGTAACTGGTTGGCTTCGGTAGGGGAGGATGTCGCTGTGATAGGCGGGGTTTGGGCTTCCATCAATCATCCTGTAATATTTTTAATCGCGATGGTGTTTTTTATTGCGTTGATGATTTGGTTGCTGCCGCGAATTTGGGAAGGAGTGAGAAAAGTCTTTCATGTGGTTATTAACCTTTTCAATAGAGGTAACCCTCCTCCCAACTTGAATCCCCCGCAATAAATTTATATTTTTTTATTGACTAGCGCGATGTAATCTAGTCTAATGGCGGTCTTTTGTAGTTCCGCCCAGGTAGCTCAGTCGGTAGAGCAGAGGACTGAAAATCCTCGTGTCGACGGTTCGATTCCGCCCCTGGGCACCATGAATTCAAAAGGTTACTATCGTTGGGACCTTTTTTGTTTCTACCCTCCGATACTCCTTCGGGGTTTAGCTTTGTCTAATTCTCTCCAGTCCCGTCAAAACAGTTCTATGCCAAACTTTCATTTCCAGAAAATTGTCAATTCTTTGCAGATCAATGAGAACAAGCTATTCATTTTTTCATTAAGCCAGGGTTTCCTGCATCCGTAAATCACTGCTCTTTTGCCCGCCGTTCGATCCTAATTTAGGAAATTTGACAAAAAACCTTCGCAGTCTACCATTAATATGGTGCTACCAGCAAACGTTTGTATAACGCAACCGCTTTCACTCAAAGGCGACAGAGGTTATACGCTACTGTTCTAGTTAACAGGGGTATCTCCACCTTACCTCTATCTAAGACTAAGAAACAAAAATAAAATGACGACCACTCGCAGTCAGAACAAATTAGTAGAGTATAAAAGACGTGTTGCTTTTCACGAAGCAGGGTATGCTGCCGGTATTTACTTAAACAACAAGGCCATTTGCCTGCCATCTATACCTTTCAAAATCATCTTTAAGGAGATGAGCAATCTAGCAGAAATAGATGTCATGGACCATCAAACAAAGAAGGACAATTATATTCCGCAATTGGTGGGGGGGCGGTTGATTGAAATGTTACCGCATTCTTTTGATAACTTGGTGGGAAAATTAACGGAACACAATGATGCAATGTTGCAATTGGTAGAAGATTATCGGAAAGCTTTTGAATCGGATATTATTAATTTGCTTATAGGGCCACTGGCTGAAGCTAAACACATTGCAGATTCCGATAATGAGATATTTAAACTACAGTTAATCAGCCCAAACGCATTAGTAAATTATGGCGGTAATTCTGGTCTCGCCTTGTTAAATCAATATTTACAATGTTTCATTTCTGATAAACAAAAAGATGAAAAAATGGATGAGTTGTTTGTCAAAGCATTTTATTTTGTAAATAATGATACAAACTGGTTTGCAACCACCAGACTGGCTGATTATATTTTAGGTAGTAGCAATATTATTTGCTATGAAGAAATAGTTTTAATGCTTGATAACTCGATAGCTAATTTTAAAGAACGGAGAGCAAAGGCAAGGCGGCATTATGATGGATGGTTCAAAGTAACTGCTCAACAAATAAAAGGCAGTTATGTCAAGAGCATGGAGGTAAAGCGTCCAAGTCAAGCAGAGCTAAATTCAATGAATCAACTGGAAAAAGACACGCTCATATTGGAGCTATTTGAGATTTTGGGAAGACAGGGATGACATCTGAGTTTTTTTGCCAGTAGTTAGTGTTACAACCGGTGAGTACGCGAATGCTTAAGCATGTTAAAAAGCTTGGAAATTTGCCGTTTTTGTCAGAAAAATACTTCCAAGTTGACCTTGCTATAATTCCTAGTTTTTTTGCTGTAAAATATCCGCTTTACTATTTGGCTGGAAATGCCGATGCTTAAGCCGGTTAATTTTGGCGCTTTTTTAGATCTAAAGACCCAGGTAACTCAGTCGGTATAGCAGAAGATTTAAAATCCAGCTATCGCCGGTTTGATTCCGCCCGGGTACCCCGCAACAAATTCCAAAGGTTCTTATTCAATGAGGCCTTTTTATTTCTGCCTTTATCTCTTCTGGAGTTTGCTGTGTCTAGTTTTCTCCGGCTCACTCATGACTGTCATGTGACAGACTCCCATTCTCCGGTAAATATCGATTGCACTTATGAGTTGAATGTAATTATATTTTTAAACTACAATTTTCCAGTTTTTTTGATACTAAGAGTGAATGTTTATGGAAAGAAGGCGTTATCAAAGAATTCCAGTACAAATTTCTGCTATTGTCACTACAGAAGATGGTGTGCGCATTGAAGTGATTGTCTTTGAATTATCCAACGATTGTCTAGGAATAGAATCCAATACCAAACAACGGAATATGATTACGCCTGCAGGGAGTTTTCTTCGAGATGGTAGGCCATTATCCCTATTTATAGGGCTGAATCTGCCGGATGAGAACGGTCAACTAAGAAAAATAGTGGCACGATGCCATGTGATTTTTTCCCGGCGTGTTTCTAGCGCACGATGCAAAATTGGTCTACGTTATCTTGATTTTGAAAATAACGGGCAGGCAGAACTTAATCGGTTTATTGAGAGAACGCAGGCAACACTAATGCAAAGTGGATAATTTGCCTGTTTTGGCAGAAAAGATTGTCCAAGCTGACTAATATAATTTATATATTATTGTTTTAATTAATACAATTCATTAATTGACTGGAAAAGCAGACGCTAAATTGGTAGATTTGTGACGTTTTTTATAAATAGCTGAAAGCCTCGTAGACCCTTTTTGGCCATCGGGGCTTTTCTTTGTTCGACTCAACTAAGGAGATATTATGGAATTTTCTCCAAAACATGCCTTCAAATTGTTTTTACTTGGGTTAATTACTCTTTGTGCTCATGCGGCAGATTTAAGACAAGCCATTACATCAAAATTAGTCTGAAGAACCTTTCTCAATGCAGAAAAGCTTGCTTGGAATGTAGTGTATATGGTGCATAAAATCAAATCATCTATACTTGAATTTTAATCAGGAGGAAACCCTTTGAAAACATACACTGTAAAACTATCAAGGTCGGTTGTCGAATACAGGGAAATCCTTATCAATTGTGAAAATGAAGAGGAATTAATCGAGTTATTGGACGAGAAACTAGAAAAAGTATGGAGCGAAGGTGATGAGATATTCGATGAGCGCTCGAGTGATGAGATAGATTTGATTAGGTATTGGGAAAATGAAGAATTCGACGAAAAAGCTATGACGGTCGTGGATTTTTGCGACAGACGTTCCCGTTTTAAGACCTTCTCTCGCCGGAGCTGGATACGCCAAATCTGGCGATGATATACTGCTCAACACGAAATAAAAACATACGCAGATGATAATAGTTTCATATCTTGCCCCGGCCACATTTTACACACTTCATTAAGTTTTGCTTTCCCTTATTTTACTGACATACGTTTAAGGGAGTAATCCCTAATCCCGAAGCGGCCAATGAAAATCAAGAATATATAATTCATCCAAATCCATTTGCCAAAAATATTCTGCACAGTTTAAGTCTCAGGTTCTTGGGCTTGCGGAAGATGATGGCTTACCCTGGACAGCACTGGATTCAGGCGTTGAGGAGTCAATACTTTAGCGGTGGCGAGAAGGAGCCGACAAGCCAGTCAGTCATTTGAAGATCAAAAGTTACAGCAAGCAGAAATGGCACTCGTCAAGCGAGAGAATAGCGACAGGAAAGTAAGGTGGCTTGCCTAAATATGCGGCAACGTAGTTTTCGATAAACTCAGTCCATGTTTTACAAAACAGCCGGTTTGATGTTCCCGATGATAAAAATCAGTGAGGGCGGCTTTCCACTATCATGCACTGGTTATTATGAAAGGAAGTGGCATTCACCTTTTAAACGAAGCCAAGCCAATAAGTTTTTGCCGGAAAATTTTCAAGCGCCTCTTTTGATGGCGAAAAAGTATGCGCGGGTCACTCTTATTACCCGGTGACTGACCCCAAAGCGAAAGTATATCGGCTAGCCACAACCGTGTGTGGACAGGATTGTCCGGGAAAACAGCTGGCGTGCGAAACCGGTTCGGCTTTATAAAGGCCTGATATATATTTCAATTCCCTGAGCTTGATCCAGACATCAGCCAATTTTCGCTTTGCAAATGTTTTACTTTCACGGGATCCGCTCTAACAATATTGCCGTGTTTCGTAATTACCATCTGCGCCTGATATGATGCAACTCTATCGGAGCTTATTCTTTTTCGTTTTGAAGCCATTTTGAGTGCGTCATGTTAATGAGGCGTACGGTTGCAGGTTTAATATTTTATTTATGCAAACAGTTAAACAATTTCAAACGCCGCAAAACAAAGACAAAATAGATAGAGCTTTTTCTGTCGCGCCGATGCTCGATTGGATCTTATAATTTTAATAACTTATATTAAACAACAAGATAGTAAATTTATAAAATAATTTGTGCATTATTAGTGCATTTTTTGAAGCGCCTAATTTCTTTTAAATCGGCGATCATAGTGAGCGAAGTGGTTCATTTCAGGATTTAAATAATAAAAATATATATTTATTTTGTAAAAACAAGTTAATATAATCTGTTAAAGAAAGTAAATATAATTTTTAAGGGCAAGCAAATTGATTCACTATGGGCAGACGTCGTATTCCTGAAAATAAAAAATTAGCCGCTGCTTTGAACGCATTGCACGATGTGCTGGGTTCAGATCTTGGCGTTGTTAGGGGAAGTCAGCTTAAACAGTCAGCGCGTGAGATTCTGCTTAAAAACGGCTTTTTGCAAGAAATTATCAAGGGCTGGTACTTTGTTTCCGATCCGACCGCAATGCCTGGAGATACCACACCTTTCTTTGCCAATTACTGGGAATATGTGTCGCGCTATCTTGATGAGCGATTCGGTGACCAATATTGTTTAAGCCCGGAACACTCATTGTTGATGCATGCCGAAAACAATGTCATTCCCAAGCAGGTCAATATTGTCACTAGCCAGAATAGCACTCAAAAAGTCGATTTGTATGACGATTATTCACTGATCATCTACCCTGGAAAATCGTTTCAGGATAAACCCTTTAAACAAATCTTACGCGGCGTTTACTGCTTGACGGCACCGGTTTGCCTGACGGCATTGGGGCCACGTTTTTTTCAATCGAATGCCGGCGATATCCAGATTGTCATGAGTAAGATCGGCGATCCCTCCGAGATCGCTGTTTTGGCCGAACTGAATGCAGTTGGTGTCGGCAGACTGATTGGTGCTTATCGACAAATAGGCGATCAATCTTTCGCTGACGGCATTCAAAAACAGTTGGATGGCTTGCCGATCAAAGTAGTCGTTACTGACTCACCGTTCGATCAAAACCCCATCTATCACTTGAGTGCTCGAAATCGAAATGCCTTGTATTCCAGAGTCAAATTGTTATGGAGCAAGCATCGAAATACAGTCCTGGCGTACAAGCCAACGGTTGAAGCAATTGATGTCGCCCCAGATCATTATCTGGCTAGCATAGAATCATTGAAAATTGAAGATGCCTATCACAGTCTTTCTATCGAGCGTTATCGAGTGACGCCAGAACTCATCCAAAAAATTGCTGATGGCCAATGGAATACCAATTCACCGGAAGACAATCAGCATATTGCAGCCATGGCGGCCAAAGGCTATCTGCTCGCCTTCAGTCTTGTTAAGGAGGATGCTGGGCAGGCTTATGCGCATGATCGATCGGCAGCGAATTTGTTTGTAGACCATCATCAAACCTGGTTTCGTCAGCTATTTGCACCGTCAGTCGATGCCGGCCTATTGAAGCCAAGTGATTTGATCGGTTATCGCCGGCATATGGTTTTTCTGCGTGGATCATTGCACTCGCCCCCACATTTTGATCATGTACTGGACGGCATGGAAGCGCTCAAAGAATGTATGGCCGATGAAGAGGAACCATTTGTTCGAGCTGTATTAAGTCATTGGTTATTGGGATATATTCACCCTTTTATGGATGGCAATGGCCGCATGGCACGCTTTACCATGAACCTTATGCTGGCCGAGGGCGGCTATCCCTGGACTGTCATTCGCGTGGATGATCGCGATGCTTATATGGAAGCACTAGAGATCGCCAGTGCAAAAGATGATCTTGAATCGTTTGCGCATTTTCTCGCGGATCGAATTGTGATTGCATACAGCAAAATGGCAAATATTGGCAGCTGATTGGCATGTTCACCATTGGAATCAAATTCATCGAAGTTTTCTTGGAGCTTATCTGAGAAAACTTTTGATTTATTACTCCAATCCTGGCAATCCTCACCTAAGATATAGGGGTAATGAACCGCCGGAATTGGAATAATAGTGTATACGATCAACTATTCATTTTTTCCCAAGTTTTTTTAGCTTCGTCTAGTTTTTGATCAAGATATAAAGCTAAAACACCAGCATCAACAAACCAAGGTGACTTTTGACCGCTAATTCGAACACAAGGGAATGGCAGTTGTTGTTTTGCAGCTTTGTTTTTAGCAGTTTGGGCATCAATATCCAAGAATTTTTGGGCTACTGATTCTAATGGAATCTGTGCCGTGCCAAATTCTGCCAATAAAGCGAAGTAAGTAGATACTTTCATGAAAATATTTCTTTCAATTTTTACAAACACAGCACACATTCTGCTGCAATTCATTATTGACTAATTTCGCGCTCCGGCAGTGGCCGCATCGCACTAATTTAAGAATTCCAGAGTCCGACCACTTTGCAATCATGTATGCATCAGAGAAATCAAAGATTGGATCTTTCTTTGATACGGTTTGGATGTATGAAGAGTAGCGGCGGTATGCGTTAATTGATCGCCTACAAAAATCATGGTTTTTTTCAATGCGAAAAAAAAACACATATAGCGTCCCCTCTTTGAGTCTTGAAAAACTCTTGGTTATAAATTGTGGAGAGGTTTTCAATGAGCCGCTAGGAGCAGATTGTCCATGCATATCTTCAATTGCTTGCCTAATTATCTTCGGCGACAACCCAGTTTCCTTCGCCACGATTTTTGTTCTGGCACCTAGAGAAATCAACTCAATTGCCAGGGCGTATTGATTAATGGTATTCAGACTCATAGACGCCCTCTATATCTAAATCGCCAACGACATTTAAAAATGCGTCAATCTCAGACGCCTCCATTGCGGCCAACTTTGCAGCGAATTCTGGAGTGAATCGCGGCTCAAAACAAATGATCCCTGCGGAAGAAACTCGACGAATTTGATCAATATCCATATTTGCAAACGACATAATCATGCCGTTGTTGATACCGAAAATAACCTGAGCAGACGAAGGATCACGTCTTGACAGTTCCCTTGCCTTAATCAATAACTCGAAAGTGAGATCCGATATATCTCCGAAAGGCCTTGTCTGACGGGCGGCAACTCGATCGAGATAATCACTTGATTTTTCGCAAGCTAGTTGGTAATAAGCAACGTGCTCATCGCTGAGATTGATGAGTTTTAGTCTATTGGTTATCGTTTCGCCGCTAAATTCAATAACGAGTGGGAAGATAAAGTCCTGAAAAAAAAGTGACGAAATAGTTGAAACGCCATCAAAGTCAACAAGGCATTGTTCGTCTGAATTAACCAAATGTCCTGTAACAATTTTAGAAAGACGAGCACCTTGGTCATTCAGAGTATTACGTTTGAAAAGGCCCTTTAATGAAATCATATGCCGTCCGTGTGCAAAATGTACTGTGGACAAAAGTTTTTGTTATTTTTTTTCAACCCTTGTTGTAATTGCTTCCATTTTTGTCGCCCGGTAGAGTCAATGCTAGAGTCGCAAATAGGGCAGAATTTATAAGGTTCAGGAAATTCTTTGATGGAAACATAGGTTGAATTGCATCGGGCGCAGGTGGTTCCACAGATATAGGACATACTGAGTTGCTGTCCTATGTGCCAAGCTCTGTTGATATTCAGAACCTTTGGTTTGTCTCCGATAATCTGCTCGTAAAGCGTATAGGACATAAGATAAATCTCGCCTTTGCACGCCTTGCTGTTACTGGAAATATTTTGAAAAATATTGAAGTAAATGGATGCATGGAGGCAATTTTGTGGAGACTTGGCTATCCAGTCTGGATCGTATGGCAATAAGCCGGCGCTGGGTCCTTGTCCATGAATTTCCTTGTGGAACTGAAGTGCAGAAGCCTTAGAGATTTGGCATACCGCCCTAACTATGGATGGGCGCCCGCCTTTTTCTATAATGCCTTTGGCTAAATCCAGCTTTCGTTTAAGACCTAAAATATCGGTCTCTTTGGGTGTGAGCCGTAGGTGTGATTCCGTCATATTGGCACACTCCTTAAACCTGACTAGGTGCCGACAATAAAGCAGCTGCGATGTTTGACGGTATGCCTGGTGGCGTTTGTGTCATAGGTGGAGTAAAAACGGCTCTCCCACACGTAGACAGTTCCTTGATTTCATCCAGCGACATGCTGGATATTTTCTCGATTTCTACATCTTTCAGATTAAATTTCCAAATAGCCTCCATAGGATTGTGCCGAGCACATTCCCGTACAAGCATCAAAAATTGGAAATTGATAGCTTTCAAATCATCGTTCAGAAGATTCATATTAGATCAAACCCATACCCGTAAAAAATTTATGAAAATTTTGAAGCAAGCAATTAAAAAGCCATAGCTCGAAAGATTGCTTAAAAGTGAATCAACCCGCGCAAGCCTTGTTGTGCGCGGGCTACAGAACGCTCGTAAACCAATAATGGGGAGTGAAAAATTAATGCATAAGCATAAATGTGAATGGATTCACACTTTTTGAATTGACATGTTTCGCAAGGCAAGTTTGCTTAGTCGCCGCCTAATTCACAGTCCTGGCAAGGAGCGTCCTTTGATTGCCTGCTTCAGAAGTAATGTATGGGGTTGTTACTGCTCTTATTCCAAAAACTTCTGGTCGGTGCTAAAACAAAAACTGCCGGCTTTTCGCCAAATGTCTAAAGACAGGGATTGTGACGCTCAGTTGATCAGTGAAAAAAACAAAAGAGGCCGTTTTTGCGCATCTTTCACCCCGATGGAAATAATTTTTTTCTCGTAATATTTTTTCAAGTCAATCCAGAGGAAAAATTTTTATGAAAAAGATCGTTGGAATAGGGTCATGGGCAGTTTGTGCAAATCAGGCTCATGTAGTTAAAGAAATGGTGGGCAATGATGCGTAGCTTTTACAGTTCACATGCTGTGGCGACGTTATGCATAATCGGAACGCTTATGGTCTCCGGAATGGAAGCCGCATTTCTAGTATTGGTTTTAGCTGTTCTGGAAATCAGTTTGTCGATGGATAACGCTGTAGTGAATGCGGGTGTTTTGAAAAGCATGACAGCCGTCTGGCAGAAGCGCTTTATGACCTGGGGGATATTGGTCGCAGTGTTCGGCATGCGACTGGTTTTCCCCATCTTGATCGTTGCTTTTGCTACGGATTTGAATGTCAGGGATGTAATGTCAATGGCGCTGAACAATCCTGGCCAGTATTCCCATCATTTAAACGCGGCTCATCCGCTCATTGCGTCGTTTGGTGGCATGTTTCTGTTGATGGTAGGCCTGTCGTTTCTGCTCGATGAAGGCCGTGACGTGCATTGGATTAGGCGAATAGAGAAACGTTTACAGGCGTTAGGACAAATCGATGCAGTCAATACCACTATAGCTCTGATTGTTCTAATGGTTATTGATGCTCTTACGCCTGAATCGATCGATTCTCCTGTATTGACCGGCGGAATTTGGGGGATTTTCCTCTACGGAATGGTAAGCAGTTTGGATAGTTTGTTTTCTGTATCCGACGACGAGCAGTCTATAACAGAGATCGCCCGGCGCGGCGGACTGATTGCCTTTTTATACCTAGAAATTTTGGACGCATCATTTTCATTTGACGGTGTTATTGGTGCGTTTGCGATTACCCAAAACTTGCCAGTTATCATGTTGGGTCTTGGTATAGGCGCTTTGTACGTTAGATCGTTGACGGTCTACCTGGTCAAAAAAGGCACGCTGGACGAATACATCTATCTGGAACATGGTGCTCATTACGCCATTCTAGCGCTGGCGATATTGATGCTGGCTAGTATTCTGCATGCTATCCCAGAAGCAGTGACAGGCCTGACGGGCGCAACTCTGATCGGGCTTTCATTGTTATCGTCGATTCGACATAACAAATGTCAATCATTGTCTACTCCCGAGTCGCTGAAGCAGCGCTACCCTCATCTTCACAACAAAATTTAATCACCTTAAGGAAAAACTATGGCAGTAAATTTAACTAAAGGCGGCAATATCAATTTGTCAAAAACTGACCCATCCTTGAAAAATATTATTGTTGGACTTGGCTGGGATGTTAGGGAAACCGATGGAGAAACCTTCGATCTTGACGCATCAATACTAATGGTCAAAAGCGACGGGAATGTAAGATCAGAGAAGGATTTTATCTTCTATAACGAACGCAAATCGGTATGTGGCGCCGTTCATCACATGGGCGACAACAGAACAGGAGCGGGTGATGGTGACGACGAGTCCATTCATGTGTTCTTAGACAAAGTGCCGACTGAAATACAAAAACTGATTGTGTGCGTATCGATTCATCACGCCGAAGAAAAGAAGCAGAACTTCGGCCAGGTTCTGAACGCGTTTATACGGCTCGTTAACAAAGACACTGAACAAGAAGTCACACGCTACGACCTGAGCGAAGAGGCGGCAACCGAGACAGCCATGATTTTTGGTGAAATCTACCGCTATGACGGAGATTGGAAATTCAGAGCAGTAGGTCAAGGCTTCAGGGGGGGCTTGGCCGAACTGGTCAGGATGCACGGTATTAAATGATGAGTCCATTAACCCCAATCAAAATAGTTGCTCTACTGATTTCATGCGTGGCCTGTGGTGCTTTAGGCGGCTATTACGCCGCCTCTTTTTCACCGATTCCGGCTCAGATAGCCATCGTGGACGTTCAAGCGCTGGTCAAAAAGGCAATTGAAAAAAATGCGGCTCAAACAGAAGACGACGCCAAAGCATTGACAGCACGCGTCAAAGCAACGACCGACAAATTAGTGCAACAGGGCATTGTTGTCCTTGATGCGCAGTCCGTTCTAAATGCTCCTGAGGAAGCCTATGTCAACATTGAATAATCAACAGCCTTTAACATTTGATTTTTTTATTGAAAGAAGCAAATCCTTCGGTCCTATTTTACTGAAACATATCAAAACCCATGCTATTACCTGGGTGCTGCTGGTTTCACTTTACGGGGTTATTCACGCCAATTACCGGCTGGCCATCAACCAAACGCCAAGCCTGCCATATACGTTATTTCTGATTTGCCTGGATGATACGGTGGAAACGGGTGGGTTAATTGCGTTTCGATGGCACAACGGCGAACCCTATCCAGATGGGTATACATTCACTAAACGGTTGCTTGCTGGTCCCGGTGATATTGTTACCAAAAAAGGTAGAGACTTCATTATCGGGGATCGCACTCTGATTGGCAAAGAAATTGGCCTCAGTCTAAAAAAACTGTTCCCTAACGATGAGTTGCACGAAGGCAAAAACACCATCCAACTCAATAAATACTTCGTCGCCGGCGATCATGAATACAGCCTGGATTCACGCTACAACCTTCTCGGATTAGTGGATAAAAAAGATGTCATTGGCCGTGCCTACCCGATTTTCTAGTCGCTTCCTTGCAGTATTGATACTGCACCTGTCGTCCTCAATTGTTTTCGCGAGAGAGGACGATTTTTTTCTTAAGGAAATTATGAAAGAACAGCAACCGAATATGAATAGGCAGTTACCCGATTGGCTTAAAACCAAGCCAATGCATTTAAGTCCAGCTTTGGAAAAGATTTTTAAAGAAGGTAACAAAATAGCGAATCCAGGTTCTGATTCAAGTATTGAAGACGGCAAACGATCACTTGCGCAAGCAGTACAAGGCCGCTGGATATTTGTTTCATTCGGAATGCCCATGCACGAAATGAAAGCTGCCGCTGAAGAAGCGGCAGCAACAAAATCCGTTCTGGTATTCAGAGGGGTTGAAAAAGATCAAAACACGGGGGTTATTACCAAAAAACTGTACCCGATCGTCAAGGACATGAAACCGGTACCAAGCGCAGTCATTGATCCTACGCTGTTTACACGCTTCAACGTCAACGCGGTGCCGACGATGGTTGAAACTGATTCAGAAGGGAAAACGAGGATGGCAAGAGGCCTACCTGGATTTGGATGGTTAAGCAAACAAGATCCCGGTGATCTAGGTCAGAAAGGTCCGATTTACGGGATTCTCGAACCTGACATGATCGAAGAAATTCAGCGACGAATGGAAAACTTGGATTGGAGCAAGCAAAAGGCAGACGCGATTGCCAATTTCTGGAAAATCCAGGATGAATTCAGTTTGCCACCGGCTGAGAAAGATCGTGAAAAAACGATCGATATGACGATTGTTTCAACGCAGGACATTTTTCACCCGGACGGAAGATTGATTATTCATAAAGGGGACAGGATTAACCCACAAGCGATGATGCCTATGCGTTACGTCTATATCGTATTCGACGCAACCAGTAAGAAGCAGGTTGAGATTGCCAAAAGGGTTGGTGACGAATTCCTTAAAAAGGGCAAGCCGGTTGTTTACATGTTTTCAAAGATCGACAAAGAAAGGGGATGGGACCATTACAACGAAACCGGTGATTTCGTGAATGGCCCACTCTACAAACTCAATAAAAGCATCATTGATCGATTCAAAATTGAGGCGCTGCCAACAGTCATAGAAGGATCTGGGGATAAAGTCGTCGCGAGGGAAATCAAAAGCTTGGAGATTCACTGATGAAAATGATTTTGCTGGCACTTTTACCGGTGAATTTTTTTGGAACAGCAGCATTTGCCGAAGACCCGATCAATACCTCCGACAGCAAACAAATTTCAGCAGATAAGCTGTTATGTCCGGATGCCGATATCTGGAGCAAGAAAATGATGACGGGGGTGTGCTGGTCTTGCTTGTTCCCCGTGAGGCTTTTAGGGATGACCCTGTATGACATGGATAACGATAACCCTGATGACGCATCGGAAGAGAGCTTTTGCTACTGCAGTGATGATAATGGCATTCCAAATCTTGGCATGACGGGCGGCGCATGGTTGCCGGCAAGGCTTATTGAAGTAGTTCGGAAACCTTATTGTTCGCCGGCATTGGGCGGAATTTCATTCAATAACGGGGTTAGGCTATGGGGTGGTAGTAAAGAAGTTGAAGGGGATGGGACGGACAAAACGTTCTACAACTACCATTATTGGGCTTTCCCCTTATATACGATGCTAGACCTCTTTGTACAGAATGCTTGTAATGCCGGTGGATTTCGGAGTATGGACATGATGTATATGTCAGAACTCGATCCAACATGGAATATCGATGAGCTTGCATTCTTTTTGAATCCGGAGGCGGTCGTTTTTGCAAATCCATTAGCCGTGGCTGCATGCACAGTAGATTGTGCAGTCACAACAGCCAGCCAGCCCATGACATCATTATGGTGGTGTGCTGGCTGCTGGGGAAATTTATACCCATTTACAGGGAATATAGCATCAGATGCTTCGCCTCCACGAGACAGTAGCTTGCTGTCTGCCAGAGTACTTGCCGCTTTGCATAGAAGAGGGCTTGCTCATAAGACCTACGGGGATGATGCACTATGTGGCGGGACCATTTATCCAATGGTCCCTAAGCAGCAATACAAAATGAGTATGATGTTCCCGGTGACGGAAGCAAAGGCTGAAAAACAGCAGGTGGAGAAAAAAGACGCGAACGGCAACACGGTTATGGGCGCCAATGGAGCGCCGGAAATGGTGGAAAAAGTTGTTCCCGGCGAAAACTGTTGTCATTACATCGGAGAATCGCCATTCAAGTGGGGGGAGTGGCGGAATATTCCTGGTACCGGTGAAGATTTTGTTTACTTGATTTGGCGTTATACCGACTGTTGTCTGAGCTACGTGGAAAAATAAAATAATGGAGAACATCCAAAAACCGATCGCTAGCCTGCTGATCGTGTGCATTTTTCATAACTCAATCGCAGCGTTTTATCTGTTAACACTGGCTGCTTTTTTTGTGCCATTTCCAGCCTTTGCAGACGCGTTTTTAGATAAAGCCGCCGAAGGTGAAGCGCTGGGTGGAACTTTGATGAATGGATTTACCGTTCCCAACGTCAACAGCTCAACAGGACAAATTACTCTGACCAATGGCTCGGTGGCAGGGCAAACCATCGAACAAAACGCAATGTTCCAGGAGCTTCAGCCTGGATCAATAGATGCCGCCGCTGCGGCTTATGGTGACGCGGCTGCACAAGGAACTTATGTCAACAACAATATCGATAGCTTAAAAACGGGTAGCTCGCAACACGCTTATGCGTACCAAACACTCATGGGCGCCAATACAGCAATGCCCAACATGTTGAATGATCCGATATGGAAGCAATCGGATGACGTATTTACTCGAACATCACCGCTGATCAATGACATGTTTAGCGGGTGTCAAAAGACAACCAACTGGGGAGAAACATCTTGTCCAATACATATCGAAGATCTAAAGCAATGTAAAAAATCCTTAAAAACAGAAAAATGTACAGTAACCAGGGCGCTTACTTATTCGCCGGTCATGGGATTTGGTTCAGGTATAGGGAATATATCAAGCTGTGGAATGGGTTGTACGGCTTTAACTGTGGGTGTTGTTGGTGATAACTATTGGGGATCGGACGACGGATGCGAGCAGGATGAATGGAATGTTAGTTTTACTGTTTTACGCCCTGACAAAATAAAGAAAGTCACTGTCTACCGAGTTAAATACGACGACGAAACACGGATTTTTCTGAATGGAAACTTGGCTTTTACAGGGCAATCTGGATGGGGGGGATGTGAACACGGGACAAGTTTTGATGACTATCCTGGCACTGATATTACTGATGCGTTTAAATCTGCGGCTGTAGGCGGAACCGTCAACGTAAAACAAGTAACACGCGTCGGCGGTTATGGTGAAGGTTTCTCTATGTTAAAAGTAGAGGCGTTTCCAGATATAGATGAAGAATTTATTGATAGTCCTGCTGGATGCAGGGAGCGATTGTTTAATGCTTGGCCATTGCAGGGAACAGCGCCCACCTTTATATCATCAGGCTCGTTGAATGATCAGGCATCTACGGAATGGTGGCAATGCACTGACGCATCTAATTCAAAAGTAGTTGGACCTGTAACAATAACACCCGGCAATTACACGAATTACATAACGGGGGCCGACATTTTGCCGGCCGCGCCCACAGTACCCCCAGCACCTATTTGTTACAAAGCCGACACACGTACTGGCGGACTTATATCGCTAGATTGTTATACCGATTACCAGGGGTACCAAGTATGCCCTCAATATAACCAAGACACGAATGCTCACACCACTTGTGACTCATTGTCCTCATGCGCCTATGTTAAAGAAGAGTGCGAAAAGGACGCAAATGGTAATGAACTGATTGACCCGATTACCGGAGCATGCAAAGACTTCATTGTAACCTACGACTGCGGCACCGACCACGCCTCTACATGTGACCTCACAAACAATGGTGAAAACACGATTTGCGACGCACAGATTCGATGCATGGGTGGTGAATGCGTGGATCCGCAACAAGAATCCAATGAGGATTTTGTAAAAGCAGCAACCGCGTTACAAACGCTTAACGAATCACAAAAGCAGTTATCCTGCAACCCAGAGGCTGGAGCATGCAAATTCTTCGCTGGCGAAGCCTACACATGCCAAATGGCGGATTTATCAATCCTTGGGTCAGTTGATTGCTGCAACATGCCAATAGGAGGCAGTTGGATCGATTATATCTGGCTGGCAAAGAATACCTGGGAACTTGCAGATACATCTGTTGAAATTTATTCAATTGCTGAAAATGGAACTCTGCTAACAGATATGGTTGGCTCATGGAACATGGTTTCTACCGGCACTGTTTTTGAAACTCCTGTAGGCATGATAGGTGACGCTTATAGCGCTATAACCGATACATTTACATCAATGTACGACTCTGTGGCTACTCAGCTAGGCGAAGAAATAGGTATGGATTTAGGTCTCGAAGCAATCCAACAACAAGCGGTTCAGTGGCTTGGGGAATGGATTGCAGAAATATTTGGCGAAGCGGCAGCGTCAACCTTGCTGTCTGCAACAGCTGGAACGGGTGCTGCAATAGGAACAACCACCTATTCGATGGCCGGATCACTGCTCTCATCAATTGTGACAGTGGTTGGCATCATTTACGCGATCTACCAAATCGCAAAACTGGTTGTTCAACTGGTTTTTGCCTGTACAGAAGAAGAAATAAAGCTGCAAATGTACAAAAATCAACGGATGTGTACAAAACCTGACGAGATCGGAACGTATTGTTCGGCAAAATTTTTGGGAAGCTGTGTCGCAGAGAAGCAGACTTACTGCTGTTTTTCAAGCCCGTTTGCACGAGTGTTCCAGGAACAAGCGAGAAAACAGATGGGTGAGGATTTCGGTGAACCACTGGCACCAAGTTGCGAAGGATTAACGATTGAACAAATTGGAAGTTTGGATTTCGACAAGATGGACTTTGGTGAATGGATCAACATGCTAAAAGTGGCGAATGTCATGCCGCTCAATGGCGCAAAAGCAGACGAGCTATACAGCGCACAAACGTCGACTATTGGCAATCTTCCGGGGACGCAAAACCAGAGTGTGATAGATAGAATAAACGATCAAACACAAGGAAGTGATATCGATGCCCAAAGGCAATACCTGCTAGATAACATGTGATTGTCCATTTTTTAGCCAATCTAACTAAGCAATAAGAACGTAGCCGAATAAGAAGAATCCTCTCACAGGGTTATCCACAAAATCTGTGGATAACTCGTCATCGATAACGAAAAAAAATCAAAAGAGGCGTTTTTTGCGCGTCTTTCACCCCGATGCATTTTTTTGCGAATGCTTAATATAAGCAGCATGAAACAATTATTTTTTGCAATCTCAATTCTCACATCAAGTTCGGCACATTCAAATCCAACCTTGGAAAACAGTTTTTGGGGGAGTGCTGCTGCTCATGCCGGAGTCAACGTTGCAACACTATACAGTATCGCCGCTCAAGAAAGCGGAATGCGCTGGCATGACGGTAGTTTTAGACCCTGGCCGTGGACGCTGAATGTCAATGAAGGGAAAAACGGCATTAAGGCGGGTGCAAGGCGGTATGTGAACAAACAAGCAGCAGAACAAGCGCTCGCAGACATGATCCAAAAAGGCGTTAGGAATGTTGACGTCGGACTCATGCAAGTCAATTTGCATTGGCACGGTGATAAGGTATCAAGCCCGTCCGCACTACTTGACCCAAAAACCAATATCACCGTAGCAGCAAGCTATCTAAAGGATCTCAAGACCAACAATAACGTAAGCCAAACAGTGGCCAACTATCACGCACCATCAAGCCCGGTGCGTGGTAAAGCATACGTCAGCCGCGTCAAACACTACGAGAAAATCATCCATGAAAAACTTCAATAAATTGCCGATCGCGTTATTGGTCGGTATTGCTGCTGGTTGCTCGACGACATCTAGCTGTCTATTTAACGCATCCGGCGAAGACTGCGAACGGATCACGATTACAGCCTATTTGCCGCCTATTGTCGCCGACCTGGACTACAAAGTTATTCAAGGCTCGCAAAACCAAGTCATCGTCCAGGGAGGATTTCAGCATGCTCTTTCCGTTCCTGGAGAGGGAAATCCACTGGGTAAAACCCTAGTAACAGAGCAATTGTCAACGCCGCCTTTGCAATCATTCGAGTTACCGCCTATTCCAGAAAACGCTATTCCGGAAACAGAAACTGTTCTCTTTGAATTTGACCATGCGTCGATCCCATCAGGAGAATTGGAAAAGATCGACAAATTGATTCATCGGATTGATAACGCCAATTTGTTGCATATCCGTGTTGAAGGCCATACGGATTCAAAAGGCTCGGCAAAGTACAACAAGAAATTGTCAGTCAAGCGAGCCAAAGCCGTTAAGGACTACCTTGTTCAGCACGGAATACAGCAATCAAAAATCTCGACCAGGGGATTTGGAGAAGTATCGCCGTTTGAACCAAATGACACGGATGATCATCGTGCGAGAAATCGCAGATCAGAACTGATCCCCATAACCGGTAACTAACATGCGTGAAATCCCAAATTATTTAGACGACCCACAACAAATCCTGTTCTGGGAATTTGATGAATTCATTTTGCTGGCCATCGCTTTTGGCGTTGGCATCATGGTGAATTATCTCGGCGTACTTACCGTATTGGGGCTGGTGGGCATTAAATTTTATCGCAAAATCAAGGATAGGCAGGCAAATGGCTTTCTGTTGCATGCGATGTACTGGTATGCCGGTCTAAGCTCGTCAGAAACGGCGCCAACATCAAGACCTCTTTCATTTATTCGCAGATTCTTTTAGGACTTTATATGGACTACAAAAACTTTGCATCAACCTGGCTGAGCTTACAGGAATCAAATCGATTCCTGAAATTTATTTGTATCATTCTAATGATGCTGAATTTATTAACACTAATTGGATGGCTGAAAAAAGATGCTTCTGTAATTTTAATTCCTCCAGGTCTGTCTGAAAAATCAGAGATATCCAAAAACAAAGCATCTGAGGGTTACAAAAAAGCCTGGGCGATGTATACCGCGACACTCATCGGCAACGTCACACCGGAAAACGCCGACTTCGTTTTGGAAGCGTTCTCCGGCATGGTAACCGGTGAAATCAGGTCATTAGTTACCGGGCAGATCGCTCAAGAGCTTGACACGCTCAAACAGGAGAAAGTGGCTTCAAGCTTTGAACTTGTTCGTGTGACATACGAGCCGGAAACCGACAAAGTGTTTGTGACGGGCCGTAATCGCATGACCGGTGCCGGTGGAAAATCATCGCCCACCGAACAGACCTTTGAATTCAAGATCGACGTCAAGCAATACTCGCCGATCATCACTCAAATGGCCTCTTATGAAGGCATGCCAAAACTGCTAAGTGTCATTCAAAAAGAAGAAGCGAAGCAAAAGGCTGAAGAAGAACGTCAAAAATTGATCAAAAAATAGGAGTAGTGCATGCGATTAAAAACAATGCTGATATCAATGGCATGGGTATCAACGGCTTTGGCCAACGATCTACCGCCAGACTTACCATTTCAAGCGATGGATGGTACTTCTTTGACTCCTTACCAAGAGAATGGAACGGGTGATTTTGGGGTTGGCGGGCCAGGACAGGCGCCAATCAATCCGGAAGAAATTATCGGGCATCAAACACCAAATAGACAAGTTGAGCAACAGGCATCTGATCAACAAGAGCCCGATCAAAGCCAGCAATCAGCGCCGGAGGTAACACAAAGTCAGGAGCGGGTACCAAAGTCAAAGCCAAGAAAAAGGCCAAAGGTATTGGATAAGGCACCAGAAGTCACAAAGGTCGAATCAAAAGAGAAAAACAAAAAGAAAGACAAGGAAATTGACCTTGGCTTGCAATCCGGTATTACCATCAAGCCGAAACCAGGCAGGACGGAAAGCGTTGTCATCGCAAAAGGCAAGCTGAACCGCATTGTTACACCTTACGCTGACCCCAAAGTATTAACGGTAGATAACGTCGAAACAAAAATAGACGGATCCGCTGTGTATATCGCAACAGATTCTGAAACGCCAGTCAGCATGTTTATTTCCGACGCGGAAACAGGGAATGCGGCATCTCTTCAGCTTGCACCTCAAGAGTTGATTACTCCCGTAGAAATCAGAATCGAGGCAGACCCAGCCAAAGCAACGCAAAATGATGTAGGTTCATCGAATAACGACAAGGTGTTTCGCCAAGACACGCCTTACATTATGGAAGTAAAAGTCATTATGCAAAACCTTGGAAGGCAACAAATACCCCAGGGGTTCACGCTGGAAGAAGTAACTGACGAACTTCGTTCTATCACAATTTGCCACGACGCCAATCTAACATTCTGGCCAGGACAACTGCTTTCTGGTCACGATTCCAGAATCGTAGTGGTCATCGCTCAAAACAATGGAACATCCACAGCTATTTTCGAAGAGGCATTCTGTGCGGGTGAAAACACCATGGCAGTTGCAGCCTGGCCAAAGGTTCGTTTAGAACCCGGTGAAAAAACCGAAGTGTACATTCTGATGCGCTTGCCTGAAGGCAAAAGTGGCGAAGAAATTAGACCCGCTTTGCTGTAAACAACCTGGAGCTCCGTTGTGACGATTCAACTCGAAAAGAAAACACCCAGAGAAAAACTGATTTTATGGTATGAAACGCTTGACCCATCAAAGCGCAAACAGTTAACGCTCTTTGGTGGGGGCGCAATGTTGTTTGTTGTGGCCGCGATACTGATAACGGCCACATCCGATGATGGCTCAAAGAGTTTTATTCAAAAGCCCAGGAAGGTTGAGTACACCCTGTTCAACGGTAAAAGCCCGAGAGACGTATCGATTGATGCGATGGCCGGGAAAATCAAAAAACTGACAGAAGATTTTACCGACATAAAAATGACTTTCCAGAGGCAGGATCAAAAAATCCAGGAAGCCTCTCAGATGATAAAGACGCAGTCCGAGGAACTGAACAAACGAACTGAAAAGCTCGCAAAGCAAACAACCGAACTGTATCAAAGACTCGAAGAGGCTCAGGAAACACTAAAAAACCAGGTGCCATTGCCAGAAATACCGGTAGATGACAAATCAACTAGTAAGAGCAATGGCAAAGGGAAGAAAGATAATTTGCAATCTGAATTGCTGGGACAACAAGCCCCTACGATCGCCCAGAACGATGTGGTGCCGGCGGAAACAGGACCAAAGATACGCGTGGTAACCGGCTCCGGCGAAGATGGCAAAAAAAATGATAAAAGCGGAGGAAACACAGACGGCACAAAAAAAACCGGCGACAAAAAAATAACCGAGTTCGTTAACATCAAAAAGGCATCCAGTAAAAACGGTGTACCAGACATGTTTTTGCCGGCCGGCAGCATTCTCAGCGGAACCCTGGTAACCGGCCTGGATGCGCCAACCTCAAATCAATCAAAACAAGATCCGTTTCCGGCACTACTGCGTGTAAAACACGAGGCTATTTTGCCTAATCGCTACCGGATGGATATACGCGAGTGCTTCTTGATAGCCAGTGGATACGGTGATCTCAGCGCAGAGCGTGCGTACATGAGAGCAGAGCGCATTTCATGTGTTAAGAAAGACGGTGCAATCATTGAAACGTCAATGGATGCGTATTCGGTCGGTGAAGATGGAAAGGCCGGAATACGCGGTCGTCTTGTTAGTAAAAATGGTCAAATTATAGGCAATGCACTCTTGTCTGGATTTGTTTCGGGTATTACTCAAGCCTTTGCGCCACAGAAAGTTCATGCATATCAAACAAACGCGACTCCTGGCACGCCGCAAGCATTTCAGTACCCGTCTCCGGAGATGCTTGCTGGTCAAGCTTTAATGGGCGGAGTCAAAGGCGCTGCTGAACAAATTGCCGATTACTATCTGGAAATGGCCAAAAACATATTCCCGATCATCGAGATCGATGCTGGGCGAAAAGTGGATTTCATCATGATCCGCGGTATGTCGCTCAATCCTAAATCAAAATCGAGTCAAGAAACAAATTTACAAGGTGGGGCACGAAGCGTGAACAACATTTACGGAGGTAACCAGCAGGATGGGTATGTAGGAAATATGATGGGCGGTTCAACCGGCGGATACAGTGGGTCGCGTGGAGGTGGTGGCAACATTGGAATCGGTGGATTCGGCAGTGGTTCTCGTGGAAGTTATGGCGGATTTGGACGTTAAAGTTTTTGGAGAAAAATGTGAAAAAAATAATGATTTTAATAGCTTTGGTAAGTCTTTCTAGCCAGGCAGAATCGGCAGGACCCGATGCTTCGCAAGTCGCGAAACCCAAGATAGATAGCGAAATGACGGCCGAAGTTAAAGACGTTATGCGTAGCGTTGATGAGGTGAAACGCTTGCCTGTTGCCGGTCTTTCACTGATCAAAGCGGGGGATAAAACCTTTTTAATCACAGATAATGGCCATTTTGTCGTGGCCGGAAACTTTAAGCTGGTCGATATGTGGCAAGGCAAAGTGATTGGTTCGGTCGCAGACACGAAGGGTATTGATAAGATCGACCTTCGAAAAATTGGCCTAAATCCAGGCGAACTTTCTACTTTTACAATTGGAAAAGGCAAAAAGGAAGTTACGATCTTTGTCGATCCCCAATGTAATTATTGTCACGAAGTTATTATTCAGCTTGAGCCGTTAGGCAAAGAATATACTTTTAAACTGGTGTTGATCCCTGTTCTTGGGAAAGAGTCAGCGGAAATCAGCAAAAAGCTGATGTGCAATAAAGATAAAGATCAGTCTTTAAAAGCGTTGATAGCGAAGGACTACTCAAAACTACCCGCACTGGTGCATCAAGAAGGGGCTTGCGACTTGAAGCCTCTCCAGAAAGCTGTAGTGGCAACCAAGCTACTTGATATTCAGGGCGTGCCATATCTTTTCCTGCCCTCACATAACACATTCAAGGGCGGGGTAAAATCATTCAAAACCTTATTGGAGAAAGATCTTGAAGACGAAATTAATGGTAGATAAAGTCTATTCGACGATCGCGATAATCGCTGCGGTCACTGTTTTGCAAGGATGCTCGTTAATGAGTATAGGCGGAAGCAATTTTGCGTGTCCTGGCGGAATAGACGGGGTGCGATGCATGTCGGCGCGACAAGTCTATCAAGCAACTGAATCATCGGACTATGTAAAGATCGCTTCTGAGGATAAGGAAGGGAGCAAATCAACAACACCGTTGATAACCGCGCAGCCGCGTACCAGCCAGGCAACTGTCCCCAGCATCGAACAGCCGATTCCTATTAGGACGCAGGCCAATGTAATGAGGATATGGATGGCACCGTGGGAAGACGATGATGGCGATTTGCATGCCGACGGATATCTTTATACTGAAATCGAGAGTCGCCGCTGGAATTTGGGCGAAAGATTTAAGTCGCCAGGGACCGCGATTTCACCGCTTTCAATTACGACACCAACACAAGCACCAACAAAAGGCAGTAATAGATAATTGTAGGCAACCCCAAACCAAAAACCGAACAGCCGTGTTCGGTTTTTTTTGACTCAAAATTCCAGCAGAGCAAGTACAAAATCGTCGCTGAAAAATAATTTGAAAATTTTGTCGATTTTGCGCTCTGTTGCATCGAAAGAGTCGTTAAATACAGCGTCTTTCATTCCCCCACCAAAAGAGCACCTATTTCAGACCTCTTTCGAGCTTAAGGTCGATGAATTTTTCTTTGACAATAACACCTGTTCCGGAACAGAACCTCTGGCTTCCAATTGCAAGTGGCGGCCAAATCAATCAAGCATATTTTTTTGGAGT
Source organism: Methylobacter sp. KS41 (assembly GCA_002862125.1). GTDB lineage: Bacteria > Pseudomonadota > Gammaproteobacteria > Methylococcales > Methylomonadaceae > Methylobacter_C. The sequence goes on along the minus strand of PHSP01000001.1, from coordinate 847,903 downwards.
TCTAAAATGAACAAATTGAAAGCACTTTTTACCTCAAAAGCATTTTTGGCATCTGCCGCTGTTGCCGCTGTAGCTCTGGCTCCTGAAGCAATGGCTGGTACAGGTGGTACCGAGTTCGACGACATCTACACTTTGTTGGTCGGCTGGACCCAAGGTACTTTGGGTAAAATCATCGCCCTGGGTATGTTCATGGTGGGTTTGTCGGCTGGTATCGTCAACCAATCTATCGTTTCTGTTGTTATCGGAATCGGTGGCGCACTGTCTCTGTACTATGGCCCAACCGTTATCAACGGTGTTGTTGCCGCGCTGATCTAACTCCAGAAATATCGCCCGTTCTCGGAGGGGCGGTACGCTCTTTTGTTAGTTGTTGTACCCCGAAAAGGCCGCCATCCAAAAATGTGCGGCCTTTTTTTGTCCGAGGTGGGGACAATTAAACAAAATTACCCGATCAAATCAAAAGAGGCCGTTTTTGCGCGTCTTTCACCCCGATGCAAAAAAAATCGCACTCCTAAAATAACTCCTGTGTTTTCTATAAAAATTCAGGAGATCCTTTGTGGGCGCATTTGTCTATGAAAAACAGCTCAAGCGACACACGCTAAGCGAACTCGTCCCGGTAGAATCATTCGACGACGAAACGCATTTATTCACGCTGGCCGGCGGTACTATCGGTTTTGGCTTCGTTGCCAAGCCGTTGCCAAGCGGAGACGAATCCGTTACGCAACGATTAAATGTTCTATTTTCCTTTGACTACCCCAAAGAGAGCTTTATTCAAGTCATGCTGATGGGATCCCAGGATATTCGTCCTACCCTGGACAAAATAAAGAGTATCCGTAATACCAAAGATCCGGCGCTTAAAGAGTCGCTGAACAGTCGAATGAAAATGCTGACGGAAGGATCAAATCAAGCGATCAGCTTGCACGCTCAATCCCTTGTTCGAGAATACAAGGTTGTTTTCACCATCAAGCTGCCGCTTGAACAAAAAAATCAACTGCCGAAACAGCATGAGATTGCAGCGGCCCGCGACCTTCGCTTGTCGTTTGAGCAAACGCTTAAATCCGCTGGATTTATACCGCAGACGATGGATGCGGAGCTTTATTTACGTGTGGTTGGACAAGTATTGCATTGGGGACAGGCCGCCAATTGGCGATGCGCCGCGCCTTATTACGACGCCACCTCGCCGGTTAACGAACAGCTGAGCGAATACGACGACATGATGCAAACCGATGCCAACGGAGTCTGGCTGGGTGATAAAAGGTTGCGCATTTTGTCCCCTGGGCGACTGCAAGGACAAATGAGCCTTCAGAACATGCGCCGCATGATTGGCGATCCGCTGACCGGTGCCAGAGGAATACACGGTAATTTTTTCATCAACCTGAATATTTTTATCCCGGACAACGCTGTCGAAAAACAGAAAGCCGATAAGGAACGCAACGCCATCAACTACCAGGCGTTCGGTCCGATGCTGAAGTTCAACCCGAAGTTGATCTTTAAAAAGGAAAGCTCCGACCTGTTGTTTAAGTCAATCAACGACGGCGACCGCATACTCAAAATCAATTTGTGCGTAGGTCTGTTCACCGACTCGCTGGATAAAAGCGAAACGCGACTTACGGAAGCGCAAACCTATTTCAGCGAAATCGGCTGGAGTATGAAGGAAGACAAGTACATTGCACTTCCCATGTTAGTAAATTCTCTGCCTCTTTGCGCCGATGTCAAAGCCGTTCAGTTTCTGCAACGATACAAACGTTGCGGCTCCAGACATGCCGTTGAGTTTCTGCCCATTATCTCCGACTGGAGCGGAACCGGCACGCCGCAATTGACCTTTATTTCTCGCGGCGGTCAGATCATGAACATGGATATTTTTGATTCCAACACCAATTACAACACTTGCGTTGTCGCGGCATCCGGGTCAGGAAAATCGTTTTTGACCAACGACATCATTACCTCCTATATCAGCTCCGGCGCGAAATGCTGGGTGATCGACATTGGTCGTTCCTATGAGAAATTAACCAATGCCATTGGCGGCGACTTTGTTGAATTTGGCGAAAAGAGCCAGATTTGCCTAAATCCGTTTCAGATTATCAAAAACTACAACGAAGAAGCCGACATGCTGGTCGGCATTATTGTGTCCATGGCCGCCATGGAAGACAAACTATCCGACCTGCAACATGCGCGGTTACGCTCAATTCTTAAGGAATTATGGGATGAGTATGAAGGAGCCATGACTGTGGATCTGGTTGCAAATAAGCTGCTTGAAGACGAGGATCGGCGTGTGGTGGATATGGGTCACCAGTTGTTCGCTTTTACCACCGGCGGCGAATATGGCCGATTTTTTAATGGCGTAAACAACGTTAACTTTAATAACTCGCTGACTTGTCTGGAGCTAGAAGAACTCAAGGGTCGTAGCCATTTGCAACAAGTCGTGTTGCTGATTCTGATATACCAGATTCAGCAGGCCATGTATCTGGGTAATCGCGATCAACGAAAAATCCTCATCATTGATGAAGCATGGGATTTGCTGGCTAAAGGCAATATCGCCCGTTTTATTGAGACCGGTTACCGGCGATTCAGGAAGTACAACGGTGCCGCGATCACCATTACACAGTCGCTCAACGATTTGTACAACTCTCCATCAGGCGTGGCGATCGCGGAAAATTCGGCCAATCTTTATTTGCTCTACCAAAAGCCGGAAACCATCGAATCCATCAAACGCCAGAACCGGCTAATGATCGGAGATGGCGGTTACACGTTTTTGAAATCAGTCCATACCGTGACCGGGCAGTATTCGGAAATTTTCTTTGTGACCAGTTACGGTCTGGGGATCGGTCGGCTCATGGTGGATAAATACACCAAGCTACTCTACTCAACACACCCTGACGACATCAAAAAAATATCTGAACGAACAAGTCGCGGCATGACTACGGCTGAAGCGATCGAAGACATTCTGTTATCAGACGATTAAACCACTTTGCTCACACATCCAAAACAACGAGGAAAAACCATGGCAGAAACTACCCAACGTCGTTCAACCAAAGAAATTCAAGTTAGAAAAAACTTCATCAACGAGTGCAGGGATAGCAGGATTGAAGTAAAGGCAAGATTTTCGCCCAATATGCTACGTATATACCGTAGGCATTTTCAAGGAGTATCCCAAGCAGCTTATTTGTTGAGGTTCTATTGCCGAGTCGGGCCGGGTAGCAATGTGGAGCGCGAGCTGACCAAAGAAATTATTGGATTGATTAATGAAGTCAAAGCGAATGTAGAAAAGAAAATTGCCGTGGCGGATCAAATACTCAAAAAAGAAAACGTAAAGGTGAGTCAATCGCAATTTACGGAAGTTACAGCAATGATCATCGATCCGATCGCCAATCTTTTTCTAAAAACGTTAACTATCGCGCAAGAACTCGATGAAAAGCTCAGTGCTCTTTGGTTGGCTTGCTTATTGGATGATGAACAAAAGCGTAAAGCCATGTCGGAGATAGATAGTGATTTAAAAAGCATCCAAGCAAAAACCAGGGCGCTTTTTGTGGGCGTCAGGATAAGAGTTAAAGAAATGAACGAAGGCAGACAAAGCTCTGGGGAAAGCGAAGTCATTGATGCATCGACTGATCAAGATGAAGGCGAAATCTTCGATGAAAACGGAGTTATTGTCGAGTTACCTGAAATGCCTGAACAACAGACGGAAAAAGCGAAAACCAAAACAACCAAAGTCAAATTGGGCGAATCGACTATCGATGAGACTAGCAAACCGATTTCCACCGAAAATAGCGAAGAAGCAGTTGCGTGATAAAACGCTGTTTACCTCTGCTAGCGCTGGTATTGTCATGTGGCAATAGCGCATCGAATGCTCAGGAAACCAAAAGCGATGGAGCTATGTTTTATGGCGTTTCGGACGGTCGAGAGCAATCGGCGTCCGTCCAGAACTCAACGTACTACGAGGACAAGGAAAGAGGCTGGTTTTGGTATGAAGAACCTGTTTTGGACGAGGACGTTGCTGAACCGGAACCGCTATTACCAGAGCCACCACCTATCCAGGAAAAGAAAGCTGAGCCTGAGCCCGCAAAACCACCAGAAGCTAAACCGTTGTCGGCCGAGTGGTTTCGTAAAAACATGGAAAAGTATCGTGACAAAGCCATCGACGAGCCTACGCCTCAAAACGTTTCTGCTTATATGTATTTGCAAAGAGTGATGCTGGATAAGGCCGAGAAATTTACAGAGGTTTCCCAGCAGGTGGTGATGAGCGATCCCGTACTGGATGAAAACTCAAGACGGCCAATCGCAACTTTTGGTGCCTTTGCCATGGATGATATGGCGACTCAGGGAACGGAGAAAGCAGCGAAAAAATTAGCCGAGACAGCCGGGCTATGGTTCTTTTATTCAAGTACATGCAGTTTTTGTGTCAAGGAAGCTGGGGTACTGAAGGGGTTGATGAACGCCTATGGATTCAAGGTATTGCCTATAGCACTGGATGGTCTACCACTTCCTGGTGGTGAATTCCCAGACTTCACGATTGATCATGGCCAAGCCAAAAAACTGGGTGCGGAAACGACGCCTGCTCTGTTTCTGGTCAAGCCGGGCGAAAACGGTGGCGCCATCCAACTTGGACAGGGATTGTTGTCGGGTGACGAAATTGTAAAACGAGCCATTACCTTGTCCCACCAAAACGGCTGGCTGAATGACAACGAGTACAACGAGACCTTGAAGGTAAAACCCTTACAAGTGGATAACCAGACTATTCAAGGGATTGACGAGCAAACAATGAATAACCCAGGCGAAATGGTTAAAACCATTCGCGACAACTTACGCAAACAATATTGAGATTATTCCCATGTGGCAAAAAACAGAAGCCAAGCAAATTCCGGTAACAACCTGTCGGATGACGATGTTAAGTCTCTCTTGGCAGATCATGTCCTAAGCGATCTGCTCAAAGAGAGACAAACAGAGAGACGATGGAAATGGATTAAGCGGATTACCTTTTCGACAATAGGCGCAGGCTTGTTTGCAGTTTACCTGGCTTTTTATGCAAGTAGTTTGGGTTACAAGCTAATGCCGAATGCTGAGATTGTTGCGGTCGTCAATGTATCGGGCGCAATCGGGGCCGGCCAATTGGCTTCTGCGGAAGAATTGATACCCGTATTGGAGAAGGTCTTTCAGTCACCCAAGGTCAAAGCAATCGCATTGAACATTGACAGCCCTGGAGGGCAACCATTTGAATCAGAACGCGTAGGTCAAACCATTGATCGTTTGAAATCAGAAACCGGAAAACCCGTTTACGCATTTATTACCAATACCGGCGCTTCTGCAGCCTATATGCTGGCCTTGCATGCCGACAAAATAGTGGCAGGGCGTTATAGCCTGGTTGGATCAATTGGCGCCGTCATTACGGGATGGGACTTTCATAAGCTGGCTGAAAAATGGGATGTCAATCAGCGCATCTACGCATCCGGCGTTCATAAAAATATGCTGAATCCTTTTGTTGCCATGTCGAAGGAATCGGAGGCCAAGGCTCAACAGATGGTCGATCAAATGGCGGTTGTATTTGCTGATGAATTTAAAGCCAAACGTAACGGCAAGTTGAAAGAAGGCTTTAACTACACAACAGGCGAAATATGGGGCGGTGAAGAAGCGTTGGCGATTGGATTGATTGACGAGATCGGCACGATTGAGTCGGTTGTCAGTCGCGAATGGAAAGCGCCTGCACATGATTTTGGACCAACAAATCAGGCCAAAGGATTCTTTCCTCAATTCAGCTCAGAGATTGCAGAACAAATTTTTTCGCTAGCCGTGGAAAAGACGCTTAAAAACGAAGCCTTTCGATAATGCATCAACAAAAAATAATCTGCATAGTGACCATACCAAATAGCGCTAATGATTAATTTTATGAACACAATGCAGAAAACTCTATACACACCCATATTCACACCCAGATTTCATTTATCCGACTCAACACTGGTCGGAATAGAGGTGAAAATCAAGCAAGGGCAACGAATACTGTCTTCCTTTGATGCATTTAGGCTGATTCAATCCGGAAATGGCGCTGATTTGCTCGAACAAATAAAGTTGCACTTACCGCAATGGTGCGAAAAAGCCGATATGCCGTTGCATCTATCCTGGGAGCTGTGCGGCAAGGTAAATCCGGTTGACTTGAAGCTTTTCTTTGATGAACTAGCTTTGTTTTTGCCTTTAAGTCAAATGGAAATTGTTTTCGATGCGCATGACTTGTCGACGAAAGATGCATTGGATAACGCCCAACGGATATTTGAATCTCTGCCGGATAGGCGCATCAGAAGAGGGATATTCCACTCGCGTCCCTTTGAATTCAATCCGGATGAAATCAGCGGATGCATTGATTTATTAAAGTTGAAGAAAGGCATCATCAGGGAAATAAAGGAAGACATGTCGGCCGCCTATCAGTGCCATGCTTTTATCGAAAATCTCAACACAAAAAACATAGAGATCGTGGCTGATGATTTGTATTCAAAATCCGATGTGACATGCGCCATTTTGATGGGTATCAGATATGGCCAAGGTTACTTTCTTTCAAGAAATCAAATGCCGCAAAAAGTGACTAAGACGCTGAAAAAAAGACCCGGTAGCGATGACTACGAGAGGCGATTCGATTGTTTTCAAGACGTTGCCTGGATTTAAGTTATGCATACCAATCGCCTGTTAGTTCTAATGTGTTTGCTGCCTTTTACAGTGAGTCCTGTGAGTGCCAATCTGGATAACGAGTTGAAAGGCATGTTTACCGACATGATTAATGTCACTCCCGGCGGTTCCTATCAAACACAACGGCGAGGGGTGATTACTGGCGGCAGCATATCCATGCGAAACAAAGTAGTGAATCCAAACCTGATCTCCTTTGTGCCGCCTGATATCAAAGGCGGGTGCGGCGGAATCGATTTATTCGGTGGCTCGTTCTCGTTTATTAACGGCGCACAATTCACTCAGCTCATGCGCAGTATCGCACAAGCAGCGGTTGGCTATGCCTTCCAGTTGGCGATTGAAGGTATGTGCCCGACCTGCGCCCAGGTTATTGCCAAGCTACAAAAAGACGTAGGCTTCATTAACTCGTTAATGAAAAACTCCTGCGATGCCGCGAAATTAGCGGTTAATGCCACTGGCCTAAAATCCTGGCATGACGAACGGATGAATGAATCAGCATCGTTAAATACAAAATCGGGCTTTATGGAAGATTTCTTTGCATCAAAAGAAGGGAGTGAGTCGCCCGCAAAAACAGTCATCGTGAATGGTAAAGCAGACGAAATTACCGGCAATATTGTTTACGAGGCGCTTGATACATCGAACGCGACAAGTTGGTTCGCCAATGGCGACACCGAATTAAAAATGGTACTGATGAGTTTGACCGGCACATTGATCACCAACAAGAAAGACGATAACTCAGATGTTAAATACGATTTTCGACCGCCTCTCATCAAGGTCAGAGATTTTATTGAGGGCGGGAGTATTGAAATATATCAATGCGAAGGCGGTGAGTGCCTGCTGCCGGATGGAAACAACAAACAGACGGTTACCTTCAAAGGCCTAAGAACAAGAGTGCGGGAAATGGTTCTGGGTACCGGTACTTGCGCTGGATGTACCGGAGGCATGCTGAGAAAAATGGCGAATCGCGACGGTGGTGACGCGTTTACCAGCGATGAGCAGAAGTTTATCGATGCCACATCGCCTGGCGCCTATGGTTTGCTTAGAAGGCTGAGCACGGAAATGCAATCAGCCGCTCTGGTCGCCGATAGAATGGTAGATATTCTATCAACCGAGCTAACCAGCCGAATTGTTGATGAAATGTTCGATACCGTCAGAAATTCCGTGACCGGCACGGGACGTCCATTGGATTCATCCATGCTGGATGTTATGCGCGATACGCGGCAACAAATTAATGAAGAGCGCCGAGTGACTGGCGAGTCAATTGCAGGCATAGCGTCACTCATCGATCTCCAGCAAAACATCGTGCAAGCTCTGCGAACACCGATATTCCATAAAACACAATAGAGTTTTACTATGGCCTACGAAGTCCTTAGCATAGGTGATGCTGAAATGTTGTACAGCGCCTTTCAGGGCGCTGCGATGATATTTGGTAACAATAATCTGAACAAACTCATCAATGCCGGGTTTACGCTGGGAACCTTGCTCATTTCAATGCGCTATCTGACCAATCAGGAATTTCCTTTGCGATATGCGTTAGTAGGGCTAACGATGTACGCGACAATGTTCATCCCAAAAGATACAGCGGTCATTGAAGATGTTTATACAGGGCAAGTCAGGGTAGTCGCTAATGTTCCATTAGGTGTGGTAATGCCGATGTCGGTCATTTCAACCATGGGCGTCAAGATGACGCAAATGTTTGAAACGGCGTTCTCGACACCCACAGAGGCCAGTATGTTGCAACACGGTTATCTGGACTCTCTCAATACGCTGATCAAGTTGCGCAATATAGGTACAGGAACAACAGGGTCTGACAGCGGACTGGATGGCGACCTCGCCAAAACGATTAATGCCTATATCGAAAGCTGTGTGATGTTCGACCTGGAACTTCCGGATGGAAGTCATGAAGTGACGAGGGAGTCGATGCAAAAATCATCCGACTTATGGGATGCCATGAAAACAACGTTCATCAACATTGATCTCATGGTTTACTTGCCATCGACACCAGCGGGTCAGCAATTGTCATGTAAGGACGCGTATGTCGCCATCAACAACTATTTAATAGGTAATAATTTTGTCGATTCTATGGATCGATATGTCAGCGGACTGCTGGGTATTAATGATGCATCAGTCAGGGCTTCCGATAAAATTGATGTCGCAGCCGGTGCATTGAGTTTGGCCGGTTTCGATTCGCAAGTGTACATGCGCAACGCCCTTTTGGCATCTTACCTGAAAGATGGTCCAGCCGCTTTCATCAAGCGAACAGGAAAAGAGCAATTGAATCTGCAATGGGCTGGCGAACAGAGCATGTTCAACGAAATTGCCAGACCGCTCATGGCCTTTGTCGAGATGTTTACCGTCGCCACATCACCTATTGTTGCGTTTCTATGCACGTTGGGGCCGATCGGAATGACCATGGTCGTACGCTATGTCCAAATGATGATGTGGATTGCGTTATGGGGTCCAGTCATGTCGGTATGCAATCTGTATATAGCCATTGTCACAACACGAGCGCTTGAAGTGGTCGCCACCCAGGCGGAGGCCAATGGTTCTGGGTTACAGGCCATGGTCATGCACGATGAACTTTACCAGACCTTGGAAACCTGGCTATCTGCCGGCGGCATGCTGGCATCCAGCGTACCGGCTTTAGCTCTGATGTTGGTGTATGGCGGATCGGTGGCTGCAACGAATCTTTCCGGCAAAATGACCTCGGCAGCTTCAAGTAGTGTGAACCCTGGCAGACTGGCGCCGGAACCGGTTTCAATAAAACCTGGAATGGATTTGGGATCCATGTCTGAATATTCCCCCAATACGGGCGCCAAAAAATCAGGAATGGCCGACACCACATTTTCTGCATCGTCAACGTTTGGACGCGCATCACAGAGCGCCACGGATTCATTACGTAGTGCCAGCACAAGCGCTTCGCAGACGTTGAACAGTATGACGCAATCGTCGCAGAAATCTGGCACGCAAAGTAGTGATACCAGTTCAGTAACGAATTCGCTGACCAATTCAAGTTCTGAATCTGATAGATGGGCCGCATCAACCGGTAGAACGATAGCAGACAAGGTTGGACGTACAGACAGTGAAAAAGAAGCAATTGCGACAGGTGTTAGTGCCGCATTGACAGGTGGGCTGAACGCTGGAGGTATTAGCCCTGCTACATTAGGAGCATCTGGGCAAGCTCAATTGCAATCAACTGTAGGAATGGACGCAGCTAAATCAAAAGAAAGATCCGATGCAATTCAGAGCGTTTGGAACCGCGAGTATGCGGGTAGTTCTGAAGTTTCAAAAATGCAACAAAGCGCACAGCAACATCAGGATCAGACATTCTTTGGCTCGGAAGAAATGAAAGCCAAAGGCGAGCAGTACATGAGCCAGTTGCAAGCCGTTAATCAAGCCAGTGAAAAATACACAGAAACTGCATCCTTGCAGGATTCTGCGGGTAAGTCACTCTCCCTTCCTTACCAGGATTTGGCTCGTCGTCTTGATAAATCTGGGGCAATTGTAGCGATCAATCAGGCAAATGAAGACCTCAAGTCGAAAATGGGTGATTCCGCCTACCAACAACTGTCCAATGAAGCGCAACACGAAATTAATAAATCGAGCGCGAGCGGTCTTGTAGGCGGCGACCGGGATGCATTAGCGGGATTTTTAAAGCTTAATCAGCAAGATCCTGTAAAAGCGGCTGCAATACTTAACAACGCATTGACGCCCACATCCAGCGGCTCTGGTGTTGATTTAAGCCCTGCCGCATTCCAAAGCGACAGCATGTCAGCAGACGACATTGTCGGCAATGCAGCAGCAGATAGCTTTCGTTCGAAAGCCAAAGGCGATGACGGCGATCATGATACCGGAGGTGGAGCAGAAGGTCGTGACGGCCGCAGTTCTTCCTTCAAGCATTCGGCACCACAAATGGCTACTCATCAAGATCACGCCACAAAACCGGCCACGGATCATAACGCCCAAAAAGCGTCACAATCGACCAACAGCAAACCGTCAGTGCCTGGAGCAGCAAGCAGCAAAGATGGAGGGGGCAAAAACACGAAATCAGGAAATCTATCACCGCTTGGATCACAAAAATCCAAAGTGGATTCTGCGCTTAAAAACAGCAATCTCGGTAATGCGGATGATTTCAAGAAAAATATCGAAGCTGGCGGAAAAATCGATAACAGCAAGGATATGTCACACATGATGGGTAGGGCTTTTGAAAATGAGGGTTCATTAGCTTACGACTCAACAGTTACACCGGTAGCTAATGCCGCGAAATCTGCAATGACAAGCGCCAGAGAAGGAATCGAATCTGCAGAGGATTTCCTGAATAAGTCATTTAGTAGCGATGAAAGTAAACCGAAGCAATCTGGAAACATATCAGACAACGATCTCCCCCCAATTCCTAAAAAATAAACCGAGGTAAATACATGCTGAAATCCAAAAAGAATAAATTCAACCCAAAAAACTCAGCTGAGCTAGGGCAACGGTTCAAAATGCAGCTTGACCAGGCCAAGGCACAATTTGAGCAGATGGAATTCGAAAGCAAAAGCGAAGATGGTGGCGTGAGCGTGGTTGTTACAGGCCGCCGGGAAATTAAACATCTGTACATTGCGCCAGAATTCTTTTCAGAAAAAAGAGAACAGCTGGAATCGATAATAACATCTGTTGTGAATGAAGGATTGATAGTGGTCAGAGAGGCAAACAAGCAGCTGACAGACGAAGTCACAAGGAAGTTTAATGAACAGCTCGGCATGGCTGCTCGATAAGGAGTTCTGATCAAAAACGAAACCTTCTATCGCACTTGCAATGACAGTTTCCATAACTGGGCGTTCCTGTCTATCAGGCTGGAACCCCACCAATGATACCTATGGCGATCTAAATCTCCAAAGCGACCTTGCAGCAATGAGAGTACCTTTTTGTATCAGGGATACGACAATTCGGTATTAAGTTAGAAAGAACTGCAACTAGGTGAGTATTCCAGTTAAAACGGCCGCACATAATTATGGCAAACAACTAGCCAACTATAATTATCCCAAAAGAACCACTGGCAATTGTTAAATTGAAGCCTGATAACCGTCAATATTCGAACATTGGAGTCACTGGCCTCATATTGCCAAATGGCAGCAGTCTCACAGAAAGCGGACAGTTCTAGTCGAACCAACTGTAGTGTTCTCATTCTACATTTCTCAAACAATCAGGGTTGCAAGAATTACAGTCTAGACATATCCACCAGCCACAGCTATCACATTGATTTATATCCGTATCCCGACTATCGACATAATTTACTTTACAGCTCCAACAGTGCATTGCATACCATTCGTTATCACAATCTAAACATTTACGATTTCCCTCTCCACCATGGCCTGCATGCCCACTATTTACAGATCCACATTCCAAACAGATCTCCTGCATTTCTAAATTATTCCGAATACCTTGCGGATTTTCATTATATTGTTTTACCAGCTTTTCAATTGATGTTAGTTTTTTTTGCTCTTTGTGTTTATTGCTCGGGGATATGTTTTCTAACGGCCCCAAATTATTTGGCTTTTCAAAGGAAGCAATACCATCAATATATTTATTAGCAATTTTTTCAATTTTTTCTATAAGTTTTAAGTTAGTCGACACAAAACCTACTGGCATTGTAACTGGCAAAGCCTCTTTCCAGGATATGTGATAGCAGACAACAACAAATTCTTCTGGTAACAGCATGACTTCAACATTACCATCAAGAAAGCCCTCAATAAGCCCATATGAATGAGAGTAATATTCACCTAAATCATTTTTCCACTGACTAACTGCTCGGTCACCTTTATCGCACAAAGGCAAAAATAACTTTGGCATATAAGCTCGATAAGGTTGCTTTCCTTTTGTCGATGCTTCAGATATTAATTCGCTCAAACAACTGTTTAACCTAATACTTTGCCCCCAAAATCCATCCGATGGAGCAATCCAGGTTAAATTCCTATCAGAAGATCCTTTTGTTTTACCTTGCTTCTTAACCGCAGCATCAATTTGTTCTGAAACTAATTTCCAATTTTGTGCAACATAAAGCGGTCCAATAAAAGGTACAGGAAGAGCATCATCCTGCATTGCTGCCAATCTCGCATCTGTAAATGCATCAATATTAATAGAATTAGCATTAAAAAGACTTCGAGTCCAATTGTCGCCTAAATCTCCCATTGCAAAGGCAACTTGAGAAATATTAGTTGGTTTTTGGGCCTCAAAGATCGCATTAGTAATCAGTTCATGTGCAGCCGATGAATCATCTAACTTTTCAAAATTATCTCGCTCTATTGGCTTACCCTCGGCATCAATTGAAAAGTAATTAGTAAGCCGTAAAGGTTCATTTCCTCGTTTACTAACCGAGTTAATTGTATAAATATTTGGGCGATGAGAATCTTCTTCACGAAGATGTCGAAGATACCCTTTATCTAAAATTTCATAAAATTGACTTTGAAAATGTTTCTTGGCTAGATGCTCACTCATCGCAACCGACTCATTACTTACTTTTAACGCTATTCCAGGTCTCCATCGATCTTTTGTTCGATCTTGCCCAATACAATTAAAACTACTCAATTCAAATGCCAAGGTAGCACCAGTCTCCAAAACAGCAGATAACTGAGGTGAATCACCCAACTTCACAAAATAAGCGCTTGATTGAGGTGTTAACATTGCTTGCCCAGACTCAGAGAATTGAAGATCACCTTTCTCCATCAAATCAGATATCGCCTCATCAAGCTCTAGCTTTGAGAAATCGAAATATATACCTAACTGGGAAGGGAGCATTGGAGATATATGTAATAATCTTAGAAAAAATTCACGAATAAATGGCAAACCTTTCTTTGTTACATAAGAAAACCGTATATTAAATCGATGGACAGGGACTATAAAATCAATCTCATGATAAATAGTATGAGTATCAGCTTTAGTATCCATTATTTTACTTCCTTGGCATTAATAAACTTATAGCCTGAATTTGGCTCCTTATCGGACATAAACTTAAAAACTTTTCCAAGTGGTAGCTCTTTATTTCGGCTGCGCCACATATCAGAAGCCCCCACAATAAGTAACCGATCCATAGCTCTGGATAAGGCAACATTAATTCGATTTGAAGTTCTCAAAAATCCTGGCGTTTGATCCTTATCTGATCGAGTTACCGAAAGAATAATTATGCGGTTCTCCTTCCCTTGGTAACTATCGACTGTGCCAATTTTTACTAGCTTTTTGAAATCATCGTTCCAATGTACTTCTTTGAACTTTTGCCTAATCAGCCGATTTTGCTCACCATACATACAAATCACACCTAAAGCAGGTTCGCCTTCTTTAACAGTAGACTTCAACAAATCAACAAATTCCTGAATCTCTGAAACTTTTTTTAGCAAGTCAATAATTAAATCAGCTTCGCAACGATTATATATGCTGGTACCTCTATCACTCTTATGATGACATTTTTTACCAAGAGATGATGTATCTAACCAAGTAGCGACTTGTCTTAATTCTTCTGGAGCGCAGTGATATATATCGGGTATGTTTCTATCCCCATTCTGGAGCTTTCCATGATAAAAAGTTTCAGAAACAATATCCCCTATTGGCGGTGCCATTCGATATTGTGTTAGCAGCGCGGCCCCTACTTGATGACCATAGGGCGATTCAAAAGCCCTGGCAAAATCACTTTGTAAAACCGAATCTAAATCTGCTTCTTTAGCCGATATACCTAGCTTTCTTGCCAGTGCTTTCTTATGTCCATCCGAATATAATGGAGGTAGCTGATGATGATCGCCAACCAGCAGGATACGACTACCAGACTGCATCGCAATCGCTAACTCACTTGCAATCGACCGCGCTGCTTCATCAATGATTACCCAGTCATATTGGTTACTTTGAATGCCAATGTGATGCTGTCCGATTCCGACACATGTTCCGGTAACCAATTGCCGAGACCTAGCAAAAAATTCGTCATAATTAACACGTTCAGTTTCTAACACATCGAGCATATCTCTAGACACTTTAGCTAAAGCAATGGCTCTCGTGGCTTCATCAGGCCTAATACCATAATCGCTATTTAATTTATCAACAATCATTTGCTTTATTTTGGACAGATCAGACGCACCAGAAAATTCAATGCCGTATTGGTTAGCAAGTGTTTCCCGTATGGTGAAATCCAATTCGACAATAACTTCTTTTATCAGTTGCTTATCTTCTTCTATTTTTGACTGTGATAAAGCCTCCATTTCGAACCAAAAGTTATCAATTTGCTTAAATATTTTCAGTTCGGCGCTCACCAATTCAGATAAATATTCGGGTTGAAGCCCCAATGCCTGACTTAATGCTTGTACGCGGTATTTTACTTCAGCCCTAAACAACTCTCTTTTTTCACTGACTAAAGCACTTGAAAATACATCTTTTAGCCCTGGCGATACAGCACCTTCACGGTTACTGAACCTGACTACATCCAATGAAGTATTTAATCGAGTACAATGCTTACGAATCCTTTCCGCGGCGGTGTTAACCGCCTCATGAGACTGACTAACAAGTAAAATTCTTTTTGCTTGTTTCTTTTCAATCAAAAAATGGACAAAGGCAGCAATAAACTCTGTTTTACCGGTACCTGGCGGGCCTTGCAGTAGAGATAAAGGCCCATGTTGAAGTAACTTGGTAAAAGCATCACGCTGCGCTTTATTCAGACTTATCTGATTACCTTGATCATCATCGCGATCGTAACGAGCAAAATCCGAATCGGTGATCTCAATATTATATTCTGTCGCAAGAATTTCACTTGATGAGTCAAAATATTCAGCAAGATTACTAATTAGGCCTTCTCGATTTAGTAATCGTTCTAAAGCAGCCTTACGTTTAGCGAATGAAGCTTGATCTTGCTTCGTTCTAAAAAACACTGCTTCCCCATCTTTGATGTTACGGATTTGTTGTCTTATTTTTGTTACGCGAACTTCATTTAATGAAGACCGTTTTAAAACAACTTCACCAAGAAGAACTTCCCTCTCCCCATCTTGTTTGAATACTTCAATACAATCAGACTTATCAAATTCACCCAAAACATCAATATCCGAGTGATAGGGAATAATTAGTTCGTTATAGTTGTCTTGAACTTCGACTATATCTCCAGTGACTTCAATAGATGGGTGTGACTCTATTTCTGTATCTAATATCGCCTGCCAAAGTTTAGATGCGCTAATTTCGAGATCATTTGCTTGGTCAAAATCAGGTTTACTTTCTAATTCTGCGAATGCCTGCTTCAACTGCTCTGTTAGAGCATCAGACATTAATTTTTTCTCTGGATTAAGAACTAATTCCACCGCTCTGAAAAAAGCCTCATTACCGAGTAATTTTTTTGATAAATTAGTCGAATTGAATATTGAATTAGGAGATATTTGTATCGGAAAATCCAGCTCTAGTTGACTACTCTCTGCATCTCTAACGCTGATAGAGTCGCGAATTCTTGGCGGAAAACCGACTATAAATCCTTTTTCAGAAGAGCTATAAATTAAATCAACACTCCCACCGATGCCCATTATTCGAACACGAACATCCGTCTCTTTTTTGTTACTTTTTTCAATTTGTAAATACAGGTGCCCATTATCAGGATAAATAGTAATAGGGGCGAAATCTCCACGAATACTAATATCGACTGAGGATGTAGAGTCTACATAAGGTTCTTTGAATGATTTTCTAAATCTTGCTAAATCTTTAAAGCCATACAACGTATCAGAAAGCTCTTGTTGAATCGCTTCAGCAATAAGAGGATATTCTAGTGATGGCTCACCCCACTCTATACCTAGTAATTCAATGCTCAAACGCATCACAGCAAAAATATCACGTTCGAAAGTGGTACAACTATCAATATTATCTGGGCTGTAACGATGATTTTTTACCTCGTCTAGATCAGCCGAAAAATCAGGTATATCTATCAGCGTAATACGAAAATCATCATCTACTGGGTTGACGATAATATTTTCGGGGTGTAAATCACCATGAGCCATTCCCAATCCATGCAAATGCTCAATAACAGCAATAAGTCGTTCAATAAGTAGAAGTCTTTCTTCATCATTTAGTGATAAATGCCCCCACTGATCTCCTTCTGCTTTATCTGTTACGAGAAATAAGCTTGATGACTTAGTCGCGATGCCAAATTCATGGATGTTAGGGAGGTAATCCGGAGCCACTGAGCGGATTTTTTCGATCTGTCGTAAGAAATGCAGAACTTTATATCCTAAAGCAGGATCATCTTTTGATGGACTTACATTTAGCCATGCTTTTACTAATTGCCCATTTGATAAATAAACTTCTTTTTCATCTGTTTCGACAATAAATTGCCCATCCTCCCTAAACTGTCGAGAATGATTGATAGTACGTTGGTATGATTCAAGTTCAGCATCATCAAAAGCAAAAACCCCATCTCTAGTTGGTTCTGCCCGCTTTAATGCTTCAAACATCTCACTAGCATTAGAATATAATTGCTTCTCGATCGCAGACAGTAGTACTGGTACATACCAAAGATCACATTTTCTCAACTGCTCAGTAACTGTATCCAAGCTTTTCCTTGAAATACGTTGATCTGAAAGTATGTGCCAAGAAATCAAACCTAAAGCACGAATATCTTCCTGGTAAGGAGTAACTTTGTCCTTAGGTTGTTGATGCTCTATTCCAAGTCCATTATTAACAGATAGAAATTTACGATAATCACCCACCGTTCCAGCGGGTTGATGATAAGCTGAAATAAAGTTTGAAAGTGCCACTTCTTTGGCAGGAGAAATCCATAAGCTATGATCGCCAATATCCCTGTGTGCAACCTTAATTTCATGAAGATCTGCAAACTTAGCAATTAATAGTTTTACGAGATTGATTCTGTCAATATCCGAAAAATTTGGACCATATTTTCCGATAAACTCATTAAATCTGACATGACTTGGTGGAAGCTCATAGACCTCACTATATTCGACTGTTACATCATCTTTTTGCACACTCGTAAGGGAGCGAAGACAATGCTTATACAAATCATGATTGTGATGCTTTATAAATTGCAGGACTTCACGTTCACGAGAGACAATTTCAAATCTCCCATCAGAAGTATTAGCCTTTACCCCTTCTAATTTATTGAAATTCCATATTCTGAGTAATGCTTCATCCTGTTTGGACACCTCAGAGACTGCTTGATACTCTTTATAAACCTTTTTCGGATGCTCAAAAATAAGCTCGTTAGCTTTGTATCCATCTACCCTAATTTGTTTAGGTGCGGTATATTTTCCTAGAAATAACGCATCAAATAGATCAAAGTCTTGGTTAAGTACCTGCGCATCAGGGTGAGGTTTAAATTTAGCGTTAAATTTATTTTTATCGGCAAGCTTAAGAAATTCATCTAAACCCAAAGTATGATGAAGTTCAGCCTCTGATAGCTTTTGAAAGTCTGAATTTCCAGTCATCACCACAAAAAAATGCACAAAAGGTGAATATCCCTTATTGGTAAACTTATGCTTTAATGGCTTTAGCTTATTGTCCAGTTGAAATTTTTTATTGCGCGTAACACTAACTGGGGATCGTCCCATTAAATAACTATTTTTATACCACTTTTCTCCTTCTGACCTTACATCTCCATTATTCCAGTCCTTTAGCTCAATAATCAACACATTACAGTGCGTTACAATGACTAGGTCAAACTCACCTTCATACCCTGTACTATCAACAAAACGAAAGCCTGCATAACCCTTCCAGGGAAACATAGATTTTCCTTTATTATTCGGCAATGGAGAAGGGGAAAATGCTTTCTTTATTTTTTCGATAGCATCTATTTCCTGGGCTTGTAAGCCCCCATCCCAAATTTTAATTTCCAAATCCTTACTCCATTTTGTTTATTCGTGATACTTGATATTCCGCATTATAGTCAAAGCTTACAACGCCGTTTGACAGAACAAAACCAAAATTCGCTGTCCCTCTAAAAATATCAATTTGAGTGTCCAAGTATTTCGGCAGAATCAAACCATTAACCACAGCTCCAAATCAATTATCCGGTTTTTTTTTGAAAAAAACCAATCTTCAACAAACACACTTAGCATAACCATCCAGCAGAATGTGATGATAATACTCACCTTTGATCGAGAGAACTTGTAACTCAAATCAAATCGCCAAAAGCCTTTATACATTAGGTTTCTATGGATTGTAAGTAGACGGTTTTGACTCAAAATGGCGTAAACTGATGAACTTTTCGTTTCGTTTCGATTCGAATGACCGCTTCCAAGAAAACCAGCCGTTCACTGTAAACCAATGTCTGTCTCTTCCTGGCGTGCGCCGTGATAAGGCGGCGCTTTTCCAGTGGGTGAAAGTCCCACCCGGCTAAATCGCTCCGGCCGGAAGCAATCAGGGCAGTTATGGAGGTAACAAAATAGCTGAAGCCCCCGATGTAAGGAGTCGCTTTAGGCGATCCAGTGAGTGTTGGATCAATTACTATGGACAGTACTATAAATCGTTGCTGGCTCCGGTTCTCGGGCAACTTGATTACGCTCTGGTACGTTGGGCGAAACGCAAATACAGGCGGTTGAAGGTGAGCCATAGCAAAGCGCGGGCATGGATTAAAGGAGTAGCCCAGCGTTAGCCCAGGCTTTTTGCTCATTAGCAAATTATTCTTCAACCGACGACTGGACAATAGGAGCGGTATGAATTGAGAGATTCACGTACCGTTGCGGGAGGGCGTGGGGGTGTGACTCCCCAGCGCTACTCGACCGTGAGTGAACGCTGAGCAAGCCTCGAAGTGTGCCGCAGGCAAACCGGCGGCTTGGCATCCTTGATCAGAACAAAAAAAACTTACAAACAGAGACAGAGGGATCTAATAATGGCAAAGGCTATGGTTGCCACTATTGAAAGTGAAGATAAACGACAAATTTTTCGGCAACAACTTAGGTACGGATGAAATTCCAAAAACAATTACAAGGTTATATGTCGATAAACGAAATAATAGTCCCCAAAGCTCGAACCCTGATTGAAACACGTATGGCATCAGTTGCAAGCGAGCATCAAGTTAAAATCATCTATGCCTGCGAATCGGGCAGTCGGGCTTGGGGGTTTCCATCACCGGATAGTGATTACGATGTGCGGTTTGTTTATGTGCATCCTTGGAACTGGTATTTGACACTGGAAGAATACCGGGATGTGATTGACTTACCGCTAGAAGAGAGTTCAGCAGGTTTGCTGGATTTAGGTGGCTGGGATTTGCGCAAAACATTGCGCCTGCTGCGTAAATCAAATCCCGTCATATGGGAATGGCTTCAATCACCCGTTTGCTACCAAGCTGAACAGACTCAGCACTTTCGAGAATTACGTAGTGTATTCGATCCTTTTTATTCGCCGATTGCGGCATGCCATCATTATCTGTCTTTATGTCGCAATACCATGAATCAGGCGTTAAGCGGCCCACGCGTAAAAATCAAAAAATATTTCTATATGCTCCGGCCTTTATTAGCGGCTTCCTGGATAGAGCGTTATCTTACGATTCCACCGATGGAATTAGCCTTGCTGTTGCAGTTGCTGGATGATCAACCAGAAATCAAGAGCTGCATAGTCAACTTACAGGAACGTAAACAGCATATTGATGAGCAGATTCCAATTGCCCGTATTGCCATGATTGATGACTTTTTGACGACTGAACTGACTCGCCTGCAAGGATCGGCAAAAATGTTGCCGACAGGAAATGGCGATACGGCCAATTTGGACAGGTTGTTTCAGCAGTGTCTTGGTTTGTAAGTACCAGCCTATCGGCAACGGGAATCACACAATTTAAACCCTATGAATTTGAGCATAGCTGATCTTAAACAGCAAAATCTAATCTTACTGGAAACGGTGAGTGGCAGCCGAGCCTATGGTTTGGACACACCGGAATCCGACACGGACATGCGCGGCGTATTTATACTGCCGCAGGATCTGTACTTCGGGTTTAGCACTATCGAGCAAGTAAGCAGTGAACGCAATGATCATGTGTATTATGAGTTGGGCAAATATCTCAAATTGTTAGCCAAGAACAATCCGTCCAGTATCGAGCTGCTGTTTGCACCCAAGGACACGATTGTTTTTCAGCATCCATTGATGGAACGAATCACGCCTGAATATATCTTGTCACGATTATGCCGGGACAGCTTTGCCGGTTACGCATTAAGCCAGGTCAAGCGAGCCAAAGGTTTGAATAAAAAGATTTTCAATCCTGTGGCCGATGTTCTACCCCGCCCAATTGATTGTTGCCGAATCGTTGAAGGGAGCCAAACGATTCCGGCAGAAGAATGGCTTGCCGGACATCAAATGGTCGCCGATCGTTGCGGATTGACGGCATTGCCGCATGTGCGTGATGGTTACGCGCTGTTTTATGCCGATGATTGCGATAATGCTGAAGCCCGTTTTAAAGGATTGTTTCGTTCGGATGCCATTCATGGGTTATCACAACCCTCACAAGACGTGTGTTTATCTTCGATTCCGAAAGGGATGCAGCCAAGAGCCTGGCTGGTGTTCAATAAGGATGAGTTTTCCCGGCGCTTGCGCGATTATCATGAATACCGGAACTGGGAACAGTCACGGAACCAGGAACGTTACCAAGGTACCCTGGAGCATGGCGGCGGTTACGACGCCAAAAATATGATGCATACCTTTCGGTTGTTGCGGATGGCTAAAGAAATTGCTGAGACAGGCCGGCCTTTGGTGCGTCGTCCGGATCGGGAAGAATTGCTGGAGATTAAATCCGGTCATTTTGTTTATGAGGACTTAATGGCTAAAGCCGCTCAGGAACTGAGACAAATTGATGAAGGTTTTTCTGCCAGTCGATTACGGGATGAACCCGACACCGACCAAATCGAGCGGTGGGCGATTGAAATACGAAAGGCTTGGTACGCTGATTGAAGTGGCTTAGTGGTGAGAGTAAGTTACTTATTAGGCTTTTCCTTTGCATGATCTATTTCGCTCGTAAGCTTGGAATACATGGCTTCGGTTTCTTTAATCGCCCTAATCCTGTCCACGGCTTGTGGGACCAAATCATTCGGATCATTATTCCGATAACGATTAATAAACATATCAAGTTGACCTGCATCATTACTCTTTAACGCATTTGAAAACATCGCTAAATATTCGCTACGGTCTTCAGCGGCAATTCTTTTTTTGACGATATTGAGCAAGTCACTTTCAATGACCACTTCCTGAACTTTTTCGTGATCAAGAATATCGCGCGTGCCGGCAGCCAAACATAACGTGAGAGCACAAGAAACGATATTTCTGCCAATGCTTGTTCCAACATCCGACATCCCAAAGTAACTGTTGCACAACCCGTAAACTCTGTCGTCTTGGATGTACGGGGTGCATTCGGTTGATTCCCCTGTATTTACTCGCGGATCGAAGCTTGGTGAAATACTGCGCAAGCCATGGTTAACAAATAATATCTCCTGCTGATCGTTGTCACGGCGGGAAATTGGTGCTGTCTGCAGAGATGAAACAAGGCGCCACCGGCCGTCAATCTTTTCGACAACCGCATAATAGCCTTTGCCGACCGGTTGGCTAACAACAACTATATTGGGTGCCATTGGCTGCAGGGCCTGGTCAATCATGCCGGTTTGGACGTGAGCGCAGGCTGGCAGGAAAACCAGCAAGATGAGTGCATTCATTTTAGAAAACATAGAAACCTCGGATTCTTTTTGGGATTATCTCAAAAGCTAACACGGGTTATTAAGAATGCAACAGGGTTTGAGTATTTTTTGATTTGACATCCTCGCCGCCCTAAAGGACGGTGATTCCTACGGCGCTCAGGTAGCAATAGCCTGAGTCACATCGGTGGGTTCTTGGCCCGACGCCCCAACAACAGGCGAAGTATCTGCGCAAGCTAACCGGGCGTGTCCCGCCCATAAAACATTGATAGCACCGACCAGATCGGCATTTTCCTCGAAACCGCACGCCACACACGCGAACCGGGCTTGGCTTAGCCGGTTATCTTTGACGACATGGCCGCAGCAAGGACACGTCCGGCTGGTGTTTCTGGTGATACGGCAACGAGCTGACCGCCATTCCAAGCTAGTTTGTAGTCCAACTGGCGGCGGAACTCGAACCAGCCTTGATCGAGGATGGCTTTGTTCAGGCCGGATTTGGCTCGAACGTTTTTACCCGGTGTTTAGGTGGTGCCTGCCGCTGACTTGGATAGATTCCGAACCTGCAAATCCTCGATACACACCATCGCGTGGTTTTTGCTGATCGTGGTCGTGGCTTTGTGCAGGTAGTCGCGGCGGGTATTGCTGATACGGGCATGGATTTTTTGGACGTTGGCTTTCGCTTTTTTCCAGTTGTTGCTGAACTTATGTTTGCGGCTCATGATCCCTAGTCAATATCATATGCACAACTTTTGTATGTGTGAGAGTTCGGCTTCCTTCCCTATTGCGGTATTAAATAATGCAGCATCTTTTTATCGATCTTCGAAAGAAGATAATACCTGATAGCCTTTTTTTTGTTTGGCGGTTTGGATTTTAAATCCAGAAAGACGAGCTTCTTCTGGCGAAGAGTGCCATTCTTTTCTAAGAGTTCCAGGCGATCCAATTCTTCCCCATTCGCGCACAAGTGACCAATCGCCGAATATTCCAGGCGAAACAGTCAGTTTGTAAAAACGGTGCATATTCTCAGGAGAATCGTGGCGCTCTAAATAAGCCGAGTGCATATTCGAATTCCAATGAAAAAAAATAGAGGATCCTAGTTTAGCTTTTTTTGATTTTGAAGTGAAATTTTAGATGATTGTTAATATCCAGAAATGACAAAGGCCACTCCCAAGCATATAAGAGCGGCCTTTGAGTCTGTCGACTTGCAAACAGGAAACTTTGCCTCCATGCATTAAAGCATCATTTCCTGCTTTTTCGCCTTGATGTGCCCCCAAGCATATAAGAGCTTATTTCGGCTTTTTCGAACGCCGGATTCTTAATTCAGCCCCAAGCATATAAGGCATAGTTTCATCATCCAGTTACTGCTTTGCTTTTCGTCTCTGTTATCCCCAAGCATTAGAGATGACCAGTCTGCGTCAAGCAAGTTCCTTATCCGCGAGCGTCGTGAGCAGACCGAACCATGTCTGCCGCCATTGCGTCGCCGATGCTTCTTAGACCACTTACCAAAGAACCGATCATTTTTTCTTCGGCCGCTTTAGTTTCAGAGTCTGGCATCAGGATAGCTTTAGATCCGTGTTTCATCACAGATTGAAGTTTTTTGCCTATGACACCAGGCATTTGCATTGCAAAATTGTCGAAATGCTCCGCAGCTTGTTCGACATTTTCGTCGACACCGGTACGGTCAAATGTGTCAGGGGCGTTATGATCTGGTGCAAAAACGAACGCTGCAGATACAGGTTTTGATTGAATTGCTGTTGTTGCAGTTGATGTGTCTACTGGGTCAACGTTAGCTGCGCCTTGACATCCTCCCCGGCCTAACGACCGGGGATTCCTCCTGCGAGACGGCCATGCCCGGCCGCGAGAATGTTCCTGGCTGCATTGATATCGCGATCATGCAGCGTGCCACACCGGGCACAGGTCCATTCCCTTATTCGCAAACCGGCTCTACCTTTCGGACTGCTGTCGCTGATACTGCCACAGCACGAGCAGGTTTGGGTGGTGTACTTCTCGTCGACGACCATGAACACGACCCGCATCCCTTTGGATTTATAATCGAGTTGTGTTTTCAGAATGGCCCAGCCGGCGTCCAAAACGGATTTTGCCATCTTTGTTTTCGCCAGTCCCGAGCTACTGACATTGCCGACGACGATCAATGCATTGTCTTTCACAAGCCGGGTGGAGAACTTGTGCAAAGCATCCTTGCGCCGATTTTTGATCTTGGCGTGGATGTTTTTGACGCGTTTCTTTTGCCTGGCCCGTTGCGCCTTGGCCAGTTTTTGTTCACTATCACGGTAGAATCCGCCGCGCTGCAGTTTTTCGCCATTACTGCAAGTGGCAGTGTCTTTAAGGCCCAAGTCGATACCAACCTGGCCGCTGCCCACGCCTGTCTGTTCGAGGAGTTCGACGATAATGTTCAGATACCAGCGGCCGCGGGCATCCTCGGAGAACGAACCCGACCGAAAGCGGTAGCCCGAAAGCCCATACGAATCCCACACCTTGAAGTAATAGCCAGCGAAATAAGCTTGGCCATTTTTCCAGGATACAGCGCCCGACTTGAACGGTACCCAGCCTAGCGACCGGCGGACTCCGCCACTTACCCGCCAGCGCAGTTTATCCTTTCTGAATTGCTTCCGGGATTTGGCGTGGACGGCAATGACTTCTTGAACAGTGGTGGAATGGATGATAAAGCCTTGTTCCTCCCGAATACCTTTGAGTTGCTTTTGCAACTCGAACGCGCCGATCGGGTTACGGATGTAGCCGACTTCGGGAACCGGGATATAACACCACGTTGCCGTTTCCTTGTTGGCCGCATTCCAGACCTGGTTCGCCTCAAACGCCATGCGCGACAGGATGGCCGAGTGCTTGTCGCGGACCCTGACGCTGAGCGTTCTGAGAATAGAGGCTTTTGAGTTATCCATGACAAACAGACTATGACAGGTTTTGCATTATGCAATGGGGTTATTAAGAAATAACTCGCAAGACATCATTGATCGGCTATCGCCGATCAAGCCTGATATCCCCGACTTCAAGGACGGGGCTTTACGGCATGACTTGGTAAAACAGCCAAGGTGTACAACGGCCAGCAAAATACCCAGATTGCTTTCTCGCATCCTGCAGTGTTGTAATCGCAACAGCAGGTTGGTCGTCAATCTGTGGCGCCGGATCAATCGTTAAAACAGGCCCGGTTACAATCTGAACCTCATCGCCCAGATCACGAAGAAACTCGAAAGCCTCATGTAACTGATGGCCTAGAACAGCAGTGTGCAAACGCCAAAACATGTTAGATCCTATTGGCCACCTGCGGCCGAAATACTTCCAGTTGTTCATCAGGGTCTTTATTGAAGACGGTAACCAACAGCTTGCAATCATGTCTTTGACAAAAAACATAATGCAGCGGGTTACTAGGATGTTTCCATATCTCCGGTGCTTCACCGTATTTCCTTAATTTATGCATAATGACTCTTGGAGGAAGATCGATTTTATCGAGCCTGGACTTCATTCTCCGACTCATGTTTTTCCAAGATGTGTTCATGTCCAGCGTACCGCAATGCTGAACATACCTTTCCATGGCATGACGAGTAACACCAACCATTCCTAGCGCGTCGCTTTCCATTTTCTCAACTCCCCTATAAGCCTCACCATCGATCAAAGTGACATCCTGAAGCTCATCTTCACCCGGAAACCAGTCGGTGGCCTTTGATACGGCCAGCTCGGCCTCGGCGTATCGAGTCAGAATTGGGTAGCCGAAATCATAAAGATCATGTTTTTGACTGGCTTGCCTTGCCATCTTTTTGATAGCACCTTTGGAAACCACAATCTTCAAATTAATGCCCGTGCGATTGGCATTGAATATATTTGCTTCCCCCAGCAAATACCGGATCGCAACCGCTTCGGCCGCAGACTGGCAATCCTGGCAGGTTAAGGCTAAGCGTACATGAAGAACCTTTCTCCTATGTAACCCAGTCCGCCAATAGACCGGTACAATCACATGATCATTAAAAATGGAATCTTTCTGAGCAAAAACGGTTAAAACGTCCATCAATCACCTACCGGGCAACTAGCTGAGCTATTGAATAGCATCTGAAAGTGTGTGCAACACACAAAACAAAAAATGGGTTCTAAAACCTTTAAACCTTCCGAGGAATCATGCAGATTCTCTTCGAGCAATTTATGATGGGCAACTTTGCCGCAAATACGGCAAGCTGAATACTCAAGTCCGGATCCTGACGATGCCAGCTTTGTGTGTACTGCAAGATTTGAGTCTTGTATTTCTAAAGGTAGTACCATTAAAACCATCGAGTCATATGAAATATCCAAAAATCGGCTTGATGTGGCTGTGATTTTATTTTCCAGGTTTCGAAAAAAATGCAATGGCGCTACGGAATAAGCCAAAATACCTGAGAACCGAACAGAAATAATCCGACACAAAGCCATTCACCAGCATGACCGCTCTTATAAAGGTTAAACGAAGTCCGGGCGCCAAAGGGCGTCACCAATGGAATGCCGGAAGGCGTCATGATATCCATTGCCAAGTGCAACCACCCGGCAGCGCAAAAACCCAAACCCACAGATGTCGCCGCAAAAATAAAAAAATCTGTACTTTGGTGCCAGATTAGCCAAATCAACAGCGTTATCCCAAGCCAGAATGGTGGCCAATGCGTCAGAGTTCTATGAGGGATAACCGATCGCCTGATTTTTGTGCGCCTGTTAAAGCTCGGAATCTCAAGACGGTCAGGTCCACGAGCACCTAAAATCATGCCAAGTGCAACCAGCGTTATGAATGCAGTATGATCAATAATTCCGACGCTGTTAGGCATTACCACTCTGGGTAGGGATGAAAATCCCTGGCCCCATGACGTGTCGTTAAACTGCATATAGGCAGTGGCCATTGAAATGGCTGTAATATTGTGACCTATAGGCGACATAATCTAATTAGTGCCTGAACGAAAAAGCCACTTTTCAAAAAAAATCAGCTCAAACCCTGGGAAATTACTTTTAAAAATTTTTTCTGCTGGGGAAAACATGACTTATTTTCTGATTTATCCTCCGCTATTCGGAATTATTCCTGCCCATCACAAATTATAGGCGCACCTTTCCTGTGGATAACATTCTGGTTGTTATCAAAAAACGTCAGGCAACCAGTTTTTTTTGTTCTGCCAAAAGCCGCCGTCGTTCCTCGTCGCGTTTGATGGTGCCGAGCTTTTGAATGTTACGAGATAACACGGCTAAGCCAACATAACGCTCGAAAGCGTCAATGCCGTGATCAAGGCACTTGTCCAGTCCATGTACTTCTAACGCGTTAATGGCTGATTCAACGGCAGAATGTTGCTGTTTCGCTTGCTTAAATTCCGGCGCGTATTCGCGCTCCTGATCGGCTTTGGAGAGTTTGCCTTTTTTGGGCAAAACAACTTGTTCAATGAGGGCTTTGAGTTCGGTTTGATTGGCCGGGCTATGGAAGCCTTTGTCGAAACTACAGGCATTAAAATTGGGGAATTTTTCTTGCGTGGCTTGAACCATGGGCACGGCAACCTTATCGTCGGTGGTCTTTTGCATGACGTGACTGTGCAAGATAAAACCATGGCTGTCTTCCATGATGCAAACCCGCAAGCCCAGTTCCAC
The DNA here is from genome assembly GCA_002862125.1 of Methylobacter sp. KS41. GTDB lineage: Bacteria > Pseudomonadota > Gammaproteobacteria > Methylococcales > Methylomonadaceae > Methylobacter_C. Next base: position 820,010 of record PHSP01000001.1, on the reverse strand, counting down.
CGGAACACCGGCTTTGCCTTTGCTAATCCATTCGGTATGCGGCTCGAACAAGGACAAGACTTTTTCGTCATGGGCAATGGTTTCGCCTTGAATGGCGCGGCGTCTAATTTGATCGATTTGACGCTTGGCATGCCGGCTAAAGGTGTGCAGGTCAGTGAGCAGCACGTCCGGTATTTGAAAGTCATTTTTTAACGTCAAAATACTGGCTTGAACGCGCTCAAGATAGAACTCCGCCAAATCAATGTAATCTTGATAAGCCTGTTTGATCTCGAGCGCTTTGGCGATCTTGATGTCTTCATTTTTGGACGTGGAATGTTTGAGCTTTTGCAGTCGGCGATACCGGTTTTTGAATTGACGCAGGTTATGCTGATGCTGCCGCCATCCTGGCAACGCATAGTGCCGATCCCACACAACGCAGGTACGAATCAAAACCCGTATTGCGTCATACAGTAAACTGACATCGGTTGGAAAATGCACATTGGTTTTTAACACAAAAGAATCGCAACGCCCTCTGATCTGCGCATGAATATCAAGATCCAGTAATTGATAACCGGCTCGAATGACTTCTACACTGATACGCTCCATAATGGCAGGCGTAAACAGTTTAAGATTGTCTTTCAAGGTTTGCAGACGATAGCGTTTATCGCTATCGAAACAACCCAGTCCCAGCATTTCACGCAGGGTATTATGCTGATTGGCCAGTTCCAGAATGCGATCATAGTCTGCATTCAGTCCGACACGAAGTGATCCTAAAACCAAAATCGACCATTGGTCCATGCCAGGGCGGCCTTTGTCGATGGAAACGACCTTGGTCTGCTCACCGTCCATTTTTGTAGGCGCCACTTCCTCCAGTATTTTAAAAACAGCCTCTCTTAATGGGGCGTTCGTATAAATGTGCTGCAAACCCAGCAAGATGACCGGAATATCATCGCGTGAAGAAACATCGATTTCGATGTCGGCAATATCGCGTTGTCCGATGCTCATTTGCGAACAGAATACATTTCTCATCGGGAGTTTTCCAACGAAGATTTGAGTTTAAAGGCGGTCTACAAGGCTGTAGATTTCGCCAATTCCTTTTTAGTGAAAATAAAAAACAAAATTATCAGTAAGTTACTAGGATTAAGCATTTTCTACGCCAATAGGAGATTAGTTGATTTTCAGAAGCTTATTATATCGCAACTTATTGTTTTTCATTAAATAACTTATTGCCGTTCAAACACTAATTAATGACCAGCGTTGCGAGTAGAACGTGAAGAAGGCGGACTCGAATTGTGATACTCAGACCCAAAGCCTGGCGTATTTTCACCATCACCTTTTCGTTCTCTTTCATAGTTGGCCATATCATCCTCAAGTGCAGTACCGATACTGCGCAGTCCATCAGTAAGCGACCTGACCATTTTTTCTTCCGCAGGTTTTGTCTCTGGATCTTCCATCAAGACGGCACGAAAACCATGTTTCATAAAAGCTGCAAATTTTGCTTTGATAACCAGTGGCATTTGCAACGCAAAGGAATCGAATTGCTGAGAGGCCTGTTCGATTTGAGTCTGTGCGTCATTATTTTCTGAATCCGGAGAAAACTGACTCAAGTCAATCTGTTGATCCGGCTTTTGTTCAGGATTTCTCGTTGATACAAAAGGCGCTGCCGCAGCCATGCCAGTAACCACAAGGAGGGAGAGCAATAAAACAGTGTTAATAGAGAGCATGACGTTCCTCAACAACTAATAATCGATATTGATTGAAACAGGAATGGACAACTCCTTAGCATCGTCCATCGCGGTAATGGTGACGTTGGCTGTCTGTGGCGTCCCAGTTTTACTGAAGCTGATCCGGTAGGAGGTTGAGCCGATCGGTTGACCGTTAACTGGCCATGAGTAGTCAATTACTTTGCCATCGGGGTCGGTACATTTGGCCTCGGCGTACACCACATAGGCATTGGGTTTAGCCGTGAGCTCACAGATCGGCAGCTGATTGGCGGCCAGGAACAGCGGACTATCAACCGTGGCCGTTTCACCCATCTTGCTATTCAGGGTGTAGCGGATGGAGTGGTTACCGGCATCGGTGATCTCCTTGACCATGTAGCTGCGATTGGCAAAGTCATCCACCGGCTGACCGTCAACGAACCAGCTTTGGCCAATCACCGAATCCAGAGGGTGACCGCCGTAAATGGTGGGTCTGACGGTAATCGTCATCGGTGCCCGGTCGTAGTAGTTGGACTTGCCGACCTTGATCGTCACGGTGTAGGGCACGGCGGCTTGCGCAGTGATGTGTTGAGTCAAGGTGGTCTGATTGCCACGGGTATCGCGGATCGTCACCTGAATGTCGTATTCGACGGCATATAAGGCCTGTGCCATCGCACGGTTCGGAAAGGCATCATTTTGCCGTCCGGTCACCCCGCTGGGGAATGACCATTCGTAGGTCAAGCCTTCGAAACGCCGGTTCATGTCAGGACGATCATGATTGACCAGCAGAATTAGATCTGAAGGTGCCTGGACGGTCAGCTGTTTCAGGGTCACCGTCCAATTCGGCCAGACATATTCCCAAGGTACATACGTTATCTTGGTTTCACTGGTCGTCGTCTCCTTGAAACCATTGACCCAGGAACGGAAGATAAGCGGTATCTTGTCGGTGAGGTCTTGCGTCGTCGGACTCCAGTCCAGTGTTTCACCGGATACGGTTGTGCCGTCCGGCAACTGCCATTCCGATGCGGTGCTGTGGACGCTCTCCATCGAACCCCAGGACGGCCGTACCGTGCCGGTGTATGTGTACACTTTGCCGGTTTCCACGTCTCTAGGACCCTTGGCATAAATACTTGGCCGCGTTGGGGTGGCCACGACCACATAGCTGCGGGCCGCTGACCAGGCGTTCGGGTCGTCGGTGCGCGTGTCCGCTGGCCGGCTGCGCAAGGTCAGGTAAATCTTGCCTTCGGTTTCTTCGGTCACGGTGACGGTCGGGCCGGTCTGCGTACTATTGCCGCTGGGGGCTTCGATGGTCCATTCGTTGACGGTATCGGTGGTCAGCACGCCTTCACGGTACAACTGTGCCGCCAGGGTGATCGGATAACCAGGGGCGACATGTCGAGGCCCCACGATCTGCGCATCCAGCGTAGCGTAGGCCCACACTTCCACTGGCGCTGTGTAGCTCTCCGCCTGGGTGTTCTTGTTGGTCATTTTGGCTCGGGCCTTCACTTTGCTTGGCGCCGCCATTGGTATGTTGTGACGGATGATGTTCGATTTCTCGATCGTTTTCCAGGTCACGCCGTCGTCGGTGCTTTCTTCCCAGCTCACTTCCTTCAAGGCCACCCGGTTATCCAGCGTCATGTCCAGGTACAGGGTAAAGGTCTTCGGTGCCGGGCCATCGAGGGTCTTGGCGCTGATCGTACCTTCAATCGGCGAGCCTTTAACCACTTCCACGTAGCGGGTGCTCGATGTCAGTGTACTGTCCAGCCCGTTGACATTCGAAACCAGTTCGGCCACCGCCGTCAGTTTCATGAATAGGTTGCCGGCCGGGTTGATCTGAAACGTCGCTTCACCGTTAACAGCGTCCTTCATCACTGTGATCGGGGCTTTAATGGTCTGGGTGTTGGTTTGCCCCAAAATCTGGATGCGCCATTGCCCCATGGTGTCTGGCGTATAGTTAACCCCGGTCTTGGTGTATTTGCCGACGTTCACCTTGACCGTAATCGGATCGGTATCTGCGGTTTTCAGAGGTGCATCAATCACCAGCTTCATGTTGCTCTCGGTACCACCGACCGCCGTGATCACCTGCTCGTTGTACACTTGCGGGTAATCCTGCCAGGACACGCGCAAGGTGACCGGCCGCTCTTCGAGCAAGCCCAGAGCTGGCGTCGATAACCAGTAGGAACCGCCATTCATCACACCACCCCGTTCAAAGGTCTGCTGGCTGTCGGTGAGCTGGATCTTCATTTTGGCGTTGGTCGGTACGCCGGCATTGATGGTTGCGCGGGTGATGGCCTGATTAAGCGGGACGTAATACTTGCCTTCACTGATTTTATAGCCACCTTTTAAAGTGATTTGTGGTGGCGGTAGTTCGTTTACGGTTACATCATAGCTTCCAGTCTGTAACTCGGTAGTCAGACCATCGGCAAATTGCCGTTTGACCGTATAACCTAATGTTTGCGTACCGATCGTGGTCAAGGCACCTTCCAGTTTGTACTGATTCAGCGATAGGGTCTTGGCCAAGCCGTCGTCACCGATGAAGTTGACAAAACAGGCCCGCTTACCCTTGGCGGATTCGGTCTGTGCCGTTGATTGGTCGGTGTACAAACTGCAAGTCGTGCCTGAATCCTGTTTGAAAATCAGGCTCGTTTTTTCGATCCCCACATAGACTGAGCTTTTGCCTGTGAAAGCAAACACGGGAGGCACTACCGACGTGACTTTGACGTTTTTGGTCAACGGATCGCTATCGTAGCGGGTGCCGTTCACCCATCGCGAAACCAATGCCTGTACGCTGTAGTCACCCACAATGGACGGATAACCGGCCAATACGGGCATGTTGTTGCTGTCTAAACTGCTGGACATGTCCGGTAAGGTGGTACTCAGGGCCACATAGCATTTTTTCGGATCGGCTTCGGCTTCTGACTGCACAGTGGTTAGCGGGCAACTGGTGTCGGTCGAAGGCGTCAGGACTACGTCAACGCGGGTTTCACCTTGGGACGCCGAAGTAGGCGAGACGGAAAGCGTTGGCATCGGCGCGGCTTTGACCTGGAACGATTGGGTCTTGGCACCCGTGCCGTAACTGCCACTGATACTCAGTTCCGCCGTGTAGTTGCCGGAAGCCAGACCGGTGCCAGCACGGGTCAATGTTGCCGAGGTGCCATAAGTCAGTGAACTCAGCGGCAAGGTCTCGATAACTGTGGTGTTCTTTTTGATTGTGATGAAACCGGTCAAGGCGCCATTACAGGAATAGGCCTTGTAGGTCGATGCGTAGTTCGGCACTTCATAGGGCAGCAAGGCCGGAATGTCGAAATTGATCACCGCGGGTGCGGTACAGGCTGCCACTACGGTTTTGCTGACTTGACCAATCTTTTGCAGGGCTGTCCCGTCATGCTTGAATACTTCGGCGGTGATCGGATAGCTACCGGCGGTATCGATGATGCCGGACATCGCTGGCAAGGCTCCGCCGTTATCGATACTCATCCCCGAAGGCGGGGTATTGAAGCTGATATAACATTGACTGGGGTTGGCGCTGGCCACGGCAGGGTCGCCGGTAAACGGGCAATTAACAACAGATGGATTGCTGAGTGTCGCCGTCACGGTTTCCTCGCCTACAGTCACCGACAAGCCGGGCGAAATGCTCAGGCTCGGCAAGTTCACCGCTTTGACGGTCAAGGTGGCGGTCTTGTTAGCGGTACCAGAATCGCTAGTTGCGGTCATTCGCACCGTGTAGGAACCGGCGGTAATCACCCCGGCACTGGTAAAGGTATGTGTCAGGCCGGCACCGTTCGGCGTGGTTAACGGTGTCCCGGCGACGACAACCACACTGTTGCTGTCCAATACGTCGACTTTGATCTGGCCGTTGGTCGCGCACACCGGCAACGAGAAGGTCGCATTGGCATCAAACGGTGTGGCCTGGGTGACACTGGTCAATGGCAGCGTAAATGCGCTAATCGTCGGGCTGCCGCACACGACATTGATCGCACCGGTACCGCTAATCACCGAGCCGCCTTTGTCGGTCGCCGTGAACTCAAAGGTCAGCGGACCTGAGAACAAACCGTCGGCTGGCGGGGTATAGACAAACTTGTTGCCAACCAACGTCAAGACGCCGATGTCGGGCTGGGTGGTAATGACCAAGGTGTAAGTCTCGGTTTTACCGGCTGTGACGTTGGGATCGGTAACGGTTGGGCCAGTGGCCGCGCTGGCCGAGGTCGAACTGGCCGTCAGTGATGCCGTGGCCGCCGTTGGCGCTCCGTTCGCCCAGCCTTCCACTTCGTTGCTCGCTGATCCCACTAACGTGCCCACCACCGTCTTGACCGTGTAAAAGTAGGAGCTGATGCCGGAAACCGTGGTGTCTTCATAACCCGAGGCTGGCATCGCCGTCAGGGTCGCCACCTGCGTCGCCGTTCCGGCCGCTGTAGTCGAGCGCCACACTTGATAAGCCGTCGCATCCGGGTTGCTGGTCCAGCTTAGCGCGACCTTGCCGGTCAGCGTGCCCTGAGTGGCGGTGATGGCGAGCGTGGCCGGCACTTTGCCGTAGCCTTCGTTCTGGTCGGAGTCCGGGCCGGAGCCAACTGGGTTTTTGGCAACGACAGTGTAGAAGTAGTGGGTCGAGCCGGATACTGTCGTGTCGTCGTAAGTCGTACCGGTCGCATTCGTCGCGATCGCGCTTCCCTTGGAGCCGAAAACAGTCGAGCGGTAAATGTCGTATTGCGTCGCATCGACATCCGCCGTCCAACTAACCGTTACCTTGCTGTACAGGATCCCATCGGTAGCGTTGACACCTGCCACCTTGCCTGGCGTAATGAAACCCGTCTGCGTCCAGGTTGTGCGGTTGGTGGTGTCATTTAAGCCGTGCTGCTTACTGGCATTGGCGCCTGTGACCCAAAGGGTACCATCAGATTTGATATGTGCAGAATGCTTACCGGGAACGGCCATGGAAACGCCATTAGCAGTTCGTTTCCAGTAATTCGTGGCGGTTGTGGTTCCATCACCAAGATTACCATTGGTATTATTGCCCGTTACCCATAAATTACCATCGTTTTGAAGGGCGAAGGTTTGGTAAAGAGTTCCACTGGCTGCGCCATTAAAGGTTTTTACATTATCAAAGGTTTTTGTCCAAGAAGCGACAGTTGCAAGAGCACAGTAGCCGCCAGAAGCAGGATTTAAACCTAAACCCATTGCATTGCTTTGATACCCGACAGTCCAAAGCGTACCGTCAGTCTTTAACAGTTGGGCCGTATCATAATAACCGGTTGAATAATAGGTACATGATGCCACTTCCGTTATTCCGATTGACGTGGTGTTACTGACACCGGAAGGTGTACCAATTATGGTTCCAGAGGAATTAATTCCAAAAGTGTAAGCATTTGATGAAACGTAATCGGAAACGGTCTGGCTGCTAATAGTACGTTGGATACCTGTTGAAGCATCCCAGGCGGTGCCATCACCTTTAATTGCATTGACACCACTCAAATTTTCCTTGAGCTTGGTAACGCCCGTCATAGTTTGCGACCATATCCCCGTAGATGTGGTTTTCCAAACAGTTCCATCAGATTTCAAGATGTAGCTGGTTACCCCAAAAGCGGCAACATCAGTGACGCCTGTAGCTACTTGCTTGAAAACACCAGATTGAGAAGTTGTGCCATCGCCTAATTGACCTCCACTATTCAAGCCGGCTGCAAAAACACGACCATCGCTTTTAAGTGCTATAGTGTGGTCAAAACCAACAGAAACATCAATGTAATTGCCGGTTTGTGTCGAAGAAAAGGTTGGTGGAGTTCGATATCCATAGTCTGGATCAGTAATCGTTCCATTGGAGAACTTAATATAATAGCCATAAACCGTTCCTTCAAGAGCTGAAGTATCATCGTAAGTGGTAACATTGTTGACCGTAGCCAACAAAGTTTTAGAACCTAAAAGGCCACTGGATCGCCATATCTCATAGGTGCCTGTAACAAATCCATCACCATTATCCCAGCTCAGAGTTATCTTGTTGGCGTAAGTGCCTTTGGATACCGTCAGCTTGCCCGATGTCCCCGTTTGAAACCAAGTATTACGGTTAGTAGTATCATTAAAACCAAGCTGACCCGATGCATTAGATCCAGTAACCCACAATGTGCCGTCGGTTTTGACAATGGCTGAATGTTTGCCTGGAATGGCCATGGAAACGCCATTGGCAGTGCGTTTCCAGTAATTCGTAGCGGTTGTAGTACCATCACCAAAATTACCATTGGTATTATTGCCCGTTACCCATAAATTACCATCGTTTTGAAGGGCGAAGGTTTGGTAAAGAGTTCCACTGGCTGCGCCATTAAAGGTTTTTACATTATCAAAGGTTTTTGTCCAAGAAGCGACAGTTGCAAGAGCACAGTAGCCGCCAGAAGCAGGATTTAAACCTAAACCCATTGCATTGCTTTGATACCCGACAGTCCAAAGCGTACCGTCAGTCTTTAACAGTTGGGCCGTATCATAATAACCGGTTGAATAATAGGTACATGATGCCACTTCCGTTATTCCGATTGACGTGGTGTTACTGACACCGGAAGGTGTACCAATTATGGTTCCAGAGGAATTAATTCCAAAAGTGTAAGCATTTGATGAAACGTAATCGGAAACGGTCTGGCTGCTAATAGTACGTTGGGTACCTGTTGAAGCATCCCAGGATGTTCCATCGCTTTTAATGGCATTGACACCACTCAAATTTTCCTTGAGCTTGGTTACGCCGGTCATGGTTTGCGTCCAAGTTCCGGCTGTAGTGGTTTTCCAAACCGAACCATCCGATTTCAGAATGTAGCTGGTCGTCCCATATGCTGCAACATCAATGACACCGGTAGCGACTTCCTTGAATATCTTCGACGAGGTGTTGGTTCCGTCAGCAAGTTGGCCTCCTGTATTGAGTCCGGCGGTGTACACATTGCCATTGCTCTTCAGGGCAATTGTGTGATCAGATCCTACTGAAACATCAATGTAATTGCCGGTTTGTGTCGAAGAAAAAGTCGGTGGGCTTAGATAACCATAGTCTGGGTCAGAAGTGGTTGCATTAGAGAACTTAATATAATAGCCATAAACCGTTCCTTCAAGAGCAGAAGTATCATCGTAAGTTGTAACGTTGTTGACCGTAGCCAACAAAGTTTTAGAACCTAACAGGCCGATGGATCGCCATATCTCATAGGTGCCTGTAACAAATACATCACCATTATCCCAGCTCAGTGCTATCTTGTTGGTGTAAGCGCCTTTGGATACTGTAAGCTTGCCCGATGTCCCCGTTTGAGACCAAGTAGTGCGGTTAGTAGTGTCATTAAAACCAAGTTGACCTGAGCTGTTGTCACCTGCAACCCACAACGTTCCGTCAGATTTTACAATCGCAGCGTGTTTTTTACCGGGTATAGCTTTTACAACGTTAGACGCAGTCTGTTTCCAAATGGGTGTGCTACTGTTTGTGCCATCACCGAAAAGCCCCGTGGCAGTTGTACCGTCACCATTAAAGCCTGCAACCCATAATGAGTTATCGAACTTAATGACGAATGTCGAATATTGCGTGGCAGTAACGTGGGAAACATTACTGGCCACCTGATTAAATGTTGAAGATGATCCTCCTGTAGAACCGGAACCCTGACCACCATTAACATTTGCGCCCATTGCCCAAAGGGTTGAATCGTTCTTTAATGCAAAATAACCATTTCCAAAATACCAATTGCTTCCACACGATCCACCATAGGCCGTAACGCCCGCGATTTCTATTACGTTTGAGATTGAAGCTGAAAACGAACCACCGATGCAATATGAAGAGTAACTTTCATAAGCAGTTGCTGAATTATCTGATAAGTTAATTCGAATGTATGATCCATATGAAGAAAGACTGGAATATTCTTTGACTGAACCTAAAGAACTACCTGAATCTGCGTTGTATGCTAATCCATCACTTTTGATAGCATTTACAAGCTCGGGATACTCGACTAATTTGGTAACGCCTGACATTGTTTGCGTCGCAGAAGTGTAGCCAAAAGCTGTTTTCCAGACCGTGCCGTCTGACTTTAACATGTAGTTGTAATTCCCGATTGCGGCCACATCTATTACGCCGGTTGCGACCAGTTGGAATTGTTTAGATGTATAACCCGAAACAAAAGCACGTCCATCACTTTTTAGTGCAATGGTATGGCTATCACCGACCGACACATCGACCCAATCATTGGCGGCATAAACGCTAGTCTGGAACTCCAACAAAAGCCCAAAAACAAGCAAATAGATCGAAAAAGATGTTGAACGGCGCATAGCTGTCCCCAGCATAAGAAAAATACTTCATTAACCAATATTTCTTATGCACTTGTCTGTTTGAAAGAGCTCGAAAATCAGTGCCTTTCAAAAGGACAAGGCCAAAAAAAAACCGAACACTGAAAAATCAGGTTCGGTTTTGGGTTGATGATGGAAATTTCACAGGTTTTCCTGCTTCGGTTTCCCGTAATTGTCGATGGCTAGGCGCAACACATGGCTAAAAGGTCCTGAGAGATCGAGCTTTTGGTCATGACCTTTAGCGCGTGCAGCAATTCCAAGTCGTTGCCTGACTTCAGGACTAGACCGGAATCGCTCGCGTAGCCAACGAAGATAGGCATTATCGTCGCCATCCCAATCCAAGGAAGGTGAAAACGGCGACAACTGATTGCCAGGGGTAGTATCAAGACTATATGCATCAAAGCAATATCGACTCATAACGCACCCCCAGTATTAAGCGCAAGACCGAAGCGCAAATGCGTTCGGGCCTTGTTGATTAAGGACATCAAGCCAATCAATGCTTTTAACATCGGCCGGCAAAGGTCCTTTTGGTTCACGAATCACAGCTTCTACACCCTGAGCTTTTGCACGCTCAGCGAGTTTTTGGGCAGCAAATGAACCTGCAAATGACCGATCAAGATCAGACCAGATAATCAGCTTTTCAACACCCGAAGGAATGAGAAACTGAGACATCATCGTGGCGCTAATCAAAGGCCATGTCACCATGCCGGTAGCTTCAAGAACAGCCAAGGCTGTCTCAATGCCTTCAGCAACACAAAGCACTCGCCCTGGATTACCTAAACGTATGGCAGAACCGACAACAAGTTTGTTAGACAGTGCCGGCATCATTTTCTTTGGAGAATCCACCAAGGCTTTGCGTCCATCTTGCGTCAGAAACGTTCGATGGATGGTAATTGCCTCATTTCCCTTTTCGACCAATGCAAGCATGGCTGGGAAATGACCTATCAATTTTCCGTCTTCATCCCGGTACTGCATATTGGGGTGAAAGCGGATTGACGGCCAATCCGGAATAAAGCTATCCAAACCTCTTGACTGCAAGTAAATCCTTACAGGTTCCGCTTCAGGATGGCTGATCGGTTTAGATTCCTGCCAAACTGTACGCAATATCACTTTCAACTTGGCATCATCCACAGAGGACTTTGAATTATCAAAAGCAACAGGCTTACGCTTAACAATAGGCTTTTTGTGATTCGAATCAGTGGATATCCCGAGTTCATTGGCCACAGCCGATAATGCTTCAGGAAAACTCCAACCTCTTAACCACATCAACAACGAAAACCCATCAGGTTTGGCGCCGCAGGAATTACAAATGCCTCCACCAGAGATATCGGCATCGCGAAACAATCTAAAGCCATCATTACCACCATGGACAGGACAACCAATGTGTCGTCTGCCAGGGTTCTCAATGGCTCTTTCAAGCTCGGGCGCAAGGGAATCCAAAACGGATAACCAGGCACCACGAGCTGCATTTCTAACAACGTCAGATTCAATCGCCGTGGTATTCATGCGAACACCTCTTCGACCACAGCAACAGTTTTCAAGAAGAACATAGCATTCAAGAAAGACTCTTTACCGTTATCCCAGCGAATGGTTGCGTAAAAATCTCTACGATCGCGACCAATTTCTTTGAACATAACAACTTTGCCCAAAGATTCAGCAGTCACATCATGAATAGCATCTTCACAAACGGGACGAACTTGGGTGCCAACATTAATTTCTTGGTAAAACATGGTTTTCTCCTAGTAATAGTCCCGACAACCGAGACTTCCTTGATGCCCCCTTGCCGCGGAGAATCAAGGAAGTCCCGGAAGGCGGACAGGATGGAATCCATCCGAGAAAAACCATGACCCAGTGGGAGATGATTTCTCCCGAATGGGCTATTTAAAAAAACTAACTACTCGACAAGGGTGGAATGCAACAAACCAGCCTTGGTTAAGCAGGCTCGAACACAGTCATCCATTGAAGAAAGCGTACAGGCATACATCCCCATAATATGATTCAGCACATTATCTGGAAGAGAGATATTAAACTGCTCTAAAGCAATTCGTCTGGCCTGTTGACAAGGATGATTACCACTCACAAGTCGGTCGTAAAACTCAGAAGCGGCTTCCAGGTCTTCATCAGAAATTTCATCAGCTTCACACATAGAAATCTCCTAAATCGCGCAAATAGAAAAGTTATATGAGCCAGTTTCGTTTTTATCGAAACCGGATGTATAGCCTTCGCTGACAAGTTTCAGAGCCTCATTCATACCAAGCTCCAGATCAAACGTTTCAACGCCTTCGATAACCAAAGTCATCTTCTTGCGATTCTGACTGGATTTGGCGAAATAAAACTGTTCAGACTGGTTAAAGGCTTCTTCAGGAGTCAAGGCAGTTGCAGCAATATTACCCACGGCACCAAACATCTGAATAGCAATCCAGGTGTGATCCGCAGTTTTCCGAATGACATAATCACCCATATGACCAACGGCGTCACATTGCAGATCTCCGTTAGGATTACGGTAAGGCTGGCCAATTGAAGTTGAGCTCATAGTTTCTCCAATAAAATGAAATATTGGGAAACACAAATCACCGCGAGCGGGAAAGTGTTTCCCGGTCGGGTTAAAGAAAATGATGAATTAAAGCGCGGTTACCGAAGTAACAATGCCTTGATCATCAAGGGTAATAGAAAAAGACTTTCCATACAAAGAAGGACAACCGCCAAAATTCGGCAGCAATCGTTTCAATGCTTCAGCAATATCAGAAGATGTATTCGCCACAACAAATTGCGAAAAATCAAATTCATCCGCCTCATAAGCAGACTGTTGGAAATCATATTCATCTCTGAACGAGTTTGATTGGGAAAGAACAGAGCCAGAACCATCCTTTTTAGGGACAATTGCTTTTTCTCCATCGAACATGGAATCGTCATCAATCTCAACAAAATCATTGCCAACATGAATTCGATAAGCATCACAAAAAACCGCATCAAGACAAGCCCATTGACCAGAAAAATAAGCCCTATGAGATTCGTTGATCAGTTCAATGGAAACTTTCTCATCATTTAGATTGCGAATATGAGCGTGCAACCAATGATCGGCATCAAGTTTTTTCGAGTAATTGCTGTAGACATAAAATTCGTTTTTGAAAACATACATTGATAAGGCTGAGCCTTCATCCTGCATATCCTCATCCAACGAAACAACTTGGCGGCCGGACAGTATTTCTTCACGGAGCACAGGCTTTTCGGGCACTGATTCAAAATCACCGAAACATTCATCATTGCAATTTGGATAGGTCGTTAATTCTCGCAAGACCTGACAAGGAATAACAGGCACATCATTGAGAATATGGAGCAAATCCCAGTCATTGATAATGTCGTAATAAGCCACAAATACATCGGGAGACAAAGTGGATTTCATCTCGATAAGACGCCTCTCGATTTCAGATTTCAAAGCATCTTTGACAAGAGCAAGCACGTCAGTTTTATCAACCAACTCATCTCGATCTGGCAATCGACCAAAAAACCGTGACGAATCAAGATGAATAACATGATCACCTTTGCCGCCGTAAGCTGATGAAGAGTTCGACTTATAAATGGGCAAGCCCTGCAAATACATCACAAGACTTTCATTGTATGTAGTAGGTGAATCAAAACCGGATAAACAAACGGAACCGATTTCAGTGCTTATAAAATCAAGGTCAGAATCAATAGCATGAGGACGAGGAAGACCCGTGCCGTTGAATAAAACTGGAATCGGAAATGCCGTAGCAAGTTCTTTGAGTTTTCTTTCAATGACGTTTGATTCAAGATCGACTCCAAGCATAATGATTGAAGTGACGCCATCCCAATTAACCATCGGTTCAACTGTGACAGGCTTGAATGACAAAACATCATCGGTATTAACAGAAATTCGACCACTTTTGCTTGTAACCGTCATATGACGACAGGCAAACAAAGCAGAAAGAAAGCCAATTCCGAATGGATGCTCTTGAGCAACAACATCAGCGTCCCAACCGGATTCAGCGACAGTCAGCAAAGTCTGAATTGAATCGATGCCGCAGCCGTCATCGGTTACCCGAAGGATCTTGGTTTCAGGCGCAAACTCAAAATTAACATGCGTCGCATTAGCACGGCGCGAATTCTGCATGATTTCGCCGAGGACAGTGGCCTTATTGGTAAAGCTAAATTTCAAGCTTTTGACCAGATTGGCTTGGTTAACTTTCATAGAAACTTGTTTCATGGGTTTATCTCCAAATTTAAGTTAAAAAATCGGGAGACAAAACAGTCCCAAAGGGAAAGAATTGTTCCCGATGGGTGGTAAAACGAAGGCAATGGCTTACCATGTTAAAAAAAACATGAGGCAAGCAAGGGGAAGCAGAGGCGATGAAAAACAACGCATACTTTTCTGTCGGCAAACATAACGAATTGAAATTTACCGAGCAGGGAATTGAAGAATATCGAACTTATTTCGGCAAGGCCGGGATCGATATTCGAACCATCAAAACTCTGGAAGATTTCCGAAGAGCAAGACGGGTAGCGGCACCTTATTTTGAAGAACGCTTGATTGCGAAAGTAAAAAAAGGCGAAAAAACGCTGGAAAGACGATTATTGATAGCAATTGCAGAAGGCAATAGCGAAGAACAAAAATGTCTTGAGCGGATTTTAGATGCAAAAGCCAAAGGGATTCGCACAATTTAGTGCGTATCACGGCGAGCATCGAGCTCCAAGGTAATCTCATGAATCATCCAATTCGCTTCGGCAATCGTTTCCGGTTGCTTGAGTTTGATGAGCAAAGATTGTAGCTGGATTAGTTTGAATTCCAATTCGCGCTCGGAAGCACTGTTGGCGTAGCGGTAAAACGATTTTTTATCGTGCTTAGACATCGTGGTTTCCTCAGGGAGAGCCAGAGAAAACGCACGTATCCCAACCGGGAAAACATGAATTTCCCTGGTGGGTTAAAAAATAACGGCAAAGGCCGCTTAAAAATAATCACGCCGTAGCGCTTAACTGATTCCTTATTTAAAGTGCTGAACTGGCACTACTTTTGAGCTCTCTTAGAGAACTACAAAAAATCGTCTTTCCGCAATACTCAATCCAAGCATTCCGGAAAGACGATAAAGACATTATGCCTATTACCGTCTAAAGGTTAAGTTCGAAAGACACCTAAAATAGCGTGTCTTTCGAGGGGATGGGATTAACTCAGTTCGATAGCAAGAACACCTGCTTCAGAACCCGCTTCGTTTTTTAGGAAGCACACATCGCTGCCATAAAGCAATCTCCCATTTTCAGTACGAATAGCGCAGATCCGATAAATCCCGCTACGCAAACCTTGATCCGGGTCATTCCAAAATACTTCGTCGCCAACATTGTACTCAGCAGTTAAAAAGTCCTCTGCCGAGCCAAGTTCTACTAATTCAGCATCATTTCCTGAAGAAGTCGGCTTGAACGTCCAATTTTCAAGAGATTCCGAACTCGATGGAAATCGGGTGGCAGAGCCTACATCAAAAACCCAGCCTTGATCGAGTTTCCAATAACCTCGTTCTGATTCTGATCGAATAATCTGTAAAGGCTTAGCCTCAAGATCGCTAAACCCAACAAGAACATACTGATCATTCCATGCGGATTCGCAATTGGAACATCCAACACGACCCAATGCTGCCAATCCGTCAGCTTCAAGAGCAACGTTAGCTTCGATATTTTTACTGCCACAATTTGGACAAAAATGACCGTTACTGGTGACATAGTTCTCTTGCCGCTTGTCAATTGCCGGAATATCTTCATCGAATGCCATAAAAGCACTAGCAACACGATCAAGATTCTCAACAGTTGTCTGAATGCTACCAACAAACTCGGTACCATCGACGAGCTCAGCCATTTCATCAGCATCGGCGCCTTCAACATCAAAATCCTGGATAACAAATCGGATCGTAACAGGGGAATTTGAATATACCGCTTGGACCAATCCACCTTCAACGTGAATAACCAGTCTGATATCGTTTGCATTTGTAGTCATGGTGTTTCTCCAATAAAAGAAGAGAATGGGGAAACATCAGCGCCCATACTGGGAGATGTGTTTTCCCAGTGGGTTAAATTTTAAAAAGTAGATGAGTGTTAGTTTTGAAGCGCCAAATCTATAGAACTTAGCAATTCGTCTGAACATACACCGTGTTTTTCCCATGCTTTCGGTAAAGCGTCTCTAGCCTCAACTAGAAGCACCTTTAGAACCGCATCACATGAGTCTGCAGAATTCAAAGCATCATTAATGCGATCGATGATCCCGCGATCTATGCCTTCTTGAGCAGCAAACAGAGCATCAGGTAATGCTGCTCTTGCTTGCTCCAAAGCTTCACGTACAGTCCATAACAAATTAGTCATGGCAATATCCAGGAACGGAAGACTTTTCGGTGAAAAAAACTTCAAAGCTGTCGTCTCCATCCATGAATTGCGAAAAATAATTCTGAGGCCGGTAAAGGTCTTTGAATTCTTTCATGGCGGAGGTCGTGGATTTTCTCTTACGACTCAGCCAGACTTTTTTAATGCCTGGTTGCTCGCAAAAAGCGGTAATGGCTTTGCGGATTTCTAATTGCTTAGAAAATCCGGAGCCGTTGTTATTCCAAAAGACAGCAGCATCTTTTGGAATGGATTTCAGATTATGGACAATGACTTTTTTCATCATAGCGGTGTCTCCAAAAAAGAAGGGAACCACGATGCCCGAAAGGGAATGTGATTCCCTGAACAGGTTAAAAAATTAAGTCCAATCACCAACAGTAATGCAGCGCTTTTCAAGGATGTCCTCAAGAACACAAACAAGGCTTCGGTTGTTGATCTGATACAGATCATGAAGCATATGCGCCAGTTCTTCAGATCCAGCATTTTCAGGAAGAATGGTTTCTTCGAGCAAAGACTGATCTTTAGGAAGAGACCTAATCCAGTTGATAGTGTCATCAGCCGGACTGTAGGCCAGAGCATAGGCGGCTACATAATCAATGCCAAGACGTTGGCATAATGTGAAGGCAATTAAATGTATATTGGAATCCGTTGTACCATCACAACCATAGCCTTGAACAAACGGCCTTGGGGAATACTGAATGGTGCCATGAGAGAATTCAGGATAGCCGCCTTCAGCATCCCAAAGGATCTTTTTGATAAATCCGCCAGACAAGTTTGAAGCCTTTTTAGCGCACTGAAAGAACCAGGCTGCAAATTCGGCGTCAGACCTTGGAATCATGGTATTGATATATGTAAGCTCATCAATAAATGAATCGGAATCCGGATTGCAATCAATTTTGAATTGAGACATAAATTTCCCCTTGAAAAATACTGGGGAAATCAACCCATAGGGAAAGATTTCCCCGGTGGGTTAAAGATTTGAGTCCAGATGAACTCGTATTAAGCTGGAATGGATTTCAGCAATTGCACATTGAACTGATCGTGGCAGTCACATGCTTCTTGAATAGCACCATCTTCATCATCAAACAGCGGCCTCATTTGCTCGATTTGATCGCGCATTTGAGAAAGGGTTTGAGTCGATGAGTCAAGTAAGGATTCAAGTTGATTTGTGCGAAACCTAACGCGATCAAGTTCAGACTCAAGCCATTGCAGCCTTTCAATCTCATCGATCAAAAAAGGCATGGCATTGTGAGCCTGGGCAATAAAGATCAAGTTGGCTTCTGCTTCAACAGTTGTAAAAGCAGATCCCTTGTTCATGACCTGAACAATCTCATTCAAATTAACATCTGACCGATCAAGCACGAAATAGCCTTGAGGATCGACATCCCATTTGCCTTGCGTAGTTGCGGCATAAGTGGTTTTGAGGTCAACGAGGCTTGCTTTGAGAGATGAATCAATAGTGGAACTCATCCAACTTTGATCAAGGGAGGCGTTGGCGTCCATGATCATTTTTTTGGCATAGCCAATCGTTTCCAAGCGTTTTTCATCGGAACGGTTAAAACCATAGTCGTTAACCATTTCCTGCAAAACACTGACTCCTGCGTTAATTTTTTACTTTTGCTCATTGTAAGAATCTCCAAAAGAAACAGACAAAGAGCCACCCAGAAGGGAAATGCTAACTGTCTGGGTAAGAAAACTGGCTAATCAAAGGAGAATAGCCAGAAGGTAAAAGATCAAGCAGCCAACAACAAATCACGGCTAATTCTGAATAACTCAGAACGTAACTCGGAAACATTGTTAATGCAGATCGAATTGTCAAACAAATGACTGGTATCAAAAGCGATGCCAATACCAACAAGTTCAATCCCAGTCGCTTCACAGCGATGAATAATTGACTTGGCAGAACGCTCATCATCGGGCTGGCCATCGGTTAACACCATAATGACTTTCCGTTCCTCGCGAGTAGCAAGTACAGAAGCCGCGGCATACCAAAGAGCCGAATCCAAAGGCGTTCCTCCATCGGTCATTGCAGAAAACACAGCGGCGTTAGGACGAACCTTTTGGCCGTGCTTCAACAGTGGAACCACATTTGACGTATCACCATAAGGGAATCGGGTTACAGCCGGATTAACACCTGAAATACCCTCAAGCGCCAAAGCCAATGCAACAGCAGATTCCATGGCCAAATGAATCATTCGATGACTCGGTTTGCTCTGATCGTAGAGACCATTCATAGAGCCAGAACCATCAACTAACAAATGAATGGCAGTATTTGGCGCCTGACGATGATTCCTGCGTTCGAAAACACGTGAATCACCTTGTACCAAGCGTGACAATTTACGACCATCAATACGATTACCTGAGCGTTTATTCACAGGACGGTCATATCGACTCGATTGAACAAGGCCTTGAAGAGATGCCCGGATTTTGCCGGATTCATTCAATACCCTGCTAATCAATGCATTGCCAATAGACTGGTTCCTGACAGGATCAATGGCGAGCGGTAGATCAACATCTGAGTCATAAGCGTTTCTAGGTTGCTGACCTAAAAGCTCTTGAACGGCCTCAAATAAATCATCAGGTACATCATCTTCGCCGGCCGACAACACAGAAGATAGAATTTGCGCTAATTGCTCGCTATCTACATCCTGAGATTGATCGGAACTGCTACCGGCGGACTGCGTATTTCCCTGTCCAGATTGTTGATCCAGATCGTTGCCGTCGTCATCACTCTGTTGAGAGTCTTGAACTTGGCTTTGATCCTGATCATCTTGATCGTCTTGAGTATCATCGCTTTGAGGCTGACTATCCGGTTGGGAATCGTCGGAACCATCATCGGTTTGATCTTCATCTTGAGCGGAATTGGACTGCGATTGCGACGACGAATCATCACTATCTTGATCCTGAGACTGCTGCTGTTGACGCGCTTTTTCTTGCTCCTTTTCCTGTTCTTCTTCAATCATTCGCAAAATGCGATCGGCAAGCCGAACACAATCACGGGTTGAATCGAGATCAGGTACTTCTGAGAGAAGACCGGCAAGCCGGGTAATTGCGCCGACAGGAAATGTATCTTCCAGCAAGGACTCAGCGGTATCAGCATAAGACGACAAGGCATTTTGGCCGAGCACATCATTACGCAGACGGAACAGCAAAAGTTGACTCAAAACGGCAGCAGGATGAATATTTTGATCTTGACCGACGATCTGAAATCCGCCAGTTTTAACCAAGTGTTCAACCACCTTTTCTGTAGTCCGTTTTGTACCTGGATAGGATTCCTGCATCATTTTTTCGATGCGGATATCTTCCAGAATATTGACGATGGATTTCCGGATAGGACTGGTAGCACCATTACGAAAATCAACCATGTCAGTAAATCGAACATGAGCGGCTTCGTGTGCCAAATAGCCCCAGGCAACATCCTTGTAAGACGGATCTTCAAGGTTGTACGCCGGAATATTAATGGACTTTCCATCGGTATACGCATCCTGGCCACCAACTCTTACGTTGACGCCAAATTTGTTGCCCAGTGCGGCAGCAACAATTGGAAATGCATTGTTTAAAGTTAGATTTTTCATGGTTTAAATCTCCAAAATAGAGGCAAACCATGAGCCCGAGAGGCAATGGTTCACCTCAAGGGTTAAAAAAATAGTTAAATCAAAGCAATCGAACAGCGTAGCTGTTGGATATAGCTGTTTCGACATTTTGAACAAATTTAAGGCACAAGGCGCTTAATTGGTGAATGCTACAATCTTTAGGAATCAGGACCGATTCTGTTTCCAGAATATTTCGCCCCTGACTCAAATAAAGGCCAGACAAGCACCAGTTATATTGATCGCCGGAAAAATAGGCCTGAGCTTCTTTCTTACCAACGGCAGAGTCGTACAACTTGAACGACAAAGCAACGTGTGGCGGATCAAAAATATTCCAACCATTGATACGAAGGTAGTCGCAAATAAATTGCACAATTTCCTTTTGAGAATTCATAAGCTGCCTCACATTGCAAACAAGTTGCCTTGCAAGAAGTCCATGAATTTTATCGCTTGAACGTTAAGCTCAAATCGAGCATGAAGCACATTGTCAATGAAAACTTCCCATGGATATTTCACATCGTCGCACTTGGATAGACTCATATCACCAACACGAAACTTCTTGTGTTGGTAAATCGTTCCTTCGCGAGAGTCGATACGAATAATGCAATGATCCAATAAGCCAGGACCACCACAATCATCAGATGACACTAACAAAGGAATTTTAATACTTCCCGTAGAACGCCCAATACGACCAACAACGTCAAACTCATCATGCCAGGACTGGCCTGTTTGCGTATCACCGTAATAAATCCTGACTTCAGAGCCGTTCTTTTGAAGTTTCTCCAAAAGACGAATCACTTGACCAGGGGTTTCTTGGTGATAACAAGTACCAGAAGGCAATCTGGCATATTTAATGACATTGCCGTTGGACAATTTTGAGTCGAATAATTCTTTTTTCATGGACGTACTCCAAAAAAGAGGCAAACCATGGGCCCGAGAGGCAAATGGTTCACCTCAAGGGTTAAAAATATCGAACGTTAGCTAAAAATTACCAACATTTTTTGGCAGTTTCTTCCGCAATTACTTGGGGAACGCCTACACTTTCAATGAGCATACGATGCTGAGAAATAGCGAGTTCCACTGTGCGTTGGGCTATATCAGATACAGTTCGATCGGGTTCACACTCAATCAAATCATCCATATCTTCAACAGCTTCCCAGTGTTGGCTCATCATTCCGAGGCCATCAAGCATACGATGGGTAACAACAAAAACAGAAACTTCACTATCACGAATTTGCGGCTTAATCATGGTCACGTAATCATCACTAATTTCGCGATTGAATTCAAAGCACGCAAATGCGGAATCTTCCATATAGGCTTCTTCGTTGTAGGTATACAAATGAGAAAGTGCCCGGTTTTTACCAAACGCTTGCATCAACATATCAAGCAGTTTTTGCGCATCTTCATCGGTTTTACAACGTTTTGCTCTGGTTATTAAAGATTTGATTTTCATAATTTGCTCCAAAAAAACAAAGGGCAAATCATGATTCCCAAAGGAGCAATGAGTTGCCCCTGTAGGGTTGAAATTTATTTTACGAAGCTACTGAGTACAAAAATAGCGTTCGAGATTTTGCTTGGTACCGAAATCGGTATGCGTATAACCTTCGTAAAAAGCCATATACGTCCCTGTGACGCACATGATTACCAGATATCTTTTTCCATGTTCAAAAACACCTGTAGCTTGAATACATGTCATAAGCTCACCAAATGAAGGCGGATGCACATCATCAGATCTTAAAGTTGTGTTATGTGCCATAAAAGCCCCCGAAATATTAGAAAAATGAAGGCGGGGCAAAACAACCCATACGGATTGAATTGCAAACCCGCCAGGTGTAATGAAAAGGTGAGAAATCAGAACCAGAAATCGCCAGCTGCAGTTGCAACTTGTTCTTCATGTTCAGATTCATCAGCATCGTCGTTCAGCTCATCCTTAACGGATTTAGCAGGAACGGTTGAGACTGATTGAACAGCGGCATTTACAGTTTCCTTAACAGATTCCATAAAACCAGTAGCTTTAGGGGCTTCGAAAACATCTACAGTGTCAACTTGAACAGTGACAGGTGCAGAAGGAGCAGAATCGAATACGTCCTGATCGGGCTTGTAATTAGCCATAAACGCATCAAAATCAGCAAGGTCATCGTCATTAGCTTGAGATTGCACTTCAGGTTGTCCATCTTCGGTACTTTCATTAACTTCTGAAACAACAACCGATTCGACAACAGGTTGAGTAGAGTCAGATTCAGACGGAACGCTTTGATCGTCAGCAACATCTTCTTCAATTTCCTCATCCACAGGGGTTAAAGAACTCAACTGCAACAAACCACTACCATGACGTTTGATCTTGTCAGGGTCGGACAGCAACATGCCAAGAGTAAAAAGGCTGTTGAATGCCACACCGTTATAAGGACCATCTTTCGGTAAAGCGCCGAGAACTGCATCAATCTTATCGACAACCGGCATACACCGATGATCGAGAAAGCCAAGACTGTCCAGCTTATCCCGCATACGACGAAAAGCATTAAGGGACCTACCTGTAACGGTATCCTTGCCAACAAAGGATCTATCGATCAATTGACTGGCATCCTGAGCGATCTCGTGAAAAAGCTGATCACTCATGGAATTGGTTCTGCGACTCAGAGAATCGACAGCAGGCGTTGCTTCAGGTGAGGCAATATCAGGCTGAGGCACAGTTACGCGAAAGACAACGTAATCAAAGCGCAGCTTGGAAGCGACGGAATCAACCGACTCAATGGCACGACGAATCGCATCACCAAAATCAGCATGACGAGCAATCCACTCTTGAGTGTCTTGATTGTAAGTGGACAAAAACTGATCTTTGGCCTCGTAGAAGGTTTTCGATAGTGCATCCAGCTCTTGGGTAATACGAGGAATTTCATCCCGTCGATTAGCAAAGCCACCGAGAAAGCGGGTGCCTGAGTGAAGGCATATACGTTCCGCTTCTTTTTTGATACGGTTGAATTCCTTCAATTTGTTAGGATCGACCGTTTTCTTGGTGCCAAGGTAAGCCAAATCTTCCGGAGGAAGTTTGGAACCATCGGCGAGAACAAGATCTTCGGGGCGAAGTTTTTTTGAGCTTGTCCAAAGATTGATATCAAGTTTTACAACATCAATTTGATCAAGAATCATTTCTGCATTATGTGACATGGCAATATCTCCAAAATACTAAAAGTGAAGAGGCATATCACGACCCGAGGGGACGAAAATATGCCCCTGTGGGTTAATAAAACGATTAATTCAGAAGTAAAAATCGTCGAGTTCAGTTTCGACCATGGATAGATCGAGTCTTTTTTCGAGTAGACCAATTGCTTCTGCGATAGAACGAACGGATTCCAAATCGGTGTCAAAAAAAGACAGCGCTTGAGATTCCATTTTGAGCTGGCAACTGATTTCAACGCCATCTTCGTGAGACAGGGAAATCGTGATACCGTCAGGTGCAACTTTTTTTAGTGCCATAATCAGCAATAAAGAACCAACACCATGTTCTTTTAACAACGATCCGGCCCCAGGTTTGACAAAATCGCCATGACCATTACGGACTTTTTCTACCCATGAGCAACCTGGATACGCTTTCAAAATAGAATCAGCATAACCGGTGGCAAAACCCTTTAAAAAAGGAACAGCGGGGCCGTTCAAAATTGAAGGGAGTATCTTAATCCGCCAATAAATGCACAGAGTTTCCTGGGTAGGATGAGGGTCAATAGAGGCTGTTGTAGTAGGCGCTTGAGATTCAGAGGAAATGTTTTGCACATGTCCTGAATCATCAATGTCAACTTTACCTACATACGTGTAGCCCTTATTGGTTTTCGAGCGAATATGGTCCTGCATGGGCAGCATATTCTTGAAGGTTTTCGACTGTAATTTAGAACCAGTCTTGCCCCAACGCGTTGTGTAAGTGCCGTCAGCATTAGCACAAACAGCCCAATCTTTACTGGAACCATCCTGATTCCTATACCGATACAGTTCGTATGACATGACTATTCACCCCAAGAATCGCCGAAAATATCTTTGGCGATTCGATGGATAGCTTCACGTTGAGCGTGCTCAGCACGCAAGGTGAGAGCGCGATCCAGCGAATAAGCCAACGCATTTGGAGCACGTTTGTAAGCAATCATAAGGTTAGTCCAGCGCACTAAAGTCCTGGTGGACATCGTGACACTTAACTCACCGGTACCGTCAGCGCCGCCAACAAAAAGTCGACGAATCTCATTGGCAACCTGGATCATTTTCTCTGACAGATTTTCCATGACGGAATCAACAGGAATGCCCATGCCAACAAGAACACCTTTAAGAATCGATTTCTCGACAGAAGCGTCGGGATAACCGACTTCCATCAATCTAAACCTATCCAGAAATGCAAGGTTTTGCTGCATAACACCTTGATAAAGTCCTGATTGATCACCTTGACCGGCGGAGTTGCCGGTAGCAATCAAACGGAATTTAGGATGAGGCTTAATGACTTCGCCGCCGTTTTGAGGAATCATCAATGGTTGCCCTTCGATAATATCGTTCAAGCCTGCAAGCTCAGAAGGGTCCATCAAATCAATCTCATTCAAGATCAATAGATGACCGTCACGAACAGCTTGGGCTAGAGGGCCATGCACAAAAGACATAGAGCCGCTGACGAGCATGAACTGGCCGATGAGATCGTTCAATTCAAGACGACCATGACAGGTGACTTGTTGAACGGGCCAATTCAAACGAGATGCAACTTGGCAGATCAACGAGGTTTTTCCTGAGCCGGTAGGACCAGTCAAATACAACGCATCACCAAGCGGATTGGCGATAAAAGCCAGTACATCACGCAAATGTTCATTTCTGAACGCGTAATCCTTAACGGCCGGAATTGAAGGATGTTGATCATCTTCAAAACCATCAACAGTCATCGCTGCAGGAGCGGAGATGCCGAAAGTTTGGCCAATCGGGAATTTTTTAGTTTGAGCATTCATAGTGTGTTTCCTCGGGTTAAAACCAGAGAAAACGCACGTATCCCAACCGGGAAAACATGAATTTCCCCTGGTGGGTTAAAAAAAAATAACGGCAAGGCCGCTTAAAAATAATCACGCCGTAGCGCTTAACTGATTCCTTATTTAAAGTGCTGAACTGGCACTACTTTTGAGCTCTCTTAGAGAACTACAAAAAATCGTCTTTCCGCAATACTCAATCCAAGCATTCCGGAAAGACGATAAAGACATTATGCCTATTACCGTCTAAAGGTTAAGTTCGAAAGACACCTAAAATAGCGTGCCTTTCGAGGGGATGGAATCAACTAACATCAGTATTCAGATGGCAGCAAAATAACGCTATCAGTCAGGTAAAATTTCCACAAACCATCGGTTAAGGTGGTAAATGGAATATCCTTTAACTGACTCTGATTTTCATTGCCATCGGTGACGACAATGACGCAAGCTGCATTTTCTACCTTAACTGTAATAACCATAAAAGGCTGGTCTTTTAACAGTGGAAAAAACTCCGTAGCAATGACATCCAGTAGCCAATAGCTTTGCGTTCTGTCGGCGAAATACTTAACACCTTCAGTTATCAAAAAATCATTTTGCAAAGGATGTCGGTACCAGCATTCAGTACCAACAAAATTGCTGAGCTCTGAGATTAAAACTTCTTTAGTCAATGTTTCCATGGAATCTCCAAAAAATGCAAAGACCGCAAGAAATACAGCGTCCGTAATGGATGTGTATTCATGCGGAAGGTGAAATTAAAAACAATCAAACTGTTTTCGTCACAGTCATCGGTACATATTGAGTACCGTCCGTGATGTAACAGTTAAGAAATCCTGAATAGTTGGGCTTGTTAGGATCTTGAACAATTCCCCAACCGTCAGGCCATGGAAGAACATCGCGAGTGAGCTTCATAGCATCAGTGCATTGTCTGACTGGAATAACGTTTGGATTATTGCCAAGATAAGAAGCAGCGGCATTCATTTGAATGACGCTTTGCAACAAACCTGATAAAGCAGTCAAGACCATTGGATCTGGACGAGTTTCAACAACAGTAGACACCAGTTGAGTAGCATTAGATGCCGCGGTAACCAGTGCTCTTGCTGAAGAAGAAAAATCGCCAGATGAAATGGCGTTCATAACATCAGTTTCTGAATCGGACGAGACAACAACGTCAGCAATGGAGGATATCGCTGCAATATCAGATTCCTGCGGATTAACCATGGAAGCCAATTGCGCATCATTCCAACTCATGCAAGCGTAACAAGTTACAACAGCACTAACATATCCAAGTAAACCATTCATAAATAAATCTCCAAAAATGTAAAAAGTGATTCAGGAGACTTATTGCCCAAGCAGGGAAATAATTCCCAGATAGGGTGAAACGGGAAGTTAAAAACGCAAGCACTTAGGCTGCGCGTGAATTTGAAGTGGTAAAAAGTCCACGGGCCTCATGTTCAAAACAAGGTCCACTGGTGGCGATAAAGCTCCAGGGGGACAAAGGCAAAAAGCGAAATTTGAACAAGATGGCCGCGTCCTTTAAGGAATTTAAAGGGTAAAGCCGCCAATAGCGTTCGCCGGCATCGTTCTCATCCCAGGATGTATGCTGATTGAGCAGGTCAGTCGCATATGGGGCGTCTTTGACGAGCTTTTGATCGAGCTGAACCTGCAATGAAATTCCCCACTGGTTCGCTTCAGCAACAGACACTGGGGCAGACAAGGCACTTCGAACTCGCCGGATATATCTCTCTGGCGTGGTATCGCGTTCACCGTAGAATCGTAGATTCCGACCTTCGCAATACGAGGCTGAACGACAGGCTTCTTCGATGATTTCAGTAGCATCGCCTTTAGCTCGGGTA
Source organism: Methylobacter sp. KS41 (assembly GCA_002862125.1). GTDB lineage: Bacteria > Pseudomonadota > Gammaproteobacteria > Methylococcales > Methylomonadaceae > Methylobacter_C. The sequence continues at coordinate 793,248 of PHSP01000001.1, read as the reverse complement.
GTCCAGTCTCTTGTGTAAACTTCTCGTCCTGTTACCGGATGAAAAGTGGTGCAATTGCTGGGACCACAGAGTTCGAGCAAGATGAACTGATCCCGCCAGAACGAATGCGGATAATCAGGTAGCTGTTCCTGCAACAGTTGATGCTGGAATTTAACAACCAAATGTTTGTACGAAATGGTGTGTGACATGGATGACTCCTTGAATAAAAGAAAAATTCGCGGAGTTATTCCCTGGCGGAAATAAGCCCGCGAGGGTTAAGAAGAAGGCACGATTCCTGTAAGGAAAGTGCCTAAAATTAAGCGTTACCTCAGAATCTCAACGATTCCTTTGGCATTCATGATTTGAAGCTTACTTTGCAAACGAACTTGTTCCTCAATAGCAAATCCAGCGGAGGCTAATCGGGTACAGGCCTTCAAAAGCAGTTTGTTAGCTTCGCGATATAGATCGTCAGCATGAATCCAGTGAGGGCCTTCATGTGTGATACAACCACAATCCTTAGAAAGTTCGACAATAGAACCGTCTTTCATGCGAGCTTGTAACATCAGAATCCCCAAGCAGATAAACTGCTAAGAATTTCATCAGGAACAGTTCGGTTGTGATCGCTGACAATATGATGATCTTCATGGGCAAGGATCAGACATATGGTGTAAAACTTACCATTGATACATGCACCCCAGTTTTCCGGATTAATTGCACGAATAACGATATCGGTTTTTCCATTTCTAGCCGTGAACATGCTTGGCATGAGTTTGATACGGAATTTGCCAACAACCTTTTCAGGAACATGGTTAAGCGACATGACTGCCTCCTAACACAGCGTAATAAGCATCACTTACGCGTCCATCATCAGAAATAATCCAATCGTCTTCAACTCCCGCAAACTTCATCAGTGGCTGAAAACTTGTGTGGATTGGAATCATTTCAGAAGGATGCGTAACCTTTGAGTCGTCAAGATCAAGAATAACGACATCAATACCCGGCTCTGCATACGCAGAGGCAACACCTCCGGCAACAGTAACTAATACTTTCTTGTTCATAAATCTCTCCAAAAATCAGTATTGAGAGAGACGCTAATTCCCATGAGGAATAATGACTCCCTCAGTGGGTTAAATAATAAATATCTGACTACAGCATATAGGTCAGAGGTGAAAAGAATGAAACGTTTAACGCTTGCCTGAGAATTACATCGCGAATAACAACGAACATTCTTGGAACAGTTTTGACCGTAACTTTCTTGTCAACACGCCAAATTTTTCCAAGTGAATTTGGAAAAGCACGTAGAAAATCTTTGGCGCTTATTTTCTTAATTTTTCCATCGGTTCCCTCATGTGTGTACTTGCCTCGAAAGGTACGACCCAGCATGTGTTTGCGAAAGAAATCACCATCCAATAATTGCGATAGTTCAAGGCGATAATCTTGAGCAAGATCCAATACTTCTACACTGGAAAGGAACTGCGTTTGATTGGACGCACTAAAACCCGGAGCTTCCAATAATATGTCGGAAGAATCGCAGGATTCCTCTGGATCAGAAAAGTCTCTGGAATGATCAGATTTATTAGGATCGTCGGAATTTGAATCATCCTGTTTAGGCGAAACAGTCCAGCCAATTGCATACAAAGCATCGCGAAAAGCATTTTCGCGACCGGCAGCAACGACCTCGAAAGGATCGCAACCGTGATCGCTTTTGACGGACCAGGTCGTTTCTTCCGGAGTGGATTCAACAAACTTAGGCAACGCCTTTCTCGCAAACTCAATGGCAGATGTTATTTCACCCGCAAGCAATGCCTGGGCACAATAGAACGCAAAAGCCTTTTCATTAAGATATTTGACAGAAGAATCCGGTTCGGGAAAATCCTGAACTTCTTCGGCAGAAAATTGCAGGGTTTCGCCGTCGACTTCCTCATAGTCATCGAATAAAAGCGGCATATCAGGCGTGTTATCCCAAATGGACGCTTCATCAAATGCATCGCTGGCAACTTTAATAGCAGACTTTTCATCTGAAGCAGTTACACCAACAACGACGCGGTGGTGATAGTCGATGGCGTAGGTGACAGCAAATTTTTTAAAATCAGACATGGTGCTTCTCCAAAAAAGAAAAAATGGGGAAACACCAAAGCCCATATCAGGGGAAATGATGTTTCCCCAAGCGGGTTAATGTAAAAGGGTCAGTCGACGCGTTCTATTCAAACGATCAAGAATCGAGTCACGAACCTCTTCGGGATCGAGTCCAGTCAACATACAGCAATTGACGAAGCTGAATGGATTTGGGTCTTTGATGTCGGTCATCCACTTGTATATTTCAACAGCGGTTTCCAACGAACATCGGCCATCAAACAGATTTCGTAATGAATCCTCCAAAAGGCATTCACAGATATGCAAGATATCTTGTTCGGTCCAGGAGTGAATTTCTTCGATGATTGGCTCTGGATCAAACAACCATAGCCATTGATCATCTATCCAATCGAGATTAAATTTGCGATCCTGGCCTTTAAGGTAAGTTTTTCGCATGGTGCACCTCCAAAAAATGGGGAACACATGCACCCAATCGGGGACAGTGTTCCCCGGTGGGTAAAGAACTAATGATTAATGGCTCGTTAGAACCAAAAATCGTCTTGTTTAACAGAAGACATGATTTCATCCATGGAATAAGGGACGGAAGCCTTGTCTTCATCTTTGAGCGTAAAACGCGATCGCTCAGTAGGCGGTTTCCTGAATTGTTCCAAAACAACTGGATCAAGATCGGGATGCAAAGATTTCAGGACTGCCCTGTAATCAATGCTGCCTTGCTGCAGATAACGACTAATACGAAGGCCAGCGCTTTCAGCGTGAGCAAAATCACCCATCAATTGCAAAAGATTGCTTTCGATTTGAGACTGCTCTTTTTCAAGCGCCTGAATTTTGGACTTGTAATCCAAAATCATTTCTTCGGCGGTGTGATATGAGGATGCCAACGTATTCCACTGATCGAGTTGTAATCCAGAGGGTATAAAAATGTCCCGTTCCGGATCTCTTTCAGGAGGCGTATTGGTCTTTAAGCATTCCCAAAACTTTCTTGCTTCGAAAATGATCGTGTTGATGATCGCGTCATCACGAGGGACCGGAATGTCCAGATACTCGCGCTCGTTGAGATAGAGCGAAAGCCAAGCACTGTCCGAATTCGCAACCAATATCTGTTGCTGAACTTGAAAGTAATAGCGCTTGTATAACCTGGATTCTTTCCGATTTTTTTGAGCATCACGGAAATCTTCTTCAGATAAAAAAGCCTCTTGATCCTCTGAAGATTGAGCGTCACGAAAATTTTTCTCCGTTGGCGCCTTGATTTCAACAGGAATACCGTTGTCGTCAATACCGTCAAACGATGCGCGAATAAACGAATACTCATCGGATTCCGCGCACACGGGTAACAACATTGTATTGTGCCGACATTCAAAAGCTCGTCTGGCAACCGGTTCTAATCGAATGCCACGCTGTACGTGCGGATTTCGATCAAGATTATCAGGGAGGATAAGTCCCTTCTTTTCAGCATAAAGCCGATACCGTGTCTTATATGAACTTAACCCAAGAACAATGTCCGCTTCAGAAGCTGAGACGCCTGTATTTCGCCATTGATGCCATTCAGGTGTTCTCTGGGGAATGTCCGCAATTTTCATTGAAGATCCCCGGAGTGAGTACGAGTAAAGCGGCTCTTACGCGGCTGGTGAATCGGTTTCCAGAATCTCTCCCGGAATACACTGCCATGTTTACGTAAGAAAGTTGGCTTGTCGTATTCACTGTAATCCCGAGAATAGAAAAGCGAATTTAAAACGATAGAACTCATAACGACCTCCAAATAGAGAAAAGAAGGGCGCCAAGAAACCCAATTGGGCATCAGTGGACGCCCAGGTGGGTGAAGTAAAGTTACTGCATCAAGACATGGAACATGTCATTCCAGAGTTCGGTGCAAATTTGTTTTCCAAGCATTCCTGCCAGAAAAAGCATTGCGATAGAAAAATAGCCCAGCAATGCAAAAATCAAGTTTCTTACCATGATGACTCTCCAAAAAAGTTGAGGCATCATGAACTCCCAAAATAGGCATGAATGATGCCCATTAGGGTTGAGTTAACTTAAACAAATCAGGCTAAAGCATCGCGTGCTTCAGACAAATGTTGTCTGTGAGGCTTGTTGTTGACGGTTGCACCGGATGCAGTATTGTTGGCTGCATTGCCAGATACAGTTTCAGCGGCATTAGGTGCCGTAGAACTTGATTGAGACGATTTGGTTTCATTTTGAACAGGAGGTAACGCGGGTTCAGCTGCTGCTTTTGCCTTATTAAGTTCCTGGGAGATGAAATTCAAATCAATGCCAGAGAAGTTTTCGCCAGCATAATCAAGTGCTGCTTGCCAGGAAGCGTTTTCACTCGCTCTTTTGACAAGCTTTGGAAGAATGCGTTTGGCATTTTCACTGGGCTCTTGAGGTGCAGCAGGATCGATAATGACTTCGGCTTGACCTTCAATAATGCGCTCAGCTTCATCCTGGTCGTAAATACCGACGAAGCCAAATGCAATACGCGAGCACTGAATCAATGACTTATGACGCAACATGCGCTTGGTATGAGATTGCCAAGGTCCAGATGTTTTGTACTGCTGGCCCGAGGATTTATTCGTTCCTTCAAACGGAGGTCGATAAACTTCGTCCAAGAACTCTTTGACTCGAACAGGATGGGATCGACCTTTACGATAGATCACACATTCAATCCAAGATGAGCAAGATTTGGCGTCAGGCAAATCGGTGATGATCTCGTCAGAATAAACGAACTCAAGCCCATCCATATCGGGATGCTGATTGATGATACGAGACCATCCATCAACAGATACAACAGGAACGATGCCATTCTGCTTGTCGGGATAAGCAAAAATCTCTTTGGTGAACGGATTTAAACCGTACTGATCGGCAACGATCAAAAGAGCTGACATCTGTTCATCAGTCACAACGCCATCTTTGATCTTGAAAGCGGTGGCTTTCAAGGTATCGATCAATTTTTTTTCGTCCGGAAAGTTGAATTTATCCGCGAATTTTTTGACCAGAGTGTTGGGCTGAGTTTTTGAATTAGCTGTGGACATGGTGTTCTCCAAAAATGGAAATAGAAAAAAGGAACGCCATGAGTCCCAAAGGACAAATGATGTCCCAATGGGAAAAGTTAATAATTAGCGAAGCTCAAGAAATACGGAGCAACGCCGTGGGTAGCCTAAAAATCAATGTCATCGAAATCGTCATAATTGTTAGACGGACAATCGGTTGATTGAGAGGTTGATGCAGATGAGTCAGAGGAAGAATTGGAGCCTGATTTAGAACCAAGCATCTTCATTTCTTCAGCATGAAGCTCAGTGGTGTACTGATCTTTTCCATCTTTGTCTTGCCATTTGCGGGTGCGACTCGGACCTTCAAACAAGACTAAAGCGCCTTTTTTAAGATGATCGCGAGCGATTTCAGCAAGCTTTCCAAACAGAACAACGCGGTGCCATTCCGTTTTTTCTTTGCGCTCACCGGTTTGACGATCTTTCCAGGATTCCGTGGTAGCCACTCTCAAATTGGCAATTGCCTTTTGATCCTGGGTAAAACGAACTTCTGGGTCAGTTCCTAAACGGCCGATGATTGTAGATTTGTTGTACATAGCAAGTCTCCTTAAAGACAAAAAGTAAAAAAGGGAGACCATTACCCGATGGGAAATGAATCTCCCAGAGGGTTTAATTTGAAGTCAAAGCTTCTATTTGTGCATGACGTTTAGAGAGCAAAGCGGTGCCTGTATCCAAGGTTTGCTTGGCGGCAGACAAAGCGGTTCCAATACTGAACATCAGTACAGCAATAACTAACAGGGTTTTCATGGTGAATTTCCTCGGGTTGAAACCAGAGAAAACGCACGTATCCCAACCGGGAAAACATGAATTTTCCCTGGTGGGTTAAAAAAATAAAATAACGGCAAGGCCGCTTAAAAATAATCACGCCGTAGCGCTTAACTGATTCCTTATTTAAAGTGCTGAACTGGCACTACTTTTGAGCTCTCTTAGAGAACTACAAAAAATCGTCTTTCCGCAATACTCAATCCAAGCATTCCGGAAAGACGATAAAGACATTATGCCTATTACCGTCTAAAGGTTAAGTTCGAAAGACACCTAAAATAGCGTGCCTTTCGAGGGGACGGAATCAAAAGAGGCGTTTTTTACGCGTCTTTCACCCCGATGCATTTTTTAAAAAATACATACTATGGATGATCGTATGAAACCATCTGGTTTACGGTCATGTCATCTCCAGAAAAATCTGATAACGAAAATAAGTTTGCTCCACCGCCTATGGAAGCGTTCATTTGCAAGCAAATCGACATTTTCCAAAGCTTTTTGTGCAATAACGATGAGCAGCGCGAAAAAATGTCCAATGCCATCCCTCTATGGGACTGTCTTCCGCTTTACTCAGTTTCTCGGCAGATGGCTCATAAAATGCGTAAGGAAGGTACTTTTCCGCAATTGTTGATTAGAAATAGCCAATACAAGGGAAGCAAAATTACGATTGAGATTCAGCCCGCAAGGATCCTTGAGAATGGCGTTGTGACGGAATACTATCCAGGAGGCAATGAAGAATTAATCGAATCAGCGCTTCGTAAGATCGCAACCTTGCAAAATCATGGCTACTATGACGAATCCAACCCTAGTTACGGCGTAACTTTTTCTATTTTTCAGTTGCGCAAAGAACTGAAGAACAGGAGCCATACAAGATCCTATCAGGAAATTGTACTGAGCCTAAGAATCATGGCTCGCAGCTCTATAGAGATCAACGCCGAGAACAAGAAAACAAAAATATACGACGTTTGCAATTACTTCAGTCGATTATCTTCAGTCTCAAGAGTGGATCTTGAACAAGATCCCCATGCCCGATGGTACGTTGAGTTTCATCCTCTCATTACCAAGGCACTCCGCGCAATTGATTACCGACAGTTCAATTACGAATTGATGATGTCCCACGATACGCAGCTCACGCGATGGCTACACAAGTATCTTGTAGCCAAATTTACCTATGCGGCGCGAGGTCAAAAATTTGAGATTCGATTCAGTACCATCAAACGCGATAGCGGATTGCTTGAAAGTTTCGGGAGCCATCGAAAAGCGATGCAGTACGTGCGCAAAGCGCTAGCCGAACTAGCTAACAAAGGAATTTTGGAACCAAAGCTTTTGAGAATTAACGATCAAGAAAATCTAATCCCATTCGACGAAGCCAAGATTCTAGGGGAAAGAGGCCAAATCGAAGATGTGGTTTATACACTCTACCCGGCTGGAAAATTTTCGAGTGAGTCCAAACAGGCAAACGCAAACTTGAATCGACTGAAGGAAAAATAGCAGTAGGTATAGGGTACGGGTTTTTGCCTTTTTCGGTAGGTATAGTGTACGGCCCTCGGTAGGTATAGGGTACGGAGGGGTTCAATGGTTGGGAAAATAGGCATTTTTTGAAAGAGTTCTCGGTAGGTATAGGGTACGGACATCAAAAAACGCGGTAGGTATAGGGTACGGGCATTAAAAAAGGCGGTAGGTATAGGGTACGCCCGGTCAAAATTAAGTCCGATTTTGACCAAATCTGTGGATAACTTTTGGCTATTCGGTAGGTATAAGGTACGGGTAAAAAATGCAAAGCTATGATTTACAATAGTAAAAAACAGTTTTTTTTGCTCTTATCCTTTTAACCTTATATCTATCCTTTTAATTTATCCCTGCTTCGGCACACAAAAAAAACCGGCTCTCAATCAAGGCTGTTTTCGGTAGTTTTAACTCGCGGGTCATTTTGTAACAATATGATTTATGATTTATTTCTATTGACATCCGCCCATCCGTAATACGAAGAGGATTCCTCGGGCGTCTGTTGACGCTGAGCTGGTTCCTGCTGCTAACGGCCTTATTGCACCATTCACTATCACAGGCGAGTCCCGCATGTCCTGCGGTTATTTTCTTCTTCCGGCGAGCACTTCACGGCCCCGCTTTAATATGTTTAATGCGCCGACTACATCGGCATGGTTCTCGTAGCCACATTCAACGCACCTGAATTCTGCTAGGGTTTGACGGTTAACCCAAAACATTCGGTAGTTTTAAGTCGCGGTAGGCTTTAAAAAGCAATTTGTTTCTTGACATCCTCCCCTCCCTAAAGGAAGAGGATTCCTACAGCGCTCAAGCAACTAATGTTACCTGAGTCGCTTCGGTGGGTTCTTGGCCCGACGCCCCAACAGCAGGCGAAGTATCTGCACAAGCTAACTGGGCGTGTCCCGCCATTAGAACATTGATAGCGCCGACCAAATCGGCGTTTACCTCGAAACCACAGTCCACGCATTCAAACCGCGCTTGGCTTAGTCAGCTTGCTGTTCCAATATTCGACGTAGGCTAAATAAGCTTTTTCAGTAGTCAAAAAAATAATGTGTTGTTCAACGGTTAGTTTGAATGCTGACATGGTCTTAACCCCCAATCTACGTGCTTTTTCCATTCTATGATTGCCGTCAATCAAATTATATTTTCCAGGAGCTATTTCGGCAAAAATGACAGGACGACAAATATCGACAGAGTCGATATGAGATTCATTGAGATCAGAAAAATTTTGGTTAAATTCAGTTACTGAAACTTGTTCTAAAGCAAATTTATCAGGATTTTTTTCAATAAATGAGAGCATTTTTGTGATGTTGAATTCGAATATTCCATTCGGAAACAACTCGTCCTCATCATCGATAGGGCAAGGGGTAAATCTTTTGTTCCTTTTTAATTTCATTGGCAAAATAGAACCTATGTCTATCTAAGGGGCGGATCGGAATATGCTTATTCATTAGCAAGATAATCTCCTAGACGGATTGCCAAAGCAGTAAGCGTCAAAGTCGGATTAACTGCGCCGATCGACGAAAATGCCGCATTGGAACAAACAAACAGGTTATCTAAGCCAAAAACCTGCAAGTTTTTGTCGAGAACACCACTTGCCGGATCATTACTCATGCGACAAACAGATGCCGCATGATCAGCCCGCCAAGAGATGCTGGGTTTTCCGACTATTTGTGCACCCATATTTTGGAAAATTTTGTCTACATGTTCTTGAATCTGACCCATTCTAATATCGAAGTTAGAGTCTTTTGTGAAATCAACACTTGTTTCAAACATTCCCAGATGGTTTCTGCTTGGAAAATTGGTCACGCGATTATGCAATTCTCCAAATACCTCTATCATGCCATGAAGCTGGACCTGATTCGGCCCGCTAACATATGAATTTAACCCGTCACGCATCATGCCGGAATGCATTTGCGAAGCAAGCTTTACCGGTACAGTGTCAGCAGGATTCACGAGTATAAACTTTCCAGCACCTTGTTCCGCTGAACTATCAAAATGCCTAGTACATAACGTTGGGAAGTTCATCTCTGGTTGGAGTTGCAGAGGATTTTCTTTTATTGTTCCAGTGAAAATAAAATAAGGATGCGTGACCAAATTACGACCCACTATGTCGCTATCGTTACCAAGCCCTTTTTTCCAGTCTGGAGATGTTGATCGAAGTAAGAGTTTTGCCGACTCTATGCTACCAGCAGCAATAACAACACGCTGTGCATCCACTTGAATTAATTTACCTGACGCCTTGTCTAGGTAAATAACGCCTCCGATCTGACTTTTAGATGTGATGACAATTTCTTCGACAACCGCACCAGATATGATATTAAAATTTTGATATTCATTCGATGAGATCATGTCACTCAGACGATCTGTTGCATTAAATCGAGAGCCAAATGGGCAATACTTGCACGTTCCTGTTGTCTGGCAAGGAACTTGGTTTTGGTTATTTTCTCCAACTCCGTACCGAGCAATTGGAACATTGCCATAGGGTATATTAAGAGCCTCTAGAGCACGAGCGACTGGTTGATCTTGTAGCGAAAAAGGAAACGGGCTGAAAGGATATTTTCGACTGCGAGGTACGGAAGGATCGTCAGAATCTCCTGAAATACCAATGTAGTGTTCTGCCTCGCCGTAATAGGACTCAAGATCGCTGTAACTGATAGGCCAATCAATTCCAAATCCAGTGTTGGTTCTTAGTTTGAAGTCCTCAGGTTTTAATCGGAAGGACCATCCACCCCAATGGATGGTAGAGCCACCAACAGTAATTACTCGTGAGCCAGCTAGAGGGACTTCCGTTCCACCAATATTAGCATTCTCACCGGGTTTATCCTTTTGGGGATAGTTTAGATCCTTAAATTGGTCGTATGGCAAATTCCCAGTTACCAAATAATTCTCCCAGAGTGCGGAATCCCTTGTCATCACATGCGATCCGGCTTCTAGTAATAAAATAGAAGCGTTTCGGTTTTTATCTAAAAGACGCTGTGCCAATGCTGTTGCAGCTATCCCTGAACCAATAATCAGTGTGTCAACCTGCATCATGGTTCTCCATAGTTCGATAAGGTACAGGGGCACTGGGTACGTAAGCGCCACCAATAAAGCCGCAATAATTTTTTGCACCAAAGGCTTTGAATCCTCCTACTGCTAATTGGAGGGATACAAACTCGTTAGAAACTTTCTGTCTGGTTAAGGCTAAAGGCGTAGCAGGAGGGGATTTCATAGCATCCGGATCAGTGAAAAGGTGGTGGTATCCTTCTACCTCACCATACTGATCGACGAGCTGCTTTATAACATTATTAGCTGTTATGTAGTAATCACGGTACATTGGGTCAAGGGCGATTCGATTTTCCATGAAGGAATAAACCCGCGGCTTGTGCTCTGATGGGTCATCAATATTTTTCCAGAACTTTCCAATTTGAACGAAAAGTTCCCACATGGCATCTCGGATCGCATCATCCAGTGGTGCAAGTGTTGCGCTTAGGGGGTGCTGTGATTTGGTTGGTTGCATATGAATCCCATTTTACTAACCTCTGCGATACAAATCGCTTAACTTTTATGCGTGTTACTTAGTTTTCTGCTATGAAGTTTGAACTTCGGCTAAGCGCATGCAAGAGTTTATCACCATTGAGAATTGATGGCTGCTTTGCATATTTCGAGTAGACATATTGGTAAAGAATACGCAGCTTAAATATTTTTAGAAAATTATCAAACAAATCCACATACTTATTTCTAATACGCAAAAATATATCACTTAATTAATGATATATAAACGCCGCTAACAAAATAGATTGGCGTAAAAATAGTTCAATTATAGGGGTTGCGTTATTGGCGACCTGTTTTAACGTGTTTAAAACGACACAAAAAACAGGAAGCCGAAATGACTATTATCGCAGAATCAATCAAACCAATTGTCCAATCCCGTCTGCTTGAAATGGTGGCTTCACGCCATAAGCTTATCAATCATGCGCAGTTCTTGTCGGACCTAGGGATTTCCGTGAAGGATTCCAGGCTTTATATCGGTGAATGCTTTGAGGCGGTTGCTGAAAGCTACCTCGAAAATCTTTGTAAGAAATTGAGCGATCAGCATTCCAATGGGACACCGGCAAAAGTGTCTTTGGATTCGACTCTGTATAAGGTCATATCCAGTCGGAGCCGCCGGGAACAGTTCGCTGAGCAGTTTTGGTCGCATGTGGATGGTGATGTAGAGGCGGACAAGACACTGATTGAAGCCTATTTGGCTGAGGTGAATTTTAATGCCATTGCCGAATCGATCAATCAACAAGTGGAAAGCCTGGAAGAAAAAGGCCTCAACATGCTTGCATGTAGAATTATCGATCGCTTGAATTTGAAGTGTCTGGATGGTTATTACGCTCCCTATAAGAAGGCTGGCCGCATAGTTTGTCAAACCTGGTCGGTTGGCTACCACGACTCGCATACAAAGATAAGCGAACTGATAGTTTTAAAAGATGGGTTCGGCATCATTGAAAAAGAATCCGGTATGTCATTGGGTGGTGCTATCAGCGAGTATGTTTCGGCTATTAAGGATCTCAGTTGGGGGCGGGAAAAAATCACTTCCAGGTCTGTTTTTGGTAAAGGTGGCCATCTCGAAATCCATTGTTTTAAGGACAAACATGAGTATAGATTCAGTCTCCAGGCATTCGATGCCTTGATCGCTTTCCTGATGATCAACGGGGAAGCGGATGCCGCAGACAGAATCATTGAGAAAACCGGTTTGCTGGAGGCAGCGTAATGCTAGTGCGTTATCTTCCTGCAGAACTCAATCAGATTCAATCCAAGGGTAGTACGGCCACTAAAGCGGGTTCTTTGGCAGCCTTGCATGAAAAGCGTAAAGAAACGCTATCTCAGTTCTTCACACCCGATTGGTTGGTTCGATTTATTTGGCAGGTTTTATCACCTGCCTTTGCTAGCGATGACGGCCGGTACCGGTTGCTGGATAATAGCATCGGGAGTGCAGGCATGTTCCGTTATGCCGATCCAAAGCGTTTTCATTTGTGCGGCCTCGATGTTGATGGCCAGCTGGTTGCAACGGTCTCTGAAATTCTTGACGGAAACGGGTACATGTTCGACTTGGTTCGTGCCGGCATGGAATCGGTAGAATTGGTTAAATTCAGTGCATCGCTGATCAATCCGCCGTTCTCTATTCCGCTATCGAGTCCATTCCTCAATGCTTACCCTGGTATTACCCATTACGGGAAATACGGCCCAGACACGTCGACCGTGTCTCACGAATACGCCTTGGCGCAAGCCTTAAGCCATAGCGATATTGTTGCCGCTGTTGTGCCTGCCTCGACCCTAGAGGCTGTAAAGCAATCGGCTGTCATGGCTGACAGATTGCGAGCGGTATTCGATCTACCAAGCAGCACATTCAAAGAAGAAAACGTTGCGTCGGTCAATACGGTTTTAATGGTATTTGGGCGAAAGCTTCAAGGCCCAGCGGCCAATGCGCCGGAAAACATCAGAATCAAAACAGGTGGCATCCACGAAAGTTCGGTACCACCAACGCTCTTTCAATTGAGTTGTCGCTCAGTCGATGATTTGGGGCACAGCCGCAATCCAATTCGTGTTATCGGCGTAGAACCCTCCGAGCCGGTCATCGCCACGCCTGTCACGGGGGACAAAACGGTTATCCTTAAAAGAGCGGGCCGCTGGATAAAGCTGGATTTCTTCGATGGTGCTACGGAAGGCCGCGTGAAGAACACGCTTTATCGAGCGCGGCTGTTTTCCGATCATCTACATAAGTACCCAGCGAAGACCCGTTATGCCGGGCAGTTTCAATTGAATCTGGATGTCATTAGCATGCAGGACGATCCTTTTAAGGCGTTAAATTCAGTGTGCAACGTGATCAGGTTGGCAGGTGGTGAACCGGTTGTTAATCGCCAGCTGATCGATGGGATTAAATCCATTGTTGCTGAAAATGAAAAAATGGGGATTCAATTCGGACGCACGGTTTTTCGGAAAGGCACGCCGGAATTTAAAGCGACGGCAAACAAGATGGCTTTGATCAACCGGGAGCAAAAAGGGGCTGCAGTATCGAAAAATGAAACTGTCACAACCAAACGGGTTGACGCCGGGTTTATTGTCCAAACAGGGTGCGGTGAATTTAACTGTGACCACGACACATTTTTTGTGTTGTTCACCCCAGAAAAAACGGTTGTTGACGCCGGTTACTGGGAGGATGTTTACCCGCCTATCAAGAACAGCTTTCCAAAGGAGATAGACCGCTTAAAAGCAAAGGCCTCGCTACTTGGGATCGACCAATGGCTGACCTGGGATTATCAACTTGAAGACCTTTGCGAGTTGGCATTTAAGCCTAATGGCGCCATTTGCGGTTGGCAGATGGCGTTGGGTAAGTCCAGGCTTGCGTTATCACTCGCGCTGCTTCTCAATGGAAAATCACTGTTGGTGTTGAAGTCGCGGCTGGTACCGGAAATGGCCAATGAATTGAAATCGCTTGGCGTCACGGATTACAAGGTGATCAAAACCTTGAGCGATACCAAGCAGCTTCGCAAAATCAATATCATCAGCTACGAACGGCTAAAAATGGCCATCGATCCGCGACACCCCAAACTGACATTAGCTAAGTTTCTGCGTAAGAAAATCAAAAACGTACTGTGTGATGAAGGTGGATTGCTGGCCAATCATTTTTCTCAGCAAACACGGGCCGTGTGGGCAGTAGGCGCTAAGCGTCGGTATATCCTGGATGGCACACCGAGCCCCAACTATCCGCGTGAAATGCAAAATCTGGCGGCTTTTGTGGCCGGGCAAGAAAGGGCTTATCAACCGTATTCGATGAATGGCGGCTTTATTGAGAAGCGGCTGTTCAATGGTGCTGAATTCCAGCCAACCGGCCGAGATGAGTTTACCCGTCGTTACGTGACCCTGGAATGGGCTACGAATGAATTTTTGAATAACCACGAACGCGGGGCTAAACGGGAAGTACCCAAAATCAAGGCTGCATTCCTTCAGGATTATAGGGCATGGGTGGCGCCGATGATCAAGCGCCGCGTCCAGCAAGAACCGGCCGTCAGTCGCTATGTAAAATTTCCGGTTCCAACCCTTTGCGATCCAATCGAGGTGGATTGGGATATGGAACATTTGCTGCTCTATGTCAAAGTCGCCGAAGAGTTTGCTGGATGGTACAAAAAATACGCAAAGGAGCGCGGCGAAGAAGGCAACGCGCTTAATTTGACCATGATCCTTGCGAGGCTTGAGGCTTGTTTCAAAGCGGCCAACGTGCCGAGTGCAGTCAGTGGGTACGGTCGAGGCTTTCAGTCCATGACCAGTAAGGAAAAGGTTTGTCTTGATCTAATCGAAAGCGAAGTGAAAAAAGGGTTGAGGCCCATCGTATTCGCTAAAAATCCGGCGGTATTGCGTCGTCTGTCGGCAGAACTGGCTAAACGAAACATTACCAATCTGGTATTCACGGGTGAAGAAACTATCGCGAAACGCACAGAGAAACTCAACGAGAGAATCCGTAACGGAAATGATCAAGTGATGCTGGCGAGCCTTGGTGTAACCCAAGACGGGCTAAATCTCCCAATGCTCAATAGTGTGATTTTTTATTCGAGGTCGTACAAGAGTCGTGAAGAATGGCAAGCCATCTTCCGGTTGATAAGGCCGCAACAAAAAAGCGAAGTTTCGTGTTATTTCCTACATCTGAAAGGCAGTATCGATGAGTACATGGGTCAGCTGATCAAATGGAAAACCATGGCCAGTGAGGCGGGGTTAGATTATGGCGAGCAGGGCGACGAGGATGAGTTCGTGCATTTTGATGCTTTCGTTTACAGGTTCATCAACTCAATACCGGAGCTAAAAGAAAGGCTGGATTCACTTAGAAAGCTGGCAGCATGAGAAAAATAAGCTCATGTCACAAAAAGAACGTTAAAAACAGCGTCTTTTGACCCGACACGTCGAAAATAATCCGTTCAGAATAAGGATAGAGAAAATCATGGCAAACAACCGAGTGATCAAGCAAATCGCCCTAAACGAAGAAACTCGCGACTTGGTAATTCAATTTCGTGGTAGTTCATCTGCTATTGAAGCAAAGGCTTTGGAATTCAAGAAGGACAAGGAAGGCTGTATTGTATATTTACTGCTAGATCGACTGATTCATAAGTCATATGAGAGTTTGTTTGAGTGTTTTATTAATGAGAATTGGGAAAGCGGGTTTTCGGTATCAGGGTGTTATGTAACTGAATTAAATCGAGCGTAATTTTTTTAAAATGGCCTTGCATATATTGGCAAATACATAAAATGGAATTAACTGTTTAACTTCAAGGAAAACCAATGAAATTTGTAATTAACCGTGACCTTCTCCTTGGGCCTTTGCAGCAAATTGCCAGAGTGATCGATAAACGCCAGACCTTGCCCATTCTTTCGAATGTATTGATTCAGTGCCGGGATAATCGTTTGATTATGACGGGGACTGATCTGGAAGTTCAAATCGTCAGTCATTTGGATATAAACGACGTGCGTGACGAAGGCAATGTAACGCTGCCCGCCAGAAAGCTATTGGATATTTGTAAGCTATTACCGGCAGACAGTGCGATCAAGTTTGATTTGGATGGCGATAAGGTCAAAGTATCTTCTGGACGGGGGCGTTATACCTTGAATACGTTGCCAGCCGATATTTTTCCAGAATTCAATCGCAACGATACCAAAACGTGCTTTAAGGTCAATGCCGGAAAATTGAAAGAAGGGCTCGATAAAACGGCATTTTGCATGGCGATTAATGACACGCGGTTTTACCTCAATGGTCTGGAACTGAGTATCAAGAATTCAAAGCTAAAGCTAGTGGCGTCCGACGGGCACCGACTTGCGTTGTACGAGGACGATATTGGGGAGACAGGGCAAGAGGCCAAAATTATATTGCCTAGAAAATCTGTTCAAGAGTTGTGTCGTTTGCTGGATGATTCGGAAGTGGATGCAGAGATACGAATTTCGAGCAATACCATTGTGGTTTTATATAAGGACGTGGTTTTCTCTTCAAAATTGGTCGATGGTCGATTTCCGGATTTTAGCAAAAGTCTCAATCAGATCTTTTTGAATCCAGTCGGCATAGATCGGGTGTCGCTTAAAGAAGCACTGATGCGTGTGGAAGTGCTTTCCAACGAGAAATATAAAGGCGTGAATTTCGATATAGAAAGCTGCTCGTTGAAACTCAGCACCAATAACCCCGAGCACGACGAGGCTGAAGAGGATATGGTGATCGATTATCTAGGCGACCCGGTCTCGATGGCCTTCAATGCACAATATATGCTCGATGCCGTAAGCAATATCGATGACGACAACGTAAAGATGAACGTTGCCGCCAATGCTAGTGCCTGTTTTCTTGAGGCACCCGGCAGGTCGCTTTTTCGGTACATTGTGATGCCGATGCGCATCTAAAATATCAATTTTTTTTATCCTAATTATGCCTGTGAGCCCATTTTGGCGGTCAAACATGGTCGCCCTGTTTTGTTTTGGGAGGCATTGTTTCGCGGCCAGCGTGCTCCGGCCGGAGCGATTTAGCCGGGTGGGACTTTCACCCACTGGAAAAGCGCCGCCTTAGCACGGCGCACACCCACAGCAGTCACTCGCTTACTCCGCCAATATCTGACAGCTTTCGTACACATTGCAGACGTTCAAGAATGCCTACTTGGGTCGATGCGCTTGATGTCCAACCTGAAAGGTCTTATTGAATCAGTTGTCATTGCGGCTGCCGACGTTTATGAGTTCAACACCAGCTTGCTGGAGAATATCAAATAGCGTTCCGACCTGGTGCCGATTAGTTTGAGTTATACGTCCCCATCTTGTCCGCTCCTGCGAAAATGTAAAAAGGACTGAATGTATCGCCCGAGAGAAAGCAACAAAAAATGCCCGCTTTTCTTCTTCGGGTTGAGAGCTAAAGTTCCACCATTGCTCATCCTCCAGTCCAATGAAAATAACAGTCTTGAATTCCAAGCCCTTACTTTTGTGAATAGACATGGCGGGGACAACATTTTCTCCGATAAAGTCTGCAACCAGCCCTTCAACGGATCCGGCATTTTCCAAGCTAAGCTTCAAGGCATCTCCTAGGTCTTTCGTGACTTTTTCTAGGTATACCCCATTCATGTACTGGCGATAACAAGCTCGATATCGCTCTGCCCCGAGAAGTGCCACGATTCCGCTTGGAAAGTCCTTGATATCCGCACTTCCTTGTATGAAATTTTGAGCCCAGCTCTTGTGAGCAATCGTCAGTCGTTCAAGCTCGACACTATCGGACTCTTCATCTAGCCCTGCAAGGATACTTAGTTCAGACATTAAATCGCTCCAGGCCTTCGAGTCTCGTAGTGAAATGGCTAAACGCAAAGTCAGCATGACGATATGGGTCACTGGCTCGACACGAAGATCTTGTAGCAAAGATTCGTCACGTAAAGACACACCGCGTGCTCGAAGTTCGGCTTGCAATAGGGCAACCATGGTTCCGATGCTCTGCCTAGCCAATATACAGAAATCTCGTGGGCTGGCACCGCCCTCGATCTCTCCATGGATGAGATCGGCAAGAAAGATTGCCTCTGATTCAGGGGTTTCGAAGCCGAGTACTGAGCAAACTCCTTCGTCTTGATGAGTTGTGGCTGCCTCTGGCTCCACCGAGCCAGCTTCGACGACTTGAGCAATGGTATGTTGTATACGAACCAATTCTGGTACTGACCTGTAGTTTCGTATCAATGCTACAGTCTCAGCCCCGAATGTAGCTTTGAACTTTTCGAAAATATCGACATCAGCCCCGGCCCAAACCATGATTCGCTGCTTTCCATCACCGACGGCAGTAAGTACACAACCTGAACTCGAAAAGGCGGCAGTAATCAAGTCCCACTGTGACGCGGTGGTATCTTGAAACTCGTCAAGAAATACATGGGAATACGTCGCACGAAGTGCATCAGCTATTTTGGGATTGGTTCGAAGCAGATAAGCAGCCAAACGATTGATCATAGGAAATGTCAGGCTTGGTTCCGTAGGTTGCAATGCCAGTTGCTCGCGCCACCATTGGCATCCCCAAGCCCGATGGATATTGCTCGATATAGTTTCGTAAGGTAGCTTAGCACCGTGCATCACCTTATCCAAGGATGCTGATATCTGGGCTCTATTTCGGCCTGCCATGTTTGGCCGAGTATCTCCTACTGGCACAAATGCACGATCAAACCATGTTCGCGCTTCCTGTTCGGGTATAGAAGACGTGCGAACGAGGTAATTTGGCTTAGGTCTCCAATTCGTTGGCAAAGCAGGATAGAACCGATCCACTAACTGCTTGGCAAAGCTATCTAGCGTCATTGAATCGAATCGCTCTGCATAGTCCCCACTTCTTGCACGTACCCGGTCAGATAGGTTTTTTGCAGCATCCCGCTTAAACGAAATTGCCAGAATTCGCCTTGGCTTTGGGCAGTACCCAGTCGTTAGAAGATAGTTAGCTCTCTGCGCCAGAAGCTCGGTTTTGCCTGCCCCTGGACCAGCAACTACAAGCTTGTTTTCAGTGGATCGAACAACATAATGCGCTCGATCTTCCAAGTCTTCGACGCCGACTGGGCGCCATTCTTCCTCACTGAGCAGTAGCGGCATTTTGAGCGTTTTGATGTGGAGGCGGGGGCGGAACCAGCGTTATTTTCGCTTTAACATGTGCGATCAGATCCTTTAATTCAGTCGGCATTGAATCAACCCAATTAGACCCATCGAGTGCGGCCATGGCACGCATGTGGCTTACTGGTTTTGAACCATCCAAGAACAAGTATTTGTACCAGGCGAATAGTGGAACCTCAGTCGCGTTTTCGTAACTTCCTCCTAAAGTTGGTTGAGCCGTTGTTATATCCGCAGCCAGTACTTGGCGCATGCGTGCAATTCTCGCTTCCGTGATCGCAGGCTCATCCTTCGGCAACCGAGGCCCTCCACCGGAGGGTGCCTGTGATTGATAGATGTCTGTAAAACACTTCAGCATTGAGAAATCAATATCCAGCGGCTTAGCAAAGAACACATTAAATTGCCACTGATAAAGGTCGATCCATGAGGCCATCTTCGCCGTATCTTGCTCACCTCCACCAAGCAAATCATCAGTGACTTGAGCCAAATTGCATGTGGCTCCACCTTCTCCTTGGTATTGAAGCGTTGGAGCGGCAGTTCCATGAAGTGCAACAAGCTGATCGCGGACATATCGCAATCGTCCCCAACCAGCTCCCTCTTTCTCTCGATCCAGATCAAGAAGTGTTACATATGGAATTTTGAGATCGTGCAAAAGTCGCCAAAAGTGATTTACGTGCCGTCCACCAAGTGGCACTATGGAAACGAATAGCGAGTCCACAGGAGTTCCACTGGACTCAAACGCCTTGCGTAGAATGATTTCCTCAGATGCCCCCTCACCGAGCACGACGAACCTAGAAAAATAAAGCTCCGGATATCCGCGTATTGCTTCTCGAACGTACTTGAATGATTCGTCTGTTTTATCTGCCGGTAGGCTAAGTGATGATATTTCTGTAGAAGCCCTAGTTTCTCCACCAAGGTAGTAACGGACGTCGTCAGGCTCGACACGGCGCATGATGGAAGGAGAGTGGCTCGATAGCACCACCTGGGCATTGGGGGCGTTTGCTATCTGATTCAACTCAATAACGACCTTTCCGAGGTAATGAGGTGAAAGATGATTCTCGGGCTCCTCAACAGCAAATATGGTTAGTAGAGGAAGTTCATCTATGATATCTGCCCGAAATCCAGCTGCCGCAGCAGCCAACTTCAATTGCTCTTCTATTCGATAGAAACCTAAAGGCAAGGACAACGCAAATAGCGACCGTAGTCCGTCGCTAAGCTCTGCTATCTGGATAGTTTGTCCCTGCTCATTTGGTGCAAAGGTCGGCACGAGCATTCCAAGTAACAATGACGCATCTGCTTGTTCGCTTTGAAAAGAAACATTTGCCGCCACTCGGCCTTCATAAAGGTTTCCCCAGGCTTTCTGGACTTGATTATTCATTGTCGCCAACCCCGCTAACTGACCCAAATCAGTCTTGAGATCATCCAATTTCCCTTGAATCGTAGCCTGATGTTCGCCCCAGTCAATGGCTTTCAGCAAACGCCCAAATACCGTTGCTGAAGATGCTCGAATTTGTGCGGCTGGATCGCGTGCAGCGGGTATATAGACTACCCTTAAACGGGCACGCTCCGCAGCTTTTACCGGCCGCTGATTATTTTTGATGGTTTCCAGATCATCGGAGGGCGTCAATATCCATAATAACTTCTGTTGAACGTCTCCTAGTGCAGTTCCATCACCTACCCAAGTCGCTTCTAATCGAATTCTGCAGAAAGGACTACCTCCCGGCTCTGCAACTAACATTTGGTTAAAAGCTTCAGGAATAGCTACACCGATAGCGGGTTCTCCCGCAAGCTCAGGGAATTCAAGCTTTACCTCGATACTTAAATGCCTTTCGTTCACCGAGGACAGTAGCTCTCCAGGCTGGAGATGGAAATCGGCAGGTCTGATTGTTCGTTCATTTTGAGTATCTCCAAACATACGCACCAACGCCAACATGCTAGCAGTTTTGCCAGATGCATTTGCACCGACAAAACAGGTGAACTTATTTAAGGAAACATCTTGACCATCTCCGCTGAAGCAACGGAATCCTTTAATTTGTAAGGAATTGATATACATTATTTATCTTAGCCTAGGTTTTGTGATGTTACATCTTAACCATAAAAATAGATGCAAACGATAGCATTTCGATGTAATTAATAGCCTATTTCTCATAGAGAATAGCAATTATGCATTCAAAACCACATTTCTCTCCTTATTATTCAAATAACAACACTCAATATCCGAAATTTAGATAAGGCTTCGGTCAAGTGAAAAGTCCGCTTACTGATTTAGTGCTGACACCCATTTTTTGGTTTTTTTAAGATTATTTAATGACCGGATATGGCCGAAACTGTGAATTCGCAGATTTAAAAAATTAGTATCGATAGATGCATCAAAATTTTGATGGTTTTGGAAAAACAAAGTGAATTCCACAATAGTTGGTGGCCTTTATTTGTAGAAATGCGCCTTACCATATAGCATGTGAATTTTTCAGAATTAAAAGCAATGCAATTAGAAGAAATTTTGTTAAATGCAATGTGGACGATTTTATCCAGCTATTGGTGGATAATCCTGTTGCTGATCTTTTTAGGTTTCTTGAAAACCCCTTTTATGAAAGGGGTCTTGGGCGAGTTTCAGGTTAACCTGCTTGCCAGATTGTTTTTGAATAAACAAGTTTATACCTTATTCAAAAATGTCACTTTGCCAACAGAAGACGGGACTACTCAGATTGATCATATCGTTGTCTCTCGTTTTGGCGTATTCGTCATTGAAACCAAAAACATGAGTGGTTGGATATTTGGTGGTGCGCAGCAAAAAACCTGGACGCAAAAAATCTATCGTCATACCACCAAGTTTCAGAATCCCCTTCATCAGAATTACAAACACATTCAGACGCTACAATCGGCTTTGGAATTAGAGCCTGACAAGCTGTTTTCGTTAGTGGTGTTCATCGGTGATAGCGATTTCAAGACCCCAATACCTGAAAATGTGGTTTATGCGGGAGGTTACATCCGCTTCATAAAAATCAAACAGCAACCCATACTGACGGATATAGAAGTTGCTGAAGTCTGTCGAAAAATTGAATCTGGCAGGTTAGCACCATCCGTTAAAACTCACGTCGAGCATGTTCGTCACGTAAAGGCGATCGTAGAGCAAAAGCAGCAAAAAATTGAAAATGCATGCCCAAAGTGCGGTAGACCTATGGTGTTGCGGACGGCTAAAAGCGGTGATAATCAGGGTAACCAATTTTTGGGGTGCAGTGGCTTTCCTAAGTGTCGCGCAATTCGACCAGCTTAATTTTTGCGGATTAGCGCTAACACTTTACTTTAACCAGCTCGTTCCAATCCGTCGTATAGCGCTGAGAAATTCTTTCCGTTTTAGGCTTCCAGGTTTTATCTAGCCCAGTTGAAGCAATTGAAACTGACTTTGGAAATCGACGATTGATTTGATCGACGGCTTTCATCAGCTCACGGTTTTCAGTAGGCAAGCCAGTGTTGTTATCGTCGAACAAATCAATTTGGCCGGGCAAAGCTTCCGACTGGATGTGGCTCAATTGCACTCCAGCTTTTTGGTAACCGTAACCTGATTTGTAGATGGTTTCCAGCAAGCGGTTGGCAGTTGAGACAATGACGCGCGTGTCCTGGGTTCCTGGATCGAGCTTAATGGAGGCCGATCGTTGGTATTGCGGTTCATTTGGATTGAACGGATTGGTCCGGATGAGCACGGTAATGCAGCCAGTCACAGATCCTTGTTTTCTAAGCTTCTCCGCCGCGCGGCTGCCAAATTCGGCGAGAGCCGCGGATAACTCCCGGAATTCTGTTAGGCGCCGACTGAAACTTCGTGAACAGATGATTTGTTGCTTGTCGGGGGCGATTTCCTCCAGCTCCAGGCAGGGGATACCGTTCAACTCCATCACAGTACGAGCAATGACGATGTTTAACTGTTCTTGAATACGTTGAGTCGGCTGAATGGCCAAATCCCAAGCGGAATGAATGCCAAGTTGATTCAGCTTTGCGGTTGTTCGAGAGCCTATCCCCCACACCTCGCCGACCGGCACAATCCGCATAAGTCGTTCCCTGCGTATAGTGTCCGACAAGTCCAAAACGCCACCGGTATTTTTCCATTTTTTGGCCGCAAAATTCGCCAGCTTGGCGAGCGTTTTAGTTGGTCCCATGCCAACGCATACCGGAATACCAGTCGCACGAAATACGGTTTTTTTGATGTGCTGTCCATAAGCGATTGGGTCTTTATAGCATGGATAAACACCAGTCAAATCCAGAAATGCCTCATCAATCGAATATACTTCAAGATTGGGAGCAAACCTTTCCAATGTTGACATCACTCGTGCCGACATGTCCGCATTTATGTGGAATTAAAAAGCAAGCAATTTTTGATGAACTGTCGGGTGCCACAATTAATGAAAAATGTCGCTGCTGTGTGTGGTAGTAGTAAAAATCCCAGATTTTGAATGGCAAGGTACGGCCAGGAAGAGACAGACACAGGTTTCCAGTGAACGGCTGGTCAACCTTGAAAAGCTATCATTCAGAGGCTGCGAGTGTTCGACATCCATGCCCCCTAAGCGGTCATTCACCTTAACATTTCGTAGGACATTGCCATATTTAAGCATGGGGATGTCGGGTATAAAAAGTACACCCAACAAGTCTGCAATTCTCAACGGTAGATCGTATCGCTTAACGACCTACCGAAACAAAGAAATCTACCAACGTATCATTAATACCCGGCCACTGCGCATGGAGTTTATCGCCTTCGCAATACCACGTCTTTATGCCATTAGCGCAGCCTGAATAAGCCATGCAGCCATTTTTAATTTTTTCAGGTATCGGCTCGCATTTATTACACGCCGCCCACCAACCTGAAGACTGCACACCATATTTCGGGAACAAATGGTCATTCGCGCTGTGCATGATCATGACAGGAATAGGTTTGGGACACTTGCGATCACGCAAATCTTGATAATCGATACCGGCGGCACTGGGTGCAATCGCATCAGGAATATGTTTGGTGCCTGCCATAAACGCCAACGCCATCGCGGCAGTACCGCCGTCCGAATGTCCGGTAAGAAATATACGCTTTTCATCAACACACCATTTTTTAGCAATCAAGCCAGGAATAGTACCGAGTTCGATGGTTGAGGTAGGCGATAACTCAGGATGATCTGCATAAGCGACGATAAATCCGGCGGTCGTCGCTTTCAGCGTAAGTCCGGTCATTTTCTCAGTCTTTGCCCGGTTTGATTTTGCCGGTGAATAAACCATCAGTAATGGATGGGCGATAGTCGAATCATAATTCAACGGCATGCGTACATTATATTTAATGCCTTCTCCTGTTGATTCGCCATTGAAGGCACCTGATTCACCTGGGCGAGTACCGGCATCGCACCGGTCATGAATCTTATCGCCGCTATAAGACGCGTTACCCATTTGCGAAAACTCGTCATTATCTTCGCCAAAAAAGAGTGTCAGCGTTATCAAGATAGGCAGTAAAAACAGCAATATAAAAAAGCTGTTACGTAAAGTCGACGCTGCTTTAAGTTTACCAAAATAGGTTTTAAACATCGGATGGCCTCGCTGACCGTTTGTTGGCGGCTTGTTTCATTAAATAAACAACTACTGCAATAAGCGCCACAATGAATAACGATTTTATCGGCAAGTTGTCTGAGGATTCTCCTTCGAGTCCTACCGAAAACGGTATATGGCTATCCAAGTTCTTGTCTTTATGTACAATCGCGACATGAGCCAGATAATTACCTGCACCGAATTTGCTGAAGTCAACTACACCATTGACCGTGCCCGATTTTATTTTCGTCGGCTCCTGATAGAAAACCCGGGTTCCCTCGGGCTCTTTGGTGACTTCAAACTCGACGGTTAAATTGCGCAGGCCTTTGCCGTCATAATCGAACACCAGATTAGTCATTCCCAGATGAGGGATCGACTGGCAATACTCTTTGGTGGTAAATGTCGGCGTATAAGCGGTAAAGTGGACCCGCTCATGACCCACCAGAATATTGCAGGCATCGACTTCATTGCTTGCCCCCCGGTGTGCATAAACGGCTGATGGCAAAGCGCTAATCAATAATCCAAATAAAGCTATAGCACGGCAAGCGTGGGCTATCGTATTGAATAATACGGGTAACGGAAAATTCTTTTTCATCTTCAAAACCTCTTTTGTATTTTGTTGAAGGCAGAATTATCAATTCATCTTCACTCATTCAACCGATATAGTTTAAAGTAAACAGCATCTTATCAGTATAATTGAGGCCGGATGAATTGGCGTCAATACCTATAGCGGTAATAAAACGGTTCATGCAATTCATGATGGCGCAGATACAGACGGAATCAAAATACGCATGTTCATCCCAACCCGCATCGAAGATTTGTTGAACGTCTACCTGAGTAATTTGGTCAGGTGTCAAGGTTAGTTTTTTTATAAATCGAAGTATCGGTTTCAGCTTGTCGTCGATTTTTGCGCTGTTAATATCCGTTTTTAGAGCGGCAAATACCGATTCATCAAGACCTGAGGCCAGCGAAGCGGCTTTATGATAGTCATAGCTTAGCCTGCACTGATTCAAATCTGACGTATAAGCGAACAGTAATTGGCGCGTTTGTTTGTTAAAAGGTGAAAGATTTCTCATGATTTCTTCCATAACCTTAAACAGTAAAACCCGGCGACGCGGATATTTTTCCAGCGTGTCGGATAAGGAATTAAGGTCTGGGTTTGACGGCTGGTATAACATCGTAGCTCCTGATGATGATATAAAATCGGCAATTGGCTGCTATACTAGCCAAACTTCCAGGGTATTAAAAATCGAAACTTTCAACTTCCGCAAGTAAAAACAACGGCGCTCCGCCGGTTGAAATATCCATGGCATGTTGTGCAGTTTCCTGCCCGCCCGGCGAGTTTAAACAGGTTTCCAAGTCCTGCATCGACGGAAAATAAACTTCGGCAATGCGATGGAAAGGTGCTTGTTCCTGACCTATACTCGCCTTGATCAGCGACGCGACAAAGCGGGTTTTTCCAGCCAGCTTTTCTACCGCCATCGGCACATGCTCCTCTGCATAGCGCTGTTCAAATAAATCGACATCGGCTGGTGTCGGGTACATCACAATCAATTTTGCAGTTTTCATGGCTTTCCCATATCGTTATTTGAAAAGAGTGGCAATCTTATAGTGAAAGATGAGCATTTGGATAATACTGACTTTCTATGGAACAATAGGTTTTTTCTATATCTTTAATTCTCTATCAGGACAGGTCTCATGGAAATGCAGCAAATTCGCTATTTTTTGGCAGTCTGTGATCAGGGTAGCATCACACATGCAGCGCAGCTTACTTATATCTCGCAACCATCTTTGACACAGGCCATAAAAAAACTGGAAGATGAAATGGGCGGGGCATTGTTTACGCGTGCACACTCTGGTTGTCAATTAACGCCATTAGGTCGAATGGTTGAATCTAATCTCAGAAAAATTTATAGAGACCTTCAGGCAACCAAAGCAGAAGCGATTCGTTTTACCCGCTTAAATACCATTCCCTTGCGCATCGGCCTGATGACAACCATAGGCGCACAACGCCTAAGTCCTTGTCTGGCAGGTTATCAGCAAGACTTTCCGAATATCGAACTGGAATTGATCATCGATAGTGAAGCAGTGTTATTGAAACAACTGGATTCAGAATTGCTGGATCTCGTCATCAGCGCCCCGACGCAATTACTGGCATCACCGTATCAATCAACATTGCTCTACGAAGAACGCTATGTGGTCGTTTTCGGCTCGACGCATCGTTTTAATGAATTGCAAAATGTCGGCCTGAAAGACATCCAGTCAGTGCCCTATTTGGACCGGCTAAATTGCGAGTTAAGAGAAGACTTGAAGTGTATTTGTCAAAATCAGGAAATCAATCTTTATGCAGCTTACCGCAGTAACAGCGAAGAATGGATTTTGCGTATGGTGCAGGCGGGCATCGGCGTTGCATTGATGCCGGAATACACCCTACATAAGGATGCAGCTGACATCAGTTTTCGCTATCTTGTTGATCCTGAAATTAGTCGTCAGATTTATGCGATTTATACGCATCAGACATCGGTAAAGCCGGAATTACAGGCATTGATTGCCAATTTGAGCAGGGCATAAAAAAACTGGCTCTTGTTGCTCAAGCCTGCTGTTAAACAGTAATCGGTTAAATCTGGAGTTTGTTATATTTCTAAACCGCATGAATAAAGACTATATCTTTACTTTTGGGGTCTAATCTAAATCGCTCCTTTTGGCGGTTAGTGCCAGTTGGTTCGCTGGAATCGAGTGGGTATGTTGCCATTCGGAAATATGGATTGAGTGACTCTTCAGGGTGTGCGCCGTGATAAGGCGGCGCTTTTCCAGTGGGTGAAAGTCCCACCCGGCTAAATCGCTCCGGCCGGAAGCAATCGGGGCAGTCATAGAGGTAACGAAGTGGCTGGAGCCTCCGATGTAAGGAGTCGCTTTAGGCGATCCAGCGAGTGTACAGGCCGTAATGTGAGTGAACGCCGAGCAAGCCTCGAAAAGGTCATTGCGCAGGCCGACCGGACAACCCTTTCCGGGAAGGCTGATACGGTTGGGGAAACGAGCGAAGAGTATCCCTAATCGCTGCGCCGGGGTAGTGGCGACAGCATGTACACAAGGGAAGCGCACGCAACACGGGAAGCCCCTTGGCGTGGTCAGCGATGACCAACCGGACGCCCGCGAGGGACAGGCCGGGCGCTTTGGGGTGGCGGAGAGGCCCGTAGTACCGAAGAAGCCGGGTAATGCTGGTGGAGGGAAGGGGCCTCAGTTCAAGGTAGGTACTGAAAGTGGCAAAGTACAGGAGATTGGGGAAACTCTATAAACTCCGTTTAAGTTACGGGAGCTGCGGAAGGCACCACAGGCTGAAGTGAAGGAAGAACCCGGACATTTATCTGGGAAGCGGTCATCTCCCAAGCGGGGATATTCGCGGTTATGACAAGTCTGAGACGAGCGAGTTATGGTAGAGTTAAATCGGGCTCTTACTATGGCTTGTCTAACTGGGCATGACCTTCCGTGGACAAAGGTCTGATGTCTTGTCCGAGAGCCGGATGCGGTAGCTCCGCCTGTCCGGTTCGATGAGCGTTGCGCCTTGCAAGCGCATGAAGTACAGCAGTCTGAAATGACAGCCCCGGCAAAGCCCAGCCAGCAGCCGGGTACCGAGTCTTGCGTGGTGTTCGGTAACGACCACTGCGAAGCGTAGACAGGGAGAGGGCAGGCCAGAACGTCAGTGAGCGGAAAGATAGCCCCGAAATCGAACGTGGTTGAAGTAGCCGACCTTGTCGCTCAAAGGGGAAGGCAGAAACTTGGTAAGCATTATGGCGAGCTTATCAAGATGCTTCCGGGGTTCGTACCGCTGGCATGTCATCAAAGGACTTCATGTGAACAAGGGAGAGCCACCGGGTTCAAGCGGAGCTTGTAGGGTCTGACAAGTTACAAAGCGAGGAAGACCTGATGATCCGGTGGCAGTCAGACTGGCTGATAGTACTTTGAGGACGGGAGAGCCGTCTACATGGGGAAGCGGCCAGCAGAAATTGAATTGTTCGTGGGAAACATGGGCTCCATGCAATGGGAGGTAAAGGTCTTTTATGCAAAGAGAAGAACAACCCGTCATGACAACGGGACTCGAACGAATAGCAGCGAAAGCGCGAGGTGAACCAAATCTTCGTTTTACATCGCTGGCTCATCATATAACCCAGGAGCGGGTGTGGACGAATCTGAATCAGATACCTAAACGCTCTGCGCCAGGAATTGATGGCCAAACGGTGGAAGCGGCATTGAGTAACTTTAATGACTGGGTGGAACCGATGTTGGAATCGGTGCACAACCAGGGTTATCAGGCACCGCCGGTGCGAAGGGTCTATATTCCCAAGCCCGGTAAAGCTGAGAAACGTCCTCTAGGCGTGCCTTGTATCAATGATCGTGCATTACAACGTAGCACTTCGCAAGTGCTATCAGCCATCTATGAGCAGGATTTTCTCCCGTGTTCATTTGGTGGCAGGCCAGAACTGAGTGCCCACAAGGCGCTGGCGACCCTGCATGAAATTATCTCAGGTCGTAAAGTGGGTTGGGTGCTAGAGGCGGATTTAAAGAACTTCTTTGGGAGTCTGGATCAAGGATGGCTGCTCCGTTTTGTGGAACATCGCGTCGGTGATCCGCGCATACTGAGCCTAATCAAGCGCTGGCTAAAAGCCGGTGTGTTGGAGGATGGCGAAATACAGGCTAGCGAAACAGGTACTCCGCAAGGAGGATCAATCAGCGTATTGCTGAGTAATATTTACCTGCACTATGTGTTAGACCTGTGGTTTGAACGGGTCGTGAAACAACGACTAAAAGGTGAAGCCTATCTGGTTCGTTACATTGATGATTTTGTGCTCTGTTTCCAATACCGCGAGGATGCGCTAAGAGTGCAAGAAGTCTTGCGAAAACGGTTGGCGAAGTTTGGGTTGACCCTGGAGCCGAACAAAACCAAATTGGTTGAATTTGGCCGCTTCGCACACAAGCATGCTAGCAAGAGAGGGCGTAATCGTCCGGAAACGATCTACTTTCTGGGCTTTACTCTCTACTGTACTCGAAACCTAAAAGGAAATTTTAAGGTTGGAATGCGCACTGAGAAATCGCGATTTCAACGTAGTTTATTGAATCTGCGTGATCTTATGCAGCGCATGCGTCATCTACCGATACGGGAACAGGTGGAAAACTTGAATCGAGTATTACGTGGAAACTATGCCTACTACGGTATAGCTGGAAATATTCGAGCATTACAAAGAACCTACCGGGCAGTTGAGCGTTATTGGCGCAAGATGCTGAGTAGCAGAAGTCGAAAAGGCAATGTAACATGGGAATCGTTTGGGCAAATCAAGGAAGCGTTCCCGTTACTGCGACCAAGAATTGCAATATCGTATAAAGAGTTGCAATCAATCGCGGTGCTGTGAATCAATATCTGAAGAGCGTAGTGCGGGAAATCCGCACGCTACGATCTGTGGGAGTCGGGTGCAGGTGACTGCCCCGTCGACCCGGTGGGTGTGGAAACGGGATTATGGCAAGGCTATTAGGGCACCGTCAAACGAAAGAGACGGAAACAGACAAGCCAAACCTAATGCTACCGCGCCACATCTCGACTCTACCGCTATGTAAAGCTTTACATAGCGACCCCTATGTATAGTACCTAACTATGTATAGAAGTATTTAATTTCGACCAATACCCCGCGCGCTACCTGACATTGCTAGTAGCGCTCTATACATAGTTACAGTGCCTGATCAACCATAATCGGGGTGATATAGCGGTACATTTTTGAGTCGGGTTTTTAGAGCCTCTCCATTTCCTTGCCTTTCATCGCAAAGTTGGCCAACGACTAAATGACAGTGAGAAGAATTCATACAATTTCCTAAGTCTTGTGGATTTCCCACCTCAGAATACCAGCGAAACTATGTAAAGCTAATAGGACCCCAATTTTTCTGTAGACCAATCAAATAGCGCTTTGCAGCATGCAACGATGTATATACTCGACATAGTTGAGTACTATACATAGGGGTCGTTGCCTGCCTTTCTCTACCAATCCTGTGAGCACATCAGGTACCTTTTTTACTAACTCTGAGTAATGATTACCTAGCTGCATTTTACAATCGCTAACTCATTCCACCGGGTTGTATAGCGTTTTGACATGCGTTCGGGCTGGAACTGCCAGCTTTTGTTTAATCCTGTGGCGGCTATAGATGTGGACTTAGGAAACCGATGGTTAATCTTATCGAAGCAGTCCATTAACTCTCGCTCCTTTGAAGATTTTGGGTTGGCAAACAAATCGATCTGACCAGGCATGCTATTGGGGTGAAGGCCACTTAATTGGATACCACATTTCTGGTAACGGTAACCCTCCTTGTAAATGCCCTGCAATAATTGCTTGGCAGCATTGATTAACCTGCGTGTATCTTGCGTACCTATTGCCAATTTCAAAGTTGCTGAACGTTGATATTGAGGTTCTTGGGGATTAAAAGGGTTAGTCCTGATAAACACAGTTAAACGATCTGCCGTCGAATCCTGTGCTCTGAGCTTTTCCGCCGCCCTGCTACAAAACTCGGCTAAAGCTTCGGATAATTCCATCAAATTATCTATAGGCCGTTTAAAACTTCGGGAACACATGATTTCTTGTTTGTCCGGCGCTATTTCAGCAAGCTCCAGACAGGAAATGCCATTTAGTTCCATGATGGTTCTGGCCAAAACCACGCTGAACTGTGCCTGCATTCTCTGGGCAGGCTGCTGTGCCAAAGCCCAGACGGTGGTAATGCCGATTTCCGCAAGTTGCTGGGTCAGTCTTGAACCTATACCCCAGACTTCATTGACAGGTAAACCGCGCATTAACCGCTCCCTGCGCTGAGGACAGGACAAATCCACTACGCCGTTGGTCTTGGGCCATTTTTTTGCGGCAAAATTTGCCAGTTTTGCCAAGGTCTTAGTCGGCCCCATACCGACGCAAACCGGAATACCGGTATTTTTCTGAATCGATTGTTTAATAGAAAGGCCATAACTGATAGAGTCTTGTTGACAAATTCCGGTCAAATCCAAGAATGCCTCGTCAATCGAATAAATTTCGGTGCTCGGTGAAAATGCCTCTAACAATGACATCACTCTGGATGACATATCGGCATATAACGCGAAGTTTGAAGAAAACAAATGGACATCATGTTTTTTAACCAAGTCGGCCACTTGAAACAGCGGCACACCCATTTTGACACCGAGGGATTTTAACGCCTTGTTTCTGGCGATAAAGCAACCATCGTTATTGCTGAGTACGCCTACCGGCTTCTCCCATAAATCCGGACGGAATACGCACTCGCAACTGACATAAAATGAGTTGCAGTCCACTAAGGCGATCAGTGGTTGCGGCGGCATTGCAGAAAATGGATGACGTGGGCGGGGCATAAAAGTAGACTTTTTGTTCTAAAATAGTTGTATTTTTTATTACGGGGTTTCATTCCCATGAATTTGCTGTGGCGTTCTGCCGTCCAGGGTTGGAACATTTTTTAACTTGTCCAGCATGCTTTCCAGCTTCTGCAGGTCGCCCTTGACGATCTGTTGTTCGTCGGGCGTTAACGGCACCTCCTCAAGATAGCGATGCAAAAACGCTTTGGCGGCCAGTGCTTCTCCCTTGGCCGAATCCTTGGGTATATTGAAGTCACAGCCAGCGCAGGCCATGCGGTGTGGGCAGGTACTCCAGAAGGGATTGGCGCAATACGAGGAGCCCAGATCATAATATCGGTAAGGCTCACCCTTGGCTGCCGCACCGCTCACGACCGCTGTGTGGTCGATAAGTACTTCAATCAAGTGCGACAGCTGATCGGCTTTAGCGAAAGCACCTGCTAATTGCGTAGGTTTTGTCCGAATATAGTACAAAGTAGATTTCGGACTGCGATGCCCTGACCATCGCATCAACTCAATAAGCGACATTCCCTGCGGCACACTGGCTAAGGCGGTGACTGCCGAGGCACGCCCCCTATGGCTGGTGATTTTGCCCACGCTGTCCTCAAGCGGCAATCCGGCCTTGGCACACAGCATGGGGATGATGGTTTCATTGATCATACTATGCCCAATCGTCTTGCCACGGTATTGAAACAGAAATCGTACACGCTCACCGGTTTTAGGATCAGTGAGAGGGCTTTGTTCTGGGCGCTTAGTCTCCCATTCAAGAATAAATTGCCGTACGACCGCGCTCACTGGCTTTGTAAAAGCGGTGAAGGTTTTGCCGGCCGGCACATCCAAATAACATAATGTGTCGGCAGCAATCGTCGCGCCGGTCGATTCATCAACGATGGGGTCATTTTGCGCCCG
Organism: Methylobacter sp. KS41; assembly: GCA_002862125.1. GTDB lineage: Bacteria > Pseudomonadota > Gammaproteobacteria > Methylococcales > Methylomonadaceae > Methylobacter_C. The sequence continues at coordinate 760,416 of PHSP01000001.1, read as the reverse complement.
TGCACAACCGACGCGAAGGCGGGTGATTTCGTTCTGGCGAAGCCCGGCATGAGTCCAGATCACACTGATCGCTTGTAACATCTCAAAGGGGTACCAGATTTCACCTAGCCTATCGCTTGGTTCGAGATTGAGACTGGCCCACACTAACTTCAGCCAAAAATTATCGTCTATGGCTCGCGGATTGGGGCCGCATAGTCTCAAGATTGAATTCGGCGTTGCCAAATGATACTGTGGATTAAACTTCAGTTGCACCCACCCCCAGTGCTGAATATCACTGAAGAAACGCCGTATGGCATACAGTACGCCGCGTTTGGAATTAGCGTTTAGTGGCGTTCCCAGATTGCCTCGTCCTGTATAGTCGAACGAATGCAGTTGCCATTCGCCAACCTTGAGCCTGTTTAGGGCCGCGAGAAAATCAGCGCAGGTTTCGACTGTCCACTCCGCCGGGCTGGTGATTTCCGGATGATTTTGGGCTAGCCACAGGCCAGCACGCAGAATAAAGCTGTAGTTCGATTCCCGTGTCTTGGGTTGCAAGGTCGATGTTTCCCGCCACCGCCGGCAATAATCGACCCATTCCGGCGCAATACCGTCGCCGCTTTTTTCCTTCCATGAGACATAATTGCGCATCCGCAATGGATGGGGCAGGATTCCCAGTGCAGCCAAGCCTTGGGAGATCTTGCCGATACTGCGAGCTTGGGCGGTGTACTTTTCACGGGTGCGCTCCAAGAGTTCGTTATTGAAACTTTCCAGATAGGGGTTTCGGTTCTCCAGCATCACCGCTGCCAGGATGGATGGAAAATTCCGTTGCAGATTAATCTTGCCATAACCAATTTTCTGCAAAGCCTGATGTAAACGTCCACACTCGTTCTCGAAAAGTTCTTTTCCGAAAATAAATCGCCCAAGAGCGGATAAATAAAATATAGGGCCGATACAATGGACGAGGCGGAAATCACAAAGGAGATAGGCATTCGCGGTGATGAAAAGTCGTGCGCTCGGATGGATTGATGGCCGGCAGACTAAGTCAATCCACGCCTCTTGACTCCAAGCCCAATAGGGTTGCTGAGTTCGCTGAATCTCTTGCAGGATGGCGGTCTGGGCTTTGGTGTGCCCGTTTAGCAGGCTTTGCTTCGAACTCAACGCAGCGACATCCTGTAGTGGGCTATAAAGTCTAGGCACAGCAGCTCTAACTCTCCTGGTATTACTCCAACTTGCTAATGCACATTCTTCAGTTTTTGAGAGACATGGACTTCGATCATACTGAGCCAAATCAATAGGCCATTGCCAACTATGCACGCTTGCAGAATCTAATTGAGTCATAGGGCATTTACTCCATCTTAGCAAATAAAGCCGCGTCGATTTTGGCATCGGCATAGCAGATAGCCTCTGTCATCCGGCTTAATAGGTCTGTGCCGGAAAGATGAAGGTACATCAATGTTGTTTGCGGATTGCGGTGTCCCGCATAGGCGCTCAGTTCATGCAGTTTCCAGCCAGCCTGTGCGAGGTGAGTCAAACGCAGATGGCGCAAACTATGAGTACTGAACCCCTCAACCCCGGCCTGTTTTGCCAAACCTTCGACAATTTTGCTCCAGGTCCATTTAGAAATTGGCTGACCTGCGTTGCGGTGTGATTCGGAGATAAATACTAATCCGGCATGCTGATCGATCCGGTGACGATAAATCAAATACTCACTCAATGCTTTTCCTGCTATAGCGGCATAACAAACCACCCTTGCTGTCCCGCTCTTTGTGGTTTCGGGCCGGATACGAATGAGGCGATGAGCGAAATCGAAGTCGGTGACACGCAAATTGACCAATTCCTCACGCCGCAAGGCGCCGTAATAAGCCAGCGCGAACATCAGCCGGTTTCGAAGAGATTCCTGAGCAACCGTTTCGATGAGCTTTTTCCAATCCTCTTCGGAGGGGATCGCGGGTAATAGTTTAAGTCGCCGAATCAGGCCGCGCGCGAACCCAGGATGGTAGTCGCTACTTCGGACAGGAGTACTAAGATAAGTTCCGCGCGGGACTGGATTGGATCCCCTAATGTCCTGGTAAACCAAATGGTCGTACCACAGACGAACTGCCGTAAGATACTGTTGCATCGTGGCATTCGAGCGGCGGTGAGACGTTTCTCCATTCTGAGTATCGCCATCCAAATGCCGAACATAGAGGGAAACGTGCTCCAGTGTGGCAGTTTCAGGCTTTACACCCAATCCAAGGCAAAAACCAAAGTAATTACTAAGTGCGCGAGCATAGGCGTCAAGCGTTGCATCGGCACGGCCCAAGTTGCCAAGCAAAACCAGCCATGATCTACCGTGCTGGTTTTCAGAAAGAAAGGGGTAACGCTCCCAAACGAGATTAGCCATGAACGTGCAACTCCACTCGGAACTAAATCTGGTCTCCAGATTATGGCACCAATAATTTTGATTCCAAATAACTTAATAAAGCGCATAGTTGGACGAGAAGAGTTGAATTTTGTGCTGATTAACCAGATGTTGTACTTGAAATAACGGCACTCCCATCTTGATACCCAGATCTTTAACGCTGGCTTCGGGCAACGAAGCAACCATCATTATTGCTTAGTACAGCCACCGGTTTGTCGGCCAAGTCTGGCCGGAACACGCGCTCGCAGCTGACATAGAATTGTTGGCGTCGACCAGGGCGATAAGTGGCTGCATCATACGGCATGAATGACATTGGTTACTACGCCCCAGACGACCATATCAATCTCTTCATGGAGTTCAATATCCGGGTAATTTGGGTTCTCCGCTTTCAGCTTCCATTGGTCGTTTTCGCAATCCAGGCGTTTTACCGTCAATTCGCCGTTTAGTGCGCAAACGACAATTTTCCCAGGTACCGGTTCTATGGATCGATCAACGACAAGAATGTCGTTGGGGTGAATGCCGGCGCCAAGCATCGATTCGCCTTCGACACGCACAAAAAATGTTGCGGCAGGCTGTTTTACGCATAATTCGTTTAAATCCAGTGTTTTTTCAACATAATTGTCGGCGGGCGATGGTAAACCGGCTGGCACTTTGCTGATAAACAGCGGTAATGAAATTTGGGTAGGCGCTTTAGCAGGTAAAAGAATGGCCGTCGAATGGTCAGCCAAAATCTCTAGTTGTCGCTTGCGAGCATCGAGCAGATTTTTAACAGTCGGTACCAAGCTTTCGGGGATGCGAACAGCCGTTGTGGTTTCACCGTATACCGATGATCCCTTTTTGCGGCCTGCATTGAGCCTTGCGCCGCCGCGAGTTTCTTTTGTTGAATGCATGAGCTATGTGTCTTTTTTTGATTATTGTACATTATTCAAAAAAGTATAGCATCACTTCCAAGTTGTGAGCGCATGCAATGATGAAAAAATTAGTGCTGGGTGAGAAACTCAAGCATTTCCATGGCTTCCTCGCCCCAAAGGGAGGGTTTTATTTTGACCGATTTGTCGAACAAGTCATCGGATTCGCGGATGAAAATTAACCCTTCATTTTCCAATGCTCTGGCCGCTTCCGAAACGGATTTTCGGGTGATGCTTTGATGCTCAATGCATTCAGCAAGCAATTTTTTTGCATGTCCGCCAAGTTTTTCAAGTGCATGAGCGGCGGCTATAGCTTCGGCTTCGCTTTCGAAAAAAAAATAGCTCGACCATTTCTGATCGATCATCTTGAGTAATTTTGGATATTGTATTTCCAAGATGGCGATTCGCCGTATTGGTTTGGGTTCGGATCACTATCGAGCAAAGCAAAATACAAAAACACCAAGAGTCCAACGACAGGAATGATAGTAATCATGAACCACCACCCGGAACGCCCTGTGTCATGCAAACGTCTTATCGAAACACCCAGTCCAGGGAGAATCATTGCCAAGGTGTAGATCGCGCTTAGCGGGCCGTAGCTGGCATCAAAGTTAAACGTCCCCATCACTTGATCAATCAGGCCAAATACCCCGACAACTAGGATATTGAAAAGCGTGAAATACCAATATTCACTTCGGGTTGCGCGGCCGTTGAATACGGCGTATTTTCTGAAAGCTGCAAAGTAATAATTCACAAGATACTCCAATCAAACGATAAGCGCGTCAATACCTGTCGCAAATTCTGTAGCGCCGCCGTTAGCAGGGTGCCGCACAGTTGCAGTGACTTCCACATCCATACCTGCCAAGAGTCCAGCGGACTTTTTACCTACTGCAACCAACTTTGCATTTGGAAAGGTTTCTTTCAGAATATGGATTGCCGGAACTCCAAAGGCTATTTCTTCCGGCTTCGGAGTTCGATTAGACCAAGGTTTACCCTCATTGTACGGATGTAGTTGGACCGCATTCCAAAGGATACTTCGTTCCGCAATGCCAAGCCGATAAAGCGTCTTCCAAACGATAGTTGCAGAAGGTTCAGAAAAAGGCAGTTTCCTGGTTGAAAGCCGACCAGCCAGAGAAGGAATGCGAGGAATAGCGCCTTCCCCTAGCAAACGCTCGCTCGTAAAAGCTATGCCGCTATAACGACAACCTTGATAGCCTGGCGCTTCGCCTATGAAAATAAATTCGGGTGTGCATGCTAAGTGATAAGCGAGCCGCAGCAATTTGGAATCTGCGTCATTAATACTGGTCTGATACTCACAATGGTCTCGCCATGGATTGAAAAGTCCGGCCACACCCCATGGTAAAGTTTCTACAAGCCGTTTTGCTAAATCGAGATTGGGGCGCATTTTAGTTTCCTAGAATTGATAACAATGGTTGATTTAAAAGATTGATTCATGGCGGGGGGGTAGCGTAATTTTCAATGTATCTAAACCGTTTTTTCTACCAAGCGCGAATAAAAACTAGCCTTTTCCATCTGCTCCAGACTATTAACACGACATTTTTCCAGGCCGGGATTGGCAACAATGATCGCCAATGCCTGGGCTCGGGATACTGCGACATTTAGCCGGTTGATGTCGAAAAGGAAATCAAGGCCGCGGCTGGATTCCTCAACATCGCTAACAGACATTGAGACGATCAAACAGATTGCTTCCTGCCCTTGGAATTTGTCTATCGTCCCGATGGCAATCTGATCCCCAAGGCGTTCCCGAAGCAAATTAACCTGCATGTTGTAAGGGGCTACGACCATCACATCTTTGTCGGTAATAGGGTAAGTTTCTCCGTGCTTGTCCGTGTAGAATCCTGTCTTCAGTTCGGCAATCAATTGGGCAATCACTTCAGCTTCTTCTTCGCTGCTTTGCCGATTACCGTCATGCTCGACATTGACCACCATGACACCGTGTGTTTGTTTGATAAGCTTGGAATCTGGGACGGAAACTCGCTGACGATCGTTATTTCGAGCAGCCTTGAGCTTGCCGTCATAAACGACTTCCGATAATGGTAAGCAAACCGCCGGATGCATCCGGTATGTCCTTTCCAAGAAGATGCCCATGTTCTCGGGAATGACCCCATGATCACCGAGCATGTATTCCAATGCAGATAAGCCCGACTCGCCAGGATGAGATCCTTGAATCGGTTGCTCAAGTTGATTTTGATCGCCCATGAGGACAATCGACTTGGCGCAACCGGCAATTGCAACGAGATTGGCCAAGGCTACTTGCGAAGCCTCATCGACGAACAAATAATCCAGAGGCTCATCAAAAGCGGCACCGGATGCAAAAGCGTAAGCGGTTGCACCGACCACGGTAAACGAATGATAAGGATCACGCTTGGTAAAGCTCATCGAAGGCCGGTAAACATAGTTTGGAAATTCGTCCGGATTGTATTTTTCCTTGAAGGCGTCTTGATTGGAGCCAAAACCACCTACCTTAGCAATTCTGGCATGCTCAGTTGGTTCATGTAGTGCATCCAAGAGGTTCAGGATCGCGGCATGGCTGTTACTCATCACGCCAACTCTGTTTCCCTTACGGACAAGTGATGTGATGATGTGTTTTGCGGTAAAAGTCTTGCCGGCGCCGGGTGGGCCTTGAATGCACATCGTGCTGTTATCCATGGCCTCGACCGCCGAGATGATGGCAGCAAGATATTCGTCGTCCTGCGTGAATCTTGAGCGAGTAATAGGAAGATGCTGCTCTGAATCATTGCCGGTCTTGGAATCTGTTTGGAAAACCGGCTTGTCTCGATTCAGAATTCCTTTGATTGCGCCCGGCAGGCAGCCATCAAACATGGCTTCCGCAACTTCACAGAGCCTGGTTTCAAGCGTTTCGGTGTTGATGTAGGGTTCATCGGCGAACAGAGTGATTTTCTCTGCTTCCAATTGGGCTAGTTGGGATGGGTCGGCAAGAAATTCGATAACGGCGTCCGTTTCAGATTCTGAAAATTTAACGCTTTTGACCCGAATATCGGTGCCCCGGATCGAGGCCGTACCGAACTTGTCTTTCCGGACGGGTTGCTTGATGTCGAATTTGCCCCGAAATAGAACGCCGTCTTCAGTATGAACTTGGTCATTAATGGACAAATTGTGAACGCAGGTATCGTCGTCGAATAATTCTTCGTCGGGCTTTTCAAGACGTTCGAAATAAGCCCAAATTTTTGGTTTGCGTTCCCGATTATGAAACCCCAGCAGATCCATGACCAATTGGGCCATGGGATCATTATTAAGAGTTTCACTTGCATCGAAGCGTTCGAACAGACGTTGCTGCCAGTCACGGAGCGCCTGTTTTTTGTCAGCTGCCTGTATTTGTCGATCGGTTTTTTCCTGGTCAGGTGTTGCGGCATCCGATTTTGGAGTGTAGGAAATGCCTGCGAAGGATTGTTGTTCACGTAGCCAATCCACCAGCTCCAGCGTACTTTCACAGTCGTCGATGTTGTAGTCGCGAATGTCTTTCAATTCGGGCCATTGTGCCCAATCGAAAGCGGCTGGATCGGCAAGCCAAAACTGATAGCCGTTGGCGTTGGCGTTGTCAGTCCAGCGGGCAACACCGCCTTGTTCACGCCACATTTCATAGAAAATGACTGATTCGCCGCCATTAGCGACTTGCGTGGTTCGTTTGCCTCGGTACAGATGCTCGACGCATTTAATACTGTAGGACTTTTCCCCAAGAATCATGCCGTTTATGACAATCTTATACAGATCGACGAATACGCCGTGGGCCAGCATTTCGGCAACTTCTTTGATTCGGGTTTCATACCGGGTGGAGAGTTTGCGCATGGCGGCCACTTCGTAATTGGCATAGTGGTAGACATGTAGGGTGTTGTCGCGTTTCCATCGATCATAGACCCAATCGATAAAGCCTTCGAATGCGGCTTTTTCTTGTTCAGGGGTATGTGCCCACCAATCCTTGAAAGCATAGAGCTTCCCTTGTGCGGCATCAGGGCAGCGGTAACTGCAACCCCAAAGGTATTCCAAACCACCGTCATACAACGGATGCCCCTCGATGTCGAAAAACACGTCGAGAGCAGACGCAGGCGGTAAAAAGGACAAACCTTTACCGTTATCGTTTTGGAGGATCTTGAACAGCGGTTTTTCAAGGCCTCGGGATGCGTGTTGAATTTCGGCTTGGGCTTTCAGTTTTGCCAGTGTCGCGTTAGGAATTCCTTTGACCGGTTCGATGTCTTTACCGGCAAAATCAGTCATGGTTTCGACGCCGGCTGCACGGAGTTTACGGATATGGCTTTTACGTATACCGGCAATTTGCGCCAGGCTATCGGTTTTCTCGATCCAGTCTTTGGCGAAAGATGCCCAGGCGCCATGGTCGCTGTAATAGGCCGGATCAGGCATGCAGGCGAAATCTGCGGTGAATGTGTATTGAGCATTCAGAAAGTCGCGTTTCAAGCGATCGAAGAAGCTGTAATAGCGGGCGATACGAAAACGATCTTCAGTCAGATCGCCCAGCACAATGGCAGCCTCGTTCGGGATGACGCCTTGGATCGATTCCAGCATCCAGCTGTAGCAACAGAGTTGGATCAGAAAATAGGGGCGAGTCGTTTGAGAGAGCTTGGTATCCCAGGCTTCGTAATGGTAATCGCCCAAACTGGATTTTCCTTCGAGCTTGATCAGGAAATCGGCGCTACCGGCGAAGTTGTCTCGCAACAAATAGGCTTGATAGATGAACGGATAGCCGTCCTTCATGTATTGAAGGGTTTCAAGCGCCTTGTCGTGATGGGATTTGCTTTTGACGATCGCGATGTTTTCTTCGCCGTGAGTATCCTGCAGGAATTTTAGAAAGCTTGATTCATGGGCATTGCCCTTGGCAGCAAGCAGTGCCATCATGGGATCGTGATCCTTTTCGATGCCGGCTATCATGGCAGGGGATTCAATTGCCAGACGTTCCACCCAGGATGCGAAGGGGGAGCGCATGGCAAGAACGAGATCGGATGGAGAGAAAACAAGCTGATTATTCGAGTTCTTATACATGGGGTTTTCAAAGGTATTGGTTAATGTTGTCAGGCATGGGTCGATTATCGACAACTTCTAAAAAACGCAATACCTCCTTGAAAGACCCAGGGTATGTTTCTTAACGATAAAATCAAGAACTCATATTTTTTATCAATTTATCAAATATAGTTATGAAGTCGATACATGGTATTTGACGCATTACGCCCGATAGATCAACAGACTCAAAACTGATAGCTTTGATTTTTCACCAAAGCCCAATTTGTTGATAGTAGTCCCGTTTAGTGAGGAACTCCGGTATATTTGGAAAAATTCGTAAAGCATGTCTAAGGTACCCAGCAGCAGCAGGGTAATCTCGCATTTGTTCACAGACTTGAATTAGTCGTGTTAATACATAGGGCTTATTAGGTATTGCTCGGTTAATTTTTTCAAGAATATTGCGGGCTTCTGAGAAATTAGCTTCCAATCCATATATATTGGCTTCTAAGAACTCTAAATCCAATGATTTTCCGTCTAGTAATATTGCTTCTTTCAGAATATGTTTAGCACGCTCGAGCTTACGAAGCCCTAAAAATGTTTTGATAGCGACAATCCGTATTGCGGCTCCGCTTTCAGCATTAATTTGGACATCGTTTTCTTTTAACTCTCTATCAAATACCTCTTCAAATTCAAATAATCTATTGGCTCGATAAAGCGCATTGAGCTGCTGCAAGAATGCTGAATAATCCCTATTTTGTGAAAATTCGGCTCCTGCAATTTTCGCAGCCTTAAGATAATCTCGCTCATCCAAGGCGTCTATAACCAAAGATGACCAATCTTTTGCAATTGAATTGGGTGAAAATGGAACATAACTATTTTGAAAACTCAATTGTTTTTGGCAAGCGCTTTCAAATGCATTGCGTAACTGAATAATGTCCGAAAATCTATCGGAGGGGCTTTTTTCTAGGCATCGACAAATAACAGCTTCTAGTTCTGGATGAATTTGTGAATTTATCTCACTCGGTTTCTTAATCGGAGCATGACGCCTGACTTGAGCGGGCGTATCGTGTGGTAATTGCCCGGTGACTAATTGGTAAAGTAGCACGCCTAAGCTGTAAATATCGCCTTGGAGCAAATCTTTAAATGTTCCTTTACGCGAAACGCTATCTGAAAACTCGGGCGCGGCGTACAAAACCGTACCACCATTTTCTCTAGTTCGAACATAAATTTCCTCGGGAAGCGCGGAGCTTCCAAAGTCGGTTAATTTCACCAAATCTGCCGCACCCACTAAAATGTTGTGCGGCTTTATATCACCATGCGAGATAGGCGTAGGCAACGCTGCCAGAAATCCGACCGCATCAAGAACTTGTGCATACATTCCAAACAATCGCTCGAATGTGTTGCCAAAGTGTTGATTCCTTTGCTCCAGTTTTTGAGCGAGGCTTTGACTTGGAAAATACTCCATCTCAATAAAGAACCACTCATTCTCTGGTGGAATTCGCCCCATGTCGAAAATGCGGACAATATTGGGATGGGCATCTATCGTCAGAAGTTCTTTGCCCTCTGCAAGCAGGCGATCATCTTTTGTTAGATCCTTTGGTATCTTTACCGCTACGATCTCGCCATCATTCAGTCTTTCGGCCCTCCACACCCAGCCATGACTTCCATCCCCTAGACATTCCAGCAAAAGATATTTATCGCCCAAACGTTTGTTGGTGCCAGGCAAAAAATGAGCAGACTTTATATTCACAGCAACCTCTCACAACGGCTCTGCTTCAACAGCAAAACTCCACTGCGTTCAATTTCAAAAATAAAACGGCTAAAAAGCACTGCTGTGTTACGTATTGCCGGTACCTGTGCTCCAACTGAAGATTTAAAACCTTGGCGACATCTCTGCAGAAACAGTTCTTTGTTCGGTGCAGAGACAACACCTTTACTCCATGCAGAAAGAATCAGCACTGAAGGGAAATCTCCCCATCGCATGGACGCCTCAAGTAGATTGCAAAGTTTTTCGTCGAGTTTTTTCTGTCCCCGATCGGTTCCATCAAAGCGTTCGAATTCAATTAACACCTCCGGTGTTCGCTGAGAGCGATTAAACCAGGTAGAGTCGGAACGAATATCCGCACCATGCGTCATGGGTACAGGACACTCAGTCACAGCCATAAATCCAAGCTCAGAGCCAAGCTCATTCCAGGCACTGCAGCCAAGACTGTGAACCAAGACATCTTGGTCGCGAACGCCCCAGTTGTTTAACATTGGATAGCTGCGATCAACGAAATCCAGCGACGACATTTCGGCACAAATTCGCGCGGGGAGATCAGTCACCAAAACTTCCCCAAACGCGCAGAACCTCGGGTGATTCTCCACCGTGAATTAATGCTTTACCGCCAACTTTGACCAAAAGTGGTGCGGGAATAGATCGGCCACATACCAACGCCTCACCGGTTGATAGATTGGGTAATTCATCCAAATCGGCCTTGCTCACCATGTCGGATGCCTTTGCGATGAAGCGCTGATCATCGGGGTTTTTCAATCGCATAGTGATCAGGGTGTTGCATTGGGAGGTCACGTCCGCATCCAGTTTCGATGGCCGTTGACTCACGATTGCAAAGCCAACGCCAAATTTTCGGCCCTCGCCAGCAATTTTCTTGATGATACGGTGGCTAACAGCATTTCCACCGGCGGGAGCAAAATTGTGTCCTTCCTCATAAACCAGAAAACAAGGGCGTAGTGGATCAGTCTTACTAGAAGCCGCTCGCAGAATCTCGCTCGAGAGCAGTGCACAGATGACCTGTTTGGCCGTATCACTCAAACCTTGCAGATCAATCACGACAAGGCGCCCTTGCTTATTCGAAGGACGTCCAACCATTTTGTAGATGTCGGTAGGCTCAGACATAGCTGCTGAATAAAAACTCTGTGCCTCATTAAGTACCCGCGACAACTTCATTGAGGTCACCGCCGCACTGCGACTGTTCAACGCTTTGCCTTCCGCTTCAGAAAGGTCATCCCATTCCCTTAGCTCATCAATTCCATCTCCCAATAGATGGCGAAGACGATTGATGTCACGCGGTTCAGTCTTATCCGCCGTCCGCCAATAGCGTAGCGCAACATCAAGCACCCGCTGCTGTGGCTCGGTTAAGCCGGGCAGAATTTCTGCAACATCGTCCATTTCAAAGTGATCAAACTGCAGCGCAAGTTGGGTGTTCTTGCCGGCATACTTGTGTTTAAACGACTCGTTTTGCGGTGTATAAACATGTATGCCAGCACCCGCATTTTGCAACCGTTCCAATGTATCGCGGATTTTCGGAAGCACGGTGCGATCGCGTCCATCCTCACTCTCATCAAGGCCATCCGAAAAATTCAATGTCCCCTTGGCTAGAGCCTTGCCGTACTCGCCATGTGGATCAAATACCACAACGGTTCCGTTATTCAATGCCACCAAACGTTCAATAATGCGGCCAACTGTGTAGGACTTACCCGATCCCGTCATCGCCAGTACAGCCATGTGCTCGGTGACCAGCTTGTTCACATCCAGAAAGACCGGTACCGTGTTTTCTCCGCGCTCATAACCAACGAGATTTCCCAAGTGCAAACTGGTGTGCTCATTGAACTCGTAAAAGTCACTTAAAAACTGAAAATCCACCGTTTCAACGGCGGCGCCGGGGTCAAGTGGACGTCGCGGAATTTTGATCTGACGTGAAGCCGGATCGCGATAGCCGACCAGTTCGACATTGGCATAGAGGTTCTCCCCGGTAACACTGGCACCGGGAAGCAATTCCAATTCGGTCACGCCGTCACCAAAGCCAGCATTAAAAAGCATGTTTGTTCGGGTGATCCGAGTAACTCGACCGAGTACAGGCACCACGCCTTCATCAGCTCGTTCCTGATGCATGATGCGAACAAATTCTCCGCGACGCACTGAAAATGAATCCTGAACAACCATCGTCAGTTGTGAGGCATCACCGGTATTACCAACTAGTTTTCCAAGTACTTTATGTTTCATGATTCAAATCCTTCGTCGAGACCGGACAACCACGTGCTCTCGACGTCATTATTCCGTAGCGCTTCGTTTAGTCCCTGCCGGTAGTAGGCGGAGAACTTTTCTAAAATATTCAATTGCTGCCGACTTAGCAGCTGCGGCAACGGCATTGCTTTCTTCTGGCTCTGCATGTCCAGAATCATCAATCTTGATGCCACGGTATCCAACAAAGAGGAACTCCAATCCGTTTCTTCACCTGCCAATTGAGCCATCTTGATTTGACTTGTTCGTGCGCTACGGAAGTGAAATCCGATAACACCTTGACCTACTTCACTAGCGGGCTCCATCCGAGATCGGTTCTCAGTCATCCTAAAGGCGATGGTCCGAGCAAAGTTGCCTAATATGCCGTTGATAAACCGGGTATCGCCAATTCCCATTAAACGTTCTTCCAATCCCTCAAGCATTGATGTGGCATCCGGTACAAACCCATCAGCAGTCAAAATGTGCTTGCGGCCGTCTTCGGTGCGTAAATCCTGCCGGGCAATGCTCACAATAGCGGAAAATCGCTCAGCCAAAATGCTGGCGAGCACAGGGCCATCTGGATTCCAAGGGAACAAATCTTTTCGGTAGTTCTGCCAAAAGCGTTCGATGGCGTCCCGCGTCCTTTCATATTCGGCCCAGTGCCGCACATTCCTCTTCAGCGGCACCATATCGCGATCAATAAATAGAGGCGTGTCGATCAGGATCAGATTGACACTTGCTCCTTGCTGCAAAAGCCGCTCGACAAGTGCATAGCAGTGACCCATCTCCACCAACTCTAAACGCTTTCGTTGCGCCTCAAAGTCAATATCGTCCAGCTCGGAGACAGAGTCAGAACCGGTGGTGCTAACCTTATTATCCTGTATTGCTAGGTCTGTCCGTACCGCCGCAGAGGCGTAGATAAAACCACCCAACGCCCGGTGGATACATGAATGACTCGCAATACCTGAAACGGTCAGATTAACCACTGACGGCGGCTTTACTGCTTTAATCAGCCCTGCATCTCGGAATAACGGAGCCACCTGTTCAATATCCCGAATCTGCTTTAGCAGGCGACCAGCACTGCCAGGCAATCGCAACTGGCTATCAATCGCCAATGCTTGCGCGAGATTGGTTGTCTTCATAGGCTAAGCCTCTCCCTTCAAATTTTCTGCAAATGGCCAGTAACTCGAATCCCGCAAAAATGCCAAACCCATTTCAGTTAAGCCCATGTCATCTATCAATCCTTCACACCGTAAACGATGAATACTTTCTGGCAAATCAAAGCTAGCTAAATTCAACAAAGGTACCGCATACCCACGCAGTCTATCCGACAAGCCGTCTGCTGTGGCTAGGTCAAAACCGTAGCAGCAAACTAACACGGTTATATCTTCTGGATGCAAGGGCTCTGTCTGCGGCTCGACCCTTGCTATAGTGACAGACGATTTTCCGGTGTGTTTGTCGAGCTCGGCCAAGAAGGCCATTACCTTGTCCGCGTGATCAAGCAAGCTAATAGACCAAAGAGGCAGTGTCGTAACCGCAATCAGGCCACTGTTGGAATGTGCTTTCCAGTAACGGGTATGGCAAGTTAGATCATCCATTGACGAATCGGTAATGCAGTCACCATCCATACCCTGCAGTCGGTGGGACAGTTCTCCCGCGAGAATCGTCTCCAAAGATGCTTGCGTGGCACAGGCCATAGGCTGAGACGTTAACTCAATCATCCAATCCAGAAAGGGAAAAATACTCCCCTCCTTGTAGGGTGGTAGCAAAAGCAGTGTGCAGCAGGGCTGACGTCCCCAGGCGATGACTTTAAATTGCAGTTCTGGTGATGCCTGCAGCTGCTCGCCAGTCATTAAAACAAACCCTGTCTTGGGAAAAGCCTGCTCCGAGGACGGCGAAATGGCCAACAGGCTGGCTAAAAATCGTCCACGGCGAGTGGCTTGCAGTTCCGGGGTTAGATAGAGATTCACGCACCAGCCCCAAAATAAAGCTGCATTTTCAGGATGCCCTTGTTGACCAGAGCTTCTTGTACTGACGGTGCAAGAGTCGGACTCTTGCCATCAGCAATTGCCTTTGCCAAAGGCTGCCAAGCCGCATAATCAAGCCCGGTGCCATTCAATAACAGGGTTGCCTTATTTTCCCATTGTGTGCGACGCACATCCAGTGTCATCTGCAGATCGTGCAAGCTGAGCATCGACACTGCACTCAGTACAACCGGTTCTGGCGTAGCTTCTTTGCAGACAACAAACAAAGGCGTGAGAACCGGAATATATTTTGAATTCAGTGCAGTCACCAAGTTTTCACGGTGTGCTTGGATCGCGTTTTCTATCTTGTTAATCGCACCGCCCACGACGTTCAACTGAGTTTGCAACGGGTTCAGTAAACGATCGGGCACATCGCGAATAGCACTGAACTGGCCCTTGCGTGCCTGTTCTCTAAATTTCTCGCGTTCACTCTTGGCTAAATCCGCCAAATCTTCAAACGCATCGCCAATTAACACCAGCTTCTGAGACAGCTCGCTGACTTCCTTTGCGTGGTCGGATTCGGCATAGTCAGGGGGCAGCGGATCTAAAATGCGCTCGGCTTCGGTACAACGCGTCTTAAGATCTGACAGGTAGTCCGTGACTTTGACAAACTTTTCCTTGCCCGCACGGTACGCACTCAGAATATGTCCGACGTTTTCTGTGAAGCCAAGTTGGGCGCTGGTGTCGATGTTGACGCCTGCTTCTTCGGCCAGCAGGTGCAAGCGTTCGGACGCCTTATCCAACTGCAATGAACGCAGGTAGTGCAATAAAGTGTCGGAACTGGCAGTGCCTTCGGTCGTTGTGGTACCACTGTCGTTCTGCTGCTGCAGGGCTCCATCGAGAATGTTGGTCACCGTCTGTAAAGACAGTGTAAACAGACTACGCGGAAATAACACGAGCCCTTGCGCATCAGTGTCAATATCCGTTATCAGGTCGTTGATGCGTTGCTTGATTTGCGATGCAGCTTTATCGACGTATTCCGCAAACAAGCGAGCTTGTTCAATGCGCAGATAGAGTGATTGCTCCTTATCGTCGAGACGTAAGGTATTGATGTTGCTCAAACTGATGACAGGCACAAACTCAGGCCTGACTCGGGCCACCCGTTGCAATACTTCGGCACGTCCAGCAAGTAGAGCCGGTAATTTTTCGGCAATGGTAGCCAGAACATCGCCACCCACCAGGCTCAGTGCCTCTTCATCGACCTTGAGTTTGTCGAAAGCATTGCGTGCGGCTTGCAGTTGATCGTTCGCCTCCACCGTTTCTGTACCAATGGGCGACTTGCCCAAGGGTGCAAATAGGCCAGGGATACGATCATAGCCAAAAACCCGTTCTAACTTGGCGACTGTGGCCTTGTAGCCATCGGCTGCATTGCCATCAAACCAGTTTTTTGCCTCGACAATGGCGTTGTCCAGTTTCGCGCGAGGCAGGGTTTGCCACTTGGCCACACTGGAGGTAGCATCCAGGAGTTGCAGCAGATGCAGCTCGCCGCACCACCACATCCAATCATCAAACACATTCTTCGCCGTCACCCCGGCATGCGATAAATAGCCCCAGTACCAATCTCGCCTAGCCTTATCCAAAGTCCATTCTTGCAAGATGGCCGAATTGGCAATGCGAGCCAAAAAGTGTGGCAACTGCACTTGCGCTTGCTGTGGATTCGCCAAGTCGGAGAATAAACCGGCGTGCTCATCCTTGCCGTAACCAAGGCTCAGGAATTTGTTTGGCAAGGCCAAGCGCTGCATCAAGGACGCAGCGTCTTCGCCATCGATGCCGTGCCGGGTTTCCAAATCGTTCAAGCCGGAAAGCCCAGTCTCCCGAACGGCGAACAAGTTCCAGGCACGTAACAACAGTTCTCGATCCTGCGCGTTGATCTTGCCCGTAGGCCTCAACGGCCAAGCAATCAAACCGCGTTCGTTCAAGCGTCCTCGCCATTGGTGTATGGCCTGGTAAGTAAAGTCGCGCAGGGCGTTGAGCTTATTTTTAAACTTGCTGGTAAATCGTGAATCATCCAGCGACAACCCCTTGCATTGTTCCGGCAACAGACCAATGCGTTCCAGCTGATCGACTTCGCTCGGATTCAGGTAATAAAGCAAGAGATCGTCTTTGAGCTTCTCGCTGACATCGCCCCGATTGTATTGCTCCATCAAATGTGTCGATGCCGTAAAGGCCATTACTGGGAAACGCCCTTCATCGGCGTGGCGCATCGCCGCGTATTGATGCAAACGATCAAGCTCGTCACGGTTATTCACCCAAGCAAACCATGCCAGATTATCAGGATGCAGCTTCAAGGCATCACAAAACACCAAGCCGCCTCGTTGACCGGCACCTTGCCCGCGCGAACTGGTTTGAATACTCAGGTTCTCTTTGTTGCTGAGTGCAGGTTGAGTGTATTGCCAATTCTTGTCCAGCAAGCGCATCAGCCCGGTCAATCGTGCAGTCCAGCGCAGCCCTGGGTTGTGGCTGCTGGCTTGCAAGAAAGCCTTCATCGCAGATTCATGCACATCCGCATCAGCCGGGTCGCGGAAAATCATCGAATTGTGCTGCTGATTGCGGTAGCGTAAGTCAAGTCGTAACAGCATGGCCACACTGGGACCTATGTGAGTCGCCTCATCATCAGGCACAAACGGATCGCTACCAATCAGCTTCTGCCACAGTGCATCGGCGGCAAATTCCACCGCTGGATGGTCATAGAGCAAGCTCAACAGATGCTTGAATTCGGCGCGCGATAGTGGCAATAACAAAACATCCTTCTCGGGTTCATTGATGGCAAAGGTGCGCAGGTTTTGCAGCAAGGCGGTCAAGCTCAAGGGTTGTTCTACAGCTGGGTATAACCATTCATCCTTCTCGCGCTTGAACTTGGCGTCCTCCAATGCTTGGCGGCACTTCAGGGCATCAAATGGAAACTTGCGATACAGGCTGGCCACCGGTTCGCCATCTTCATTGGCCAGCGACAACAACTCGTTGCAACGCGGCGGGCATGCGTTCAATGCTAACGGTAGCTGGCCATAAAGTAGGCCTTGCGCCACGGCACGCAGATCGTGATCAGTGGTTTTGATGCCTTCAATGGCGTGCTTATCCAAGACATGCTCAGCCACGCGGCCCGAGCTTTCCGTGACTGCATCGAACAACTCACCAATCGCAGGCAAGGGCTTGCCTGCCATTTCAAACTGGGCCAACACCGCATCCACATTGGCCATAATCACATTGAACCAACCAAAGTTAGCACCACTCATGGCGTAAGCGGCTTCCACCAAACCGGTGGGGTAATCGTGCGCCAATTTACGCTCAGTTTTGAGCTGCCCTACGTAATCCGACACATCGGCAAAGGCGTTGTGCTCAAGTTCCACCAATTCAAAACGGCGCGCCACCGACTGAATCTCGCGCAATTGTTGGCCCAAAAGCGGCGAGCACAGCGCCACATAGCGTAGCCATGGCAGCTTGCGGCGCGGATCTTCTTCTTTGATGGCTTTGCCAATCAAGCGAATGGCTTGTCCATCCAATCGTTTGGTATCGTCCTGTTCAAGGCCAAAAGTCGCGGCTTCGGCCACGGTTTCCAGCTCATCCAATACCACCAGCACGTATTCGATGCCAAATTTTTGCAAGTAGGTATAGGCGCTTTGCACCAAGCGCACCACCAGACCTTCTTCTTCGTACAGGGCTTCTTCGTTGTAGATTTGATCGAGTTCAAGGCATTGAGCCAACTGCTTAGCATCAAATCCGGCCGGGTTCAAACGATGTAGTGCCTGCTCAGCAATTTTGTTCTGGATCGAACCATCAAACTTGCCTGTTGCCAATGGCAACAGCGCCTTGTAAAGACCATAACCAAACCAGTTGTCTGAGTTTTGGTAGTCGGATGCCACTTGTGAATAGCGGATGTACAACGCCAGATAGTTATCTTGGGTCGTTTGGTCAAACAACGCCTCATCTTTTAGCTGATTATGTTCGTCACGAATGAACCAGCCTTTGGAGCAGCCGTTGATTTGGGCAATCAATTCATGCCCTAACCGCGACTTACCGCGCCCCCATTCAGCCTCAACGGCAAACACATGCGCGAAATGGTCGGCATCTTGATCGACGGTGTGAATAAAGGTGCGATAGCGTTTAAAGAAACGGCTTTGTCCCACCAAGGGATCGTGCGGTGGATAGTCGGAAACCCCGGTTGCCGCCCAGTTGTGCCGCCGGGTCAAATGCGTAACCGACTCTTGAGTCAATGAATTTTGCTGTGTTTTTTCACTCATGTTTTATCCAGATTAGCGGGTTATAACAACTGCAAACCTTCAATACGTTCAAAATGCCGCCGATTATTGGTCGCCAGTATCAAGCGATGCTGTAACGCCGTGGCACCGATCAACAGATCTTCCGCTTCAATCAACAGTCCTTTTTCCTTCAGGTCTTTGTAGATTCTTGCCGCTTGTTCAGCACAGGCAAAATCGAAAGGTAAGATGTCCATATCCGCAAACATCGTTTTCCAATAGCGATCTTCATCCTGATTATCGCCGCGAAACAACTCGTAAACCGTGATACTCGATACCGCAAATCGATAGCCTTGCACGGCAAGCCGATACAGTTCAGTTTTATCCTTGTCCACCGTCTTAGCGCGTTTGTGTGCAATCAGGATATTCGTGTCCAGGCAGATCAGGTCCATTGCTTAAGATGTCCTCGTTTTTCTTCAATCGCTTGCAATTCTTCATCCGTCATTTCCGGGCTATCGAGCAGGAAACGCTGAAAAGCGACCTTATCCTGCCCCTCGTCATCCGCAGGCAAAATAATCAGTTCCACCCGTTTAGCGGTGAAATCTTTGGGTAAGTCAATGTGGATACTGCCATTGATCACGTTGGTGTATTGCTTAATAGCTTGCATCAAATTTCTCCTGAAACGATTGCTATTGGATAGACGCCCACTTAACGTATTTCACTACGCCATTGTTCAGCGACAATTCTAATACTCTGCCAAAGAAAACGCCCGGTGCGATTGAAAACTTTACTTCCCGGAAGCCGAAAACAGGCATCGGCAAAATCGGGGTGAATCAAATACTGGCCATTTTGCCCGCTCGCGCCATCCTGATAGCACCAAACCGTTTTTACCAGCAATGGCCCAATCATGCTGGCAAGCGCTGTATCCAGGGATCCAGGCGTCGGGCGCTCAGGAAAACAATGCATCCCTAGATGATCCAGAACCCGCAACAGCAATTCCGCCAGACTGCCGCAATGCCTTTCATCGCCTTCAGGGCCTTGAACCAAAACGCTGATTTGACTGGGTTGAACCGCATTCTGACCCGGCGACAACTCCAACAATAAACCACCGCGTGCTTCCGCCGCCCAGTTGTATTGGGCATAGGTCACCATGGCAAGCAATAAAGCCCAAGGCTGGCTAAACACCCAATTCATCGTGGTTGTTTGATCTGGGGTGCTAATGGGGCTAGCCAAAACATAAGTCGCATCGGCTGATACGCCTGACAAAGCCAATAACCGGCCACGGATCCAATTTTCGTTCGCTTGCATACCACTCGCATCAATCACCGGCATCGCTGGCAAAAGTTCGGCCCGTCCAGACTGCAGCGCAAAACTTGCTGCCAGTATCCGCGCTAATCTGAGCGTGGCCGCCGCCTGTTCCAGACTGACGCCCAACAACTCCCGCTCGATGGCAGCATTAGGGCTGGTCGCTAGTTGTGCATCAGACAATGCCGATTCCACCCAGGTGGCAGC
This sequence comes from Methylobacter sp. KS41, assembly GCA_002862125.1. Taxonomy (GTDB): domain Bacteria; phylum Pseudomonadota; class Gammaproteobacteria; order Methylococcales; family Methylomonadaceae; genus Methylobacter_C. The sequence goes on along the minus strand of PHSP01000001.1, from coordinate 740,410 downwards.
GCCTTGCAACTGGGTAATCAACTGCACCAATACGCCGCTATCAGGCATTTGACCGGCTTCTTGGCAACGGGCTGCCATGATCGACAACCACGGTTTGCGAACCTCCGGTAAAAGTCCCAACAACGCTAATACCAATTCCTGATCATCGCTCAACAACTGGCGTTGCTGGAGTAATGGTTGACTCAACACCCAACCGCTCGCCGCCGGATGCGCGATGCCAGACAGTATTTCGGTCAACGCCTGCTCACCATCCGCCACGTATCCATGAGCCACCAGACGCGATAATGCTGCGACGACCTGACTATTCATCCCATAAATCCGTTTGTTGTTTGCTCTGCGTTTGCGCGGCTTTTAACGCCGCCTTGCGCGCCTTTTCTTCTTCCTTTTTCTTGGCGATATAGGTATCGATAGCGTCCGTGTTGTAGGGCCAAAATAACTGGGTATAGGCTTCGTTCGGTGCTGGCACTAACTGATTAAATATTTTCAATTGTTCGGGTGAACCGACCAGCCAGGTAGGAATATACGGTTTTGCCATCAATGCTGAAAATCCGGTCGGCATGACGTGTTTGGCAATAATGCTAATTGGAACCTGTTCCGCAATGCTTGGCTGGTCAAGTAACTGCGCCAATAACTGCGTCCCGCCATCGATGTAACCGCCACCTTTGTAATGCTTGGCATCGCGATAGCCGGCGGGTTCGGAATGCCAATGCTCGATAATGGCTTGTTGATAGGCCTTGACACTGGCTGTCTTACAGCCAACCTTCATTCGGCTAATAAAACCCAGGGCGTTGTAAGCATACGCATTGGCCAAGGCTTCTTCCAACGGCGCATGAGGATGTTCAAAATGATTATTGGCCTGTTGATGCCAATGCCTTAAATATACGGGTTGCGGCTGACCTTGGGTCGCCAGAATCAATTCCAGTGTGGTGGCCGTTGATTCGACCAGATGGTGAAAAAACTCGTGATTGAATATCTCAAACACGATCAGGTGCATCAGGGTTTCAGCAGAAAACAACCGTAGCGGCTGACTCAAGCGCAACAGTTCGTTGTGATAATTCAGCAAGGGTTCGATCAATAAGTAAATGCCCCACTGATCTACCGGTGGCAAATGAAACGGCCGATAAAACGCCATGGCTTCAGCGGGTAGCTTCTGCCACGACAAACTGCGAATACTTGAAGAGGCATCAAGCACAGCTCCCCACAGGGCTTCCTGGCTAACGCCCGGTGAAACATCCTTGAACGAGTCCTTTAGTTTTTTGAGCTCTTCGCTGGTCAATGGCTGCGACGCGTGCCGACCGGTGGCCTGCGCAAACGCTAGATTGTTATCCAACTCTTCTGGCCCTAAGAGGGAGGCATTGGACGGACGGTCGAAACGCTCACCGTTATACGTCAAGCCGTTGCCTTGCAACCAGGCAAACAAGGTCGGCAAATCATGATTGAGCCGGGGCTGTAAGCCGTATTTAGAATGGTTGCGTGAAGAAAGACTGTCCATGTTGTCCGGGTCCCAAGTCAGGAACGGTCTGCTTGTTGAAGCAAACTGTAAAGTTGATCGAGATCGCTAAATAACGCTTGGCCCTGACCATCAACACCATCGGATTTCAGGCGATTCAGGATTTGGCGGTCGAGGTGGTTGTTACCGGCTTGCAGCGCCTGTTCGGCGGTGATCAGATTGGCTTCGGTGAGATGGCCTTCAATCAGGGATTCCACAAGGAGTTTGGCGGCAGTAGTCAATTGTGTTGCTAGTTCACAAGCTTTGCCAGCCAGTGCAAGCTTTTCATCACAGGCAAACCATTCTTCTTTGTCTTTATCGGCAAGTTCTGGAACATAAATATCTAGTAGCGCCATGTCGTCTGGGTACGAATGTGCAGTAATGCCGCGAATGGTTGATTGAATCTGCACATATCCGAGCTTGGTCAGCAGATATGCCCGAACGTACGAGGCAGGAACTTGATTGCGTTCCAAACGAAGCGTCATAACCTCCGTCGAAGGCAAAATGGCAGCTTCGGAATGGACGAAGGTTAAGTCTTTTCCAATATAGGCTTTGTTGTGCGCTGCATTGCACATCAAGATATCATAGGGTTTGAGGAATTTATCCTTCTTGCCGGGCATCTCGACATCTCTTGGTGTACCACCTAGAAATGATGAAGAAAGATTGGTGACCGTAATTTGTTTACACGAATGGGCGGTGATCGCCTCCGATTGTGTTTGGCCGTTGTAAATGGTTGTGCAAAGCTTTCCAAGTGGTTTGAACTTCCCTTGGTGCAAGCGTAGGTAATCGTCGACGACACCTGGATAAAAATGGGCATCCAAGCGCTCGCTCATGCGAGCAGGAGAAACAAGGCGTACCCTTTTGGCAAAGTTCAGAGCTGATTGCGATGGAACAAGAGCTTGGTGGTATCGATTGACGAAGGATTCAGTCTCCTTCGCCCAAGCCCGCAGATGCTCGGCTTGGCGGACTTTGTCGCCGATGAATTTTTGGGCGACTGAATCGGCTTTTACGATGTATGTGCCTTTTGCATCCGTAATACCCAGATATTGGATGATGCTGCCGAGTGAATAGCGTTGAAGCTGTAAAACGCCAAAGTTTGAAAACAAAAAGGCCGAAACATAGTCGGTATCAAAAGTGCCATTTGGCCTGATGCCAATAATGTGCTGTGTGATATTTGCTTTCGGAATCCAATCAGGCACTTTGCAAATTTTTTCCCCGACACTGGCTTTTACTACAAGTAAATCTCCAGGACGAACCTCTGATGTTTTTAGTTCGTTATGGACGTGTGGTGCTAAATGAGCAAAGTTATCCGCCAGAACTTCAAACTGTCCTACGTTTCCTACTCGAAACAGTGGAACTCCTTCATCAAGATACAAGTTGCTCGGAAGAAGGGATCCGAATGGGCCGGCAAAAAAATGACCTACATCGCCCAACTTCGCAACCTTCTTGGTAAGAAGCTTTGCTTCATTTTCAAGAAATTCAGGGCGATAGAAATCGGCATCCAGTCGTTGTGAACTAAGTCTTGTTGCACCAACACGAGATACAAACATCACTCACCCCGCTTATAAGCGCCGACAATCTTGTCGAGATCATTGGGCACGCCCGCCGAATAGTCTTCAATATTGTTCTTCACCACATAGCCCAGTGTTTCGGCGACTGCCATAAACACATCGCCTTGCGGTTCAGGCAGGAACTGTTCGGGATGCTCTTTACTGGCGTGTCGCTTTTGCAAAAACAATATCGAGGTTTTGGCACCGGTGCCGGAAAGCTTAAAGGTGTCGGAAGGTAGAGAGATAACGGCTTTGACGATGGCTTTGCCGCCGACAAACTGGCCGGTTTTTTCGTCCTTTTTACCCATGATGTATTCGCGCACATAGCGATCGCCGGAGTTGCACAACACGCCGTCCGGCAACACGATCAGCAACAGCCCGCCGGGGCGCAAGAGTTGCAAGTTTCGGTCGATAAACAATACTGCGGGATCAATGGTGGCGCCGACCGGCTTCCAGTTGCCTTTGCCATCCGGCTTACTGCCTAAAGCTAGGCCGGAGGTGCTGGGATAAAGATGGTGCTGCGGTTTTTTGCCGCTGGAGACATTGCGTAAATCGGTACGATAGCCGGGCCACTTGGGCGTGCCGTTGTCGTCCAAATACAAATCGCCGGTATCCTGCCATTTCATTTTTAGGTGGTCGTAGTAAGCGTTGTAGCTATCAACCACCTTTTCCGTCGGGCGAAAACCACCGAGTACTTGCTCCATCTGTGCTTCGTAGCGTTCTTTGGATTCCTTGCCCTTTTTGTCGTTGCTGAACTTGGGCGTACCGAATGGCGGATTGGTACAAATCAAATCAAAACTGTTGGGTTTGAAGGCTTGGCTGGTAAGCGAATTGTCGGTATAGAAAATCTTCGCTTTGGGCGCGCCTTGTAATGCCATGTTGACCCGCGCCAACATCACCATCCGCGGTGCGGCATCGGCGCCGGTAAAGGCGTTATCGCGTAGGGTCTGTTTGAGTTTGGCTTTTTGCGCATCGCTGATGCCGCCCAAGTGATCAATTACTCGTTCAATATGACTGAGTGCGACAGAGCCAAAACCAAATGAGCCGCAGGTCGCATCACAGAACCGAAAAGCTCCCGACGTCAGCCGCTCCATCATCTCGTTGTCTTGCTGGAGGTTGTGCATGGCGATTTCTAGCATCGCTTGCTTGACGGGGTTGGGCGTGAGATAAACCCCCAGGCCGCCCTTTGACTCAAAATTGGCACGCAGAAACACGTCAAACACACGACCCAATAAGTCACCGGCGACATCGGCCAAGGTGCCCACTTCCTTGCCGGCAATCACACGACCTTGGTTATCGGTGACTGGCCCGAGTTTTTGCATGGCTTCGAGCAGGGTACGGTAATTTTCCGACTTGCTAAGACGCAGATGGGAAACGCTTGGGAAAATAGGGTTTCGGGTGCCATCGTCACTGACGACGATATAGTCTTCATGCGTTTTAAGCGCTTCGAAGGCGGCCTTGATCTGTTCTACTGCATAAGCACCGTGTTTAGCGACGTAGCGGTAATCAAACACTTCGCGAAAGCGCTGGGTTTTGCCTTCATGATCAATAAAGGTTAATTCTTCGCCATGATGTACCCGAAAAGTTTCAAGAAACAGCAGCTTGGCAACTTCTTCGATGATGTCGTTCTTGTCGTTAACCTGATCTTTAACCGTTTGGTAGACTTGCTCATGGAAGTAATTGAAATCATCCATGAGCTTGGTATAGATCCGCATCGACCAGCGGAAGGTCGGATCTTTTTCCAACTTTTCGTAGTTACGGATCAGTTGGATGGACGGCACCTCGTCCACCGAATGAGTGCTGTTGCTGCCATCGACGCCAAACAGACTGTAGCAGCGGGTATTCTTGTCGTCCTGCAGATGGGCAAACACCGGCCAGTCACCATTCACACTAGCCAGTAGTTCGTAAGCCAGCAGGTCCAGCTTGTCTTCGCGTGAATAGTCCCAATGCCCCGGCTCCAGCGCAATCAGCAATACCGATGGTGTTTGGTTACCTTGGTCTTCACCCCAGATTAGTCCGGCTTTAACGAAGTCATGATCGCTATTCAGCGGGGTATGTTCGGTATAGCTGAGGTATTTATTGCGAATTTCTTGGTAGCGTTGATCAAGTGATTGTTCGGTTGCCATGTTTTTGTATCCAGTGATATTCCATTAAGTCAGCTTCAGCAGCGGACCTTTTAATTCCAAGCGTGCATCGTGTTGAGCCGCGGCACGCAACATCGGTTCGGTAACTACTCTGCCAGCCGGTAATTTGCTGATCAGCTGCGACAGGGGCATCGGGCGGCCGGCTTTTTCTAATAAGGCGACCAATTCGTCACTTAAATTCGTTTCTTGGTTAGTTTGGGCGCACTGTATTTGAAAGGCTTGTTCGCCGTTCAAAGTATGTTCTATAAGTACGCTGGGTTGGCAAAGCAGCCAAAGTTTAACTTGCACCAAATTCCAGCCCAGTTGCTGCCACGCCTGTCCGTGGTCTAGCCAAATTTGCTCAAGCGTCATTGATTCCTGATTAAGATTGCGTAGAACCACATCAATCATCGCTATTTGGCTCATATATTTTTATGCTTGTGTTGACCAACTGTTTAAACCTTCGGAGCTTCATAACCGGGGGCCAACTCAGCACTGGATACACTATAGAGAGCCAAGTGATTTTTCAACCATAATCGATATTCCTTTCCTGTTAGTTTATGTTCAGCTGAACAATCAACCAACCATTGTCGCAATACGTATCCGGCGACTGCAGCTCTTAGCTTGAGATGCAGCAAGCCGTCCGCCATTCCATAATCGTTTTCGATGATCTCGGGATGCTCCTGATTTGGATGCGGTACGAGATTTAATTCAACGATTCGATTCCATTGGATGTCTGCACTTGGTTGCTCTTGAGGCAAAACCAGACCGTCTTCGACGAGATCACTTCTCAAAATACGAGTAATGACAAAATCCAGAAATGTTTGCCTCTTCCTATCGAAAGCGCGGACATGCCAGCGTAAACCATCGTTCACTAGAGCGAATGGGACAATTTCTCGGGTCGACAATCCGCTGCTATGCGAGGTGTAATCAATACTGATGACTTTTTGTTGATGTATCGCCCGGGTAATCGGAGCCAGTATCGCCACGGATGGCTGGTTAAGCAGCTTCGGTAATTCACAAGTCAGCAAAAAGTCGCTACCTGGCACGTTACCTTCACCAAATCCGCGTGTTAATGCTGTCAATACGCGTTCGGCGGAGTGAGTGAACGCCGGCGAAAAGTCTTTTCCAATCACATAGCATTTAGATTTGTTATCGAATTGGATATTGTCCTGGAACAATTCTCTATATTGCGAGAAATCTCTCGTCGCTACGGCGGGAGCTACGCCAAATCGTTGCATTAAATCCTGTCGACCCACGTCGCCCAAAAAATACAAACGAAATTCGATAAAGAGTAAACGTTCACGCTGAGCATAATTCAGCGCATCGATAGTTGCTTGGATTTGTTTAGTGCTATTCATGATGACACATTGTAAAGAATTTGCCGCATAAAGCAATCATTATTGAATAATTGACATCATCAAAAAGATGATGTAATATTCCTTTTTGATTGCTGTTTATAACCTATAGGAGGTGATATGGCTACAAATCCACCCACAGGCGATGGTCATCGCAATGGCGCCGTGCGTGAACGCTCGCAAACTCAAACACCCTCTGGGCATTGGGTCAAGCGTGACACGAATACTGGTCGATTCATGGATGTGAAATCCGACGGCAAGCCGTTCAAAGGCGTAAGGAGAGAGAGAAGTAATTAACTTGCTGCTTTACGAAGGTTGAAAGATCTTTATAAAGCCGCATTTCTAACTCAATATTTGGAGGGCCTATGGGCCGCAGAAGACAATCCTCTTCGGAGAAATTATTTGATGTTTTGTTTGATTTAACAGATATGTTTTGGCAAGTCGGTGCGAGTGTCTGCGCTGTTTTGACGTTTGGGTCATTTTGGACTTTAGACTGGGCAGTTGACCAATATGCAAGAGCATCAACATCACCTCTGTTAGGGCCATTAACTCAAAGCTTTGGCTGGGTATATTTTCTGCTTCCTCTGATGACTGCTGTTCTCGCATTCATTTTTGGCGCGAAGTCATATCAAGCGTTCAATAGAGAGCATCGTTATTGAAGTAATTCCGATTTCAATCCTAATTTTTCTCTGAATTTATATTATCAAAAAAACTTAAAGCATCTAAGGAGTATTATGAGTATACAAAAACATTTCAACACTTTTCACGATGCTATTAAGTTATCGAAGCAGGATGATGCTTATAAGACGGCAAGGGAACGAGACGATAGCATAACTAACGATGTTCGTAATGCTTTCAAAGATGCTGGATATCCGGTAATTGAGGACTTTATTCAAGGATCAATTTCTACCGATACAGCCATTCTCAAAAAATCTGGTGATTTCGACATTGACAGAGCTATCGTTATTGATTGCGATAATGCTCCAGATAACTGTGTTAAACCAAAAATTACACTATGTGAGAATGTTCTGGAAAAACGAGGTTTTCAAAATGCCAAAATTAAGAAGCCTTGTGTTACCGCGGATTACAAGAATGAAAATCTTCATATAGACTTCCCTATTTATAGAAAGAATGGTGCTGAATATGAGCTGGCTATAGGGAAAAGAAACGCTGATGAATCCAACAGAAAATGGGAGGAGGCCGACCCAAGGGGTTTGAAAGATTGGATTAAAGACAAGTCATCATACATTGGATCGGCAAGCGACAAACTAAGTCAATTCAACCGCCTAGTTCGCTACTTAAAGCGCTGGCGCGATGAAAAGTTCAGTGAGGGTGTTGCGGCAAAGATACATTCCATTGGAATTACGGTCATGGCCAAACAGTGCTTTTCGCCGTCATTTGACAGTGATGGGAAACCTGATGATTTAATCGCGCTTAAAACAACTGTGTCAGCAATGTTGATTCATGGTTATTTTACTGCAAAAGCAAACAGCCAATATCAAGTATCGGTATTTCTTCCAAAGAAACCTTGGCGGGACATTTTCGATGGAAGTAGTGTAAACACTGGAACTCAGTTCAGAAATAAACTAAGTACTCTTGAAGGAAAATTGCAGGATGCGATTTCGGAGACTGATGAAATTGAAAAGTGCAAAATTTTAAGAGAAGTGTTTGGGGATGACTTTCCTGTACCTGAAAAATCAAACAATTCTGCAAGTACTAGGAAAGCCATATTTTCTTCCTCAGGTGCAGTAGGAACTTCTCAAGGCGCATGAATTATCAGGAAATAGTTAGCCATCTTTGTGATCAAGGTTACTTAGCAACGTTGGAAAATGTTAGTGACTTAGATTGTTTAGTGGTGAGCCATGACTTTGAGGGCGGAAACCTCAAATTAATCCACTTTTGTGTTGATGAAATTGACTGCTTACCAACATTTTTCTTAGGTAATTTTAGCCAGTATGGAAATCTCGCACATGTTCTACCGTTAGAAAAATTTGACCTTGGAAGTGTTTGTGTTGGTGATCAGGATTCGGTATCAGTCAATTTTGAACAACCAAAACTCGCATTTCAAGAATCGTTAGAGCGCCATATCAACCTCCTAACAAAGACAATATTAGAGGTTGCGTGGAATACAGAGGAGTTGCTTCGAGAATTTTATGCAAATTGGTTGCGAATTTGCGACGATTCCAGTGCGGATTTTATATGCGCTGCTAGTGGTGACTTGGAAGAAGTTCAGGTGTTCAGTCCGGTTTCTGGCCGGAAATGGGGTTTTGGGGCTAAGTATCTAGGGATTACCCACTGTGCATCATCTCTGGCTGAATTTTCATATATTGCACAACAGGATAAAAATCGATCTATAGCGGGCGAAGGTTTCATAATACCTTTAAATAATCTGAAGCCAGCTCCGACAACATCAGAGCTTCTTGGCGAATGGTATCTGCAAACGATTAAAAATAATTACATTTCTTCTAAATTTGAACAAAAAAAGGGGAAACGATTCTGGTTAATATTTAATGCTCAAACTCCATCTGGTCGGACTTGGTTTGGAATACAGTTAAGCATTAAAGGCAATGGAAAAAAATCATTACCGAAAAATGAAGAAAGTTTAAAGAACTGGAGTATTTCTCCTATCAGGGTAAAGATATTCAACAAAGAAAAGATTATGCCCCGTAGTGGCGCAAACCTTGGATTGGAAGGAAAATCGGTGCTTATGGTTGGTTGTGGGTCTGTTGGCGGTGAAATTGTCTACAAATTGGGGGCCGCAGGTATAGGCAACATGGTTTTATGTGACCCAGATATTTACACGATGGACAACATATATCGCCATGTATTGAGTGATCATTTTCTTGGTTGTAATAAAGCAATCGCGCTTAGCCTTGAACTTGATAGTAAATTCCCATGGATCAAAACTCAGTACGAGATTAGAAAACTTCTTGACTTAAGAAACACAAATTATCTGAATTCATTTGATTTAATTGTCATCCCCCTGAGTCAGAATAGTTGTCGCCTCAAATTTTAAGAAAAAAATAAAATTTGAGATTAGCAATGAAAAAATATAAAAGGTATTCAGCAGGCTTTAAAGAGCAAGCCTTGGTAAAAGTTTACAGTCGTGGCAATAATCAATCGATTCAGTCTGTCGCAGACGAATTGAACATCAATTTAACTACCTTGAAGACTTGGATGAAACAAAGCGAACAGGACGTCAATAAACCTGCACAACCGAAATCGAAACGCCCCGAAGATTGGAGCCCAGAAGAACGCCTTGCCGCTTTGCAGCAAACCTATAGTTTACTCGGCGAGGACTTAAATACCTGGTGCCGTGAACGAGGCGTTTTTGCTCATCAACTGGAGCAGTGGAAAACTGATTTCTGTAGTCATGGTGACGCAGAAGCCCAGCGTGAAGAAGCGCGGGCCTTACGTGTATTGAAAGTGGAAAACCAAAGCCTTGAGCGCGAATTGTTGCGTAAAGACAAGGCCTTAGCAGAAGCCGCAGCGCTGTTGGTTCTGCAAAAAAAGTTCCGAGCGCTCTTGGGGGGAGAGGTCGAATGACTACCCACGAAGAGCGCAAGCAAGTGATTGTTTTACTGAATGAATCGATAACAGCGGGGGCACGCCGAGCTAAAGCCTGTGAAGTGCTAGGTCTAAGCGAACGTACCTTGCAACGTTGGCAGACAGGTGAGGCTGTTCGCTGTGATCAACGTCCATTGCGTGATTATCAACCGCCACACAAGCTGACAGAAATCGAGCGTGCCGAGGTGTTGGCAGTCGCCAATTCCGATGAGTTCGGCCATCTGCCGCCCAGTCAGATCGTGCCACGACTGGCTGATCAAGGCAGCTATCTGGCGTCTGAGTCGACCTTTTATCGCATACTGCGAGAGGAAAAACAGCTTGCCCATCGGCGTAGCGAACGTCCGCCTCAAGCACGTACCAAACCGCGTGCAATCTGTGCTACAGCGCCTAACCAGCTCTACAGTTGGGATATTACTTACCTGCCATCACTTATCAGAGGACAGTTTTTCTATCTCTATCTATTTGTTGATATTTTCAGCCGGAAGATCGTCGGTTGGCAAGTGTATGAAGAAGAAAACAGCGCCTTGGCTGGCGAACTGTTACGCGATCTATGTCATCGTGAAGGTATACAGTCAAGACAGCTTGTCCTACATTCTGACAACGGCAGTCCCATGAAGGGATCGTCTATGCTAGCGACCTTGCAGCAGCTCGGTGTCATGCCTTCCTTTAGCCGACCATCGGTTAGCAACGACAATCCTTACTCAGAATCGTTGTTTAAGACATTGAAATATCGTCCTAAATATCCGCTAAAACCGTTTGCCGATGTAACAGAAGCACGTCAATGGGTCACAGGATTGGTGGAATGGTATAACCACGAACATCGCCACAGCGCTATCTGCTTTGTAACCCCAGCGCAGCGTCATGAAGGCTTGGACGAAAAGCTTCTGGATAACCGTAAAGCCGTCTACGAGGCTGCTCGTGCCAAACATCCGCAACGTTGGAGCGGTAGTTCTCGCAATTGGCAAAAAATCCAAGCAGTCCACCTTAACCCAGACAAGGACTAAACAAAAAAATGATCCAAGGAGGTGATTATTCAGAGCACAAACTAGAGCTAGATTTAACCGTCGAGGCGACAACTACATTGACAATTTCCGGTCATCGCTATCGGCTCTCCTACGCATGAACGTCTCTTTCACGATTTTCTGGTTCAGAATCATATTAAAACACCAGTCATTAATACGTGGTTAGAAGGATACGGAATTGGTGGTCATGCAGTCCTTGATCTACAAAATGCCAACGGGTGTTTGCGGTGTGCATACGTCGATTTGCAGACAGGTGCGCGTGGGCTTTCGTCAAATTTGAATTTTTTAGAAACTGATCAGAACTTGACCGTAAATCATGCCGGATGTGGAGAATTGTTTTTGCCTTACAATTCAGTCAGTGCAGCACAAACAGCTTTAATTGCCACAAACCTCGCGATTGGTACCCTTCTAGGGAAAATCACATCTTCTTCGAAAGTCAGTTGGAAAGGCGATTGTTCTGACGTAGTATCTCGTGGATTTTCGGTGACTCACAGATATACTGCTTTCGATAAATCGTTACAAATCTTACCGCTATATAACGAAGATTGTGACATCTGCCATGGGTGATGAAAACGCAATCTTTAAAAATGGTGGCATCTCATTGAACATTTCCAAAGACGCGCTGGCAGTATGGAAAAACCACAGACAGATCAACGCAAGGGATCACGAGAAATTTGGGGTAATCATAGGCTCTTGCTCGGAAATCAAAGATGAGTACTGGGTCGAATCTATAACCACTCCATTTCCCAACGACAGAAGCACAAGATATAGTTTCTTGTTGCGAGACAGAAATCATCAAAAAGCTGTTGACCTAGCTTTTGTTGAATCAGGCGGTACATCAATTTATTTGGGTACTTGGCACACACATCCAGAACTAATACCTACGCCTTCACTAATCGACAAGATGGATTGGTTGTCTTGCATTGGAAAAAATCCCGGCAGACAGTTATTTTTCGTAATTGTCGGGACTAAGGAGATTCGTGTGTTCGTCCGAACTAGCTTTGGTTTTACAAAATTGATTATGGAATCGTGATCATCATGGATAACAGTACTAAAAACTTAATGAATCAAGCTTTGCATGCCCCAATCGAAGACTTGGCGCTCGTTGAAACTCATATCAGATTAGTGTCATCTACTTCTGAGTGGTCGGATGTAGCGATTCTAATTGATGAAGGTGTAAAAGCTATTTTAATATTGCTGCTGCATGATGATCATGTGCTATCGATACTGAGATTTTGCTTATCCGTTAATGATAGCGTTAAGGCAATTGAATTTTTAGCTAGAAATAATGGCCAAATTCTATTTTGCTGTTATCAGGGTAACGTATTTAGTCAAGAAGAAATACAATCAACAGAAAAAATAAATAATATTTGGAGTAGAGTTCAAGGTCAAACTACAAAATTTACTCTTGAAGATATTAGAGATTTTTTTGATCGGATTGAGAAAAACTCAAAAAAAGTAGGTCGAGGGGATTCATTTTCTGCTGATACCAAACGAAAAGTAATGCTCGATAGTCACGGAAGATGTATGTTTGCTGGGTGTGGGCAAAACCTTGGTATTGACGATCTTACCAATACGGAAGGGAACTTTTCTTACTTGGCCCATAATATTGCTTCCTCGGAGCAAGGTGCTAGAGGTGTAATTGCACTATCTGAAAAGCTGTCTGATGATCCTGGCAACATATTACTACTATGCGATAAGCATCATCGCTTAATTGATAAAATTGCAGCAGCAGATTACCCTGCCTATCGCCTTTCGGAAATGCGAAGAGAGTTTTGCGCTGTTGCTAACAATCTCTTGGATGGACTCGGCTATCAACCCATTCCTGTATTTTCTGTACTTTGGCCCGTTCATCGTCAAGTAATTTCCGCACCATCAAATTTACAAATTGCTCAATCGCTTGCCCCTATCCGTTGCCGTATGCACTCTCAATTAAATGACATAAGTGACAATGAGACGATATTGAGGGAAACAAACCCGGAAGTTGCGCAGCAAGTTCTTAGACACAGTGTTTCGATTACAGCTGAAAAAATTCTAAGTCAAACGCATTCCTCTCGATATAGGGCCGGGCTATTTGCATTCGGATTGATGCCGTATTTGATTGCGCTCGGTGCAATGCTCGGGAACAAAAATAATATTACCCCTATGCTCAAATATAGGGATAGTGGTCAATGGTGCTGGCCGCTAGAAAAACCCATAGGAAGTTTTTACTCCATTAACGGATTGGAAGACTTAGCCGATAGCGAGAATGAAGTCTTAATCACTTTAGCATTAACAGCAGAACCTGAAAGTTTGATAAGAGCTCGACAGGAAATTGCTGAGTCAATTGGCGCAAAACACATTATTATTAAGGCATATCCTGAATATATGGGTAATGGTGCATTAGGCCATCCGGACGATGGGTGTGCTTTTACTAGTAGTGTGCAAGGACTAATGCACTTTTTAAAAGACAAGAAGTCTGTGAATAAAATTCACCTTTTCCCATGCGCATCGAATGCCGCATGTGTCTTCTTCGGCCAAGCTTTTGACAGTCATCATGCAGATATGCTTGTGTATGATTTCTGCGAGCAATCAATGAAACCAATACTACTTATTGCAAATTCAGAGAATCGATGTGTAATTAATCAAGTATAAAGTTTCCATTTACACTGAATGCGAAAACAATTTAGCCACCAGTGTTAGTTTGTTGGTGAATCAATATCCGCATCTCTGGAAATCGCTTTTTTAGCTTAAAAATTTGTAAAAAAATTCCAAAAACGAGCTTGCATAACTGCTTGGTCGTGAGACCTTTGTTCTGTAGTTTTTATTAACCATGCCGCATTTTTGGAAAACTTAAAAAGTGGCAAAGCTATGGAGAAAATCATGCAAACGAATCAAGCAGAATTTACTAATCTGCCCATCGATCAAATCAGTGTCCAAGAAGGATTCAATCCAAGAAAGTTTTTTGATAATTACGAATTCCAACAGTTAGTTGTTTCCGTACAGGCAGAAGGTGTCATTCAGCCAATCATTGTCAGGCCGGTGGATGATGGCAATGGCTACTGGATTGTGGCCGGTGAGCGCAGGTGGAGAGCAGCAAATGAAGCCGGTTTAACTGAAATTCCAGCCGTTGTGCGTAATTTGAGTGACAGGGAAGCTAGATTGATCGCTACCGTCGAAAATTCGCAAAGAGCGGATATGAGTCCTGCCGAAGAAGCGGCGGCAGCACGGGATGTGTTAACCGATTGCGGTGGCGATAAAAGTGAGGCGTTACGGCTTTTGGGCTGGAGTTGTGTAAAGTTCGACGCACGGTTATTACTGCTCCACGCCGCCCCGGAAGTTCTCAATGCACTGACAGAACGCAAGATCAAATTAGGCCACGCTGAATTGCTCTCGCAATTGCCCAGCGACTTCCAGGCCGCCACTCTCGCCAAAATTCTCGAAAACGGCTATTCCGTTGCGGAGTTAAAAAGCCGGTTGGCCTCATTCTCGCTGGAATTGGCAAAAGCCACTTTCGATAAGACGAGTTGCAATGGATGCCCCCATAACTCCAGCATGCAATCCAGCTTGTTCGAGGAACATATCAGTGAAGGTCGATGCGCGAATCGGGCATGTTATGAGCAGAAAACCGAAGCAGCCATGTTAGAGAAAAAGGCGTCATTGTCCGAACAATACGCGGTCGTTTTTCTCGATACCGAAAGAAGACCGAATTCTTACAAGATTATCTGCCAGTCCGGTGCGGAAGGGGTGGGCAAATCCCAGTTTGAACAAGGTTGTAAGCAATGCGCCCACTTCGGCGCTTTGCTGTCCACTTCGCCGGATCGCCTGGGGCGAATTACGGAAGATTGCTGCTTTAATCTGGATTGCCACAAAGACAAGGTCGCCGGTTATCAAGAGAGCTTTAAGGCTGCATCCGCACCTGCCAGTAACGATAAAAGCAAAGCTTCGACCAAGAAATCAACCAAGCCTGTTCAGCCAGCCACGGGGAAAAGCCCGGTCGATTCTGGCAACGGTTCTGTTGAAAAAGATGCTGATACCGGCAATGCAAGCGCAGCGATTCCCCCGGCCAGAGTGATTGAGAAGGTCGAGGCGTTTTACCGCGACCTTGGCGCAAAACAAATTGCGGATAACAAACTGGCTGTGTTGTGCGTGAACACCTTTGCCCTTTATCGGCTGGTAAGAAGTTCGTTGCCGATTGAAAAATTGCCTGAACCCTTAAAAGACCCGACAAGAATTGGTAACGAAATCGAAGGATTCGTAAAGGCGCTATCGTCTTTGGGTATCGAAGAAACGCTGGACTTCAATCACCGTTTGTTGACTCATTTGCTGGGAGAGCATGAAAAGTCCACGCCGGTTCTGAACAAGACCTGGGCGAAAGGTGCCGTGTCCGTGTTGAATGTGACGAAAGCCAGACTGGCTGACCATTACATTCTGGACAGGGAGTTTCTAGGTTCCTTCACCAAGGCCGGTATCGAAGGCGTGTTGCGCGAAGCCATAAATGGCAAAGGTTTGTCATTCGTCGAGCATTACGAAAAGCAAAGCGAGAAACACAAGATTGCCGCCCTGATGAAGAAGAAAAACAACGAAATCTTGGATGAGGTTTTCGGGTGCGGTTACGACTTTGCGGGTTTTGTACCGAGTTGCGTTTTGAAGTTTATGGGTGAAGATGGTCATCAAGACATGGCATCGCACACTCAAACGCCTAGCGCCGTTGTCGAGCCGGTTTCGTCCGAGCCAACCACTGAATCGCAAGCCGATGAAGCGGGTGTTGAAGGTGCGGAAGAAAGTGGTTCTCAACACGCTGTAGAGCCGGAAACCGAGTCTTTGATGGATGCAGAGAGTTCAAGCGATAAAGCCGATTTTGAAGGTCTGGATGCCGACCGGCCAAGAACGGACACCGTAAACGTCGATGACGAAAGCGCGATCTTGGATGCCGTGATGACAAAACCGGGCGAGTTCGATGATCTGGATGCGGAAGAATCATCAAGCTCTTCCAACTATCTCGGTGACAGCGATTGGTTCGATGATGACGATGCAATGTCTTTAAACTCCAACGGATACACCCAAGACCCAGACAGTGAGGCCGCTTAATATGATCTTTGAAACCTTCCATGACATGCTCAAAAACGATGAGCGCATTCAATTCACAGTCACCCGCAAGGGTGATCAACTGGCGGTACTGGTTCAGCCAGTGTTGCAGGGGTCGGCAGACGATAAAGCATCAGAAGCGATTCAGTCGCTGAGAGCAGCCTTGTCCATGCCTTTGTATGTCGTCACTAATCCTCAAGCGCTGGACGCGGAATTTCCGCGTTCACTGGCCGATTTTGCCGATGTGCGCGAAGGCGGTAATAACGATTTGAAGGACGCCATGAGTCGAATCAAGGAAGCCGGAAAGCAAGCGAAGGCAGAGGCGGCCAAGAGTAAGCAGGCGAATAAGCCGACAGAAAAATCCCGGTTTGAAGAACCGGATCATCAGGACGATGACACGGCAAGCGCAAAACCAGCGGAAATATCCGTAACCGATAAATCACTGTTTTAAGTATCTGGAATTCAACATGAAAAATAACACCACAACCGTCATTCGTCCGGTCAGAGTCTTCAAAATGGGTGCTATTCGTCTTGCCGATCCTGCGCCGGATATGTCACCGGAAGAAGCCATCAAGCTCTATGCGGCCTCATACCCGCATCTGGCTCAAGTCGAACTCAATGAGCCTGAACTGATAGGCGAGGAATTGCACTATGGCATCAAGCCGCATCAAGAAGTTAAAACCAAGGGCTGATAGCGTTGGAATAGCGCAGTTGAAGGAATGGGGGAGCAAATCCCCCATTGATAACAACGTCAAGGAGAACGAGCCGCCATGCTTTCAGTTCAAGCTGAATCTACCCAAACTGCCCAACCGAACCCTAATGGGTATCGACCCCAAGCAGCTACCGATGCTGTGAACCAGTTGTTTTCCCCTGTCAGGATCGAAACCGACCTAAACGGATTGATCGACGAAATTCGACGCCGGAAAGACAAGGCCGATTTTGAAACCCATCGCTCCGGCATTTCCTGCATGATCTTGCTGGCGCATTCGATGGAGTTAGTTGAAGAAGCGGAAATCGATCAGGTCGTGGTGGCTGGATGGGAAGCTACCTACCGGCTGTATCAGGCAGTCGTGGCCAAGGTCATGGATCACCTAAACCAGGAATCGATGAGCATTGCAGGCATTGACTCGGTTCACAGCGACTTTGAGCCGATGAACTTTGAAATGCAGCAAAGCCAGAGTGAAGGCGTTTTCTTGGTGTTAGGCGTTTATCCCAGATTTTCCCAGTTTTCCTTGTTGGACATGGATCGTGAGCTTGCCAAAGCGGTGGCTGGTTGTTTGAGTTGGACAATCTTCAATGGCGGGATAGGCATGTCAGTCGATGATCTGTCAGAGAATTGGATGATGATGGGGGATGAACTGGATGCGCTCAAGGATGGATTGGAAACTCAAGGTCATCTGAGTAACGGGGAATTGGCTGAGTTCTTTTTGGAAAATGATGTTTACCCGTTTCCCGAGATAACAGATGATCAGGAGTATCTGGAAGAACGTATTGGTTATCTGAAATCGATTTTAACCAATAATTGCAAATCGATGTTTGGTGAGTTGCCGGAAATCGGTGAAATCAGGCGAATGCTGGCCGGTTGGAGAAAGGCCAATAAAGTCCTTTTCGGAAATCCGTGGGTCAAGTTCATTCGGGAAACGATCAAAGTTTGGAAGTGGATTGAAAAGTCCGGGCTAAAAGCCTCCGAATGTCGAATATCACCGTGCGATAACAGTCATGGGGATGTGTATCTGGATTATGGCCATGTCATCGGATTCGGCTTCGATTGGGAAGAGTCTGTTGTGTCGGATGTTTATAATGATATGGCTCAAGCGGGTGAAAACCCGGAAGGCATCATTCGATTGAATCCGCTTGCATGTTCGGAAGTCGGTGAGAGACTGAACCTGTTGGCCAAATCGAGAGGGTTGATCCGATTGGCCGAGGTTATCAATGCGGATTTGGAGGCACAAAGTGAAACCTAACGATTTTTTTCAATTCTACCAAGGCGAGAAGCCGACTATTGTGCAAAAACACGCCATCCTGATTCATCAGGCTAAAGCAATTTCAAGCGGCTACTCTCAATACCGGACTGGAGATTTTCTGGCTTCGATGCACGATTTTGTGACCAACGAGCAAGGTGAATCTGTCATCGGCGCCGGTCGCTTAATGTCCAAGGAGGATGTGGAATCTGTGCTGCGGTCGATGCTGGAAATGGGGAAACGAAAAGTCAGCCTCTTGCCCCCGAATGTCGTGTCGATTTCTGAAACCCATATTGCCTGGACAGTGCCAGCCCAGGTTCGCCCCATGCTGTTCAATATCACCGGGCTACCGATGAAAAAGATCGACGTGCCTTGGCCAAGATTGCTCATGGTAGCCAACCGTAACGGCAAGCTAGCGGTGGCGGCGTTAAAAACAAATGGCAGGGTCAGTGCCAAAACGAAGCTCTACCAAGCGCCGCTGATGAACGTGAATGCCAACGGCAATGTCTGCACGGGTTCTGCCACATTGCCAGACGAGTGCGGCCTCGATCAGCTCAATGCGTGGGAATCGGTGATGTTCGATAGCGCGTTCTCTCATGTCAACAATCCATCAACCCTTTCTCTGGACAGGGATAAGGACAAGGCGGTGGATAACAAGGCTCATTATCGGTTCTGGCTTTCCCTGTCCAAGCTGAAGGTGGGCAAATTTCCGGTGGAAAATTTGAACCCTTTGCGCTATGGCGTAGATAATTTCATTGAAAATAACTCCTAAGAGGAAAGCACAAAATGAGTGAATTAGAGGCGTGGTCAAAGAACAACGAAGACTTTAATTACAGCTTTCTTGAGGACTTGATCGACAGCAATAGCGGTGAAATTGAAGTAGGGCAAACAGTTTATGTCGGGGACGGAAGGAAGCCTAAAGTAAGCGAATTTTGCGATGCGGATGATGTTATTGAGCTTATGCAAAACAGGGGGTATGACATCGGTGGAGAATACGCGGATAGCTTTATGGATGATGTTACTCCAGAAGCAAAACAGGAGCTTGATGAGCTTTTGAAAAGCTGGATGGAGAATCATGTCACGATCAATTTCTATACCGTTCATGATGTGCGTGAGTATGTCCTGACAGAAAAAGACTTGGATGAATAGCAGAATAACGAGGTGAAGATGAGTGAAAAAACGTTTCTTTGGTATGACTACGAGTCATTTGGTATCAGTCCAGCTTTCGACAGGCCGTCACAGTTTGCCGCAGTCAGAACAGATGAGGAATTGAACGTAATCGGTGATCCGGTGTTGCTGTACTGCAAGCCAGCCAACGATTTCTTGCCCTCTCCAGATGCGTGTTTGGTGACTGGTATATTACCGCAGGAAGCTGATGAAAAAGGGGTTTTGGAGGTCGATTTCTTCAAGGAAATTCAGAAGCAAGTAGGCGTGAGTGGAACGTGCTCGGTGGGTTATAACTCAATTCAATTCGACTCTGAATTGACTCGTTATGGGTTTTATCGAAACTTTATCGACCCCTACGAACACGAATGGAAAAACGGAAACTCAAGATGGGATTTGCTGGACGTTATGCGGGTTTTGCATGCGTTTAGACCAGATGCGTTCGTGTGGCCAAGTATTGATGGCAAGGTGACCATGAAACTGGATCAGCTCACAAAAGCAAACGGTATTTCGCATGAAGGGGCTCATGACGCATTGTCAGATACGATGGCTTTGATTGAACTGGCAAGACAGGTTAAAGCCAAAGAACCTAAATTGTTTAACTATATGCTAGGAATGCGAGACAAAAAGAAAGTATCAGAACTACTGGAAATAGGAACAAGTGTACTGCACGTATCAAGAGCCTATGGGGTTGATCGGTGCTGCATGGCAATGGTTGTACCGCTTTGCATAAACCCAAACAACAAAAACTCAGTGATTTGTTACGACCTATCCAACGATCCTGAATTACTTTTCACGCTAGACGAGGAAGAAATCAGAAAGCGTGTTTTCGGTAAAAAAGAAGAACTTGGTGAAGGTGTGACCAGGATTCCATTGGTATCCATTCAAATCAATAAAGTACCAGCACTGATTCCAACAAGAATGCTGGATGCGAATATTGAAAAGCGCACCGGAATTGATCGGGATGCGTGTGAAAAGCACCGATTAATGATTATGGGTCATGCTGAATTTAAAGAAATGGTAGCCAAAGTAACTGCGGTATTTGGTCAACCGGAATTTAGTTCTGACGATCCTGACGGAATGCTGTACAGCGGCTTTATTAGCGATTATGACCGAACAATTGTGAAGAAGGTTGCGTCGAGCAAGCCAGAAGAGTTATCGGCTTTATCAGGCCGCTTCAACGACAAACGGCTTCCAGAATTACTGTTCAGATACAGGGCAAAGAATTTCCCTGAGACACTGACAGCGGATGAGTTGTGTTTGTGGGAAAAATATCGGATTGAGCGAATCAATAAATATCAACCTAATTTCCTCGAAAGAATTGAATCGATGCTAAGTACAGAAGGTGTGGGTGATCGGGGTATTTACGTTCTTTCAAGATTAAAAGACTACTATCAACGGGTGACGGAAAAACATTTAACCAAATTCAGGGTTGCTGATATTGAAATGCATGATTCAATAAATGGAGTAATCCTTTAACAAAATTCGGTAACACAGAGCATGAGCGAATCCTCTATCGAAAACAAAAGTGTCTATCAATTATCTGCTTACGGCAGGGCAGTAGACTATGAAACATGGAAAACGTTGGGTGGATGCGGCTTGCCCAATAATAACCAAGTGTTTCCGGCTTTGCCGCCCATGATTCACTGGAAAGAGCGCCGAGTGACATTGGGACAAATTGAAGATGCTTGCGCCTATACGGGCCGAGCCTTTGCGAGATTTGCTGTCGAGCGATTGAAGCTGGATTGCATGGTTGTGCCCTATCAACACAATTAAAAAGGGTTTAATGATTAAACGATATCAAATTGTCCACCAAGGTATTTCGGCGTTTGTGGAAGCTGAACAAGAAGGAGAAGGACGTTATATGGTCAGGATGTCGATCCCAGGAAAGCTTGCGCCTTTACGGATCGGTTATGTGATGGGAGGAAACCAAAGGTGGCAGATTGAATTTAAAGGCAATAACAATGGCATGCTTAAAGCAAGCGCTTCGCTTAAGTCAGCATGCGCTTCTTTGGCGGAACAGGCGGTGAACCAGTCTTCAATCATGCCGTATTTCGAAAACAAAGTCTTATCGTAGTTAAAAATGCTTAATCAAGAAGAGAGAGAAATTGCGCTAAAGAAAATGGATGTAATCGTGGACGATTTTTATCGACAAGCGATTGGAGTTAACAATCATCCGTTCATTGAATTTGCAGGGATCATGCAGGCTTATATTAAAACCTGTCGTCGTGCTCACGAGGCAGGGATAGATTTCACGGAATGTAATCGGCATTCCGGCAATCCGTTACCAATGGAAGGCTTTGAGATTGATTATCTGAACGAGAAACTGAACTGCATTTTTGACGGCAGGATCATGGCCCATGATGACTAGCTACCTAACCGACCGGCGCGACCAAATTGTTTTTGGTGAAACGCCAACTCTGATGCAGTCGTTGCATGGCGAAGCGTTACCGAAACCTGAAACAGGCAAGCACCGATTCGTGATTGCCGGTGATGGCGTATATGTCGAAGCGATCAATCCGGTATTGGAAGTTCGGTTGCCGGTGGCGAAGTCATCGATCAAGTTACCCTATGGCAGAATAGGCGCAGTCGGTGTCCGGTTGACGCATGGCCAAATTCCGAAACGGATTTTGCAAGACGTTTGTGAAAAGACGTTCCTTTGCGCCGAATACGAATGGGCTGGCTTGGTGGTGTGGGATAAAATTCGCAAGGAATATGCGCTTTACGAGCTGGATACGATTTCATCTAGTACTAGGCATATTTCCTACCGGAATGTGCTGCCTGACGAATACGAGTTGGTCATGGATCTGCATTCGCATGGGAGTATGCCGGCGTTCTTTTCCAAGGCAGACGATAAGTCCGATATCGGCGGTTTCTATATCGCGGGCGTTGTAGGCAATTGTGATTCCGGAGAGCCGACATTTGCCACGCGGATCGTGGTTAATGGGCATTTTTTTGAGTGCTCGGATTTTCGGCGGTATTTTTCAAAGGAGAAATTGGATGGCTGGTAATGATAAGGGGCGTAATCCTCGCGATGAGGCTGTTTTAGTTATTCTTCAAAATGCGAAGGAAGCGTTGGGGCCAACAGAGATAGCGCGGCGAATCGGAGAAGACTGGTGCATTCGCGATAGTTACCCGCAAAGCAGTGCGATCAACCCAATTCTGAAACGAATTGGCGCTGTTCGCGAAGGCAATGGGCGTTACAAATTAGCAGAAAAAATGGATGCTTAAAATGTCGGAATCCAATGTCGCAACCAGGGAGCATCATTTCTACGCTGCCATAGCAAAACACGTCTTTGAGCATCCTGAGCATGGGATTGTTTTCACTGGGGAGACCATCACTTTATCAGATGCCGCCCGATTTGGTTTAAAGCCTCTGATCCTGTATGGATTGACCGTTCCTGGAACTCAATTCCATTGGTATACATTCTCACGTAATGATGCTCCGCGGTCATTCCTTGGTTTATTGATCGTGGCTTGGTCAAACGGAACTGGGTTGAGAGGATGCCCAGATATTTTGAAAATCAATAGGAACGTGGCTGAATCCTGCCCTGATCTCAAGATCAACTTAAAGAAGCTGGGAGTGGAAGTCGTAATCGCTGAAAAAGGCGACAAAAAGCTATCCGGTTCTTTACGGGCCGCTCAAGATGAGGTAATGAGATTCGGTTGGCTTGCCCGGAACAATGCCAAAGATTTCTATAATCTGGAAGCTCTGAATGCTTATGCTTACAAAGGACATAATCAGCACGTCGAAAATAAAAGATGGTCTTGGGCTGGTAATAAATCCGTTCGAGAAGCCGCTGAAAAATGGATGGCTTTGCCTGTTAAGAAAGTGGAATGCTATTTGGATTTGTCACAAATGGACTGGAAACCCGGCCAGTGGCTTTCATCGTGGGAAGTTAATGCGGTTCCGGTAGGGAATAGAACGTTTAGTAAGGAAGATGGTGTTACCTGGCTGGTTACTGGAGGACAAGAAATTGATGGTCATGACAGTGATGATTCCGCAGGTTTTGAGAGGGACGGTTTGGAAGAGGCATGTGCTGAAAAAACCAAATTGATGATGGATTGCTGGCCAAACTCAGCTACTGAAATCGCAAAGGCAGTCGGCATTACTGCAAAGCAACTGCAACGATTTGTTTCGAAGGTCGCCAAATTACCTGATGAGAAAATTGACGCATTGAAGCAAATGCTAGGGCTTGAGGAAAGCGAACGATTCTATGATTTCGATGCTGTTGGTCCTTGCGTTTTATTTGGAGAGAAACCGACTAAAATCACAGAGGCATACGATCTTCTGACCCATGGCGGGGATTTGGTCTACTCGATTGAGGTAATTCCAGAAAAAGGTAATGCCGATCCAAGTTGGCGGTATGTCATATTCAAAGCCTGTGGCGAATTGCCAAATATCATTATGTTTGCTCGTGGAAGCAATTCTGCTGAGAAAATTGGAAATAAAATGCTGATGAATTTTGATGGCGTTAAATTGATTCCGGCGCCCATTTATCGGGATATCGTTTCGACGTGTGCCAAAGCATGCAGTGATCCGCACTCAAACCGGAAAATGATGTTCGAGTTCATTGATCGACAAGGTCAGTTCTTTGATGGGTTTTCGCGCTGGTAAGTATGCATAAAACAACCAACATTTCCGGTTGGCCAGTTATGAAGAGCAAATGCCCGACATGTCCTTTCAACAAGGATGATAAAGGCCGAGATGCCGCGCCGGATATTGCCGATATGGTTCGGCGCCGATGCCTAACGGAAGCATCGCAGATTTGTCATCATCCACGGCTTCATGGGAAGAAAGAAGATTATCTGTGCCGAGGGGCAAGAGACTATCAGTTAGAAATTTTTCATCGGCTTGGGTGGCTGGATGAGCCAACTGACGCTGCATGGAATAAGCGTGTTGGGAGTGCGGTATGAAAAGGGAAACTGCCATCAGAATTGGGCTCGAAATTGCGGATCGACTAAAGAAATGTAACTGCATTATTGGTACGCATGAGTACGATTACACCGCATTTAGGATAAAGCGAATGTGGTTATTGGTTTCGACGGCAAAAGGCCGATATTGCAGCGATGTTAAGCAGCAATGCCTGACCAGAGTATCGCAAATTTTGTCCTCGCCGAAGTCTTTACTATTTCGACGACAACGCCACCTTAACCCGTCGACGCTCCAAAGTCAGGAAACATCTGTTTGTCACGGAGAACCATTGAAAGGTTACCGAGAAGTCCAAGTAAGGATCAGCGAACCATTCATATGCAATACGTAAGTCTTCTTCAGACGCGATCTCGCGTTGTAGTAAAAATTTAGCATACGAGACACCGTTGGTTTCTTCACTCCCGCTTAGGTTGTCTGCTGTTGCAACCTGAATGACTTCTAACTGCTCGTGGTAGACAGATACTACCAGTCGGTAATTTTTCCACTTGGAAGATGATTCGCGTGGAAGAATGCCAGGTGTGACGAGGACCAATTCAATCAGTTGTGTTGTAGTCATTTCCCTGGGAACACAGACTGGATCTTTTAGAACTTCATTCTCAATGGACCACGATACATAGCCAGAAGGACTTTCCTGTTCTCTTAAGTTGCCGAATTCTTGCGCAAAGCAACGCCGCATTTCGAAGGGATCAGACTGGACGCAATTGGGTTCCACATTTCTGGTGTGGACAAGTTTGAGTCGATACCGGTGCCAAACCGGCAGCTGAAGGTTGACCAAGATGTAAAATAGGTCGTTCTTTTCGACATTCGGGCGAAGAATAAGTGCCTCAATAAGACTGATATCCGTGCTACTAACATTTACGTCGAATTGTGTATGCTGATCGAGCTGATTCGGTGTACACAGGTGGATTTTTGCTACGGGATTGGTCGTAGGAAGCTTGGGTGACTCAGCGGGCCTGATTAACTGCTCAGTTACGAACTTCAATAGATCATTTTCAATAAAATCGCCTAGATCAGCTCGCGATACAAGTGGTTTACCATCCAAAATACTTAGGATAAAATCAGGGACACTTAGCGTCATCTGCTGATCAGCCTTTGCATGGGCAGGGCCGTCTAACTCATCACTTTCTAGGTAAAGGCGAATACTGTCGTTCTGGAACGCATTTGTCCAAAACTGCCCCGAAGCTTCTTCGTCCGCATGGATTTCATAGATAAAAGTCGCGATATAATCATCCATACGCTCTGATCGGTTACCGCTCCATCCAAATCCGACTGGTTCGAGTGTATCCTTGGTATTCGTGGTGGAGATGAGTTCACCCGCACGCATCCTAATATTCGATAATTTCTTCAGGCTTATTTGCCAATCTTGATCTTGGCATTTTCCTATGTGACCACTCCACACGAGAATAGGTGCTTTTACTGGTGCCCGCGATGCCAAGAATACCTTCGGTGGAATCAACCCTGGCGATCTAAGATGCTGTATGCCGCCTGGTAGGTAAAGAAGATTGTTCGCGATTGGGATTGAACCGAATTTGGGTCTTCGCTCCGTATGATCGAACTCACCCTCAAAACTCTCTAACTTGAAATTTCCCACTTCAAACTCATTGTCGTAGACGAGGTCATCCAAAGCTTCTAAGAAACCCAATGTATCTGTAGCTTCGAGGGGAAATTGAAACCCGTCGGCATAGCTGCAAAGACCCTTGTCCGTCAACGCATTATCAATTTTCTTTTGAGAAACCATGGAGAACAAATCCCGAGGCAGGTTCTTTCCATCGGCTCGAAGCTGGGTGTATAGAAATGCCTTAGAGGAACTAAACAGAGCCGGCTGTTTGCGAAGACTGAGTGCTAATATTTCGTAGATGTGATTGTTTGGATCACGCAAACTCTTGAGAGCCGAATGGATTTCAATTTCCGATTCCAAGTCTTTGTCATTAGGATCTGGAAGTGGGCGCATTAGAACTCTTGCGAGCTTTTCCATCAGTCCTGTCACTTCTCTCTCGACATTCTGTAAATTTTCAAAGTGCTTTGCCCAATCATTCTTTTTCCTATCGACCCAAGATACCACGCTGCAATCCAGCACCAGTTGCAACACTATCAGGTAGTGCCGTAGGGCAGTATCGGTTTGGTGGCCTAGTCCAGGATATTCAGCTAGTGGAAGGAAACCGAAGGGAATCATTGAAGGTACTACCTGTCCTTCATCTGGCGTGGCCAGTCCCTGCGGCACGAACCATTCACCGCTTTCTCGAAGAAGCTCTCTGAATCTTTTCGTATCATCGCTTTTCACGACTGGTGTGATCGAGCTTTCGGCGCGTAGAATAGTCTCACGCCATTGCTCGTAAGTGCGCTCAGCCATTGGGTGATCGGTTCTCAGGAACCGAACGCCATCCGCGCAGGGTTCGATGATTGGCGTGACCAATTCTGCTCCTTGGGCTGGAAGATCGGGAACTGAGTTTTCCCGCCGCTTGATCTGCAGCCGAAATTCCATCACATGGCAGACTTTGAACAATTTATCCTTATCATTGGGGGCAGTGAGTTCCAGGCTAACTGTATTATCAATCCCGTCTTCCGAGCTCAAGAGCTTTCGGCAAAGTTCCTGCACGGGACCTTTCAGATGATCCCATTTACCTCCATGTGGCATTTCGACATCCTGTATACCACCCGCAACACCCTGGGCTTGATTCTTCAATGCATTCTTGAAGTTAAAACGACGGCCTCTGGCGACTAACACTATTTCGTCGGCATACCTCAACTCTGCCACTGTCTGCCAGGCTAGTTGGTGCGCCTTGTTGTTAGCCTTGCTGGGGTGATTTTCGATGTAACCTGAACGAAGCACTTCCAGGTCGAAAATCAGCGTCGCTGTCTCGGCTTCACCGTCCTTTCCGCCGACATAACACACGGTCAGGAAGGTCCTTGCTTTTTCCGGAGGATCATCTGGCCGATCTTTAAACTGAATCCCGCAAGGAAGGACGGGCGGCCAGTCAAAGGGCGTTTTCGTAGAGACGCAACTATCTCCTTTGGGTACCAATCTCAGGCCATAGGTATGCTCAAGGTCGAAGTCCAATAGACGTTCGTTGCCAATCTTGGCATACAGACTTCTATAAAATTCCTGGAGATTTGCATCTATGGGTGGCTCTATCGTCTCATTACCGCCAAAATAGTAGGACTGCTTGATCAGTGATGGAACACAGTCATTGCAAGCATTGGAAAAAATCGGGTAGGTCTCTTTGTTCCGATTGACATACTCCCGGCTACCGTTTTGCCAAGTCTTGAAAATGTTGAGTCCGTTGAAATTGACGAGGTCGTCGAGAAGATTATCCTTCGGCGTTACCTGACAACCATCTCCTAAGTCGCTGGGGCGCTCGTAAATGACCTCCAAAACTCCCTCGAAGCGGGAGGCTGTCGTAGCAGGACGGAACTGAACGTCATCATCGAAGTAAACTGCCGGAACCAGGCTCTTAGGGTCAATTCCCGTCGACTCAAGACTTAGGCGCTCGATGAATTCAATTTCTGGTTTCCAATCTTCAGGTCTGAACCATTCCCATTCGACACTCGGATTGCCGGGCGTAAGGGTTTTGCGGTTCGCTGTTATCCGCATTGCCTGAATAAGTACACGCACGGCGCCAAGGGGAACCGCATCTCCTTCGTACAAAAAAAGAAGTGTCTTCTTGCTATCTTGCGGTTCGTCGATGCGGTCCCAAGGAAGGTTATATAAGCCCACTATCTCCAAATTAATTTGTTCATCCTTGTCGTTCAGCAGTACAAAGGGCCTGGATTTTTCCAACTCGTCCCATAAATCAGCCCCGTCTGCCGTGGTAACCAGATGAAGGAGAACACGTTTTGTTCCATTAGGGTAAGGAAATCGACGGTAGATCACCAGGCTTGCTGGATAAGATGGCCAGAGCAGATATTCCAGCTTATCAGGAAGGTTGGAGCGGTTAATTGATGAGAGATCCTTATGGCGTACAGCCAGACGCCGGAGAGAAAAAGCTTTTCTGGCTGATGAGCTGTTTGCATTGCCGGTTCCGGCTGGTTGACCGAATTTGAACCAGGTTTGGTCCGATGATTGGGAAGCCGCCAAGGCCTGCGGAATATCGACGATGTAAATTTTCGCCTGTGCGTCAGAATGCCATACAGCTTTTGGCATTTCTTGGTCTAAATCGCCCAGAGCCTTGAAATAGTCTTCGAGAAACTTCTTGGAATTAGGAGTCCCTCCCAAATCGAGTGTACAGATTTCGCCGTTTCTATCCTCAAGTTTGATCTTCAGTCCCATGATGGATTTGAGTTGGTCGATGTTGATTTTCGTCCCAAGTTTAAATCCCAACCCATTGAGGCAGTGAAGATTCGTCGAATCGCCCCGCTCGTCATTATTTGACGGTACCGACATCAGTTGAACTTTGTCCAGCGTATCTGGCTCAGCAACATTTCCATTGATCCACATCCGGGTTCCACCGCTGAGTCCCATGTCGAGCCAAGCAGCAAGGTCGGCAATCGACACGCCTTGTGCACGACCTTTTCCGTAGAGTGCATCGTATATTGCCGTGTTATAGCTACAGGCAAAGGGTCCTGAATTGATATCTACAGGATTGCGATGCAGTTCTTCGTTGCTTTGAGGTAGATTAATATCCGGACGGTTGAGTATCCGAAACCCTGGGGCGTCAATGATGATAGGCCCTGTGAGTCGGTCGTTGTAGAGTTCCACAGGATCCTGGTTCTCTCGATCAATTACCAATCGAAGATTGGTATCTGAGCAAAAGTTGACATGGATAAAACGGTCTTGATTCCCTTCAGCGTCTTCACTATGTTCCGAGCATTGAGCCAGATCGTAGTCGAATAGCGGGCGGCCAGTCGAATTGCTGACTATCCATCGCTGAAGTTCATCATATTCGTGAGCGTCGCCAAGCGGACCTAGCTTCACTAGTGGCCGGACAAAAAGCCAAAGCTCTCCGGTCGGTAAATGCCAGTCCCTATGGAAGAAGTCCACGGTAACGATGATTTTCGTTTTTTCCATGATTTAGCTCCTTCCTATTTTCAACGGCTGGTTAAAGTGCATGGGCACTGTTACGCTGATACCCTTGCACAACTTGAATGGCCCGGAACCAATGCACGCACGGGCCGAAGCACTTGCGATTAGAACGAATTCCAGATTGACAGAAACCGGATTTGGGTCTTCTGGTATGTGCTCAGGAGGGTCAATCGGATCGATTCCCCATGCCAGGATCAGCCGTGCTTCAGCTTCGGCCCTCACGTCGACACGGACGGAGATGATCCACCAGTCTAGCGCCGCTGCGCCTTGTACCAG
The DNA here is from genome assembly GCA_002862125.1 of Methylobacter sp. KS41. Taxonomy (GTDB): domain Bacteria; phylum Pseudomonadota; class Gammaproteobacteria; order Methylococcales; family Methylomonadaceae; genus Methylobacter_C. The sequence continues at coordinate 710,880 of PHSP01000001.1, read as the reverse complement.
AATACCAACCGCGCCCACCAACCGCAGGCCGGTTAGTGTGTCCAAATTCTCCCTCTTGAAAGCAAAGTGTCCCTCGGTGATTACGTAGAGGCCCGCAGTTACCCAAGCCGTGAAGACGCCTCCCCCAAAACTGGCGCCCAAACCTGCCTGTAGGGCATATCCCCCCATCAGGCTGACAACTGCGCCGTTTTCGATACTCGCGATCTCCTTGCGCAGATAAAGCCCGCCGGAGCCTTGAAACGGAGTGACGATGGCGCCCAAGGCACGATTCCAGTCTCGCCCTCCACTGCCACTGGGCAGCAAATGCGGGAAGCCGACATCGATCAGGAAGCCACCGTTCATCACGACGCCTAGATCAATCACGCCCCCCATGAAGTTGAAGGTGCCAATCGCGACCTTCGGCACAGTGAAGGAAAGAAATAGCCGATCCTCGGCCGGTCGACTTCCCTTTACGTAGAGTACTGAAATGGCCAGATCGTACCCAAACCACTCTTTTAGCATTGTCCCCTGAAGGCTCATGCCATATTGCCGGCCATCGTGAAAAAGAAACTTGCCGCTGAACGATTCCGAAGCAATGGAGAGTCCGGCGGCAAAGAGCCATTCCGCGTGGAGACCGTCGGTTCCGATGTACAGTTCTTTTCCTTTAACAGCTTCCCCTATACTTTTCGAAATCCCGTCATGATCGGGATCCGGGGCGATACTCAAGATGCCTTTGGCAAGCTCAGTAGGCAACGCGACGTTCTGACCAATGAGCACCCACTTCACATCGACAAATGAAAATGAAACTGGAGGTTCGGGTTTGATGTATGCCAGGAAGCCGGTTTTTCCGCCTTTCGTAGCAAAGAACATGGCGGTGAGATCCGGGATTATCAAATGGCCAAGGATCGATACCTTGGCACGCACCAGCTTCAATATAGGTACTTGGTCTGCACCACCGAAATCTATTACACCCAGTTCTAGCTCGTCAGCCTCGATTTCCAAAAAACGCATCAAATCGAGATGCAACTTCTCGAAGCCCACAGCTGTAATGCCGACATTGAATCGTTTCTCATCAAAATATGGATCATGGGTATTAGAACCGAGACCGAATCCCATTGACAGATCGAACGCAAGACCCTGTAATGATTTTGCGAACAACTCAGGCAGCTTCATCAAATTGAGCCGCACATCCATTAGGAATGCTTTTTCCATCTTATCGTCAAGCTTCCCTCCGATGGGAACCAGGGAAGTCCAGGGAAACTTTCCTTCCCAGTCAAGGCCGATAGATCGAACCTTCAAATCGAGCGCCTCGATTCCAAAGAATTTGAATTGAGGAAGTTTGGCATCGAATTTCAGGCTCGGGTAGTTAAGGCTCAGCCAGCGTGCGATATTCGGATTATGCCCGTCGAGATGCGGAATATTGATACCCAACCCCCGAAAATTCGCATGCTGATCGGGCACGGCTTGAACCGCGTTTTCAAAATTAGGCAGTGGAACCGAGTGTAACTTGACGGTGCCGTCGAGTTGGATAGCAACATCGCCACCACTTTCGGTAATCTCTGCACGTTCAATTGAGATTTGCTCGATGGGGCCGAACCACTGGGATGGATCTTCGATCCTTGGCAACAAGGGGATGGGGTCAGAAGACTGACCGAGAAAACGGAACGCTGATTTGCCGTTCAAATCAGAATAGCTGCCAATAATTGAGATTTCAGGAAGATCCTTCCCGTCGGGAATTAGCAGGCCGAAGGCCCCAGCAAATGTGAGTGACGACTCGACGTGGAATTGCCTCAATCGGCGATCAATCCAAGCAAGGTCGACTTTTTTGACCTGAAAGCGAACTTCCTTATCTCTATCGTAATCGTCAGTATCCGTGTTTTGATTTTTCCATTTGACTCGTCCTGAAACGCTGAAAGCCTGATCGCTTGCGGAAGGAGAAAGCGAGACATATTGCATGCTTAGGTTATCGACAAGTCGTGTGAGAATAGGAAAATTGGAAAAATCAAGCGCCACCCCAAACATCACCAAGCCAACCCAGCCCGGATTGTCGAGTACGTTAGGATCGATGCCCTCTGATAATTTCGATTGCTTTATTGCGCCGAGTACGTCCGCTAGAGTTTTGCTTATCCCCAGTTTGACAATCCCGAGAATGTTATTGATTCCATCTGGTTGACCTCCAAGTTTCAACGAACCCACTTCTGGATCAAGCGCAAAGCTAAAGTCACCTTGGAACTTAAAATTCGGATCATTTTTAGGAATTACAACGTAATCGATCGGCAATTCTGGATCTATAGGCATCATTACTTGGATGGGCCCGAATTCCCGAATTACCGAGTACTTGTTGAGTCGAATCGCGCTTTCGGAGACTGATTGAACCCTAAAGAATGGTGGTGATTGGGAATATTGGAACAATCGTTGGATTTGGAGTGGTGGAGCGTGATCGACCGGCTGTTCCGTCATATTGCTAGCATGACGTGCGGACTGCAGTTTGTGCCCCAACTCGTGAATTTTCTTATCAAGATCCTTCCGAAATGCAACCGCCAACTCACCTGCCTTGTCGAGTACCAAATTAGGTAGTATCGGGGTCCCGGCGCTTGCATTCGAAAACTCCCAGAGGCTACTTGTGCCGAGGACGTTGTTCGGTCTGTAAGAATCACCCGCCTTTGGGTGGGTTAACGTTGGAGTGTTCAGTTCGAGCCAAGGAACCGTGTGTTTGAAGAACAGGGCATCATCAATGGGTAACTGTTCGGAAGCCGGCCCCGGTTCGGCTCGATCACAGACTAGGTAGCCTGAAGATAAACCGAGCCATTCGATCTTTGGTACTCCACCGTGCATATTCCCAATAGCTTCTGAAGAGCGGTGCGTCGGCCGCTTTAAACCGTTTTCAGCAGCAATGAGAAGGCAACCAGGCATCGTCTCTCCCTCCATAAGGCGGATGACTAACGAAATTGGCTCTTGAACCTTCCAACGCTCTGCCTGATTGCTGGCATCTGCCAAGCCGTAGCATATTAGCTCGACAGTTCCCTCTACGATGGTCGGCTCAAGCCATATTCCCGACAGTTTCGCTTTACGATCCTCTCCGGGTGAAAAACGGAGTTTCAGGTGGTACTTTTTGACTCCCAAGCCGCCCAATATTGCCCCGTCATCCTCATACTCAGCGTGAAGGACCAGCGGTTGATCGGTCTCAACAGGCTGCATAATCACGTCCAGCTGATCTGTTCGAGAGTTCAGGGCTAACATCAAGTCTTGGGCCGCTAGCGTTCTTCTGAACGCTCTTACGTCCATGATCTCTCCTGTTTGGGATTTCATCTTGGCGGATGCAAAGCAATCACAACTAAGCCAGCCAGATGGCACCGTGACGATGCCTTCCCCCAAGTTCAGGTGGATTCCCGAAGTATCTTCCGCAAAATTTCCCGAACCAACTATCAGGGGAACCCCTTCATCCGGCTGAATCACAGGAATTGCTCCAGAAATCCGCACCTTAAGTTCCCCATTTTTCACATATATCGCCCAGTCATCCATTTGCCCCGTTTTTGCGAGTCGGATCGGCCCAAGCTCGACGACAAGGGCTGGCCCACCGAGAGGAGCTCTCAGAGGATCCCGCCATAGACGAAAAAACAAGCACTTCACGAGCCCGTCCTCCGGAACCTGCAACTCGCCGTCCTCGTGTCTAAGGGTTACGTTACTTACATTAAAATACAGGCTATAGACGCCACGGATGACCAGAAGGGCTTGGAACGAGAGTTTATTGTCTGTAATAGTTCCTCCCGAATAAGCAGGTACCATTTCTACACGGTGATCCGTAGGCGGCTGAATTTGTCCACCACTAACCGGAAATTCTAGCCCTAATAATCTGAGTCGCATCATGAGTGTCACCTCTTCGAAACGAAGTTGGGAAGCTTACAAGAAACTGCGAGACGCCTAATGTATAACGCGCAGGCCAATCGGCAATTCACCGTCCAATTCGATAGTGTCGCCAGGCGCCAATAACAGCCTATCCTTAACCCATCTTCGTCGCCCTTTGACTTCTAAGTTATTGATTTTTAGTCGCCCCCGTTTTTTTCTAAAAAAATCCCTTTAAAATCAATCGTGTTTTTTACGATCTTTCGGTAGTGCCATCCATTTCATGGCTAACCTTGATTTATTCCAGATTTACGTTTAGTCTGGGCGCATGTATATTCGAAGAACAAAAACCAAAACAGCGGATCATGGCAAAGACTCCTATACCTATCGGATCGTTGAATCCTTTCGTGTGGGAACGCAAGTCAAGCAACGCACGCTACTCAATCTAGGCAAAGACTTTGCTATTGAGCCGCCGCATTGGCCGTTGCTAACGGCCAGAATTGAACAGTTTTTGCAAGGTTTGGCACCGCACCAAGCGGAGTTGTTTGCTTTAGCGGATGATGTAGGTCAGCTTCTGGAGGCCGCAGCTGAGCGCTATAGCACCCTGATCATCGCTAAACTGGCACAACCGATAGCTAGCGCTACACCCGAGCAGGATTATCATAGCGTCGACATTAATCATGTCGAAGCCGCCCAAGCCCGCAGCATCGGCGTGGAAACGCTGGCAATGTATGCCGTCATGCAATTGCAACTCGATCAGAAGCTTGCTGCACTGGGTTTTAATAAAATCGATTCCGCGGCGGCACTGGGCAGCATTATAGGCCGCATGGTTTCACCCGGCAGCGAATTGCAGACCCATGACTGGCTGCAATCGCGCACCGGCCTGGGTGAACTGCTTGATTATGACTTTGGCAACATCAGTTTGACGCGCTTGTATAAGATCAGTGATAGATTGCTTCAACACCAGCCTGCGCTGGAAACGTTTCTTGGTGCTCAGGAGCAAACCTTGTTCGATTTGAATCGGAGCATCGTGTTGTACGATTTGACCAACACCTATTTTGAAGGCCAGTGCGCCCAAAACCCCAAGGCCCAGTTCGGTCGCTCCAAAGAAAAGCGCAGTGATTGCCCCTTGGTGACCTTAGGCCTGGTTCTGGATGGCAATGGCTTCCCGCTCAGCAGCCAGGTATTTCCAGGTAACGCCAGCGAACCCGCCACGTTGTCGCTGATGCTGGACGGGTTGCAGGGGAAGAATCCATTACCCGATGAGAAACCGGTGATTATCATGGATGCAGGCATTGCCTGTGCTGAAAACATCGCTTGGTTAAGCGAACGCGGTTATCTTTACTTGGTGGTTAGCCGGGAACGCTACGTACAAGATCCCAGAGACCAGGACAATGCCGTCCTGGTTCGGGAAACCGAACAGAACACCGTCAGTGTTTACCGCACAATCGATGCAGAAACCAAGGAAACCCGGCTCTATTGTTATTCGGATCAAAAAGCCAAAAAAGAACAGGCCATCCGCAACCGCTTCCACGTTCGTCTGGAAGAGGCACTCGACAAGCTCAATGTCGGCTTGGACAAAAAAGGCACCATCAAAAACTACGCAAAAATACTCGAACGCATTGGTCGACTACGCGAAAAAAACAGCCGCGTCGCGCAAGATTACCGCATTGAGGTTATTGCTGACGACGAAAAAAACAACGCCATCCGTATTGAATGGAAGCGTGAACCCAAAAGTGAACAAAAAGATCAGCATTGCGGTGTTTACTGTCTAAGAACTAATATTCCGGACTGGTCAGAAGAACACTTGTGGACGACCTATATCATGCTAACCGAGATCGAAGCCACCTTTAGAAGCTTGAAAACCGACCTCGGTTTACGTCCGGTGTACCACCATAAAGAAGATCGCGTCACCGGCCACTTGTTCATAACCTTACTGGCTTACCATCTGGTACATACTCTGCGCTATCAACTCAAACAGCAGGGCATCCAGTTAAGCTGGGAGAGCATTCGCAATATCATGTCAACCCAACAACGCCTCACGATTACCTTGCCGACAGATGATAATAAAACTATTCACCTGCGGACAACAACCCAAGCGGAAGCGCGGCAAAAACGAATATATGCTGCCTTGAGCATCAAACCCGATCCGATAGGTAAACGCAAGACAATTATTGATAATAAAAAATCTGTAGTGCCAACTGAGAAAAAATAAAAATTTCAACTTATTGAAATTATGAGTAATTGTCAGTTTAAGTGACAAAGATGGGTTAAGCTCCGGATTCATATATATCAGTCCCGGATGACCGACGTGTCCTGTCTTCTGGAATATCACGGATACATAGCCATCGTCGCCCAGAACTTCAGCTTTTGTGACCTTATGCTTCCCTGTTCCAATTGTCTCAGGCCAATATTTTCCCTGGCGCTTCAGTCGTACCACGATGTCTTTTTTTCCAAGCTGTTCTTCAACTTCTGAAAGTGTTCGGCAAGGTTCCACATAAACCGGATCGATTTGGTCAATAATCATGATGGGTATACTTACCGATGGATCCATACGCACACCATGAATAGCAGAGCCCTTGCTGTACCAACCAACCTTTCCGGTTGAGACGTCTTGCCTCTGTTTAAGGTCTCCTGAAAAAAATACTTGGTTGCTACTCCATAGTCTCCAGAGTTGGTTCTGGAATTTGAAGTCGATATGCCTGGCATCATCCTTATCTGCAAACTGGACGCCACACAGGAGTTCTTTCATCTTCTCTAAAGGAAGCTCGCTTTCACTGTGTTCATAGTTGATTTTTATACTTTCCAACGCCCCCTTTAGTACTGATCGACTTAGGAGATCCATATTCATATTCTTATACTCTTTAGAAAGATCCTTTATCAAAGTGTCTAGCTGCTCATCTCCGCATTTACCGTCCTGCAAGCAATCAGGGGAAGAACTGATCAGGAGATGCCGAAGGAACAAAAGGTCTCTGCGGGTATATTTACCATCTAGGGTCCGTTGCCATTCGAAATCAGCGATTACCGGGGTGCGGGTGTTACTACTTTTTTGGGAAAGAGAAGTCTGAGTCAACTTAAGTACCATTCCAGGTTCGATGTCGAGACTTTTTTTCGCTTCGTGCCAGGGAAGGTAGGTGAGTCCCTCGTTGACAGCTTTACTATCACTAACTGGGTGTAACGTACAACCGGAGATGCTGAAGACTATCAGGATCCCCCCGATCTGTAACTTAAGTTGCTTTATTGTTAGCATATTTCCCCCCTAAACGATGCAAAACCCCATCAATTCCGAAAAATACAAGAGGCTGAGTTCTAGGGCAGGTTGTATGGAAACCAGCTTAGGTAGCACTCTGTCGTTCATTGTCACTTCTGTCGTTGTCGAATCGCCACTGCTCTGCTAATCATGCTTTGCGCATGAGTATTCCTCTTGAGAAAAGGTCGCTTCTAACTCAATGTCACCAATCTTCACACGGAGGGAAGCCAGTTTGTACAGCGTTTCGGCATTATTCTTTTTTTCGTTGTTGGATTTAAATTGATCAAACATCTTTTCCATGACCAACGCAGCCTCACGTAACAGCGATATTCTGTCGCCATCTTTGGTTTCGTAGAATGGCTCGGACGACGCAGCCATGAGCAAACTAAATGCTGAAAGATCAGGTGTCTGAGTCGGCTCCATGAAGAAATACGTGACTTTTTCTTCCCTTACCTTAGTTGCTGGAAACGTGCCCGATAATCTCGCACCCTTTATTCTTGTAGTATGATCTTGCGAAATGCTGCCTGCGTATCCAATTGGGACAATCTTTCCACCCGACAATTGCCCATCGCAGCCGACGACAATGGCGAGATGGCCATTTGTGTCACCTAATTCCGTCGAAGTCATTCCAGCCCCAACAAACATTCCGTCTTTAGCCTTTGCGATCGCTTCGTCAATGCTGCCTGCCCCGGTTTTGATTGTCCATCCGGATCCATTTGCCTTTACGGCAGCAAGAATTCCATTCGCATTAAGCCCGGAAAAGATTGAATCCCCAAAAAACTCCTTAGCGACGGCTTTTAAGAAAACATTGCAATCTTCCAAGTTTGATCCCGTATGCTTCAAAGCGCATTGGGCCAAGATTTGCTTGGCAATCTCGTTTGACGGATCACAAGGTGAGACTAGTAATTGCGCTGAGTCTGGATCCGCCGAAGGAGCTTTTTGACTTTCGTTCTTTTTGCCCTTTACCATTTTATTTGTAACCTCTGATGCTTGAAATCCCAACTAAACAACCACCTACTAAAGAAAGCCGGTGGATTTACGCAACTCACAGAGGACTAAATTCCATCTGCTTTGCTCACTGCACAAAAAGCATCGATAAATACATGTTGGTTTATCGATTAATTTTTTAAATTAGGGGTGGCTAAAGCAGGTGGTTTTAACTCTGATTTAAGGAAATAAAATTTTTAATTCCAAATAAAAAAATGAATGTGAACTATGTTTCAGAAATTGTCAATAAAGTTGTTTCTTCGTAGGTTAAATTTTAAGCGGCCATTTTGTCTTGGGTAGCCACCTCCTTAGGATTGTCTTGTTTTGTTTCCCCGCGAAAGTAAAAATGGAAGACAGCGTCTGCCATGGGGCTGTTTGGTTTTTGGTACCAGATTGGTTTTCTTGATAAATCTAAGGGATGATTAATTAGCAAAAAATTACTGAATTACCTCATTGCATATAAAAAAACCTGTCGTATAAGTATTCAGAAATTGAATAATTTTTTACTGATATTCAACAGGAACTCCAATGGAATCAAGCAACGCATTCAAATTCTGTACTCCATCAAATTGGTTTAATCGTAGAGTTAATATTGAGGTTCTAGGCGTCGGTGGAACCGGTTCCGAAGTGTTGGCCAGCCTTGCTAGAATCGACTATGCAATCCGCGAGCTTGGGCATCCTGGCTTAAAAGTAACCGCATGGGATGGCGATGTGGTCGAGCGACCCAACATAGGCCGACAAGCTTTTTACCCTGCCGATCTGGGTCATAACAAAGCACTGGTCACCGTTCAGCGAATCAATTACCTGTATGGACGTGACTGGGTGGCAATGCCCCGCATGTTCAACATAGACGCCGAGCGCGGTAACTGGGATTACGATCTGGTAATCACCTGTGTTGATGTGGCGCAATTTCGGGCTGACTTGGCGAAGTGTGGAAATAACCGATATACAACCTGCCTATGGATGGATACGGGAAATGGTGAAAGCACAGGACAGGTAATCCTGGGTCGGCTTGGTCATGCTAATGAGAATCCGGTAAAGCTTTCTTCCGTGTTCGATTTCTACCCTGAATTGGATGGTATGGTGGATAACAACACGCCGTCATGCAGCATGGAAGAAGCCTTGGCCAATCAGGATTTGCCAATCAATCGAACTATTGCAAATGTTGCCATGCAGTTGATCTGGTCTCTATTGCGGCATGGTGGATTAAATCACCAAGGGGCTTATGTAGATATCCGAAACGGAACGCAGACGCCGATCAATATTTTTGCTTAAAGAAGGAAGAGAAATGACAGAAAAATCAATGGAAGCGCATCTCGCAATCGTTAGTAACACCGAAACAGGGCTGTTTCACAGTGCGCTGTACGTTAACCATCCGACACCGAGCGGTTCCGATCGTTATTTGCTTTCGAAGACGACAACGGAAGGCTATGTAACGCAAAGATCGGCTGCGATGGCTATCAATGCCTCATATCCCGATTTGGATCAACTCGATCTTGAGATGCTACCAGCCGAAGTAGATCAAGACATTGATCAACTAATCGCTGCGCTTCCGAAATTGGCGACCATTAACTTGATCACACCTCGCGATAAACTCGATGGAAATCCCTATGTCGAAGTAAGACGTAGTGATCTTAGCAAAAAACCACTGCCAATACCTATTCATCCTGGAATGGTTAATAAGCTGGAAGCGCAAAAAATAATTGAGTTTGATTCCACTTCTGGTGACGATCCAGAGCTGTCAGCTCGCTATGATAATTATGTCGTGGTCTGCAATAATTTTGCAGGAATCCAAAAAATGACAACAGTCCTCGAATACCTGTATTTAACAGCTTCGATAATGAATGAATTTAATTTGGCAATCCGAGACACTTTTCATTCAGTAAATAATGCTGATGACTGGTACAGCAACGGTGAAAAGTACAATGGACCGCGCCTGTTTAAAATTGATTGGATTGAGACTGATAGATTTCCAGAACTCAAGCATAACAAGATTTACGCTGTGCCTGGATATCGATCAGCCGCCTATGATGCCTCTACCCTTATCATGCCGATGCGCTATCGAGACACTGGTCGCATCGATCCTATTGTTCACGAATGCGTCCATTTTCTCCAGCACAACACCGTCGAAGAAGACAAAGTCTACATCAATTTCAATGGTGGAAATTACAACGAGTATCTTGGGCAGCACACAGAGCTTGAAGCGCACTTAATACAAATTGCGTACATCTTTGGTAGATGCAGTCTGGGGCGTGAAGCTGTTCTTACCTCCGGCGAGCAAATCTTTGTACGTGAAGCATTAAGCGCGGTTAAGTCCGGGAAAAACATCGAAACGTTCCTGCCAGCAATGCTCCTTTGCAAGCAGCGCAACATCATATAACCAGGCACCAAACAATTCATCCATAAAGCGGATTTTCACCAAAACCAATCATGACCGACCAAACCCTCAAAAAAGTAGCCAATAAGATTGCCAAATGTTTGGCCTTGGCGACATCCGACAACCTAGCCGAAGCGGAGGCGGCCAGACGGCAGGCTGAAGCGTTGATGCGGAAACACAACCTGAACAGTGATGATGTCTCGGCATCGAAAGTGCAGGAAAATATCGTTAAAATCGGTGCCAGTAGGCCGCCCATTTACATGATGCGGCTCGGATTAGTGATTGCCAGAGCGTTTGCTTGTGATTTCGTAGCAACCACAAAAAGCGGGGATGAAGCTCGAAATAGCTTTATGACTTTTTTTGGCGTTGGCATAAAACCAGAATTGGCGTCGTACACGTTCGATGTTCTGCGGCGGCAGATAATCAAAGATCGAAAGAAGTATCTGGAAACACTTGGCCGGTACAAACGAACCAACAAAATCAGGATGGGCGATCTGTTTTGCGCGGCCTGGGTCGAGCGAATAGGCCAACAAGTTCAAGATTTTGCAGGGACTGAGGAAGAAAAGGTGGCTATCGAGGCTTATAAGGAGCGGCGATGGGGTGATATTCTTGAGCCGGATAGACGTAAACGGCCAAACATTGAGAAGGAAAGTGATGTGAAAGCGGCACAAGCAGGTTTTGACGCTGCAAAAAACATATCAATTCATCGCCCGGTGCAGACTATAGCTGGAAAGCATCTTGAACAAAAAATGGAGACCGAATAAATGATTTTCAGATCGATCGTATTATTTCTCATACTAAGTTGCAGTGCAATTTCCGCTGAACGCATCGATGGCCGTGTTGTCGGCGTTCACGACGTACTCACAAGTAATTTATAACTAGCGTAGATTATCAAGTTCAGTAAAATGGACACCAATTGGAGATTAAATTGATTAGGTTGGTGTTTTTTTTGTTTTCTATGAAAACTTAGTAGTGCTTTTAAAAAGCACTTTGAACTGGTGCTATTGAAAAAGCGGCAGATGAATCAAGCGTGAAGTGTTCCTTTTCGAGTGCATTGTCACCTACTACAAGATTGATCCTGGCTACTCTATCTTTTTAATCAATTCACAACAAGGTACGAACTCTAGTAATCTTTGGTTACTTAACTTCAATGTTCATGTTCAGAGGTAAAAAAATGGGTAAATCAGCTATTTGCTTTTGGCAGTTCATTCATAATGATAGTGTTATCGATTACGTACAGCACCATCCGGAATCCGGCATTGTGCAGACAGAGACGCCTTGTCTCGATGCGAGTTGTGCCGAGATTTTCAAGTGACTAAGCTCGCACGTAAATTGATATTACCTCAATTACTCTTAACAGAGTTGGCAGAGGAAGGAGACAAAGCAGGGATTCGAGTTGAAGTTGTATCTCAAGATCATACTCAAAATGCTACCTATTATGTCCAGCCTAAGCTGATTGCCAGTGACAGCAACTGGAGAAGCGGCAAGCCAAAGCAGGAATATTCGCAATTCAGCTTATACCCCGTTATTCTAAGTCGCGATGGTGCACCGTGGCCGGAAGCCAATATATGGATTCTGTCGACCTTAGAGGGGAAAGTGCAGCCCAATATGTCAAGTTTCGCCAGCATTGCGGAGGATTTGACGGCGTATTTGCGGTTCATTGAAGAGTACAGCATTGATTGGCTTACTTTCCCTTCTCAAAAACTTGGCCGACCCACATATCGATTCAACGGCCACTTGAAACATTTGATACATAGCCAGGAAATTTCTCCGAGCACGGCGAAGCGCCGGATGTCTGCAGTCATCCGCTTTTATAAATGGCTTATCGAGGAAGGCGTACTTGCTCCACAGTACCCACCTTGGAAAAGTGGGGAACGATATGTGGAATTCAAAGGCCATTATGGCGAAAGCGCAGTCAAGAAGATTACAACGACAGACGTATCCATACGAGTAGCAATTCAGGATGACCCTTACGATGAGTGCATCGATGATGGCGGAAAATTGCGGCCATTGCCTCAAAACGAACAGGAGTGGTTAATGGATGCTTTGATATCGCTAGGCAACACGGAAATGATATTAATACACTTATTTGGGTTCGTCACCGGAGCGCGCATCCAGACCATTTTGACATTCCGAATACGTGACGTCCTGAAAGAAAACGGCGCTAGTCTACAAGGATTCCTTCGCTATCCAATTGGTCCAGGGACTGGAATTGACACCAAATACGATAAAAAAATGGTTTTGCATATCCCTATCTGGTTCTATGAAATGCTTCATACTTATGCCAAGAGTGACCGTGCTAGAACGCGACGTTTAAGGGCTGATGGTGGAGATTCCGAGAATCAATATTTGTTTTTGAGCATCCGCGGTGCCCCGTTTTATGCCGCCAAACAGAGCCCGTCACTAAATACATCCAATATGCTCCGCCACAGTAAGGTTGGGCAAGGCGTACGCCAGTATATAAAAGACTACATCATTCCCTTCATTAAGAATAAATACGACCCTCGCTTTCATTATCGATTCCATGATATCCGAGCGACTTTCGGAATGAACCTTGTCGACGATAGGCTTAGGCTCATTGAAGAGAAAAAAACTACGCTCAAGGAGGTCATGGCTTTTGTGCAAACGAGAATGGGTCATGCTTCCTTAACTACTACGGAGCGATATGTAACCTATCGCAGCCGTTTGAATCTAGTACATGCAGTACAAGATGGGTGGGAGGCGAAGCTGGAGCAAATGGCAAAGCAGGCAATGGAGCGGACGGATGGTTGAATTTACCGGCCGGAAAGAGGAAGAGTTCCACCAACTGCCGCTGTCTAAGGACATTTCGTTAAAGTATCCTGAAAGAATGGTTTTGATCTTCTGTAAAGGGTGTTCTACCGATTTTGGATCGCTCTGTTACCTCCGTCGGAGTGACAAAGACAGAGGCATACGGCAAGCACGCAGAGTCGATTTATCTTCATTCAGTAAAGCACGCGCCCAAGAAATTCGAGCATTGATTACCCACGTAACTGAGAGATTTGCCCATAGTGGATTAACGCCTAGAACCCTTTACGGGAAATATCGTGACTTTGTGCGGTTTATGGCTTGGTGTGACTCAAGTAAGCACAGCACTGTCCTTGCCAACGAAGAAGGTACCCGTGCCGCATTTGGGGGTTATGTTGAGTATTTACGACAATTAGTCTCCCAAAACCAAATCGGCAACAACACTGCAACCCGCTACCAAGACGCAACTCTAGACTGTCTACAGGATTTTCTGAATGTGGAAAATTTGGATCGTGGCGCTAATCTATTAATGCAGAGCTTCCGCCTCGCTGAACCCACATCTGTCCCGGATGACGCATCGCAAGAAAAAGTACTGGCGTGGTGCAAATGTCTCTTGGTCGGTTTTAGCGAGCTTGTTGTTGATCAAAAACTATATCCGTTTCCGCTTATCGTGCCGGGATACCTGAACTGGCCGGATAACCGGTTATGGGTATTTCCAGTAGTTCATTGGTGCGAATCACCGGACTGTAAAGACAATGAAAACTACCGGGCCTATGACTATCGTAGTGGGCGGGTACGCATAGCAGAAGAGATAGAATATCTTTACGGACAAGGTCTTTATCCAACTTATAATAATAGCCTTGTCAAAATGGCGCAGCAATATATCGTACGATCCAATCAAGATTTCTTGAGTTACGATCGAATTATGCGAGCCATGTTAGCAGTTAAAGCTTTCTTAATGTTGTTCGTTGCAAGTACAGGCAATAATTCTTCACAGGTTATCGGGACTTTGTGGAGCGAAGAAATGGAGGAGTCAGTTCGAAATCCATCGGTGGAAAGGCAAAACTACCGCACTATAAAATATCGGGCCAACAACCTTATCGTGCATTTTGAAATCGGCGTTGAATACATGCCGTACTTACGACGCTATCTTGAGTTGAGAAAATACCTTCTCAATGGGAAAGACTTTAAATATCTATTTTTTGGGTATGGCCCCGGTCGTGGTGGGTTAACAACCGGTCCAGTGCCGCTTACAGAAAAAGTTTTTTATGGATTGTACCTTACACTTACGCGCTTGACGCCAACTTTGCCCAAGGTGGTTCCTATGCAATGGCGTGCGGCCAAGCAAGACTATGCCATACGTAATTACGATCCGGCTACAGCAGCCCGTGCCATGCAACACACCTTGCCAGCCGCTTTGAAAAAATACAGTAACGGATCAGAAGTTACCGCACAAATTGAGATTAGCAGCTACTTACGCCAGGTTGAAAATGTAGTGCTCATGAAAGATCAAACAATCGCTGGCGGTGAGCATCGATCTTTAGGAATTTGCTTATCCCCAAAACACCCGCAAGCTATTGCGGATCAATTACCGGTCATACCTGATTGCAAGGGCTCGGAGGGCTGCCTCTTCTGCGACAAATACCGCGTCCATGCGGATGAGTCCGATGTACGCAAGCTCTTAAGTGCGCGATATTGTGTGCAGGCGAATTCGAACCTGGCGAGTAGTCCAGAGCAGTTTGGTAGACTATTCAGCGGTGTTCTGCAGCGGATCGACTTTATCTTGAATGAGATAAGGCGCTATGATGAAAAGATGGTGGAGAAGATCGAGCAGGAGGTTGATATTGAAGGCGAACTCGACTCCTTTTGGTCGGCAAAGTTAGAGATGCTAATGGAATTGGAATTGGTGTGACCAGGTATCAAGCAAAAATCCAATTGCCGCCAGGCACCGCTGCGCCAGACGAGTACGACACATGCAGAGGGTTCATTCCATCCGATGATTTTGTGGTGACAAGGAACAAGGATGGCAGTGCATTGTCGCTCTACGGACAACTGTCTTGGGATAGAACGCCATATCACACTGATGGTCGTACTTCGATTATCAATTTTTTCTTCTGGACTGAAGGTGAACTAACGCCGCAACGCGATCAATTGACGCGTGAACTACGTTGGCTAATGTTCATTCTGATTTTTCTGCGGCCTGGGCAGGGGTTGAGCCATAACTCGCTTTCGAAATATTTGCAGGCTTTTCATCAAATAGCACGATTTTGTGAAGAACGTTCCATACCGATTCAAAAGTTGCTGGCCGATCCACTTCTTATAATCGAGAGCTTTGGGGAAAGAATTTATTTAGCGTACAGACTGGCCGGGTTGATTACCCTGTTGAACAACCTCGGATCCGATGTGGTTGGATTCAATGTGGTGAATAACGAAGCAGTCCGAGGCCTTCAAAAGCTCGGTCGTTCATGGATGGCCGATAGTAAGCAGCACCCACCTATCCCAATCCGTATTTATTCCACACTTATTTCGATACTTGCTCAAGATTTGGATGCCTTTGATTATGTCGCGGACCGCATTCTCAAGTTATTTGAGGAATGCGCAAGCGACCCGACGATGGGGCGTAACCCTAAGCGACAACAGAGAATTGCAAATCAACTGAAGATGGAAAATAAAATAAGGCTTCCAACATTTCCTGACTTACTACGAAAATACGATCTGGAAGACTATTGGTCGGCAAGATGCTACGAGAAAACCGTATTGGGTTTATCGACGGCTCTCACCGAAATCATGTGTACCGCTTCTCTTCAGATTCAGACATTTACCGGCATGCGGTTAAATGAGGTACAAGCGCTCCCTCACCACTGTCTTGATGAGGTTAAGCGCGATGAGGATACCCGCATCCATTTCATCGTTAGGGGCCGTATCACAAAACATGCACACGGTAAGATAAAACGTGTGCAGTGGGTGACCAGTGCGAGTGGGCGGGCAGCCATCTTGCTTGCGCAACGCATCTCAAAAGCAATCTACAACGTGCGTGGCGAAACACCTCAAAAAGGCCTTACCCGTATCAATTCTCATCATCTGTTTATATCGCCATCTTTTGCCTTTAGGCGGAGGAAGAATATCCCCGCTTGCTTAGAGTTATCAGCTTTCCCAAAGCTACGATCGCGATTGGAACCCATCATCAACGAATTGGATCTGCTTGAACTGGAGCAGATTGATCCGCATCGCGCGTGGCGCACTGAGAAAGCCTTTCAGATTGACCAGCCTTGGACGCTCACGAGTCACCAATTACGCCGTTCCTTGGCTCTGTATGCACAACGCTCCGGCTTAGTCTCATTGCCATCACTCAAGCGGCAGTTGCAGCACATTACGAAAGAAATGTCGGCATATTACTGCCGAGGTTCAGCTTTTGCCAAAGACTTTATCAGCGATGATCATAAAGATAAGCATTTTGGCGAAGAGTGGCAAGAGACTCAGCCTGTTTCGCAATTCCTCAGCTACGTAGCGAATGTGTTATTAACGGATGAACCCCTGTTTGGGGTTCATCCGTACTGGATCGAACAACGGCTGCGCAACAGCGATGGAATTGTGGTGTTTGATCGTGAGGTAACGCTGAGGCACTTTAAGAATGGGCTTATCGCCTATCATGATACGCCTCTTGGCGGTTGCATAAGAGTTGGCGAGTGCGACAAGAATCCGCTTGACTTTCTACATGTTGAGTGTCTTTCCACACACTGCAAGAACATGGTGGGCAATAAGACAAAACTGATGCGGGTCATTGTGGCGCAAAACAATCTGGTTGAGAAGTTAAAACAGATCGATCCGAAATCCCCAGAGTACCGCCATGAGAAGGCCAATCTTGGCGTTCTGCAAAGAACCCTTGCAAACATATCAAAAGACTCATTAAGTGCATCTAAGTGAGGTATGTAGGAATGGAACCATTAAACGACTATTACGAAGCCTTGGAACGCTTAAAAAAAGGATGCCCTAAAATTCTTGAAAAAGGAACGAAAATCACCAAAGATGCTGTATCTCTTGAAGCTGGGCGAAATAAAGGAAGCATTAAGAAATCGCGGGCTTTGTACAGAGACCTGATTGCTGCTATTAATACCGCTGTAACTGAACAGGCACGTCCTATGAAGGAGAAAACTGAAAGGCTGAGCAAAGTAAAACAAACTGTGGAAAGCTTGCGTGATCAGTTAGATGCAGCTCTGGCACGTGAAATATCCTTATTGGCGGAACTATATGAGACGAAAAAGAAGCTTGAGAAATTAACTGGGGAGAAAGTATTGCCGATAAGAGGAAAAATTCGGAGTTAATTATCCAAAAGAACGGTTTGTTCTGACACGCCCCTGTAACCCTTAATATCATTGGCTTACAGACGAAATATCGATTTCAAAACTAGCGTCAATATTTTCGATAACATCAAGACTATTATGAAAATATCCTCTGATGTAAAATTCATGCTTGGGTGTTATTAAATAGAGTATTCAAAATCTAGCGATGAAAGCAGAAATTATAAGCTGGTTTTAATTCGGATTTGACGATGAAATCAGCGAGCACTTGAATCATTCTAAGATCCGGAAATTAGTGTTGAAATTGGTTTGTACGATACCATTAAAGAATCTGCTGATTTATCTGCAAAGGGAAGTGTAAGTGATCTATGCTACACAAATTATTCACAAACTATAATTACGAAAGCAGACCGTAGCAATGACTGATGACGAAAGGCCGTGGAGGGCAGCAGTCGCCCAACTGCTGACGCAAGTGTTTCCCGATAGCTGACGTTGATTTTTATGTAGTGTGACGGGCGACTCACGGCCAAAACCGGTCGGCCAATATATCAGATCAATGACAGCTGAGTGTCAGAAAACTGCCGTTCAACGCCAACCATAACTGGCCCCAAAAAGCAGAGTGACGAAGGAGCGGCGCATTTTGGGATCCGAGTTTTTGGCTTTGTTAGTCTTGAGTTTGCTCGAACAATCGGTGTTGGGTCTACATTCCCAGGCCCAGGCGAATCAGGACGGTTAAGTTTGTCTGAATCTCTTATTGGTACCAGTCTAGCACCTCCTTCTATGGGTGGTTGCGATTCCAGAAAGCAGTTACTCAGGTAAGCGCATTTGATCTGCTATGACCAGCACGCCAGCGTGATTAAACTGTGTTTTTCAGGGTTCAAGTAGAAGGTAGTCTTCATGTTGCTCGTAATCATAGACGGAGCTTTCCGTGTGTTCCCGGAAGCGGCGTCACCATAGCCGGTATTCGCCGTAATCGTTATTCGTTAACGGAATCCAGGGGGCGCGAAGCTCGCGGGTGAACCGTGATTTGATGGCCAGCCAGCGCCCGGAGTAATACGCATCACCGTCTGGAAGAGTCCACATGGCATGCAAGTGATCCGGCAAGATAACGATGGGGGAGTCAATGTTGAAAGGCCATTCCGCCCGCACCGAACGAAATGCCTCGAGAGACAACCCGAAGTGCCGAACCAAAACATCCGATGACTGGTCCCGCAAAGTCGCCGCAAAGAAATATGTCCTGCTCACAACGCGATTACACCGATATAACATCCATGCCATTGCCATTAATCAGTTTGCAAAAACATAAGGAAATAACGCCCAAAATACTCAATAACCATCCGATCAAACCTACCTTGCTGCCAGTGATTGCATTATCTATCATGCAACCATTATTGAAATAGAAGGAGAAAGTTATTGGAAAATTCAAAGCTTAAAATAATAACCAAATTTTTCTACTAAAACTGGCATGGATAATAGTTGACGCCGGAAACAAAGAAGGAGTAGTGTTCCAGATCTGGATACAACGGTTGTTGTGACCACAGACGGAACGTGTATGGAAGTCAGTTATGTCCAAGCATCGAACACTATCGCATTCTTCATGAATACCAATAAAACCTAACCAATTTTGGAAATTTTTTATGTGGCCGTTTACTAGAGATAAGCGTTACGTTGAGCCAACTAAGCTTAAAAATTTTTTCGATACTATCAAAGTAGAAGAGTGGACAGATGAAAACCTTCTTGAATCGCTCAATAAGATTTTTGCCGCTTTGAATGATCTTATTGAAAGTGATGTGGAATATTACGATAATCAGCGAAATAAGCAAAGGCGGCTCTCGGTGATCACTCGCACCGGTGCCTTTATTTTTGGCACATTGGGTTTACTCGCCCCGCTTTTGCAAAATGCGCATCCCGGGTTATTTAAAAACTACTCTGATTATGGATACCTTTCCCTGGCTGTCGCTGCTGCTTTTCTTGTATTGAACAGGTTATTTGGGGCTACCGGCGGACATATTCGTTATGTCATGGCACAATTCGACTTAGGGAGGCTGTTAACCCGGTTTCGATTGGATTGGAGCCAGTGGCTGGTTAAAAACCGGGGTTCGAAACTAGAGCAAATGCAGGTTGATGAAGCGTTTGATCTGTTTAAAAAAGTCTCAAACAAGGCTTATCAAATCGTCCAGGATGAAACAAAGGAATGGGGCCAAGCCATCTCGGACGCCTTGGCCGACTACGAAAAATCAATCGGTGTCAACAACGGTTCCGGAGAAAGACCGGCAGCCCCGGGTAATCTTACTAATCCAACAATAGAACAAATCCGCCAAAGGGGAGGAAAATCCCATGAGTGACAACCAGACGAAGTTCGAATTCTCGCCCCGTCCCGAGGCACACGCCATGAAATGGGACGAATTACTAACCCCGGTCAAGTGCGCCGTTCGCGACCTGCTTATCCGCATCGAAGGTGCAGAAAAAAATAGGGAGGAAAACCATAACGCCAATAACGTCCAGGACATGAAGGAAGTCAGTAGTTGTTTCCTCGTTTACGGTTCCCGAGGCACAGGCAAAACCACCGTTCTTTTCAGCGCTCAAGAGGCCGTTTGCAGGCGCGAGAAAGGCAAGGAATTTTTTGGCAAGGAAAAACCTGACGAATCCACACACGAAGGTACATTAAAGAAAAGAGCGCTAGAATGCGCTGAATATCTCAAGACAAAACAACACATCGTTTGGCTTAACCCGCTCGACCTGGAACCACTGGCGCCGAATACCAATCTTCTCACGACCTTGCTTACCCGTGTCCGTAATGCGCTTGACCCCACAGGTTGCGAAAACAAGGGCACGGGCTCCACATCGATTTTCGAGGAAGGCGCAGACAGCGCTCGGCAGCAGTTTGGCCGGTTAATTAACGACGCGACTTTGATGTGGGAAGAGATCCAGGAAACCGACACCCGCAACAAAGCCAATCGACAAATCGCGGCTGCCGACATCTATGCCAGCTTCCGCTCTCGTTTCAAGAAAGCAATGGATGACCTCTCCAAAAAACTGGATCGCCAACATGGACAGGACGAAGGCTGCTCTATCATTTTGCCCATCGATAATATCGACCGCAGCACCGACCACCTTGAGTCGATCATCAAGCTTGCTCAGATGGTGTCGCACCCTTGTCTTTGGCTGGTAATGGCCGGTGACCAGGTGGAAGTTGAGAGTTTTCTGGAGCGTGCATATTGGAAGGAGCTGATACACAGCCGGGATGGTGCCGATGCCAGAGGTAAAATAGGCTATGGAGGCGAGGACGAGGCGTTGATCATGGCGCGCCGTCAAGCCGCAGCCACCGCACAGAAAATCTGGCCACCCAACCACCGGATTCAGGTTGAGTTGGTGAATCCCAAGGAGACGCTGAGATTTCATCCCTCAGATAAAGATCAAATGGAGAACATCTATAATCTGCTCAAAAGTATTCGTATCCCGACGACTGCCACAGAACAAGATAAAAAGAACCTAAAAATAGGGAATGTAGCACCGGAGGATAGTCCTTCTTCGAAGAAAATTATCCGCTTGATCGATTTGTTCGATGTGCAGGATAAAATCCTGAATATATTTAGCTCTGATGATATTGAATTTGTGACTTTGCTGATCGAAAAACTTAAATCCGAGCCCCAATCAAAACTTACAAAATTCATCTCTGAAAAATTGAATGTGGAAACTAAAAAGCTGTTGGATGATAATCCCTTGTCATCGCCTCAACTTCAATCAGCTTTGATTCCATATTTAAACAAAATCATCCAAGACAATAATTCAATCTATGACGAAGAACTTTTTAAAGGCATAAAATTGAATTCAGTAACAGATTCGCTACGCAAGCAAAACCCCAAAGGTGCTGATTTGATCCGTTTAAACCGGCAGCTTCTTATACATGCTTTATCCGCAAACACCAGCGAGTGCTGCCCGTTGTCTTTGTCTCGAGCAGCTCAGTATGGTCTTCTCCTTCCCGCGCGGGGAGTACTGGATCTCTGGCAGCTTGCCTATTGGGTGGTCCGCGACTCCCCAATGAATAGTGATTTTGACTTCAGAGCCGAGAAGATAGCCCGGACTATGCTGAGAAACGTCATAGCCGGAAGCCAGATGCAGAATGCAATGGGCCAATGCCTGCAAAACAACATTATCCGTCGAATAGACACGGGTGGGACCGTACTTGACTTTAATGCAGCAAAACCAATCATAAAGTACCTGAGGGCCGTCAGCTTCATAGATAATCCTGTCAGGCCTGAAAAATCGCCAGTAGGCTATATAGCTCGATCCACACTTATCGTCAACAGCCTTGAAAATGTCATCCTATCTCTTGAGTACCAGCATCCTGATAACCGTAAAAAAAACCCAAATGACGACGTAACATCTGGAACATGCTTCCCGCAACCTTTCGTTATTGCGACTAATGATAGAAAGGTGGCCGAGTTGCCGCCCCGCGTTTCCTCATGGTTAGTCATCTTACACGACATCCTTTTATTAGCGGGGCCTAAGAGTGGCAGTGCCGTGGTAAACCGGCCTCCATTAACACGCTCAGCTATTGTCGAAATCTGCCATGAGGTTGTAAGCCCATCGAGCCGGCAAATGAAAAAGGAGACAATCACCCTGGGATGGCCCGTGCCTGAATGGAGTACTTTTGTGGCGCATGATGTTTTCCGGCAGCGGTGGAGGAACTTCAGAACCTCCGTAAAGGATAATTTAACAAATGAAGACGAGACAGATAACCTGCCTCGATTGCTGGCCGCTGGTTGGGCGGCGTGCGTACTGGAAACGTATGCGGCACTAATTATCGAAACTGACTCAGACACTTGGCAATCCGCTATTAATAAAATCCACTCCTGGGATAAGCCTCTGGAGGTACTGAAATTAAAGGCGAGTAAGGCGAGTATCGAGTATTTTGAAGAATTAGTAATACTGGCTGCCTCGGAACTTTATTCCAGTATAAAAAACCGGATGAAGGATAAAGTTCTCTATTTTGAGTCTAGACTGGAGCTTGAGCTTGAGCCAAGAGCCGCAGTCAGAGACTGGCTCGAAGAGAAATTGCCATTACTGTTTAGCCATCTATATGTACCGTTTAAAAATGAGACTGATCGCTTCAAAGAAATCAAAAGGATACTCATAGATAAGAAAGGGGTAAATGATCCAATGTTAACGGCTTGGAAAGATAACTGGCCGTTTATTCTTGCCGACATTGATGAGGAGCTAAAGAATATTTTCAAGGCTTCAGCAGCCCAACCGGACAGTAAAGAAGCCGCACCATCAGCTCCCGGAAAATATAAGGAATACATAAAGTCGATTGGAGACTTTGGCAATCTGCATCAAGTTTGGGAAGAATACGAGAGATCTAGCGGCAAGCCTTATGACAACTAACGATCTATTGAACGCAAGCACACTGCCCCCAAAACGCATACCCGAGCCTTATTTGCGCGCCGAGATCGCGGCTTTTCCCTTGTCCAGCGAGGAATCCTTTCGCAGCGCCTTGCTGGAACTTGATCCTCAGCTTGGCGAGGATAACCGGACCCGGAATCTCTGGCGCGCTTGCGAGAATCAGTTTGCCCCTCATACGGGCTGGTCGCTTGACCGTTTGGTATCCTCCCGCGACCGTGGGTGGTTCGGACTCCAAAGCGATCATATGCCCATGCCTGTGCCCATGCACCGGTACTTACGCTCATTAGCCGGCAGTCACCTTGTTGCACGCGGCGGGGTGACCGAGATCGAGGAGAGCACGGAACTTTCCTCGCTCGACGCAACAACTCATTATCGATGGCTGACAATTACCATGCCAGAAGACTTGCTATTGTCCGCACTCGGCGTCGAACCTCCGCCAATGAGTGTCGATATTGACCCGCCATTGCTCGTCCGCCACCTCCTCGACTCGGGGGTGGCCGAGATACACCAGCATATCGGCGCAGGCATGGACTTTCCTCTCCTGTGGGTCTCGGCGCTCGCCGCGATTGCCAGCCCCGATGTCGAGGAAAATGAGCTTGAAAGCCCCGGCGCCCCGCTGTCCAACGGCAAGTTTTTGGTGCGCTGGCTACTTGCTGCCGCTGTGGCGCGTTGCGCACTCGCCGAACATCTGATCCGTGGCGGATACGACTTCCGCGACTTTCTGTGTAATGAATTTTTGGATTCGGCTCAAGCGCCGCCAGACGATAACGAAGAAGATTTCACGCCAACCTGGAAACAAAACCTTCATCCGGCATGGACACCCCGGCGGCGCGAGATGCTCGTTGCCGTGCTCGACGCGCTCGCTTCAGGTGATGATAAGCGCTTGCCTGAAATCGAGCCACTCCGCGATCTCTACTCGGACATCCATCCTACGGCTTTGAAACTAAGAGATTATCCCATTAAAAGTGTGCAGGATGCCTTCCAGCGCTGTGATCCCATTGCCGTTCGGCTGGACTTGCGTGGCGAAAATGTGGGGGAAAGATGGCTGCTCCACCACTCGCTCGCCTACCTTGATAAAGGAGACGAGGGCCCCGGCGATCAATACGATGAACACTTTGCTCGCATTTTCTGGCAAACCGTACGAGTCCGCTGCCAGTATTATCGTGCCGTCGTCGAACGCCCTCTCACAGGTGGCTTGCAATGGTTTATCCGTTTTTACGACCGCGTAGGCAAGCTACGAGCACCCCTTAATCCTATCCTTCCCGAAATCTCTTACCAAGTAGCCGGCGAAAGGCACCGCATCAAGGCGCTGGAGCTTCGCACCAGCATGGGGAATACCGCCATCGAGATCGGCGAATGCGCATTAAGTTACGTCCAATCGTGGCAACATGTTTTGAGGCAGAATAGCGGCTCGATATTTGAGCCTGAGATGGGTGTCATTTTCCATTTCATCAAATCACGGGATTACGACAAGGCATGGCCCGAAGGCGTGCCGGCCGCATTTTGGGCCGGCACGCACACCGAGCCTTACAAGAGCGGAACGGATGTCGAGCATGGCCGCTACGTCGGGTATTTCGCCGGACAATGCTGCAAGGCTCGCGCACTCGCCGAGCTTATCCAGTCTGTGCCGTCCTCTCTGTGGCTCATCCGCGGGCTCGATGTCGCCAGTGACGAGTTGGGTGTCCCAACTTGGGTTCTTGCTCCTTTGTTCCGCCATATTCTCGACGAAGCGGCGAAAGTATCAATACTGGAAGGCGCGGGACCGCCGTTAAGGGTTACTGCGCATGTGGGCGAAGACTTCCGGCACTTGCTGGAAGGTATGCGGCGCATCTACGAACAAGTTCACTATATCCTTGGCAATACTCCCGGACGGCTAGGTCACGCGGTTGCCCTCGGCGTGGATCCGCAAACTTGGGCGGAATCGGTCGGCTCGATACTGATGTCGGCCGAGGACCGCTTGTGGGATCTGGTTTGGGAATGGCGCCTCTACAGCAAATACCGGATTAAACCCGAGTATGCCGCAGCAGCCCCCACCGGCAGGGTGGACGTGTTGCTAAATCAGGTGCGCGAATTGTCCGATCTGGTCTATGGCAAGCATGGCTACCAAGTGGAAGAGCTCGCCGAGGCCCATCATATGTTGCACCGGTTTCTAGTGCCGCCCTTTGTCAAGAAACCCCTGGTTGATGGCGGATTCGATACTTTTCTGAATGGCGCGAGGAGCATCAAGTCTTGGAGCGGCCATGAAAGGCGAGTCCACGCCCAACGGCGGGTCGGCAAGATTCTGGAGACTTATTTCGACGACGAGCAGGTTTTCCGGCGCGGTCAGACACTCATCGATGTGCCGGTCTGCATGAATGAGGTGGCGGCGCTCACAGCCGTGCAGCATGGACTCCGTCGAGGGATTGCCCAAAGTGGCATTGTCGTCGAGGTCAATCCATCGAGCAATCTGCTCATAGGGGACTTGCTGGATCTTCGTAATCACCCGATCCTGAGATTATTCCCACCTGTTCCCGAACCTAGCGATCCGCCACCAGTAATGATCGCGCTAGGTTCCGATGACCCGTTGACCTTTAGCACCCAGCTTCTGCGGGAATACACACTGTTGCACCAAGCCGCCAGAGCGGCAGGTTATCCTGAACGGATTGTGCAGGACTGGCTGGAGACGATCCGCCGCACGGGCATGGATGCTCGCTTCGCCAGGGCGTGGAAACCCTGCGCCGAGAAAATGGCCGAGTCGCTGATCCGCGACCTTTCCGAATATCTGTACCTGCCTCGTGATTTGAGTGCTGGGTAAAATCTTCCAAGGATTGTTACAACGATCCCCATGAGCGGTCAGACCTTGATGAATGGAAACCCTATTGAACAAGATATGGTTATAGATCCCGAGAATCGCCGGTGAGGAGATTTGATCAGTGTCGGTAAATTGCCAGTAGCGCCAATTAGTTTGCAAGAATCGACTGTCAGTTTACTATTCATATGCAGCCATACGGGAATCTTGATTGAATGTCTCAAAGGGGTCGCTATGGATAGCTATCCATAGCGGCCATTGTATAGGGGTAGAGAACGGCTTTCGCCGTCCCCTCCCTCCGAACCCGGTGTGCAGTTTTCCCGCGACGGGCTCTCCAGTCAGTTGTTTCCTCATCGGGATTGGCGCGCCAATTTATGGGCTTTTGACATCGTGAATAGCCCAAGACCAGCGAAGAAGGCATTCGGCCATTGTTTATGATCGTGCAGGCATCGTCCTTGGCCCGGCCGGTGCTTTTGTTTGCCGATCAAACTGTGCCATTTGCCTCCTTTAACCCCTATTTGTAGGGCTGCCAACATAGCTTCTGTCCAGATTGGCGCTGGCGCGAATTTCCGCTGCACGCAGCTTTCCAGCACGCTTGCATCCTGTATAGTCGTTTTCGACACTGGTGATGCTTCAATAATCATATCTGCTCCTCTCTGTTCTTTGGCTATCAACTTTCCTGCCCCACTTCCCTAGTGCGCCTTTTGCTCTGACGCATATTTCCACGGCTGCTCTGCCGTGTGCGGTACTATTGGGACTCTGACTCCTGTCCGTGTTCACCTCACCGACAGGTCTCCCCGCTTACCTCGTACTACCTTCCTATCGTTCCGTCCTCAACCACGTGGTACGCCACAGCATCGCTTTAGCCGCCATCCCAGCGTGCTGCGTTATTTCCAGGCTTCGCCACTTTAGTGCAGGCTCGCCGCTATACTCCGCCGAAACAGGTTCGTCATCCTACGGACCGACAGTTCGCCTCCGGTTACTCCCCACCCCGCCTCGCGGCGACGCAGTTACCTTCAGCTACGGAGCTGTGGCTCACTCCGACAGGGACTTTCACCCTGCAAATAGTACGCACTCACGGGCGTACACTAAACCGCTAACGCGGTAGTTGCGGGCTTCTCGTTCTTACTGAGAGATTTACAAAATACTCCAATCGGAGAATGATCGTGATGCTGCTTGCAGCATTTCATTCACCCTCCCGATCAGGAGATTTGCCATGACTCATTTACGTCAGCGGATGATCGAAGACATGGGTATCCGCAACCTTGCCGATAATCCCCAATCGGCCTACCTGCAACAGGTCATCGCCTATGCAGAACATTTTCACCGCTCGCCAGAAGAACTTGGTCCGGAAGCGGTTCGCGCCTATCAGCTCTATTTGACGAATACCCGGAGGCTTTCGCCGAGTAGTATCAGTGTCGCCACCGGCGCACTGCGCTTTCTGTACAAAGTCACACTCAAACGCGACTGGGCCGTCGACGAGATTCCGATGCCCAAGCGGCCATTTAAGCTGCCGGTGATTCTCAGCCGTGAGGAAGTCATGCACTTCCTCGACTCGGTCGATAGCCTCAAGCATCGAACGATTCTTATGACCGCTTATGCAGCTGGTTTGCGGGTCTCCGAAGCCATCCATCTCAAGGTGACCGACATCGACAGCCAGAGCATGACGCTGCGCGTAGATCAAGGTAAAGGCCGCAAGGATCGCTACGTCATGCTCTCGCCGCGCTTGCTTGAGGTGTTGCGGGCCTACTGGAAAACTTTACGACCAACGCTGTGGTTATTTCCAGGCGACCTGAGCGGCCAACCCATCACCCGGAGTGCCGTCGAATTGGCTTGTCAGAAAGCCCATCGTGCCTCAGGGATTGCCAAGCCCATTACCCCGCACTCGTTACGTCACGCGTTCGCCACGCACTTGCTGGAATCCGGCACCGATATACGCACCATACAACTCCTGTTGGGTCATCGCAGTCTGGCTACCACTTCGCGTTACCTGAAGGTCGCCACTACTACCGTGTGCGCTACCACCAGTCCCTTTGAGTGCTTACCTCAGGTTGACTGTTTAGCGGCACCTCCGGCGCCACCCGCCCATTTCTGAGGTGCGTTATGCGTGCCTCCGGGCTCGAGGTAGCGGACATCTTTCATCAGACCGGTTCTGCCCCGCCAGCAACACGCTGAGTCCCTCAGCCGTGGGCAGCGTTGCGTCATGAGTGCGATCGAACGGTGCCGTACCGCCGCTCTCGGCGGCCATGTTGAACAGTGCGACAACTGCGGTTATCAGCGCATTGCTTACAACAGTTGCCGCAATCGGCACTGCCCTAAATGCCAATCACTGGTCCGTGCGCAATGGTTGGAAGATCGCCAGGCTGATCTTATTCCCGTAGAGTACTTCCATGTAGTCTTTACGCTACCCGAGGCGATTGCCGCGATCGCGTACCAGAATAAAGCCGTGGTTTACAATATCTTCAGACAACCTGATCTCGGGTATTTTAATTTGATCCCAGTTTAAAAATCATGCGTAAATTGGTTCGTGGAAACCGAGTCTCTGTTGCAGTGAGTTCGACGCAAAGTTTTTCAATCAGCTTATCAGACACGACGTTGGCCATGTGATGAACACGAATGGTCAGTGTTTGGTTATCCGGATCAGGGAGCAAATCCGCTTCCGTTTTATAAAGTGCGCAGAGTAATGTGCGTGCCTCATCAGGCCGCGTCATGGTTTCGCGCAGACTGTTGGCCATTGCGGTTTCCGCTCGATAAGCCGTCATTTTCAAAGTGTCTATCAGGTGTTTGCTTTGGGTGCTGAGTTGTTTAAACTTTTGATCATCCGGTAAATCACTGACATCAATATGCCGCGAGGTTTCTTTTCGCGCCAGTTTAAGGGTTTTAACGATCGCGTCTACCTGTTCGATCGCTTGTTTTAGATCGGCTTTCTTTTGCTCAAAAGCGGTATAGTTTTTATCATCCAGGTTGCCTTCAAAGTGCAGGGCGCCAAATTGGGCCTGCAGGCGATTGAGTTTACCCACGTGTGATCTGACTTTGCCATCCAGTTCGCGATAAGCGGGATTAACCACTTGCATAGGCTCAGTGATGTCTTCTGTACGATAATCTGCCAGCTTATCTAAACCATAATGTTCACGCATGTACTTGAAATAATTTTCTTGAGACCATCGAGCAAACATGCTGGCCGCCACGCGGGTTAAATCCGACTGATAATCGGTGGCTAACAGGGCGGTCTGATGACCGCGTTCGGTCAGTTTGCGGATTTCACGCACCCACAGTCCGTTACTTAAACAAACACCCCGCTCGGCGAGTTTGACGCGCGTTTCGCCGCCCATCGGCAAGCTGAGCGTGTGTGCGTGAAATTCGGTTTCCGGCCACGCGTCGCTGCGGTATTTACGATAGGTGAGAACGGCGATTTGCTGGGCTTTCATTCGAGCCAAAAAGTCCGGACTGTAACCTTCCCGGTCAAAAACCAGTGTGAGCCGATGCGGGCTGGGCGTGTTCATCGTCTGGGTTTGCGGCTGGACTTGAGGCGGAAGCCGCGCTTTCAGTTCAGGCAGCAGTGTGTTTTCAATGGTTTTGATTAACCCAGGATCGACCACCTGATTCACCACCATAAACGGCTGCCCATCCATGGCATTCACCCAGTAGTCGGTAGTGGCCCGCAGGCAGAGTTTTTGCCGGGCCACATGATGGCGCGGTAGCTGGGTTTGGTTGCCCTGATAAACGCGCACATGACCATCAATGTATAGGACATTCGCCTGTTCTTCAGGGGCTAATGCCATCCAATAACGGCACAGCTCGGCACTCCAGGCTTTAGCCTGATCGTCGCGGCTGAGTAACTGGACTTTGTGACGTAAGGTGCGGACTTCCGGAATACGATCCAGGCCTAATAACTTGCCCCATTCCCCGGGTGCACAATAACGTAAGGATTCGATGTGTTGCAGGCGGGTTAAGGCCATAAACGCCAGCAGTAAAAATAAGCTATCCAAGCCATAGTAGCCTTTAGGCAAGCTAAAAAACCGTTCGGTATATTTTAACAAGCCCATGACTAATAAGGCTGGCAGGGCCAGCAGCACGCCGCCATAGGGCACATCTAAAGCCGGCTGGAATGCTGGCGTGACGGCATCCAGATCACCAATACTGGCGGCTACCCGACCTAAGGTGTCCTGGGCGGCAACTCCCATCAACGCCGCTCGGTCTGCGGAACTGCGCTCGCTTTTACTGCTTTCTAGGCAGTGGGGGCTTTTTTTTTCGGCTGATGCAGTCGTCCTGCCCGTATGGCCTTGGACAAGGTGTCGGCTTTGATGTCCAGTTGTAAGGCAATATCGGCAACGTCTGTGTCTTCATCCAAACACTGTTGCACTTGTGCAAGCACTGAAGGCGTTAATACGGACGGGCCTCGACCCTTTTTTTTCTGATAAAAGCCTTTGGGGCCTTCTGTACGATAGCGCTTGACCGCGCGTTTTACACTGATTTTAGGTAACCCAAACGCACGCACAATGTCGGCTTGCTTAGTATGCCCATTTACACAGAATTGCGCCGTGATCATTCTAAACGACTGGATATCGTCTTCCGGGTGACTGAAGATCGGTAAGCTCCCATAGAAATAGGTGATAGTCCCGGCTTGTTTTTGGAAAGATAGATCGGATGTGACAGAGGTAACACCTACCGGAAACATCGGCAATTGTAACTGAGGCATTTTAAAGCTCCGGTTCTGACTGATAACCTAATACTAGCAAATTAGGGCTCATTTTAAAATCTGTTACAGTGCGTCTGACAATGACGGCTTTGAGGGCGTTCCGATTGTAACCTGTTGCTTTTTGGTGATTTTAGCCGCTGAATTTGGATCGTTCTGTTTTTAGAGATCAGGTTGTCTGATCTTGTTTCACGCCACCGCGGAGACCTTGCGCACGATCGCAGCTACTCCCAAGCACCTGGGCGCCGAGATTGGCTTCATCGCCATACTCCATACCTGGGGTCAAAATTTGCAGCACCACCCGCATTTGCATTGTGTCATACCGGGCGGTGGCAACAGTGCCGACGGCGAGCGTTGGGTCTCTTGTCGACCGGGTTTCTTTTTGCCAGTACGAGTCCTGTCGCGATTGTTTCGCCGTCTGTTTCTGGAGCAGTTGCAGACCGCCTTTGACGCCGGGCTGCTGCACTTTTTCAACGCCCTTGAGGCGCTGCAAAGTCCTGATGCCTTTGCCCGGTATCTGGATCCGGTACGAAAGGTCGAGTGGGTGGTTTATGCCAAACCTCCGTTTGGCGGCCCTCAGCAGGTCCTTGAGTATCTGGGCCGCTATACTCATCGGGTGGCTATTGCCAATCAGCGTCTGATCGATTGCGTCGATGGCAAGGTCCGCTTTCACTGGAAGGATTACCGTCACGACTCGCGCCAGAAGGTGATGTGCCTGGATGCCGATGAGTTCATTCGCCGTTTCTTATTGCATGTCCTGCCCAGCGGATTTCAGCGGATCCGGCATTACGGCTTTCTTGCCAATCGCTGTCGTGCGGATAAGCTGGCTCGCTGCCGACAGTTGCTCGCCGCTCCTCCCGCTCTCGCCGTGAAACTCCCCGATGCCGCGTTGGACTATCGGGACCGCTACGAACGGCTCACCGGAAAATCGCTACGTGATTGTCCGAAGTGTGGTCAGGGTCACATGATTTGCATCGAAACCTTCCTGCCGGGCACCCAGCCGCGCGGACCTCCGGGAGCGTGCTCATGAACGCCCACCTAAATACCCTGCTGAACATTTCCGGAATAGCCAAGCGGAACGATAGGCTGCCTTTGGCCAGAGCAGGCAAAGTCGGCGTTAATACCCTCATGTCGCAGCTAGTTTACCCTTTAAATCACTTATTGCGACACTTCAACGTCCGGGCACCCTGTCAGAAATTAGCGCGCAAGCTTTGGCGGTATACCTTTTCCCTCTGTCAGCAGTTCGCTTCGACAAGGCCGCTCTAATTCAATCCCCATAGCGGAACGGCCAGTGCGGCGGTTTAGTACAACAGGATTTTTAGTCTACCGGTCGCGGAGAGAGTTCTCCGCAGTCATCCTGCTCAGTACACCGCGACCGCCAGACTAAAAACCCTCTTCACTATGTATAGTGCCCAACTATGTATAGCCGTGAATTTTTATCGGTGGCAAAGCCTGATTTTACAGACATTTCCATTAACTCTCAGCCAAAAAGCTTTACATAGTTTTGCCGTGGTTCTGAGGTAAAAATTCATTCACTTCAAAAAATTCTATGAACTCTGCCAACCACCGTATATACAAATAGTTGTTTGAGTGCCAATTGGCACCCTTCGTTGATGATTTCATCTTTCATTTGCTTGAATGTCGCCATGCATTTCAAAGTTTATGGTTATCATCCAACTGGTGATGATTTGACGCAGTTCCTTCAAGCATTAAACTATGTATAGCGCTCTATTAGTAATATCTGGTAACTCGTGGGGTGCGCATCGAAATAAATCGCTTCTATTCATAGTTGGGCACTATACATAGGGGTCGGCTGTTGCCGATGGCAGCGTTGGAAATTTATAAATCTGAATGACAGGTATGGAGAAAGGGATTTTTCAGGCTGACGAATATCAGCTGCCGGCCAGGAGGAGACAGCCACTGTTTTCCAGTCAATGGCGGTTAACCTTGAATAAGAGCCGTTCGAGAAGGAGTAAAGTACTATGTTAATCTTGACGTGTGACTAAAGAATAAACAGCCATAGCTGAGCGGGCTTCACTCGCTGGTTATCAATGTATTGTATGCATCAAAGCTTGGTACATACCCATTTGCCAATGATTGGCGAATGGCGCAGCATCTACCCCAGGTTGCAGAAGAATACTCTTGATAATCTCTCTATCGAAACCTATCTGCTTCATATTCTTAATTTGAAGCAATTCTGTACCCAATCGTTGCCCTGCTTTAGTCCCATAACGCTTAGCCAAATTAAAGTCTTTAAAGTGATTCTTAACTCTTGCTTTATCAACAGCAGACCAGTTATCAGGTGGTAAAGTATAGTATTCAAATTCACCTGGTTTTGCACCATTGCCCTCATGGTAAGTCGCAAATATCCATTGCTCTAAGAAGAATCTGCCATCATCTGCATAAGGGTGGATGATTTGATCTTCTGCATTCGTCGCAAACGCATGTCCCTTACCGTCCATATTGCAATCACGACATACTGGAACCAGATTGAGAGGTAGAACAGCAAATTGAGGAAAATGTGCTTTTGGCAAAAAGTGGTCTAAATTACGTGGAGTACCTATCCCACCACAAAACGGACACTTTTCTTTTGCAGCATTTAACAAAGCATTATAAATTTTTCCAGCTGGCTTTGACTTTGGCACAAAGTATTGATCATAAATCTGTACTAGATGAGATTTATTCAAGATGCAGATAACACGAGGATCCTTATTTCCATCAGTATTGATAGGTGGAATCATATATAGTCTTCCAATGTCAGCTAAGTCTAAGTATTGAACCTCTAATGCTTCAAGATCAGACGCACTAGCTAAAAGTTTATCTCGTAGCGAGGGATTCCCAGTAATACCAGCTTTACATGCTTCAATAGTTTTTTTAAAGCTATATTTAGGCTTACTCAGTCGCATCATGACAAATACCTCCTATCACGGTTAGCGATGAGTGCTGCGAGAATAGCTCTACCTTCAAATCCAAGCTGATTTTCGTAATCTTTAACTATTTCGTTATAAGACTTACCTGTCTCAACAGATTTAGCAAGCAGGTCGTGAAATCCAGAGCGTTCAACTTCAAGACTAAAAACTTCACTAGTTAATACTCCAACATTTTCGGCAAAGGTTTCAATGCTAGGACGGCTAGAAGTGACGTTGGTACCAACACGGTAAATCTTCCATACACAAGAACGCGGAATTTCCTGCAATACCACAGGCGAATGTGTTGCAATGATGGCTACCCCATTGCGATCATGGAGCAAATCTGCAAGCGCACGTACAAACGCAGATAAAAGTGGCGGGTGCAAATGGCTTTCTGGTTCATCCAGTAATACCAAGGTCTTTTCTTCTACGGTGGCAACTAAGCGAGTTATAGTGAGCAAAACGATGGCGTGACCCGAACTCATGCAAGATAAAAATGGGACAACCTTTTCTTGATACTTTTTTCGAAACAAGTTTGAATCAGATTGTTCATTTTGATCGGTTCTCTCTCGAAGCTTCCAGTAAACATCTTTTAGCCGCTCTAACCTCATTGAGGCAAAGTTTTCATCTGACCCCAATTTATCAATCGCATTTAACCAACGCTTGGCCTTTTCCGGCTGATAAAAACAACTTAATAAGGCATTTACACAATCATCCTGAAGATCGCTAATAGTTCGGTGGAGCTTCCCATTCTTCCGGTCTTTCAAACCAATATAGAAATAGCAAGTTCCTTTGGCAGGATCAAGTTGTTCATCCGGTGGGTTAAATGGGTCGAAAGCACTGAAGGAAACCGACACAAGGCTACTGAAATAGTCATCAGAAATTTCGTTTTGATGCCGCCTTACTGTATCGATGAATTTAGCAATCGCGCCTTGTCGATTTGTAATGGCTTCAATCATGCCATTTAGCAAAGTTGTTTTGCCTACCCCATTTCGGCCAATAACTGCATGAATGTTGGTGCTGGGCGTGGATCCCACTACCACATCGAAACTAAGGTCTATGCTCCCCAAATGTTCTGTTTCAGACCTGACGAATATAAATTTAAAGTTGGTGAGCTCAGCTTTACCTTCGAGGACTCGAGCATACTGCCCTTTTACAGCAGAAAGACTAATGTCGCGCAATAAAGACGCACCAAAAACTTCTTCCTCTTTTATGTCTTCAATGATGTCGGGTTGTACAACAATATCGCGTAGCGCTAATAAAATTTCTTTGCCAAAATGATTAGGCAATGACGACATATTGCGATAGAAATCGACATCTTGTCCAAGAGAAAAGAACTTGTCACCTACTCTTTCAAATCTGTCAGGTAATTTGGTATAGGTGTCAGTTTCTGTCGTTTGTCCTTTAAAGCCAATCTTTATTCGACCAATATCATGTAGTTGACCAGATTCATCATGGATTGACATGTGAAACATGGTAACAAACGCAAAGTCATTCCAATGATCTATTTTGAGATAAGCCGTAGATTTTCCGGTATCAGGTACCAAATCGCTTCTGGATAAAACATAAAACTGAATGTTCAATAATGCTCCTAAATACGTGCTTAAGTCTTAGTAAATGGCATAAAAAGCAATTATACTGTTTTCCGTCTATTTACCACAAAACACGCGTAATCGATGGTCGATTAAAGCTTAATTGCTGTCGCTCGATTGGATGATGTCACCGGCGGCAAGGGGTTGGCTGCTGACGCAAGCCCTTCCCGATAGCTGTCATTGATCTTGATGCATTGATGACGGAATACGTATAAATACCTATAATCCACTTAGCACACTAGAATCGAATGGCCGCTTGCCGTGAGCATGCTGCCATTCGGACATCTGGATTGAATGACAGCAAGGGGTCGCTATGTTAAGCTTAACATAGCGCCCCACAGGCGACACTCGTTCGGTGTGTCCAAGAGTCTGAAAATTCGCACAAAGCTGTCATTCAGTGTCAACCATCAATTTAACTCTGCATAAGTGTATTGAAATTAAGTCCGCTGGCTGGATAAATGGAATATTATGATGTGTAAGAATGGATTCAAATTAAGTGGCAACATTACTGGGTTTAGTAAGCATTCGCTATTACATAGTGAGCTTGTTTTAATATAAGGCAGAGTACAGGAGTATTATAAAATCTAGCTTTTCAATTTCAAGGGCGGCTAATTATCGGACGGACTGCTAGTCGGATTCTGATGAGTAAGGGAAAGCGGTTTTATTAATCATAATTGATCAACTCAGAATTTTTACTAATCAACTTGACATCTATATATGTATGTTTTACAAAGATGATTTCAATTTCATATTGCTAAAGGTAACTGAAGATGGAAATAGAAGCTAAAAAGAAAAATAACAACAAAAGCGGATTAGCACTTTCAGGCGGAGGATACCGGGCGACTCTGTTTGCCGTCGGAAGCTTGTGGCGGCTCAATGAACTTGGTCTACTGAAAACACTTCGCCGAATCACCGCAGTGTCTGGTGGCTCAATCGCGCTTGGCTACCTTGCGATCCATTGGAATGATCTCAAATTTGACAGCAATAATGTGGCAACGAATTATAAAGAACTCATCGCTGATCCTTTGCAAGAGTTTTGCAGTAAAGATTTAGATATTAAGGCTGTCATATCCGGTTTACTCTCGCCCTTTGACAACATTGGGGATAAAGTTGCAAAAGCTTATGATGAAAGGCTATTTAAAGGTGCTCTGCTCAAAAACCTACCCTCCGGTAAGGGCATTCCCGAGTTTATTTTTTATGCTACCAATTACGATACCGGCTCCAGTGTCCGAATGACCAAAGAAACGATATATGACTATAAAATTGGCGAAGCTCCAACTCAAAACATGTTGCTTGCTCACGCAGTAGGTGCCTCAAGTGCATTCCCGCCGTTTTTTTCTCCG
Source organism: Methylobacter sp. KS41 (assembly GCA_002862125.1). Classification (GTDB taxonomy): domain Bacteria; phylum Pseudomonadota; class Gammaproteobacteria; order Methylococcales; family Methylomonadaceae; genus Methylobacter_C. The sequence goes on along the minus strand of PHSP01000001.1, from coordinate 674,646 downwards.
CTTATTCTCGACTCCAGTCAATGGGCATGGAAAAAAACCGAGCATGCTCGCCTTTTCGATTATAAGGAGGGTATCTTGCGCAAACAACTGACCCTGGCTGATGGAGGTCTTTATGACAATATGGGACTTGAAGCCATTTGGAAAGAAGAACCTAAAAGTAGTGATCATTTCGATCCGGTATTGGTGTGTGATGCCGGAGCTCCGTTAAAAATTGGTTATGGATTAAAACCTGGCTGGTTCAATGCCATTTTAAGTAAGACTGGATTCAACAGGAACTGGGGGTCTCAGTACATACGCATGTCAGACGTTATGATTGAACAACAACGAGCACTTCGTAAACGTCAATTAATTGATAATTTCAAAAAGAATGTCTATAGCGGTACTTATTGGGGTACTACTACACAAATTGCTGATTATAAAATTTCTGATCCCATAGCCACAGATACTGAAACCACACGGAGTCTTTCAGGAATCCCTACACGATTAACAGCTTTCTCCGAACAAGATCAAGGCCATCTCATAAACTGGGGATATGCATTAACTGATGCGGCGATTAGAAAGCATGTGAATCCCAGTATGAGCAAAGGGGAACAGCCGATTAAGAATTACCCGGTATAAAGGTCACGCACCCACTCATGCATAACTTATTGACAGGGATAAATCATGAATTTACTCCGTGCATTAAAAGAGAAGCTTCTGCTGATTTATATACTCACTTTTATAATGGGTATCGCTTTTTATACCACCACCCTGTTTATCCACTCTACCGAGCAAACAGAATTTATCCCTGTTTTAAAAGCATATTTTCTCAGCTTTTATGTGTTTATCTTCGGTTATATCGTTTTAAAAGCATACAAAGCAATACAAGCTGATGAGGAGGGAAAGGAAAATGACGAAACTGAAATAGTGTCATTTTCAGAGGTCAGGGAATTGGTACGCTATGCCGCTGCTCATGGGATTGACAAAGAAATATCAAGCCGGCCTGAAGGAATCTCAATAAATAATAAGGCGACCCTTCTTTGTCAACTCACCATCCTCCTCAATAAATGGGAAACGGATAAAAAACTCCCACATGATTATATGTGCCAAGTCGTCGTGTTGTATGCTGAATTAAACTTGCTCACCCCTGAAGCTATAACAGGGAAATCACTTTGCGACTCCCTCAAAGTTGACCAAGTGACTGAACCGATACGCCGCATTACCTGGCAAATGGTTTTTCCGCTGATTCTGTTGAATGTCTTTCTTGATGGCTGGTTTCAAGATATGGTAGAGCCGGAAGAAGGCTTTTGGTTCTACATGATCGCATTTCAACGCTATGTGCTGGATTATCTCAATCCCTTTCTTTGGGGAGCGCTGGGTTCATGCGTGTATCTTCTTAAAATATACTCCGATCTTGCCGAAACCAACCTCTTTAATGAAGACAAGCTTCAAGGCTGGGGAACACGCATAACCCTAGGTGCTATTTTGGGTGGAGTCGTGCAATTCATATATGATTCCTCGGTGTTTACCAACACAGGAATGAATCTGGATGCTAATGCCATCGGATTTTTAACCGGAATTGGAGTCAAAGTTGTTTACGGTGCTCTGGAAAAAACCATAGAGACTCTTTCATCCTTCATGAATTTGGATTCGATCAAGAAAGAAAGTGGTAACCGTAAGGAGATTCAAAGATACTTAAATGAAAAACTTTCTGCACTTGGTGAAAGCATTGATGACCAAGAAAAGCGAAAAGTCATTCATGAGATACTCTTGGAGTTAAATAGCAAATCATAGGGTTTTCATCTATTGATACAATAAAAAATTCATGGCCTATTATAAATCCCTATTTTTTTGCTTGATATGGATCATTCTGTCCGGCACTGCTTTTGCCCAACAAAGTGATCTTGAAATTCACTATATTAATGTCGGACAAGGAGGATCCACATTAATCATTGGGCCCAATGGTACCAAAATTCTATATGACTTTGGACGAGTCTCCGGCAGAATAAATATCGTCCCTTATTTAAGGGAGCAACTGAAATTATCCCCCAAAGAAGGAATTGACTACGCAATTGTCAGTCATGGCGACAAGGATCACTATATGGGATATCGGGACGTTGTTGCTAAGGAAATAGGAGGCTTTGATATACTCAGGGCAAATTATGAGCCCGGAACAACCAAGCGCAGTATCACGTTAGAAAAATACCTGTTCGATCCAGCAAAGGAAACTTCCGCTGGAGCTTTCAAACCTATTCCTTTGGGGTTTCGCATTGATCTCGGGAATGGAGCCCAAGTGATTGTTATGGCCGCAAATGGCTTTGTGCTGGGCGAGGAAATTCCTCCCTTTAATTCAGAAGAAAAACCGAATAAAAAGAGAATGAACGAAAATGACCGGTCGATAGCGTTATTTATTGAGTACGGGAAATTCCAATACATTTTGGATGGTGATCTTGGCTCCGGGCCTGAACGCTGTTCTCAACATGACACCAATCAACGAGACATCCAAACCAAAGTAGCTCAAAAACTCCTTGATCTTGGCTTCATGAAAAAGAATCAAGGGGTCGATGTTTTACATATTGCCCATCATGGGAGTGAAAGCAGCACGTCCTGGGCTTATTACCAACTTGTTAAACCTGAGGTGGGTGTTATTAGCGTAGGCCCAGATCAGGGAAGCTTTCTGCATCCCCGCGTTGATGTGGTTGAGAAAGTGCTCACCTGTAAAACCAGCGGAGGGTTATTTCGTAAAGATGCTTGTTCGGAAAAGCAAGGGGGAGACACAAGAGCTGATTGCTTTTCTCTTGCAGAACGTGCACCGGCCCTGAAAGCGCTCTATCAAACCGATTTTGGTTCCCCAGGAACGTCTTCAACCGGTAGTACCAGTTTCCAAGGTTTCGTTGCCGGTGATATTCAAATCAAGACCGATGGCGAGACGGGGTATTCCATTCATTGGTCAGGCAGAACGATTCCTTCACAGCAAGCGGCCTTCCACAACCCAGTACTCCCTGATCAAAAGAGTTTTCAGTTTGATGAAGATCAACGATAGTTCGTTTTATTTTTATATTATTAGTTGCGATTTAATCCGACATCGTGAAATCTTGCCATAGCCAAATTTAACTTTCAGTTGATCAGCCGATGTCGACCCATTCTTGACGGTCGCGTTTCTCCAAACCGGCCAGTCAGCCAAATCCAGATTCTGCGAACTGGAGGGCCACAAAGCAGCCACTGGCGACCTCACCAAATAGGCCAGAAGCAGCCAGTCAACAAAGGGAAAAACAACTCATCACAGAGTGACCGGTAAAGGTTGGTAAGCAACTGATCATAGGATGCAAATATAGGTAATCAATATTTATTTTGAAGAAACGTAATCTTGGTGTATATATAATTTCAAAAATATCCAACCAAACACATAGTAGTTTTGCCTAAAATCCATTTACATTGAGCAGGTTGGTGAAAAGCATTTTCGTATCCAATCCGTCGTATTTAGCGGAAAATGCACGGCATTGGCACTAAATATAGTTGGGTTACTTTATTATTAGTGGCTAGGATGTTGTTTTTCACGAACCAGTTAGACATCAAATCAATAGTGAAGGCACCTTATGAAAAACAATATTTCAAATTTAAAACTCCTTATAGGCATCTGTATTAGCTGTGCATTAATAAGTTTTAATGCTGTTGCTGCATCCCAAATACAAGACAATACTAAAATTATAACCGTTTTTGTTAATGGTGGAATTGATACTAAAAATCCAGGCCTTACATGCTTACAGATATCTTCAGAAGTATCCCCATCATGTAAGGGTTTTATAGCGATAAAGAATCACAATAGAGAGTTATTGGCGGCAGCACTACAAGCAAAAACAACTGGAAGCAAAGTTTGGATATATTACGAAGATGCAGATGTAAATGAAAAGAAGCCGTTACATTGTCCTGGACAAGTATATACAAATTGTAGCCTAATTTCCATAGGAATCAGGTAGTTAAGGATATTGCGCAATCTATGCCTACAAAGTAATTTAGTAAAACTAATTTTAAATTCTCTGCCGACATTATTTATGAGATTACGTACTGCTTGGTCTAATTCTTCTTTAGCAGACTGGTGAAAGTTAAAACTTTAAGATTAGCTCATGTTTTATAGATAATTATGCGATTTTACTTAATTTAAATGCTCATACTGGAAGCAAATTGTGAACATTAATAAATTGACAAAAATGCTAGGACTGTACGGAGGATTGTTCTTATTATCTGCGTCACATGCCAAAGGCGCTACGGATGATGATATTCTCGATTTGGTCATGCCACCGATTTGGGCAGTTACTCAAAAACCAGTATCCGGTGTAATGACTATTCCAATAAATCAAGATAAACAGACAACATCAATATCTTGTTGGCCTGGCAAATGCGTTGTGCCAATGAAAAAACATGCCGAATATATTCTCGCCCCAAATGATGGTTATAAGTTTTGCGCCAAGAAGATTGATATCCTTAGCGGTAGTAATCATGCTAACGCCAGCGTAACAGGTAATGCAAGTCAAATTACTGTTATATATGATATCCCTTGCAATGGTGGTGGGGTCTCAGCTGGTTCATGGAATAGCGCTATTGGGTCCGTAGTTGCATTTGTAGTTGGTTATTTTGCAGGACCACAGTACTCCGCAGGCATTCTTGACCTCATTAATGGAACAGCTACTGTTGGTGGAATTGTAGGAGGACAATTAATTTCAACGGGCACAGCAACAATTTTAAATGCTAGCAATCAAGAAGGTGCTTGCGGAGTCGGTGATGCCGGAATTTGGTTAAATGCGCATATTAATGTATTCATGATACGTAGCGATTATCCCTGCCCAGTTGCCGATGCAGGATGGAGTTCTATTGAGTGAGTTTAAACAAATGACTGAATTGTTTCATTGAATTTTTTACACACAATACTACTGATAGAACGGCTTTGAACCACTTTCTTTATTACCAAAAAACGCCAGCTCTTCATGACTAAAATTGGGAAGTAGATAATCGATTCTTCAGTAGAGTTCATATTTACGGAAACAGCAAAATATTTTAGTGCATTTCTGAAATATGTAATGTGCTTTGCGGCGAATAATTATGATACGGTGGGCAAAGTGAAATGAACTATTCGGAAGGGCAAGTATTTTTTTACTTCTCAGCAAAGTTATCTTTTTCATTAAATCAAACTAACCAGCCCCTCTCGCACCTAAAACCAGCGGGACTTTTATTGCCTAATGGAAATTTTTCTACGTTGGTATTGTTATTTGGCTTGATGTCAATTTTCTATGCCAAAGTGACTTTTGCTGGTGATTACTGGGAAGACCACGCATATCTCTGCGAGGCTCCAAATGGTTACCGCTTTCCAGCCAAATCAGATGGCGGAGAATGCGCGGATGGTGATTCAACATTGTTCAATGCTTTGCTATGTAACTCAGGGGATAAACGTGGTTGCGATGCTGTGAGAAATTCTCAAACCGGAGATGGCCAATTTTGGAGATCCCCGCGCCGCGCGCAAACCAATAATATTGGCAAAGGCGATTCGGACTCAAAAGATTTACCATTTTCTGATGATCAAAACCTTGGGGTTTTACTTTATGTAATATCCACAGGAGATACACCTGCATTTCAACGTTGGTTAGATTGGTTAGAAAGGAACAGACCCTGCTCTAGGCCAAATCCTTTTACCCAAGATTGCACTGGATATGCATGGCTATATGTAAAAGGATTGCCTCGTTACTGTGGACATGCCAATTGCACCTTGCAACCAATCTATCGTGATATGCTAAAGGAAGTGGCTGATTACTTCAATTTATCGGCGCAGTCAGGTATTGATCATTACTACTCTATCGCATCCACTCTGACCCTTGGTTTTTCGGATCTAATTCTTAAATATGGCTTTGATTATTTAGATCTACCTACTACAAGCAAGCTTTATCTCAACTCACGCTTTGATGAGAGCGGCTTCCCTTTGCACTTAGATGCTGTTAGGGCATTGATATTACACAAAATCGGGAACCCCGATCTTGCACTAAATCATACAATCAAAGAACTAATTTCAAGAGAGCCCAAAAACCCTTTTTACGAATATGTTAGCGAAGGAGCTACTGTTTCTGTAGCTGAACTTGTCATTCAATATTGCCCTTCTCCAATCCATCCAGTAGACGATATGAATTACCGGGTTGATTATACCTGGGAACAGGCGAATTCATCCCAATGGAGCAAGCCCTTTAAGCATGATGGCAATGAAAGAAGTATGCTTTGGGATTGCATCATGATGCGCAATCTCAGTCCAGCTTACTATCCCAAATATGATTCTGCCGTACCCAACGTGATTAATTATCTATTGCTCAGTGATGAACCTTAATGTCTCTACCGCGACAATATAACCGTAATCAGCCATTGAATGGCTCAGGTGCTGAATGTCGGCTTCGGGTCGCCAAGCGACCGTCTTCTCTTCGGATTCATCGCCGCAAAGCGGTCAATGAAATTTCGATTCCGGAAAGCGGCCAGTCGCCACTGAGTTCAACCGACCCTGAGTTGCGTGCGCCAGGACAAGCTTGCAAAGGATAGGAGGTGAAAGTCCTCCACGAGATAAGGTTTAGCCCACCGTCTCGGCCCCGAGTGATGCGCGGTTACTCGCGAGGGTAGCGTCAAAAATACATCTGCGCACGGTCGGTCATGTTCAATTTCATTCAAATCAATCGATTTTACGCTCATTCCATGACTTTCGTAGAATTTAGGGGTCTGAAGTCCAGTGAGAAATAGCTCTTGATGGTTATTGCTTATGGCGTTTTAACCCTAAAAATCCTAATAACCCTGTGCCAAATAGCCATATAGCACTTGGAGCTGGAATCGAAGTCACATTCATATTCGTTAAAATCAAATTAGCAGTACGGCCATCTGTAATTTTTAATTCAGTTAAGCCACTCCACCCTAGGTTAAGTGTTTGATAAGTATTTGTAGCAATGTACTGCGCAGAGTCAACAAGATTGCCATTATTCCAACCAGAGATGGAAACGTTTGCCACTCTCCCATACTGTGGGGCGGCAAGATCTAGTGAATTCAGTGTGAAAGTTCCAGGCGTGGATAAAGTCATGTATAAATCTGCACCACCATTGCTCCACGCCGCTCCTAAAGTCCCATTGTACGAAGGCCAGTGATTCAAACCAGTATCAGAAGCATTTGCCCAAGATCGATAATACATTTGACCATTGCTAGTAAAATCTAAACTTCCCGTCCAGTTAAAACCTTGATAACCCTGTGAGATATAACCATAAGGGTCTGCTGCGAACCCGAACGTATTGGCGTAGACGCTAACGCTATTTAAACTGAACAACAAAAAAAATGTTGCCAATAAGGATTTCTCGTATTTCATAATGGTAACTCCGTCAAGAAAATAACTGGTAAACTCATGCGCATCATACTACTTAATACCTTATTAAGATCAAATTACTATCCTGTTACAGTTTTATTGCAACGAAATGCTGGGATTTAGGTTCATCCCAACCTCATATCAAAACAATTCCAATCGTCTCAACTTTTAGGGAAATCTTCTAACTTAATTTATTGATATTTTTTAATTTATATAAATAAAACAGTGCTTTATTAGAATAATCTACTAACGAGGGGAGTCAAGTGTCAGGTTTTCTGCTGATACAAGCCATTCAATAATCAAAATTTTCGATCGACTGAATGTCTCAAAGTGGCCGTTAGTGAAGCAGTGATAATGCCAATTTGCTCGCCGAATACCGGACAGACGACTGAGGCACTGGATGCTTTAACTATTGAAATTGGATGGCGACCCCGACGGTCGGGTATTGGCCGACAGCTGATATTCGTCAGCCTGAAAAATCCATTTCTCCATACCGGGCTCATATTTATAAATTTCCAACGCTGCCATCGGCAACAGCCGACCCATACCCGCCTGTCGGCTATGATTTTAAGCTTCCCTAAACCGGACAGTCGTGACGTGTTGCAAACTACTCATTTCCGACAGATAAGATTTAATTTGCGGTAACAGAAAAAGGCAATTAAGCTGTCCTTCAAAATATAGGTGCGATTTACCCTAAACGGCATAAAAGCTTGCGTAGTAGCATTTCGAAACCAACATTCCTCCGTATACGCTATCGCTAATCGGAGGGGACTTGTTAGGCTATTAAATTCAATTGAAAGGAATTGCCTGAATGAAACTCGAATTAGCAAACAAGGTTGCTCTGATAACAGCTTCGTCCGGAGGCATAGGTCTTGAAATTGCCCGTTCGTTAGCTGCTGAAGGGGCTCGTGTAGTTATCAACGGTCGTACTCAGGCCAGTGTAGAAGAAGCCATAGCAGATGTGCTTGCAAGTTATCCGGATGCCGATTTACTGTCTTTGGTCGCAGATATTGGAACCGAAGCGGGCTGCGCAGAAACGGTTCTTCAATTATCAGAAGTCGATATTCTCGTCAATAACCTTGGCATCTATGAAGCCATCGGCTTTTTTGACGAAACTGACGAGGCCTGGCACAAGCTTTTTGAGATTAACATCATGAGCGGTGTGCGTTTAGCGCGGCATTACTTAAGCGAGATGTTGAAGAGGAATTCTGGAAGGATTGTGTTCATTTCAAGCGAATCAGCGGTGAGTCCGGCACCTGAAATGGCGCATTACAGCGCCACTAAGACTATGCAACTGGGCATTTCCCGCTCGCTGGCTGAGTTGACTAAGGGATCACAAGTGACTGTGAATGCAGTACTTCCAGGGCCTACCCGTACTGCAAGCGTCGAAAAATTTATTCAAGAAGTATTCCCCAGCCTCCCAATGAGCGAAGCCGAAAGCCGATTCATGGGGGAAAATCGTCCAAGTTCCCTCATTGCTCGCCTTATCAACCCTAAAGAGATAGGCGATATTGTGGCCTTTATTTGTAGCGCCCGAGCGGCGGTAATCAATGGTTCCTGCATCCGAGCAGAAGGCGGGCTAGTCCGCAGTGTCTTTTAAATCGGGGTTGTTTGGTATCTCGATGCGCTCCACTGGACCTACGTTCGCAGTTGTTTCGTAACCGTCGATTAATGCCGACCAAGCCCCCCTCGCTGCGCTCCCAGCCGTTGGCATGCAAACGTACAACAATGAATATGAATGACCTTACATTGAATGTTGAGCGGCGGCTTTAAAGTATACACTTGCCAATTGCCGTGAAACTCCTGATCGTCTCTTTAACCCATCTTCGTCGCCCTTTGACTTCTAAGTTATTGATTTTTAGTCGCCCCCGTTTTTTTCTAAAAAAATCCCTTTAAAATCAATCGTGTTTTTTACGATCTTTCGGTAGTGCCATCCATTTCATGGCTAACCTTGATTTATTCCAGATTTACGTTTAGTCTGGGCGCATGTATATTCGAAGAACAAAAACCAAAACAGCGGATCATGGCAAAGACTCCTATACCTATCGGATCGTTGAATCCTTTCGTGTGGGAACGCAAGTCAAGCAACGCACGCTACTCAATCTAGGCAAAGACTTTGCTATTGAGCCGCCGCATTGGCCGTTGCTAACGGCCAGAATTGAACAGTTTTTGCAAGGTTTGGCACCGCACCAAGCGGAGTTGTTTGCTTTAGCGGATGATGTAGGTCAGCTTCTGGAGGCCGCAGCTGAGCGCTATAGCACCCTGATCATCGCTAAACTGGCACAACCGATAGCTAGCGCTACACCCGAGCAGGATTATCATAGCGTCGACATTAATCATGTCGAAGCCGCCCAAGCCCGCAGCATCGGCGTGGAAACGCTGGCAATGTATGCCGTCATGCAATTGCAACTCGATCAGAAGCTTGCTGCACTGGGTTTTAATAAAATCGATTCCGCGGCGGCACTGGGCAGCATTATAGGCCGCATGGTTTCACCCGGCAGCGAATTGCAGACCCATGACTGGCTGCAATCGCGCACCGGCCTGGGTGAACTGCTTGATTATGACTTTGGCAACATCAGTTTGACGCGCTTGTATAAGATCAGTGATAGATTGCTTCAACACCAGCCTGCGCTGGAAACGTTTCTTGGTGCTCAGGAGCAAACCTTGTTCGATTTGAATCGGAGCATCGTGTTGTACGATTTGACCAACACCTATTTTGAAGGCCAGTGCGCCCAAAACCCCAAGGCCCAGTTCGGTCGCTCCAAAGAAAAGCGCAGTGATTGCCCCTTGGTGACCTTAGGCCTGGTTCTGGATGGCAATGGCTTCCCGCTCAGCAGCCAGGTATTTCCAGGTAACGCCAGCGAACCCGCCACGTTGTCGCTGATGCTGGACGGGTTGCAGGGGAAGAATCCATTACCCGATGAGAAACCGGTGATTATCATGGATGCAGGCATTGCCTGTGCTGAAAACATCGCTTGGTTAAGCGAACGCGGTTATCTTTACTTGGTGGTTAGCCGGGAACGCTACGTACAAGATCCCAGAGACCAGGACAATGCCGTCCTGGTTCGGGAAACCGAACAGAACACCGTCAGTGTTTACCGCACAATCGATGCAGAAACCAAGGAAACCCGGCTCTATTGTTATTCGGATCAAAAAGCCAAAAAAGAACAGGCCATCCGCAACCGCTTCCACGTTCGTCTGGAAGAGGCACTCGACAAGCTCAATGTCGGCTTGGACAAAAAAGGCACCATCAAAAACTACGCAAAAATACTCGAACGCATTGGTCGACTACGCGAAAAAAACAGCCGCGTCGCGCAAGATTACCGCATTGAGGTTATTGCTGACGACGAAAAAAACAACGCCATCCGTATTGAATGGAAGCGTGAACCCAAAAGTGAACAAAAAGATCAGCATTGCGGTGTTTACTGTCTAAGAACTAATATTCCGGACTGGTCAGAAGAACACTTGTGGACGACCTATATCATGCTAACCGAGATCGAAGCCACCTTTAGAAGCTTGAAAACCGACCTCGGTTTACGTCCGGTGTACCACCATAAAGAAGATCGCGTCACCGGCCACTTGTTCATAACCTTACTGGCTTACCATCTGGTACATACTCTGCGCTATCAACTCAAACAGCAGGGCATCCAGTTAAGCTGGGAGAGCATTCGCAATATCATGTCAACCCAACAACGCCTCACGATTACCTTGCCGACAGATGATAATAAAACTATTCACCTGCGGACAACAACCCAAGCGGAAGCGCGGCAAAAACGAATATATGCTGCCTTGAGCATCAAACCCGATCCGATAGGTAAACGCAAGACAATTATTGATAATAAAAAATCTGTAGTGCCAACTGAGAAAAAATAAAAATTTCAACTTATTGAAATTATGAGTAATTGTCAGTTTAAGTGACAAAGATGGGTTAAACCGATGGGAGGCTATAAGAAAACAAAAGTATGCCCGATTTGAACGGCTACTTTCATGAAAACCCAGGTTTGCTACAAAGCGGGCAATCGGAATTATTGAAGAATTGCTGCGGGAATTTCTCTAGCCAACCCCTACAGCCAATCAATCCAGATTTCTGAATGGCAGCATACCCATAGAAGGCAGATATTCGATTTAACAAACCAACTGGCACTACCGGCCATCAACAGACCTTCAGGATTGCCATTGCTAACATTTATAAATTTAAACCCACCTCCGTAACCATGCACATTTCGAATTGTAGTTTCGTTACTATTCCCGCAGCACGGCTTATTCTTTACATTTGATTAGATGTCAAAAATATTTTCAAAATAAGAAAGGTTAAAACGCGTTAAAGCCTGTTATTAAGGTATCACAGGAAACTGGGGTTGCTGTCCAAGGTTACCAAAGCTTCGCTAGTGTCCTTTTTGTGAATCGTCTGCTAAGAAATCTACGGTGACAGAGATTTAATCGGGAAAACCCTTTTACATCCGAAAACCACTTCAACGTCCTGAAATAATTATTCAAAATACTAGGTTTGCTTGCTGTTTTAGTTTGCAGGAGCGCAACCTGTTTATTTGATCCAACTTCCTTAATCAAAAAAACCGATGGAGACTTCATAATTAATGAAATTATATTCCTATGCCATAACGCTATGGCACAACGTCCTGGAACGAACCACTACAGAAAACAATGGCGCTTCCCGAACCGATCAACAACAGCTAAGTGAAATTAGCGTGAGTACCTGTATAGGAAGAAAACAAGAGCCGCACACTATCGATAGTCGTAACTTTAGCACAGGTGAGTTAAACGCTGTCGAACCTATCGTGCGCTTATGGATACTGCGTTTGTTGATACCACTGGAGTGTCACCGTGAGTTTATCGGCAAACATGACTTTAATAATGATGAAATTGCCAGGTTGTTTGCCTTACAGACCGACTCTGATGACACTGACGATGAATCCAGTGTCGAACATGCGCTCAAGTGTGCGCTCAACCTGGACGATTCTGATGAACATAACAATAGTGGATCTGATAAGCCTGAAAAACAATACTACGATACCAAACAGGCACTTCATCAGCTGAAACGCTGTTATGAAGAGACTGAACAGAATGCTGCCAAGATCGCGCCGCCACAACCATTGGCAGATAACATCCAGCTGTTGGCTATGCAAGTAGGCCTCACAGAGGTGGAATGCGCAATTCTGGCATTTTCAGTATTGATACACACCAACCGATTATTGAGTGAAGCCGCCGATTGGTTGGGTCGCGAACTGAATTCGCTCAAGGTTTACCATGTTCTGTCGGTGTTGCTTGTCTACCCGGAAGCCGAGATTCGCGCCGCGCTGTCAATGCGGTCTGCATTGTCGCAGACCGCGCTGGTAGCACTAGAAAGACGCCGAAGTCATGACTTGAGTGATATGCTGGACTTACTGTCGTCCGGCTTTGCCGACAAGTTGATGTCGGAAAGCGGCTCGCCGGTTGATTGGTTGCGCGACATGGTGGTAAGGAGTTCATTGCCAGACCTGACATTCGCCGATTATCCCTATCTCAAGGATACCCTGGAATTTCTGTTGCCTTATCTGCAACAGACTTTGCGTACTAGACAGAAAGGGGTGAATGTGTTCTTATATGGAATCCCTGGAACCGGCAAAACCCAATTGACTCGGGTATTAGCCCAGCATCTGGGCTGTCCATTGTATGAGATTGCCTGTGAAGATGAAGACGGCGACCCTGTTGATGGCGTACAACGCTTACGTGCCTTTCGGACAGCACAGGCTTTTTTCCATAAAACACCCACGCTGATGTTATTCGACGAAGTTGAAGATATGTTTAACGACGGCAACGGATTTTTCGGCAGAAAAAGCACCGCTCAAACCCGAAAGGCCTGGATGAACCGCTTGTTGGAAGAAAATCCGGCACCCACCTTTTGGTTGGGTAACAGCATCGACTGTGTTGATCCAGCCTTTATTCGCCGCTTTGATTGGGTAATTGAATTGCCGGTGCCACCCAAAGCCCAGCGCGAGCGCATCATCCGGGAAAGTTGTGGCAATGTCTTGACGGATAAGGACATAAAACGTCTGGCAGCCTGCGAAAAGCTGGCACCTGCCGTGGTCACCCGTGCCGCGCAAGTGGTCGGTTCGTTAAGCGGCCAGTTTCCTGCTGAGCGCTTGTCAACTGCGGTGCAGCAAATGATGGATAAAACCTTGATTGCTCAAGGTCACCCAGGTCTTAACAATAACAACGCTGTGCGCTTACCAGATTATTACGATCCTGAACTGATCAATTGCGATGCTGATTTAATCCTAATTGCTGATAGCCTTAAACGCCATGACCGTGCACGATTGTGCTTGTTCGGTCTACCCGGCACTGGCAAGAGCGCTTATGTACGCTGGCTGGCGGAACAGCTTGATAAGCCGCTACACATCAAACGCGGCGCTGATTTGTTGAGTATGTGGGTGGGCGGCACCGAGAAAAACATCGCACGTATTTTCAAGGAAGCCGAAGAAGACAACGCCGTGTTGCTGATTGATGAAGTCGATAGCTTTCTACAGAATCGCAGCGACAGCCAGCATTCCTGGGAGATTACCGGCGTGAACGAAATGCTGACCCGCATGGAAACTTACAGCGGTGTTTTTATCGCCTCAACAAACCGGCTGGATAGTTTAGACCCAGCCTCTTTGCGCCGTTTTGACCTGAAGGTGAAATTCGATGCCCTGAAACCGCAGCAAGCCTGGAAACTGCTGCAAAGCTATTGTCTGGCGTTAGGTTTGCCGGTACCGGATGCCAGCTTGAAAAACGTTTTGCAAAAGCTGGATGGCCTGACACCCGGCGACTTTGCCTTGCTGGAAAGACAGCATCGCTTCCGTCCAATTAGCGATGTCAACGCGCTGATAGCTGCCTTGCAAGCCGAATGCGCCCTGAAAATGCCGCATCAGAAACAAGCGATTGGCTTTTTCTGAAAACGGGTAGATCTGTCATTCTTTACGGTTTTGTTTTTATGACCACAATCCTCTACATCACTGTGGCTTGGCAACACAGGAGCAAGTGACTAGAGAGGGGATATGAAGAAGATTTTAAAAAACCGAATTTTTATGAGCAAATGGTAAAAATTGGGAGAGATCTCGTGTATCAAAAAATGTTGGAATAAATATTTTAAATATTAGGTAAACCATAATGAATACAGCTTTTTGCAAAGAAGCACTTGAGAAATTTTGCGGATGTGACAATTCGGAAATTGAGGCAGGAAGCTTACAGCAACCAGCAATTTGGCTGTTTGGGCTGGAACATGGTACTTACAAAAGCAAGAATGATGAAAATGTTAATACTAGAGAAGAGTTTGATGATGAAAATTATTCTATCGATACTCAGCTCAAATGGCCATACAACCAAAAGGCTTTCAAACTGTTAGCCGCTATGCAGAAAGAATACGGAGTGAAAAAATATAAGGAATTTGCCCAAGACTATCAACCTTTCGTAAAAGATTCTCCAGGTTTTTTCAAAGGCAATTTGTACCCATATCCCTGTAATAATGTTGGCGAATGGTCAAAAAAAGCACAAGCAGAGACAGGCTTTCCTACCAAGGAAAAATATTTACACTGGTGCAAAGAACAGCGTCTTCCACGAATTAAAAGCTGGGTTGAAGAATATGCTCCCAAACTATTCATCGGTGTCGGCATAACAAATCGAAATGAATTTTCAAAAGCGATGTTTGGCGAAGTTGTTGAATTTACAGAAAAGGAAATTATAGTGAATGGGCATAAAAAACGAATTTTTTTCTATGCCGAATACAAAAAACGATTAGTTGTCATTCCCCATTTTTCTGGTCGTTATGGCTTGAATAGTGACGAATCTTTACAACGGGTCGGCGCTTTTTTAGAGGAGTTTCAAAACCAATGAACATACGAGAGACAGAAGATGAGTTATTTCAGGAATGGCGTAAAAAATATCTAGATCAATCTTTTGTTATTGATGGATGCCCCAACCCTGATATTTATCTCCAAGAGAAGCGGAAGGTTGTTTTCGTTTTAAAAGATGGGAATCTTGGTGAACCAAACCCAGCTGATATCTTAGACGATAGAACTTACGATCAAAGAGACGAACTAGAAAATCAACCAAATATATGGTGGATTACCCTTGCTAAGTGGGCTTATTTTCTGAAAAATACTTCAGATACTTGGGAACTTGTACAAAATACAATCAAAGATAAGCAATCAATTCGTAAAGTATTGAGTCATCACTGCATCGTTCAACTGAAAAAGACGTGGGGTGGTGGATCGATAGCAAATGACACACTTGCGAAGGTTGTTATTAATGACAAAGCTGAAATTATTCGCCAGCTATCAATTTACGAACCAAACTTTATTATTGCTTGCGGTAATGGTGATCACCTGTCAACTGTTTTTGACTGCAAGCCCAGTGATTACATGAAAACATCCGCTGGCGTTGGGTATTGGAAAATCGATTTAAAAAATAAGCTATGTTTCTTGGTTGATTATTGCCACCCAAGCAATAGGGCTGGCACCAAAATAAAAGGAATAATTGCAAAAGGACTAAGTTTTGCGGTGCTGGAAATTGAACAAAATGCCTAACCAAACGCTCCAGCGTAGATTTCCGTTTTATTTGTGGATGATTCATGACGCATAATTCAAAGGAAGAACTGGTTTATCGAACATGCGTACTTCTAATACAACATTTTAGAAATCTTTTACAGGCTGGGATTGGCGGATTTAATTCAAGAATATTTCAATATATGCTCCATTGGGAATATGACTTTGTTGGAGTCGGGCAATCTGCCGAAGTAACTAATGAGTCTGGCTATCATCCAGAGCATGTTGTTCCATGCGCTGTCCTAATAGAAGAAACATGTAGACTCATTAAGGAGAACGTACTGAACGATACAGAAATTGCTAAATTGCTTCAAAAGCACTGGAAAATCGCAAGAATAACAAAAGAACAAGCAAAACAAATTGACTTTGGCTTGGGTCATAAATCTACAATGTCACCAGGTTGGTGCTTTGAGTCCGGAGAAACTCTAGCGAGGCTTAATGCAGTAAAAATCACTTTGTTACCTATTTGAAGATAGACAAAATATAACACGGCGCTCCAGACGACGTCGGCGCTGTTGCACCTCCTTGGCTGAGCGTTAGTCAAAGGAGAATGCTCATGAAACTCTCGATATTTACAGTGCCTTTTCTGTGTATTGCCGCTAGTACCAACGCAGCCTACTTAGCGCAGAAAAGTCACGTAGGCTAGGAGGCTGTCCGAGAACTAACATACCCGTCACTGGCTATCAATATGTAGTGCTTTTTAATACTTTCAAGGCACTATATATAGTTGCGAATTAGTAAAACGTTAGTTCTCGGACAAGCTCCTAGTGAATTCAATCATCTGATATGAGGTAAACGATGCCTTCCGTATTTAGTCATATTATTCAGAAGCGGTTCTCACAGGTAAACGAGGACGTTGCAACAGATGCCCTTGCATATATCCTGGAATCTAGTGATGCTGCACGGCGTGGCATGACAAAACTACTTCGTGGAATTATCCCTGATTTGCCGTTACTTCGATTCAAGACCCAACAGACCGAAGGTACAATCCGTCCCGATATGTGGGGTTTCGCTGACACTGAGCCACGCGTGTTCTTGGAGAACAAGTTCTGGGCAGGCCTGACGGATAACCAACCGATTTCATATATGAAGCAGCTTGCCACTTGCTCTCAGGCGACAGTTCTTCTTGTAGTTGCACCGACTGGCCGTGAGCATACTCTATGGCGAGCGTTGATCAGACAACTTGACGACGATGGAATTTCCTGGTCGGAACACGAGGCTGCCGCCGGTGTCGCGCGATTGGTATATACGCAGCTAGGTCCAATGCTTGCACTCACTTCTTGGACAAACGTCCTGTCAATGTTGGAGCATGAAGCCGTTGACGATCCCGGTGCCAGAGGCGACTTGGTACAACTGCGTGCGCTTTGCGATGCCGCAGACAACGAGGCATTTACCCCTGTCTCCAATATGGAGTTATCAGATCAAAGAACACCCGCATTTATTCTTCAGCTTAACTCCATTGTCCTGGAAGTCGTTGACTCCGCAGTTACAGAAAAAGCTTTGAGTATTAACAAACTGCGCCCACAGGCATCTGGCGAGCGAATCGGACGCTATGTCTGGATACGGGGAGAACAAGTTGCAGGTGCATGGCTTGGTATCCATTTTGGTCTTTGGAAGTCACATGGGGCGACTCCGTTGTGGCTTCTGTTTTCAGAAGGAGAATTTGGACGGGCACAGGATGTTAGCCGATTGATTGAACCCTGGGCTGCAACGAACGGCATGCTGACCATTACCAATAACCGCGTCTTTGCGATAGCTCTCGATATGCCAATTGGCGAAGAAAAAGCAGGTGTTATTCGAGTTTTGGTCGATATCATCAAAAACATCGCTGTCGTGCTTGACGAGCTGCCACCAAAGACCCTGGTAATTGTGGAACAGGAATGAAATGACTTTACCGAAAGACATCAAGGTCTTTGTGGCCGAACAGAAGTGGACCTTTGCCAAGACCTATGCGACCACTTGGCCACACGAATACATAGTTCGTAACCATGTTGACGACGACCTCTTCATTCAGCTTATCCAGTGTATCCGGACTTACGGATACGAGGGAAACTTCTACAGCAAGCGCATCACCTATTTCGAGGAAGAAGGAATGGTCTACTGGACAATGGGTGCACCCATTGATGAGACAATCATCGTAAACCGATGTAAAAAGGAGCATACCTACGAGTATCGCTTAAAACACGGAACACTTCCAGGTTTCAAAGCCACAATTGTAGAACAATGGGCTGAACCGAACGGCAATAATTTATCGTGATTGCCGCTATTGAGCTTAATCGTCAAACCCCATTAAATTTGCCCGCCCGACTTGGATGTAAACTTTTCATTTATAATACCTTTTGAATGACTGCTAACCGAAATTCACCGGCTGTTCGAGAGACTGTTGTGTCTGTCTCTAAATGGTAGGCAGCTGATATTCGTCAGCCTGAAAAATCCCTTTCTCCATACCGGTCATTCAGATTTATAAATTTCCAACGCTGCCATCGGCAACAGCCGACCCCTATGTGTAGATCTGAACTATGTGTAGTTTCGCTTAGACATCGTGGGCCAGCCCTTCTGCGACAAGACATTGGGCCGACCACGCCTACACATAGTTATAGCGATTGAAGGAACTGAATAAGTGCATCATCGGATGGGTGATAGCGATCCATTTTCGTGTCTGGCTCTTGGAGCCTCGCCAGTGCCTTGTCCTTCATTGTCAAGTCAGCCTCGACGTATCGGTGAGTGGTGTTTGTGCTCTCGTGTCCCAGCCACAAAGCAATCACGCTAAAATCGACACCCGACTGTAGCAGATGCATTGCCGTCGTATGTCTAATCGAATGCGGCGATATACTCCGATTTAATAGACTGCTATGCACCTTGGCTGCGCGGGCTACCGCGATGTTGAGGCGCTGCGTGACGTTGAAACGTGTCATCGCATGGCCCTCCCTGTTTGGGAGCAATGCGGTATCTGCCCCCAACGTTGGGTTGCGACCCAGCCAAGCTCGAATTTCCTGAACCGTACTTTTCCATAAGGGTGTCGAGCGTTGTTTACGCCCCTTGCCGCGCAGGTGTACACAAGGTGATTCATCCAAAACGACATCGCTCACTTTTACGTTAATGATTTCCGAGACCCGTGCGCCGGTATTGTAGAGCATAGTCAGTAGCAAATGGTCTCGTTGCGAGGTCCAGGTGTCGCCAGGCTGCCCCAACACCGCTAACATTTCTTCGCGCGATAGAAAACCTAGTATCGGACGCTCGAAACGCTTCATCGGCACACCCAGCGCTCGCTCAATGACGTAGAAAGAGGATACATCGCGCCGTGCCGCAAATTTCAGGAACGCACGTAACGCCGTCAGCCTCAGGTTGCGGCTGCGTACCGAATTGTGCCGCAGCTGCTCCAAGTGATCCAGGAATGCCAATATCAAATCGGGTTCAATGTCGGCTAGGTTCAGCGCCGTCGGCATCTTGCCCAGACGCTTATGCGCAAAATCCAGGAACAACAGCATGGCATCTCGGTATGAAGCAATGGTACGCGGACTCAAGGCACGCTGCGACACCAGATATTCGGTGAAAAATTGCTGTACTAGCGATGCGAACGATACGGGGTGTGGTGCAATAGTTTCAGACATGACACACCTCCGGTACTTGCGTAAAGGCTTCGAATTTAACTGCCGCCACCGCCATAAGCTCAGGTACACCAGTAAGGTACCAGTAAGTATTGGTTACCATCGCATGGCCCACATAAGTGGATAACGCCAGCATCTGCGGATCGACATCCACACCTTGTGCATGCCAAAGCATCACCCGGCGAACGACAAAGGTGTGCCTCAAGTCATGGATGCGCGGACCATTATGAGCACCGCGGTTGATCCACCCCAATTGATCACGCAGACTAATAAAGACCCTACAGACTTGACGCAGGCTCAGGCCATGTCCCAAACGTCGCCCACGCGTGCCGACAAAGAACGGCGTTTCATCAGACACTTCGATATGTAAATTACGTAGCAACCGATACTGCCTTAATGCTTCTGTCGTACTCGGGTGCAACGGTACATAGCGTGACTTGGCGAACTTGGTCTGACGGACGGTCAACATACCCGACTTCAGGTCAACATCTGTATCCAACAGATGCACTGCTTCGGAGACACGAAGACCAGTGGACGCAATCAGACCGAACAGCGTCTCGTAAGTTACACCGCGTAGTCCCGGTGACGGACCCAGACAACGTGCAGCTGCCAGTAAATCGATGATCTCCAGCTCGCTATAAATGTGCGGTGCCAGTCGCTGTCCTATTCGGCCAAAGATCGAGTCGTCAGGTACTTCGGTACGCGGTTCAAACTGCTGCAAGTAGCGGGTAAACGACCGCAGATTCTTCAATCGTCGCGCCCAAGTTGCCGGATTGTCGCTGTTGCCCGTGTCTTGCCGCGCCCAGTCGGCCATGATCTCGACGGTCAGCGGTTCTTGGAGATTGAGGGCATCGACATAGCGTGCAAAACTGGTTACTGAATAACCCGGGCTACGCAAGGCAAAGCCCAAACGGCGACGCTCGCTCAAATAATTAGAGGCATGTGTTTGCATGGTGATGTGCGTGCTCATGATACGCTCCCAGGCCATGAGAGGGCGACCGCAGCAAGATTCCTGCTATCAAGTTTGGCATAAATCAGAGTGGTATTTAGTGAGCGATGCCGAAGTACATCGGCCACCTCTTTCAGTGAACTTCCGCCCGCCAATAAGCGGCTGGCCATAGTATGCCGCAGAAGGTGTGAACGCGTGTATGGCAAACCTGCACGAGCATAAGCCTGGCGTATCGATTTACGGATTAGATCAGGGCCGACAGGCTGATCGCGTGGAGCAATGTTACGTACAAATACTGCACGGTTGGTGGTTTGTGGTCGTTCAAATTTCAGGTAATTGGCAATGGCATGACCCGTCGCTGCAGGTAAAGGCATCACATCTTCACGATGCCCTTTAGTCTTTCTTAGCGTGATAGTCCCAGCGCACCAGTTAATATCATCAAGCCCGAGATTAGCCACTTCACTGCTTCGTAAGCCAAGATCTAGTGCACAATGCACGATGGCTTCAGTCCTGCGTGCCGATGGGCCTTCGTGCTCAAGAGCACCAAGTAAGCGTTCGATTTCACTGCTGCTCAGTGCTTTCGGTAGCGTAGCCTGTTGCCAGTTAGCCGGATAGCTTGTCACTCCGATCAGATGATGCACAAGATCGCCACGCGTAGCGCGATAACGAAAATAACCACGCAATGCCGAAATGGTAGCACTAATACTCGCTGGGATGCGGCACAGTTCGCTCTGGCGGGTGACAAATTTGCGCACGTTGTCGGGTGTGATCGCGGATATCACAACGGGATGATCGGCAAACTGCTCAAAGAGTAGGCGGTGAATGATACAAAGGTACTGACTACGCGTCCTAGGTGCTAACCCATGGACGTGGTTCATATAGTCATTGAAGCGTCGCAACTCCTCATCCACCGGAGCCATACCTATTGGTGGATCAGCAATAATGGCGTTGGTGCGTAGTAAGACAAGAAGATGCCCGAGTGCAGCACGCAGATCATGTCGTACACGATGTACCGGCTTTGCGCAGTCGCAATAAGGCAGGTGCTCATTAAGAAATTGTTGAACCATCTTCTCGTCGATGCGCTGGACATCAATAGCACACTGGGTAGACCAGTGTGCAAAATGCGCAATAGAAGCAAGGTAGTAATCAGTGGTATGAGATGCGTAGCGGCACTCAATCAAGTGCTGGGTGTAAGCATCAACGTAGGGTGCTAATTGGCTCTCAAGAAGCCAGAGTGTTGAGTGATGGTGGGGGTTCATTACGGTCTCCTGAAATGGATGATGGACTCACCACTCCAAAACACCGGAAAAACTATGTCAAGTTATTGAAAATTCACTTTGCCTGTAACCCAGTAAAATTAGGCTTCTCAGCCAACAATCATCTATGCTCTACACATAGTTCAGATCTACACATAGGGGTCGGTAGTGAGCCTTTAATCATCGTTTGATTTCCCGATTTAAACGTCTGCTTTGGAGATGCGACCGTTTAATAACGGTCGCAAGTTCAGTTTGCGTTAGGGCTAGATCTCGGTTTGTTCTGATATTTCCAGAGCGTCATCAACTTCAATACCCAAGTATCTGACGGTGCTTTCAAGTTTGGTATGCCCCAGCAACAATTGCACGGCTCGTAGGTTTTTCGTCTTACGGTACACAAGCGTTGCTTTTGTTCTGCGCATGGTATGGGTTCCGTAAACCGCAGGGTCGAGACCAATCGATTTAACCCAGTCATCCACAATCCGAGCATATTGCCTGGTCGAAAGATGCGGTGAACTATGGATTCGGCTTGGAAACAGATATTGATCCGTTTTGAGCTGGGCTTGGTTGATCCAGGCGCCCACCGATTCTCTGGTTTGTTCAGTGATTTCAAACTGAACAGGGCGGTGTGTTTTCTGTTGCATAATCATAGCCCTCGTTGAAACCCTGTTACTCTGGGCTACATCACACACGCGCAGCTTTACTAAATCGCAGCCGCGCAACTTGCTGTCGATGGCCAGATTGAAAAGAGCCAGTTCTCGTGTTCTGTTCGCCAATTGCAGGCGAATACGTATAGCCCAAATCTCCTTGAGTTTCAGAGGGGATTTTTGACCGATCAATTTGCCTTTATTCCAAGGTATGTGGTGATCAGCGTTAGTAGTGACAATTTGATTCATGACGAACTCCTGCGATAGGTGAAGGAGTGTTATTGTCATGCGTTTCTTGGCTTATAAACAGTCAACAGCGTGCCGGTTGAAACGGCTAAGTATGGCCATTCAAAGGGTCTAAAATAGCTACGATTTTTTTACGGGTTCCAAATTCCTGTGAAATCAAGACCTATCAGGCTTGACATTTGCCAAACCAATGTCTTATTGCAGGGGCTGTTAATTGCCATAGCGATCCAGCAGTGCTTCTGGATTCGTTTCCACAATCAATATGTCATGGTGATGTATTTTTAACAAAATACTCTGCCAAAACGTGATCTAGAAATCCGATCAGCGAATCGTAGTTATAATGCGGTATTATTTTGTAAATTTTTATGTAGCTACCGGTTAGCTTTACGTTATTTTTTAGAATATAAATATTTGAACGTCGACTTTGTCGAAAGCTGACTGTCCCGACCGGTAGCCAATGGACATTTTATGTAGGGTAACGAATTAGAGGCCATATGATTGATAAACCTAAGCAAGTAACAACGTTAATGCAGAAATTGAAATCGCATCTGCCCATTCCGGCTAAGGCAACGGACGCGCTTATACGTAATCTGCGTACCAACTCAATAAACATTTCATCCAATACAGGTATAGAAATTAAGGATGTGATGTATATGGGTGATGAAGGCGGTATTTGTTGTGCCCTAAGGGTTATAGATCAAGATGAAGTCGCTGTTGTGGTGTCAATAACCAATCTCCGTTTACCAAATACACACCCGCTTTCACCAGACATACGTGCCTACCAAACCCTACGAACGAAGAAATTGGCCAGAATTCGTTGAGACTCAATTTTCCGGGCGGCTGATGCTTCCTACTTTCGCCACTCCAGTTTTTAGCTTGAGCTTATAATCGGTCTAAAATTTAGATCAAAGGGCCGTCCATCCTGTCAATCAGGAATGGTATTGAACTAACGTGAGCAATGGATGTGCCGACGAGAGAAGGTGCATCAAACTTGATATCGATAACTAAAAGTAAGACATGAGAAAAATAGCCACTAAAGTGTTAAAACAAATAAACAAGGCCAATACCAGAAAAGTTATTGATCTCAATGACTATCGACAGCAGAAAAAAGCAACAGAAGACCTGTTCAATCAAATAATCACCACAGAAACAGCCATTAAAACCGGACATGATCCTTTACATGCTGTTTATATCCATACCCAAAACTTATTATCGATACTGGTAGAAGCCTTACAAGCTATTCCCGAACCGGCTTTGAGTCGTTTCTTTAATACCGTTGCAGCGGCTGATGATGCCTATGTTCCAAGCAGTCCTCCCATGAGCCCACTCACGAAAAGTTATTTTAATTGTTGGTTATTGTTTGATATTACTGCCGGACTACATAAAGAAACTTTCACGACAATTATCATCGACCTGGCAAATCAGTTCGGTTTACACAAAGCTATGTTGGAAGTCATGCAGGCGATGCAAGACTCTCGAATGGGCATTTATGAATTGATGGGACGTCAGGGTAACAAAATTTTATTAAGGGAGCTAACAGGCAATGCTGTCATTCCCTGTATCTGCCCAGCGGATTACCGGGGAACACAGCAAGGTGAGCTGTGGTTTGTAAGGATTCTGCCGCCTGTCTTAGCGCCATTTGATTACAGTGTTATCTTCACTACACCCTATGTATTGCTTAGCCCCGACAAAAATAGCTGGGAAGCGTATCTTAACCGCACGATTAGCGACAAGAAAACCAAGACAACGGCAAACTCCCTGGAAAACCTGATGAAACAGGGCTTGTCAGATAATTATTGGAATGAGTATATTTTCCAGGCCTATGTGAATCACAAACCAGACGTTATTTATCTTAAAGGGTTGCCTGATGTCAGTTCATCCAGACCCCATCACACCGATGTGCCCAAGTATGCATCACTATTACCGGATAGCCCTTTATCATGAGCAACTAGCGTTAACCGGCCGTCGATGAACACTATTACTGAAGTTCTTACCGGCATTGTCAGCAGGGTGACTTATCACAACCCCACGACGGGCTGGTCGGTACTGCGTGTTCAACCCTTTCAGTCGCCACAACAACAAGAAACAGTCACGGTTCATCAAACTAAAGTCTTTGCCGGCGCCACCATGGAATTTCGTGGTGCCTGGACCATTGATCATAAATACGGCCGGCAATTCAAAGCCACCGAAGCAATTGAAAAAAAACCTGCCACGACGGCCTCTATTGAAAAATATCTCGGTTCTGGGCTCATTAAGGGAGTGGGTCCGCAAACTGCAAAACAAATTGTTAAATATTTCCAGAAAGACACCCTGGCCATCTTTGAAAATGAGATACATCGCTTAACTGAAGTCCCCGGCATCGCCAAAAAGAAACTAAAAATAATTGAGCAGGCCTGGACTGAGCACCGTGCTATCAGAGAAGTGATGATGTTTCTTCAGGGCCATGGCATCAGCACCTTGTTTGCGGTGCGCATTTATAAGGAATATGGCGATAAAGCGATCGCGATGGTCACAGAAGATCCCTATCGGCTGGCGAATGATATTTATGGGATTGGCTTTTTCTCCGCGGATAAAGTGGCGCTGAGTATTGGCTTGGCGGAAAACAGCCTACCACGTATGATGGCAGCAATAAAACATGTGTTGGCCGCCAGTCGTGAGGAAGGCCATTGTTATCTGACCGAACCACAGATCAATACCGGCATCATTGAACTGATTGCAATAAACTTGGGTGAACGGCTAAAAGATTACCTGGACTTAATGCAACAATCCGGGCAGTTATGTACCCGACGATTGAACAAAGATAATGTGGAAACCATCGGCTATTACTCAAAGACCCTTTTTTATGATGAAACCGCTGTCGCTGCCGTACTGCGGGGAGTACAGGAGCCTGTCGCGAGTGAGCCGGAGAGAATTGCCCAGTGGGTCACTGCCTATTGTCAGAGTAAACACATCGCGTTAAGTGATGAACAAGCCAATGCCGTTAACGGTGTGGTGCAACACCGATTTTCAATACTGACTGGCGGCCCCGGCTGTGGTAAAACCACGACGACCTTAGTGATCGTTCGACTACTGGAGGCCATGAACAAGACCGTTTTACTGGCTGCTCCTACGGGACGTGCTTCGCAGCGGATGAGCGAGGTGATTGGCCGAGAAGCTAAAACTATTCATCGACTGCTGGAATGGAAAGGCGGTGAGTTCCAGATGAATGAAGCCTCTAAATTAAAAACTGATTTCTTGATTGTTGATGAATGCTCGATGTTGGATATCAGTTTAACAGCCTCCTTATTAAAAGCAGTACCCCCTACTTGTCAGGTGCTGTTTATAGGCGATCCGGATCAATTGCCTGCTGTAGGCGCAGGTAATGTCCTTAAGGATATGATTGCTTCCGAAGTGATCCCCTGTTTTCGATTAACGCAGGTTTTTCGCCAGGCGCAAGCCTCCTTGATCATCCAATACGCGCATCAGATTAATAAAGGACTAACACCTGCTATTGAGTCACCATTTAAAAACCCTGAGCTCTGGCATAAAAGAGCTGATTGTTTGTTTATTGATTCGGATGAGGCGACGCAAGAGCAGTTGGGTTTTATTACCCGAGTGAAACGCCATTTTGATTGGAAAAACCCTGAATTGGAGAACCTGGTTGCCGATCAGTCCCATCAGTCACCCTACGAGTTCAGAATAGAAGAGGCTATCAAGTCCGCCTATGAAGTGGACTTCGTGGTCCCTGATAAATTCAAACATGTGGATATTGAGCAATTAACACAAAGTGAAGCTCAGGTTGATGCGTTGAAAGCTGTAGTGAAGAAAATACATCCGTGGTCTTCACTGCATTATGGCCTATCTGCTGTTGATACCGTGGTTAAGCTTTATCTTGAGTGGATTCCTAAATACCACGGACAGGATACAGAAATTCAGATTTTAACCCCCATGACTCGAGGTAGTCTGGGTTCTGCCAATCTCAATCAGGTGATTCAAGCAAAAGCTAACCCACCCGCTGAAAACAAGTGTCAATTGAAAGTGGGGGAACGGCTATTCAGAGAAGGAGATCGGGTGATTCACCGTCGTAACAATTACGATCTGAATGTCTTCAATGGGGATATTGGCAAAATCGTTACGATAGATAATGAGGAACTGACAGCTGTGGTTTCTTTTTATCCGGATCACAGAGTGGTGAACTATAAAAAAGAAGATATTATGGAGCTCAACTTGGCTTATGCGATTACCATTCATAAGTCTCAGGGCAGCGAATTTAAAGCGGTTATTATTCCTATCCTTAGCCAACATTTTAAGATGCTTTATCGTAATCTTGTTTATACGGGATTAACGAGGGCAAAGACTTTAGCGGTCTTTGTTGGCACCCGGAAAGCCTTAGCCATGGCGATACGACAACAGGATGTTAGCCAGAGACAGACGGCTTTAGAGGTTTTGATTAAGGCTTAAGGTATGAGGGTCAGACATAAACCGGCAAACTGAAACACACAACACCAAAGCAGACTTTGGGATATGCTTATTTTTAGGTTTTATAATCGCCTTATTTCGGCCAATTTACGACATTCAAATATTTTAGAGTATGTCTGCAATAAAACCGAAACCCGTCACTGAACCGGTTGTTATGCGTTATGTCGCCTAGCTTCTTTGACTTTCCGGTCGCCCAAAAAGCAATTTACCTATCCACCAAATTGATTGTCCAAAATTAGAAATGAGTTGTTCGCCCTGCTTCAGAAAAGAATTACTCTCGTCGACCCCAGCGAGCTTTAAAGCATCTCCAATCTTCGAGCTGGTCGGATGTGCATCGCCTACTCGCATGTCATATGTGCCAGCGATTGCACCAAAGACAAGGCGAGCTCTATCCGCTCCAACCTTCTGGGCTAAGACATCCTGAAGAAGTTTGTTTGAAGCAAGCTTTTCCTTCTCGGCATGTGTTGAAAGCTTGCGAAGCGCACGGACATCAATCCGATCCGAGAAAATACGGACAAGCTCTTTCGCCAACCTCAGCAATGAAGCTTGGTCCTTGCTAGCGAAGCGGGAAACATGTTGCATTACTGCGGCATCATCTATGTCGTGAGAGAACAGCGTAATGTTGAACTCTTGACTAAAACCCACCTCTAGCATCCGCATGCTCTTGAATAGTAATTCTTCAACAGCATGTGTAGATGCTGGCTGAGCTTTCACCTGCGCTGCTAGCAACTCAATTGAGACCTTCCCATCCGGGACAACGTTATGAGCGGCCCAAATGTGCTGCTCCCATGCGGCAAGACGGGCTACATCATAGGCGTAGACCGTGATCAAATCCGAAGAGTTAATTCCGAAGTGCGTCACATACCCAGACGTGGAGCGAATGCCACCTGTTTCCGCCGTATACCACTCCAGAGAAAAACCGCGATGATTGAGAAGCTCGTTAACTATGCCAGAATTAAACCACAGCCATCGACCAACGTCTTCATCGTCTAAATCGGCAGATGCCATTCGCGTTCCGTCAGTCTCCACGATGAAATGAGGAAGAATCGGATCTCTATCCCCTCGAACACGCACGCTTTGCCCTTGATGCTCAATCCATTCGTCTCTCCAAAACTCGCCCTCTACCCGAACACCTTCATAACCACTCCGATGCCCCTGCGAGCTCTCAAAGTCGGTGTTGTCATCGCTTTCTGGCCCCATCACTGGGGCGTCTTCATCTTCATCAACATCAGTTCGCCAAGCTCGAAACAACGCCCAACTTCCGCCATAAACATCGTTCAAGCTACGAATTAGGAGCTTAAACCTCCCATCATCCCGCTGTTCTTGTCGATTCGCTAGATTCTCGTAAGAGCTGCCTTCAATTGCCGCGACATTTTCTACCCTTTGGCGGTAGTAAGAGAGGCGAAGTGTAAGATTTCTTGCCGCCAAATAGTCGATGAGGAATTCTCGTTTGATCTCGATCAGGCGATGATGTCCTTGTTCATCAAGAACCTCACGAGCCACGACAACGAAATTCTCTTCTGGTCTTACCCAGTTTGTTCCATCTTTTATCAGATGAAGAGCAACAACAAGGTCAGGGTTCAGTATCCATAGTCTTCCGCCAACTACCGGCTGAGGGTGCTCAAATACAAGATTTACCCCGATTGGTTCTTTGTCGTTGTGTTGATACTGCTCAATGGATGAGTAGTAACCATCCTTGTAAGCATACGGTTGCACATCATGACCGATTCCAATATTGCTCCAGCCAAGTTGTTCCGCGACCACCCTGTGCTCTGATGGGAATGCAACTGACCCACATGCAAAACATTCGCAGACGTAGCCTATAGCCTGGACTTCGCCTTTCTCGTCGTTGCACGATGCCCTCAATGGTACCCAGGTCCCGTTGGAGAAGGTTCGGCGAGTTTCTTTTGTTTGGAGAATCCAGTCTTGATTCATAGTTAGTCTTTCACCATCAACATCTACTTTGGGTGATTTGTGTAAGGGCGCCGGGTTTTGCTGCATACCTGTCTCGCAACAATCTGAATTCGGCGAGAGGCGTCTCGCCATAGGCCACTGACGCATCCAATAGCTCTCGATACGCAGTTTCGTCCAAGATGTGGTCTGGAATCGTACTGAGAATTGGGTCTGGCTTGAGCCTTGCACGTAAAGGTAGCGTGGGTATCGGCTCCTTTCTAAACATACGGCTGTATGGTCCGAACGACTGCATGATCATTCCAAACAAGTCGTACTTTTCCTTCAAGGAGTAGTACTTGGCTTTGTCTTCGTCGCTCATCTTTTCAAACCACGCTGGCAAGAATGGCTCAGCGTAAGTCATAAGGCCATCTAGCTTCTCGTCAATCTGCTTTGTGAAGAACTCCTCGAACCAGCTTTCCTCGAAAATGTTTTGGAACTCTTGCCAAGTTACAAGCTTCAAGTTCGTGAGGTCGCCCGCAGCCACAGCTCCCGATTGAAATCCTTCCATTGAAACGATGTAACCGATATTGGCGCCGATCTCCTGCACTACGGTTCGAAATCCATGGACCACTGTTTGAGGGATGCGAGATTTCCAGTGCTTGCATTCGCACGCGATAGCGTACTTCCTCCCGCGAACTGTTTCTTCGGCGTAGACATCAAGTTCCACAACACCGCGGGCAGACTGAATCTTTTTCTCGACTTCAACGCTAAAACCGCACTCTTCGAGAATACGGCCAACCTCGATCTGCAGTGATTGCCAACTGTCAGGGGCGTTACGAGTGATCATGCAATATAACGTAAAGCTAACCGGACGCGGCACGGAAAGCTGAATAAATAAAACCGTATTATAACCGCGCTCCGGTTGAGCGCCACCTTAGGCTCTCTCTTTGAAATATTGCTTTGTGTCATAAGATAAATCGACAAAATCCTTTAGAGCCTGGAATGCTTCTTTACCGAAAAAGGCTAAAGGCGGATTTATAACAGAGAATTTCGATTGTCTTCTTCGTATATCATCTCTTTCAATGTTTTCATCACCATAAAAAAAGTTATCCCAAACAAGATAACTATAGGCAATAGGCTTTTCTTTGATAACTTTTTCCAAAAGCCCTCCCGGTAGCCGGTACTCTTTTGGATTTTTCTCTAAGTCTGATGGCTCAATTTTTCGAAGGTTATATCCTTCATAAACACTTTTGTCGTAGCAATACCTACGAATATACCAAACAACCTCATCAAGGCTGTCAAGAGCACATTCTTCTAAACAAGCCGCCCCTTCAAAATAACGGTTTTCGCCAAACTCATTTATGTAATGAATAAATGACTCGGCCTTTGCAGGAAGCCGTAAATCAAGCCCTTCGACTGCGTTTACCGCACTTAGCAATTTGACAATGTCATGTTTAAAACCCTTCGCTGGTCTTTTTTTGAAGAGTAAAAGAGCTTTTAGGTATTTTTCTATTGAATGCAGTCCCGACCATAAAAATGGTTCAATTAAACTGGCCTTATAACTCATTCTAGCGGCAATATAATCCTCGTCAGCAGTATATCGTAGTGACCGTTGTGCGTAGTCGTTGATTAAATCCTGATTTTCCATCATTTCCTTGCTTCCACTATCTCGGCCTAACGTTACGGTAAGGGTCGCGTCGCTCTGTGAACTTTAGCGAGGCCGCCGAACCTTAATAAAAAATAGAACTTCAAAACCGCCAACCATCGGCGCGTCCCTTTGACCGTTTTGTTAGGCCTAGGGTGTTACTTAGAGTAATTCCTGAGCGTTATCTAGCCGCCACTGTGCTGCTTCAACAACGTTATTAGCAAATTCGCCTGAAAACCTAACAATTACTGCCTCAAATGTGCTGTCAAGGTCGTCACGGTCTCTCAGTACGCGAAAACCTCTTTGTAGGTCAGGGCTCTGCACTAGCCTAGATAAAGCGTCAATATGACCACGATTATCAATCATTCGCCTAGTTCTATGCGCAAAGTTACCAATTGCGTTTTCGTATATTTCAACTGTCCGATTTACTTCAGCTATTAATTCGGGTGATGCCATTTTCTTTTCCTTTATTTGGAATGCGCTACCGCGAAGCAAAGAGCGGGCCGCGATAGCCACCGTCCCTTTTGAGTGCAGGGTTAGGCATGGTTTTCATCATACTTGGCTTTGAGTTGCTCAATACTTAAAACCGTGTCGCCTCGGTGCAGCATTCGATGGCAGTTTGAACAAACGAGCGCCAAGTCTTCGACATTTGTTTTTTTTGTTCCGGCGAGTTGCGAGACTGGTGTTTTGTGGTGCGCTTCAATGAAGCCGTGGCCGATTTCCCCGTAGCTGGCATTGAAATCGAACTTACAAATCTCACATTTAAGCTTTCCTGTCTCGGCAAGCCTCCTTGCTTTTGCACGCCTTACAATTTTGCCGTCACGCTCTAGATATCTATGCTGTCTAAACTTCTCTTTTCCTTCTGGAAACGCGGATTCATCGTCCTCAATTGCAATTTCATCCTCGGTTAATATAGCTCCGGAATTGGACGGTGCTTCAACTTGAAGGGGATGCGGAGTACGTATTCCATCGAAGTAATGACCGATGGAGCAACCGGAATGGCCTGGCCGATGCTCTGCATGTGCCCTGGTTGTGTTATTACGACCTGCCCGCATGAGAACTATCGGACCGTGACATTCCATGCAGCGCACAGTAAGTCCAGGACGATTTATTCCAGTTTGTATAGGAACAACAGTCCATCTCCTGTTAATCCAGGCTTCACAATAGCTATTTGAAGGTGTGACAGCGACCATATAGTGTCTAACAGGAATTAGATAATAACCGTATATCTATCGGCAAATGCTCTACATGATAATTTTTTGATCAGCATATGATTTTCCTTTCCGTATAACATCGGTGATTAGTAATAATGGCCGGTAATGATCAAATTGCTGCCATTAATTCAGATGGAGCGATAGACTGCAATGGGTCGTAACCTGATGGCCAGCCTATTTGAAATGAATAATTTCCAGCGGCCGCTTTAGAGAAATTTTGCGTGGCCAGATTTTGAAACCGTAAGTTTCTGTTCAAATGCTCCCGCTAGTCCTAGAACTTCCTTTGAGCCAACGCGGCCTTATCTCACCGGGATGCCGCGTAATTCAGTTCGTAACTCAATTAGTATTGGCTACTAGAAGTCAGTTTTGATATGACGGGTAAAATTATCGTTACACGCCAGCAATTATTTATGAAATACCCGTCAAAATAAGATTGATTGATTACTCTAGGGTGAGTAACCGTCACTTAAGGTCTTTAAGAACGCGACAATAGCGGCTTCCTCTTCAGCCGTTAGACCCAAATTACCAAGTTCTGCGGTATTGACGGTTGCCGCCACTTCCGGCGCAGGCCAACAATCGGCTGCGAGCGCCTGTTCTTCGGTGTAGTCACCCGGACAAGTCGGCAACACATCCCTGGTGTTATAAAAGTGCACAATCCCTTTCAGGCTCTTGAAATAGCCGTTGTGACCGTAGGCTTTCACCTTATTGCCAAGAGCAAGGTTGTCCCACTTGTCCACATTTCGTAGCGTCGGAACCTTTTGCTTTCCTTTATTCTCTTCAGCAAAGCCAGCGTAATCTGACCTCGTTGCGAGAAAACCGCCTAATCCCAAATCGATGAATCCTGGATCGGAGTCATAAACAGGATTATCTGGGTTTTTCGGGATGCCTAAATTATCAAAGGTGTAATCCGTAAAGAGGGGTTTCTGGCCGGTGCTGATGTGGCACTTCGCGCACTTGCCCTCACCCTGGAAGAGGGCGAAGCCAAGGCGTTCCTGTGGGGTTAGCTGTGCCTTCCCTTTGCGCGATAAATCGAACTTGGAGGTGAACGCATTCGATTCGGACGAGGACTCGAACGCGGCAATGGAGTAGGCAATGTCGTCATAAGCCTCAGCTACTTTGGCCGGATCACATACTTCTTCACCCCATACTTCCTTAAAGAGATAGCCATAGCTAGCAGTGCAGACCCTCTCGACCACGTCATTAGGTGTGGCGAGGGCTTGCTCCTTGGGATTCAGGAACGGACCCTGCGCTTGTTCGGCAGAGGGATTACCTAATCTTTCGCCAGTCGCCCGGCCATCCCAGAAGTTCCCGCCCACGAACAACCCTTTTTTGTCGACATGGAGAATAGGACTTTGGGTGGCGTACGCTGAGCTCGGCGGCTTGCGGTCACCAAAGCGGTCCGGGATGGAGCCTTCATAGACGGAACCCGCGGCATTGATGAAATTGTTTGGCCCAGTCCAACCCGATTCAGGGGCATGACAGGTGGCACAAGACTGATTACCGTTAATGGATAGATTTTTATCATTGAAGATGGACTTGCCAAGCTGTTCTTTCAACAAGAGCTCTTGTGCTCCCGCCACGGAGGCAATAATCCCCAACATTAAAGCTGCGCAGATGATTATTTTTGTTGGTTTCATGATGCTGACATTCCTCACGATTAAAAAAAAAGCCGGGCTACTTGGCATGACATTTACGATGTTACATTCGGCAGTCCGGCTTTCCGTTGTATGGGATCCGCAACTTTCTGTCCCTATCTTACGATAGGTTTGGCTTTTTTAATTTTTGGCCAGTTAATCACAAAATAAATTAAATTGCAACTGAGTAAAATAGTTAGAAATAAATGGCACAAGTGGTTATTTTTACCATTTATTTGAATGGCCCTTTGAAGATTAAACCAGACACTTGCTGAGATTTCGTGTCTGGCAGAAATGGGTCGGGTGGCGACCGTGATATCGTTAAAAATATTAAAAATCTGAATGGCCGATATTGAGATTTGCATGTGGAATTATCCAAGATTGGTTTGTCGTGTTTTGTGTTTTGCATAATCAGCAACGGATATTTTCTTACCCGTCATACGTTCCAGTTCATCAACGCTTACCAAGTAATCATCCAGATGTTTTCTTGCGGCAATCCATGACCTGAATCATAATAAGGCTCAATGGATATTGACAGATGAAAGGCTCTAGAATCGTTTGAAAACCAGGATAATCCGGTGGGGCAAAAATAACCGGAAACTAACCAACTCGTATTAATTCATTAACATTATTATAGAAAAGACTGCTTTTATATGCATAATCGTTTCGATTTTATCCCAACAAAATCAGTGCTGTTATTTCTGGCCTTTCTTTTTGTCACATCTTCTTGTCTGGCTGACTCGCCCAGTGTTCCAGATGCCCAGAAAACACCCGGAGATATATTGACGACTGACGCCAGCGTTATCTGTGTCCCAGGTTATACAAAAACAGTCCGCAATGTACCCCAAGCAGTCAAGAAGCAGGTTTATCGCATTTACGGGATCACTAGCAGGAAACGGGGTGAATACGAGATTGACCATCTCATTAGCCTTGAACTGGGTGGCTCAAACTCGATTCGTAATCTATGGCCTGAGTCTTACATCACGCAGCCGCTAAATGCACATGTGAAAGATAAGCTGGAAAATAAATTGCATGAACTCATTTGCTCGGGACAACTTCCTGTTCAACAAGCTCAACAAGAAATAGCGCAAGACTGGATCGCCGCTTATCAAAAATACGTTAAACCGCTTAAGGATGGCGCACAACCCCTCGTTACAGAAAAGCCTAACACTACCAATGACCAACCATTAGTAACATCCCCTGAATCTGGCTCTTCGACTAATCAACCTGATAAAGCAGGGAATTGCCCAACGTCTTCGCCTATCAAGGGTTCAAAGAATGGTATTTATCACGGGCCGGGTGACCCAAACTATGATCGAACCCACGCTAAGGGTTGTTTCGCCACCTCAGGGGCTGCTCAAGCAGCTGGCTTTCGCGCTCCTAAACGCTAAATAATAAAATGATGAAGTGCCGATTACTGAATGGACAAGATGAGATTGATGTTGTGATTATCTCTGAAGACGGAACCATCCTGAACCAAGATTTGTTTCCAAATGAAGCCATCGCTTTTGAACGCCTTGATTACACATTAAAATCTAATCCAAAGTTCCAAGCCGCCTATCCGAACGCAATGCTCATTCGTATCGATTCGAATCGAGGTATTAAAGAAAGTGAGGCTGGAAGATTTTACCTACGCTATCAGTACGATAAAGGTATCACTGAATTTTGGGGACATCATGCGAGAAGTGCTTATGTAGATTGCGATCAAGGGCTAGTGGGTATTCCTGGGTGATACCAAAAGTCCACAGCACAGGAGCTGCAGGTCTAGGAGGCGGTGTCTGGAATGGGTCCAGGCTGTGTAAAAACCCTAAATTAAAACGACAAATTAAAAAATAACTCCACCGAGGACTATAAGTCATACAAATTATTCAAAGTAACCATCACTTTATTCAATTTACATCGGTGATTGGCTAGAAGTTATTCCGTTTTTACACAGCCTGGTTCGACAACCGCCTGTCACTGCCCATTAACCGATGGTTTTGCCTGGCTATGGCTAATTTCGCAGAAGTGGAGGTTATGTTAAATTTGTCGGGTGTAATTTAGACGGCTTAGGTACTCGAATTTGAAATCATGGGGAAAATGGCGAGTGCTTATAGTTGGTAAAACGATTTTATTCAAAACTAACTATAAAAAAACATTTTGGAGAGGATGCTGTTAAACAAATGGTGCAGATGCGCCAAATCGCTCTTCCACAAAGAGACAGTATGGTCTTGCTCCTTCTTTGTGTTGCGTAAATCGAGTGATGTTAAATAACGTCATCCAAACCATCTTGATAATGTTTACAGACATCTTTAACTTTGGCGCACCAGCCATTGGTTTTATCAGCAAGTTCTCCGCTCCCATCACTACGCGCTGTAATAACAGCGTTGCGCAATCGCAGCAAAGCGGCTTCAAGAGTCGCTATGTCTTCCGGGGAGTAATCATTAAATATCCGATAAATGAAGGCCAGATGTTCGGGAAAAGTGCGTTCGTATAAGGACTCTCCCTTCGCAGTCAACCGGACAATCTGACTGCGGCCATCCGTTTCCGAGGCAACCCTTTGAACCAGTGCCTTATCCTCCAAGCGACTGATTACACCGGTTAACGTACCTTTAGTAATCAAAGTTTCCTCGCCTAATTTCTTGAAGGTCATGCCAACGGTATTGCCTAAAGTAATGATAATATCGAATTGTGGCAGCGTCAGATCCAGCGTGTGGACATGAGTAGCCGCATAGGATAAAAAAGTCTGATGTGTCCGTAATAGCTCACGTAGCACCGTTGGAAATGTTGAGGGTGGAGGCATAGCGCTTAAACCTATTTAGTCCTAATTAGAACTAAATAGTAATCCTAATCAAGAGTAGTCTCAAGTTTTTACTGTAATTTGAGTGTAATCGTACTAAAAGACAGACCATTCTAACACCTAAATGGTGTCAAGTGGCCCTTATCTACTTCTGCTCAGAAAAGGCGTGATTCAGGCTATTTTATTCTCCAGATTATCCATCTATGGGTTCATGTTTTGGACTGTTTAAGGTGTTTAGCTCATTTTTACGGCAAGACTTGCCGACAATATGACTTCAATCGAACAGAGCCAATAGCCAATCAAGTTTACGAACAGTATGGGCTGTAAAATAGATAACACATTGATAATCAGATTATAAATTTATATGAATGAGTAAAAAACGGCTAATAAATAGGGTTTATAAAAAATATAGTTCGTATTAGAACAATTAATAGTTCTAATACGAACTAAATGTGCTAATATTTCACCCGACCTAACAAGTAATTTGAATTTTTCTTACCCAAAGGTTCATTTTAATTGTTACGTATCAATATTCAGTTTATTAACTTTGAGGTTTATCCTATGAACACATTTAACAAAATCCTGGTTTCTTCCGTTATCGCTGCAATGTCATCAACCACTTTTGCCGTGGCGAATCCGTCATATGAAGATGTTAAAGCGGCTATCGACAATACCCTCGCAAAAGTAGAAGAAACTAAAGCCGCTCTGGACAATGGAACTGACAAAGAAAAGCTTATAGATTTGGTGACTGAAGCCCGCCAATTACAAAAAGATATTGCCAATAATGTGCTTGATGTAAAGCGTAATCGAGCCAGCAATGTGTTGAAGCAAGTGCGTGCCGCTCTCCTGAAAGATGAGGTGCAAACGGCTAAAGAGTCTTTAGCTGATGCTTTAAATCGATATAAAGAAATTAAAGAGCTTTACGCATCTAATCACTAAGCCAAAGGAGGATATGTCGGTCGGCATATCCTCTTTAAAAAGCGCTAAAAACAGGAAAAAAACATGTCGTACCTTCCCTCGAGTCCGGAGCTGAATTCGTTAGCCGGTGTATTGACGAAATATCCTCGTCGGGGCGTTTTACTGTTTAAATTGCTGGAAGATGTGGGCAGAAGTTTTTCTCCGCTCAGTAAAGAGAGCCGTGACTTGATCATGACTTATGCCTCAGCGCTGAATCACTGCTATTTCAGTGACAACGGCCATCAAGGGAAAGCTAAGACGTCAGGCAGTCATGCAAAGCTTATCGAACAGTTGCAAACCGATATGGATAGCGCCACTGTTGATGAGCAATTAAAGCCTATTCTGCGCTTTGTAAAAAAGTTAACGCTTAACCCCGGGGATATCACCTCTGAAGACGCACAAACCATATTCGATGCCGGTTGGGATGAACAGGCTTTTCTTGAGTCGGTGTGCTTATGCGCTATTGCCAATTGTATGAACCGTTTTGCCAGGGGTATAGGCATTAATACGGTGGGTAAGCGTAATTTTTTGTTGAATAACGCATGATTTCCGTAGCTAGCAGGTCCATGGTATGGACTCCTCCTACCTATCGGCATCTGTATAAAGGATATCTATGGGCTGCGACAACTGCGCTCACAGTTTTGTGACCGCATTCGTCCATCTATTAATGACGATGAACTTAGTGCTGTAATCGATTGGCTCGAAGGAGACCTTCGACAGTATGGTTACGTCTCGTTTTACTAGCTCGGGCAAAAATTATGGTAATGACTAGAACCAAGCAAGACAGTGCACAGTAATGATGCCCACGCAGGGCGGTAGGCACAGACCCGACAGGTACCCGCTGACCTATCCAACATCGAG
This sequence comes from Methylobacter sp. KS41, assembly GCA_002862125.1. Classification (GTDB taxonomy): domain Bacteria; phylum Pseudomonadota; class Gammaproteobacteria; order Methylococcales; family Methylomonadaceae; genus Methylobacter_C. Next base: position 636,572 of record PHSP01000001.1, on the reverse strand, counting down.
CGGATACTGGGGCGCGATGTCTGCTCGGTTAATGCAGCGATGTCCTGGACGATTTCCCGAAGCTGTTCCAGAGGCAGTAAGGCCAGTCCTTTTTTAGCCAATCCCATTCCGCCGCAGTGATCAATGGTATTTCGGCGGTGGTGGGCAAATGTGTAGTTATCGCTCTCACTAACCATCATTATTTCAAACTGAATTTAGTTAATAACTTCTTTTACCATAACAATTAGGGAACGATGAGCAACCCCAAAAATATCTGCCAGCATTGACACCTTTCTTCGCTGTTCGTTTTACCATTGAACTGCCGCAATTCGGGCATGATGGACTGTTTTCAGTGGTATTTGGTTTTGAGTATGGTGAGTATGTTGATTTTTCATTCTTGTCTTTTTTATTACGAATAAACGACAAAATCGCACCAAGTGAAAATGCAAATGGAAGGATATATTGCCCAAATAAGGCCAGTGTTCTTTTTAATTGGCCAACCGCAAAAGAACCCAGTTGTCCAGGTACTAAATTGGCTGTATTTACTTGTGGTGCGGTAGCGATGTTATGTAGAAAAAAATAACTGATTAAAGCTAATAGCATGCCAGCCCACCAAGGTAATGCTGCTGCAACACCAATCAAGTCTTCAAAGAAACTACCTTTTCTTCTTCTAGCCATACTATTTTTGATATGTCCGTAATAATTGATGCTAAATTTTTATTCTAATATTTAAATTTAAGCGAGTGTTAATTATGATAAACATCTATTATGTTTGATTGACTTGATCCAGTATAGTCTAACATTCAAAGAACTGCGACGGGAAAAGGTGAGCAAGTTGCCTGTCTAAGATAGCATTGTTTGTTGGCTGCATTGGGTGCATGGCAAAGTTATTAACACAATATTTTTTCGCTGGCTGAAATAATTAAGAGCTTGAGAATCCACGAGCCGACAGAAATCTGTGTTTTTTCAGTTCAAACAACGGACCTGTTATTTTTGAAAACAAAATCCATTAAGCCCATAAGCTACCGAGTTAGCTGGTTAGCTTCCTTGTTTGCTTCCTCGTACCAATTAATTTCTTTAGCTGATGATGAAATTGTTCTAGTGGGTGGTCACGCTGCTCATAACCATATTTCATATTTGGCAATCAGCCCTGATGTTACAGTGGTGCAAGGTTACTTCTGGAATACCTTGATCATTCCTCTTGAAAACGGAGATATCCTACATTTGTTCGGCGACAATTACCCTGTCCGGTTCGGCGACAACTATCTTGACCGGTTGACCGATATGTAGGACAACGGTGGATTTCAATTTATTTGGAGTCAACCCTTGCCTGGAAAACGTATCACTCACCATCAAGAGAGTTTATATATGAGCAAACGTCAACAAGGAAAACGCCAAGAAACAGCCGCTGCTTGTGCTGCTATTTCAGAGCGATCAGGCCGCAGAATAGAAAAAGGTGAGCGGCAATCGATTCCCGGAGAACGTCATTGGCGCACTCGCGAAGATCCTTTAGAGGCCATTTGGGAAAATGAATTGGTGCCGCTATTAGAAACAGAACCGCAGCTAACGGGCTTAACACTCTGGGAATATCTGGAAGATGAACACGCCGGACAATTTCCCTACCGTGTATTGCGCACCCTTCAGCGTCGCGTCAAACATTGGAAGGCAACCGAAGGGCCAGGTAAGACTGTTATCTTTCGCCAGTCTGTACCCCCTGGACAGCAGGGCTTATCTGACTTCAGTCATCCGAATACCGACATTACTATCCAGGGTGAAGTGTTTGCCCATCTTTTGTACCAGTTCCGGTTTGCTTATAGCGGTTGGCGGTATGTACAGATCATTTTGGGCGGTGAAAGTTATTCCGCCTTAGCCGATGGCTTACAATCAGCCTTGTTCCGTGCGGGTGGTAGTCCTATCGAACATCGCACCGACAGTTTAAGTGCAGCTTTTAATAATAGTGTCGAAGAGCAGAAGCTGACGCAGTCTTATGAGGCACTCTGCACCCATTACAACCTGCAGGCCACGCGTAATAATCGCGGGGTGAGCCATGAAAACGGTGCGATTGAGTGTGCGCATGGTTCCTTCAAGCGCCGCCTGGATCAGGCCCTGAAACTGAGAGGTAGTTGCAACTTTGCCACCATTAAAGACTATCAGGCGTTTCTGGATACCGTCACCGGGCGCTTAAACAAACGCTGTCAGAGCCGCTTTAAAGATGAGCAGTTGGCCTTGCAGGCACTACCGGATGAACGCTTCATGGACTATAGCGAGCTCAGTCTGAAAGTGACGCGTAGCAGTACCTTGGAAGTCAAAAGGGTACTTTATACCGTGCCATCAAGACTGATTGGTGAAAACGTTCGTGTCCATGTTTATCATGATCGTCTGGCTTTTTTTGTGGGCCAAACATTAACCAGCACTCTCGCACGTGTTTACCCTAAAGCTGGCCAGGATCGGGGCCGATGCATTGATTATCGCCATATCATTCATAGCCTGTCAGCTAAACCCCAAGCGTTCCGGTTTTTACAGTTTCGGAATGAGTTATTACCTACGGAGACGTATCGAAAGTTATGGCTACACTGTGATCAACAGTTTGAGTCCAGAGAGGCCTGCAAATGGATCGTGGGTGTGCTGCGTATTGCTAAGGATTATAACTGTGAAGAGCGGTTAGGTAATGGGTTACTCGCTGGCGTCGATAGCAACAGGCCGCTGCCTAGCCTCAAAGTCCTACAAGAGCGTTATTTAGGCCATGAACCGGTGCCTTCTATTCCAGAACGGCAGCAGGATTTAGCGGGCTATGATGGTCTGTTACAGGGTCATTGGTATCACACGGAGGCGGGTCATGCCTGAAACCATCGACTTGTTACTGAAAGAGCTCAAGCTGCCTGCCTTTAGTCGGCATTATCAACGCCATCAAGAGCAGGCAATTGAAAAAGGCTATGGCCATATCCGCTATTTATCGGGACTTTGTGAACAGGAAGTAGCGGATCGTTATCAAAAACGGGTGCAAAAATGGATCAGCGAAGCAAAATTTCCTGCCGATAAACGTTTTGCCAATCTGAATTTGACAGAACTTAGCGCCTCCGTGCAACAGCAGGTGATTGCGTTGAAAGACCTGACTGATTGGGTGCACCATGCCGGAAACGTCTTGTTAATCGGGCCATCGGGGGTCGGAAAATCGCATATTGCCGCCGCACTAGCCGCTCACTTAATAGAACAAAAGGTACGGGTTAAATGGTTCTCGGCTGTGGCACTCGTTCAAAGCCTGCAGCAAGCCAAGCGCGATCTGGATTTAATGACCGCCATGACGAGACTGGATAAATATCAGGTCTTGGTTATTGATGATATTGGTTATGTTAAAAAAACTGATGCCGAAACCCAGGTGTTATTTGAATTCATTGCGCATCGTTATGAGAGCGGCAGCTTAATCATCACCTCTAACCAACCTTTCAGTCATTGGGATCAAATCTTTCCAGACACCATGATGACTGTTGCAGCTATTGATCGCATTATTCATCATGCCACCATTATTGAAATCGAAGGAGAAAGTTATCGAAAAAAACAGAGCTTAAAAAAATAACCCATTTTTTTTAACTAAAACCGGCCAGGGTAATTGTCGTCAATCCGGCCAGGATAGTTGACGCCGGACACTAAAGCGACCACTGGCTCTTCGGTTTAGGCGTTAAACAAATAGGAATGATCCATCGTGGGTTTTCAACTTATGGTAATACAGAATTTCGCAATGAAGTGGGTTCCATCTGCAACCGTAATTGGCGTAGTTGAACTCTCAGATATAGAGTCCTGTGTTAGTAAAGCGACACAAAGTCCCCCTCTCCCTTTGCTGTCTCTTAGTCACATTTAACCTAAATATCAATAAAATCAATCAAATATATTTTTTTTGCTTTTTTATTGTTGTTCTAAATCAATGGGTTGCTAACTTGTGATCAAGAGACAGCTCCCTTTGGGAGAGATTAGGGTGAGGGTATTTCAAATGTCGCTTTACCAACTTCGTCTCCTATATCATCATCGTTTTTCACAAACGGAGTGTTGACGATTCAGGGAAATGTATGCTGTTGAAAGACGAAGTTAATTGCCAGTAGCATATGGAGAGCTTTTTTCTAACTAACCGACCATCTCAAATAATTTATTTTTACCTCACCCATTTTTTGCAACAAAGCCTTTCGAAATCAGTAAAATCCAATAAAATCAAGGTATTTTTTATGAGAAAATGCGGTATTATTATATTTATGAATCACTAAGCTGCATGAGATAACCAGCCCGGGCTCAGATAATGGTCTGGCGACCAAAACAACGGTCGCTACTCTCGCGCACGAAATGAGGAGCGCCAAAGTGCATTTTGCATTTGAAGACTACAAGCTCGATCCTGTTCGGCGTGAGTTGACCGGGGCAACAGGCGGGATTGTTGTTGGGCCGCAAGTCTTTGATCTCTTGATTTACCTGGTGGAAAACCGCGAACGTGTGGTCAACAAGGATGACATGCTCGATGCGGTTTGGTGTGGGCGGATCGTTTCGGAATCAACCTTGACCAGTCACATTAACGCGGCGCGTAGGGCGATCGGTGATAATGGCCGGGATCAGCGTCTAATCCGAACGGTTGCGCGCAAAGGATTTCGATTCGTCGGCGAAGTCAAGGAAATACCATCGGCGGAGGACATGAGTTCAGTGAAGGTCGATCTGGCCGAATCGACTGAATCCCTTCTGGGCGCGCCGGTCCCTCTTGAAAAACCTTCCATTGCCGTCTTGCCGTTCCTTAACTTGAGCGGCGATTTCGAGCAGGAGTATTTTGCGGACGGCGTGGTGGAGGATATCATCGCGGCGTTGTCGCGCATGCGCTGGCTGTATGTTATTGCTCGTAACTCCAGCTTCACCTATAAGGGCCGCGCCGTGGACATGAGGCAGGTGGGTCGCGAACTGGGCGTGCGCTATGTGCTGGAAGGCAGCGTCCGTAAATCTGCAAACCGTGTGCGCATCACCGGCCAGCTGATCGATGCAGCGACCGGGAGGAATTTCTGGGCAGAACGTTTCGAGAGCACGCTTGGCGATATCTTCGATCTCCAGGATCAGGTCGCTGCGAGCGTGGTGGGCGCTATCGCGCCGCAGATGGAACATGCCGAGATTGAACGCGCCAAGCGGAAACCCACTGAAAACCTCGACGCCTACGATTATTATCTGCGCGGCGTGGCGAACGTACACAAAGGAAGCAAGGACGCGATTGACGAAGCGCTCTTGCTGTTTTCGAAAGCGATCGAGCTCGATCCGAATTACGCATCCGCTTATGCGATGGCGGCATGGTGTCATTTCTGGAACAAAGTCAACGGTTGGATGACGGACCCTGTGCAGGAAATTGCCGAAGGCACTCGATTGGCCCGCCAGGCCGTGGAATTGGGCAAGAACGATGCTGTCGCGCTCACCCGAAGTGGCCATGCGCTTGGGCATCTGGATGGCGACCTCGATGGTGGTATCGCATTGTTGGATAGAGCGCTCGTGCTCAATCCGGACCTGGCTGCGGCCTGGTTCCTAGGTGGATTTCTGAGGGTTTGGCATGGCGAGCCCGACAGCGCCATTGAACATTTCGAGCACGCCATGCGTTTGAGTCCCCTTGACCCTGAAATGTACCGAATGCAGGCCGGATTGGCGGCAGCGCACCTGTTCGCCGGGCGCTTCGATGTAGCTTCGTCCTGGGCAGAGAAGGCTTTCACGGATTTGCCGACTTTTCTGATGGTGGTCGCCATCATCGCGGCAAGCCATGCGTTGTCCGGGCGAATGGACGAAGCGCGGCGAGCAATGCGCCATTTGCGCCGGCTCGATGCCTCGTTGCGTATATCCAATCTCAAAGACTGGCTGCCGATACATCGACCGCAAGATTTCGCCATGTTCGCAGACGGCCTGCGAAGAGCAGGGTTACCGGAATAAATAAAAGCCGGATGAGCGCTCTCGGCCGGACTTGCGCGTTCTGTCTAGGCGAGACCCAGGCCGCCATCGACCGCAATGACTTGTCCCGTCACCCATTCGGAAGCCGGATCGGCGAGCGAGACGATCCAGCGGGCCACATCATCCGGATTGCCGCGCCGCTTGAGCGGGATGCGCTCGCGTTCCTGTTCCTTGATGACCGCAGCCTGTTCCGGTGAGAGCCCCATCATGCCTGTTAATGCGCCCGATTCAGTCGGACCGGCTGCGACGGCATTGACGCGGACGCCATGGGGAGCCAGCTCCAGCGCCCAGCAGCGAGTGAGATGCTCCAACGCCGCCTTGCTGGCGGCGTAATGGGAGAGTCCGACTGCCGGTTTGTGGCCGAATGTGCTCGAGATGTTGATGATCGTTCCTTTTGTCGCCGTCAGATAGGGGAGCGCAGCCCGTGCAAGGAGGCTCGGGCCAAGCACGTTCACGGCGAGGATGTTTGTGATCCGATCGGCGGTGGCTTCGGTCAGTGGGAGGATGGTGCCCGCGCCGGCGTTGTTCACCAGCACATCGAGGCGGCCCCACGAATCGATGGCCCGTACTATGGTGCGCACGGCATCGCCGGGCAAAGCGGCATCCGCAACCAGACCGATAAGGTTGGGTTGGGTTGGGGTGGGCTGCGGCTGCCTCCTCGAGCGGTGCCAAGCGGCGACCCGTGATGATTGTCTTTGCGCCCTGTCTGGCAAAGGTCAATGCCGCGGCGTGGCCGATGCCGGAACGGCCGCCCGTGACAATAACGACCTTATTGTTGAAAGTGGCCATGATACTCATGTCGGTCTCCTAAGTTTTGCTGTGACTGATTACGCGGCCATGGGTCATGTCGCCCGGCCGCGGTTCTTGTATTGCTTGTTGTGAAAGACGATGGCCGTGCGGTTCCACAGGTTGATCGCACCGATGGCTATCGAAAGCGCAATGAGCTTCTCGTCGGATAACTCACGGCGCACCTTCTTGTAAACCTCGTCTGGCGCGTGACCCACCGTGATCCGGGTTAGGGCTTCTGTCCGGCCAGGGCAGACCGCTTGCACGGGGAGCAAAGGCTAGACATAGGCTCTAACCGAACAAGCGGTCAGTAGTCCCAGAAGCCCGCTACCCAACGAAAAGCGTCGCCGTCGACCGCCACCCGGCCGAACGGGAACGACAGATGAGCGGCCACCAGTGGCTCGCCAGTCGCCGCCAGCTCCCGCAAAAGACGGACACGGACGCGGGCCGCCTCATCGGGGTCGTGATCGAAGCCGTTGTACCAGTCTGGGTGGTCGAACCCGCACGGGAACACGGCGTCGCCGGCGAACGTCAGCCGGTCGCCTCCGGACGCCAGGCGGACCACGCTGTGCCCGGGGGAGTGACCGCCGGTGCGACAGACGACCACTCCCGGTGCCACCTCGTACTCCTCCTCGAACGTCCGCAGCTGGCTGTGGTACTCGTTCAGGAAGCGCGTGGCGGTCGACCGGAGCACGGCCGGCACCGGCGTCGGCATGTCCGTGTGGGTGAAATCAGGCAACGCCCAGAACGCGACTTCGGCGGCGGCCACGTGGATCCGCACGTCCGAACGAAGTCGCTCCTTCATCCCGTCGACGAGCAGCCCGCCCACGTGGTCCATGTGCAGGTGGGTGATCACCACGTCGGTCACGGACGCCAGGTCGATGCCGGCGGCCTCGAGTCGCTGGGGAAACTGCCCGGCCCGCGGGAAGCCCGGGTACTGTGCGCCCAGCCCCGCGTCGACAAGGATGGTCTGGTTGCCGCTGCGTGCCACGAGCACGTTCAGCGGCCAATCAAACATTTCCGGCGGCAGGAACATGTGGTTCAGCCAGTTCATCAGGTCGGCTGGGGCGGCATTGGTGGCCAAGGTCTTGGCTGGCAGCGGCAGCACCCCATCGCTGATTACCAGTACGTCAATTTCGCCGACCCGCAGCGCATAGCGCGACGGAACCAACTCCTCGGGCCCCGGTCTACCGGGGTGTGAGGTGTTGTCCAAGCTCATGTTTGTCTCCTGCTGATTGTTCCTTTTCTGTTGTGTTTCATTCTTTTGGGCAAGATGGTTCAGACGCTTTGTCATGGTCGTTCTCCTATGGCTTGAGTCGAGAATTTCAGGCGAAAACCGATCGCCAGCCTATTCCAGGCATTAATCATGGCTATACCGATGGAAAGGGCGATGAGCTCGTCTTCGGAAAAGGCGCTTCTCGCCTCTTCGTAGACGGCATCCGGGGCGTGGTTCTCCGCGATTCGAGTGAGCGACTCGGCCCAAGCGAGAGCTGCGCGTTCGCGTTCCGAATAGAGCCCGGATTCGCGCCAGGCGCTCAGGAGCAGCAGCCTGTCCTCAGTCTCCCCCTGTTTGAGCGCGTCTTGCCGATGCATATGCAGGCAGTGCGCGCAGCCATTGATCTGGGATACCCGCACCTTGACGAGTTCGAGCAGTTTCGGATCGAAGTGTTTTGAAATCCAGGTTTCAACGGCGATGAGTCTGTCGATACCCTCGTTCTTTTTGGCAAAAATGTTCAGTCGCTGAGTCATGTCAGTCTCCTTGGTTTCTGATCGGTATAAATAATCGTCATTTTGAGAGGGTTGTCAGAGCCTTTTCGTCGGTATCGACGACGAACACCGCGAGCAGGCGCGCAGGCTCCGTAGTGCTCGCATTCTCACTGACACTGTGACGGTCGCCAGGATACTCGGAGAAACTTTCGCCCGCGCGGTAGGTAGTGACCGGCCCGTCGTTGACTTGACTTCGGATCGCTCCTTCCAGTACCGTCGCATAGATAAAGGCGGAGTTCGGGTGAATATGTGCAGGCGATGTGCCGCCGGGTGCATACTCGACCAGCACGCCACGCATGCTCTTGCCGGGCACGTTCGGAAGCTCGTGATCGTAGACTATCGCCACTTTCGACCTGCCGTCCGAGGCGTCAGGGACGGGCGCCGCGCTCACATGGGTTGCCGCAAGCATCGCAGCGAAAAGTAATCTTGTAATCATGGTTCATCTCCTATTCTAGATGGGTGAAAAGGGAGGTTGCCGTTCCGCTATCGGGACGGCTGTCGGCGATGAAGGCGAGCAGGTCGGCGTTGATCTGATTCTGATGGGTGGCCGTGATGCCGTGCGGCGCGCCCGGATAATAGATAACCTTGGCGTTCCTGATCAGACGCGCCGCCTTCACCGACGAGTCCTTCACCGGAACGATCTGGTCGTCCTCGCCGTGCAAAATCAGCGTAGGAACATCCATCTGCTTCAGATCTCCGGTGAAATCCGTTTCGGAAAACGCTTTGACGCTCTCATAGGCGTTTTTCGCGCCCGCCTGCATGCTCCACAACCAGAATTGATCGAGCATGCCCTGGGAAACCCGCGCGCCGGGACGATTAGCGCCATAGAATGCAATCGCAAGATCCTTGTAATATTGCGAACGGTCTCCGGCGACGCCCGCACGGATCTGATCAAACACTTCCATTGGAAGCCCGTCAGGATTTGTATCGCTCTTGAGCATGACTGGCGGCACTGCAGCGATGAGGACCGCCTTTTTCACGCGGCTCGATCCGTGACGGGCGATGTAACGGACGACTTCGCCGCCACCGGTGGAATGCCCCACCAATGTCACCTCTTTGAGATCAAGCGCCTCGATCAAGGCCGCCAAATCGTCAGCGTAACCATTCATGTCGTTGTTGTTCGTGGCTTGGTTCGATCTCCCGTGGCCGCGCCGGTCGTGTGCAATGACGCGGAAGCCGTTCTGCGCAAGGAAGAACATCTGGCCGTCCCAGGCGTCAGAATTCAGCGGCCAGCCGTGGGAGAAAGTTACGATTGGGCCTTCACCCCAATCCTTGTAATATATTTCCGTGCCGTCTTTGGTCGTGATGGTGCTCATTGTCTTAACTCCTTTATTTGGGTGGATGCATCATTGAGTGTTTAGCCATGCCTCGAAACGGGTGGAGCCGATGCGCGGCTTGTCGCCCGGCGTCAGCGATCGATCGTTCAATTCAACGCCGAAATAGCGAGCGTGAACGTCTGCGGTAACACGCCGTTTGTCATTTTTCGCAACGAGGTATTTTTGCGCGAACTTGTCCAGGGGGAACTGATCCGGGCCGGCGACTTCGACGGTACCATTTACCGGTGGTCCGATCGCTAGATCAGCAAGCACAGCGACGACGTCATCCGATGCGATCGGTTGAAACAGGGCTGGCGACAAATGAATCGCGTCGCCATCGATGGCAGACTGAATGATGCTTTTGGCAAATTCGAAGAACTGCGTGGAGCGAAGAATGGTGTACGGAATACTGGCAGCCTTGATCAATTCTTCCTGGGCCATCTTTGCACGGAAATAGCCGCTATCAAGTAGTCGCTCGGCGCCGACGACCGATAGGGCAAGGTGATGCCCGACGCCGGCGGCCGCCTCGGCGGCGAGTAGATTGCGGCCTGATGTTTCGAAGAACTCTAACACGGCCTTGTCCTCAAACGAAGGTGCGTTCGCCACATCGACGACGACTTGAACGTCCGCAAGCGCTTCGGCCAGTCCTTCCCGAGTGATGGTGTTGACGCCCGTATTGGGCGACGCCGCCACAACCTCATGGCCATTCTGGCGAAGCCTGTTAACGAGCTTTGTTCCGATGAGGCCGGTGCCTCCAATAATAACTATCTTCATATCTCTATCCTCATTTTGATGCCGACCGCGCTCATCGCGATCGGTGAGCTAAAGTTATCTGAAGGTAGAATGAAAGACCTTGTAAATACCTTGAATTATCCTTGAAATTGCCTTGAGCTTTTGTCCAAAACGAGGATGAATGTTGCCTTGATGTGTCAACACATTTCCGGACGCATGGTTAAACAACTTTGAACTGCAATTCAAAGTCGACCGGCGACAGATAGCCATTAGCGGAATAGAGTCGTTTACAATTTGATCTACGAACGTACCAAAGCCGTTTTAGCGTCGGCCAGGGCCAAAGGACAAAAGGGTGGAGCACCTCATAAAGTGACATCGGCGAAATTGCGTTTGGCAGTGGCCTCGGCAGCTCAATTATCCAGTAGTTGAGAAAATTGAGAATGTCGCAACCCAAGGAGATCATTGCGAACAACCACAACGGCGGAGTTATGAAACAAACGCCATAATTCGGGACTAAGGTCTACCGAAAATGGTTAAGGAGATGTATGAGTACAAATCCCAAGATTGTAGCTTTTGTTAAGGGTTGTCAGATGCTTGCCCTTCACCACATGACCATCCTGTTGCGACAAAGCCAGGAGGGCAGGCGTCGGACAAGTCTTAATAGTAAACATCATTTCCAGCGGCTGCTTTGGAATTGGAAAAAGTGGCAGGTTTGATCAAAAATACGCACTCACTCATCTTCAATAAAATAAGTTCCGTTCGGAAGTACGTGTTTGTATGGCTGTGATCTTCAGCGGTAATTGGCACCAAATTTTCATCGCTATATGGCACTCGGATATCTGGCTAGGGTGCGATATACCGTCGGACGTGAAACCGAAAACAGCTCCGCCAGGTCGCTGATCGAATACGGGGTTTGAAGTCCAATGGTACGAAAACGTACGTTAGCGGCTATGTTAAGGCGCATTTCAGTGAATCGTAAATAGTGCCTAATTTTAAAAAAGGAAATTCAAAAGGTTGAACGCCAAGAAAAGGAGTAAGAGTTAAAAATAAGTTGTATGGCGAACGCACACCTGCGGCTTAGTTATTGTTGGATGCTAATCAACAAAAGGCTCTAATGTTCCACGGGATTTATTGCGCTATCAGTCATAAAAACCGCGAATGTCAGTGCAATTCACGCGAATTGATGAAATATAGCAGGGCTGAGCGTGACACATCCCGGTCATTGAGTTGTAACAGTTTATACAAACATGTAAGCGTATCGACGAGATAAATGCACTCGTGATATGCCTGTCATACGCGAAACTTCCATTTTCGTAACAGACTTTTTCATTCGCATTAAGGAAGTAATAGCTTCTTTAATTTTTTGCTCACTTTCAGTAACGCGAATGTCATGGGTGCGATATGCAGCAGCTTGGCGCTTAGTTTGTTCAGGAGCGATGTCGATCACCACTCCATGTTGTATAGGGCGTTCACAGTTGGGCGATAACCATAAAGACTCAATGCGTTTCGCACGATGTTTACTCGTGTTGGCCATAACATCAATATCAATTCGTTTCCAACCTGCATCTACCAGCGGGTCATATACTGAGTGACTGTAGCCAGATAACACGGCATAGCCCTTTAATTCCAGCAGGCGCTGAACTAATTGCGCATGACAGTCCAATGTCATTTCGTGTTCGTATATTCCGTTAACTCTAGTATCCGGCACATAAGGAGGATCAAGATAGAACAGCGTACTTTTGCGGTCGTAACGTGTGAGAATTTCGCCCCAGTGCAGATTTTCAACTTGCACTTTGCGAACCCTACGACTCACTTCTGTTAGTCTCTCGATACCGGCATGAAATTTACGAACGCTTGCGCTATAACCGGCTGCTGGTGCATCTACACAGTAAGACCATTGCTTTCCTAAGCCTCCGTGGCTCTGACGCTGAATAACGATCATTTGCCTGGCAATTTCAATATCATCATCAATGTTATCAATAGATTGCTTGCAACGATCAAACTCCGCTCGTGAATAGGGTGTGAAGGTGAGTTGATGTTCCAAGGATGCAGACTTCAATGGGTCTGAAAGAACGCGATACAACGCCGACATTTTAGAGTTTAAATCATTGTAGACCTCAACTTTACTTGGTGGTTTACCAAGTAGTATAGCCCCAGACCCGCCAAAAACATCAACAAAAGTCTGGTGCCGAGGGAAATGTTTAGTGATCTGTTTGACCATCCTAGATTTTGAACCAAACCAGGTTACAGGTGGTGCTATTGGTTCGTGTTCAATAGGTTTCATAATTTATTCATCTACACCATAGGTTACACATTATTAAATAGTGTAACTTATGGTTGTGTTTATTCAAACATAAATTTCGTCGCTGCTATTTATAAAATGTCGCAACAATTTCTGAAAATGACAATATGCTGCCATAACTTATCGAAAGAAAAGATGCTGGCTGATAATGTAAGGCTACAATCGGTGTTAAATATGAAAATGCCGGCCGAAAATAAAGTTGTTACTCCGGGCGATGATTTAACCCCGACGCGGGAGTTTTAGGGATCAGACACTTCTTTGTGGCTCGGTGCGCGAAGCGCATAGCACCCGCCCCGCGGCTAGGCGGGATCGCCAGGAAGTAACATTTATTCTGTTCTGGTCAATAACCAAAAAAACATGCTATATTTGGCATATATGAGCGAATATGAACACGAAAAGCCGCTGTTTTGGATTGGAAGCAGTCTGGGCGACCTGAAAGACTGCCCCGACGAAGTTCAAGATTTTGTCGGATACGCGCTTCATTGGGCGCAAAGAGGTAGCAAATCACCCGCTGCGAAGCCGTTGCAGGGATTCGGCAATGCCGGAGTTCTGGAAGTCGTGGACGATTTCGACGGCAACACCTATCGCGCCGTATACACAGTGCGGTTTGCTCAAGCGGTTTATACCTTGCACGTCTTCCAGAAAAAATCACGCAAGGGGATAGCCACGCCGAAGCAGGAAATTGACCTGGTCAAAGCGCGACTGAAACGAGCAGAGGCTCATTACGCGGCGTGGTTGGCCGAAATACAGGGGAAAAAACCATGAGCAAAACACAACACAACGAAGAAATACCTGTCCTTGCCAGTAGCGGCAACCTTTTTGCTGACCTGGGGCGGCCTGATGCGGAAGAAGCCCTTGCCCGTGTCCGACTGGCTCAGCAGATTGCCGAAATTATTGAGCGGAAGGCATTAAGCCAAGCGGATGCCGCCGTACTCATGGGACTTGACCAGCCGAAAGTTTCCGCCCTGGTGCACGGAAGATTGTCCGGCTTTTCAACTGACCGTCTGCTCCGATGCCTCATGCTGCTGGGTCAAGATGTGGAAATTGTCGTTAGGGACAAACCCAGTGACCACCCCAAAGCCCATATCAGCGTAGTTGCTGCCGCCCACCTTGATACTTGTTCCCCCGCCGCCTGAGAAGCCATTGCCTGAAGTAAAACGCCCTAGCCCGAAGGCAACGCCCGCAATGGCAATCACAAAGGGCAGGCCGCTACAGCTAAGGGGTAGATGCGGCCTGCAAACATAATTACTGGAACACAGAATTATCAATGTCTTTGTATTAACAGCGCCTTTCGGTATAGTGGCGTCATCGAAATTATTGGTGTTAACCCATGTGCGGGCGATTCAACTTATTTTCACTCCCTGAAAGCGTCAGGAAGCACTTTGGCCTCGGCATAGCGCCGGAATTCCGGGTTGATTACAACATCACTCCAGGCCGCAATATCTTGGCGATTATGCCTGAAGCCAAGGCTGAGTTTCTGCACTGGGGATTAATTCCTTTCTGGGCGAAAGATCGAAAGATGAGTTACAACCTCATTAATGCCCGGTTGGAAACGGTCGCTGACAAGCCTTCCTTTCGGGCAGCTTTTAAACAGCGGCACGTCATCGTTGTGGCAACAGGTTACTATGAATGGCGAAATCAAGAAAATGGCGCTAAACAGGCTTATCATATCACCCGGTCCGATCAGACCGTTTTCGGTTTTGCGGGATTGTGGGAGCATTGGCAACAAGGCGAGGAAGCCGTTAATTCGTGTACCATCATCACGACTGCCGCCAACGATAAGATGCAGAACATCCATCCCCGGATGCCGATTATTTTAGCTCCAAAAGATTATGAGCAATGGTTACAACCTAATCAACCCAAGGAATCACTGTTAGCGTTGTTGGCCAACGATTCAGCTTATGACGACATGGAAGCCATTCCAGTCAGCAATTTTGTGAATAATCCGAGGCACAACGACCCAGAGTGTATCAAGCCGGTGTCATTGGCATAACGGTTCACCGGCGACGCTGCAAGAAAAGGTTTCCGTATAGCGTTGTTGATATCGTCAAAAAATAGTAATCCACGGCTACGACGCTTGAATCAACTCATTCCAGTTGGTGGTATAGCCAGGCGATTTAAAGTTTTGCTTCATCTTCCAGGGTGCCTTAAAGCCCTCACTCCCCAGTTTTAAGGTTTGTCTTCCATAGCGCTGGTTTATGGCGTCTAGGACGGCCATCACCTTAGCGCTCTGCGTATCGTTTCCATTCAAGGCATCGAAAAACAAATCCCGTTGCCGGCCTTCATCCGGAATCAGATCGTTCAATAACACGCCGGCCTTTTGGTAGACATAACCAGGTTTATAAAGTCGCTTCACTATCCATAAGGCCGTCTTTACCAATAGCCTGGTATCGTTGCTTGGTGAAGGTAACGCGACCGTTAAGCTGCCACCATAATAAGGTGACTGGGCAAACGGGCTGGTTTGAATGAAAACGCTGATGCTATTGGCATGGGTGTGTTGCGCCCGTGCTTTTTCAGTGGCACGGGATGTATATAGGGTTACCGATTCCATCAGGCTTTCGATTGAGGTAACAGGAATCCCAAAGCTGCGGGTGCTGGCAATGTTTTGTTTAGGCGGGGCAACTTGTTCCAGGCCAATACAGGCGATGCCATTGAGTTCAGCAATGGTTTTGGCCATCACGACGCTGAATTTATCGCGTAGGGTACGGGAGTGGGCTCGTTTTAAATCGAGGACGGTGAGAATGCCTAACTGATTAAGTTTTACCGAAAGTCTTGAACCGATGCCCCAGACTTCACCTACGGGTATCGTCTGTAAAATACTATTGAGTTGACCAGGCGACATGATGTTGAAATTACATACACCGGAATATTCAGGTCGTTTTTTTGCACAGTGATTGCTTAATTTGGCCAATGTCTTTGAAGAACCCAGGCCGACACAGACAGGTAAGCCAGTCCATTTCAATATGGTTGACTTAATCTCCCTACTGTAGGAAGTTAAATCTTTGGAAATAAATCCAGTAAAGTTGCAGAAAGCTTCGTCCACAGAATAAATCTCGTAATCCGGCGTAAACTGGCTTATGAGGTTCATTACCCTATTGCTCATGTCTGCATAGAGCTCGTAATTACTCGATAAAGCAATGACTTCACCCGGTTTAAACTGGTCCTTAATTTGAAACCAGGGCGCCCCCATTTTGATGCCTAATTGTTTAGCAGCGTCTGAACGACTGACACAGCACCCGTCGTTATTGGATAAAATGACAATTGCCTTGCCCTTTAGCTTGGGGTTGAACACAGCTTCGCAACTTGCGTAAAAATTATTGCAATCGATTAATGGGCTATCAACTTAAAGCGGGACAAAATTAGAGCTAGACTGCCGTATTTTAGTATCATGAGTTAATGACTAAAAAAACAATCCGACACAGAAAATACGAGCAGCTAGCTTAGCGATTATCGTTGAAATAGACCGGGGTGGCAAAAAAAGTGTCCGCAAACTTGCCCACCTCATTAATGGTGCAAAAAGCAGTGTGCATCGCCACCTTCGTTCGCAAAAGCTACGCAACCGGCATCCTGAATCGTCTTTTTGGGAAACCGAAGCAGGCAGCGGATGGTTGAGATTACTGGTCTTTGCAGTCTTATACCTATTTGGATTGGAATGCGGTGTGGGAGTCAGGAAGTTGTCGCGGTTTTTCAAATTGATCCGGATTCATCATCATGTCGGCGTGTCGGAGGCGGCCTTGCGTACCCGGATGCAACAAATGGAACTTTTATTGCCGCAGTTTCAGGAGGTTTGTGAACAGCAGGTCAACAAACACAAGCGTAAAGCAGTTGTCGCCATGGATGAAACGTTTTTCGGCGACTTTTTGATTTTGGTGTTAATGGACTTAAGCTCCGGCTACTTACTATTGGAGGACATCAGTGATGATCGGCGGTTTGAGACTTGGCATGCGAAAACAAGTCCACGTTTAGAAGCGCTGGGAATTGAGGTCAGTCACGCCATTAGCGACCGCGCCAAGGCCTTGATAAAACTGGCGGTAACGGGGTTTGAATGCGATTCCGGAGCAGATCTTTTTCATGCCCAACAAGACCTAAGCCGCTGGCTGGGTTCAAAGCTTGCCAGACACGCGGCAATGTCTGAAAAACACCTCATCGTGGCGCAAGCCGCTGAAGAAAAGGCGCCTGAAACGGCAACAACGGCCGAACGACAAGAACTTAAAGAGCAGTTCCTTACTGCCAGGAAGGACTACGATCAAGCCCGGCAAGTCCAGACGACGTATCATGAAAATTTGCGAGGTGTTAGCGATGTCATCCATCCTTTTTCCCTCTTCGACAATAGCCCTAACGATGCGGAAAAAGTTGCAGAGGGACTTGAAACAAGGGCAAAAGCGATTGAACAGCTAGCGGGCGAACAAGACATTAGCGACCACAAAGACGTGATGAAAAAGTTCCGCAACCAAATAAAGCCGTTGGCGGTTTCGGTCAGCTTTTGGTGGCATTGGGTCAGCGAGACCTTGCAGGGCTTAGCTGTTGATAAAGACGTGGAAGACTGGCTGACGACAACCTTGTTGCCTGTGGTCTATTGGCATCAGCAGCTGCACAAAACCCAAAATAGTCAGGCCAGAGAAAACTATCGCAAAGCCTGGGCGCAAGCCAGTCATACCCTGGAAACACACCCGTTCAGTGCCACGTTGCCGGACAGTGACATACAACGCTGGCTACCCTGGGCGGAGTGGATGGTGCGACAATTTCACCGGAGTTCATCGGCAGTTGAAGGACGTAATGGCTGTTTGGCGCAGTTATACCACAATGGGCGTGGGTTGACGCCGCAACGCCTGAGAGCTTTAACGGTGATTCATAATTACGGACTCAAACATGAAGATGGTACAACGGCCGCGAGGCGCTTATTTGGAACCGAACACCCGGAGTTGTTTCCCTGGTTACTTGAACATATGGGAGAGCTTCCGCTTGCTCGAAAGAGCCGAAAACGTGTAATTTCTAACCCGTTGAAATTGTTAAATGTCCCGGCTTAAGTGGTAAGCCGATTAATGCAATAGCCGTCATCAAACGTATTTTCGAATGGATCCGGTCACCACACCCCAGATTTCAAAGTCCATACCGTCCTTGATTTCAATGGGCTTAAAGTCTGGATTGGCTGGTAGTAATACAGGATGCCCATTTTTACCGAGTGTTAACTGTTTGATCGTGAATTCTCCATTAACCACCGCCAAAATGATATTTCCAATATTGGCGTTTTTAGAACGATCTACAACAACAACGTCTTTAGGCAGTAAACCAGCGTCACGCATTGATAACCCGGTGACGGTGACCAGAAACGTAGCATCTTCTTGATCGACTAAATAGTCATGAATATTTAATCTTTTAGCGATGTGGTCGTCACAGGGTGAGGGAAACCCGGCAGACACTTTTGACGAGTAGAGGGGTAATTCGACGCGGACTACCGGTGCCGACACTTGTCTGATGTGTTCGAAGAAATCTATCGAACCGGGGCTCTTTTTCAACGCATAGTGTTTAAGGAAATCGGTAATTTGCGTGACTTTACTTTTCGGAATTCGTATGGGTACGGTGGCTTCTCCATAGGCATTTCTGCCTTCTGGTCTGCCAGGTTTTGCTTTCGTTTTTGTGTCAGTAGTCATGGACAAAGCCCAAATTTTAATTAGTGTACACTAATTCAATCATGGCCATGAGTCCTTGTCAAATTGGCAATTTGAAGCAGCGGGAGCGGTTCGACAGAACAATACGCTGCATCAGCAGTCCGTTTGCTCCACTCCGCGAAAGGGGGGTATTACCGAATGGCTAAGACAGGCACCAGCTCGGTGAGCGCAGCGAGTAGCACCCGACCTGTCAGGGATGACGGGTTCGCCAACAAAATACACCGTACACAAGCAACAGAAACCACTACACTTAAGGTGGACAAGAGGAATAAAACCACCAAACAACAAAACCCAGTCTATCGGGTCAATCAGGAGAATTCAGATAGTGCAAACAAGAAAACCGGGGCTTTCTTTTTGTGGGAGGCGTAAGTGGGACAGGAAGCGGAGGTTGCAGACATGCCCCATAGGTTCCTAGTCGTTCTTTTGGTCATGCTCCTGATGCCCTGCAGGCCTTGGCGCAACAAGTTCAGGGTCGTGTCATTGGGATTTCCGATGGTGATACCTTCAAACTTCTTGCTGCCGGCAACCAACAAATCAAAGTCCGGCTGGCCGAGAGATTGATACCCCGGAATCCAAACAACCCTATGGCAACAAAGCGAAACAGGAACTATCCAGCCTGATCTTCGGTAAAACGGTGACGGTCACGGTCGTGGACACAGACCGTTACGGGCGCACGGTCGGCCGGGTCTTCATCAGCACCCTAGACGTCAATGCAGAAATGATCCGGCGCGGCGCGGCATGGGTTTATCGGAAATACGCCAAGGATCAATCGTTGTTCCAACTCGAAGCCCAAGCCAAACAGGAAAAACGAGGACTGTGGAACCTGCCAGACAGTGAGCGTGTCCCGCCGTGGGAATGGCGACACGGCAAGCGTGGGAACACCTCAACACGAACACCAGACACCACCAAAACCATAACGCTTAGCCAGAGTTGGGGAGGGTTCATCTGCGGAGAAAAGCAAACATGCGGGCAAATGGCGAGTTGCGCGGAAGCTCATTTTTATCTGGAACAATGCGGACTCTCACGCCTTGACGGCAACCATGACGGCATCCCCTGCGCCCGCCTTTGTCCGTAAATATCCCCATCCTCTAAAGCCATGCCAAAAGCTCTAACGATTGAACACGCGGGCGATCCCTGCCGGGGGCTGACCATTTTTTAAGACGGGCAAATAGCAATAAAAATTATCCAATGACTTGAAAGCAGACTTTGGCCAATGATAAATTTACGTTTAGCCGACCTGCTGGTGTCGGCCAATTTCTGCCGGCCACGACTGGCCGCTTTATGGCGATGAATATGGCAGAATGAAGTTCGGCAATTGCCAACTTGAGAGAAAAGCGAGTTTTCAGTGAACGGCTGATTAGCTTTGAAAAGCAGTCATTTAGATACCGCAGTGATGAACAGCTATTAATGTATAGCGAAACTGGATATAAATCTCAACATTTAATTTCTTTGGCCGCAACCAACAATTCATCTATAAAATGTTGGCTATATAAGGGCAAATAGTTATGTTTTAAATAGGCTATTTTAGTCCTTGAACTGGGAATTAAATGGGATAAATCCCGTGTTATCAAATCCTGATCGGTCTGCGGATCATATGCCATTCCAGCGATAAGACCAACCCCCATACCCAGACGTACGTATGTTTTGATCACATCGGTATCGGCCGCAGCCAGAATAATATCCAGTACCAAGCCTGTGTTTTTAAAAGCACTCTCAATATTTGAGCGCCCGGTAAAACCAAAGCTATAGGTAAGAATGGGAAATAAAGCCAATCGTTCAAGAGTAATATTCCCCTCACTCAGCGGATGTTGCTGAGGTACCACCAGTGCATGATGCCATTCATAGCATTTTTCAATAACAAGATCAGTCTCTTGATCGACTTTTTCCGTGCAGATGGCGATGTCCGCTTTACGCGTGTGCAATTGATCGATCAGTTGGTCTGGCGACGATTGAACCATATAAATTTTGACCCCTGGATATTTTTCCCTGAACCGTTGAATAGGTACCGGTAAGAAATACTTGGCCTGGGTGTGGGTGGTCGCGATATGAAGAATACCTTGATTACTGTCAAGATAATCGGCGGCTATATGTTGAATATTAGTTTTGGCTCGGTTAATGGCGGCAACCTCTTCCATGATACGCATTCCCAACGTAGTCATGCCGATTAGTTTTTTACCCTGTCTTTCAAATAAAGGCGAGCCCAACTCAGCCTCAAAAAGTTGTAATTGCCGACTCACTGCCGATTGCACAATATGCATTTTTTCCGCTGCTTTTGACAGATTTAAATTTGTTTCTTGAAGTACACGAAGCAATTCAATTTGATTCAAATTCATGCTAATGAAACCAGTGCGCTTGGCGTATTTTCAGGTCGACTTTATCGCCTCTATTCAAATTCAATTCCTTGAATTGGTCATTGGGCATCTCTGCAAAAAGGTGTGCAGTTGAACCATTGACACCATTTTTAACCAGTTCAAGGCGAATCAGTGCGCCCAGATGTTGCCAGTCCTTCACGGTTGCAGGCGCCGCCTTACCGGTTGTTGATTTTTCAATGATAATATCATGAGGTCGGACATGCGCGATTTTACCTTCCTGATGTGGATTCAGTATTCCTGCTGTTTGCAGCCAGTCGGCATCATGCTCGTCCAGATCAAAAACATTGGTCTGCCCGATAAAACGTGAGACAAAAGCATTGACTGGATGATCATATATATCACTCGGTGAACCTTGCTGTTCGATACGCCCATGATTAAGCACGACAACCTGACTGGCCACTTCCATCGCTTCTTCCTGATCGTGGGTGACAAAAATACTGGTGACATTCAAATCATGATGCAAGTTTCTCAACCATTGCCGTAAATCCTTACGCACGCTGGCATCGAGTGCGCCAAACGGTTCATCCATTAATAATACGGAGGGTTCTACCGCTAATGCCCGGGCCAAGGCGATGCGCTGACGTTGGCCACCAGACAGTTGATCGGGATAACGATCGTGCAGCCAGTCCAGTTGTACCAGTTGCAGCAATGCATGCACTTTCTTGGTAATAACTTCGTTACTGGGACGGTCGCGGCGAGGCTTGACTCTCAAGCCAAACGCCACGTTCTCAAATACGGTCATGTGCCGGAATAAGGCATAATGCTGAAATACGAAACCAATCTGACGGTTTTTGACCGGTTTGTCGGTGACCTTGTCGCCTTTCAAAAAAATATCGCCCTGGTCGGCTTGTTCCAGACCGGCAATAATGCGCAATAAAGTGGTTTTGCCGCAGCCGGAAGGCCCCAATAAGGCAACCAATTCACCTTCGGGAATGTCAAGATTGATATTGTTCAGCGCGGAAAAGGCGCCGAAATGTTTACTGATATGATTTACGCTAATACTCATGAAAGCTTCCTGATAAAATCACTTAATAAAAATGGCTATTCCACCGGCTGGCGGGCTGCTTTTAAACCCTTTTTTTGCTGCCATTCCAGGACGGTTTTAAATACCAGCGTCACAATGGCCAAGGCTGCCAGTAGTGATGCACTGGCGAAGGCGCCGACAAAATCGTATTCGTTGTAACTGACTTCGATGTGCAGCGACAGCGTGTTGGTGAGGCCTCGGATATGGCCGGACACCACCGAGACTGCGCCAAATTCGCCCATCGCTCTGGCATTGCACAGCAGCACACCGGTCAGCAGAGCCCATTTGATGTTGGGTAACGTGACTTTGAAAAAGGTAAGCCAGCCACTGGCGCCCAGCGATAAAGCCGCTTCCTCTTCTTCATGACCAAATTCCTGCATCAGTGGAATCAGTTCGCGGGCAACAAAGGGGAAGGTTACAAATAACGTCGCCAGAATAATCCCGGGTACTGCGAAAATGATCTTGATGTCATGTTCGGAGAGCCAGGGCCCGAGCCACCCCTGGGCACCAAAAATCAGCACATAAATAAGACCTGCAATTACCGGCGATACCGAAAACGGCAGATCGATCAGTGTGATCAGCAAGCTTTTGCCGCGAAAATCAAAGCGGGCTATCGCCCAGGCGGCAGAAATGCCAAACACGGTGGTCAAGGGCACCGTCACCAATGCAACCAACAGCGTCAGCCGCATCGCAGCCAGTGCGTCGGGATGAGTCAGGCTGGCGCTGAAGGTTGACCAGCCTTTGGCAAAAGCTTCAATCAGTACGGCCGCCAGCGGCAAAACCAGAAATAAACCCGTAATACCCAAGGTGAGTCCAATTAGGGCGTATCGGACCCAGTCCGAATCCGATAAGGTAAGCTTTTTTGAAGCAATAAAAGGAGTTGCAGGAATAGTATTCATAACGTATCTCTCACAGTTGTCCGGAGCGGCGGCGTACCCACCATTGCAGTCCATTGATCAGTAACAGCAGCACAAACGACAGAATCAGCATCGTCATACCGATGGCGGTTGCTCCCGCGTATTCGTATTGTTCCAGTTTGGTGATAATCAAAAGCGGCACGATTTCCGAGATATAAGGCATATTGCCGGCAATAAAAATCACCGAACCGTACTCGCCGACGCCGCGGGCAAAAGCCAGCGCAAAGCCAGTAATGGTGGCGGGCAAAATATTGGGCAGAATGACTTTGAGAAACGCCTGTAGCCGGGTAGCGCCGAGACTGGCAGCAGCTTCTTCCATCGCGGTATCCAATTCCTGCAGCACCGGCTCGATGGTCCGCACCACAAACGGCAAGCCAATAAAGATCAAAGCGAAGACAATACCCAAGGGCTTGTAGGCGATTTGTATTCCGAGGTTATCCATCACCAGCTTGCCGATCCAGCCGTTGGGTTCGTAGATCGTTGCCAGCACGATACCGGCAACTGCGGTCGGCAATGCGAAGGGCAGATCAATCAGCGCGTCGAACAGGCGTTTGCCAGGAAATGTATAGCGCACCAGCGACCAGGCGATGATAAAGCCGAACACAGCGGCCACGGCGGCGGCAATCAGCGCTGCCCCAAAGCTGACGCGGAACGAAGCCTGCACGCGGTGATTGGTCAGAATCGCCCAGTACTCGTCGAGGCTGAGCTGCATCGATTTCAGCAGCATCGCGCTAAGCGGAATGAGCACAATCAAGGCCAGATAGACCAGGGTAAGGCTAATGGCCGGGCGAAATCCCGGCATGATGTTACTTTGTGGCATGTCAGTAACCTTCGGTTTTATTAACTATTCGGTATGCAGGATGGACTCAAAAACGATTTGAAAAGTATTAAATTCCTTCACCCTCCCGGCAACTGCTCCATGTGTTGCTCTACCTCCTGCATCCATGCAGTCGTCCCGGAGGGAGAGGGAGTAAGATGTTAAAGTTATTTCATACACGTTACTAAGGCGTGTAGATTTGATCGAAGGTGCCGCCGTCATCAAAATGCTCTTTTTGGGCCTGCGCCCAGCTGCCAAATTTTTCATTGACGGTAAACAGCTCCAATTTAGGAAAACGTTTTAAGTCTTCAGGATCGGCATGTTCCGGTTGGTAGGGACGGTAATAGTGTTTCGCCGCCAGTTTTTGCCCGACCGGTGTATACAAATATTGCAGATAGGCTTCCGCCAAATCCCGTGTGCCGTGCTTTTCAACGTTTTTATCCAACCATGCAACCGGCGTTTCCGCCTTGATGCTGACCGGAGGCACGACAATATCTACTTCACCTTCGCCAAGTTCCGCAATCGCCAAAAACGCTTCGTTTTCCCAGGTAATCAGCACATCACCAATACCGCGCTGGTTAAAGGTTGTCGTAGAACCGCGCGCACCGGAATCCAGAACCGGTACATTCTTATACAATTTCGTCACAAAATCCTTGGCACCGTCTTTGCCGCCGTAATTTTTTTCTCCAAAAGCCCAGGCCGCCAGATAATTGTAACGTGCACCACCTGAAGTTTTTGGGTTAGGCGTGATCACCGAAACACCTTCTTTTGCTAAATCATCCCAGTTTTTAATGCCTTTAGGATTATCTTTACGCACTAAAAACACAATAGTGGAGGTATAAGGCAAACTGTTGTTCGGCAAACGCCTCTGCCAATCCTTAGGCAACAACTTGGCCCGTTCCGCAATTTGATCGATGTCGTAGGACAGCGCCAGGGTCACTACATCGGCCTCCAGACCGTCGATAACCGCTCTTGTTTGTTTGCCGGCACCGCCGTGCGATTGTTGAACTTCGATATCTTCTTTGGTTTTGTCTTTCCAGTATTTAATAAACTCCTTGTTGAAGTCTTGATACAGTTCCCGGGTCGGGTCGTAGGAAACATTGAGCAAGCTACGGTCGGCTTGAGCCGTAGGGCTGACGAATAGACTGGCGGCCAACAGACTCAGCGCCAGGGTTTTAAAGTTTTTCATGAGATAAAGCCTCTTGTTTGTAGTTAATGAATGTGTCAGGTTTAAAATCTTAATTCCGTTTGCACGAAGAAATAGTCGGTGTCTTTTTGACCGTTTTGGGGTAGTCCACTGCCAGGCGTGGCCGCCAGCTTGTCGAAATAATCGCCTTTGAACCAGTGGTCATAACCGGCGGAAAGAATCAGATTGTTGCCGAAGTCGTATTCCCCGATCAGTTCAATATCTTGGCCAAGCCAGCGTCCTGCTCTTCCTGTTTTATCCTGCAAATTGCTGTAGCCTGGCAAAGCCGAGCCGTCAAAGGCGTCTTTGGCCTCGGCCAGCCAATGGGCGTGATGCCTAAAGTAAGCCTTGATGTTGTCTTTAGGTTTTAATGTCATGCGCCACCCTGCCACTTCCATATTGGATTGCCCGAAAGAAGTGTAAAGGCTGGTCTGCCCAAAATCCGGACGGCGCAAACCGTATAATCTGTCAAAGGTATGGGTTTCATTGCCGTTCGGGTTGCTGGTGCCGCTGGCGTACTTATATTCGACCTGCAATTGCGGGATCCAGGAGGTATTGAAGGTGTAGCCAACAGTGGCAAAGCCCATGTAGGCAAAATCGTTCTTGCCAAACCGTTCGCCGGTTTGCACCGCGCTTTCAAAGTCGTAATCTAATGCCCCGAATTGACCGTACTCGAACTTTTCTTTAGTGGAGACTGCTTTTTGATAAGCATGGGCGCCGAAGGTCGAAAAATTACGTTGCTTGGTAGCCTGGGGACTATAGCTGTCGCTGATACCGAGGTAATAGACTTCGCCGCTTAACCATTTCAATTGTGTTGTTTCGAACGCTGTACCCCAGAACAGGGTTTTCTGGCTGCTTTGATCAAGCGACGTCGGGTAAATAGTGACCGGCGCCGTTAAAAAAGTCCGCACCCGCCAGTCCAGGCCGTTACCGAGCGCAAAATGGCCGCCATCGAAAGAGTTGGTGGTATTCGGGAAGTTGTTGCGGCCGATCAATCGTGTGCTACCCATATCCATGGTGATGCGGCCTACATGCAGATCGGTTCTAAGGCCGGTGTCAAAGACATTTTTAAACGTGGCCGACCCGAATAACTGCAAAATATCCCACTGGTCGATCATCCGGCCGGTAAAATCGCCCGGTTGGTTGAAATTCGTGCGCGAATCCTGGCCTTCGAACATCAGCCAGAACGGACCGTGGTTGACGCCGAGATGGACGCGCGATTGCAGCGGCAATTGCGAGTTGTTTGCATCTCGTTGCCCTTTCCGCCAGTTATTGGAAACATTTTCGTAACGGGTGCGCTGGCTTAAACTGAACTCGACCCAATCCGGCAAATTTAGCGCCGCTTTGCCCAGTCTATTCCATTTGATCCGGCTTGAACGGATCAGCGCCTCATCGGGCAGCTCTTTCCATGCTTTGGAGTGATACGCTTTTTCAGCGCGGTCATAAGCCGATTCCAAAATCGAGTCCTCGGTTCCGTAGGCCTGTTGGGTAACAAGCCCCGTAAGCGCCAGAGCAGATATTTTTGCAATTTTCATATTTCATTCCCAACGAAAAATACGGCAACTTCCATTGTTCTGGTCAGTTTACTGTCACTTTTACAATAAAATTTTTTCGCCGTTTTTTTACGGTAGAAATTAGATTTGGCTATTTATTCAAGTAGTTATTTTGCATCGAAGCGTAGCTTCTCATTGCGTTCGATTTGTACAACTTTGCCTTCGTGGATGATAATTTCAACCGATCCAAAGCGGATTCCTTGCAATACAAGGGCGATCTGATCGGCGATTTCAGGCGTCAGCTGTGCTTTATTGCGTTTTTTTGTTTCAGAAATCATAAAGTGCCCTCTAACAACTCATTACTGTTGAAGATAAACCCGTTGTTTACGTTCAGTGTGT
This sequence comes from Methylobacter sp. KS41, assembly GCA_002862125.1. GTDB lineage: Bacteria > Pseudomonadota > Gammaproteobacteria > Methylococcales > Methylomonadaceae > Methylobacter_C. Next base: position 609,867 of record PHSP01000001.1, on the reverse strand, counting down.
TTAACGTTGAGCGCACTATATCAGCGAAACTGTAGAATATTTAATGATATGTTTTGATATATATATCTCATTTTGTGATAAAGATGGAGGGCTGGACAATAATAATTAAGCCAAGTCAATTGCCTAAATTGATGACTGTTTTTTCGATTGGGCTATAGAGGCAGGGCGTAAACGATAATACAAAGTATCAATAATCATCTCAATGGTTGACACTCACACCAGGCACTGTATGGAAGTTGCGTTGCAAAAAGTGGGGAGGGACCTATTTACAGGATTATTCGATTTTATTATCCCTGGAATAAACTCTTCAGGCTTTATAAAGGGGGACAGAATATTTCCGACGTCTCTATTTTTGGGTCTGAGTTGCTACATTTTTCAAGCATAAAATCACATTAATTATCTATTTATAAGATATAAATATCTATTTATATCGTTTTAATAAAAATAAAAAGTGCATTAAGCTATTTTCCAAGGCCAAAAAATCATTACAACCGTTGCTGCGTTTTTGCAATGTATATTTGAAGCTGAAAAAATTGTAACGAAGATTAATTTGCCCATGGCTTTATATAAAAGGACTATTTAAGTTTCTCCTCCTGTGATCACAAGGACGTTTTTATGGCGGGCTTATATAGCCCGCTTTTTTTCGTTAGCGGGAATTGGCAAATTACAACTCCTCGTTATGCAGCAAGTCTGCAATTAATTTTATTGAATAAGACTGAATTGGAGGAAAGTTTATGCCATTACAAGATTTAGTGGGCTATTTTAACGACCGGCTCGGGCAAGAGCATCGTTCCAGTTTTCGCCCCTTTGTTCTGGAAGAAGGCAAAGTAAGCGGACTGTTCGGGCCGATTCGGATCGACAGTTTTTTTAAGCCGCTAAGGCAGGCGTTGAAGCCTACTGTGATTGTAGGTCATACAGCGCATATTAAGGTTGCTCCCCATACAACCCAGCATCTGTATGCAAACGAAATTGAAAGGCTGTTGGCTAATAATTCCGTACCCGCCGCTGATTTTGAATCTATCATTAATTTCGACCGTTTGTCCCGTACTGTACACATGCTGAATTATCTGCCTTTAGCGCATCTGCAGGGTGTGCTGTTTTTGGAGGTTGACCCGCGACATATACTGGGCGTTAAGCAGGATCATGGCGCCTATTTCGAAGAAGTGATTGCACAATGTGGACTGGAAACTAAAAATGTTGCCATAGTATTGGCCGTAAATAGCCAATATGCTCGCTATTATCAGGAGCTGATCAATGGATTGTATAATTATCGACATAGAGGTTATCAAATTGTGCTTAAGTTCGATTATCTTCCCCAGAATAGAGAAGCGCTTGAATTGATTGCCAATATACTCCCTGATTACGTTAGCTTATCAGCGCGAAATCTGGAGGATAAAGTACATGACGATACCTTGCTGGCAAGATTACATCAATTGAAAACACGGGTGGCTTCAGTAGGCGGACAAACTATCCTGCAACAAATCGATGAACAAAAAGCCGATTTATTAGCCCGCAATACCGGTTTTGATCTGGTAGAGGGCGGCTACTACAGGGCAATCGCATTTGACTATTTAAGTCATTCGAAACCGGATCAATATGATTTAAATGCACATAATTATTGAGTAGTGGCGCCTCTTGCCGTCCTCTGTTTACTACGAACTGTTTTTATCATCCGGTAACATTGAAGGGTTCATTAAGCGGCACGTCTACGGCATTATTGATTTTGAGATTCATACACTTTGCCTTTTTCCCATTGCTCCGGATTGATGTTTAGATATTGGGTAAGCTGGACTCAAGCTTCGAAAAGTCATTTAAAGCCGGGTCAAGTGTAGAAGCAAATTGAGTTGGACTGGCTGAACAAAGACAAAGCAAAAGGTTAGCAAGTACTTTTACGAGAAAAATAAAAGTGTTATTATATCGACTCGATACTATATCGATTCTATTTCTTGAGGAGAAGTATCATGAAAAAAGCAATAATTTTATTAGTATTTTTAGTCTCAACTCTAGGATACTCAACATCTTATGCACAAGACGAACTCCAGCAAAGTACTCATCTTTACATTAGAGACGCATCCATCACCAGCTTACCTACACCTAACAAACACGATAACTTTGGAACAATAATTACAGTCTATTTTTTGATAATTGGTGTCTATGCACTTTATTGGTTCAGACGGAAAGCATAGTGCGTATTGATACTCAATAGAGACTGAAATCGCTTTTGACTGTCAGCTTTCAGTGGGTATGTTGCCGTTCGTAAACCTGGTTTGACTGACCGCTTGGGGTAGATAGTGCTATTTTGCCAATGACCGGTATCGGGGAGCTTAAATCCATATCCGAATGACGGCAAGGGGTCGCAACCGGACGACCAGAAAACAAAAATTAGCTTGTTGCGAGTGGCTGCTTTTGAGTAAGCTCCTGCTCAACAGCCCTTTGGTTGGTCCTTAAGCTGCTTCTCTGATTTAGGATACTATGCATATTCAGCCGTAAACATACGCTATGGCTGTCGGCATTTGGTTGGTAGTGCCAACTGGTCCGCTAAAATGACTCACTGCTTTACGTGGGAAAGTTGCCATTTGGAAATCTGGCTCCAATGTCTCCTCGGGATCGGGTGCCGCCTGTGATCTTCTCTAAACTTTGCTAGCACGAACGTCAGTTATTTGGATTTTTCAACATTTGATAGGTTTGGAGAAGCATTCGTTTTTTCTTTGTTTTCAAAATATTATAAATTTTTTGGCTTAACTAAATTTTAACTTTTCAACACTAAATTCCGTTAAACAAAACACAAAATTTCACGCAGTCAGACAAATCCTTTTAATTCCTTCAAAGCAGATATTCCGTGCATTCCTGCTGTTTACGTTTCGCATGATTGGGTGTTAATCAACAAAAGGTTCTAAAGCTTCACTGGATTTTGGCTAACCTCTTGCCCAGAAAAGCCTACAGACGATTGTCAAACGGCATTGAAAACTTTCCACTAAAGAGCGTCGAAAAGTTTTCAGTTAAAGTTTATGGTTAATGTTTTTCAGCCGCCTAAAAATGGACTGTAATCTATTGTTAGTCCATTATTTATAAATAAATAATGGACTAACATATTCGAACTAACTTACTGTTTTTACAGCGCACTTAGCTTGTCCACTTATGCGTTACTTAGCAGTAATGACGGTGACACACTTACACTATTGGTGTCCGGAAACCAAACAGTGAAAATCCGCCTGGCTCAAATCGATGCCCCGGAAAGCGAGCAGGCCTTCGGGCAGAAGTCTCGACAATCACTGGCAGAAATGGTTTTCAACAAGTGGGTATCAGTCGAAAAGGAAACCGTGGATAAGTATGGACGAACTGTTGGTACCGTTTTCGTCGACGGCATGGATGTCAACAAAAACCAAGTGGCACGGGGAATGGCTTGGGTTTATCTGAAATACGCTCACGACAAAACGTTAGTGCAAATTGAGGATAACGCGCGGCAAGCGAGAGCGGGTCTTTGGGGCGATCCTAATCCGGTACCGCCTTGGGAATATCGTCACGGGGGTGCAAAACCAACCGCGGCAACAGTACCAGCAGCCACGGGTACTTGTGGAACGAAACGATACTGTAGACAGATGTCTTCCTGCGAGGAAGCTAAGCAGTACCTTGCCTGCGGGGTGTCTTCATTGGACAAGGATGGCGACGGTGTGCCTTGTGAAAGTCTTTGTGCGAAATAGATTGGTTGGATGAAAATATGTCATGCTACACAGTAATTTGATTCAAATGATCAAGAAACTGTAGATCGAAGCAGAATTTACTGATCAATAGACAACTTAATTTTAATCGAAACTCAAAAATACCCATGTCAAAAAATGAAAGTCTCAATGATATTTTTTTTCAAAGTATTCAGGCAGTTGCTAATGTTGCTCCAAACCCATTTTTAGTGCTTAGGAAAAACAGCATAAGCGATGTTTTGGTATTCATAGGGAGTAACCCTAAAGCTTCATACGCCGAAAGGAAGCTACGGGAATTATTTTCAGATAAAAATTGGATATTAGACCTAGAAGTTTTCGAGTCGGTAATTCAGACAATAGGGGAGGTTCAATTTTGGATGATGGCCGAAGAGCTTGGTATCGAGATTGAACGTATACCTGAAGCTGATGCTAAAACCCCAGACTTTCGTCTTGCAAGTGATGAAATGGAAGTGCGGTTCGAGGTAAAGACTTTCTCAATTGCAGGCGGAACTCGTAACTTGGACTTAATGGCTGAGACTAGCTTTCAGGCACAAGTTTATTTGGATTCGCAAATTAAATCTGGCAAAAAAATTGCGTTTGCAGTCACAGAAGTTGCGCCTCATGGGCAGAAACAAAAACATTTAGGTCCGACTACAACGATCTGTCGAAAACTGATAGAAAAAACGAGTCAGAACATAAAAATCGATCAATATCGAGGTACGCCAACATTCCTTGTTCTTAATCTCATGCTCATTGATGGATATTACACTGGAAACGCAAATCTTAGGCCTATCTTTGGCAGTTATCCCCATCAATGGTCTATCCAGACAGGTTCATATTGGACCCTTGCGTTTGGTCATATGGAGCAGACCATTCATAGCACCCCAGATTTTGAAGGAGAACCAGGGATTGAAGGATACCTAGAAAAATTGGGTATATTAGCTGACGAACAGTTTGCTGAAATTTCTGGACTGATTTTAATAATACATCCGATGAGTGCCGATCCTTATTTGTGTGGGTTTATACGGTCGAAGGATGGTGAAACCGAAATCGCGGAAATCTTTTATGCGCTAACGAAACAAAATTGGAATGACGAATTTGACTCGAATGGATTTGCGCTAACTATTCTTTAAACCATTTGAGTTGAATTTTACAAAGTTACTGGAATTTTGAACATGGAAAATCCTTTCCTAAAACATAAGTCCGTTATGCTTGGAAGATACTCGACGGCGCAAACATTGCGATTGGCGGCATTGTCTCTTTACTGCGGAGACCGCTGGTCATTTCCACTCCACAGGCGACGAAGATGACTTTCTCGAAATGTGCGAAGAGATCAAAAAGTTTGAGGCTGATTTGGCTGAGATATTGGCAGCGGAAAATGCCCAATATAAGACAATAGACGAAACGACTAGAAAAGACACTCGGACATCTATAAGACCGATAAAACGAAGAAAGGACACAGATCAAAACATCATGTTTTAAAACTATGGGAATGTTTGACCATGATCGGTTTATCAATGATGAGTTGATTGAAGAAGAAAAAGTCATTGAGTGCGGGCCTTACATACCAACTCTGGTAAGGCTCCTGGAGGAAGGGTGTTTTTCATAATTGCGTATTCCGATCAAAACCGCCACTGATTCCGACTTCAAAATCACTAGGCATTCCGATACCAAAACAACCAGGAAAAATTATATGAAAGCCGCCGCTGGCTGTTATCAAGGGTGAAAGACCTGCTTCGACCCCTATGTTGTCGCTCGCTCTGAGCCACTGAAAGACTGCAATTTAGTCTTTACTTGCTGCCAGTTATCGGCAGACAGGATGATATACAGAAGGGGAAAACCCTTGTAGACTGCCACTTTGTTGAGGGTAGATATATGGTTAACTATTGTTTTATTTGTTAGGAGTCATCAACTCACTTCAAAGGGAGCTCGCAATGAATAGATGTGCCGTGGTGATTGGTATAAACAAGACTGGTGACTTACCCGTCTTGCACGCTGCAGTTTCTGGCGCTCGCGACTTCGCGGCTTGGGCAACTTCTCAAGGCATTGATATAACTCTGCTCACTGACGATAACGGTAATGTTTCTCTTGGTGACGTGAAAGCCGCAATTCGAAGCTATGTCCAGCAGCGTATCTTTAGCCAATTGATTTTGTTTTTCTCGGGGCACGGAATATTACGAGCGCCTGACTATGAACTTTGGCTTCTGTCCGGAGCACCAGATGATCCGGATGATGCCGTAAACGTGCCCGGCTCGATTTGGCTCGCACGGAATGTTGGAATTCCCCACGTTGTGGTTATTTCAGACGCCTGCCGATCTCGGCCAAATACTTCCCGGCTAAGTCAAGTGCAAGGTGGGGTAGTTTTTCCAAATGAGTCGCCAAGAACGCCTCGACCGGCAGTGGATGTTTTCTATGCCGCCCTTCCCGGTGATCCAGCACTAGAGGTATCAGCAAAAGATGCCACAGAAGGATATCGAGGCCTTTTCACGGATTGCCTGCTGAAGGGGCTTATGGGAAATGTTCCGGATATTATTGTTAATATTGGGAACTCTCACTTGAATGAAGAAAAATGGGTAGTTCCAAGTTGGGAGCTCAAGCCTTATCTTGAGCAGGAAGTACCCGATGCTGCTGCTAGCGTTCACATCAAGCTTCAGCAAGAACCCGATATCCGCGTCGAGTCTCATCCGCCAAGCTACTTGGCTGAGTTTATTCGTCCAAGCGCTACAGCCATTCCGAGGACTGAGCGGGCCTTACACCCAGAGGAAATCACCTTTAGGCATGTTCTTCGAAGCCTAAAAGATGACCAATTCTTCCAGGGCCATATTCAAGACGGCTCTCTTCCAGCAAATACGCGGGAAATTGCAGAGAAATCCGAAATGGCTGATGCAATTAACCGGCTAATAGAAGTACGGGGACGCGAAAGTTTCGAAACTCGAACTGGATTTAGTGTTGTCGGTACGACTGTCGAGCGAGCTGTAATCACAGGCTCCGACTGCGACGTATTTGAAGAAAATAGCGCTTACCAAATCCGTGTACACAATGATGGATACGAAGGTAAAGCAAGGTCAGGTCTTCTTCAGATTAAAGGTGGCCTCGGGATACCGCTTGCAGTTCTGCCGGGATATATAGGTACTGTAGTAGTCGAAAGCGGTAGAGTTGTCACAGTTACCTATCTACCTAGCAGGCAAACTTCAAAATATGCCGAATATCAATCCGTGGCACCCGAAATAGAAAAAAGGAGAGCATTTATTGCGGTCGCGGCTCGGCATGGGTCTTTTAGATTCGAGGGAGGTATGGAAGCAATGGAGGCCGCGCATTTCCTGCGTACGCTTAAAGCCATCGATCCCACCCTGGGCCTGTACTCAGCATATGCCTATGCGCAGGCCGGCGATCTCGAAGGAATTCAGTCGGTGTTTGAGTATATGAGCCGTGAGCCCGAGCCTGTTCTTTTCGATGTGGCCATGCTCACCAATAAACTGGATTTGCGGTTAATTACTGAAAGACGCCAATTTCAAGTATCACCATTTTGTCCAATGTTGACCCAAGGCTGGGCGTTACTAGAAGCAAATGAGGTTTGGTTGCCGTCAGTTATGAGAAGTGCGCGTGAAAACCTTCAGCCTGGGCTCTGGACTACTTTCGGAAGAGAAGGTGTAGAAAAACTATGGGCATATATTAAATTTGGAGGTGTCATATGAAACTCATTCTTGTACACGGTCGGTCGCAACAAGGTAAAGCCCCTGATCTGCTTCAACAACAGTGGTTAAGTGCATTGAAGGATGGGCTACAAAATGCAAACGTGGAACTTCCTCAAGGTATTGACATTCGTTTTCCATTTTATGGGGACCGCTTAGATGAATTGATAAGAGATCTGGATACCCCGTTGATCTCGGATGTAATGTCGCGTGGTGCGTCACAGGACACTGCGGAAGCCGATTTCAGAGGCGAGTTGCTATATGAGATGGCTCAAAATGCAGGAGTCACAGATTCCGATATTCAATCGTATTTCAAAGGCACATACCAGGAACGAGGTCCGCAGAATTGGGAGTGGGTACAGTCGATTCTCAAGGCTCTAGACAGCAAAACTTCGCTGGGCGAGGCCGCAATAGAGGCGTTTACACGAGATGTGTACGTGTATTTGACAAATAAATCCGTGCGAAAAGCAATAGACGGTATTGTTTCAGCATCATTGTCAGAAGGGTCATGCGTGGTTGTGGGACATTCCTTGGGGTCTGTCGTTGCCTACAATGTATTGAGGAACACTTTGTCCGCAGTTGACGTAAGAAAATACGTCACAGTTGGGTCGCCGTTAGGTATTAGAGCAATCAAGCGAAGATTGGAATCTCCCCTTAGTATGCCTGGTTGCGTCGAGAGTTGGTTTAACGCGATGGACGAGCGCGACGTAGTGGCGTTGTATCCACTTGATGCCCACAATTTTAACATTAATCCAGCAATCGAGAACAAAACCGACGTTAATAACCATACGGATAACCGGCATGGTATTGAAGGTTACCTAGATGACGCTACAGTTGCAAGACGTATTCGCGACGCACTGGGGGTTGATTGATAGGTATGGCCTAATGTCTAAGGATGTGGCCAAAAATAACTTCCCGAAATCAAATTGGCTGAGGTATGGCGCGATAGTTCCAACGAGGCAGCTGGTCGTCAAAGACGATCTTCATGGTTTTGAGGAAATCAGCCGCACACTCGCTGAATCCGGCGTTCATTTTCCTGTTGGATCCGCTGATAGGAGGCATGTCGGCTAGACGCGCAGGTAAAAGTAATGGAGATTCAAGCATTGGCAAGATGGCTTTCGGCGCTGGATTGCTGGGCGCATCGTTTCTTGTGTTGATTTTCGCCGTTACTGGATTAGAACCCAATGAGAAAATCAGCTTCCTGTGGCTGGCTCTCTGCACACTGATCTATACGATTGGGGAGCAGTATTTGTCGCCGGTCGGTCTTTCCCTGGTCACAAAGGTTTCACCAGCAAAAGCGGTCAGTACGGTGATGGGGTTATGGTTTCTGTCTACATTCTTTGGGAATTATTTGGCCGGATACATCGGTACTTTCTATTCGAGTATGCCAACGGACAATTTTTTCTTGCTTTTGATGGGACTGGGCGTCGGTACTGGGGTTGTCATTTTCTCAATCAAACCTTTGTTGGAAAAGTCGGTTGTCCGATCAACGAAGTAGTGATCGGGCTAAAAAACAAAAGAGCTAGTTTTTCGGCCTCTTTCGGTGGTGTTGCGTTTTTTGAAACCTGTGAGAATCTGGTTGCAAGTTGCATAAAACGAGAAAATCAATGGAATTCACCGCAGAACAAACCGGAATCATCAACGAAAAGGCATCGCTTGTTGTCGTGAGAGCGCTTGCCGGCACAGGCAAGACATCGACGTTGCTGGGTTACGCGAAGAGCAAACCGCATGTCAGAATGCTTTATATCGTCTTGAACAAATCGGTGCAAAAAGAGGCCGAGCAAAAGTTCAAAGGCACGGGCGTCAAACCCATGACCTCGCACGGACTGGCCTTCCGATATACCGGCTCCAAGTATCAGCACAAGCTTGCCAAAGGAAACCTGAAGCCTTACGAAATTGAAAATGCTTTAGGGATCAGTAAAGAACTTCATGATGAAATCGGCTATTACGGGTCTTACAACGACAATATGGTGATTGCTTCGATCGTACTTGAAACGCTCACCAAATTCCTCTATTCCCCGGACAAAGAAATCCAAAGCAAACACATTGCCGGTGATACCGTTCGTCTCGTGAAGACACTGAATCAAGACGAGAACGCGGTAAAGCAGATCATCATTTACCAAACCAATAGGCTTTGGAACAAGATGATCGATGTTAGTGACTCCACGATTCCCATGATGCACGATGGGTATTTGAAGCTCTTCCAACTGTCCAGCCCTGTTCTTTCAGGATACGATGAATTCCTGGTTGATGAGGCTCAAGACTCCAATCCCTGTACCTTGTCGATTGTTTTCAAGCAAACAGGGAAGATTGTTTTGGTCGGTGATGATCAGCAAGCCATTTACGGTTGGCGTGGTGCAAGAAATGCGTTGGCCTTCGCCATCAAGCAAGGTGCTGCAACCCACTATTTAACCGGGTCATTCCGATTTGGGGAAAATATTGCACGAGTGGCCAATGCCGTCTTAGATGTCAAAGGGGTTAATTACGGCGTCCGTGGATTGGGAAGGCAGGACAGAATTGGAAGAATCGAAGAAAACCAGCAAAAGACAATCATCAGCCGAACCAACGCCGGCGTCTTTTCGCACACGGCTCAAGCGATAAACAATCAAAAAACCTGGTGGCACGTCGGCGGATCAGAAGGTTATCGCTTTGATCAAATCCTGGACGTGTATTACCTCTGGAAGCAGATGTTCGACTCGATCCGTGATCCGTTCATAAAATCCTTTACGGATTTTACCGAGTTGAAGGTGTATGTAGACGACGTTGGGGACGCGGAGCTTAAACCGCGCTGCCGGATTGTAGAGGAATACGGTGATCAGGTACCTGTGATCATCGAAAAAATTAAAGGCAAAGTTGGCGCAGCATCATCTATAGAATCATCTGATGTCGTTTTAGGAACCTGCCACAAAATGAAAGGGCTAGAGGCGCCCAATGTTCTGCTTGATGACGATTTTATAGAGCTTTGCGAGTTCACAGAAATGCTCAACAAAGCCACCCCAGGGGAAAAGGCTGAGCAATTAAGGAAAGCCAACGAAGAACTGAACATCTTGTATGTAGGAATCACAAGAGCAAAAAAAGTGTTGCAGCTCAACTTGGATTTGCTTTCGTATTTTGCTGGCCAACATGATGACGATGAGTATTAGACTCCACACATGCACTTTGACCGGAGTAGATGATTCGACGGTGCTTTATTGGAGGTTGACTTGCACCCAGTAATCGCTTTTTCGGGGGCATTGAGCAGGGCCCCCTCGCGATTAATGGGCACAAGTCGATTGTTATACGAAAAGCTAATTTAGCTTTAAAGCTAAGAATATGGGATTCGATTTTCATGGAAATTTTCAACAAGAAAACTGACAACATTCCGGGCGACGCCATCTATATTGGTCGTGGATCGCACCTTGGCAATCCCTATGCGATCGGCGAATCAGGCGACAGGGAAGAAGTGCTGAAGGCTACGATCTATACCTAAACAAAGAAGTAGACCGGAAAAATACCATCATCATGCTCAAATTGCGCGAGCTGACCGAACAAAGCCAATTGGTATGCTACTGCCGACCAGCCCAATGCCATGGTGACATTATTGCCCGCGTCTGGCGTGATCGGATTAAGCCCATGCAGCATCAGCGGTCACTTAGTTATGCCGGCATTGGCTCTCGAAATACGCCTCCGGAAGTAATGGCCATCATGACCAAGTTGGCCAGACGTCTGGATGAACTGGGTTTCGTATTGAGAAGCGGTGGAGCAGACGGCGCAGATTCCGCGTTCGAAGATGGCGCCAAAAACAAGCAAGTCTTCCTTCCCTGGGAAGGGTTCAATGGTCGTGAAAGTGAGTTTACTTCGCCGTTATCTGAAGCATTTAGGGTCGCAGAAATTGTCCATGACGGATGGCTGTATCTTAAACCTGGCGCACAAAAGCTGATGGCAAGAAACAATCACCAGATACTTGGCGCCGACATGCGAACCCCTGCAGACTTTGTAGTGTGCTGGACACCGGATTCAGCTGAAAAATCGCATCAGCGTGGAAGTACGGGCGGTACCGGGCAAGCTATCGATTTGGCTGATCGCTTTGGGATTCCAGTTTTTAATTTGGCCAAAGGCGGCGCTACAATAGAACGCATTAGGGAATGGGTTCAACATAATCCGGCCTACAAGAACTAGGAAATTACAACAAATGAAAGCAACAAAAATAGCTGAGTACATTGCCAACAATGTCCCAACTTTCCGTGATGTTGAGATTATAGGTCCAGGTGTCGCATACCATTACAGTCGGCATGCTGACGAAATTATTGCCCATGGCTTTTTAGGGGCGGCACTAAGTCCGAATCTTGATTGCACTCAAACAGCGGTCGAAAACCTGAAAGCAACTGAAAAGCCCGGCGTCGTTTTCGGTTATGAAAGTCTGGAAGAGACTGCGGAAGAGGGCGACTGTTGCCGGATAACCTTTCCATGGTGCAATCCCAAGGTTTTTCAGATCAACTTCGCTGCAGCAGTTAAAGCAATTCACGTCCAGGAGTCCTTTTTGGAAGCCCCTCCGACGATTTTAATTTCCACAGAAGAAATAGAATCGTTTGAGTGCCTTGGCCTGTGCTCAGATCTCTGGGACGAAAGTGCTTTCTGACTGAATATCAGCCTGTCGAATTTATTCTTAATTCTTAATTCTTAATTCTTAATTATTTTTAGTTTGTTAAATTTAAAATTATGACTGCTGTTATTTTAGATGTTTTGAAATTAGATACAGTAGTAATGTTTATGCCGGTACCGCGCATCGGGTTTCAGATGCAGCCAATTTGGAGAATCAGCATGCCTGTTTCAATTAGTCAATCCAATAAAAGAAATCGATCTTCGATAAGACGGTCTACTGATAGCGACCTAGAAGCAATTCACAAATGGCTTATTGAAGAAGATGAAAGAGATGTTCAAGGTAATTTTCTTTGCAATTGGAATCTGACAAAAAACTGCCATGAAGATGGTGAGCTACTGGTGTATTTTGATGGAAAAACTCAATTGCCAGTAGCTTATCAATGGGGAGGTCTTCTTAACTCGGGGATTCTTCAAGTTAAAGAAGATTTTCGAGGCCAAGGGATAGGTGCCAAGTTGGTAGCGCGTCGAATTAAGGAAGCCTATAAAAAAGACGAGTGCATTCTTAAAATTCAGTGCCAACCGTCTACATCGATACCTTTCTGGAAAAAGATGGGGTTTACCATATTCACCGAAAGACATGATAATTACGCTTATCGGATACTGGAGAAAACGTTTCCACTACCAGTTGATGGCATATCGGTTAATGTCATAATTCGCTTTTATCCAGAAGATCGTAAGTGGAGCGATGCGCTAATCGAACCGATAGAATGTTTTTCGCCTCCTTCTGTCATGACGATGGACAATGTGATTCATCTTAGCAAGAGGGTGTCTTTCTTCGAAGATGCCTACCGAAAAAACACAGATCGAGATGTTGTGGTCGAAATAGAGGTTGACGGGAATATCATCTATTTTGACAAAGCAAAGTACAGCGAAGCGCAATACCGAGGCATGAAGAGATGTCGAAATGGCTTCTATATCGATAAAGTTCAGCCGCTACCAACTGACTAGCAAGTTAATCCACAAGAAGTATGGGTGAGATTTTAATTCAGGCGTCTATCCATGGCTTTGTGCGATTGCTACATAATTCCGAAAATTGGGTTGAAAGAACAAAAACAAAAAACGCAAAAAAACCAGATAAATCCCAGCAAAAGACACTCTCCAAGCTTAAGGAGAGGCATCCAATGTATTAGTGTTCAATCTGTTGTCGGATGAATTCTGCAATAAAGCTGTGCTGTGTTGCAGGTTATAAATTGCTTTACAGCCTCCACAACAGAAGCTTTTCTGGCCGGCGTGTGTATTTATAACAAAACCGGTGATTTTCACAGGCAGAGCGCAAAGGTCGCAAGGTTGTAGTTCTGCCTGAACCATTAGCCTGCAACGGCGTCTTTTAAGGTCTTTCCAGGTTTAAAGCTGGGAATTTTTGCTGCAGCAATAGTGATTTCGGCTCCGGTTTGCGGATTTCGGCCTTTACGTTCGGCACGTTCTTTGACTACGAAATTGCCAAAACCAACCAGCGATACAGAATCACTGTTTTTCAAGGCGTTTTCAATCGCCCTGGTGATGCCATCCAGTGCACGTCCGGCATCGGCTTTGGTGAGATTGGCGTTACTGGCAATGGCATCGATTAGTTCTGATTTGTTCATTTTTTCCTCCAAATTTTATAGTGGCGTTAAAATCGTTTTTTGGCAAAGAGAATCCACAGGACTGTCTTTGCAATAACCGCAGTATTTTAGATAAATTTTAGTGTTTATGGGTAATACCTACGATTTTTGTTCAGCCGAACAAATCGTAATTCTCATTACCAAAAGCAATGAAAGTGGCATAAATGTTAATAATATACAACATTTGATAAACGTAATATCGTTCGTTTCGACAGATGGGCAAAAATAGCCTTATGATCGAATTTATTGTAACCCAACAGACCTTCTTTTTATCAATTCCCGAGTAAAATATCTACCTTTAGGTGGGTGATATCAGTGGCTTGGCGAAAGCCAAAATAGAGTATTGCGTATATTAAACCCCGTGCTTGAATAATAGCTATGAAGGAAAACGAAACCATCACACAACGACAAGGCTATAAATTCAGGCTGGAACCGAAACCTAAGCACCTGGATCACTTGAGCCAGTCGCTGGGCGCCAATCGCTTTGTCTGGAACAAGCTGCTCAGCATGAACTTATACCGGCTACGCAACGAACTGCCGATCTTGTGGTACCCGGAAATGGCCTGGTGGATCACGTTCTGGAAGCAATCCGAAGACTACGCTTTTCTGCGCGACGCGCCGTCCCAGTCTTTGCAGCAAACCGCCAAGGCACTTGACCGGGCGTTCCTCGATGCTTTCGACAAGAAGCAGCCGAACAAACGTTTGCCGACGAAAAAAAAGCTCGGCAAAAATGAAGCCGGTATTCGCTATCCGCAAGGCTGCACCCTGGACGAAAACAACCGCGTGATCAAACTGCCAAAACTGGGCTGTGTCAAATATCGATTCAGCCGGAAAATAGAAGGCGCAATTAAGAACGTTACCATCAGCCGCAAGGGTGGCGAATACAGCGTCTCCATTCAAACTGAGCGCGAACTTAAAAGACCGGTTCATCCGGCTACCGGCGATATCGGCTTGGACATGGGCGTCAAACGCCTGTTCACACTCTCCAGTGGCGATCACGCAGAACCCTTTAATTTCGAACAGTTGACAAAGAAGTTGGCCCAAGCGCAGCGTATGCTGTCTCGCCGGGTTAAGTTCTCTGCTAACTGGCACAAGCAGAAAAAACGCATTAACAGCCTGAATGCCCGAATCTCGAACGCTCGTAATGACTATCTTCATAAGGTATCGACCCGGATCAGCCAAAACCACGCCATGATCTACGTTGAAGACCTGAAGGTGGCGAATATGACCCGTAGCGCCAAGGGTACACAGGACAATCCCGGTAGTCGCGTGAAGCAAAAGTCCGGGCTCAACCGGGCCATTCTGAATCAGGGTTGGGGAATTTTCATCAACCAGTTGACCTATAAACAGAAATGGCGGGGCGGCGATGTGATCGCGGTACCACCTCACCACACCAGTCAAACCTGTCCATGTTGCCAGCATGTATCCAAGGATAACCGACAGACCCAGGCTGAATTCCTATGTGTGGAATGCGGCTACGAAAACCACGCTGATGTCGTCGGCGCTTTAAATATCTTGCAGCGCGGCCGCCAAATCCTCGCTGGAACCCAACCGCAGGGCATGCGGGGCTCGCCTGCCAAGTGCCCGGTGCGGTAATGCCGACAGCAACAGGAACTAGCTCAGCGTCATCAGACGCCAGAGGAATCCTCTTCGTTTACGGAGGGGAGGATGTCAAGCTATATATCATCACAAAACTGGAGGACATGGGATTTAACGAAAATGGAACAATTATTTGGCAAAATGCATTGACTCATGACGAAAAGAAAATCACCTTTTGGGGAAGTATTGATTCAAAGAGAAACATAGCCAGTATTTCCAATCAAGATAACCCTTTTATCGTTGAAATTTATGGCGGAAAATATATTGATAAACATAATCGCAGATACGGTACCGATATATCCGTAAGCGAAGGATGCAGGGTAACTGTCAATCCAACTACATTCTCAACAGTTATGCTTATGCTTTCTACTGAAAACCCTGAGCAATTACTAAAGCAATTGGAAGAAAATGTAACTCAAGGCGATATCAGCGAGGAATGTCATTAAGGCTCTGCATGAACCAAGACTGACGGCGTGCGCTTTCCAAATCTGGCTATTCAAATAATAGAGTATTCAATAAATTCAGCTCATTGGAAGCAGCAAGATATCGATCATCAAAAATCAAGTCTAACCGAGCAGGATCTTGTTCTCCTACGACAGCGGCATAGGGTATACCTGCAAACCGAGGAATAACCGGTAGAACCTCGCCTTTTGTTGCTATACATGCGCCCAGAGCATCTCGCCAAGCACCTTCATCTTCTCCCAGGGAAGGTAATCGACCACTATCATCTTTTTTCCAGAAGCGCGGATAGTCTAATGGTATAGCAAGCCAAGTCGATGGAGATTTCAACGATTTGACGGTTGAGAATTCACGCGTCGCTTCCTCTTTCTCGCGAGCAAGAATGCGAAACAGCTCTTCTGCTGGCTGCCTTAACTTAAACGGCAATGTTTCATCCCGGTGGATGTGCCCTAATTCACCAAACAACTTTGAATTCTGATGTAAGACATCGGTAGACCAACCCTCGACATTATAACGTTCTTGTTTTTCGTAGGTATCCCAATGTTCTAGCCAAAAGGGCCCGATGCAATAGAGATGATTTGGCAGTAAACAATCTGGATTTTCTTCAGGGAAAATCAAAAGAGGTGCGTTACTGGCGCTAGCTTGCCTGGAGAACTTCTGAATATCTTCCATTCGTGTGAAACTTTTGGAATCTAGGGTTCTTGCCAACCCATCCAGTGAAAATTTCGAGAAGACCTGTTGAACGTTTTTCTGGGCATTCACGACTAAGCCACGCAGGTTTGTATCAACGGAATAATCACGCAAAAAAATCTCAGCTTCCTTTAAAAACGATCTAACATGAGTGCTCATCAATGAGGTCATTTCATCGCTACCGATCCCACCCACCGGCACCATGGCGAGATTTTGTTTATCCAGTCCAGCATCGCCGACAATCCGGGTATAAATGGTGGCTCTCAACATGACCAAGTAGGTCAATAGATCACTGACCTGTCTGAGCCATTGTCGACGCTCCGGGGCATCATCTTGCGGCAGAAAGTCCTGGAGTAGCATCACTAAGCGGCGATCTTTCCAATCGCCATCGTCTTTGATAATGCCATCATCTGCCGTATAGAATTTTCCTCGCCCTCGATAGATCAGTTGGGCAACTTCCATTAAAGCGGCTTCAATACCAAATCGTGGAATCAAGGCAATTATCCTATCCGTTTTAGGGAACGAAACACCACGAGCACCGCTTGATGTCATCAGAAAAACTTTTACGCTGTCCCGATGCTCATCGGAAATCAACTTTTTGCGCCTAGCAGGCGGTACACTTGAATCCAGTATCGCAACTTGGTGTCTGCTTAACAAAGGTTGATCGTCTTCGCTGGTTACCAGCATTGACTCAACATCACGAAGAAAAACTTTATCTTGGGCGAAAAAAATGATCTGGTCTGCACCTGTCTCAAGTGCATGCTTAATTTCATTGAGGACATTGCCTTTTATCGTTTCGCCTTGTTGCTCAGCAATGGCTTGGCGGATGGTCTGTAATTTACCGTCAGCAAGCTCTCCCGGCTTGATCAGATCCAGTCTAACTCGATAGTCTATCGACAGTTTCGAAGCGGGATAGCTATTGGTCATAATATGTAAAACCGGCAGTCTTTTACCACCAATTCTGATGGGCATGACCGCCAAGCGGAATGGCTTTTTCCCTGCGCTTTTTGAAACCAACACCTTGTCTGGGGCGCGTTTGCCACTGTTGAGATAGCGATCCAGAACAATTTCATTACCCAGCGATGCATCGGATATGATCAAAATCACCCGAAATAACGATTTATCCTCAAAAGGTCTGATGAACTGATTGTCTAGCCATTTGGCGATGGAATGAATAAACGGGGCGCCGGCACCGTCACCCGTTAGTTCGTCCACCATGACAACGATAGTCGAGATTCGTTTTGCAAAAGCCATCCGTTCTTGTTTGCCAGCCTGATTGTTGATCGGGTTTTTAAACAGGTTATCTAAAGATGAAATTGTATTTTTATCGCCATCCAATTCACGATAGCCTTGAATAGACGCAGTCAGAACGACACGATCAATGCTAGGGTTTTGTGCCAGAAGATCGCGAGTTGTGATCGATAAAACCTTCAACACGCCAGGGCGTTTAGCGTCTTCTATTCGATCCTGCCTTTCAGTTTCCGAACGTTTTCTGGAACGCGATCCGATATGAGTGAGTTCCATCGCTTCCTTATCAGAAGGAGATAACACCAAAGTAGAACTGTTGGGATGTTTTAGCTCTGCCACTCCATCGGCAACGACAGCGCTATCGATTATTCGTTTCGCTGCCAAACCCTTATTTTCTTGGGTTTCGTACCATGCTTTGGCTGCCCCAATTAGTTTTGAGTGGGTGGTGACCGTGAGGATTCCTGTTGGTTGCATACTGGGTTTGTCCCGAGCCAAATTTTCAGTGACATCATCGTTTATGATCACCCTCGGACTAACATAGAGAAACAAAAAACCATCGCTGGAATCCTTGAGGTAACTGACAACCGCAGTTGTCTTGCCTATGCCAGGATTACCTTCGAGACCAAGCACGGTAATATCGCCAGGTGCCGATGTACGCATGCCGGCGACAACGGCTGCAGCGTGAAGATCACGTAACGCTACTGGTTGACCATGTTCAAGGCGTGGATGCAAAGATTTTGTGATGGCGATTTTCGGATCTGATTTCAGAAATTTAGCCAGGGAAGGTTCAGAGTCTACATAGGATAATGCCTGATCCCAGGGTATGGTTGCCATAGGATTTAGAAATCCGTCGACATCCTCAGTAAAATTGTAAGCTAAACTCTGACCAATTTCCGGCATTTCACGCATTTCAAGAAACTGTTTACTGATGGCCTTTGGTAAAGCTTTTCGAATCCGGTCAAATGCTGAACGGATTCGATTATTCAGATCATCTTCATCATCGTCTGGTATCTTTTCACTTTCGCGATAGGCTCTGCCAAGACTTTCAATAAGGCTTGTTCGTGGATCAACTGTATCGTTTGAAAAAAAAACGGCGCTCAAACTTTCAAAACCATTTTGGGTGATGGATAAAGCCCGCGCATTGACTGGGCGATCATCAAAACCTTTGCTCTTTAACCAACGTACAGTGGTATTGATATAGGAGGCTGCCTGACAAAGTTTATAGAGAGGTTTATCGCGACCGCTAAATGCCGGTAAATGTTCTTTAAGGCGGGGTGATAGATCAAAGCCTTCGCCAGATACCTCAGCGCATACTCGTGAGAATACGCTACGTGTATCCATAAACCAGGCAAAACGACGTAACTCCTCAAGATGAGCATCCGGTTTGCTGTAATCGGCGCTTTCCGGCAGGCCATTCAATGAAAATTCGATACATAACAATTCGCTATTCAATTTGTCATAGCGAGGTTCCAGCCAAACTAAAAAATCTGCTCTGGCCGGAAAACCCTTGTTTGCAAGACTTGAATCGATACGATTACTTTGGGCAAAGGCCTTTGCGAATGCCTGTAAAGCAGCCTCTTTTTCAGCATCAAAATCCCCTTCCAAGCGTGGAAGTTGCAACGGACACCACAGGGCTTTAATACTGTAATCCTCTGGGTCGGATTTCAGTTTGCGCAGGTATTCGCGCATAGCAGTTTGTCCTAGCCCCATTCCGAGTTCAAATATATGGTGCGCCGTTTCCCTGATTCTGATTTTCAGGTTCCTATCAACTTCTCGTAGTTGTTTGGTCAGTTCTCCGTAAACATCAGCGGTACCCAGTTGCATCCAGTCATTTAAGTTTAACTGATCGAGGCCCTTTACCTGGCTGGACAGTAATGCCGTCAATACTCCTCTCTTTACTGCAATTTCGAAGGCTTGACCCCACAGAGAATGCTGTTGAACTTGATCAAGCATTAGCGTTTATTACTATGCAGGCTGTCCGTAACGTGCGACAACAAAGCCGGCAAAGACAGGAGCACACTACCTTGCCGTCGACTAGGCAATACCTCAATTTCACCGGCCGCTTCATTGGATGATGGATGCACCCAACTAAACGGATCCAAAACAGGCTTAAAAACACCGGCTTCCGGTTGTTTTTCGGCTTCCAAAAAATGTAATCCACGAAGCACTGCCAATAGACAATTCCGGGTGTCGTTACTTGATCCCAAAATATTAGAGCGGACACGCTCACGCCATTCGCTATTTTTTACTTGATAATCCGTATCCAAGAAATACGTGCAAAAGCCAGATTGTGGTCTTGTTGCATCGTCCCGCCCAACTATTGCTAATGTGGCAAAGGTATAAACAGGGATTAGTTGTTTAAGCATACCGTCGCCCTGGTCAATGACAAATTCGTCATGATCGGAAATTCTCACAGCTTCGAACGCAGATTCCGCTTTAGTTCGGGTACGAAGTCGTGTGGCCGGAAAAACATCACGCCGCAACATGTAGAGGCAAACATGAGCAAATTTGTTTGCCACCTCATCAAGAAACGCCGTTTGAGTATGTGGGGAATGCCTCTGGGCAGAACGATTGATACGTCGATTACCATAGTGGCTCGAAATCAAAATAATGTGTTCATAGCCCATTTCCTGCAGTCGGGATACTTCTTCAACAATTAATTTTGGACTTGTGAATGCATCCATTGTTTCAGAAACATGATTTTGCATCCGGTCAAATGTAAAGCGATAGCCACCCGTTGGTTCACTGACTGCTTCTGCCAGATAGGTTTTTGCCCGAAATATGAAGCCATTGGTTTCATCGGTTCCTGGATGATCATCGCAAGGTCGTGTATTGTAAATTACGGCTGCAATTCTTTTGATAGCCGGTGTGTTACCCGTAGCTATCACAAGGGGAAAGGCTGCTGATAAGGCAAAAGCAGCTCCCTTTTTTTTGTAAATTTTGTTATCACTGTTATCGTCGACTAATCCTTGCATGCGAATCCTGATATCGCGCATTAGTGCGGATTCAATGGCCTGTGATATCGCATAAATAGCATGGTCGCCTTCATTTCTTGTGGCATTTTTCCCCTGCGATTGGAATCGAACCATTAGCGCCGATAACGCCTCAGTGGGTCGTTTAAGCTTCTCATTTAAAACCTGAAGAACCACATAAATCAGAATGGCCGTCGCCGCGATCGCCGCCGCACGCCACTGACGTGAGTCATCCTCGGAATTTTTTGTTTTGTTGCGATATTTTAGGCAATCGGGATCGTACCAGATATCAACCCCACTTCCCATGCGCCATGCAGGTTCAACGATTGCTCGCACCTTACGTTTAGGAGGTGTTTCCCTGTCATCTACGCTTATCGGTATCCAGGTAATATTGAGAAGTTGATCAGGTAGTTCCCGTTGAACCTGATAGGTCGATAGGCTATCTTCCCGCAAGGATAAAGTTCTTTCGTTGAGTGTCGTTCGAACACGAATCGAAAACAAGCGATCCATAACCATTTCGGGTTTTCGTGCGATTTGAATGTGCTTGAGCCATAAAATGTTTTCAGATTGGCCTTGTGCTGATCTGATTAACGGATCACGAGCTTTACCCCTGTTGCGTTCAATTGCCGACCAATCAACGACACCTTGTTGAACGACGAGATATAGGTCGTCAATTGATCGTTGTGCATGGGCAATAATATTACGGGACTTGTCGCATAGTAATTTGATTAATGTGGCACTCACTCCCTTGACGATGGGGCTCCACAACGAAAGATCCTCAATAAGCCTAACAATGCCGACTTTCCCTTGTTCGTGAAGTCGGTTCGTTAACTGTTCGGCTTCGCTTAATAAGTTGATTGAGTTGATGTCTGGATTTAAAACCAACCAAAGAAACGTTACTTCGACCACACTTTTGCGCAAGCGTGATGGCGACAGTTCAGTTTCTGAATCTTCTATAAGCATGTTCCGTAAGCGCTTTAATCTGGCATCAAAAGCGGGTTCCATTTCGTTTCGTGGGTCTTTACCATTCACCCGGAATCGGTAACTAACCTCGCGCACCACTGAAACACCCCCAGATTGGCGGTCGACGCGGCGGGATTCAAACAGTTGCGTATTCCATTCTGACCATACCGGCAAGCAGTTATAGAAAAGCGCTTTAACGAGTTCATCAGAAATTGAAAATTGTGCGCTTAAACCATAAGTGCTCATTAAATCAAAATCTAATGTATGAGGTGATTCCGGGGCGCCGTAATATTCGAAAAGAAGAATCACCCGCTGAACATACTCCACAAACTGCCGGTCAGTGTTATGCTCAGATTTTAAAATTTGGGCGGCAAGACTTTGCATAATAGCGAAGCTGACTCTTAACCTTACGCGAGCTAAGGCTTCGTCTTCTAGGAAGTTCAAAAATCGGGTGACCTGACTATCCGGTTTATCAAAGTCTTGACGTAATGTTTCGACAAGTTTGTCTCGTTGAATTTCGTCAAACTCATCATCGCGTTGAGATTGGGCGTTTGAAATACTATCGGCCATTCGCTCAAGCCAATCTTCAGCCTGAATTTCTTCATGAGCAGATAAAACTCGCGCAACATCCCTTTCGCGAGAGGATCGATCTGATTTAGCAAATTCCATTGCCATCATTTGGGCAGGGAGAGCTTTTACAAAATTTTTTATACCGACTAAGTTGGTGAGGGTCTCCAGGGCTACCGCAGGGTCATTAACTAGCAGATTTTCCGATGACACTCCAAGCCTATCCATATCGTCCGACACCAGTCGTTTTAACTTGGAGATATGCTGAGTGATACCTCCAACATTGTCATTAAACAACCGTCCGCCAAGTTTTGCAGTGAAACCTTTTGGCGGATTGACTACATCACGAAGAAATCCAGTGGTAGACGATTTACGAAATGCATCGCGCATTTCTTTTTGGGCTAGAAATCGGCGAAGAATGCCGTAACTATTGATACCTAGGCGATTATTTTGGAACGTCAGTACAGGCCAACCAGATGGTTTGTCTGAAGTGTTTTGATCGGGTGGAAAAGCCTTAACCAGAAAATCGATCAGGTATGCGAGATCAGTCGATGGAATTTGACCGCGCACCTGCACGGACGCTCCACCCTGTTTGGGTATTTGCGACATTGGCATTCTCCTATAGATAGACCATGTTGGCCTCATCGCTCTCTAACGCCTGCCAAGCGTGAAAAAACGGGATTTCTTTTCTATAGTAAGAGTTTATAACAAATCGATAAATTTTAAAGCAAAATATCTTTTGGACTTATTGTTCAAAATTATTTTCGTGTTAATTTAATCGGAGGCTGGATAGAAGCCTGCTGCCCACCATGGCAAACTTGGACGAGACTATCTTTGAATATATTTATAGAAATCCTTTAACCAACGAGGAAATTCACACCAAAGGACTTAAATGTTTGAAAAATTAATATCGGTAATATCCTGGATTAGTAATCTTCGGCTGCAAAATACTTATGACCCTATTCTTAATGAATATCGTGGCTATCAGTGGCGAATGGTAGTATGCGCTGGATGCCTACCTTTTTTATTGATCGGTTGGCTAATATTTGAGTTTCTTTCACAATCGATGCTAAATAATTACTTTAGTGCCATGCTTTCTGAACTATTGGTCATCGGCAATTATGTTATTGCTTTCCTGATGGTAATCTGTTGCAGTATTTTTCTGGTTAATGCGATTCAGTTCATGAAGTTTTGCAAAGAGTATGGGATATCCAGTTAGCCGATAAATTTAATCCGCCTTTGGTACTGGAGGTTGGCAGAATAATTTTTATTAAAAGCTGCTGCCAGCATAAATGGAATTAATTATGACCGATTTCCTCTTAACTGCTACCAGCCGTCACTGGCGGCGGTAGGGCACACTTCAGTAAGCAGCCGGTCGTAGGCTTGGCAATATTTGATCATTGGCCATACCGGTCATTCAGATCCTCTAATCAAGAAATCAATTCATGCATTTGTAATCAATGGTGAGCCTAGATGTTATTATTGATTGGATTACTGGGCGCGAGTTATGCCAATGGCATGGGAGCGTAGGTTGCGATAAGAGCTATATTTTGAGGGATGAGAAATTGTGAGCACCTTTAGCCAACTGGGTTGGGTTGATTTTTCTTCAGATGACCGGGAGCGGGTAAAACAAGTGCTCAGTCAATTACAGGAGAAAGGAACTCTTGACGAACTGGGGATTGGGAGGCTGCGGGATGCGTTTGCTGATTTGTTATTCCCTGGATTTTCGACAATTCAGACACGGGGGAAATATCTAATAGTTGTCCCGCGTGTTATCCGTGGCTATCTTGCGCTCAAGCCAGCAGAACGTAAACGGCAATCCCTTGCTGACTATCTGAAGGTGCAGGAGGATTTGGTGGCAGAACGATTGGTCACATGGCATTTGGAGGATGGTGAAACGGGCATTATTGGTTCCACCATGGTGGAAAGTGGCGGGGTTGCCAGGCGACCCTCCTCTGTTTACTGGGGTGCCCTAAGGCAGTGGGGCATTATTGATACATCTGCATCTTTAGCGCAATTTAGCCGTGAAATCACACACTCGGAAACTAATCTGGGTATACTAAAGGGCGAGGACGAATCAGACGATAAAGATGCGCTTGCCGGGAAACACAAGGTTCATCTCGATGCGTGGGTACCGGATTGGCTAGAAAATATTGAGTTGAACCTCACACGCTCAGAGGCTTCATTTCTAAAAGAAAAAATGCTTAGAGGGGCGATCAATAGTGTGCCCACGCAATTGTTTCAGCACAATTTAATGGGCAATGCGCTAGAAAAACAATATGAAAACTTTCCCGAGTTTTCTGCGTGGCTTTGCCAGCAAAGCCAGGTTTCAGAAAAAACCAAGGAAACCGTACGCCTTGCGCAAGCTTTCAGCGAACTGATTTATGGCGCACACATCCGATTCAATTGTCTCCTAGCTGAGCGCAACCAGCAGCACTCCCGTCTTATGGCTCATCTCAAGGATTGGGCCTCGTGGGTCGACAGCATTAAACTTGAGCAAGAAGACTGCGTGGAGATCTGGTTGAAACATACAGAAGTCCGCTTGCCGAGTTACACTGATAAGTTTTTGAAGGCTTGGTATACAGCTATCCGCACGAAAGCCCCCGTTCAGACATTGGACCAATTAGTCGAGCAGCAATCTAAAGACAACAAGAAGCAGCGCTCAATTTTGCAGAAACGCTTAGCGCAAGAGATTGAATGGTTCGGCATGAGCCGTTTGAATTATCGCTGGGCACAGGTGCGGGTCATTTTGGGGGACATTCAAAAGGGGCTGGAATGCTAAGCCCTAAAGATGATCGCGTAGATTACGGCGACAAACTGCGTCCGCCACAAGGGTTTGAGTTGAACTGCGCCCTGGCTACCAGCTTTACTCTCGATCTTGAGACCCTGATGTGCCTGCCCATTGCCCTGTGCTTTGATAATACGCTTGAGGGAAAACTGGAAGGGGAAAAGCTGGCGCTGTTGGAGGCCATTGGTCAACTTAGCGGTCGGCTCAAAGTATTTTTCCAACAAGGCAATATAAAGGTTCCACTCCAGTTTAACCGGCTCTTCACCTTACTCGAAGACTGCTTGGTTCCGATCGTGCCGGCAACAGAATTCAGTTCCTTTCATCCTAAAATATGGCTGTTACGGTTTACCGACCCGAATAATGAGGTGCGTTACCGTTTGCTTGTCTTGTCACGAAATTTGACTTTTGACAGAAGTTGGGACGTAGCGGTCACTCTTGAAGGGGTGTTGCGCGAATCACCCCAGACGGAGAGCAACGGCCTTCTTCAATTGCTGCGTGAGCTTAAACCCCGTGCGGCAGACTTTTCTGGCTTCAAAGATTTTGAAAAAGAGCTTCCATACATTGAGTGGAAGAAACCGCCGGGATTTAACGGGCTGAAAACATTGGCAGGCGACCATCAAAGCGTGCCTTTGAATTTTGGAGGGGATACGACATCGATTTTAGTCATATCGCCCTTTCTGCATCCCAAAGCCTTAGACTGGCTACAGAAACGAGGAGCAGAACATTACTTGCTCAGCCGTGCCGAGGAACTGAACAGGATTGGCAAAGACGCTTTGAAGGATTGGGATTGCTATGCCCTGAGCGACAAGGTAGTCAGCGGCGAAGATGATCTGGATGATGCCCGTACACAAAATCTTCACGCGAAACTGATTCTGGTACAGAATGGGGGAACCTGCCATTGGCACCTTGGCTCTGCAAATGCGACTGTGGCAGCGCTGGGGGATGGGGAAACCAAACCACGGAACACCGAATTCATGGTTCGCCTGACGGGTCACCGGGAAGAATTAGTGCCACAAAAACTTTTACAGGAGCTTAAGGGCACAAAAGAAAAACCATCAGGCATTTTTGTGAAGCATGAGTTCAGCGAAATCACAGACACAGAAGAACCACTGGCAGATATTGCACGCAGAAGACTGGAACACGCATTGATTAACGCACTGTGGAAGATCACGGCTACGGAGTCGGATGATGGCAGCTACTTCTGTGAGGTTAGTTGTGGTGTACAAGTGAATGTTCCCGTTGGCTGTACTGTTGAAGTTGGGCTGTTGGCAACGGGAATCTACCAAGTGTTGCAAACTTCAATGCGATGGGATGGTCTTGCACAGACCCAGGTCAGTGCTTTTTTGCCACTGCGAGTCATGGTTGATGGCGATGCAAAGCCCGCCCTGACGCTCATGGTCAAAGCAAGCTTGGACATGAAGGGGGGAGATAATCGCTCGCAAAAAATCATGAATGAATTGATCGATAGCGAGGAAAAATTCATGGCCTACGTGCGCCTCCTGCTGATGCCTGATGCAGAAAAATCTGAATGGTTTGGACTTGATTTAAGCAGGAAAGGCACAGCGCACAATGAATCTCTTGATCGCTTGCTGGATGGGCCTGTGTTTGAATCTCTGCTGCGCAGTGCCGCCCGCCAACCAGAGCAACTAGATCGTATCGAATCACTGTTATTTCGCCTTCAGGAAAACAAAGCGACGATACCCGAAGAATTTAGTCAATTATGGGCACACTTTAAGAAACATAAGCAAGGAAAGCGACGATGATCCCACTTGATGCTCGTGATGAGCGCGTCAAGGCTCTGGAATTAACGCTAGATGGCTTGAAAGATTTTCAGTACGCAACAGTCAAGCGCATCATGGCTTTGTTCTCAGATCCTGCGCATACCCAGCGGATTTTGGTTGCCGATGAGGTTGGCTTGGGAAAAACCATCATCGCCAAGGGAGTGATCGCCAGCCTTTTGAAAGACTGGGAAGAGCCCCGTCCCATGAGAGTGACTTATATATGCTCAAATTTGGCGCTTGCAACAGAAAACCGCAAAAAACTTGCTGTCTTCAGCGGCGCCGAACAGTCCAAATTGGTCAAAGAGCCATCTTTCGGACGCTTGGCTGAGGTTGCGATTCCCCCCGAACCGGACAGGACCCAAACACAGATACTGGAAGTTTGTTCATTGACGCCTGCTACGTCGTTTTCCCTGACACAAGGGGCAGGTAACCGGGGTGAGCGCCTTATTATATTTAGTGCGTTGCTGAGGCATTCTGAACTTGCAGGTTGCCAAGACGGACTCTCTGATTTGTTTCGGAATCAGGTCATTGATGCTAACAAGTGGAACGCTGATTTGATGGCGTTTCAAGGCAGGCCGATGCATGCGCAAATTTTGACCGATTTTCACAAAGAACTGACGCAGCCTATAGAAGCCGCTAGACAAGGCGGACGGATTTGGTTGGATGTCATTAAGAAAATATCAAGCCATGGCGTTGCCGTTGACGATAATTTTGAAAGGAGTTTTTTGCGGAAGATACGCCAACTTTTTGTCAAGTGTTGCGCCGCTAATCTTGAAGCGGATCTGTTTATCCTTGATGAATTCCAGCGCTTTAAGGATCTGATTAATGACAATCAGGACAATGAACAGGCGCTGATTGCCAGACAGGTATTTAGCAAGCAGCGACATAGCAAAGTTTTGCTTCTTTCAGCCACGCCGTTTAAAGCGATGACAACACTTTCTGAGGATGAGCAGGACGAGACACACCTGGTCGGTTTACAGCAGGTACTGAAGTTCTTGAATTTGGGGCCACTTGATAGCTACGAGACAGCGCGTCAAGCATTACAATATGAACTGCTCAGGCTGAAGCATAACGTCAAGATCGAGGACTTGTCTGAGCAGGCAAGAATAGGTGTAGAAAGCGTCTTGCGCCCGCTTATTGCGCGTACTGAGCGTGCTCAAATTGCCACAGATGTCGATAGCGTTCTGGAGACTGAGATACTAAAGTGTGGAGAAGCGTTTAGTGGCCTAGATGTTCAAACATTTATTGAGCACGACAAGCTAGGTGCGCTTCTGAAATCAGACCAGCATTACAGCATGGATAGCCAGTTGATGGAGTTTTTCAAATCGGCTGCTTGGCCACTGGCATTTAGTAGTGGCTATCAACTTCAGGAGATACTCAAGAAACGGTATGCCAGTCAGGAAGCTAAGGACCTTAATGCGCTTTTTCGTCGAAGCAATTATCTCTGGTTACCAAAAGATCGTGTTAACACTTACCAGCTAAAAGTGGCTGAAGAAGCGCCAAACGCCAAGGTGCGTGAGCTCACTAGACATTTGTTTGGCGATGGAAAGTTCCAAGGCCCAGAGATGGTGCTTTGGATACCTCCCAGTTTCCCTCATTACGCTTTAGAGGGACCATTCGCGACCCAACAGGCACTTAGTAAAACACTCATCTTTTCGGCTTGGGCAATGGTGCCGCGTATGTTGAGCGGCCTGCTCAGTTATGAATCGGAAAGGCGGGTTCTAGGAAGATCGAAAGCAGATGGCGGCTATTTTCCGTCCAAACGGCAAAGGAAAGTGAAAGGCGAATCTGTTGTGCATGGTGAAAAGAATAGGCTCATACGTTTGGATGCAGGTGACTTGGCTAATTGGGTGATTTTGTATCCTTCGAAAATGTTTGTGGATTTGCCTTTGAACCGCTCTGTCCAGACCTTGGAAGGCTTGGTGACTGAGCGGACAAAATATTTTGAGGAAGCGCTTAATCAGTTAAAGGTGTCTCGCTCAGGAACCAGGAACCGCAGACATTGGTATCTTTTGGCTCCTATATTGCTTGATCAACAGAATCATGCGGGTTGGGTTGAACAATGGGTGGATGGGCTGCTAAAAGCTCAACATGCAAGCGGATTCAATGCACGCTTAAAGGAAATCAAAAATAAACTGAATGCGGAGGATAATGCGCTAGGTGAAATGCCAGAGGATTTGGCAAGCTATTTGGCATGGCTTTCAATTGGTTCACCAGCGGTTTGTGCTTATCGTACGCTCAATTCAGTCAAGGCGGATCAAGCATACCAGCATTTGCAAGATGCAAGCACCATCGCTTTTTCCTTTGTTGCCCTGTTCAATAGTGTGTCAGGTACCGGAGTTATCCAGCGTTTTTCCAAGCAAAACAAAATTCCAAGCGACTGGAAAAGCATTGTTCGTTATTGCGCTCAAGGAGGATTGCAGGCTGTCTTGGATGAATACGTGTACATGTTATCGACGGGAGGCAGTTTTGATAAAGCAGTTCAGATGATCGCTGATGTACTAAGAATGTCACCGTCCAGCGCGAAGATTTGGGACGTACGGAAGCCTGATGATAGCGCCAGTCTGCGTTGTCATTACGCAGTTCCTTTTGGAACGCAGAAGATGAGTGATGAATCAGGACAAGAGCGTGTGGTCAATATCCGCGAAAGCTTTAA
This sequence comes from Methylobacter sp. KS41, assembly GCA_002862125.1. Taxonomy (GTDB): domain Bacteria; phylum Pseudomonadota; class Gammaproteobacteria; order Methylococcales; family Methylomonadaceae; genus Methylobacter_C. The sequence continues at coordinate 580,512 of PHSP01000001.1, read as the reverse complement.
CTCGCCTTTTAGGCCGTTTGTCCTGACCTCAACATCAATCGGGCAAGAGGGGCTGGATTTCCATTGGTACTGCGGTGAGGTCGTCCACTGGAACCTGCCCGAAAATCCAATTGATCTTGAGCAGCGCGAAGGGCGTGTTAATCGCTACCAATCATTAGTTGTAAGGCGGCGAGTTGTTCAGACGCTTGCAGGTCAGCTCGATCCAAAACAAGGTTGGAAGGACTTGTTTGACAGCGCAGCGAAGCTTGAGAAAAAAACTGATCTAATTCCGTTTTGGCACTTTCCGGAAGGAACAGCGAAGATTAAACGAATTGTACCCCTTCTACCTCTGAGCCGGGAAACCTATCGGTATCCACTTATGCTGAAGATTTTGTCGCTGTATCGTCTTGCCTTCGGTCAGCCGGGTCAGCATGAACTTCTGGAATACTTACAGGGATTGAATCTTTCCCCCGAAGATATATCAGCGCTGAAGCAGCGCATGATGGTTAACCTAGCACCAGTCAACTACTAGAGAGGGTGGTGTTTCACAAACACCGTCATCTGTTTCAGAATTTCATTTGATCGTTCCGAAAAAAACCATGTTCATTTGTTTCTAAAAAAGCTTAAAAGTCCTTGTAGGACAAGGCAGTGTTGTTTTGCAATAACAGCTCAAATTCCTCCAACGGCACTGGCTTGCTTAATAAATATCCCTGACAAGCATGACACCCATGCTGGGAAACGTCGCTCCAGGCAATCCTGAAAGTGAGTAGCTTTATATATACGAAGGGTGTTGTGAACAGTCTGATCAGATCGATAATCAAACTCATGCTGGTTTCTCGATAACAAAGTTAATATTCAAAATTCTTAGCAGATTTTGGACGTCCGAAACAGTGGCATTACCATACTCATCTGCCTCAATCTCAACGATAACCGTTGTCTCACAGCCTGACAGATTTGCAAGCTTCTGGATTGACATTTGCTTTGATTCACGCGCGGCTTTGATTACATTGGAAAGCATTGAAAACATCAGGTCAGGACTATCTGAATTTTTATCAATGTTTTGCGACTTTTTATGTGGCTTTGGCGGTTTATCAGGTTTATTAATCCACTCCCATAATTCACAGATCCCCAGCCAATAGTCATTGGCTGTCTTATCAGAAAGGTCTCGATTCGCCTTCCAGAACTCAATAACGTGCCATTTTCCGAGTCTTTGTAGTGATGTGATTTTCTCGTTGGAATCTGTAAACCTAAGAAACTTGATTATTCTTGATACCTGCTTTCTGCGATTTTCCTTTCCGCCTCGACGCACATAATCATGAGTGTGCGCCTTTAACTCTTTAGCCCAGGTACGCATTGCTGATCTCCATTCGTGAATGACCTAGCTCTATCGATATTCTTAACCGTGCTTTGCGGTCAATATCCTTGGCTTCCGTTTCGGAAATACCGAGATAGTCGGCTAGTTTGGCTATTCGTCCCTTATGTTCCCAACCGGCTTCAAGTGGGGATGGCGCATTGACTATTTCGCGGTAACGGTTTTGGGCGTAAGCGTGACGTTCTGAGTGGAATGCAAGGCCATATAGTCTTGCTTGCTCGTAACATTCACTACGGAATTTAGCGTAACTCATTTTCCTGTCAGGAATCATTGAATTACCAATCTGGTATTTAACTGCGGATTCAAGTATCAGCTTCCCATTGTCATTGCAGGGTACTCGTCTAGGACGGCCTCCTTTTGTGCCGGCTACTACCGAAATAAATCCAAATTTCTCCGCTTGTTTTAATGCCGCCTTGGGATCAATTAAACAACTCTCCTTAAATCTCAGGCCGAATGTTCTTTGTAGCGCCATTAACTGCGATACTCTCTCCCCGATGTCTTGCTGGATTTGTGCGTGCTTGGTTTCTGAAACAGATTTCGTTTCCTTTGGAATATATTTTCTTCGCTCTATTCCACAATCAGAACCCGGCTTTACCGTTTGCCATTCACCATTGGTCGCGAGTTTTAAAACGCAATTAACCGCGGAAAGGTAATTCTTGGGCGCCGATGCACTCGAATATACTCCTGCCTCTAACTGTTTTTGCAGATACTGACCATAACCAATAACAAATTCCTTTGTGATTCCTTCCATTTTTTTTACACCGTTTTCTTTTGCATAATTACAAAATAGACGCCATCGGTCGGTGTAATCTGATTGCGTTTTAAACCCATTTCTGGAACGTTTGTTTAATATCATCCTTCCAGCCGAAAACATGTTTCGACTGCCTATGCCGAAGTTCTTACTCACTTGATTCCACCGGTAATAACTTGGCAAATTCAGGCTTCCATTGCTCAATATAGTGAGATCGTTCTGCGCCTCTTTTCTTTATGTAGGAAAATTCTTTGCGTAAGGCTTGATCAAGTTCTTCACCAATCTCTTTATTGATTTTTGTTGCCGCCTGATACATCTCCCCAGACTGAAACAAAACACCATTCGCAAACATTAATTCAAGTTTACGGATCGTCCAGTACCAAACGCGTTGATCAACACGCGTGTTATGGCTAACTTTCTTTAGGGTAACCAGTGGCGTCAATCTGTTGATCTTTTGTTCAATCTCAATAAGACCGAGCCTTACAAATGTGGAGACGCCAGAACCTTCAAGTATGCAGAGCGATTTTGCTGTAGACAGTGGTAGGTAGTAATCCTCATGCCATTGTCCCTGTGAGACACGGATTCTGGCCGGAAAATACTCACGGCCATCAAGCAGTCGGCTCTTCTGAATTCTAGAATGTATCCACGACATACACCCATGGTTCAGATGCAGCGCACTATGCAAGTCACGAGCGCTTAGTGAGAGAATCGCTATTCCTCGATACTTCACACTGAAAACAGGCGGAATGCTGTCATCTGTTTCCCTTTTCTTTCTTGTTCGATCTACCACCTAATCCTCCAATAAAGCCATATCAATTCAGCCTGACCACAAAACAGCAGATACATGCCGCTTTGGGGTGAAGCCGGGGTTGTCCAAAAATATTTAAAGTCGCAAGCAGGGAAAACCCGGCTTCGAAACCCTCTTTGTAAACACGGACACAATTCTTGCGACTGGTGAGCGTAAGGTGCGTTGGATTCAAGCTCCAAGCAGACATGTGTTTACAAATGGATCAGTGCGCTATTTAGGTACTCGCTGCGCATGTTGCGAGATCAATGGTTGCTGTTCCTCTAGCGGTGGGTGTCACTCGGGCTGGCGTCCAAATACGACGACAGGCACTGCCGATCCTTAAGGAAATTCAACGTGAAATTTAAAATACCCCGTTTTCCCCCAAGAATGTAGGAAGACGGATATTTGCAAGTTACTGTTTTTCAATGCGGAATTTTTCATAAATCGTTCCTGGTTAAAGTGTCTATGTTGTAGACGGGTTAAAAAAAAGGATTTTTTGGGCACCGCGATTGCAGGGCTAAGTGATCAGGTCGGCGAGTACATCACGATCTCGGTCACACACTGATCCAGTTGGGGTAAACGCCAATCGCCGTCCTACGGGTCGAGTTGGGGAGTTTGAGTTAAAAATCAGCACGATTGGCCGTGAGCCCACGCGCATAGGGTGCGCGGATATCGAGTCTAGGTGGTGCCAGGATTGGCTGGGGAGACAAGTGTTCATGCACAAGTCAGGTGGGCGCATTTATAGCGCAGAATTTTGGACGTAAAAATCCATGAACCGCAAATTTGCGGTTTTTGACGCGCACATTGGCGCAGAGCGAACCGTTCCAGGCAATAAAGCCAGGATAAGTCGTAAAAAGCGAAGCACAAAAAAGCGCTTTTAAAACGGGGTATTAAAGTGTTTACGGGGCATCCTACCACCTCATGCGAGGCCTGGCCGGTTTGTCGATATTTTTGTCCACGCTATCGGTCGCGCCTTTGTAGGTGAGGCTGCTCCGTGCCATCAAACCTGTTATGTGCTACGGATTCTGCCAAAACAACTCCACAGCGTCAAATTCAAAAGACGCTCAAAAACGGCCTCTTTCACCCCGACACAAACAAAAAAAGCATGGCAAAGTGCTCTCTGAGCGCATTAGGCGAAATGAGGTTCTTTTGTAACAACTGAAGCGTGATGAGGCGTTAAGTGCATAAGCGGACATTAAAGGAATGACGTTCTTAAGTGCTTCCAAACGTTATTTCGTCGCTTTAGATCGTCTGAATGGTTGTTTAGGCGTCCGTGCTGAATCCACATGAACGTCTGAATGCTTCGCAGCGGTTTTATGTCGTTCTTAGACGATATTAAACGCTTTCAATGACTTTATATTTGAAAAAAAACATGCAGGTGATGAAATGAAGGTTAGATCTATAGATGTAGATACTCTGTTTAATTTCAAGTTAAATTTTGCTGATTTTTTACTATCCGGTAGATTCTGGAATAGCATAAAAACGAGTGTTATCGAAAGGTTCGTTCTTTTTCAACATGCCGTGGATAGCGTGGAGCAGTTTACGCATGACAGCACAAACGCCTTGTAATGGCGTTTTGCCATTATCCATTAGATGTTGAAAATAAGCCTTGACGTGCTTGTCATGCTGTTTGGCACTCAGGGCAGGCATATAAAGGGCTGAACGAATATGCCGGTTACCGGCTTTTGATATGCGCGTTTTTTTGTGGACGCTTTTGCCGGAGTCGAAGGCCCGTGGGTCAAGTCCAGCAAATTTTACCCATTCTCGATGGGAGAGGTCTGGTGGCAGCAACAGCAGTTCGCCCATGAGCGCAATGGCACTGGTATTGCCAATGCCCTTGATGCCGATCAGTAAGGCCAGAATTCGCTCAAGATTGGGATGTTTGCCAATCAAGATCAGTGCTCCAGCTGTTAAGCTGTCAATCCGCTTCTCCAATTGGGCGATAGCCAGTTTGACATCCTTAAGTACCGCTTTCGGTGTTTCCGATGTGGCGGTTAGCGCATGTAGATGGTTTTTAGCAGCCGCTTTCTGACGGGTTAGTGCGTCAATGCGGCGGGCAAAACTGCGTAAAGCGATCATTTCATTGGACGGACGAGTCCACGGGACGAAATCCATTCTCGCGGCGTATTCGGCTAAGGTATTGGCATCGACCGCATCGGTTTTACTGTTTTTCATCAAGACCTTGGCAAAATTATGGGAGGCTTTTGGATTCACTACCATAAGCAACACGCCGGCATCATGGAGGGCTAAGCTTAAGTCGAAGTGATAAACACCTGTAGCTTCCAGACAGACGATAATACCAGGCAGCTTAACCAGCTTCTTCACCAATCGAGTACGATCAGCTGGGGTGTTGGCGAACTTCTGCGGATCGAATGGCTTGCCGTTCTTGCGGATAACCAGAATGAGTTCCTCAGCGCCGACATCAATGCCTGCGAAAAGCACTGGTTTGGATTCAGGGTCGATATCTTTAAATTGAATGTTCGGCATATTTGATTGTAAGAGTGGGATTAAAGAAAGTAGACTATTCACTGGTTCCCGACCCTGCACATGCACCTACCTTCCTTGTGTATGCAGGCTCTAAGCCTCAGATACTCCACGGTATGGGTGAATAGGGCGGGGGCCAATCTACATTACAGGCTCTGGTTAGTAACCGGTCCTCAGGGTACGACGGCCTCCCATTGAATCGTTAAAGCTTACTTGATCTCTTTGTCCAATATTTACTTTAAATTTAATCATACAAGGGTATGGGAACGTAAAGTTTTGCCATGGCGAGACGGATGAACAGTTGGAGTGCGGGCATTTCCCGTCGATTGCCAAAGCACATACTGGGGTAGATCGTGGCGCAAGCGTTATGACTAAACGGGATTTGATCGAAGTGCAAAGTGGAGAAAGCAAGTTTCTGGTAGGTCGAGATAGTATTGATACCTTGTCTGCACGCGACGATAGAGGTGGTCATTTACAGACAAATTATATTGATACACCTCAATATCTCGCTCTTTTCAGAGGGGCTCTTAGATATATTGGAGATGACAGTATTGATTTATTGGTATCTGGTTTACCAGTTAATCATTTCGCCCAAGACAAAAATCGCATGAGGGAACGGTTAATAGGTGAACACAGATATCCTGATGGGAAAGTAATTAACATAAAAGAAGCATGGATTATTCCGCAACCGGTAGGTGGCTTTATTGAGTATTTCATGAGTAGTAGCCAAATAAATCAAATTGACGACATTAAATCGCTCACGTTGGATATTGGTTATTACACGCTAGATTGGTTGACATGTCGTGGGTTGAAAATGCAGGACGAACGTAGCGGAAGCACGCCAGGTGGCATGTCATTAATACTGGAAAAACTAACCCAATTAATTTCAGCTGATCGTCAATCACAGTTCTCAGATGTGAATATTGTTGATGCCGGGATACGTAATGGATTTAGAACTCGTATTCAAGGCGCAGAGTATGATTTTTCGCATCTGATTCCAAAGATGGAAGACCACATAATAACCGCTATTCAATCTGTCGTTAGAAGCGTTGGCTCTCTGGATGATATTGATGTAGTCGTATTAGTTGGCGGTGGCGCTAACTGCTACAAAAAAATAGTTCAAAAGCTTCTTAATAATAGAGAAATCATTGTTCCAGATAACGGTATATATTCAAACGTAAAGGGATTTTATTTGGCAGGAAAACAGCGCGTTAAAAGCACTGGAGGCTAAAGAATGGAGAAAATAAGAGTAAGTGTAGTCATCGAAAGCGATGCTGATATGGAGCTATACAATTATCTTGTCAATATTCCTTCAAGGAGGCGTGCGACATTAATTCGCACGTTCGCCACCCAAGGTATGAATAGCGAAGGACAATTGAAAATTGTTTCTGCAAAAATACAAACCAAATCAATTGTCGAAGATTCGAAAAATCACGAATCAAAAATAGTAAAGCTATTACCGGAGTCGAAAAGTCCTCATGCAGTTACCAATGAAAACGAAAAAGAAAAAGCTTTAAATAAGGCGCTTGTTAATTTGGATTTTGATTAAGCCTAAGAATTCAATAGTAGTCCTGGGAAAATAAAATGAATTTTTTGCCAAAAACCCTCTTGCATATTTTGAGGCCCGTGAGATTTTTGATTCGGAAGAGTCAAAATTTGGCAAACCGCCTGTGACGGCACATAGAAATTAACTAGCAATATAAAAAAAATGGCAAAAAGCACAAACACATACGAACTCGCCTACGAATGTTGCGACACTGTCTTTTTTGAAGATGGCCGATTCCCAACGATTGATTCAATTCGGGAAAGAATACACGTAAATAGCCCCGCCATTATCAAACGGGCAATGAATGACTGGACTCTGCATTTTGCAGAAAGACATAGGGAAAAACTGCAGAACCCAAATATGCCTTCGTTACTGATTGATGCGTCAGAATCAATCTGGAAGTTAGCATTAACGGAAGCTAACCAGGCATTTTCAGAAAGAAGTCGTGAGCTGGATCTTCGAGAAGCGGAATGGAAGTCCGAAATTGCAACGATTCAGCAATTATTAAAGGAAAGTGAAGCAAATTGGAATACTGAGAAATTAAGATTGGATACAGAGTTAAAGTCACAATCAGCGCTACTGACAGAAACCATGGACAAACTTGGGCAAAAGTCAGCTAGCCTTGATGAAGCTGAGAGTACGTTATCGGAAACCAAACAGGCTTTATCCAGAGTGGATGGCGCATTGACCGAAGCCAGATTAGCTCATGAATCTCAAGCCAAAGAATGGGCGGCCAAGTTTGACCAGGATCATGACTGGCATCTGAAACGCATTGAAGAAGAAAAAGAGGCTCTTCGTGCTCAGCATGCCAAAACAATCGCGGACCAAAGCCGGTCGTTGGAAATGGCAAGGATGGATCAGGATTCTCTGCGTGCAAGACTAACTCAAATTATGAACCAGGTCGGCGATAGTCTTGAGCGACAAAGTAAGCTTGAAGTTGAAATGGAACAATTAAAGGAATCAATAATCGGCAAAGATAAAACCTTGCAAGTCGCACATGAAAAATTTGAAAAGCTAAAAGCATTGGTTAAAAGACAACGGCGCCCAACCGAACAAAAAACGGTTACCGTTGAGGTTGCTAGTAGATGAACAACAACCAAAGCGCCCTAATTCGCGGTTGGATTCAAGGTGTTGGATGGGATGTTCTTGGTGAGCTTTATTTGGATGAAGCCGAACGCACGGATACCATTCGAGCAGTGCGTCAATTACGAGAATCGTTGGCCAGTAAAGCAAAAAGGCTGGGAATGGGTGCAGATGCAAAGCTATGGGAACAGGAAAGGGAATATAGCCAGGACTGGATAAAAAATGCACTCGAATCGGTTAAGGTTTTACAGTCCAAATCAGATCCAAAACCACAATTGGACGATCCCTTGTCTCGTTGGATTCCAACCGGAACAATATCAAAACTTGTTGGGATAAGGGTGAAGTCGTTGCGTGATCTAGCCAATTTCATAAATTCACGAGGCGGAAGCTGGTGGAAGACCGTACCAAATTTAGGGCAGAAATCAGCTGAGACCATACACAATTTCTTTACTTCTTCTGAATCTGACTTGGGCATCAAGCTTGATTTAAGCAAGATCAATCATGCTCAGGTCAATACACAATCACAATCTCATGACGTCGCACCATTAGAGAGATTTGCACCACCAACTCACCTTGCTGGTGAGTCGGGATCGAATCGTGCGGATATTAGTCGATGCAAAATTGATGCACGCAATGATTACGAGTCAATTCTTGCCTGGCTGTCTTTGTGGGACGAAGGAACGCCAACACATCGAGCCTATAGGAAAGAAGCCGAGAGATTCCTGCTCTGGTCAATAATGGAGAAACAGAAGTCCATGTCATCGTTGACAACACCTGATTGTGCGGAGTACAGGCGATTTCTTGCCGATCCTTTGCCGACAGACCGCTGGATTGGAAAACCCGCGCAAAGATGGTCTAAAGATTGGCGGCCATTCAAAGGCCCATTAAAACCATCTAGCATTAGACAGGCAGAAGTTATTTTGAGTGCTTTGTGCGAATGGCTGGTTGGACAACGATATTTAGATAGCAATCCATTCTCAGGACTTAGCACACAGTCATTCGGTCGACGTAACAATGGCGCAGACAGATCGTTTTCGCCGACTCTTTGGGAGTTTGTGCAAGGCTACGCAAAGAAAAACGCAAGTAATGAAGTTTTGACCGATAGTCAGATGTCAGCGTATAGAAGAATTGTGTTCGTATTGACGTTCGCCTATCACACCGGGCTTCGTCTACATGAAATGGTAAAGGCAAGTACCGGAGACTTGAGGCAAGTAAGTAGTTCTAACGAAGATCAGTGGTGGCTTGATGTGATTGGAAAAGGCAAAAAGCATAGAGAGGTTCCAATACACTCAGATGTACTGGAAGCCATTAACTCACATTTGCGAGAAAGAGGATTGCGGGCAGTTGGTTTTACATCTCAAGATACGCCGATAATCGGGAAATTACGTGGCGAAGCAAAAGAATCCATGACAGCATCAGCTTTATATCAAATGCTCAAGGGGTTCTTTAAAGAAGCAGCGGAGGAAGTTTCGAAGGAAAATCCAGTTCTAGCTGAACGCTTATCGAAAGCAAGTACTCATTGGCTAAGACATACCCATGGCAGTCATGCAGTAGCCAATGGTGTACCACTGGCCATTGTCCGGGACAATCTTGGTCATAGCAATCTCGCAACGACATCTATTTATGTACATGCTGACCGGGATGAGCGGTACAAGGCCATGCTCGACATGGGGAAATCGAAATAGCATGGCTGCGCAAGATTCACTAGAAATTGATGTGTTCCATAATGGAACACATCGTTATTCAAAAAAATCAATTCAAGGGCTTGCATCTTTAAAAATGTCTGGAGAATGGGTTTTGCATCATAAAAAACCATGTGTTCCATTATGGAACACATCAAAAATCTCTAACATTTAGGCAAAGCCAAAGGAATAAAAATGAGCGAGCAAAAAATCAAAAAACCAGCAGCAGTTATATCTGTAGCCATTCAAAAAGGCGGTTCAGCAAAAACAACGTTAGCAGTAAATCTTGCAGCCGAACTTGGGAGCCAAGGATATAACGTACTTGTCATTGACGTTGATCCACAAGCAAATGCGAGTGCTCATATAAGTGTCGCTCATCCATCGACTTTGAGCAAAAACGCAAGCACACTGTTTCGGGGTAATCTTGAAGAAATAATGGCATCGATTCAGGTTGAAACAAACCCTGGATTTGAAAATGTGCATCTAATTCCTGGTTCTTTGGAACTCGATCAGTCAGTAGAAGAGTCGCTTAGAAATCATTCGCCGAGACCTTATGAGGAAATGCGTCGTCGTATCGGGCTGTTGCGCGAGGCTTACGATGTAATAATTATAGACACCCCGCCGTCGCTAAGGCTGCTAACCGGTAATGCCCTTGCCGCATCCACTCATTATATAGTTCCAATCGAAACAAGTAGCCAGTACCCCTTGTATGGGGTTGCCGATTTGGTCGCCTATATCGAAAGAATAAAAGAAAGCATTAATCCTGATTTGGTCAATATAGGAGTGCTGATTTCAAGGCATGATGAACGTAGACGAGCTTGTTAAGCTATTTTAGAGACCGTACAGGAAAAAATTGGAAATATTCTGCCGGTCATCATACATGCCGGCGCCAAAGTCGGCGACGCATCGATTGCTCGCGTTCCTATACGAAAAATGGAAAAAGACGGGAGAGTAGCAAAAGATTTTGCTGATCTTGCAACATTCCTGATAAACACATTGGGGCTTGAAAATAGCGACGAAAGCGGCAACGCTTAATTTCGATGTGTTCCATTATGGAACAGATGAATGTAGGATTCTTGCGATGAACGAAAATAAAAAACAATCCCCTCTCGACAAGCTGAAATCCATGTCAATGGATAACTTGGATAAACATCGTGCATCAGAGCCGATATTCTCATTGATCGGCAACGATGGCGAAAGTCAGCCAGTGGCAATGGAATTAATAGACCCAAATCCATGGCAACCTAGACGAGATTTCCAGCAAGATAAAATTGAGCAATTAGCCGAATCAATTGATGCTCATGGATTGATCGAGCCTATTGTCGTAAGAAAACATGAAAACCGATTCCAAATCATTGTTGGCGAAAGACGGTGGCGGGCACACAATCTACTAAAAAAGTCCCATATCAACGCAATAGTCAAATGCGCTGATGACATGCAAATGGCCCTCATCGCGGTAGCCGAAAATGTAGATCGAGAAGATTTAAGCGACTACGAGGTAGCATTAGCTATCCACAGCATTAAAGATCGGTTTGGAAGTAGAGCAGAATTGGCTCGATACCTAAAAAAAACGCGCGTTGAACTATACCGGTATCTGGCGTTCATGGAGTTACCCGTATGGTTAAGAGAATCGTTAGATAACAAGTCATCCCTTCTCAATAGAACGGCAGCTGAAGATCTAAAGAGAATGTTCGCAAATGAATCCGGAGCATCAGAAAAATACCGCGAAGCAACAATGAAGGCGATTGAGCTCATAGAGACAGGGGTACTGTCTCAAATACGCATGGTATCCGAGATTGAGCGAATTGTGAGCATGGAATCCGATGTCGTGAATCAAACAAATCCAGGGTCAGTGACTAAGCAGGTTGCAAACAATAATAATTCAGATTCACAGCAATCGGAGCCGATGCTTTTCCTAAACAAAAAAGGAAAAGCAGTCGGAAAGCTAAAAAATAATGGAAAAAAAATCACACTGACTATCGCATGTAACGCTCTTGATGAAGAGCGGGAAAAAGCTCTTCACGAATTTGTGAATGATTTAGTTAGCAAAGGGATTGAAAATCAATAAACGAAATTCTGACAAACAGCCCAATCACTTTAGATTGGGCAGTTGCCGATGGATTCCTCGCATTCGAAATTTGTAGCCCAAAAGCTCTAGTCGCTAATGAAGACTATCAAAGATTTCTTGGGCCGCCTGTCGAGCGAGAGAGTCTTGATTCTCACTCAAAGGGGTAATATTTATCCCACCACGACCGGCGACATGAAGCGGTCCACCGACATCATCGTCGTAGATAGAACCATCTTCGTTTATTGCATAGTAATCATCCCTTGTCAGATCAGTTCCGAGTAACTGCGCAAAATATAGCCATGTCCAGCAACTCTGCAGGTCATGGTTTTCAAACTCTTCGATAAGTCGAAGAATTGAATGAATATCACCTGCTTTAGCCGCAATTGATAACCAGTGATGGACATCTTCTTTTCGGCCCAATTTCTCGGCAACTTCAGCAGCTCTTAGCGGATTATGATCAGCTAAATCTTTCGCTGCTTCAAAAAATGAGGGATCGTCGAACTTGTCAGCCAGATCAAGGAGAGCCTGCTCATTGCCTAGTCGACCAGCCTCGCGAAGATGGAATTCAAATTTCGCGTCGTTGGTGAGCATTTTTGCATAGTTGTCTGACCACTCCTTTTCTACACCAGTTAACACGCGACCACTCTTTTCCTGGTTGTACCAATAATCAATACCGGCTTCGCGGTCATCGACATCAATTGGCATGTGGATTAGGGCGAGTGCATAGTGAGCATATGAATTATCTTTTGCAGCCGCGGCTTCGAGCCCAGACAATAAGTCAGGTGGAAAATGATCCTGTTGAATATCATCGTAGAGAGGAGGCCAATCATCATCAATTATATCGGCTAGATTTTCTTCATCTTCGATCTCATCATCGTCTTCCCAATCTGGATATCCATGATGGTAAGACAATTGGCGTCGCAGTTTTACTACCAAAGCAGAAAACGTTGTGAAGGTAATTCGCTGTTCTGCAATAAAAGGTGGAAATTCAGAAAATACGATATCAGCTATTGTTGACTGGTATCCCAGTTCCAGGCAACGTTGACGTAAAGACTGATTGTACTGTGAGTCATGCTTTGGCTCTTGTCGTCCCTGGAATACAACGGATTCAGTGCAAAGTGCTGCGAATGAGTTGAAACCAAATGAGGCGGCTAAAAACTCGTAGATGTGGGCTCGTTTGAGGCTCTGGCCGGTTTGGGCTTGAAGATGTTGCTGCGCCGAATAAGCAAATTCTTTGATAGTCATAATAAATTTCCTCAACGCCACGCCGACTTTCGGGTCAGGCGCACACGTTTAAATCCCCGACGGCGAGGCTATTCAAAGAAATTAATTCAATGACAACAGTAAAAAAGCCTTTTTTTACTCGTGTGCAAGTAAGGTGGGCAACCACAGGCAATTCTAGATTAGGTATCAAACTTGGTCAACAATTCTTCACTGATAGTAGTTTGCTTTGCATACTTTCGAAAAATTCCATTGCGGTGGAAGCACCAGATGCAAATTGTCAGTGCATCTGAGATAACAAAGCGAGCTTAAGCCCCCTTAGATTATCTATCAATCCAGAAAGTACAAGGCTTCCGGCGCTATGTAGTTATCCGCAACCCCCATAAAATTACCTAGATAATTCCCAAGGTTGGGTTTTGGTGTTTAGTGATGATAATAAGTGTAATCATCAGAAGCCGTCTCTAAAAGTGAATTATTTCAGTGAATCACTAAAAATATTTTTCATTGTTTCTGCAAATTTACCATCCCCCAGACCAGGTGTAGACAGGGATCAAAAACAACAAATCACCCCTTGCGTCTTTTACGAGATGTGAGAGAGTTAGCTACAAAGCTAAAAGAAGAGGAAGTGTTATGTTTAGGCTGTTTATGTTGTTAATGATTGTCGCGGGACTATCCAGTTGCACGCAGGCTCAGCGATTCGCCTTATTGCAAAATGCGAAGATGGATGAGTGCGCCATGAAACGGATGTCTGAAACCAAGATCAGCGGCGAGCAGGGGTATTTGCAGGCGCATCACGAATGCCATCAAATTGTTAATGTGCAGAAAATTATGGCGCTTGATCTTGTAAGATCACCCGAGTCCGAAAGAAAGATGCGAACAGATCCGCTAGAGGAATATGCACTGTGCTGGGAATTCGTTAAGGGGCTGTATATCGACGAACACTACCCGGACATGAAATTGCCCGAAAGAAACAAGAGACATGGAATTAGCGATTTAGAAGGCCAGAAACAATTGGAAGAGCGCAACTCAAAAGCAACCGTCTTGCCTGGAAAGCTGGGCCAATTAAACGACAAGGAGTTGATCGAGATTAACGGGTTAATGGCGAAGTCGTCAGTGATAATGCAAAAAACACTATGTAGACCATGGCACTATCAGGAGCTTGAATCCATCCTCGGCAAGGAAGCGCATCGGCGCTACCCGCACGGTTTAGGCGGAAACCTGGCGGGAGGCTACCAATGAAAAGAGCGCTCAACATTTTGATGGTGTCGATAGCATTATGGCTTCCTGGTTGCGCAACTGCACCACCAAAGCCAAATCCGCTAAAAACACTGGCAATTGATGAGTGTGCAGAAGCGCGTCAATCAGGGTCTGCGTTTAACGCACGGAAAAGTTACCAGCTTGTCCGCTATGAATGCGAGCAAATTCTGGCGCTGGACGAATCGTATCGCAAGATCGATAACAAAAAATTCAGAAAGAAAGCTCGTTTCACTTATTTTGAGGAACAAGAGTATTTTGACGAGGAAACCTGGTTCTTGGTAACAGAGCGTATTCGAAAAAATTACTACCCAACCTATCTATTGCCCGAAGAAGAAGTGGTAAGAGCGAGCCTGTTAAACGAACAACAGAACACGATCGAAGATAAATCAATTTTGCGACAATATGATCCACGGTTATTGCCGGTAAGTCCTTATCTGATGAATTATCGAGAACTGGGATGGGCGGGTGAGGTTGTAAGCGATCTCATTTATGAAAATAGAGGGAACAAAAATCTGCATGGCAATCTGGCCGTCATCAGCGTAATTATCACGAAGGAAAGGCAGAAAAAGGACGTATTTCTCAATCGATACTGACATCCTCCATCCTTTTCAAGATTTCGTTCACAAGTCAGAAAAATACCGCCGAGGTTTGATGTAGACGACCAGTTATCGCCTAAAATCGATGAAGTCATCTGGTCGTTAGAATCGGTGCCGAATGGATTTCCAGTAACATCTACTCCACCGATACCACCAACCATTGGAAGGCTGCTCGCCGGGTTAATTGCAAAACTGTCCGGCGATAAATAGCCTAAAACATGTCTGCCAGCTCTATCATATTGATCGCTCGCAACCCATTCACAAGCATACCAGGCACTCATGATTATGGAAATCCGGCCATGGAAAATTACTCGATAGCAGTCACTGGATATTAATTATCTGAGATAGGCCGACCGCCAGGAATCGACCCATTGCGGTCTGTCGCGCGAAGTGATTCAATGGCGGCGTTCAGGCCATTACCGGCCATTATTTTTGGTTGCCGATTGATATAAAGAAAGGACTGAGAAGTGGTTACCGAAAAGTGGATTGCGAACCTAAACGCAGAGTTTCGCGCCGCAGGCATGGATCAGCGCCGTCGGCCTTGGGAGGCAATTCGCCGTTATTCCGAAGAGTTTAATACTTCAGTAGATATAACCTCGGACGTCGCTGAAACGATTTACAAATGGTTTGAATCCCATTCAAAGCCTGGCTTTCACCACGTCGGTAGCCTGTATGAAGCTGTATATTTCTATGACTCCCAATTTTGGGTTGTGTCTATTCCAATCATCTTTGGCGGGGTACAGTTAAATGCGTTCGATTGTCTTCATGAAATGCCTGATGGCGTTAAACAGCAGATGATGGCAGATCACAGGCAAGCTTGGGAATATGTTGTTTATTGGGCGGACTGTCTAGACTGTAAGGGGTTAGCCGCACCACATAGCTTTCCGAATCTGATTCTGACATCCTCAGCATTTTTTTATGAGGATTGGTAATGAAAACACAAACACAATGGCAGCAGCATGTAAAAGCTTGGCGCGGAAGTGGTTTGAGTCAGGCGGATTACTGTCGCCAGCAAGGACTCAATGCTAAAACTTTTTCGGTGTGGGTTCGGCGTGCTCGGGATGAATTACCTTTGGGTAAAGATGGGGCTCTCGAAATAATTCCCATCCAGGTTGCGCCATCGGTGCCAGTCGCAGCTGTCCAAGCAGACATGATGCTCCGATTTCCGCACGGTGAAGAGCTTGAGTTGTCGACGGCGGTATCGCCGCGCTGGCTAGCCGAGTTGCTGCAATGCCTGTCTTAATTAGCAGTCCTGGACAGATTTGGTTGAGTGTAGCGCCGGTGGATCTCCGCAGGGGCATCGACGGGTTGTCGGCGCAAGTAGCGCAAACCTTGGGACAGAAGCCCTGTGAAGGATCGGCTTTTGTGTTTCGCAACGCCGCCGGTAATCGTATCAAAGTTCTGCTGTGGGACGGCAATGGCGTGTGGTTGTGTCAGCGACGCCTGCATCAGGGGCATTTCATCTGGCCTACGCCGGGTGAGAGCCGTTTTTCCATCACGCAAGCACAGTGGGAGTGGCTGATTGCCGGGGTGGATTGGCGACGTTTATCGGCGTTGCCGCTTGCCCATTTAGACGCTTGATTAGCAAGCCTTTCCGGCGGCTGAAAAACTGTTAAAAACCCAGTATTAATGCTGTCTACAGAGGCTTTTTATGGTAAAATACTGCCATGAAAATACTGAACCAACTGGATGATTTGAACCTTGATACCACCGCCAAAACGCAAGTGGCGGCACTGATTCAATCGCTGCTTGATCAGATAAAAAAGGATACTGAAACCCTTCAAGCCAAAGACCTCAAAATCCAAGCCCTGATCCTGGAATTGGCCCATCTAAGACGCATTCGCTATGGCGTAAAAAGCGAAGCACTATCCGGTTTGCAAAGGGATTTGTTCGAGGAAACCTGCAACGAAGACATTGCGGCGCTTGAGGCAGAAGTCGAGCAAGCCGGCGAACAAGCCGATTCCACCGTTACCAAGCCCAAGCGTCCCCGCGCGGGCCGCCAGCCTTTGCCAGCGCATTTGCCGCGCATTGAGCACCGCCACGAGCCGGCGTCCTGCCAATGCGGTCAGTGCGGCAAGGACTTAGTCAAAATTGGCGAAGACATCACTGAACAACTCGATGTCGAGCCTGCCAAGTTCTTTGTCCACCGCCACATCCGTCCGCAATATGCATGCCGCAACTGTGAAACTATCACTGCCGCGCCGGTTCCCCCTGCCATCATCGACGGTGGCATGGCGGCTGTGGGTTTGCTGGTTTGGGTACTGATCAGTAAATACCTGGATCATCTTCCGCTTTACCGACTGGAGCAGATCGCCGCCCGTGACCAAGTCATTCTGGCCCGTTCCACGATGGCGGAATGGGTAGGTCGCACGGGGGTAGCGCTGCAACCCTTGGTGGATCGGCTAGTTGAGCTGCTGCTGAAACGCGGCACGCTCCACGCTGATGAGACGCCTGTGCCCCAACTCGATCCCGGCAGCGGAAAAACCAAAAAAGCTTATCTTTGGGCCTACCGCAGTAACGACCTGGAGGACGGACCGCGGATCATTGTCTTCGACTACCGGGGCGGACGCAGTGGCGACCACGCGCGCCAGTTTTTGGGCAACTGGCATGGGCACTTAATGGTTGATGACTATGGGGGTTACAAGGCCTTATTCACTGAGGCACGGCAAGATCCCTGCATAGAACTGGGCTGCTGGGCGCACGCACGCCGAAAATTCTTCGACCTGCACCAGGCCAATGCCAGTTCCATGGCGCTCGAAGCCTTGACGCGCATCGGTCAGCTATATCATATCGAGCAACAAGGCAAAGCGCTGAGCATCGACGTTCGTCAACAGTTGCGTCTGGAGCAAAGTCAACCCGCACTCAATGCCTTGCATGAATGGCTCATCCAAACCCGAATTAAAACTGCCAATGGCGGCGGTTCCGCAAAAGCTCTGGATTATACCTTGAAACGCTGGCCATCCCTGATCCGCTATGCGGAAACCGGCCATTTGCCGATCGACAATAACCCGGTAGAAAACACCATCCGGCCTATTGCCCTGGGTAAGAAGAACTGGTTATTCACCGGTTCCGAGCGAGCGGGTCAACGGGCTGCTGCCATTCAAACCCTGCTCGGCACCGCCAAACTTAACGGAATCGATCCAGCCGCATGGCTTAGAGATACATTGGAAAAATTGCCCACCTGGCCTAATAGTCGTATCGACGAGTTACTGCCCTTTGCACATCCGGTTGAGTACATTAAGCCAGATCAAGACGAGAATAATTGATAGCCGGTTTGGACGACACTTAACATGTCAGTCGTTCAGATAATTTGTTATTTGCCGATTCGAATTCAATCAGAAAAAAACTGAATTGGCTAGCTATTGGTGACGTGTCCGCGCCGAACGCTAACTCTAGACTACGGACTGGGTATAGATGATCTTCGTAAAACGCAAGGCTTGAATGAATTCGGCGCTCAGCTACTCATGTCTGCGGATCAAGAGCTGAGGGCATCTACATCCATACTTTGCCAGCATCGCCCAGATCCTCGTGCAATTCTTAATTGTAGAATGGCGCTCGAGATATTTTTCAAGTCATACGTTGCCTTGAAAAATGGCCTTTCACAAAATCAGGCAAAAGCTATAGGTCACAACCTTAATAAAGGACTAGATAAGTTTTTCGAGGCGTCAGGGTTAAATGATTGGGAACGGTCAAGACAACTTCTATCTGTGTTTCCTGATATACAGGAGCGCTACAAAGAGCAAGACATTACCTTTCAAAGGCTTTGGGATGGATACTCGCTTGCGCACTCTGTAGGCGCTGTGATTGTCAGAGAGTTTACTGATAGGAATATGCTTGAACAAGTAATGGCCTCTAACAATGCAAACTAACGCGGACAGCAAAAACCGCTTCGCGCTTTTCGCGCCCGGTTATTTGCTGCATTACCAACTGTCAATGGGAAAGTGATGATCACACTTAGTCAGATCGAAGAGGTTTTGAATGAATTTCATGCAACAGAAAGACATGAAATTCAATACGCAATACAGTTTTTTCTGCCTTGCATAAAACAATATATCTACATAAATAAACAAGCAGGAGAAAAGGCTTCAGCGCTCGTTATTCATCCGCGCTTTGAAGGATATAAAAGCGAACTGTTATCTATTTCCGGTGTAGAAACCACAGGAACTCTGAACCATAAATCAAGTATGCGAAAGTTTCCCAAGCGCATGAATCGAGGTAAAGAACCTGTTCCGTTTGGCATTCCATTTGGGTTCGAAACAAAAGTCTCGATGCGCGAATTTGTTGAAAGGTTGGCAAAAACTAAACCGTACTACCTCCGTAAACCAGAAGATGAGATCTCAGATGCTAAAGAAAATGGCGAGTTTGCCGGATTAACTGAAACTGAAATAGAACGTATAGTTAGTAGTAGGAAAGGACAAGGGAAATATCGGAAAGACCTAATTCAATTGTGGGAAAAGTGCTCCGTTACAGGTTGTGAGCAAATCGATTTGCTTAAAGCTTCCCATATTAAGCCGTGGCGTGATAGCAATAACTTTGAGCGCTTAGACCCTTACAACGGTCTGCTGCTAACTCCAAACCTAGACACCCTGTTTGATAGTGGGATGATTACATTTGATTCAATGGGAAATATTGTTGTTTCAAAGGCACTGGACGAGAAAACACTCGAGGCTTTAGGTGTAGATAATTCTTTCAAGCTATCAATGATTCATGAGAATCGTGATAAATATTTAAAGTATCATCGAGAGTTTATCTTCCAGAGTGAGTAAACGTGCTAACAAATCAATTAACTATGTGCCTTCGGCTCCGGACACAGCAAAGCTACGCCGGTTATTGAGGCGTTAGCATTCATAAAGAATTGAATACTTATAGGGTATTTTTCGGATTTGGCTATCTCTATGAATAAAGCTCGCATAGCTCCGATTAGCAAAGTGTAAACGGAGAAATATTATTTCGGCTTCAAAAATGCGATTACGCAAGCTAATCGCATCTAAATTTTGAATGAGAGCTAATTGTGTTGCAGTCACCATACTTTGAAATTGTTGAATGTCGCAAAGTGGCCGATCTTCCCAAATTGGTTGAAATGAGCCAATGTCAGCAATGGAGAAAAACAATATCTTATTGATTATATTGATTTATGTGCACTATTTATTTTTCTTGAATTGAAAAATAATAGCCCATTCAAATAAGATGATCTTTATAAGAACAAGGTACTCTTTACAGATTGGCTTGAATTATCAATAATACGCCTTACAATAATACCCTAACAAGGTGCATTTTTTGAGGCATATGGGCAGCATAGAATTTTTACGCACAGTAATCAACGACGATGGCTTAGTCGCGGCCAGCGCATTGGCCAAAGTGTTGCATATTACACAAAGCGACCTCGCGGAAGTCACCGGCTTATCGCGTGATTCGGTTTCTAAAAGCAACCGCGTCAAAAGTAAAGCAACACAGACCCGATTAAGGGATACCGTGGAAATCATCAACCGTGTAGCTGACTGGTCTGGTGGCGCAGGGCGGGCTTTTGCCTGGTTTAGGTCCCAACCTTTACCCTCTTTTGGGGATAAAACGGCGGAAGATCTCGTTAAGGAGGGCCATGCCGATGCCGTTAAGGCCTACCTTTCCCGGATTGCCGACGGCGGCTATGCTTGAAAATACCGGTTATTGAGTATTCCGGGATTGTTTACCGTGCCCACCACCCCATGTGGTCTTACCGGCCGCTCTCCGGGGAAGGGGCAAAACAACATGGCGGGCGATTTAACAGGCCTGGCAAAAGCGCCTTATATACGCCGCTTGACCCGACCACTGCCTGGATGGAAGCCCAGCAAGGTTTCCCGTTCAAACCACAGCCCATGACTTTGGTGGCTTACCAAGCTAGTTGCACCGACTTGGTCGATTTAACGAAGGTTAAAACATTAAAGGCACTAACCCTAACTAAAGCTGACTTGGCCTGTCCTTGGGAATACATGGCAGACGAAGGCCAGGAGCCGCCTACTTGGCAACTCGCCAACAAATTGCAAGAAATTGGATACGCAGGCGTTATTGTACAAAGCTTTGCGCCGGGATGTACGGAAGAAAATCGAAACCTGGTCTTGTGGGACTGGTCCGATGCCCCTCCTCATCGTATTGCCGTAATCGATGATTTAGGGAGGCTGCCTAAGTCCGTTGAATCCTGGAAAATTGACTACAAATAAAGCTCGGGCAAGCCAACCAACTAGACAAAAAACTTGGGGCAAATCGCAAAAATCCAGAGAGCAATCATTTCATGTTTAAGAAATAAAAAGCCGAATAAAGTCTTTCACTGAACGGATAGTCAACCTTGAAGCGGTCCTTCAGTGACCGCCATTGATCGACAGTCACCCACCCAAAGCTGTCATCGGCCAGTCAATTCTAGCGAATAATGCTTTTGCGCGGATCGAATTCTCAAAAGCAGCCACTGGCAATGAGCAAATTTTTGTTTTCTGGTCGTCGGCAGTCGACCCACTGCGGACATAGAACCCTGATTTATGAAGGACAGCTGTCTTACGTATAGCAGCCAGTCGATTCTAGCGAACTAACTAAGCACTATCGACCATAAGAACAGGTCGACTTAGCCTCAACTCGTTTCATTCTGAGCCAAAAATCAAATGGACTTTAATAAGTCTTTATAGACTCAATGGCTGGAGCAGATAAATCCAAAAGATTAATCACATTCAACCTGATCGCCAAGCGTGTCAACTCTATGTCTCCGGCAACGCCGAGTTTGCGTTTGATTAAATAATGGCAGTTGCCGACGGTTTTCGGGCTGATGTTAAGGATTTGCGCAATATCTTCGGTCGTTCTCGCTTCGACCAAAAGACGCAAAATTTCAAGCTCCCGCACCGTCAAGGTCTCCAGAGCCATACGTTCATTACCGAGCTTTTCCAGTGCCAGCGCCTGGGCGATGTCGGCGCTCAGGGTGTGGCGACCACCATAAACCTCATGGATCGCCCGGAGCAACACTTCCGGCGGACTGCTTTTGGTGACATAACCCAAGGCACCGGCGCGACTGGCCTGCACAGCAAAGCTCGGATTTTGATGCATGCTGAACACCAGAATTTTCGCGTTCGCATCACGTTGTTTGATCCGGGAAATCAGTTCAAGCCCGCTGATTCCGGGCAAAGACAGATCCGTAACCACCACGTCAGGGCTGCAGTCCTTAAACTGCTGATAAGCCTGAGCGCCATCTGCGGCAACTGCGACCACCTGCAAGTCAGGCTGTTTTGCCAGTAACGACAGATATCCTTCACGAACGATAGCATGATCGTCAACCAGCAAAATTCTAATGATGTTCATGCTGTGCTTCCGTAATAGGAATAATCGGCAGATGTACTTCAACAATCAAACCGTGCGGCTTAGCGATGGCTAAGGTCAGTCGTCCATCCAGCGCGGTGACACGCTCGCGGATGCCGAGCAGGCCTATGCCTGCGTTGTCGGCAAAGGGCAGTTTAATGGCTCTGCCATCGTCTTCCACGGTCAAGGCAATCGCACCTGAGTTGATTACCAGCGTAATGTTTGCGTTCGCGGCAGACGCATGTTTGGCGATATTGGTCAGGCATTCCTGAGTAATCCGAAATAGCGTAATTGTCAACGGCTCCGGCAGCAACGCGCAAGCGCCGACGATGTTCAGGCTATACTGGCATTTACCGCCGCCACGCGCATTCCATCCCGATACCAGGCTATTCAGGCTGGCTGCAAGCCCCAGTTCATCAAGTTCTGCGGGCCGCAAACGCTTCAATAGATCACGCACATTTTCCAGCATGTGCTGGGTAATCCGGCTGATATGCTCGGCATCATTTACCAAGGCTGGACACTGGTGTTCTGCAGTTTGAGCAATGGAAGCGGCTACGGCGTTGATCGCGGCCAGACATTGCCCGAACTCGTCGTGTAGCTCTCTAGCCAGATAACGACGCTCTTCCTCTTGAACATTGATCAGCTGCACGGCCAGCTTTTGACGTTCGGCTAGCAATTGTTGCTGACTTGTCGCCAGTTGATTGATTGCTGCTGCAATACATTGCCACTCGATCAGCTCGAACGACGGCAGTCGATAAGCGTGTTCCTTTTCCAGGCTCTTTAGTCCGGAGACGATGATTTTAGCCGGCCGCAAGGCGCGGCTGATACTCAGATAAACCAGCAGACAAACGGCCAAAACAGTAATGGCCGACAGCCCCAGCAAGCTACAGAGATTGTCCCAGGCCTTTGCGATTTCAATCTCGGCACTGGGCGTAATTGTCAGCGAACCATAAACTCTGCCATTGAAGGCTATAGGTCGCGTTAGCGCTAAACCTGGATTTAACAATCGGCGGTAAAGGGCTTCGAAACTATCCGGATAGTTGCGAACAGATAGTTTTTCGCCATTGCAAAGACTACGTACTGAGCTGTCTGTTGCTACAAAGCTGACACAAATTCCGGGTACGCTGCCGGTCTGTTTCCAGAGATCAAAATCTGGAAACCGATTAGCTAGACCGAACCCGGCATTGATGCTCAAAAGCTGAAACTCAAGCTGCTTGACCAGCGATTCGGCCGTGAGCTGCGTAGCCTGCCTGGATTGCTGGTTACTGTGCTCCAGCACATAGGCGGTGGTGGCAAGCAGGCACAACAGCGCGACCAGCGTGATGCGGGACAATAAATGGATTTGTAGGTTCATGGTAAGCCGGATAAGCCTGTGGTGACTGCATTATAAGAGCCGCTAAACCCCTTGAATAGATGAGCGCTTAACTCCGGGCAAATTGCCCGTATTATCCGGGCAAATATCGGCTTACCTCAGACTTTCGATTGAATACACTATCAGCCGTCGATATTCGCGGCACTCACATTTGGAGAATAGATCATGACTGAACAACTAAACATTACCAAAATCATTACCGTAAATGCCGATCAGGCTTGGGCGGCGATTAGCGGCATCGGCGGACTTGATCGCTGGTTTCCAATAATTGCGGACTGCTCTGTACTGGGTGCCGGAGTAGGCGCAACTCGTTTCCTGACTTTGGTGGATGGCGGAAAAATAACAGATCGTATTGAAGCTATTGATCATCAGCAACGAAGCTTGCGCTACAACAGAATCGAATCGCCATTTCCGGTGCAAAGCTATCTGGGTACGGTAAACATCAGCAAGGTTAATGACAATAGTGCCAAACTGTCCTGGACCGTAGAAATCGATGTGCAGGAAGAGCAGCGTGAGGCCTTGGTCGAATTGATTCACCGTGCGATTACAGAGGGTGTCGATGGCCTGGAGAAGGATTTACAACAATAAAATTTTTCTTGATAAGCAATTTGAGGAAAGCACCATGAACATGCGTAAAACGACTGGAATAATACTGGCTATGGTATTTCTGTTGTTGAGCAACGCCGAGGCCTCGCCGCGCATAGCTATATTGACTTATTTTTTCAACATCTAAATACCCGTATCATTAAGAAGGATGAAGCCATGACACACTACAATTTTGACGACACTCATATCAACTGGAAAAACTTAGGCGATTTTGAACATTTGCAATATTCAATTCTTGATATTGATGAAGATAACTGCATCATTGACGCGCTTTTTAAGTTTTCCGCACACCAGCAGATTGTCCTGCACAGGCATAAAGCGCTGAATAAAACCTTGGTTCTTCAAGGTGAGCATCGCCTGTATGAAGCAGACGGAAAATTAAAAGAAACCAGAGCTACGGGCAGTTACACCACCAGCCTGCCCAGTGACGAACCGCATCGGGAAGGCGGAGGCGATGTGGATGTCATCATCTTTTTCAGCATTCGCGGCAACGATGGCGTGCTTTATGAGATCCTTGACGATGATTTAAATATCATCGCCACATTAGGGTTTCAGGACTTTATCAATTTGTACAAAAACCTAACATAGCAGCTTACACCCCTTGAGGAAAATGCCATGAACCGACTAACATCAACAGGAATCATCCTGTCTATCATGTTGCTGTCAAGCAATGCCGAGGCCGCGCCGCGCATAGCCATCTTGAATTTTGAATTGAACGATATTACCTCCCTGCCCAACACGCCTCAGGAACAGCTGCGCACTGCATCCATGCAGCCGTTGCTGGAGCAGGCGCTCAGCCAGTCCGGCGAGTATGAGATCATACATATCAAGCCCGAGTCTCAACTTGCCGCCAATTCCAGCTTCGGCTATCTGTTTCGTTTTAATGATCTTGCGGCCAAACTGGGTGAGCAACAGGGTGCCGAGTGGATAGTCGTCAGTCAGCACAGCAAGCCCAGCTTTTTGTTTTCCTATTTGTTGGCGCATGTGATCAATGTAAAAACCCAAACCCTGGAGGCAAGTTATGCTATCGAACTTAAGGGGAACCATGAAAAAGTCACGCAACGGGGCGTTAGTTCGCTAGCCAAGAAAATTAACGCCCTGATTGACAAGCCTTTATAAAAATCCGAGCAGCGCCGCTTTGATCGCCGCCGAGGTTTTGTTGCTGGCATTCAGTTTGACGATGGCATTATTGATATGAAAATTGACAGTGCGCTCGGAAATATTAAGAATGCACGAAATTTCGCTAGATGTTTTGCCATCGGCAGTCCAGCGTAGCACCGCGATCTCGCGGTTTGATAACAGCACCTTAACTTCCGGCATCAATTTCGGCGTCAGACATTGCGACATGCTCAAATGCGTGGCTTGAGTCAGCCAGGCCATTTTTAATAGCTTGGTTTCAAGTTCCGTTTTGGTGATGCTCTCATGTGAGCGGGCCAAGGTTAACATGCCTACCGTCCCGTTAAAATCACGAATGGATTGCGCCCAGCCATGGCACAAGCCAAATGAGCGTGCCTCCTCCCATAAATCCAGTGTCGGACTGAATAACTCATCCGTCCACAGAACAGGCAGAGTCGAACGCATGGCATGCTGTACCGTAGGATCAACAGTTAGATAATTTTTGGTCTGATAGTGTGTTTGCCATGCCGTTGGATAATTGTTAAACATGACGGTCTTGGGATTAGTCAGCGGCAGCGGCATGCGTAGACCATAAGCGCAATGATCAAAGCCAAGTTCCTGGGCTAGCGTAATAAGGGCTTGAAAAAGCTGCTGCTCGGAATCAATGGACTGTAATGCTTGAAGCTGACCTTCTTGCCAGGTGTTCATGGAAATTTTCGCTTACGCCTATCGGGTATCTGGATAATACTTATATTATGAAGCCTGAATCGCTAATATGCCCGAATAAAAGCGGCAGAACCTGTCAATATTGACAGTTGTTCCCAAGAACAAAATCAAGTTAAATGGTGGATTTAAACATTAGGTATCACTCAACTTGCAGGAGATTTGTCCATGAACATAAAGCACCTGAAGCTCCACCATTACCCTGCTACACGGAGCACTCGCGTGAAATGGATGTTGCACGAAGTCGTAGGCGATGAGTTCGAGGTAGAACGAGTCGAGCTTTATGACGGCGTGCAGTACAGCGCGGAGTTCTTGCGACTTAATCCGAATCACAGCGTTCCAGTGCTGGAAGTTACCTGGGAGGATGGCAAGACCCAACACATGCTTGAGAGCGCTGCAATGGTCTGCTTTCTTGCGGATGCATATCCGAACAAGTGTCTGGCGCCTCCGCCTGGCGCATCGTTCGAGCGGGCAGATTACCTCCAGATGCTGCACTTCGGATCGACTTGGATGGACATGATGCTGTGGCAGATACGTATCCACGAGCATGTACTTCCAAAGGCAGAGCGTGATCCTCGAACGGTTGCTAGATATCGGATGAAGTTTGCGAAGGAAGTTGAGCCGCAGCTTGCCGAGCGACTCGCGGCAGGGCCATACATTTGTGGCGAGTTTTTTACAGCGGCGGATTGCGTTGTCGGTCACAGCGTCTCTTGGGCGAGAGCCTATGGTCTTTGCCGAGACGACTTGTTCCAGCGCTACTTATCAACACTTTCAAAGAGGCCTGAATTTGCAAGTGCCTTTGCAGATGCTCGCCAGTTTTCACTAGAGCCGCCGCAAAACGCACCTGTTAAAGCCCTGTTTACCGGCTAGAGCTCAAACAATTTAGAAATGATAGCTATCAGTAACTGTGGCGCCTCGGTGTTTGCTCTGCACACGAGCGACTCATGCAGGTCGCTTTGTCTATGTACCAACGTATGGGGTTCAAGTGGTGGTCAACTGCGCCAATGATTCACGGAGTTAAGTACGATGTGTATGCGAAGCAACTTGATAGCTAATATGGCACTCAACCGGAGCGCGGTTATAATCCGATTTTATTTTTCAGCTTTCCGTGTCGCGCCCGGTTAGCTCTACGTTGGGCATCATACGGAATATTACCATGCACATAGCAATCCTCACCTTTGAAGGGTTCAATGAACTCGACTCCTTGATCGCCTTGGGTGTACTCAATCGCGTAAAGAAACCCGGCTGGAGAGTAACGCTCTCATGCCCAGCGGCGTCTGTCACTTCGATGAACGGCGTAACCTTGCATGCACAGTCAACATTGGCCGAAGCCTGCGCGGCGGATGCGGTCATCATCGGAAGCGGCATTCAAACGCGGGAAATCGTAAATAACCCAGAGCTTATGGCAAAGCTCAAGTTAGACCCCGCACGTCAGTTGATTGGCGCCCAATGTTCCGGCACGCTGCTTCTGGCGAAGCTCGGTCTCCTTGGTAGCGTTCCTGCATGTACTGACCTCACTACGAAGCCTTGGGTGCAGGAGGCTGGCATTGAGGTTCTCGATCAGCCGTTCTACGCTCAAGGTAACGTTGCAACCGCAGGTGGCTGCTTCGCGTCGCAGTATCTTGCCGCTTGGATCATCGCGCGCACTGAAGGCGAAGAGGCTGCGAGAAATGCACTTCACTATGTCGCGCCGGTCGGCGAGAAGGAAGAGTATGTTTCCCGCGCTATGAAGAATATTGCTCTCTATCTGCCGTAGACCCGTAAGCAATGGCACCCAACCCTACGCTCAAGCGGGACTACGCAAAAGCGCACAACCCCTTGGCTTCACGTTAAGCACCCGAGAAAACCATATGTTGAACACAACGAAACACAACCAGACGATTGTCGAACAATTCTCTCAGCAAGCGATTCCGTTCTCGGAATTGCCAGGACACTCACAGTCAATGCAGATGTTAATTGAATTGTCTGGAGTGTCGGCATCAGATGATGTCCTTGATGTCGCTTGTGGTCCGGGGCTTGTGGCTTGTGAGTTTGCCCCACATGCTAGCCATGTCACGGGCATCGACATTACGCCGCAAATGATCGAACAAGCCAAGGAGCGCCAAAAGGACAAGCAACTTAGCAATCTCTCATGGCAAGTCGGTGATGTATTGCCCTTGCCTTTTCCAGATGCACATTTCTCAGTTGTATTGACGCGCTATAGTTTTCATCATTTCCTCAATCCAGCGGATGTCTTGGCTGAAATGCTCCGAGTATGCAAACCCGGCGGTAAAGTGATGGTCATTGATGTCGTGCAACCGCCGGAAAAGGCAGAGGCCTACGACCAGTTGGAAAAACTACGCGACCCATCCCATGTGCATGCACTCACATCATCAGAGATGGCCGCTATCGTTGTGGCATCTGGTCTCTCAAATGTGAATACCGCCCGATATAAAGTCGAGGGAGAGCTTGAACAACAACTGAGTGCATCCTTCCCAAATCCTGGCGATACAGACAAAATCCGAGAGATGTTCAGAGCCGACCTTGAATTGGATCGAATGGGAATTGATGTGCATCGCCACGAAAATGAAATTCATTTTTCGGTTCCCATTCTAATTACCGTGGGTGTAAATCCTGCTTAACACAACGATTAACCGGAACGCGGTTATAATTATGAGCGCTCCGTTGAACATGATGGCTAGCTTTGCGCTCAAGCGGGCCGCCACACAAGCGCGGCTCTCCTTAACTTTACGTTGGACCTATTTGCTATGACTGCGATTTCCATACAAAGAACGACAGTAAACGACATGCGCTCTATGCTGAAGGTGCGTTTGGCATTATTCCGGAACTTTTTGTTCGCCCAGAGTTTCGCTCACAAAATGTCGGGCTGCGCCTTGTGAGTCAAGCTAAAACTTTCGGTATCTCGCGTGGATGGAAACGACTTGAAGTTACAACGCCACCACTCCCGCAATTCGATAAAACATTGTCATTTTATAAGCGTGAAGGATTCGCAATTACCGGTGGTCGAAAATTGAAGGTGTTGTTATGGTCGGCCAGTCCAACCCGTCAATCAATCCGGACGATGCGCGATAAAGCTGCGTAATGCCGGTTACTCCCTAAGTTAAAAAGAGGATCATCAATGGGATTTACACTCGACAAAGTCGTGCCTTGGGGACGATCATATGCTGAATACGTCAGTATGTTTGACCTTACCGAGGCTGAGCTTGGGCTACGCATTCTCGGCTGCGGCGACGGGCCTGCGGCGTTCAATTCGGTACTCAGCCAACGTGGCGGGAATATTGTCTCGGCGGATCCTGTCTACGTTTTTGATGCCGACCAGATCAGAAGGCGTATCGAAGAAACCTATGAAACCGTAATGGCACAAATGCACAAGAACCACAGCGACTACGTTTGGAGCGTCATTCCATCAGTAGAACAACTTGGCAGTCTTCGTATGTCCGCGATGGAAACTTTCCTCGCTGACTTCGATGCGGGAAAGCTGGAAGGCCGATACATCCCTGGGGAGTTGCCCTCGCTGCCTTTTGCCAGCGGACAATTCGATATTGCCCTGTCATCGCATTTCCTGTTTTTGTACAGCGCCCATTTCTCAGCAGAGTTTCATCTTCAGGCTCTCCAGGAAATGTTGCGTGTGGCTCGCGAAGTGCGCGTGTTTCCACTGCTTACGCTTGATGGTTATTTGTCGCCCCACCTCCCTTTTGTGACCGAACATCTTGCAAACCATGGCTTCGGCGTGGGGGTCAAGCGCGTTCCTTACGAGTTTCAGCGCGGCGGCAATGAAATGCTGGTCATCAAGCCGGTCTAACACTGCACTCAATCGGACTTGCCCGGAAAGCCGCGTGGCCGTCAATCATAATAGCGGCAATGTATTTCTCAACCATTTTCATACATGAGGACAACAATGGAAAGCAATTCACATAAAAACACATGGGACAATTATACGAAGTCATGGTCCGAGATAGACGCACCGAAGCGGTTGAAATTATTCGAGCAATGCTTAAGCCCTGATTGCGTGTACACAGACCCGATTATTCAAGCAACGGGATATGAGCAATTGTCTGGATACATGTCGGAACTTCAAAAGAATGTGCCTGGAGTAAGATTTATAACAACTGATTTCAAAAACCACCATGATCGGAGTCTTACGCATTGGAACATGGTGGATAGCAATGGAAACGTACTCTCTCAGGAAGCAAGCTATGGATTGTACGGGACTGATGGTCGTTTAATGCAAATGACCGGGTTCTTTGAATCACCTGACGCGGACTGAAACCCTTGACCCCAACCACCGAATATACGGAATACGTTATAGAGCTGCTAGAACCTATTGGCCCGCTACGAACAGGCCGATTCTTCGGCGGTGTGGGGATTTCCAATGGCTTTGTACAGTTTGCCATGATTATGGGAAATAGCCTGTATTTTGCTGTAAATGAGGACACTCGGGTGAAATACGAACAAGCGGGGATGCAGCCGTTTTCATATATGACAAAGAAAGGACGAGTTCAGGTGTGCAAGTATTTTGAACTCCTCGAAGACATTCTTACTGATGCCGAACAACTGCGACTATGGGCAAACGA
This sequence comes from Methylobacter sp. KS41, assembly GCA_002862125.1. Taxonomy (GTDB): domain Bacteria; phylum Pseudomonadota; class Gammaproteobacteria; order Methylococcales; family Methylomonadaceae; genus Methylobacter_C. Next base: position 549,984 of record PHSP01000001.1, on the reverse strand, counting down.
AGCGATGTGCGTAGCCGGCAAACCAAGCCCGACAAGGCGTTCAAGCGGCGCCTCTTAACGTCTGCCCACTTAGCGCTGCGTTGATTGGCATTACTGATACGAGACATTGTTAATATACCCATGAACAACGATGATCTATTCAAACCGATTGACACGAAGCGGACCCGCCTTAGGTGTCCTCGCCCTGACGACGCAGCTGTAGTTGCCAAGGTTATGACCCCTGGCATTAGCCGCTGGCTGGCTTCTTGGCCTGCACCCATGACTCAGCAGGCGGCGGCAACGAGGATTCTCAAAGCACGCGAGGAAATTGCTGTGGGCCAAGCTCTACACTTCCTGGTTGAGCATCGGGCAGATAACGCAGTGATGGGCTGGATTTGTGTGTCTCGCGCTGAGACACTCTCGGGAGTTGGTAACCTGAGTTACTGGCTTAACGAGGCTTATCATCATTGCGGCTACACAACCGAAGCTTCGCTCGCGGCTGTCATTGCGGCATTCGGGCGGCTGAATCTGGATTCAATGGAGGGAGGTGCTCAGGTTGATAATGTAGCATCGTTTGCGGTAATGCGGCGTTTAGGAATGGAATTGTGCGGCGAGCGGATCGTATGGGCTTCGACGCGCTGTCGCAACGAATTGTGCATTTTCTATTCAATGACACGAGATAAATTTGTACAGTATCAGCGTGATGGGGTTATGCCTAAGATAGTACTCAACCGGAGCGATGCATGACAAAATCAACTTCAACCTACTGGAACGCTTTAAGTTCAGAGAATCAGGAACATTGGACTCCCATCAGAGGACTTGAAGGAATGGCTGAAGAATTAACTCTCAGTATCGATCAAATGACAGGCGAATACACCCGCTTGACCCGCTTCCTTCCAGGTGCTGATACCTCCGAATTCGGTGGTAAAACGCATTCATACCCTGAGGAAATATTTATTGTCAGTGGTCATCTCTACGATCAGGCCTTTGATATGTGGCTGGAAGCGGGGCATTACGCCAGCCGCCCGCCCGGTGAACTTCACGGCCCATTCAAAACGAATGTTGGGTGTGTTGTTTTAGAGGTGTCGTTTCCCAACCGGGCTGTGAGAGACGATGTCATCTAATCTTGGCTATTCCGGTATAAACCGGCGGTCATATTTTATTGGTTTTTGCTTAATTTAATAAACACAATTATCACGTTAGGCAGCTCAGGAAAATAAACGGTATGATTAAGGCTATAGCGTTGCTCGGTGAATACACGCCGACATTCCCTCCGCACATTTCGACCAATGCGGCTATCGAGCATGCTAAAAAGCTGCTGAATATGGATATAACGGCGGACTGGGTTTCAACGGAAGACATCGATCCAAAGCTGTTTGAACGGTATTCTGGCATATGGGTTGCGCCAGGAAGTCCGTATAAAAGCATGGAGCTTACGCTGTGGGCGATTCGTTATGCCAGGGAAAACAAAGTTCCCTGTTTGGGTACTTGCGGCGGGTTTCAGCATATGGTGATCGAGTATGCGCGGAATGTTCTCAGTTTTAAGGACGCGCAACATGCCGAGTACGATCCGTACGCCACAAACCTGTTCATCTCGCAACTGGCGTGTTCGCTGGCAGGGCGCGAAATGCAGCTTAACTTTGTGCCGGAGTCTCAGGTAGCAGCAATCTATGGAGGCTTGTCAGCGACAGAACATTATTACTGCAACTTCGGGGTCAATCCGGATTACATTGATGAGTTGAAGCAAGGTCCACTGAATATTTCAGGCTCCGATGCCGAAGGTGAAATTCGCGTCATTGAGCAACCCGATCATCCGTTTTTTATCGGGACACTGTTCGTGCCGCAAACGCGCTCTACTGCTAAAAAACCGCATCCGCTGGTTACGGCATTTTTGGCGGCTGTGGTTGGTCGTGTGTAACTTAATATTGCGATCGAAAGAACCTATGTCACTTCACGGTCCAGCTTTGGCTTAGGTACTTGACAACAAGACAAGAAGAAATTATTGAATGGTAAAAAAATCGGATACTCAAGAAGAAATGTACTCACAAATCTTTAGTAAGGAACCATTCGAGCATGCAAAATCTTACGCTTATGCCTATATGGATGGCGTACATGAGCGGAATATTTTCCCATCTGACAAGGCCATTAAAAATCTGGCTGTTTTTGACGAACCCTTCCCGGCAGCACCGAGTAATCCTGCCGAACTGCTGCGAATATTGCACGAATACGGATCACCGGCAACCGTCACCCAAACGGGCGGAAGGTACTTTGGCTTTGTAACCGGAAGCTCGATTCCCGTTGCTTTAGCTGCCAAATGGCTGGCGGATGTGTGGGATCAAAATTCCGCCTTATATGCAATGTCACCGATCAGCTCGCAACTTGAAACTGTCTGCGAAAAATGGCTAGTTGATTTGCTGGGATTGCCCGTTTGCACCGGCGCAGGTTTTGTTACAGGTTCTTCAACTGCCAATTTTTGCGGGCTTGCCGCAGGGCGTAATGAACTATTAAAGCGTCAGGGTTGGGACGTGAACGTAGACGGATTGTTTGATGCGCCCAAGCTTCGCGTTGTTGTGGGTGGACAGGCACATGCGACAATATTTAAAGCGCTTGCTCTGTTAGGCCTTGGTAAGTCGCGGGTTGAAATTGTGCCTACTGATAACCAAGGGTGCATGATTGCCGACGAAATGCCCGAATTGGATAGTAGTTGTCTGATGATAGCCCAAGCCGGAAATGTCAACTCGGGGGCTTTTGATCCGATAGATGAAATATGTGATCGCGCTCGGCGCGTGAATGCCTGGGTTCACGTTGACGGCGCATTCGGTCTTTGGGCGGCAGGATCACGCACTAAAAAAATCCTTACGCAAGGCATCGACAAGGCCGACTCTTGGGCTGTCGATGCTCATAAAACGCTTAATGTTCCTTACGATTGCGGCATTATCCTATGCAAACATCGCGAAATTCTGGTTGCAGCCATGCAGGCAACGGCTGCCTATATTCCTCATGGTGAACAACGCGACGGTATGCAGTACACACCGGAAATGTCACGGCGCGGACGCGCGGTTGAGCTTTGGGCAACGCTGAAATTTCTGGGCAAAGACGGCGTGGAAGAACTGGTTGATCGTCTTTGCAACCACGCCAAACGGTTTGCCGACAATTTACACGCAGAGGGTTTTCGTGTTCTGAATGATGCGGTCTTCAATCAAGTTCTTGTTGCTTGCGACAGCCCGGAACACACCAAAGCAACGCTGGAAAATATCCAAAGTTCTGGGGAATGCTGGTGCGGCGGATCGGTCTGGAATGGCGAACCGGTCATTAGAATTAGTGTATGCTCATGGGCAACGACAGTGGCTGATGTGGAACGTTCCGTAGCTGCTTTCGTAACTGCCCGGAACAGGGCGATCTTTTCATTGAAGTCAGTGTATTAATGCGCATCAAATATCGGGCAACGAAAAGTTATTGGTCGACCTATGCGACTGAATCTGAAAAATAAATTTTTTTAAATGACAAATAGTATCGAATAGATTACCTCAATCATTCCAATGAGCATTCAAATGAGATTGGCATTTACACTAGCAACACCAGACAAAGCAGAAATCATAGGAGCTCTGGTCGTCCAGCTCACGCAGGAAATCTGTGAGCGCACTGATGCACAACATTTTGATATTGATTTGGATGGCACGGTTCAGCGGTGTGAAGAATTATTATCGGCAGGCCACTATACGGCTATTATCGGCTGGTCAGCGAGTATTCCGGTTGCGGTTGCAACCATTACCGAGACTTATGCGCTCTATGCAGGTGGAAAGATAGGTGTCATTCAGGAATTTTATGTTATTCCTGAGTATCGCTGTTCAGGTGTAGGCGCAATGCTGATAGAGCAAGTCAGGGCTTATGGACAAAAGCGGGATTGGTCGTGCCTAGAATTATGCACGCCACCGCTACCCGAATTTGGACGGACATTAAGTTTTTATCAGCATAATGGTCTGGTTCCTGTGGGCGGCCGTAAAATGAGACAAAATTTGGTTGCGACCATTTCCTAAAAGCTAGAGAGGGCAGATCTTTTTATCAACATTAATCCAAAACAGGGCACTTAAAATGCACGACATCAGCACCGAAATTGAAATAGCCGCAACACCGGAACAAGTCTGGTCGATACTCACTGACTTCAGCGCATATCCCCAGTGGAATCCGTTTATTCGTTCGATCAGCGGGGTCGTTAAAACCGGTGAACGATTAAATATATTCGTTCAACCGACAGGTGAAAAAGGTATGAAGTTTCACCCTACGATACTTGTCTCGGTACCGAAGCAGGAATTGCGTTGGCTAGGACATTTTCTGCTGCCAGGAATCTTTGACGGCGAGCATTATTTCCAAATCGAGGCTATTTCGCAGGATAGGGTGCGCTTTATTCAAGGCGAAAAGTTTTCCGGACTTTTGGTCGGACTTTATAAGTCAAAACTTGATGGCGGCACAAAATCAGGCTTCATCGCGATGAATCAGGCCTTAAAGCTTCTGGCGGAAGCGTTGTAACAGCATGGTAATGCGGATACTTATCCTGGGGGCTGGCGGCATCGGCGGATATTTCGGCGCGCAGCTGCAAAGTGTAGGCGGCGATGTGACTTTTTTAGTTCGGCCTGAGCGTGCGAATAATCTTAGAGCCAGCGGACTTTATGTGTCGAGCATGCTGGGCGACATTCATGTTAGGCCACGGGTCATAACAGCCATAGAAAACCCCGGTGACACTTTCGACCTGATTATTCTGGCCTGCAAAGCCTATGATTTTGACTTGGCACTGGAATCGATTTCACCTGCGATAGGAGGCAACAGCGTCCTATTGCCGCTGCTAAACGGTGTTGCCCATTTGGATGCGTTGGATGCTTTATTTGGGCGGGAACGGGTATTGGGCGGCGTCGCCCACCTGGCCGTTACCCTGTCGCCTTCAGGTGAGATTAAACATTTAAACGGCATTAACCGTTTGCTGATAGGCAGCCGCTGTACGCCATGTTCAACGCAGGTTTCTACACTGGCAAAGTTGCTGTTCTTCACATCCGTGGACTTTGTCATCTCTAGTCATATCGAACAGGATATGTGGGATAAATTTATCTTTCTCTGCACGCTTGCGGGTGCCACCTGCACCCTGCGCGCCACTATCGGTGACATATTGCGTACCGTTTCCGGAGAGTCGTTTGTTACCGGATTACTTGAGGAATGCATACAAGTGGCTACGGTCCATCAGCGCATCCCGAATCCTGAGCAACTGCTAGTCTACCGGAATCAGCTCTCCGAGCAAGGATCAGATTCGACGGCATCAATGCTGCGCGACATCGAGCGCGGCGGTCCAATAGAGGCTGAGCATACTATTGGCGACATGGTTCGCCGGGCGGATGCAAGTGGAATTAATGTTCCGCTGCTTAAGCTCTCGTATTCCCATCTTCAGGCATACGAAATGACGAGGCAAAGACATGCTCATTGATACATTGCGCACGGCACACAATTCTGATGCCGAGGCGGTAGCGCAACTCGTTAACAAGGCGTATCGCCCTGAAGCAGGTGTATCCGGTTGGACGCATGAATCCGATTTAGTATCCGGGAGCAGGACCCGTATCAGCCAAATCGAAGCGATATTGTCAATGCCGGATTCGGTTATTATTGTTGGCTTCAAAGGCTCTGAGATCGTATCTTGTGTTCATGTCGAGAAGGACCAAAGCCATAGTCATATCGGAATGCTGGCAGTTAATTCTGTATTTCAAGGCGCTGGACTGGGGAAACAGATGCTGGCCCAGGCAGAAAGCTATGCCAGTGAGAATTTCGCTTCCGAGAAATTCATCATGGGGGTTGTCACTTCCAGAGCTGAACTCATTGCCTTCTATCTGAGACAAGGCTATCAAAAAACAGGCTTGATAACCGACTATCCGGAATCAGCTGGGGTAGGTATTCCAAAACATGCCGGTCTCAAAGTCGAGATCTTGGAAAAACGGGCTAACCCTACTTAATATTTTATCGGGTAACGGAGAATTAAAATGAAGGGCAGTTGTTTATGCGGAACTATTGAATATGAAATCGACAGCATCGACATGCCTGTCACTCACTGCCATTGCCGGACTTGCCAAAAAGCGCATGCCGCGCCGTTTGCCTCGACGGCGGGCGTGATCCGCGAGCATTTTCGCTGGCTGAAAGGCGAAGATAAGCTTTCAGCCTTCGAGTCATCTCCAGGAAAACTGCGCCATTTCTGTTCGGTATGCGGCTCTCATCTGGTGGCGGAGCGGGACAATCAGCCTCATGTTATTGTCAGGATCGCAACGCTGGATGAAAATCCGAATATGACAACGCAAATGCATATCTGGACCTCGCATGATGTTCCGTGGCTGGACTACGAAAATATACCCGCTTATCCGAAATGGCAGCCGGGGCGATGATGAATGAATTATTAAAAATTGAGGTTGAACATGAAGGGTAGCTGTCTTTGCGGAGGCGTTAAATATGAAATTATCGGCGAGTTATCTGATGCGTTGAACTGTCACTGCTCAATGTGTCGTAAGGCTCATAGTGCAGCATTCCGCAGTCGTGCTAGAGTAAATACATCCGATTTCAAGTGGATACAAGGTGAAGAACTGGTCACCTATTTCGAATCATCACCAGGTAATCATCGTGGTTTTTGTGGTGTGTGTGGCTCTCCACTTCTGAGCCGGTTTGATCACAATCCTTCTGTATTTAGCTTACCGCTGGGTACTCTCGATGATGATCCAAAAATTAAACCAGTCCTTCATGCTTTCGTTGGTAGCAAAGCTCCGTGGTTCGATATAACAGATAATCTGCCACAATTTCAGGAGCTCCCAAAATGAAACATTATCTTGCCTGTAGCGAATACATCGACTGGAAGCATCCATTGATCATTGCCAAAGCTGCGGAGCTATCTGAAGCTTGTCTTAGCGAGGAGTCGATAGCGAAACGTTGCTTTGAGTTCGTCCGCGATGCGATCAAGCACAGCTGGGATTACCGGCTGAATCCGGTTACCTGTATAGCCTCGGATGTGTTAATCAATGGAACCGGCTACTGTTATGCCAAGAGTCATTTGTTGGCGGCACTGTTACGTGCCAATGCCATTCCGGCGGGGCTTTGTTACCAACGGTTGACGATTGAGACCGATGGCCCTCCCCATTGTCTGCATGGCTTGAATGCGGTTTATCTGAAACAATACGGCTGGTATCGCGTTGATGCGCGCGGCAATAAACCGGGTGTCGCTGCGGAATTTTGCCCGCCTGTGGAAAAACTGGCTTTTCCGATAGTCGATGCATGGGAAAGGGACTTTCAGGAGATTTGGGCTGAGCCGTTGCCAGTGGTGATAAAGGCCTTGACCGAAAACAAGACGGTAGAGCAGGTGTTTGAGAATTTGCCGGATATTGAAGTTATAAATAAAAATCATCCATGAACAACACTTTTGCCGAACATTTTGCCAGCGACTGGATAGACTCGTGGAACAGCCACGATTTGCCGCGCATCTTGTCCCACTATGCCGACGACTTTGTCATGACTTCGCCAAAAATCATTCAGCTGGCTGATGAGCCCAGCGGAACTCTGCACGGCAAAGCGGCGATTGGCGCTTATTGGGCTAAAGCGCTGCAACTCATCCCCGATTTGCACTTTGAATTGATAACGACACTGGTCGGCGTAAACAGCGTCACTCTCTGCTACCGAGGCGCACAGGGCCGTATGGCGGCCGAAGTATTTCATTTTAACCAGGAGCAAAAAGTGATCCAAGCCTTTGCGCATTATTCAATACTTACGGAACCATCATGATAAAAATCAGCATCCTGTATCCCAACAATAAAGACGCCTGGTTCGACATGGGTTATTACCTTGACACGCACATGCCGCTGGCGATTGGATTGTTGAGCGCCCATTCCGGATTCAAAGGCGTTTCAATCGAGCGCGGACTCGGCGGCGCAATGCCGGGAACGGCTGCCGCATATAGTGTGATGTGTCATTTTTTGTTTGATTCAACCGCAGACTTTATCGCCGCTTTCATGCCGCACGCTGCCTTGCTGCAAGGCGATATGCCCAATTACACCGACCTAGCGCCGATTATTCAAATCAGCGAAGTTCTGCTTTCCCGGTAGCCATGTATTTACCACCACAGTTTGAACAGCTCGATATTGGAGTTATGCACGAGCTGATGCATGCCCGATCGCTGGCGACGCTGGTAACAACCGGTTCTAACGGTCTAAACGCCAATCATATCCCGCTGCATCTTTCGGTAACCCCCGAATCCTTTGGCGTTTTGCGAGGCCATGTTGCTAGATCAAATCCGATCTGGAATGAGCTAAATTTTGATGTTGATGCGTTGGCTATATTTCATGGGCCGGATGCTTATATCAGTCCGTCCTGGTATGCGACCAAGCAAGAGGCGGGCAAAGTTGTGCCGACCTGGAATTACACAGTGGTTCATGCTTACGGTAGACTGCGCATTATCGATGATGCTGTTTGGGTGCGCGCTCAGCTTGAGGCCCTGACCGCCCAACATGAGGCGGGGCTTCCGGATCCATGGGCTATGTCGGATGCGCCGGAAGATTTTACCGAAAAGCTGATTGGGGCGGTGGTAGGTATTGAAATGATCATTACCCGGCTATCGGGCAAGTGGAAAGTCAGCCAGAATCAGCCGCTGCAAAACCAGCTTAGCGTTATCCAGGGGCTGACGGCCAGCGGACAAGTAGCAATGGCAGAGCTAGTCAGAACTGGAATTTAATAGGAACAAAAATGGCACAAGTTAAAATATTCGGCATTAAAGAAAACCTAAATCCAATAAAACAGCAGCTTTCTGATGTGATCCATGAATGTGTCGTTGAAGCGCTAAAGTTCCCTCAAGATAAGCGAGCGCACCGTTTCTTTCCGCTCGATAAGGAAAACATGATTTATCCAAGTGGGAGAACCGATGCCTATACCATTATTGAATTCACCATGATTACAGGCAGAACCACAGAAACCAAGAAAATGCTGATTCGCCTGCTTTTTGACAGGATTCAAGAAAAACTGGGGATTACATATCAGGATATTGAAATTTGCATCTATGAAAGTCCGGCTTGTAACTGGGGATTTCGTGGGCAACATGGTGATGAAGTCATGTTAAATTACAAAATCGATGTGTAACCCATTCGCCATTAAGGATGATCCATGCAAATAACCGAACATCTATGCCTGATGGCGCACTACAACGAATGGATGAATACCAAGATCTATGAGACGGCGGCTAAGCTTTCTGCTGAAGAGCTGTCAAAAAATCGCGGCGCTTTTTTCGGTTCAATCATCGGCACCTTGAATCATATTGCGGTTGCGGACACTATCTGGTTAAAGCGCTTTGCCCCGCTGTTGCAAAACCACCCGGAGTTAAACTTCATTCGGGAGCAGAGCCTGCCGCAATCCTTAGATGTAATGCTGTTTTCAACTATCGAAGAACTTTATGACTATCGCAAGCTTCTGGACAGTCTATTGTCGGAATTGGCAAAATCCCTTACGGCAGCTGAACTTAGCCAGACGCTGAGTTATACCAACACAAAACACATACCGGCAACCAAGAATTTGTTTAGCTTGTTCATGCATGTTTTTAATCATCAAACACATCACCGAGGCCAGGTCACAACCTTGTTATCACAGTCGGGTTTGGATGTTGGCATTACAGATTTGGTAGTCATTATTCCAAATGTGTAGTGAATTCTACTGACCATCAACTATTTACTAAGGACACACAATGCAACACGTTTTAATCATTCATGCGGTTGAGTCTTATCCGGCCTGGAAGGCAGTTTTTGACCAAGCGGCGGACATAAGAAAACTCGCCGGAGAAATCAGTTACCAGTTACTGCGCTATGACAACGATGCGAATAACATCGTCCATTTCTCGGCGTGGTCTTCGCTAGACAATGCCCGCCGCTTCTTCGAGTCCGAAGAATTGGTGGAAATCAGGAAAAAGGCCGGCGTAAAAGCCCCCGAGTTCATTTATCTGGAAGAGATAGAGCGTGGCGTGCTATAGACCTATTCCGGTGGTCATGCGGACTTATACGCTGGGCTTTAGCGAGCCTTAATTGCATCGGGCGACTAGTCAATTTTCGCAAAAATGCTATCAGTTGATGATTTTTTTAAAAGGCTAAAATGACCGAAAGACTGTGAAGTTTTGAAGTTCACAGGGAAGCGGTGCTTAGCTCGAAATGTTAAGGTTCAATATGTCAGAGATTACTATGAACGATCAAGATATTCCCATAGCCGTTGTGGCAACACAGGTTGCACCACGGACAAAACCATCGAATTATCCAGAACCGTTCGCCTCCAGAATGGCGGGGCGAGAGAAGCGCCCCCTCGGCGACTTGTTTGGCCTTTCAAATTTCGGGGTAAACCTAACGAAACTTTTGCCCGGTGCTAGTTCAGCCTTGCGGCACGCCCATGCCAAGCAAGACGAGTTCATCTACATATTGCACGGCCACCCCGTGCTAGTCAACGATGCCGGTGAAACGCAACTCTCTCCTGGCATGTGCGCGGGATTCAAAGCGGGTACCGGCAACGCGCACCAGTTGCTTAATCGCACAGATGAAGAAGTTCATTACCTTGAGGCTGGCGACCGCAGCGCAGGAGATTCCGCCATATATCCTGACGATGACTTACAGGCAGTTCTCGTCGATGGAAAATGGCGGTTTGCACACAAAGACGGTTCGCCATATAAAAGTCCGCGCTAATCCGACAACCTGCTATTGGAGTTCGCAAGCAACGGCCACCAAAATGGTGATCAAAAGAATTGCCATAACTCATTGATCATATCTGAAAATCCGTATTCATCTGTGGCTCAACTGCATTTTTAGGATAATCAAGCGATCGCTTCCACCTGTACCAGATTGTCGGAGAAGGTCGGCGCATGGCCCATATTGACAAATTCAGCCGAGCTGATGCTGTTGACCGTGCCTTTGTTTAACTGCCGCCAATAACCCAGCGTTGCGACAATCAATCCGGGATTCACGTCAGCAGTGATTCTGGCCTCGCCTTCAAAAGCGCCGCGATCATTAAAGACCCGCACCGTATCGCCCAGCTTGATGTTGCGCGGCTCGGCATCCAGCGCATTGATCAGCACGAACTGTTCGCCCTGACCCTTGATTTTTTGCTCCATATTGGCGTAGCAGGAATTTAAAAAGCCGTGGCTTTTCGGCGAGATGATATTTAACGGATATTTTTTCGCCAGTTCGGGATTGGTTGAAGGCGTTTCTCTGGAACATACATAATCCGGCAAGGAATCCAGAGCTTCGCCGGACTGGAAGCCTTCATACATCTGACGAAAAGGGCCTGCGACAAAGTTTGTTGCACCGGTTATTTCAAATTCGCATTTTCCTGACGGTGTCGGAAAGTTACCGGCTTTATGCGGCGCACGATTATCCTTGGTTCCGACATTAAGACGGGCAAATCCCTGGTCGCGCAGAGTTTCCAGAGTGATGCCCTCGCAAGCCGGTGCATCCCAGTCTACATAATTTTCCAGGCATTCAGAATCCGACCAAAGAAAGTTCTCTTCCTGATAGCCCATGCGTGCCGCCAGTCGCCGGAAAATCTCGTTATTCGGGATGGCCTCGCCCGGTGACTCGACACATTTAGCATTGTAGGTCAGATACATATGGCCCCAGGACAGGATCATGTCTTCCAGCTCCGCGCCCATAGATGCAGGCAACAGGATGTCGGCATAGCAGGCGGTATCGGAGATAAAATGCTCCGCCGAAACCAGGAACAGCTCTTCGTTGAGCAGGCCCTGAACTATCTTGTCGGTCTCCGGCGCCTGGGTGACGGGATTGGCATTCCAGCACATCATCGCTTTAATCGGTGCCCCGACAGGTGGTTCGTTAGTCAGCGCGCGACCCAGTTGCAACGCATTCATAACCCGCGTGCCTTCAGGAATCAAATCCGGTCGACAGATCACGTCAAACTTGTAGGGATGCTCCCAGACCGGCATCTGCAATGCGCCACCGCCAACATGACGCCAGGCACCGGTCAGCGCGGGCAGACAGCTGACCGCGCGTATGGTTTGACCGCCGCCATAATGTCTTTCCAGGGCCACGCCCAGACGGATTGCCGCAGGCTGGGTGCTTGCATAATCGCGGGACAGGGTGCGTATCACCTCGGCCGGTATTCCGGTGACATCTTCCGCCCATTCCGGCGTGCGCGTTTTCGCGCGTTCTTTTAATTCTGCAAAACCGACCGTGTAGTTATCGACATAATCCTGATCGACCAGACCCTCTTCAATAATGGTATGGATCATCGCCATCGCCAATGCGCCATCGGTACCCGGCTTGGGCGCAATATGAACATCGGCTTCCTTGGCCGTTTTGGATGCATAACTATCGATGACAACGACTTTCGCGCCTTTTTTCTGAGCTTCTTTAATAATATGCCAGTGATGCAGATTGGTGCTGACCGAATTACAGGCCCAGATGATGATGTATTTGGCATGAATAAAGCTTTCGGGATCGACGCCGGCCGTTGGCCCCACGGTCAGCAGCCAAGCCGTACACGAACCTTCGCCGCAAAAAGTGCGCTCGGTAACGGTAGCGCCCATCCGGTTAAAGAACGCGTCGCCACCGTTCAAACCATGCACCAGCCCCTGATTGCCCAAATAACTGTAGGGAACAATCGCCTGCGGGCCGTGCTCTGCAATAATCGCTTTCCAGCGGGTGACGATTTCATCCAGCGCTTCATCCCAGCTGATACGTTCAAACTGCTTGCTGCCTTTGGGGCCGGTGCGGCGCATCGGGTATAACAGACGGTCGGGATGATAATGCCGCTTTTCATAATCTTTCAATTTAACGCAGAGACCGCCGCGCGTCATCGGATGGTCCGGATTGCCTTTAACACCGATCAACTTGCCGTCCTGAACCTCAAATACCATCGAGCAGGTATCCGGACAATCATGCGGGCAGCCGCCGTGATGCGTTGTTTTCAGTGCTACAGTCATTGTCTATTTCCTCGCCAAGCGTATGTTAAAAGGGAAAAACCATCATTACAGTATTAGTTTTTAAAATATTTGTTATGATTAAAAAAACTTACCGGTCAGTCTGATCTGAATTGTAGTATACCGCCCGGTATATCACAAAATATTTATCGACCTCTCTTTATTTGTCTATGGCTAAAACTTTGCAAGAAAAAATTCTGGTTACTGCATCCGAACTGTTTTATAGCCAGGGCATCAGGGCAACCGGTGTCGAGGCTATTGCCAAAGCGGCGAATACCACCAAGATGAGTCTGTACAAGTATTTTCCGTCCAAGGACGCGTTGGTGCTTGCATTTCTACGCAAACGGGATGAAGATTTTCGAAGCTGGTTTGTCGCTCAGGTTGATGCCAAGGCCGCTGATCCGAAAGACAAATTATTGGCTATTTTTGATGTGATAGGCGAATGGATAGACATCCCGGAGTTTCGCGGCTGCGCGTTCATCAATGCGTCGGCTGAATTTCCCTTGGAGGGCAATCCTGTGCATCAACTGTCCGCAGAGTTCTATGATAAATTTCGACATTATATTGCCGACTTGGCCGGGCAGTGCGGAGCCAAATCACCTGAAAGCCTGGCGCTGCAATTAAGCCTGCTGGTTGAAGGCGCGATCGTCTCGGAACAAATGAAGCGTCACTCAGGGGCGGCCGAACAAGGTAAGCTGGCGGCTATAATGCTAATCGAGGGTAGCCTGTTGAAAGTCGGCGTATAGTCAGTGCAATCCGGTTACCCAGATCTGGTTGGTATTGTACTAAGCTTCACCCCACAGGCCGTTATCTAGGAAACCGCTCATACCAATTGACCGTTTTTATAATCAGCTATAGCCTGCTCTATCTCTTCGCGTGTATTCATCACAAAGGGCCCGTACTGAACGATAGGCTCGCGTAGTGGGCGGGCAGCCAATAGTAGAAAAGCTGCATCCCGGCTTCCGGCTTGTATTTCAATGTCATCGCCGGTCGAAAGTACGCCCGCTGATTGTGTCTCTAGCAGACGCATTTGATTTGCTGGGCCAATTTCAACTTGTCCTTCGTAAGGATAAACAAATGCATTGTGCTCTGGGTTAATCGAATGGTTAAAATGTCCGCCCGCAGGGAGTCGGACATCAAAGAACAAGGGCTCGGTGCTTATCCCCTGAATCGGTCCGGTGAGGGTTTTGCCATCAATTTCAGCACTGCCAACAATGATTTTAACTTCACCACCATCAGGCAATATTACCCAAGGTATTTCCTCTGGCTGAATGTCCTGGTAGCTGGCCGGTTTCATTTTCTCCTGTGCAGGTAGATTAATCCAAAGCTGGAAACCGCGCATGCGTCCACTCTCTTGTTGGGGCATTTCAGAGTGAATAATACCGCGCCCGGCTGTCATCCACTGTGCTCCGCCGCTCTTCAAGTCAAAAACCTCCGGCAAAGCCGGAGGCTTGAAAATGTGAACCGCTCAAAGCGGGTTAATTTATGTACCACCTAAAGGTGGTGGTGACTTAAAATAAATCGAGTTGATCTATTCGCTTGTCCTCTTCTTCTTGATCCTTGATGTATTTTCTTATCGTTTCTTCATCCCTACCTACTGTTGAAACATAATACCCCCTTGCCCAGAATTTCTGACCAGTGAAGTTCTTTCTTCGTCCTGCATAGTTTCGTGCTATCGATATCGCACTTTTGCCTTTAATAAAGCCAACAACCTGTGACACTGAGTATTTAGGGGGAATCGAGATCAGTATGTGGACATGGTCTGGCATCAAATGCCCTTCCACTATGTGGTACTTACATTCCCATTTAGTATGCTTTAAACTTTCTGGTGTATTCATCGTTTGTTTCCTTATCTTTTTGAACTTTAGGCGGTTCACAGATAGGGAGACTTTCGATGATTCCCGTAATTGTCAAACTTTGTTAGTCCCCCAGCAGAGCTGGGGGTTTACTTATGATTAATTACCCTGGTTGCCGAGATGATCCTCATGCAGCATGTGTCCGTCCAGCATTTAGGTGACTGTCTCGAAGCCTCGATGCGGATGATCGGGAAACCCCGCGACGTAGTCATCTGCATTCGACGAAGAAAATTCGTCCAGCATCAGAAATGGATCAAGGCGTAGTGTTTGGGATTGTCCAAGGCTGCGGCGCAGTTTGACGCCAGCACCATCTGAAGTAGGGATAGCTCGAATAATTTGTTGAAGTGTGCGTATGCTCATGTTTTGCTCCGTGTTCTAGTAGACGGCAACAGCTTGTCCTGTTGCCGTTGCCAAATGATTTAGCGACTTAAATTTTAAAGCGGCTGGGTAGCCGCCAATGCTTATTTCTTGACGGCTTCAACCGAGATAGTCAGTGTCACATCGTCTCCCACGTTGGGGGCATATTTGCCCATATTGAAGTCAGTGCGTTTAACAACGGCTGTCGCATTGGCTCCACAAGCATCCTTTTTCAGCATCGGATGCATCATGCACTGGAAAGAGGTCAGCGTCAGTGTCACAGGTTTACTGATGCCTTTAAGCGTGAGCGTGCCGTCGACCGACGAAACCTTATCATCCACAAAATTGACTTTACTGGAGGTGAAGTTAGCAGTCGGATATTTGGCGGTATCCAGGAAATCTGCCCCCTGTATATGTTCGTTGAACAAGGGATATCCGGTGTCGACCGACGTGGTGTCAATGTTTACATTTACAGAACCAATTTTTGCCTCGCGATCAATGACGATGTTGCCGGAAGTCTTGTCGAAGCGGCTTAACTGCGTCGAAAAACCAAAGTGACTATAGGAAAACCGTGGATAGGTATGGGTATTGTCGATGTTATAGGTTTCCGGTGCGGCCATTGCAGCGGTTGAAAATAGTGCAACTAATGATAATAGCGTGATGCGTTTCATGGTAAAGCTCCTAGCTTAGGTTGGTTGGATAAAAATAAAACATTATTTTCCGGCTTTTGCCAGAAGGTGAAACTGAATTAGGATTTCATTGGCGACAATGCCAAAATCTGTCCATGCACCTTCGCCAATGGCGAAGTTGGCCCGCTGCAGCATAAAAGTGTCATCAAAAGCATAGTCAAGAGGCAAGCTCTACAAGCCGTTCCTTTGCTTCGGCCAATGCCTTATTCCTGGTATCTTCACCCATGTTCAGACCTTCTGCATAAACAAACTCGACATCGGTGATGCCGATAAAACCTAGAAAATCACGTACATAAGTAGTTTGACTATCTAAATTCGTTCCAGCGTACATGCCGCCTCTGGTCGCAAAAATGTAGACTTTTTTGCCTGAAAGCAAGCCTTCAGGGCCGTTCTCAGTGTAACGAAAGGTCACACCTGCGCGGGCTATCTGGTCAAAGTAGGCTTTCAGCGTCGAGGGAATGCCAAAGTTGTACATGGGCAAACCGATGACGATGACTTCCGACCGCTTAATTTCGTTGATCAGTGCATCCGATTCATCGACATAGACTTGCTGTTCAGGTGTCCTGGCATCGGGCGCTGTGAAAAATGCCGAAACCCGTTGGGCATCCAGATGAGGTAACGGTTCATTTGCCAGATCACGGCTACTGACTTGTGCATCCGGGTTATTGGCACGAAATGTGGCGACAAACTCGTTGGCTAGTTGGCTGGAGTGACCGCCAGATGAGAAGATGCTTGAATTAAGTTGTAAAAGAGTCGTCATGAGTTTTTCCTCAAATCGTTAAAGTGGTTATATTTAACTTCTTATTCATAAGATAAAAAAGCATAATAATTGACTAGTAATTATTCATTAATTAGATGGGTTTAAATGAGTCCTCATATCACTCTGGAACAATGGCGAGCTTTGATCGAAGTCGTGGACGCCGGTGGTTACGCTCAAGCAGCCGAAAAGCTGTGTAAAAGCCAATCTGCCGTCACCTATGCGGTACAAAAAATAGAATCATTACTCGGCGTCAAAGCCTTTGAAATTCAAGGGCGCAAGGCCATCCTCACCCCGACCGGACAGATGCTCTACAGGCGCGCGCTGGCTTTAGTGGACGAAGCCAATCATTTGGAGCAAGCGGCTCACACCCTGTCGGCGGGCTGGGAGGCGGAAATACAAATTGCCGCTGAAATACTCTTTCCGTCACGATTGTTGTTATCTTGCCTGGAGCGTTTTGGTCAGGAAAGTCCTGGTACGCGACTTGAACTGATTGAGTCGGTACTCGGCGGAACTTCGGATGCGCTGTTAAAAGGCGAGGCAGACCTGGTGATTTCACCGCAGTTGCCGCCGGGGTTTCTGGGTGATCTGTTGATGCGGATCCGCTTGCGTGCAGTGGCTCATGTCGATCATCCTTTGCATCATTACGACCGGGAACTGACCTATCGGGATTTGCGCGCCTATCGGCATGTGGTGGTGCGGGACTCGGGCGCCAATCGTGATCGACGCACCGCGACTATTGGGGTGGATCAGCGCTGGACGGTGAGCCAGGTCGCAACATCAATTCAGGCGGTCTGCATGGGCTATGGCTTTGCCTGGTTGCCGGAGGAACAGATCCGGGATGAACTGAAGGCAGGCATGCTCAGGCCGTTACCGTTACGGGAAGGCGGTACACGCGAGGTGTCACTATATCTGATTCTAGCCAATCCGGACTTCGCAGGTCCAGGCGTCAGGCGCTTGGCAGAAATCATCAGGGAAGCGATTGAAGCCGAATCGATATTTTCAGAATGAGGGCAGTTGCCTAAACTCGCGAGGTGAGCAGCCAAACTGCTGTTTGAAGGCGCGGCTAAAATGCGCTGCATCATTAAATCCCCAGCGAAACGCGATGTCGGACAGTCGATGACCGGCATAACGCGGATTTTGCAACTCCTTACGGCAATTTTCCAGTCTGCGTTTCCATACGTAACGCATCAGTGAGGTCTGTTCATCTTCAAACAGCGTGTTGATATAACGCGCCGACAAACCTGCGTGACGAACAATCAAAGCGGTATCGAGCTCGGTATTGCTAAGGTTTTGTTCAATAAAGGTCTTGATCATATTAAGCGAAACCGAGCGGCTTCTGGACAGGCTAAAGTCGCCCGGACGCACCGAGGTAACCGCCAAGGACAACAAGTCCAGCGCATGCTCAGCCAGACGGGAAAATTCGTAGGACTGTAACTGGTCGGCCTGGGTAACTGACGAACGCAGGAAATTGCCTGCAATAGAGCCGATGCCTTGCCTACCGGGAATACGCAGGGCGGTGCAGTTGTCTATCCCGGAAACACTGTTCCTCAATACCGTCCGGGGAATGGATAAATAAATCACCTCGGTGGACTCGCCCTGGCAATGGACGCGATGTGGCCGGGTTGCATCATAAAGCGTCATATCGCCGGGCTGGAGCACCACGTCTCTGCCATTTTGCTGCATCAGGTAGTCGCCGGATAACAGCATGACCATCAAGTAGGCATCGTGCCTGTTCAGGCAAGGCTCCTTGGGCGATCGCTGTAACGAGATCGCCGAGGATTTAACGGTCGACAGTTGCAGGTTTTCCCATGGATAAATAATCAGCTCTTGAGACAAGTCGCCATGCACAGGCGAGATGATGTCGACCTGGGCATATTCCCGGCAGATGACCTCCCGCAACCAGTCATGCCTCTCACGTGGCGCAATCGCGCTGGTCGAGAGTTTGAGGCCTGCCTTGTCAAGATTATTCGGTGCTTGATCGGGTAACGCAGTCAACTTCATGATCCAGACCTTGTTTAAGAAAATAGTCGTTTATTCAATATAAACGTCGAAACAGCTGTTACAGTCAAGTTTTAGTTCCGTCTCACACCAGCGGAAAGCAGCAGAAAACCTCATACTAAGCCTTCATTCGCGTTGCGACTCGGCGCTAGCCAAAAACACCAAATACCAAGGACAACAAAATGGAAGAATTACTCAACCACACGGCATCTCGCATTGCGCTTAGCGCCTCGGGCATTTTCTTCATGATCGGTTTGCTGACCGGTTTATGGAAATACCTTTGTATCAGACAAAGCCAAAAATCTGAAGCGCCGTATTATGTAAACACCGCCCACCGCGCCGCGCTAATGTATGCGTTTGCAGCGCAACTGCTGGCTGTTTTTTCCGCAATCAGCGCCTTTTCCGATACAGTCAACACCATCGCCGTGATCTTTCCGCTGCTGTTTTTTGCTATTGCGATATTTCACTATATCAATCTTGGCTTGACCACCGACAGCAATAACAGCCTGCGCGATTCTACCGACCGCAAGAAAGATTACCTTATCCTGAATATCCTGGCAGCATCGGAAATCGGCGGCTTTTCGGTGCTGTTAATCGGATTTTTTCTGCGCTTATGGGCTTGACGATTTAAGGTGTAAATCGGTCTACTTCGGTGACGGGAGTGGCTGTAACGGATAGCTCCAACAGGTTGATCACATTCAACCCAAATCCAGCAAGCCCTAAAAAACAAACATCAATCCGCCTTTGTATGCTCAAATTTTATATTGAACTCTATGTTTTACCCTCTACGATTCAGAGATTTTTCTCAATTATGTGGGTAGCAATGTTGTCGATACTTGCTTGGTTTTTTTCTTTCCAATACAGCTTCAAACCTTCATCACCCTTTTTTGTAGCCCAATCCGTAAGCAGTTCTCGGTCGCCTGTATAAGCGTAATAAGGTACGGCCATGCCGCAGGAAGTCTGCACCAGATCAATGGTGAGATCAAAAATCTGGCGTGCGCCGGGCAACGGTTTGAAATGGGCGAAAAGCTCTGCCCAGTCGGGATCATTCTTGTGAATCACGCTGGCGTTCCCATAAAGGCGAAGGATAAGCGGCGGCCCGTCAAACGCGCAAAACATGACTGTCATGCGCGAATTTTTCTGGATATGCGCTGCTGTTTCATTACCGCTGCCGGTTACATTAAGCCAGATGACCTGATTATTGTTTAAAACCCGAAAGGTGTCCATGCCTTTGGGCGAAACATTTACGCGACTATCCTCTGTTGCGGTGCCGACGAAAAAAAGCTTCTGTTCTGAGATGAACTTTATTGTGTGTTCGGAGAGTGCGGCGTATTGCTTACCCATTATTTTAGCTCCTGTCTAATGCTACTGCCGCTTCAAGGATAGACGCGGCGCTCTGTGGTCAAGTTGCCCCGTTTGGAATCTTTTTGGCTTCGACTTCAATCATGACCATCGCCACATGCGCCTTTCCATCGGCGGCTAGCGGGATTTTAGCGAGATATTGATCAGCTACCTCTTCGATAAATTCATTCTTCATTTCTTCTGGAATTCTGTCTGTATACGGTAGCCAGGTGGTTCTAATCCAGCCTTCCAACTCTGTTTTCCCGTCATGCGTCATATCTTTGGGAATGAGTTCAACACGGATGATGGAAAATCCAGCGTCTTGCAATAACTGGTGATAATCATCGACACCTAAAAAAGTAAACGGAAATTCAAAATCAGTAAAGTACTGTGCCCATTTAGTTGACGCTTTAACGTCGTTCATAATCGACAGTATCCCAGCAGCATCGCCTTTGCCCCCCATACGCAGCAGAATTTTTCCTCCCAGCCGGAGGCTTTTATACAAGCCTGCAATAACAGGTTGATGATTCGTGACCCAATGCAGCACCGCATTTGAGAAAGCCACATCAAAACAGTCTTCAAATAATAAATCACTGGCATCCATGACTTGAAACGACAGATTGGGATGCTGGCTTGATGGATAGTTTTCCTTTGCAAGAGCTATCATTTGCGTTGAGTTATCGACGCCGAGCACCGAGCCATTAACCACTAAGCCAGCAATTTCTGCGGTGACTTTCCCATCGCCACAACCTAAATCAAGAATGTCTTCTGAGCCAGTTAACTTTAAATGGGCAAGCAGTTCTCTTGCCCATTTTTGTTGGGCTTTTGAGTTGTTCTGATAATCTTTGGCATTCCAGTTGTAAGTATTCATCTGTTCCTGTTTCTGAGTAGTGACGTTCAGATGTAGATTATTGGAATTAATATGCTGGTACAATATGACAGTTTATACTGGTATAAAAGCTATCCAGGATAAGTACATGATAAATAATAGCCCGTCAGATCATCCCGCTGATTTACGTCATCAGCTGGGTGAATTCATCCGTTTACACCGGCAACGCATAGCCCCGGAAAGCGTTGGCTTCGCGGCTGGTGGGCGGCGCAGAACGCCCGGCTTAAGGCGTGAGGAATTAGCGCAATTGTGTCGGGTCAGTGTAACCTGGATTACTTGGCTGGAGCAGGGCCGCGAAATTGCAGCCTCTGCGGCAATGCTGGCAAGACTGGCACAGGCGTTACTGCTAACAACCGCAGAGCGCGCCTATTTGTTTGAATTAGCTACCCGACCGGACCCTGAACAATCAGGGAAAATGACCTTGCATCCACCGACACCTGCGCTACGCAGTGTTGAACAGATGACTTGCCCGGCGTATGTGCTGGATAGACGCTGGGATGTCATCGCTGCCAATACACAGGCCAAAACGTTATTTCTGAATTGGGGTGATACGTCTCTGGCCGTAGCCCCTAATCTGTTGCGGTTTATATTTGCTTATCCACCCGCAAAGCTATTAGTAGATAGCTGGGAAATGCGCTGTTCGAGATTAGTGGCTGAATTTCGCGCCGATTGCGGTAGGCATAACGATGATCCCTCTGTACATGACAAAAAATAGAGAAAGTTGATGCAGTCCGTTGAAATGTAATAATTACTGCATTTTGTTTTGGCGAACATGGATAGCAGTAAACTACAAATCAACGAACTAGCGAGTATATTAAACCAACATTTTTCCTGGAACAAAGCAAGAATGGATTGTTTTGTAGGCATGTTAATCGGTCTTCTTAAAACGAGGACTATTAATTTGGTTGAAATGTCCATGGGATTTGCCAGTGACGCGCAGCAAGAATCGCGTTACCGGCGAATCCAACGCTTCATACATGGGCATTTTCTGAGTTTCGACAAAGTGGCTTGGTTCATCATGGCGCTATTTGGGTTCCTTGACACCCCTTTTTATTTGGCGATGGATCGGACCAATTGGCAATGGGGCAAGAAAAACCTGAACATCCTTATGCTAGCAGTGGTGTACAAGGGCGTAGCCATTCCTATTTATTGGTTGCTCTTGAACAAAAAAGGCAACTCAGACACGCGTGAACGTATCGCAATAATGAAGCGGTTTATCAGGCAATTTGGCAAGAAGCGCTTATTGGGAATCTTGGCTGATCGAGAATTTATTGGCGAACGTTGGTTAACGTGGTTGAAAACTGAAAATATTGGCTTTTACATCCGCATTAAAAAGGATGCCAAAGTCCCAAATAGCCAGGGCAACGCTGTACAGGTAAAACAACTATTTCAATTTCTCAAGGTGGGTGAAGCGCTCACGCTTCGTAAAGCAAAAAGGATGACTGGCGTGGATGTCTACCTATCTGGCCTGCGCTTGGAAGACGGGGAGTTGTTGATAATTGCAGCGGATAAAGCTTGTCCTAATGCGATAGCCATTTATGCCAAGCGCTGGGAGATTGAAACCTTGTTTTCTTGCCTGAAAGGCCGCGGGTTCAACCTGGAGGAAACGCGGGTGACTGACCGCTCCCGCATCAAGCGGCTGTTGGTCGTTCCGGTGATTGCTTTTTGCTGGGCGCACCGCACTGGCGAATGGCGGCATGAAAATATCAAGCCGATTAAGATTAAAAAACACAAGCGTTTGGCAAAAAGCTATTTTAAATATGGGCTGGATTGGTTGCGAGATAATCTGCTGAAAACAACAGCCGCATTTAGCTATGCTCTTCAGCCTTTTTTACAAGCAATTGATAATATTCAACCTATCCATAAGGTTTGATTTTTGTCATGTACAGAGCGATGATCCATTAATACGAGAGTTAGTGGATGAGCTATGTGAGGGCAGCAGTGATTTTTACCAATGCTGGAACAGTCAGGCGGTTCTTGAGCGCGAAGGAGGCGAACGGAGGTTCCACCATCCGCAGTTAGGCGAGCAGGTCTTTGAGCAACTGACTATGCGTCCGGCGCTACATAAGGACGTAAAAATAGTCATGCTGTTGCCTGTGACAAGTATCGGTACTCTTTAATGACCGAGGGTCAGATTTTAATCTGCGATAACACACTCCTATCAATCTTTCAGTCTCAACACCAGGATCTTGCCGATTGATTGTAGGCTGATCTCTTCCTCAAGCAGCCATCCGGCTTGGTCGAAAAGGTTCTGCCATTCAGGTAGTGTTCTTTCCCTGCCTCGGGTAGCCATGAACATCTGCAGGTCGAAAGCCGCAGTGGAAAAATCGGCCTTTGACTCCGGAACAACCAGCTCCATTAGTGCAATGCGGGCACCGGTACCCGAACTTGCGCGGGCCACATTACGCAATACTTTGATGCAATTTTGGTCATCCATGCCATGCAGTACGGCGCTCAGCAAATAGATGTCTTTAGCGTTTTTAGCTGCGGGAACCGAGTCAAGCAAGTTCCCCGCCTGGTAGCTTAATCGGGAAAGAAGGTCTGGCGATTCTTTGTCTGTCCAGTAGTTTGATGCCGATTGAATAACCTGATTCCGGTCAAACACTAAAGCCGTGAGCTGTGAATGCCGTTTTAATAGTGCCAATGATTTGCTACCTTTCGAGCCACCCACATCAATGACCCGATCAAATCGTCCCCAGTCGAAGTCGGTGGCAAAGCTGTCGCCGGTCAATGCGTCGACACTGTCCATGGCGCTGGCAAATAGCGCATCGAATTCTTCATGATCATCCATGTAGCCATAAAACTCACGGCCGTGAGTAAGCTGGAAGGGGACTTCCCCGTTACGTACTCCTTGTTCAAGTTGCTGATACCAAGGCCGACTCATTTCATCCGAATTGTGCATCAAAATCATTGCTTTGACGTTTTGAGGGTTATCTTCCCGCAAATAAGCCGATAGCGTATTGTTCTGAAAAACCCTAGGCGATACTTCCTCAAACACGCCCAGGGCCGTCAACATGCGTAGCAGTCGATAAACCGCATCCGGTTGTGCAAAGACTTTTTCCGCAATGATTTCAACGGAAAGCGGCTGATCACCCAGAACAGAGGCAATATCCAGCCGAACCGCGACATGCAGCGCACAGGATTGCCAAAACGCTGAACCTATCTGGATGAGCCGAAAGGGTGATGGTGTGAGCTTGTTGGGGATATTCTGTAGCCAAGTTGCAAGCTTTATCAGCTTTGCAAAGCGGCGAACTTTGCTTGAGTTTTTTTGTAATGTCATAGTTAATTTTCCGTTATTCCGCGCTAGTCGGAGTCAAGCCCATAGCAAATAAATGGCCATTGAACTCGGCCAATTTTTCGAGAAATTCCGCATCCATCGATCGCCCCATCTGCTGTTCAAAAATATCTTTCAACAGCATGGGCATCATTGCCAGGCTGACAAATGCCATACGAACGATGTCAGGGTCTAAGGAAGCAGTGACTTGTCCTGTGGACTTTAGATCGTCCACCTTCTGGATGCCGCGTGTGCGTCCACGTTCCAATAGCTGTTGGATAAAGCGACGACCGGGACCTTGGTTAAGCGCCAGGACTTTCAAGATCAATTTCGGAAACTCGGGGCGATTGGACATCGTCTCGTAATACAGATTAAAAAAGTCTTTAAACCCATCGACGGAATTCAACATCTGTCCGTCTAACACATCAAGTAGCGGGATTAGGGTGTCGCGGATCATCTCTTCGTATAAGCCTTCCTTGTTGCCAAAGTAGTAACGGATCATCGAGATATTGGCATCAGCCTTTTCAGCGATAAGACGTGTCGTGACTTTGTGGTAGTCATCAGACAAAAAACTGTCGAGAGCCGCTTTGAGTAACCGTTCGCGCACGGGATCAGAATCAACCTTCGTGATGCTAATCATCGTCTACTCCAAATATTAAATAGAAAAAGCTAGATTAGCAGTTGCAAGACAATGCCTCCACAAATTTCGTCAATCTAATTAGAGGGTTTGATTGGCTGATGTTCACGGCCTAGGAATGCGAATTAGGTCTGAATCAATGGTTAAATACGGCGAATTGTGTGAACGACTGCAATCGCTAATATTGCAGACGCTGGTTGAGCGTAACCGTCTGTCTCCAGTTGGCCGAAATAAGGCGATCATAAAACCTAAAAATAAGTATATCCCAATGTCTGCTTTGCTGGTGAGTGTTTCCAGATTGCCGGTTTATGTCTGGCCCTTATGGCTTACGCCTTAATCAAGACCTCTAAAGTCGTCTGTCTCTGGCTCACATCCTGTTGTCGTATCGCCATGGCTAAGGCTTTCCGGGTGCCGACAAAGACCGCTAAAGTCTTTACCCTCGTTAATCCCGTATAAACAAGATTACGATAAAGCATTTTAAAATGTTGGCTAAGAATGGGAATAATAACCGCTTTAAACTCGCTGCCCTGAGACTTATGAATGGTAATCGCATAAGCCAAGTTGAGCTCCATAATATCTTCTTTTTTATAGTTCACCACTCTGTGATCCGGATAAAAAGAAACCACAGCTGTCAGTTCCTCATTATCTATCGTAACGATTTTGCCAATATCCCCATTGAAGACATTCAGATCGTAATTGTTACGACGGTGAATCACCCGATCTCCTTCTCTGAATAGCCGTTCCCCCACTTTCAATTGACACTTGTTTTCAGCGGGTGGGTTAGCTTTTGCTTGAATCACCTGATTGAGATTGGCAGAACCCAGACTACCTCGAGTCATGGGGGTTAAAATCTGAATTTCTGTATCCTGTCCGTGGTATTTAGGAATCCACTCAAGATAAAGCTTAACCACGGTATCAACAGCAGATAGGCCATAATGCAGTGAAGACCACGGATGTATTTTCTTCACTACAGCTTTCAACGCATCAACCTGAGCTTCACTTTGTGTTAATTGCTCAATATCCACATGTTTGAATTTATCAGGGACCACGAAGTCCACTTCATAGGCGGACTTGATAGCCTCTTCTATTCTGAACTCGTAGGGTGACTGATGGGACTGATCGGCAACCAGGTTCTCCAATTCAGGGTTTTTCCAATCAAAATGGCGTTTCACTCGGGTAATAAAACCCAACTGCTCTTGCGTCGCCTCATCCGAATCAATAAACAAACAATCAGCTCTTTTATGCCAGAGCTCAGGGTTTTTAAATGGTGACTCAATAGCAGGTGTTAGTCCTTTATTAATCTGATGCGCGTATTGGATGATCAAGGAGGCTTGCGCCTGGCGAAAAACCTGCGTTAATCGAAAACAGGGGATCACTTCGGAAGCAATCATATCCTTAAGGACATTACCTGCGCCTACAGCAGGCAATTGATCCGGATCGCCTATAAACAGCACCTGACAAGTAGGGGGTACTGCTTTTAATAAGGAGGCTGTTAAACTGATATCCAACATCGAGCATTCATCAACAATCAAGAAATCAGTTTTTAATTTAGAGGCTTCATTCATCTGGAACTCACCGCCTTTCCATTCCAGCAGTCGATGAATAGTTTTAGCTTCTCGGCCAATCACCTCGCTCATCCGCTGCGAAGCACGTCCCGTAGGAGCAGCCAGTAAAACGGTCTTGTTCATGGCCTCCAGTAGTCGAACGATCACTAAGGTCGTCGTGGTTTTACCACAGCCGGGGCCGCCAGTCAGTATTGAAAATCGGTGTTGCACCACACCGTTAACGGCATTGGCTTGTTCATCACTTAACGCGATGTGTTTACTCTGACAATAGGCAGTGACCCACTGGGCAATTCTCTCCGGCTCACTCGCGACAGGCTCCTGTACTCCCCGCAGTACGGCAGCGACAGCGGTTTCATCATAAAAAAGGGTCTTTGAGTAATAGCCGATGGTTTCCACATTATCTTTGTTCAATCGTCGGGTACATAACTGCCCGGATTGTTGCATTAAGTCCAGGTAATCTTTTAGCCGTTCACCCAAGTTTATTGCAATCAGTTCAATGATGCCGGTATTGATCTGTGGTTCGGTCAGATAACAATGGCCTTCCTCACGACTGGCGGCCAACACATGTTTTATTGCTGCCATCATACGTGGTAGGCTGTTTTCCGCCAAGCCAATACTCAGCGCCACTTTATCCGCGGAGAAAAAGCCAATCCCATAAATATCATTCGCCAGCCGATAGGGATCTTCTGTGACCATCGCGATCGCTTTATCGCCATATTCCTTATAAATGCGCACCGCAAACAAGGTGCTGATGCCATGGCCCTGAAGAAACATCATCACTTCTCTGATAGCACGGTGCTCAGTCCAGGCCTGCTCAATTATTTTTAGTTTCTTTTTGGCGATGCCGGGGACTTCAGTTAAGCGATGTATCTCATTTTCAAAGATGGCCAGGGTGTCTTTCTGGAAATATTTAACAATTTGTTTTGCAGTTTGCGGACCCACTCCCTTAATGAGCCCAGAACCGAGATATTTTTCAATAGAGGCCGTCGTGGCAGGTTTTTTTTCAATTGCTTCGGTGGCTTTGAATTGCCGGCCGTATTTATGATCAATGGTCCAGGCACCACGAAATTCCATGGTGGCGCCGGCAAAGACTTTAGTTTGATGAACCGTGACTGTTTCTTGTTGTTGTGGCGACTGAAAGGGTTGAACACGCAGTACCGACCAGCCCGTCGTGGGGTTGTGATAAGTCACCCTGCTGACAATGCCGGTAAGAACTTCAGTAATAGTGTTCATCGACGGCCGGTTAACGCTAGTTGCTCATGATAAAGGGCTATCCGGTAATAGTGATGCATACTTGGGCACATCGGTGTGATGGGGTCTGGATGAACTGACATCAGGCAACCCTTTAAGATAAATAACGTCTGGTTTGTGATTCACATAGGCCTGGAAAATATACTCATTCCAATAATTATCTGACAAGCCCTGTTTCATCAGGTTTTCCAGGGAGTTTGCCGTTGTCTTGGTTTTCTTGTCGCTAATCGTGCGGTTAAGATACGCTTCCCAGCTATTTTTGTCGGGGCTAAGCAATACATAGGGTGTAGTGAAGATAACACTGTAATCAAATGGCGCTAAGACAGGCGGCAGAATCCTTACAAACCACAGCTCACCTTGCTGTGTTCCCCGGTAATCCGCTGGGCAGATACAGGGAATGACAGCATTGCCTGTTAGCTCCCTTAATAAAATTTTGTTACCCTGACGTCCCATCAATTCATAAATGCCCATTCGAGAGTCTTGCATCGCCTGCATGACTTCCAACATAGCTTTGTGTAAACCGAACTGATTTGCCAGGTCGATGATAATTGTCGTGAAAGTTTCTTTATGTAGTCCGGCAGTAATATCAAACAATAACCAACAATTAAAATAACTTTTCGTGAGTGGGCTCATGGGAGGACTGCTTGGAACATAGGCATCATCAGCCGCTGCAACGGTATTAAAGAAACGACTCAAAGCCGGTTCGGGAATAGCTTGTAAGGCTTCTACCAGTATCGATAATAAGTTTTGGGTATGGATATAAACAGCATGTAAAGGATCATGTCCGGTTTTAATGGCTGTTTCTGTGGTGATTATTTGATTGAACAGGTCTTCTGTTGCTTTTTTCTGCTGTCGATAGTCATTGAGATCAATAACTTTTCTGGTATTGGCCTTGTTTATTTGTTTTAACACTTTAGTGGCTATTTTTCTCATGTCTTACTTTTAGTTATCGATATCAAGTTTGATGCACCTTCTCTCGTCGGCACATCCATTGCTCACGTTAGTTCAATACCATTCCTGATTGACAGGATGGACGGCCCTTTGATCTAAATTTTAGACCGATTATAAGCTCAAGCTAAAAACTGGAGTGGCGAAAGTAGGAAGCATCAGCCGCCCGGAAAATTGAGTCTCAACGAATTCTGGCCAATTTCTTCGTTCGTAGGGTTTGGTAGGCACGTATGTCTGGTGAAAGCGGGTGTGTATTTGGTAAACGGAGATTGGTTATTGACACCACAACAGCGACTTCATCTTGATCTATAACCCTTAGGGCACAACAAATACCGCCTTCATCACCCATATACATCACATCCTTAATTTCTATACCTGTATTGGATGAAATGTTTATTGAGTTGGTACGCAGATTACGTATAAGCGCGTCCGTTGCCTTAGCCGGAATGGGCAGATGCGATTTCAATTTCTGCATTAACGTTGTTACTTGCTTAGGTTTATCAATCATATGGCCTCTAATTCGTTACCCTACATAAAATGTCCATTGGCTACCGGTCGGGACAGTCAGCTTTCGACAAAGTCGACGTTCAAATATTTATATTCTAAAAAATAACGTAAAGCTAACCGGTAGCTACATAAAAATTTACAAAATAATACCGCATTATAACTACGATTCGCTGATCGGATTTCTAGATCACGTTTTGGCAGAGTATTTTGTTAAAAATACATCACCATGACATATTGATTGTGGAAACGAATCCAGAAGCACTGCTGGATCGCTATGGCAATTAACAGCCCCTGCAATAAGACATTGGTTTGGCAAATGTCAAGCCTGATAGGTCTTGATTTCACAGGAATTTGGAACCCGTAAAAAAATCGTAGCTATTTTAGACCCTTTGAATGGCCATACTTAGCCGTTTCAACCGGCACGCTGTTGACTGTTTATAAGCCAAGAAACGCATGACAATAACACTCCTTCACCTATCGCAGGAGTTCGTCATGAATCAAATTGTCACTACTAACGCTGATCACCACATACCTTGGAATAAAGGCAAATTGATCGGTCAAAAATCCCCTCTGAAACTCAAGGAGATTTGGGCTATACGTATTCGCCTGCAATTGGCGAACAGAACACGAGAACTGGCTCTTTTCAATCTGGCCATCGACAGCAAGTTGCGCGGCTGCGATTTAGTAAAGCTGCGCGTGTGTGATGTAGCCCAGAGTAACAGGGTTTCAACGAGGGCTATGATTATGCAACAGAAAACACACCGCCCTGTTCAGTTTGAAATCACTGAACAAACCAGAGAATCGGTGGGCGCCTGGATCAACCAAGCCCAGCTCAAAACGGATCAATATCTGTTTCCAAGCCGAATCCATAGTTCACCGCATCTTTCGACCAGGCAATATGCTCGGATTGTGGATGACTGGGTTAAATCGATTGGTCTCGACCCTGCGGTTTACGGAACCCATACCATGCGCAGAACAAAAGCAACGCTTGTGTACCGTAAGACGAAAAACCTACGAGCCGTGCAATTGTTGCTGGGGCATACCAAACTTGAAAGCACCGTCAGATACTTGGGTATTGAAGTTGATGACGCTCTGGAAATATCAGAACAAACCGAGATCTAGCCCTAACGCAAACTCAAGATGCGACTGTTATTAACTGGTCGCATCTCCAAAGCAGACGTTTAAATCGGAAAATCAAACGATGATTAAAGGCTCACTACCGACCCATAAGAGACATCTGAGCAAGATTTCCGAATGGCAACATACGACCGAAAGCAGTCAGTAATTTTAATGAACCTAATGGAATTACCAGCCAAGAACGGCCGTTCTGAGTTATTGCAGAACTATTTAAGGCGCCTTAACGTTAAGTATAAACGTTTTTTCTCACTGGTTGATTCAAAGCGACGATAGTGAGGAGGGGATCGTTAATTTAGTCTGAGCAGGTTTAGGTGTCGGGTATAGAAAGTACACACAACAAGTCTGCAATTCTCAACGGTAGACCGTATCGCTTAACGACTTATCGAATCAAAGAAATCTAACAACGTATCATTAATACCCGGCCACTGCGCATGGAGTTTATCGCCTTCGCAATACCAAGTCTTTACGCCATTAGCGCAGCCAGAATAAGCCATGCAACCATTTTCAATTTCTTCAGGTATCGGCTCACATTTATTACATGCCGCCCACCAACCTGAAGACTGTACACCATACTTTGGAAACAAGTGGTCATTCGTGCTATGCATAATCATGACAGGGATAGGCTCCGGACACTTGCGATCACGTAAATCCTGATAATCGATACCGGCGGCACTGGGTGCAATCGCATGGGGGATATGTTTGGTTCCAGCCATAAACGCTAACGCCATCGCGGCAGTTCCACCGTCAGAATGCCCGGTAAGAAAGATACGCTGTTCGTCAACACACCATTTTTTGGCAATCAAGCCCGGAATAGTCCCGAGTTCGATGGTTGAGGTAGGTGATAACTCGGGATGATCTGCATAAGCGACTATAAATCCGGCCGTCGTCGCTTTTAGCGTAAGTCCGGTCAATTTCTCGGTCTTTGCCCGATTTGATTTTGCCGGTGAATAAACCATCAGCAATGGATGAGCAATTGTGGGATCATAATTCAACGGCGTGCGTATATTGTATTTAATGCCTTCACCTGTTGATTCGCCATTATCCGCACCTGGATCACCCGGACGTGTACCGACTTCGCAGCGCGACTGAACCTTTTCGTTTTTATAAGACGTGTTGCCCATCTGCGAAAACTCGTCATTATCTTCGCTAAAAAAGATTAACAGCGTTATCAAGATAGGCATAAAAAACAGCAATATAAACATGCTATTGCGAAAAGTCAAAACGGTTTTAAATTTATCGAAATAGGTTTTAAACATCGGATGGCCCCGCTACAGGTTTATTGGCTGCGCGTTTCATTAAATAAAAAACTGCTGCTATAAAGACAAAGATTAATAGCGATTTTAATGGTAAATTGTCTGAGTATTCTTCTTCGAGACCTACTGAAAACGGTATGTGGCTATCAATGCTCTTGTCTTTATGCACAATCGCGACATGGGCCAGATAGTTACCTGCACCGAATTTACTGAAATCGACCACGCCATTGACCGTACCGGATTTTATTTTTGTCGGTTCCTTATAGAAAATCCGGGTTCCTTCCGGTTCTTTGGTGACTTCAAACTCGACGGTTAAATTGCGCAGGCCTTTGCCGTCATAATCGAACACCAGATTAGTCATTCCCAGATGAGGAATCGACTGACAATACTCTTTGGTGGTAAATGTTGGAGTATAGGCGGTAAAGTGTACCCGTTCATGACCCACCAGAATATTGCAGGCATCGACTTCATCATTTGCCCCCCTGTGTGCATAAACGACTG
Organism: Methylobacter sp. KS41; assembly: GCA_002862125.1. GTDB lineage: Bacteria > Pseudomonadota > Gammaproteobacteria > Methylococcales > Methylomonadaceae > Methylobacter_C. Next base: position 518,075 of record PHSP01000001.1, on the reverse strand, counting down.
ATGGTAAAGTAATGGTCAATAATCCAAATAGAGCTATAGCACGGCAAGCATGAGCTATCGTATTGAATAATGCTGGTAACGGAAAATTCTTTTTCATCTTCAAAACCTCTTTTGTATTTTGTTGAAGGCAGAATTATCAATTCATCTTCACTCATTCAACCGATATAGTTTAAAGTAAACAGCATCTTATCAGTATAATTGAGGCCGGATGAATTGGCGTCAATACCTATAGCGGTAATAAAACGGTTCATGCAATTCATGATGGCGCAGATACAGACGGAATCAAAATACGCATGTTCATCCCAACCCGCATCGAAGATTTTTTGAGCGTCTGCATAGGTAATTTGCTTAGGCGACAGGGTGAGTTTTTTAATTAAGCGAAGTATCGGTTTTAGCTTGTTATCGATTTTTGCGCTGTGAATACTCGTTTTTAAAGCTGCAAATACGGATTCGTCAAGACCTGAGGCTAATGAAGCGGCTTTATGGTATTCATAGCTCAGGCTGCATTGGTTCAGATATGACGTGTAAGCAAACAGTAATTGGCGCGTTTCCTTGCTGAAAGGTGATTGATTTCTCATGATTTCTTCCATGACCTTAAATAGTAATACCCGGCGACGCGGATATTTTTCCAGCATGTCGGATAAGGAATTAATGTCTGGGTTTGGTGGCAGGTATAACATCGTAGCTCCTGATGATAACATTATAAAATCGGCAATCGGCTGCTATACATAGCCCAATTGCCAGGGGATTAAAAATCGAAACTTTCAACTTCCGCGATCAAAAATAACGGCGCACCGCCTGTTGAAATATCAACGGCATGTTGTGCGGTTTCCTGTCCGCCCGGTGAATTTAAACAGGCTTCCAAATCCTGCATTGACGGAAAATAAACTTCGGCAATGCGATGGAAAGGCATTTGTTCCTGGCCGATGCTGGACTTGATCAGCGACGCAACAAAGCGGGTTTTTCCAGCCAGTTTTTCTACCGCCATCGGCACATGCTCCTCTGCATAGCGTTGTTCAAATCTATCGACATCGGCAGGTGTTGGGTACATCACAATCAATTTTGCAGTTTTCATGGTTTTTCATTTTCATAGGATTCGTTTATGGTGATGTAATCCTATTCTCTGATCATAAGTCTTGTAAAATACTAACTTTCTATGGAAGAATAGGTTTTGGCTATATAAGTTCGAGGAAGACACTATGGAAATGCACCAAATCCGTTATTTTTTGGCGGTTTGCGATCACGGCAGTTTTACCCGTGCCGCGCAATTCAGCTATATTTCTCAGCCATCTTTAACGCAATCCATTAAAAAACTGGAAGATGAATTAGGCGGGGAATTGTTCACCCGCGACCGTTCCGGCTGTTTGCTGACTTCGCTCGGCCGCTTGGTGGAGCCTAACTTTCGTAAGATATACAAGGAAACAGTCACGACTAAGGCCGATGCCCTTCGTTTTACCAAGTTGAACAATATCCCGTTGCGGATAGGCCTGATGGCAACGATAGGCGCACAACTTTTAAGCCCGATTTTTGCCCATTACAAGCAAGAGTTTCCCAATATTGAATTTGAATTGATTATCGACTGTGAAACTTTATTATTGCAGCAACTGGAATCGGATTTGCTGGATTTGGTGATTAGCGCCCCTTTGCAATTGCTGGGTTCGCCCTATCAATCCACCTTGCTGTATACCGAAAAGTACGTAGTTGCGTTTAACAACAAGCACCGCTTTAATCACTTGGGCAAAATCGACCTCAAGGAAATCCAGTCCGAGCCTTATTTGGATCGGTTGAACTGCGAACTTAGGGATACTCTGCGGGCAATCTGCCAGGACCAGGAAGTCAACCTCTACGCCGCTTACCGTAGCAATAGCGAGGATTGGATTGTCAACTTGGTGCGCGCTGGCATGGGGGTTGCGTTGATGCCGGAGTACAGCCTGCCTGCAAACGCCGATGATGTGCGTTGCCGTTATTTGAGCAATCCGGAAATCAGCCGCCAGATATATGCGATTTATTATCCGAAGAATGAGAAAAATACTGAAATTAAGAACTTACTTACAGTTTTAATCCATAGGTAAACCCTATGTTTTCATAGGTAATTAGTCTTTTACAAATGCGCCTGACTTCTTATAATATTAATTCAGACACATCAATAAAAGGCTTGCGCTCATTAGCTTACCTTCCTAAAGCCAAAAAAATAATTATGTGTCAATCTTATAGCTATATGATAAGGCTATGGAAAGCAGTATAAATACCAAATATTTTGATCTGATTGACTGACTAGGCTTTTCTCAACTTCTTACTCTAAATAAGGTAATTTACGGCGAGACAGGATGTCTGTATCTGAGGTGGAACATAATGAATGATGTGAAAAAAATCTTGTTAGCGCTTGGCCTGCTTTTTTTACTGGCTCAATTGATCACCGTCTTTCTGGTTGGGACAAAAGGAATTTGGGCTGGATTTTGACTTTTAATGCGCATAACGGGAAATTTAGCCCAAAATGATACTGAATATTCAAAGATGCAGTTGTCCACTGTGTTGGTTGAGCAAACTGGGCCTCATTGCCTTGGGATTCGCATCTCGCATAAACCAAACGTGCTATTGACTTAATGCTATTTATCGACTTATTCCGTACCAAACGGAACAGAAAGGCCAATGCAAAATTTATGAGAACACGCGAATTCGATACCCGACAAGCCATCGCCAGCGCCATGGAAGTATTTTGGAGGAAGGGTTACAAGGGCGCATCGATGACTGAACTTTTGGCTGCTATGGGCATCGGCAAGGGCAGCTTTTATGCGGCTTTTGGCAGTAAACACGAACTCTACCTGCAAGCGCTTAGGCATTTCCGCGACACTGGCATGTTGTTCAAACATTTAAAGGCCTTGCCAGAAGCAAATTTTGCCTACGAATCATTAAGGAAGTTATTCGACCAATTGATTGAGCGAACCATTAACGAACAAAAAACCTGCATGCTAGGTAAAGCAGTGTTGGAGTTTCGAGGTCAAGACCCCCAAGTTGCGGAAATCGTCAATATGGGGATATCACAATTAGAAAATGTTATTCTCGAAATCCTGTCAAAAGCGCAAGCCACAGGTGAAATATCTAAAGGCCGCGATCTACAGGTATTGTCCTCCTACTTAACCGCTGCTTTTTATGGAATCCAGGTGCTGGGAGTTGCCAAGCCTTGCCGGGAAAATCTTGAACAAGTAGGGGCTATCGCGTTGTCGATTGTTTTTCCAAACCAATAATCATTATTTTAATGATCCCGGCCATATTTTTTTATTATTTATGTACCAATCAGTACATAATTTTCAATCGAATTAGGGAGGTGATTTTTAGCTTAAAACTAACTAATTTTTTAATTCAATTTCAACTTTACCAAGGAGAACAACATGTCTTTTTTACTTTCTAGTCCAGGCACGACTAATCTACCAGACGTTTTTCAAAAATATCCTAAAAGGGGTATTATGATTTTGCACCTCATCGACGACATCATGCGAGAAGAATCGCCTTTGACGGACGGCGAGCGTGAACTCATTTTCACTTATATATCCGGCTTAAATTCCTGCAGTTTTTGTTTTCATTCTCATGTGCCTGCAGCCACCGCTTACGGAATTGATGAATCGATATTCGGTGACATGAAGATTAACCTTGATTCGCCTAAAGTCGATAAAAAACTACAGCCGATATTGATCTACGCCAAAAAACTTACACTAACGCCTACGCAAGTCACCAAAGCAGATGTCGATGCAATTTATGCTGAGGGATGGAATGAACAAGCCTTTTTTGATGTGGTGTGCATCTGCTGCGTGGTCAATTTTATGAACCGATTCGTCAATGGGGTTGGTGTCGATGTCGATCCGGAAACCGCGCATCAAACCGGGGCTTCAGTTTTGCCTACAATCGGCTATTCCGGTTGGGCGGCAAACTTGGAAAAATCGCTTGCTTCATAGTTGTGCTTCGCAGTTCAGTAATTGGCAGGGAACGCTTCCGTTATCCCTTTCTACCGCGCTGAGGATCGTAACTTGAGACAGGAATAACCCGATAAGCGTGATTCAGGGTTGAATCGCACTTATCGGGGATAGAGCATCTTTTTGATATTCGAACGAGAAGAGCACAGTTAGAAAGCGGTGAGTGTAACGAAGGGCTAGTCGTTATTTATGTAGGCGGAGGGATCTAAGGGGCGGATTCAACAATCTTTGTTAACTGTTGCGAACCAGTTGAGCGCTAAAAATGTCCCATCGGTATTTGTTAAGGACGAAGCATGTCAGAATTTTGTTTAATTAATCGGTTCGTAATTACTTAACTCAGTTTTTTTACTCAAACTTTATAACCAGTTACCAAAAGGTTGCACGATAACCTTTTCACCAGCTTCCACTCGGGTTTGATCAGCTGCCAAGATTATGAAGCAGTTGGCTTGCGACATGGAAAGTAAAATACCAGAACCTTGCTCACCGGTCTTGCATACTGTCAACCCGCCATCAGACGCCTGGCTCAAAATGCCGCGCTGATACTCTACTCTTCCCGCTCGTTTTGTTAAAAGCAAACTGTTCATCGCTTGTAAAATTAAAGGCGGACGAACGATTTCGCCACTTAAATGCTGTAGTGCCGGATGCACAAACTGGTTAAAACTTACCATCATCGCCACTGGGTTACCTGGCAAACCAAAAAACAATGCTTGTTCTAGACAGCCAAAGGTTAATGGTCGTCCTGGCTTCATTGCCACCTTCCAAAAAACAATTTCGCCTAATTCGTTCAACACTTGACGTATATAATCTGCCTCTCCGACCGAAACTCCGCCGCTACTAATAATGACATCATGGTTTTTCGCAGCTACTTGCAATGTATTGTGTAGTTGTATTTGGTCGTCACCAACCACGCCTAAATCAGTTATATTGCAATGCAAGCGGCTCAACATCCCAAACAGGACATTTCGATTACTATCGTATATCTGTCCAAGCTGTAAGGCTTCTCCTATTGGCTGCAATTCATCACCTGTGGAAAAAAAGGCTATCCGCAAGCGCGGCATTACAGCAACATTATTGATGCCTAAGGAAGACAACACCCCTAAATCTGCCGCCGTTAACCGTCGACCACATGTCAACACTGTTTGTCCTAATCGAATATCCTCACCAACGAATCGAATATTTTCTACTAGCCTAGTACGGCCATCAATTCTAATACTTGCTGCGCCGAGCATTTCGACATGCTCCTGCGGGATCACCGTATTGCAACCGGCAGGAATCACTGCTCCTGTCATTATGCGGACACACTCGCCACTTGTGCATCTCCCAAGAAATGGATGACCGGCAAAACTATTCCCAACTACCTTTAATGTGACAGTCCCATTCCGAGGTATATCATCGGCACACAAGGCAAACCCATCCATCGCCGAATTATCATAAGGAGGAACATTCATTTCAGCAATAATATCTTCAGCCAACACACGATCAATGGATTGTCGCAAAGACAACCGTTCTTGCTTCGTAAAAGCCAATGGTTTTATGCAATCTATAATAAATTGCTGTGCAACATCAACAGTTATTGCTGTTGGATCATGCTCGTCACCGCAACTTGATTTGCTTAGATGAAGTCTTCCGCTATCTATATTATTAGGCATAACACTCCGAAACTATCATGATCACTCACTGTTGCCGATACACTTCTGATTTGTTCCATATTGCTGATATGACTTATCATATTACCTTTTGCTAAAGTTACTACCATAGCCTGAAAAGAATAGATAAGATGAACTCGATAGCGTTGATAAAGCCAACGTCCATCCAAAACTTCAACACTCTGCTTACGTGGGTTATTGTTAATAGTTTGTGTTTCTTTTAAATCGCAATACAAGTGTGTTGTCCTACTACTGATTAATTTTCTGCATTTTATTATTGACGCATGTGTTAAAAAGACCCTCATCACCTTTTCGCTACTTAGCGAAAGAGTCGAAATTAACGAACTCCTTTTGGAGGTAAGAAAACGCCTGGGCAACAAGCGCCAAAACCCAGTACACGCGCATCAAATGTACTGATATTATTGATGATGAAGGTCTGTAAGCTGCTTACTTCATTTAATAGCATTTATTTCAACAAACAGGATGGACGGTTAGCTCCACCAGTGCAACCATTAGCAATCAATTTCAGCCATCACCGCTTGAGGGGGCTAAGTTTATATGGCCGGTAAATATTGCCAGTTGCATAGTTGCTGATGGAGCTAACCGTCACCCCTGTTTAACGTAATTTTTTTCAAAGCAGGTTCTTGTTATATCAATTCAATTGATGTGCCCAAAAGGCACAAAAACTCGACAATTTAGTTATACCGCCGAAGCCACTGCGAATGCAGTTGATCTCATTCGGAAACTAAGTTTTATATTCCTTAGGCACAACCGAATCCAGCTCTTCAGGAACAATCGCACCATTGCTGATTCGGTAAGCAGAATGGGGCACTATTTTTTTCTCCAACCGGAAAACCTGCGCTGCTTTCTCTGGCAATAGGTAGCACGACGGTTTTTCGACATCCTCCCAGGAGACAGCAAAGCCATCCACAGCACTGTTTGTATAACGGGGAGAAGAGATTGTTGCTAGCGTCTTTTCGGCAAGAACATAGCCAAGAGAATCAGATGTTGAAATAACGCCTGCTTTTCTATCAGGTATATTTTCCTTCATTATTTCAATAGCTTGATTTATGGATATCACTTTTTTACCCAGCGTTTTTCTTCATCATGTCCGCCACCCCACAGCATAGGGAAAGCATGCAAAAGTCCAGGGAAAAGTGCTTCCATACTTTCCTGCGCACCTTTGGAACTTCCTGGTAAATTAATGATTAATGTTTTGTCGCAGATGCCAGCCAATTCGCGTGACAACATTGCATAAGGTGTGCGTTCTTTACCATGGCGGCGTATAGTCTCAGCCAGACCGGGTGCTTCTTTTTCGATGACTTTGGCCGTTGCTTCCGGAGTTATGTCTCTAGGGCCAAAACCCGTTCCACCGGTTGTAATAACCAGATCAAAATTTTCATCTACTAGTTGCCGCAAGCGATTTGATATTTGGTCTGAATCATCGGGTAAAATTTCATAGACCGGAACCGAGAGATCTTTATCTTCCAAAAATAGTTTGATGATTTTTCCGGATGTATCTTCGCGGTTTCCGGCATATGTTGAATCAGAAATAACAAGAACAGCCGATTTTAATGGTTCGGCAAAATATTCTTTAAAACTGCTTTTGCCTCCCTTTTTCTTAACCAGTTTTACATCGGAAAAAGAGATGTTTTCATCTAACGGTTTAAGCATATCATAGACGTTTAACAGCGCGCCCGTAACTGCAGCCATAGCTTCCATTTCAACACCGGTTTTCCAGATTGCTTTTACTTCCGCTGAAATTTTTATGGTGTCTTTGCCGATATCAAAACTTATACCCACCCAATCCAAAGGAAGAGTATGACAAAAGACGATCCAGGCAGCAGCATTTTTCGCAGCGGTTATGCCTGCTGCCCGTGCAACCTGTAAAACATCTCCTTTGGGAACAGTTTTTTCAGCCACCCGTTTTATTGTTTCCGAATTAGCCGTTAAAATTCCTTCGGCTTTCGCATATCTTAATGTGCTGAATTTTGGACTAATATCGATCATTTTGTATTTTTAAAAAATTTATTTTGTTTTTGCATTTAATTGAATAAATTAACAGAAAAATTACATTTTCAACTGACCTTGCATTTTCCGATAAAAATGTTCTTACAAGCTATTCCTGAACCCAGTGCATAGATTTATCTTCCATGATTTCTTTTTTCCAGATGGGAACTTTGTGTTTAATACCTTCAACAATCTGTTCCATCGCTTTAATACTTTCTTTACGATGCCCGGAAGAGCAAAAAACAAAAAGAGAGAGTTCTCCGGTTTTTACCAATCCGGTACTATGATATATGTGCAGGCAATTTAACGGCCATTGTTCAAAAGCTTCTTCACGAATTTTTGAAAACGCTTGGTTGGCCATGTCTTCATAAGCCGAGTATTCAATTCCGGCCACCTGTTTGCCCACTTTTTCATCAGCACGTACCTGACCGAGAAAAATAGAATGGGCGCCTATGTCATGTTTAGAGCTATGTTTTGCTATCTGCTCACCGATAAAAACCGGATCGATAGCTCCCTGGATAAAATAATTTTTAGCGTTCATGGTTCTACTTTTTTCCTCTTTCAACCACACTGCCAAACCGCCTGTAAGATTAAATACATTTTTAAGTTTATGATGATTTGGCAGCATTCTAATTGCCCGGACGCTATTGATTCCGTGGTCACAATAAAAAACAACCTGGCTATCGTTTTTCGATATGTTATGAATATTAGCCTGCAAAATATTTAGCGGGATGCGAACAGCATTCGGCAATTCCTCTTGGAATTCGGGTATCGAACGAACATCAATCAATTGTATTTTTTCGTTGTTTTGTAATTTTTTGTGCAGATCAACAGCACTGATTTCATTTATTTTTTGCTGACTTGAACTGCAAAAACTTTCATAATCAAATGACTCAAAATCCGTGGCATTTTGCAAAGCCTGCTGCACAGCCTGTTCGTTTCGTTGAATGGAAAACAGCATCGTTTGATTGCTCAATGCATCGAACATCAAAACTTTCCCTGATAAAACTTCGCCTACTCCGCAGATCATTTTTATAACTTCGTTTGCCTGCAAATTACCGATAATTCCCGGAAGAACGCCAATGACACCATTTTGCGAACAATCCGGTGCTGTTTCGGGTGCCGGGGGGTTGGGAAACAGGCAGCGATAAGTTGGGCATTTATTGCCTTGATTATCTGTAAAATTTAATACACTCAATTGTCCCTGAAAGCGGTCTATTGATCCTGAAACAAAAGGTTTATCCAGGTAAACACAAAAATCGTTAATCAAATAACGGGTTGGAAAGTTGTCTGTAGCATCAACAATGACATCATATTGGGAAATCAAATCGACAGCATTTTCCGGAGACAATCTTTGAGTGTATGCCTTTAAAACAATATTGGGATTGAGATCCTTTAAACGATTTACCGCGGCTTCGGCTTTGAATTCTCCAACCTGTGAAAAGCCATACAACACCTGGCGATGCAAATTAGAAACCGCAACTTTATCGGGATCCACAATACCAATCCTGCCGACACCGGCTCCGGATAGATACATTAAAATAGGGCAGCCCAATCCACCTGCACCGATAACCAGTACTTTTGCTTTTTTTAAAGCCTGTTGTCCTGTTTTGCCAATATGGGGTAAAATCAAATGGCGGTGATAATACTGAATTTCCTCTTTATTTAGGTTCATGGCTGCCTTTAAAAAATCAGCCCCCAGCAAAGGGGGGCAAAACTGCGACCGAATCGTTATCAAAAAGAAGGTAATTGTCTTCAACCATTTGCTGATTTACAGCCATTCTATACGTATAGTCTTTTAAATCCGGATAATTTGTGATTAATTTGCTTTTCAAGTCAGTCATATTGTCTGTGTCTTGAATCGTCAACATGTTCTTCCCCACCACATCACTCAGAACACCAAAAAAAATCACATTAACCTGCATAGTTTTTCCTTACGTTTTTATGGAAACGGTTTATGTTTGTCTGTTTAAATAAAATTTATAGCTATTACTCTAATATCAATCCGGCTACCAGTGCGATCGTCAGGTTTCGTGTGGCAAAAGAAATGAAACCAACAGCAAGCGCAACTGCCAGCGGTAATAGTGTTCTCAAGTCACCAATGGAGCCAGACCATTCCGAAAATAAAAATCTATTTTTAAGTTTTTCCATCATCCACCTATCTGTGCCATTGAAAGATGATTTTTTGAAAAATGAATTATTTGCTGCGTACGCTGTTCCGATTCAAATCCATCTTTTGCCCTTTTGGCCACGGCATCTCTAATTGCCGTTTTTATTTCCTGATCATTTTTTCCTGAGCGCAGCATGTCTTTTAAATTTACGGCGCCATGATCATAGAGACAGGTTTTGAATGTACCGTCGGGAGTGAGCCTTAAACGGCTGCATGTTGAACAGAATGTTCTGGAATGACCGGCGATGATGCCGACTTTTCCCCTAAATCCGGGGATTTCAAAAATCCGGGCAGTTGAACTCATTTTAAGATGTTCGATCATTTCAGGAAAAGAATTCTGCAAAGTTTTGATGATTTCTTCTGCAGAAATTGTATCGTTTGAAAAGTGCCCGCCGTTAAAAGGCATTTGTTCAATAAAGCGGACTTCAACTTTATTGTTTTTGGCCAACATAGCAAAGTCAACAATTTCATTGTCATTGACGCCTTTGAGAACCACCATATTCAATTTAACGTTCAGATCCGTTAGCAGCATTTTATCAATGCTATTCCACACCCGTTCAAAATCATCACGCCGGGTAATTTTATAAAAAACGTCTCGCTTTAACGAATCAAGACTGATGTTAATACTGCCTGATTTTATTTTTTGAAACAATGGAATAGTATCTTCTAAAAAATAGGCATTCGTTGTTAAATTGATTGTTTCCAGTTTTTCATATTGATTTATTCTGATTAAAAAATCAGGCAGACCTTTACGCACAAAAGGCTCACCACCGGTAATGCGCACTTTGGTTACACCTAAATCCAGAAATAGTCTAAGCAGGTGTTCCATTTCCTGAAAACGCATAATATCATCACGCGCTTTAAGATCAATACCCTCCTTTGGCATACAATAAGTACAACGGAAATTGCAACGGTCGGTAACGGCAAGCCGCAGATAATTTAAATGGCGCCCCTGGGGATCAATCAGATGGGAAGCTGTTGAGTTTTTTGGGTGTGTTGTATGTAAATAATTCATACTCATGTTACTCCTTTCCAAGTACGGGAGGCTTTGCTGTTTCCGGCAAAAGCCTATCGGCCATGAACCTTATAATCGTACTTAGGTCTGCAAGCTCGAAGTTAATGTTGTTTAAAGAGCGCTAACTATACAAAACGTTTTTACTGATTTTCTATTTTAATAAAGATCAAAAAATCATTGGCATATGCTGTATTTCTTTTCATTAGGATTCTGGCTCTTTGGGTTTTACACACATTTTCCGTGACCGTATTTTATAAGCAGCCGAAAAGGCTGATTTATCCGGCTGTAGTCGAATCAATTACTGAACGAACTTCCACGCACGAGCTCATGTTTATGTTTACGATTAAGGACGAGCAATCATTCCGCGCAAACTTTGAAAGAGTTGACGCTTTTACAGCTTATCGACTCGATGCTCTTCAAGACAGGAAAAACGATTTAGAATGGTTGTGGTAAGGAGTCTATCGATTTTAAATCCAAATGAAAGACTCCTTACCTGATCTAAGCGCTATTTCAAACTACTATTAAGCCCTATTGCCATGTGCGTGCTACAAAGGTTTAAGCCACCGAATAGCTTGTTCCTTCTGTTCCATCCTCCACTTTATAGACCTTGCAAGCCAGCCCTCTGAGTTGGAAGTTGCCTTGTTCCTTATCGCAGTATTCGTCGGAGTCTTGAGTGAGTACGGAATCCGCGGATTTCCAAAGGCTCGATAACGCCGCCCCAGGTTCTTCACTTCCAGTTGTTTCTGGATACCACCAACCATGAGGAACCCTGATTACACTAGGTTGGGTATCGTTACAGAGCCACGACCTGAGTTTGATTTTCTTTCCGGTGGTATTTTCCACCCATGCCCAATCTCCATCCGACAGGTCTAAATCGTAGGCCGTATCCGGATGGATTTGCATGCGAGGATCCGGCTCACGGCTGCGCAGCACTTCTGTGGAACGGCCGAGGCCAAAACTGTGAAACCAATAATTTTCACGCATCCCGGTGAAAAAGGTCAACGGATACTCCTTGGCTAACTCCGGCTTCCTCGCGTAGCTTTCTGGTGGTTCAATCCAGCTTGGCAACGGATCATAGCCTAGCTCTTCGAAAATGCTTGAATAGAGTTCAACTTTCCCGCTAGGTGTGCCAAAGCCAGTTTGTTCGTACTTCTTGAAAGTCATTTCAGGCGCGGAAGCCCGATCCTGGGTTGATAATTTTTCCCATGTTAAACCCGCAGGCTTTAACCGTTCATCGTAGCTCTCTTCCATGCTTGCTGGCCAATACTTCTCTTGTCCCAGACGGACGCCAAGCTCACGCCATAACATCCAGTCATGCAGACATTCTTCCGGTGCCTGGACCGATTGTTGTCCGCCCTGATAGACTGGAATCCAATCCCAGTAATTAAACAGGTTCGGCCTTTCAAGCCAATGGGTAGCCGGCAGAATATAATCTGCGATTTGAGCCGTGGGCGACTTAATAAGGTCCATGACAACTAACAAATCCAGGTTCATCAACCCTTCATAAACGTGAGTGGTGTTGGGATAACTGATTAAAGTGTTATTGCATTGCGATATAAGTGCCCTCAAGCGGTAAGGCTTGCCTGTTTTCATCGCCTCCCACATGCTCGCAGGATGCGCCATCGCGCCGCCGGATATCTGGTTTGAGTTTTTCTTGCCCCAGACCTTTTCCATTGCTGGAGCGGTCTTTTCGAGTGTTTCCCAGCTCAAGAGCTTAAACCGATCTCTACCGAGTTGTTTCTTGCGTTGTTCGGGCGATAGCTTCTCATTGAGTTCGAATTCATCATCCGATGAAATTTCCGGATGGTACCCCATCAACAATTCGCCGCCGGGTACATCGAGGTTGCCGGTGATGGCCCTCAATATGGTTAAGGCCCGTAAGGTCTGCGTGCTATTGGCATGGTGATCCGGTACTGCTCCCCAGGGGATCACCGCCGGACCCGTAGTGGCATACATGCGGGCAGACTCTCGAATCTTATCCGCCGGCGCCCCGGTGATTTCTGACGCCCACTCCGGAGTGTATTCCTTCACTCGTTCAGCGAGTTGTTCAAAACCAACTGTCCATTTTTCTACAAATTCTTTGTCATAGAGTTCTTCTTCGATGATCACATTAATCCAGGCCAGTAAATAGGCACTATCCGTAGCGGGCTTAACCTGCAGAAAGATGTCCGCTTGATCACTGTAGCTATTACGGCGTGGATCTGTGACGATCAGCTTTGCGCCCCTATCCAGGGCACCCTTAATCCACAGGTACTCAGCCACCCATCTCTGCGGGCCCGGAGCGTGGCCTAAAAGCACGATGCATTTGGTATTCTCAAAGTCTGGAAACTGCATCAAACCGTATGTCACTTTACTGGGCACCGTGGAATTGGCTAAACACACGTATCCCGTCCAAGTCCAGTTCGGACTCCCCAGTAGGTTCATAAATCTTCGTGAGGCCGCACCGGCGTTAGAGCTCCAGCCATAGGTGCTGCCGATTGTTTCCGGCCCGTCTTCGGCTATCAACTGCTTCATCTTATCGGCAATCTCATCTAAAGCTTGCTTCGTGCTAATTTTTTCCCACTGACCCGAGCCGCGCTCACCAACTCTTTTCAGCGCATGCGTTAATCGGTCGGGGTGGGTAATGTACTTATTTGCGTTGGCCCCCTTGACGCAGATCGAATTCGGCGTGAGGGGGTGATCCGGATTTTTTTTGATCGATTTCACCAGACCGTCTTCAACGGTGACAAGAACTCCGCAATTGATATCGCAGGTACTGCAGATGGCCCATTTCGTTTCTTTGCTCATTTTTTTAGCCTCTCAAAATTTTTCACTGACTAACAATCCTCTTCAACCAGACTTAGTTAATGCTGCTAATTCGCAGTGGCGATATAACGGATGAAACAACATAAATTTAGTCATTCTGGCTTCTTAGATACTGCTTGCCTATAGTCTAATAGATATAGACTATATATGATGACGAGCTGTCGTTAAATGCAACGGTAGAAAAATTAATCTACCTCTTATATTTAATAACATTTTTGTACCTGTTGTAGAAATACTATAGGGGGAATGCCGGTTTGTAAAATACTGTTTATCTATGTTTATATAGGCTAAGACTATTTATTAAATGAGGGTGTAACAGACCTGTTGTTTTATTATTATGGAGCATGGGTTTTTCTAACTTAGAAAAAGACATCTGCAACAGATTTAATACACCGATCTTTCGCTGAGATTGGCTTAGATGTCCGCTTGGATTGCTTAATCAGTATTTTGGAATCATAAAAGTGACTAAGGAACGAGCACGAAATAACTTGAGCAAGTAGTCGTTGCAATGCGGTAAAGTTAAAGAGCTAAAACATTGCCCCAAAACTTATAATGCAGCCTGCTTACTCAAGAGAAATTGAAAAACAAATGCAAGAAGTGTTCGACCGTCTATCCGAAAAAGATAAGCGTTTGTATGCTGGGGTTGAAGCATTAAAATTTCCTTATGGCGGCATCAGCTATATTGCTCAGCTGTTTTCCTGTTCTCACAACACAATTCGGCGCGGGATAAATGAACTGAAAGAGAAGGTAACTATCCCCAAAAAACGGGATAGAAAAGCGGGCGGTGGTCGAAAACAAGCCATTAAAAAACAAACGGATATAAATGACGTGTTTTTGTCTATTTTAAAAGAGCATACGGCAGGCGACCCGACGGATGAAACGAAAAAATGGACTAATTTGACGTGTGCCAAAATTGGTTCTCTATTGGCTGAAGAGAGTTTCAAAGTCAGCCGCAATATTGTCAGAAAACTATTAAAAAAGAATGCTTATGTGAAGCGTAAGGCCTTGAAAAAGAAGGCGGCTGGCGGGCATGTCAATCGTAATGCCCAATTTGAGCGTATCGCTGAATTGAGAGCTTTATATAAGGCAATGGGAAATCCAGTCATCAGCGTGGATACCAAGAAAAAGGAGCTGATAGGTAATCTGTTTCGCGATGGCAAGGTCTATACCACTAAAACAGTTGAAGTTTATGATCATGACTTCCCGTCATTAGCCGAGGGCGTTGCCGTGCCTCATACGCTATATGACACTGAGCGCAACGAAGCCTACGTCAACATTGGGACAAGCCGTGACACCAGCGAGTTTTCCTGTGATTCGATTCGTCACTGGTGGTACACCTATGGAAGCCTTTACTATCCGCTGGCAACATCCATCTTATTGCTGATGGATGGCGGTGGCAGTAACTCATCCAGACACTTTATTTTCAAACAGGATTTGCAGGCATTAGCGGAAGAAATTGGCATTGAAATACGGATAGCGCATTATCCGCCGTACACGTCTAAATGGAATCCCATTGAGCACCGGGTATTTCCTCATATGACTCGCGAATTATCCGGCATGATTTTAATCAGCCATGTATTTATGAAAGAGTTAATAGAAAAGACAACAACAAAAGCGGGATTAAAAGTCTTTGCCTGTATTTTTAACAAGGTCTATGAAACGGGCAGAAAAGTTGTGAAGGGCTTTAAAGAATCAATGCGAATTGTATTCGATAAACATCTGAGGCAATGGAATTATGTCGCCATGCCTGAAGCGGTAATTTTATAAGTTGCTCAAGTTATTTCGTGCTCGTTCCTAAGTACGTGTAATTAGAGCTCGCGCTTGCTGCCATACTCCGCAAAAAAAAGTGATTTTTTCGAGGCCCATTGCAGTTAATAGATCCTTCATTGAAACTTTTCGCCCTATCAATCCACCTTGCTGTATACCGAAAAGTACGTAGTTGCGTTTAACAACAAGCACCGCTTTAATCACTTGGGCAAAATCGACCTCAAGGAAATCCAGTCCGAGCCTTATTTGGATCGGTTGAACTGCGAACTTAGGGATACTCTGCGGGCAATCTGCCAGGACCAGGAAGTCAACCTCTACGCCGCTTACCGTAGCAATAGCGAGGATTGGATTGTCAACTTGGTGCGCGCTGGCATGGGGGTTGCGTTGATGCCGGAGTACAGCCTGCCTGCAAACGCCGATGATGTGCGTTGCCGTTATTTGAGCAATCCGGAAATCAGCCGCCAGATATATGCGATTTATTATCCGAAGAATGAGAAAAATACTGAAATTAAGAACTTACTTACAGTTTTAATCCATAGGTAAACCCTATGTTTTCATAGGTAATTAGTCTTTTACAAATGCGCCTGACTTCTTATAATATTAATTCAGACACATCAATAAAAGGCTTGCGCTCATTAGCTTACCTTCCTAAAGCCAAAAAAATAATTATGTGTCAATCTTATAGCTATATGATAAGGCTATGGAAAGCAGTATAAATACCAAATATTTTGATCTGATTGACTGACTAGGCTTTTCTCAACTTCTTACTCTAAATAAGGTAATTTACGG
This sequence comes from Methylobacter sp. KS41, assembly GCA_002862125.1. Taxonomy (GTDB): domain Bacteria; phylum Pseudomonadota; class Gammaproteobacteria; order Methylococcales; family Methylomonadaceae; genus Methylobacter_C. Next base: position 501,905 of record PHSP01000001.1, on the reverse strand, counting down.
CGAGACAGGATGTCTGTATCTGAGGTGGAACATAATGAATGATGTGAAAAAAATCTTGTTGGCGCTTGGACTACTTTTTTTATTGGTTCAATTCATTACATTTATACTAGTTGGAACCAAAGGTATTTGGTCTGGCTATTGATTTTTAATAAAGTAAGCCAAGCCTAAACCGAACAGGAAAAGTATTTCAGGCATTTTAACCGTATCAAATCACCTAAGTGAGCTTGTAAATAGTGGTAGCTAACGGCCCTAATTTGATACAGTCCTAATAAAAGGAGGAACAGATTTTGGAAAAAATAAATCAGTACGAATGCCTAACAGAAGCAATCCGTCAAACATTACTATTTGTGTATAAATACAGATACCAATTCGCACTAATTTTGGGGTTTATAATTGCCTTTTTTCCTTCATTAATATTTTTTTTCTACAGTGTTTTCGGTTTAAAGGAATAGCTTCCCATTGTTAATTTAGACCTTAGTTGTGTCAATTCATTAAATGTTATCAGACGATCAATTGATTTGTTGAGCATTTAACGAGAGACAGAAACCTTAAAAAAGACACGTCTTCGAAAAGCATAAGTTCGAAAAGATTGATATGAATGTAAATACCTGTAGAAACCCACGAAAATAAACCATAAGACTTGAAAACATCTACATTTTCAGTCTGGTTTATTTGTGAGTATCTGACCGCTTCAACCCGTACTAGATGATGAGTCGAAGTTCTTTGCAATCAGCCTACAGACATCGCTCAGGGTTCACAATGTAAACAAGATGGCCACGCTTTTTGTACTTTTTTTGTTGTGATTGATTTTGGATTAAGCTCAATGATAGTTCCGAAGCTTAATTGTGTTCAAGAGGGCTTTGCGTATGGTAGCTCATATTTTAAAAATGGTTTGGGCTTTTCTTTTTTTCCAATGCCCATTCCATAACCTTTCTTTACGTTTTGAATGACTGTTTTCAAGGTCTAATCGGACGTAAGCCAGAAATTAATGACGGTCTCTTGAAGGCCGCTATGAATAGTTATCTATCTATCTATAGCAGCCACTGTATAGGGTTAGGGAATGGCTTTCACCGTCCCTCCCTCCGAACCTGGTGATTAGCGAAATCAGAGAGGCAACCTATAAAGCCTGGGTGTTATAGATTTCGAAGCTAACAAAGCGACATGAAAACGAATGTACAAAGAGCGAGCCATCATATGCAGGTGGATGCTATGTAACTTCATTAGCTTCTGTATCTATATGCAATAATCGGTTTAAACAACGCATTCAAGAACAATTATGGCGGCGAGTTGAGCCCCAATTCAGAGGCGGGGACAGAAAATCGGAACAGTTTAATGCCAAGCGAGTCGTTTCTCTTGGTGGAACTACTTCATCCTGAGTGACCGCTTTGGGGACAAGGGGCGGATCATGGTCGGCCTCTGAATGGCCGCTTTACGACTTAAACCTGCCATATACCTATGCTTCCTGTACGTCAGAAATTGGCCGACTGTTGCCGGTGGGTAAGTTAATTGCCAGTGGCCGCTTTGGTGCTGAAACAGGTGGCTGGTTTCTGGTTCGTATAATTTTTAGCGGTAGCATTGAACCAGAATACCCCCTTCACAGTCTTTCGCTCAGTTATCGGCAACAATTGAAAGGCCGTCGGCATGAATAGTTGGTTCAATTGCAAAATCATCAAACGAGTGAACCGAATCGAATCTAAATCAAAGGAACCACCAACAAACCTGTCACAGTACTCCAGTATTGGGATATTGGTTCGATTAAAATCTAATCCAAGCCAAGTTCGAAAAGCTCCGCAAAAATATGAAATCCAGTAGCATTCTACTTGGATTGCCCAGTCGATCAATCTCTCACCCATTTGCCACCAGTGGCATCAAAAGAGTCGCTTTTAGCCCCTCTTTCACACCGACAGAAATTTTTCCTACCGATTAGGATGGCCGATACCAATAACCCTGCGCCGGACAATCGCGAAAACCATGCTATTCAACTCACCAGAATTTATCTACTTTTTCCTACCGTTCTCAATTGCAGCATGGTGGGTCTTGCAAAAAATGAAACGTGAGCACGACGCCCAGTGGCTGGTGGTCATTTGTTCGATTTACTTTTATGGCTGGTGGGACACTCGATACGTGCCACTCTTGATCGGAAACGCCATCGGCAATTTTTATTTGGGACAGAAGATATCGGAAACAAAGTCTAAGGCGCTGCTTATCGCAGGTCTTATATACAACGTTGGGCTGCTCGGTTATTTCAAATACGCCAATTTCTTCATTGAAAACTGGAATGCTGTTATCGGTTCGCAGTATTCACTGCTGCAACTGGTTTTGCCATTGGGTATCTCGTTTTTCACCTTCCAGGTTATTGCGTACCTGGTCGACTGCTACAAAGGCTATGTCAACGATTTCAATCTAGGCCGCTTCTCCTTTTCCATATCTTTTTACCCGCACCTCATTGCCGGCCCGATCCTGCATTACTCGGATGTGATGCCCCAGTTGCGCGGCCGTATTGCTTTTGATGCTAGGCAATTTTCGCAAGGACTGTTCTTGTTCGCAGCGGGGCTATTTAAGAAAAGTGTGATTGCCGACAGAATCGCCGAGCATGTAGCCCCGTTATTTGCCGCAGATACTGTGCTGCAGTTTTTCGAATCATGGGTAGCCGCAGTAGGCTACGGCCTACAAATTTATTTCGATTTCTCGGGTTATTCGGATATGGCGATTGGAATCGGCCTGATGTTCGGCATTATCCTGCCACAGAACTTCAACTCCCCTTACCAGGCGGTCAATATTGCCGATTTCTGGAAACGTTGGCACATGTCGCTCTCCAGATTCCTTCGAGACTATGTGTATATCCCTTTGGGAGGTAATCGCAATGGTTTTGCCAAGGGATTACTGGCGGCAGCAGCCACTATGATCGTAGGCGGTTTTTGGCACGGTGCCGCATGGACATTTGTGCTTTGGGGTATTTTGCATGGGATCTTTATCGGTGTTCACAGAGTCTGGACGAAAGCCGACATTCGAATGTACGAGCCCGTAGCCATCACAATTACATTCCTGTCCGTGACAGCGGCATGGGTCGTATTCCGCGCCGAATCTGTCGGCCAAGCTATTTCCATCTGGAAAGGGATGATTGGAGTCAATGGATTTGCGGTACCCAACGTTGCCGCCGGAATTTGTCAGTCTTGCATCCAAACGAACATAATCACCGGCATGGAATTCGTACAGGGCAGTATTTTGCTATCGATCTGCATGGCATACGTCAATGCTCAGAAAGAAGCGCAACTGCTTGAGCCAAACTTTAAAAACTTAGCGTACTTCACATCACTATTTTTCACCAGCATCTGGATGTCAGGATCTCATGAAAGCTTTATCTATTGGCAGTTTTGATTCGTTTTGGAAAGCCGCATTAGTGGCCGGTGGGATTGCCGCGTGGTCATTGCCGGTTTGGAATGTAGTGGTGAATCCTTACCAGATTTTCAAAACACATTTCGCGATCGGAGATCGATACACTTCGTCCACAACCAATGAGCGTTATCTGAAGGTTGAGTATTTGCTGAATGAGGCAAAAAAAGCCTCACCAAATTCTTCGAAAGCGATAGTTGGCCAAATAAACGATGAATCACCCAGGGTTTCAGTAAAAACAAAGAGTACCGCACCTGACTCCTATATCGTTGGCTCATCGATCATGGGTCTTGTTGAACCCAGCCTCGTGAATCAGTATTTTCATGATCGGCATTTTTACAATCTGGCTTTTTTAGCGGCCAAGCCCGATGAAATTCTGGCAACGTTGCGTGGGTTAAAACGTGATGGGGTCACAATTAAAATCGTCTTGTACGGTTTTGAGCCCATCGCTTTTACCGATATTAAATCCTATGGGCCCGCATATCAATTACATCCCGAAGCTAGCGAACAAAGCCGACAGCGGGTTGTTTTCGATTACTTGTTTGTGTCAAGTCTTTCGGATGGGTTTAGCCGGTTGGTAACTGCAATGAGTGGTAATCCGTCCGTCAGGTACGACATCGAGGGAACAGGAAGATATTACCTTGAACGCTATGATCAGGAGATAGAGAAAGATCACGGCGCTTTCATTCGCAAACAGTTTCCTCTCAATGCCAAACCTGCTAAAGCACCGCCATGGATTGAAAGTCGATTCGAGGACTTACGAAAACTGGCCCGCTGGTTGAAGGACGAAAGAATCGATGCAAAATTCTATTTGAACCCACTGCATCCTTATGTTGCAAAGGCATATAGTATCGAACGGCTGGCTGAATTTAAGGTGAAAATTACGCAATTAACAGGAATGGACGGAATCAACGACTGCACAGCCATATTAATGGATGATGAGGTAAATCGGCGGTTTTATGATTACAAACATTTCAGACCCACGGAAACTAGCAAGGTTATTGATTGCGGACTGAGCATGCGATAACAATTCAAAAGAGGCTGTTTTTGCGCGTCTTTCACCCCGACGTAAAGAAAATCACCCTTCTAAAATAGCAACTTCATTGTTTTTAAAATGTTTAAAAAATGAAGATTGTTCTTGGTCAAGACGACTATCTGTTATCAAAAAATCAAACATCGCCAGTTCATTGCGACTTTGATGAACTGGTTAACGCCCACATGCTTATCATGGGCAAAACCGGTATGGGTAAAACCACATTCCTGAGGCGAGCGATACAGCAAATGTATCAATTCTCGCCAGCGCCACGGATTCATATCATAGATGTGCATGGCGATATTGATCTTAAAGGCGCCTCATCGGTCAGATTCTCAGAATCAACTGAATACGGTTTAAATCCATTTGTTGTTAGCGCCGATCCACATTTCGGCGGCGTCAGGAAGCGCGTACAGGATTTTATCGCCACGATTAACGGCTGCCGACCAATAGGTTCAAGGCAAGAGGCGGTTATGAGGCATTTGATTACCGACCTATACGCAGCGAACGGATTCTTTGCCGACAACTACAAAACATGGGTGTTGAACGATGGGGTTACGAGAAGATACCAAAAGCGCTACCCAACGATGGATGATGCCTACAGATACTCGTTCGGAAAACTGAAACAACTCATCATTGGCAGCGACACAAAATCAGGGCGGGCATTGGAGGAACTGAATAAGGTCACCACTAAGCTTTACAAAATATCGAAACAACTTTCCCATCCAGGGGCGAAGCCGGATGAAGATTTAACCGAAAAGGCACTCGACCTGCGAGCCAAAGCGTTATGTTCCTACAAGGAATACATCGAGAATCTTGAAACAGGTAAAGAACTCGATGACTTTATCAAATACGAATCAAAAGAAGTTTTGAAGTCGATTGTGGATCGCTTTGACAATCTTAAGCAAAGCGGCATTTTTAAAAACCAACTACCGCCTTTTGATCATGCTAATCCGGTTTGGCATTACGACATTACCGCATTGCGTGAAGACGAAAAGCGCATGTTCGTCGAATTCAGACTGCAGGAACTGTTTTCTGCGGCAATGGAAAAAGGCCCTGTCCGAAGGGAGCAGGAGGGATTGCTACGCGACATTATGATCATTGACGAGGCGCACTTATTTTTCAGAGACGATCAGAACAACATCCTCAATACCATCGCTAAAGAGGGTAGAAAGTTTGGCCTTGGCCTAGTGTGTGCCAGCCAATCTCCGACACACTTTTCAGAGGACTTCTTTTCCAATGTCGCCACTAAGGTCGTACTAGGGGTCGACCAAATGTACTGGGATAACCTGGTGCGCAAGATGAAAATCGAGTCAAAAGTCCTGCAATACATAAAACCCTTTCATGTCATTGGCGTACAGATGAGTAATAAAGGCGAAACGCGTTCACGATTCACTATGGTCAGGCTGCCAAATAACCGCACAGCAACAAAATAGGAACACATTCCTGTCTCGGATTGGGCCACACCGGACATGACTACCAACAACTCAAACAAAAGGCAGTTTTAATTTATGGAAACAGAAACTCCAATTAACTTACGATTGAATTCATTTGCCAGCTTCGACGATGCAATGGATATTTGTGATTTGCTGAACAGGGAAACCGGAGATAAATACACAGTGATGCCAGATAACCATCTTGGATTTACTGCAAGACGGTGCCAGGAAAACCGACTTAGCCAAGAAATCAAAAAGGTGGAATCCTTTGAAGAAGACAGGGAATATCGTCAGTCATTCAGGGGGTTTATTCAGCATTATTCAGAATTTGTGATGGGGAGCTTGCTGACAATCAGTCCATACAAGTTTATGGGATGGGCTTTTGCCTTGGTGAGCATCCATGAAATTCCAGATTGGTTTAGTGTGCCCGGTTGGGGTGAAGTACTGAGATTAGGGGGATTTATACTTCTTCTTTGGAGTTTGCGCTTCATCTACAGCTATTTCGCAAAAAAACTTTGCTTTGACAGCGACGGTGTCATTTTGAAAAAAGGGATTATTGCTCTTGATCAGGTGCAAATCCGTTTTGGCGACATCAAGACGGTCGGAGTAAAACAAAGCATTTTAGACAGATTGCTAGGTATAGGCACGATACATCTTGATTCAGCCGGCACCAACGGCGAGGTCGACATTATCTTCGATAACATTATCAATCCAGTTCATATGCGTCATCACATTCAATCACTGATTGATCAGTACATGAAGCAGCGTGGGTAAGCCATGATCAAAAAAATTGCTTCAAAATTCTTTGGGAAAAACGAACAGCAGCCGCAAAACAAGCTGAAGCTAGAGAAAGATGATGTTGATGCAAGAAATGAACATATTTTTGATGAGCGTTTCCACAGATTGCCAGGGTTTCCAGAGGGCATCCCTGTCGTTTCTGTCGAGTTATTGATCAATAAAAACGAAGAGTCGATCCAGCAAATCATATTGGCCAGAGGATTGTCCGGGGCGCATAACAAAGCGGAAGTAGAAACCAAAATCATGTCACCCATCCGGCACCTTGCCGCAATGACGCATTTGTTGCCGGCATCTGATAAGGATCATTTTAAATTGCCGGGTGGCATGTTTGCTTTTGGCCTGGAGACGGCATTGTTCTCAATTCGCTACGCAGAGCGGCGGATATTGACCAGAGCAACACCGGAAATACGCAAAGAGGAAGAATCACTTTGGGCGCACGCGGCGTTTTTGGCTGGTTTGTACTGTGATGCCATTGCAGCTATTTCAAGAATATCGGTCTACGCGGACGGGATCGGTATTGAGTGGAATCCAAGCATGGAAACGCTTTATCACTGGCTGCAGGCAAAAAATATAAAACGTTACCACATTCGTTGGAGAGCAGCAGAAGAACGCGGGGTGATGTATGTCTTGGCCAGTAATGCGATCAAAGAACAAGCAGATATTCTGGATAAAGGCGAGAGGGCAATTTTTAATACCCTCGCTTCCGCATTGATTGACAAAAAAGACCATAGAAATGTGCTGTCCAACATCGTCGATAAGGTTTCATACAAAATTCAGCAGCGCGAGGTATGGAGTGATAAAGACAGATATGGAAAACCTTTAACAGGCATGCACCTTGAGCCTTGGCTAATTGACGCCATGCGGCATTTGGTGGAAAAGAAGCGCTGGGTTCCAAACGATGAGAACGGCCGTATATGGCATGGACAGGATGGCGTTTTTCTGGTTTGGCCATTGGCTGCCAGCGATATGCAACACCAACTCAAGGCGGCGGAGTGCCCATTTCTACCCAATACCCATGAGATTCTAGCTGAAATCATGCTTGACGCCGGCATTATTGAAAAGAGCCGACTCGGTGGATACTTGTTCGATATTGGGATACCAGTCGCTGAGAGTGCGGAAAAAAAGCACGTCGAGGCACTTAAGTTTGCTCGTTATGAAACGCTGTTTGCCAAAAATCAACATAAGCCGATCGACGGTAATCTTCGATTAAGTCCAGAGGAAGAAGACGAGGATGAAGAAGCGAAAGTCGCCAAGTCGGAATCAGATGAAAATGCCCTTGCCCAAGAAATAGCATCCAGCCACCAAATCGTTGAACCGTCGAAGAAAGGCGTCGAAATCGGTTTCGAAGAGTATGTTGATGATCAAGAAGAGGGTTCAAACTCGAACGTGATCCCGGAATCCATTGCGCAAGCACAGAAAATCGAAGTTGAGCCTGATATCAATATTCTGCTCGGAAAACCCGAGGCACCTGTTGTCGAGCAGAAAGAAGCGCTGAATGCACTACTCGAAGAAGACCCCGAAATTGAAGCGCTTTTCAGAGGCGAACCTGTTTCATCAGTCAACCTGTATGACGATGATTATGCAGCCGATTACAACCCCTCAGGAAGTGCAGGATACCAGGATTTCAATCCGGCGAGCGACAATGCCAAAGCCCATATTTTGGTCGATAGTACCGTAGAAGCAAAACATAAATCTCCACCGGAACCAGCGCCCACTATCACCCTGAAAGATACCGAGACATCGCCTAAGAAATCAGCAGTAACACCCAATGCTCAGAAAGATACAACGCCGGGGAAGGCTAATGGGAAACCAGACAAAATAGCCAAGAAGCCAAAGCAAGAGACGCCTGAACCTACCCTGAAAATAAAATTAGGCGATGGCCTGAGTAATCAATCGTCAGTAGCCCAAACAAATTCTCAAGAATCAGCAAAGAAACAGACAAGCGATTCAAATCCCAGTGAAGACTTACTGGGCGAATTGATCGGATCATCAAAATCAACGCAATCCGAGTCGCTTAAACACCAGGAAGCAATTAACGCGAAAACAACAGAACTTGAAGGCTTGTTCGGTAAAGTGAAAACAGATAATAACGATCAGTCAGGCAGATCGCTGATGATTCTGAACAGATTAAAAAGATTGCCAGCGGAATTCCTTGAATCAAGGCCTGGCGGCATAACGAAAGTGACTGGAATAGGGTTAAAAGATACCAAACTGGAGCTAAGGGATTGCGTGTCCGTATTGAAAGCAGCGGGTTTGCTGGTATTGATTGATGGTTATGAAACTGGGCTGGACAGCACTGAAAAACCGAAATCTCGTTACTTTCTGGTAAAGGCGGATTTGTTGAATGGCAAATAATAATTACGATCCATATATTAGAAAGCCGTATGAGTTGTATATCGCAGGTGCCTGGTTTGTTGCTACGGCCACTACATTTGCCGGTTACATTGTGCTGCCGGGTGGAAACTCAATGTTAATTCCTTGGGTATGCTTTGGATTCATGACGCTTCAGTCAGCGGCAAAAGGTCTTGATTTGATAGGGCGTGGCAAACTCGGCGAAATGCTGACCTTTCTGGATGTCGACAAGCTTTTAAAACTGATCAAGCCCGAAAGAATGTGGTTCGGGTGGGGATTTGACTGGACGCCTATCCATACCCAGCGTGCGGTCGATTACATGTTGTCTGGTGTCAAAATGAGCCATGACCAAGAGCACCCTGGCAGCCCATGGATTCATGGCCTGAACATGGGCAAGGAAAATGAGGTTTTGATTCCACTTAAATCCCTGGAAGGGCACACCATCATGTTTGGCACAACGGGGGCTGGAAAAACGCGGGCTTACGAAGTGATGGTTACCCAGGCAATCCACCGCGGGGATACGGTGATCATGATTGACCCCAAAGGTGACAAGGAATTGCGGGATCGCATGGAACTCGAATGCAAGCGAGCCGGGCGGGATAGATCATTCCTGTTTTTTCACCCGGCGTTTCCAAGGTCATCAATCCGCTTGGATCCGATGCGGAATTTCACCCGGACTACTGAAATCGCCTCACGCATAGCGGCATTGCTCCCGTCTCAAACAGGCGGCTCTGATGCGTTTACGGCCTTTGCGTTTCGAGCGCTCAATCTGGTGGCACAAGGGCTTCTTGAAAAGGGAAAACGGCCGTCAATTAAACAGTTGCGCTACTTCATTGAAGGCGGCGCTGAGTCGCTTTTGGTGGACGCCATTGAATGTCACGCCAATCGTGTCGATCCTGACTGGAAAATCAGTGCTGAACCATTCTTTGTCAAGGCAAAAGCAGGGAAGGCAAAAAAAATGGAAACCATAACCAATCCGGATTGGTTGGCCATTATCGAATGGTATCGGACAACCTGGAGCAATGGGCCGAAGGGTTCGGAAGGCATTGATGGCTTGCTGTCTCTGGTAGAACACAACCGCATGCACTTCTCAAAGATGATCGCATCCTTGATACCGGTATTGAACATGCTGACATCAGGTGAGTTAGGGGATCTATTGTCTCCAGACGAAGAGGATGAAAACGACAAAAGGCCTATCCTTGACACCTCCAATATCATTGCCGGCAAGCATGTGCTGTATGTCGGCCTGGACTCCTTGTCGGATTCAATCGTTTCTTCGGCGATTGGCTCTATTGTACTGGCGGATTTCGCTTCCGTGGCGGGGATGATTTACAACAGCGGCAATAAACCGGGACGTATCTCAATGTTCGTCGATGAAGCGGCAGAGGTCGTCAATTTGCCGTTTATCCAGATTCTCAATAAAGGCCGAGGCGCTGGCTTCCAAGTGGTCATGGCGACGCAAACCTTACCCGATATTGTGGCCAGGCTAGGCGACGAGGCACGCGCACGACAAGTCGTTGGCAACTGCAACAATTTAATCACCTTGCGCATTAAGGATGGAGATACCCAAAAGTTTGTGGTTGAGACCTTTGGGCAAACCTGGATCAAGACTGTTCAACAAAGCATCTCTAATGCGGTGAATTCATCCGAGAACATTATCAATTACTCGGGCAATAGCGGGCAATCCTTAACATTCGGAGAGCATGATCTGTTTCCTCAACACTTGCTAGGACACTTGCCCAATTTTCATTACATCGCATCAATAGCCGGTGGCAGGGTCATTAAGGGACGACTGCCAATTATTACGCATTAGGATTGAACATATGTCAGACCAACAACAAGCTGCTTTACTTTTTGTGAAAAAACCTTTGGTTAAACCGCTGCAGTCAGCGTCAATTGAAATGAAAAAGGCCTGTAGAGCAACAAAACGCTACGCATGTTCACAGGAATTATTTGCTCGATGGCCTAACCTTCGCGAATCATCGCAACGATTAACTTCTTTACTGACGCTGTACTGGCCAGATCACAGGAAATCAGGCGAAAGTTTACTGGTTAATTGTCTCGATGCTGGCCTTCGAGAAGCTGAAAAATCAATCCAAACCGACAGCAACGACCTGGCAGAACAAAAAATATTTATCCGTCGAGTTTCCGAGGAATTGGTTCAGTGCCTTGGGTTGACGCTTATGATCAAGCGGAGCGGACTCTGGACGGTTTACGATCCCAGTATTCAGGGATACCTGGATGACATCATGAAATCGTCGGTCAGCGAAGAACTGACATGGGTTAATAAACCGCATGATGCTTTCGCCAGTCCGCAGAGCCAACTTCTGTGCGCATCGAAAGTGTTTACCATGACCGAACTGAAATTAGTCGGGCTATTGGACTAAATTGAATGGGGAAACATTTCCTGATTTGGCTGATGATTCTATTTTTTACGCCACTGGCGCTGCCGACGATCTTAAGCCCTAAAACCATATCAGGGTACATCAGGCAGGATTATAATGGAGCCATCACCATATTGGGCGGTAAAGAACAGATCAATCTGGATTTAATCGCTTTATATAAAAAAAATCTAACGGCTGTTGCGGCCTTCGCTAATGAATTTAGAGATCGGCATGACGATTCCAATAAATTCCGAAATAGTGGTGATCATATCGGAGAAGCGATAGCGGATATTCCGGGTGATTGGGCAGCCTCAGTAAAATTGCAAGCTTACAGTACCGCACTGCGTGTAGTGATCTTGACGAAGTGGGGAATCTGGTTGGTATTGCCAATGGTGATGGGCTTGTTAGTCGGTGTATTGGAGCGAAGATTAAAATTAGACACCTTCAGTCCGCCGATCCCTCCGATTTACAATACTTCTGCTCACATGTTACTGGCGATGAGTTGCATGTTGCTTTTATGGCTGATTTGTCCAATTCCCATACCTTTGTCAATCATACCGACAATTGCAGTGCTGATCAGTATTTTTATCAGCTTGGCGATTGCGAATTATCCGAATTATTAAATATCCACATCGCCTGGATTTAAATTGACATAACGCTGAAGTGTTTTCCATGACTCATGAAGAGTTACTTGCTGCACCTCAGGTATGCTCAATTTGCGCCGGCCATTTTCATCGACAATTTCTTGTTCGAAAAGACGGCTCGTTGCTTCATGACGCAAGTCATGAAAATGTAAATCAACAATACCTAACATCTTGCACGCTCTATCGAAGTTCGCCCCAATCGTTTTTGGATTGTAAGGAAAAATAAATTCACTCTTGACGTGTTGTCTCTGTACGATTTTCCATGCTGATCGTGGATACTTGAAACGCTTATGGTTGCCAGCCTTAAGCCGAGGATGTTTAGCGTCGCGTACCAAGCCAGTGGTCTTCTTTGTATCATTATCCGCCCACTCTAAACGCGTTATTTCAGATAGTCTTCGAGCAGAATAAATTGCAAACCACATTATCTGCAGCATAGGAATTGATCGCTTACGCCTAGCAAAATAACGTGATAATTCTCTTAATTCTATTTGTGTAGGACGCCGTTCTCTTTCGACAGATTTTCCAATCAATTTTTCACGCCATAATGTTTCGTAAGCATCATCAAACACAGCAAGATCAAAAGTAAAGCCATTGACAGAGCGCATGGTTCTAATAGCTGTTTTAAGCCAAATTACATCGTTTTTAACGGTCTGTGGCTTGGCTTCCTTGTTACGCTCAATGCAATGGGCGATCAGGATTTGTGCAGTTAGCTCTGATATATCAAGCTCAGCAAGGGAATAATTCAATATTCGAGCTAAGTCGTAGTTCTTTGAGCGTCCATAGTTATGACCAAATTGCGAAATGTAATCTTGGATCACCTTAGAAATTTTAAGCGGCTTTTCTTTTGGCTTAAATACTTTTTGTGCAGATAGCTCAGCTTCTCGTTTTGTCGCCCACACTTTGGCCAAAGACTTGGAGTCAAACGTCTCTGATTCCATGTGAACAATGTTGCCGTTTTTAGCAATTCTGATTAGTACCCTGTAGGATATCTTGCCTGACTTTTTTTTGTATTGAGTGATCGTAGCCATAAAAATGCACAAATTTTAATTTTTGTGCATTTATTGTGCATCTAATATTGTAAAATGTCTAAAAATAACCTAAAAATGTACAAAAATAATCAATGTTAAAATTGTTAGAACCCAATGGATACGCGCTTTTGCCCAGTAAATTCAAGGCTCATCGGTTTTGCGTTGCCCCAATGCTCGACTGGACTGATAGACATTGCCGTTTTTTTCATAGGCTTATTTCACAACAGGCCTTGTTGTATACGGAGATGGTTACGACAGGAGCGTTAATTCACGGTGATCGCCATCGGTTTTTGCAATTTAATGCCGCTGAAAATCCGCTTGCCTTTCAATTGGGAGGCAGTAATCCAAAGGACTTGGCTATCTGTGCGAGGATGGCTGAAGATTATGGTTATGATGAAGTGAACTTGAATGTCGGCTGCCCGAGTGACCGGGTACAAAATGGCCGGTTCGGCGCCTGCTTGATGGCTGAACCGGAACTGGTTGCCGAATGTTTTGAGGCGATGTCCCGCGCGGTTGCTATCCCGGTCACCATTAAATCAAGAATTGGTATTGACGAACGTGATTCTTATCAGGAACTGGCGCATTTTATTGCTACGATTGCCAATGCCGGTTGCGAAACATTTATCGTTCATGCCAGAAAAGCCTGGTTAAGCGGCTTATCGCCAAAGCAAAACCGGGAAATCCCGCCGTTGCGCTATGACCTGGTTTATCAACTGAAAAAGGATTTTCCGCAGCTGAAAATTATTGTGAATGGCGGCATTACTTCGCTGGATCAGGCTGAAGAAATGCTCAAAAAAGTTGATGGCGTCATGATCGGAAGAGAGGCTTATCATAATCCTTATATATTAGCGGATGTTGACAGGCGTTTTTTTGGCTCGCTTAGCAATCCTCTTTCTCGTCATCAGATAGTGGCGGAATTAATCCCTTATATTCAGCAACAGCTTAAAACAGAAGTCCGCTTAAACAGTGTATCCCGGCATATTTTAGGTCTTTTTCATGGTGAACCGGGGGCTAGAGGCTGGCGCAGATTTATTAGTGAAAATGTCAGTAAATCAGGCGCGGATGAAAATGTAATACTGGAAGCCTTAAAGTTTACGATGCTATGAATACTAAAATGCGAATTAAGCATTAAATTGAAGCCGATTCATTGAGTTTTATTGAATAGTTTCTGTCGCAAATATTTACAAAGACCAAGCTGCATTGAACTGTGAACGCAAGTATCCTGCTAGTGTCTTAAGTTGTTTGTAAGCAGGAATATTGTTTTCTGACAGTTGTCTTTTTTGAATTTTGTCCGCTGCTGTTTCAATGCTCACAATAGTCGCTCGCGCTGAATGAAAGGCTTTAAAATTCAAGATCGGTTTGGTGGTTCAAAAACTTGATCTGAAAAATTTCTAAAAACAAATCAGCCCTGCCAGCATCAGCAGCATATTGAAATTTTCAATAGCTGCATAGTTTGCGCCGCTTTTATCCACGACGACTTAAGGGAAGCCGTTGTTGTCAATCCGTGTAGAGCCGCTGACGTTGAAAAACTTTGCGTCACAATCAACCAATCTACCCTATCCGGCATTAGTGAATGTTAACGGTGCTTTATGGTGCAAAAGTTAATGCAATTGCACGGTAGTTAAGCGTAAAAATCGGAATTGTTTAATATTGGATTGATGAATTTAAAATTAATTATACCGTTTAAAATTTATAACATATTGTTATATATAATAAATATAAAATATTTCTGGGTAGTGAAATCTTGGCGTAACTTATGCTAGATTAAAATTATAAATTTATTTGGCTCTATGTTCATTATTCTGTTTACGGCCTTATTTATGTGGGGTGAAACGATGAGTATATTTAAAGATATCTTGATTGGACTTTTGTTCATCACTGGAACATGGGGCTTTATTTCCGGTGAATTCATAATTTCAACCGTACTATTTGCAGGGGCCGCTATTTTCAGCAATATAGTAAGACGTCCCGGCTAAACATTTTACCTGCCTTCAACTGTGTTCTGTACCCACAAGCGGAATCCCTCATGTTCCTGCTTGGTTTATCTCCTCCCTTTGTAACGTACATTGGGAGGTTTTTTTATGTGTCAGCTTATGCCTGTTAACTGTAATTGTTGCAGAATTTTTGTTCAATGATCTTTACTCAACTGATTGAATAAGTGACTAAAATTAAGTAGGAAAAAAAATGACTGGAAATACCGCCCGCGTTCAAGCCGTACAAAATATTACCAATCGTCAACCCATGCCCGTCAAAACACCGGAATCGCTGACCAGTCTATGGGCGAGCGATGTGTTTACGCTAAGCAAGATGAAGGAAAGCCTGCCTAAAGAAGTTTTTAAATCGGTGAAAAAAACCATTGAAGCGGGTGAAGAGCTTGATGTTTCTATCGCCGATGTGGTGGCATTGGCGATGAAAGATTGGGCGCTATCCAAGGGGGCTCTTTATTATGCCCATGTATTTTATCCTTTAACCAATGCTACCGCAGAGAAACACGATGGATTTATCTCGGTACAGAGTGACGGCTCCGTTATCTCTGAATTCAGCGGCAAGGTGCTGGTGCAGGGCGAGCCGGATGGCTCGTCCTTCCCGAATGGCGGCATACGTTCCACTTTCGAGGCGCGCGGCTATACTGCGTGGGATGTCACCAGTCCCGCCTTTATCATGACCACCGATAACGGCGCAACGCTTTGCATTCCCACAGTTTTTGTGTCCTGGACGGGCGAGGCGCTGGATAAGAAAACACCGTTGCTGCGCGCTAATGCCGCGATGAACAAAGCTGCCGGAAGAGTCTTGTCACTTCTCGGGCATACCGATATTGCCCCGGTTAATTCCAGTTGCGGCGCTGAACAGGAATATTTCCTGGTCGACGCCAATTTTGTTAACCATCGTCCGGACTTGCTGCTGGCAGGCAGAACGCTGTTTGGCGCATCCGCGGCCAAAGGCCAGCAATTCGATGATCATTATTTTGGTGCGATACCCGAACGCATCCAGGTGTATATGCAGGATGTTGAAGAACAGTTGTACCGATTGGGCATCCCGGCCAAGACGAGACACAACGAAGTAGCGCCCGGACAATTCGAGATCGCCCCCTTTTTTGAATCCGCTAACGTTGCGACAGATCATCAGCAGTTGCTGATGACAGTCTTGAAAAATACCGCCAAAAAACACGGGCTGGTCTGCCTTCTTCATGAAAAGCCATTTAAAGGAATTAACGGATCAGGCAAGCATGTCAACTGGTCAGTCGGTAATTCAACGCAAGGCAATTTGCTCGATCCGGGTCATACACCGCATTCGAATAGCCAATTTCTGCTGTTCTGCGGCGCGGTTATCCGCGGCGTTCACCTGTATGGCCCTTTACTGCGCGCTGCCATAGCAACGGCGAGCAATGATCACCGCTTGGGCGCCAATGAAGCGCCACCAGCCATCATGTCGGTTTATCTGGGCTCGCAACTCGATAATGTTTTCGAGCAGATCAGTAACGGCGAAATAACAGGCTCGCTAAACGCCGGCGTTATGAATCTGGGCATCAATACTTTGCCGATTTTTAGTAAAGACGCCGGTGACAGAAACCGTACCTCGCCTTTTGCATTTACCGGCAACCGGTTTGAATTCCGCGCGGTCGGTTCAGGACAATCGGTGGCCGGCCCGCTGGTAACGATGAATACGATGCTGGCGGATTCGCTCAACTGGGTCGCCGATACGCTGGAAAGCAAATTGGCGGAAGGCGCTAATCTCGATGCTGCAATACTCAAAACCTTAAAGGAGATAACCGATAAACATGGCGCAGTCGTTTTCAGCGGCAATGGCTATTCCGCCAAGTGGCACAAAATGGCGGTTGAAGAACGCGGTTTAGCCAATCTTAGAACCGCCGCCGATGCCTTGCCGGTATTAAAAGAAACGCACGTCGAAGAACTCTTTGACAAGCTTGGAGTATTATCGCCGGTTGAACTCGCCAGCCGCTTTGAAATCTATGCCGAGCAATACATACTCGCTATTGAAGTGGAGGCCAAGCTGGTGGTTGGCATGGCAAAAACCGGTATTTATCCGGCTGCTGTCAAATACTTGTCTGATCTTTCCTCTACCATAAACAGCCTTAAAAGCAACGGCATCGAACTGGATAATGAACGTTTAGTCAAGATAGCCGCGTTGCTGACGTCCATGATGGAAACTGCCGGTAAACTCGATGAAGCTATTAGGCGGCATGATTTTTCAACGCCCGAGGAGCACATGCAATTTTGTGCAAAAACCATCCGTCCTCTCATGGATGAGGTTCGCCACTATGCGGATGCGCTCGAAGGCGAAGTCGCGGACGAACTCTGGCCTTATCCAACCTATCAGGAAATGTTGTTTATCAAATAGCATCCAGCCAGCTTACTTGCAATTCTTGCTGGTAATTGATTGAACAATTGGTTACGATTTGACTATCTACTGTTCGATAGCCTCCTGCCAATCCTTATACTGGAGAAAGTTCATGTCGCTTGCCAAACAACCAGTTTCCCTCATTGCCGCTACCTTGCTTGTACTGACGCTCTCTCCATCGGCTTTAGCTCAAGTAGCGAGTCCGGAGCGTTTGCAAGAGATTACCGAACACGGCATGCACATCATGCCGTTCGATCTTAAACAAACCCAGCATATTTTCACCAAAACCAAGACGGGAGGGGTGCAACAGGTTATCGCCAGAAACCCATCCAATACTCAACAAGTCGAATTGATCCGGCAACACCTCAGCAAGATTTCACAGGAATTCAGTCATGGAGACTTCTCCAACCCAGCTAAAATCCATGGTCAGGACATGCCGGGACTGGCGGAATTGCGCAAGGCCGAGCCCGGACAACTTCACGTTGATTATAAAGAGCTTGAAAATGGCGCCGAAATTACTTACTCTTCGAACAAGTTGGAGTTGATTGATGCTATTCATCGCTGGTTCGACGCCCAGTTAGCCGATCACGGCCCGGATGCCATATCAGGACATGATCACGGCGCGATGCATAACATGAAAGATATGCATAAGCAGTAGATCATTCAATAGGCAAAATACCCTATGCCGCTTTGGTATGACTGGTTTAACTTAACGGCTTTGGCTGGAAAATTCGTACCCCGCTCTAACAGGCTTTACTCACAATGCTGAACCGCCCATGACTTTCTGCCTTGGCATAAAACTGGACTCCGGACTCTTGGCGATCGCGGATACACGGATCACGTCAGGGACCGAGTTTATTACCGCCCGCAAGCTCACCATTCACGAGCAAAACCAGCATAGTCTTTTTCTTATGACATCGGGGTTACGTTCGGTCAGGGATAAGGCTGTCACCTATTTTGAGGAAGTTCTGGAAGAACAGGAGAACAAGTACGATAAGCTGTATAAAGCGGTCAATGCGTTTGCCATTCAGGTGCGGCGCGTGGCGGCTGAGGATGGGGAGGCGCTCCGGAATGCCAATATCTGGATGAATCTCCATGCCGTAGTGGGAGGACAATTGGAGAACGACAAGGAACACAAATTGTACATGATTTATCCGGAAGGCAACTGGATCGAATCAACGCCTTCTTCACCTTATTATATAATCGGCGAATCCGGTTATGGCAAACCGGTGCTGGATAGGGGATTGAGCCATACCGATTCCTTGCTTCAAGCGCTCAAGGTTGGATATCTGGCATTTGACGCCACCCGGACCAGCGCTACCGATGTCGGTTTTCCGCTAGATATTGTTGTCTACCAAAAAGATTCCTACCGGATGACGCAATGCCGGTTTATGGAAGAGGATTTCAGGGAAATCTCAATCTGGTGGAATAACTGGATCCGGCGCGGCCTGGACGAAATTCCAACTACCTGGTTCGATAGCCTGTTCTCAAAATTGGCTGCTGAAGGTAACAAAAGCAGTTAATCCAAAAACAGTCGCATGGAAAATATTTCCGGGAAAAACCGGAAAATTTCCCATGCTGTTTATCAGGCATTGCCGGCCCCGCAATGATCAATCGCGGTCACCACCGCGGCCGCGATAATAATTCCGGTAGCCGGAATAGCCATAACCGTTGCCGCCATAACCATAGTAGGGCCGATTACCATAGCCGTTACCGGCAAATGAACCGGCAGCCGCGCCAATACCCGCTGCAATTGGATTGCCTGCGCCCAATTCGTAGCCCATAACGCTGCCTATGACGCCGCCGGCCAAGCCCTGTTGGGAACCCTGATTATAGCCATAATATTGGGGTTGCGGCGGATAATAATTGATTTGCGGTTGCGGGTAGTAGACTTGTGGCGGAGCGTAGTAATTGATTTGCGGCTGAACATAATAGCCTTGATCATCCCAATCTCCCCAATCGTCAGCATCAGCGTAAGACAGAGACGAATAAAGCATGATAGACATCGCTATTAATTGAATGAATAAAAGCGGAATGCGGTTTTTCATTGATTTTCCTCGCTAAATAATTTATGTCAATTGACAGATGGTTCCTAAGTAATAATCCGATAAATAGCGCGCCTGTTTGACATGAACCAATGCCACCCGGTATTACTAATGCATTGATTTATAAAACTCGTCTTTCATTTGGCCCGTTAATAGCCTCTGCAGAAATTGGTCTATAAAAAACGGATGTTAAATCCGGTTCGATCAGCAATGGCTGCTAGGCTATGCCTGTATTGCGAGCAAGAAAGCTGCCAAATAAATTTCCGGCAATTCCGGGCGAGGCATAGTGGCTGCGTGACAGGAAAATCCGGTCTTCGATGTAAATCCGCTGGTAATGCAATGGTATTAAAAACGATCATAGTGGTTTATTTGAACCGGAATCATGGTTCAAGCACCGGTTTAAAAACGTAGGGGTGATAAAAGGGTGGTCGTTTCCGGCAAGCCTTAACAATTTGCCGGAAACGTCAGTTCTCGTTCCCGCTCGTACAGGCTTATTCCGGCTTACATGGCTAAGCTTTAGCGAAGCCACCGAACCTTGATATAAACCAAAACTTCAAAACCGCCAACGGGCGGCGCGTCCCTTTGACTGACTTGTTAGGCTTTTTTGTTTGCACCCCCAATTACCTCCAAAGTGGAATTAACGCATATTGACAGAAACTGATTGGCGGAAAGTAAATAATTGTTTATTAAATCTTGTTCGGGTTCGTTGTAAAGCAGCACTTGAACACCTTGTGGATGGTTTTGCAGATGTTGAATTGATAAAGCAGTTAATCCAGAATGGGTAAAATTTGACAACGTGCAGTAAACATTATACCAATCAAATTCAGACTGCTTCGCGACGATGCTGAGTATTGATTTAAAGTTATGCTGCTTTGCCCCGCCTCTTTCGAGGAGTGAATTTCTTGATTCGAGAAATTGGATGAGTTCTGATGAGGGATTTGATTTTTTGAGTAATTTTAGCCGCTCTCTGTTATCAGTGAGTTCAAGAGATGATGTATGCAAGGATGGATTTTTGGCGATATATGCAGCACGCATTGCAACTTCCATCAAACTTCTTAGCAAAACTGGAATGGCTGACTTTGATTTAAAATGACGTAAGTAGCAGATACTACTAGCTAACTCAATAGCGTTACAAGCCTGAGACAAAGTACAAATATGCTCTGGTTTTGCCATGTCATAGGTAGCCAAAGACAATTCCTTTTCGAATCTTTTTAAGCTTTGGCTTAATGAATCAAATCCGTTTTTATCCATGATCGTAATAGATAGTCTAACGTAAATCTCAGGCACGCCGCTTTTTGGCGTCGCCTGGAGCGGCTTGTTGGGCATGATGGTTCGCTGCAACCCAATACGAGATGATAGTCGCATACGTTGTACATGATGGGATTGTGTCTTCTCGTACACACTCAACTGAATAGTTGCTTTCAATATTTTGGCGACACTGTTGCCAATCATTTGGCGTAGGCCAGTAAATGTAAATGATGCCATGCCGTTTACCGCTAACGAGATTTTCGAAATCCTTCTTGTTATTTGCGCCAGCTTGGAAGCGTTGCCAACCATAGGGATAGTTTGTGTCTTGTGGTAACACTTTTAACTCAATTAGCAGACTTCGCCCCTCAATACTAAGTGAAAAATCAGGACGACTTCTGTTATGCCCAACACGATGATTTGTAGCATTGATATTGATATCGCCGAGCGCATCAAATACCGAGAGAAACTCAACGCGAAACCATTCCTCAGCCGTTGTTCCTAAGCGCTGGAGCATCCCGAGTGTGGTTAGTTGTGCCCGAAAATGCTCTGCTACTTTGTCTGAGTAAATATCAACAAGACCGCGCATCAGTATCCTTTTTTATGCCCAACGTAGAGCTAACCGGGCGCGGCCCGGTTAGCTGAAAAATAAAACCATATTATAACCGCGCTCCGGTTGAGCGCCGAGTTAGGTCGGCTCATTGCCATTCGCCTCAGGAGGTACCAGAACACTCTTCACTCTGCGGGCCTCATGAAAAATTGGAACCAGAAGAAAGGCTGCAATGCCTCCTAGAATGAGTGTTCGCAAAGCGCCGGGAAGGAACGTTCCAAGCGCGTATCCAGCCAACGTTAAAACTACCCAAGCAATAATGAAGTCAAGCAACAAAAGGAGCGGTCCGAGAAAACGGGGATCGGCGAGAATCGTGACACTATTGTGTGACCCATCAATGGCGATTCGATGTCCGTACTCCGATACTTGAGCCCCAGTTGTTTCTTGCGCGAGGGCCTCGGCCTCCAGTTCAAGCTTCCTGATCTCAGCTCGCGTCTTCCGAAAATGCAAGAACGCAGCCGGAAGGCCGAACAACGCACCAAGCGCGGTTAGAACGCCACCAATCACCTTTGCGTAGATGTCTATCTGACCTAGCCACTCGGGGCCGGTGGGCACTGCTGATTGCTGGGCTAACGACTCAAATCCGACCAGCAAGAGGATCAGAATTACTAGGAGGCGGCTGTTTTTATAATCCCTCATTCATTTCTCTCTATTCGTCTGATTCACAATGGCAGCTTTGGGTGACCTCAGGGCAATCGCGCTTAAATTATCCCCATGACACGAAGTAAATAATCGTTGTCCCATCCGGCCTTTAATCGTTTGATCTTGACGCCGACCTTAGCTGTTTTTTCAGTCTTGATCAGATTCAGAGCGATATGCCGTATCACCGCCAGGTTCGCAGCGCTATGCCCCTTGCGAGCTCGATTGCTATCTTCATCAAAGGCAATATCAAGAACCCAATGAAGATTGTTTTCAATTGCCCAATGCGCTCGCACCACACGCTCTAATCGCTTTGGATCATTCGCATTAAGGCTGCTGATAAAATAGCGTGTTTCCTCAGTAACTTTGTCGCCGATTTCTCTTTTGGCAGTGACGGCGATAATGCTTTGCAGACTGTCCCAATTATGCCGCTCTTGTAACCAGGCTATATCGGCGGTTGCTCGAATCGAACGTGTTTCGATTCGGCCATGCTCACCTTCATAGCTAACAGCGGTAACCAGCTGGGATAAAGACGAAGTAAAAAATGTTTTAACATCGTCATGCAGATTACCCTGATTGCCTTTCAGGCTAAACACATAATCGCCGCCTTGTCGTTTAATCTGTTCGGCTATTTTCTTTTGGCAACCCATCGCATCGATAGTAATCACTGCTCCCGCTATATCCAGCCGTGACAGTAACTTGGGAATAGCCGTGATTTCATTCGATTTATCGTCAACTTTAACTTGGCCTAAAACCAGGTTATTCTGTTGCGCCCAGGCACTGACCATGTAGATAGCGGCTTTTTTTGAAGCCTTGTCTATGCTGCGCCTTAAGCACTTGCCATCGATCGCAATCACTTCGCCTTCGGTTAGCTTGGCTAGGTCAGCAATCCAGCGAGAAAAACAGCTGCTAAAGTGTTCGGTATCAATAGCGGCATAAACTTCACCAAAGGTGTCGTGCGAGGGTATGCCATGCTTTAAACCAAGCACTTCAGTAAACCACTCCTCTTTTGCACGCCCAAATTCTTCAATAGCAACCCAGTTATCAGCTCCACAAATCACAGCGCAGATGCTGATAAAGAAAATATCTTGCAACTGATGCTTCTTTTGTCTGTTTACCCTCGGGTCTTTAATACTCGAAAAGTGATGAATTATAGATGGTGTAGGTTTTGCAATCATTTAGAATCAAAATGATAGACTTATTACCTCATCTAAATTCTATTTTCAAGTGTTTTTAAGTGCGATTGCCCTGTGGGTGACCTAACATAAAGTAGACACCCAAAACGGTGCCTGGTAAAACTCAAAAACAGCTGCATATCAAATACACATATTTATATTTTTCATGATGATAGGGCGCTTCATTTTTATTAGAAAACTATTTTTATCAATGGCTTTTACACCGATTAATCCCGCCCCTAAATTACTCGATCAAATACGTAAAACCCTGTGGGCAACACTTTTCTGTCCACCAATTTTTGGTATTGGTTTACTCATAATCCGCCAAAGGCGGACAGGTGCAAACCACATGCCGGTCGCCAAAGACATTATCGATACGCCCGACCGGCGGCCAGTATTTATCATCATGCTGGTTATTGTCGGGAAAAAAGGCTTGTTGCCTGGAGTAGGGCAGGGTCCACTCTTCCAGCAATAAGCGGTGGGTATGCGGCGCATTGCGCAGCACGTTGTTTCCGGCATCCGCGCCGCCGTCTTCAATGGCTTTGATTTCCTGGCGTATAGCGATTAACGCATCACAAAAACGATCAATCTCGGCTTTATCCTCGCTTTCCGTGGGCTCTATCATCAAAGTATCGGCAACGGGAAAAGATACGGTGGGCGCATGAAATCCGTAATCAATCAAGCGCTTGGCAATATCTTCCACGCTTATGCGGCAGGATTTTTTGAATTCGCGGCAATCGATAATGCATTCATGGGCAACCCAACCGTTTTTGCCTTTATATAGAATGGGATAATAAGGCGTCAGGCGTTTGGCAATGTAATTGGCGTTCAAGATTGCGGTCAAGGTCGCGCGTTTTAAACCGGCTGCGCCCATCATGGCGATATACGCCCAGGAAATGGTGTAGATACTGGCTGATCCCCAGGGCGCTGCTGATACTGTGCCTATGGTGCCATGCTCGCCTTTGGCCGGGTTGACGCCGTCAACAACCGGATGATCGGGCAGGAAAGGGGCCAGATGCGCGCCCACGCCAATAGGACCCACGCCCGGACCGCCGCCGCCATGCGGAATGCAAAAGGTTTTATGCATATTAAGATGAGCGACGTCGGCGCCTATTTTCCCCGGTCGGCTGAGGCCCACCAGCGCATTAAAGTTGGCGCCGTCCAGATAAACCTGTCCGCCATGCCGATGAACAAGATCACAAATCTCTCTGAAAGCCTCTTCAAAAACGCCGTGCGTGGACGGGTAGGTAATCATTAAAGCCGCCAGGGTATTTTGATATTCCGCCAGTTTCACTCGCAAATCATCCAGGCTGACATTGCCGTTTTCATCGCAGGCGACCACGACCACTTTAAGGCCGGCCATAGTTGCGCTGGCCGGATTGGTGCCGTGCGCGGAAGCGGGTATCAGGCAGATGTTGCGCTGCGCCTGGCCAGAAACTTCATGATATTTGCGGATCACCAGCAAGCCGGTATATTCGCCCTGGGAGCCTGCGTTGGGTTGCAGGGAAAAGGCGTCAAAGCCGGTCAGATCGCACAGCATATCCTCCAGTTCCGCAAACATTTGCTGATAGCC
This sequence comes from Methylobacter sp. KS41, assembly GCA_002862125.1. Classification (GTDB taxonomy): domain Bacteria; phylum Pseudomonadota; class Gammaproteobacteria; order Methylococcales; family Methylomonadaceae; genus Methylobacter_C. Next base: position 477,191 of record PHSP01000001.1, on the reverse strand, counting down.
ATGGGTTTGGTACAGCGGAGCGAACGGATGCAGGCCGTTAAATTCATAATAGGAAATAGTTTGCATCTCCGTGGCCGAATTAAGCTTCATCGTGCATGAGCCCAACGGTATCATGGAACGATCCAGCGCTATATCGCGCCGGGCGAGCCTGCGCATATAGCGCATCATTTCAGTTTCCGAATGATAACGCTCAAAGACCGGATGTTGCAGGATTTTATCGCTGCGCCATAGGTGTTCCGGGATACATTCGGTCAGTCCGGCATCAAGCGCATTGATATCCGGAAGTCCCGCGGTAGAGGATGCAAAAACCTGCCAAAGGTCTCGTAGGTTATTGCGTGTCGTGGTTTCATCCAGCGAGATGCCGATGTGGTCCGCGTCAATGATGCGCAGATTGATGTTGGCTTCGTCGGCGTGCGCGGCAAAGCGTTTGGCCCGGTTGGGAACATAAATAACCAGGGTGTCGAAATAACATTCGCTGATGACTTCATGACCTAACTGCTTTATTCCAGCCGCCAGAATTTGCGCATAGCGATGCACGCGGCCTGCAATCAGGCGCAAGCCTTCAGCGCCGTGATAAACCGCATAAAATCCTGATATGACTGCGAGCAGAACCTGGGATGTGCAAATGTTGCTGGTGGCTTTATCCCGGCGGATATGCTGTTCGCGGGTTTGCAAGGCCATACGCAAGGCAACCTGTCCGTGGCTGTCCTTGGATACCCCGATGATGCGGCCGGGAACAGAGCGTTTGTAGTCATCACGGGTGGCAAAAAATGCCGCATGAGGCCCGCCATAACCCATGGGCACGCCAAAGCGCTGGGAACTGCCCACGACAATATCAACACCGAATGCAGCGGGCGGTTTTAATAACACGAGGCTCAATAAGTCCGCAGCCACGGTGATTAGCGCGGATTTTTCATGAGCAATAGCGGTGACTTGGCTGAGGTCTTTTATTTCGCCTTTGGAACCGGGATATTGCACGATCAAGGCAAAAAAATCATGTTGCTCCAGGTCATGGCAGGGGTCGGCGACGATAACCTTGTAACCCAGTGAGCGGGCGCGGGTTTTGACAACCGCTATGGTTTGCGGGTGGCAGTCCTGATCAACAAAAATGCTGTTGGAAGAACTATTGGACAAACGCCGCGACATGGTCATCGCCTCCGCCGCAGCAGTCCCTTCATCAAGCAATGAGGCATTGGCCAGCTCCATGCCGGTTAGGTCGACAATCATTTGCTGATAGTTTAACAATGCTTCCAGCCGGCCCTGGCTGACTTCGGCCTGGTACGGCGTATAGGCGGTATACCAGCCGGGATTTTCCAGGACATTGCGTTTAATCACCGCCGGCATGACCGTGTCGTAATAGCCCATGCCTATCATTGAAGTGAACACTTTATTGCGTCCGCGCATTTTGCGCAGGTGCTTGATAACGGCGCGTTCACTGATCGTTTCGGTCAGTTTGAGCGGTTCATCAGTAAGAATATTGGCGGGAATTGCCTGCTCTATGATGTCTTCCAGCTCATTTAGTCCCAGTTCCGCGAGCATTTCTTGGGTTTGCTGCTGATTAGGGCCGATGTGACGGTAGATAAAATTACCGCGCATTTCCAGTTGATCCAGCTTAGGGCGAGATTGAGTCATGATGTTTTTCTATGGTAGCGGTGTGGAATAAAAGGTAATTGGCTGACGGTAACTGTAATTTTCCGGTCCCGTATCATGGCGTACAAGGTATTGCCCAAGCTGGCTAAATTACGGTCAAGCTGCGCCATGGCAACCGGTTTGCCAAGGCTGGGGGAAAAACCCCCGCTGGTAACATACCCAATAACTTTGCCTTCGTTATCGATAATTTCCGCGCCATCACGCACCGGTATCTTACTTTCAACCACAAGCCCCGCACGGATTTTTTCGCTGCCGTTATGCAACTGGTCAAGAATTTTGACTGATCCGGGAAACTGGTTATGGCCCTTTTTAAATATCCATTTCAGTCCCGCTTCCACCGGCGTGATGGTTTCATTAAGCTCGTGCCCATAAAGACTCAGTCCTGCCTCCAGACGCAAGGTATCTCTCGCTCCCAATCCGGCCGCCTCAACTTCATTTTCAGCGAGCAACAGGCTGGCAAGCTGTTCAGCGTATTGGTTGGCTACTGAAATTTCAAAGCCATCTTCGCCGGTATATCCGCTGCGGCTGATAGTGCAGGATATGCCGTTGATCCCGGTCTCGCAGGCTTGCATAAATGATAAATCAGCGGCGGGAGCGGAAAACCTGGCGATAACGGATGCCGCGGCAGGGCCTTGTAACGCGAGCAAAGCCTGATCGGGCAGTTCCTTAAACTCACATTGCCCGGATAACTGGTGTTTCAGGTAGGTGAAATCCTTGTCTTTGCAGGCGGCGTTGACAATAATCATCAGCCCGGAGCCGATGCGGGTAATGATGATGTCATCAATAATGCCGCCATCACTATTGGTTAATACCGTATATTTCTGCGCGCCGGTTTTAAGTCCGGTGATGTCGCTGGGGGTCAACTGATCGAGCTCGCCGGCAGCGTTATCACCCAGAATCAGGCATTGCCCCATGTGGGAAATATCGAAGAAACTTGCCTGACTGCGGCAATGCAAATGTTCATGGATAATGCCCTTGCTGTATTGCAAGGGCATTTGATACCCGGCAAAAGGCACCATTTTGGCACCCAACTTAAGATGAAGAGCGTAAAGAGGCGTTTGTTTTAACATGGCTGCATGGGTCTCTGCGTGTGAGCAAGCCCGTAGTGTAACGCTGAAAAAATCTTAATCCAAGGGCTGTCAATTTAGACGATTTGAATTCGATTGTTTGAAAATGTGGAAACGGTAGACTTAAACTGCCTAAAGCGTGAAAAAATTAAATGCGTAGTTTTATCAGCCATGCTGATTTTATCGGGTTTATGATTGAAAAAGCATTGTGGATTTTACGTAAACTGATAATAAATTCCACAACATAAGCCGTGTATAGTTTATTTGCGACGGAGTAATGCGCATTAAATCAAAGCAAAACACGCCCGGAAACAGTGCGTTGATTTTATTCCGCGTTGCCATATATTTCCCCTGAGCTAAAGAGGCTGCTCTGAATGAGGCCGTTGGTAATAGCTGCTGATGTTGATCAAGTCTTACGGAACGTTACGGCACATGAATTGCTTGCTATCAAAAAATGAGCAACTAAAAATGTCTATTTCTTTATGAAAGCAAAAGTCAGTACCAAGAAAACAAAGACTATTGATGAAGATGTCCTATTGGTCTTTCCAAAGAAGCGCTGAAAAGTGATTTTCTGGATAATCTGTTTTACGTTCAGGGAAAGTTTCCCGCATTAGCCACTAAACATGATTATTCACTGGCCTTGGCTTATACCGTGCGGGATCGCTTGCTGCACCGCTGGATCAGCACTGCGGAAACCTACACCCGGCAACAGACGAGAACAGTTGCTTATTTTTCAGCCGAGTTCCTGCTCGGGCCCCATCTCGGGAACAATTTGCTCAATCTGGGAATTTCGGAGCAGGTCCGTCATGCCATATCGGAGTTGGGGCTGATTTATGAAGAACTGTTAGGGCAAGAGGTAGAACCTGGCCTCGGCAACGGCGGTCTGGGCAGGTTGGCCGCCTGTTTTCTGGATTCCATGGCAACACTGGAAATTCCATCGCTGGGCTATGGCATCCGTTATGAGTTTGGCATTTTTGCACAGGAAATCGTCGATGGCTGGCAGGAAGAAAAGACTGACAAATGGCTGCGTTATGGAAACCCCTGGGAGATACAGCGGCCGGAATGGGCGGTTGAAGTCAGGCTGGGCGGATATACCGAAAGCTATATGGATGCCAACGGAAACACGCGGGTACGCTGGATTCCCGGATGGGCTATTCTGGGCACGCCCTACGACACGCCTATCCTCGGTTACCGCAATAATACCGCGAACACGCTCCGTTTGTGGAAAGCTGAAGCTGCTGAATCATTCGATCTTGGCACCTTTAATCGCGGCGATTATTATGGCGCTGTTCACAAAAAGCTGATCTCGGAGAACGTCACCAAGATACTTTACCCCAATGACGAGCAAGTTCAGGGCAAGGAATTACGCTTGCAGCAACAGTATTTTTTCGTGTCCTGCTCTCTGCAGGACATGCTGCGCATTATGAATGGACAGAAAATTCCCCTGGCGCATTTCCACGAAAAATATACCGTCCAGCTTAATGACACTCATCCTGCGGTTGCTATTCCTGAACTGATGCGGCTATTGATAGATGAACATTTCATGGCTTGGGATGCGGCCTGGTCGATTACTCAAAAGACTTTTGCTTATACTAACCATACTCTGTTGCCGGAGGCGCTCGAACAATGGCCATTGAATCTTTTTGCGCGGATGCTGCCGAGACATTTGGAAATTATTCTTGAAATTAATAGCCATTTTCTGAATGAAGTGAGGATCCGGTTTCTCGGCGACACGGAACGACTCATCCGCTTATCAATCATTAACGAGTCAGGCGAGCGCTACATACGCATGGCTCATTTGGCTTGTGTCGGCAGTCACGCTATCAACGGCGTGGCGGCGTTGCACACCGAGTTGCTCAAAAAAGACGTGCTAGCCGATTTTCATACCCTGTGGCCCGGAAAATTCAGCAACAAGACCAACGGCGTCACTCCCAGACGCTGGCTGGCGCTGAGCAATCCGCGGCTTACCAAACTTATATCAAAGCAAATAGGCGAAAGCTGGATAAAGGAGCTGAGCCAGCTCAAGCAGCTGGAACCCTACGCCGAGGAATCATCATTCCGCTCCGGCTGGCGATATATTAAACGCTGCATCAAGGAGGATTTCGCTGCCCACCTGCGCCGCAGTACCGGCTATATTATCGACCCACAGTCGTTATTCGAGGTTCAGGTGAAGCGTATTCACGAATACAAGCGCCAGCATCTGAGCGTATTGCACATCATCGCCTTGTACCATCGCATCAAATGCGACCCAAACCAAAGCATCGTTCCCCGCACTTTTATTTTTGGCGGCAAGGCTGCGCCGGGCTATTACATGGCCAAACTGATGATCAAGCTTATCACTGCCGTCGGCGAAGTGATAAACATGGATCCGGCGGTCCGCGACAGTCTCAAGGTTGTTTTTCTGCCCAATTTTAATGTCAAAACCGGTCAGAAATTATACCCGGCCGCTGAACTTTCTGAGCAAATATCAACCGCGGGCAAAGAGGCGTCCGGCACCGGCAACATGAAGTTTTGCATGAATGGCGCGCTAACTATCGGCACTCTGGATGGCGCTAACATCGAGATACGCGAAGAAGTCGGCGCAGAAAACTTCTTCCTGTTCGGTTTGACCGCAGCCGAAGTTCAGGCGCTCAAATCTCAGGGATACAATCCCATGGATGTCTATCATTCCAACCCCGAATTAAAAGTCGTTATTGACCTTATTGCCGGCGGATATTTTTCACGCGGTGACCGGGAACTGTTTCGCCCACTGGTTAACTCTCTGCTCCACGGCGACCCTTACATGCTGCTGGCTGATTTCCAGTCCTTTGTTGATTGTCAAAGCCAGGTTAGCCAGGCTTACCTGGACAAGGAGCGCTGGACGCGCATGTCGATTCTTAATGTCGCGCGTAGCGGCAAGTTTTCATCCGACCGGACAATAAAGGAATATTGTCAGGACATCTGGAATGTGAAACCCGTCAAGATAGATTTATTGTCTCAGGACGAAGTAAAAAAGAGTATGCTGGTCTGAACGTCCGGGCGTTGTATGTCCCAATCATGACCGGCTTTTAGGTCTTCAAGGGTATATAAACCTTGAAGACGGAAGTTTTCCGGCAATGCCATACAGGGTATTTACTTCCTGGCTCAATCACCAGAATTCAGGCTGAAGGTCTGGCCGCAAAACAATTCCGCTCTACAAGCTTCCAGCGGTTGAACACAGCAATCTCGCATCTGACAGGGATTGTTCAATCAGGTTAACGGGCAGGCCCTGATTCTGGCTTAACGACAAAGCCCGGACAATCGACGCCACTTGTTCCTGGGTTAATAGCTGTTGCGGCAAGACTTCGCTGTACAACCAGACTGCCGCAGTGTCTGTTGCGGGAATTTGGGTAAGCCCGGCAATCGCGCCAGCCATGGCCAGCATCGATGATGCCAGCAAATCCATTACGCCGGCGGTCGATTGCTGTTCCAATAAAATTTCCGCAGAGCGCAGCTTTGCCTCGGCTGATTTAAGCAGCGGATTAATCGTTTGCTTTTCCTTAGCTTCGGGCTCAAACAACAGGAGGGATTCAGCAACAGGCGAGGCTGCGCCTAAACGCTGTAATCCGGCCAGGGTCCGGGAATCAATGACAACGACGGGAAGGTCTGGCTCGGATAGATAGTGAGCTGACTCTTCATCGGCGTCATTTAGCTGATTAACGACCACCAGCAATCCGCCACCGGAACCCAGAATCCGCACTAGCCGACTGTTAAATGCCGTCTGGATTTTTTCTATCAGCTGTCGAATTTGACCCTCATCTTCGGCTTCGGCAGTCCCCGGCTTTTTAACTGCTTGCGCTGGTTCCGAGGCATCCTGCAAAGACGCTTCAAGAGATTCCTGCGCCTTATCTTCAGTTTTAACCGGCTCAACGCCAGCCAAATCATCGATCAAGGTCTGGAGCATTTTTTTGGATACTCCGACCACATCTTCCGAGGCTTCAGGACTGATAACATTATCAAACAAATCCCGTTTGCCTTTTACCAGCTTTGCGACCTGCTGTTCATAAGAGTCTTCGGCCAGCAGCAGGAAAATCTGTACATTCTGTTTTTGACCCAGGCGGTGTATGCGTGCGATACGCTGATCCAGCACGGCAGGATTCCAGGGCATGTCCAGGTTTATCAGCACTGTTGCCGCTTGCAGGTTCAAACCAACGCCGCCCGCGTCTGTGGAAATAAATATCTGCACCGAGTCGTCATGCTGGAATTTGTCCATCAGTTCGCCGCGTTTCTGGCTGGGAATACCGCCGTGCAAACGTACGCAACCCAGTCCCAAAGTCCTGACTAAGGATTCCACCATTTCCGTCATTAACGCCCACTGGGAAAAAATCACGGCTTTGCGGTTGCTTTGCAGGCACAAGTCTTCCAGCAAACGGGCCAATTCGTCCAGTTTGGGCGAGCCTTGTGTTACTTTATCTACCAAACCTGCTGCATCACAAGCCATGCGCGCCTGTTGCAATGCGGACATCAGACGATTCTGCTCACCGGGCGTTAATGGTCTGCGCTTGGCGATTTGCGCCAGTTGCCCGGCAGCGGACATGGCCGAGTCGTGAATATCCCTCTGCATGGCGTTCATCGGAATATCCAGCCGCACTTCGGTCCTGTCCGGCAACTGATCACTTACCAGACTGCGATTGCGCCTTAACATTACTGGCGCTATACGCCTCCTTAATTCCGATAGATTACGATAACCGATGACTTTGCCGCGTTCATCAGTCACGTGAAACTCCAGGAGACAAAGCCATAGCGGCCCCAATACCCGCGCATCAACGACTTGCAGCAGACTGTATAAATCCTCAAGGCGATTTTCCAGCGGCGTGCCGCTTAATACGAATACATAACGCGAAGGGATTAATTTAATCGTCGAGGCAATTTTAGTGCGCCAATTCTTGATTCGCTGCGCTTCATCCAGAATCACCAGGTCGGGTTTCAGCTTGTCGTTGATAACGCTGAGATCACGCACCGTCAACTCATAATTGACAATAAAAAACAACGCATCCGCCCGGTATTGCACAAATCTGTTTTCTATTACGCCTTGAATAATTTGCACGGAATGTGAGGTGAATTTTTCAACTTCCCGGGCCCATTGGTGTTTTAACGAGGCCGGACAGACTACGAGAACTTTCCTGACACCCGCATTATCAACCAGCCAGGACGCGGCGGAAATCGCCTGCAAAGTCTTGCCTAGCCCCATGTCATCGGCTAATAGCGCGCGTCCGCGTGACGCCAGAAACGCCACGCCCTCGGTTTGATAAGGAAACAGGCGGGCTTTAATACCGGGCAAAACGCCATTGACACGTATAATTTCCTGGGTAATCTGCCGGGAGCGCACTGTCTGCGCTGTATCTTCCGCGCATTGATGCACGTACTGCCGCGCGTCATCCCCTACAAAAAAATCTTCGCGTCCCAACACCTGTTCGGAAAAGCGGAAAAAATCCTCAGGCAGACGAGCGCTAAATACTCCGTCTTCATTAAAAAACTCTGAAAACAGGGACTCCAGATCAGCTTCGACCTGCGCGGTTTTATGCAAGCGTATAACCGGGCGAGTGGCTGACTCCCAGGCAAGATAGGCAAATGAAACCGGGCAGCCGGCGTCTTTCAGTTGTTGATAGCCGGGGCTTTTCTTGGCGTAATGCAAAACCGCTTCAATATGTTTACAAGTTCCCAAACGATTAGTAGCCAGATCAGGGCAGGTGCAATAGTTCATCCGTTGATCCAGCGAGCGAATCTGTACCTGATAAGACTTTTTTGTGTGCGTGGCCGAAATAATGGAAGTTGCCTGCCAGATGCCAAATCCTGGATTGCCGTTGATTAATTTAACACTGACTTCATTTCTGCCCTTTTTTACCCGTTCTAAGATGGCCTCATCGACAGCGCTGCCGAGAATCTTGTCCTCGTTAAACCCAAATTGTCCGGCATAGCTGTATAAAGCAGCAATCGCATGTTTACAGACACTGCCCTTCTCGGGACAATCGCAACTGACTGACAAATCATGCTCATCATTCTGCGTCAGCTCAACCCAATAGGGCTCATTAACGTCTGCATCCTCAACCTGAGCCGACAATATATTGCCCTGCACATCCAACGCAAACACCCGGTTCTCGGAAAAATAAACCAGGCCTTGTTTTACCGTGTCTTCCGAGGCAATGGTTTTCAAACGTTCGGTATCGTAGAGAAATAAATCGTTATTCATGTCAAAACAACTCAGGCGGAATCAAAAGATTTACATTTTACCGGAGTCTCCTGATTTATGCTTATGCAGCGCCTTTTATATCGTATTGAATGATTTTTTGGGTTGGGCTTGTCAGTCCGGTAACCCGTAGCCTTTGTAGGGGCGAAAGCCAAAATCCAACCTATGCGTTGGATTTATTACCGGCCTAAATCATTAATCGCATCAATCACCATCCCCGTTCCTGTGTTAATCATTAAAATATCGGATGCCACGCGTACGAAACGATACCCTGCCGGCGGCGGCCCTATGTTAGCCATGACTGCCTGTGGTAAATCGTAGAAAACCACATCCCTTGGCAAAGGTCGCCCAATAGCCCATTTTTTCGCTTGCCCCGGCGGCATGCAGCTGTTGTTTTTTTTAGCTAAGCCGGGAGGACAACGGCCAGTCCGGTATTCATTAGCATAGTAATTATTGATAACTGTCCGATGTCCGGTATTGAAATATCCGCCGCCGTTATAAGCTGCTTTATTTTTGTCTTGATGGGATTGTTTTTGGTAATTACCTTGCTGCTTATTTTGTTTGTGGTTTTCTTGCTTGCCTTGCTGCATATTTTGCTGGTGTTTTTCATGCTTCCCGTCCCCGGCCTTTGACGGCTTGTCTGCAATTGCCGGATTTGCGTTTAACATCGCGATGGTAGTTAAAACCAAGATCGCCGTTACTGAAGTTTTATTGATTTGCGTCATAGTCTGTAGCCTTTTTTGCGAAAAAATAAAAATTACCCATTGATAATGACTGATATCTTTTAAAAAGCTCTAGAAATCAGCGGCCTATATGTTTGGGCCTTTGTTGCTCCCATTCAGGGTGTTAAGAGACGTTGACAGGTTTTTAAACTGGCTCTAACGGGAGAGATAGGCATCGGAAGCATTATGATTCTATCGCAAAGTTTGTCTGATAGGCTGAAAATTTGCAATTGCTGGAGATTGGGCTTATCCGCCTGACTGAGCCTTACTCGTAACCGTTGAATAACCGGGACTTGCATAGGGATAGGCAGTGATGGCAAATTCCATAGGTATAACCAAAAGCGCTGCTGCAATGATTGTGCTTTATAATGCTTGAGCTTCAATATTGTCGTGAGTAGGTATAAAAAATGATTGATTGGGATGTAACCGTTGCCGCCATCTGGCGGCAACGAAAAGAATATTTGCGCCCGGTGTTACAAGTTGATCCGATACAACTGGATGATTTATCCGGAATCAACGTTCAGAAACAGCGAATGATCCGTAATACTGAACGATTTCTGGCCGGAAGCCCCGCAAATAATGCCTTGCTGTGGGGCGCCCGTGGAACCGGCAAGTCCTCGTTGATCAAAGCATTGCTGAATGCTTACAAATCTCGAAGCTTGCGGATGATTGAGGTGGATAAACAGGACCTGGTTTATTTGCCTGAAATTGTCGATGAGATTCGCGAACTTCCCCAACGTTTTATTATCTATTGCGACGACCTCTCTTTTGAAGCGGATGACAGTCACTACAAATCCTTAAAAAGCGTATTGGAAGGCTCAATCGAATTGCCTCCGGAAAATGTTTTGGTTTATGCGACGTCCAACCGCCGCCATTTGCTGCCGGAACTGATGCAGGATAATCTCGATACCCGTCTGGTGGATAGGGAAGTGCATTATTCAGACGCCGTGGAAGAAAAAACTTCGCTCTCGGATCGTTTCGGTTTGTCCTTGGCGTTTTACCCGCAAACGTCTCAAACATATCTGGAAATTATTGACAGTTATTTTCCCGATGCGTTAATTGATCGCGAAGTTTTGCATAAAGCCGCTCTGGATTTTGCGAATCAGCGGGCATCGAAAAGTGGTAGAACCGCCAAGCAATTTTATAATACCTTTGCGGATATGAAGTTTGATTAGGGAATCCAAGCGAAAACTGTGCAAAGCGCTATCCAGCGGAAGGGGCGGGTAATGGGAAATCAAAATAAGGATAAAAGCCTGATAAAACCACCCTCATCCCATCCTTCTCCCTGAGCGAGAAGGTGTTCGTGAACTTATGGTGATGGCGCTAAATCAAAAGCTCCTTAAATTTAGTTGTTAAATGTGCTGCACGCAATTGCCTCAAACCATCGGCAATGGCGCCGGTTTGACATCGAACGCTACGCAAACCCGCTCCTGGGGAGAGTGGAACGGAATGGTGCGATGAAATAGTGAAGACGGGAAAAGCACCAGGTCACCCACCTGCTGATCGACAATCTGACTGGGGAAATCGTCATGTAAGCGGGGATAATCGTCACCATCCGTGCTGTATTCAAAGCTGCCTTCGTGAGCATTATTCTTTTCAGGCAACTGGAGGTATACGCAGCCGCTGATCCAGCCTTCCTCATGAAGATGAGAAGTCAGATAGCCGCCTTGTTTCATGCGCAGATACCATGAACTGGTAAACTCGATCTCGCGGGGGAATCCTAAAATAAGTTCATAAGGGCTACCCGCAAAGCGCTGCTGATAGTCCTTCACTTTTTTGCGGATAAGCGCGGCGAGTTTACGGTAAGAAGACTCGGAACGCTGGAGTAAATTGCCGGCCGACTGCATGCCGTAATACAACCGCCCCTGCTTTCTTTCGGCAATCGCAAGATGCTGGATGTCGTGCAACAGCTCCTTGAGCAGCGGGCTATCGGGTTGGGCCAGTTCATCAATGCGCGTATGCACAACGTAGTTCATAGGCTCCTTGCAGAAATTATAGGTGTCTTCCAGACGGAAATTCGTCGCATAGTGCGTCGATAACGTACCGAGCAAAACAGAAGCGCGTTGCCCATGCTCTGCAAGCAGATCGAATTTTTGCCTGAAGGCCTCGAACTGCCGGGTTTTATACAGGCATTGCAAGGCCCGGTCTTGCGCGTCGGCAAAATCCGATCCTTCAAAATACGGGATGGCATCCTGCAAGCGGTCCGCCAGGCAGAAAAATTCGCCCAGATTGTATTTGGCGCGATCATGACTTGGCTGGACAATCAGCGCCTGTTCATAGCATCGGATTGCTTCATCCATGTCGCCTTGATCGCGCAAGGTCTCTCCCAGATCATTCCAGGCATCGGCAAAGCGCGGGTCCAGTCTGACCGCTTCGCGAAATGCGCGGATAGCCTCTTCATGCTCGCCCTGGTCATGCAGGGTGGTGCCGAGATTAAAATGTCCGCGCGCATCCGGACGCAGAGTCAGCGCCTTGCGGTAACAGCGCTCGGCGTTCTCCAATTCTCCGCGCAGCTGGAAGATGGTGCCGAGATTACCCAAGGCCTCGAAAAATCCGGGTTCGATGTCAACCGCCTTTTGGTAATGGCGGGCGGCTTCCTGCAGCAAACCTTGGGCTTGCAGCAAGGTTCCGAGATTAAAATGCGCCACGGTAAAACTTGGCTTGAGTTGCAAGGCCTTACGGTAACTTGCGATAGCCTCTTTGGTTTCGCCGGTCTGGGAGAGTATTACCCCAAGATTAAAATGGAGTTCGGCTATGCGCGGATCAATCGACAGCATCTTGCGAAAACTGGCGGCAGCTTTGCGGAGTTTACCCTGCGCCTGTTGGGATAAGCCGAGAATATTATACAGGGCAAGCGCATTGGGATACATTGCAAGCATGGTTCTGGCTCTGGACTCAGCCTGCGGGAGCAGGCCGCTCTGAAATACTTGTTGCAGAGCCTGAACTTCAGCCGGATGCGGTTGCTGCAGCTGCCTGGACTGCTTTTTCATGAAAACTTACCTCTCAAAAATACCGGATAAAATTCTAACACAAGCATATTTAAGCGTCAGCATCCCGCAAGTATGGTAATTTTTTATTTTTGTCTTTTGTAGTGAATATTGCTTCAATGAACTGGTCTGTATACATCATCCTCTGTGTTGGCGACACACTCTACACCGGCATCACTATCGACGTCTCCAGACGATTCGGCCTACATGCCGCCGGAAAAGGAGCGAAATATTTTCGTCGCTGCCAGCCTAAACAGCTGGTTTACGCTGAGCCCGGTCAAAACCGGAGTTCCGCGGCGAAACGCGAGATCGGCCTGAAAAAATGCACCAGGCAGATAAATTGAGGATCGTTGCATCGGATATGAATAAAATCAAGGAATTCATATTCTAAGATTTTTTTGGCTTCGGATATTCGTTAATCCGTTAAGCAGGGATAGCGCATGCTTTTCGGTGAAGGGGTTTACCGTACCTAAAACGATAAGCAGCGCGCACTCTTTACTATGTAAAAAGCAACTTATTTTTTAGTCATAAAAAAGTAAATGGCTTGGCATTTAAGAGTCATTTTATCGTTTTCTTTCTCAACAGCTGCGCAAGTTTCCATCTTAGAACGCCCCGGAGCCGCCTGCTTGACAATTTTTCCGTCTTCAATCGAATAATTTAGCGAAGCGCGAAGTGTGTCCATTCGAGCATGAGCATCAGAATCTTGGGAGACGCCCTCCATTGTTCCATCGTTTTTAAATGTCCATGTACTATTTATGCTTCTTGATTTACTGCCGTCACTTTGAAGAGATTCTTTGTCAATTTGCCAAGAACCTAAAATATCTGCTTGAGTTAAAGGAACTTCCGCAGCTGCAGAAAAAGAAAAAAGCATCAAAGCAAGAACAAAGAATATATTAGATCGCATGGCAAAAACCTTATGGGTTATTTTTAAGAGACCGCATTGTAACACTCGAACACCTGTCCCTGTTTTATTCATTATTGTATTCAGCAATAATGTGGTAACGTACGTGCAGGCTACTCTTGCTGCTGTTCTTCTGCGCTGAGCTGATTAAGTATCGGGTCACCGGAATGGCGGCAAGTTAAGGTTAACCTGACCCCGATTATCCGGTGAGATTCTTGATGATGATTTAAACGTCATTGCCGCACTGGGGTTGCAGAACCTCATCAGTTTGTACAAGGACCGGATAGGGTAGTAACGAATACACTTGAGGAAATACCATGAACCGGATTACATTAATGGGAATCATCCTGTGCATCACGCTATTATCAAGCAATACCGGGAATGCCGCGCCACGCATAGCTATCTTAAATTTTGAACTGAACGATATTACTTCCCTGCCCAATACGCCGGAGGAACAGCTGCGCACAGCATCTATCCGACCCTTGCTGGAGCAGGCGATAAGCCAATCCGGCGACTACGAAATCGTACACATCAATAGCGAGGCTCAAGCAGCAGCCAATTCAAGCTTCGGTTATCTGTTTCGCTTTAATGATCTTGCCGCCAAGCTGGGCGAGCAGTTTGGCGCTGACTGGATTGTCGTCAGTCAGCATAGCAAACCCAGTTTTTTATTTTCATATCTAATAGCGCATTTGATTAATGTAAAGACTCAAACACTGGCCGCAAGCTATGCTATCGAACTTAAGGGCAATCACGAAAAAGTCACAAAGCGAGGCGTTAAATCGCTTGCCGATAAAATTCAAGAATGCATTAATAATTAATTTTTTGGGATTGATGCATTAACTTTGGTTTTTGTTGCCTTATAGAAAAATTGAATCCTATGGCTGCTGATCAAAACGAATGGGTTCTGGAAACTGAAGCAATTTAATTGTTATTTATTTCATGGGCTTGAAATTAAATGTTTGCTTTGATGATGATAAATAATCAACAATGCCGGTCATTACAACTCAGGAACAGGAAATTTAATGACCAGTTTTTTTATGGCACTAAAAATTATCCCAATGATTTTCGCAGCCCTGTTTCCAGTGGTTAATCCGATTGGAACAGCTCTTGTCCTTTATGGCATGAACAGAGAGGTTGACGATCAAACCTGGAAATCCATGTCGAGAAGGATAGCGCTGTATTCTTTGTTTTTTTTATCGTTTTTCTTTTTTTTTGGCAGTTACATTCTCAAGCTTTTTGGTATTTCCATTCCTGTTGTTCAGTTTTCTGGAGGGATAGTTCTGGCATTGATGGGATGGCAGCTCCTAAATCAAAATGAGACGAGTAAACCAGTCTCTGATAAAGGGCTGCATGATCCCGGTTCCTCAATTGAATCGAAGGCTTTTTATCCCTTTACCTTTCCGATAACAATTGGTCCCGGCGGATTGGCGGTTGTTCTGACCTTTAGCGCTCATTTGCATCGAGGGTCTCTGCTTCTGGTTACCTTGGAACAAGGCGCCGCGATTGCAGGAATTTTTTTGATGTGCGTAGTCATCACTCTTTGTTACCGCAATCTTAAATTTATGACCAAGAGATTTTCACCCTCGGGCGCTTTGGCGATATCGAAAATTTGCGCCTTTTTTGTGCTTTGCATTGGCGTCGAGATTGCCTTGTCCGGCTTCAAGGCGCTTGGTCATTAATAAGAGCTTATCCTGCGGTGGCTTTATTTATGGGCTCGTTGATATTATGGAGTTATTAATGCACACAATGCCAATTACGGTTTTATTATTGGGTCGCAAGCACTGGTTGATAGGCTGAGGCCGCCTTGCCAAGGCGATCATTTATCGCCCGCCATGCCTCGGTACCGGGCGGCTGTTCCACCAGAATCATATCCAGTTGCAGGCTATCCAGCTCGCGTAATGCAGCATATAAGGCGTGTGCATAATCATCTGCCCGCTTCGGCATCCGGACTAAGCGGGTTAGTGCGTTATCTGCCTGCTTCAGGCTATATGCCAGCACTCCGGTTTTTTTATTCCGGGAATTCAGTTCCTGAATCATTTCCGGTAAACAGTCAACCGGGCAGAGCATAGCTAAGGTTAGCGGGGCATAGTGGACCGCCATCAGGCCGGGGGCCCGTATCTCCGATAGGTTTGTTTGCTCCGAATGCGGGTATGCAATTATTAATCCGGTTTGTAATACTGTTTCAATATCGTGCCGGGTAATATGCCCCGGCCTCAGCAACTTTGGCCGGTTTCCGCTCAAATCAACGATGGTTGATTCCACGCCGACCTGACAGGCTCCGCCGTCGAGAATGAGATCAACGGCGTCACCCAACTCCTCTTCAACATGGACTGCCTGGGTCGGGCTAATTCTGCAGAAACGGTTGGCTGAAGGGGCGGCAATTCCACCGCCGAATGCCTTCAACAGACTCAGGGCGACTGGATGATCGGGCATGCGCAAGCCGACTGTATGCTGGCCGCCGGTCACAACCAGAGGAACTTCGGGTCTTTTGTTCAATATCATAGCTAGGGGGCCTGGCCAGAAACGGGCCGCCAACTGCCTTGCGGCATCAGGCACTGTCAACGCCCAATCGCTAAGGCATTCAATAGCGGGAATGTGAACGATGAGAGGATGATCGGCTGGCCGTCCCTTGGCCTGGAAAATCCGCCGGACCGCATCAGGATTGGAGGCGTCAGCGCCCAAACCATAGACCGTTTCGGTTGGAAAAGCAACCAGCCGGCCCTGCCGCAATAAATTGACTGCGAAGTCAATGGCGGCATCATCTGCAAAAACAGGCTTCATGTTGTAATTTTATTAATCAGTTAGCGGCGGCAATTTCTATCAATACTTCATCGGGATTCACTGCGTCGCCTTTGACCACATAAAGCGCTTGAACGATACCCGCTATAGGCGCGGTAATTTCTGTTTCCATTTTCATGGCTTCGGTTACCAATACGCCTTGACCCGCGTGCACTTTCTGGCCTTCCTTGACCATCACATCAAGTATATTACAAGGCATGCTGGCGACTACATCGCCTGGCGACGAAGGGCGAGGGCGCTTGCTGGCGATGGCGCTTTTAACCGCGCCCTGAGCGCCGCCATCCAGAACAATCTCGTCGAGCGTTTCCACAACAATATCTTCAGGAACACCGTCCACGGTGAAATAAAAATGCCGCAGCATCTGATTTTTCGGCCCCGCACCGGTGACTTTAACATGATAGGATTCGCCGTGCAGTGCTACATTAAATTCTGTTGGCGCTTTTTTAACGCCGTTGTCCTTGATTGATTCCAGTTCCAGCGCTTCGGGCATCAGATTGCCCGTGGAACGTTGCTCCAGAAACTGCTTGCCGACTTCAGGGAATAGCGCGTAGCTCAACACGTCTTCGTCATTTTGCGCCAGATAGCCGATTTCATGACGCAACGTTTCAAACTCGGGCTTAAGCAAGTCAGCGGGCCGGCATTCAATAAGTTCTTCCTTGCCGATAGCACGATTTTGCAGTTCGCTGTCAACTGGTCCTGGGGCTTTGCCGTAGCCGCCTTGCAGATAACGTTTGACTTCATTGGTAATGGTTTCATAACGCTTTCCGGTTAATACGTTCAACACAGCCTGGGTGCCGACAATTTGTGACGTGGGTGTAACCAATGGCGGATAACCCAGATCCTTACGAACTTCAGGGATTTCTTTATAAACTTCGTTTATACGATCCAGTGCATTTCTTTCGCGCAGCTGATTAGCCAGATTTGAGATCATGCCGCCCGGTACCTGGAAAATATGCACCTGCGTGTCAATACCGGTAAATTCACTTTCAAAACGGCGATATTTTCTACGAACCTCCGCAAAATAGCGGTTTACTTCTTGCAGTTTATCCAAATCCAGTCCGGTATCATGTGCTGTACCCTGCAGGGCAATAACCAGACTTTCGGTAGGCGGATGGCTGGTGCCGCCGGACCATGAAGACAAAGCCGTATCAATATGCTGGCAGCCGGCTTCTATGGCTTTCAGCTGACACATTTCAGCCAGACCTGAGGTAGCATGGGAATGTAAATGCAGCGGTAAGTCAATCTCGTCTTTAAGCGCTTTAACCAAAGCGCTGGCGGAATAGGGTTTCAGCAGTCCTGCCATATCCTTGATGGCAATTGAATCGCAGCCCAGAGCTGCCAGCTCTTTACCGAGAGTAACAAAACTCGTTATGTTATGAACCGGACTGGTGGTATAGCAGATTGTGCCTTGAGCATGTTTTCCCGTCTCTTTGGTAACCTGAATAGCAGTCTTTAAATTGCGTATGTCGTTTAAGGCGTCAAAAATACGGAACACATCGATGCCTTTTTCAGCCGCTTTCCGGATAAAAGCCCGCACCACATCGTCGGAATAATGACGGTAACCCAGCAGGTTTTGCCCCCGTACCAGCATTTGTAAGCGCGTTTTCGGCAATGCGGTTTTGAGTTTACTCAAGCGCCCCCAGGGATCTTCTTTCAAAAACCGCAGACAGGCATCAAATGTTGCACCACCCCAGCATTCCAGCGACCAATAACCAATGTCATCGAGCAGTGTGCACGCAGGCAGCATATCCTCGCTACGTAACCGGGTTGCAATCAATGATTGATGCGCATCTCGCAGTATAACGTCAGTAATATAAACTTTTTGCATT
Source organism: Methylobacter sp. KS41 (assembly GCA_002862125.1). Classification (GTDB taxonomy): domain Bacteria; phylum Pseudomonadota; class Gammaproteobacteria; order Methylococcales; family Methylomonadaceae; genus Methylobacter_C. The sequence goes on along the minus strand of PHSP01000001.1, from coordinate 459,031 downwards.
GTCTTTTCCTGTGTCATAAGCCGGTATGAGCCGCAATAACAGCGGCGATAACACTGGCCAATACTTCAGGCCTTGGTTTATTTGAATAATTGATGAGTTCAGGGTATTTATCGACAAATCCGGTATTGAATACCCCCGCACAAAAATCCGGATGTCCCAGGATTTCCAGATAATAAGGAATGGTCGTTTTGATCCCGAATAAACCCATATCGCGCAAGGCCCGCTCGCCACGTTTAATTACATCGCCCCAGGTCTGTGCGCTGACAATGACCTTGGCTACCATGGAATCATAAAACGGAGGAATGTCATAGCCCGTGTAAATGGCAGTGTCAGTACGCACGCCCGGACCGCCGGGCGCATAATAACGGGAAATTTTACCGAAACTGGGCAGGAAACCGTTTTGCGGGTCTTCCGCATTAATCCGGAACTGTATTGCATAACCTCGCCTGCCAATCTCTTCCTGTTTAAAACGCAAGGGCAAGTTTGCCGCTACCCGGATTTGTTCTTCAATAATATCCACGCCCGTTATGGTTTCAGTAATCGTATGCTCCACTTGTACACGGGTATTCATCTCCATGAAATAGAACCGGTTATTGTCATCAAGTAAAAACTCAACTGTGCCGGCATTAGTATAACCGACTGCCTTGGCGGCGAGTACAGCCAATCCTCCGAGGTACTGGCGCTGCGCTTCATCCAGTTGCGGCGAGGGAGCAATTTCTATTAATTTTTGATTCCGGCGTTGTATTGAACAGTCGCGTTCATAAAGATGAATGGTATTTCCATGATGGTCAGCCAATATTTGAACCTCTATATGCCGTGGATTAACTATACATTTTTCCAAGAAAACATCGGCGCTGCCGAAAGCTTTGGTGGCTTCGGAAATAACGCGCTGGTAATTTCTTTGTAGTTCATCGGCATTGTCACACCGTCTGATTCCCCGTCCACCGCCGCCGGATGTGGCTTTTAGCATAACCGGGTAGCCTATTTTTTCTGCAATGACCAGTGCTTCTTCAACGTTTTCAAGATTATCATCGGTACCTGGCGTAACAGGAATACCCACCGCTATCATTGCCTTACGGGCTTCGGTTTTATCGCCCATGCGATGAATGACATCCGCTTCCGGACCGATGAAGATAATGCCGCGTTCATTGCAAGCCCGGGAAAATTGGGCATTCTCGGAAAGAAAACCATAACCCGGATGAATGGCGTCACAGCCTGTCGTTGCCGCCAGATTGACCAAACCATAGATATTAAGGTATCCCGCCAGTGGTTCACTGCCAATACAATAGGATTCATCGGCCTTTTTGACATGTAGGGCAAAACGGTCAGCCTCAGAATAGATAGCTACTGATCGTATTCCCATTTCAGCGCAGGCGCGGATAATGCGTACAGCAATTTCACCACGATTAGCGATTAGAATTTTGCGTAACATAGCACTCCCGTCCATCTTAAGAATCAAATAATCTGCTAATTACGATCAAAAGGCGTCATCGTAAAAAATCACTTCACCTGTAGTAATGTTATGATTGCCGCTAACGATAGCAATCTCGCCCATTTCAATCATTTCTTTTAAAATCGTGCTGCGTTCCATAATGGCATGTACTGTTCTTTTTATATTTATGGCGATCACATTTTCCACAAATTCATCATTGGCTGAATTACGATGTTCCAATGTGATTTTTTCATCATAGACAGCAGGTTGTATCTTACTTAAAAGAGCGGTCAAATTGCCCATTTCCAGGTGGTCGCAAGCGCTTTTTACCGCACTGCATTTGGTATGACCTAAAACCACTATTATCTTCGCGCCTGCTACTTTGCAGCCAAACTCCATGCTTCCTAAAATATCTTCGTTAATTATATTGCCCGCAATACGTACGCTAAACACATCTCCCAAACCCTGATCAAAAATCAGCTCAACAGATGTGCGGGAATCTATGCAACTTAAAATAACCGCAAAAGGATGTTGTCCGTCAGATGTTTCATTTGCCTGCTGCAACAAGTTACGGTTGATTTTAAGGTTATTTACAAACCTTTTATTACCCTCTTTTAATATTTCCAAGGCCATTGCAGGCGTCATGGCAGACTGGATTTCTTTAGTTATGGTTTTCATTTAATTTCCCATTTTTTAAAATGCTCCCGTGTAGGTTCGTAATCGGCGTTATTTTCCTTTAACGGGGTTAAATCATTTTCAGGCTTCTTACTTAACGACATGTATAAAGTACATCTGCAATCAAAAATCAGGAACCGGTTATTAAACGTACTGAAGTATAAGTGAACTGCTTTAGGATTTAAATCTTCGAATATCTTAAATCTTTTTGAAGGACTAACCTATCTTGAATCCGACAAAAAAACCACCCGTCGCACTGACGCCTTTGCTGGTAATTCCAGACAAACGTTTAACCAGAAAATCACCGGATTGTTTTACAACGACTGTTGCCGAATCAGCTGCCTGCTGCAGATTTACGTTACTTATATCAGTAACACCGTAGTATTCGCTAACAAACAGCGCTACGATTGCCGCACCGCAAAAAAACAGAGTTATGAGCAACATTTTTTTTGCGAAGTACCCGACCGCCAGACCCATAGCGAATGGAGCGCCGATATTGCCGATCATAAAATCCGAAGTAAAAATTCCGGAGGTGTAATGTGAGTCTTCTGTATGGTTTTTCATAATTGTGATGTTCTCTTTTTCAGTAAGCTGTTCACCTGACAACAGCCAAAATCTCGGAATTATAACAATAGCTGTTAATGCTTCAACATACTTATCTTCGTTCTATCCTTTCAAAAAAATCAGAAAAATATTTCCGGCTATATAATTAAATGACAATATAATGACAGGTGGTACTTGCCTTGCAAAGATTAGTCATGAATAATGTGTGCAATCCTGATTCGACGCAGGATTCAGTGTGTATGGGTTGAATTTTTAACTTTACACACTACTATGTTACGTTTTCAATCTTAGCTTTTTATTGGGAGTATAGAAATGACCAGATCATCTTCTAAATCAACGACTAAACCAAACGCGCCAAATAACCCGGAAACGGAAGCCGATGACGATGATATTTTTGAAGGAGGTGATTTTGTTTCGCTTACCGAGAGTATTGAAGAAGAAACAGTCAAAAGGGACTCGCGTAGAAAAATTGAAATCTATTGGGAAAAAAGGCGTTTAAAAGAACAATTCGAAGATTTTGATGAATCTGAATTTGGCTTTTGATCGCCCCTAAGCAAGTCAGTCATTGTTGTGTTAAAACTGAAAGCACGGCCGGAAAATCAACTATTTAAACCACGCCGGAAATACTCCGTATTAATGGTTAAGCTTTAATTATCCCAACTCTACCCCCTCAAGAGCAATTTTCACCGTTTGTCTTCTGATTTGATGTCTGTTGCCGGTTAATTTCGTTTGAACTACCTTAGTATCCTGATTTTTATATGCCCAGGCGATAAATACGATTCCCACTGGTTTTTCTGCTGAGCCTCCGCTTGGACCCGCTATGCCAGTCACGGCAATGGCGCAATCCGCATCACTGTGGGCCAATGCGCCATTGACCATTTCAGTCACTGTCTGCGCGCTCACAGCACCCGAACTATCAAGCGTTTCAGGGTTAACACCTAACATTTGCACTTTTGCTGCATTGCTGTAAGTAACAAAACCCCGGTCAAACCACTCCGAACTTCCCGGAACCTCAGTGATCATTTGAGAAATCCATCCGCCGGTACAGGATTCGGCGGTGGCTATTTTTTTTTCTTTCGATTTTAGTAATTGACCCAGTTGCTGAGCAAGTTCGAATAATTCATTATCCATGATGTGGCCTCGTGTCACTTCAGATAAAATAGAGTCATGAGTATAAAACAAAAATCCGCCGACCCGCACACTCCCATGATGCAGCAATATTTGCGCATTAAATCAGATCACCCTGACACTCTTTTATTTTATCGCATGGGGGATTTTTACGAACTGTTTTTTGATGATGCTAAAAAAGCCTCGCAATTGCTGGATATTACTTTAACCAGTCGCGGGCAATCAGCCGGTATGCCGATTCCAATGGCGGGCATACCTTACCACGCGGCTGAAGGCTATCTTGCCAGACTATTAAGAAACGGTGAATCTATCGCAATTTGCGAACAAATAGGCGATCCGGCGACTACTAAAGGTCCGGTCGAGCGTAAGGTTGTTCGAATTGTTACACCCGGTACGGTCACCGACGAAGCCTTGCTTGAAGACCGGAAAGATAATCTGCTGGTTGCCGTTTGTCCGTCTCCTAGCTCCGGCCAGGGAATGCAGCACGGCATTGCCAGTCTGGATTTAACCAGCGGCCGTTTTGTATTGCAGCAGGTGGAATCCGGAGATCAGTTACTGAGCGAACTGGGACGCCTTAATCCTGCTGAATTGCTGTTCAGCGAAGACTGGCCGCTGCCTTCAAGCTTACAGCAGCGTAGCGGCTTATGCCGCAGGCCGCCATGGCATTTTGATGCCGGCAGCGCCAGACAACAGGTGTTGAAGCAATTCAACACGCTTGATTTAAAGGGCTTTGGCTGTGATAACCTGGACTTGGCCATTGCGGCGGCGGGCGCTTTATTGCTCTATGTTAAAGACACCCAGCAAGGCGCTTTGCCGCACATTCAGGGCATCTGCACGGAAAACAGCGCTGAAAGCATTTTACTGGACGCTTCCAGCCGCCGCAATCTTGAACTGGATTATCATCCTTCGGGACATCTGCAATACACGCTATTCGGCGTATTGGATAAAACTGCCACGGCAATGGGCAGCCGCTGTTTAAGGCGCTGGATCAACAGACCTTTACGCAACCACCGAATTCTTAACAGTCGCTATGCCTGCGTTGATGCGCTGCTTTATGGCAATAGGTATAAGGATGTGCAAACTCACCTGCGGCATGTGGGCGATATTGAAAGGATCAGCTCGCGCATCGCCTTAAAATCGGCCCGTCCCCGCGATTTATTGGCATTGCGCAATACCCTCGCGGTGCTGCCCGCATTACAGCAGGCGCTTGCGTCCAGCGATAACCCGCAACTTGCCCGGATAAGCAAACAAATCGGTGAGCAGCCGGAGATATTAAAACTGCTGCAACAAGCTATCATTGACAATCCACCGGTGCTTATTCGTGACGGCGGTGTTATTGCAACAGGCTACAATCAGGAACTGGATGATTTGAGACGCCTAAGTCAAAATGCCGATCAATTTCTGGTCGACATGGAGACAAAAGAAAAAGCGGCGACCGGCATCGCCAATCTTAAGGTTAATTACAACCGGGTGCATGGTTATTATATTGAGATTTCCCACTTGCACGCTGAAAAAGTGCCGCCGCATTACACCCGCAAACAGACCTTAAAAGGGGCTGAACGGTACATTACCGAAGAATTAAAATCGTTTGAAGACAAGGTGCTCAGCGCCAAGGAAAAATCACTTTCTTTTGAAAAAGCCTTATACGAGGAATTGCTCTCGCATCTGGCGGCCTCATTGATCCACCTGCAACAGTGCGCAGCGGCCCTGGCTGAACTCGATGTGCTGGTCAACTTTGCCGAACGGGCCGAGACCTTGAATTTATCGCAACCGGCGCTGATTGATAAACCCGGCATAAGCATTGAGGGCGGACGGCATCTGGTCGTTGAACAGGTGTCCGGCATTCCTTTTGTTCCTAATGATCTTTCACTTTCCAGCCAGCGCCGCATGCTGGTGATTACCGGCCCCAATATGGGTGGAAAATCGACCTATATGCGGCAGGCCGCGATTATCGTGTTAATTGCGCACATAGGCTGTTATGTGCCCGCAAAAACGTTGACCTGCGGCCCTGTCGATAAGATTTTCACCCGGATCGGCGCGTCCGATGATCTGTCCAGCGGCCGTTCCACGTTTATGGTGGAGATGTCGGAGACCGCCAATATCCTGCATAATGCCACCTCAAAAAGCCTGATCCTGATGGATGAGATAGGCCGTGGGACCAGCACGTTTGATGGCTTATCCCTGGCTTGGGCGTGCGCCGACCATCTGGCTAAAGAAACCAAAGCCTTTACGTTATTCGCAACGCACTATTTTGAATTGACCACATTGGCCGATGAGCGGAAAACCATCCATAACGTGCATCTTGACGCAATGGAACACGGCGACAAGATTATATTTTTGCATGCCGTTAAAGAGGGTCCGGCCAGTCAAAGTTATGGTTTGCAGGTCGCCTCCCTTGCGGGCGTGCCGCGTCAGGTCATAGATAAAGCCAAAACCAAACTGCGGCATCTGGAAGATCATGCGTATAACGAACAACGGACCGCGACAGGCGTTAACCAGCTGGATTTGTTTTCATCGAATGAATGCCATCCGGCGGTCACATTGCTGGAAGATATAAAGCCGGACGAGCTAAGCCCCAAGCAGGCATTGGAGTTGCTTTATAAGCTTAAGGGCTTGGTGTAGTTTTATTTCTGATACTCAATCCAGAGGCCAAAACCTTGCGGATAAACGGCTTAATTGGCTTAGCATCCAAGGTAAGTTACCGTCTGTTGCATTCATGCTCAGTCTCAAATCCGGACTTTTTATGTTGGCTTAACGATTCCGTATTTTTAGTCGGGCAATTGCTGATTTCAGGTTATTTATTTCCGCCGGGTAAGTAGGTTCCCTCACGTAATGCGCGCTTTTCACCGAGATAAACGCATACAAATTGGTTTTTGCCATCGTAATTGATAATCGCCGATTTAAAATCACAAAGATGGGCGACAAGCTGTTTATTAAGCTGAATAATGTCCCCTTTTTTGCAATTTTGTTCTATTAAAACAGTTTCAGCGCCTCGCTCCGGGATATTCAAACAAACCTTGCCGGAGTTTTCTTCTGCAGAACAAACAGGTAAAAATAATAGCAGAGCTAGTATATATGTGATTTTCATAACCGCTTCCTCGATGGTAAAAGTCTTCACTGATGACGTTGAAATGTTCGATGTTTCTTTTGCAGCAGTCTTTGGGAAAGTTTCACTATAACTGATACGAGGCGTCCGGGAAAACAAATAATGCGGTACCGGAATGCACGTGGATCCTTAACAAAGAAGCCGGTAGGAACAGCTAAAAGCCGGTGGGAATTTACAAATTTGTCAGGGGCGGAGCGGCCGGGTTAAGGTACTGGAGTTGTTCCGTCCGGGAAACTGTTGAATGCACCTGTATCCGGACTAAGGCGTCAGCGCAAATCCTCTGCTTGAGTTGACGCCCATGTTTATTTAGAAAGAGGGCCGGAAATATTAGGAGTATAAGGACATCCTATACTGATTTGCCATGATGCGCAGGCACATCGCGCTTTGTTGGGCCGGTATAAAGCTGCCTGGGCCGTCCGATTTTTTGATCGGGATCTGCTATCATCTCATCCCAGTGCGCAATCCAGCCGACAGTTCTGCCCATGGCGAACATGGCGGTAAACATATTGGTGGGTATGCCCAATGCGTGAAATACAATACCCGAATAAAAATCGACATTCGGGTAAAGTTTTTTCTCGATGAAGTAATCATCTTCAAGAGCAATCCGTTCCAGTTCAAGGGCTAATTTAAACAACGCATCATCATGCAATCCCAGTTCCGTGAGGACTTCATGACAGGTTGCACGCATCAATGTGGCGCGTGGATCATAATTTTTATAAACGCGGTGACCGAAGCCCATAAGCCTGAACGGGTCATTTTTGTCCTTGGCCTTTTTTATATATTCCGGAATACGGGAAACATCGCCAATTTCTGTCAGCATGTTGAGTACCGCTTCGTTAGCGCCGCCGTGAGCGGCTCCCCACAGACAGGCAATCCCGGAGGTAATGCAGGCGTAAGGGTTAGCGCCGCTGGAACCAGCCAGGCGGACGGTTGAGGTTGAGGCGTTTTGCTCATGATCGGCATGAAGAATTAAGATTCTGTCCAGTGCGCGTACCAAGACCGGGTTAGGTACAAAATCATCGCACGGTGTAGCCAGCATCATGCGCATAAAGTTTTCCACATAACTAAGCTTGTTTTGCGGATACATAAACGGCAATCCTGTGCTGTATTTATGACACATTGCCACGATAGTCGGCACTTTGGCAATCAGGCGGATGGCGCTTAGATCACGATGGGTTTTAGATTTTATATCCAGCGCATCGTGATAAAACGCTGACAATGCGCCCACTACGGCAACCATAATGGCCATCGGGTGGGCGTCACGGCGAAAGCCTTTGAAGAAGTTGGTGAGTTGGTCATGCACCATTGTGTGCATGGTAATAGTGCCTTCGAATCTTTGTATTTCCGGGGTATCCGGTAATTCACCGTTCAGCAGTAGATAGCAGACTTCCAGAAAAGTGCACTTTTCGGCCAGCTGTTCAATGGGATAGCCACGGTAAAGTAATATCCCCGCTTCACCATCTATGTAGGTGATCGTTGAACTGCAACTGGCCGTGGACGTAAAACCGGGGTCGTAAGTAAACATGCCGGTCTGTTTATACAACCCTTGTACATCCAAGACATCCGGCCCGATAGTACCGGATAAAACAGGTAGCTCGCATAAAGACTGAGTATTTTCATTTAAGGTAAGACTGCGTGGATTGGTCATGGCTTTTCTCTCTATTTAAAAACAGTATGGCACTATGACAACGCCGGATGACTCAGTCGTGAGTAACATTAGCGATGGCTTGCTTTGCCAGTTCAGTCACTTTGGACCAGTTTTTCGATTTCACTGCATCCGCGGGGACTAGCCAGGAACCGCCAACGCAGGCGACATTGCTCAAGTTTAAATAGGCGTTGTAATTTTCAGGCGAAATTCCGCCGGTGGGGCAAAAAGTAGCGGAGGGAATAGGCCCTGCAATTGATTTAAGCATCGGTATGCCGCCGGCGGCTTCGGCTGGAAAAAATTTGAAATGATCCAGACCGTACTCCATGCCTGTCATTAATTCCGACAGGGTCGATATGCCCGGAATCAAGGCAATATTGCCCGCTTTAGCGGCAGTCAGCAATGCGGGGGTCAGGCCGGGACTGATGGCAAAAACCGCCCCTGCATCTTCGGCGGCTTTTAACTGTTCTGGCGTGGTAATTGTGCCTGCGCCGACAATCGCATCCTTGACTTCCTGGCTGATAAGTCTTATGGCATCCAGTGCGATAGGCGTGCGCAAGGTGATTTCCAGCACTTTAATCCCGCCTGCAACCAGGGCTCTAGCCAAAGGCACGGCATCGTCCAGGTTTTGAATGACCATGACGGGCATGACAGGACCAGCGTGTAAAACGTCTTTGGGTTGGATTTTCCAGTTGTTTGAATTCATTGTGTTACCCGGTGGTTTTGTAGGCCGGGTTAGCGATAGCATAACCCGGCAAAAACGTTGGAAAGTTTGGGTTATGTTAACCCAGCCAGCATTATAGTTTTCAAGTTAATCGACAAGGAACAGGTTGGAGGCGCCTGTTTCAGCAGAAGATGCACCCAGCCGGAAGCCGCCGAACATCTCGCGTCCCATGCCATAGTGGTGATTTTTTGCGGAATTAGGCTCGGGAATCCGGGCATTGAATTCATCCTCGCTGACCAGCACATTGATATCACCCGTTTGCAGGTTCATGGAAATAATATCGCCATTGCGTACCTTCGCCAGCGGCCCGCCAACTTCACATTCCGGGCAAAGATGGATAACCGAAGGGACTTTGCCGGAGGCTCCGGACATACGGCCATCAGTCACCAGGGCGACCTTGAAGCCTTTGTCCTGAAGCACGCCCAGCGGCGGCGTCAGTTTATGCAGTTCCGGCATGCCATTGGAACGTGGTCCCTGAAAGCGGATAACGGCGACAAAATCTTTTTCCAGCTCCCCGCGTTTAAAGGCGGCAAGCATATCCTCCTGGTCATCGAACACAATGGCCGGGGCTTCAACGATCTGGTGTTCCGCCGATACCGCGGACAGTTTGGATATGCCGCGGCCTAAATTACCGTGCATAACATGTAAACCGCCGCCGGTAGCAAACGGTTTTTCGACGGTGCCGAGAACTTCGGTATCCAGCGAGGTCTCGGGGACTGGTTCCCAGATCAATTTATTGTCAATCAGCTTGGGTTCCTGGCGGTAGCTGTTCATGCCGCGCTGATCGGCAACCGTTAAAATATCTTCATGAAGAAGACCGTTTCTTAACAGCTCGGCTATTAATACGCCCATGCCGCCCGCGGCTTGGAAGTGGTTAACATCAGCGGGGCCATTGGGATAGATTTTTGCAATTAACGGAATCGCTTTCGAAAGCCTGTCAAAATCATCCCAGTTTAGAACGATGCCGGCGGCCCGGGCAATGGCCACCAAGTGCATGGTGTGGTTGGTTGACCCGCCGGTCGCCAGTAAACCGATGACTGCATTGACAATCGCTTTTTCGTCGACCATGTGAGCAATCGGGCGATAATCGTCACCCAGTGCCGTAAACTTTAAAACTTGTCTGGCTGCGGCCTTGGTTAATTCATCACGCAACGGAGTATAAGGATTGATGAATGAACTGCCTGGCAGATGCAGCCCCATAATTTCCATCATCATCTGGTTACTGTTCGCAGTACCGTAAAACGTACAGGTGCCGGGGCTATGGTAAGATGCAGATTCCGCTTCCAGCAGCTCTTTACGGCCAATTTTTCCGATAGCGTAAGCTTGACGGGCGCGGGCTTTTTCTTTGTTGGTTAAGCCGCTGGGCATGGGTCCTGCAGGAACAAATACGGCGGCTAAGTGACCGAAACTTAGCGCGCCAATCAGCAGTCCGGGTACAATTTTGTCGCAAACGCCCAGGTACAACGCCCCGTCAAACATGTTGTGGCTCATGCCTATGGCGGTGGTCATGGCAATCAAGTCACGGCTGAACAATGACAGTTCCATCCCCGGCTGCCCCTGAGTGATACCGTCGCACATGGCTGGCACGCCGCCGGCAACCTGGGCTACACCGCCCGCTTCTCTGATGGCGGCTTTGATTAGATCAGGCGCATCCTTATACGGTTGGTGAGCCGACAACATATCATTGTAGGATGTAACGATGGCGATATTGGCTTTTTGATCACCGGTCAAATCGGCTTTCTCAGTAGCGCTGCAGGCCGCAAAGCCGTGCGCCAGATTACCGCAGGCCATGCCGGAACGAATTGGGCCTTTTTTGGCGATAGTATCAATATAGTTCAGGTAGGCTGAGCGGGTTTTATGGCTGCGTTCGATGATTTCTTGCGTTACTTTCTCTATTACTGGATGCATGTTTTTTCCTAGATTAGGGTTGCGCGGAGGATTAGTTATTCTTCCCAGGCTCTGCCATCTCTGGCAATCAAGGCAACCGAAGCGACAGGCCCCCAAGTGCCTGCAGGGTAGGGTTTAGGCGTATATTTATAATGGCGCCAGGCATTTTGTATGGAATCAACCCAGGCCCAGGCCTGTTCAATTTCTTCGCGGCTGAGAAACAGCGTAGGATTGCCGCGCATGGCCTCCAGGATCAGTTTTTCATAGCCGCCAAAAATCCGGCTTTTTTTAAACGTATCGGAAAAGCTTAGATCCAGCTTGGTTTTTTGCAGTTTAATGTGCTCATCAATGCCGGGTATTTTATTAAGCATCTCGATTTCCACGCCTTCATTCGGTTGTAAATGAATAATCAATTTATTGGGAGGCAGTTCACGGAAGCTGTCCTTAAAAATATTGTGTGGCAGTTGTTTAAAATAAACAACAATTTCAGTGCGCTTGCCGGCTAAACGTTTGCCGGTACGCAAATAGAAGGGGACTCCCGCCCAACGCCAGTTATCAATATCAACACGCAAGGCGACAAAACTTTCTGTAACGCTTTCAGTATTCGCCCCGTCTTCTTCAAGGTAACCGGGTACTGCATTACCTTTGATATAACCAGCGCTGTACTGTCCACGCACGGTTTTTTCTTCAACGTTATTTGAGGTAATTGGACGAAGAGCCTTGAGGACTTTAATTTTTTCATTGTGTATGCTTTCGGCTTCCAGATTAACTGGCGGCTCCATGGCGATAAAGGTCAGAATCTGTAACAGGTGATTTTGCAACATGTCACGCAATTGTCCGGTTTTATCAAAATAATCCCAGCGGCCTTCAATACCGACTTCTTCGGCTACGGTAATCTGAATGTGGTCGATGGTATTGTGATTCCAATTGGTGGTGAAAATGGAGTTGGCAAAGCGCAACGCCAGTAAATTCAATACGGTTTCTTTGCCCAGGTAATGATCTATGCGATAAACCTGCTTCTCACTGAACACGCTGGCCACTACGTCATTGATGTCTTTTGATGATTTAAGGTCATGGCCGATGGGTTTTTCCATCACCATGCGCGAGTTTTCAGTCAAAATTCCTGATTTGTCGAGTCCCTGGCAAATGTTTTTAAATAGAAATGGCGACACTGCAAAGTAATTGACCATAATTCTGGATTTTTGGTCAATGACGGCGTTTAACTGCCGGTATTGATCCGGCTGGGTCAAATCTATTTTCAGATAGGAAAGCCTGGTTGAAAACCGCTCCCATACGGCGTTGTCAATATCATCGCTCAAAAAGTCCTGCAAGCTTTTGTGCGCCAAATTAACAAATTCCGGACTATTCAGGTCATGTCGATCCACACCGATGATACGGGTTTCAGGTTCGATGAAGTTTGCGTTTTCGAGACGATAGAGGGAAATGAGCAGCTTGCGTTTCGATAGATCGCCTAATGCGCCATAAATTACTAAATCGCAGGGTTCAAATGTTTTTGTGGCTTTCATGTGTAGGTTGTAGAATAAAAAATTATAGGCCGGTGTAAGGGAAACGCAGATTTATTGCAAAATAATGAGGTTTCATTATCGCAGAATTCGTCTCAAGATGCTGTATTGATTGCAATGACTAGGGCACTTTCAGGTCAATGTTGTTTTAACATTATTTGGGAGTTTTTAACATGGATTTGTGCATAACCTTGAAAATATTCTATAAAAATATTTGCTCGAGTGATTATGCCCTCCAGAAAACCTTTACTGGCCTGTCGCCGGGTAACTAGTATCGAATCGAAAATTTATTGACAAAGTTGTGTGATTGCTTTTATAGTTTCGACTCACTACTATGCTTTAAGGAGAAATGATTATGAGTACTGCAATTTTTTATCATGCCGGTTGCCCTGTTTGTTTGGGCGCAGAACAAATGGTAGCAGAGGCTATTGACCGTTCAAAGTATCAAGTTGAAGTTGTACATTTGGGAGAGCATGCCGGCCGGATTGCCGAAGCAGAAAGGGCCGGGGTGAAATCTGTTCCGGCATTGGTCTTAAATGACCGGGTTTTTCATATCAACTTTGGCGCATCCATTGATGACCTAAAATAATAAAAGGTGAAAAAAATGAGTGAAGAAGTACAACAAAATGACAGGTTCTGGTTATATGTGGGCATTACAGTGTTTGTAATAGTGACGGGTATTCTCCTGATTAAACAAAGTGAGAATGAAAAATTTGCCCCGATTAAGCAGCAGGTTGAAGAGGAAAATGCTCAATTGAATATCCGGGTGTTGAAAAATTATTAAATGTTTTCTTGCTTTATTTGAGGCAATAATTTGTATTTATTTTAACGCACTACAATTTCTTAAAAATAACGATAATGACCAGGAAAAAAACCATGAAACTTAATTTACTAGGTCTGTTGGCAGCGGTAGTCTTTTTTTCAGGTACGGCATTGGCGACAGAATATATTTACCGTGATCTTATGGCGAATACGTTGCCATCGCCTGGCTGTGCACTTGAATCGGATGCTATTGCAGTGGCTTCGAAACCTTACAATATCAAGAACTACAGCAAAAAATTCTGTCAGACGCAAGGTTACGGCTGGCATGTTGAAGCAATAAAGGATAATGGCAAGGCTGTTTGCACCGGATGCGACGCTACGAATAGCGGTAAGAAACAATGCCATTTGGAAGATGTGGTTGTTACCTGCAAAAGAATTAAACCTGGTTCGGTAGGCATGTTGCCAGGCAAAAGCTAATGTGCGGGATGGATTGCAGCTAAATGGATGCTGGAGACGGCGCGGTGCAGGGGGGGGCTCCTGACGATAACGTAACCCGATACTCGTTGGCGGGTTACGTTATGCACCCGCGCGCCGCCTGAGTCATAACGCTTTAATTACATATTCGTTCTACAGGGAAATGGCAGCTGAAACAACTGCCTTTGCCTAATTCACTGGTGATAGTCAAGCGAGCGTCGTGACGCATTAGCACATGTTTGACAATAGCCAAGCCCAGTCCGGTTCCGTTCACTTTTTTGTGGCGCTTGGTTTCAACCCGGTAAAACCTTTCTGTCACTCTGGGTATATCTGCTTTTGCAATGCCCTCGCCCTGATCCTCAACAGCCAGCACGACCGCCCCTTTCTCTTGATACCAGCGCACTTTTACTAGCGAGTCTTTGGGAGAATATTTAAGTGCATTGCCTAATAAGTTAGTGAATGCGCTACGCAATTCTTGCTCTTCACCAACTATATGAGCATTTGTATCCAGAATTAACTGGGTGCGTCTTGAAGCATTTTCAATGGTATCGCCTTCTTTACAAACCTGGCTTATTAACGAGGGTACATCCACGCACTGTGATTTTTTCTGCTGCGTTTCCAGGCGAGTCAATAATAACAGGTCGTCAACGAGGTGCTGCATTCGCTCTGTTTGTCCCTGCATTTGCTGAAACGAGCTGGTTAATAAGGGTGAATGTCCGTCATCCATATCCTGTAAAGTCTCCAGATAACCTCTCAATACAGTTAATGGCGTTCTGAGTTCATGGGATACATTCGCCACAAAATCCTTGCGCATCCGTTCCATTTTTTTCAGTTGCGTGACATCTTGCGCCAAAAGCAGCCGCAGTCCGGCGCCATACGGTATAATCCGCACTTCCAGGGTAATGCGATTATCGACGGGCGACGGCATAATAACCGCTTCTTTGTAATTTCCGGATTTGAGGTAACGGATAAACTCTGGAAAACGAATGAGATTGGGAATCCGCTGGCCTTTATCAGTGTGCTGCAAACCAAAGACCAGTCTCGCGGCTTTGTTCGCCCAGTCAATTTCATCATGGACGCCCAAAACAACCGCTGCATCAGGTAAAGCCTCGGTGGACTGGCGAAACTGGTCAATCATTTTGCTCAGTTTCTTTTTACGGCGTTTGTCATTTTTTTTTATGCGATAAACATGGTAATAAATTTCTTCCCAGATACCGCTTGTTTTAGGATATTTACTTTGACCTCCGGTGCTTATCCATTTTTCGAAGCGGCTGATCTGCACTACCTGGCGAATAATGACGCCCAACATCAGCAAGGTCAATACAGGTAGAAAAAGCCCGGTAACTCCGCCTATTACTGCCGTCGTCAAGAACAGTAAAAGCGCGGTATTCATTTCTTTTCGCCACGCTCCCATAACGCTCAATCCGCTATTGAAAAACGGTAGCCGAAACCACGCACGGTTTGCACTAAATCTTCACGCCCGTATTCCTCAAGTATTTTTCTCAGGCGGCGAATATGCACATCAATTGTGCGTTCCTCAATGTAGACACTGCGCCCCCAAACCTGATCCAGCAATTGGGTGCGGCTGTAAACTTTATCGGGATGAGTCATAAAAAAATGCATTAAGCGGAATTCGGTGGGGCTCACTTCCAACTGCTTGTCGCCAATGCTGAGCCGGTGCTGTTCAGTATCCAGTATTAAATCGCCCAGGGTGATCTGTGCCAAGCCCTGGATTTTCCCGCTCCTGCGCAAAACGGCGCGGATACGCGCGACTAATTCTTTGGGTGAAAATGGTTTGGTTATATAGTCATCGGCGCCAATTTCCAGGCCTCTAACCTTGTCCTCTTCTTCACCACGAGCTGTTAACAATATGATGGGAATATCACGATAAATGGGTTCCTTCTTTAAGCGCCGGGCCCATTCAACTCCGCTGATGCCTGGTAACATCCAGTCCAGCAGTATTAAATCCGGAGGGTTATCATCCAGAGCCTTTTGCGCCTCCTCCGCATCGGCGGCTATAACCGGCTCAAAACCGGATTGTTCAAGAACCATCATTAACATACCTCTGATAGCATCTTCATCTTCAACAACGAGAATATTAAAACTAGACATAATTAATTAATGAATTGGAAACGTGGCATTGTAACAAAGAGCTTGTTACCCTTTTATGACAAAGGATAATAGATTTAGAACCACGGCTTAAAAAGCCTAGCATTTTTTGCCTTATAAATATAAACGCGATGGATCTATTGACCGGATGGTCCAAGCCATTGGACAGAAACCTTAATGTTTCCGGGCCCTTAACTGTTAAATTTCCGGTTGGGTTAACTTGTATGCTAATCTTCCATTTCGCGGTGCAGCGATAACGGATTGAGTGCCGCATGAGAATGTTTTGTTGAAAATACTGGCTAAAATAGCGCAATGAAACTGAATGACGCTCTTATCACTATGTATCGTCCGGAGGCGTGATTTCCAAGATAGGCAGCCTGACAGAATCCATCCGGTAAATATATTATTCAAGTACGACGTTGACGGGATTTTTCTTGGCGTTATCAGCAGCTTCAAAGGCGCTTTTTATATATCCATAAACAGCATTGGGATGCCGTAAGTTAAGACAAAATAGCTGAAAGCTAAAATAACGCTAACGCTCATTTTTGTCCCAAATGCCTGCCGCAAAATGTAACTTACAATTGCTATATACCAGCCAACCAGCAATGCGCCAATTCCGATTGCAATCTCTTCCGAGTATTCCTGATGTAACATTACCATTAAAAAATACAGGCCTTCTGTGGCTGTACCCAGTGTCATAATAAAGTTTTCGCAGATAAAAATGGCAGTATAAAGTTGATTAAAATATTGCCATTTTTTAAAGATTAACAAGTATGTAGCGATGGATGAAAATGCCATGATTGTTCGTAACAAGACTTCTATTGTGCCATCCGCGGGGTCGGAAATCAGGCCTTCAACAATAATGCCTGAAACGAGATAAAACGCGACTGTTTTCCACATAAACGATTTGGAGGGAAATAACTCAGCAGGATTATTTCTGAACCAGCAAAGTGAAAGGTATTTGATTAATAAATTCATGGCAAAGATGCGTGCGCTTAAGAAGAAACGGGGGGTTACGGATATTGTTATATTATAACCGCAGTCGCGCGGGATTGCCGGGTCAAGATTCAATCAATAGTTGTTATCAGTAGATTTTACGATGAACCTTTTTGAGCGACGAGATAGCCATTTTCCGGTTTGGCTTTATTCAGGAAATGCGACACTGTTTCATGCAGGGAAATGAGTATTGACTATAACTGTGAATGTTAAACACTTGTCAGGCTAAAAGTAACGAAAATATTTTACAAGTCCTTTAATCTTTTCGTTGTTTGAGATAAATTAAATTCCGCGATGCGCGTCTTATAATCTTCCATTGAATCGTACGAATGTGCCCCGGATTTATCGATGCAGAAATCCGGTTTTTTAACTGACGTCTGTAATAGTTTCTGGATTTTTATTCCCGGCGACACGCTTGCCAAGTATTGAGCTGCGCGGCCCAAAGCAACTAACTCACGGAAAAATGAAAGGCGCGGAGCAGTGCATTGACTTCGCGAAAACCGATGTCCGGCGATTGAAACAACAGGTACAAGGGCTCTCTGCGCGTTACATGGTACTTTTCCCAGAATACGGTTCTGCCGTGCAGGTGCAGCAACTTTGACGTCAAGCGGTAGATGCTGCGCGATATGAACTCGGCGGCGCGACCGCAGCCATCGATTTGCCCCAGCCTCTCCAGCGGCCCAACGCCCAGGCAGACCGAGCGAGCGCCCTCTGCACGCAAGGTCCGTAAGGCTTCGGCGACCATCAGTTCATTGGTATAGAGCGGGGCGGCGGGCGAAGAGAACACAATGTTGATCAGATTATTGCCCTCGATGCAACTCACACTCAGCATAGAAAGAAAACCGACAACGCTACCTGCCTGTTCGGCGATGAACCAGCGGCGGCCTGCCCTGTCCTGAAAAAGGCGGGGATGGCCCAGATACATTTGCGGCCCGTGGCGGCCGCTTAGCCATTGTTCGCAGGACGATTCCGCCAAGGCTTCCAGCCGGGCGTCGGGAAATGCTTCTCCCATGTATTCTCGTACTGTCACGCCCGTCCGGCGAACGTGGTTGAGATGTTGGCGCAGGTGGTGGCCTTGGTGGTCTGTCTCGGGATCGTACTGAGGATCGGCCATTAACAGACTGGCAAACTCTATCGTCGCATAGCCCCGTTCGCGGGCATAGATTTGCATGGCCGCCGAGGCGGTGGAGTACAGGGCGGACCAGCCTTTGTCCGCGCAATAAGCAGCAAAGGCGTCGGCCAAGGGGGCTTTATGCTCTGGCGCGCAGACCGGATCGCCTATTACGACGGCGCACCGGCGCACGAGCAAAAATCCGATTAGACCATCAATAGCGGGAATACGAAATATGCTTTGCGAGGGGTCAAGCGCGGCGTGCGATACGGGACCGCCATGGCGCCTGACCAGTTCGACCACTGTCGAATGCGGGTTATCGAATATTCCGGGCATGGCGAGGATTTAAATTTTAAGCGGGTGAAGGTTAGGAACGGCCAAAAGCTGTAAGCTTTTAATTTCTTAATCGGATCGCTGGTTAAAGGTAAAAATGACTTGGCTCAATAAGATCAAAATAAACCATCACAGGCAATTTTTCAGGCGCATAGGGCCGCTACAAGGTATCGGAAGCGAAATCGGCTAAACGTGAGCGCTCGCCTCTGAGTAAAGTGATGTGCGCGCCATGAGGCCATTTTTTAAAGCGGTCTACCACATAAGTTAACCCGGACGTTGTCGCGGTTAAATAAGGGGTATCTATTTGCGAAAGGTTGCCGATACAGACAACTTTTGTTCCTGGACCGGCGCGGGTTATCAGTGTTTTCATTTGTTTTGAGGTCAGGTTTTGAGCCTCGTCGATGATCATATACCGGTTGAGGAATGTTCTGCCGCGCATAAAATTAAGAGATCTTATTTTAACCCGGTTCATAAGAATATTTTTGGTTGCGCCTTGCTCCCATTCGTTTTGTCCCAGACGGCTGCCAAGCAGTTCAAGATTATCCATTAGCGCGCCCATCCACGGCGCCATTTTTTCTTCTTCTGTGCCCGGAAGAAAGCCAATATCTTCACCTATGGATACGGTTTCGCGGGTCATGATGATTTCGCTGTAAATTTTTTTCTCCATTGTCATAACAAGTCCAGCGGCCAACGCCAGTAAGGTCTTACCTGTACCCGCCGTACCTAGCAAGGTAACAAAATCACAATCAGGGTCCAGTAAAACATTAAGAGCGAAGTTCTGTTCCCGGTTTTTGGCAGTAATTCCCCAGATATTATTGTGCTTTGTACGGTAATCCTTGGCCATTTCCAAAACAGCAACTTGGCTTTCACAGGATCTGACGATTGCTTCAAAATTTGATTCATCTTCTAAATACAAATACTGGTTGGGATGCCATTCGGTAACCAGAGGATCTTCCAGTTTGTAAAAAGTTCTGCCTTTTTCCTGCCAGGACTCCATTTTGGCGCCGTGTTCATTCCAGAAATCGTTATCCAAAGCGGAAGCGCCGCAATAAAGAAGATCAATATCTTCCAGCGTCTGATCATTATGATAATCTTCAGCAGACAGCTCTAAAGTGGCTGCTTTGATGCGCATATTGATATCTTTGGATACCAGAATTATATTGGTATCCGGGAGTTCCTTGGTTAGCGCCAAGACAATTTTGAGAATAGCATTATCAACAATGTTGCCGGGCATGCTTTCTGGAAGCAGGGCGGTCATGTCGCTGGTTTGAAAGTATAAACGCCCCATATCCCTGGCTGCAT
This sequence comes from Methylobacter sp. KS41, assembly GCA_002862125.1. GTDB lineage: Bacteria > Pseudomonadota > Gammaproteobacteria > Methylococcales > Methylomonadaceae > Methylobacter_C. The sequence continues at coordinate 439,260 of PHSP01000001.1, read as the reverse complement.
CACCTTTCGGGCCGTGTTCTATGCGAGATAAAGGCAGGCCGTCATTGAGCGTTTGCTGGTTGGCGTCGCAGATTAATTCATCCAGAAAGCGGCTGACTTGTCTTACATTGCGGGCGACTTCTGTTAAGCCCTTTTTAGCATGATCCAGTTCCTCAAGGACGATCATGGGTATAAAAATATCATGTTCCTGGAAGCGGAAAATAGCCGCCGGATCGTGCATGAGGACATTGGTATCTAAAACAAACAGCTTTCTATCAGGCGGTGTTTGAATATTCATGAGATGTTATGCGCAAGGTCAGGGACGGTTTGGTGTTTTCCGGATTATTAGAAGCAGGCTCAAGACTGTTTTTAACCGGCATGATAGCTATTTATCTGCTTCAGTCAGGGCATTAAGGATATCTTCAATATGGTTTTTGACTTTTACCTTACGCCATTGGCGGATCAAAATACCTTGAGGATCAATTAGAAAAGTGCTGCGCTCAATGCCCCTGACCTGCTTGCCGTACATATTTTTCATTTTTATAACATCAAATAATTGGCAAAGTTTTTCATCTTCGTCTGAAAGCAAGTCAAAAGGGAGCTCTTGTTTACTTTTAAAGCCTTCGTGGATGCGGACGGTATCACGGGATATGCCCAGTATAACGGCATTTAATGCAGCAAATTTTTCAATATTGTCACGGAAGTTCTGACCTTCCAGAGTACAACCAGGCGTATTGTCTTTGGGGTAGAAATAAATAACGATAAAGCGGCCGCGATAGTCGGTTAATTTAACTGTTTTATTACCGGTAGACAGTGACTCAAAATCAGGAATAGCGTTGCCGGTACTTATCTGGTTCATGATGAATATTAACGTTTTATGGGTTCAAGAATTGCGTCGATATTTAAGTGATCGCAAAACTCCAAAAACTCTTCTCGCAGTGATAAGAGAGGAAGTTGGGGCGGGACTAATATAACAAACTTGGTCGAAAACACCGAAGATTGAATATAAGGGGCCTGGTATGAACTTCCTGATATTTCTTCGATACTTATATTTCGATCAAACAGAAAGGAGGTAATAGACTCGACAACGCTATCTTTATCCAGCGAGATGGTTTCCAAAGAGTAGGGTACGCAATCTTTACCTTTGCTTTTGTCCTTTTGATCGGGTCGTAAAGCATGGATTTTGATATCCAGACGCTTCTGGATGTTGTCCAGGGTGTTTTCAAATTTGGCAATTTGATTCCAGTTACCTTGAACAAGCATGTATGCGGCGGTTGATTGGCCAAGATGAGAAGATCTTATTTCTAAAATATTGCAGCTGCAATCGTGTACAACTGGCAATATTTCAGCGATGAAATTAATCTGATTGCTACCTAAAACAGTAATGGCTAGTTGCATTGTATTTTCTAAAAAGTTTTTTGGGGAGTTTAGCATCAAATGAATAAAACTTTATGAACATTAAGTTTTATTGGTATTAAAATAAAGCGCTATTTTATACTGATAAAAAGCCGCTATTAAATTTTATGGTTTTTTTTCTTCCCTTTTATGAACTTCACTATGACTAAAAAACTGAAACGCGGACGGAATGAGCATTCCGCTGATGCAAACATAGGGGATGATGACTTCATATTAGTTGATTTGGATGTGATGCTGGATCAAGAAGAACCATCACCTGTTGCTTTGAATCATGTACTTGATGACGATGAGGCAATTGATAGATTGCTGATCAATTCAGGTTTTGAAGCCGATGATGATCTGAATAAAGGCGAAAGGGAGCCGGATGCCTTGCTGATTGATGATATCGATCTGGCTGATGATTTAACAGATTTTGGCCGGTTTGTTATTGAACCAGTCGAACGATCAGAAAAAGATCAACACACGCAAGCTGAAGAAAGCACGGTTCCGGATTTTTACCCCAGGGCCGGTTTTGATGAAATAGTGAGTGAAGAAGATGCCATCGACAGGTTGCTCGTTGACGACGGTTTTGACGCCCGGAATAAACCGGAAGACGCTGATAGGGTTCGGGGCGTCCTGGTAATTGATGAAATGGATATGACTGAAGATTTCCGGGATTTAGATCAGTCTGTCACTGAGTCAGCCGGACAGCCGGAAAAAGATAAGCTCACAGGAGTTGAAGAGGTCCCTGTTCAGGATATTTATTCCGGGGACGTTCATAATAAAATATTGGCTGAAGATGCTAATGATGAAGTGCGAGAAGACGCTGGAGCGCCTAATGTACTGCCGATTGATGGCATCAGCGGGGCTAACGGGTTAGCGCTTGACAAGGGGTCAATTCAAGCTTCCTTGGATAAAGAAGAAAATCCTGAATCCGTAAAGCGGGAGCGGCCTTTTAGCGGGGCAACTTATCAGGAAGAGTTTTTATGCAGCTTAAATAAGGAAGCGGGAGCTACTGAGTCCAGTCTCTTTATTTCCGGGCAGGAAGCCTTTAATAAACAGCTAGGCGGCTACGAAGAGAAAGTTAAGAAAGCCGCTATGATCACTTATGTCTCATTAGGTTTTGGCATTGTTGCCTTATTATCTGCAGTGGTTATGGGCGTAACAGTTTCAAATTTACAAGCTAAGGTATCAAAATTAACTGATCTGGTTTCGATCATTGAGGAGGATATGAGCGGCGTCGCAGAAAAAAATTCCGCTATGGAAATGAGCGATAGCGACTTAGCCGTTGAACAGTCGAATCAAAAGTTGAAGGAGGGCCCCGCTGAACGCTTTGCGGAAACTGACAATCCCCTGATTAGGGAATCAGTGCCGGGAAAGAGGAAAGGGCAATTACCGTCCTTACTGGAGCGGTCAACAAGCGCTACGGCAAAGATAGCTGCCAAACAGTTAGTCATGAACAATTCTATTGATAATAAGGAGGTCAAGGCTCCTGTTATGGATAAGAAAAAACCGTCAGAAAAAGCGCTTAAAATATCATCAGTCAACAAGATAACAAAAAACGCCAAGGCCGCTTCAGTTTGGTCTGTTAATCTTATTGCATATAATCAGCTGAGCGAAGCTAAAAGAAAAGCCGCCAAATTCATTCAAAAAGGTATTCCCGTTGAGATTAAAGCGGTCAAAATGAATAATGCAAAGTGGTATCGTCTTAAGGTAGGCGGCTTTAAAAATAAAGCGCGCGCGGATTCGTATGCTGCTAAAATCAAAAAATCACAGAATTTAGTCTCGGTTTCTGTAAGCAATAATTAGCTATTAAGCAGTCCGGAACCAGTTGCTCAGAGCTCGTCCAGATATAAATCTTGAAGTATCTCTTTCTCTGCCGGAGTAAGATAGATGCGAGTGTAATTGTTTATTGAATCGACGGGCATTTCAGCGAACTGTTCACGACGATCAGATAATTGCCGTTTCTCAGTACCTCTTTCCGCCTTGCGCCGATCAGTCATTGGACAATCCACCTGGTTTTCTTGTATATATTCCAACCATTCCGGAGAACCGAATTCGTATACTACTTTGCGTCGTTCGTCTACGCGTTGAGCTGTCAATGATCTACGCGGGCCTTTTCTCAAATCGATGATATTCATTCTTTACCCCTTGACTCAAAGTGGACTGTTTATTTGGCTTAGGAATATATGGTAGAAGATGTTTTGATAAAATACAAACTGGAAATTGTTAATAGTTTAATAGCGAAAATCCGGTTTGATTGGGCTGGTTTGAGTAAATGCTGTTTTTTTCATAACGGCATTTGCCCAAAATGCCTGGCGCTGTGGACGTTCAGGCTGTTCGTGGTTCATAAACAAATTGTGAAGCGCCATGAATCGTCTGCAAACTGCTTTTTGGCGGTTGATTAAAGCGATCTTGCCAGGCGATGCAATGCTTCACTGCCATGATTAAACAACGGCCAGCCATCGCCCGTTAGAACCGCTTTAATGCCGGGTAGTTCAGCGACACGCTTGACCGATTGAACAGCCTTGTGGAAATCGGTAAGCTTTTTTTCCGGTAATATACATAATTCACCAGCGATATGGCAGCGAATTAAGTCGCCTGTTATCAGGGTAGTGTGTTCCAAAAGTAGAGCAAGCTCTCCCGGTGTTTTAGATCCTTCAAGTTGATAAGCAATCAATCCGGGAACGATTTCTTCATTATCATGAAGCCAGCGATCACAGGAAACAGGAAACGTATCTTCCTCACCCGATGGGCCATAAATCGCGGCTCCTGTTCTGCCGGCAATATGTTCAGCATCGCGGCAATGGTCGCTATTAGTAATTACAATGAAATTGACACCGCCCAAACGTTGCAAATGGCTGTGGTCATGTTCTGACATGGGCAGCGGATCGATTAAAACATTACCGCCGTCTCGTACCCAAAGCACGCTGTGAAAATCCAGATTACGTTCATTATTAAATTCTGACCAGCCAAATAAATCTTTTCTATGTAATTGTTTCATTGAAATTGTCTCGATTAATTTTCATACCCGCGCGGCTTTTTCGACAAGGTAATCTGTAAGAAAAACACATTATTTCTGGGGTGCATTTTTACGTCTTTCGGCATTGATTAAAAAGTGATGACGCGCCTGCTCATCGACTTGAGTCCAGAGGGTGATTTCATCGATTGAACGAAAGCAGCCCAAGCAGATATTGTCATCATTCAGGCAGCAATTTCTGATGCAGGGTGAGGATAAACTATTCTGATTTGTGTTCATCAAATATTGTGATTGTTTGTTGAGCGGAGAGCTTTATTATATCCTTGACCAACAAATACTTGGTAAATCCGTATAATTTCCTTAAAAGTTTATTATCCGGGTTTAAACAACGCAACAATGTGAGCGATTCTTTTGCCACTTTATATTCCTTTTTTTCCAGAAATTCTAACACCTTACGGTATTCCCGCTTGATAATAAAGTCACGGAAAACCAGCGCTAGCGGCGTGTGCTTGAGGTTGATGGATTGAGTTAAAGCAAGAATAGCCATTTGCGGATCACGCGCAAGCCAAAACCGAAAGGCTTTGCTTAACCACTGTCTCGCCATTTTTTCGCTGGTTAGAACGCTGCCCAGATCAGCTTGACAGCGGGGGCAAAACTGTCGCGCTTCAGCTAATCTCGCATTGCAGCATGGGCAGCGTTCCATCAGGATTCCAGATAATAGATAATATCGGCTAATTTTGCAGCGGCTTCTTGCAATCGATCATCGAGACCGGCTTCGATAGCGCTATTAATATCTTCGATCAAATCAATCATATCCTCTTTGTCTTCATTGGACGTGATATCGAATAAAGCTTCGGCTTTGGCGATCAGTTTGCGCGCTTCGACAATTTCCGGCGCTTCATTTTTAACAACACGGATAGTTTCATTTTGTCCGAAAAGTTTATTGATACGGTGCCGGGCAGTATCCAGCGCGCCGTGTTCAAAGCGGGAGATGGCGTTTTTGATGGTAATGGATTTTTCCAATCCGGTCGCCTTTTCCTGAGCGGACACATGCAGCATCCCATTCAGATCCAGAGCCAATGTGACGGTGATGACGTTGCCTGCTTCGACATCCTGTAAGCCTTCAATAAGAAATTCGCCAATTTTTATATTATTCAATGCGTCAGGATCTTCACCCTGGTAGATTGTTACATCAACGACTTCCTGCCCATCATGATGGGTTGCGAAGGCTTCGGTTTTACGATTCGGCAGTGCGGTATTTTTGTGGATAATAGGGATATAGGTGAACGGATAATAGTCGTCATTCAAATAACCTATCGCGCTGGTGCCGTAAGTATAAGGCGTGACATCGACCAATACCGCGTTGACTTCTTGCCCGCCAATCATGGCGGACTGAATGGCAGCGCCCATGGCGACACATAAATCGGGATCGACTTCGCTGTGCGGTTCAAAACCGAATTCATTATAGAGCCGTTCACGGATACACGGCGTGCGCGTCGAGCCGCCCACCAAAACGATTTCATCAATATCGGCGGGTGTTAGTTTCGCGCCTTTCATGGCGATATGCACGGCATCAATAGTGGCATTAATATAGTCTGCAATCATTTCTTCGTAATCGATCCGGGATAGCTCTAAGGAAAGATGAATAGCCGCACCTTCATGCTCCAGCAAGTATTCTTCTTCAATCTTTGCATAAGGCTCATCGGAAAGTACGAATTTTGCATGTTCCGCGGCACGCGTGATTCGCGCCAATGCCTTGCTGTGCTGGCGCATATCAACCCCCTGTGTTTCCAGCAGATGATCGAGTATATATTCAATGATCTGCTGGTCGAAATCATCGCCGCCCAAATGGTTGTCGCCATGACTGGACAGCACTTCAACAACGCCGGATTCGATATTCACCACTGAAACGTCAAAAGTGCCGCCGCCCAGGTCATAAACCAGCATGCGTTTTTGTTCGATTTGATTGCCGCCATAAGCCAGCGCTGCGGCGGTGGGTTCATTAATCATGCGCACGACTTCCATTCCTGCTATTTCCCCGGCTTCGCGCGTAGCCTGACGTTGTGCGTCGGAAAAATACGCAGGCACGGTGATTACGGCTTTAGTGATCGGTTGATCAAGGTATTGTTCGGCAATGGCTTTAAGGCGTTTGAGAATAATGGCGGAGATTTCCTGCGGCGCATAAGCATGTCCGGCTAAATCCACTTGTATGTCTTGCCCCATCAAACGCTTGATGGATTTAACCGTCCGTTCCGGGTAAACGAGATATTGGTTTCTGGCGCTTTCACCCACCAAAATATCTCCCTGGTCATCAATGCCTACAAAAGACGGCAGGATTTTCTTGTTATTGTCAGCAATCACCAACACTTGACCATTTTCTACAATGGCGACTTCCGAGTTAGTTGTCCCCAAATCAATTCCGATAATTATTTCGTTCATAAGCTTATTGTTAAGTGTTAGAGTTTATTAACTTTGACTTCCGCCAGTCGCAAGACATTATTTTCAAAAAGAAAGCCTTTACGCAATTCCTCAAGAACAATACCGTTTTCAAGTTTTGGGTCATGGCTGATTTCAACCGCGCTCATGGTGTGAGGATCAAGCAGTTTGCCAAAACACTCTATAGCACGGACGTTGTAGCGTTGTAACAGCTGTTCAAAGCGTTTGAGGGTGATGGATTGGCCTTCTTTAAAGGATTTTATAAAGCGGACATCCTGTTTTTTGGAATGGCTGAACAAAGACGAAACCGGATGGTAGTTATGTAAAACTCCAAAGCCCACGGTTAGCCGGTCATAAATATCGACGATATCCAGCAGTACCGCGCGCATTGTTTCGCTACGCATTTGCTGCAACTGTTCGCCATGCGCGGCTAGTTCGCCGGCAAGCACTTTATTATCTGTTTGCAGGGACGTCAGGGCGTCACTGAGGGCGTCCAGCGTAGATTTAAAGTGTCTTGATTCTGCTTTGACCTCGCTCCTTAATCCAGCCATTTCGCTGAGCAAGGCGCTCAAGTCAGGTTGTCCGGCGCTAAGTGTATGAGCCAGATCGGTTTGTTCCAGATAAGCCTGGAATTCTTCGAGCAGCGGGTTTTTTGGGGCGTCGTTCATGCTGTTGTTTTTTTAGGGTTACCGGTCAGGAAGGAAGCGCCGTCAATACCGGCGCGCAGTAATTTATCAAAATGATCCGCGCTCATTAATGCCGGTTGAGCGGCGCTGAACGCCTTCTCGAGCAGGGCGTCGAAATCGGCTTGCGGATAATTAAACAGTGCGTATTTTTCACGGCATATTGCATTCTTAACGGCTTCGTAGGCGCTGTGAATTTGCTGGAATTTTTCATGATCACGCTCGGGTGGGTTGAGTTTGACCTTTTCCAGATAAGCCCGCTTTATTTCACTGTCCGAGGCTTGTCCGGTTACCTCTAATATTTCGTAAGGTGATTTCATAAGTGTCTGAAGTTAATTAAAAAAACGGAAATAGCCTTGGCTTTGAATCAGCTTTTTGACGCATAAAACAATTAACAATTTTTTCAGCCGTTACGCCTATGTCAATACCGAGCTCATCAGCGGCTTTCAGCATTAAAAAGGCAAAAAATGCTGCCGGATCATCATTGATTACATCAAGCAACTTATTGATATTGTTTGAGAAATAATCGGCGGCGAGTAATTTAAGCACGCGCTCCGGCGGGTTTTTGTCAGTAATCTCAACCGTTTTCTTATCGAGTTGATCGAATAAATCTTTTGGAAGATGGCCAAACAGTTCATCCATCGGGTCATCGTCTTCGTCATCGATGCCGCCTAATAATGAATCGAAAATATTGAAGCCGGATGGCTGGCGCGATTTTTGATATTGATCGAGAAAATTACCGATCAGGACAATAGCCCGTTGATCTTTTTCCAGTTGGGCGTTTTCCATGTTTTCCCGTAATCTCAAGAAGTTCATGTAAGAGCATTTGCCGGCATCGCCATTTACTTCAGCATACACCCGATAGAACATCCAGATGGGTTTAACCCACAGTGGTTGGGCAATTTTGACGCAAGCGCGTAATAGCTCGAAATGCTGAATACGTTCCAGACATTGGCATAGAGATAATAACAGCTCTTCATCATAGTCTTGTACTTTAATGGATTGTTTGATAACGGCTTTGATTTTTTCCAGCGCTTTATGCAGCAGCGCCGGGCTTACGCTGTCATCATCGGCATATTGATGGATGAGCCGGATAAGCTGGGTCATTTCCTGCCGGGACAGCAAATGTTCTTTTGCCAGTGGCGGCAATTCCCTTAGCGCCGGGGCGATCTGTAAATCCAATAGCAATGCTTCCAGCGTGGCGCAAAAATAGGCGCACGCAAGCCCTTCGTTCAGGTTTTGCACAGCGTCGGCAATCAACGAAGCGCCTTGCTTTTTATCCTCCGAGACAAACACAAAAAATCCCCGCATTAACTGCGCCTGCGTCTGGTAACGTTTGCCAAGCGTTATCGTTTCGGCCTGTTGAATTTCCTTTTCGACCAGATGAAACTTTTTACTTTTGATTAATTTTCGCGCATGGGCCAAGTGACTGGTAAATAGAATCTGTTTGGCAAACGTGTTAACGGGGTCAATTTTTAACAAGGCCTGGGCATATTGCGCCGCTTTTTTAAAGGCTTTGTTACGCGCTGAAGCTTTGATCGCCAGTCCCAATAACTCAGCATCGTTTGGAAATTTCTTGAAGCTTTTCTCCAGCCAGTCCTTAAAGGTATGGTTTTCCTGCTCCTGCCGTTCGTAGTATCGGAGAATTTTGACGTAACTTTCGCGATCGTCCGGGTCATGATCCAAGCTGTCCATTAGCCACATAATGGCCTCTTCAGGCGATTGCTGATAGACCGCGATATGTCTCATAATCAGGGCTATCTTGACGGCAGCCTCAGCCCCCCTGGTTTTTAAAACATTAATGGCTTGCTTCCAATAATATTCGGCGCCGTTAAAGTCTCCATCGCGTTCGCACGCAAGCGCTTTTAACCGCCAGGCTTCAAAGTCATCCACAGCGCCAAAGCGCCTGATAAAATCGCGCTGTCCGGCCGGATAGCTTGAAAGTGCGGCAAGGCAGTAATTTTGCGCCAATTCCGCGCCAATCAGCGTTTGATACTGAATGGCTAAATTAAATTTTACTTTGTCCGTTAAGCGGTCTTTTTGTTTGCTTAATGCATCAAGCAGTTCGATCTGTTTTGTATTTAAGTTTTTTGCGGCTGCAATTATCTGGATTTGCGCAGGGGCGAGTTGCAATAAGTCATTAACCAGCGCTGCGCCTTGATGCGTAACAGCCAACAGCAATGCGCCCGTTTGTTGATATGGTGATGCCGCCGGAATTTTGGCAAGCAGCGATTGCGCCTGTTCGACCGATTCCGGAATCAACAGAAGCGCTTTCATCAGCGTGCGAAAATCACGGAAAGCGGAACGAAACGGCAATTTCTTCAGCGCCGGTTCAATGTTTTCCAGCTGATTGTTCCGGTAAGCGATTAAGGCTTCCTGCGCGTAACCAAAGTCCCTTATGAAAACAGAATCCTGCGGCAGCAGTTCCTGAATACCGGTCTTTCCGGTGATGATGAGTAAACCCAACAAACCGGCAAGATCAGGGTAGCATTCGTCCAGTTGCTGCGCAGATAACTGACTCAGACGGGTTTTGACTTTTGCCGTGTCATTCGTTTGCAAAAGCCAGGTGATATAGCGGTCAAGGGCTTCATACGGAGGTTCGGCGTTTTGGGTATAATTTTCCCACAAAACCACGGCTTCTTTAATCATGCCTTTACTGGCGAACGCCAGGGCCCTTTGCAGGTAACACTGCGCCAATGCCTGCCGCCAATCAGTATTATTTGCGTGTTTTAATAGCGTTTTATACAAATCAATCGCCTCTTTGTATTGCCCGGCATTCAATTTGGACAGTGCCTGGGTTTCAAGAACACTGATATCCGGAACATGGGATTGCGGCGCGTTAAAGGGCTTTTTTTTCATCAGGGTTAAAGGTTTTTTTATAAATTTTCATTATTTACGGTGGTCATGCCCATCCCAAATTGCCTGTTTGGTTTAAGGGCAAGACATTACGGTTTTTTGATCTGCTGACTCTCCCGATGTTTGGATTGACTGAATTCAAGCAAATCCCAGCAAGGTATCCAGCTTCTTTTGTTGTTCCAGCGCGTAAAGATCGTCAAAACCGCCTACATGGAGATCGCCAATATAGATTTGAGGCACTGTCCGGCGGTTTGTTTTGCGCATCATCTCTTCTCTCAATCCCGACCGGGCCTCTACGTTAATCTCGGTATAAGAGACGCCTTTTTTATCGAGCAGACGTTTAGCCATAACACAGTAGGGACAAATATTGGTCGTGTAGATCAGTATCTCAGGCATGTTTTATTGATGTTTGTTAATATAGTGAGGTGTAGTCTAAAGGTTCAGGGTTGAAGGTTCAAGGTTCAAAAACATTCCCTTGTTCTTTGAGCCTTGAACCTCGTTATCTTACTTGCATTATTTTTGAGAGATTAAACTTATGAGTGGTTTGCCGGAAAATTTAAAGTATGCGAATTCGCATGAATGGGCGCATTTGGAGGATGATAATGTTGTTCGCGTGGGAATAACCGGTTTTGCCCAGGAACAATTGGGGGATTTGGTTTATATAGAGCTACCTGAATTAGGGCGCAAAATCAAAGCGCAAGAGCAATGCGCCGTGGTTGAGTCGGTTAAAACGGCATCTGATATATTCAGCCCGGTCGCCGGAGAAATTGTTGCAGTCAATCTGGCCCTGGCGGATACGCCCGAGCAAGTCAATTCCGACCCCTACGGAGCATGGTTGTTTTGCGTCAAAGCAGATGATCTGTCCGGTCTGGAGTCTTTGATGGACGCTAATGCATATCAAACGATGATTGAACAATAATGCCGCGAAACATCGTAAGGTTTTTAGGTTTTACTTGGGGTTCTATTCACTTTTTCTGCACGGGTAATCAGCGAGACAATGGCAAATCAAAATGCAAAAGGCTTTAAACGCCTCATCAACGCGTGTATCTTTTCTGTTGCCGGGTTTAAAGCAACGTGGATGCATGAAGAAGCCTTCAGACAAGAAGTCGTTCTTTTTGTCGCGGGTACTCCGCTGGCAATCTGGCTGGGGGAAACCAACATCGAAAAACTGCTGTTAATAGGCAGCCTGGTTTTGGTTATGCTGGTTGAATTATTAAATACAGCGGTTGAAGCGGTGGTTGACCGGGTGGGTTTTGAACATCATGAGTTATCAGGCAGGGCCAAAGATATTGGTTCCGCAGCCGTTATGATGTCGTTGGCCTGGGCGGCGGTAACCTGGGCATTAATTTTACTTTAACAGAGGACTTTAAATGAGTGCATTAATTTGCGGATCAATGGCTTATGACACAATCATGGTGTTTCATGATAAATTTAAAAACCATATCCTGCCGGAAAAAGTTCATATCCTGAATGTATCTTTTTTAGTGCCGGTTATGCGCCGTGAATACGGCGGTTGCGCGGGTAATATTGCTTACAACTTGAATTTGCTGGGTGAAGAGGCTTTAGCCATGGCGGTCGTGGGTCATGATTTTGAGGCTTACAGCCAATGGATGAGCCAGAACGGTTTATCCAGTGAGTTTATTTATAGCATGGATGATCATTACACGGGGCAGGCTTATATCACCACTGACGAAGAGGGCAACCAGATTACCGCGTTCCATCCGGGCGCAATGAGTTATTCGCATTTGAATTCCATCCCTGTAGACAGGGACATCAGCATTGGCATCGTGTCGCCCGATGGCAAGGAAGGCATGCAGCTGCACGCCGACCAGTTTGCAGAATTGGATATACCTTTTATTTTTGATCCAGGTCAAGGCATGCCCATGTTCAATGGGGCGGAATTGCTTAAATTTATCGATCAGGCGACCTGGGTGACGCTGAATGATTACGAATCGGAGTTAATGCAGGAGCGCACCGGTTTATCGCTGGAACAAATGGCGGAACGGGTGGAAGCCTTGATTATTACTTTGGGCGGTAAAGGGTCAAAAATATACGCCAATGGAGAGTGCATCGTAATACCCGCTGCAAAACCCATAGCATTGCTTGATCCTACCGGATGCGGCGACGCCTATCGCGCCGGCCTGCTTTATGGATTGATGAATGAACTGGATTGGGAAACCACGGGAAGAATTGCTTCATTAATGGGGGCAATCAAGATAGAACATCACGGCACGCAAAATCATGCATTGGACATGGCCGGCTTCAAGCAACGCTATCACGAAAACTTTGGTTGTTCCTTTTAAGATGCCGGATTTTTCATGCTAAAAAACACCCAACAGCTATTGGATCTTATGGCTCGCCTGCGCAGACCGGAAGACGGATGCTCCTGGGATCTCAAACAGGATTTCGCCAGCCTGATTCCTTACGTTATTGAAGAAGCATACGAAGTCGCCGATGCCATTGAACGGAATGATCTGGATGATCTGCGTTCGGAATTAGGCGATCTTCTGCTCCAGGTCGTTTTTCATTCCCAGATTGCCAACGAGCGCGGCTTGTTTAATTTTGAAGAGGTGTCGGCGGGAATATGCGAAAAACTGATCCGCCGGCATCCGCATGTTTTCTCCGATGCCGTTTTTAACACCGATGCCGAACGCCATCAGGCCTGGGAGCAAGCCAAAGCCAGCGAACGGCAGGAGAAGAACAAAGCAGCGCAATCCAGCGTTTTATCGGGTGTTGCAGGCAATCTTCCAGCCTTGATTGAGTGCGAAAAAATCCAGGACCGCGCCGCGCTACACGGTTTTGACTGGCCCGATGTTCCACCCGTTTTTGCAAAAGTGCAGGAAGAACTGGAAGAGGTGAAAGAAGCCTGGGAATCAGGCGATCAGGCGCATATACAGGAAGAAATCGGTGACCTATTACTGGTCGCGGTTAATCTGGCCCGCCATTTAAAAGTTAACCCTGAAATTGCGCTCAAGGAAAGCACCCGGAAATTTTCCAGGCGCTTCCAATATATCGAGCGGCAGGTTGAGGCGTCAGGACGGAGTCTAATAGACTGCGAGTTGATGGAGCTTGATGCTTTCTGGGATGAGGCAAAAATGGCATTAAAAAGAGATTAGCGTATGGCGGACTGAAAAGCATTGTATCCGGCAAGGGATTAATGGCGGAGCCTATCAGTAGAGCAAACTTTGTAAATAAAATTGGAATATGAGTGCTAAGGAATAATGAGTAATGAATATAATGCGGCCGCGATAGAGGTTTTAAGTGGACTGGAACCGGTCCGGAAACGTCCCGGCATGTACACGGATACCACCCGGCCCAACCATCTGGTGCAGGAAGTGGTTGATAACAGTGTTGATGAAGCGCTGGCGGGTTACGCAAAAGCTATCGATGTCGTCTTGTATAAGGACGGTTCCGCGCTGGTCAGTGATGACGGCCGGGGAATGCCGGTTGATATTCATCCGGAACAAGGCATTCCCGGCGTTGAGGTGATTCTTACCCAGTTGCATGCCGGCGGAAAGTTTTCCAGCAAAAACTACCAGTTTTCCGGTGGTCTGCATGGCGTGGGCGTATCGGTCGTCAACGCCTTGTCGGCAAAACTGGAAATAGAAGTCAAACGCAATGGCAAAGTCTATCGCATGGAGTATGCCGATGGCGAAAAGCAAACCGAATTGACGGAAACAGGAACAGTAGGCCGTAATAACACGGGGACGGCGGTCAAATTCCGGCCGAATGAAAAATACTTTGATTCCAATAAAATATCAGTTACCAAACTAAAACACGTCCTGCGCGCCAAGGCGGTGTTATGTCCGGGCTTGAAGATAACCTTAAAGGTCGAGCAAACTGACGAAGAGTATCAGTGGCGTTATCAGGATGGGCTTAAAGAATATTTGCTGGACCGGGTTGGCGACATTGAGTTCCGCCCTGAACAGCCGTTCATGGGCAACATGGCGGCTAATCATGAAGCAGTGGAATGGGGCATAGTCTGGGCGCTTGAAAATCCGCCGGAAATCCTGAACGAAAGCTACGTGAACCTGGTGCCCACCGCGCAAGGCGGAACCCATGTTAACGGTTTGCGGGCAGGCCTTACCGAAGCGATGCGGGAGTTTTGCGATATCAGGAATATTCTGCCGCGCGGCGTTAAGGTCGCGCCGGAAGATGTTTGGGAAAACTGCCATTTTGTGTTGTCGGTCAAACTGGAAGATCCGCAGTTTTCCGGTCAAACCAAGGAGCGGCTGAGTTCGCGCGAATGCGTGGCGTTTGTCTCGGGTGTTGCTAAAGACAGTTTCAGTCTCTGGTTAAATCAGAACCCGGCTGAAGGGGAAAAAATAGCTGAAATTATCATCTCCAGCGCGCAAAAAAGACTGCGCTCCAATAAAAAAATCATCCGTAAAAAAATCACTTCCGGCCCCGCATTGCCGGGGAAATTGGCCGATTGTTCCGCTCAGGATATCGCCCGGACGGAATTATTTCTGGTGGAAGGCGACTCGGCCGGCGGATCAGCCAAACAAGCCCGCGAACGTGATTTTCAGGCGATTATGCCGCTGCGCGGCAAGATTCTAAATACCTGGGAAGTGGAGTCCGGTCAGGTCATGGCTTCACAGGAAGTTCATGATATCGCCGTCGCCTTGGGCATAGAGCCCGGCTCCAGCGATTTGCGGAACCTGCGCTACGGCAAGGTGTGCATTCTGGCGGATGCCGATTCTGACGGCAATCACATCGCCACGTTAATTTGCGCGTTATTTTATCAACATTTTAATGCGCTGGTCAGGGAAGGGCATGTCTATGTCGCCATGCCGCCGCTGTATCGAATTGATGCCGGCAAACGCGTGTTTTATGCGCTGGATGAGTCCGAACGCCAGGGCGTTCTGGATAGAATCAAAGCCGAAAAGCTGAAAGGGCAAATCAACGTGCAACGTTTCAAGGGTTTGGGAGAAATGAATCCCGCCCAGCTCCGGGAAACGACTATGAATCCGGATACCCGCAGGCTGGTCCAGTTAACCATCACGGAAAACGATGACACCAGCGGACAACTGGATTTACTGCTGGCTAAAAGGCGTTCGCCGGACAGGAAGATATGGCTGGAAACCAAGGGGAATTTGGCGGACATTATTTGAGCCAGCTAAAAAAATCGCGCTCATAATAATGGGAACAGGTGATTTCCAAAATGCCGGAGGCGGCGGTAATGAAGGATGATGCTTGGCCTGGATTCAAATGGCGAAGGAGTCCAGGCCTTTTTGTTTTAAAAATGATGATGTCCGATGTTACTCCGGCTCTTTCAGGCTCGCCAAATCAATAACGAAGCGATACTTTACATCGCTTTTCAATACGCGCTCATAGGCTTCGTTAATCTGCTGCATCGGGATGATCTCAATGTCCGAAGTGATCGCATGTTCAGCGCAGAAATCGAGCATTTCCTGGGTTTCCTTCAAGCCGCCAATCAGGGAGCCCGCAATATTGCGGCGCTTGAAAATCAGGTTGGCGACAGAAGGCGACGGATGCGGATGGTCAGGCAAGCCCACCAGGCATAAAGTGCCGTCACGCTTTAGCAATGCCGTGTAAGCATCCAGATCATGCGTCGCCGCCACGGTGTTCAGGATAAAGTCAAAACTGGCAAGGTGGTTCTGCATTTCATCCGGATTTTTGGATATCACCACTTCATCGGCTCCAAGCCGTTTCGCATCCTCGGCTTTGCCGGATGACGTGGTAAAAAGCACGACGTGAGCGCCGAACGCATGGGCGAATTTTATGCCCATGTGGCCCAGGCCGCCCAAACCGACGATGCCGACTTTGTCGCCTTTGCCTACTTTCCAATGCTTCAACGGCGAATAAGTGGTAATTCCCGCGCATAACAACGGGGCCGCAGCGGCCGGATCAAGCTTATCTGAAATATGCAGCACAAAATCCTGGTCAACGACGATCTGCGTGGAATAGCCGCCGTAGTTGGCGCCGCCGGAATGCTTGTCGGGACTGTTATAGGTAAATACCGCATTATTGCAGAATTGTTCCAGATGATCGTTGCAGTCCGGGCAAACCCTGCACGAGTCAACCATGCAGCCAACGCCGACGGTATCTCCGGGTTTAAATTCGCTTACCTCGCTACCCACCTGGGTCACCTTGCCGATGATTTCATGGCCGGGCACCATGGGAAATACCGAGATACCCCATTCATCGCGCACTTGATGAATATCGGAGTGACAAACACCGCAGAACAGAATCTCAATCCGGACATCGGACGGCTTAGGCTCGCGCCGCTCAAAACTGAACGGCAGCAGCGGGGAATTGTGATTATAAGCGGCATAGCCGACAGTCTTTTGCATAAAATGCTCCTCGAAGTGAAATTAATGTAACTGTCAAGAAATATTATTGTAACGCGTTGTTAGTTCATGGCATATTGCGGGATAACATCAGGAGGCTTCCCTTTGGTAAATGAAAGCGCGGGCATGTCCGGCGGAAACAGCAATTTTCAGGTAGACGGCGAATCATCGAGCATGAAAGTCAAAATTTCAGCACGGGAATTCATGGCATCAATAGCCTTATTTTTTGCAATTTATAGCTGATCCTGCCATGATCCTTTGAGGCCGTAAACAACTTCTTCAATGCCCCATGCTTAGTTTTGCCATTCAATTTTTTCTCGGTTTGCTCTATGCCAATGCAGGTGAATGGCTGGCGCATAAATATATCCTGCATGCGCTGGGCAATAAAAGGCATAGTTTCTGGGCTTATCATTTGCATGAGCACCATGCGGTTTGCGCCAGAAACGGCATGATCGATCCGGGCTACCGGAAGCTGAGCTTAACCGCCTGGAATACGCAAACCAAGGAACTGGCGGCGCTGGCGGGCATTGTCCTGCTGCATGCGCCGGTATTTCTGATATTTCCCCTATTTACCGGCACTGTCTACGGTTCCTTGGCGCTTTATTACTATAAGCATCGCCGGGCCCACCTGGACCCGGTTTGGGCCAGACGGCATTTGCCGTGGCATTATGAGCACCACCTCGGCGGAAACGCCAATGCAAATTGGTGCGTTACCTGGCCTTGGTTCGATTACCTGCTGGGAACCCGGATTAAAAGCAAAACTCCGGATTGATCTTTATTACCATCTTTGATAAACGGCTTAGTAACATACATGAAATAACTTGAACAACTGTAGGGGCGAATTCATCCGCCCTACGCGGTGGCGCGCGCATTTCATTGGTAAATTTATTTCATGCGCATTCTTTGATGTTAGAGTAATCAGTTTTAGAAAAGATAATAAGCGTGAGGTTAAGCGCTATGAAGCCCAATCCGGAATTAATTGATGATGACAATCCTGAATGGACCGGAGAAGATTTTAAAAACGCCGTGCCGTTTTCCGCATTACCGGAATCATTACAAACCACATTGCGCTGAGACTGGCGCTGCTGCAGCTTGGTTCATCCGGCTCAGGACTCATCCGCCTCAAGATTTTTGTTTAAAGTTTTATCAAGCCCGTATTTCACCGCAAAATATCTTTCAAGCCAGACGCTGATATTCTGTTCTCTTACGCTTAAAGCATCTTCAATTTGCAATAAACGCTGGCGTAGCAAATGCTGTGGGAGCAGCAGCAATTCAATGTCGGTCATGGCGACAAATTTGTCGGGATGCGCGTTGCCGTTGTTGACGATCTTAAACAGCTGTTGCTTTTTAAAGCTTAGATTCTGGTTTAATTCCTCGCGCAATTCTATAAACAAGGGCAGCAAGTCGCTGCCTGTGCAGTCCGGGTCATGCAGCTTATCCATGCGGTTTAAAAGCGTATTGACGGCAAAGCGGTAAAGTTCGGATTCCCGTACGAAAAGACGGGACGCCATCATTTGAATGGCATTACGGTCATTATTATTCAAGCGCATTGAAACGATATGTTTTTTTTCGTCCCCGTTATATCCATTCATTGACATAATCTAAATTCAGGTGATTGGTTCGGCAGTTAAGTGAGTTAAATTTTGTTAAATGTAAACGATGAATGTTACAGATGTATAACAAAGCATACATTTAATCAATCAGTCACTCAGATACTCTTGCAATTTCCTGGTTGTGGTCTTAGGTGACTTGCAATAAATGCTCACCTCTATAATTGCCACAGATTCACGGACTATTTAGAAGTTTAATCTGTGAATCTGTGGCAGTATATTTTTGCGAGTTATCTTATTGCTCCCCCTTTAATATCATAAGGCTGGCTTAGTGGCCGCCCGATCCTGCTCCGCTTATCGGGCGGGCTAAATCAGGCGTGTTAAGTCATCATTCCGGATGACTGTCATCCCAATTCAAAACGTCATTCCGTCATCGTTGCCGGTTCCGGCTGTCATCCTCGTCTTCAGCGTATTACACATGTAATACATTGATCAGAAATGTAATCAACTTGTAACCAAAAAGTCCGGGTTGTTATGGGATACTTTTCGCATGTTGAAAGCGTCTGACAAGATGCTGGCTGAATCCCGGGGAAAGCAGGATGCAATCATCAGCCGTACTTTAAGGAAGTATCAGGAAGGCTTCATGCAAATTTAAAGTATTCAACATGCTTACGGAATCGGCGCAGGGGGCGGCAGGCGAAGGGAATCGCCTAAAGGGATCGGGACAGAGGATGCTAAATGGTAGCGGGGACGGGGCGCTCAATTTCAGTGCTTATCAAGGCGGTATCAATAATGTGTAAAAGCTAAACTCGTCGTGAGGCGGGGTCGGAAAGCCACGGGTCTTGAGGAAATTTACAAGATAGCCGGGTTGTCACCTTATGTAAATTCTTTTTTTAATTTAGAACATAAGGAAAAACAAGATGAAAAAAATCAACAAAACCTTGCTGGCGGCGGCTTTGCTGGCCGCCGGCACCGGCGCGGCTAACGCTGACATTGTAATAAACAGCGCGACTGGTTCGGAAGCGTTTATGCAAGCCTACGATTCAAGTCAAAAATTGACTTTTAACTTCGACCTGGGAATAACATTGGCCCAGCTGAATGCCGGCATAGGCAGCAAAACCTTTAATTTCAGCAATGATGCGAATTGGAATACCTTCCATGGCGCCAATTTTAATGCGGCTACCACGCAATTTATCGTGGCCGATGGTTACAAAACCCAAGCCTATTTTACCAGTAACCTTGTAAGTCCGGTGCTAGCTAAAACTACGCTATTGCTTGCAGCATCTGGTGCAATAGAAAATGCGGCTGCAAGAATCAACAGCGGCACCCCTATCAGCGCGGGCACAAGCAGTCTGGCAACAGACGGTATCAATCCCGGAACAGGTCAATGGGCTGATGGTCAAAGTGCACCGCAAACTATTTGGGGTTCTGCTGGAGACCAGCAAGCTGCTATTAATTATGGCGCAGCAGGCGGCAACTTCTTCGGCGTCGCCTTTGATCTCGCAACTAAACTTCCGGCTACGACTGAGATAGGTCACTTTACTCTGAATGGCAGCGCTCTGACTTTCGCGCCAGGATCGGTCTCTGCAGTGCCGCTGCCTGCTGCGGTATGGATGTTCGGCGCCGGCTTGATGGGCCTGTTGCGCCTGAGTCGCCGTAAATCCGCCGCGATTTAATATTTGCTGCTTAGGCGGGGTTTGTGTTCCAACCCTGCCGGAGCATTTGCTTTGAAACTTTAATATTTAACAGAGAAAACACAATGAAAAAGAAATTATTAGGCGCGGCTGTAACCGCGGCAGTGATGGCCGGAAATGCCCATGCGGCACTGCCAACGATTGACCCGGCCACGACCACGGTCGTTTATCTGGCCGGCTCGTCAGCGTCGCTGGATTATCTGAACAAATTGATTACCACGTCCGTGGCGCCTGTCGCCGACAGATTTTGCGATACCAATTCGGAAATATGGAAATTCAATGACACGATCAACGGCAAGACGCAAAATGCGTTTTACTGCACCAAGTCATCCAACAATCCCGGCCTGGCTAACGCCAAGTCCCATATCCTGGTCTACAAACGCAGCGAAGGCGGTTCCGATATGGGCGTGGCGCCAGTCGTCGCCAATACTGCCATTAATTTCCTGAACATTACGTCAAACCCGACCTGCGCAGTTGCAACACAAGCGGTGCCGGGCGCGGCGCCAACCATCGGCGTGGCGACCTGTGCCTATGACTCAACCGGCGCGATAGCGTCGCAATACACCTTGGCAAAACCAAGCTTTGGCATGTCCGATGTCGATCCGCTCCAGTTCCGCAAAACTAACGTATCGGCAGGTTTTAATCCGGTCAGCGCTGCGGACGCCGCTAAATTGACAGTAAAAGCCGCTTCAACCGTTATGTTTGGCGAACCGGTGACGTTGAAACTGTATAACGCCTTGCAGGCGGCGCAAATCGCGATGGGTAAAATACCCGCAACCGTTGGCGGCGTGGCTTGCCAGGGCAATTCAGCAATCGAAGCCTGCATGCCTAATCTGACATCAAGAGAAATCGCTTCGCTGCACGCTGGAGCATGGATCGACTGGAACGAAATGAAGGTCGTGGTCGGCGGCGTTTCCACCGGTTTGTTCGACTGGGTTAGCGCCAACGCTCCTGCTTATTTGCCAGATCCAGCCAACGGTAATGTTGTGCATATTTGCCGCCGGGTCCCCGGTTCCGGCACGCAGACGCAACACGGCATTCATTTCTTGAACACGCCTTGCGCTGATGCTGCTGATGCAACACCGCCTGCGATCGATTCAGGTCTGCCGGAAGGTTTTGGAGTTGCCATGGTGCATGAGATGTCAACATCCGGCGGCGTGTCCGATTGCTTGAAATCGCTGGATACAGGCACCGTAAACGGCGCGTTTACCGATCCTAGCTATACTGGCAGCCCGCGTTGGGCTGTGGGTCTTCAGTCTCTGGAAAACTCAGGCAGCTTCGAGTATGTCAAAATCGACGGCGTAGCGCCGACTCTGGCGCACGTAGCTGACGGCTCTTACCTGGACTGGGTGGAAAACACTTTCCAATACAATACCGTAGCCTATAACGCATTCAGCGCCGATGTGAAAGCGCTTGTTGATTCGGTCATCGCCACCTCCGGCGCGCCTGAAGTCATGGCGGCCCTGAACGCAGGCTTTGTCCATAATTTCGGTAACGGCGCTTATCTGGCCGTGCCCACGTTGTTTTCACCAGTAACCGCGACTAACCCGAACGGCAGCTTTGACAGCACCCGGCCGGTTAATCCGTACAGCCACGCGGTTTTCGGCGCTCCAGTCATACCTGCTGATAACTGCCGCGTGCCTACCATCTATAACAGCGGCAACACCAAGCTGTAAAAAGCTGAAAGCCGGGGCAATCCCGGTCTGAGCCGCGGACGGCTCAAAAGCAAACAAAACCAGCCGTTTCAGGACGGCTGGTTTTTGCGTTTGTAAAAGGTGGAAGCATTAAGCCGTCTGCTGAAAGGTTGGAGCATTAAACCGTCTGCTGAAAGGTTGAAGCATTAAACCGTCTGCTGAAAGGTTGAAGCATTAAACCGTCTGCTGAGCGGAGCCGAAGCATCGCACGGACAAGATGGAACACTAAAAGATTACTTATTTTTTGACAGGAAAGACAGCTTTGTAATTTTTTGCTTACATTGCCGCCTTGTCATAAATCCTTAACGTTACTTTAATAAAATAGTCATTGAGCTGCTTTCATAGGGAAGGCGCGGATTAGCAGATTAGCCTGAACCAATACGCATGCAATTAAACCGGAATAAACGAAGCCGCTCCATGGCCTGGGCGGTCTGGGGCGGATTTGCCCTGGCTCAGGCCGGGTTTGACGGATACGCGCAAGAAGCGCGGCAGACAGCGCCTGCGGTTGAGCAACAAAAGGACGGCAAAGAGCCCGCCCGTTTCGATTTGTGGGAGTTGCGGGTCAAAGGCAATACCCTGCTTGAAAAAAGGCAGCTGGAACGCGCGATTTATCCGTTCCTGGGGCCGAAGAAAAGCATAGACAACGTCGATTCGGCGCGCTCCGCCCTGGAAAATCTGTACCGGGCGAAAGGCTTTCAAACTGTGTCGGTGGATATTCCCGAGCAGGATGTGCAAAACGGCGTGGTTTATCTGGAAGTTGTCGAAGGCAAGGTGTCGCGCTTGCGGGTGACGGATTCCCGTTATTTTTCGCAAGGCAAAATCAAGGCCGGAGTGCCTGAGCTGGCGGAAGGCAATGTGCCGAATTTCCCCAAAATGCAGAAACAATTGGCGGACCTGAGCGGGCAAAGCCCCGACCGGAAAATTCAACCGGTATTGCGCGCGGGCGAGTCGCCGGGGACTCTGGAGGTTGATTTAAAAGTGCAGGACAAACTGCCGTTTCACGGCCGGGTGGAAATGAATGGCCGTAATACGTCGAGCACGACGCGGCTGCGGCTGGTGTCGTCATTGCGCTACGATAATCTCTGGCAGAAAATGCACAGCGCTTCATTGATGTATCAGGTATCGCCCGAGGACAACAAGCAGGTCGATGTCTGGGCCGGCACTTATGCGCTGCCGCTGTTCAGCACCGATATGCGGCTGGCCTTGTATGGGGTCAGTTCGTCGTCAAGCGCGCAGGTCGCGGCGTCAAGCGGAGGCGGACCGGCCGGGACAGGGGTTATCGGTATCGGCAGTATCTATGGAATCCGGCTGGTCAAGCCGCTGCCGGCGCTGGAGAATTATTTCCACTCGGCAACGCTGGGCGTTGATTACAAGGATTTTAAGCAAAACATAAGGCCTTTGGGGTCCGATACCGGCATCGATACGCCTGTTACCTATCTGCCTTTTTTAGCGCAGTACAGCAGCACCGCGCGCGGCAAGGAATCGATGGCCACCTTCGAACTGGGGTTGCATTTCTCGGTGCGCGGACTCGGCAACAATCAACAGGAATTCGAAAACAAGCGCTATCTGGCCAAGTCCAATTATATGTATCTGTCCGGTGATCTTAAGTTTCAGCACGATTTACCGTTCGGCATGTCACTTGACACGCATTTTTCCGGTCAGAAAGCCGATTCGCCGCTAATCAGTAATGAACAGTTTTCGCTGGGCGGCGCGTTAAGCGTGCGCGGTTATTACGAAACCATGGCGCTGGCGGATGATGCGGTGCAAGGTTCGCTGGAATTGTACTCGCCGCATTTAGGTTCGATTGACTGGGATTATATCAACAACCTGAAATTTCTTGCTTTTATCGATGCGGCCCAAGGCTGGATCCAAAGTCCGCTGCCCGGCAACGCCAGGGCTTATACGCTTAGCGGCGCGGGTTTCGGCATGCGCTTCCAGTTATGGAAGCAGATAAGCGGCGCGTTTGATCTGGGCGTTCCGTTGCTCAGCCTGACAACGGTGCATAAAGGCGATCCGCGCTTGCATTTTAATATCGCCACCGAATTTTAAGGAAGCTAGCCGGGCTTATGCCGTTCACTGAGCGGAGCCGAAGCGCATACCTTGGCTTCGGCTCCGCTCAGCCAACGGTCGCTCCGCTCATTCAGCCGGCGACCGCTTGCTCAGCCTGTGAGGGTTCGGCTCAGGGCGGGTTTCCACCTGACGGAGAAGGATTTCAGGCTTTTGCAAGCCAGTGTTTTATTGTGTTAACGCTAAACCCGTTGCGAAGCGGGGGCGGAAAGCTGCGGGTCTTGTTCGGCAAGATGGCCGGGTTGCCACTTATTAATATGTATTAATTATATTTGGTAAAGGTTACAAAAATGTCATACAGAACGCAGATGACCTCGAATAAACCTGCTGAACATCTTTTCAGATTAAAACCGCTGGTCGCCTGTCTGCGTTTGCTGATTACCGGCGGCTTGATCGCGGTCCCGGTTGCGCCGGCGCATGCCGAATTACCGGTTCCGGGAGTCGACGTTCTGTCTTCGCCTACCGGAGCCGCCATACCCTGGGTTGGCGCCGGCAGCGCCGATCAGGTTATTAACGGCAACACAATGCAGATCAATCAGCATAGCGATAAAGCCATTCTCAACTGGCAAAGCTTTAATGTCGGCCCCGCTAATACCGTTCAGTTCGTTCAGCCCAACGCCACGTCGGTAGCGCTTAACCGCATTTATGATAATAATCCGAGCAATATTTTAGGTCAGATCGTTGCCAACGGTCAGGTCTATCTGTATAACCAAAACGGCTTTATATTCGGCAATAATTCGGTTGTCGACACCAATACCTTTATGGCCAGCACTCTGAACATCACGGATGATGTGTTTCTGAATGGTGGCGTTACCCAGGTATTTAACAGTAACGGCTCTGCCGCGCTGGCGATCGAGCCGATGAGGCCCGGGGCCAAAATGGACCCGAAAACCGCGCAGATATTAATTGCCGCCGGGGCTAAAATTCATACCGACCAAAACGGCCGGATTATTATTGCTGCTCCGGTCATTAACAATAGCGGTTCGCTTGCCACCGGCAACAACGGCCAAATTATCCTGGCGGCCAGTGAAGATAAGGTCTATCTGCAACCAGCCGACCCGAACAGCCCTTTTGCGGGTTTGCTGGTGGAAGTGGATACCGGCGGTCAGGTAACCAACGCCGGCGATTTACTGGCCAATCAAGGCAATATCACGATGGCTGGTTTTGCAGTGAATCAGGATGGCCGGGTAACAGCGACTACCTCGGTGAATGTGAATGGCTCCATCCGCTTGCTGGCGGAAGAGCAACATGGCACGCTTGGCGGAATACTGGTGGCCAATAAAACTACCCGTTCCGCCGATAATGGCGACGGCCTGGGCGTCGAAGCCAAAGTTAAGTTCGGTTCCGGCAGCGTCACGCAGGTTGCCGCCGTGGATACCGGCGCAACCGCGATTGACGAACAAACACAGCCGAAATCCTATCTTGAGGCCACGGGCCATACCGTTGATATACAAGCCAATGCGGACATAGCGTTACCGGGCGGCAATGTTAACATCACTGCAACCGAGAACCCGGCGGACACAACGCAAAGCACCAAAGGCTCCGGGCGTATCTTTGTGGACAATGGCGCCACAATTGATGTGTCCGGTTACAAAGGCATTGAAGTTCCAATGAGCCGGAACGTTGCCGATATTTCCGTGCAAAGTTATGAGTTGCGCAACTCGCCGCTGCAACTGAACGGCCCTTTAAAAGGGCAAACCGTACAGGTTGACCTTCGCCAAAACACTACGATCGTCGACACCTCCGGCGCGGTGGCGCGTATCCAGCGCGGCGTTTATGAACGTTTGAGTGCGGGCGGACAAATCAATCTGACCTCCAGCGGCGATGTCATTATCAATAATGGCGCTAATATGAATATTTCCGGCGGTTCAGTCAACTATCAAGCCGGTTACATCAATACCACCAAACTTTTGACTGAATACAATCGCATAGTTGACATCAGCGTGGCCGATCCAAATGTATATTACTCAGCCATTTTTGGGGTCGTCACTGAAAATCACCAGACCTGGGGCGTCACAACAGTCTGGGATCTTCTCGATCAATTTTCTGCAGGCCAGTACCAGCAAGCCTATACGGAAGGCAAACCCGCCGGCGCGGTCAACATAAAGTCTCCGCTATTGGATTGGAATGGCAACCTGGTCGCCGGCTCCACCAACGGTATTTTTCAGCGCTCAATCAGCAACGCGCCGTCCGGCGGTAGTTTTAATGTCGATCTGGCGGCGTTCCAGTCCGTGCAAAACGTTATCTTCGAGACCGAAAAAAGTCCTGTTCAGCTTGCGGTTTCCGACAAATTTCCTAAGAACAAGACGGGCGGATCTGCTGATCTTGTCCTGGATACCTCGCTGTTGAATAAATCGGGCGTCCAGAATGTATCGGTTAAAACCTGGGGAACTGCGGCAGTGGCGGAGGGCGCGGCTATTGCCATGTCGCCGGGCGGAAGTTTATCGCTTGAAGCCAATACTATTGATGTTAACGGGCAAATCCAGTCGGCGGGAGGCAGCATTAATCTAACGGCCGCCACCAATACCGCTTTCCTCCTTGCCGGGGGAGTGACTCTGGGAAAAGATGCGGTTTTGGATGTGTCCGGGCGCTGGATCAATGATTTTCAACTAGGCTTGTCCGCCGCGCCGACCGATCAGCTGCGTATTGATGGGGGCAGTGTCAATATCAGCGGTCAGGGCGATGTGTCCGTAGCCGCCGGATCGGTTATTAAAGCCGATGGCGGAGCATGGATGTCGGCAGGCAAGCGTTTGACAAACGGCAAAGGCGGCGCGATTGATCTTGCCGCCATCGGTGTCGATGGAGCGCCGTCAAATCTGCAGTTGGCCGGAAATTTGTCAGCCCTTGGTTTAAGTCAAGGAGGAAGTTTAACGTTAACCAGCGGCAAGATTGATGTTAGCAATGAGGTTAATTACTTCACTAACCTGACAGACACTAAAATCGCAAATACCATTAATAACCTGACAGACAATCAAATCGCTCAGATTAACACTTCGCTCATTGCAGATAGCGTTATCGATCATAATTATACCAGGGAAGAACTGATCAATTTTACTGATACTTTAGTGAAGACAGGTCAGAGTTTATTGAAGACAAGCCAAGGTAATCAAAATGTGCAGGATGCCGTAAATAAAATTAATAGTATTATCGATCCTTCAACAATGACTTTGGCAGTTGATAATGGTCAATTTGCCATCGCTCCGGATATGAGTTTTAGCAAAATCAGCCTCAATGCCAATGTCGGCGGAATTACCGTCAAGGACGGCGCGGCTTTGGATTTGAAGACCCAAAATCTTCAACTGCAAGGCAATACCAATTTCCAGGAGAAGGCAACGGGTGCTTCAATCCGCGATATTAGCAGCGTCGTGGTATTGCCGGAAAATCTGCGGAAGCCGCTGCAGCTGGATTTAAACGGTTTTAGCGGAGTGACGCTTGCTACCGGCAGTTCGATCACGGTGGATAAAGGTTCAACAGTCAATTTGGCGACAGCGGAAGGCGGTATTTATGCCGATGGCGCGATTAACGCGCCGGCCGGGAATATTAACCTGGCTATTAATCCAGGGCAGAACCTTGAGTATGACAACACTCAATCCATTTGGCTGGGTCAAAATGCCAGCTTGCTGGCGTTGGGCAGCACCCGGATGAATCCGGTTGATGCGTTGGGACGGAATACAGGCAATGTATTGGATGGCGGCAATATCAGTATTCAAGCCAAACGCGGTTATGTAGTGCTGGAAAAGGGTTCCCAGGTTGATGTTTCCGGAACTCATGCTCAAGTTGATATATTACAGCCTGCCAAATCCGGGGTAGGCTCCAACTATGTGACCAGCGATATTGCGTCCAATGCCGGCAGTATTTCGATAACCGCTGCTGAAGGCGCTGTGCTTGACGGCGGTCTCAAGGGGTTTACGGGCGGGGCAACGGCGCAAGCGGGAACTCTGGCTTTGGGTCTGGACAGGTTGTTGCGCAGTCCGATGGATTTGCTGACAATTCCTTTTCCCAGCGGACCGCTCACGATTAATGTTGCGCAGGCTGACCAGTCGTTATTGCCTGCCGGGATGCAATTTGGCGATGTTCTTCCCAACAGTATGATTGGGCGGATGACAGTCAGCGCCGATAAAGTCACGGCCGGCGGTTTTGCCAATGTAAGCCTGAAGACGAACGTAAATCCGGCGCTGACTCCACCTGATACTGTGACATTTTTAGGGGATGTCGCGCTCAAGACCGCTGCGCGCATCACAATTGATACCCAGGCGATCAACTGGCAAGGGCTAAACGGCTCCGCTGCCGGTAATGTCAGCCTTGATACCGCCTATTTAACGATAGGCTCGCCTATAATCCAGAACGCCGGCGCAGCGGTTACCGGAGGCGGGGCTATTACCGCGAATGCTAAATGGACAGAGTTGATAGGCGGGTCGCAGTGGAATGGGTTTAACAGCATTACGCTTAATAGCGCGCATGACCTGAGAGCGGTAGGCGCGAACGACGGCACTCAGCGCGATTTCGTGGGCGCCTTGGTAACAGCTGGAACTCTCAACCTGCATGCCAGCCAGATTTATCCAAGCACGTTGACCAGTTTTACTTTTAACTCGTCCACTCAAATCAACGTCAGCGGCTCCAATACCGATACTTCGCCGTTGTCGGCCGCCGGAAGTCTGACCTTGCAGGCTCCGGTCATCAACCAGGCCGGCGTGTTGAAAGCGCCGATGGGCACCATCAGCCTGATAGCCGGTTCAAACCTGACTTTGGCTTCGGGCAGCGTGACTTCGGTTTCGGCGGCCGGACAACTGATTCCATTCGGCGTGATTCAGGGCGGGCTGGATTGGCTGTATCCATTGGTAAACCCAAATAACCTGGTATTTGATGCTCCGCCGGTAAAGCAAGTGATATTGAATGCGCCTTCAATCAATATGGCGAAAGGCAGCAAGATCGATATAGCCGGCGGGGGAGATTTGTTCGGTTATGAATTTTTACCGGTTGCCGATGGTTTCCCTGATTATTTACAAACCGCTTCAGATCAGGGCGGTTTTGCCGTTTTGCCCGCCTTGGGTTCGGCATTGGCGCCTTATGATCCTTTCCAAAGCGGCACTTCGGCCTACGCGGCGGGGAGCCAGGTTTATTTGAGCGGCGACTCTCAATTGCCTGCCGGAAACTATACGATATTGCCCGCGCATTACGCATTACTGCCCGGCGCTTTTTTGGTAACCCCGCAAGCCAATTCCCAGGATCGCGCTATTACGACTCTTAGCCCGGACGGTTTGCCTATTGTGCCCGGTTACATGACGCTTGCCGGAACCGGCGCCCGTGATGCGCGCAGCAGCGCTTTCCTTATTCAATCCTCCGCCCAGGTGTTGGATCAACATGCGCAGTACGATCTATACACCGCCACAAAATTTTATACCGATAAGGCGGCGAAAAATGCGACTGTTACCCCATTTTTGCCGGTTGATAGCGGACAAGTTTCCATCATTGCCCAGACGCAGCTGACGCTCGAGGGCAATATTAATGTTGCCGCTCCCGGAGGGCGCGGGGCAAGAATGGATATAGCGGCCAACAATATTGATGTTGTCTCCGCGCTGTCCGCGCCAGCGGCCAATACCCTGCAGATTCTCTCAAGCGACTTGAACAATCTGAAAGTTGACAGCTTATTGTTGGGAGGTTCCCGCAAAAGAAACAGCGACGGTTCGACCGATGTGAGCGTGTCGTCAAACAACGTTACCTTCTCTAGCGGCGCGCAATTGCAGACTACCGATCTGGTTGCGGTGGGCGCTCAAAAGGTGGAAGTGCAGGCAGGGGTCAGTCTCGCAGCAACCGGGAGTGTTAACACCGGCGATTCGGTGTTCAACATTAGCGGGGATGGCGCATTGTTAAGGCTGTCCGGGGACAATCAGGTCGCCTTGAACAGAACAGCCTCCCCTGGCGTTCAAGGCGAGCTGCTGGTGGCAAGCGGCGCAACCCTTGCAGCATCCAAATCGATGCTGCTGGATTCCAGTCAATCGACAATTCTGGAGGGCGATATATTGATGCACGGCGGCTCGTTAAACTTGAGCGCCAGCGCCATTAATATGGGTGAAGTTTCAGGATTGACCGGCAATGCCTTGAATTTGACAAATCAACAGCTAATGAGTCTGTCCGTTGACGAGCTGCTTTTAAACAGCCGCGGGACCATTGGTTTTTATGGCAACGTCGGTCAGGTTGACGGCAGTGGAAATTTAGCGCCGGTAACGTTCAACAATTTAGTCATTAATGCCGCCGGTTTTTCAGGCTTCGGCGGCAACGGACAAGCGGCCAAATTACAGGCCAATAACCTGATATTGGCAAATCCCAATTCCCAGGCGGCAACTACGGGCAGCGGGCAGGGTCAACTGGATATAACGGCGGCTAATTTTACTCAGAGCGCGGGCTTATTTGGCGTTAACGGCTTTAATGCCGTTAATCTTGATGTAGCGAACGGCTTTGCCGCCAACGGCAAAAGCGTTTTGACTGTAGCCGGGGATATGAATTTGACTGCCGGGAATTTGACCGCGACCGGCGGCTCCAGTTTTACGCTGGATGCCAGCGGTCATGCGCTACAGGTGAATGGCAACGGCAGTTCGATTAATACTGCGGCGCCTGCATTTGGCGGGTCGATGGCGTTTACTGCCAACACGCTTGCCTTCAATGCCAACGCGCTGCTGCCCTCCGGTAAATTGAGCCTGCATGCCTTGACCGGCGATGTAGCCGTCGGTCCGGTCTCGAATATCGATCTGGCGGGCCGCGCGGTAAGTTTTGCCGATCAGGTCGATTACACGCCGGGCGGCTCGTTTAGCGCGATTTCCGATAATGGCGCGGTTACTCTGGCGGCCGGATCCAGCCTGGATTTGAGCACGGGCGGCGGTACCGCGGCAGGCGGCAATCTGGTTTTGAAAGCCCCTGCGCAAACAGTGGCTTTGGATGGACAGATCAAGGCCAACGCCGGCAGCGCCACAATCGATGTCAGCAATGCCGCCAATTTTGACAGTCTGATGGCCGTACTCAAAAATGCCGGCATATCCGATTCGATCTATTTCCGCAGCCGCGATACCAGCATCATTGATTTGGCCGGCGCCGTCATCAACGCAAGTAACATAACACTGGTAGCCGATAAAGGCGCTGCCGATATATTTGGCCAGCTTAACGCCGACGGTTCGGCTCAGGGCGGCAATATCAGCGTCTATGCAGGCGGTAAAATCACGCTGGAAAACGGCAGCCAATTGACGGCGACCGGCGCAAAGGGCGGCAAAGTGTTGTTGTCCTCGGTGGATGGCAATGGCAGCGGCATCAGTGATGGCATCGATTTAAAAGCCGGTTCGCTGATCAATGTCAGCGGCGCTACGGCAGGTAATGGCGGAGATGTGACCTTGAGAGCCTTGCGGGTTGGCAACGGCATTAACATTCAACCAATTGCCGGTACGGTTACGGGCGCCGACAAGTTTTATGCGGAAGGAGTTAAAAAATACGCCAATGCCGATTTTGGCACAGCCGGACAAATTAATGCCGGCGATATTGCCGCGATACAAACGGACACCACAAATTACATGGCGGCAGCCGATATTTCAAGCCTGGGTCACGGCATAACTCTAACGCCCGGCGTGGAGATTAACTATACCGGCAATCTGGCGCTTAACAGCAAATGGGATCTGGTCAACTGGCGGTATAACGGCATTCCGGGTCATCTGACGATCCGGGCGTCCGGTGATTTGCTGATGAATCAATCGTTAACGGATGGCTTTAAAACCGGGTACTTCATGAATTCAAATGGCAGTTCGTATGCTGCGGTAACTGTTACCGATCAATTACAGCAAGGTGACTCATGGTCCTACTCATTAGCGGCAGGAAGCGATTTAGCCAGCGCCGATACTAATTCGGTTGCAAGTTCGAATAACCTGGTGGTCGGCGCCGACGCCGTCGGCGTCCCCGCCATGATTAGAACCGGCACCGGCGATATGCAGATCAGCGCCGGCGGCAATATAGATGTTTCCGTGGGCAGGATATATAACGCAGGTCAACAAAGTATCATCGACCCTTACGGCACCCTGGGCAATATTGCCGTCGCCAGATTATTTTACAGCGTATATCCGGTGAATGGCGGCGATTTGGCCTTGTCGGCGGGCGGTAATATTATCGGCGCTGTGAGCGGCAATACTTTTAATGATTGGCTGCTCCGTCTGGGCGGTCCCTGGACGGGAAGTAAAGGTCAACCGACAGCTTGGGGCGTGGCATTAGGATATATGGCTAGTCCTTTCAATAGGACTAACGCGGCTTATTCGCCCACCCCGCTTTATCAGCAAAATATCGGCTCGTTTGGCGGCGGTAATGTCTCGATCAAGGCGGGCGGCGATATTACCAATCTTGAAGTGGTCATGCCAACCACCGGTAAACCGGTAGGGATTAATACCGGTGTAAATTTGACCAGCTACGCCACCAATCAGGTTGAAGTGAATGGCGGCGGCAACATGTCGGTCAGCGCGGGCGGCAATGTGGCGGGCGGTAGCTTTTTTGACGCCAGAGGCGTTGGAACCATCTCCGCCGGCGGCGCGGTTATAGGCAGCAGTCAATTAGCCAATGGCCCGGCGCTTTATTCCGGCGACACGCAATTTAATGTTAATGCCGTTAATGGCGTCCAGTTGGCCGGCGTGTTCGACCCGATGATATTGCATAAAGGGAGTGTCAATTTTTTCAGTTACACCGATACCAGTGCGGTTGCGGTCAGGTCTTTGGCGGGCGATATAACCCTGGATGCAGCGCTGCCTTCTTCCCGTTATACGCCTAG
Organism: Methylobacter sp. KS41; assembly: GCA_002862125.1. Taxonomy (GTDB): domain Bacteria; phylum Pseudomonadota; class Gammaproteobacteria; order Methylococcales; family Methylomonadaceae; genus Methylobacter_C. The sequence goes on along the minus strand of PHSP01000001.1, from coordinate 406,821 downwards.
TCCGAATCAAAGCAATCTGTCTACCGTCTATCCCGCCTCATTACAGGCAAGCGCCTTTGGCGGCAGCGTGAACTTATTGTTTGAAAACGCTACCTTGTTCCCGTCACCCACTGGGCAGCTGAATATATTCGCCCAGCAGGATATTTATTCGACCGGAACCGGTGAAGCGGTGCATAGACTCAGCATGTCGGATGCAAACAGGGCCTTATTGCCGACCGCGTTGTTCCCGCTGGAGCAAACCGGTTTGGGATCGGCGGTAAATCAGTTGGCTACCTTGGCTTTACCGTTGTATGCGCATGATATAGTTCCGGTTCATATCGCTGACTATCAGCCTGCCAGATTCGTGACAACATTGGGCGATATTAAAAACATCGGTTTTTTTACCCCGAAAAAGACCGTGGTGAAATCGGGGCGCGATATTAGCAACGTCACCCTCGCCATCCAGAATATCAATCCGGGCGATGTGTCGATTATTGATGCCGGGCGGGATCTTGTTTATCCAGGGGAGCGTTCTCCAAATACGGGCGGATTGATACCGTCTTCCGCGAAAATTGAAGTTGCAGGTCCAGGCGATGTGCTTGTGAAATCAGGCCGTAATGTGGATTTAGGCGCTTCGAATGGTTTGTCCACAGTGGGCAATACCTATAACCCGGCGCTTGGCGACAAGGGGGCGAATATCACTGTGCTGGCGGGCTTGAACGGCGCTACGCCTGATTATGTAAAATTTTTGAACAGCTATCAAGGCCAGGCGATTTATGCTGATAAGTTGCAGCCGGCCAGGGACCTGATTGTTCAATTTATGCGTCAGCGCACGGGCAATGGCGCAATGAGTGAAACCTCCGCCTTGCTTGCTTTTTCTACGTTGCCGTCCGGTGATTCCCTGTCGATTCAACCGCAGTTGAATTCCTATTTGCTGCCGGTCATGTTCAATGAAGTCAGACTGGCGGGAAGAGCAGCCGCCGCGGCTACATCGGATGCGCTGAAAAAAGTCTTGTATGAGCCCGGCACAGCCGCGATCAATACCCTGTTTCCGGGGAATAATTGGCAAGGCGATTTGAATCTGTTTTTCAGCAAGCTGCAAACTATTCAAGGCGGCGATATTAATCTGCTGGTGCCGGGCGGGCAGATCAATGCCGGTCTTGCGGTGGCCTTTACCGGCGCTAAGGATGCTACCCAGCTGGGTATCGTCGCTCAACAAACAGGCAACATTAATGCCGTATTGAAGGGCGATTTTCTGGTCAACAAGTCGAGAGTATTCGCGCTGGATGGCGGCGACATTATGATCTGGTCTGAACAAGGTAATATCGATGCCGGGAAAGGGGCGAAATCAGCTATTTCAGCGCCGCCCCCCATAGTGTCTTTGGATAAAAACGGTAATTTGGTTATTACCTTTCCGCCTGTTGTTTCGGGTAGCGGGATACGCACGGCTGCAAGTTCCACTGGAGTAATACCCGGCAACGTTGATTTATTCGCGCCTGTAGGCGTGGTTAATGCGGGTGAAGCAGGTATTGGCGGAACCAACGTGACCATTTCTGCAACCTCGGTATTGGGCGCCAATAATATTCAGGTCAGCGGCGTCAGCACCGGCGTGCCGGCTGCTTCTACCGGCAGCGTGATGGCCGGTCTGACCGGCGTCAGCAACCTGACCGCAAATGTCAGCCAGGTTGCGCAGGCTACAGCGGGACTCAATGACACTGGCGCTGCCGGCAACAAAAATACCGCATTGGGATTATTCAGCGTCGAGGTGCTCGGGTTTGGCGATTAAGGCTCTATGGCGGCGCAGAACAGGGACAAAAAGACCGGTAATTTTGGACCAGCTTGTAAGTGAATTTGCCTGAGGGGATTATTGCGGGTGCGGCTTTCGCTTCGGCTTCGCTCGGCAGATGAGCTTTATCCTTGGCTTAATGCTGTCGCGTTTCAGCCGGGCTATTCCCGGTTACAGCCGTTTCTTCGATGACGCCATGTAGCCCGGGTCATTTGCCTGCTGCTTCCGGGTACGGTTGAAAATTTTTTTGAATGGCATAAGTAGTTGTTAGTAAATTATTTTTTGGCGATAAGGCTGCCGGCGCGGCATTAAACGCCTCGTCATAATAATGTAATGAATCTTTGTAATAATGCTGAAATTGATATGAAACTGAGGAAAAAAATGAAACGGTGCGGTTTGTTGCTTGTGATCCTTATGATCATTCCATCGATGGCTTCAGCCTGGTGGAATGCGGACTGGGGATATAAGAAAAAGATAACCCTGGATACGCAAAAGCTGAAACAGGATGGAGCTACTGTGCCTGCTTCCGCGTTCGCCTTAATCCGTTTACATACCGGAAACTTCGCCTATTTTGCAGATCTTGCCGATAAGGGCAAGGATATACGCATACTGGCTGCTGACGAACAGACTCCGCTTAAGTTTTATATCGAAAAACTCGATGTCATCAATGAAATGGCGCTGATCTGGGTGAAATTACCCGCTGATGAAGCCGCTGCCGAAGAGCCTTTCATTTGGCTGTATTACGGCAATCCTGAAGCGGTCGATGCGCAGGATGCGGCAGGCGCTTACGATGTTAATCAGGTTTTAAGTTATCAGTTTGGTAACGGTGGCGTAAAGGACATGACGGCTTATGGCAATAATCCTAGCGAAGTTACCTCAACCATTGGAGAAGGCGGTCTGATTGCTGAAGCTGCGGTGTTTAACGGCAGCCAGATTATCCATGTTCCCGCAACGCCATCGTTACAAATGTCGCCGCAAAGCGGCTGGACAGTTTCGACCTGGCTAAAAATCGACAAGGCGCAAACCAACAGCGTCATTTTTCAACGGTCGGGTCCTGCGGATAAAGTGGATTTATCGATCCTGGGTGAAACGCTTTATGTGGAAGTCGAGGCGGGCACAAAACAGGAAATCAAAGCGCCAACGCCGTTAACGCTGGGCGCTTGGCATTATGTGGCGGTAACGGCTAATTCCGGCGCTCTGGAACTGTATGTTGATGGCGTATCCGCAGGGTCTTTGGGAGTGGCGACTCGTGAGTTAACCAGTAATATGACCATAGGCGCGGATGAGACCGGCGCTCGAGGATTTACGGGTTTGCTGGACGATTTTTCAGTCTATAAAACGGCGCTGGATGCCAATGCCATTAAGTTTGATGCGCTGATGCAGGGGCCGTCATCAACGGCGCTGACCTATGGGGATGACAGCACGCCGGACAGCGAAGGGGGCGGCGAGTCCCTTATCATGGGCTCGATAAAAAATGTGACCCCGGACGGATGGGTCATTATCGGTATCCTGGGCGTCATGTTTGTGATCAGCTGGATGGTCATGATCGTTAAAGCCATTGTTCTTAACCGTGTTCACAACCAGAACAAAAAGTTTGAGCAAGCTTATGGTCAATTGGGCGCGCAGGATATTGCCAAGCTGAATAAGGAAGATGATGAGGGTGACGAAGACTTTGACGAGTCTCCGTTATTGTTGTCCTTCACCCAGACGCATGGGGCTTTTCCAGGTTCGAGTATTTACCGCATATATCATATAGGGGTCGAAGAGATGAACCGGCGTTTGAAAAAAGTTGAAGAATCTGCTGGAAGCAGACAGGTTTTATCACCGCAAGCCATGAATGCGGTAAGGGCGACAATGGACGCAACATTGACCAGGGAGTTGCAAAAACTTAATTCCCAGATGGTTCTGTTGACTATAGCAATCAGTGGCGGACCGTTTCTGGGCTTATTGGGAACGGTTATCGGGGTAATGATCACTTTTGCCGCGATTGCGGTCAGCGGCGAAGTAAATGTTAATGCGATTGCACCGGGTATCGCCGGCGCGCTGACGGCAACGGTGGCAGGTCTTATCGTGGCTATTCCCTGTTTGTTCGGGTACAACTATTTAGGGGGGCGCATCAAGGAGATTACCGCCGATATGCATGTGTTTATTGATGAGTTTGTCGCCAAGCTGACCGAGGAACATACCTGATTGATAAGACCCGCTAGCCCAGCCTCTCCCTCAAGGAAGGCGGCTCTAGCGTTGATGCCAATGCCTGCAGGTTAAATCCACAAACATTCCGAGCGAGAAATTGACAATGAAATTACAAGAAGAAAATGCAGCATACGATGAAATCAACGTGACGCCTATGCTTGATCTGGCCTACGTATTATTGATTGTGTTTATTTTAATGACCACGGCGGCAGTTCAGGGGATACAGGTTAATTTGCCCAAGGCGAGCAATACTCCAAGCTTGGCCAAACCCCAAACGAAGGCAATTACAGTGACAGCTGACGGCACAATTTTTCTGGACACTTACCCGGTCACAATGGATCAGCTGGAAACCACTTTACAGCAGTATAAGGCGGTTAATCCTGCGTTGCCGGTTGTCGTCAAGGGCGATGCAACGGTTCAGTATCAAAGCGTAGTTGATATCCTTGCCTTATTGGGAAAGCTGGAGATTACCCAGGTTGGCTTAGTGACTCAAAACCTGGTTAAGTAGGATCAGTTCTGACTCATGAGTACAAAAAAGCATTTCAGGGTGCATGTGCCTAAAATCATAGGCGGATTGATACTGCTTGCGGCAATCGTTTATGTGGTCAGGATTATCAGCGATTTTATCGCTGAGAAACCCGTGAAACATGAGCAAAAAATCCAGCCCGTAACGCTGTTTAAGCCGCCGCCGCCACCGCCGCCGCCTCCCAAAGTTGAAGAACCGCCTCCCGAGCCGGAAGTGGAGGAAAAAATTAACGAACCGGAACCGGAACCCGAGCCCTTGCCCGATGTGCCGGATCAACAACCGGCCGGGGATACGGGGCTGGACGCGGAAGGAACAGCCGGTTCCGATGCTTTTGGTCTGGTCGGACGTAAAGGCGGCCGGGGTCTTCTGGGGGGGGGGAGCCCTTACGCCTGGTATGCCGGAACAATAAAAGACAGCTTGCTCAATATCTTGTCGGGACGTGACGAGTTACGAAAAAAGAGCTATTCAGCAGTTGTCAAGATTTGGCTGAATCCCGACGGAACGGTCGCTCGCTATGAATTGGCGCGAGGCAGTAATGACCCGGAAATCGATAATTTGTTGAACAAGTTGCTAGCCAAATTCAGGAAAGCCAATGAACCACCCCCTGAAGGCATGGAGCAGCCCATTAAACTCAAAATTTCATCACGGCTTTAAGCTCTTAACTTAATACGATCATAGTTGGTTCTTTTGAGCTTTTTGATAAGCACGGGAGAGCTACGTCAACGGGTTCGCTGATGCTGTCCCGTATTGAGTTAAAGGCACGAATTAATCTTAAAATTTGCAGGAAACATTTATGGATCACAAGAAACCGCTACTGGCCATGGCATTGCTATGCGCAGCCGGATTGACCCAAGCGGGTGAAAAGGAGGAGTTGTTAAAGTTGCGCAATACCACTACGAATCTTATCAAGCAATTGGTTAAACAAGGCATACTGACAGATAAGATGGCTGAGGAGATGATCAAACAGGCCGAAGCCGATGCCGGACAACAGGCCGCGCAGGCCAAAAAGATTCCGTCAAGCGCCAAGGAATCAGCGGAAGCAATTGCCAGGGAAGAAGCGCCTGCCGATGAGGTGCGGGTGGCGTATGTGCCTGATTTTGTAAAGGACGAAATTCGTCAACAGGTGCGTAGTGAATTGCGTGAGGAAGTGGTCGGCGATGTGATGAAAAAGGCAAAAAAAGAAGAATGGGGCATACCTGGCGCGCTGCCGGAATGGATAAAGCGCTTCAAGATGTCGGGTGATTTGCGCTTGAGAGCTCAATCCTTCTTCTATGCGGCAGGCAACCAGCCCAACGCCTATTTCGATTGGCCGACTATCAACAGCCTTGGCGGACTAGGGCTTGCCGGGCCCGCGAATACGTTTGTGGATACCACCCAGAATCGTAGTTTGGGGCGGGAGCGGCTGCGCTTGCAAATTGACGCCAATGTTACGGACGGCGTGGATGCCGGAATTCGTTTGGCTACTGGTAATATTTCAAACCCGGTTTCGACCAATCAAACGCTCGGCAATTACGGAACCAGGTACGCGTTTACTATAGACAGGGCCTTCCTGAGATACAATGCGTATGACGACAAGAAGTTCAATTGGCTGACCTTGATGGGCGGCCGGACGCCAAATCCTTTTTTTACCGGCGACAGCGAGATAGTCTGGGATGAAGACTTGTCTTTTGAAGGGGCGTTCGGCACCCTGAGGCAGCGCTTTCGCGGAAATGATTTGCCCGACAGCATTGGCGGCAAAGGGCCGTCAGTGTTTGCGACGGCCGGGATTTTTCCGTTGCAGGCCTCGACCGGCCTTAGCACTCGCGATAAATGGTTGTACGGCGGACAGACAGGTTTCGATTGGGGTTTCGACAATCAGGATGAGCTGAAGGTGGGCGTGGGCTATTTCGAATACCGTAATATTCAGGCCGTGATAAATAAGCAAGTCGATAATACCTGTGCTAACAATAGCGCCGAGTCTGCTCAATCCGTTCCGCAATTCATGCAGTTTGGCAATAGTTTGACCACGATTTGTTATAACACACTGGGAGGAATTGGCGGTCTGGTCGGCCTGGCGTCAAATTTCCAAATTTTTAATGCTAATGCCTTATACGATTTGGCTTTGTTTGCCCCGGCGCATCTTAAGATTAGCGGAGATTACGCACATAACTTCGGCTTCAATCAGCAAGCCATTCTGGCGTATACCGGGCAAAATATCACGCCGCAAACCACAGCCTGGCAGGTCAGGGGGGAACTTGGCTGGCCGAAAGTGGATTCATTCGGAAAGTGGAGCGTATTTTCATATTACAAGTATGTGGAGCGCGATGCGGTGCTTGATGCTTACACGGATTCTGATTTTCACGCGGGCGGCGCTGCCAATCTTGGCGGAACGAACGTCAAGGGCTGGGTAGTGGGCGGCGATTACGGTCTGTTGAAAAACGTCTGGCTTACCGGGCGCTGGTTAAGCGGCAATATCATTACCGGGCCGCAATATGGCGTCGATATAATGCAGCTTGATATTAATACGCGTTTCTAACCGGGTGTTGGCATGAGCAATATTATCAAACCATTGGCTGTGCCCGTTTTGCTGATTGGCGGCCTGCTGGCGGCAACAGCGCAGTCGGCGCCGCGCTCGGCTGACGGCAACAATAAAGTTATTATTAAGCTGCAAGCCATGGTTAAAGAGATGGCCTCGGAGCGTGATCAACTTAAAGCGGAAAAGGACAAACTGGCCTCGGAAATAGACCAATTAAAGAAGGAAAATGTCAAAGCGGCTTCCGCTGAAGATCGTTTGAACAGCGAGCTCTCGGCGCAAAAGGAAAGTACCGCCTCAGTTAGTAATACACTCGAACAAACGCATGCAAGATTATTGGAAGTCATTGAAAAATATAATGTGCTGAATAAGTCAAAAAATGAGCTTAGCGCACAGCATGTCAATCTGCAAAACATCCAAAAACAGACGCAAAGCGAATTGCATAGCTGCGAAAATAAAAATTTGAAAATGTTTGAAGCGGCCGAGGATTTGTTAAAGCGTTATGATAATAAAGGCGTGATGGACGAACTTTTACAAGATGAACCCATATTACAATTTAAGAGCGTGGAAATGGAAAACATTGTTCAGGAATACGAAGACAAGCTGCTCAAGCAAAAATATCAGCATAAGGAAATAGCGGCAATAAACGCTAAGACAGTGAAAACGGATGAAGCGAAGCAGCCATAAACCAATGATTATAATCCGGACAGTAAAAGGACTGAAGAACTTGAGTTCAATCACCATGAAGACACGAAGAAAAACGAAAGTGACAACATCAAGTTTCCGTGATTCGTAATTGATCTGCTTAAGTTGATGTCTTTTGGGTTACACTATTGCCCGTCATGTCTGTAATTCCACTTTGCCGGGTTACCTGTTCACACTATCCAGGATATCCATTCCGGATTGATGGATTTGGGCTTTTTTAATCATCCGGCAATGTAGAGCCAAGGTACGGGCATGAAAAAACTTGAGCATTATTTCCCCTTGCTCCATACTTAACCGATGGAAGCGGGAGTAGGATGTTGAAGTTTTTTATGTCCGTTCCAAATCATGCTCAAGCACTATCGGCTCATCCTGAAATTACCAATAATTATCCTGATAGCCGCCAAACGAATTTCTCAGGCTAATACCCAATTCTCCAATCTGAATCAGCAAAATATATTTAAACAGGATTTAATCTATGTTACCAATAGCGCCCAATTTGAAAAAGTTGTTCATTGTGACTCTGGTCTGTCTGCTTACCGCTTGCGGCGGTTCAGAGGAAAGAAAAGCCAAGTATATGGATGAGGGGAAAAAATTATTTGCCGCCGGCGACTATCAAAAAGCCGAGCTTTCTTTCAAGAATGTCCTGCAAATTGACCCTAAAGACATTGAAGCCCGCTATCAAATGGCCGAAAGCTTAAGCAAATTGGGTGAAATACAGAAAGCGGTGGGTCAATATCTGGCTGTCATCAACGAAGACCCCAAACATCTGATGGCCAGATTAAGAATGGGGCAGGTTTATCTGATGGTAAATAAGGTTGATGATGCGGAAAAAATGGCTAAGGAAGTTCAAGCCATTGATCCCGGAAATGTTGACGGCATAGTGTTGATGGCGGGTGTTTATATTGCTAAAAACAATACGGATTTAGCCATCACCCAGCTTGAGGCTGCGCTTAAAAAGCAACCGGATGATTTACAGGCCAATTTATTATTGGCCGCTATTAACGCCAGAAATGGAAAAATCGACAAGGCTATCGGCATCCTGCAAAAAAGTAGCGAAAAGAACCCTGCCAACCCAGCGCCGCTGTTGATGCTTGCCAAGTTATATACGGACACAAAGGCCCTGGATAAAGCTCAGCAAACGCTTGAGTCCATTATAAAAATGGAGCCAAAGCAAATGGAGCATCGTAAACGCCTGGCTATATTTTTACTGGCGAACAATCAACCGGACAATGCAGAAACAGTGTTGCGCGATGCTGTCAAGGAATTGCCCGATGATGTCAATGCCAAATCAACGTTGATTGATTTTCTGGTTGCAAAGAGAACTCCGGAAATTGCCATAGCCGAATTGCTACCGATGATTGAGCAAAATCCGGACAAATATGAGTTACGGTTTATGTTGTCCGATCTTGAGCTGAAATTAAAACATGTAGACAAGGCGGAACAGGCTTTAAAAGAGATTGTCGATCTCGATAAAATGGGGCCGCAGTCAATTAAAGCTCGTAACAAGCTAGCCAGATTGTATGCTGCGACAAATCGCCTTGACGAAGCGAAGGCGCTGATTAAGCAAATCCTTGAAGAAAACCCGCGGGATGTCGATGCGCTTGCGCTGCGCGGCGAGCTTGCCTTGGCTGAGCGTAAAATACCCGAAGCGATTGGCGATTTTCGCGCCGTTCTGGTTGATCAGCCGCAAAATATTAAAATACTCAAATTACTTAGCGCAGCGCATTTGATGAACAAAGATCCGGTGCTGGCGCGTGAAAACATGGAAAAAGTTGTTGATCTTGCGCCTAATGATGTGGCCGCAAGACTTGATCTGGCGAATCTGCTGCAACAATCGGGCGATACCGGTCGAGCAATGCAGCAAATTAATGAAGTATTAAAAGCGAATCCAAAAAATAAACAGGCTTTGGAAGCCGTTTATAAAGTTTACCTGAGCCAAAAACAGTGGGATAAGGCGCAAGACGCCGCAAAACTTCTACAGGAAGCGTTTCCCAAGGAAGGCATGGGCTATTTTTTGTCGGGTCTTGCATTTCAAGCTGAAGGAAAAATTGACAAAAGTTTGCCTGCATTTGAAAACGCCCTGGCGAAACAGCCTGACGCTATCGAACCGCTTACTCAGTTGATTAAAAGCTACCTTGCGCTTAAACAGTCTGACCAGGCTTTGGCTAAGCTGAATGAAGTTATCAAAAAACAACCTAAAAACTTTATTGCCTACAATTTAATGGGCGGCGTTTATTTGAGCGATAATAAGTTTAACGATGCGCTTGGAGCATTTAAAAAAGCGGTATCCATTAAGCCTGAATGGTCAACCCCTTACCGAATGATGGCGATGACTTATGGCGCGCAATCCAATAAAGCCGAAGCCGTAAAAGCCTATCAACAAGGTATCGCCAATACGAAAAGCTCAATGGATCTGGTGAACGATTTGGTCTCTATTTATAATAAGAGCGGGGAGAATGATAAAGCAATGGCTGTCTATGAAGAGGCTTATAAACAGCATCCTGAGTCCGTCGAAGCGCTAAATAATTTGGCCAGTTATTTATCTGATTACTCCAAAGACGGCGCGGGGCTTGATAGGGCCGCTAAGCTGGCTGAACCTTTAGCAAAAGTCAATAACCCAAATACGCTTGATACCGTCGGCTGGATCGCCTATAAACAGGGTGACTATGCCAAGGCGCAGGAATTATTGTTGAAAGTCATTGAACAGGCCCCGGCGCTTGCAATCGCCAATTATCATTTAGGCATGGTTTATTACAAGCAAAATGATACCGTTAAAGCGCGCGAGTACCTGCAAAAAGCCGTCGATAAAAAAATTGATTTTACTGGCCTGGATATGGCGAAAGAAACCCTAAAGTCGATTGACAGCGCGGGTTCAGGCAATAATAAATAACGAGGGGGAATACTGCGAGCGACGCGGGAGCGCCTCCCATGCCGCGATTATTCAAGATATTCGTTCGTGAGAAGTGACTTTTGATGTTACGCACTGGAATCGAGGTTTTTTACAGCCTCGATTCCGTACCTTTGCATCGAGTATGCGTCCTATCTTCGAGGCGCTCATCCGGCGAAATATAAACACTTTAACATTTTACCGTGATGTGAAATAAAAACCGCATCAAATCTCCTGATTTTTGGGTTATTGAGATAGAGCTTTGGTTTTGCGGCGGATGGTGAAACCTAGCCAGGCGAGGGCGCTGGCGAACAAATAAAATGCGCCGGGTACGGGAACAGGGGCAGTAATGATTGGACTCATCCGCCATGCAAGCGAGTAATCCCAAGAGAAATTGCCGGTCTCGCCCGGCTTAACCAACAATTCGTAGTAATGTCCCGTTTTTAAGTTAACCCAGATATTTTCTGTGTTATCGATGGAGCTTGCGGAGAAGGCGGAAGTTGACTGCGCAGTTAAATCATATAACTCAAGATTCAGGTGGTGTAAGGTGGTGCTTAGACTGGCATCGTTGGATACGCCAAGATTCCATGCCAGCGACGCGGACAAGTTCAAATTTGTGTCCGCTTTAAATTTATAAGTGGCGGTAGTATTGCTGCCGTAGCTTCCTCCGAACGAAGGATCATAATCAAATCCGTTTGAATCAATCGCGCCTTGGTTAGCGCCGCCATCTTCCAGGCTGTTTTGCTCGCCGGCGGCGATAATCTGATAACTATGCAGAATATTGACTTGTCCCGCGCCAAAACGATCGTCCAGACCGTTGGCGGTTTGGTGGCCGTTGCTCCGGTAACCGGTGATATTGGCGGCGCCGAAGCCATTGGCCGTAACCCGGTCAGCTCCCGCCATCAGCGCCGCCTTGACGGTAACCGCACGCTCGGCGTTATAAACCTTGCCGACACCGGCTATGTTGGTCGAGTCCTTGGAAAGAGTCAATGCGCCGTTATGCCCGGTTTCGACCAATAGCGCGGCAGCGGCGGAGACTACCGGCGCTGCCGCGCTGGTTGTCGTTTCCGGCGCAACCAGGTCAGGCCTTGTCCGTCCGGCCGCATAAACCGCATCAACTGCTTTGGAGCCATGATCTTGTCCGCCATCTGTTCTGCCTACTGCGATTACGTTATAAGCGCTGCCTAACAGCGGTGAGTTGCTAGCGCTGTTGGCCATGCCGACAACCTGAATAAACTGGTTATTTTGCACTTGCCGGTCAACCAGCCGCAAAATAAGTCCGGTTTCGGCTGGCGTATTACCGTTGCCGACCCAGCTATGATTGGCAATACGGCTGCCGTTGACGGGCGCAAATGTGCTGGCGGTCGCGATGCTTCTAAGCCAGCCATTGGTTTCATAGCTGGTGATATTATCAATGCCGTAAGCGATCGCATCGTTGCCGTAAAAAAGCGAGCCTACGCTTGTTGCATGGCCGTATGGCGATGTGCTTGGAGCGCCGGGAAAGCTGAAGTTTTTAAAGGCGAATTGCGGCTTTGAGGTGTCCGGAGAATAGATAGGATAAGCAGGATCAGTAACGCCAACCGCAGAAGCTTCAGCCTGAGTGACATTGACATTTGCGCCTGTTGGCGTATTGCCGCCCAGCAGACTTTGCAGGGCGGCATAGCCAATGTTGTCTTTGTAGTCTGCAAAAGCGCCCGGCGCCCAATACAAGGCTGGAAGAATGATAAGCCAGCGATTTTTAGTATTTTTCATCAATATTCCTCTGAAAATATTTTGGGAATTTATCTTCGCTTTTGACGGACACTGCGATGGCTTGGGAAGCTTACTGATGAGCTGATTGTACTATATATCCCGGAAGTTATGTTGCTGATCTCTGAAATTCAGGAATCTTTATTATGTTAGGGCCGTGCATAAAAACTTGAGCAAACTGCTGGAGTAATTCGCTAAAGTTGGGTGAGAAGGGAAAACTTTTTTCAAAATTTTCAATGCTTGTCTTCTGTAGCGCTAAAAATTGAGGAACGAAGATGCCTGCAAAAGACCGTGCCGCCAATGCGGGAAAATAGTCTGCAACAGTATCCGAATCCGCCGGCGGTTATGAGCATTAATTCCCCCTGGCTGCTGTAGTGTTTTGACAATCCCAAAAAGCAAGTCGGAGCGCTTGCTTTTATTGAAAATAATATAATTAACATTATAAATCAATTGTATATATGCATTATTTTGCAAAATAAGGCCATATAACAACGTTTCTCATATAAAAAATGTTAAATAACACAGTTTTTTATTTTTGAAGTCCTTATTTTACTTATTAAGACATATATATTATTGTTTTTAAATATAAAAATACTTATGGTGCGGTAATTGCTTATATTCATAAAGACTGGGTTCAGGGTTACCAGGCCCGTCAACGGGAAAATCGGATTGGCCAGTCTGAATAGTGGCTTGCGCATTCACAACGGCGTCTAAAACTTCATATCCTTGTTTGGGATGTTAAGCCGCGCAGTGTTTATGCATTCAAGCGCATGACAGGATAAACCGTATCCGGGATCAATCTTTCTATTTCTGATGCCGCTCAGTTTTTCGCCATCGTGATAAGGCAATGTGATTGACGATATTGACTGAGAATTTAAACCACTTATTTACTAAAACTTGGAGATAAACTATGAAACAAATCTTTATCCAGGGATTGCTGCCCGCAATTCTAGCTTTAGGGCTTAACCATCAGGCGCTGGCTCATGTTGATTATACAGACATAACCAATCTAGGGAGTGCCGGCTTTACTGCAAGCGGTTATACCACCTATGGCTGGAACCAGGGCCAGATTCAGCCGGGGCCGAGCGTTCCCGCGAATAATTTGGATACAGCAGTTGCTCCGCCGTATTTTGCAGGTGCATTGGCATCGACCGATGATGTCGTCTGGTACAAATTTACCTTAACCAGTCCAGAGGATATTACGCTTAAAATCACTAACTCCGGTATTGCTGCCGCCAACAATCCACTGGCAGCGATTGGCTTTAGTTTATATAGCGGAACAGTCGTTAACCAATCGTTTGATGTCACTGGAATAAACGGATACACCACCGTCACCCCCAATACGCCCGCCAGTCAAAATACGGCGGGCGTCTACCCCGATGAACGCGGCCTGGTGAACACAGCCGGTTCGTTTTCCTTGACCACCGCGGCAGGCACTATTGCTCAAAGAATAGCTAACGAACGCACCCTCAATTTCATTACCAGCGCTACTGATGGCGGAACAGGAACCGCCCAGCTGGTAAATTACCTGTTAGGTCCAGGCGACTATTCGGTTGTTGCAGGCGGCAATAGCGCGTGGAACGTAGATCAAGAAGGCCTTGCTAACTCTACCGCCACTGTTATGTTCAGCGCTGTCCCTGTTTCAGCCGTGCCGGTGCCGGCGGCCTTCTGGTTGATGGGCAGCGCCTTGGCGGGTTTTGGCTTTTTTGGCCAACGTAAACACCGGCTGGCCGCTTAAGCCGCATTAGTAACCGCCGCAAGGATGCGCCGGTTCCGCCGGCTTTTCTTAAAGCAGCCATGATGTCCTGTGAAACAATCCTTAACACTGGCCGAAGGCGCTAGTGGCGCATGACACAGAAAGATTGCCGCCCGCTCAATTGCACGCTGAAGTCCCCCGGAAAATCCGTTCCGGCCGTTTGGGCCGGTACGCGGGGAAGAAGCCTCGATATTTTCCGGCACATTTAGCATCTCCAAGTCGTGCAAATAAACCAATAAGAAAGAACGAACATGAAGAAGAAAATCCTCTCAATGGCCCTACTGCTTGGTAACTGGCATTCTGTTTATGCGGTTGAGGCAGGCCAAATCCCGCCCGTATGCCCCGTACAAATGCAAGCCCGGCAAACCAGTCTCAAATTGAATGATTATAAAGGCAAAGTGGTTTTGGTTGATTTTTGGGCTACCTGGTGCGGTCCCTGTCAAAAATCCATGCCTTTTTTCAATAGCTTGTTTAATGAACTCAAAAAAGATGGCTTTGAAATCGTGGCTATCAATGTTGACGAGGATCAAGAGACCGCCCGTCAATTTTTAGAAAGCCATCCGGTCGTTTATCCAACGGGTTACGATCCAGACGGCGAATGCCCGAAAGCTTATGAAGTGAAAGCCATGCCATCCTCTTACTTGATCGATAAAACCGGTAAAGTCCGGTACGTGCATCTTGGTTACCGGGACAGCGATCAGCCGGTGTTACGGGAGCAAATCCAGGCTTTATTAGCCGAGTAAATTAAAGGGAGCTATCCATGTACCGGATACTTAGGCTTTTGAGAATCTGTTTTTATTGCGGTCTTTTGGCCATGCCGGCTTGCAGTAATGTTTCGCCATGGGAGCGTGGCAATTTGGCCAAGCCTGAGATGGCTATTCAACCCAATCCCAATCTTCATAACTTCCGTGAACATATTTTTACGGCTAGGGAAGCGTCGCAAGGAGGCCACATAGGAGTGGGCGGCGGTTGTGGCTGTAATTAAACCGGAAACCGGGAAAGCGCTGGCTGCTCTGACTTCGGCGGCTTTGAGTCTGCCAGGTTTAAGCGCGCAAGCGGCGGTGGTTTCCAACGATATTCTCAGCAATGTAAGTTACGGCCACTATCAGGAAAGCAGTAACCGTATATCGGTTGATATTTATCATGCCGATGCCCTGATTCCATTGACCGAGCGGATTGAACTGTCGTTTAGTCTTGATCGCGACACTTACGGCGGCGCCTCGCCGGCTTTCAGCATGCCTGAAACCATGGCGAATCAACCGAAAATTTCAGCCAGTCAAATTATTAGCGCCGATATAGTTTCTTCCGCGTCTCCGGTTGCCAGCGCCGCCATGCTCACCACCATGGGTCTTGCTGATTTTGTGGCATACCAGGAGTCCAGCGCAGCCGCCCAAGCCAGCGTCAATGCTACGGACAGTCAGCAGCAAGCCTTGATCGCAATCAACTACCATAACGATATCACGAATGACATAGCCACCATGAATGCGTTCAATCTTGGGTCAATCGATAAAGCGACGAACAATCCCACGACACTGGCCTTGACTTCGTTGCTGGACAACACAGCCGGTTCCCAAGCCACGGTTTGCTCGGTGTTGGATAAAAATTGCGAGCAGGCGGAGCTGGCGCGGATTACTTCGCAGTATCAGACCAATCAATCCGTTATCGAGCAATTTTATAATAAACAAGCGTCGGGTTATTCAGTTGAATTAACAGTTGATTACAATAATCTTGCAGCCGCTCAAGCCAATTTCAGCACTTGGCAGGCTCAAAACCCGCAGCCTTTGATGTTGATCAATACCAGCACCGATCCCAATGCATCGGAACTGATAAATTTTAGCGGCTTAGTGAGGAGCTCCTATGGGGGGGCTTCTAATACAAGTAGTCCATGCAACTCGGTTCGTTGTTATTTTGAGGGAGGGATGGAGTTTGGTTCCGTTTATTTAGATGGCACTGAGCATATTCACGTGGGTGGAGGTCTTGTGGCAGGCAGCAATCATTCGATTCTTTCCGCGTCAGATTCCACCGGCGTCTATATGCGGGCGACGAACGGCGCGGCATTCAGCTTGCAATCCATACTTCTAAACGAAACTTTCACAAGCAGTAGCGGCAACAATCCAATGTATGGCGCCAATCCCACCTATAATTCATTCGGTACGATTCAACCCCAGGTCGGCGCTACGGCGCCCGGACCTCAAGAAAAATGGGAAATTTTAGGCTTTAATACGGCAGTCAATCCTAACCTGAGCAGCGGCGATGGCACAAACTATCCCAATGTGATTGCCTATCAAACCGTTGCCAATGGTTTTACCGGCGTACTGACCTTGAACTCGGCTTTCCAGGACGTTAACGCGGTCTGGATTCATTACTTTGGCTATCCGGGCATACCTCAAAACGGCATCAATTTTGCGCTGAATATTGGCGATGTAGTGGTTGGCAACGCCTCGTCCTCCAATGCCTGGATCAACGCCTCTAATGGGTATCAGGCGACCATTAACAATCTTCAGGCTACTTATGATACGCTTTTGCAGTCGCTGCAACAGGGATCAAGCAGTATTTCACAGGCTATTTCCCAATTGCTTCAGGATAAAAACAATGCAATTAATACCTTACAGGCCCAATACAACACTGCATTATCGCAGTACGGGTCAGCTACTAGCGCGGAGACCTCTGCGTTATCGACGCAAATGCAAACCGTCAATGCGCTTACCGAGCAGGCCGGGATTACCGCCTACCGGCAAGTGCTCGACAGCATGATTCCAACAGGCACCCCGACTGTTCAGAAATTCCAGACCATGCCGCAGGAGACTCGTTCGCAGCCGCAAGTTAATGTCAAGTATTATTTTGATGACTATACCTTGGGGGTATCGGGCGGACTGTCTGACGAACCCGATTTTCTATCCAATTTCGGCGCGCTTAACTTAAGTCATGAGTTCAATAACAAACTCACTACAATCACCGGCGGTTATGGAGTGAGCAGCAACACCATAAGCCGCAATACGAGCTCGATGACAATGGCCGGCATGGGCGGCATGAATGCGGCGCAATACGGGCCTACTCAATACCCGGCCTTGCATGCCAGCAGTCTTTATAATTCATTTAGCGCCGGTCTGTCACAGGTCTTATCGAAAAATACCGTGTTTCAATCCAGCATCAATTACACCAATCAAAACGGCTATCTCAGCAATCCCTACAAAGATGTTTATATACGCGGCGTGATTACACCGGAACAATACTATGCAATGTCGGTCGATAATGCCTCAACGGACTGGAGTGCAATTACCAATCTGCAAGTTGTCGGAATTGAACTATTCCGGGAAAATCGTCCCACTCAACGAAATATCTGGTCAATTTCCAACCAGTTGAATCACTTTATTGAGGAGTTTGATGCAACGCTGCATTTCGATTACCGCTTCTATATTGACGACTGGGGAATAAATTCCCATACGTTTTCCATGAAATGGTTTCAAGCTTTGCCGGGGGGGATTGTCGTCACGCCCAGCATCCGCTACTATTCGCAATCGCAAGCCGATTTTTTTGCGCCCTATTTTTTAGCGCCGAGATCAGATGGTTTTTACTCCAGTGATTACCGTTTGTCAGCGTTCGGCGATTTGAGCGGCGGTATCGCAATAAGCAAGCTATTTGCCAAAGGCGTGAAGCTTGATGCCAGCTTTGAGTATGTTACCCATGCCGGCGGCTTAAAGCTTGGCGGCGGCGGTACGGGTAGTTATGCCGATTTTAACTACTACATCGCCCATGCCAATCTGAGCGTTGATTTGTCGGCCAAACTGTTTTCAGGCGGCGGCTCTGATGACGGCGGGCATGCTATGCACCACGAGCACGGCGCTGCGTTGCCGGCCGGCGTGATGTTCGGCCACATGATGAAGCAGAACGGCGACATGATGGCTGGCTTCCGCTACATGTACAGCGGACAAGACGGCAAAATGCTGAACGGCGCCAGTGCGGTCAGCGATCAGACAGTGGTCAGCAAGGCTTGCGGCAATGTCGTGGGCGGTTGTTTATACAGACCGACCTCGATGAGCATGCAAATGTACATGCTGGATATTATGTATGCGCCAACCAGTTGGTTGAATCTGATGGTGATGCCGCAACTGATGAGCATGGATATGACCATGAGCCAGTCTCTCACCGGGTTTGAAGATCCTATGATGGCTATGAGCGGCATGAGAATGACCACCAATAATTTGGGCGACACCATCATCACGGCTCTGGTGAAAGGGCTGGATAAAAACGGCCATCACATTCATGCCGGTATCGGAGTCAGCGCGCCGACAGGCACCGCCAAGCAAATGATTGGAGATATGAGTCAGGATTATGGCATGCAAACCGGCAGCGGCACCTGGGATTTTAAACCCAGTCTGACTTATACCGGCCAGGAGAAAGACTGGGGTTGGGGCGCGCAGTTAAGCGGCGTGAAACATTTGGGAATAAACAGATATGGCTATGCGCTGGGTGATGTTTTTCAAGCTACCGGCTGGGGCAGTTACCAGATTTTGAATTGGTTATCGGCGTCGGTGCGCATGTTATATACGGCGCAGGGCAGTATTCAGGGCCAAACCAATCTTCCGCAAATGACGTCTTCTACCGTTAATTATCCCAGCAACTATGGCGGCCGGTTTTTGGATACCGGTTTAGGCTTGAATGTGTCTATACATGATGGGAAATTCGCTAATCACAGTCTCAGCTTTGAGTGGTTGCAACCGGTCATGACTGATTACAACGGTTATCAGCTTGACCGGAGCGGCGCATTGGCCGCCACTTGGCACTATTCATTTTAAGCTTTCATTTCACGCTGGCTTACAGGCGCTGACTATTTGGCGAGCTTGTGCTCTGGTTTGCTAACTCGCGGTCATAGGCTGTATGGCATTTAAAATTCAACTCCTGAAGTTCACTCTTTAACCCGGATTTAATTGCTTTGAGCCACAAAAAATCCGGCGCGAAGAGCTTATCCGGTTGCCGGCCTTTCCGGGCCGGAACGGACGGTGCAAGGTTCATCTGTTCATGCCAGTTAATCCATTTGGTCATTGATATGTTGTAAAATCAATGGGGTTGTAGGCCGGGTTTTAACCCGGTATGTCAAGATGGCATACCCTGGCTCCTTAAGAGCAACAACCGGATAAGCAGGAATAAAGGGAGTTATTTTTGAGAGAAACCAAACATAGGATGCTTTCGAATTAATGCGTTATTGCAGTCAGGCCGGACCAGTTTTATAGGACATTTTTGCATCGGCCAACATACAGTAAAATAATTAATGAGCTGAGCAAAAACCAAACCGCCGCCGGCAAAGGCGCTTGCATAGCAGAATTACTTGCAAGCCGTGACGGTTTTACATCATTCGCATGAAGCATGGCGGCATTATTTTGGATGTGCGTTGACGAATCAGTAACAGCAGCTGGCTGACTGCTTCCGGTCTCAGGGATCCGGCCCGCGCTGGAATTATAACCTTTTTGAAAGTTATGGTAAGCCAACAGGCTTGCATCAGTTCCAAAGTCCGAAGTTAAATCCCAATAAGTAGCGTTCTGCGTGGATGTGACTATAGAGCCGTCAATAAACGATACCAGCGGCGCATCTTTGACGCCATCCGGGGCTCCGGATTCCGGTGAAGCTGGTTGACCAGACAGGGGTTCAAGCTGAAAAGGGCGGCTATCTTCGTTATTTGACTCACTTATACCGGCGCTTGCAATGTTTGTGAATAGAAATAAGGAAAGGACTATTGTCTTTGTTAAATTTAACATGATGACGGCTCCTTCATTAGAAGTATGCATGAAATAGTTTGGGCAGCTTTGATTTATTAACATGCCTGTAACCTAAGCAATCACCATGCCTTGTAATGTTGTCAAAGCAGCAACAACTCAGGCGTAATCCGTTCCATGAAAACTCTCCGGTAAGTTTCCGATTTGCGAACCTGCATACTTTCCATGGGGTTGAAGTTATCAGTAATAACGATGCCGCCGCTTTCGCTCAAGGCATATTCGTGATCCAGCAGCCACTGAATGCGCTGATCAGGGTTTTCAGCATTAAGCGTTATCGCCTGATTTGACGCCAGAAAGATAAAATCAGTAAATTCGGATTTATCAGTGATAAATACCCGGATATTAGGCAGCGCTTCCTTAAGGGTTTTGTAAACAGACGCAACCGCTTCAGTGCCTTCACCCTTGGTAAACCCCACGTAGTTTAGAGCAAGAATACCCTGATTGCTCAATAAACCGCGTAATTGCCGCAACATTTCAATCGTTAGTAAATGAGTTGGTTCCGAGCCGCCGGTAAAGCAATCATGAATAATGAAGTCATAATGTTTATTCAGCTTTTTGGTTTCGTAACGGGCGTCGCCAATGATAAAAGCGCCGGTGGGTTTGAAGTTGAAATATTTCAGCGATGCATCGGCTACTGCAGGATCAATCTCTATCGTATCAACAGCCAGTCCTTTGGCTTTCAGATCAAGGGCGATGTGTCCGCCGCCCAAGCCTATTAGTAATCCGTCGTGAGCGGCTGGACGGAATAATGGCAATAACCCGATGATTGCTTGGTAACCCAGCAAAGTTTGTCCGTTTGCAAGCGATATCGCGCTCAAAACAGAAGCATCTGAAAGCAGTAAGCGAACATTGTGTTTTTGATCGTCAACTACCCGAACCCAGCCATAAACGCTTTCTTCTTCATGTATTACCTTGAAGCCATGCCGGAGCTGATCCGCTTTTGCATAGCCGTTTGCTGTCAGTATGCCTACCGAAATAGCGGTAACCAATAGGGGTAAACCGGATGCCGGGCTGGTAAACCCTTTTTTATCCCGGCTCATTAACAAAACCGCCAAAGCCAGCAGTATCAGGCTAACGGAGAAGATTATCGCCCGCGTTCCCAACACAGGCAACAGATAGAAGCCCAGCAATAATGTTGCGATTACGCTGCCTAAGGTGCTGACGGCATATACAGAGCCGGCTGCCGTGCCGACTCCCTGTAAGTCTTGAGTTGCCAGTTTTATCACAAATGGTCCGGCCATTGCCAGTGCTGTCAACGGTATGGTAAACAACAGCAAGGCGCTAACAAAGGCGCCGCCGCGAATGCCGAGCGGGTTGGTTAGTTGCATCACGGGACCGCTGAGAAACGGGATCATAACAGTCGCCAGCGCAGCCAGCATGAAAACATGCGCCAAACGCAGCTTAGGGTGGCGATCAGCCAGAAAACCGCCCAAGTAATAGCCCAAGGCCAGCGCAATCATGGTTACGGAAATCAGCGACGACCAAACGTAAAGGCTGGTTCCATAATAGGGTGCAATGATGCGAGTGCCGAGCAACTCAAGAATCATTACCGCGCCGCCGCTGAGCGTTACCGTGAAAAACAGCGAAAATTTGGATAGGGCGGGAGAGGGGCGTCTACGTTTCAGGCTGGGTTGCGCAGTACTGGAAGCTTGTTTCTTAGACATATTGGGTTTTTAAAAGTATTAGCATGAGAGATGCTTGCTAAAAGCGCGTATAAGATCCGGCTTGTTTACCAAGAATGGAATAAAAAATTATAAAGTAAAAAAAAATCTAACGTTAAAGCTGATCTTGTCGAGGGGCGCTTTTCAGTAATTTTGCAAGTTCTTCATGAACAAAAAATATTGGACATAGTCTCTAAGGCTACTCTTAAAATGCGCTTCGAGTCAACACATCAATAAGGTTTGGCTTCCCTGCCGGCGGATATTTGTTTACGCCCCTTGCTTTAACTGTCCGTGATTAAAGCAAGGTTCTCCACAGATGAGAGATTCCAAAAAACTTAAATCCCGGTTAGGCGGCAGTCTGTTTATGGCGGCCTAAGCCGATGAAGCTGGCAATCGCGCTACCGAACAACCAGACAGCGCCAGGTAAAGGCACGGCGGATGGGTTTATGCCTTGCTCGTGGTATATCATATTCAAGTTAGTTTGTAATCCGGCCAGAGTATTTGCGCTTCCGGCCCCGGTTTCCCAGAAGCCGATTTTTATATAAGGATTGAAGTTCGATGCGGCAATATAATTCGCCAGGCTGCTGTCGGTAGACTGGCTGGCATCGCCAACCACCAGAGTGAATTGACCTCCTGAACTGGGTCCATTCAGGTAGCTGCCGGTCATGGCGATGGAAAAGTCAATTTCAGCTCCCGGAGCGCTGGCCGTGCCGCTGCCTAACAGGGTCAGGCCTTGCAGGCCAGGGCCTGTGGCGACGCCTTGATAGATGGAATACGCCAGATCATTGAGGCCGGCCTGGTAATTCCCGGTGACAGCATAATGATCGGCAGCGATAGAGACATTGAGGTATTGCGCTCCGGTTCCTTGGACAAGGTTGTATTCCCCATTCGCAGTAGCTGGTCCGGCAGTGCTGGAGCCGGCATAAGGATTAATGTACAAATCGCCTTGATTGAAGGTGTTGGTAGCGGCGTTATAAATGCTGCCTGCCCCGCCAAGCATCGAACCTTGCTGGACCGAGACCGATTCGGCGGTTGTCAGCGGAGCGTGAGTTACATTGTAATTAGCAAGCTGGCCTAACAAAGTGTTTTTATAGTTAGTGGCTATGCCATTGAACGAGCCGCCGAGCTGCGCATCGGTGGGTGACGTAGATAGCATTCCGGTTTCAATGATGCGATTATTGCTGGCCGTTGGGCCGTGAACACCGGCAAAGGCGATGGAAGGTATATTAATAGTTGGGTCAGTATTGGGGAACTGCACGCCAACGTCGGGGATGCCGCCTAGCCAAACCGGGGTTCCGGCTGTAGCGCCTATGGTGAAGGAGGCGTGCGCAAATACCGTTGGCGATGCGGCTAGAGCGCACAAAACGGTCAGTGAGGCCGCGAAAAATTTTAAAATGCTCATATTTTATATCCTAATTTATTTTTATTTGATAATTACGGTTATGTTTCCAACTTTGCGTGGAAGAGCTCAATCCCGTAGTTCTACTCCTTACAGTAAGAAGGCGGTCCGGCCTTCTTGATTTTTCTTTTCAAGAACCGTGACTTTCCGGCCCCGCCTTGCGGTGGGTGTGGCATGGCGCTTTCAGCATAAGTCATTGGAAAACAAAGATAAAGACTGTAAACCTCAGTGCCTTTTCTGTTTCTAAAATAAAACGCTTTATGCAACCGATTAATTTAAAGCAATAAATACGCCATCAAAAAAAAGCGCCATATTTCATGTAATTAAGTGATCACATAACGCATATCTTGTTAAGGAGCTGGGTATAAGTGAGTTAAATGACATAAGTTAATGTGTTTAATGAATTAAATAACATAGATTAATTATTGGTCGCCTGGAATCAATGGATTTTATTTCGATTCATCCATGCGAAGAAAATTCTGTTTTCCCTTAACTGATAAAAGTCCAGCTTAGTTTTCATGTTATGGTGGTTCCAGTTTGTCAGATTACTGATCACTATTTTCCAGGACCGTCTTTCCGGCATGGATTACCCGAATTCAGGCTCCATGGATGGAATTGAGCTTAGGAACGTGATGAAATAAGTTGAGCATCTGTAGGGGCGAATTCATTCGCCCTGGGCGGATAAATCCGCCCGATCACGCTGACTGGAAAACGTTGCATTGGCGGTTTTATTTCATGCACATTCCTTACCGTCCCATGCGGCTACGCTCAGGACAGACCATTGCACTGGATACCCGCTTCCTGGCGGGTATGAAGAGATTGCGCATAATCCCGCAAAGTGGAGGTAGGCTATTCATTAGTCAGGGAAATGTGTTTTAATGAGGTTCCGGCATCACCCTTTATCATTTTGTGTTTGGTCTTAAGCGAGTTTTAAGCTGAAAAATAAAAATTATTACCGTTATGCTTTTCAGGCAATGGGGTCGCCTTGTGAAATCCAGCTTTTTACTAAAACCGGCTTAAAGGCCAAGCGGGTTGCAGATGCCGTAATTGCAGACGTCCATAATCTGGAAGCGCGTTATACGCGCTATCGCAGCGACAGCTTTTTGTCCGCGATCAACCGCGTGGCGAGCTTCGGCGGCAGTATAATAGTTGATGAAGTAACGGCGGGCTTACTGAATTACGCAGCAACCTGCCATGAACAAAGCGATGGTTTGTTCGATATTACTTCCGGCATCTTGCGCCGGGCCTGGAATTTTAAGTCGGGCGCACTGCCGGATGAGGAGCAAATCCGTATTCTGCTCGATAAAATCGGCTGGCATAAACTGCGTTGGAAACCTCCGATGCTTGAGTTCCCAATGCCGGGAATGGAGATTGATTTCGGCGGCGTGGTTAAGGAATATGCCGTCGATAAAGCGGCTGCGCTATGCCTGGATGCAGGCGTTCGCCATGGCGTGGTTAATTTGGGCGGAGATATTAAAGTAATTGGTCCGCGTCCGGATGGAAGGCCCTGGCGGATTGGCATACGTCATCCACGTCAAAAGGAAGCGTTAATTGAAACACTCCTGTTGCATGAGGGCGCATTGGCCAGCAGCGGCGACTACGAGCGTTGCATCATGATAGATGGCGTCCGCTACGGGCATGTGCTTAATCCGATTACCGGCTGGCCGGTGCAATACCTGTCTTCGGTTAGCGTCATTGGGGATTTTTGCGTGGTAGCAGGCAGCGCTTCCACTATCGCCATGCTCAAGGAGGATAAAGGTCCCGCCTGGCTGGAAGCCATGGGTTTGCCCCATTTATGGATGGATGCGCGCGGAGTAGCGGGCGGCTCGCTTGCAAAAGGGGTAAACAAGGAGGAAGAAAGCAGTCATGACGCGTAACGGCTTGATTGAAACGGGCGCGGAAGTATCTTGTCTGTTTATCCGTGTTGGTCTTAAGGATTGAGGGTATGCCTTGGTGACATATCGGGCTAAAACCAGGCCTACATTCATTGATATTGCAATAACTCAACAGTCAGTGGATTAGCTGGTATCAACAGATTATGCGCAATCTCGTCATACCCGCCAGGAAGCGGGTATCCAGCGCCATGGACTGTCCTGAGCGTAGCCGCATGGGACGGTAAGGTATGTGCATGAAATAAAATCGCCAATGCAATGTTATCCAGTTAGCGTGTAGGGGCGGATTTATCCGCCCAAGGCGAATGAATTCGCCCCTACAGATGCTCAACTTATTTCATGCGCGTTCCTAACTCCATCCATGGAGCCTGGATTCACAATGTATATCCTTGTACATTGCTCTTTGGGTCAATGCAAATCGGCTGATTTGTCCGGCACAAATCTGTCTGGAGCAGATTTGCATTAATCCGAAGGGCGTCAGGCGCGACGCCTGCCGGTAATCCATGCCGGATGACGATCTTATAAAATAGTGATCACGTAATCTGACAAAGCAGAACTAAGCGCAAATTAATGAGTTGTTAGTTGGCCTGGTATTTGATTTTATTGTCACTGGCTTTGTTAAGCACGGTGCCCAAAACATTAAGGTCTTTTAGCAGTGATGCAGCCTGTTTCAGCTCATCGATTTTAGTATGACCTTCATCAATGACCAGCAGAACACAATCCACATAAGGCGAAAAGCCAAGCGCGTCGGCCTGGGACAGCAAGGGCGGCATGTCAAAAATGATAATTCTCGAGGGATAACGGTTTTTCAGTTCATTTACCAGGCGAATCATCTTGGGCGAACGAAGCATTTCAGTAGAATTAATGATTTCTTCGCCGGATGGCAAAATCACCAGACGGTTTATATCCGGATTAATCAGCATCTCATTAATCGGCGTATCGTGTAACAAATAATCACTGAGACCGGTTTCGGCCTCAATGCCGAACAGTTTGCAAATACTGGGATTCTGGAAATTGCAATCAACCAGCAATACGCTACGATTCAACTCCATGGCCATGCTGATAGCGAGATTGGCTGCGGTGAGACTATTGCCCGTATTCTTGCCGGGACTGGTGATGGCTAGCGTATTCCAATTCATGACGTCCATGATTTGCAAGCACCGGGTGCGCAGCATTTTGTAGGATTCAAGCCAGTCGCCCGGCTTAAAACCGCTTATGATCCGGTTTTCCTGCAGGTGTTTTGTTTGCGTCGTTTGTATACGGGTTTGCAAATATGAGAAATGCTCGCCATCCGCCGGCAATGCCAAGGAATTACTTGTCGGCAGGTTGTTTTTTTTCATGGGGTTTTCTTCTGTTGAGCTCATAATCAATTGCCTGTTTGTAATTTAGTTATTGCCGATAACACGAAGCAGTTTGTACCAGAACACGTCTAGCGGCATTACAATGAAATGGAAGCCTATAACGGCCACGACAAGGGCAATCAAGGCGGCGCCAATCATGATGAAGCGCCGTTTTTTATAGGTTTCGCTTTCTTCCCGGCTCTCAAGATAGGGAATGCTTGATAACGGCGGCACTCCCAAAATTGCGGTAATGGTTTTTTCATTGTTGATGGTCGAACCCAGCATTTCAGCCAGGAAAACACTGCCAAGTCCGCTCGCAATGGCAAAAACAAAACCAAGAAAAAGAATCGCGGCCCGGTTAGGACTGATCGGTTCAAGCGGCTCTTGAGGCGGATCAATCAGCGTGAAGCGCTCGCCCTTGCGTTCAAGCTCGAGTTGCTGGGAAATTTGCGCCTCCATTTCTCTGGCGCTGACTTCTCGATAACGAAGATTGGTGTTGTCGAGTTCCTGGATAAGATCGGTATATTCTTTTTCGACCATGGGCGCCTGGCGCAGGCTCTGACGCAGATCATCTATTTTTTTATTGAGCTGGCTGCGTGTAAAGCCTAATGATTGCAGTTCAGCTTGTATGGATTGCAGCTGAGCTTTTAGCGTGATATAGGCAGGGTTGTCGGGCTGTACCGATCTGCCGGTTGCTTCAGTTTCCTGGGCGGTTAACATGGATTGTTGCAAGGTGGAAATCTGCTTTTGCAGTTTCAATACATCCGGGTGTTTATCGGAATACTGTTTTAACAGCAATGCCAGTTCGGCCTTTTTGTTCGTCAGTTCGGCATATATTTTGTTAAGATCAGTATTGCCGCCGATCTGTTTTTTTAATGACTCAATTTCACGTTTGGCTTTAATGACATCAGGATGAGTGGCGGAGTAGCCGGCTTGTAAAGAAGGATATTCCGATTCCAGCACCTTGAGCCGGTCTTTCATGTCAAAAACACGATTCCCGGTGGCATTAACGGCTAAGGCATTGGGGTCGATTTGCGCCAGTTCACCTTCAAGATAAAACTGGCGCTCATGCAGCGAACGCTCCTGGCTGTCAAGAGTTAACAATTGGCCGTTAAGTGAAGTGAGTTCCTGCTGGTTAAGCTGGCTGATCTGTGGCAGCTGGTTGAGGTTTTTTTCCTTGAAAGCAGCCAGTTGGGTTTGTGTTTGCTGAATTTTATCCTTTAGACGGCGCGACTCTTCACTTAAAAAAAGCGCTGCATTTTGCGCGGACTCGGTACGCGATTTGATGTTTTCCTTGAGGAACAAGGAAGTAAGTTCGTTGGCGGTCTTTTGTGCAAGGCCCGGATTTTTATAATCGAATGACAGTGTAAAGGCGATAGTCGCCTGTGATGGTTGTCCATTGCGAGGGTCAATCACATTGGCGCTGACGGGTTCAACTACAATAAGTTTACGCATTTTTTCCAGAATAATTTCTTCCGGTTTGGATTTGCGTTCTTTTGGATACAGATCAAATTTGTTGACGATTTCCATGAGATTGGCGCGCGTCATGATGCGCTGGCTGATAGTCTGAATACGCTGATCCGCAAAGGTAGTGACGGTAGAGCGAACCAGTTCGGACGGGATCTCCTGTTCTTCAATCAGGATGGTTGCCATTGAACGATACACCGGAGGCAGAACGACAGATAACATTATGCTCAGTATTGAAATCACGACAAACGGGATCAATAAAAACTTGCTGCGTCGTTTGATTATTTTTAAATAATCCTTGATGTCGATCGCTTGATTTTCCACGCTATTTCACCTGATAGTTTGTTTGGGGTTGATAAGTAATTTGAAGTTGAAGATTATTGTCTTGTCTGAGTTGATTGCTGTTTTTGTATTCTTGCTGACGGTAAGTGTACGAAAATCCAATGTTGATCTCAGGCGTCCATTTCCAGTTAATGTTGGGGCCAATAGAGGCATAAGTTCTATTTAGCAAGCTATTCTGCACCCCGGTTAATTCATAAATTGAATAGTTGGCCGCCAGGCCTGAAGTCCAGCGTTCATTAATGGTGTAGGCAGCGTTGATAGCCAACTGAGTTTGCGTTTGCAGGCCTTGAGAGGTAGGCGTTTGATTTTGAGAGCCGAGCAGTGAAGCTGAGCCTCTCTCAAAGGTTTTTTGCACCGATGCCTTATAGACCTGGCCTAAACCGGTCTTGTTAAGATTTTCGTAGCGCTGGTTTAGATAAAGTTGAGCCGTAACAGGGTCCTGGTAAAAAGTAGATCCAAAAAAGTTGACTGGAGTAAGCTGAGGAACATTTTTCGTTTCCGATATCGAATAATTCATGCCGGCTGCTAAATAAGTGACGAGTTGTTCGCTGAAACTATGTTGCCAGCCTAGCTGGGCGACATTATTGAAGGTGGTTAGGCCACGCGCCGCCGCATTATAACGGGAGCTTGAAAGGGTCAGAATCAGTTTGTCGCGTTCCGTGTAGAGGTGGTTGAATGTTCCCGATGCCAGTTGATAATCATAATCGGTGAGGTACGCGTTGGTATTTTGTTGGTAAGCCGTGTTAATGTAGGAGTAGTCAACTGTCAGCGAGTTTTGCTCGTTTAAAGCGTAAGTAACCGTAGGCGCTACTTTTAGCTGTTTTGCCATTACATTCTTAAATTGTGCAGCCCCTAATACAGTTCCCTGAGTATTTAAGTAGGATTGGTTATTATAATAACCAGTAATACCCCATTGTAAACGTTCATTTTTATGTTGATAATCAGCGCTAAACAACTGTTCGCTGACGTTAAGCGAGGATTGATTCGTGTAAAACAATTGATTCCACGTGAAATTTGATTTTAATTCGCCGTTTTCATGAATCAGGCCGAAATTTAATCCGGGCGATAACGTTGTGACCCAGTTGTCTTGCTGGGGATTTGGCAGCAATCTAATGTTGCTGTAATAGCGTTCCTTGGAGCTGAATACCGGCTTAAAAAAATAATCGTTAGCCTGGCAGGTTAACGATGCGCACAGAATTAACGGTATAAGCAAGCCCTTTTTCATCTTGATTGACTACCGGTGATTAGCGCTTTTATCAAGGCACAGTAACGGTGTCGCCGGCTTCCAGTACTATATTTTGCTCAAGATCCTCGCCATTCAGCACGTCGTCGTAATCAAACGGGAAAACCTTTATTGCATTACCTACGCGACGGAGCACATGAATTGAACCGGAGTTGGCAAAAGCCGTTAATCCGCCCGCCAAACTAAGGGCCTGCATCACATCAATACGCCTGTTGGCGGGATATTGCCCGGGTTTGTTGACTTTACCGATAACAAAAATGGAATTGCCATTGTTTTGAAGCAGTTTAACGGTGACCACGGGGTCGGCTATGTAGTCCGCCAGCCGGGTGGCAATCGCTTCTTCAAGTGCAAACATGGGCTTGCCGGCCGCCATGATGGTGCCTGCGAGCGGGAAGGTGATGTTGCCGTCAGGCGCCACCAGGGTTTCCTGCTTTTGCATGCCTTCTTCTTTCCAGACCGAGATCTCAATAAGATCACCGGGAGCAAGTAAATAATCGGCGGCATCGGTTTTTTGTTCCTTTTGAGGGGCCGGCTGCTTTGGATCAGCTAAAGCAGATGTGCTAATTATCAGAAAAACTGAAATGATTGTAAGTAGTTGTTTCAAAGTGATTCCCATTCTATCAAGGATTTTTTCAAGCCCTAATGCCGGGCCAGCCGGTTACTAAAATTCGAATTAAGAGCTAAGCATATAACGAGCTGTAAACAAGCCCTCTCCAGAGGGAGAGGGTTGGGTGAGGGGAAATCAGATTAACATAATCCTTTGATTTCATTGTCTCAAATTGAGCTCTTAATTTACATTAAAATATTGTAAAACGAAGCATTATCTAAACATTTAACAAGCAATAAAGATGCCATTTTCCTGGATACCAAATCCGCCGGGAACGCATTCAGCCTCGCCATGAACACCCGCTGAGTTCCGGGCTGGGCAGGACGGAAACATTGGGTTTGGAGAAAAGAGGTCAGGCAAACATAATTTTTTGATTCCATAGTTCCAAATTGAGATCTTAATCTGCATTGTAGTGGTGAAATATAACAGTAATAAGACAAACCGGCAGGCAGGTAAGAAATTGTAAATTTTTTTGAAGTTTCAAGGTTAAGCTTTTCACTAAATATGATGGATTGGTTTAACTGTTCATCAGTCCATCATGCACGCCGGAAAGGGATAACCGAGTCATGGGTGCCGGTCCCGGTTTCGTCCATGCCTGAATTCTCTTGTAGTTGGGCATTTACTTAGGGTTCAAGCTATTCATGCAGGATTTTGAATGGTATTATGCGCCTTCGAACGTCCGGTGTCATTAGCCTTTAATAATCTGTATTCATAATAATCCACAATTGTTTGAAGGCATCATTAATAGCGCCGATTTCGATAAGAAACCTTTAGTCCTATCTAATCCTAGGTTTTGCAAGCATATTAATAGACCTGAACGAATTCAAATTATTAGCGGGCAATGATGATTTTGCCTGGTCATTAAAAATCGATTCTTTTATCTTTAAAATACGAATTAAGGGCTAAATTTGAGGCAATGAACTCAACGATTATATTCAAATTTTCCCCTCACCCAACCCTCTCCTTCAGGAGAGGGCTTAACTCGGCATTGTGGGAATTTAATCTTTAATTAACAATTAACAGCTCAAATATATAATGAATTTGCATTCCCAAGTCAACACTCTTAACCAGTTGAAAAAACCAACTGTTGTCTTATCACTATGGATATTTGCTCTGTTATTGCTGGGTTTCACGTTTAAAAGCAGTCTGAATGAAATGATGGCTGTCTGGATGAACGTAGAGGAATACAGCCACGGTTTTTTTATACCCGTTATCAGCGTTTATTTTTTATGGATCCGGCGGAGAGAACTCAAGTTTGTTGAACAATTCAGAGACTCATTGCCGGGATTTATCATTGTAATTTTAGGCTTGATCCTGTTTGTTTTAGGCGGGCTGGCAACTTTAAAAACAATTGAACAATATGCTTTCATTATTACGTTAACAGGGATGTTTGCGATTGCTTTCGGGCTTCAAGGCTTGCGCATCGGCGCGATACCCTTGCTGTTTCTTATCTTCATGGTGCCATTCCCGCCGTTTATTCTGAATAACCTGTCCGCAAAATTGCAGTTGATTTCATCATGGCTAGGTGTCGAGTTTATTCGCTCCTGCGACATCATGGTCTATCTTGAGGGCAATGTCATCGATCTGGGCAGTTATAAATTACAGGTAGTTGATGCCTGTAGCGGGCTCCGTTACTTATTCCCCCTGGCCAGCCTCTCTTTTCTGTGCGCGTACCTGTTTAAAGGGCCTTTTTGGCAAAAAACGCTGATTTTTCTTTCTTCAGCGCCATTGACCATTTTTATGAACAGCTTTCGCATCGGTGTAATAGGCATCCTGGTGAATTACTGGGGGAAAGAAATGGCGGAAGGCTTTTTGCATGATTTTGAAGGCTGGTTTGTTTTTTTGCTTTGCATGGCATTGTTATTTATGGAAATGTGGTTGTTTTCCAGGCTCACTGGAAAAAAGGTGCCATTGAGCGAGCTGGTTATAATTCCAAGTGAATGGTCAGGAAATCCAAAGCAGGCAACTCCCGAAGTTAAATTTAATAAGTCGATATTTCTGTTGATATTATTACTTTGCACCACATCTATTTCATCCGGTTATATACAGGGACGGGAAGATATTATTCCGGCGCGGAAAGCATTTCTTAATTTCCCATTACAGATGGGAAAATGGCAGGGACATAATGACTATCTTAGCCAGGATTATCTGCAGGCACTTAAATTAACAGACTATGTAATTATTAACTATGCGCAGCCGGAATCAGGCAGTGGCGTCAATTTTTACAGCGCTTATTACCAGTCTCAACGCAAAGGCGTTTCGGTGCACTCCCCCAAAGCCTGTATTCCAGGCGATGGCTGGCAAATTACCCAGATTGGACAACGAAAGTTTCCGGACTTAACGCTCGACGGCAATGTGCTTGAGTTAAATCGCGCTGTTATTCAAAAGGGTGACAGCAGGCAGTTGGTTTATTACTGGTTTCAGCAACGGGGCCGTACGATAACCAATGAATATTTATTAAAATGGTATTTGTTTTACGACGCCGTTACGCAAAACCGTACTGATGGCGCTTTAATGAGGCTGGTTACCAGCGTTGGAAGCGCCGAGGATTTGGAAGCGGCGGATCAACGTTTGCACTCTTTTTTAAAGGTTCTGATGCCTGATTTGCCGGCTTATATACCCGGCAAATCAAATGCCGGATAAATTTATCAGATATGTTGCCCGATGCCCGGTATTACAGGTTTTGAGAGATCAAAAACATTCCATTGACGGACAGATCGGGCAAGTTTCTTGGCTTAAATGTGAATTATGAGCTTAATTTGAGGCTATGAAATCAAAGACCTATGTTTGTCTGATTTCCCCTCGCCCTTTCCCTTGGAGAGGGCTTATTTATTGCGCGTTAGATGTTTAGGAACATGCACGAAATAAGTTGAGCAACGTTTGTTTTTTAAAAAACCTACACGCCATGATGCCTAGTGGCTTTAAGCTCTGTGTAGGCGTGGATTTATCCAGCCATGGCGAATGAATTCTCCCCTACAGATGCTCAACTTATTTTGTGCATGTTCCTTAGTTCATAATTCGTATTTAAGGATAAATCTTCCAATGGGAGCGTTAGCTGAAATGCTGTCGTTCGCTGAAGTGAGGCCGATAACTGACATGGGATTGTTAATGCAATCGTCCGCTGAGCGGAGCCGAAGCGTAAACGGCTTTCTCTCTAAGCCTCGGCTCAACTCAACGAATTGTATAAATTAACAGCATTGGAGGGCGGGCAAGTTTTTTACCCTAGGGAAATTTGCCAATAACCCACCCGCCAATGTCATTAAGTTAAGCGAACAGTCCCTTCTCCTTCCGGGAGAAGGTTAGGATGAGGGGGATCAAAATAAAGTATTTTGCCTTGGTTTTGATTTTCCTCACCCCCAGCCCTCTCCAGCAGGAGAAGGAGTTTGTTGCTTAACTTAATGACATTGACTCAGCCGCCATTGATTTTTTGCAGTGAGAACGTTTAAAGTGTATAAAAATATTTTTTCAATTTATTTGGCATTATTCATAGCCAGTTAGTTCTATCAAACCAATCAGGAGCCATTGTGAGTAAAAAAGTTGCATTAATAACCGGCATAACAGGACAAGATGGTTCTTACCTGGCCGAATTTTTATTGGAAAAAGGTTACGAAGTACATGGTATCAAAAGGCGCTCATCGCTTTTTAATACCCAGCGGGTCGATCATATCTATCAAGACCCGCATATGAAAAATCCCAAGTTTTACCTGCATTACGGCGATTTAACGGACAGTTCCAATTTGACCCGCATCCTGAGCGAAACCCAGCCGGATGAAGTTTATAACCTGGGCGCGATGAGCCACGTAGCGGTGTCGTTTGAATCGCCTGAATACACCGCCGATGTAGATGGCATCGGCGCCTTGCGCCTGCTTGAGGCAATCAGGTTCCTTAAGCTGGAAAAGAAAACCCGGTTTTATCAGGCTTCAACCTCGGAGCTCTACGGACTGGTGCAGGAAATACCGCAAAAAGAGACCACGCCGTTTTACCCGCGTTCTCCTTATGCGGTTGCCAAACTTTACGCCTACTGGATTACTGTCAATTATCGCGAGGCCTACGACATGTATGCCTGCAACGGCATTCTGTTTAATCATGAATCGCCTCGTCGCGGCGAAACCTTTGTTACCCGCAAAATAACGCGCGGCCTTAGCAATATCGCCATGGGACTGGAGCCCTGCCTGTTCATGGGTAATATGGATTCGCTCAGGGATTGGGGGCATGCCAAGGACTTTGTGCGCATGCAGTGGATGATGCTGCAACAAGAGCGGCCTGAAGATTTTGTAATCGCCACCGGCGTGCAGTATACGGTAAGACAATTTATAGAAATGTCCGCCCAGGAACTCGGCGTGAAAATCCGCTGGGAAGGCGCCGGCGTTGAAGAAAAGGGATATGTTTCAGCGATTGAGGGCGATAAAGCGCCGGGCTTGAAAGTGGGGCAAAACATCGTCGCCATTGATCCCCGTTATTTTAGACCAGCCGAGGTTGAAACGCTGCTGGGCGATCCCACCAAAGCCAAAGAAAAACTGGGCTGGGTGCCGCAGATTACCCTGCGGGAAATGATCAGTGAAATGGTTGCTTATGATCTTAATGAAGCCAGAAAACATGCGCTTTTAAAAGATCAAGGTTATAACGTTGCCGTTAGCCGGGAATAGACCTATGTTGGATAAACAAATAAAAATCTATGTGGCGGGGCACCGCGGCATGGTGGGCTCAGCCATCGTAAAACAGTTGAACGAGGGCGGGTTTAAAAATATAGTCAGTCGCACTCATGCCGAACTGGATTTAACCGATCAGGCCGCTGTGCGCAGCTTCATGCAACAGGAGAAGCCGGATCAGGTCATTCTGGCGGCCGCTAAAGTTGGCGGCATCCACGCCAATAATGAATATCCTGCTGAATTTATTTACGAAAACCTGATGGTGGAAGCCAATGTCATTCATCAGGCATGGGCGGCGGGTTGTTCGTCTTTGTTATTTTTAGGCAGTTCCTGTATTTATCCGAAGCTGGCTGCTCAGCCAATGCATGAAAGCGCCTTGTTGACCGGTGTTTTGGAGTCAACCAATGAGCCTTACGCTATTGCCAAAATTGCCGGAATCAAGCTTTGCGAATCTTACAACCGGCAATACGGCACCGATTACCGTTCGGTGATGCCAACCAATCTATACGGTCCGAATGACAATTTTCACCTGGAAAACAGCCATGTCATTCCTGCCATGTTAAGAAAATTTCATGATGCCAAAACTACAAACTCTGCTAGCGTCACTCTATGGGGAACCGGGAAGGCCATGCGTGAATTTCTGCATGTCGATGATATGGCGGCCGCCTGCGTCCATGTTATGAGCCTGAGTAAAGAACGCTATCAATCCGGCACCAAGCCTATGCTTTCGCATCTTAATGTGGGCGCGGGCGAAGACATAACCATCCGGGAGCTGGCTGAAACCATCCGGCAAGTGGTGGGTTATCAGGGTGAAATCATCTGGGACAGCAGCAAACCGGACGGTACGCCCAGAAAACTTATGGATGTCGGCAAGCTCAAGTCAATGGGCTGGCAACCCCGGGTAGCCCTGGCCGAAGGCTTAGCCGGCACCTATCGCTGGTTTGTTGAACACCAGGGAGAATTTAAGGAGCAGTAAAAAGCCTAGCGTGGGAGCCGGAATGACCACGCCGAGGCCAGAAAGTCCATAACGCCCCAAAACTCAATGAGGTTATTTCATCAAGCCATGCAACTTGAATTATCAGGCTCTATTTACAAGAAGGTAATTAATTTTTTAGAGCTTGTTACCCAAAGATCAATGTCATATCCGGAATATCAAGCAATAGAACGAGCGGCATAAAGAGAGGCGGTTGATGCCGCTTTCGTTCGGATTGCTCCAAATAGCCAGAGTATTAAGCCAGACCGCTACGATGTGTAATATGACGCGCTTGACGTATGATTAAATAACATAGTTTAATTAACCTTAACTTAGGCAGCCATCGTCTGAAGCCGTTTATAACGGGCTTTCTGGGATTGGCATTATACTTGCCTAAAATAATAGCAACTCATGTTCGTTGTATTCATGAGGAAGCTGATATTAGAGCGCTTAGAAAAATCAATTAAACTGAATTTCTGTATTTACGGGAATGAGAGGTTTACAAGGCGCCCATAAGTATTACATTTCACACAACCGTAACCGGATTGTAACGGCAATGATTGAATAGCCCGGTACAATCAATGCCGGCAAATCGCATAATGCTATATACGGCGTATGGGTCAAGCCGGCAGAAGTAAGGATAATGAGTATTAAAGATAAAGACGCGATTGGTGGCAGCTACAATAAAATAGTTGCCCGGCGTATGTTGCGTCAGCTATTGGAATGTGTTAGTCTACAACTGTATAAAATTTAAATTGTCATAAGGTTGGGGTGGAAACTCCGGATCGTGGGGAGCTAAACATCAAGATAGCAGGAGCTCCTAACGGCAATGCAAAGCAATTCATGGTTGATCATTCATCTATAGATAGCGTCTGGTTGTAAGCGTAATATGCGGGTTTTTATATAATTTAACGAAAAAAGGTGATGACAAATGAAAGTAATCAAATCTGTGAGATGGGCGTTAGTCCTTTTATTGCCGGTATTTGCGAGCACCGGTAACGCTTCAGGGATAGTTCCGTCGAGCTATCCGTTATTCGAGAATATCTATGATACAATTCTGGTAAGGGAGCAAACCGTATATACTTCCCCAAATACCAGCGACTCTTATTGGACATTGACCGGAACGGGTTCAACCTCCCTCTTTATGGGCGGTTTGACCAATTTTGTCAGCGTGGGCGATGCAACTGTCCATTATCAGGCTAACTTCAATGCTCAAGGTCAATTGATTACGGCTATTGACGGTATAAAACTGAACAACACTCTTGAAATTACCGGGTCTTTGCCGGCAGGTACCTTTGGCGGTACATCGTGGACGGCTCAGCCAAATCAAATGTTGCTCAGCGCGGACTTGCAGGGCGTCAATAAAGTTAGCGGTACGCCGGATGCTATCGGCACCTCTAACGGCAATGCTTTGGGCTTCAATACCCATTTTACCGGTGGATGGGCGGCGAATAACCCTGGCTTAACCGGAGGATCCCAGGATGAGAGCCTATGGCTGTTGGGTTTGAACCCTGACTTCAAAAATCTGGTTAATTTCGTTGACGGTAAAGGCGTGTTAAGTCCCTGGTCAACCTACAACGCTATTTCGCTCGCTTCCGTGCCGTTGCCCGCAGCCGTTTGGCTATTCGGCGCCGGTCTGATGGCTATATTGGGGGCTCGTCGTAAAAGCGCTGGTTTAAAACTTGCCATATAAACTTTAGCTCATGATGATGCCGCCGTTGGCTTCAGCCAATGGCGGCTTTGTTTTTTAACGGGATGATTATTCAATTATAAATATTCACCGTGGCATAATGTGTTTTTTAACTAACCCCAAGCGCTAAGCTATCTGAACACTTCTTAACCTGGAGAGCGGGTAAGTCATCCAGGATTTCCTTTTTCGCTGACTAGTTATATTTTTAATACTTTCAGGATGTATCTTGTGTTGTGCGAGGCCTGGAACTTTAGCCGTTACCTTGGCGTCTAGCATCTTTACAAAGTGGACACGAAAGAACGATGATGAATGCTTCAAGTCCAGGCAGCTTTAGTGCTATTTCTCTATCTACGCAAATGGGATAAATAACGGGTTTTCGAACTGTTTGGGTTGATTGATTGTATGGTAGAGTCGTCAACAGAGTAATACCCGTCAGCGAAGAACAAATCAAAGAGTGGCTGATTAGAGCCATCTCAGTTCCAACGTTAGATGCTGTTTTCAATGATGGCGCGATCCACAAAGACTTACCTGATCAGCAAGAAATACTTACTGAGCCAGTCGAGGGTTTGTAACTCCCGGTCGAAATCAATTTATAAACCTCACCAGGATTTGTAAGCTAAATCTAATTTTGCAAGCCCTTTTATTTGTGCTGTTTTTTTTTCGATCTACAAAAATTGTTTTACAAAATTTGCAATTGCTAATACCAATATAACTCCTAACACCCACTTAACTAAATAAAGTTTACCTGTTAACCGGATTTCAAGCTTATCCAAATTATTTTTCCTGATTAGTAAGATAATTCAGCTGAAACAAAATAGTCCGTCATACTCGCCGGGAAGCGGGTATCCAGTGCCATGGCCTGCCCTGAGCGTAGTCGTATGGGACGGCAAGTTTAATACGTCCTTGTAGTCTGGGTTCCGGCAATCCCTGCCGGAATGACGGATACGAAATAGTTTTTTGCGAGTTGCTGAAGCATCTTGCTAATCAGGTTATTTTTTGTGGCTAACTCAGTCTCGCCACTTGTGTCTTTAAAGGCTTTTGCCATTGCCGACGCTTGCTCGCGACTTGCACCAGCTTTTTCCGGCCTCTCGACAAATTTCAATGTGTCAAACGTAATCGTCGCTATTTCGTTTCTTCTGGCATGTAAAAACGAAACTAAAAGTATATCGCAACAAAAATCCAGACCCTGTTGTTAAGCGTGGTTAAAATTAAATGGATTAAAATGCCTGGATTAATGCTGAGGCATTATATTAGTGATTTATCTGATGCAGTCGTTAATAGCCCAATCACAGAATCAATCTTTAGGATATAATCACAAAAAAATTGTTGAGGATTGTATGGCAGAACAGGATGAGCGCACGGCGAGCATGGAAAGCTTTAATGATAATTACGACAGTCCGTGGAAAGAGGCCGTTGAGCATTATTTTCCCGAGTTTATGGTGTTTTATTTTCCAGAAGCTTGCGCTCAAATCGATTGGTCAAAAGAGCATGTTTTTCTGGATCAGGAACTACGGGCAGTCATGCAGGATGCGGAACTGGGGAGGCGCTATGTAGATAAATTGGTCAGGGTGACACTGCTCAATGGCGATGAAAACTGGATTTATATTCACATTGAAGTACAGGGAACCAGGCAAGCTGAATTTGCCAAGCGGATGTTTGTCTACAATTACCGTATTTACGAGCACTACGATAAGCCTGTAGCCAGTTTGGCAGTGCTGGCCGATGAGCACGCTAATTGGCGGCCGGATTATTTTAGTTATGGCGTGTTGGGCAGTGAAATCTCTATCCGTTTTCCCATTGCCAAACTGACCGATTATCATGACAAGGTGAATGATCTGCTGACAGCGGATAATTCGTTTGCCGTGGTCACAGCAACTCACATCCTGACACAGGGGACTCGAAAGAACGATAACGAACGCTACAAGGCAAAGCAGCTATTAGTAAGATTGCTCTATCAACGCAAATGGGATAAACAACGAGTTATCGACTTGTTTAGGGTGATTGATTGGATGATGCGCTTACCGGAAGAACTTGAGCAACAATTATGGCGGGAAATTGAAACCATAGAGGAGAATGAAAAAATGCAATATGTAACGAGTGTAGAAAAATTCAAGATTGCCAAGGAACGGCAAGAAGGATGGCAAGAAGGGCTGCAAGAAGGGCTGCAAGAAGGCTTGCTGAAAGGAGAGGCCGAAATGCTTGGTTTAATGCTGAGGCATCGTTTTGGAGATTTATCTGATGCAGTCGTCAACAAAGTAAGACACGCCAGCGAAGATCAACTCAAAGAGTGGCTGATCAGCGCCATCTCAGCCCCGGCTTTGGATGCTGTTTTCAATGATGGCTCGACCCACTAAAGCTTACCCGATCAGTAAGACATTTACAGCCGGCCGGAGTTTGTATAACCCCGGTCGAAAGTTTTGAATGTTGTAACATTTTATAAAGCATATGTAACGGAGTTATAAAACCCCGTCATGTTTTGTTGAGTTTGAACTATTAGCGATAGATATAGGCTTGATTCAGTAATAAATAGCGGACTGCTCGTTCCCAAGCTTCAGCTTGGGAACGAGTAAACCAATTTACCTAAGCCCATATTGGCAGGCGAATTTCTAGCCCTCCAATTGGCTAACCAATCTGCTCAAAATCCGGTCTTTATCAAGATTGTCCTGCGCAAACCGATGAGCAACCTTATTATAAACACCTGACGATTTTAACGGCAAATGCAACAGCATTTCCATTAATATCGCAGTCAAGGCGTCGGCATTTTCCGGCTCAATGCATCTGGCAATGCCCGGATATTCCCGGCATAATAATCCCAGTTCGGTATGCGCCTCAGCGGTTATTACACACTCCCCGCCAACCGCAAGAATAGTTGTCAGCTTGGAGGGCAAAACAGCGTCGGCAGCGCCTTTTTTCTGCACTACCAAATGAATATCCGCCAAAGCCATCAACGCAGGCAATTCTTCATAGGTTTGCAGCGGATAGAATCTCAAATTATCCAGTTGCAACTGCTCCGCCTGATGTACAAGTTCTCCTAGCGCGGCGCCGGCGCCAATCATCAAAAACAGCAAGCTGGGTTCCTGCCGGAGTCGCCCGGCAGCCTGCAAGACAATCTCCAGGCCCTGTTTTTTACCCATATTGCCTGAGTAAAGTACCACGCGGGTAGATTCAGGAATGCCCCAGCGCTTGCGAAATAGATCAGGATCAGCATCCGGCGTAAGAAAATCCGTATCCACCCAGTTAGGGAAATAAAACACCTTTTCAGGTAGGCTGATTTTGTCTTGTGCTTTTCGGAGCATGCTGTAGGAAATGGTGGAAATCGCATCAAAGCGGCGCATAAACCAGCGTTCAACCGCGCCGGCAAATTGGGCGATGAGGCCTGACTTCCCCAAACCCAATCCCAGCATGGCATCAAGTTCAAAATCCTGAATGTGCAGCAGGCTTTTACTGTCGCGCAGTTTGGAAAATAGTAAGGTCGCCGGCACACAAAAAAAGGTCGGTTCAATGCAAATTACAACATCGGGTTGCCAAGACCATTGCCTGAATAAAACCGGCAGACTTGAAAGCCCGAAACTGAACAGGTGAATCAGGCGGCTAACGGTTTTGGGTTTATTAGGCACATACAACGGGCAACGGAATACAGTCACTTTATTGCGCTGCTCGGTTTGATATTGCCAGCTTTTATAAGCCTTACCAACCTTCCATTCGGGGTAATAGGGCGGAGCGCAGATAACGCGAACGTCATGACCCTTTTCAGCCAGCCATTCACACATCTCTCCCGAATATTT
This sequence comes from Methylobacter sp. KS41, assembly GCA_002862125.1. Taxonomy (GTDB): domain Bacteria; phylum Pseudomonadota; class Gammaproteobacteria; order Methylococcales; family Methylomonadaceae; genus Methylobacter_C. The sequence goes on along the minus strand of PHSP01000001.1, from coordinate 365,909 downwards.
TCCGATACCGGTCAGTTCAGGTGCGTAATTGAGACCGTAGAGAAGAATTTTCATGGAGTTGAAAAGATGTTATTCGAGTTGCAAACCAGTTAATTGAGTCAGGCGGGCAATCTGTTCTTCGTTGGATTTTGCACTGGCAAGTATCCGTTCTGCCTCAAGACATTTAAGATCAACCAAACAGCGGTACCACAAGCCCTGCATAAAATGATAGGCAAAGCCTTCCGGTCCATCCAGAAAACCGAAGCGCAAAATATAACGGTAGAAAAAATACAGTACCGGTCTTGCAAACAACGGTAGTTTGTTATAAACCGTTTCCTTAACGAAACGCTTGATTTTAGCTTGGCCCGTTTTAGCGTCATCAAGCGACTCATCGCGGGCGAATAGCTGGTATTTATGATTCAGTATTTCGATCATTTCCCGGCTTGCGTAGCGATTATGCTTTTCTATAAACCATTCAACAGTATTGAGATTGTCATCAACGAAATCGCCGTCAAAAGTAACCGAGTTGCCGGAATCCAGCACGATATGTTCATCCATCCAGCGGTTTTCGATATGCGCCTGGCCGGTTTTCCAGATGCGTAGCAACACCAAAGGGTAGCGGTCGCCATGTTTAATCCAGCGGCCTAAAAAATGATGTTTGCGCTTTAAATAAATACCGTTAATGTCACTGGGCAATAATGGAAATTTACTGATGATTTCGTCAATTAAGGAGGGCTCCAAATATTCATCAGCATCCATGCGCATCACCCAGCTTGTTTGTATCGGGCAATTATCCAGTCCCCATTGAAATTGTACTGACTGATTTACAAATAAATTCTGTAAAACTTTAACTCCCAATGATTCTGCAATTTGTACGGTTTTGTCGGTGGAAAAAGAATCGACAACAAATATCTCTTGCGCAATCGGTAAAAGATTCCTGATGCAGCGTTCTATGTGCAGTTCTTCGTTATAGGTTAAAATTATTACAGAAATATCGGACATATACTCTTATCCTTTAGTAGGTATGGCGATTTTAATAAAACAGGCTTTTTTATTTGGTAATAAATATATTTAATTATTGAAAATCACTTATTCAGTATTCTTGTTCAGTATTCTTGGCTTGATTGCTTTAGCAGGATGTCCAGCGCAAACCATCCATTCGGGTAAGTCCTTTATAACGACAGCGCAGGCTCCAACGACAGAACCATTACCTATTGTTACACCAGGGTGAATAAAACAATTACTAGCGACCCACACTTCATAGCCAATATTAATAGGCTTGGCAATTAATGGCATATTATTAAGTTCATAATCATGCGTACCCGTACATAGTACTGTGTCCTGTGAAACCACGCTATTTCTACCAATGTTTACTTTTGAGTAATTGTAAATATTCACGCGATCACCAATGGCTGAATAGTCGCCTAATTCCAGGTTCCATGGCTCCAGGATGCGACAGGAAGGATGTACAAGGCATTCTCCATGTATGGTTGCGCCAAATATTTTTAATAAATAAATTCGCCAGCGAGCCGCTAATCTCTTTGGGGTAGGTCTAAATAAGAGCAGCCAGACCCAAGACCAAATAAATCGTTTGATTTTATATTTTAAAGGCCATTTTTCATTTCTATCTATCTGCGCCATATTAGACCTTTGAATATTCTTCGTAATAACGTTTTATGACATTCGGGGTTGAAAATTTTTCTTTTAAATGATTAAAAAATTTCTCACCTTCTTTCTCTACAACGGTGGGTTGTTTAAACCACTGTTCAAGATTATTGGCTAGCGCTTCAGTGTCACCGAACTTCTGGAGATTAGGGAGCAAGGAATCAGGAGGAACGGTTTCTCTTGGCCCATCAATATCAGTAACAATCGAGGGTCTTCCAAGTGCGGCAGCTTCAACAACAACAAGACCTAAGCCTTCTATACTGCTGTGCAAAATGCAAAACAATGCCTTGTTAATATAATGATTGACATTGTCCGTGTAACCAATAATTTCTATGGATTCATTAAGATCATACAGATTAATTAAATCTCTAATATTGCGCTCTTCAGGACCTTCACCTAATATTAGTAGTTTTTTATTGACACCCCTTGATTTTAAAATACGAAAGGCTTCGATAATGTACCTATGGCCTTTAATGGGGACTAACCTGCCAATGGTTATGGCGTAATCTTGAACAGTTTCGAGATCAATACTAGGCGGGACTAAAGGGAAATCAATGGGATTACCGACAAATTTTATTAATTTAGAATTTGTCGTTTCTTGTAAGTTGTTAATAACAGATTCTGAAATTCCGTAAGTATCGTTACGAATTAATTGTTTGAAAAAAAAGTTATAAGAATAGTTTAAATGGCTCGTATAAACAACTTTTGTTTTACTAAAAAATAGAAGAAAATTTATTATAACCAGTAACCGTCTATGATGAATATGGATTATATTAATTTTCTCTTGTTTAACCCACTTTAGAAATCTTGTCGCTTCAGTAGCTAATAAGAGAGGGTTGTTGCTCATTAACCTTAGCGATTTATAACTACCTTTTTCTAGCCAAGGTGTCTTAGAAACTTCCGATCCATATAAACAATCAATAAAGTAAAAACCAAATTCACCTGGATAGTTATTATTTAAGCCTTGATATATTTTTACAATTACTTTTGTTACGCCACTGCTTTGATAGTAATTCGGGTTTACAACACATATTTTCTTCATAATCCATTACCTGATTTATAGACAAACTCTTTATTAGCTTCACGTTAATATGGTCACAATATGCATATATTTTTTATCAAATGATGGTATGCATGTTATCTACGGCCATAAATATCTCTTAATGCAGCAATCATCCCTCTTGCCAAAGCATGATAATTTCCTTTAAACAATAGTATTATTGTTTTGCTTGCCCTTGGCACTAAAGGCATTCTACGTATTTCAATGCGTTGCTTTGAGAATTCTATTTTTCTTATTAGCAAATCAATAATTGTTTGGTCAATTGTTTGATCCTGTATTTCTTGATAATGCTTCAAAAGATCCTCCCATTTATAAATATCTGCTAACTCACGCGATGATGAAACATTAGCTGTTTTATCGGCCCAAGAAGTTAAAGAGGACATTTTTCCGCCGACAGACTGTTTGTTGTGTTGTCTATAATAAGTTAAAGTATCGGGTATATAACTGATCTTACCGATGATTGATGCCAACAAAAAAATCCATTGATCATGAATCCAATGATCAGATATTGGAAATAAATATTGCACTAGGGTTTTCCTAAAAGCCAGGCTATGACCAGATGCAACAAAATGTTTTATAGTAAGCTTTAAATGTGAGCCTTTTTCGCGACGGTATTCTTTCATAAAACGATCAGAAAATCGTTCACTTTCTCGTACTGTATAACCTAATGGCCTAAGTTCGATGTCAACACATTCACTATCACTTGCTACACAAAGCACACCAGGATCACATTCCAAGGCTTGCACCAATTTTGAAACATGTTGAGGGAACCACACATCATCTTGGTCACTTAATAAAATCACATCACCTGTACAGGATAAAATCCCATTGGTGAAATTTGATGTGCAGCCGCGTTTTTGATTATTGTTATTGATGATTTTTACTTCAAATGGAGCGGATTTGGAGAAAGCGTGAATGATTTCCAAAGTCTTATCGGTTGACCCATCATCAGAAACCACCAACTCATCAGGGAGTCGATCTTGAGCAAGTAAACTCTGCAATTGTTCTGTAAGAAAATCCTGGCCATTATAGGTAGCCATTACTATAGATATCCGTAAATTGCTTTCGGCATAAACATCTTGATTGTATGCGTTCATAGTGAGAGATTTATAATGTTGATTTTAAGATCTTTGTTATCGCTCAAAAAACTAAAAATCTTAGGGAATTTTCAGTATTCAGTTTTCAGAGTGTTATACAACACCCCCCCAACATTAAAAAAACAGTTGAATGAGGCGGAAAACGGCATTTTTTGGAAGGCTACGCAAATAAAAGCCAGATTCTTTTTTAACAAATCTATATTACCTTTTCGGAGTTTGGCCTTTAACTCAATCGTGGCCTCCCGTGCATAAGCAGCGTCATAAGCTTTCCGAACATCTACTTTTTTCATAATTGTAAGTAAATGTTGCCCATGCCATTCCTGCATAATAACTAGAAACGCTCCATTAAATCCATACATAGACGCCCAGCGGCTTCTCCAACCAAAATAACATGGAAATGTTCTCTTTGTAATAATATTCACATGTGTTGGATCTTGAAACGCCTCGGCTCTTGGGAATGCAGGTGTACAGGATAGAAAATAACCGTCATTTTTCAATACTCGATATACTTCATTCATGAGTTCGACAAAGCAATTTCGTTGATGCGGTATATAGGCTATACGAGGAATATGTTCGATAAAATCGTAGGCTGTTACGAAATCAAAAAGCTCATTTTCAAAGGGAATCGGCTCAATGGCTAAGTCAGCCTGCCGGATGTTGTTCTGCAGGTCTTCCCGGATATCTATCCCATAAAATTCGTCAGCATTGAATGGGTTTTTGGGTACAGACCCACACCCTAGATCTAATGTTTTAGCCATCACTTTCCTTATTAATAATATTAAAAATATTTAAATGAAATTCACTCTGCTAATGAGTAGTTTTTTTGCAGTGTCAGACCTTGCACACCCAATAAATGCTGGTTTAAATAAACTGCTAGTTGGCATTGCCTATGGTTTAAAAACTACAGGTTCAGATTCCGGCTTACAGAACAGGGGCAAGTCGATGTGTACAGATCCAGGTCGAGCATGTGTCGCCACCCAGGTAAAATGGCTTAATGATTCTCTAATCGAAAAATACATTCCTTTAGTTTTTCAAACATATTAAGCTAACTCATCGCCGCTTTGAAAATCTCAAACCGGTTAATAAAATAGCGATAGCCATTGCTGCGGATTTCGGCTTCGCGATAGTCATCCCTATTGCGCTGGTTCCCAAGCTCCAGCTTGGTAACCCTGTCTTGAGCCAGTCAAAGGGCTCTAGCTTCCAGAAATCCGTGAAGCTGGAGCCTTCGCACGCCGCGTCCCTAAACAGGAGCTCAGGAACGAGCGTCTAAACGTGAGTGACGGGGTTGTAAATCCCGTCACGTTTCGGCCTTGTTTATTAGTTAACTAAAGTTTCCCAGTTTTTGAGTCCATAGCCAATAAAGGAAAACGTATTAAATTGGGGTTTACCAAAAACGATGCAAACCCTGCGTTCAATACCCACGCCGCATAAGTAGCGGATTAGGGGGGGTGAAACGGGAAAACTTCAGTTAGTTAATAAATCCATCTTATCTACTTTAACAAAAAAATATTTCAGTTTGGTTATGTTATCTGATTAGCAAGATACTACTAACTTGCATGGTTAATTATTCCAGGTCAGAGAAATCCAAAATTGCCGGGTGGTTTTAAGTGTATTTAATTCGTTGTGCCTGGTTGCCATACGCGAACCCAATCAACATGCATTGGTTGTTTTACACCAGTACCTAGCATCACCACGAGGTGACTTGTATCCATAATACTAAAGATAGCATCACCTTGAGGTGGTGGCATTGGATTTCCAGCTACATTCCAACTAACTTTAGATGTTGGTATGCCATCAAAATAATTTTGAACGTATCCCGTTTTGTTTATACTGTTGCTTGGCACCCATAATTGTCCAATTATATGGAATTTTGTCCAATCAATATTTTGGCTTAACCTGATGTGAGCGTTGGTAAATTTTGACCCGCTATCTGCAATATTAGTAATATGGCAAAAGGCAGGTAGGCATGTTTTCTTCCAGATACCATACCAGTCATGCATCGTAGCTCCGTAACTATTTTGCCCGGCAAAAGACGCAGTGTCGTATTCAAAAAAATCATCTTCTATAAAGTGGCTATACCCCTTAGCTTGGCCTTGCCATTGATCTGCACCTTTCGCGGCCATATGCTCAATGGACATTGACCAAAAAGATGGCCAACCATTTTTTGTATCCACAGTGGCAGGGTCAAAGGCGATTTTAGCTTCAAAATATGCGCCACCACCAAAGGTTTTGCCAACCCACCCTTGCAAGTTTTTGGCTGGCGCTGCTGTTGCGATATTTCCATTGCGTGTGCCACCGGGCGTACTTTCCAAGGTAAGAATTCCATTATTAATGGAAATCAAACTCGGGGTAAATTTTTTTGAAGCCGGAACAAAAAATGGCGTGGTGTACCATTTGAACGCTGGCGATAGCGATCCATACACATCGATTGATGTTAGCGAAATAAACTCATCCTCAAAAACTAATTGATATCCCAATCCAGCTGGGTTATTTGGGTCGAATGAGCCGGCTATTAGGCGTATTGGAGCAGTAAACATAGCTACTAAGACAATTATTATTGATGCTTTCATTTGATGAATTCCAAATTAGCAGTCTTTTAGACGAAGTATGATGTTAGCGTTTATCTGGATAACCCCCGTCACTTGGGGGGAGTGCTAACATTTGCCCATGCAATGCTTGTTGCTCTAAATCAAATCGTTGTCGTATAAACTTAGCGGGTACGCCGCCCATAATCGAATAGGGTGCGATATCTTTAGTTACCACTGCACCTGCTCCAATAATCGCGCCATCCCCAATTTTTACACCGCAAATAATAATACAGCCGGCGCCAATCCAAACATCCGACCCAATCAAGGTTTTTTTGAATTCAGGTCGGCCGGAAAAAATAACGGGCTTACCAGCCACGTTGTGTACATGATCATTACCCAAAATCATCACTCTTGGACCAATCATTGTATAGGCGCCTATCTCGACACCCGAAGAAATCATGCAACCAGGTGCAATGTAGCTAAAGGGGCCTGCCACCAAATCTTTATTAATTGAGGATTTGCCTCCAGCTAAAAATGTGGGGTCTACATGCTTTAATCCTAATCGCATTCTCCAAAAGTACCTGCGAACCTGTCTCAGAAATTTTCTCATCAGATATACTTTTATTTGAACCAATTAATCTTAGTTACGACGTTACCTTCAGTTGCCGGTATGCCGGCGATTGCATCCAATAATACATCGACCTGTTTTTTAGGGTTATATATCTGGTCGATTACTGAAAAACAATTTTTTCTTACATTGTTTCTATTTGAAAATTTATTTTTGGCTACAATTAGCGCTTGGGCTAGGGCATCAACGTCACCTTGCTTAAAAAGCAAACCAGTAAATCCATCAGCTATAGCCTCAACTTCAGGCATTTGTTCAATCGCATTATTATGACTAATGACAGGTGTTCCAAACATCAGGCTATGCATTGCTGTCAACCCTACTTTCCCTGGTGATACTGTAATGTCAGATTTATAAATCAACGATCCAACCCTCTCTTCATCATATATAGATCCCATAAAATTGACATCTAAATTCAATTTGATTGATAACTCTTCCAGGGCAGTCTTTACGGGTCCATCACCGATCATTAAAATTTGTATTGCTAGTCCGAAATCTTTCTTGACTCGCTCTGCAGCATAAAAAAGCAAATTGTAATGACAGATTTCAGTGAGTCTTGAAACACAGATTATTTTTAATATTTCAGTTTGTGAAACATCCGGAACCTGATCCTCCAAATGGCTATCGATTATTTTTTTCCTGATTTTGAGTTGGGTAAAATAATCTAAGGAATTGAAACCAACATACAAACTAGCAGGCTGAAATCCAAATGATTTTGCAATCGATTTAGACCGGTAACCGTAGCTATAAAAACAATGCGCTAAAGAAAAGAAAAGTTGCCGAACAAGATTTTTGATACTTTTGTTATCAGAGAAAAACCCATGCCCCCAAAAAACAACTCGTTTACCCCTTAATCTAGCTAATAGAGCTGCAAGCCATGTTGAAATAAAATTTGGGTTTGCAAGAAAAATATAAACATCATAATTGCCAAATATTGACTCTATCACCAAGCTTGGTTGAAAGTGTAAGCCATAAAACCAATATCCCTTGCCAACAATATGTTTGCATCCATCTAATGGCAGCATGGATGGGATATTATCGAAAGAATCCATTACGCTTGTCATTAAAGTTGTATCAGGATTTCGTTGTGCCAATTCCTTAAATACACCTTTACGATAATGTGGAAAATGATGATATGAAACGAGAATTTTTACCATGGCCGCTGCATAAGTTTTGCATTATTAATCTTTGGAATACCAATGCCTAAAATTAGAATTTTAAATGAGCATCGCCAAATCAAAAGGGTTAAACATTTAGAAATATTTCTGGCTAATCTAGTAAATTTAGCCCATAAAAAAGATTATTATTTTTTATAATTCATCCCGCTAAAAAATCCAGCCTGCCCATTAATGCCTTTATTAAAAAAGTATATTTATTGTTGTATGTAGCTAGTTCAATTAAGTGATTTGTTATGCTTGCCGATTTTTTTCACCATTGATAAAACTTAGGCTAAATAGCAAACAAAATAATAAAAAATGCATTAATTATCCTTAGCCGCTAGGCTTATAAAATATCTTTGAAACAATAGCACTGTCATCAAACTTTCAGCAATCAGGACGATAATTGCACTCCACATAGTTTGTTCTGTTATCAACAACAAAGGCAACATCAGGGTAATCATTAAGAGTCCTACTATAATAAATTGTTTGCTCTGTTCGCGCGTTTTGTTTGCAGCGGTTAATGTTTGATTGAGCACTTGCCCGCATAAATAAAAAGTTGCCGCGAGACTGAGCGGGATTAACACTTTTATATCTAAATTCAACTTATTTTCCAGCCAGTATTTTTGGATAATGTCAATAAAATAGACTGAACTTAAGCCGGTTAAGATTGATAATATCATTACGCCAAATAGCATTCTAAATACAATTATTTTGAGTTGTTTATAGTGTTTTTTAGCAATTAAATCAGTTAACTCTGGGTTAAGCGAAGCGAGCAAAACTGATAAAGGTTGCACAGGTAAGCGTGATAGGGTTCTGCATGCTGCAAAGACAGCTGCTTGGACTGGGTCTAATATGGCTGAAATTAATAATATTGGTCCATGTAGCGTTAATTGTTGTGATAATGAAATCAGAGTGAAGCCATGGCCTGCTTTGGTGAGCTTATTTAGTTCAATATGCGTTTGTGTATTTTGGTTTAATATCTGTATATCTTTACCTTGTTTGATTAGTGATGGAATATGAAAATACATTATTAGCGATATTAGAATCTTAAATAGTGCGGCTGCTATTGCCGCTATTAACATTGGCTTACCTAATAAGGCTATTCCAATGATCATTAAAAACTCTAGCAAGCGAGTAGTGTTAGAAATAAATATACCAACTTCATTGCGTCCAATAAAACGCCATGCTGCGTTATAAATTCCTATCGCCGGCTGAAATGCGGCTGAAAATGCTAAAGCAGAAAAGGTAAATGCAAGTATAAATGCACTTTGGGTTGCTACATGATATGAATAGTAGAGGGCAAGCAAGAATGCAACAGCCAGTATAATTGCCAAAGAAATTACTGCTTTTTTAACATAGTTTATTATTACATTTCTGGTGAGTCTATGAGCATCCTCAATTGATCTGTTGCTTTTTAAGCAAAGCTGATTGGCTAATGCAGTTGAAGCTCCCAAATCTGACAAGCTAAAAAACTGTGCAAGCGCTGATAATGAAACCCAATAGCCAAATCCTTCCGCCCCCCAGTAGGCAACAGCAACCGTAGGGCCTGCTAAAGTGGAAATAATGGTGATTATTTGACCATAGCTATGAGCTGAAAATGTACGAATAACGCGAGAAATATTCACAAATAATTTATCTTTAAGCAATTAAATCTTAAGACTACCGGTTTAGGCTAAAAGACACGGGAAAATATATAATCCCATTGGTTAAGTTGTTGGTTTTTGTTGCTTTTTATGGTTTATTTTTAATTTAAAAAACAATCTTTATCCATTTGTAATAGTCTGCTATTTTTTTGAGGGTTATAACAACTTATGGTTTGGTATTTTTGTTTCCGTTCAGGCGCTATTTAACTTCCTGGGGATATGCCGATGCGATATTTCTGTCATCATCACCAATAGTAAAAGCATGCCTGTCATATTAATATTAAATGATCTAGGGAAGGTCATTAATGCTATTGAATAACTAATTAAGTATCCCAGGTTATTCCAGCGATTTCCTTTTATTGCAGATCGTATGGATGTATAAAAAAGATAAAGCATACCCATGAATGCGAAAATTCCACTTTCAGCCAAGGTTAATAAAAATCCATTATGAACAAAAGAATAAGCTCCAAATCCCTTGCCAAAAACCGGCGACTCAAGAAATCCCTTCCATGCCTTCTGATAACCTTCTGTGCGACCTGACATGCCTGAACTGAGACCACGATGTGTATCGTTGACACGCATTACTTCGTTCATTAGAAAATCCGTCATTTTATTTAGCAAGCTCACTTCGGAAACTATGCTCCATATTATAACTATGAGGAACCCCAAAAACAGTGTCGCTAATAAACGTAAGATATTCATTTTGGTTAGTGGATAAAACCAGCCACTGGCAAAGAATAAAGCGGGTAAAAATGCTACTATGGATCCCCGGGATTGAACAGATATCATAAAATAAAGAGATAAAGCTAGCGGCACAAATCGTATTAAAGCGCTTTTCCATGCCAACGCGCACCATGCAAGCCCTAATGACATCATCCCCAACCAATTAGGTTGTACGCCATAAGGTTCCCAGCGGCCCCAGACATGGGCATGTTGTTGTGTTAAGGTGACATAAATAAATAATGGGAATAGCAAAATTGTCAGTTGCCGCATCACAAGACAAGGAAGATCGTGCTCTGGACGGCTTCCAAATAGTGACGCCAGAAAAAAGGCAAAAAATATATTCATCAACATTATAATGTTCCGAAAAAAATCCGTATTCGAGTCGATGCTAAAAATATATGAAAAGAACAATGGGATAAGATATAGAAGAGCAGGCCTATAAGTTTTTAGTGTAACATTGATATTTGCCAAGCCACTAGCCAGACAATATATGGCGGGGACAATAAGCGCTAAAAAACAAGACTCAATAGCGATTTCGGACCGATAGCGCATGTAAGAAAAAAAAGCTCCTGTAAGACAACAAGATATTAAAAAAGCTGCGCGTGATAAGCTTTTTTGAATCTTTGCTGAATTATTTGTGATCTTGTAATCACTTATGTAATTTTCAGTCATATCCTTTATCATTCTTTAAATCTTTTTAAAACTTTCATTAGGTCAATATCATTATGTTGAAAATCATTATTTTTAGGAGCCAATCTTTTCATGTACTTACTTTAATAATCTTATAATCAATAGTGAATCAATAGGGTCGGACTCGATTTATTCATGGAATTTGTGATCAAGAAACTTTCTAAGCATAATGCCAATAACTAATTGCAATGACCGTAAAATAAGGTGGCTTGGAATGTTCTACTCGAGCGAGGTAATGCTTATACTGGCAAGGCTTTGGTTTTGTTTGTCGTGGGATATGTCCGTCTAGTTGGCGGTATCCTGATTGTTTTGTCGAATGGTTGTATTAATTGACTACCAGTTGATTATTGTCAGCCTGCTATCGCGTGTAACTTTATGATACCATTTCTTTTGAGTCAAAAATATTACAGATGGAAAGCGCTCGCAACAATCAGTAAATCAAAGTATTAAATGTGATATGAATTAATGACAGTGCTCTTATTTGGGTTGATCGCGAAAATCCAGTTACGATGATGATGCTTCTACGTTCTTCAATTGAAGCCGTGTTATTTTGGGTTGATACAGGCAGGTATTTGAAAATTCATTAGTATCTCACAGGCCCTTAGGCCAAATAATACCGCTTTTGATCGGTTTTTTAGAACCCTGTGTTCGGGTTTAGGCAAGCCCTGACTGAATAGTGGTGTTAGAAGACACTTCTTTCTAATCAGGAGAGAAGGTGCATGTCGTTAAATAGCTAGTTATGCATGGGTGGTTTGAAAAAAATAATTCTGATTGCTCTTGATGTTTTTATTGATTGGGTATATAAGATCCGAAAATCCTCATTAAACAGGTTGCAAGATTGGTGGATTTGCTAACAAATTCACTCTTCTAATTAATCTGAAATTTAATAATGACTGTCAGACAAGACATCAAGCCTATTTACAGAGCATGATTTAATCTCTGCTGAGTGTTCTTCTGTCATTGCCGAGTGCTCGTCAGTCGTTGCGGAGCGCTCAACAGTCGTTGCCGGGTGTTCACCAGTCATTGGAGAGCGTTCATCAGTCATTGCTGTGTGCTCATCAGTCGTTGCCGGGTGTTCATCAGTCATTGCTGAGCGCTCATCAGTCGTTGCCGGGTGTTCGCTAACCATAACAGAATGTTCATTAGATTCTGCATATTATTTAATCAATCATTAGGAGCTTAAAAGTTATGACTACATTACCTTTCATGCCCAGTACTGATAGCGACAGAGCTGATTTGTTAGATCATCTCGCCGCCACATTACCTCATTATGCCGGAGTTTTGGAGATTAGCGGCCAAGATATGGACGCACTTAAGGCAGATGCCACCGCCTTTCGTTATGCATATCAATCGATGTGTGACATGCAAACCTATGCCCAGGCCTGGACATCATATAAGAACTTGCTGCGTGATGGCGGTGCTGGTAATGCCGGTTGGCCGGTTGCCCCTGCGCTGGCCGAGCCGATTCCTCCCGCTGTAAGCCCCGGTATTATTCCAAAGCTTTCTGCATTGGCGGCGCGTATTAAAACCAATAGAAACTATACCTCAACCATAGGTTATGATTTGTGGCTGATAGGCGCAGAACAGAAAATTGATACCAGTACCTGGAAGCCGGCTTTAAGCGTTTACAGTCAGGCTGGGCATCCTGTCATTGTCTGGAATAAAGGTAAAGCCAATGCCTTGGAAATTTGGGTGGACAGAGGGGATGGCAACAATTTTGTTTTCTTTGTTATTAATACGGAACCGAATACGACCGATACGACTCCACTACCAGCCGCGGGCGGCAGTGCGGTGTGGAAATATAAAGCCATATACCGTTCCCACGATGAGCAAGTTGGACAATGGAGCGATGTGATTAGCCTTGCGGTAGGCGGTTAGGTTTATAGGCGGGATAACGGGTTGGGGAAAATAACGATTGAAAACAAGGGCGCAAGAGATATTTTTTAGCCTTCTGTTCTGAATTAAGCGTAATTAACAAGCTTCTTTCTGGCTATAAATAGCAGCGTTGCAATCAAGCCGCCGCAAAAATCCGCCAGTAAATCCCAGCCATCGACCTGTCTTTGGGGGACAAAGGATTGATGAAATTCGTCAAAAACTCCGGCGAGCAGAACCAGAATAACCGTAAGCAATAATACAGGTATTTTTTTATAAGTGCTGATTTGGGTAAGCACAGCCAGGATCATGATGCCCAGGATGCTGTAAGCCGCAAAATGCGCTACTTTATCCAGCCCATTTATTTCGCCGAATATTTTTAGGGGCGGCTGCGACGATTCAACAAAGATTAATACTATCCAGCCGATGGCGACCAGGCTGAATAAGAGGATTGGTTTTTTGTTAGGTTTAAATTTAATCACTCTCGTACTCTTAAATAACCGCAAAAATAGATTATATCACTCGACCGCTGCTTAAATGTGAATTAATAACTCAATTTGAGACAATGAAATCAAAAGATTATGTTTGTCTGATTTCCCCTCACCCAACCCTCTCCCACTGGAGAGGGCTTGTTTATCGCTCGTTATATGCTTAGCTCTTAATCCGAATTTAAGACTTCGATTACCGGCATCAGTCATTTTATTGCGGCTAATAGGGGTTCTAAGCCCAAACCCTCGTAATTTTTTAACCCCTTATAATCATGGCGTTGTAAAAATTTCTTCGTATATAATCCAATCATATTCCGCAGAAGTTGTGAGCATCCGCTTTAAAAAATAATTCGAATTGCTGCTGCCGGCCAAAACTAGACGATCAAGTATTTCAGCGAAATGACGACTGTAAAACAAAAAGCTGTCATTCAATCCACTCGGAAATTGCAGGCGCAAAAGCAACCCGAATCCGTGATTGGAATCAAAAGTTGGGCTTTTATTTGCTTTAATCAATTGCCCAGCCAGCCGCAATTAAATCTTCAATATTATTAAATGCATATTCGGCTCTAGTCTTTCTATCTGCGATTATAAATTTCTTAGACAACCAATTCTGTAAACTAATAATACCAAAATTCCCGTTGATATTTTTCATAGGTACAAAATCATTAGGAGGAACAATGCCCAAGTCTAGCGCATCCCGGGTATAATTAATAAGTTCTTCTGACCAAGTGTTACTCATACCCGTCTTATTTATGCCGCTCGTGTCTAAGTCTTCACCGAATGCGTCAGATTCCCGTTCTTCAGCACGATAACGAGAGCAGACATGCTTTTCCACTTTATCTGGCTCTAAAGTAGGAGTGCCGAGTTCACCAGTTGAAGTAATCTTAAGCCTTTTTAATTCATTATTGAAGAAGGTTACGAAGTCGTTTCGATACTGGTCATTTGCATTTGAGCGATGACCTTGGCCCCGAATGATAATATCCTTTAACTCTAGCGGCAATGTTATAGACTTTTTATCACCTTTCCCAAAATACCAGAATGTTGCTCCTAGCAGAACATTTTTTCCATTTTTAACGTCACGGTTAAAATCATATTCGCCATCATGACCCGACCATGAGTCTAATGGATCTGAATAATCATCAGCGGAGTTCCAAATACAATCTCCTTGATCATTTGAGTGTGTAGGGATTTTCTTTTTAAGATTATATTTTTTAGACTCAAGTCCTGCAATGTTACCTGATTTGCATCCTTCAATATACTCAGACCACTTGACTGATTTGTCTACTACCATACAGTATATGATACGTGCTTCATCAGCACCACAAGCTAAACCCACTATTACGTCTCCTTCTTTGGCAACACTCCTGATCGCGGGTTTACATATTGCCAATGTGCATATTCCATGGAAAGGATTTGGCGCACTGCCACCATCATGTGCAACCTTGTAAGTAAAGAGACGATTTCCATCAGTAAACTTTTTAAGCATAATGTTCTTATATAAGTTAATCGTTTATGTTAGCAGGGTTTGTCCATAATTGTCTTGAATGAGCGCTACATTTTGGATTGCGAGCCAGCTAAGAAACTGAACTGAGTTATAAAACGAAGGAGGACATACGCTTCTTTGAATAAATCCGTCTTTGACATCAATGCCTCCCCATGCATCAAGAATTTCATTTTTCACTCGATAAGCCCCGTTCCTAAACTCCCCTATGGGAATGGCTCTGCTAAATCTGCCTGATAATGACTGATTGGCAAAAACTACCCAGTGATCAGGATTCGTAGTCTTGATACGAGTATGAGCATTCATATGAAATTCATCTTCAATTACTTCCCCAACTTTTACGATCTTTTCAATAACCATTATTCCGTACAGAGCATAAATTAAGCTATGTTCGCAATCGGCAATTGGTTTGAAGCTAGCAAAAAAAGCTAAAAAATCACCTGGTTTTAAGGTCGCTACTCTTGCGCCTCTTCCAGTTGCTTGATCACCATATGTAGAGTGAAAAAAATCTGGGTCTAAATGGCAACCTTTAGTTCTGAGATGATCGGGGAAATCTATTGTTGTCTCGTTGGAACGGCACCAATAGTCAAAATATGGTATAAACGAATCATATGTGGTTTCCATGCCAGATATGAAATCACTTCGGTCTTGAGGAATGGGTAAATATAAGTAGTCATTTGTATTAGGGTTTATCGGGGCATTATATTTTCCATACGTCTGATCTATGCCAACTCTCATCAGTAATCCTTTTTTGTCTTCCAATTTTTTATATCCTAAATTAATGAAAACAATTTCTATAAGTTGTTTTGGGGTTGATGTATTGGGAATCTCTGAATATCCTTCCCGCGTAGGTGCGATTAGCGAAGCACCATACGCCGAAAGACAGGAACTATTTTTTTACCAGTTTATTTTAATTTGGTGGATGGCGCTACCCAAATCTGTCCTACACCTGCATGCGTTGCGAATGACAGCCGTCAGGTGAATTGCTGCCGTTACATAAAATAATCCGACCGGCGGTAACGGGTCGAAAGTGACATTTCGACCAATTAAAAGCGGACTCTCACAATTTATGGGTTCGCGGATGCAGGAATTCATCGATACAAAGTCGGCACCGAAACACCAAGATTCTTTGCCACATCTCGGGGCGGCACTCCGTTAGCCAGCAATTTCTTGGTTGACTCAATCTTACTGTCGGTCATCTGCCGCTTACGGCCTCCTTTTCGGCCCAGTTGCCGTGCGACTTCAAGTCCAGCTCGGGTTCGTTCAACTGTCAATTCTCTCTCCATTTCTGCCAAACTCGCCATGACGTGGAAAAAAAATCGACCGGATGGGGTGCCCGTATCAATGGCATCTGTAAGGCTTTTGAATTGAACGCCTTGCTTGTGCAACTCGCCAACCAGATTAACCAGATTCTTGACACTTCGACCTAGCCTATCCAGTTTCCAAACAACGAGTGTATCGTCTTCGCGTAACATTTCCAGGGCCTTGGTCAAACCGGGGCGCTCAGCACGACTGCCGCTGATTTTGTCATCGAAAATTTTCTTGCAACCGGCCTTAGTCAAGGCATCGATTTGAAGTTCAAGGTTTTGATCTTGCGTCGAGACACGTGCATAACCAATAAGCATTTGTCTAATCCAGAGACCAAGTCAATGGTAGTAGTCGAATTCGGGTGCGATTCGCATCAACGGTCAGCAAGGCGCCATTCTCCAATTCAGATGCCATTTGCCACAAAGCGGTGATGACTTGCAATCCTATTGCGTCCGGACTAACATCATCCGCGCGAATTTGCACGACGCTGGGTTTCTTGCCATGTGTGGCGGCAAGGATTGCGCTGAAGTCTAAATCGTGTGTGAGGACTACATAATCATTTACACTGGCATAGGTCATGATTTCAGAATCCGGTGCGTTGTTCGCCCCTAACTCTGACCAGTGTGCTGCCTCAATGCCTGCATTGACCAACAATCCAATCCAGCGCGGAGATAGGTTCATATCAACGATCAGCTTCATGCGGAGGCCAGTATGACCTCGCGTTCTTCAGCTAACCAGGCAGCGTAACGAAGTGCCTGCATAATATCTTCGCGCTCAAGGTAAGGATAATCGGCGAGAATTTCATCAATGCTGTGTCCAGCGCCGACTTGCCCCACAATCATACCGACCGTGACGCGCATTCCACGGATACAGGCTTTGCCACCCATCATTTCGGGGGCTTGGGTAATGCGATTTAGTTGTCCCATGCTCGACTCCTTATCAAAACTCGTTGTCATAGTAGTGGATTGAGAATATGGTTTCAAGAGCTATTTATGAGAATAGAAGAGCATTGATCTTGTGTATCGCATACATTACGCATCAAGGCTTCTCAAAAACCCTCGTTTTCAAGAACAACTTATAAAAGGATTTTCCGCTCATCCATGCGTGCCAATAAAAATAAACGGTTAACTGTTCCGTCAGAAGCAGAAAAACAGGCGCTATACGATTTACCAGATTTCGATGATTTTCAACGTGCCGAGTTTTTCGCGATGACGGAGAAAGAACATGGCATCGTGTTCCAACGGAATGGCCTTCGCTCACAGCTCTATTGCTTGTTACAGATTGGTTACTTTAAGGCGAAGCAGGCCTTTTTCCATTAAACAAATTGCAAAAGCTATTGAGGGAAAATTTGTTATGGAAGACTGGCATAACTTTGGCCCTGATTATGACAAGACGCTTATGTGCTGGTTTAATAATTTTTCTGAAAGTTGGGAGGCAATAAAGGATAACTATGACGATCAATTCTTCCTGATGTGGAAATACTATTTGCTCTCATGTGCCGGCGCATTCCGTGCCCGTAGTAATCAGCTCTGGCAGATTGTATTGTCCAAAAACGGTGTGCCAGGTGGATATATTTCTGTACGGTGAATAGTTTTAGCCTTTGCTTCCATTTATGGTTATTAGTGATGTGATGGCTTATATTGCCGGTACAGAAATAATGGCGATAGTTGATGAAAGAGAGGCTTGTATTCATGGAATCATTGCCGGAATTAAAACAGCTCTGGAAAAACCGGCGAACTTGTTAGCGGGAAAAATGTCTCTGACAGAGAAGTAAAGACGGCATTGTTTGAGATAAAGCATTTTAAAGTGTCATGCGCGTTGGCTGATAGTTCGGAGGTAACCGGGTAGATACAAGGATCGATAAGTTTTATTAACGCGGATTTTGATAAAGTCTTTCAAATGGTTCTTGACAGTAAGATGTTTCTGTTGAGCAAGGGTGGTGAAGTAATTTGTGAAAATGCAGAAGAAATTCTAAAATCAAAATTTTAACCCCCCACGATTTGAGTGACTGCCTTTACGAACAACGGTTAATACTTGCGCTAAATGAATAACGCGTCGCGGTAATGCAATCAGTGAACGCAATTTCGCTTCATTATATAATCAAATTAAAGGTGAATCATTATGGGATGGAGAGAACACAAGCAAGAAGAAACCTATACCGATGAAGAGACTGAAGCGCGATTGAAAGAAGAACTGCCGCATTGGTATCTGGAAAATGGCTGGATTCGCCGTAAATACAAAACCAGCGGCTGGAAAAGTACGTTGATGGTGGTCAATACGGTGGGGCACTTGGCTGAGGCGGCGTTTCATCATCCTGATCTTACCGTTTCTTATGCCTTTGTTATCGTTAAGCTGGTCAATCACGCAGCGAAAGGCATTACCAACAAGGATTTTGAACTGGCGCAAAAGATCGAAGAGGTCATCATGTGGCAACCAGGTAAAGAAGGCGGCGCATTGGAAGGCACGCCCGATGACCCGCGGTTTAAATACATCAAATATGATTAACAGGCCAAAAAATCTAATGCGGTTTCCTGCAAAACAGTTAATGCTGGCTGATCAATCCGGCATTTTATAAGATTCACGCATAGCAAAATCGAATTTAGTCCACGCAATCGATACTTGAAGTTCATTGGCGGCGCAGGATGCAGTCCGGTGAAAGGAAGTGCTTGGTTTGCGGCTGATATGCGCTTCACTTGGATCGGCTCTGGCCGTTATAGTGTCGTAACAACAAGAAAACTCTATCAGTGCACGGATTGCCGCCATCAAACCTCATTGGTTAGCGGAACCATTTTTGAGCAAACCAAGCTCCCGTTGACTCTATGGTTCCTGGCGATCCATTTAATCACGCAAGCCAAAACGGGGTTGTCAGCCTTAGCGCTTAAGCGACAAACCGGTGTCTCGTACAATACCGCCTG
Organism: Methylobacter sp. KS41; assembly: GCA_002862125.1. Lineage (GTDB taxonomy): Bacteria > Pseudomonadota > Gammaproteobacteria > Methylococcales > Methylomonadaceae > Methylobacter_C. The sequence goes on along the minus strand of PHSP01000001.1, from coordinate 346,655 downwards.
GAGTATGAAACACAAAATCATGCAGGTAATGAAAGAACGTGATGACAGCAAGCCTTTAAGCGGAATCATTCAATTGGATGATGTTTATTGGGGTGGCGAGCGTCGCGGCGGAAAAAGAGGCCGGGGCTCCGTCAACAAAGTTCCTTTTGTTGCAGCTGTGTCGCTGAATGAAGAAGGCCATCCCATTGCGATGAATATGAATGTGGTTAAAGGCTTTCGGCTGACAGAAATATCACGCTGGGCAAAGCAGCATTTACAACCCAACAGCACGGTTATTTCGGATGGCTTGCCTTGTTTTACGGCCGTAACAGAGGCCGGGTGTAGCCATATCAGCATTGTCACAGGCGGCGGGCCGCAAAGTGTTACCAAAGAGGAGTTTACCTGGATCAACACACTGATAGGTAATGTGAAGAATGCCATCACAGGCACTTATCATGCGATAAACCCCAAGCATTTACCTCGTTACCTGGCCGAATTCTGCTACCGCCATAACCGGAGGTTTCAGCTGGAAGACATGCTACCCCGCTTTGTTTATGTTGCTGTGAGAACGCCCCCTATGCCAGGCTGGCTTTTGAAATTAGCTGAGACTTATGGGTAATCAGGTAAATATTTATCCACGCTCGGCTGCTTTAATAGACAAACATAATAGCCGCATGAAAATCCGGTATTTGGTTATAATGCCGCAAACTTTTGGAAACTGCTCTCACAGGTAAGCAATAATGACAATAACAACTAGAACACTATCAAAATTGCAACACTATTTTGAAACCACAGTAGACCGGATCAAAGATGGCGAAAATTATCAAAAGTTGCAGGCCTTGCCGCCGCTCAAGCGCTGGGCGGTCATGGCCGGCCTGTTTTTATTATCGCAGTTGGCGGTTTTTGGCAGTTTATATCTGGTTTTCGGCAAAATTGTTGTAATTGGTTTTGTCGCCAGTATTCTTGCCGGATTGGCTACAGGAGTCGGCGCTTTGCCTGCCTTGTTCTTCAAGAACATCTCCCGTAATTTGTTCAACAGCATGTTGGGCGCGGCAGCAGGCGTTATGTTGGCCGCGACTGCATTTTCCTTGCTGGTGCCAGGCATGGTTTACGGCAATGCGATCTGGCCGGGCAAAGGCATCTATGTTGTTTCTTTGGGCATGCTGGTTGGAGCCGCGTTTCTGCATTACGCAGATCGCCAGCTGCCGCATGTGCATTTTGATTCGATTTCAGATGTTCATCTTACTTCATTAAAAAAAGTCTGGCTGTTCATTATCGCCATCACTATTCACAATTTTCCTGAAGGCATGTCCGTGGGCGTCAGTTTTGGCTCAGGGGAAATGAAAAACGGCGTAGTTCTGGCGATTGCCATCGCTTTGCAAAACATACCCGAAGGTTTGGCCGTTGCTTTGCCGTTGGTCGGTTTGGGTTACAATAAATGGAAAGCGGTGGGTATCGCCACATTAACCGGACTGGTCGAGCCTGTTGGCGGCTTGCTGGGCATTACCATGGTGACTGCATTTCAACCTGTCCTGCCGATCGCAATGGGTTTTGCCGCAGGTGCGATGCTCTTTGTTATCAGTGAAGAAATTATCCCGGAAACGCATTCGGAAGGGCGTTCGCGCTATGCGACATTCGCTTTGATGATCGGCTTTATTATCATGATGGTTTTAGACAACATGCTGGGCTAATTGACTTTTATTAATGTCTGGGTGACTTCATTTTTCCAGCGTTTACAGGGATAAGAATGGGCGATCTCCAGAACAATTTGCAACACTTTGTTAATTTGCTGAGCACGGTCAATTTTTCCGGAATATTTCACGGCTTACCGGAGCGCTTTTTCTCGCTGTTCGCGACGGGCAATATTTCCGGGCTTTCAGCCACTGCCGCAACCAGTTTTGCCCTGATTGCGGCGGCGGAAATTGGCGACAAAAGCCAGCTGGTTTGCATGACGCTGGCATCCAGACACAGAGCCATGCCGGTTTTGCTGGGCGCTATCGCCGCCTTTGCTTTTTTGAATACCTTGGCCGTTGTTTTTGGCGTGGCCATTGCCAGTTGGTTGCCGGAATATATTGTAGCGGCAACGGTTGCCTTCTTATTTGCCGTCTTTGGAATTCATTCCTTGCGCGTGCAAGAGGATGATGACGATGTGGACGTTAAGGAAAAAAGCGGTCGCGGTATTTTCTTTACCACCTTTTTATTGATAACCGTTGCCGAATTCGGGGATAAAACCCAATTGGCCGTTGTCGCCTTGAGCAGTACGGTAGCGCCTATAGCTGTATGGCTGGGTTCGACGGCCGCGCTTGCGTCAACATCGGCTCTGGGTATTATCGCCGGACGCACAATTTTACAAAAGGTTCCTTTAGTATTGCTGCATAAAATCAGCGGGATGATTTTTCTGTCGCTATCGGCTTTTGCTATTTACCGGGCTTACGCAAGCTTCACAGGCTAGCAGGTATTGTTTCGATTAAGGCAACACCAACTGCAGCCGGTGAAATGATATTCTGAACAACAATTTTCTGATTCTTCTGGTTCATTGTTGCGGCTATGCAAGGCTGGCGTCTGATGATTAGTTAGATATCCAGCTGCAATAAAATTGGCCGTCATGCCTGCTGGGAAGCGGGTATTCCGCGACATGGACTGTCCAAAGCGTAGTCGCATGGGATGGAGGCTTAATTCACGTCCTTGAAGTCAGGATTCCGGCAATCCTTGCCGGAATGACGGCTATGAATTAGTTTTTCGCGCGCCTGCTGAAGCGCATTGCTAATCAGGTGGCATCTTGCGAATTGACCGGCATCGGCTGTAAAGGATAGAATCAGAGATTGATTTGGGTGCTTTTGAATAATGTTTGACAGCACTTGATGTAAATGGGTTTGTTTGGTCGTTCGAATAACCCGAACCATTGGATTTTATAGAACCGCCTCAATGTGAAATCCGGCTAAATACTAATTATGAGGTGAACTTTTTTGGAGATATATTATGGATAAACTAAAAGCACTCTCTTTTGATAAACTGACAGCGCTCTCTTTAAGCATTGGCGGTTTGGTCGGCGTTGCAACATTTTTGGCGGTAGGGCCTGCCAGCGGCATCTTTTTTATCTGGGCGGCTACCATCGCATGGGCTGCCTATTTTTTCCTCGGCGCCACCAAGGAAGCCTTGATAAATACCATTGTGTGTGGAATTTTCGGTGTATTCATGGCCTGGTTTACAGCTGTTCTGCTCACCAATATCCCGCCTACAGCCGTGCTTGGTTTTCCTCTGATGGCGGCTATTACGGTAGCCATTGCAGTCGTGGTTTTGTGTCTTGCGGCGAATTTTCCGCAACTTGCATCCATACCCACCAGTGTATTGGGTTATTCAGCAACGTTTGCCTATTTGCTGCAAACGCCCGATAAAATGAACCAGGACGTTTTACTGGGTATTTCTCTGAGCAACCCTTTGCTGGTGATATCTATCTCCATCGTTGTCGGCGCTTATTTTGGCCAATGGTCAGCACAGCTTAGCGCAAAACTAACCAAGTAAATTAATTAACCAAAGTTAAGGAAACGTGCATGAAATAAGATCGGCGAAATTATACTATGCACGTTCATAACCAATAAGTTGCGGTTTGGGTGACGCTGTTTTGCTCACCCATGCCTGGTCAAGCCTATTTAGCCACTATTAACAAGGGCTTTGCCTGAAACGCACACCTAATAATTAAATTTAAGGAAGCTGTATGCTAATTCTTGGCGTAGATATAGGCGGATCAGGTATTAAAGGAGCCGTTGTTGACACGGAAACCGGCGAGCTCGTTTCCGGACGTCACCGCATTCAGACGCCTCAACCCGCAACGCCGGAAACTGTTGCAGCCGTCCTCGCAGAGCTTGTCCTCCATTTTGACTGGACCGGGTTGGTGGGCTGCGGTTTCCCTGCAGCAATTCAACATGGCGTGGCTCGTACCGCAGCTAACATTTCCGCATCGTTTATCGGCGCTCATATCGAAAAGTTGTTTTCAGATGCCACAAAATGCCCCTGTTATTGTCTGAATGATGCGGATGCAGCAGGTATTGCGGAAATGCATTTTGGCGAGGGCGCTGGTCAATCAGGCGTTGTCTTGCTTGTCACAATCGGCACCGGTCTGGGGACTGTTTTTTTTACTGATGGAAAGCTGCTGCCTAATACCGAATTGGGCCATTTGTTCTTGAAAAATGGAAAAAAAGCGGAGCATTATGCATCGGGCGCGGTCCGAGATGTCGAAGGCTTGAGCTGGAAACGCTGGGGCAAACGTTTTAATACTTACCTTAACGTTATGGAAAAACTGTTCTGGCCTGATCTGATCATTCTTGGCGGAGGCGCCAGTAAAAAGTTTGAAAAATTTAAAAAACATATCACGGTGGAAGCACGGGTAAAGCCGGCTGTTTTTTTAAATCAAGCTGGTATTGTTGGCGCTGCATTGTATGCAAAATCCAGAAATAGCCTGACTGATATTGACAAGCTTATCCTGGACTCTAACGAATACCGATAAGCCTGACTTTGCTGTGCAATTTTCAAAAATCCAAATTGGCTAGCAAATCGATATCTTAAAAGGTCGTTCTCAAAGTTTCAAAAACTTGCATCCAAGGACTTTTTTAATGAACACAAAAATTGTTTTTTTATTCATTGCCTTGTCAGCCATTCCACAACTAGCGATAGCCAGGACTATTCACGCTACACCGGCTACTTTCGAAGCCAAAGTACCTTATCTCTTGCCGGGAGATGTGTTGCAGCTGGCAGCAGGAGTTTATACAAACTTCCTAAATATCAACGGGATAAATGGCACGGCTACGCATCCTATTGTAATAATGGGGGCTGGAAATGCCACGGTTTTTAAGGGAAATGACTGTTGCAATACTATACGTTTACGAAAAAGCGCTTATCTCGTCATCAAAAATATGAAACTTGATGGTTTAAATTTAAAAGGACTGAATGCTATAAATGCGGAAGGAAATACCGCCGCTAATCCTAATTGGACGCACGATATTACAATTGAAAATCTGACTATCGTGAACTATGCAAATAATCAACAACAAGTTGGTATTAGCACCAAATGCCCTTCAAGCAATTGGATTATTAAAAATAATATTATTGACGGGGCTGGAACCGGCATATATCTGGGTAATTCAGATGGCACTCAACCCTTTGTTAATGGGATTATAGAAAACAATTTTATTCAAAATACCATCGGCTACAACATTGAGGTAAAACATCAAATCAACGGGCAACGCGACCTTGCCGAAGGCATAAATGCAGGAACCAACCGGAGCGGGAAAACAATTCTCCGTAACAATGTTTTCAGTAAAGGCAAAAATTCTTCAACAGGGGAGAGCGCAAGACCCAACGTTTTAGTGGGCGGATTTCCAACTATGGGAACGGGTAAAGATGATTATTATGAAATATACGGCAACTTTTTCTACAACAATCCGGTAGAGGCGCTGTTTCAAGGGACTGGAAATATCATGCTTTACAGTAATATTTTTGTAAATCATGCAAATCCGGCAGAGTTTAGAGCTGTTTATATTACCCCCCATAATGGGGTTTCTCCGCAAAATGTTAAAATATTTCACAATACTATTTGGTCCAAAACCGTGGCGGGTGGAATACGAATTAATAATCCCGATGTGAATTACCAGCAATATATCGCCGGCAATGTTGCTTTTTCACCTGATGCAAGCACTGCGATTACTGCAAATAATACCGCCACCTTGTTATCGGACAATATTACTGATAGCTACGCCAATGCAAGCCATTATGTGATTTCAGCCGCTCGCAAACTCAATAAGCTCAATCTTTATCCCAAAGCAGGAAAATTAAAAGCAATAGCGCCGGCTCCTCAGACCCTTTTTATAACCAGCACGGACTATGATAAAGACTTTAACAATGATGCTTATGACTGGCGGTATCGCGGCGCATATTCGGGAAGCCGTGTCAATAAAGGCTGGAAATTGGCTTTAGCTGTAAAGCATTAAAAAACCATAAGGATTCCGGAAGGCTATTTCTTCACCTTAACTTCAGGCGGCTTCCAGAGAAAAATATCCTTTAGATATTGGTATTTTTGCCTATTTTCTAAGGAAAAACGGTTATGTTGCCCGCTCGCCCAGGCAGCAGCTCCTTTGTAACTTTACCTCAGCATCGTTGCAGGTGAAAAAAATAAACAACCCCCGGGAAATTTGGGAATATTTATAACCTGGATGTTGCATTAGAACTATTGAAAGTTTCCTGGCCCCGAAACACAAGCTACACACGAAAAGGATTAATGGACATGAATATAAAAACAAAACTACGATGGGGCATATTAGGCGCTGCTCGCGTCAATGAGCGTCTGCTGCCAGCTATTGTCGAAGCGTCAAACGCCAGACTGGCCGCTATTGCCAGCCGACGTACCGGCGCGGCCTCGCAAACATTGGCGCAGTTTGCTCCACATCAACAGAATGTACATACTTACGATAATCTGGAAGCATTGCTGGACGATGCCGATGTTGAAGCTGTGTACTTGCCTCTTGCCAATCATGAGCACGCCGAGTGGGTTCTGCGCGCCATCGAACACGGGAAGCATGTGCTGTGCGAAAAACCAATGGCGCTGACAGTGGCTGACATCGAAGCCATAAAAGCCGCTGCCAGTCAGCATAACGTCAATGTCATGGAAGGTTTTATGTACCGGTTCCATCCGCAACACGCACGCGTGCAGGAGTTGATTAGTTCGGGAACAATAGGCGAAGTACGTTCTGTACGCGCCAGTTTTTCCTTTATGATGCGGCCGGCGCGGCTTTATCGCCTTACAGAATGCATCGAGCGCGGCGGCGGCGCGATGTGGGACATCGGTTGCTACGCAATTCATTCAGCGCGGATGTTTTTTGACCAGGATCCTGTTTCGGTAACGGCCATGTCCAGGTATGTAGAGAGCGGAGCCGATATTACGACCAGCGGCATCGTTGATTTCGGTGCAGGGAAATTTGCGCACTTCGATTTTAGCTTTGAACGCGCGAGACGCTGTGAATACGAAATTACAGGTACAAAAGGCGGTATTAAATGCCACACCGTGTGGCAGCTTCCGGGCGATGTTCCGGTAATTTCATGGTGGACTGAAGATGGCCGGGAATGCGAAGAGCGGCTGCCCGCAGATAATCACTTCCGTCTTGAAATAGAGCATTTCAGCAATTGTGTGCTAGCCGGTAATAAGCCTTCGCTGTCGCTGGACGATGCCAAGGCTAATTGCCAAATTATTGTTGCCGCATTGCAATCCGCGGCTCAAGGCCGAATAATCAAGCTATCTCAATAGTTTATTATTTATCCTGCTAATAATTATTTTTAGGGGTTAAGAAATGCCGGATTTTAAAAAATATCACTGCTTGGAATGCGAGCATATTTATGATGAAGAAAAAGGCGATCCGGATAGCGGGATTGTCCCTGGGACGCGTTGGGCCGACATACCTGATGACTGGTCTTGCCCTATATGCGGCGCTCCGAAAAGTTTTTTCAAGTTGATGGGTTAATATTTGTAGCTCGATGCAAAGTTTTCCGTAAATTCTCAGTTATTTTACCCAGATTGATGGCAATTTTGATATTTTTACCCTAAAACCGCCCAAGAATTCAATTACAAACTAATCGGCACTTTATACGAGCGCCATTGAAAAAAACCATTGGGGGCATGGGATTGTGCAAAGCGGCATGGCTTCCGGCATTATAAAATCAGGAAATGAGAGTTGCTAATTGGAAAATATATATCTGATAAATTAACGAAATATTATAAAATAACCGGTTTTGAATTTAAAGGCCGGGATTCCGGCATATAAAGGCAGTGGCTTAAGTTTAATGCGATGTCCGTTTTGTTCAGCACAAGATACCCGGGTTCTTGATTCCAGATTGATAAATGAAGGAGATCAGGTTCGGCGGCGGCGTGAATGTAATGTCTGTAAAGAACGTTTCACTACCTTTGAAATGGCTGAATTAACCATGCCGCGCGTGGTCAAGCGAGATGGCAACCGGGAGCCTTTCGAAGAACGCAAGCTGCGTTCCGGGATGTTAAAGGCGCTGGAAAAAAGGCCCGTTGACAGCGATGCAATTGAAGCGGCAATCAATCGTATAAAAAAAGGGTTAATGGAAAAAGGCGAACGTGAAGTAGATGTACAGGAGTTAGGCGAAAAAGTCATGAAAGAATTGAGCTCACTGGACCACGTGGCTTTCGTGCGGTTTGCCTCGGTGTATCGTAGTTTTCAGGATGTCAGTGAGTTTACTGATATTATTGAAGATCTGCAAAAAAAATAATGTCAGCCGGACAAGACGCTTTATATATGGCCAGAGCCATTCAATTGGCTAAAAGGGGGCTCTTTACAACTGATCCGAACCCGCGCGTAGGCTGCGTTTTAGTCAGGAATGGCAGGATTATTAGTGAAGGCTGGCATGTTAAAGCCGGGTTTGGGCATGCGGAGGTTGAGGCATTAAAAAGTGTTCAGGATGCTCAGGGCGCAACTGCTTATGTAACCTTGGAACCTTGCAGTCATCATGGTAAAACGCCGCCTTGTTGCGATGCTTTGATAAAAGCAGGAGTGAAACGTGTAGTGGCCGCCATGCAGGATCCCAATCCCCTGGTATCAGGCCGGGGCCTGGAAAAGCTTAAGGCCGCCGGCATTGAAGTAAGCACTGGCGTATTGCAGGACGATGCGCTAAAAATAAATCGTGGTTTTATTAAAAGGATGACAGAAAACCGTCCTTTTGTACGCAGCAAGCTGGCGATGAGTCTGGATGGCCGTACTGCGATGGCGTCCGGAGAAAGTAAATGGATTACGTCGGCACAAGCAAGAGCCGATGTGCACAGGTTGAGAGCGGAGAGCTCGGCTATTTTAACGGGTATTAATACGGTATTGGCCGATGATCCGGCGTTAAATGCCCGGGTTGACTGGGATGTTGCGCAACCGGTTAGAGTCGTTCTCGATTCTGAGTTGAAAATGCCGGTTCAGGCTCGGATGGCAAAGCTGCCGGGCCGTAGTCTGGTTTTGACATGCTCACGGAATGATCGCAGGCAGCATGCTTTGCAAGACGCAGGTTTTGAAGCTTACCGGCTGGCTGAAAAAAACGGCCGGGTCGATCTGCATGAAGTAATGAATTTTTTAGCGCAGCAGCAAATCAACGAGCTGCTGGTTGAAGCTGGCTCTGTACTCAATGGCGCGTTACTGGACGAGGGCCTGGTCGATGAATGGGTGATTTACATGGCACCCTGTATTTTGGGCGACCAGGGGCGCGGCTTGTTTAGCGTGCCGGGGCTACGGAACATGGCCGATAAAAAAATTTTAACAGTGCTTGATGTCAGGCAAGTCGGGCCGGATTTAAAATTAACACTGTCAGCTTCAGAAGGCGCGTTTTAAACGCTCCTTTCCCATTAATGATTGGTGCATGTTGTGCACCCTGTTTGACGCAGAGATTTAATGTTTACAGGTATTATTCTGGCCGTAGGAAAAATTTCGGCAATCGAACGCAGGGCAGGGGATTGCCGCTTGAAAATAGACACGGGCAAATTATCGCTGACTGATGTCGCGATTGGCGACAGCATCGCTGTTAATGGCGTTTGTTTAACGGCTGTGGAGTTGGGCGCGCATTATTTTTGCGCTGATGTTTCCAATGAAACCTTGTCCAGAACACTTTTAAATATCGCAACTATTGGCGCGCCAGTTAATCTGGAGCTGGCTTTAACGCCGTCAACCCGGATGGGCGGACATATAGTTAGCGGACATGTTGACGGCATCGGCAAAGTCATAGAAAAAACCGCGGATGGACGTTCGTTCCGCTTTAAATTTAAAGCCCCTGATAATCTGGCTAAATACATAGCTGAAAAAGGTTCTATTTGCATCAACGGCATTAGCTTGACGGTCAACGAAGTTAATGGCGCTGTATTTACTGTTAATATCGTGCCTCATACGCTTAGGGAAACTACAATGGGCGACGCTGTAGCCGGTACGCAGGTTAACCTGGAAGTGGATTTGCTGGCGCGATATATGGAGCGATTAATGCAAGGAGAAGCGGCGGCGGCTAAAGACCATGGCGGCATCACAGAAGAATTATTGCAAAAGAGTGGGTTTTTGGGCTAAATGAACACAATTGAAGAGATCATAGACGATTTGCGGCAAGGCAAAATGGTCATCATTATGGATGATGAAGACCGTGAGAATGAAGGCGATTTATTGATGGCGGCGGCTTTTACGCGCGCGGAAGATATTAATTTTATGGCTCGTTATGGAAGGGGGCTGATTTGTTTAACCTTAACCAGCGAACGTTGTCAGCAGTTGCGCTTGCCATTGATGGTGAATGAAAACAAGACCTCGCATTCGACCAATTTTACCGTGTCAATCGAAGCGGCAACGGGTGTGACAACCGGCATTTCCGCAGCCGACAGGGCGCGTACTGTTCAATGCGCGGTGGCTGTGGATGCCAAGGCTGATGATTTGGTGCAGCCAGGGCACATATTTCCGCTAATGGCCAAGTCCGGCGGGGTTTTGAGCCGGGCAGGGCATACCGAAGCGGGTTGTGATCTTGCCAGATTGGCGGGTGTCGAGCCTTGCGCCGTTATCGTTGAAATTCTCAATGAAGACGGCTCAATGGCAAGACGGCCCGATTTGGAAGTGTTTGCGCAGCAGCACAACCTTAAAATGGGCACTATAGCTAATTTGATTCATTATCGTATTCAGCATGAAAATACGCTGGAGCGCATCAGTGAATGTGCTTTCCCTACGGAGTTCGGCGAATTCCGTCTTTACGCCTACCAGGATAAAAACGACAACAACCTCCATCTGGCTTTGGTCATGGGGCATGTTTCGGGTGATGAACCGGTTTTAGTGCGGGTTCATGCGCGGAATTTGCTGGATGATGTGTTTTCATCAAAACGAAATGATTGCAGCGTTTCAATCCGGACAGCTATGAAAAAAATTGCCGAGGAAGGGCGCGGGGTTTTGGTTGTTATCAGGCAGAGTGAAGACAATAAATCTCTGGTGGAATTGATTCATCGTTATCAACTGGAAGATAACGGCGTTCTTGGGGACGCTTTTGCTCCTGATGCCGCGGATTGGCGCATGACCGGAGCCGGTGCAAGAATACTGGCCGACCTGGGCGTCCATAAATTAAAAGTGCTGGGCACTCAGAAAAAATATGTCGGCTTATCCGGATTTGATTTGGAGGTTTCCGAGCATGTCGGCTGAAAAACTTATTTAAACAGAAACCTTGTAATTTGATTGGCAACAGTCTGGCTTAGTCTGAGCCGATAAAATCCGCAATCAGTATTGTGTAACGCTAATCCAATCGGTAATACAGATTGATAGCGTTATTTAAGAAAATTGAATATTGTAATTTAAGTAGAGAAATAGAATGTCAACAATAAAAATGTTTGAAGGAAATTTATCAGCTCAGGGTGGTAAATTTTGTATCGTAGCGTCCCGTTTTAACAGTTTTATCGTTGAGCAGTTAGAAGGAGGAGCCATAGATGCCCTGGTGCGCCACGGCGCTGATAAAGCCGGTATCCATCTTGTAAAAGCCCCCGGCGCTTTTGAGTTGCCAATGGTGGTTCAACGCATAGCTGCAAGCAAAAAATATGATGCCATTATTGCCCTGGGCGCGGTAATTCGCGGCGGTACGCCCCATTTTGAATATGTTGCGGGCGAATGTGTAAAAGGCTTGGCCAGCGTGTCTTTAAAATATGATGTTCCGATAAGTTTTGGCGTCTTAACCGTCGATACGATTGAGCAGGCAATTGAACGCGCGGGTACAAAAGCGGGAAACAAGGGCGCTGAAGCCGCCATGTCCGCTATCGAAATGGTGAGTTTGTTTAATAACCTGGAAGCCTGATGAGTCAAGCGCGTACCAATGCCCGAAAAGCTGCCGTGCAGGCATTGTATCAATGGCAGATGACAGGACAGAGTCTCGTTGAGATTGACCGGCAATTTTTTGAGGAAGAACGCTTGAAAGATGCTCAAAAAAGTTATTTTACCGAGCTGTTTCACGGCGTGCCGAAAAACCTGGAAGCTATTGATCAGGCGTTGAGCGAGTTTGTGGACCGTCCGGTCGAAATGATTGATCCTGTTGAAAGAGCCATTTTAAGAATTGGTGTTTATGAGTTGCTCAATCGGCTGGATATGCCTTATCGCGTTGTCTTAAATGAAGGCATTAATCTTGCCAAGGATTTTGGCGCCGATGGCAGCCATAAATATGTCAATGGCATTTTGGATAAAGTGGCTCAGCAAAAACGAAGCGTTGAAGTTAACTCTGGAGAGAGGCGCAAGGCGCAAGTCAAAAAATGATGACCTTTTCGCCATTCTTTCTGCTTTGCCCATTTAAGCATGCCCATTTCTGAATTCGCTATTATCCAGCGTTTCTTCACCCGGCAGACAGTAAAAAATCCATCAACACGATTAAGCATTGGTGATGACTGTGCGTTATTGTCATTGCCGGAAGGTTATGAACTGGCGGTGAGCACCGATACAATGGTGGAAAATGTACATTTTTTTGCCGGAACCAACCCTGAACAGCTTGGACATAAATTACTAGCCGTTAATTTAAGTGATCTGGCCAGCATGGGCGCCAAGCCGGTTTCAGTGATGCTGGCATTAACCTTGCCGGACGTTGATGAAAACTGGCTGACCGCTTTTGCTAAAGGTTTTCTGAGTCTGGCGGAACGGTATTCAGTGGATTTGATCGGTGGCGACACCACGTCCGGACCGTTAACGCTAACAGTTCAGGCTATGGGTTTAGTGCCTAGAGGTAATGCGCTCATGCGTTCAAGCGCCTTGCTAGGGGATTTTATTTATGTAACCGGTATGTTAGGCGACGCAGGGCTGGGATTGAAAATCATCCAAGGCTACCACTGTGCCAATCCGGATTCAGCTTTGCAGAGATTTAACAAGCCTGATCCTCGGGTTGATGCGGGTTTGGCGTTGACGGGTATTGCCAATGCCTGCATCGATATATCAGACGGATTGGCGGGAGATTTAGGCCATATTCTTGAGCAAAGCAACGTGGGCGCTTGTCTTGATTGGGATGCATTGCCGCTGTCCGGTCCAGTGCTCGACTATATAAATGATTCCGGAGACTGGTCCATGCCCCTTACCGCTGGCGATGACTATGAGTTGTGCTTTACTGTAAGCCCGGAAAAAGCGCTTCAGCTAACTTTCGATTGCAGAAAAATTGGCGTCATTGAAGCCATGCCCGGTTTGCGCTTGCTAAGGTCCGGCGCTATCCAAACATTAAAAAGTAAAGGTTATGAGCATTTTTCTTAAGACACAATATGGTGAAAATAAACTGACGCCCAGGCAAATTTTGTCTGATCCGGTATTGTTTCTGGCTTTCGGGTTTGGTTCGGGGCTGGCAAAAAAAGCGCCAGGTACTTTTGGAACATTGGCGGCAATTCCGGTTTACTGGTTGTTTGCGCACGCCAATTTACTGTTTTACAGCGTGTTGACCATGATCGTTACAATTGTCGGTGTGTGGATTTGCGGAATAGCGGCGGAAAAGTTGAACGAACATGATTTTGGCGGCATTGTTTGGGATGAGATTGCCGGGTTCCTGATAACCATGTGGCTGGTTCCTCTTAGCTGGCAAACCGTAATTGCCGGGTTTATATTGTTCAGGTTTTTCGATATTCTCAAGCCGTGGCCGATTAAATGGCTGGACCGGCAAGTTCAGGGCGGGTTGGGCATTATGATCGATGATGTCCTGGCAGGCGTGTTCGCGGGCGGCTTATTGCTGCTCTTTGTGGATTCTGGTTGGATTAATTAGTTTACAATTTTGCTTTTTTACAGTTGAGAGTCCTTGTCAAAAATTTAAAAGGCTGAGTTCATAAGGTCTAACCATTACCTGGCGCTTGGCGATTGTAATTATCATCATGCCGGTTCAGGAATCAAAAAAATGGATGCAAAAGTGATCCGCTTTGAAGGGCCCTGCGCGGTAATTTCGCACACAGGGTTTTTCGCTTGGTTGTTTGGATTTATTTGCCTAATACGTCGTTACGCGTGCTTTCAGCAATGGCGGCAGCCTGAACGATGAGTTCCTCGGGAACATTAAGTTCCTTCATGGTCGCTCCCAAATGTTCCATTACGGCATTAAAATGGTCATTGTTTAAACCCATCTTAACCAGACGGGCATGCGCTTTGCGCATATCCTCTCCGGTATAGTTATTCGGTCCGCCAAACGCCATGGTAAAAAACGCTTTTTGTTTGACTGCCTGGGCTTCCATATCAATATCGTCGAAAAACCGGTTAATGCGGTAGTCCGACAACACTTTGCGGTAAAAAACATCTACGGCGGCATCTACAGCCGCTTCGCCGCCAATTTTGTCGAATAGCGTCAATGCATTGTCTGGGGTTGTTTCTGGGGTTTCGCTCATCTTGGTCTCCGGCATTATTTTTTATAGTTTAATTTTCAGCGAGCAATTTTTGCCCGGAACGAAGTTTATAACAACATAAAAAGTTATACAATATATTACTTGTAAAAGATTAGTGTGACATAATTAACATGTCTCTATGTGCCGATTAATCTCATACAAAATTTCTTATGCTTTTTAATGTGACCCCACGCCAACATCATATCCTTGAGCAGTTAATGGAAAACCGGGCTGGTTTAAGCATTGACGCGCTCGCAAAAGTAATGGATATATCAAGAGCCGCAGTCCAACAGCATATTGTTGGCCTTGAGGGAGATGGATATATTAAGAAATCCGCGCTTAATAAAACTGCTGGACGGCCTGTAGTCATTTACGGCATTACCGATATGGGCATTAATTATTTTCCAAAGCAATATGCCTGGTTTTCCGATTTAATTCTCAGTGAGTTGCGGCAGGAAATGGGGGCTGAAGGTTTTCAGGATTACATGCACAGATTAGGAGTCAGGCTGGCAAATAATCTTCGCAGTCAGTTTGAAGGAAAAAACCGGAATGAGCGCCTGGATGAACTGTTATTAATCATGACTAATCTGGGTTTTCAGGTGACGGCGAGCATTAATTCAGAAACTAATAATTCTGTTATACGGGCGAATAATTGCATTTATCACGACTTGGCTCAGAAATATAATGAAATTTGCGCATTCGATTTAGCGCTGATGTCTTCTTTACTTGGTAAAGAAGTCAGGCAGTTAAGTTGCATGGCAAAGGGCGATTGTGCTTGTCATTTCAATATTCAAGAGAAGGCAACAGAAATGGAAGGGGGTGAAGCTCAACAGGTTTGCGGAACGGTTTAAAGAAGAGAGTAAAACAAGTCGTGATTATTCCCTAGAAGTGTTTGTACACAGAATTAATCAATGAGTTAGATATGTTTTCATTCAAGTTGTCAGGAATTGCCTGCTTGCTCCATAAGTTCATAACTTATTGATAATAAATGTATCTATAAGATTGTCTTGTTTTTATACGATTTAACAAAACTATAATAAAAACTGTAGTTAAGAAACGGATATAACAATCTGCGCACAGAGTTATCCACAGGTTTTGTGGGTAACTTGAAAACAGCTTGTTTTAACAAGCAAATCAGTTTTTTCTAGTTTTTCAGGGAGGAATCAATGAAAAAATTAACGATCATTTTGAATTGATACTAATTACACATAGAAATAATCAATAACTTGGAATTGAATGGCGCTTTAATCCGTAAAAGTTTAATAGCATAAAACAAATAATTGATTTTAAATATAAAATTGTTTTGTATTGTTTTTATACAATCTAACAAAACAGTAATAAAAATAGCAGTTAAGAGTTGGATATAACAGTTAATGAACAGATTTATCCACAGGATTTGTGTATATCCGGATAAATCCTTGATTTGTTATCGAGAGCACAAGGAAAAACAATATAAAACCCATTTTTTGTATCATTCCGATACAAAAAATGGGTTTTCCTGTATATTTGCCAAGTTATTAGGTTAAAATAGCCGGCTTTCGAAGCTGGACTAGTGAGCGGCGATGGTGACTTCTTAAGCGCCACCTCACTTGGCCTTGAGTTGCCAGCAAGTATCCGGCATATTTCATCCATGCCTGGCCGTCAGGTCTTAGGTTATAATGACGGCGGTATACGGAATGTTGTCGCAATGCCCCAGTATGAACCTTCCGCAAGGGATCAAGATTTTGAACCCCTACGGAGGGCGGTCACCAAAAAAGTTTTTTATGCCCAACTTTTAGAGTAAAAACATGACAGATTTATCGCATTACAGAAACATTGGTATTTTCGCGCACGTTGATGCGGGTAAAACCACCACAACCGAGCGAATTTTAAAGCTCACCGGTAAAATCCATAAAATCGGTGAGGTGCACGACGGTGCGGCGACTACAGACTTTATGGAACAGGAACAGGAACGCGGCATTACCATTCAGTCTGCAGCGACAACCTGCTTCTGGAAAGATCATCGTTTTAATATTATCGATACCCCTGGACACGTTGATTTCACAATCGAGGTTTATCGTTCCCTGAAAGTGCTGGACGGCGGTATTGGCGTCTTTTGCGGTTCAGGCGGCGTAGAGCCCCAATCGGAAACCAACTGGCGTTATGCCAATGATTCTGAAGTGGCTCGTGTTATTTACATCAATAAGCTGGATCGTATCGGCGCGGATTTCTACCGTGTGGTCAAGCAGGTTGAAGATGTCCTGGGCGCTCATCCGCTGGTGATGACGCTGCCGATTGGCACCGAGGACCAATTCTCCGGCGTGGTTGATATACTGACTCGCAAGGCATGGATCTGGGATGATTCGGGAGACCCGTTAAACTACACAATCCAGGATGTTCCAGCCGATATGGCGGCTGATGTCGAAAAGTGGCGTGAAAAATTGATTGATGAAGTTGCTGATCAATACGATGACGTTATGGAAAAATACCTTGATGGCGAAGAACCCGATATCGACACTATCAAGCGTTGTATCCGTAAAGGTACGATTAATCTGGATTTCTTCCCGACTTTCTGCGGCTCGTCGTTCAAGAACAAAGGCGTACAGCTGGTGCTGGATGGCGTTGTTGATTACTTGCCCAATCCAACCGAAGTTAAGCCGCAACCTGAAGTCGATCTTGAAGGCCACCCGACCGGCAATTTCGCAATCGTTGACGCCGACAAACCCCTGCGCGCCCTGGCGTTTAAAATCATGGACGACCGTTTTGGCGCATTGACCTTCCTGCGTCTATACTCCGGCAAGCTGGAAAAAGGTACATCGGTATTGAATACCTTTACCGGTAAAACCGAGCGTATCGGCCGTATCGTGGAAATGCATGCTGATGCCCGTAACGAACTGGATTCCGCGCAAGCTGGCGATATAGTCGCCGTTCTCGGTATGAAGAACGTGCAAACCGGCCACACTTTGTGCGATCCGAAATTTCCTGCAACCCTGGAGCCAATGGTATTCCCTGATCCTGTTATCTCTTTGGCTATTACGCCAAAAGATAAAGGCGCGTCAGAAAAAATGGGTATCGCATTGGGTAAAATGATTCAGGAAGATCCTTCTTTCCACGTTGAAACTGATGAAGACAGCGGCGAAACCATTCTTAAAGGCATGGGCGAGCTGCATCTTGACATTAAAGTCGATATTCTGAGACGTACTCACGGCGTTGATGTAATTGTCGGCAAGCCGCAAGTTGCTTACCGCGAAACCATTACTAAATCTGTTGAAGACGAATATACCCACAAGAAACAATCCGGCGGTTCAGGTCAATACGGAAAAATCAACTATATCATCGAGCCAGGCGAGCCGGGCAGCGGTTTTGTCTTTGAATCAGCGGTTACCGGCGGTAACGTACCACGCGAATATTGGCCGGCAGTTGAAAAAGGCTTTAAAAGCATGCTGGACAAAGGTGTCTTGGCAGGTTTCCCTTGTTTGGACTTTAAAGTTATTTTAACCGACGGTGCTTTCCACGCGGTTGACTCATCAGCAATTGCCTTTGAAATTGCTGCAAAAGCCGCTTTCCGTCAGTCGATTCCGAAAGCCGGTCCACAATTGATTGAACCGATCATGAAAGTTGACACCTTCACACCGGAAGCTCATGTCGGGGATGTGATCGGCGATCTTAACCGTCGTCGTGGTATGATCAAATCGCAGGATCCCGGTGTAACCGGAGTGCGTATTAAATCAGATGTACCGTTAAGCGAAATGTTCGGCTACATTGGTGATTTACGCACCATGACTTCCGGCCGCGGCCAGTTCTCCATGGAGTTCTCGCACTATATGCCATGTCCTAAAAACGTGGCGGAAGAAGTCATTAAAGAAGTTAACGAACGTAACGCCAAAAAGAAATAACCGGACTGAGAGCCGGGCGGACAATAAGCCCGGCTCTCGTTCTGATTATTCAGATCCCGGCTTTAGCCTTGGCAATCGAGGCTAAAGCTTTTTTCTACAGAAGTAAAATATCCCATTGCTTAACCGGATGGTTGCCGTTTTGCCATCAACTCGCTAATTTGCCGGTCATGAGTGCGCTTTAACGTAACCAGCGCCGCCATTGCACCAACTAAGGCAAAAGCCATGTCTGATTGCGTATCCCAGATGTAACCCTGAGTGCCTAAAAAAGATTCAGCGGCTTCCTTGCTTATTATCGCAACCCACCATTCAATCAATTCGTAGAAAGCGCTGATTGCCAGACAAATGCAGATAACGAAAAAATTGAGCCAATTCGTATTGTTCAAAACATTGTTTCTGATGATGATTTCCCTGGCAAGTATTGCCGGTACAAAACCTTGGGCAAAATGGCCGAGCTTATCGAAATTATTGCGATCTTGATTAAATTCGATCTTAATCCAGTCAAACAGCGGAACTTCCGCGTAAGTGTAATGCCCGCCTATCATTAAAATCAGGCTGAGGAACAGGATTAAACTATAAGCCAGAGCTGTTAATGGAAAACGCTGGCGAGTCGCCAGCAGAACAATAAACGCCGCCATTGCCGGCGCTGTTTCGAGCAGCCAGGTCAGGTAATCTTTAGGATTTATACATGACCATATCAGCACCGAAAAAAATATGACTAGCCAGGTTTTATTCATTGATATGCTTTTGATGAATTAAGGCTGTAGGTTGGGTTAGGCTATAGCCGTAACCCAACATATCGAAGCGGGACAATTGTTGGGTTACGCTGTCGCTAACCCAACCTTGTATCTTTCGCAACTTGGTATGCTTAGTTCAAGCATGGAATATATGAGCTATATGCCCAAATGATGGTGCCAAGTATCATAAGATTTATTCCATATTTTTGGTCTTTTATTAAATCTTTTGTTTTTTGCTCTTCTTCTGGTGTATTACCACTGCCTAAAGAAGCTCCAGAACCATATTTTCTTACGTTTATTGCCCATTCTAGTGGGATTGTCCAGAAGACGATTAGAGTGTCTTTTATGGTAAGGATTAGTCCTGCCAAACTCATTATTGCACCTGAGCTCGCAAATAAATTGAGATTGCTTTCTTTGAGGTAATATACAGAAATATAAAATGACACTAGAGAAAAAATGATACATGTCCAAAGTAAAACATAGCGATTGAGAAGGATGTTGTTTTGTATTTTGTTCATGTGTTTATTTGTAAGAGGTATAGTTGTAAAAGCTCGTGAATACATGATATGAAATGGAGATATGCTTTAATCGTGGGGATATCTTTCCTTCGTTAGTGCATACAGTCTTCTCAAACTGTGCCGGACGGGTTTACAAAACCCGTCCGGCACAGTCATTTAAGCAACAACTCCCACAATCCCCTCAGGAAACTGCATAGTCATGCAATGCAAACTGCCATATTGATGCACCAATGGCCGGCAAGGTACCGGGATGATTTCATGCCGGGGGAAGCAGTCAGCCAGTCTCTGTAAAGCGATGTCATCCATCGGATCGCCATAAGACGGAACCATGACGGCATGATTGATGATCAAAAAGTTGGCGTAATTGGCGGGTAATCGCTGCCCTTCTTCATCAACAATCGGTTTCGGCAGCGGTAACGGGACTAGATGATAGGGTTCATCCGCGTGAGTTCTTAAATCCTGTAGCTGTCTTTCCATGTATTTCAGGCTTTTATAGTGCAGGTCGTCAGCATCGTCGCAACTGGTATAGGCGATGGTGCCGGCTGAACAGAAGCGGGCCAGGGTATCGATGTGGGCGTCGGTATCGTCGCCGGATAGGTTTTCCTGATCCAGCCAGAATATCCTTTTCGCGCCCAGATTATCCAGCAGTTGCTGTTCTATTTCCTGCTGCGTCAGGCCCTTGTTTCTATTCGGATTCAGCAGGCATTGCTTGGTGGTCAGGATGGTGTCGATGCCGTCGCTTTCGACGCTGCCGCCTTCCAGTATAAAATCGATGTCCTTATGAGCCTTACCTTTAAAAGGTTTGGCGTTCAACAGTTTGTGATTTAGCGCATTGTCGTTTTGATGCTGGTATTTCTCGCCCCAGCCGTTGAAAAGAAAATTGAGGTGGGAAATTTCCCCATCCTGCTCCACGCTGAGAAAAACGGTATCTCTAACCCAGATGTCATTAACGGCTGCTTGGATGAAGTCAATATGGTCGTGATTGCTGATCAGGTTTTGAATATGCTGCTGATGGTTGTCGTCGCGGCAGACGATAATAAGCGGTTGATATTGGGTAATCGTATCGGCAATAACACTGTAGGATTGCTCTACGGCTTCAAGTCTATTGCTGAAATCGCCGGTTTTATGCGGCCAGGCGATTAATACGGCGGATTGTTTTTCCCATTCGGCTGGAAATCGAGTCATTGCTGTTGGCTTCCTATGGTTGTACCTTCCGGTTCTGCGCCGGAAGTGGATTGAAATAACATCTCCCTGGCATGCGCCAAAGTATTGGCTGTGATGATGACGCCGCCCAGCATCCGGGCAACTTCTTCAATGCGTTCTTCATCATTCAACAGCCTGACACTGGAAGAGGTTATGTCGGTTTTATTGTTCTTTTCAACGTAGAGATGGTGATGCGCTTGCGCGGCGACTTGCGGTAAATGGGTGACGCAGATCACTTGCCGGTTATGGCTCAAACTGCGTAATTTTTGCCCGACAATTTCGGCCACGCCGCCGCCGATGCCTGAATCCACTTCATCAAAAATGAGGGTGGGCGTGGTTTTATCATTGGAAGTCGTCACCTGAATTGCCAGACTGATGCGCGATAATTCACCCCCCGATGCCACTTTGGCCAGCGGTTTGGGCGGAAGTCCCGGATTGGCGCTGACTAAAAATTCTATTTTATCCTTGCCGTTCAGTTTAGGGGCATCGGTTTCCAAAGCGGCAATATCAACCAAAAATTCTCCTTGCGGCATACCCAGTTCTTTGATCATGGCTGAAATCTCTTTTTGCAATTTCAGCCCGGTTTTCCGGCGTTGACCGGACAGTTGCGCGGCCAGTTCATGGTATTGGGCGAGAAGCCGTGCCGTATCGACTGTTAACGTTTCGATGCGTTCACCGCTGTGGGTCAGTCCATCAAGTTCGGCTTCAAGTTTGGCTACCACTTCAGGCAGTTCATCGGGGGTAACGTGATGTTTGCGGCTAAGGCTCTGAATTACGCCAATCTGGGTTTCAAGCTGCTCCATGCGTTGGGGATCGGCTTCCTGGGATTCCAGAAAACGGCGTAATTCAATGGCTGCTTCTTCTGATAGAATCTGGGCTTCCGATAACAGCTTGGAAATGTCGGTTAATTCCGGCGCGAACCGGGCAATATGGTTCAATTCGCTGACGCTATGGCTTAGCATTTGATTAACTGACTGTTGGTCATTCTCATAGAGCAGGTCGACCTGGGCTTGGCCTGTGGCTAATATCTGTCCGAGATTCGCCAGCTTGCTGTGCTCTTCCGAAACGGAAGTATAACTGAAATTAGCCAGGTCCAATTGTTGCAGCTCTTCAATCTGGTAACGCAGCAATTCTTCCCTTTCGGACTGGTCTACGCCTGCTTTAATCAGGCTTGCCAGTTCTTTATGGGCAAGCAGCCAGTGTTTGTAACAAGAGTTTACCTGATCCAGAAGGTTCTGGTTTTTTGCATAAGAGTCCACCAGCCGGCGTTGTTCATCACTGTTAAGCAGCGTCAGGTGAGCGTGCTGACCATGAATTTCAACCAGTTTTTCGCTCAGTTCCTGCAGGAACGGTAACGTGACCGGACGGTTGTTTATATAGGCTTTGGAGCGTCCATCCTGATTGACAATGCGCCGGATAATGCAGTGCTGCTCATCCTCCAGTTCGTTTTCTTTTAGCCATTGCCGGGCTCCAGGCGCATCGGCCAAATCAAATTCGAGATTAACTTCGGCGCGTTTACATTCAGGCCGGACGTAGCCGGAATCCGCTCTATCGCCCAGTGCAAGGCCCAAAGCCGTTAATAAAATAGATTTACCCGCTCCGGTTTCTCCGGTTAGGACCGACATGCCTTTTTCAAGGTCGAGATCGAGTGATTTGACTACGGCTAGGTCAATGATATTAAGGTTTAATAGCATAAGGGTTAACTGTGGTAGCCACTGCTCCAGTTTAATTTGTTTCTGAGTATCTGGAAGAAGTCATGATCATCAGGGTGCAGAATTCTAATCGGTTTAGGATCTTTTTTAATCAAAATCTTGTCGCTGATTAATACGTCAGGAATTTCGATGTGATCACAAGTCACCAGGGCGTTGATTTGCTTGGTTTGGCAAAAGCTGATTTCAATTTCAGCAGAATCATGTATGACTATCGGGCGATTTGATAAGGTATGGGGATTTAACGGCACCAATACAAGTGCGTTTAATGAGGGGTACAGAATCGGCCCCCCGGCTGATAAAGAATAAGCGGTCGATCCGGTGGGCGTGGAGATAATCAAGCCGTCGGAGCGTTGTGAATTTAAAAATACATTATCAATTTTAGTCACGATTTCGATCATGCTGGGCGTCACCCAGCGAAGGATAGCCACTTCATTAACGGCGGTTTCTTCGTGAATAACCTGGCAGTCGCGGATAATTTTGGCGCGCAGCAAATAGCGTTTTTCCTCAGAGTAATGGCCTTGAAGTATATGGTGCAATTTAGCGGGCAACTCGTTAGGCGATATGTCGACCAGAAACCCCAGGCGTCCCAGGTTAATGCCGATTAACGGGATGTCATAAGCGGCGATGGCGCGGGCGGCGGAAAGAAAAGTTCCATCTCCGCCCACGGCGATAACAAGATCGCAGCGCCGTCCAAGTTCGCCTATGGGACATGAGCCAACAGCTGGATCTTGAATAAATTTTACACTGTCTTCAGCAACATGCACGGCGTATTGATGTTGCGTTAAATAATGGTAAAGGCCTGACAATGTCCCGGCAATGCCGGGATCACTCGGTTTTCCTATAATGCCTATATTCTTAAAAGGGGTTTGCATTGTTGAATAACAACCGGTAAAGCATTTGATTATACAAAAAATCCGCAGTCGTCCTATGAGTTTTACAGATTTATTGCGGTTTTTAGTTTTTTTATTAGCGACCAGGGAAAATAGCGTATAGTCGAGAGTTTTTTGTGCGAGTGCAGGATATGACTGAAACCGATGTCGTGATTATCGGCGCAGGCGCATCGGGTTTGATGTGTGCAATTGAAGCAGGCAAACGGGGGCGGCAAGTGGTGGTTTTGGATCATGCCAACAAGGCCGGAAAAAAAATCCTGATGTCCGGCGGCGGCCGTTGTAATTTCACCAATTATTCGATCAATCCCGGTAACTTTATTTCAAACAATCCGCATTTTTGCAAGTCCGCGCTCAGCCGTTATAGCCAGTGGGATTTTCTGGCATTGGTCGAAAGCTACCGGATATCTTATCATGAACGCGATCACGGGCGGTTGTTTTGCAATGATAGCGCAAAAGATATTCTTAATATGCTGCTGGCTGAATGCGCCGGCGCCGGCGTGGTGTTGCAGCTGAACACCGGTATAGAAAATATCGAGAAACTTGCTGACCGCTTTCACCTTAAAACCGGTCAGGGCGCAATTACCGCCCGGTCCATAGTGGTCGCTACCGGCGGGTTATCCATTCCGAAAATAGGCGCTACGCCCCTGGGTTATAAAATTGCGCGGCAATTCGGCATTAATGTATTACCAACCCGGGCCGGTTTGACACCTTTTACCTTGCCGCCGGATGAAAAGGACAAGTTTTCACCTCTATCCGGAATTGCTGTGCCTTGTATGGTCTGTAATAAACGGCAAAGTTTCAATGAAAATATCTTGTTTACGCATCGCGGCCTGAGCGGCCCAGCGGTTTTGCAGATTTCATCTTATTGGCGGGCGGGAGAAGAAGTGGTGATTGATTTATTGCCGCAAGTTGATCTGGACACAGAGCTGAAATCCTTACGTAGGAAAAAAATAAAGAATATCTTAAAAACCATTTTGGATGGCTATTTACCCAAACGGTTGATTATCTGATTATTAGCCGATGAGTTATTGAACATTTCATTGCAGGATTTATCTGACCGCCAGATTCAGCTGATTGCCGATCACTTGCATCATTGGACAGTTAAACCTGACGGCACGGAAGGTTATCGTACCGCTGAGGTTACCGTTGGCGGAGTGGACTGCGCTGCGCTTTCATCCAAAACGATGGAAAGTAAACAGGTGCCGGGGCTTTATTTTATTGGCGAAGTGGTTGATGTCACCGGCTGGCTGGGCGGTTACAATTTTCAGTGGGCGTGGTCGTCCGGCTGGTGCGCCGGGCAGTATGTGTAAAATTGACTGGAATGGTAACCCGATATGCCTGACTTTTTTAGTGAAGGGTAACATTTGCTTAATTTCAATGATTCATTGATTTGTTTTGTAAATAACGCCGTAGTAAATCAAGAGCCAATAACGCCGCCTGATTTTGTTTGCGTTTGATGGGTCCGGCTACTGAATGGGCCGCATGATGGAATTTGTCTCCAGCCAGCAGGGTGTTATAGATAGCCATGGACTTATCTTTGTCATGCAAGGTTTTATTATCGCCCGCAACAAGCTGAACCAGAACAAAATCAGCTCCGCTGTGTTTTTTTAAATCTGTTGCAATCGCTTTCGCTGCTGCAAATAAATTCTCTGTATCTGTTTCTGCAAGCGGATTTTGCCCTAATTTGCTTGTGGATTGCTGGTAGATTGAGCTTAGCAACCACTCCGAGCCTACGCATTTTGCCGCCAGCAACCCCTGGCTGACAGTCTCTACGACGGCTAAAGCGTGCTTTCCGCTGGTCATCAGTTTATCAATTTCAAAAACCAGATCGCCTGTTATTTCGCCAAGTCCATCAATAGCAAACACATAATCACCCAGTTGTTCAGCGAACTTCGCAGCTAACTTTGCTGTTTCCGGATAATTAAATGGGAACAATAGTTTGGTTTGCACTTCGTCAGCTCCTGCGCGAAAACCCAACTGTACCCCCGCTGGAATTTCAATTGAATTTATGCGTTCCTGTATATCGGATTCTCCAATCCCTATGGTTTTGATAGTGACCAATTGGCGCGGCTGCAATAAAAAGCGGCTGGACAGAGTTGGCCGGATGCGTTCCTCAAATAAACGCTTCATTTCCATCGGCACGCCGGGCAGAAAAGCAAACCAGCAGCAGCCGTACTGTAAGGAAAAACCGGGCGCAGTTCCCCATTCATTATCTATTCGTTCACACCCATGAGGCAGCATGGCCTGTTTCCGGTTTGATCCGGGCATCGTTTTGTTTCGTTGCGCAAAAAAACGGCTGATTTGAGCAAAAGCAATAGCATCAAACTCCAGCGGGAGATTAAAAGCTTGAGCTACGGCTTCGGCCGTTAAATCATCGCTGGTAGGCCCCAGTCCGCCGGTGCAAATACAACAATCGGCTCGTTGTGATATGTCCTGCAGCAAGGCGGTGAGATCAGCCAGATTATCGCCTGCGGTGGAATGCCTTGTTACCGTAAAGCCGCAAGCAACAGCTTGTTGCGACAACCAGGCGGCATTGGTGTCCACTGTTTGCCCCGTTACAATTTCTTCTCCTTGGGAGAAGATTTCCATGGTTGGATTCATTTTAAAAACTCATTAATCAGTATGCCGTGCCAAAACGGCAGGGTAATTAAACTCAATGCTGTTGTTAAGGTAACTGTCATCGCATAAAGGGCGCTATCCAGCCGGTAGCGGTCACAAAAAACCACTCCCAGAACCATGCTTGGCATAGCCATATCGAGTACGGCGGCTGCTTTATACTTGCCTTCCATGGGTAAATAACCGGCCAGAAAAATTGCGAACAACGGCATTGCCAGCATTTTTATCAGAATAACGGGCATAACATAAGGGAAATTCCGGCCAATTACCGCTTTCCAGTTTAATGCTAGGCCCAGTGAAAATAACATCAACGGCACGACAGCAGCCGATAAATTTTGTAACACGCCGCTTAACCATGGCGGAGCAACCAGTCCGTTAAGATTTAGGATTACCGCAATGGCCGCAGCCCAAAATGGCGGAACATTAAGAAATGATAGCGGCGATTTCGGCTTTTCTGCGGTATCAACGCCGTAATGCCGCGCAACCATAATGCCGATAGTAAACAGGAAAGGCGATGTTGCAAAAAGATCCATTTGTATGACAACCGAGCGCGCCCAGTTGCCAAAAGTCTGCTCTAAAACGGGCAAGCCCAGATAAGTTACATTAGGGAATGCGGCAGCCAGTATTATAGCGCCCAGGCGTTTATCCTCGAATTTAAACAGTGTCCCGATCATCCAGATACAGAGCATGGCAAATATAATGCAGCCAACGCCGAGTATCGTATAGTGGAAGGATTGCAAGCCTATATCCGCTTTCCATAACACGTCTAAAACCAGAGCCGGCAATAGCAAATAATAGACAAACGTAGTCAACACCAGCCGGACTTGCTCTGCTGTTAGCCCTGCCGGCATAAGGATTCTCCAGCCTACGCCGCAAGCCATTAACAGGGTCATTTGGATCAATGTTGAATTCATAAAAGCAAGAGTATTATTGATTTGCAGATATTAACGTTCACTGTTAAAACAAGTTCCGGTAACATATACCGGAATCAGCCATAAATGCGGTTCTGAGTGCTTCATGAAACCGCAAAACATGGTTTACTGAAAATATTATTTTCTGCAACAGGCTTCAGTCCGTTATTCAGGAACAATTATATGCGAGTATTTCTAAAAAATTGCCAGTTAGTTTTTGCGGTTTTATTGTTGGGCAGCGCTGTTGCCCGTGCAGGCAGTGGAGATTTGATGTCTATCTCTCCCAAAGAGGCTTCAGCAATGTACTCAGCAGAAAAGGCTGTCATTGTCGATGTTCGTGACGATAGTGAATGGAATGGCCGGCACATTCCAGGGGCTATCCACATTCCCTTGGCTCAGTTAAGTGAACGGCTGTCAGAACTCAAGCAATACAAGGATAGCCCTGTAATAACTCAATGCCGGTCTGGCGGGCGTTCCGCGCAAGCTTATGATGAATTAAAATCGGCTGGTTTCAGCAAAGTTTATAACATGGATGGCGGCATAATCGCCTGGGATAAAGCAGGATTGAAAACAGAGTAATCAGCCCCTAACCGTAAAAACACAGATAATTTCCACCTTTCATTTTGTGCCTATGTCATTCTTATCAACCAAACCCATCCCCGTCCGTGAACGCCTGATTATGGCGCTGGACGTCCCCGGCATTCCCGAAGCTCAGGCGTTAGTGGAAGAACTCGGCGATTCAGTGATTTTTTATAAAGTCGGCATGGAACTTTTTATGTCGGGAGATTATTTTGGTTTTATTGAATGGCTGAAGCAACGCAATAAAAAAGTGTTTGTGGACCTGAAATTTTTTGATGTTCCCGCTACCGTTGGCAGGGCCATCAGGGCCTTAAGCAGCAAAGGCGTCGATCTTGCCACTATTCATGGCAATGATGCCGTTATGGAAGCGGCTGCTAAAGAAAAAGGGCAGCTTAAAGTGCTGGCGGTCACCGCCTTAACCAGTCTGGATCGCGGCGACCTTGATGATCTGGGCTTTAAATGCGACGTGCGCGAACTGGTATTATCCCGTGCAAAACGCGCCCTGCAAATTGGCTGCGACGGCATTGTTTCATCTGGACTCGAAGCATCCATGATCAGGGAACAGCTCGATCATAAGCTACTGGTTATTACTCCCGGCATCAGGCCAGTCGATAATCGCGAGGATGACGATCAAAAACGTGTAGTCAGTGTGGAAATAGCTTTCCAGAATGGCGCTGATTATATAGTCGTAGGCCGGCCTATTCGTGATGCCGGAAATCGCAAAGCGATGGCCGAAAAAATTCAGGCGCAGATTCTTGCACAATTTTCAGGCAATTAAGCGCTTCAGCATGCTCATTGGGTGTGCGCTTGTATCTTGGTGTATTTTACCTTGAACCACTTTTATTATGCCATTTGACCCGTCATTTACTTCTTCCTATCCGGTCGCTTTTTTAATGGGCTTATTCAGCAGCATGCACTGCATAGGCATGTGCGGCTCGATAATAGGAACGTTGACATTAAGTCTGAGTCCTGACATACGTAACAATAAAAAACTGCTATTACCTTTCGTTTTTAATTATAACTTTGGCCGGATCACCAGTTACACCTTAGCCGGCTTATTAGCAGGTATTATTGAAGCATTGCTGACCATGCATCTGGGGGAAACGCATGGACACAGGGTGCTGCAATTACTTTCAGCAGCCATTATGGCGGGCGCAGGGCTTTATATAGCCGGCTGGTTCCCCCGTTTCGCCTATATTGAAAAAGCCGGGACGCATATCTGGAAAAGAATAGAACCCTATGGACGGAAACTTATTCCCGTAAGAAACCGCACGCAAGCCTATCTTTTTGGCATGGTTTGGGGCTGGTTGCCTTGCGGCCTGGTTTATGCGGCTCTAACACTTGCCGCAACAGCGGGTGATGTCAGTAGGAGCGCATTGACCATGCTGGCATTTGGATTGGGGACTTTACCTGCCGTTATGGGAGTAGGTATAATGACTAACGTATTAACTAGGTTATCCAGAATGCAGCGTTTCAAACAGGCTATTGGCTTGTTTATGATAGTTCTGGCATTGCTAGCCGCTCTGCCATGGCTTAATCCGATGGCGTTTACATCACAACACATAGCAATACATTAAAGAGGCTACTATGGGGCATTTTAAGTCGATCATTGGTCAATCTCCCGCATTGGATTCCTTAATTCGTAGCGCCAGAATGGTGGCGGCTACCGATGTTACGGTATTGCTCAAGGGTGAAACCGGTACCGGCAAGGAAGTATTCGCCAATGCTATTCAAAAGGAAAGTCCTCGCGCCGACAAACCTTTTATTACCTTAAACTGTGCGGCATTGCCCGAAAGCCTGATAGAATCCGAATTGTTCGGCCATAAAAAAGGTTCTTTCACGGGCGCGACCAGCAATACTCAAGGGCTTTTTCAAGCTGCTGACGGTGGCACTTTGTTTCTTGACGAAATTAACTCGTTGCCCATAACAATCCAGGCAAAACTATTACGCTTTCTGGAGTCCGGAGATTGTCTTTCCGTGGGCGACATCAAGCCATATAACGTCAATGTCCGCATAATTGCAGCCACGAATACGGATTTGAACAAAAAAGTTGCGGAGGGTGAATTTCGACGGGACTTATATTACCGGCTGAATGTCGTGCCTTTAGAACTTCCATCATTGGCGCAGCGTACTGAGGACATAGAGCATCTTATTATGCACTTTCTGGTTATGATGGCGGAAACTCATTCAATAGACGCGCCTAAATTCAGTAAACAAGCACTGAAGGTCTTGAAGGATTACTCATGGCCAGGCAATATTCGTGAATTGCGTAACCTGTGCGAAAGGCTCAGTATTTTATTGGCAGGGAAAACCATTGAACCGGAAAATCTCCCGCGTGAATTTGTCACCCACAGCAGTTTGCCTAAAACAGAGGCTTTCGTCCTGCCTGAAAAGGGAGTGCATCTTGATTATTTGGAGGCCGACCTGATTCATCAGGCTCTCAACCGAACTAAAGGAAATCGCAGTAAATCCGCCAGACTCCTTGGGCTTTCCAGAGACACGCTGCTTTACCGCATGCAAAAGCATGGTTTATCAACGCATTAGGCGGCTTTGGATGTGCAGGTTGTAAAGTAAATTTAATCTGTGAATTCGTGGCGGTTTATTATTTTCCAGCTACCTTGACACAATGCAGGTCATAAAACCTGCAACCTCGCCTGCCTCATGATTTGCTTCAAATCTTTAACTGTCTGAGCCAGACCCGAAAATAAGGCTTGAGCGATAATCGAATGACCGATGTTAAGCTCGGCTATTCCGGGTATTGCGCAGATCGCCTCAACATTATAAAAATTCAGGCCATGCCCCGCATTGACTTGCAATCCCGCACTGTGCGCATAGTGCGCTGCACGCCTGATACGCGCCAGTTCTCCGGCTTGTTGCTCCGGGCTCCTAGCGGTTGCATAACAACCCGTGTGCAGTTCGACAACCGGCGCCCCGGCTCTTGCCGCCGCATCAATTTGCGCCTCATCGGGGTCGATAAAGAGCGACACTTCAACACCCGCTTCCCTTAATTTACTACAAGCCGATCGCATTCGATTCAAACTTCCTGAAACATCCAATCCACCCTCGGTGGTCAGTTCCTCGCGCTTTTCAGGCACCAGGCAACAGGCGTACGGCTTTACTTTGACCGCGATGCCAATCATTTCATCGGTTACCGCCATTTCCAGATTCAGACGGGTATGGAGCATGTCTTTCAACAGATAAATATCCCTGTCCTGAATATGCCGGCGGTCTTCCCGCAAATGCGCGGTAATGCCGTCCGCCCCGGCCTGTTCTGCAACAAGGGCAGCCTGCACGGGTTCAGGATAAAGCGTTCCCCTGGCTTGCCTCAGAGTGGCGATATGGTCAATATTCACGCCTAACAAGATTTGTGTTTTATGCATATTTATAAGTGTCCGGTGATTTTTTTAATGACGGCCCGGCTTTTTAGCGGCTTACCGCGCAAATAAGCTGAGATGACTGATCTCATCAGCTTTTTTGCTTCATTGAGCACCTGAGGATCCGAGCATTCTCTTGATTTCAGCGCCTGCAAAGTCCTGCCTGAGAATTGACCGTCCGGCGCTTCAACAGGCCCCTGTTCTACATTGAAGTGATAGCTGGTTAATGGGTCAACCGGTTTTTCATTGTGGAAATCATATTCCAGTTGCAGTCCGTAACCCACTGCATCCATTAAATCAAGCTCGAAGATACGCAGAGACGCTTCTATTTTCGAACTATCCGAAAGGCCGGATAAACATTTGCGATAACAGGCAAACACATCCGGGTGAGGGTCATAACGATGCAAAAAAAAACTCACCAGTTCATTAACATAAAAGCCGCAATAAAGCGCAAGTCCTTGTAATTGTATGAATGGCTGTGTTATTTCAACGTCCGTCAGCGTTTTTAACTCCGATTTGCCAAAATAGGATAGCGTCAACGGGACAAAAGGCTGTAATAAACCAGCAGTTTTAGACTTGGCTTTTCTTACTCCTTTAGCCATCAGGGAAACCCTGCCAAAGTCCAGCGTCAACGCATCAATAATAAGACTGGTTTCTCTGTATTTTTGCTGTTGCAGAATAAAGGCAGGTTGCAAATATACAGCTCTATCCGTCATTAAATCCGAGGCTCTGCATGGCGCGTTCACTATCCGACCAGTTTTTTTTGACTTTAACCCAAAGCTGCAAATAGACTTTTTTGCCGATCAGTTTTTCTATGTCGAATCGTGCATCCGTGCCGACTTTTTTCAGCATTTCACCCTCTTTGCCGATAACGATATTCTTTTGTGTCAGGCGCTCAACCCAAATAACGGCGTAGATTTTAGTGATGCCCGGAAATTCTTCGTAGCGTTCAATTTCGACGGTCAGCGCGTAAGGCAATTCATCGCCCAGGCGCCGGGTCAGTTTTTCCCGGACAATTTCAGCCGCCAGGAATCGCTCAGGCCTGTCGGTAATCTGATCCTCGGGATAGATTAAATCGCTTTCGGGCAACAGGGTCATAATCAGGCTTTCAAGTTGCTCCAGATTGGTTTTTTTTAACGCCGAGATAGGGACTAAATGCTCAAAGGGAAAACGGTGTTGAGCCTCGTCAAAAAACTTTAATATGGCATCCTTATCTTTTACCTTATCGACTTTGTTGACCGCGAGAATAACCGGCAAGCCTGCTTGTTGCAGCTTTTTAAAGATAACTTCATCATATTCATGCCACGATAAACCATCAATCAGCCAGACAATGACATCGACGCCGAGCAGCGTAGTCTCTGCCGTCCTGTTTAAATACCGGTTCAAGGCTCTTTTTTCGCTGTTGTGCATGCCTGGCGTATCCATATAGATGGCTTGACCTGCTTCAGTGGTGCTAATGCCCAGAATCCGGTGCCGGGTTGTTTGCGGCTTGCGTGAAGTGATGCTGATTTTCTGCTTTAGTAAATGATTCATCAGCGTGGATTTGCCGACATTGGGACGCCCTATCAGCGCTACGAAACCGCAATTCATTGGCTATCCTTATTCAGTAATTCGAGCATAAGTTCCGCCGCGGACTGCTCGGCTCTTTTTCTGGAGACGCCTGTCCCGACACATGCTTCTTCGATTAAAGGTATGGCGCACTTGACTTTAAACATTTGTTCGTGCGCGAGCCCCGACATGGTTATTAAGGTATATTCAGGCAAATCCAGTTTTTTGGATTGCATCAATTCCTGCAATTGGGTTTTTGGGTCTTTTTGCCAATTATCCAAAGACAAGCTTTTCAGTTTTTCCGAAAATAAGCGCTCTATCCATTGTTGACAAGCCTCTATGCCTTGATCCTTGTACAACGCGCCCATGATGGCTTCAAGCGCATCGGACAAAATGGATTCACGGCGGAATCCGCCGCTTTTCAATTCCCCTGAGCCTAGCAACAAATAATCCCCCAGTTGATGCTTTCTCGCCAATTCCGCTAATGAACCCTGATTGACCAGGCTGGCTCTTAGCCGGCTTAAAACGCCTTCACTGGCTTCAGGAAAAATGTCATACAATTTCTGGGCGATTACAAAGCCAAGGATTGAATCGCCTAAAAACTCCAGCCGCTCATTATTGCTTGAACTCGCGCTGCGATGGGTTAAAGCCATTGTAAAAAGTTGCGGGTTATTAAACCTTAATCCCAGCTTTTTACACAATGCCTCGGGCTTTTTTATCACTGCTTGCCGGCCTCGATGGAGTCATTAAACTGCACAAGAACGCTCAGGTTGCCGGCAATTTTCCTGACAACTTCATACTCAATAGACACTTTCAGATAATTCCCATGGCGGACGATAGTGATGTCATTCTGGGTCACATCATCAACATAATTAATATTGAAGCGTTTGCCCAGGCTATCTCTAATTTCGGCCTCGCTTTGCTCTTCAATATCAGGGGTTTTTTCAATTTCAGCCAGGGCGCTGGTTACTTTACCGTGATCAAGGTAAATCGGGCCTATTTTTAGAGCCAATAAAACAAAAAACGCGATGAGGCCGAGTACAAAAACAAGAGAGATAAAAGTTAAACCTTGTTGATGTTTAGGTAATGCATTCATTAATTTCTCCCGGCTATTTATTATCGCGCGTTTTGGTTCAATATCGGAGCATAGAATTTAGGCTGTTCGCTGCAATTTTTTAGAATCAATGCAATACTGTGCCGATGCGATCGAAACCAATGCCTTTATTCTGCCAATCCCAGTTCATCCAGATAAAAAATGCTTTGCCAACCAGATTCGCTTCAGGGACAGGGCCCCAGTAGCGGCTATCATTGCTGTTATCACGATTATCGCCCATGGCAAAATAATTGCCTTCGGGTACGACGTAAGCGAACTCGACCGTAGGCACGCCATTTCTAATAAGAATATCGTGTTCGACACCCGTCAAATCTTCCGACAATTCTTCGGCTCCGGTCATATCCTCACCCTGGCCAACCCCTTGATAACGCCCTAATGAAACCTGCTTGGCAGGCACGCCATTTATAGTCAGTTGTTTGTTATGGTAAACAATTTTGTCGCCAGGCACGCCGACAATACGCTTAATATAATCGACAGCCGGATCTTTGGGATAACGAAAAACAACGATATCGCCACGCTTTGGCTCATTCAGTTCTATCACCTTTTTATTGATAACAGGCAGGCGTATTCCATAAGTGAACTTATTGACCAGGATAAAATCGCCAACCAGTAAAGTAGGCATCATTGATCCGGAAGGAATACGAAAAGGCTCGGCTATAAATGAGCGAAGCAACAGCACAATCAATACAATCGGAAAAAAAGAACGCGCATATTCGACCAGTACGGGTTCATTTTTTTCATCAAAAGTAAGGCCTCTCGATTTGAGAAATAACAAATAGCCGCCCCAGATTACACCGGTAATTAGCGTGGCCATCAACAGAAAAAAGGAAAAATCAAAGTCCATAATGTATTTCTTAAAAAGAGTGGAGGGGTAATTTCTTGTGATGGCCCAAATGTACAAGAAGGCTTTTAATAATTGCTAAAACCGTCCATGACAGCGTTGCGGACGGGCCCAAAATATTCTTGTGCTTGAGGTCCATTCCGGTTTTTATTCTTTCGGGACATAGGCTGAACGTAGTCACTATAATTCTAATACTATCAGGTATTTAAAGGCCAAAGTTATTCTTTGTTTATCTGCAATACGGCCAGGAATGCTTCTTGAGGAATCTCGATATTACCGATCTGTTTCATCCGTTTTTTACCGGCTTTTTGTTTTTCCAGTAATTTTTTCTTACGGCTGATGTCGCCGCCATAACATTTGGCGATCACATTTTTTCGCAGCGCCTTAACAGTTGAACGGGCGATAATTTTAGATCCGATGGCGGCCTGTATCGCAACTTCGTACATTTGCCGTGGAATCAGATCCTTCATTTTTTCAACCAGATCGCGCCCTCGATTATTGCTTAAATCACGGTGTACGATAATCGACAAAGCGTCAACTTTTTCGGCATTGATCAGGACATCAAGTTTAACCAGATCGGCTGCCTGAAAACGCAAAAATTCATAATCAAAAGAAGCAAAACCCCGGCTCACTGACTTTAAGCGGTCAAAGAAATCAAGAACTACTTCGCTTAGCGGCATTTCATAATGTAGCGACACTTGTCTGCCGGCGTACTGCATATCTTTTTGCACGCCGCGCTTTTCGATACACAGATTAATAACACCGCCCAAATAAGTTTGCGGCACCAGAATATTGGCGCGGATAATGGGCTCTCTGATTTCCTTGACAGTGCCGCCCTCCGGCAGCTTGGCAGGATTATCAACCATTAAAACCTGGTCGGTTTGGGTAATCACTTCATAAACAACCGTTGGCGCTGTAGTAATTAAATCAACGTTGTATTCCCTTTCCAGGCGCTCTTGCACAATTTCCATGTGCAACATGCCCAGAAAACCGCAGCGGAAGCCAAAACCCAAAGCCTGCGAAGTTTCCGGCTCGAATTGCAAAGCTGCGTCATTGAGGTTTAACTTGTTCAGCGCTTCACGTAAATCTTCGTAATTATCGGAACTGACGGGATACAAGCCGGCAAAAACGCGCGGCTGAACCCGTTGAAATCCGGTGAGTTGTTCGTCAGCGGGTTTATCTGTCCAGGTGATGGTATCACCTACCGGAGCGCCGAAGATGTCTTTAATGCCGGCAACCACATAACCGACTTCACCGGTATTCAAAATCTCCTTTTCGAGACGTTTTGGCGTAAAAACCCCGACTTTTTCGGCGATGAACGACTTGCCGGTGGACATGATAGTGATCTTCTGTTTTCTGCGGATACTGCCGTGCATGATTCTGACCAAAGACACCACGCCGAGATAACTGTCAAACCACGAATCAATAATCAATGCCTGCAAAGGGCCGTCTATGTCGCCTTGCGGAGGCGGAACTTTTATAACCAGCTGCTCCAGGACATCCTGAACACCCAGTCCGGTTTTAGCGCTAATCATCAGCGCTTCATCCGCTGGAATGCCGATGACTTCTTCAATTTCAGCCTGCACGCGTTCCGGTTCGGCAGAAGGCAAATCAATTTTATTCAGAACCGGCACGACTTCCAGTCCCTGTTCTATTGCCGTATAGCAGTTTGCCACGCTTTGCGCCTCAACGCCTTGCGCCGCGTCAACCACCAGCAGCGCGCCTTCGCAAGCAGCCAGGGATCTGGACACTTCGTAAGAAAAATCAACATGCCCCGGCGTATCGATAAAATTGAGCTGATAGGTTTCACCGTCCTTGGCTTTAAAGTCCAAGGTAACGCTTTGCGCTTTAATAGTGATGCCGCGTTCTCTTTCAATATCCATGGAATCAAGAACCTGCGCTGACATTTCCCGCTCAGTTAAACCGCCGCAGATTTGAATAAAACGGTCCGCGAGCGTTGATTTTCCATGATCAATGTGCGCGATAATGGAGAAATTTCTGATATGTTTTAAATCCACTGTGTTTAACTGATTCTATGGGTTATTAAGGCGTTATTGCTTAAGCGCATGCGGCAAGAATTTTATCAAGGTATTTGCCTGCCTTGATAAATTTTCGAATTATAGCAGATTTAGCCATAGTCTAAGCCAAGTTTCTCTGGAAAACAGTTAAAACGGCAGTAATGAACTCGCCAAAATTATGCTGAACGCTTGGAAAAAATTTAGATGCCGCGCAGAAAAAAGCCGGGGCGGTAACTGTTAAATGGGAATTTGTTGCGGGTTATCTTGTAGTGATGATTTTTGTTCGGCCGGACTATTCACTCCTTTGTCTCATAAACACCGCAAAGCGAGGTATTCCGGACTGAGTAAAACCTTGGTACCGGTAAGTCACCAGACTCCCAACCGGCGGCGGATTTTTTCTTTGTTGCTGAGTAAAACCACTGCCTATGTAAAATTCCTTGCCGTTATCCATACGGACTTTCATAGCGCCCATCATGCCTATGTTTTGACCTTTGCCTGGCTTATATCCGATCACTAAGGCTTCAGCATCTTCAAAGGGTTTTACTTTAAGCAAGTCATCACTGCGGCCGCTATGATAAAGCGCATTTTGCCGATGCAGCATTAAACCCTCGCCGCCTTGCCTGGAAGTTTCATCAAGCTTGTCCATCAATGCCTTATTGGAAGCCAAACGAAACTGCTCAATTACGTCCAGATAAGGCGTTTTTTTCAACTGCCGCATGGCTTCAATACGTTTAGTAAAGGTATCCCCTTGAGCAGGCAAATCAAACACCATGAACTTGATTTTTTTCCAGCCGTCATGCGGTGTTTGCCGCTGTACGGCTGAAACAACGTCTTCATAACGGCCTCGCCCCATCCATAATTCACCATCCAAAGGCTCGCCGGGGAAATCCCGGACAAACCATTCCGGCGCATTGAAGATTTTGCCGCCGCGCGAAATGAGATGCGTGCCATCCCATCTGGCTCGGACGCCATCGAGTTTTTCACTCATCCAGAATTGGGTAACATCCTCATGCTGACGGTAGATTTTTGCCAGCATCAAGTCCGGCGATTCAACGGCTGTTACCGATGTTGCAATGAACAATGTCAACAACAAGGCAATGAGGAAATGCCGGATTGCGGGGATAACAATGGAAGTTGCGCCGGTTCTTTGAACGTGATAATAATCAGACATAGTTAAGCCTCAGGTTCATTTTTTTACTCAATTGTTCCGCTTACATTTCAAAACCCATGAATTGAGTTTGATCGCCGGCTTTACCTTTCCGTGTCTGCACCCAGACGCCTGACGATGTTTTGTGGTTTTTTGGTATTCAGTTTCTATCAATAATCCGAAAGCGTTTTTGGAGGAATGGCTGCTCTCAAGGCATTTAAAACGGCCAGGACATCTATAATTTCCTGGGCAATAGCTCCTGCTACCGGGGTCAAATAACCCAATCCGGCAAATACCATTCCTATTAGACTCAGCGCCATGCCCCCCACTGCGCTTTGCAAGGCAATTTTACGCATTCGTGCGCCAATATGAAAAAGCTCGTCGACTTTTAACAGCGAACTGTCCATGATGACGGCATCCGCCGATTCGCCGGTAATATCGCTGTTTTGACCAAAGGCTATGCCGATTGTCGCGGCAGTTAGAGAGGGGGCGTCGTTGATACCGTCGCCCAGATATACGGTTTTTGCGGCTTTGGTTTCCTTGCGCACCAATTCCAGTTTCTGTTCCGGGCTCTGGCTGAAATAAACGTGCTTGATGCCGACTTGGTCGGCCAGGAAACGCACTTCGGACTCTCTGTCTCCTGAGACCAGCATGACCCGGTCAAACAGGTGACTGGGCCGCAAGTGATTGATAAATGATGAACTGTCAGTGCGCACTTCATCCCGGAATTGCAGCGTCCCCGCATAATGTCCATCAATCAGCGCAATGCATTCGAGGCCTCCCGAGACGGGCGGTAATTTTTCAGCATAAGCAAGCTGTGTTTCAACAAAGTTTTTACGGCTGGTGATTTGCACCTGTTTACCCATTACATTACCTGTAAGGCCTTTGCCGGGTAATTCGGCGATATTGCAAACGCTTAATAAGGATGCCCCGGCTTTTTCCGCGGCTTTAATAATTGCGCCGGAAAGAGGGTGTTTGGAATAGCGCTCGAGGCTGGCGATTAAGGTCAACACCTCCTGTTCCGAATGCCCCTCTCCGGGAATCAATTCCGTTAGCGTGGGCCGTCCATAAGTCAGAGTGCCTGTTTTATCAAAAATCGCAGTCCTGCAAGTGCCGATGCTTTCCAGAATGGCCGGATTTTTGATGATGATTTCCCGCCGCGCCGCCAGCGAAATTGAGCTGATAATGGTGACGGGAATGGCAATCAGCAAAGGGCAAGGGGTCGCCACGACCAGCACCGCCAAAAAACGGACCACATCGGCAGTCATCGCCCAGGCAGATAGCGCAATGATGACGGCTAACGGCGTGTACAAAGCGCCCAACTGATCGCCCAGCCGTCTGAGGTTTGGACGATACTGCTCGGAAGAGCGCATGACTTCCATGATTTTTGCATAACGTGAATCTACGGATAGTTTATCCGCGCGGACAGTTAACGCTGAATCGCCATTAATAGCGCCGGACATAACCAGAGAACCCGTGGTTTTCGACGTCATATACGGCTCGCCGGTCAAATAGGATTCATCCATAGTGCTGGAACCTTCCAGCACGGTGCCGTCGATAGGGCAGATTTCATGAGGCAATATCAATAAGGTATCGCCGATATTAACCTGCTCAGTAGTAATATCAATCAGTTCATCCCCCGATTTTCTATGCGCGACTGACGGCATGCGCTTGGCCAAGGCTTCAAGCACTGATGAGGCTTTGCGAACGGCATAATGTTCAAGCGCTGCGCCGCCGGAAAGCATTAACACCACTAAGCTTCCCGCCAGATATTCATCGAGTAAAACCGCGGTAACTATCGACAGCCCTGCCAGCAAATCGGCGCCAAAATTCCCGCGGAATAATTTTACGATGAGCTGGTAAACCAAAGGAAAACCGCCCAGCGCCAAAACCGCAAGCAGCGGCAGTTGCGCCAGCGCAGTCGAGAAGCTGAATTGTCCCTGGTAAAGATTGGCGATTGCCGAAGTTAAATCGGCATTGACCGTCAATGTATAGACTTCACGGCCTGTATCATAGACATACCTAAGCGCCAGATAGCAGCCGATGCCGAGTATGCTCAAAATAGCGATAATATTTTCGTATTTTGAAGCGGCGGCGGCCGATTGCTGTGTTTGATCCGTGACAGTCATGTTTTTATAGTTTGCGGGTTAACACAACATGGTTATCGTCCGGAGCTGTTCATTGGTTGGCTTGCTTTATGCTACCAAGCCGGAGGGTTTCGATTGAAAATATCAAAAGCAGGCCGAATCGAAGCATGTAACCCTGCATGACTTATTTATCTTCAGGTCTTTTGTAACCATGCCACATTGCCCGCGCCAGATTTTCGCGGTGTATAAAACTTTCAACAATTACGCCGGCAACATGCGCAAAAACCAGAAAAAGCGTGAAGTTGGCGAAAAACTCATGCACTTCTTCCCATAGTTTTTCATTTCTTGAATCTATTACATTGGCCAAGGGACCGGCGCCCTGATCAGCGCCGTAGACAGCAAATCCGGTAATTGAAGTCATTATTAAACTGAGCAGTAAAAATACAATCATGGCTGCGCCAGCCGGGTTATGGCCTAGATAACGTTTAGTGTTTAAGGCGATAAGATCTTTAAAATAGGCAGCCGACTTGACAGGGGAACATATAAAATTTGAGAATCGCGCATAGTCATTGCCTATAAATCCCCAAACCAATCTGAATAGCAGTAAACCGAATACCAGATAACCAGCCCAGACATGGACTGTTAATAAATCATCTTCAGTCAGGTAAGCGACCAGGAATCCAGCAACCAGCAACCAGTGAAAAATTCTAAGCGGGAGATCCCACACTTTAACTAATTCTTGTGATTTCATTTTTCACTCTCATCTTTGTGTGTTTAGATAGCTTATCGCATAAAACTGAAATGAAGCTTAAAAAATGCAGAATAAATCAATAATGAGTGGAGCGCAGCGAAATTCGATGCCGATTGGTTGATGCTCGAATTACCTTAACCGGCCGGCGTTAGGGCGTGTCTTTTCTATTTCGCGCCAGCTTTAAGGATAAGGTAATATTCATGACCTGTTAAATTTTATTTGGGTTCAGATAATTCCAGGATGTGTTCAGGTTTTTTACCGGTAGAGGGGGATTTCGTAGCGGCTGGTTTATTGATGTTACCGGAGTCTTTATCAGGGAATGCCGGTTTTGTACTGCCTTTCCCATTAGTGCCGGTATCATTTATTTCAGAGCTCTCGTCAAACAAGTCGGGATCGGTATCATCAGGAAGATTGCCGTCATGGATAAGATAATCGCGATGCTGCTCATAAGAGTTTTTAATAAAGTCATAACGATCGACAGCTGCTTCGTCAACGATTTTTTCAGTCGGCATTAAATTCGCTCGCTTGTCTGTGACATCAATCGCTCTGGCCCCCGCAGTTGCAGCATTGACGGCTGCTCCGCCGAATATGGAAACATAAGTCAGCGGATTAAACAGCGCATCACCCACCAAACCAAAGGTATCTCTGGGCGAGCTGGGTCCAAAGAACGGCAACACCAGATAATTGCCTGACGGAACTCCCCATAATCCCAGGGTCTGTCCGAAGTCCTCATTATGCTTGGGTAATTCGATTAACGATGCGACATCAATAAAACCCGCAACGCCAGCCGTAGTGTTAATCAGAAAGCGGCTTCCATCCATGCCGCTTTGCGTGAGTTTAAACTGCAGCAGATCGTTGATGGTAACGCCGATATCATTAATATTGCTAAAAAAATTGGTTATGCCTCGATGAACAATTTCGGGTGTTATCCATTGATAGCCTTTAGCCAGTGGTTTTAAGACTGCCTTGTCGAGATGATCGTTAAATTTCTGAGTGCCCCGGTTCCAGCCCGCCCATGGGTCTTCCTCGTTACGATCAGTTGTCGCTGTTGTTGCACAACCTGCTAGCGTAATGGAGATGACCAGGCTACTCAATAAGAGAGGTTTATGGATGGTGGGTTTGTGCATACTCATGTTTAATCTTCTCCTGGTTTGTTAGCGCTTTTAGTATAAAAGCGTTGCCTTAGGCAAGTTCGTACGAAAAATAGGCCCGAATTTCAGGTTCTCTTGTTTGCTATAGTGCTGTAAAAAGTAGCCATATTGCTATCACTATGCATTTTATTGGCCTTGAAAATCAACAAAAAGCTGCGGTGATTTGGAAATATTTTTTCTTGGGTATTATGCCAAGCGTGCGTGCGGGACACCTATAATTTCCTGCTCTGTTTTAGCCGGATGCATATTTCGCGACAGGTCATAGTGGCCGTATCAGCGCCTTGATTTACAGTTTT
This sequence comes from Methylobacter sp. KS41, assembly GCA_002862125.1. GTDB lineage: Bacteria > Pseudomonadota > Gammaproteobacteria > Methylococcales > Methylomonadaceae > Methylobacter_C. The sequence goes on along the minus strand of PHSP01000001.1, from coordinate 304,937 downwards.
ACCATAAAACACACTGCAATATTTAAATATTAGCAAACGCTTATATCTATTGAATTTATTTTTTATCTTTGGCAGAAGTCAGCCGCCGTCAATTACCAGGATAAGTAAAAGCTTAACGGAATATCTCTTGTCTTTATCTTGGCTGCCCTGAAATGAATTATTTTTAAGTAAAAGTGCAAGTTTAGCATTTATTGATTTTTATGTTAATTTGATAGCGCAAATTAAACAATAAAGCCCCTAACAGGTTAATCCATAATTTCGATGCATAGGCTTGTGTATAATGTTTATGCTATCTGTTAAGTTTTAGTGTTTATATGCAGATTAACGATAAAAATCAATTTGTGATTGATAACACAAACCCGGCCGGAAAAGGCTATTTTTTTATTTCGTCAATTGATTTTAACTGATTGCCATGCCATTTTTTATTGCTCTTAGTCTTGCCCTATCTTTTATAGTACAAAATGCCGGTTCATTACAAAGCAAACTGGAAATGCCGTTATTGATTTACATCAGTTTAGCCTTGGCCATTATCAGTATTCTTGGAAGCATGTTCAAAATATTGTCCGCCATAATCTGGTATGATATTTTTTCCAGCAGCGTCCTGTTAGTATGGTTTGCTTATTGGAAGCCGGTTTTTAAGGATGATTCACCTATATTTTTTTTCTACCCGCTCTATTTCTCTCTTTTCACGGCTTTTGTTTCCTTATTTTTTATCGGCCAGCGGCATAAAATTGATAATGAAAGCTTTCGCATCATGCAGTCTTATTCTAAAAGAAATGTAATCCAGCCTTGGGTTTTAATGTCTATTGTTTTAGCCAGTTTGGAATTTCAGCAACATTTCATGTTGTTTCCGGTCATGATGACCCTTTTAATTATGAGATCAGCTTTGGCAATCTGTCTGGAAGGTCGTGCTCCTTCAAGGTAATTACTCAGAAAAAACTATTCAACTTATTGAATAATATAAAATTTTCTCAGCGTAAGTTTTATCTTTAACCAAGGTGCCAGAGATCGGCTTAATCTACACGGGCCAAAGCAGCTATTACAGGCAAGTACCTGATTATGTATTGTTTTCTTTTCTTAGCGTTCTCTTTGGCCGGCAGCAGTTTACAGTACATTCCATGGATGAAGGAGTTGTCAAGCCAATCCGGTTCTATGAGTGATGATAACGGGTTTTGCTGGATTTGGCTTTGTTAGCGCTCTTGCTGGACGGCTTGGCTTTGCTAGCGGGCTTCTTCTTGGCGGCTGGTTTTGTTTTTTTGAGCGATTTGCCCTTATTGACAGATTTGGTGCTTTTAACACTCTTGTGCTTTTTTGCGTGCAGGTTCCTGCCGGTATGTTTACTTGTGCTGGTAAACTTGGGCTTATCGTTATCCGTATCGTTCGCGCCGATAGTGGTGTGTGCCAAATTACCGCAGCCGAGCTGATAGGGCGGCGTCCCTGCTGAAGTGCTTGTCATGGTAGTAATATTTTTGGAAGAATAAGGGATAGAGCTGTTGGCAAAACCGTCATTCATCATGTTAATCATTAAATGATAACGTTCCGCACTGGTCATGCCTCCCATTATTACGCCGATCAGTCGCTTGCCATTTTGACTGGCTACGGAAATAAGATTGTAGCCGGATCCGCATGTGAAACCGGTTTTCATGCCCTCTGCGCCTGGGTAGCTGGCGGTAAATTTATTGATGCCGCGCAGTTCCCGGCCTTTGTAATTGAAGTTATGTGCAGAAAAAAACGGGTAATATTCGGGAAAATTGCGTTGTACTTTCCATGCAAGTATGGCCAGATCACGGGGAGTAGTTACTTGCCACTGGTGAGGAAGGCCGGTTGCATTCATGAAGTGGGAGTCGTACATACCCAGATCGTGCGCCTTGGTGGTCATTTTAACCGCGAAGCTTTCTTCAGTGCCGCCCAGATGTTCGGCCAGAACGACAGCGGCATCATTAGCAGAGCGGGTGATAACGGCTAAAACCGCGTCTTGAACGGTTAACGTTTCTCCTTGTCTTAAGCCCAGCTTGCTATTGGGTTGGCGTGAAGCGTGGTAAGAGGTCCTTAATGTATCGTAAAGATGAATTTGACCCGATTTTAAGGCGTCAAATGTCATGTAGAGGGTCATAACTTTAGTGAGCGAAGCCGGATACCATGAATGGGTTGCGTTTACTTCGTGCAATACACTGCCGTTATCGGCGTCAATCAATATCGCGGCATGTTGTCCATACCCGGATACCGGCGCTGACAATAACCAGATAGGCATCAAAATAAGCAGTATCGATTTCAAAGTATTCATTTAAAAAGGGCGGTCTCAAGTAGGTTATGGATGGTGTGATTAATCATTCACATAGTAAGTTTTAGTTATTCCCCCTGGATATCGGGTCAACGATCCTGAATGTTTTACTGGGGTATTTTACGAGTACAGCAGGTTGCAGATATTTTAGGTCAATAAATATAAAAATCTACAAGTCAGGGAGAATAGAGCAGGGTGGGCGCATAATCAAAATTTATAGCGTATAAAATAGCCTAGTGGCAATACAGTAACAAATGCAGTCAATTTTCAGTATGACCGGGGAGCGGTATTCTATCAAACGAGGCGCGTTGATTAAACGGGTATTTAATTAAATCCGGCATAATCATGCCGTTTGATTAGTGAATTCTTAGACCTTTGGCGCAATCATACGGGGGGTCTCCCTGGCAAATTCCCCAATAACTGCCGGAGCCGCCTTCTTTTACCGGTTTCCAGTTTTCCGAGAACGCCTCAAATGCCACCCCTGTCCAAAGCTTTTTAGCCAGTTTTTTAAATGTCGATTCAATGACCAGCTTCTGGTTTTTTTTATTTGCGATCCCGCAATGTTGTCCGGTGTTAATGTTGATTTCAGTCCCGTTTTCCGGACCATTCGGCCAGCCGAATTCGGTCACGACAACTTCTTTTCCAGGATAAGTCCGGCGGATCTCTTCAAGCCGGGCTATATGAAAGTCAGCCGCTTTATCTGCCGGGGTACAGGTATGGATTCCGGAAAACTTGTTATCCCACCAGGGATAAATATTGGCGCCTATCCAATCAACCTGCGACGCAAAACTGGTCTGCGCACAGGTCAAGGATCTGTTGCACCACTCCCACCAAATATCAATGGTAGTTATAGGTTGTGTTACACCCGCTTTGCGCAAAGCATCGATACAGCGGGTAATTTCACCATCAAATGCATTGCCGTGGCGGGTTCTTACTTCGGAACCGCAGCTTAGTTTTATAATGGTATTCGGGAAAGACTTAGCCACTTCAATTCCTTTTGCTATGGATTGTGAATTGACAGCCGGATCATCATCAAGCCAGAGAATTGCAATGACTTTAAGATGCCGCGCTTTTGCAGCGGGAAAAATATTGTCCAGACCGTTCAAAACACCGTAAGTCATGATGCAACGAAAAGGGGTTTGTTTAACTAATTTATCCAGTAGCTCATTGATTAATTCTTTGGAGGGGTGAGCTCCATAATTGGGGGTAAGCTTGCCTACATAAGGGCTGAATGCAGTGCATTGCAACCCTGTTTGCTGAGGAGCTTTAATTGGCATGCGTGCAGACGCTTTATGCCCACAGCTTATGAACGCTATGGAAAACACAAATAATACTAAATGCTTCATAAAACCCTCATAAATTGAACGGCTCGTGGTGAACGGTCTGGTCGCTGCTGCAATATGATAGGCGATTTTTAATCCAGGCCATGAATTTATTAATGTCAAACTTGAAGAGGTAACCAATGCGTATCGCTAAAGCGGATGCCGGTAACCAGGTCTCCGGCAATCCGTCCTTATTCGAGAATGGTTAAAACATTGCATTTCCGGGAGTGAAGCTCTTGAAAGGATAACGATAAAGGGCAATGACGCAGGCATTGGTGTTCCATCTGTAAGCACGGGCTTGTTGGTAATCTTGACGATGGCTTGTGCTGTTATTTTAGAGGCGCCGATGGAGTCGAGCTGGGCGGTGGCGGCGGTGACCCGGCCGGAGGCGGCGGAATATTCGAGGATGTAGTTGGAGTCCGCAGGGGCGCTATTGCGCCCGAGAACTGTCCGGATACCGGAATCTGATGGCCTTTGGCATACATGCATTGGATGTAAGCAACATCGTAGCGCTGTTGCACCTCGTACATGGAACTGCCCGCAGCGCCTGTACCAATCATGCTGCCGGCCACCAAGCCGCTGCCTGCTCCGATGGCTGCGCCGCTTCCTCCACCGATTGCAGCGCCGGCTGCCGCTCCAAGTCCAGTACCGGCTGCAGCGCTGACAACTCCGCTGTTCATGGCTGCTTGATTAGCTGTAGTGCCGCCAACCTGGAAAAAAGCGAATTGCTGACAAATAGCATCGTCATTACGAAACTGTTCGAAAGACATACCGGTGCCGGGTAACACCATGACACTGGGTCCGTTGGGCAAGCTGGCGCAGCCGGTTAGGGCCAATATAACTGACAAAATGGAAAAACGCGGCATCCTGGAATTCCTTAACGGGGTGAAGTCGGGACCGGATTAACTTGTTGCCAACCGTTTGGGCATTCCTTGATATAAGGATAATAACCTTCGGGGTTGGTGCAGTAATACCAGTAACCATTTGGATATTGTTGAGCAACTGGCGGGGATTGCTGGATGTAGACCGGCGGTGTTGCCGGTGCGGTGATCACGGCCGGTGGATAGGGGTAATAGGGAGGATAGTAAGCCCCGCCATAGTAGCCCAGGCCATAACCCAGACCGAGTCCGAATCCTAGCCCGCCAAAGCCGTAGCCATAGCCGCCTCGTCCATAACCCCAGCCGCCATGGTGTCCTCCCCAGCCTCCCCCATAATGTCCCCCCCAACCGCCTCCGTAGCGTCCGCCCCAGCCGCCGCCATAATGACCTCCTCCATGCGCCCATGCAGAGGCGCTGGTTATCGATCCAATCAGAACGATGAATAAACATGCCGCTGTAATCTGTTTCATTGCTGTCTCCATCCCGGATTGGCGGGACTCTTTAAAAAACGATTCCGGCGAAAAAACGCCGGAAAAAATAATGGGCTATTTTGCACAAATAGACAAATCAGCCCGTTTTTAGTTTTAAATGAGGGCAGGATGGTTTTCTCATAAAACTTTAAATTACGAAGCCTTGCGGCATGGGCGAGCTTTTATATGCTTGAACAACTGACAACTTATGGCCTCCAGTCATGTGTAACGCAATTACTTCTTCCAGTGTTTGCCAGGACTGCCATGATGCTCAAAATCGAACTCTTTGTCGAAGGTCTTGCGCTGCTCAGGTGAAAGCGTGGCATAGAAAGTCTTGGTGGCGGCGAGGAGCTCTTCCTGCCTGGCGATATGTTCCTTGGAAAAAGCCAGCATTTTTTCCATGCGATCAGGCACAGGCAAACTGGCCCACGACTCGACCATTTTACGATTTTCCTCCCGGTCCTTATTATTTCCCTTGATCTTGCCGGCCCATTCAGTCCAGGCAGCCTCTTGGGCGGCATCGAGCTTGAGATCGGTTTTGAGCGCTTCCAGGCGCTTTTCTTTTCCTTCCCGGTGATCGCATTTTTTCGGCTCCACGCTGGCCGGTTTTGGTTTGTCAACGGCGGTATCCGATGGTTCAGCCATTACGATACGGGCTGTCAACAGGCATGGGATGGCAAGGGTAAGCATGGATAGTTTGATTGTGTTTTTCATGGATGGCTCCTTAAAATAGTGGTGTGTAAAGAAAAAAGATCAAGTGAGCGGCTCCTTCTTTTCATGCTCAGGTAATGGATAGTTTACGTTAAGCTGTTTTGCAAGATAAGACATTGGTTCCTGCTTAAGGACGCCGCTAAAGAGTTCGTTTTTCTTCATTTATTGCCTGGATTTTCACGTTCCAATCATTGGCATTGGTTTCAACTTTAGCTTTTTATTTTCGTTTAACCTTGTTTCCATAGCCGTTATAAGTCAAGGATTGTTGAAAGATATTTAACTGAAAGATGATTCTATAATCTGTCAAGCAATCTATAGGCCAATAAAAACAAACATATACAGTTCATCAAATTAGAGGGCGCTTGCAATATTTGGTTCATTCCAAAAGGTGTAAATCAACCGCTTTTAAACTGATGCGAGGTGTGTAACAACCGGTAGCCGCAAATGAACTGTGGTTGGCTAGCTCGAAATCTGCTGTTCTATTGAGTCATGGGAATCCCGGCGATAAACATCAAGCCCGCCCTTGAGGGCTTATCGCCACGTTGATGAGATGTTGTAAACGGCGGGCAAAAAGGCTTGCCCAGCCAGCAAGCTCAAGATATCTTGATTAAATCTTGGAATCTTTTTTAGACTTCTTCGCAGCTTTCTTTTCTTTAGGACTCATAGCTGGCTTTTTCTTGTCTTCTTTATTGCTTTTTTGTTCTTTGCTCATGGTATTCGCTCCAAATGATTGATGGGGGTTTACTGAAAGCTCATGCAATGGCACCGGCATGCCTGTGTTTTGAAGATTAAGGTAGTAAAGTTTGAGCGCCAATTACACGGAAATAAGCATACTCTCATGGATTAAAAAGAACAACTTTAGCTAACCCGCTTAAGATGGTTTTGCGTTAGTAAACCGCCGATAAACGCAAAACGCAGACAACAGTTTAACGTAGCAGTGGCAGATTGCCTGATGGTGAATAAGCCCTTTGGGGCTTAAATTTCAATCATAAATGACCAGTCAATACTAAGATCGGGGAGCCGTTGCACAGCAGTGGGTTCGTCCATGCCGAACACACCGGGCTGTCCGTATTTCCTTTGTGCATCCAGCGTATACACCATAAGCCACCGGTCTTCCGCGTGGATTATCCAGTATTCCTGCACTCCATGCTGTTCGTAAAGACTGCGTTTGGTATTCATGTCCTTCAGCGCGGTGGAAGGGGAAAGCACTTCAACAATCCAATCCGGCGCACCCCGGCAACCCAGCTTGTCCAGCTTGGATTTGTCGCAGATGATGCTTAAGTCAGGCTGCACCACGGTTTCCACCTTGGAATCGTCTTCATCTTCGCGCGGCATGCGTACGTCAAAAGGTGCGACATAAACTCTACACGGCTTGCCTTGCAGGAAATTCCCGATCTGTCTGCCCAATTCCGATACGACTTCCTGATGGATTCGCAAGGGGCCTGTCATCGCATAAGCCGCGCCGTCAATCAGTTCCCAACGCTCATCTCCAGACCATTGGGCATAATCAGCATAGGTATATTTATGTTGTAAATTTTCCGCAGTGCTCATTGTCTTTTCTCCAGGGCGAAAGCAGGCTTCGGGAATGAACAAATCAAATTATCGTAAACGGCAAGGTTAATCGCTTTACGAAATCATAACAGGTGGAAAATGGCGGCCAAAAACACCAAGCCTCATTTCAGCTTTGCCGTCCAATACTTCAACCGCACGTTGTAGCGCCGCTGAATCAGGATGTGATGCGCAGCTGGTTCGCCGCGGCTTCTATCGCAAAGGCAATGGAGTCAGCCAGTCGAGGCTGGGTTGCAGCATTTTGCAACCCAGCACATTGGTGCGACAAATATTGGATTGGAACAGCATCATCCAATAGGATAATTTAAATCGCCTTCTTGATCCGCTGCAAAGCGTTTTGCAGATTAGCCATGCTGGTGGCAATCGAAATCCGGATATGTCCTTCGGAACCGAATGCGGAACCGGGCACCAGCGCAACCCCGGCTTTTTCGATTAAATAATCCGAAAACTCCAAATCGTTGTTAATGCCATCCAGTCTTGCAATCAGTTTTTCAACATTGGGGAAGACATAAAAAGTGCCGTCAGTCTCCAGGCATTCCACGCCGTCAATGCTATTGAGTTCGGCAACCACATAATCATGGCGCTTTTTAAATTCAACGCACATGTGGTTTATAAAGCTTTGATCGCCCGTTAAAGCGGCTTCGGCGGCGTACTGGGAAATCGACGTTGGATTGGATGTGCTTTGCGACTGGATAGTGCACATGGCCTCAATCAGATCGGCAGGGCCCGCAGCATAACCGATACGCCATCCGGTCATCGAATAGGCCTTCGACACGCCGTTCATCACCACCGTGCGGTCATAAAATCCGGGATGCGCGTTTAAAATGTTAACGAACGAGCCTTGATTCCAAAGGATATGCTCATACATATCGTCGGTGGCAATAATAATGTCCGGGAAATCGGCAAGCACGTCACCCAGGGCTTTCAGTTCTTCCAGGGTATAGGCGACGCCCGATGGATTGGACGGGCTGTTAATAAAGATTAACCGGGTTTTACCGGTAATCGCAGCGCGTAACTGCTCAGGTGAAATTTTAAAATGTTGCGCCTGCGTGGTTTCAATAATAACCGGTACGCCATCAGCCAATAACACCATGTCAGGATAAGAAACCCAGAATGGCGCCGGAATGATCACTTCATCGCCGGGGTTAATCATCGCCTGGGTCAGATTGTAAGAGCTTTGTTTGCCGCCGCAGGAGACTAGAATCTGTTTGGGCTGGTAGTCAAGGCCATTGTCATTTTTAAATTTGGCGATAATGGCTTTTTTCAGGCTTGCAGTGCCGTCTACCGCAGTGTATTTTGTGAAACCGCTATCCATAGCCTTAACAGCGGCGGCTTTGATATGGTCTGGCGTATCAAAGTCGGGTTCGCCTGCGCCAAGGCCTATAATATCCTTGCCCGCTGCGCGCATTTGAGCGGCTCTGGCGGTAATCGCCAGGGTAGGTGAGGGTTTAACTGCCTGTACTCTGTTAGAAAGTGTGATGCTCATGTTCCGCCGTGTAAAATGTGGGTGTTAAATGACGGCAATTATACGCTATGTATATTGCCTTGCTAATAGTACAGTATTAAATAGTCGCGCCAAAAGTCTTCCTCTCCAAAGAGAATGGGTTGGTTTGGGGGGAATAGCCCCTTCATACCGGGCAATCTCGCTCACAAGAAGAGAGGGCTTCACCATTGAGAAATTTAAGTGAAAAAAGAATTTAAAATCCACAGCCGGTTTAAACCGGCAGGCGATCAGCCTAGCGCCATAAAAGCATTGGTTGAGGGCCTGAATGATGGTGAAGTGCATCAGACTTTACTTGGAGTGACCGGTTCGGGAAAGACGTTTACCATTGCCAATGTCATCAATGAAGTGCAGCGTCCGGCGATGATCATGGCGCCTAATAAAACCCTGGCGGCTCAGTTATATGGCGAGATGAAGGAGTTCTTTCCGGAAAACAGCGTCGAGTATTTTGTCTCGTATTATGACTACTATCAGCCGGAAGCCTACGTTCCGGCATCCGATACCTTTATTGATAAGGATGCCGCGATTAACGAGCATATCGAACAAATGCGCTTATCAGCGACCAAGGCTTTGATAGAGCGGGAGGATTCAATTGTAGTCGCAACGGTTTCGGCTATTTATGGCTTGGGCGAACCGGAATCCTACTTCAAAATGGTCTTGCATCTGGTAAAGGGCGACCTGATTAATCAACGCGCTATTCTGCGCCGCTTGGCGGAAATGCAATATACGCGTAATGACCTGGAATTGCGCAGGGCCACTTACCGGGTGCGCGGCGAGGTCATCGATATTTTCCCTGCCGAGTCGGACAGCGAAGCGTTAAGAGTCGAGCTGTTTGATGATGAAGTGGAGCGTTTGTCATTATTCGATCCGCTGACCGGTGAAATAATCCGGCGGCTGGCGCGCTATACCGTTTATCCCAAGAGCCATTACGTTACGCCTCGCGAGCAATTGTTGTCGGCGGTTGACGCCATCAAGATCGAGCTTAAGGAGCGTCTTAAGCTGTTGCATTCATTAAACAAGCTGGTAGAAGCCCAACGGCTGGAGCAACGGACGCTGTTTGACATTGAAATGATACTGGAGGTGGGGTATTGCTCCGGCATTGAAAACTACTCGCGCTTTTTGTCGGGCAGAGGAGCAGGGGAGGCTCCTCCGACCATGTTTGATTATTTGCCGGGTGATGCGCTGGTTATTATTGATGAAAGCCACGTCACCGTGCCGCAGATTGGCGCAATGTACAAAGGCGACCGCTCGCGCAAGGAAACACTGGTGGAATATGGCTTCAGATTGCCTTCAGCACTGGACAACCGGCCTTTAACCTTCGCTGAATTTGAGGCGAAATCGCCGCAACGGATTTATATCTCGGCAACGCCGGGTCCCTATGAAAAAGAGCATTCGGGGGTATTTGCCGAGCAGGTCGTCAGGCCCACCGGCTTGCTTGATCCTGTTGTCGAAGTGCGGCCGGCAACCACGCAGGTTGATGATTTATTATCGGAAATCAATCTGCGGGTCAGCGTAAAGGAGCGCGTGCTGGTGACCACATTAACCAAAAGAATGGCGGAGGATTTAACGGAATATTTGCTGGAGCATGGCGTCCGTGTGCGTTATTTGCATTCCGATATTGATACCGTGGAAAGAGTCGAGATTATCCGGGATTTGCGGTTGGGGCAGTTCGATGTGCTGGTCGGCATCAACCTGTTGCGCGAAGGCCTGGATATACCCGAAGTTTCCCTGGTCGCCATACTGGATGCCGACAAGGAAGGTTTTCTGCGGTCCGTGGTGTCCCTGGTGCAGACGATTGGTCGGGCCGCAAGAAATATTAACGGTAAAGCGATCTTGTACGGCGACCGGATTACCCGGTCCATGCAGCAGGCGATTGATGAAACCGGACGCCGCCGCGAAAAACAGCGCCAGTTTAATATTGACCATCATATTGAACCGGCAACCATTTATAAATCGGTAACCGATATTCTTCAGCTATCGATTCCCGGCTCGGGCCTTCCTGCCGGGGACAAAAAAATCAGCAAAGTTGCGGAATACACGGCGGACTATAAAGTGATGACGCCCAAGCAACTGGGTAAAAAGCTCAAGCAGCTGGAAGATGATATGTACCGCTATGCGAAAAATCTGGAATTTGAGCAAGCGGCAAGAATCAGGGACGAAATCAAGGTGTTGCAGGAGCAGATATTGGTTTAAACCATTGCCAAATAAATCCATGCTAATTTTTTTCGGGAGTTAATCTGGTGCTGCCAGCAGCCCGTTAATAAATCATTTCCACACAGAGCATCACTGCCTGCAATGAGGGTTTTCCCCGTTTGCTATGTCACGATGTAGCCAAGATGTAGGGGCGAATTTATTCGCCCTGTGGCGCGCAATGATAAAAGGCGGATAAATTTGCCCCCCTACGCAGCAGCCCTTTGCCGGATTTCCACCAGCGTTTGAATGACCCGGTCAACCTTGGCGGAAGGAAATACACCTTCCGGCCCCTGCGGACTGATATCTGTGAATGGCGACTCATACAGCCTGTCAGGCTCCATCACGCCGTTTTCAGTGAGGTGCTCCACGATAAGGTTGATGAATTCAATCTGGTTCGGCGTGGCAGTGGTGCCGCTGATGAACTCGCTGAAGGCTTGCTTTGCGGTCTCTCTGTCAAGCCCTGCCAGCGAACGGATGAAGAGTCCTAAGCCATGGTTTTGCTCCCTGGCTTCGTTGATGAGTTCCGGCGATCCGCCAGCATCGATCAGCATGCGCTCCAGTTCGGTAATGTCCGGCGGGGTGAGGGGCTGATTGCGGCGCAGGCGTTGCAGAGCAACATGGCTTTCATGCGCCTTGAGGAACTGCCGTGCTTTATCCCTGAACTTTGCCAGGTCCATTCCGGCGCCGATCTGAGGCAGGTCAATCGGCGTTGCATCGCCGAGTTCATCCTCGAAATCGGTATAGACAACGATCTTCTTGCCTTTCTCGATCAGCTTTACCAATGCCCGCAGCTTTTTCCGCGCGATTTCCAGCATTGAAACTGTCACATCCTGCCACCATTCTTCGCCCGCAATCGCCTGTATCAATTGCATTTCCACCTTGATGGCCGGAATGGCCTCCTGTTCTTCCAGGGCGCTGGCAATCGCCTGAGTTCTTTCGCGCGGGCTGTTGAAATCAGGCCGGGCTTGAAGAATGGCAAGCTGAATGCTGAGTATCAGCATATCGAAGCGTTTGGCTTCTTCGTCCTCGTCCACGAGTTCCGTCGGCAATCCGGCAAGGTTCTGTGCTAGCTCGTTGAAATCGTCGCGCCCCAGATTTTGCCACGCATCAGGCTTGGCATATTTCTGCACTGATTTGCGTTTCGACCGGACGACAAAATTGTCGAGGTTCATGGCGGCCACGCGTTGATGCAGAAAGCCAGCCAGTTCCGTCCGCAACTGTGCTTCGTTAAGCGTGTAATCAGCCCGTTCAGAGACGCGTCGGCCGGCTTCAATTTTTTGGTCCAACTCCGCAATCATCTCCAGCCGCGCCTTGAATAGCCGGGCACTGAGCGGTTCGCTGGCCGAACCGTCGGAAAACTCCGGGTTCTGGCTGAAAAATTCCAGGTTCTGGCAGTAGTCGAAGATATAGAAAAACTCTTTGTCCTTTCCCGGCCCGAACAAGTTTAAGCACAGGCGTGGCCCGCGTCCCAGCATCTGCCAGAACTTGGTTTTCGAGCGGACAATCTTGAAAAACACCAGATTGACCGCTTCCGGCACGTCAATGCCGGTATCCAGCATGTCCACCGAGATGGCGATATGCGGCATCTTGTCCTTATTGGAAAAATCATCAATCAGGCTCTGCGCGTATTCGGTTTTGTAAGTTATCGTCCGGGCGAAAAGGCCCTTGTAGTGCGGGTAATTGACGTTGAAGCGCTCGGCAATGAAGCCGGCATGGGCGTTGTTCTTGGCAAAGATGATAGTCTTGCCCAGCCGGTCGCCGCCAGCCACCTTCAGCCCATGGGTCATCAAATGCGCCAGCGCCTTGTCCACGGTATCGGTGTTGAACAGCCATTTGTTCAGCGCGGCGGCATCGACGGAATCCGGCGTGGCGCCGTCTTCATTCCATTCCAGCGCATCCCACTGCTCTTTTTCATCCTCGCTCAGGTCGTCGTACTTGATGCCCTCGCGCTGAAATTTGAGGGGAACAGAGATGGCCTTGGGCGGCACCAGATGCCTGTCGGCAACGGCCTCATCCAGGGCGTAGGCATCGGTGGGCACGCCGGTTTCCAGGTCAAACAGCCCGTAAGTATTGCGGTCGATTTCATCCTTCGGCGTCGCGGTCAGGCCGACCAGCAGCGAGTCGAAGTAGTCGAAGATGGCGCGGTATTTCTGATAAACCGAGCGGTGCGCCTCATCGATGATAATCAGGTCGAAATGCCCGGAGCCAAAACGGCGCTGGCCGTCGAAAGTCTCATCAATCAACCCCATCATGGTCGGGTAAGTGGAAACGAACACCCGGCCTTCGGTATTCTTCTCCGTAACCAGATTGACCGGTGATGAATCCGGCAGATGCTTTTTGAAGGCATTCACGGCCTGATTGACCAGCGCCACGCGATCCGCGAGGAACAGTATCCGCTTGGCCCAGTTGCAGCGCATCAGCACGTCTGCCAGCGCAATCACGGTGCGCGTTTTGCCTGCGCCGGTAGCCATTACCACCAGCGCCTTGCGCTGATTATCCGCCTCGAAGGTTGAGGCTATCCGGCGCACGGCGCGGGTCTGGTAATAGCGTTCGATGATGTCTTCGTTGATCACGGCATCCGCCAGCTTCTTGCGGCTGCTGCGGCGCTGAATCAGCAGTTCCAGTTCCGGTTTCTTGAAGAAGCCCTGAACGGCCCGGGGCGGATAGCTGGCGTCATCCCATAGCCAGTGCTCGTAGCCATTGGAATAGAAAATCACCGGGCGCTGGCCGTATTGGGCTGTAAGGCAGTCGGCATAGAGCTTGGCCTGCTGCTGCCCGATCTTGGCATCCTTTCGTGTGCGCTTGGCTTCAATCAGCGCCAGCGGCTTGCCGTCATCGCCCCACAGCACGTAATCGACATAGCCTTTGCCCAGTTTGTTGGGCATGCCGCTCACTTCGATTTCAAAATTCTTCTCGCTCAACTCCCAGCCGGCTTCCTTCAGCAGCAGATCGATAAAGTAGCCGCGTGTTTCGGCTTCGGAATAATCGTGAGAGTCGGGCTGTGCGGAGTTGGCTTTCCTAGCGGCTGCGAATTCCTCGCGCAGCTTTTTCAGTTCTTCGTCGAGCGCGGCTTTGCCTGCCAGCAATACGGAGAGCTTTTCATCGCGCTCGTGGAGCTCAGCTTCCAGCTTTTTCAGTTGATCGAGCGTTTGCGGCGGCACGGCGGAGGCCTTGGGCAACAAACCCGGAGCAAAGCGCAGGCCAGGATCGGGGCGCGATTTCTGGCCATAAGTCCGGGCCAGCCAGTAGCAGACATGGAACAGCTCGCGGGTTGCGGTCAATGCGTCGGCAGCGGCTATTTTCCGGGCGCTGTGCGCCGCCAGATTGCCCAGGTCCTTGATCAGCCTGGCTTTGGTGAACAGCGCCTCGCCTACGACCTGCCTGAAAGTAGGTTCGTGGATTAGGGCGCTCAAGTGGTCCTGATACGGCGGTTTAAGCGCCGGGTCGTATTTGTACAGCCACGCCACGGCCATTTCCAGCGTGCGCCGGGCATAGAAGCAGGATGTTCGAGCATCGGTGTTCGCCATGCTTTCCGCTTTGACGGCGGCCTCAAACAGCATGGGCCATTCGGTTTCAAGGAACTGGAAGTGGGGAGAGGTCATTTGGCGCTCATTCCATGGATGAAAGTAACTGGTTCAGTCGGTCATACAGTTCCGGCAAATCTTCGTGGATGGTTTTCCAGATCAGCTCGGAATCCACATCGAAATAGCCGTCTGATAGAGCGTTACGCATTCCATAGGCAGAACCGAAGGGCACTTCAGGATGCTGTTGCACAAACTCGGGATAATGCTTTCTGACGTTATTGGAAGCTTCACCGATTACCTCCAGGGTGCGGATGACTGCATCCTGTGTTTTCCTATCCTGTAAGAATGCCACCTCATCCATGTCTTCAACCTATTCATGGCATCGTTCTATGGCATCCAGAATATGGCCGAGATACACCACCAGGCGCTGAATATCCGATTTAGTCATACCGGCGCCGCATCAGCCAAGACTCGATGACGGAAGCTTTCGGGTAACGCCCGCGGGGTCAGTACGTCCACAGATATGCCCAGCAACTCTGTGAGTTCGTATTGAATTGCGCCAATGTCCATCATCGTGGTGTCCTCGGTCGGCTCGACCAGAATATCCAGATCGCTGTCCTCGGTATCCTCGCCGTACAGCACCGAGCCAAAGACACGGACATTGGTGACTCGGTGGCGCAGGGCGATTTCGCGGATGGCGTCGCGGTGGGTTTGCAAGGCTTCAGAAGGTCGCATGAACGGGTTCCTAAAAGTTGTGGTCAGGGCATTATAGCCAATCACCGCAAAGACAACAGCTTGAGAGGGCTGTTTCGTTTATCGGGACATCGTCATGCCGTTTGGAGGCGGTAACGTCGGTGAGCTTGTGAAAGAATGATTTGGAGTAAAAAACATGTTTTTTTCGCCTTCCAGATATAAAAATAACCACCTGCAAAAGGTCAAAATCATGTGTAGGGCGTGCCATGCGCGCCATTTCGGATGTTTGGATAGTCTTGCAAGCCCTGAATCTTGGAAATATCCATAAGCGTAGTTTCCGGCGTCGGATCGACCAGTAAATCCAGGCCGCTGTCTCCGGTGTCGTCGCCGTGCAGCGCCGAGCCGAAAACCCGTACGTTTTTGACCCGGTGGCTCAGGGCGATTTCGCGGATCGCGTCGCGGTTGGCTTGCAGGGCTATTGATGGGCGCATTTACAGTTCTCCACGGAAAGCTCGGTGTTGGAGTGAGGTGAAGAGGGCGTCGAGTTCTACCTCCGAGGCCTTGCAGGCAATCTTAGTCTGCTCAATGCTTCTAATTTGATTGGCGAATGTCCGTTGAAGTTCTAGCGGCGGTAAGCAAACAGGAATTGACAATACTTTGTTCTGCGAGATGTTCTTCATTGAACCGCTGGTTCCAGACGCTCTTCGTCCAATTTCTGCCCGGAACCTTGGCTGTCGAAACAGGTAGCTAATAAAAAGGGGTTCAGCTCGCGGCTTTTCGTGCCACACGAACCGCCAAAGTTTGTCTGACAGCAATAAGTTTGGCGGTGTATAGCTTACATAAGCTGTTGCACCAATCAGGTCAGTTGTATTTGCTCGACTGAAAAGCAAGTCACCATTCCTAACAATATAGGACTGTTGGGGTGTGAAACCTATCGGAGCAGCTTTGGATTCTTGTGGTTTATATTCCAAAGAAGTGACCGCGCTAACTTTCAACACACGGAAAGATGAAGCCGAGTCGTTTTCATCCTCAGCGGCAACGCTTTTCCCGCTTTCAAATCCCGCAACAAAATTTGAGATTGGCTGCGATTGCCAATGACTATTTGGGGTCATTGGGTCACCAAACATCTCAACAAAAATGGATTGCGTGAGGCTGTCCAGTTGCGCCAAGGATTCCCGGCGCTTGGCTCTGAGCGCATCGGCTTGGTCCAGAATGGTGGCGATGCGGCGTTGTTCGGGGAGCGAAGGAAGATAAAGCTTAGTTGATAGAAATTCTCCACGATTAACATGAAGCATGGTGGCTCCATGCATATGCTTCCGCATATCAAGTAAAGCTAATTCTAAAGAATGGCGAAGGTAACGCTTATCGACCCTGTTTGTGTCAGGTAGTACTCTAAAAATGTGTTGATTTAATAGTCCTACTTCGGGGTCTTCCCATTCGAATACTCCCAACGTAGCAGACCAAGAAACCAGAAGGTCGCCAGGGTGGACGTGAAGGCGTTCATTTATTTGTCGTGTTGTTCTATTGAAAGGTTTGGATTTGTCCGTGAGATTTTGAATGCGGATAATTTTATTTCCAATTTCACCCCAATCTTCTGGCTTAAACGCAGCTCCATTAATGAATTCGGCAACATTTCCAAGCTTTGAAAATGTAACGGTCACTTAAGCATCCTCTCAAGCCGCGTAGGGTACGCATCGCGTACCTTTTGCAGGCCTAATTCATAGCAAAACCTTGAAAAATGGTACGCGATGCGTACCCTACGGAATGATTTAAAATTCATTCGAGCATCCCCTCAAGCTTTTTCATCGGGTTTTAAAAGTGTAGGTTGGCTGTCGATGTTCCCTTCGGCTCCGCTCAGAGAACGGTCGGGCTTGCTCAGGGTACAGCTAGGACCCGTTGGCTGAGCGGAGTCGAAGCCAAGGTTTCGGCTATGGCTCTCATTCCGGCACTCAGCCAAAAGGTGAATCTGATTAGTATCACCTGCCATCAATGCCTGTTTTTTCTTGCGGCTCCAACCCTGAATCTGCTTTTCACGAGCATAGGCGTCTTCGATACGCTCACATTCTTCGCAGTAAACCAGTTTAATCGGTAAGTGTTTGACCGTATGTTTTGCGCCCAAGCCATTCTGGTGCTCCCACAACCGGCGCTCCAAATCCCAGGTTCTGCCTGTGTAGTAGCTGCCGTCAGAGCATTCGAGGATGTACATGTAGGGCATAGCGTAAGCTCCCTTCGACTCCGCTCAGGGAGCGGTTATTTTTGAATTCGGTGCCTTAACAGAACTTGTTAGATGAAGTGAACCCGTTGACTGTGTGTTGTCCGTTGGTTGAGCGGAGCGATGCCCTGAGCCTGTCGAAGGGTGGAAGCCAACCTCGGCTTTGCGAGCCATGAATTCATCGGCGCTGCTCAGCTTTCCTCGCAACGCACCGAACGCGGCCTGGAAGGCCGCCGAGCGATTGGTTTTATCGCTGGTTTGGCCCGGTGTGCCCTGTGGATTGACGACTACCAACAACGGAGTTTCCGGCGGCAGGTCGCAGGGTTCGTCGAAAATGACCGCATGACCGTCATAATGGGCTTTCAGTGCAATTAAAGGCATGTTTTTCCTCAATAGTTAGGTTTGAATGAATTATAATTTATTCCCATCGATATTCATGGTGTGGAAGTCGTTACAAATTTCGTGGGAGCGACGCCATCGTCGCGACGAGGGCGTCGCTCCCACAACAACCTCTGATTCCTGGCTGGAAACAAGCGCCTTGACCCTCTAGCTTAGCATTGATTCAAGCTCTTTCATCCCGGCCTGAATCTCTTCTTCCAGCTTCGCCAGTTTTGCCAATATATCCTTCGGAGGCAGATGCCCGACTTCCTCATGCACCACTTCCTTGTAGCGGTTGATGGACAGGTCGTAGCCGTTGGCGGCAATTTCTGTTTTGGGGACGCAGAAGCTTTGTCCGGTGCGTGGGCGGGTAATTTCACTCGTTTCGGCATCATTCGTTTCGACTCCGCTCAACGAACGAAGTCCAGGCCCTTCGGCTTCGGTCGGTACAAGCCCTTGGGCTGAGCGGAGTCGAAGCCAGCGGGCCAGCACGTCCGGCAGGTTGTTCTTCGCGTGTTCCGCTTCGGTCAGGGCTTCGGCAGGCGTCACCCCGAGCTTTTCCTCCGCCAGCAGCGGCTGGCGCTTGTCGTCAAGGCTCCAGCCGTCGGCATGCATGTCGTAGAACCAGACGTGACCGGTGCCGCCGGAATTGGTCTTGGTGAAGATCAGGATGGCCGTCGATACCCCGGCATAGGGCTTGAAGGCCCCGGACGGCAGGGATATGACCGCATCCAGCTTCTGTTCCTCGACCAGCATTTGCCGCAGTTGCTTGTGCGCCTTGGAGGAGCCGAACAGCACGCCGTCCGGCACGATGATGGCCGCGCGGCCGCCGGGTTTCAACAGGCGCAGGAACAGGGCGAGGAACAGCAGTTCGGTTTTCTTGGTTTTGACGATGGCCAGCAAATCCTTGGCGGTGTTCTCGTAATCAAGCGAGCCGGCAAACGGCGGGTTGGCGAGGATCAGCGAGTATTTCTCTTCGTCGCCGGCATGATCCTCCGCCAGCGAATCCTGATAGCGGATGTCCGGGTTCTCTACGCCGTGCAGCAGCATGTTCATGCTGCCGATGCGCAGCATGGTGTTATCGAAATCGTAGCCATGAAACATGCCGTGGTGAAAATGCTCGCGGGTTGTCGCATCAAGCAGGATTTCCGGGCGCTTCTCGCGCAGGTATTCCCCGGCCGCGACCAGGAAGCCGCAGGTGCCGCTGGCCGGGTCGCAGATGACATCCTTGGCGTTGGGAGCGGTCAGCTCGACCATCAGCCGGATGATGTGGCGCGGGGTGCGGAACTGGCCGTTCTGCCCGGCGCTGGCGATCTTGCTGAGCATGTACTCGTACAGGTCGCCCTTGGTGTCGCGGTCCTCCATCGGCACATGGTCGAGCATGTCCACCACCTTGGACAGCAGGGCCGGGGTGGGGATGGTGAAACGCGCATCCTTCATGTGGTGCGCGTAGGTCGAATCATCGCCGCCCATGCCGCGCAGAAAGGGGAAAACGTGCTCGTCAACCACAGCGAACATTTCCGCCGGGGCGAAGTTCTTGAAGCGCGACCAGCGCAGATCGTTAAAATCGCGGCCTTTGCTGTCGTTACCCTCAGGAAATATCCGGCGTTCGATCGGTTTGCCGAGGCGGACGGATTTGTTTTCTTCCAGCGTATGCAGGTCGTCCAGACGGCGCAGGAACAGCAGATAGGTTATTTGTTCCATCACCTCCAGCGGGTTCGAGATGCCGCCCGACCAGAAGGCATTCCAGATTGAGTCGACTTGGCTACGGATTTCGCCGGTAAGCATGTTTTATGTCCTGATTATTTTTAATGCCCCGCCATCTGCCCGGCGAGGGTTGATTCATTGACTAAATGTAGCCGATTATTGTTTAAACCGGCAAATTTTTCGGCGGAAGCTTTTTTGATTTCCCTTCACCGTCATGGCTGTTTCAATGCACAAACAGCGTGCGAAATGATGGTTTTTTGCACTAACTTGGGTCTTAATGTGTGGCGTTAAGCGCGGCCCCTCAAGCATTATGCAATGCTGACTTATTATATAAATATTTGCTTTAATTGAAGTTATTTATTTTATTGCTGGCTCTCAAGCGAACAAGAAAAGATGGCATTAATCATGCTTTTGATATTGTATGCAACAAGGTATGCAAATAATTTTTGATTCAATTCGAGGCATTTCATGAAAATCTCAGCTACAACATCCTATCCTTCTTTTCTGCTCCGTTTGTATATATTGTCACGGATTTTGCTTGTTTCTTTGTTGATGAGTGCGCCGGTTCATGCCGGCGGCGATACGGTGGTCGGCTTTATTTATGTCGGCTCCAAAGCCGATTACGGCTATAACCAGGCTCATGCGCTGGGCGCGGATGCGGTCAAGGCCATGCCCGGCGTCAAGGTGATCGAGGAGGAAAATGTGCCGGAAACGCTTGCGGTGCAAAATTCGATGGAAAGCATGGTCAATCTGGATGGCGCCAAATTGATCTTTCCGACCTCGTTCGGTTATTACGATCCGCATGTACTGTCGGTGGCGCCCAAATACCCCGGCACGGCGTTCCTTCATGCGGGCGGCCTTTATCAGGAAGGCAAGCATCCGGCCAATGCAGGCAGTTATTTCGGCTATATCGACGAGGCGCAATACATAGCCGGCATCGTCGCTGGCGGCGCTTCAAAAACCGGAAAGCTTGGTTTCATCGCCGCCAAGCCGATCCCGCAGATGCTGCGCAATATCAATTCGTTTACCCTGGGAGCGCAAAGCGTCAATCCGAAGATTACCACGCAGGTGATTTTCACCGGCGACTGGGCGATGCCGGTCAAGGAGGCCGAGGCCGCCAACAGCCTGATCGATCAGGGCATAGATGTCATCACGATGCACGTCGACAGCCCTAAGGTGATCATCGAGACTTGCGAGCGCCGCGGCATTTATTCGAGCGGCTATCACGCGGATCAATCAGGGTTGGCGCCGAAAGGTTATTTGACCGGCGCTGAATGGAACTGGCCGATGGTTTACACCGGTTTCGTAAAAATGCTGCAAGAAGGCAAACCGCTTCCGCATTTGCTCAGGGGCGGTCTCAAGGAAGGCATTGTTAAAAATTCGCCTTACGGGCCAGCGGTCGGCAAGGAAACGATTGCGCTGGCCAATGCCGCCAAAGCCAAGTTCATGGCCGGAGACATGGTCATCTATAAAGGCGAACTGAAGGACAACAAAGGCAATGTGGTGATTCCTGCCCGTCAGTCCTTGCCGCAAACCGACATCAAACTGGAATCGATGGATTATCTGGTCGCCGGCGTGATCGGCAGTACCGGTTCTTGACGATGAAAGCGCTCGTGACGGCCGCCGCCGTGGCGTTCGAAAACCTGTTGATTCCCATTTGTGCTTTGTTGGCGTCACTACTTCTATTCGGCATGTTTCTGGCATGCCTCGGCAATGACCCTTTCGAGGTGTTTCATACGATGTACCGGGGCGGGTTCGGCAGTTTGTTTTCCTGGCGCAATACCCTGGAGCGTGCCGCCCCGCTGATGTTGACGGCTTTGTGCACCGCCTTGCCGGCGCAGTTGGGACTGATCGTGATCGGCGGCGAAGGCGCTTTGGTCGCCGGCGGTCTCGTTGCCGCGATGACCGGCTTGGTCTGCGGAAGTTTTGCGCCGTGGTTCGTGCTCCTGGCGATGCTGGCTGCCGCCATCGTCGCCGGCGGCTGTTGGATCGCGATGACCGGCTGGCTGAAATATTACCGGGGAGTCAACGAAACGATTGCGAGCTTGCTGTTTAACTATATCGCGATTGCATTGCTGAATCATCTGGTGACCGGCCCGTTGCGCGATCCGCAAAGTTTGAACAAGCCATCGACGCCGCCGATCGGCAATGCCAACATGCTGGGCGACATGCCGGGTCTCGGCGTGCATTGGGGACTGATGTTCGGTTTGTCGGCATGCATCGTTTTCTATGTAATTTTTTTTCGAACGACGTTCGGCTTTGCGGTGCGAATCGCTGGCGGCAATCTTCGCGCCGCCAAAATTGTCGGGCTGCCGGTCGGACGCTTGACGCTGATCACCTGTTTTGCTGGCGGCGCCGCGGCAGGACTGGCTGGCGGCATTGAAGTTGCGGCGATTCACGGCACTGCTAATGCGACCCTGGCTGCAGGCTACGGTTATGCCGGGATATTGGTGGCATTTTTGGCGCGGCAAAACCCGTTGGCAGTGATTCCGGTGGCCCTCATTTTAGGCGGCATCAATGCCAGCGCCGGACTGTTGCAGCGCACACACCATTTACCGGATGCTGCGGTGCAAATACTACAAGGCATGATCTTTATGATGGTATTGTTTAGCGAGACCTATTACGGGCGCTTACAGGCGCTGTTTGAGAGCAGGAGGGCGGCATGAATGACTCGGCTTTAGGCTGGTGGGGCGTGCCGCTGGCCATTCTCGGCGGCGCGATTCGCGCGAGTACGCCGTATCTGTTCGTCAGTCTTGGCGAATGTTTGACCGAAAAAAGCGGACGCATCAATCTCGGGCTCGAGGGTAATCTGGTGCTTGGCGCGATGTCGGCCTATGCGGTTTCGTATCTGAGCGGTTCGCCCTGGCTCGGCGTGTTGGCGGCAGGCGCTGCCGGTATGTTGCTCGGCATGCTGCACGCCTGGTTGTGCAGTTATCCGAAAGTGAACGACATTGCAGTCGGGATTGCGTTGATGATGTTCGGCGCGGGTATCGCGTTTTTTTTCGGCAAACCTTATATCCAACCGGCTGCGCCGCATCTGCCGGCGATCTCTTTCGGCGCTTGGAGCGGCAGCGCCCAGGTGCGTTCCGCGCTGGAAATCAACGTGCTGTTTGTGATTGGTTTAGGCATCGCTCCGCTGTTGTCCTGGTTTCTGTCCAATACTCGCTGGGGGCTGATGGTGCGCACGGTTGGCGATAGCCGCGATGCCGCCGGTGCGCTCGGTTTTCCGGTCAACTCCGTGCGGGCCGTGGCGACGATGACCGGCGGCTTTCTGGCCGGCGTTGGCGGTGCATTTCTGTCATTATATTATCCCGGCAGTTGGAACGAAGGCCTTTCCAGCGGCCAGGGGCTGATAGCTGTCGCCCTGGTTGTTTTTGCGCACTGGCAGCCAATGCGTTGCCTGTATGCCGCGTTGCTGTTCGGCGGCGCCGGCGCGCTCGGCCCGGCGCTACAGTCAGTCGGCGTCACCGGCGGCTACTATCTGTTCAATGCCGCGCCTTACGTGCTGACCTTGCTGCTGATGATGGCTACCTGCTCGCCGGAACGCACATTGTCCGGTATTCCGGGTGAACTTTCGATAACCAAATGAGGAAACGACATGCCTCGATTCGTTAAAAGCGATCCTTACCCTTATCCTTATAACGGCGATTTACGGCCGGAAAATACCTGCCTGATCATCATCGACATGCAGACCGATTTTTGCGGCGAGGGCGGCTATGTCGACAAGATGGGCTACGACCTGTCGCTGACGCGTGCGCCGATTGAGCCGATACGCCGCGTGCTAAACGTCTGCCGGAAACAGGGTTTTCATATCATCCATACCCGCGAAGGTCATCGACCGGATTTGTCCGACCTGCCTGACAACAAACGCTGGCGCAGCCGGAAGATCGGCGCCGGGATAGGCGACCCGGGGCCTTGCGGGCGCATTCTGGTGCGCGGCGAGCCGGGTTGGGACATCATACCCGAACTGGTTCCTCTGGACGGCGAGCCCATCATCGACAAGCCGGGAAAGGGCTCGTTTTATGGAACCGATCTGGGTCTGCTGCTGCGTAAACTCGGCGTCGAAAATATTATTTTGACTGGTATTACCACCGACGTTTGCGTGCATACCACGATGCGCGATGCTAACGACCGGGGTTACGAGTGCCTGCTGGTCAGCGACTGCTGCGGCGCGACTGATTACGGCAACCATCTCGCAGCCCTGAAGATGATCCGGATGCAGGGGGGCGTGTTCGGCGCGGTGTCTTCATCCGGCAATCTGCTCGAGGCGCTGACGTGAACACCCTGGCAGGCGGCCAACAAACCGGACAGGTTTTCGACTCCTCCCATAGCCCGGTAGCGCTCGAAGTGATCGGCCTGTCCAAACGCTTCGGGGCATTACCGGCGCTGGAGGGCGTTTCCTTCAGGCTGTGGCAAGGCTCATTTCATGCGTTGCTGGGTGGCAACGGCGCCGGTAAAAGCACTCTGGTCAAATGCGTGATGGGTTATCAGCCGGCCGACCATGGCACGGTGCTGATCGGCAACCGCGAATGCGTGATCGAAAGCGCTAGAGATGCTCACCGGCACGGCTTGGGCATGGTTTACCAGCATTTCACTCTGGTGCCGGACATGACCGTGCTGGAAAATCTGGTGCTGTCGCGCTTGCCGATTCCGAAAATGATTGCCTGGAAAAAAGAACGGCAGCGCCTCGAAACGTTGATAGCGGAAACGCCGTTCCGCATTCCGTTGCATAAAAAAGCCGGTGAACTGGCGGCGGGTGAAAAACAGAAAGTCGAGCTGTTGAAGCAGTTATTTTTGCAACCGAAAATTTTGATTTTGGACGAGCCGACATCGGTTTTGACTCCGCAGGAAGCCGACGGCATACTCGGCATGTTGAAGGAAAGGACGCGCAGCCACGGCTTGACCGTGCTGATTATTACCCATAAATTCCGCGAAGTCATGAATTATGCCGATGCGGTGTCGGTGTTGCGCCGCGGAAAACTGATCTATAGCGGGCCGTTGGCCGGCAACACCCCGGCGATGCTGGCCGAACTGATGATAGGAAACGAGACAATCGCCAGGATAGGGGAGCGAACACGGGCCGAAAAAGGGCCGGTAAAACTCGCCATTAACCATCTTTCGGCTGATTCCGATACCGGCGCGCTCGCGGTGGACCGCTTAAGCCTTAATCTGCACGGCGGCGAAATCGTTGGCATTGCCGGCGTGTCCGGTAACGGTCAGCGGGAATTAGTGCAAGCGCTGTCCGGGCAACGGAAGCCGGATCAAGGCGGAATTTGCATCGACGATTTGCCTTATGCGGCGACCCGGCGTGAGATGGCCCGGTTCCGTTGCAATTGCCTTCCCGAGGAGCCGTTGCGCAATGCTTGCGTGCCCCGGATGAGTTTGGCCGGAAATCTGGCGCTACGCACTTTCGACCGCCCCGGCTTCACCCGTTGGCGCTGGTTCATCGATGCCAAGGCCCAAAAGGAACACGCTCTGGAACTGATTGAGCGCTACCGTATACATCCGTCGGAACCCGGACGGCGGATCGAAACGCTCTCCGGAGGCAACGTCCAGCGCCTGGTGCTGGCTCGCGAGTTGTCCGGTCAGGCCGATCTGTTGGTTGTCGCGAATCCATGTTTTGGACTTGATTTTGCGGCGGCCTCCGAAGTGCGGAAGCAACTGATGCAGGCCCGGAATAACGGCGCGGCGGTGCTGCTGGTCAGCGAAGATCTCGACGAATTGCTGGAGCTAAGCGATCGCATAGCGGTGATGTTTGAAGGCCGGCTAATTTACGAGGCTCCGATTGCAGCAGTCGATCTGGATGAGATCGGGTTGAAAATGGCCGGCCATTAACACGGGTTTTGTCTGCTTTGCGGAATAATGAATAACGCGAGCCGGCTACCCTTCGTACGATTATAACCTACGGATTTTAGGGAGAAATGCTTTGAATATTGAACATAAAGCTTCGACGCTTGTCCGGTTTTTGTTATGGCAAGCTCGCCTGATTGATAGGGCCGGCCTATTCGCGGGCGCTCATGGCGTTTCGCGTGGCATCGAGGCTAGGGTATGACTGTCACGCCGGCCAAGCCGGAACCCTTCATTCTATTCGTCAACGGCACCTTGATGCGCGGTTTGGCCTTGCACGCCAATCTCGACGGCGCGGCTTTTATCCGCGAGGCCGATACTGCGCCGTGTTATCGCCTGTTTTCGATCGATGACATCCATCCGGGGATGTGTGAAGTGTCCGAAGGCGGCGTTCCGGTGGCGGGCGAACTGTATCATGTGCCGTGGGACGTCTGGCAGCGGGTCGAAGCGGGCGAGCCTCCCAACCTCTATCGCGGCCAGGTGAAACTCAGCGACGGGACGGAAGAGTGGGGCATCTTGTTTCCGCGCGAGTCGATATTGCCGCGCCACCGCGATATTTCCGGGTATGCAAGCTGGCGAGCCTACCAAAACGAAACCGGCAAATAATCGGCCCATCCTCTCGATGCGATGATTCCCCATCGCGACTGAGCGCTTGCGCCAAAGACCGGCCTATTTAAAAACGATAAACATGATGAACCCTTCGCTATTGAAACGTCCATTCTTTCTCCCCCCGGAAACGTTGCAGGATATGCAAACCGGCTGGAGCGCTCTTGGCAAAGGCGTCCATTTCCGCCTATTGTTCCATGAGCCGGACACAGGCTACCGGGCCGGTCTGATTCGCTATGAACCCGGCTCTTCTGTTCCGTTGCACCGGCATGACGGCGATGAGCACATCTACATTCTGTCCGGATCACAACAGGATGAAAGAGGGCTATATCCAGCAGGAAGTTACATATACAACCCCGAAGGCTCGGAGCATAGCGTATCCAGTTGCGATGGCTGTCTGGTACTGGCGCACTGGCTTAAGCCGGTGCAATTTCCGGTCGAATGAAGCGGTGAGAATTTTATGATGGAACTTTGCCTGCCGGGATCTGGCAAGCAGAGAACCGCAATTTACCGGGCTATACGCGTTCAAATCCTGAATCGCTGGCTGATTTACCCATGAAAACGGATATTGCCTGATTTCCCTTTACGCATCCCAAGCAGATTAAGCTGTTCCGTTAAAAGTAAAGTTCCGGTTTTTGTTCATGCCGAGATTGATCATCGTCAGCTTTTTGGTGAAATCCTCGCTTTTTTTGATGTGCTCGATCATGGCGTTTTTGGCGGATTCCAGGTCGCGCCTGAGCAGCGCTTGCAAAATGCAGTAATGCTCTTCATAGGTTTTGGCGATGCGTTCCTGGTCCGTGAAATCCAGGCGCCTGACGATTCGTATCCGGTTGTTGATGTCTCTCAACATTTTGACCAGCAAGCGGTTGCCGCCGCCTTCGGCCAATTTAATGTGAAAGGCTTCATCAAGGTTAGCGATGCGTTCGGCGTCGCCCGGTTCTCCAGTAGACACATTTTTTTTCCAAACGGCGCATAGGTTTTCCAGCGCTTCGTCCGGCATGCGCGCGCAGGCTGTTTCCAGAGACAATATTTCCAGGTTGATGCGGATTTGATAATAATCGTTGAATTCGTCGAAATCAATGCCGCGCACAAAACAGCCCTGTTTCGGCCGGATGCTGATCAAGTCTTCGGATTCCAAGCGTTGCAAAGCCTCGCGGATCGGCGTCCGGCTGACCTTAAAATAGGCCGCCAATTCGGTTTCGGTAAGCCGGGAGTTCGGCTGGACCTCGAAGTTTAGAATCAGGTTGCGGAGCTTCAGATATATGCTCTGCGGAGTTTCGCTTTTTGCGGTGTTCATGTGGGTTTGTGATATTTCCTTAATTGGGGCTTAATGTGTATGGGTTACGTAAGTTTAGCCGATTCATTGCCGCGCATTCTGCATTATGCGTCAACTGTCTTTTATGCGGTAGTAAGCAGCCTCAATGCAGTGTAACGGAATCGAGGTTGTACCGGCTAAAAACTAATTTCATCGATTTCACTCTGTTACATCGAGGCTACTTGCTTTTTTGTTTTTCTTCGTGGTGAAAAATTATTCTTCCTTGTTAATCAAAAAATAAACTACCGGGATCACCAGCAATGAAAACAAGGTCGAGGCAAAAATACCAAAGATAAAACTCCAGGCCAGACCTGAAAATATCGGGTCCAGAATAATCACAAAGGCGCCGAACATGGCCGCTCCCGCAGTCAGGAATATGGGCCGCAAGCGTATCGCACCCGCTTCAATCAGCGCTTCGGCAAGGGTGACATCGGCACGGGCGCGGATACGTTCGATAAAGTCGATCAGGATAATCGAGTTGCGCACGACGATACCCGCGAGGGCAATCATGCCGATCATGGCGGTGGCGGTGAAATAAATCGGGTTGGGGTAGCCTGCAATCGGCGTAGCAAATAGATTAAGCAGCCAGAAACCCGGCATGATGCCGATCACGGTCAGCGGAATGGCGATCATCATCACTAGCGGCACGCTCAGCGATCCGGTTTGTCCGACCAGCAAGACATAGATCATCACCAGCGCGGCTGCAAAGGCCAAGCCAAGGTCGCGAAACACATCGACGGTGATTTTCCATTCGCCTTCGCCCGACAAATCAGCGGTATAACCTTCCGGCAAGGGGTGTTCGGCAAAGGTGTCATTGAGATCGAAAACTGCTTCCACCGGACTGCGTCCCGCCATGCTGGCAACGACATAATTCAGCCGTTGCAGATTCTTGTGATAGATAGGCTGATCTTCGCTTTCAATGTCGGCGGAGCCTATTTCACTTAACGGTATCAGATCACCTTGCCCGGTTTTTACTTTCAATGCCAATAAATCGGCAACCGACGAGCGTAGCGCGCGAGGCAGTTGCAGGTTAATTTCCAGCGGCTGGCGTTCGCTGTCTATATGGACAATGCCGGCGGTCCGGCCAGCGGCTGCGATGCGTAGTGTCTCTGCAACCTGCTCGACGCTGACGCCGGACAAGGCCGCTTTTTCCTGGTTCAGGCGAAAATGGACTTTGGTTTGGTGCGCTTTGGAAAAATCATCAACATCGACCACGCCTTTGGTTTTTTCCATATCGGCCCTGACGCGTTTGGAGACGGCTATCAAGTCGCTAATACTGGCTTCAGGCGGGCCATAGACTTCAGCGACCAGATCGGAAAGCACCGGCGGCCCCGGTGGAATTTCCACTATCTTAAGGTTGGCTCCGTATTTTTTACCGATTTGTTCTATTGCCGGCCGGATGCGCAGGGCAATTTCGTGCGATTGCTGTTCCCGCCTGTCTTTAGGCAGTAAGTTAATTCTGATTTCGCCGACGTCATCGCCGCTGCGTAAATAATAGTGGCGAACCATGCCGTTAAAGTCCATCGGCGAGGCCACGCCTGTATAGGTTTCATAATCGGTGACTTCGTTGACGGTGGCCAGATAGCCGCCCAGGGCGCGCGCGACTTCATCGGTTTGTTCCAGCGTTGAGCCGCGCGGCATATCTATCATGATCTGCAATTCATTTTTATTGTCGAACGGCAATAATTTAAGGGGAACAGCGCGGGTAACAGCCAGCAAGGATGAGCCTATAAAGGCGATCAGTATGGCCAATAAAAACAGTTTGGCGCGTCCCGGGGTCGAAAGCAAAGGTCCCAGCGCTGCGCGGTAAGCCCGGTAAATAAAAGTCTGCTTGAGATCGAACGGCGCTTCGTCATTATGACTGTGATATTCGCTTTGCAGCAGTTTGAAACTGGCCCAGGGTGTGACTGTAAAGGCGACAATCAGGGAAACAATCATCGCTACCGGCACGTTGAAAGCCATCGGCGCCATGTAGGGCCCCATCATGCCGGTGATAAAAAACATCGGCAGAAATGACACAATAACGGTGAATGTCGCGAGAATAGTCGGCGGCCTAACTTCATCAACCGCCGTCAACAATGCTTCAAGCGGCGATTCCTTACGCAGTTTGTAGTGCCGGTGGATATTTTCAACATCGACTATCGGGTCATCAACCAGCAGACCTAACGACAGAATCAAGGCGAACAAGGTGACCCGGTTAATGGTGTATCCGGAGATATAGTCCAATAACAGGGTCAGCGCCAAAGTCATGGGCACGGCGATTGAAACGATAAACGACTCTTTCAGGCCCAGCGAAAAGGCGAGCAACACGACGATAATCACGATGGCGAAACTCAGGTGCTTAACCAGTTCGTTGACTTTGTGGTCGGCTGTTTCACCGTAATCACGGGTGATAGTCAGCAAAACATCTTCAGGAATCAGCGTGCCGTGCAATTTTTCCGCAGTGGCGATGACGGCTTCGGCGACGTGTACGGCATTGCTGCCTTTGCGTTTGGCAACGGCGATAGTGACCATCGGGCGTTCTTGCCCGATTTGGGGCTTGTTGCCGCTGGCCTTGCCGATCGTGGGCATTTCATCGACCCCGGGACCAAAACCGATGCGGGTGTAATGATCGACATCAGCCGGACCGTCTTCAATTCGCGCCACATCGCGCAGGAAAACAGGGCGTCCGGAAACGCTTTTAATAACGGTAGCGGCTACATCTGAAGATGAACTGAAATGCGGGCCGGCCTCCAGCATAATGACGTGATTGTCACGATCAAAGCTGCCCGTTTGCAGATTAACATTGGCACTAGCCAGCGCCTGGGTAACTTCAAGCAAGGTTACGCCATGCGCGGCAAGCGCGGCTGGATTAGCGTAAATCGACACCCGCCGCGGTTCACCGCCGGCAACCCAGCTTTTACCAACATTGCCGACCATTCTAAGGGAAACAATAAGTTCATCAGCAATACGGCGCAAGGCCATCGAATCGTAATTATTGTTTTGCGAGGAAAGTGTCAGTAAAACGATAGGCACGTCATCGATTTCAACGGGACTTACTTTCCAATGGGTGACGCCTGGCGGAATAATATCCTGGTTGGACATCACTTTGTCCCAGGTTTTAACCAGACTGTCTTCAAAGGATTGACCCACATAATAACGGACAGTGACTACCGCTGAGCCGGGTTTGGAGATGGAGTACACATATTCCACGCCTTCAATTTGTTTGAGCAGACCTTCCAGCGGCGTGGCGGCGAGTTTTTCAACTTCTTCGCTGGAGGCGCCTGGAAATTCGATAAGCACATCCATGACCGGCACGACAATTTGCGGGTCTTCTTCACGGGGGGTGAGTATTAGCGCCGCAGCTCCCGCCAGCAGGGAAATGATCAAAAACAGTATGGAAAGCTGCGAAGTGGTAAAAACTTTGACAATCTTGGTCGTCAAGCCACGCTTGGGGCTTTGCTTTTGCAGGTCATCCATTATTGCGCCTGCTGTGGATTGGTAATGACAGTTTCACCGGCATTTAACCCGGAGATGACTTCAATCTTGTCGCCGAAGCTTTTAGCCGTTCTGATATGACGCATCAGCTGCCTGCCTTCTGACAATACCTTGACGACTTCCAGTTGACCGATATGTTGCACGGCGCCGGCAGGAATCAACAAGGCTTCATGTTGACCACAGGCTTGGTCAAGCCAGCCGAAAGAGCCAGGCTCCAGGCCTTTAATCGCAGGCAGCGCTGCTTTAACCAGCTGGGTGCGGGTTTGGGCGTCGATTTCGGGACTGATCTCGTCAATTTGGGCGTTTGTTGTAAGATTCAGAGCATCAATTCGCACGGTGACCTCCATGCCGGTGCTGTAATGTCCGGCGCAAGTAGCCGGTACTTCGGCTTCAAGCCTTAATCCTTTTGGTATTTGCAATGTTACTAGCGGTACGCCGGGCAGTCCCATGTCGCCGGGTTCTTGAAGACGTTTAACAATAACGCCGTCAAAGGGGGCGCGTAACAGCGTATCAGCCAGATGGCTCCTGATTTCACTAACGGCGCTTGTCGCCTGATTCACATCGGCTTGCGCCTGCTTCGCCTGAGCTACTACGGCATCAAGTTTTTCCCTGGTTGCCGCCTCTTTACTGTACAAGCTACGGGTGCGTTGTTCGTCCGCCTGGGCGCGATATGCCTGGGCGCTTGCGCCGGCAAGCCCGGCAAGGGCTGCATGTTCCTGAGCCCTGATATCGCGTTCATCCAGGCGGGCGATGACATCGCCTTTTTTGACTTTGTCGCTCGCATGAACCTTGATCTCGATAATTCGAGCGGTCATTTTAGGGGCGATATTAGTAACGATTCTTGACCTTACCGTGCCGGGCCAAGTGAGAATATCGTCAACCAGCTTTTTTTCGACTTTAGCCGTGTTGCTTGCCGGATTGTTCGAACCGTCAGCCAGGGGAGTTGATCCTGGTGAAATTTTGCTGACAAAACTGCCCTGCATATATAGCAGTAACAGAATCAATGCTAAAACGGCCGCAAAAATAGCGGCGATTTTTTTTATATTTTTCTGTTCGGGTTGTTGCATGGGAACTCCTTTATTTCCAGTCGCCGATAGCTTTTTTCAAGGCTGCTTCAGCACTCAGGGCATCGTAATGTGCGGCGATAATATTGGATTGAGCTTTATTTCTGGCGGTTTCCGATTCGATATAACGGGTGACCGTAACTGTTTCAGCTCGTCTTTCCTCCTTAACCAGTCTTAAGGCTTCGTTGGCCGACAGCACCGATGCTTCGGTAACGCGCAGACGGGAAACAGCTTCTTCAAGTTTTAGAAAGGCTGTTTTTACTTCCTGCTCAATAGCCAGTTTGGTTTTTCGTTCTGTTTCACGCGCTTCAGCGGCTTTTCGTTCCGCAGCGCGGACACGCTGCTGGGTGTTAAAGCCTGAAAACAGATCCATTTCGACAGTAACCCCGGCGGTAACATTTTCCTTGCTGCTGGAAAAACCAGGGTTTTGGCTGTTTTGACCGTAACTGACGTAAGCGTCTGCTTTGGGCAAATAAGCGCCTTGCTCGCTTTTTAACTTGGCCTGCGCGATCTCAACCTGTTTTGCGGCTGCTCTAATTTCCGGGCGTTGCGTCAATGCTTGATCGAGCAAATCCTTAAACGGCGTGGTCAACTTGGGTTTGATTAATATGGAGGATGACGGCGCGACCGTAAACTCCTGGTGAGCAGACAGACCGAGCAAGTTTGCCATGCTGGTTTTGGATAGCTCAATACCGTTAGCAGCTCTGATTTGGGCATCCTGCGCTTCAGCCAATTGCACTTCCAGTGATAACACGTCGGATTTAAGCACGGTTCCCGCTTCGTATTTTAGCTTTGTGTGTTTTAATTCACTGGAGATCGCAGTAATAGCATCCTGGGCGACTTTTTGCGCCTCTATAGAGGCTAAATACGAATAATAGGAAGCCGTTACGGCTTCAATCAAGGCATTATGCACCGCTGAGCGTTCATACTCAGCCGCGTCTATGCCCAACTCCGCCGCCTTGCTGTTTTGATAATCCTGAAAGCCGCGGAAGAGAGACAGTTTTCCAATAATTTCGGGGCGAAAGTTTTGCCGGTAGCCGGGATTGTTAATGTCCGTGATAGAGTTGATAGAGAAATCCCTTTGAGCCACAATCATCGAAAAGACCTGCGCCGGATTATTGCTATGCTCATAGCTGACTCTGGCGGTTAGTTGCGGATAAAATGCAGACTGCGCTACGCCTAATTGAGCTTCAGCCTGGCCGATGCGTTCAATGGCGACTTGCTGGTCAGGATTGTTGGCTAATGCGTAATCAATAGCCTGATCGAGGGTAAAAGACTGCGGACTTGATTTTTCTGTCTTGTTATCTGCGCTCGCCGAAGATTGCGTCAGTATTAATATTGGTAACAAACTGATGGCCAATATATTTTTAATTGTTTTTAGCATCATTTTTCCATACAGTCTAAATTGCGGGCTAGGCTAGCGAAACCCCATCCACATTAATCAAAGACATAACACCACGGTTTTGTATTAGCTAGGGCACGCGGTGCATACCCTGCCTGAATTTGTAACATTTTATTCGCCGGAATGGCGCCAGGAGTACGAGGAGCAGTTTTTTCTTTGTATCCCTGGCGCCTTCGCGGCTATTTTTTTGCTTGCATAACATCAGTTTTATAGCGGCAAAAACCAATCCAACACAATCAGAAAGCGTTGCCTGGTTTAAATCCCAGCCTTTTAAGTATGATTGCCATGGGACAAAAACCCGTAAATGCTGATTGCAACAAATTAGCGCCCACAAAGGCAGTGAACCACAGCCAATATTCAGAATGAAAATGCGCCAGCAGCAGACTGAGCAGAATAAAACTGCCGGCAATTGCAATTACTAATCTATCTATGCTCATCTTATTTTCCTTTTAGTCTGACCACGCCAATTAATTTGAGCATTAGCTTTTCATAGTAGGGTTCGCTGATGCCTTTTTTTATTTTACGCATGAAATATTTCTCGAAACCGATTTTAGCCAGATGCACCCATTTACCTTCGGCCGACCAGGTGGTGTTGCGGGGTGGAATCTGTGGTTTAGCCAGAAAAGCAACCCCGGAATCACCAAAATCAGCCAGGCATAATGCATTCCATGTGGCTTTATGCGATGGCTCTTTGCCTGCCAGTTGTTCGGCAATATTATGAGCGGTGGCAGTCACCATCGATTCGATCATATAACCGGTTTTTGGCGCCCCAACCGGCACAGGTGTCTTTTCAACCGGAGGAATAGCAATACATACGCCGATGGAGTAGATATTTTTAAAGGTTTTGTTACGCTGATACTCATCCACCAAAACAAATCCGCGCGGATTAACCAGACCTTCAACGCCGGCATTACGTACGGCGTCAACGCCGGTAAAGGCAGGCAACATCATTGAATGGTTAAAGGGCAGCTCATGTTTTTTCTTGTCATTGCCTTCATCATCGACTTCAGTGACAAACATCATTCCGGGTTCAATTTTGTCAACCTTGGCATTGGTTATCCATTTAATGGATTTATCGCGCAAGGCGCTTTCCAGTAGACCCTTGGTATCGCCGACACCGCCTAAACCCAAATGACCGATATAAGGTTCAGCAGTGACAAAAGTCATCGGCACTTTATCGCGAATTTCTCTTTTTCGTAACTCAGTTTCAAGAATCATTAAATATTCATACGCGGGGCCGTAACAAGACGCGCCCTGAACCGCACCGATTACAATCGGGCCGGGATTTTCCATAAACTTATCCCAATCGCCGGCGGCAACTTCGGCGTGATCAACATGACAGACTGATGAAGTATAACCATCAGGGCCTAAACCGGGAACTTCATCGAAGGCCAAGCGCGGTCCTGTTGCAATAATCAGGTAGTCATAAGCGACGGCGGAGCCATCATCCAGCTGAACCTGATTATTAACCGGATCAACTTTTGCTGCCGCTTTTTGGATGAATTCAATGCCTTTCTTTTTCATCACCGGCGCTAACTCAACCTTTAGGTCTTCCGGTTTACGCCATCCGGGCGGCACCCATGGATTTGATGGAACAAAGTGAAAAGTAGGGGAATCGGAAATTACAATGACATCATGATGTTTTCCGACTGTTTCCTTCATTTCATAGGCCATGGGTACGCCGCCAATGCCTGCGCCTAATACTACTATACGAGCCATAATATTCTCCTCAATTTAATTGTTTTTATGGTGTGCCAAAAGTGTTTACAATCGACCTTGAGCCAATTGTAAACCTCATTAAAGTGAACCGGTACAAAAACTGAACAGCGAAGAAATCATAAATCCGTGTAATCGATCAGATAAAGGTCCCGGAAAACTAAAAATATATATATTAGAATTCGTTAATATTTGTAGACAATAACACGGTTTGATCTTAGCATACAACAGCAAATTATTAAGACTGTTATCGAGCGATAAGTTATTGCTCTTAAAATTTGTTGGTTTAAACTTAAGCGGCCCGGTCTACTGTGTATTCAGCGCCATTTAGCTCAGGTTCTGGTCTGCAGGGCCTCAATTCGATAGGGGGAATTTATGATTTCTGAAGCCGTGGTTGATTTATCGAGATGGCAGTTTGCGGCAACTTCTCTATACCATTTTCTGTTTGTTCCATTAACCCTGGGTTTGTCGTTTTTACTGGCGATTATGGAATCAACCTATGTCATGACAGGTAAAGAAATTTATAAGGATATGACCCAGTTCTGGGGGAAATTATTCGGAATCAATTTCGCGCTTGGCGTAACCACCGGGTTGACGATGGAATTTCAATTCGGCATGAACTGGTCATATTTCTCGCATTATGTCGGTGATATTTTTGGCGCGCCGCTTGCAATCGAAGGCTTGATGGCGTTTTTTCTGGAATCGACATTTGTCGGTCTGTTTTTCTTTGGCTGGGACAAGCTAGGCAAGGGACAACATTTGTTAGTGACCTGGCTGGTTGCTTTAGGAACCAACCTTTCCGCATTATGGATTCTGGTGGCTAACGGGTGGATGCAAAATCCGGTCGGCGCTGATTTTAATTACGAAACCATGCGCATGGAAATTTCCAGCTTTGCCGATCTATTATTTAATCCAGCCGCGCAGGTTAAATTCGTCCATACCGTTGCCGCGGGTTACACCACGGCTTCCGCCTTTGTCCTTGGCATCAGCGCTTGGTACATGCTGAAGGGCAGGGATGCGGCTTTTGCGCAGCGTTCTTATACCATAGCCGCGGGTTTTGGTCTGGCAGCCGTTTTGTCGGTCATTGTTTTGGGTGATGAAAGCGGCTATACCGATGGCGAGGTGCAAAAGGCCAAACTGGCGGCAATCGAAGCGGAATGGCACACAGAGGTGCCGCCCGCGGCATTTACCGCTGTCGGCATACCTGACCAGCAAACCATGGAAACGTATTATGCGGTAAAAATCCCCTGGATACTGGGTTTGATTGGCACGCGTTCCATCGACGAGCCCATTGAAGGCATATCGGAGATTCTTGAAAAACATCGCCTGCGCATCCGTAACGGGATTATAGCTTATGGCCTGTTGCAAAAATTAAGAGCGGGTAACAAGGATGCCGGTATTCGTGCTGAGTTTGACCGTTACAAGAAGGATCTGGGTTATGGTCTATTGCTCAAACGCTATACGGAAAACGTCGTCGATGCGACCGGCCAGCAAATAGAGCAGGCGGTGCAATATTCGATACCCCGGGTCGTGCCTTTATTCTGGACGTTCCGGATCATGGTGGCCTGCGGATTTATCATGCTGGCGATTTTTATTTTCGCGGTTATCGCCAGCTCAATTCGCAAATGCAGGCAGAACTGGCTGCTCCGTTCAAGTTTTTATATGATACCTCTGCCCTGGATTGCCTGCGAAATGGGTTGGTTTGTCGCCGAATTCGGCCGTCAACCCTGGACGATTGCGGAGATACTGCCGACATTTTTAAGCACATCATCCCTAACCGAACTGGATATATACCTGAGTCTGGCCGGCTATATCGGTTTATACACGGTATTTTTGATCATCGAAATGTTCTTGATGCTCAAGTTTATCAAGTTAGGTCCCAGCAGCCTGCATAAGGGCCGCTATCATTTTGAAATCGCCGCGGGAGCATCACTATGATTTTAGATTATGAAACCATGCGCTTGATCTGGTGGGTTTTATTAGGCGCTTTATTGATCGGCTTTGCTATTACTGACGGTTTTGATCTGGGTGTAGCCGTTTTATTGCCCTTTTTAGGGAAAAATGATACCGAACGCCGCGTTATTATCAATTCCATAGGCCCGACCTGGGAAGGCAATCAGATCTGGTTTGTAACCGCAGGCGGCGCCTTGTTTGCCGCGTGGCCCATCGCCTATTCCGTGGCATTTTCAGGGTTTTATTTTGCCTTGTTGCTGACCTTGTTTGCATTATTTTTGCGGCCGCTAGGCTTTGATTACCGCAGTAAGTTACCTGGCCAAAAATGGCGTAAAAACTGGGATATTGCGTTGTTTGTGGGCGGATTCGTGCCGGCTTTGATTTTTGGCGTGGCATTCGGCAATTTATTAGAAGGCGTGCCGTTTCACTTTGATAACGATATGCGTATTTTCTATACGGGTTCATTCTGGGCGTTATTAAACCCTTTCGCCTTGGTTGCAGGACTGCTCAGCTTATCCATGCTGATTATGCACGGTGCGGTATTTTTGCAACTCAAGACAGCAGGCGACATTAACCAGCGCTGTAAAAAAATGGTCACCGTTTTTGCAATAACAACACTCGCAATTTTTGCGCTGGCCGGATTCTGGGTTAGTAATGTTGATGGTTACCATATTATTACTGAAGTTTTTCCTAACGCGCCCTCTAATCCCCTGGCAAAAACAGTCTATAAAGAAGCAGGATTATGGCTGGATAATTATGAGCATTATCCGGCGTTGTGGGCTGTTCCCGGATTGGCTTTTATTGCCGGAGCGGTGACTATGGCGCTATCAAAAATTGACCGGCCAGGTTTGGCATTTATAGCCAGTTCACTGGTATTGACATCGGTTATTTTAACCGCCGGCGTATCCATGTTTCCTTTTCTGATGCCGTCAAGCTCGGACTTCAACAGTTCCTTGACAGTCTGGGATGCCAGTTCCAGCCTTACCACCTTAAAAATCATGTTCGGGGTCACGGTAGTTTTTTTACCCATCGTTATTGCCTACACCACTTGGGTTTTTCGTGTGTTGCGAGGCAAAATAACGCTTGAACACATTCATCAGAACGATCATACGGCTTATTAGGAGATTGCTATGTGGTATTTCACCTGGATACTTGGATTATTGCTGGCCTGCTCACTGGGCATAATAAACGTGCTCCGGCTGGAGGCTCAGGAAACATGGGATAAGGAACATATCCCTTTAGATCCGCTAACCCAGTTAATGACCAAAGACACGATGCTGGGCAGGTTAAAGGAAAAAGTTGAGAACTCTAAACGTAATGGATTTCCTTTTTCCATTCTTTTTATCAGTTTAAAGGATTTCAAAGCCAAAAATAATTTACCTGTATATGAAATGGATGCCATATTACGCAGAATGGCCGATTGTTTTAAAGAAAACATAAGAGCCGGCGTTGATATCGCCGCAAGAATGGATGAACAGGAATTTCTTATTGTCATGCCGGGCTCTCCGTTGAAAAAGGCCGAGGAAATAGCTGTACAGGTGAAAAGTGACATTTTAGAGAGGGTTAAGGCTCCCAGAGATATTGTTGTTGAAGTCTCGACAGGGATTGCTGAATACTCTGATTTTTCTGAAAAATTTGCCAATACAGCGCATGAAGTGGATAAGTTAATCAGAATTGCAACTGAGAACAGCGGCTTATAAACTGTGGTAGAAACTGAAAAATATTGGGACGGAATCTAAAAAATCATTCGCTTTGAGGTTAACGAGAGGGAAGATTATCCACGAAGAATTTACACCTTTCACTTTAGTAAGGCCAAAAAACAGCTGGACATACCGGCATGGATCGCCGGTATCAAGGGTGTAAACATTTGATTAGAGCTTACCTGCATGGATTCCGGATTCGCTTGCGTTGGTTTTAGGCTTCCGTGCAAATATTTTTGAACAGATAGGCATTAATCCGAAGGCGTCAGACAGGATTAGCCTTGCATGATCCGTTAGAGTGCGTAGCGAATTCGGGCAGTAACGGCAAATAAAATATCCCTAACTAAATTAATAAGCGGTAAAACATGCTCAATAAAACCGTTCAAATTCATAAAATTGG
The DNA here is from genome assembly GCA_002862125.1 of Methylobacter sp. KS41. Taxonomy (GTDB): domain Bacteria; phylum Pseudomonadota; class Gammaproteobacteria; order Methylococcales; family Methylomonadaceae; genus Methylobacter_C. Next base: position 266,018 of record PHSP01000001.1, on the reverse strand, counting down.
CGATATCCTGGTCGACAGTTTTCATTACCTTGCATTATTCGTTATTGGCGCCACAATAGTTTGGTCTGCAATTCATGACTATATTGGGATGATGAAATCAGGGCATGCCAATCTGGAAGACATACTGTTATTGTTTATTTATCTTGAATTAGGCGCAATGGTCGGTACTTATTTTAAAACCCGCCGGCTACCGGTACAGTTTCTAATTTATATTGCCATTACCGCGTTATCACGCCATCTAGTCATTGATGTGCAAAAAGTTGCCGATAGCTTTCACCTCTACTTACTACTTAGCATAACCGTTGCAATTGCCCTGCTTAGTGTTTCTATCGGGATATTATCTTACACGGCCAAACATTATGGTTGCCCGGAAGACAGTGAGCTTAAAGACGGCAAGTAGAGGGTCAACTCGATACATATTCGCCTGATTTGTTGAATAAAAATTCAATTTACACAACCTTGGATTTTCAATAGGCGCGATAAATCATTGTATGAAGGCTTTAATTTACATCTGATTGTGAATGATCATCGCGGAAGTTTGTTATTTTGCATAACCCTCCGGCGACGTTGATGACAGAAGACGAAATCATCAATGGTCAGCTGAAAATCATTTTTGATATCGAACGCTCACGCCATTACTTTCTACTCGATTACCTGTAGAGCATAGCGGTATCTCTGGCCGCATACTCTTATCAAGAAATAACGCCCGCGCTTTTTATATACTAGAAACTGAATTGTTACCATTTGTCCAAACGCTTACATCGAACTGATGTTAAATTAAACTTTATGTGTCAAGGCCTTAAAAACGCCGATGTTAGTGAGTGTGAAGTCCAATAAGCGGGCTATCCGCACGGAAATCCAGTTTTGGATTGGTCTACAACAAAAATCTACGGGCAAAAAAATGCGGCCAGTTGGGCCGCATTAAGAGAAGGATATAAAACTCTGATTTCCGAGGAGGAAGTTTGCATCTCAAGAGTTGCGTATATAGTAATGTTAAAGACCAACGTATGGAATGTGGCATATTGCCGCGTGACAGATTGTCGCAGCTGGGCTCAGGGCAGTTCTTGCAATAGATTGCTTAGCTTGGCGAAATCATTAAGTGAGAGGGCTTCAGCTCTTAATGCCGGGTCTATATCCAAGGCGATAATAGCCTCTTCGTCAATGAGCTTTTTTAAAGCATTACGCAAGGTTTTACGGCGTTGCGAGAATGCCTGAGTTACGACTCTATTGAGCATTTCCAAATCTTTAATTTTAACAGGCGGTTGTTTATGCGGTACTAGCCTGACAATTGCCGACATGACTTTAGGCGCCGGGTCAAAGCTTTCGGGAGGCACATCAAATAACAGTTCTGTCGCGCAGTAATATTGCATCATGACACTGAGTTTGCCGTATTTTTTATTACCTGGGGCCGCACAAATCCTGTCAACCACTTCCTTTTGCAGCATAAAGTGCATGTCTTCAATGCAGGAGGCGTTATCCAGCAAGTGGAACATTAACGGTGTTGAAATGTTATAGGGTAAATTGCCAATGATACGCAGCTTTTCATTATTTTCGGCCAGTGCTGAGAAGTCGAATTTTAATGCATCGGCACTGTGAATTTGCAAACGATCCTGTTGCCTGAATTTGTCCTCAAGGAAAGTCACCAGATCCCGGTCGAGTTCAATCACATCAAGACATAATCCCAGTTTTAATAAAGGTCCGGTTAACGCGCCCAGACCAGGGCCTATTTCAACCCAGTGTTCTCCGGGTTTTGCTTGCAGGCTGGAAAGTATGCTGTAAATAATGTTGTAGTCATGCAAAAAATTCTGGCCAAAGCGTTTGCGCGGAGTATGTGTCATTTTTATCAGGAATTGTTAGTCGCCATTGATAACGCGGTTTGCAGGGCAACAAACAGGCTGCCGGGATCAGCCTTGCCGGTGCCTGCAAGATCCAGGGCGGTGCCGTGATCAACAGAAGTCCGGATAATTGGAAGTCCCAGCGTGATATTCACAGCCTTCCCAAAACCCAGGTATTTGAGCACCGGCAGGCCCTGGTCGTGATACATGGCTAACACTGCATCCGCGGAATCCAGGTATTTGGCGGTAAATACAGTATCGGCTGGGAGCGGTCCCAGGAGGTCCAGGCCCTGCTGGCGAAAGCCTTCCAGCACCGGCTCAATAATGTCTATTTCTTCGCGGCCCATATGTCCGTTTTCTCCAGCATGGGGATTCAATCCGCACACCAGGATTTTCGGGTTATCAATATGAAAACGCGTACGCAAATCATGACCAAGTATTCGAATGACGGTTCTAAGGCGCGTATGAGTGAGCGCCGGACTCACTTCAGCAAGCGCTAAGTGAGTAGTAGCCAGGGCTACACGCAATCCCGGCGTTGCCAGCATCATCACCGGATGTCCGCCGGTTATTCCGGCAATATATTCCGTATGACCGCTAAAGTTGAAACCGGCATTATTAATAATGCCTTTGTGTACGGGACCCGTAACCATTGCATCAAAAAGCCCATCCATGCATCCTTTTGTCGCTTTGGTAATGGTTTTTAATACATAACGGCTGTTTTGCGGGTTTATTTGTCCGCATTGAGCGGGTTCTGCGAGATCAAGAGGCAACACCGTCAAGCATCCTGCTGTATGGATTGTTGGCGGCAATGAACTATCGAATTCATTTATGCGGATAGAAAAGCCTAATTGTTTGGCTCGTTGTGTTAACAATTCAGGACTGGCTATCACGACGAGCTGGCAGGGAAATTCCTGCTGAGCAAGCTGGATGCAAAGATCGGGGCCTATTCCGGCTGGTTCGCCCGGTGTTAGCGCAATGCGCGGTATGCTATTGAAAGCCATGAGCCATGAAGTCTACTAAAAAACGGATGATTTTACAGCATAATGGAATGCTGATTTTAAAAAAAATTACAGGAACAGGTTTTAAAAGCAAATCCGGGATAAAGTGATTTTGACGTTTTTATGGTGTAGCTTTGGTTAGTCCGGTTGTGTTTCCGGATTGACTGACGATCTGTTTATGTGGAATGAAATAAAATTTTTCATGCCCGATAACGCGCCATTAACTTAAATAGAGTTACAATAAACTCATTTTTTGAAAAATGAGGTCTTCCTTTTGACTGAAAAAATTATTCGTATAGCGACGCGGCAGAGTCCGTTGGCGTTGTGGCAGGCGGAACACGTCGCAGAACGTTTGGAACGGACTTTTCCAGCAGTGAGAACGGAATTGGTTAAAATGGTGACAAGGGGCGACAAGATTCTCGATGCGCCTTTAGCCAAGGTTGGCGGCAAAGGCCTGTTTGTTAAGGAATTGGAGCAGGGCATGTTGGAAGGGGTTGCCGATATTGCTGTGCATTCCATGAAAGATGTGCCGGTGGATTTTCCTGAGGGCTTGCATTTGGCAGCCATATTATTACGCGAAGATCCGACCGATGCTTTAGTGTCGAACCATTATTCAACTTTAAATGAGTTGCCGGCTAATGCCAGAATTGGCACGTCCAGCTTGCGTAGACAATGTCAGATCAAGGAAAGATTTCCCGATGCTGAAATTTTACCATTAAGAGGTAATGTCAATACCCGTTTGGCCAAACTCGACGCGGGTATTTATGATGCGATTATTCTGGCTTCCGCGGGTTTAAAAAGATTGGGCATGGCTAAACGTATCAGCCAGTCTTTGGATGCAAGTGTCAGCCTTCCGGCTATAGGGCAGGGGGCGATAGGCATAGAATGTCGCGTTGATGATGTTGAAATTAATGAAATTCTAATGACTTTGCATGATCTTGAAACTGGCTTGTGTGTTTCCGCAGAACGGGCGATGAATGCACGGTTGAATGGAGGTTGCCAGGTGCCTATTGCCGGTTTTGCCCAGTTACAGGGCGGCCAAATAATCATGCGCGGGTTAGTTGGCAGTCCAGATGGCAGTGTTCTTTACCGGTCTGAACGCTTGGGCGGATTAGATCAGGGCGAGGCTATCGGCCGGTTGATTGCCGACGATCTGTTGGCTCAGGGTGCCGATAAAATTCTGCAGGCGTTATTTCTTTGATTATGCAGTTGAACGGGGCGCATATATTAGTGACCAGGCCCGCGCATCAAGCAAAAAACTTATGCCGGTTAATTGAAGAACGGAGTGGAGTCGCTGTACGCTTTCCAACCTTGGCTATTGCGGCGTTGGACAATGCCGGCGCGATTCAAAATACTCTGGCACATCTGGATAGGTATCAATGGCTTGTTTTTGTCAGCGCCAATGCAGTAACAATGCACAGTTACTATTCAGATGATGGTAAAATGACCAAGCATATGCCGGTGCGAATTGCTGCAATAGGAAAAGCAACAGCGCAAGCCTTGGAACAGGCTGGTTTGCCGGTTGATTTAGTTCCTGATAGCGGGTATAGCACTGAGGCATTGCTGGCAATGCCTCAGATGCAGCAGCTGAAGGGTCAAAGTTGCCTGATAGTTCGCGGCGAAGGCGGGCGTGAAGAGCTGGCAACACTATTGCGCAGTAGAGGGGCAAGCGTCGAGTATCTTGATGTATACAAAAGGATAATTCCGGACATTGATAGCTCGCAAGTGAGGTTGTTGCTTGCGCAAGATAAATTGGATGTTATCACGGTAACCAGCGGTGAAGCGTTGCAGAACTTATTAATCATGCTGGAGGAAGTAGATCATCAGCGGTTAATCAAAACGCCTCTGGTGGTGGTTAGCAATAGAATCAGGCAAATAGCCGCCGGTATGGGCTTTGAACGAATTGCAGTGACGGATTGTCCTTCAGATGTTGCAATTCTCGAGACAGTAACAATGTGTGTAACAGGGGGAATAGAGTGGCCGAATTGAGTGAACAACAAGAACAAGATCCGAGCGAGACTAAACAAGACCGCCGGTCGCGAAGCGGGTTCTGGTTTGGTGTTATTATTCTGCTTATTATCATTGGGCTTGCAGGCGCCGGATTTTATCTTTTTTCGCAATTGCGGGACGAGCAGAAAGGCCTTGGCGGTGAAGTTAAAGGGGAAATGTCAAAGCAGATTGCTGACTATCAGTCCCAGCTTTCAGCCATTCAGTCCCAGCTTGCGACTATAGAAGCGAATGTTGCAGGTAAAGATACCCAATTCAATAAAACCCTTGCCGAATTTTCTCAGTTACACAACGAAAAACTGGAAGGCACTCGTAATGAGTTGAATGATGCAATAGCCCGGGTGCAACGTCAATTGGGAAAGACTCGCGGTGACTGGTTAATTGCGGATGCCGAGTATTTATTGAGTGTCGCCAATGAACGGTTACATTTGATTGGCGATGTTAATACCACGCGTGAAGCATTAGAGGCAGCCGATCAACGATTAAGAGAAAGCGGCGATGCCGGAACATTTAAGGTGCGTGAAGAGATTGCCAGGGAAATTGCTGAAATCAAGAGCGTAAAAGTTCCTGATATTGTCGGCATTTACGCTTCAATTCAGACCCTGCAAGACCAGGTTGATAAATTATTGCTGTTTTTGCCTTATACAGGCAAGGCATTAACAGCTCCCCTCGAAAAAAAGCAGCAATCAGGCGGTACAGACGAAGATCAAGGTATGCTTGATTCCGCTATGGATAAACTGGGAGGCATAGTAACTATCAAGCATACAGAACAGGAAGTTAAAGGAATATTGACGCCTGAAGAAGCGCTTTTTATTCAAGAGCAACTAAGAGTTAAACTCGAAATGGTGAAAATTGCCCTGGTTCAGCAAAATGAAGCGCTTTATCAATCGAGTCTGGCCGCTGTAAAAAAATGGACAGATCAGCATTTTACCAAGAACAACGATGCTAATAACTTTATCGCCGAGCTGGACCGGTTAATTAACGTTAAAATTCGCAGTCAGCTTCCTGACATCAGCGCGTCATTAAAAATGCTCAGGGATATTACCAAGCTGAGATTAGAAGCAGATAAAGCCATGCAGCCAGAAGAAACACCCGCGCCAGTTCAATCAATCAATCCAGTTGAATCAACAAAACCAGCTGAATCAATAAAACCGGTCGAAACAACAAAACCAGCAGATGCTGAGCCTGAAAAGAATAATTAGAGAGTACTCGATGAAAAAATTATTTTATTTTCTAGGCCCTCTTCTTGCAACCGTTGCAGTCGTTTTTTTTGTCAAGAATTGGTTGCAAGGATTTGATAATCCGGGTTACGTGCTGATTGGTATTGGACATTGGTCTTTGGAAACATCGTTGGTGATTTTTGCAGTTAGCCTGATTATCGGGTTTTTTGTATTTTATTTTTTCTTCAGGTTATTGGGTTGTCTATTAAGATTGCCGGGACAACTTAAGAGCCGCGGTAAAAATATTAAATTTAACAGGTCTCAAGAAGCTTTGATAGCAGGATTAGTCGATTCCGTAGAAGGTAACTGGGAAAAAGCGGAAAATGTTCTAATCAAACATGCATCTCATAGCGGTGCGCCGTTGATTCATTATTTGACTGCTGCAAGAGCGGCCCAATCACGGGGAGCGTTTGATAAAAGGGATGAATATTTGAGGAAAGCCGCTGACCAGGCGCCTGATTCCAGTGTGCTGATCGGACTCACGCAGGCGGAGCTGAATTTGTCAGGCAATCAGTTTGAGCAGGCTTTGGAAACACTGACGAGATTGCATTCAATAGAACCTACTCACGCCACTGTTCTAAAATTATTACATCAAACGTATCAACATGTAGGTGATTGGCAAGGAATTAGAAAGTTGATTCCGTCATTACATACGCATAAAATTTTGATGGAAACCGAGGTAAAGCTGCTGGAGATTGAAGCTTTCAGTCAATTGTTAAAGCAGTCCGCCGAAAAAGGCAACATAGAGGAAATTCAATCGCTATGGTCAGAAATTCCTGTCCACATAAAAACCATGAAAGGAATTGCGGCTATTTATTTTGCCGCAATGATTGGCGCAGGCGCCGGGGCTGATCTTGAGAATGAGCTTGCTGATACTTTATCAGTCAATTGGGATGAAACGTTATTAACGTTATTTGGCAGTATCCATTCGAAGGATATTTCAAAGCAGTTTGAAACCGCTGAAAAATGGTCTTTTGTTCATCCTGAAAATGCTGTGTTGTTAGCCATTCTGGGAAAATTAGCGCTTAAATGCGGCGATAACTTTAAGGCCGAAAGTTATCTGGCTAAAAGTATCGCCGCTGAACCCACCGTTCAGGCTTATCAATTATTGGGCGATTTATTCTTTGCACAAGGCGATAAAGACAATGCGATCATGTGTTATAAGAATGGACTGGAACTGGCGTCAAGTGAAATTGTTAGCCGGATAGACAGCGTGACATAAACCGCGCTTGTACTATATCTTCTAAGACTGAAGTATCAAAATTAGCAGTATTGTGAATAATATTTAAGCAATTTTATCTTTTATTTTTCTTAAAATGCTTGGAATAAAATTGACAAAGTTTAATATGTAGTTCATTTATGAACCATTCGAAACGATTTATAGTAGGTTGAGTGTAAATTGTTTCATAGCCGCATTTGCGTAACGTGTCGCCAGCCTGTGATTCAAAAATGCGTATTTGAGCTGGTGTCATTTTTTGTCTCCACTTGTCCTGATTTGCTTTCTGGATCGGTTGAGAAACTAGCGGCGTTTTGCCAGGGCTCTTCGATTTGTTAAAGTTTATAACTTGTGTATTAAATTCAATGTTCAAAAACTGACAAAGATCCATAAGAGTTTTTTCAGGACTATTTAAAATATCTTCATAATAAATTTTATAATAATGTTCCGGATGCTTTTGCCCAAATGATTCTCCGGCCAAGACATATTTATTCCAAGTATAAGCGGAGTGATAGGTATTAAATATTTCTAAATCCCATTTTCGCTCCAGCATGGATAATGCACAATCCCGTCCATCACGAATCAAGTGTACAATTTGGGCGTTGGGAAACATTTCAAGAATAGTATCCAGGTGTAAGACATAATAAGGAGTTTTATCCCCCCATCTCGTCTTACCCTCTGCTTCCGCGTTAATCTGGAAAATACCGGAAATAACTTCGGGTATTGATTTAATATCAAGCTTATGAAGTTGTTGAGTTATGGATTCGGCATTAAACTGAATTCCATGCAAATCCCCATCAAAAAAATCCGGATGGAATTGATAGAGTTCTTTTACTAAATCCCTTAAGCGGGTAATATCTGATAAATCGCCAAACTCATTACGTCGCTGGTAAAAGGGTATAAAAAAATGGGATTCACCGGTTGGTAAAGATATTTCCGGATGGGAGCGGAGCATATATTGAAGGAAGGTCGTTCCTGAGCGGGCTGCGCCTACAATGAAGATTGGGTTAGCATTGTTTGCCATTTTAAAACCTTGAAATTTTTATTTAAATGATGAATAGATAAAACCCCGGAAGCGCAATGATTGTAGCGTCAGGCAATAAATCTTGCAAAAATGCTTTTAATACTAATTAGAGCTTAGGAGCGTGTGTGAATAACTTAGGCAGGTCCAATAGCAACCATGTTGAGTTAGAGCGATACAATTCCACAGGCCAAGATAATCATCAAACAAAATGCTCATAGCCTTTTGGAAACCTATGGCTGCTTCTTTCTGTCCTGTAGACAAGATTGGCTTTTATACTTAAGTTATTTTTTATGGTTGACGTTTCGATTGGCTCTTTAACGAGTAAAGGTTAGATTCAAATTCAATCCCGCTTGATTTGAAAAGAGCTGACAAGGGGTAGCCCAGTGGCATTATTGCATGAAAATTGGAAGATAAGGAATTTGAGTTTATTTGCATTTATGGCTATTTTTGGACACCCCCAGAGCTGCAGGAATTTTCTTTGAGGAATGGGCGGTCAGGAATATAACGGCAAGAACGTATTGCGCCATAACAATGTTGCTATCGCTCGTTACAGACTAAAGGTTATTCCCTGCTGTATTTTCTGCAGTCATGCCCATTTGGGCAAGCGCTGCAAATTATTCAGGATTACCGGGCTCGACAACCTCTGGCCCCACTGACAGCTTTGACGATTACGATTTTGGAAATGGTGTAGGCGCAATTGTGATCTCCTATTCAAATCAAAGCGTTGGCAGTGCTTTTACGGGTTATTATCAAACTTAACAAGCAAGCCGGGTTAAGCAATGACAGAAAATCAACCTGATCGTTGTTTAAAACAAAGAATCCCACATCTCATCGACTTTCTTGATCACCTCTGGCGACATTACAATCGGTCTGCCCCATTCACGGTTGGTTTCTCCTGGCCATTTATTAGTCGCATCAAAGCCGACTTTGGAGCCTAATCCTGAAACAGGCGAGGCGAAGTCAAGATAATCAATCGGCGTATTTTCCAGTATGGTCAAATCCCTGGCTGGATCCATGCGCGTGGTGATTGCCCAGATGACATCCTCCCAGTTGCGGACATTGACATCATCGTCGACGACTATCACGAACTTGGTGTACATGAACTGCCGCAAATACGACCAGGTGCCCAGCATGACGCGTTTGGCATGACCCGCGTATTGCTTTTTCATGCTGATGACTGCCATGCGGTAAGAACAGCCTTCGGGCGGCAGGTAAAAATCGACAATTTCCGGAAATTGTTTTTGTAAAATTGGCACGAAGACCTCATTTAAGGCAACGCCCAGTACGGCTGGTTCATCCGGGGGTCTGCCGGTAAAAGTGCTGTGATAAATGGGCGCCTGGCGCTGGGTGATACGTTCTATGGTAAAAACCGGAAATTCATCGACTTCATTGTAATAGCCGGTATGATCGCCAAACGGCCCTTCCTTGGCGGTTTCTCCGGGATAAATAAAGCCTTCCAGGACTATTTCAGCGCTTGCGGGAACTTGCAGATCATTTATCAGGCAGTTGGCCACCTCGGTTTTACTGCCGCGCAACAAGCCGGCAAAAGCGTATTCGGATAAGGTGTCGGGAACGGGAGTGACTGCGGCGAGTATGGTTGCAGGGTCTGCGCCGAGGGCAACCGATACCGGGAAAGGCCTGCCGGGATTGGCTTTTTGCCACTCCTTAAAATCCAATGCGCCGCCCCGATGAGTGAGCCAGCGCATGATAACCTTGTTTTTGGCGATAACTTGCTGGCGATAAATGCCCAGATTTTGCCGGTCTTTATTGGGGCCTTTGGTAATCACCAACGGCCAGGTAATTAAAGGCGCGGCATCTTCCGGCCAGCAGGTTTGAATAGGATAAACGCTCAAATCAATCTCAGCGCCTTCGCGGACCAGTTCCTGGCAAGGCGGGGATGAAATCAATTTGGGCGCCATATTCAGCACTTGCTTGAAGACAGGAAATTTTTCCCAGGCATCTTTCATACCTTTGGGCGGCTCCGGTTCTTTTAAGGTCGCCAATAATTCACCAATGCCGCGCAGCTCGGTTACCGATTCCGCGCCCATGCCCATGGCGACACGGCGGGGCGTGCCAAACAGGTTGGCTAATACCGGAATGTTGTAGCCTGTCGGATTTTCAAACAGCAGCGCAGGGCCGCCCTGTTTTAAGGCGCGGTCACAAATTTCAGTCATTTCCAGGCAGGGATCAACGGATATGGTAACCCGTTTAAGCTCGCCCTGCTTTTCCAGTTGTTTGATAAAATCACGGAGATCCCGGTATGTCATGCAGCGATGCCGTTATGTCTTAACAGCGCGTCAATTGTCGGTTTACGGCCGCGGAATTTGATAAATAGGTCCATTGCATCCTGGCTGCCGCCTTGCTCAAGAATATTTGTTAAAAAGGCTTTACCGGCTTCCTGGTTAAATATACCCTTTTCCTCAAATAAGGAAAAAGCGTCACTGGATAAAACTTCCGCCCATTTATAGCTGTAATAACCAGCCGCATAACCGCCGGCAAAAATATGTGAAAAACCATGGGCAAAACGGTTGAATTTTGGCGGTTGAACAACGGCAACCTGGTCTCTGACTTGTTCCAGAACTTCATAGATGCGGCCGCCTTTTTCGGGATCGTAATCCTGATGAATTCTAAAATCAAACAGGCTGAATTCCAGTTGTCTTACCATTATCATGCCGGCCTGAAAGTTTTTCGCGGCTAGCATTTTGTTAAACAAGGTTTCGGGTAATGGTTCGCCGGTTTGATAATGTCCTGAAATCAACGCCAGCGCTTCCTGTTCCCAACACCAGTTTTCCATAAATTGACTAGGCAGTTCAACCGCGTCCCATTCGACGCCGTTAATGCCGGAAACTCCCAGATAATCAACTTTGGTAAGCATATGGTGTAAACCGTGACCGAATTCATGAAACAGGGTGATGACTTCATCATGGCTTAGCAAGGCAGGAACATCTCCGGTTGGCGGAGTAAAGTTGCAGGTCAGGTAAGCGACCGGGATTTGAATGGCGTCATTGGTTTTTTTACGGCCAACGCAGTCATCCATCCAGGCTCCGCCGCGTTTTTTGGCGCGGGCATAAAGATCGATATAAAACTTGCCGCGAAGCTGGCCGGCATTGTCATGTATCTGAAAAAAACGCACATCCGGATGCCAGCTGTCAAACGCACCGATCTCGCTTATATTTAAGCCGTACAGTTTTTCTACTACGGCAAACAGTCCGGGTAATACGCTGGTGATAGGAAAATAGGTTTTAACTTCTTCCTGGGAGAGCTGGTAATAATGCTGACGCATTTTTTCCGAATAATAGCCTAAATCCCAGGATTGAAGGTCCTTGATGCCGTGATGTTGTTGGGCATATTCGCGTAATTCGGCTAGATCCTTACGTGCTTGCCGCCAGGATCTATCGGCCAAATCTTCCAGGAAATGCATGACATCATCAGGCTTGCCGGCCATTTTTGTAGCCAGGGACAGTTCAGCATAGTTGTTGAAGCCTAATAGCCGGGCTTTTTCATGGCGTAGCGCCAGTATTTGTTCCATGTTCAGACTATTGTCCCAACGCCCTGCCTGCGGGCCCTGGTCAGAAGCGCGAGTTGAGAAAGCTTCGTAGTGCTCGCGGCGTAATTCCCGGTCATCAGCGTAAGTCATGACGGCTTGATAGGATGGAAATTGCAGGGTTATCATCCAGCCTTCTTCGTTCCGGCTTTCCGCCGTTTGTTTTGCTTGAGCCATCGCAGACTCGGGCAATCCCGCCAAATCCTGCTCATCTCTGATAAGCTTGCTCCAGGCATTAGTCGCATCCAGAAGATTTTCTTCGTAGTTGCTGGCAAGTCGTGATAACTCCTGACAGATTTCCTTGTAACGCTGCTTTTTTTCACTGTCCAGGTCTACGCCTGATAATTTGAAGTCTCTTAGGGCATTATGGATGATTTTCTGTTGAGCAATATCCAGCGTTGTAAATTCATCGCTGTTGGCAATAACTTGATAGGCATTAAACAGTTGATCGTTTTGTCCCATTTCAGTGGAATAGGCGCTGAGTTTGGGCAGGCAGGCGTTATAAGCTTCGCGTAATCCATCGGAGTTGACCACAGAATTGAGATGACTGACTGGAGACCAGGCTTTGTTGAGCCTGTCTTCAGCGTTTTCCAGCGGCTCAATCAGATTTTCCCATGTGTACAGGGCGGTTGCTTGAAGATGCTGGTTGACTACAGCGCGCGCTTCGGCCAATAGTTGGGTGATAGCGGGTTCAATATGTTCCGGTTTTATTTGGGAAAACAAGGGGAGGGCGGCGTCTTTTAATAAAGGATTGGTCATAGTGTCGATCATGATTTATGGCTGTATTCAGGTATTTTATAACACAAAAGAATGATATTGTGGTGATGTCAAACGAGCATCTGTTCCGGTAGTGTCAATTAATTTTTTGAGGGTCAAAAAATAAAGCTGTTTTTGATAGGTGATCGTGCCAACCGCGCCGGCTTTTATCAATAAGAATCCACAGGAAGCCAAGTCCGAAAAAGCCGAAAGAGACCATGGCTGTTAAAAAGCGTAACAAGGCCTGTGTCCAGTTGATGTTTTTCTGATCCAGGGTCAGAACTTTTATTTTCCAGGCGCGCATGCCTAATGTTTGCCCGCCATGTGTCCAGAACCAGCCATAAAAAAGGAAGCTGATCACTGTCAGGTAGATACGGTAAAATAATGTTTGTTGGGCGCTGACTGCTTCGCCGGAGGTGAAAGGAAGCAATAGCGCGGTGGCAACGAATAAAAGCGCGGTCAGCAGGATGAGATCGTAGATTTGTGCCGCTAAACGGCGAAAAAAACCAGGAGCAGACGGAAAACTCTGGCCTGGTTTTAATACGTTTTTTGTTTTCGATGTCAATTAATCTTTAAATAAAGCTAATTTTTGACCAAAATACATGCACATCGCCATCAGTGCGCCCAGCATTATCAGGGAAAATAAGAAAGGCGGTCTATGGAACAGAAGAATGCCAAAATCTGCTACAAAAATGCTGGTCAGTATAGGATGGTCTATGAAGGCATTAAGAATATTTTTGAACATAACAATCCCGTCAATTACGCAAATGTTTGGTGCGAATGTTTAAAAAATGGTTGCCTGATCTTTTTTCACTATAAATACACAATGGGCGCTTGTAAAAATCAGTGCGATAATTTTACTATATTCAAAAGGGTAATGTAAAAAAAAGAAGATTGATTGCAAGATAGAATGTATCAAATGATATGATTGCCATAAATAATAAAAACAAACAGGGTTAAAGGCTATTTTAAAATTCTTTAAAAAATTGATTACTTCAGCCAGAAACGAGGCTGGGCCGGATGCTACGCAAGCCCGAATATATTCGCGCTCGGAGCATAATATCTCACGCTCCCAGATTAGCGAAAACGCGCTGAAGGTTTTATACAAGTTGCAGAAGGAGGGCTTCAAAGCCTACCTTGTCGGCGGATGTGTGCGAGATTTATTGCTGGGACGCGAACCCAAGGATTTTGATGTCGTAACCAATGCTGATCCTGAGCAAATCAAGAAGGTGTTTCGTAATTGCCGCTTGATTGGCCGCAGGTTTCGCCTGGCGCATGTGCATTTCGGCAGGGAAGTTATTGAAGTTGCAACTTTTCGAGGCGCAGGAGAAGAGAAAAATGACAAGCAGGTCTTGAATAAGGAAGGGCGTTTATTGCGAGATAATGTCTACGGCACTATTGAGGAAGATGTTTGGCGCAGGGATTTTACGGTAAATGCGCTTTATTACGACATAAAAGACTTTTCAGTCGTGGATTATGTTAGCGGTATGGCGGACCATAAAGCAGCGACACTAAGACTAATAGGCGATCCTGAAACGCGTTTTCGCGAAGACCCGGTGAGAATGCTCCGGGCAGTCCGTTTTGCCGTTAAGCTCAGCTTTAACTTGCATCCCGATTGTGAAAAAGCCATGCATAAGGCGGCAGAATTGTTGTTCAGCATACCCCCTGCACGGCTTTATGATGAAGCGTTAAAGTTATTCATGTCCGGTTGCGCGCTGCAAACGTTTGAAATGTTAAGACATTATGGGCTTTTTCAAGTGTTGTTTCCGGCTACCGAAAAATGTTTATCCGTAGAGGACAATGGATTTCCACGATTATTGCTGATTAAAGCGTTGGATAATTCCGATACCAGAATAGCCGAGGGTAAAACCGTTACCGCTTATTTTTTATTTGCGGCTATGTTGTGGGAATCCGTTCAGATGCGGGCTAAAGAAAAGATAGCGCTTGGTACGGTTGAATTCATTGCTTATCAGGATGCCGCCAATGAAGTTATCTCCATGCAGATTAAAAGCACCGCTTTACCTCGCCATATTACGATGGCTATGCGTGAAGTTTGGAGCTTGCAACCCAAGTTTAATGCGCGCATTGGATCTAAACCCAGCCGCTTGCTCACGCATCCCCGTTTTAGGGCGGGTTATGATTTCCTGTTATTACGTGCTGAAACAGGCGGAGCCGATCCTGAATTAGCGCAATGGTGGGGTAAATATCAGAATGCCAATGAAAACGAACAAAGAAAAATGACTCAGCCTTCACGTAAAGCTCAAGGCAGTAAATCAGGGCGAAAAAGAAACTACCGGGGATATGTTAAAGGTAGCCCTACAGGGAAAGAGGTTTAGGTTGTAATGCGAAATTAGCTGCTGCTTTCCTTTCGCAAGAACCTTGTGCCTATGGATTAACTATGAAATACTCAAAAAATGCCCCGGTTGTCGCCTATATCGGCTTGGGCAGCAACCTTGCCCAGCCAGTTGCGCAAATCAAATCAGCTCGTGCTGTAATAGCTTCAATTGCTGATATACGGGAATTGGCGTTTTCCAGTTTGTATCACAGTTTGCCTATGGGGCCGCAAAATCAACCGGATTATGTCAATGCAGTTATGTGCGTCGCAACAGACTTATCTCCAATGGATTTGTTGCATTGTCTGCAAGCAATCGAGAATGACCATGGACGAGAAAGAAAAGGTGAGCGATGGGGAGCTAGAACATTGGATTTGGATATTTTGATTTATGGAGATCAGGAGATTAACTTACCTGACTTAATTGTTCCCCACAAAGGTTTGGATGAAAGATCTTTTGTTTTATATCCTTTATTTGAAATAGCCCCGCAATTGGTTGTGCCTGGCAAGGGGCCTATTTCCGGACTGCTTGCTAAGTGCCCATTGTCCGGTCTGAGGCGTATGAATTGATATGAGCCACTATGCTAGCGATTCCACAGTAAAAGCACTGACGGTTAATGATTTGGCGGCAATGAAACAGCGTAACGAAAAAATCACCTGTTTAACGGCTTACGATGCCAGTTTTAGCGTGTTAATCGACAAGGCGGGCATCGATATGATGCTGGTTGGCGATTCTTTGGGGATGGTTGTCCAGGGGCATGATACTACGCTCCCAGTCACTATAAATGACATGGTTTATCATGCGCGTTGCGTCAGCAATGCCAGACGGCGGGCATTCGTCATCGCTGATTTGCCGTTTATGAGTTATACAACGCCTGTTGTTGCAGCCCAAAATGCTGCCAGATTAATGCAGATTGGCGGCGCTCAAATGGTGAAATTGGAAGGTCCTCGTTTTGAAATCGTCAGTTTTTTAGCCGGTCAGGGCATTCCTGTCTGCGGACATTTAGGGTTATTGCCGCAAATGATTAATCAATTGGGCGGTTATAAAGTTCAGGGTAAAGAACCCGCTGATGCTGCAAGAATTATTGCCGATGCCCGTCAACTGCAAGAGGCTGGAGCAGGGATGCTGGTATTGGAGTGCGTGCCGGCGGCGCTTGCCAAAGAAATAAGCGGTCAGCTTAGCATCCCCGTTATCGGTATCGGCGCGGGTGTTGATTGCGACGGGCAAGTGCTGGTGCTTTATGACATGCTTGATATCGGTATAATCAAGCGGCCCCGTTTTTCCAGAAACTTCATGCTGGATGCGGAGTCTATCGAAGCCGCCATTCATGCCTATCATAAGGCTGTAAAATTGTTACAATTTCCATCTTCTGAACACAGTTTCTAGGACCAGTGCAAATAGTTAACACAGTATGTGAGTTACGCAGGGCCGTTAAAATATGGCGCTCAGCTGGTGAAAGCGTGGCTTTTGTTCCGACTATGGGCAATTTGCACGCAGGTCACCTCCAATTGGTCAGGATGGCCAGAAAAAATGCGGATAGAGCCGTTGTCAGCATCTTTGTTAATCCAACTCAGTTCGGAGCAGGAGAAGATTTCGAGACATACCCGCGCACCGAACGGGAAGACCAGGAAAAGTTGACTGGCGAATGCGCAGACTTATTATTTCAGCCTTCTGTTACGGATATTTACGCGCCTGATGCCAAAACGACCGTCACCGTAGCCGGGATTTCAGACTGGTATTGCGGCGCCTCCAGGCCTGGGCATTTTGCCGGCGTCGCTACAGTTGTCAGTAAACTGTTCAATATAGTCCAACCGGATAGCGCTTTTTTTGGGCTTAAAGATTTTCAACAATTCACCGTCATAAAAACAATGGTCCGGGATTTGAATATTCCTGTTGAGATAATAGGCGTGGATACGGTCAGAGAGCCTGACGGATTGGCCATGAGTTCGAGGAATGGCTATCTGACGGACGATGAAAAAAGAGTTGCCCCTAAGCTATACCAATCGCTATGCGCCGCGCGTGATGTCATTCTGGACGGGAATCAGACTTATGAGGAAGTAGAGCAACGGGCATTGCAGTTTTTACAGCAAGCTGGCTTTGAGACAGATTATTTTTCCGTGTGCCGCGGCAGTGATTTAACAAAGGCAGCCGCGGAAGATGTGGATTTGGTATTATTGGCGGCAGCAAAACTGGGCAAAACGCGGTTAATTGATAATATTTATTTTTCCAGGTAAGTAAAATATGAAGCAGAAATGATTGGGTTCAAAGTCCATTAAATCCAGTGCCTGCGAGCTGAATCTGAAGATAGCTCCCCTTTTGCCTGATATCTAAAAAGTTGATGGACCGTTGCAATTAATGGATAATGACTCGTTTTTTAAACGTATTTATAGTGTTTTATTATGCAAATTACGATGCTTAAAGCGAAGTTACACCGGGCTACCGTGACTCGCTCAGAATTGGGTTATGAGGGTTCTTGCGCAATTGACGGCACTATTCTTGATCTATCAGGCATCAGAGAATACGAGCAAATTCAGATATACAATATCAACAACGGAGCGCGTTTCACCACTTATGCCATACGCGCGGAAAAAGGTTCAGGAATATTTTCGGTTAATGGCGCAGCGGCGCGTTTAGCCTGTCCCGGCGACCTGATTATTGTTTGTGCGTATGCGATTCTGGATCAACGAGAATCTGAAAGTCATAAGCCCACGCTGGTTTATTTTAACGAAAAAAACGAAGTTGTCCGTTCCGCCTCATCTATTCCTGTTCAGGCCGCCTAACAACGATTCATCGAGATTCAACGAAGTATATATAGAAACCCGCAAGTTATATGGCTTAGCGGGTTTTTTATTATCCAGTATAGTGCGTTAAAAGTTTATTATGGCTTTTTGTAAAATCCAGTGGGCGTTCCCCCGTCTTTGGTTTGAGAAAGTTAAAGAGGAAGACCGGCTTGTTCAAGCAGGCCCGGGATTTCAATCAGCATTCAGATTTGACCAGTAAAAAAGCGCTGAAAATTGTCCGGTTGATGCATAAGGTTATTGCGTCCCTCTGATCTTCTTCCGCTGATCAAATCTATAATAATTGTGACCTGTTTCAAGGATCTCGCAGTGATGCGCAGCCCGATTCGGGCAATGGCTGGAAACCCAATTCAACGAAACTAACAGTATCCATCGCCGTCAGCTGTTTGTTCAGACGGGTGCATCCTCAATTTAAAGCAACCGCGGATGAAGAGATGTCAAAGAGATTTGTTTTTTGCCAAAACTGTGTCCATTTCCTTAAGCCGTTAAAACTAATGCCCGTGAACTTTAGAATGTCAGCAGCCAGCTTTTTCCGGGGATGTTGGGGTGCTTTTTCGTGCTTGTAACGCCGCCATTTCATTATAAAGCGCTTCGGCAGCCCCGCTTTGTGTTTCAGTTGATGAGCGATCTTCCAGTCAGGCTTGGCGAGCACTTTTATCTTTAGGATATTTTGCATTGGCGAGTGCGCTCGGATAACTACTCGCATGATACAAAAACAAGAATCTGTGCCAGGGTTTGCTGCGTCAAGAACTGGCGGTTGCTTTCAGAGCTGTCGCTAGTCCGATGCTCTTTGCCTTGCCAGCTTTCATGAAAGCGGTGTGGCGGTATTACCCGTTGAAAACGGAGTGGTGGATATGGTTCAAAGCAGTGATTTGCCGCATGCCGAGACTTCCTTTAGGTATTGGGGTCTGGATAAAACACCTAAAGTCAGCCGGCAATTGTCACATTTAGCCGGGTAGGCTTGCCTATATAATAGGCCCGTTAGCTCGCGAGAGATTATTAGATTAAGAGCCAGCAATCTGGCATGATCTTACCTATTCAACTAGATGGAGTTTTTCACGGCGATGGCCATAAAACCTAATTCCCAAAATAAAATGGTATTCCGGCGTATGTGGGGATGGAAGGGGAAATCTGATGCTCAACTCCATATCGCCACTTCTGTTGCTCCATTAATTCCGGTAAAACTCATTCAAATTGCCCAAAACAATGTCGAAGCGGTATTGGAGTCGCTAAATACTTCTTCCGAAGGGTTAAGCGAGCTCCAGTCGAATCTGCGGCGGGACAAAACGGGACTAAATGAAATTGCCCATGAAAAACCGCTTAAGTGGTACATTCAATTTTTGAAGACCTTTCAAAATCCATTTGTCATATTATTAATGACACTGGCAGCCATATCCTTGATAACTGAAGATATCAAAGCAGCTGTCATTATTTTCAGTATGGTAGTTTTCAGTGTGGTCCTGCGCTTTTCTCAGGAATTCCGCTCCAGCCAGGCTGCTGAAAAACTGCGGGAAATGGTGCATACCACAGCTACAGTCAGCCGGAAAGATCCCCGTAAAGATATATCGCCTGGCCTGGCGCTGGACATGGGATTAACGCTAAATCTTGATGTCCCGGATAAACAGGAAATTCCCATTAAACTTCTAGTTCCCGGCGATGTGGTTTTCCTGTCTGCCGGAGATATGATTCCTGCAGATGTGCGATTGATTGCATCTAAGGATTTATTTGTCAGCCAAGGCACTTTAACCGGTGAGTCGCTGCCTGTTGAGAAACACGCCACTTTGTCCGGTGATCAGTTACAAGTCCAAAACCCGCTGGAGCTGACCAATCTGTGCTTCTTGGGCACCAGTGTCATCAGTGGCGCAGGCACTGCCGTCGTTATCGAAACCGGCGGCAATACCTACCTGGGTTCGTTGGCAAAAACCATCGTCGCTCACAAGACCGTCACAAGCTTCGATAAGGGCATCAGTGATGTCAGCTTCCTGCTGCTGCGCTTTATGCTGGTAATGGCTCCGGTAGTTTTTTTGATCAATGGCTTCATCAAAGGCAATTGGACCGAGGCATTTTTCTTCGCACTTTCTGTGGCAGTGGGCTTAACCCCAGAGATGTTGCCGATGATTGTGACGGCAAACTTAGGCCGTGGCGCACTCGCCATGTCTAACAAAAAAGTGATCGTCAAGAATATCGATGCCATTCAAAACTTTGGGGCAATGGATATTCTGTGTACCGATAAAACCGGCACTCTCACTCAGGACAGAATTGTTCTGGAAATGCATCTGGATATTTACGGCAACGAAAACGAAGAAGTCCTGGAGTTTGCCTTTCTCAATAGCTTTTACCAGACAGGCTTAAAGAATCTGCTGGATGTGGCCGTTCTTGAGCATATTGAACTCCATGACTCCTTAAAACTTGAAAAGGCGTTTCGCAAAATTGATGAAATTCCGTTCGATTTCATGCGTCGTCGTATGTCCGTGGTGATTGAAGAAGAAAATCACCACCATGAGTTGATTTGCAAAGGCGCCGTTGAAGAAATTCTCCAGGTTTGTACTCAGGTCAAAACCAATGGGCAGATTTTGCCGGTCGAAACATCAATTCTGGAACAAGTCACCCGGTTAAATCAGGAGCTTAACGAAGATGGGCTGCGGGTAATCGCAGTGGCTTACAAAGAACTGCCGCTTGAACAGCGCAGTTACTCCGTTGCTGATGAGCACAGTTTAATTTTGTTGGGCTTGGTTGTGTTTCTAGATCCGCCCAAGGACTCCGCCGCCACTGCAATCGCTGCGCTCAAAAGCGGTGGCGTTCAGGTAAAAGTGTTGACGGGTGACAACGCCATTATCGCCCAAAAGACTTGTAAAGATGTCGGACTGGCTGTTCAAAAAACGCTATTGGGCAATGAAATTGAAATCCTCTCCGATGAAGAACTCGCCGGACTGGCTGAATCCACAACCATTTTTGCCAAGTTATCGCCGCTACAAAAATCCAGAATTATTCATGTGCTGCGGCAGAAAGGCCACATTGTCGGATTCATGGGCGATGGCATCAATGATGCGGCGGCGCTTCGAGAAGCGGATGTCGGTATATCCGTGGATACGGCTGTGGATATTGCCAAAGAATCCGCTGATATTATTTTGTTGGAAAAAAGCTTATTGGTACTGGAAGCAGGGATTTTAGAAGGTCGTAAAACGTTTGGTAATATTGTTAAATACATCAAAATGGGCGCCAGCTCAAACTTTGGTAACATGTTTAGCGTTTTGGGCGCCAGCGCATTGCTGCCGTTTCTGCCGATGCAGCCTGTGCAAATCTTGTTAAATAATCTGCTCTATGACTTCTCCCAAACAGGCATTCCTTTTGACAATGTCGATAAAGAATATCTAACCAAACCAAGGAAATGGCTAGTTGGCGATATTCAGAAGTTCATGCTGCTTATCGGTCCAATCAGCTCAATTTTCGACTACGCGACTTATGCGTTGATGTGGTTTGTTTTTAAAGCCAATACCGTCGATCAGCAAGCTCTCTTTCAAACAGGCTGGTTCGTGGAAAGCCTGATGACCCAGACCTTGATTGTGCATATCATCCGCACCCCCAAAATCCCCTTTTTGCAAAGTCGGCCGGCTTTTCCTATGCTACTGATTACCCTAACTGTTATGGCAATTGCCCTCTATCTTCCGTTCTCGCCGATCGCCTTTGAACTAGGGTTTGTTCCTCTACCTGCTGAATACTTTCTATGGCTAGGATTATTTTTAACCGGCTATTGCGTGCTTACTCAACTGGTGAAAACCTGGTTTGTCAGAAAGTATGGGTATAACTGAGTCTCCTGCAAACATTATCCATAAGGCCAGTAAACATCGGCATTTCCGGCCCGGGTTATTTGACTTTATCAATGGGTATGCATGAACCTAACGTAATGTACTCTCTTAGAACTTGGCTTCGAGATGCTGCCGCCCTGGTTTTTCGCTAGCTGTAATGGCGATATTGCGCTTATCCGATACTGTTTAACTTCAGAGCGCTAATAGCATTGGGATTCAGAAAACGAGGGTTTCATCAGGCGCCGGCATTTATTTGTAAACTCTTTTCTTAGCGGCAGCGCTTCCAAAGTACACAGCAAATTTGGCAAGTGTATTAGCGATCACGTTTTTAAATTTCCAGCATGCAGTCCGCATTCCTTTTTGGCTTCTGACTCCCACCACCAGCGTCCCGCCCGCTCAGGTTGATTGGGCAGAACTGCACGGGTGCACGGTTCGCAGCCAATGCTGATAAAGCCCTTTTCATGTAATTCATTATATGGCGCCTGATAGGCTTCAATATAATCCCAAACTTGTGCTGAGCTCCAGTTTAATAAGGGATTAAATTTAATTAATGGATGGCTTGGGGTGGAAAATGCAGTGTCTATCTGCACTTCAGGAATGTCCTGTCGAGTTTCCAGGTTTTGGTCTCTGCGTTGACCGGTAATCCAGGCATCAACATGAGCCAGTTTACGTTTTAACGGTTCAACTTTTCGAATGCCACAGCATTCCAGGTGGCCATCCTCATAAAAGCTGAACAGGCCTTTCTCTTTCACAAAACTATCGAGCAGGTCTCTGTCCGGCGTTAATATTTCAATGGTTATCTGGTAATGTTTTCTGACTTTTTCTATAAAGCGGTAGGTTTCCGGATGCAGGCGTCCAGTATCCAGTGAGAAAACCCGGATGTCTTTTCTGATTTTAACAGCCATGTCGATCAGCACAACATCTTCCGCGCCGCTGAAGGAAATTGCAATATTATCAAACAGCTCCAGCGCCTTTTTAAGTATTGCGCGCGGGTTTTTACCGGCGAGTGCGGTCTGTAAGTGCTGAATATCCAATGGTGTCATGTGATTTGTATTCCTTGTTCTAAGTTCCCGGAGACTGTGAGTGGAGCCGTTATCTGCAACTTGAATGGCCAGATAACTCTATTTTTCTCTGAGTTCTTCGGGACGTTGCGGCGATAAAGATTCTATTTTTGTGAAAAATACTGTTTCAGGAAATCATCGAAAGGGATTTGTCCTGTATTTTCAATTTCTTGCTGTTTGGCCAGGGACAACTCAGCCATCTCGTCAAACCCTTGTCTATGGACTTTATCAAGTTTATTGGCGTTGAAATACCGGGCATGCTCGAACGACTTATTTAATGCAAAACCGCTAAAGGGTTGCCGGGTTTGAGTCATGCACTCCAGTATTCTCGCTGATGGGGTTAAATCCGGATTTTGGATTAATGACTGCTGTTGCGCCAGGGCGGAGCTATAAGGTTTGCTTGCATCCTCTCCATCAAGAGTGGCGCAGACCGGCTGCATGGATTCAAGGATTTCCGCGGCCCAGTCCCGCAATGGAATTTTTTGCTTGCCTTGATCGAGTTCCAGGCCTGGCCTTCTGCCAAAATTTGCAACCATCAATTGATTGGCATTATTAACTTGATGATCCTGGTCTGAAATTCCAGGGCTGTCTTTGAGCAAACAGGTGAGCAAAAGCGCTTCTATAAAACGGGTTTTCGCTTCATCTATGCCGATGGGGTTAAGCACGTCGAGATCAAGAGAGCGTATTTCAATATAGCGGACGCCCCGTTTTTTGAGGGCCAATGTGGGTTTTTCGCCGGAGTTGATAATCTGTTTGGGCCGGATAGTGCTATAAAACTCGTTTTCAATTTGCAGGATATTACAGTTAAGCTGCCGGTATTCACCATTAACAAGCACGCCGATTTTTTCATAGTCAGGATACGGTGTCTCAATGGCTTTACTCAGGCTTTCAACATAGCCGGCTAAAGAGTTGTAATCGATTTTCAGGTTCGCCTGATTTTTACTTTTATAGCCTATATCACTCATGCGTAATGAGGTTGCGTAGGGGTGATAAAGCGTGTCCTGGCCGAATTCTTCAAATTGTGCCATCAACCCAGGACGGCTATTGAAGAAGCTTTTACAAATGGCCGGCGATGCGCCGAATAAATAAAGTATCAGCCAGCCTAGCCGCTGAAAGTTTCTGATCAAATCGAAGTACGATTCCGACCTGAATTGCTCAAGGCTCAATTGACTGTTTTCTTGCTGGTGTAAAGCTACCCATAAAGTTTCGGGCACTGAATAATTAAAATGGATACCCGCAATGGACTGCATGGTTCTCCCGTAGCGATGCCATAAGCCATGCCGGTAAATATGCTTCATACGGCCTATATTGGATAATCCGTATTCGGCAATGGGAATACTTTCATCACCATCAATGCCACAGGGCATGCTGGTGCTTAGTAATATTTCATTGTCCAGATAATTGTAAACAAACTGGTGAAGTTTATGCAGATAATCCAGCGAGTCTCTTGCATCGGCAAACGGCGGGGTAATTAATTCGATCAGCGCTTCAGAATAGTCCGTGGTGATATAGGGATGCGTAAGTGCTGATCCTAATGCGGCGGGGTGGGGGGTTCCGGCGATACAACCGTCGTTGGCGAGACGAAGACTTTCCTTTTCAACTCCTTTAAGCCCTCCGCAGAGCAGATATTGATGGCCGTTTGCCAGAAGTTGATCCAAGCGCGTAGTAAGCTTATTAGTAAAATAGGTCATAGATTGGGCGTGTGTTCCCTGCGGTCCTGTATAATCTATTTATTATAAAGGGTTTAACCGATTGAAGAAATATTATCGTAGCGCGGGAGAAGCGGTGAATAAGAAGCCCATTGAAATACTAAAGGCCGTTTTTGGCTATGATAGTTTTAGAGGCCGGCAACTGGAAGTCATTGAGCAACTATTAGCCGGGCGGGATGCCTTGGTATTAATGCCGACAGGCGGCGGAAAGTCGTTATGCTACCAGATCCCTGCCTTGATCAGGCCAGGGATTGGCATCGTTATTTCTCCGCTGATCGCCTTGATGCAGGATCAGGTGAGCGCTTTACTACAGCTGGGCGTAAAAGCGGCATTTCTGAATTCCACTTTATCCCTGGAAGATGTGCGAGCCATTGAGCGGCAATTGCTTAATAACGAACTGGATTTACTGTACATTGCGCCGGAACGGCTGGCTTCGGGCCGGACTTTAGCCTTGTTTGCCAGAATCAGAATTGCCCTTTTTGCGATTGATGAAGCGCATTGCGTGTCTCAGTGGGGACATGATTTTCGGGCCGATTATTTGCAGCTTTCCATGTTGCATGAGCAATTTCCTGATGTTCCCCGTATAGCCCTGACGGCAACCGCGGACGAGAAAACCCGGCAGGAAATCATTCAACGCTTAAATCTGGAGCAAGCCCCGCTTTTTCTCAGTAGTTTTGATCGCCCCAATATCCGTTACCGTATCGTCCAGAAACAAAATGCCCGTCAACAATTAATTGATTTCATTCTTGCTGAACATGCCGGGGACTCCGGCATCGTTTATTGTTTATCGCGTAATAAAGTGGATGAAACCGCCGAATGGCTAAGAAGTAAAGGCGTTAATGCCTTGGCTTATCACGCAGGCATGCCTGGTGATTTACGGTACCGGCATCAACACAGGTTTTTAATGGAAGACGGCCTGGTAATTGTTGCTACCATAGCTTTTGGCATGGGCATCGATAAACCCAACGTGCGTTTTGTCGCTCATCTGGATTTACCTAAAAGCGTTGAAGCCTATTACCAGGAAACGGGCAGGGCAGGGCGTGACGGTTTGCCTGCTAATGCCTGGATGGCCTATGGCTTGCAGGATGTCATCACGCTGCGCCGGATGCTGGCGGATTCCAACGCCGACGAAGCTCATAAACGGCTAGAACTGCATAAACTCGACGCCATGCTGGCATTATGCGAGCAGGTGCACTGCAGGAGACAGGCTTTGTTGAATTATTTTGGCGATCATCTTGAACAGCCATGCAATAATTGCGACACCTGCCTGGAAACTGTAAAAACGTGGGATGGAACCCTCGTTGCGCAGCAGGCGTTATCCACCATCTATCGCACCGGACAACGGTTCGGCGTGGGCTATTTGATCGATGTATTGCGCGGCAAACTGACCGAGCGGATTGTCAGTTCCGCCCACGATAAACAATCCACTTTCGGCATAGGCAAGGAACTGGATGAGCGGCAATGGTCTTCGGTATTCAGGCAGTTAGTCGCACGCGGCCTGGTTTCAGTCAATTTTGATCATTTCGGCGTGTTGCAGCTCACCGATGCGTGCCGCCCGATTCTGCGAGGCGAACAACAACTTATATTACGCAAGGATATAAAGCCCGAAAAATCCAGGTCCGGTAAAAAAGGCTCAACCAGACCGGCCAGCAAGAGCGATGGCAACGCCGCGCTTTGGGACGCTTTACGCGCCAAACGCCGTGAAATTGCCGATGCCCAGGATGTCCCTCCCTACATTATCTTTCATGACGCAACCTTGATGGCCATTCTCGAAGCCAGACCGGCCAATCGTCAGCAAATGGCCTTATTGCCGGGTGTTGGCGAGCAAAAACTCAAGCTTTATGCGGATCAATTTTTAGCTGTCATCAGCGACTATGAGGGTAGTCACAAGGCTCAGCATACGGTGACGGAATCGGCGGATTTATTCAAACTGGGCTTCAGCGTGGAGCAAATCGCCCAAAAGCGGGGTTATAAAGAGGAGACCATTTATAATCATCTTTCGCAAGCCCTGGAGCAGGGAATGCTGGTGTTGAATGAGGTCGTGGAACTGCCCGAGCCGGAAATCAAACGGATCGAAGCAGCTATTTTAAGTTTGCCAGACGAACAACAGAATGCGCTCAAGCCTGTTTATGAATTGTTTGACGGGCAATACAGTTACGGTATTTTGCGTTGCGTGCGGGCAGCTTTGCAGTATCAGACTGCGTAACGAGGTTGACAGCTCGATGTATAAACTGAGTTTTTATGTTCCTGGATCTCATCTTGAGAGGTTAAAAAGCGCCTTGTTTGCAAAAGGCGCGGGCTATTATAAGGCTTACGATCAATGCTGCTGGCAAACACGGGGTGAAGGACAATTCAGGCCTTTGGCCGGTAGCAAGCCTGCTCTTGGACAGGTTAATCAGCTGGAAAAAGTGATGGAATACAAGGTGGAAATGGTATGCGCCGCTGCTGCGATCAAGGAAGTTGTGCAGACATTGCTTGACGTTCATCCTTATGAAGAGCCCGCTTATGAGGTTTACAAGATTTTGACTTTTGATGATTTGTGAAACGCATGGAGCAATATTTTAAACGCAGCAAGAGCTTCGCAGTCAAAGTCCCCAGCTTGGGGAATGGCGGTCAGCACAGCCTAGGAGTCTGTCGGACTTAGCGAATCGATATTAGAAAAGTTCCGCTTTGAGTTTTAAACTATGTGTTTTCATGAAGAATTTCAACACTTAGACGTGTGTTTTTATCAATATATGCCTTTATAAATCCACTCATGAGTGAAAAATAGCTTCTATCCGACAGGCTCCTAGGCCAGGAAAATCCAAATGAAATTTACTCCCTGAAAAACCGCGCCAGCGGCCTGATTTTTTACAAGTTAGTGACTGTCTGACGGCCGGTAATAGACGCCAAGATATTCACGTTGCCAGATTTGTCCCGTTGCTGCGCGTTGTTCAGGGGTGGTATAAAAATAGCGGTATAATAAAGCGCGCACATAGGCTGGCGGATTTTCCGGAAACGGGTTGTCAGCCAGCAATGACAACACTTGCGGCGACCCTTCCAGCAACTTCAGCATAAACTTGGCAAACCAGGGATTTTGCGCCGGCGTATCCAGGGCCGCAAACCACATTTGCCAATCCAGTCTGGGCTGATGAGGAATATTCCAGCTTAGCTTTTTATCCAAATTCACCGGCTTATATTTAAATTGATACGTCCGCCAGTTCCGGCCATTAATTGAACCTTGCACAATTATTTCAGGGCGTTCCTTAGTCATGACGGCAAAGGGGCCGTAATTATTGATTACCGAAAAGGCTGAGGTTATATGCGCCAGGGAATTGAATGGCGCATCAGGCTTCTGTTTTACATTGTAAATCCAGATATAAGTTGCACAGGTCAAAAATATCACGCACATCCACGTCGCGGCGGCGGCATGGGCGATAAAGCCGGGGTTGGGCCGTTTCTGACGGATCGCTGAAATAAGTTTCGGCGGCAGTCTTTTCTCAAAATCCTCGTCATCGAACAGGAACAGACACAACAGGATCGTTAACAGATTAAAGAAATTATAATTGCCGGTAAGGATAATGCCGCTTTGCAAGATGATAAAGCTCCAGGCAGCGAAAAGGCGGAATCGCCGCGGCAGGAATACAAAAAACGGGACAATAATTTCAATAAATAATACGCCGGCAACACAAAATTTATTAAACCATTGAGGCAAATAATAGGCGTAATAAGCCAGCGGCGAGGGCAAGGGCTGGGTTTGGTAATGATAGCTTAACGCCGTCAGGTTTAACCAGGAAGGGTCGCCGCTGACCAGCTTGACAAGGCCGCCCATAAACATGAACCGGGCAATTAAAAAACGGTATAAAAATACAATGATTTCCGAGCCCCAGGTCAGAAATATCGCCAGAAATCCCGCTTCAAGCAAAAATGTATCCCATTGAAAAGCGGTAAACTCTTGTCCTGCCACGGTAATTGATAAATACAGGCAATAACAGAGTATTAACGCTATTCTGTCAAAAACAGCGAGCAACAACACAACGGATGCCGCCATTCCGGCTAAGCAGACGGCCGTCAGCGCCGGGTCCGAAGCATCGAGCCAAAATAGAGTTGGAAACACACTGAATTTATCGCCGGGAAAAAACCACGACAACTCCGTCAGTTTTAACTGTATGGGCAGTATGCCGTTTTCCCCGATCAAACCCTGAATTTGCACTGCCATCGAGGCAAAGGCAGAAAAATAGATCAGGGCTAAACCACGCAAAAATACCCAGCTTACCAGGTCGTGTGTCGAGTCATATTGCAGTTTCCGGGGCAATGCCATGAACCATTGCTTAATTGTCTGAAGAAACATAGAATTCTCGGTTTTATTATGATTAAATTAGCAGTGAAGCCGGTAAGAAGAAAATCTTCAAGCTCGGCTATGAATTTTAAATTCCGGCATTGAAAAATTAAGGCTGACTGCCGCAAATTTTCAAAAAATGAAAGCCACTTCAATTCTATCAATGCTTGTGCCGGATGATATGCTTAAAAGCCATCAACTGTTAAGCGGTTTCTTAAATAAAGCGGCGACCCTGTTAAACCAGGTTTTTCCTGGTATTCTGTCAAACTTATTTCAATAAAGTTCAGGAATCCTGCAATTATCAGTATGATATTAAAATTTTTCAGCTGGGCAGGTTGATTCATATTTAGACGCCGCAGGCAATAAGCGGTAAAAACTTCAGAACGGGAAATGGCTCTGAGGTAATGACTGTCAGCTTATCCAAAGTTTAGTCAAGAAAACTTTTCACGGTTTTTTGGTTCCAGCCCAGTCAACAACTCCGGGAGTGTGTCACGAAAAGCAATCTACATAAGCGGATGGCGTTAAGCAACTTTTCAGAATCATGCTATTTTGCCCGTATCGTTTCATCCGGCCATAAAAAGCGGCTATTTCAAACGATTATTTTAGCGGGCTATTTGATCAGTCAGGCAAGTTTTGCCTCTTCCTGCACGCAAGGCGATACAACCAGTATCTGGATTTCTCCGCGCATCATAAAAGCGGGGGCGCCGGTTAATATCATGGCGGTATCCGCCTCCGAAGCCATCACGGAATTGGTATTGACCAATCCGGAGGGTGAAAAACTGTTATTAAAAGCCGCGGGGAATAATGGGATGCCCTGGCATTTATCGGCGCGGATTGGCAAACTCGGCGAAGGCCGCTATCAATTAGAGGCCAAGGATAAAGACGAATCGCTGGCATGCCGTGAAATTTTTAACGGCGACAACGGCACGGACAAACACGCCGCCTGGAATGACCGCTATGAAGCCTTTTATTCCGCCTGGATAGAACGGCTTTTTGATAGTCCGGCTGATGAGAGCCTAAGTTTCCGTTCTCTGGAGCCCGTTTTACGCGATTCAAAGCGTAATTTTTTGCACAACTATTTGGGCTTGAATGAAGATAAATCCTTGCCTGCGGCTCCCGATTGCGCCGATTTTCCGTATTTTCTACGCAGTTATTTTGCCTGGAAAAATGGCTTGCCTTTCAGTTACCGGGCTTGCAGCCGAGGCTCAACTCAAAAGCCGCCTCGATGCAGTTCCGCTACGATAAAAACAGATTTTGAACAATCCGCCGCGCCGCCCGCCAAATTTAAAACCTTAAGCGCTGCCCTGATGGACGTTGTGCATTCCGGAAATGGCCGCACCGCGCTTGCATCCGAAGAAACCGACTTTTATCCTGTGGAGTTGCGGCGCGAGGCGTTGCGGCCGGGCACTATTTATGCCGACCCATACGGACACACATTGATTCTGGCTAAATGGGTGCCGCAGACTGCAGACAGTCCGGGGATATTATTCGCGGTTGACGCCCAGCCTGATCATACCATCAGCCGGAAAAGATTCTGGGAGGGCGCATTTTTATTTGCTGATTCAGACAGCGCCGGGCCGGGTTTTAAAGCGTTCCGCCCGCTTGCCGCTAATCACAGGCTGTTGAAAAACAGCGAGTTGCCGGACTATTCGGCTGAACAGGGGGCGTTGAGCCCAGAAGATTTTTACGCACGGCTTTACAAACTTATTAACCCCGGCGGCCTGGATGAAAAACAGGCTTACGAGACGGCTTTAACCGCTCTGCTGGAACAATTAGAAACTCGCTTGCATTCGGTTGAAAACGGAGAAGATTATTTCCGTAAAACCCACCGTATCATCAATATGCCGGAAGGCGCGGCTATTTTTGAAACGGTTGGAGCGTGGGAAGATTACGCCACGCCTTCGCGTGATATGCGCTTGCTGATTGCTATCAAGGTATTGCTCGATTTTCCGGAAAAAGTTGTCCGCTATCCTGAGCTATTTAACTTAACTGCTCAGTCCGCGCCGCAGGCTAAAACCCGGATAGAGCAACTGCATGAAAAATTGATTTCAGAGAAAAAAATCCGCTATGTCCGCAGCAACGGCAAACCCTGGGAGCTTCCGGTGGCGGATATATTGGCGCGTAAACCAGCATTTGAGATGGCGTATAACCCGAATGATTGCGTCGAAATCCGCTGGGGAGCCAAGGCGGGCACGGAAGAATATGCAAGTTGTAAAAGACACGCGCCGCAGGCGCAAGTCGAACAAATGGCTGCGATGCGCCGCTGGTTTCATGATGCCAAACGCCCCCCGCGATGAATTTTTACTAACAGCAAGTTAAACCATAAAAAAAGTCTTTGGTCTTCAACAAAACATGTAGAAAAATTTTATCTATGCCCAAGCTAAATTTTCATAAATCGCTTTTGCATTTTGGCAAAAATTTGCTTAATTACAGAAATTGGTTTCCGCAGGTACCGTTGGCTGTCGTTTCTGCACTGATCGGTTTGATGTACCTGGCTCCGTTTCTCACCAAAATGTTGGGGTTGAATTTTGTGGCGAAACTGGTTACCGATGCCGATTCGGGTATAGTCGGCCTTAGTTGGTTAGGGATTTCTCGATCTTCGATAGGCGCATTATTGCTGGTCATGTCGCTAGGTTTATTTTTGCGTTCACGGCTAGCTTGGCTAACGAACATCATGCTGATTCTTACCGCTTTGTTATTCCATTTCCATGCCGGGATAGTGGCCGTGTCCTGGTGGCGAATAATCATTGACAGCGTTTTGTTGCTATTGCTGGCCATATATTATCGGCGTTTTGACCGTGAAAACATGACACTGGGTAT
This sequence comes from Methylobacter sp. KS41, assembly GCA_002862125.1. GTDB lineage: Bacteria > Pseudomonadota > Gammaproteobacteria > Methylococcales > Methylomonadaceae > Methylobacter_C. The sequence goes on along the minus strand of PHSP01000001.1, from coordinate 234,573 downwards.
CATGTTCGCATTATCGTCCTTGATCGTATTTATGGGCTATGCTGTTTTTGGATCGTATCACTTGGGCGATCAATTCAGCCCGCCAATCTCCGATCTGGCAACCGCTTTATACTTTGTTATTGTAACGATAACATCGGTCGGCTATGGGGATGTCACGCCAACGACAACGGAAGCTCGTCTATTTTTGATTTCAGTGATTATTCTGGGCATTACCGTAATTGGAGCAGCAGTCGGAACTACTTTGGTTCCGGCTTTCATGAATCGCATTGAGAACATTACCTCCAGGAGAAAAACCATCATGAAACGCAGTAATCACTACATCATCGTCGGTCATTCATCGCTGGCCAGCAACACTTATCACGAACTGACCGCGCGCGGCGAACAAGTCACTGTTATCCTGCTTGCTGTTCCTGAACACGCCAAAATTGATGAAATGGACATTGTTCTTGGAGACGGCAGTGATGTGGATGTGCTGAAAAAGGCTGGAGGAGAAGAGGCGAAAGCCATTTTGGCTTTATTGAATGATGATTCCGAAAATGCCTTTGTCATTCTGGCCGCTAAAGAACTCAAGGGCGGAGTGAAAACAGTCGCAGCAGTCAATGACGTGAACAATATGAAACGTATTCGCAGAGTGCATCCTACCATGATCATTGCCCCTCAAGTGTTGGGCGGTGAGCTGCTGACTATGGCCCTGACTGGCGAACAAATCGACAGCTCTTCGATTATGCAGCGCTTGTTGGGGCAGGTTGAAGTGGTTGCTAAAAAAGAATCATAGCCCAATCCATCTGTATCTAGCTTAAACAAAAGCCTGGATTCTTTGGTCGCAACAAATCCAATATGGAGCGCTGCGTTTTTTAGGTTCATCAGCAAGTGAATGCTGGGGCCGTTCATGAAATATTATTGACTACGCGCATGAAGATATTCCCCGGTCTTTTAAAATCTCACTTCGTGCAGACACACCCAATCGATTCCATCCGACTGCCTTTAAGAGGCTGTCAGCGCTTTAGACAGGGTACGCACCGCATACCTTTTCATGACACCGATGGTTGGCGGGCTAGGGAAAATTCTCATTGTATGCACACAGCGGTTCGGACTTGATCAGCGTTTAACGCCTTTAACCCATCTTCGTGACTCCAGTCTCCCTAAGTTATTGATTTTTGGTTACCGGCGGTTTTCATTTCGAAAAAACCCTTTAAAATCAATGCTCATTTTTCGCTCTCTCTTGTAGTGCCATCCATTTAGGTTTGCATCTTGATTTTTTCCGGAATAGCGCCCATGCTAGAGCCATGTATATTCGAAGAACCAAAACTAAAACAGCGGATCATGGCGAAGATTCCTATACCTATCGGATCGTTGAATCCGTGCGTGAGGGAACACAAGTCAAGCAACGTACGCTACTCAATCTGGGCAAAGACTTTGCCATTGAGCCCGCGCACTGGCCCTTGCTTGCGGCCAGAATTGAACAGCTTCTGCAAGGCTCAGCGCCGCGCCAAGACGAGTTGTTTCATTTAGAGGATGATGCCGGTCAACTTCTGGAGGCCGCCGCCGTGCGCTATAGCGACCTCATCATCGCGAAACTGGCGCAACCGGTGGCGGCAGCGACGCCCGGGCAGGATTATCATAGTGTCGGCATTAATCATATCGAAGCCCATCAAGCCCGCAGCATCGGCGGGGAAACGTTGGCGTTGCATGCGGTCATGCAGTTGCAGCTGGATCAGAAGCTTGCCGCACTGGGCTTTAACAAAATCGATGCCGCGGCGGCATTGGGCAGCATCATAGGGCGCATGATTTCACCCGGCAGCGAACTGCAGACCCATGACTGGCTGCAAGCGCGTACCGGCCTGGGTGAACTGCTTGATCATGACTACGGCAGCACCAGTCTGACGCGCCTGTACACCATCAGCGATAAGTTGCTCAAACACCAGTCGGCGCTGGAAACTTTTCTGGGTGCTCAGGAGCAGACCTTATTCGATTTAAACCGGAGCATCGTCTTGTACGACTTGACCAACACCTATTTTGAAGGCCAGTGCGCCCAAAACCCCAAGGCCCGGTTCGGCCGCTCCAAAGAAAAACGCCGTGATTGCCCATTGGTGACCTTAGGTCTGGTTCTGGATGGCAATGGCTTCCCGCTCAGCAGCCAGGTCTTTCCAGGCAACGCCAGCGAGCCCGCCACGTTGGCGCTGATGCTGGACGGTCTGCAGGGGAAAAATCCATTAGCCGGAGAAAAACCGGTCATTATCATGGATGCCGGCATTGCCAGCGCTGACAATCTCGCCTGGTTAAGCGCGCGCGGTTATCTTTACCTGGTGGTCAGCCGGGAACGCTACCTACAAGATCCCAGAGACCAGGATAATGCCGTACTGGTTAGGGAAACCGGACAGAGCAAAGTCAGCGTTTACCGCACAATCGATGCAGAAACCGGGGAAACCCGGCTCTATTGCCACTCCGATCAAAAAGCCAAAAAAGAACAGGCCATCCGCAACCGCTTCCACGTTCGTCTGGAAGAGGGGCTCGACAAGCTCCATGCCGGTTTGGACAAAAAAGGCACGATCAAAAACTACGCGAAAATACTCGAACGCATTGGCCGGCTGCGCGAAAAAAACAGCCGCGTCGCGCAAGACTACCGCATTGAAGTCATTGCTGATGACGCGAAAAACAACGCCATCCGTATTGAATGGCAGCGTGAACCCAAAAGTGAACAAAAAGACCGGCACTGCGGAGTTTACTGCCTGAGAACCACTACTCCGGACTGGTCGGAAGAACAATTGTGGTCAACCTATATCATGCTGACCGAGATCGAAGCCACGTTCAGAAGCTTGAAAACCGACCTCGGCTTACGTCCAGTTTTCCACCATAAAGAAGAACGCGTCACCGGACACTTGTTCATTACTTTAATGGCCTACCATCTGGTGCATACCCTGCGCTATCAACTCAAGCAGCAGGGTATCCATTTAAGCTGGGACAGCATACGCAACATTATGTCGACCCAACAACGCCTCACGATTACCTTGCCGACAGAGGATAATAAGACCATTCACCTGCGCACAACAACCCAAGCCGAAACACGCCAAAAACAACTATACGCAGCCTTAAGTATCAAACCTGACCTGATAGGTAAATGTAAGACGATTATTGATAAGAAAAAATATGTAGTGCCATTTGAGATAAATTAAAATTTTAACTTATTGAAATAACAAGAAATTATCAGTAGAATTCACGAAGATGGGTTAAAATATAGGATGCTTATATTTGACTCGTTCCCACGCTCTGCGTGGGAACGCAGACGAGGTATGGCGTGTGGTGTGCTGGATCGGCGGAATAATGTTTTGCCCGGATAGGTGGTGCGTTGATGTTTTGGGTTGAGATAAAAGCCGGTAGGCATTCCCACGCAGAGCGTGCGGAAATTGTCAATCTAGTTGTCGCCTCGGCGGTTAAATCTTACTCTGGTTTGTGTTCTGAATAATCACCTCCTTGGTATCATTTTTTTGCTTAGTCCTTGTCTGGGTTAAGGTGGACTGCTTGGATTCTTTGCCAATTGCGAGAAATACCCCGCTCCAGCGCTGCGGATGTTTAGCACGAGCAGCCTCGTAGACGGCTTTACGATTATCCAGAAGCTTTCCGTCCAAGCCTTCATGTTCAATTCGTTTGCGACGGACTGAATCGATTGGTCATTGCCACGTCTGTAAACTTTTACCAATGCCTGTTCTTTGAAGTCTATTGAATACCTTTTATATTTTTTCATTGCTAATCTCAAATTTTATTTTTTTCTTAAAATTTGAGGCGACAACTATTCTGACGCAGAGGGATAGCTGGTTAGGTAATATGGTTATTACTTACTAATATACTCAGTTGAAATTTAATAAAAAATTTGCGACAGAACCAAACGCAACTGTTCACCGAGTAAGCAACTACTAATACTAATGGGAGTTTTTTTATGTTATCAATTGATGGGGATTAGGGTTTCCCATTCCTGCTCAAGTAGTATGTAACCGATGCTTACACTGCATTGAGTTTGTCAGGTTAGGGCTTGCGATTTATCAAGCCTTTCAGCATTTTCCCTTTGCTGTTCGCGGATTATTTCAGACATCACTTGTTTTTCCGCCAAGACCAGCACCATTTTGCCGGTTGGAATCATCAATCTGGTTAATCGACGGTTTTTAACCCAGACTAAAACGCGAAAGCCCAGTAATAGACAGACGATTAGCAAATAAAAGAGAGGTTCCGCCAAGTTACCTTTGAGTTGCCAGTAATAATGAATAATGGCTGCACCTGCTGCTAAATATATATACCGGTGAAGTTTTTTCCAGTTTTTACCCATACGCTTTTTAGCCCATTTGGGCGATGTTAGCGCTAATGAAAGAATAATGATGTAAGCCAGCACCCCAAACCAAATATATTGACTTTCAATGATATCAATCCCGATAACAGACCACACCAGAGCATGATCCATCAGCAAGTAGGCCAGTACATGTAAAGTCGCATAAAAGAAAGCATACATCCCTAACATTTGCCGGTATTCTGTCATGCCGCGCCAACTTGTAACCGTTTGAAGGGGCGTAATAGCCAGCGTCAGCCATAAAAAACGTAGTGACCAATCCCCCAGGCGAATATGCAGGGCTTGAATAGGGTTTGGTCCTAAATTGTCGAAAGCAGTATCAATAAGCAACCATAACAAAGGTATTAAACAAACGGCCAGAGTTAAGGAATACAAATTGTTGAATCGAAAAGTCATTAGAAAAAATGCCTCAAGTCCATGCCACTATACAAGGACGCTACTTGACTACCGTAGCCATTAAATAATTCAGTTTGCCGGCGTGGGGTAAAAAAACTGCTGCCTAATTGGCGCTCACTGTTTTGACTCCAGCGTGGGTGGGCAACTGCCGGATTCACATTAGAATAAAAACCATAGTCATTGGGTGCAAATTTATTCCAAGTTGAAATCGGCGCTCTTTTAATCAACTCGATTTTTACAATCGCTTTTATACTTTTAAAACCGTATTTCCAGGGCACAACCAAACGTAAGGGCGCGCCATTTTGCTTTGGCAGACTCTCTCCATACATGCCAACGGCCAATATTGTCAGAGGATGCATGGCTTCATCAATGCGCAAACCCTCAACATAAGGCCATTCCAACATCGCATTAGCAAGTTGCTTGGGCATGGTTTGTGGTTGATAAACAGCGGTAAATTTTACAAAATGAGCAGTCGATAAAGGTTTAACCATTTTTAATAAACTGGCCAGCGGAAAACCCACCCAGGGCACAACCATGGACCATGCCTCGACACAACGAAGGCGATAGACATACTCCTGAAGAGTCTGCTGACCTAGAATATCTTCCAAGTGATAACTACCCGGCTTTTCCACTTCGCCGCTGATCTCTACAGACCAGGGATCGGTAACCAGATTTTGCGCCAGGCTGGTTGCCTCTTTTTTATTAAATGAGAACTCGTAATAATTCGTATGGTTTTTGGTGATTTCAGCAGGCGTAACGGTCAAAGAATCGTTAGAAACAGGGCTTTTTGGCAAATTCCCCCAAAGCGGTAGTGTGCTGTTGGCCAATGTCGACGAAACAAATCCACCGGTAAGAATAGTCCCCAAGGTAGCCTTGATGATTTGACGGCGCTTGCTGAAAATCGAAGGGTCGGTGATTTCACTGGCGGGAATGTCTTTTGTTGTTTTTATTATCATTGCTTTAGCGACCTGACAGCTAATCAATCCACGTAAATCGGGACAGGCTATCCCTTGTTATTTTCCTTTGGGAATCCATGCCCATAGTTTTTTTACTTTTAGTTCTGTTATGAAGGCCAGAGAAAAAAGTTGTACATAATTCCCCGCTTCAATCAAATCGAGGCCGATATTTTCAGGCACCAGATCTTTCCGGGTTCCAAAAAGGTTGTCCCAGACTGAAAAAACAATTCCATAGTTACTGTCGTGTTCGGCACGTAAGGTCGAATGATGGGTTCTATGTAATGAAGGCGTAATAAACACTTGAGATATAAGCTGTTCATTACGAACACGAATATTGGCATGATGAAAAAATATGAAAAATAACTCAACAACCTCTATGGCAAGCACCAGATACGCATTCACACCAATAACGACAACGAAAACACTTTTATAAATAAGTTCCAGTAATAAATCGAATATGTGAAAGCGAAATCCGGTAGAAACATTAAAGCCCTTATCACTATGATGAATTTTATGAAATCGCCACAAAAAGTCGTTGTGGTGACTAGCATAGTGCCAAAGGTAGATAGCCAAATCAAAAAGAGCAAACGCAAGCAGCCATTTCACAGGTCCATTATCCAAACCGCTTAATAAGCCAAAAGAGGCAAACTGTTGCGCGACAAAAAATAAGGATGAGGCCCGTATTACTGACAAAATCAGGTTGTTGACCAAAAATGCCGTGGTGTTAGTAAAAAATGATTCTTTGTAAATTTTCTGAGGAAATTGACGATAGGGATGACGCTTCTCGATGACTATCAGTGCGATAAAAGCGATTATCGCAAGACCGAATAAGCCCTGAATAAAAAGCATGTCACCACCATCATTTTTATCATTCATAAATTAACCTCATTGTTTTGCATTATTATCGTAAGCCTTGGCTGTTATTTTGGCTTGGCATTTAATAAATCTGTTAGCTCTTTAATTTCATTGCCGGCGATAATCTTGTCCGTAATATCGTACTGCACACCCAGGTAATAAATAACGCGTTGCTTTCTATCGAACAAGGGCGTTATCTTCAGTTTATTAAAAAACAAGGTTCCGTCTTTTTTATAATTACGCAACGTGACTTCAACCGTCTCATGTTTTGCCATTGCCTCTTTAATTTGATAACGTCCGGGTTGTTCTCTTTCTTCGCCCTGAAGAAAACGGCAATTACGACCTATGATTTCTTCCTGGCTATAACCCGTTAAACGCTCAAAGGCTTTATTGGCATATACGAGGGGCGCATCCTCTAAATCCGGGTCAGCCAAAGTGACACCGTTAACACACTCGTCTAAAATAGAGGACAGTACTTGAGGAATAAGACCGCTATCTTTTTCAACTATAAAAGGCATATTAATTTCCAATTTTTAAAATTATTAGGTAGCGACCGGTATTAGTTTGGGCCACCGACGATTAACTTTTTAATATTTTCAACCGTGTTTTCTGCACCGTCTTCAATGGCAGTTCTTATCAGTTTTTGAAAGGGCCGCATAAAAACCTCTATTTCTGTCAACTCAAAACGAAAGGTCAACCGGGTGGATTTATTTTCTTCGTCACTTTCCAGAAAATAACTATGTACATAGGGCTCCGTCAAGCCTTTAAAAGTAAGCATCATTACGGGTTGATAACGGGTAATTTCAAAAACAGATTCTATTGTCGCTCCTTGGTCATGACGAACTTGCCTTGCTTTGGCGCCTACAAAAACCTTTTTACCATCCAAGGGCTCCAATTCAACAACTTCTACTGCCCATTTAGGATAGTTCTCATAAAAATGCTCGCCAATATACGAAAATACATCATGAATCGATTTGTTGATCTCAATACTTGCTTCACCAGCAACCGGCTTGGATGAATTAAATGAAAATTTAATTTGCACTGCAATACCACTCCCAGTTGAGAGGATCACTCAACTTAAATTTTGATTTTTTAATGATGCTGCCTGCGGAAATAACACCATTACAGCTAAAATTCGATTATTTTTTCTTAGTAAAACGAGCTTTTATTTCAATATTACGGTTTCAGCTTAACTCAACTTTTATAACATGCAAATCTAATCATTCGTGGATTCAGCTATTCGGAGAAATCGTCATAACGGCTGGGAATCACGTTAGGCTATCCTGTCTAACACACAAATCGAGCCATTTACGCTGTTAGCAGGATTGATAATAAAATTGCCAGTTCAAGTCCAAGTTTAGTTAGCTGATTGCCTTATCCTTTTCATAATCAACCCTGTTTAAATGTAATGGCAAAACGATTTTCCGCAAAAATGGCCGCGCGGAGTATAAACCAACATTAGTTCTGGATCAGCTGCATTAAATTCTAACCATTGGAGATCATCAAAGTATGCAACACGATAACATAGCCCGCTATTATGAGCATGAAATATCAAGGCGCTTAATACATGCTGAGTATCTGAAAGAGGAAAATATCCAAGAGTCAGATATTAACTCTAATCTACGTTGACGACTAAGTGCTGTGCCAATGGTTGCTTTGAATGCTGATAATTGATCAGCATCCAGTTCTAAACCTTTTCGGCGCCGGGCTTCTTCTGCAATTTCTATGGGATTTATGGATTTTCTGGCCTCTCTGATAATATCCAGCAATAGCTTATGAGCTTCGCCATGCTTGAAAAAATAATTTCTTCGATGGTAACGCTTTGGCTTGATGGTGTTTATACGGTATTCAGGATCAAAGAGCTTGATGGTGGCATCCAGTATATTTACCTCGGACGATAGCCTGGCTATTTCTTTGCGATGGCGCGCAATCAATCCAGTAAGCTCTGAGAGTTTTTCCGTCAATGCGCTTATAACGTGGGGTTCTGCCATTTCTTTATCCGCTTTTTCTTTAAGATAGCGGATATTTTAATGGGCTACCTGCTTATAGGCTTTGTGCTCTTGCTACATAATACCGGAAAAAATTGAACCTTTGATTCAACCGGCACATATTTATTTACTGGAAAGAATGGCGGATTACAGACGAATCTATTTTATATTTTGCCGAATTATCATTGTCTTAACAGGATTAAATGTTTTTCTGTGTACAGGCAAAAAACCGAATTGTTCAATCTCGGCCAAATGCTGCTTAGTGCCGTAGCCTTTATGTTGATGGAAGGAAAAATCGGGATATTTTTTGTAATAGTCGTTCATGATACCGTCCCGCACAACTTTTGCCACTATAGAAGCCGCACTGATTGCCTTCACTTTACTATCGCCTTTAACAATCGCCCTGGCAGGAACAGGCAGATCAGGAAGTTGGTCGCCATCAATTAAAACTTTATCAGGTTGAATCGCTAAGCCCAGCACAGCACGGCGCATGGCAAGAAGCGTTGCCTGAAGAATATTAAGCTCATCAATCTCTTCAACGCTGGCTGTTCCCACGGACCAACTTAATGAGCATACCTTAATAATTTCAAAAAGGCTGTCCCGCTTACGCTCACCGATTTGCTTGGAGTCGGCTAAGCCGTCAATGGGCCGCAATGGATCAAGAATTACAGCCGCCGCCGCCACCGGACCAGCAAGTGGTCCGCGCCCGGCTTCATCAACGCCAGCAACCAGAAAGCTTTGTGCGGTTTTGATGAAAACGTCGCTGTCCATTACAATAATTGCTTATGGAACGGACTTAAAATTTTGGCTCTTGCTCAAACAAACTTATCCCTACTAGGACATCGGAACCTAGCGCAAGATACCTCTGCGTACATTACGCAAAAAGCTGACCATATCAGCTATTTGTTTACTGTCACTCGCCATATCTTCCATTTTCTCTATGGCGTCTTCCAATCGTAAGTTCATTTTATAGATTATTTTATAAGCATTTCTGATCAATCTGATATCTTCAGCCGATATGTCATTACGTTCCATGCCGACTGAGTTGATGCCATGGGGCCGGGTGGGCTTGCCGCCAACCATAATAAAAGGCGGTATATCCTGGGTAATCGCACTGCCCATAGCCGCAAAGCTGAATTGACCTATCTGGGTGAACTGGTGCACCAAGGTAAACCCGCCCAGGATTGCGTGATTATTCAGATGCACATGCCCCGCCAACGATGCTCCATTGGCCATAATGACATGATCGCCAATAATGCAATCATGGGCCACATGCGTGTAGGCCATAAACAGGTTATCATTGCCTATCTTGGTAACGCTGTTATCTTGCTGCGTTCCCCGGTGCATTGAAGTAAATTCCCGAATGGTATTCCTGTCACCGATTTCAAGCCGTGTTACCTCGGACGCATATTTTTTGTCTTGGGGATCTTCGCCGATTGAGGTGAATTGATAGATACAATTCTTCTTCCCGATGGTTGTCGGACCCTTAATAACAACATGCGGGCCAATGACCGTGCCTGTATCAATTTTTACATCCGGACCTATGACTGAAAAAGCGCCAACGGTCACATCATCGGCTAATTCAGCGCGGCTATCAATTATGGCAGATGGATCAATCAAATTAGTCTACCACCGCGGCACATCTGATTTCGGCGCTTGCGACAAATTCGCCGTCAACTTCTGCGCGGCATTCAAATGCCCAGATATTGCGTTTACTTTTGATGAACCTTGATTCCAGCATCAATTGGTCTCCCGGAACAACAGGCCTTTTAAACTTGGCTTTATCAATACCCACCAGATAATAAATCATTCCTTTCAACTCGTCACCGGCCGTTTCAGATGCTAACAGACCGGTCGACTGCGCCAATGCTTCTAAAATCAGCACGCCAGGCATAATAGGTTTTTGGGGGAAATGGCCTTGAAAAAAAGGTTCGTTATAAGTGACGTTTTTCACTCCTAACAGTCTCGACCCTGGTTCGCACTCAATCACTTTGTCAATTAATAAAAAAGGATACCGATGCGGCAAGAATGCCTGTATTTGTAAAATATCTAATGTAATAGACATGATTGAGAGTTGCTTTAAGTAAAAAAGGGAGGGCTTAATTAGAAGTGCGTTACTTATTCAGGCATCGTTGCTAACTTTTTTTGAACTTGAGCCGTTATATCAAACTGGTCTTTGGCATAAATGACGCCATCAGTAAGCAATAAGTCATAATCTTCATCTTTGGCTATAGCCCGGACCGCTTCAACGATACGACGTTGCAGTTTACCCAATTCTTCATTGCGGCTGGCATTAAAGTCTTCGCTGAATTCCTGCTGAGATCTTTTTGCATCCCGTTTTTTATTCAAAATATCTCTTTCAAGATTAGCTTTCTCCGAATCACTCATCACCGAAGCATCCTTAGTCAGTTTTTCTTCCAGACCTTGAATTTCTTTTTGTTGAGCAACCAACTGCTTGTCCCTTGGTGAAAACTTTTGTTCCAAACGTTTTTTAGCTTTTTCAGCTTGGGGAGCTTTTTCAAGAACGGCTGGTATATTGACAAAGCCAATTTTTAAGTCAGCATAACTAATATTCGTAACAAACAACAGGCCTAAAAATAAAGCTATATTCTTTTTCATTGTTAAATCGATCTCCGGTTAATAGTTAAATTAAAATATGAATAAAAAGAAATTAAATTTCGTTCAATTATAGAGGATAAGCCCATTAAACCAAAACAACTTCTCAGAAGTTTTGCCCAAAGTTGAATTGGAAGAACTGTGTTTGATCCTTTTGAGTAACGGATACGCCTGGAACTGGATCATAGGTATATGTCCCTTTATTCAAAGGGTATGCCGCACTAACGGATAATGCTCCGAATGGGGACAACCACTCGCCTGAGATACCCGCCGAATATTTCATGTTATTTATTGAAAAGCTGTCATTGAGGGCGCCTGCGTCAAAAAAGGTTCCCAATCTGACGGACTTTGTCTCTGAGAAGAAAGGAACAGGGAAAAACAATTCCGCATTCCCGACAATTTTACTGGAACCGCCGAGAGGGTATCCATTGGAATCTCTCGGTCCAAGCGTATTATTTCTAAAACCTCGTACCGAACCCGTTCCTCCCATAAAATAATTATCAAAGAAGGGTAACGATGTAGTTTTTCCATAACCTGCTCCGTAACCGATTTCGCCATTCAACTTGAACGTAAAATCCTTCGACAAAGGAAAATAACGTTGCTGCTTGTAGCCGACTTTATAATATTCCAGAGTGCTGCCGGGAACCATCATTATTGCGCTCAAACGTTGTTGACCCCCACTACTAGGAAATATTGCCCGGTTAAGAGTATCGTGAGACCAGGTGATTCCGGGGCCAAAGGTCCAGAATTTACTGCCTTCTTGCGCTATAAATTGCCGGATTTGCGTGGATGAATACGCTGTGGCCGATAAGTCGGTATGTTTTACATCAGCATTAAAGGCTAATTGGTCGAATTCATTCAAGGGAATGCCGAAATTGATGCCGGCATTCGCAATGTTGGTATTATAGTTGGCGATATTGATTGCTCCGGCATTTCGCTTGGTATAGCCAATATTATACCCCTGGCTAACGCCATCCGTTGTAAAATAGGGGTTAAAAAAGCCAAACTGATAACTCGTCAAATACGTGCTGTTATTAAAGGCCACATTCACCCGCTTACCCGAACCAAAAACGTTATCCTGGGCAATATTGGCATTTAATACGATGCCTTGAACCTGAGAGTATCCCACCCCTGCAGACAAATTACCGGAAGCCTTTTCCACCACTGTATAATTAACATCAATCTGATCAGCGGCGCCGGCTACCTGCGGCGTTTCCACATTGACGGATTCGAAATAGCCCAAACGTTCAAGGCGGGTTTTTGATCGCTCAATTTTTGAACTTGAAGCCCAACTGGCTTCCATTTGGCGCATTTCTCTACGCAATACCTCGTCACGGGTTTTTGTGTTACCGTGCATATTAATACGATGAACGTAAACACGTTTACCCGGATCGACAAAGAAGGTCATTTCAACAGTTTTTTGGCCTTCGTTGATTTCAGGCACCATGTTAACGTTTGCAAAAGCATAGCCTTCATCACCCAAGCGATCCTGAATGGCTTTAGAGGTTTCAGTAGCATTTTTTCTGGAAAATATTTCGCCGGGCCCCAAGCTGACCAGCTTAATCAATTGCTCGGGAGGCACCACCAAATTACCCGTCAGCTTTACTTTGGATAGCCTGAAAACATCGCCTTCTTTAACATTGATGGTGACATATATATCTTTTTTATCCGGCGTAATGGCCACCTGAGTGGATTCAACTGAAAAGTTGATATAACCGCGGTCCAGATAATAAGACCTCAAGGTCTCCAGATCAGCAGATAATTTTTGCTTTGAGTACTGGTCGTTTTTAGTGTAAAAAGATAGCAAATTGGGAGTGCTTAATTCAAATTTACTCAACAGTGTTTTATCATCAAAGGCTTTATTGCCGACAATGTTAATCTGCTTGATTTTGGTAACTCTGCCTTCAGAAATTTTGATATGGATGCCAACACGGTTCCGGGTCAAATTCGTAACGTCTGTTTTAATCTTTAAGCCATATTTACCATGACTGAGATATTGGCGCGTTAATTCCTGTTCTACCTTGTCCAAAACCTGCCGGTCAAATATCTTACCTTCAGCCAACCCGATTTTATCCAGCGCTTTTGTCAAGTCTTCTTTACTGAGATCTTTATTGCCTTCAAAAATGATCTTTGCTATGGAGGGACGCTCAACCACAGTGACAATTAACGTTGAGCCTTCCCGTTCCATTGACACGTCTTTAAAAAAACCTGTTTTAAACAAAGCCCTTATTGCGGGTGCAACATTGTCTAATGAAAATTTTTCACCGACATTAACTGGAAGATAATTGTAAACGGTGCCCAGAGAGATGCGCTGCAGGCCTCTGACTTGAATATCTTTAACAACGAATTCTTCGTCACATTTAACTCCATAAGACACAAGCAGCAGACCCAGCAATAACAAGCAAGAAAAAATATTTGATTTCATGTAGGCAGCTAAAAATATAACATCATGGTCTAAAAGCTATAAGAATATTGATTATAACACCGTAAGTGTTGAGCACGCTTAAGCCCTGCATATAGGGAAATTAAGTACATCATTAATATTTGCACTGCTTATCAACACCATCAGTAAACGATCCAGGCCAATGGCCATACCAGAACATTCCGGCAGTCCAGCTTCCATTGCAGCGATAAGATGCTCATCCTTGACTGTAACAGGGCGTTTTCTTTGCCGCCTGATGGCAATTTCCTTATCGAATCGCCTTTCCTGCTCTTTCGCATCGGTTAATTCATAATAGCCATTGCCGATTTCAATGCCGTTTATATAAATTTCGACCCGATCGGTAACTTGAGAGTTGCTTTCATTAATGCGCGCTAATGACGACTGACAGGCGGGGTAACTATAAACCATGCACAGTGTGTTTTCACCCAAATGCGGCTGAACGTTATGGCTGAAAATAAAATCCAGCCATAAGCCATGATCATTTCCACAAATACTCACCGCTTCAGGCTGGTTATTATCCCATGCGTAAGCACAATAATCCTGATATGAAAATACTAAAGGATCCAAACCCGTATAACGCTGAAAAATTTCCTGGTAACTAATCCGCTGCGGCGGGTTTAAAGTCTTGCGGCCGTTAAACAAAACCGCTATCAATTCGGCGATTTCATCCATTAATTGAGGCAACATAAAGCCGACCCGGTACCACTCCAATAGCGTGAATTCAGGATTATGAAAGCGTCCCGATTCACCATTCCTGAATGCTTTACATATTTGATAAATGGAGCCGCTTCCAGATGCAAGCAGACGCTTCATGGCAAACTCAGGCGAAGTTTGGAGAAACAACGTGCGCCGCCGTGGCGGCAAACAATAATCACTAGTAAAAAAATCTAACTGCGGATCTGTTCCGCTACTATGACTAAGCAGTGGCGTTTCAACTTCAAGCACTGCTCTTGCAGAAAAAAACCTCCGGATATCCGCGAATACTTGAGCCCTTAAGCGCAAAAGCTCTAACGGGCATGCCGGCTGCCAATCTTCCGGCACTATTCTTTTACACGCGAAATATATTCACCGGTGCGAGTATCGACCTTAATGACTTCGCCCTGTTGCACAAATAAAGGCACCCTCACCACTGCGCCGGTCTCCAACGACGCCGGTTTACCGCCGCCGCCGGAGGTGTCGCCACGCACGCCCGGATCGGTTTCAACAATAGCCAGCTCAACAAAATTGGCCGGCGAAACCGACAACGGCGCATCATTCCATAAGGTGACGGTACAGGAATCCTGATCTTTAAGCCACTTACCCGCTTCACCGACAGCTTTTTCATCACACTGATACTGCTCAAAGGTATCCGGTGCCATAAAGTGTCTGAATTCGCCGTCGTTATACAGATATTGCATCTCAACATCAACCACATCAGCCCCTTCAAGAGAGTCGCCTGATTTAAAAGTTCTCTCAATCACCCGGCCTGTTTTAAGATTTCTGATTTTTACCCGGTTAAAGGCTTGACCCTTACCCGGTTTCACAAATTCATTTTCGATTATCGCGCAAGGGTCATTATCCAACATCACTTTTAACCCGGCTTTAAATTCATTGGTGCTATAACTGGCCATTTTATCCTCAAGATCAAACAATATAAAACTAAGCCATTATAATGGAGGCAACCATCTATAGAAACTTTAAATAAGCACTTTTATGCCGGAACAACTTTGCGAATCCTTGCACTTTACTAAAAACTGGCAGCAACAGCTTGCCGAAGCCTTTACTAAAATTGAAGACTTATGCCAATATTTGCGCCTGTCGCTTGATGACTTACCTGTTTCAGTTGCAGCCGCCAAGGATTTCCCACTACGCGTACCCTTAAGTTTTGCTGCAAGCATGCAAAAAGGCGACCCGCATGATCCTTTATTACGGCAAGTATTGCCGGTTAACGATGAACTGCTCGTTTACCCCGGCTTTATCAACGACCCGGTCGGCGATCTTCCCTCGGCTGCGAAAACAGGTGTCTTGCACAAATATCATGGACGGGTTTTATTCATCAATACCGGCAGTTGCGCCATTAACTGCCGGTATTGTTTCCGCCGCAACTTTCCCTATTCCGTGCTCCAACTGGGCAGACAATATGAAAATGACGGCATCCGCTATGTTCAGAATAATCCGGACATTGTTGAAGTCATATTAAGCGGCGGGGATCCGTTATTGCTTAGCGATACAAGATTAGCAAACCTCTTTGCGCAATTAAGCGTAATCAAGCATTTAAAACGCATCAGGATACACACCCGTTTACCCATTGTTTTACCGGCCCGTATGACCGATGGATTTATTAACGCCTTGACCCAAAGCTCAAAACAAATTGTGATGGTCGTCCACTGCAACCATGCCAATGAAATAAATTCCCGCGTCATGGGCGCCTTTAAACTGCTCAGAAATAGCGGCATTACATTATTTAATCAGTCGGTATTATTGAAAGGCGTTAACGACAATGCGGCAGCGCTGTGCGAATTAAGCGAACAACTTTTCGGTCAAGGCGTCATCCCTTATTATCTGCATTTATTGGATAAAGCCACAGGAACTGGACATTTTGAAGTCTCTGAAACAGAGGCTGCAAGGCTTATAAAGCAGGTTCAAATCCGTCTGTCAGGCTATCTTGTGCCTAAACTGGTAAAAGAACAGCCGGGGGCGTTATCCAAACTATCCATGGTGTAGGTCTATCCACCAGTCAAAAACTTAACTAATCCCTGGAAAATCCATGTCTGAATCACTCAGTTACGCTTCTGAAAAATCAGGTTTGCCGCCCGGATCGCTGGTGCATGTCGGCGAAGTACATGCGCACGAACATAAAATTTCCGTGGTAAATTACAATAAATCCACGGTGCTAAAGCATACCGTCAAATCCATTGAAGAACTTCTACCCTACAAAACGGCCGACGCCATAACCTGGGTAATCGTAGACGGACTAAAAGACGTAGGCATCATTGACGACATAGGGCGGCATTTTGAAATACATCCACTGGTGCTGGAAGATATTCTTAATACCCATCAACGGCCCAAATTTGATGAATTTAATGATTATTTGTATATTGTCGTTAAGTCAATTTCGCTTGGAAATAAAGAATTCGATGTCGAGTATGAACAAATCAGCTTATTGATATTAAACAACTTTGTTTTTACCTTCATGGAAAAACCTGATGTGCTGTTTGATCCTATCCTTAACCGGCTCGATAACGATAAGAGTCAATTCAGAACCCTCGGCGCCGACTATCTCGCTTATGGAATTATGGACGCCATAGTCGACAAGTATTTTGTATTGCAAGATACCTTTGATGAACTGATTGAAGAAGTTGAGGATAAATTACTATCAGATCCTTCATCAGAAACACTCGCGTCTATCCAAAAAATCAAACGTGAATTGATCTTTTTACGCAGATCAGTTTCGCCTTTGCGCGAATTACTGGCGGCCATTCAGCGTAGCGAGTCGCCTTTAATCAATGACAAGACCAGACGTTATTTCGGAGATATTTACGATCACGCCATACGCATTATTGAAGCGATAGAATCTTACCGGGATTTGATAGCCGGCATGCTGGATATCTACTTATCCAGTGTCAGCAACAAAATGAATGAAACCATGAAGATTCTTACTGTGTTTGCCTCGATTTTTATTCCGCTAACCTTTATCGCGGGCGTTTATGGCATGAATTTCGAATATATGCCGGAATTAAAATGGAAATGGAGCTACCCGGTATTGTGGGTCTTTTTCATTAGCATATCGGCATTTTTACTGAGATATTTTAAAAGGAAAAAGTGGCTTTAACTGACAATTTATCCACCCCTATCAATTGGTCATACCAAAGCCCCAAGCGGCATGGCGAAAAGTTGCCCGGAATTATTTATGCGCTTGCGAGGCTTATTTTGACCTTGAACCTCTAACATTCTGATTTTTGTTGTCTTTTGCCAGATAACCCGCCGCATTGACAGGCACGGAATCAATAACCAGAATAGCTCCTAACTCGGTCATCGCTTTTTGATACACCTTGCGCTTGAAATACACCACATCATTAAGAGGCTCCCAGTAATCAACCCAGCGCCAGCTGTCAAACTCCGGTTTCGCGCAATGGTCAAAGCGCACATTTGAATCCTGAGCTATCAACCGCAACATATACCAGATTTGTTTTTGCCCTATGCATAAAGGCAAGGAGCTTTTACGGATATAACGCTCCGGCAACTGATACCTTAGCCAATAGCGCGTACGCCCCAGCACCTGTACATGCTGCTGCTGCAGCCCTGTTTCTTCCCACAATTCTCGATACATCGCTGTTTCAGGGTCTTCGTCGTCATTTATTCCGCCTTGCGGAAACTGCCATGCATTCACGCCCATCCGTTTAGCCCAAAACACGCGACCCTCGTCATTGCAAAGGATGATCCCGACATTGGGACGGTATCCTTTAGAGTCAATCATGTTAAAACCTGTGTCTATTGCCCAACCTATATCTTAATTCACGTTAAATGGTTAAATTACAATAACGGGTCAGTTGTTTATAATGGCTCCATTGTTCCATAAAAAACCCTTGGATGCCATAGCGTGCAGCCCTTTTAATTACTTGAGACAGGATTAACGTGAGTTTAGCGATTTTTGATTTGGATAATACCCTGATAGCAAATGACAGCGATTACTTATGGGGACAATTTCTTGTCGATCAGGGCGTTGTCGATAAAAATTATTATGAAAGCGCCAACGCTAAATTCTATGATGATTACAAACAAGGGACGCTGGATATTGTTGAGTTTTTACGCTTTTCCCTGCAACCCTTGGCCGATAATGATCCGCAACAACTGTATCGACTCCGGACGCAATTTGTACAAGATATCATAACGCCGCTGTTACTAAAACCCGCTCAGGAACTGATAGCCAAACATAGAAACCGGGGTGATACTTTACTGGTCATTACCGCAACCAACCGCTTTGTTACCGAGCCTATCGTTAAACTATACGGCATTGAAAATTTATTGGCGACAACACCCGAATTTGCAGCAGGCAAATATACCGGCGGTTTTAACGGCATCCCTTGTTTTCAGGAAGGTAAAGTAAAATTACTGGAAGAATGGTTGAAAAATTCATCCGAAACCATGCATGACAGCTGGTTCTACAGCGATTCACATAACGATCTGCCGCTGCTAAAATTGGTCGATCATCCTGTTGCAGTCGACCCCGATGAAAAACTGTCTGCATTTGCCAAAGCCTCTGATTGGCCGATTATCAGCTTAAGACAGGGTAAGTGTCCGGCTGAGCACTTTCACAAGTAAATAGTTTGCATCCTTTAGCTGGAAAAAGACACTTGCAGACCGCACAGACAATGCCCGTAGACGTTTTCGTTTGCGTTTAAACAGACTGGCTCCGGCTTGACGGACTAAAGTCGCGGCTTGACTCTCACCCGCAAGTCTCTGTTGATCGTTAATATATCCTGGTTTTGCTTTTAGCCTTGAACCACTCCTCATCCACTCTGAAAAATATGATAATATTTAACCTACAGCAACTCCATAGAAGATAAACATGAAAGCAAACATTGGTTTAATCGGTCTGGCAGTAATGGGACAAAACCTGGTTCTTAACATGAACGACAACGGTTTTAAAGTAGCGGTCTTTAACCGGACCACCAGCACGGTCGATGAATTTTTAAACGGTCCGGCAAAAGGCGCCAATATCGTTGGAACACATTCACTGGAGGAACTGATTGATAGTCTGGAATCACCGCGCATTGTCATGTTGATGGTTAAAGCGGGTGACGTAGTCGATCAGTATATCGATAAACTTGTACCGCTGCTATCAGTCGGCGATATTATCGTCGATGGCGGCAATTCATTGTTTACCGACACCAATCGCCGCACGGCCGCTCTTAAGGAAAAAAACCTTAACTACATCGGCGCCGGGGTTTCCGGCGGTGAAGAAGGCGCTAGGCATGGGCCTTCAATTATGCCGGGCGGCAACAAAGCGGCTTGGCCTACCGTTAAACCCATTTTTCAGGCAATCAGCGCGCATGTTAATGGCGATCCTTGCTGCGAATGGGTCGGTGATAACGGCGCGGGGCATTATGTCAAGATGGTGCATAACGGCATTGAATACGGCGATATGCAGCTAATCTGTGAAGCCTATCAATTACTGTCAGAGGGCTTGGGCTTGAGCGCAGACGAAATGCACGCGATATTTGCGGAGTGGAATCAGGGCAATTTAAGTTCTTATTTGATTGAAATCACAGCCAATATTTTGGCCTATAAAGATGAAGACGATCAACCCTTGGTGAACAAAATACTCGACACGGCCGGTCAAAAAGGCACCGGCAAATGGACCGGCATCAATGCGCTGGATTTAGGCATTCCATTAACCCTGATAGGCGAATCCCTATTCGCACGGTGTTTGTCTGCTCAAAAATCAGAAAGAGTTAAAGCTGCGCAGGTATTGCCCAAACGAGACAAAGTATTTTCCGGCGATAAAAAAGCTATGGTTAATGCAATCAGAGATGCCTTGTACGCCGCCAAGATTATTTCTTATGCCCAAGGTTTCCGCTTGATGCGTGAAGCCTCCAAGGAATATAACCTGTCGCTTAATTATGGCGAAATCGCTCTGATGTGGCGCGGAGGCTGTATTATTCGTAGCCAGTTTTTAAATGACATCAAGCAGGCGTATGCCGGAAATCCAGAACTGGAAAACCTGTTGCTGGCAGATTTCTTCGTTGACGCCATTAATCAGTCCGATGAAGGCTGGCGCAAGGCAGTCATGTTAGGCATAGAACTCGGCATTCCTACGCCTGCATTTTCCTCAGCATTGGCTTATTACGATGGTTATCGCACGGAAAGACTGCCTGCCAATTTATTACAGGCGCAAAGAGACTATTTTGGCGCCCATACTTATGAACGCACCGACAAACCCAGAGGGGAGTTTTTCCATACTGATTGGACGGGGCATGGCGGTAAAACGGCATCTTCTACTTATACTGTTTAAGTAACTTTAGCCATTATTGTTCATCACGAAGAAATACCGGCTTCCCAGCTTCAGATAGAGGCATTCAAGGCTTAAGCGTTCGCCCCGCTTGTCAAAGTGCGGACTCTTAAGCCTTAAACCGGCAGCCTAATTAGCCATAAAAACTTCGCGCTCTTACTGTCCATCATGGTAAACCACTTAGTGAATTCTTCTTTATGAAAGCCGATCCTTGTACATACGTTATTTTTGGCGCCACGGGAAATCTCTCCCGTATTAAATTAATGCCCGCCCTGTATCGTCTTGATGCGGCTAATCAACTGCCTGCAGGCACGCGTATTTTGGCCATAGGCAGGCGGCCGTGGGATCAGAAAAAATGGCTGGACGAAGCCAGGGAAATGATCCTGGCAAAATCCGGGGATGATTTTGATGAAGTTATTTTCCAGCGTTTCAGCGGACGCCTGCATTATCATCAAGGCGACATAGAACAGCCGCAATGTTATACGGAACTAGCTGAACTGCTTAACGAGAAAAACAATTACTCCAAAAATATCGCTTTCTACCTGTCCATCAGTCCCGCGGACTTCGGCACGGTCATGGAGATGTTAAGCAATAGCCATTTATTTAATGAAGAATACGGCTGGCGGCGGGTCATAATCGAGAAACCTTTCGGTTATGATTTAGACAGCGCCCAGGCATTACAAAAACGTATAAGCAACTATTTAACAGAAGAACAAATTTACCGCATTGATCATTATCTTGGCAAAGGCATGGTGCAAAATGTACTGGTATTCCGTTTTGCCAATGTCATGCTCGAACCGTTGTGGAACCGCAATTACATAGACCACATCCAAATCACCCATTCCGAGGAGATCGGCATAGACACCCGCGGCGATTATTATAATGGCGCCGGGGCAATGCGTGATATGCTGCAAAGCCATCTGCTGCAATTACTGACTTTAGTGACCATGGAGCCCCCGGCCTCAATGGAGGCGGAATCCTTGCGCGATGAAAAAGTCAAGGTGTTAAAGTCCATTCGCCCCATTCCAAAAGAAGCCGTTCATGGACATGCCTTTCGAGGTCAGTATGCCCAAGGTCATATTAAAGGTGAAAAAGTCAACGGCTATTTGCAGGAAGCTAACATTCCAGCTAACAGCGTAACTGAAACCTACGCCTCAATGAAATTGTATATTGATAACTGGCGCTGGCGCGGCGTGCCTTTTTATATGCGCACCGGCAAACGCATGGCTAAAGCGCAATCGACTATTTCGATTTGTTTTCGCCATCCGCCTTTACAATTTTTCCGTGGCACCAATGTGCAATGCATGAACCAGAATTGGGTATTATTGGGCATACAACCGGAAGAATGCATACGTATTGAAATGACCGTTAAAGAACCCGGCCTGGAGATGAGCACGAGAACCAGCAGTCTGGATGCCAGTTTTCGTAACGAAGATGAAAAACCGGTTGACGCTTATGAGGACCTATTATTAGACGTATTGAAAGGCGACAGATCGCTTTTCCTGCGCTTTGACGAGGTCGAATACGCGTGGCGCATTGTTGACCCCATCTTGCAAACCTGGGCGATTGAACGGGACTACATTGCCTCTTATCCGGCAGGTTCCTGGGGACCGGAAGACAGCCGTTTATTTGATAAAAGCGCCCAATCCTGGCGCAGTTCCTTAACACCGGAGAGCAAATAAAATGCAACATAACAGTCGTTGGCACATTATGGAAACAGCCGGTCAGATTGCCCTGGCCGCCTATCAGCAAATTATTGAGTCCGCTGAACAAGCCATTACTGAACATAGCGCATTTAAATTAGTATTAGCTGGCGGCAGCACGCCGGAAAAAGTGTATCGCTTATTGGCCCAAGCGGATACTGACTGGTCAAAATGGTTTATCTACTATGGCGATGAACGTTGCTTGCCTGTAGATCATGCCGATAGAAACAGCCTGATGGCAACCCAGGCTTTTCTGGAAAAAGTGGCTATTCCCGATGCGCATATTTTTACGATTCCCGCTGAACTGGGCCCGGAACAAGCAGCTAAAAAATATCAACCGGTCGTAGCCAGCGCACTGCCGTTTGACATGGTTTTGCTGGGCATGGGGGAAGATGGCCATACCGCCAGCTTATTTCCGGGACATCAGCATCAGGAAGATGAACTGGCGCATGCGGTTTATAACTCACCCAAACCACCGCCTGAACGTGTTTCCATCAGCGCAAAAGCCTTAAGCAACACACAGCAACTTATTTTCCTGATAACCGGCGCGAACAAGCAGGAAGCCGTTAAAAACTGGCGTTCCGGCCAGGTTTTACCGGTTGCCGCGATAGCCCCGAAAAGCCCTATTGATATTTATATTGATAAGGCTGCCTATTATCCATAAGCAACCAGGCATGAATCGAAACAATGCTGTTGACTAAAACATTACCGATTTTCCATATAGCCTGACTTTGCCGTTACTGACCAATTGGCTTTACCTGCGCCCTGGGATATGATTTTCCTGGTTCCTTAATTTTGTAATGTTTTTACACAATCTATTTCAATCGCCTTAGCTTCAAGCTGTTTTGCAGTATTTTCAGGCGTTTTGGCTCGCGCACGTAAAAGGCGCTGGACTGACCCGCATCACTTGATACAGCACGGTCACTGGAAAACTTCTGTTGCTCTCGGAGCCTGTCGGACTTAGCGAATCGATATTAGAAAAATTCCACTTTGAGTTTTAAACTATGTGTTTTCATGAAGAATTTCAACACTTAGACGTGTGTTTTTATCAATATATGCCTTTATAAATCCACTCATGAGTGAAAAATGGCTTCTATCCGACAGACTCCTCGAATAAACCCGTATTTTATTGCGGCTCTTTCGCAAAGCTTGTCCTGAGCTTGCCAAAGGGCAGACTGCGGCCATTTTTAATATTTCGCGCTCCATTCGAAAGCGTTCAACTTCTTTACGTAACTGTGTTTACTCGCCTTGATCAGTCCAGTTTAAAACGCTTTTCTTGTCGCCAACGGGGTTACCGGTCCTTTTTCGGCTCCCACCCATCGCCCAATAGCGCTAAGAGAAATACCTGGATTATCGGTTGCTTGTTTGTGCGCATAGCTCTTTTCATTAACTAACGCGGCCACATTCTTGTTTAAATTCAATCTTGTATTTGGGTCGTTTTGTTTATTTTGATTACTCATGGCCACCTCTGATGACATCATAAATCTGTCTTTAGAAGTGTCCTGTTTAATTAAACCATTTCATTGTAAATATTTGTGGCAGAACAGGTCTTAGAGCCGTCCAATCCTATGCTTTTTAAAGGCCATGAAAATTAGATACAGAGAGAACAGATAAATAACAGACGGTTCGGAAACTTGAGCCGAAGAACTTTTGCCTGAAACCGTCGAAGCTGATAATGGGGGAACCAAAAAGGGAACGTCGTTAACCTGCCCTGTATTATAGCCGGCCGGCGGCGCGTTCAATGAACCGACAATCAGATTGCCGTTGATTTGCCCATTGTAAAAGGTAGTGGCGGCAAGCGGCGCCAGCAAACTGCCTTCAATACCAACAGCATCCATCGTCAGCGACGTTGCGCTAAATAAATTAAATAATACTGTTTGGGTTAAAAAACCATCCCGCCCCCCATCGGCAACTTGCACTTCTTGACCGTTTACTGTCCGGAAAAAACCGAAGTTGCTCATGCTAACATTAGCGCCATCGACATTAATTAACGCGAAGGCATTATCCGGTATATCCAGCAAAAATGACGACGCACTCGCAAGTTCAAGGGCAGTCAAATCGAAAATATTAACACCTGTGTTGCTACCGCTTAACTTTAAATTACCATAGCTATTTTCAGTTACCGATGTCCCATTAGTAGCAACCCCGCCCCAATCAGCTGAAATATTAATCAAGTCCTGATTTATGCTTGCAAAATCAATAGGGTTTCCTGTTCTATAACCGCCATTTGTATTGTTAGTGTAGGGGTCGTTATAAAAGCCGACCGTGTTACCCAATGATGACTGTATGCCGCTGACTACATTGCCGTAATATATGCGGGCATTGGTAATGGACATAGTGCCGCCGGCAATTACGGTATCCGCCCCGTTTTGCAAACTTGTCAGAGACTGCCCGATCCCATAATTATTCAACGTCAGATTACCGCCTACAGCCAGAGCGCCTTGCACATCAGAGTTATAAGCGCTCATGTCGCCTAAAATATACGCATTAAATTGCCCAGCCACGCCAAGATCCAGCGAAATCGCAGTAGCGTCGGTAATGGAAAACAATCCAGTTAAAAATAATGTAGTTGTCAGAAATTTCTTCTTATATCTTTTCATTTTATTCGAGTAAGTACTTTGTGATTAACCCCTAACCGCCAGTCACCCGGGAGCCAGCCTTTTGGCAAGTATAGTTAAAAAAAATTAACGAAACATGGCTATACGGTAAATAGATCGTGTTTTAAAAGTAGCGAATGAAATACGATATATTGTAAACTGCGCTATTTTTGACCTAACTAAAAAACCGCCAACGAATTTAAACCGGAAACGCCGGAGCATTATTAGCCTCCTCTACCGGATGCCAAACTTGTTGGATGCCCGCACACAATAAAACTCCGGCAAGTTCCGGAAGCCATCCTTTATGTTGCGCACGATGGTTGCGCGCGGCGGCATGCGTGACGGCGCTTGGCAACGTATCCACCAAACCTTGCATGCTTGCGCGTGGCGCAAGATTGGCCGGCATAAACAGCCCACTGCCTTCTGCCTGGACAGCAAGAGCTTCAAAACCACGGCGTAGGCCGGTGAAAAGGGCTACAACGACGGCAAACACATCCAGATGCGTGTTACCGCGCGGACCAGGCAAAAATAACCAGGTGCAAATCCAGCTGTCGAAGCCTTCGTTTACGTCGCATGATCAATTTGATGCTGATGCGGCTTAACTAAGCAGACTTTTAAAAGAGACTTTCAGGAAATTATTCCCCCCCGAAAATCGATGAAAAACTTCGTAATAATTGTTGAAATTGTAAAAGAGAAATCCGGGTTACTCCTTTCTTTACTGATTTTATTGTGCTTGGTTTATCTATCGGGATTACGTGTCGATTTCAATACACAAGCCTATATTTCAGTTTTATTGCTGACCTTACTGATGTCAATTCGGCCAATAAAAAGTCTTGGATTTTGGCGCGTATTGTTCGTGACGCTAAGCAGCTTTATTGTTCTTCGTTATTTTTCCTGGCGTATGACCTATACACTGGTTTACGAGGACTTTTTCAGTTATATCGGTCTCATTGCCTTGTTTTTGGCGGAAGTGTACGGCGGACTGATGTTCTTCCTCAGCATTTTTGTCAATATTCGTCCCATCCACCGCACGCCAGTTCCGTTGCCATCCGATAAATCCAGCTGGCCTTCCGTCGACATCATTATTCCATGTTATAACGAACCCGTCGATCTGGTAAAAATTACCTTGGCCGCAGCCAGAAATGTTGATTATCCGGCACCAAAACTGAATATATACCTTCTGGATGACGGCGGAACCGCGGAAAAGCTGAATTCTCCTGATGAAAAAAGCCGCGAAAGCGCCTTGGCACGCAGCCTCCAGCTAAAGAGACTTTGTAAGCAACTTAACGTTTCTTATCTCACCCGTACTGAGAATGTTAATGCCAAAGCCGGAAATTTGAACAGCGCATTGAAGCATATCAACGGCGACCTGATATTGGTTCTGGATGCCGATCATGCGCCGGCTGTTGATATATTAAAGAAGCTGGTCGGCTCGTTTATACAAGACGAAAAAGTTTTCCTCGTTCAAACCCCGCATTTTTTTATAAACCCTGATCCCTTTGAGAAAAACTTAAATTTATATCACCGCATGCCCTCAGAAAGCGATATGTTTTACAAGGGAATTCAACCGGGACTGGATTTTTGGCATGCTTCATTCTTTTGCGGCTCCGCCGCAATTTTAAGACGCAAAGCTATTGACGAGATTGGAGGATTCAGCGGCAAAACCATCACCGAAGATTCAGAAACAGCAATTAAACTGCATAGCAAAGGCTGGAAATCTCACTACATTCTCTATCCACTGATTTCAGGATTGCAACCAGAAACCTTTGACAGTTTTATCATACAAAGAATGCGCTGGGCGCAAGGCATGGTGCAGAACTTGATTTTTAATAATCCTTTGTTTATGCCAAATCTGAAACTGGCTCAAAGAATTTGTTATTTATCTAATATGCTGTTCTGGTTTTTTCCTTTTGCACGGCTGGTTTTTATAATATCCCCAGGACTATTTCTGTTTTTCGGATTAAAAATATATCACGCCAATATTATGGAATTCTTTATCTATACGGTGCCTTTTTTAGCGGTATTGTTTCTAACTAGCCATTACCTTTTTAAAAACGTTAGATGGGCGTTTGTTTCGGAAATATATGAAACCATGCAGGCCTTGTTTTCCATCCGGGCGGTCATGGCCGTACTCATAAACCCACATAAGCCAAGATTTTCTGTGACTCCCAAGATGGAACGGCTGGATCAGGATTTAATTTCTCCGCTGTCCCAACCTTTTTATTGGGCGCTGGGTTATACCTTATTGGCGGCCTGCTTTGGAATCTGGCGATATTCAATTTTCCCTGATGAGCGGCCTTTAATTACGGTTACTTTCTTTTGGGCGCTTTTAAATTTACTGCTATTGCTTGCGACTCTTGGCGCATTGCATGAACGCAGGCAGCGTAGGGCGAATCCTAGAATTCCTGTAGATATTAAAGCAAACTGGTTGTCAAAAACATACAGCGATACGGATTCTAATCCAGATGCATTTAACGAACGCCGGGGGCGTAGGATTAATCCAAGACTACCTATTCAAATGGAAGCAAGCTTGTTTACCGAATCAACTATAGTTGCGGTTGAAAAAAGAATTCCGGTAATCATTAAGGACATTTCATTAGGGGGAGGGAGTATTCATAGTCAGCTTGAATTACCCAATCAACATAAAGCCGAGAAAATATTTATAGAGGTGCGGAACGGTAATCGTCTGGATTGCTATCCGGTCTCTATAACGAATAGTGTCAAGAAAGATGATCACTATATCTATGGCGTCAAGTTTCTGTATTCAGATCTGAATGATTATCTGAAAATAGTAAGGTTTATTCATGGGGATAGTTCCAGGTGGGTCAAAATTTATGAAGATACGGCAAATGATCCGGGATTAACCAGAAGCATGTTTTTTATGGTTAGAATTGGCTTCAGCCATGGGTTCAGTCACATTTTTGTCGTTCTGAAATCGTATTTTAAAAAATTAGTGAATGTATATGTCTAAATCTTTACGGAATTGCTTGTTCTTATTGAGTCTGTTTTTATTTGTTGATTCGGCTTTGTCTATGCCTGTACCTGTGGCTTCGGAGCAAAAGCTAAGCAAATCATGGCCCTTGAGTCATTTCATGTCAGAAGATAAACCGTTAATGCTTAAAAGCGTGGACGGTTCCTATAATCTCAGTTTTCCGGTTTCTGAACGAGTGAACCCGTTATCAGCCGAATTAAATCTCGTTATTACCAACTCTAATCTGTTACATGAGAACAGGTCGCAACTTGTTGTTTATATAAACAATTATATAGTTGGACAGATAAAGCTTAATCCGGTCAATAAGGAAACTCAGGCTAAATTTGTAATTGATAAGGAATATTTAATTCCGGGCTACAATCAGCTCTCCCTTAAAGTAGCCCAGCATTATACCGAAACTCAATGCGAGGACTGGAGCTCTCCGGAATTATGGACAAATATAAATACCGAGAAATCCACATTGGCGTTAAATTACGAAGAGCTCCCGGTTAATGCCAAGCTTTCCGCGTTAAATTCTTTAATTAACAATAGGCTGGATAATTATTCCCTTAGCATTCTCAGGGCAAATGAAACTATTTCCGATGATTATTTGTACTGGGGCGCCATGGTTGCGCAAAGCGTCAAGTTACGCCTGAAACATGTGCCGATGAAACTGGATGAACAGCTGGTAAAACCTTATTACATGGCTGACGGCTCTGGTAAAAGCTCTGGACGGTTTAATCTGAATCCGGAACAGCTTAAGCACGACGCCGTTTTGCTGGGCACCAAAGAACAGCTGGGACAATTAATTCCGGCTGAAATCAATAAGGCGATAACGGGCGCCTATTTGGGCATTTTCCAGCAAGACCAGGATAAAAACCATTTTATCCTGGTTATTTCAGGCAATACTAATCAGGAAGTAAAAAAAGCCGTACAGTCATTTGCCTTATTTACGGCTATATTCCCTGACGCCCAAGAGACCATCGTTGATCAAGTCATGTTTCCGGATAATGCAGAAATATATTCGCATCAATCGATTCTCCCAGATCATACCTACCAGTTTGCGCAACTCGGCTTTGGCAATAAGTCTCTGAATGCAGTTAATTCAGAAGCCAAATTCGATATTCGAATACCGGCTGATCTTTATGGGACCGAAGATCAGCTCGTTAAAATTCACTTAAATCTGGCTTATGGCGCAGGAATGCGAAAAGATTCAGTGATTAATATCAGCTTGAATGGGCTTTTTAATCACGCTATTCAATTGAAGGAACAGGAAGGGGCGCATTATAGAAATTATCATATAACCATACCGCTTCGAAGCTTTAATGCAGGACTTAATACATTGGCGTTTTCGTCCGTATTAAAGCCATCCGAATCTGGAGAATGCATGTATGTTCAACGCGATAATCTTCTGGTGTCGATCTATGAAGATTCCACTATTTCATTCCCGGATGTAGGCCGGGAAGCCGCGTTGCCCGATCTGCAATTACTTGAACAAACCAGTTTCCCTTTGATAAAAAATGGTTCCGCAGGGGAAACTGTCTTTAGAGTATTGGATAACTCTTCCGATTCGATAACCGCTGCCTGGTATTTGATTGCGAAGTTAGCAGCGTATTTTGAAACGCCTGCATTTGATCTTAATATCACTCAAGGCAAATATTCAGACGATAAAAATGTAGTTTTGATCGGTAAATTGTCTCCGGATGATCAATCAGTTTTGGAAGGTTCTCCGGTAAAGTTAGGCGTACTCAGCAAGTTTCCGTATCAATTTAAAGAGCAACAGCAGCAGCAGAAAGAACCTTTCTGGGAATGGCTGGACAGGGTTGTTTCGGATCAAAATCCTTCGCCTTTGCCTACGGCAATCACGCCTAAAAATGTTCCAATTGTTCAAACAGCAGGGTTAGGCGATGAGTTTCTGATGATGTCTTATCCAACACCCGGCGATAAAGGCTATGTAACGTTGGCTTTGCTTAGCGACAAGAATAATTCGCTATCTTCAGGAATGGAGACGCTTTTCTCTCCTCAGTTATGGAGTCAGCTGAAAGGCAATATTTTTCTCTGGGACAATCAAAAAAAGTTTTATTGGCAACAGGAAGGCGAAACTTTTCTGACGGGCCACGGCAACACCAGACTCGATATGATTATGTATTTTTCAAAGCACCCATGGCATTGGCTGGCGCTGATCTTGCCCATGCTGCTTCTGATTGCCTGGTTAATTCATAAGTCATTGGCTAAATATAAAAAACAGACCCACCCCAGAGTTGACGAATGATGATTATGAAATGGCAATGGCTGAGTATCGCGCTGGCACTGACGTTAACCGCCTGCCAGTTTCATCCGGACGTGAAAATTGATAACGACTGGAAAATCTATAAATCCAGGTTTATCTCAGCGGACGGACGGATCATAGATACCGGTAACAACAATATATCGCATTCCGAAGGACAGGGTTATGGTTTGTTGCTGGCGCTTGGAATGAATGATGAGGAGCTCTTCAAGAATATCTGGCAATGGACCAAAACCAATTTGCAGGTAAGAACAGATAATTTGTTTATCTGGAGAAGAAGGCCTGCAACGGCACTAGCTGATGAGGACAAAAATAATGCCTCTGATGGCGATATTCTCATTGCATGGTCTTTGCTGGAAGCTTCAAAAAAATGGAAACAGAAGGACTACGAAAATGAGGCGATTAAAATCCTGACCGATATCAAGCAAAAACTGATTATTCAAAAAAGCGGCCTTGATATGATTTTACCGGGTGAATATGGCTTTCAATTTCCGGATTCCACTCTTATCAATCTTTCCTATTGGGTCTATCCCGCGCTCAAGACTTTTTCAGAGTTTGATAACGATCCTGTCTGGGGTAAATTAACCGCCAGCGGTCAAACTCTGATGCAAAAAGCCCGGTTCGGACGTTGGCAGCTCCCGCCTGATTGGCTGGAAATCAAAAACGATGAAAGCATGACTCCAGCCAAAAACAAACAATTCGGATATGATGCCGTTAGAGTTCCGCTTTATTCGTTATTAGGGGGAATTAATCCGGAGTTATT
Source organism: Methylobacter sp. KS41 (assembly GCA_002862125.1). GTDB lineage: Bacteria > Pseudomonadota > Gammaproteobacteria > Methylococcales > Methylomonadaceae > Methylobacter_C. The sequence goes on along the minus strand of PHSP01000001.1, from coordinate 203,671 downwards.
ATCGCCTTTCGCAAAATACTGGTCTTTTTATCAAGGCTACACGCCAGCCTGGATAGCAGTGGAAGAAAACATCATGGACTCCTATGGCGCAAATAACGGAATAAAAGCAATAAAGGAAGTTACCTTGTTGGCGTTAAAAAGCACGGATTCCGTCAATTTTGCATCCATAGAGAATGACCAGGATTATTATTCTGCAACACTGGTATTGTTAAGTAAATTGGCTTATCAACAACTAGCGGATAAATAATGAAGAACCACGGCTTATTCTGCCTGTTTACAGTTGCCCTTTCGATCTCTTGTTCTGCAAACGCGGCTGAGATCGAACAAAGCAAATCGGGCGGCGTCATTGATAAGCCACTCTTGAACAATCCTCAAAGCAGCCAGCCGGATGAACGTATTTTATGGCGATTACTTCATGCCAAAAAATACGACCAGCTATCCCTGCAGCTCGAACAATTAACACAACAATATCCCGGATGGCAGCCGCCAACCGATCTCCTCAATGCCTTGCAGCAACAGAGGACTCAGAAAACATCGGCCGCCAAGACAACGCATACAAGCCATAAAAAAGTCATAACTTTTCATGACCCCTGTTCCAGCCTGCCTTCAAAATGGATTAGCGCCGAAGCTTATCTGAAAAGCGGTCAAGCCTCTAAAGCGTTTGATATTTATAACAAGATCATTGTTGAATGCCCGGACAAGGACAAAATGCTGACCTTGGAAAACGCCAGGACCAGACTTGATTACAAAAACTTTAACAAGTTACTTGAATCAAGCCGCCGTTATTTGCCTCCATTGTATCTGGACCGCATAAAGTACGCCGCGCTCAAGGACCGTTACTATGCCAACAAACAACCCACTTCTGAAGAGCAGGAACTTGCAGTTTCCGGAATAGCCGGTCTTGTCCAATTTTTCAAAGATGACGAATTGGCTGCCTCCATAGGCTGGCGTTATTTCGATTTAAAAGAGTATGAAAAGGCGCAGGACTGGTTTCAGAAAGCCGTTTTATGGAATTCTAAAAACGAAAATGCGCGCTATGGGCAGATATTGAGTCTGGAAAAAGCCGGCGATTATGATCAGGCCTTAGCTATTTCCTTATCAGTCACAAAACCGTCACCTGAAATAAAATCGCTTGCCGCGCGAATTTTGAAAATCAAAGCCTGGCAAAACTTTGACCGCAACCAGTTGAAACAAGCCGAGGAAAATGTTTCTCAGGCGGAGAAAATCAGCGGTCCGGATACCGAAATACTGGAGCTTAGGGCCTGGATAGCAAAACAAAGCCAACAATATGAGAAAGCGGCCAAATTGTTTGATGAATTGTATCAACAGTCGCCGGACAGGAAAAACGCCCAGGCTTATATCCAAAGTCAGGCGCAAGCCGATAGAAGTTTATTGGCTGGAAAGGCCGAAAAAACGGGAGGCGAATTTTTAGACGAGTATCACCGGTTTCATGGACAAGAGCTGTATGACCGTAAACAGTTTCAATCCGCTTATAAACTGGCGCCTCGCGCAATGCCAAAGATGATAAACATCGCTTCCCCTTCTGTCGACATGGGCGGCTATGTGCGTTATAAATCCGGTGAAACCGGGCTGGGCAAGCTGGATTTGTTAAAAGCGCCGGTAGCTACAGGCTCCTACACCATTAACGGTAATCATACATTCAGACTGAGTTTTAGCCGGGTGCAGTTGTATTCGGGGAGTCCTGAAAAATGCGTTTCGCAAATAGGAACCTTGGCGCCGGGTGAAACATTGGGCTTGGCGGGTCAGGCCAAGTGCGTGGCGAGCACCCCATTTTCTCCCACTCAGCAGCTCAATAATGCGCTGGAAATTGATTTTTCCTATCGAAAAGACGGCTGGTTCAGTCCTTTTATCAATCTGGGCAGCACCCCTATCGGCGGAATCATCGCCCCGGCAGTGACGTTCGATACCGGTTTTGTCCAACAGGCCGGTTTCGGCTATTGGGGGCTGGAAGCCTATTCGCAACCAATCAGGCAATCGATTTTGTCGTATACTGGCATCAAAGATCCTTACAATAACAATCTGGAGTGGGGCCGCGTATTGAGAAGAGGAATTTTACCTTCGATATATTATCGCTTCAACGAAAACTGGAATACATTTTCATCTATTGATCTTGCCCTGCTGGACGGAAAAAATGTCGCGGAGAACTATAGCGTTTCAGTTTCGGCAAATTTATCCAGAAATCTGTATATTTCCGGTTTTAATTATTTTAGCGTAGGACCGTCGATAAATTATCAGCATTTCGATAAAAATCTCAGCTATTTTACTTATGGGCAGGGCGGCTATTTTAGCCCGGACCAATATATTAATGCCGGCGCCGGCATCAATTTCCTGACCGAAGAGGGCAAACCTTTCGTGATTAATGGCCGTATGGTCGGGGGTTTTCAAGATATATCCAATTCCAGCACGCCCTGGTATCCATTAAACAACCAAGCCGTCGGCTCCTTTGGATCGACCCACTCAAGCGGCATAGCCTTTGATTTTGAATTGAAAGGCGTGTGGCTGGTGAGCCAGAACTTTCAATTGGGGGCAGGCACCGCCATCCGCAAAACTAGCGGCTATCAGGATTATACCTGCGGGTTGTTCGCAAGATATTATTTCGACAGTAGAAAAGCCTCATTCAGCACCGATATACCGAAGGGCATGTTCTCATCCATATTTTGAGCCCAAAGCTGGACGGAATTTCCGGCGGTTAGTGCTGACAAGCACATAAAATCACCGGCTCAAAAACATCGCATCGCCGTAACTGAAGAATCGATAAGATTGCTCAATAGCGTGTTGATAGGCGTTCATAATCGAATCGTAACCGGCGAACGCTGAAACCAGCATCAACAAGGTCGATTCAGGAAGATGGAAATTGGTCAGCATGGCGTCGACTGACTTGAATTGATAACCGGGGGTAATAAACAAATCGGTATCGCCAAAACCCGGGGCAAGCAGGCCGCATTTAGATGCCGATTCCAACGCCCTGACCGCCGTCGTGCCGATGGCGATGACCCGCCCGCCTCTGTCTCGGGCTTGACGTACAGCATCAACGGTTGTCTCCGGCACGGCAAAATATTCCTTGTGCATCAGGTGTTCGGATAAATCCTCCACGCGAACCGGCTGAAACGTCCCGCTGCCGACGTGCAGAGTTACAAACGCAGTTTGCACGCCTTTGGCCTTAATCTTATTCATCATCGCCAAATCAAAATGCAGCCCCGCCGTAGGCGCGGCCACTGCACCCGCCTCCCTGGCAAACACAGTTTGATAGCGTGTCAAATCCGATTCATCATCGGCGCGGGTAATATAAGGCGGCAACGGGATACGACCGATTTGATCCAGTAGCGCGAATAAATTCGCGCCTGGAAACTCCAGTTGGAACAAATCATCCGCCCTGCCCCGCGCTTCGCAATAATAGCCCTTATCCAGCTCGATCAAAGTTCCCGGCTTTGGCGATTTACTGGCTCGAACATGCGCAATGGCGTGATTCTCATCGAGAATGCGCTCAATCAGAATCTCGACTTTACCGCCGCTTCGTTTTTTCCCATACAGCCGGGCCGGAATCACTTTGGTATCGTTAAAAACCAGCAAATCACTGTCATTTATTAACTCAATAAAACCGCTAAATTGCCGGTCGGCTAACTGACCGGTGTCTCGGTTCATGCACAACAAGCGGCTTGCATCGCGCTCCGCCAAGGGTTTTTGCGCAATCAGCGCATCGGGTAACGGATAGTTAAAATCACTTTTTTTCATAGCGGGCGATATTATCAGGTTAAGCCGGTGAATACACCCTAAAAAATAATCTGGCTTTTTTTAAAAAGTATTCTTATAATAGCCGTTCTTTGCCGGGGTGGCGGAACTGGTAGACGCGCCGGATTCAAAATCCGGTGATGGTGACATCGTGCCGGTTCGATTCCGGCCCTCGGTACCAAAGATAATCAAGGACTTAGGTTTTTTCCTAAGTCATTTTTTTATGCTTGAAATACAAATGGCGCAATTTTGGCGCACTTCTAAAAAAAAACCGCAACACTTGCCGAATTTCGGCCACAAAAAAGCCGGTGTTACCCGGCTTGAATTGTTGCATTATAACATTGCAATGGCCTGCCAGTTTTTTGCACTTTATTCGTCTAAAAACTCCTATTTTAGGAGGAGTGCGCCTTAGGCACTTTATCGGCACTTTGTAAAAAACTCTTAAGAATGTTAACAATTACTAACATCTGGTTGCCTGGATATTAGTATTTTTTAGTAATTTTTTATCTGTGCGTGTGGCTAATAACCGCTGTTTTCTCCGGCACTTTTACGGCACTTTGCCGAAAAACTTTTAACTGAGCCATTCAACTCCATGTCATGGGGTTGATTTCACAAATACACTACTGCCCGTGGGCGCGTGGCTTCCTTTAAAGTTTGCATGGGGGTTGTTTTTACAAATTAGATATTCATCTCATGGGGTTATTTTCACAAAACGCTCATTTGAGCTTAAATAACCTCTCTTTTTATTATGCGGAAACTTTGCCGCTCCTGCTTAGGCTCTTACATGGGGTTGTTTTCACAAATTCCAAAATGTAATCTCAAAGTGTACATTTAAGGCTCTTATACATGAGGTTAGTCACAAATCACCAAAAGGCTTGCATGGGATTAGCCGCAAAATGCCAATATTTCACTATTTTACCGGCACTTTGCGGTTATCTTTGCTTCTGCTTCCGATAGCCAGCCAGTAAAGCCGCCACACAATACCTGACATTGATTTTTTGCCGCTTCTACTATTTCAGGCGTTAATGTTTCTGGATGATTGATTGCCCAGGCTACCCAGCGAGAAAACCGGATAAGCTGCCAACTACCGCCATGATAAGCATTTTTTGATACCTTTGCCTTACCCTCTAATGTTTTCGGGCCGGTGGACTTCTCCCAGGGCTCCCAGGTGCGAATTGCTTTTGATTGCTTTGCCCGTTGTTCCTTCGTCCATTTTCGTGCTGCCATAATTACCCCTTAGTTAATAGTTTGTTTTGCATGATTGCCGCCTAACCATTGTCATAAACTCGCCCTTTCTGCTGTGATAAAATGCCAGCAATTATATTGTCCCATATCTTTACAACAAAAATGGCCTTTGACATTTAAATCACTCAGCTTAGTTTTTAGGAAAATTTATGTTTGGATTATTAGGTGTTATTTTCGGCATTTTGGGGTTTTTCACTTTTGGCCTTATATTTATTCCACTTGGCTTATTATGCACCGTAATAAGTTTGGCTAGTAAACGAGGATTCCTTCTAGGAATCATTAGCTTAATTATGAATGTGGTGGCAATATCGGCTTCCCCATCAGTTTGGTTAGTAATAGCATCGCTTTCTAATCAATATGAGTCCGAAACGGGACAACACCTCGCACCTCTTGAAACGGCGGTTGATTCGAACAAAAAAGTCGACTCAAGCAACCCATATTCAGAGATGGGAACCCCTGCAACAGTTATTCGTGCATTTTATGATGAACTTTCTGCTGGCAATGGCAATGAGGCCGTAAAGTATTTATCGGATGATATGCGTGCCAAAAAAAATTTTCAGTCAGATGCTATCTCGAAGTTTTATGGTAGCTTCAGCCAGCCTCTTTCAATAACGGGTATCTTTCCTACAAAAGATGGCGCGTACAATGTTTACTATAGTTACAAGTTCAGCAACAAAGTATGTGACGGTAATTCAACGGTCTACACAATAACTGAGGGCAATCGTTCCAGGGCTACCTCATTAAAAATTTCGGTGGCAAAATAGAAAAATTATGAACTTTTCCCAGCAGGCTTGATTAGTGAAACCGGAAGACATGGATTTTTTAGATGTATTTGGTCAATTGGACGATCCCCGGATTGAGCGCAAGAAGCTCCATCCGATGCCGGAAATTTTATTGTTAACATTATGCGCGGTAATATGCGGGGCGGAAAGTTGGGATGATATCGAAACATTTGGTGAATCCAAAGTGGAGTTTTTGCGCAGGTATCTGCCGTATGAACACGGCATACCCAGTGATGACACGCTCCGACGCTTTTTTAGAGCCATTGACCCAAAGCAATTCCAGCGACTGTTTGTTGAATGGATTCGGACATGGTTGAATCCCGAAGTGGCTGACAAAATCGTGGCGATTGATGGCAAAACACTGCGTGGCAGCCGCGATGGTGAGCAATTGCCGATTCATTTGGTGTCAGCCTTTGCCAGCGAAGCAGGAATTGTTTTGGGGCAAATAAAAACCCCGGAGAAGTCGAACGAAATCACGGCTATTCCCGAACTCTTGGAGTGGTTAGATGTGCGCGGCGCCATTATCACCATCGATGCGATGGGGTGCCAGAAAGCCATTGCCGAAAAGATTATCGACAAAGGCGGTGATTATCTGTTGGCGCTCAAGGGCAATCAGAGCCGCCTGCATGATGATGTTCGCTTACATTTTGAAGAGCCCGGTCCTCAGGCATTTACCCGGATGGAACACGCGGAAACCGTCGATAAAGGTCACGGACGCATCGAGGTCCGACGCTGCCGTGTCAGTACGGATATTGGCTGGCTCAAGGCGCTTCACCCGGAATGGAAAAATCTCAACAGCATTGTCGCGATAGCCAGTGAGCGGCGCATCGGCGAGACCGTCACTCACGAAACCCGGTACTTTATTAGCAGTTCTCTGATCCCCGCCGAACGAATGCTAGCTGCCGTACGCTTGCATTGGGGTATTGAAAACCAGCTGCATTGGGTTTTGGATATGTCGTTCGGCGAAGACCAAAGCCGTATACGCAAAGGTAATGCGCCCAGCAATGTCGGTATTATCCGTCATGCGGCATTAAACATGATAAGACGTTCTAAAAAGAAACGCATGTCTATTAAGCGGATGCGTAAAGCGGCCGGATGGGACGATGTGCTTTTAACCGATGTATTGGCTCAAGTATTTTAATGAGGGAGCCCTAGCAATCGTTCTGTTATAAGGAAAATAATTGCAAATTCTGGTTGTTAAAGGCCCTGTGTTTAGTCGTTACAACCGCCAATTCATCACGCGTAATAAAGGCCAGCAAAACCGGCCTTTGTCTCTACCTTATTCGATTTAAACCCTCCCGCTGTTCTGGTGTCCATTGTCGAACTGCCATTTAACCCCTTAAGCTAATAGTTTGTTTTGCATGATTGCCGAATTACCTTTTTTCTGTTCGATTTGCTGTTCGGTTTTTTACTCTATGCCCCGTGTGTACTGTGTTTAGGTGTTCGATTTGGTGCGCAAAAAATACGCCACAATTCGCCGTCAAGCCTGATTATGAATGCGCAGAAACTGCGAGGTTATCCACCGTATGCAATAATGGTGACTTACTTAGGATTAAAAGATTTATCAGATAATTAAACAATGTTTAATAACGCTATATTGATACCTTGCTCAAATAGTTTGTTTATACATCGGCATTATCTGTCCAGGATTGTTCCATTATTTCGTCGTTTGAAAGTATGGTTTTATCAACCTCTATGACTTCGCTTTTTCTTGGGACAATTTCCGTTCATTGCAGAACGTTTTTTGCCTTCCTCTGTCTTAGCGCCGGTACTGCATCCACCGTGCCATTTACAACGGCCATTTTCATAAGTCGCCTTTTGTTTGCAGGGTGTCCCGGCTCTTGTTTTAGCGCCACATTCCAGGCCAATTAAATCGGGTGGGAATGGTTCTGTTTTTGGTGGCGGGTATTGATAACCACGCTCCGCCCATTCTGCATGGGTTGCGCTACTTCTTTCATAAAAGGCTTTAAGCCGCTTTCGTTGTTCTGGTGTACTCATTAATACCTGCGTTTAAATTTAAGAGTTATTTTCTTAATATGCTTAAACCCCCACCTACAAAACCTACTAAACCAACAAAATGGGGTTTTGTAGGTTCTGTAGGTTCGGGGTAAGCGTGTTTTCACATAAAAAAATGGATTAATTGAATACTCCTGCGCAAAACTTCAGACGCCAGGCCGGTAGATATTTGATTGATTTTGTGGTTCACTAGGTTTAAAAATTGAAACACCGGATATAAAGAAAAGATATATGAGGCACAAAATGTCAATGCAAAAATTCTCCATCTGGCTGGGCTTCATGATATCGTTAGCCCTCTGTTTGCAAGGATGCTCATCAACTCCAGTCAATACTACTTCCCAGCCTATAGTGAAAGATACAAAGGCAGTTACACCCACGCCGCCCGTGAAAGTTAAATTACCTCCCCAAGAACAATCACAGCCTTTTCCACAACCAACTATGAATACTGACTAAGGGCGTGTAGTTTACACTTAAACTATATATGGTAATTATTTCTCTCATTATCACTAGATATAGTGTTCAATAGTCACCTTTATTTCCCCCCGTCTGTGTTGGTTTTCAGTGTTCAAGAATTGTAATTATTTTTTGGTATTTTATTGCCGTCTGATTGTTGCAATGAATTTTTATGAAATGCTTATACCCCCCACCTACAGAACCTACTAAACCAACAAAAGGGTATTTTGTAGGTTTAGTAGGCTCGGGGTAAGCGTGTTTTCACATAAAAAATGGATTAATTAAATACTCCGGCAAGGGTGGCCGTCCGGTTAATGGTTTCGGTTTTCTGTGCATCATCAACCAGTTTTCATCTATCAGGATGTTACAAGCCGCTTCCACTTCCTGTTTATCCTTCAAACCGTGCCAGCCCTTTTGCTGTATAACCCGCGTAGTAAATGGATTTGGTAAAGCCCCGGCCTTAATCTTATCCGCCAGCCTTACCGCCGCTTCATGCTCCAAACTCTCAGCCATGGCATAAATGCGCCGTGCATGGCTTTCCAGATACTTGCACCAATCAACCGACAATCGTGCCGCCTGTGCCGATACATTGCCCCGCGCTTTACCGTCTGCAATGTCGATGCAATGGAATATTAAGGCCAAGCTTGGCATGAGCGAGCGAAACTTACCAAAGTGTTCACACATCAAGGGATTTTCTTCCCGTTGAATTTTGATAGTCTGTAACTCAGTCAGCCATTGATTAAATACCGCCTGTGCATCATCATCAAATCTAAAATAAGGCCGTTCGTCATACTCGCTTTGTGTTGCTCCATACTGGATAAAATCCAGTTCAGCCAATGCCTTCATAATATCGAAAGCCCGCTGTTTCTCAGCCCTGTTAGGTTTGGTGTCGATTAATTGCCAGCTTTCCGGCTCATCAGGCCACACGGCAAGCTGTAGGCGTTGTATTAGGCCGTCATTATTCCCTTGGGTGGCTTGGTATAGATACAGCTTTAACTTGTCCGGTTGTATGCCGCCTAATAAGCTGATACAAATTGATTTAGCATCGGTTATGCCTCGGCCTATCTTTACATCAGTGTAAGAACCGTCACCGTTCCAGCCTTCCAGAAAATAGGCGCGTTCGTCTGCGCCGTCCTCTCTGTCCCATTTTACCAATAGGCCGGTTAATTCATCCCTAAAAACCAGAATGCCGCGCGGGTTCTGACTTTGTAATAAAGTCATAGACTGTATGCTGGTTTCATTGGTTTTGAATAATCGGCGGGTGGCTTCCGGTTCCATGCTCTCGGATAATTGCATGTAATCGGCTTTCAGTTTCTGCAAGTCATCGCCTTGAACAATGCCATCTTTACCTTTACCCTTTGCGGCTTTGGCTAGTTGGCTTTTAACATCATCCAGCATGGCTTTATTGGCTAGGCCTTCAAACTCAGCCCCGGCCTTGTCCCGTTCGAACTGTTCGCCATATTCAGCCTGTAGGCGTTCCAATAATTGCATGGGTTCTTTCATGCTGGGAGTTTTCAGAACTACGCTAGGCCGTCCGATACATGCCCCCCATACATTCGGAATGACTTCCCAATCATCCAGGCGTTTAGGACGAATACTGCACCCCGCGCCAATGATTGAGCCAGCAATAACAATGCTCGATATTGCCGCAAAGTCGCCGGGTGTCTGCATCCTGTGGCTAACATCAGCCAGCCATGCCCGGAACGGTTCCGGTATTAAATCAGGCTGCAAGGTTTGAACGGGTGGCGTATCGGTTTTTATTTCGTTGGGCTTTTCCCATTGAAAACCGTCATACCCCCCGCCTACAGAACCTACAAAACTCCAGCTGTCCGGTACGAGTTCGGCTTTATGCAGTTCTGTCCGTAGTTCTGCCAATGCCCAAGCCTTTTCTGTGGCTGGGAATGGTTGCAAGCCGTCCCAATCAGGCGCGTGATTTTGCAACCAATCCACAATATCGCCTTTTTCCGGCAATCCAGGCAAACGCAAGACTTTAACCTGTGGCGGTTCTTCCAAAGCCATTAAAGCCGAATAAACATCTTTCATGTAATGCTCGCCGGGTTCGTCTGCATCCGGCAATAAATAAACCAACTTGTAACCGTCTAATAGTGTCCAGTCGGCTTGTTTTGCTGCCTGTGAACCGCCTAGACTGCTAACGGCTGCAATGCCTATGCTATGCAAGGCTGCTGCTGATTTCTCACCTTCAACGATAAAAACGGCCTTATTTTTTGGATGTATTGCCAGCTTATCCAATCCGAATAAAGGCCGTGGGTTTATCTCGATACCTGCAATCCAGTTTGAACCATTGCGCTTGAAGAATGGCACAATATCTTTCTTGCCGGTGCTGTCCTGATACCTGCCAACAACCCCGAAGGGTGCGCCGTCCTTAGCGCAATAGTTCCAAGCATGAATTAAAGGCTTGCCGTTATATGCTTGGGGTATATTCATAAAAGCCCCCAATCATCGGCCAGCTTTGCCAATGCTTCGATAAATTGAAGGCCATACAAGGCCATTACAAAGGCGACAATATCACCGCCAGCCATGCCACATGAATAACACTTAAACGCGCCTGTTGTAAGATTTACAAGGAAAGAGCCGGGGGTTCTATCCGCATGGAAAGGACATAAGCCGCCATTGTTCCAGTTAGGCTTTTTTAACGGTGCGGCGGGTAATTCGTGCCGGTAAAAGTCAAACGGTGTAACCGAATTTTTGATAAAATCAGCATTGGGTTTTTGTGAATGGGCTTTCCCGGTATTGCCGTACCGGGTAGCTTTTTTAATGTAGGCCACTATTAGCCTCCTTGCGGGCTGCATTAACTATCTTCATTTCTTCAGGGGTTCTACTGATTAAAAACATCAGGGCATCCAGCTTGTTTAGTGCTGCAACTAACCCAGCCTTAGTAGCTCTGTCATGTTCAACATCCTCTAATGTTTTGAAGATAAGGTTAGCCGCGTTATCAACCAATTTATCGAATGGCTCAATATCTTTAAGCATGATTGCCACCTTGCTCAAAGCGTTTAACCCCCTCGATAAACCTGTCTAAGCGTTCGCCAAATTGCTTGCGTAATTCTTTCAGGTTTTCCGGTTCTATGTAGTACCGTCCGTAGGTTGCCAGCCTTGGCACTTTATCGGTGGTGCGGGCTGTTTCTTCCTTGGTTTCAATAGGCCAGCCGTGACGGTTTCTTAATTGCTCGATATAGCCTGAAAGCCTGTAACTCGCTGTTTCGTTCTGAAAGTCTCGGTGCGTGAATTGCTGCCCTGTTAAAAGACGCATGGCGGCGCGGCCAGTTAAGGTGTTGATTCTTGGGAATGTTGGCGTTCTCATGCTGCAACTCCGTTTTGAGCTGCTACCCATCCAAAGAATTTGGCTTCATCAATCAAAACCTTTCTGCCGATTCTGACAATTGCGCCTGATTTAGCAAGGCCGTTTGTGTGTTCATTGAAGATTAAGGAACGCAAGCCGCCAATAGTAAAGGCGGAGTGCTTCTCTGTGAATTGATTGACTGTTAAATAAGCCCATGCTGTTTGTACTGCTTCGGTTTGCTGCGTGTTCATAAATTGCCTTGATTCGTGGTTAGTTAAGAATCACCAGGGCTTGTTGTCCCGGCTTGAGGCAATTAAAACAATCTAGGGTGTGGGTGTTCGAAGTGGTGGCGCGTGGGTGTTCGTGGGTGCTTTCTCTAACACATTGTTTTAATGCTTAATTATTTCCTCGTTTTGCATAGCTTTCGTGGTGTTCCATTCTCCATAGCTTATTAATTCCTTCCTTCCAAGCCCTATCAAATGCCGTTTCAGCTTCAAACAATTTTGAATAATCCGACTGACAAATTAATTTGATAGTCCCTTTTTCATTATCCGGTATCTCCATCGGCTTAAACTTCTTGGCTTTGATAACATTCAAAATAGCCTCTTTTTGTTTTTCCAGTTTGCTTAATTCTGGTTTCTTCGGTTCTGTGATTGCATGGTTACCCGCGCCAGCATCGGCTAAGGGCTCTGTTTTAGAATCGGTGTTTGATTGGCTGCCCACACTATGGGAATCGTCATATAAATAACGGTTAAATCCATCGGGCAGGCTTCTTAGATTCCTTGAAAGCTTGGCTTCTGAACAAAAAAGCTTGAAGTTTTGCTCACCTAATTCCCGTATCATGTTATATCTAAAAGTAATTTCAGGTGCGGTTTTATTAGCATTATTTTTACTTTCTTCCAATTCATCAATGTGAGTATTGATTGCTTTTCTCTGCTCCTTTATATCTCTTATTTCATCAGACAAATTTATTTGCTGGTCTCGGGGATTGAAACTTTGTAACGAGTTGAGGGAAAAAGTATTAAGGGTGGAGGTGTTTAAAACTGCCCCCCCGCAAATACGCTCATTGTCTACCAGGTCAAGGCGTACTCCATTTTTCTTACAATTAAGCAAAAACCCTTTTTTCTCTGACTCACTCATCAGATGCGCATTAGCCTTGTAATGCTCTCTTATTAAGTTTACGTCTAGCTCAGGCGTTAGTTCTTCATTCTGACTCACTGGCACTATATCGGTTTGACTACCCGCGCCAGAATTCCCCAATGGTTCAGCTTGTCTAAGTTCATAATCCGGCCATTCGTCGGCGTTCGTTATCCAGCCGGTATTTATCCTCTTAGCTTTACACCATGCCACAAAATCAATAGGCCGAACCTTTGCGGGTGAATTTTCGCGGGCGTTCCATAATTCTAAAATCCGCTTGGCTTTGTGCATCGCGTCACAATTAGCCATGACAGCCGCACCATTTAACCCAAACGCATTACATGGAATGGTGCAATTTGTAGGCGGCTGCACTCCACAAACTAAAAGTGCGGCTTGTGTCGGTGTCCAGGTTTCAAGCTCAAGAAATGCGGTAAGTGTTGTTATTTTTTGTTCTTCAGCACTAAACCCGTCCCCATAAATTTTAGCGGGTACACATCCAGACAGAAAACGCAGTGGGACTGGATAGCCAAGCTTATTACTTAACAACTCTTCAAGCTCGCCAAGCATAAAATAGGTGTCTTCAAAGATACCTGCGCACGGTTTAGAAGTCCCTGTAAGTGTACTTCTACTTTGTATCTCTCCTGCTCTCCAGGCGCGTTCTATGGTTTCTCTAAATTCGCGTTCTGCTATAAAAAAGTTACCTGAATCAAGCGGCCAGCCATTTAGCTCACATAAGCGTTTAGCCAACTGCCAAGGCAAGCCCTCGCCATTAGTTAACTCTTGTTTATAATCGTTAACCCTATGATGATTTATTGGTTCCTTTGGTGCGCCAGCATCCTTCATGATTTGAGTTTTGGGTTCAGATAATGGCGCTTCAATATCCATTAATTGCTGCGGAATCGGGATTTTACGTTCAATTCCAAACTGCTTCCATTGGTAAGGTGTCATCTTCTCTTTGGGGGCAACATTAATAAAAGTGCTTATATCAAGGCTATCAGCAATCTTGGTATATTCCTCTGGATTAATTCCATACAATAAGCAAACTGCCTGCTCAGGCGTCCATTCAAACCACTCTTTTAAATATTTTTGCAAATGGTCCTTATCAATAGCACGAGCACCAGCACCAGCGTGACTAAGTAGCTGTACTGTTGTTCTGCCATAATCAAATGCTTTCTTATATTCATCATTGTGTTCGTGCATTCTGGACATAGCTTCATCCAATGGCTTGTCTAATTCTCGCCATTCCTTAAAGTTATTTTCGTATTCAGCAATTTGTTGTAATTCATCAGGAATTGGATAACCTTTAGCCGTTGCCCAATTAATAAAATCGATAGGCAACACTTCGCTTATTAAGCTTGGGTAACTTTTATCTGTTTTTTTCAATAGGCCAGTTTTTAGGCTGCTCTCTGTAACCTGCCATATTTCCATAAAGCGATTATGAAGGGCTTGCTCATTAAGCGTGTCACACCGTCCAGAAGTATAATAATTATTATTTGGTAAGTTTTCCGCGTTGAGTAACAATAGAATTGCGCGTTCAATCGTCCATAAATCAGCTTTACACCATGTTTCATAATTAGCGCCGGGAATAGTAGGGGACTTTTGAACGTATCCGCTGCCAGCCAGTGGGGTTATTGGTTTGGGAGCATTTGAAATATCATTGTTTCCCACGGCTTCGGCTTTCGGTTCTGATTCAGGCCACCAATTAAGCAACAAGGAACCCTTTTCAGGCCAGAAGTTAATACTTTGAAAATAGGCCTTAATTTCATCACGATGTATTTTGCATCTTGGCGGATTAAATGCTGCGTACCTGTCCTTATGTAGCAACTCCAAAGAATCATCTATCTTTTTTTGTTCTCGCCTCGCTCTTTCTTTGAAGTCTAAATATTCATTATCATTGCCAAAGTATGTCAGCAATTCTGGCTTAACGCTCCAATCATTATTGATAGCATCACAGGTGAATTTAACAAGTTTTTCATGACAGGCTTTTGTAATATTAATGTAGAAATCAATTCTGTCATGCTCTGATTCCGTCAGTAGTTCCCCTATATCTTTAATTAATAATTCATCAGGTAGTAATTTTCTAATTGCTTGTTCATGGATAGATAACCGGTGGACTCTATCTTGGTTTGTTGGGTATCTACTCATCAAACGCCCCCGAATATCTTAGCGTTCATACTTGCAACTACATTGCTAACATGGCCGTCTGATAGGTGGCTATACCGCTTAACCATCTGCAAGGTTTTGTGTCCTAGAATCTCGGCAATTTCGGCCAATGACGCGCCGTCCATTGCCAAATAACTTGCAGTGCAATGTCTTAAGTCATGCCAGTGAAAATTCTCAACCTCAGCCCGTTGCAAGGCATAGTCGAACGCGCTTCTTAATGCAATTGGCTTTTGTGGATTTCGCTCGCTGGGGAATAATAGGGGGGTATCTAATCGCCTAACTTTGGCATGTTCTTGTAATAGTGATAAGCCCAAGCCAGACAAAGGAACGCGCCGCTTTGTCCCGTTTTTTGTTTTGTGTAGGATTAAAAAGCCGTCCTTAAGGTTTACATCCTGCCATTTAAGCCCCATCAATTCAGCTTGTCGCATACCTGTGGACAAGGCCAGAATGACACACATATAAAGCCAGTCGCTTGAGGATTCCTTACAGGCAACCAATAACCTTTGCCGTTCGTCATCATCAAGGAATCGAACGCGCCCATCTGGTTCAGTCGGTTTTTTAACTTTTTTAGCGGGGTTTTCATGTAGCCATTGCCATTCATTAACGGCAATAGTGAAGGCATGGGATAAAGCCGCCATATATCTAACCACTGTGGCCGGTGAGCGGACTTCGCCAAGTGAGTCCCTGCACTCAACGATTAAAGGTGGTGTAATGTCGGAAAGTAAATAAACGCCTAATTTATCTTTCCACCATAACAACTTGCTTTTGCGTTCCGCCTGTTCCTTTTCGTTGTAGCTTGGCAATTGAGCTTTAATATACCTGTCCACCATATCGGCAAAGGTGTGTTTTTTTGCTTCCGCTGTTTTAAAGTGTCGCCCCTCTCTGATTGCTGATTCAGTATCTTGAATCCATTTGTTGGCGTCTGTTTTTCTTTTAAATGTTGCCGTTTGTGCGGGATAGCCTTTTAAACGAACTTCCGCCTTATAACGCGGCTTTCCGTCTTTATCTGTGCGTTCTGTGATAGTTGCCATGGTTGTTCCTATGGGATAACAACCGGCTTTCTGATATGATGCTTATAGCCATTGCTTAACCCCGAATTAAGTTAGTGGTAAGGCCTTGCTTGGTGGTGGTACACCTGCGAGGCCGCTTTTTTTCTAGGGTTTCATTATACACTTATGGCGCAATTTTGGCGCAATTGAATATAAAAAAGTGTAATAATTGGCAATAACTGACAACAAGCTAAATAGGCTAACTTTTTGATTAGTTTGTTATTGTTTGTTTTTAAGTGTTGTGATGTTTTGACTTAATCGGATTCAAAATCCGGTGATGGTGACATCGTGCCGGTTCGATTCCGGCCCTCGGTACCAATTGAGTGTTTTAAGAAGTGCAAAGAAGTACATAAACCCGCAAGTCATAAGGCTTAGCGGGTTTTTTATTGTCCAGCGATATACAACGATATTCAGCTAAATACATGCAAAACAGTGACAGTAATGATGACACTATGTATATTGTCAGCTCTAGTGTCACAAACGGAGTCATAAAATGGCTAAGAATCTCAATAAAGACGCGGTGTATAGAGCGGCTAAGCCCAAAGAAAAGGATTACACCATCAATGACGGGAGCGGCTTAATTTTGCTGGTAAAGTCAAGCGGTGTAAAACGATGGCGGTTTGATTATCGGTTTAAAGGCAAACAAAACCGGCTTGGCTTTGGGGTTTATCCAGAAACTACGCTGGATATGGCGAGGCGAAAAGCTGAAGAAGCCCGTGAACAAATCGCTAGCGGCACAGACCCCATCGATACCCGCAAAGAAACCAAAGCCGCTGCGGCATTGGCCGCTGAAAACAAAAACCGTGTTGATGCTGGCTTACCCATACTCAATAGTTTTGAGGATGTGGCTAGACAATGGCTTGATTCAACCATTCACACGGTTAGAGATATTACCCACGAAAAGAAAATAAGACGTTTTGAGCGGCATGTGTTTCCTGTTATTGGCAGCATGAATATTAGGGAAATTAAGTCACCTGATATATTCAATCTGGTTAGGCCGCTTTTTAACCGCCTGGAGACAGCACACAGGGTACATAGCGAGATCGGCGCGGCCTTTGCCTATGCAATCGCCCACGGCTTTACTGATTATGACCCGGCGCAGTCAGTAGCCGCACAGGTACCCGCGCAAAAGCCAAAGCACAGAGCAGCATTGACCGAACCTAAAGACGTAGGGCAGCTACTCAGGGACATAAGCTGTTATCAGGGAACATTTGTTGTACAGTGCGCCTTTAGATTATCCCCGCTACTCTTTCAACGCCCTGGAGAAATACGGCAAATGGAATGGAAGGATATTGACCTGGATGCTAAAGAATGGCGTTATTTTGTCACCAAGACAGAAGTCTTGCATATCGTTCCATTATCAACCCAAGCCCTAGCCATACTGGAAGAAATTAAGCCGGTTACAGGATCAGGCCGGTATGTTTTCCCGTCCAGTCGTGGCGATGGTCGGCCTATGTCGGACGGCACCATAAGAACCGCACTTAAAACGCTTGGATATGATAGCGATGTAATGACCGCTCACGGCTTTAGAACCACAGCATCAACGCTATTAAATGAACAAGGTTGGAGTCCGGACGCAATTGAACGGCAACTTTGCCACATGCCAAGCGACGCGGTTAGAGCGGCATACAACAGGGCGCAATACCTGGATGAACGACGGCGTATGATGCAAGCCTGGGCGGATTACCTGGACGGGCTAAAGAATGGCGCGCAGGTGATAGCGTTTAAGAAACAGGGTTAAACACTATATATGGTGAAATTGATTAAATTTATTACCACATATAGATAAAAACATTGCTGTACTTAGTTAAACAGCGATATACTGTATACAGTGAAAGTCGGTTAGATAGTTGTGGCGTCAAGGAATGGTAAAGCATATCGTATGCAACTGTGTTACAAGCTTTCAAAGATTGAATTATTAAAAGCCGGTTAGATAGTTAATTGTTGGAACTGAGAAGCGCACCGCCATGGAACTGGCGCGTAATGCTAATGTCACTTAGCCCACTACCCAACAGCGTAAATCTTCCCCTAACCAAATAGTTATAGCGCGCTAAAAATCAGATTCATTGTGCTAGCAATGGCCTACTCACCAGATGAGGGCATGAGATCAGAGCAGGGGCTATGACGGCGAAGCGTGCAACGGTTTATGTCGTTGCTTTATATGCGCTTGGCTGTTACTCAAAAAATGCACAGTCAAGCCTAAAATAAAAAGGCTTCTATCATGCAACAATCAAATACCATCATCCGTTTACATCAAGCCATTCAAAAAACAGGTTTAAGCCGGAGCTCTATCTACGCTCTTATTAGTGCTGGCAAATTCCCTAAACAAATAAAACTATCTGCCCGGTCTATGGGCTTTCTTGAATCTGAGGTTGACGCTTGGATTGATGCCAGAATAGCGGCGTCACGGAAGGAGGCTTAAATTTATGGACAGATTAAGCACCGGGGCAGCGAACCCCGGCAGAGCAAACGAATTACAGCAAAGCTATTTTACCCAATTAATCACCATCATTAAAGCCAAGCTGATTAAATTATCTCAGTGGTTATCTTTGGCGGGGGTGTCTGTATGAACGCTGTATTAGATACTAATGCTGACTCTATTAATTCATCTGTTACCACTGTTACCGCTGTTACCACCAGCAATGACACGGCCTGTAACGGTAACAGCGATATTTTAGAAGCTGTTACCGCTGTTACCGACAATAAATTAACTGGAACAATTAACGGCGTTCCATTTACTAACCCACGCTTAAGAGCAGACAAGCAGCCAGAAATAACCCGGCCATGTTATGCAGTCTATGACGATAAGAGCAAATACGGCAAGGCTGGCGTTTATTTCCACGGCAGCAAAGCCAACCCTAATGGCAAAGTAACGGAAACGGACGACTATATTTGTGACCCGCTACATATTGATGCTGGCAGTTGTGACGAATCCCAAAATAACTTTGGGCTGATGTTACGCTTTAAGAATCAGCGTTACACCTGGAAAAAATGGTTAATGCCTCGTGAAATGTTAGCGGGAAGTTGCGAGAGTCTACGGGCTGAATTATTAAAGCAAGGCTTAATGATTAATCACCATAAGCGCGAAATGTTGCCCGCTTACCTGCAAGCAACCAGACCTAAAAAACAGCTTGAATGTGCCTTAAAAGTAGGCTGGCATGGTGATGTTTTTGTATTGCCGGAGAAGGTTATAGGCAATCGAGACAACATATTTTTTCAGACAGATCACGCAGTAACGGCCGATTATGACCAACGTGGAACGCTTAACGAATGGCAATCCCATGTAAGCCGTTATTGTATGGGCAACCCTTTGTTGCTCTTTCAAACCAGCATTAGCTTTGCTGGCGCGTTGCTCAAAAAATGCCATATCGATTATGTGGGCTTTCATGTATTCGGAGACTCCAGCACAGGGAAAAGCACGGGGCATAAAATAGCAGCATCCACATGGGGCGGCGAAGGCTTTAGAAGAACCTGGAAAGCGACAAGTAACGGACTAGAGGCGGCAGCGGTTTTATATAACGACGGCTTGCTTGCTTTGGATGAATTAGGCGACAGTGACGCGCGGGAGGTTAACCAGACCATTTATGCGTTAGGCAATGGCACAGGCAAACAACGAGCCAATGTAAAAGGTTCAGCGCGGCAGGTGCAAAAGTGGCGAATAGCTTTGTTATCGAACGGTGAAAAAACCCTTGCAAGTCACTTTCAAGAAAAAGGCTTAACCGTTAAAGCTGGTCAAGAAATACGCCTTTTAGAGATACCCGTATTCGGAAAATATGGCGCATTTGATGAATTACACGGCATGAATGACGGGCGGCTATTCTCTGACACCTTGCAAAATAATACTTCAAAATATTATGGAACAGCTGGCACGGCTTACCTTAATGAACTGGTTAATGATGGTCGAGATTTTGGCGGATTGCATGACGCGGCATTATCGGCCTTTATGTCGGATGACTTACAGCCACAAGAGAAAAGAGCGGCGCGGGCGTTTGCCCTGGTTGCCCTGGCTGGCGAATTGGCTACAGAGTACGGCGTGACTGGATGGGAAAAAAGGGCGGCACTATTGGCGGCATTAAAGTGTTTTGAGCAGTGGCGCAACCATAGAGGCGCCGGAACGACAGAGGATAGAGCAATACTTGATTCAATCCGGAGCTTTATTGACCGCTTTGGAGATAGCCGCTTTACATCAACAGATGACAACAGCGCAGTCCATACGGTAACGGGCAGAGCTGGCTATTATGTCGAATGTAGCAATGAGCGCACCTATCTATTTAATCTACCCGGATTGAAAGAGGCGGCGGGCGTAGGCTATGACATTAAGCGAGTCATTGAAACCCTGACCAGGGCGGGCTGGCTTGCCCGTGGGAGTAAAGGAGAGTCATCGACGCAACGCAAAATAAATGGAACAAATACCCGCTTTTATTCTGTTACTTTGCCGGGGTGTAGCCAATGAGCCTAATGGAATTATTCAGAAATTATGCAAAAGGTAACAGCGGTAACAGCAAGGTAACAGCTCCTGTTACCGCTACAGACCACGCCACACAAGGCGGTAACAGCGGTAACAGCGGTAACAGCAAAAATACAACACACAGAGAATTAATTGAAAATATCCGAGAGCAGATCGAGGAACGCGCGGCGATTATGGAATATGACGGCGGGCTTACCCGGAATGATGCAGAACAGGCAGCCACAAAAGCTATCCGTGTTTATTGCTATCGAGTCACTGATAAGCCTAAGTCTGAACTGGTGGCAATTATGCCTAATACTGAGCTGGAAGAAGCAACGGAGAATCTTAAAAATAAATACGGTGAGCGCCTTATAGATGTTTACCCAAGCCCTTACTGCATGGCTGGGATTCTTGGCAACAACACTAAACATTGAGGTGATAAAATAGGGAAATAATGGCATTTTGTGGGATACCCCATGTAAGCGGCTTTGTATGTCTAAATTCAGCACTAAATACGCCATAAATGGCGTATTTGTGAAAATAACCCCATGTAGGAGCCTGTGAATGGCTCAGTTAAGAGTTTTTCGGCAAAGTGCCGCAAAGTGCCGGATAAATGGCGGTCATTGGCTGGTGTGATAATGTAACAATTCAAGCCGGGTAACACCGGCTTTTTTATGTTCGAAATTCGGCAATTGTTGCGGTGGTTTTGTCAAAATAAAGGGCAAAAATCAAAAATGTTACCTTTATCGTTACCTTTTAAAATATTAGAATTTTTATATTCTATTTATCAGTTACTTACATATGAATTCAATACCGGCAATCGTACCAAAGATAATCAAGGACTTAGGTTTTTTCCTAAGTCTTTTTTTATGCCTGAAATAAATTTATCCCATTTTTGTCCCATCTCAAAAAAACACCCGCAACCATTGCCGAATTTCAGACACAAAAAAGCAGGATTTACCCGTCTGTGGATTTTATTTCTTGAAATACTCGGCTTAAATTTTAACCAGTAAATCTAGGGGCTGTTGCCGTTTCACATAGGTAACCATAAAAAAGCACAAGCCAAGGCTATAGACCCTTCAAAATTTCGTTTGAGTTTGTCATATCGAGTAGCAATGGCCCTGAAATGTTTCAGTCTTGCAAACACATTTTCAACTAAATGGCGATATTTGTAGAGACACCAATCCATATCAT
Source organism: Methylobacter sp. KS41 (assembly GCA_002862125.1). Lineage (GTDB taxonomy): Bacteria > Pseudomonadota > Gammaproteobacteria > Methylococcales > Methylomonadaceae > Methylobacter_C. The sequence continues at coordinate 182,134 of PHSP01000001.1, read as the reverse complement.
CATTTCCTAAGGTTGAATTCTTTTTTCTTGGAATAACAGGAACAGCCCCTTGGTCTTTAATCTGAACACGTAATTGTTCACTGTCATAGCCTTTGTCAGCAATTATAAAGCTACCCTTAGGGAGTTCCGCGACTAATGTTGGCGCTTCCTTACAATCATGAACTTCGCCACCTGTCACTGAGAAGTGAATGGGAAGGCCGCAGGAATCAACAGCCATATGAATTTTGGTTGTGTTACCCGCAACAGATTTCCCAATCGCCGATTCTTGCCCATAGGCCGCACCGCTACTATGCTGATGAGCTTTCACAATACTGCCATCAATAAATTCCCATTCCAAGTCAGGCTCAACTGCCAGCGCCTTAAAAATACCCATCAGTTTTTCTTGACGAGACCATGCATTGAAGCGCTTGTAAACAGCATTCCAATTACCAAAGACACTGGGTAGATCGCGCCAGGGACAACCTACGCGCAAGCGATAAAAAATCCCTTCAATTGTTTGTCGAAGAAAGGGTTTGTCATAAATCCCCATTTTCAACATAATCTTCTTCAGTTTCCCCCAAAGTTCATCCGTAAAAATTTGTCGCGGCATAGTTTGCTGGTTTTTGATTAAACATAAACAATCTATGAGGCGGAGTTTATGAAATTCAAGGGCAAATAACTAAACGGCAACAGCCCCTAGGGGTCGGCGGACAATTAAAATATAAATCGTCTGCCGGCAATCCAACAGGGTATGAAGATTTGTGTGGATTTGACATAGTTCTTATAGGGACCTGTTTCTGAGGTAGATTTAAAATTAATAGACCTGATTATTGCGTCTGTATTACTCTACGCGCAAAAGAACGGGATTTTATGATGAGCAATTACGAGAATAGCAAAAAAGTCAGGCGCACAGCTTCGGTTATTTATCTTTTAATCATGGCGGTGATTCTTGGCGGGACTTATTTGTCAAACCGGCAAAAAGAGCAGGCGGAAAGGGAATCGAAACAATCGATCCGGTCCATGGAAACGCCCGGGGGGTTTTCTGAAATGCAGGACGGAATCAAGTGAGACCTTTCAATATCCCGGAGGGGGGATTGGAAGCTTAAGTCATGCCTGTTCCCAGGCAGAAATCCGTCCAACTTGACACAGGAACTAAGATTCGGCTTTCTGTTCACGCGCCAGCAGATTTTGTACGGCAGTCCGTGGAGCCAGATCTTCATACAGCACTTTATAAGTTTGTTCGGCAATGGGCATTTCGATAGCGTATTTTTTTGCCAGCAAAAAGGTTTCCTTTGCGGCGGATATGCCTTCAATTTCCTGCCCTATTTCGTGTATGGCCGCGTTCCTGCCTTCGCCTGCCCCCAATGCCAAACCAAAGCGCCGGTTTCTGGATTGGTTGTCGGTGCAGGTTAGAATCAGGTCTCCCAGGCCCGCTAATCCCATAAAGGTTTCCTGTTTGCCACCCAGCTTGACGCCCAAGCGTATAATTTCGTTAAGGCCTCGCGTAATCAATGCCGCTCTGGTGTTGGCGCCAAAGCCCAAGCCGTCGGCGATGCCTGATGCAATAGCCAGAACGTTTTTTACCGCGCCGCCGACTTCTACGCCAATCACATCCGAACTTGTATAGGTCCGGAAAAGACCGCCATGCAGGATGCCGCTAAGTTGTTTGGCAAACTCCGGGTGAGTTGAGGCTATGGTGACGGCGGTCGGCAGGTTGGCGGCGACTTCGTGAGCAAACGTGGGTCCTGAAAGGATGGCAGCCGGGGTTTGCATGGAAAAAATGCCGGAGACTGCTTCATGGAGCAATGTGCCGTCATCAGGATTAAAACCTTTGCTTGCCCAGGCTATTTTTATCTCGCTCGACAAGTACGGTTTAAGATTAATCAGGGTATTTTTAAAAGCGTGGCTGGGGACGCAAACCAGTATCAGATCGCCGAATGCGGCAACTTCAGACAGGTCGGCGGTAACGGCAAGCTGTGCGGGAAAAGGATGATCAGGTAAATAGCGTTTATTTTGACGGTCCTGTGCAAGATTCGCTATATGTTCCGGGTTATGCCCCCATAATAGCGTCTGACAGCCGTTTCCGGCTGCCAGCAGGGCAAGCGCCGTTCCCCAGGAACCGGCTCCCAGGATTGCTATTTTGTTGTCCATGAAACCAGTTAGTTGATGGTGCCGGAACCTGGGACTTGTTGCTGCGCTTGTTGCAAATGCTGAGAATACAAGGCGTCAAAATTGACCGGTGCTAAAAGCAGCTGCGGAAAGCCGCCCTTTGTAATCAGATCGGAAACTACTTCCCGTGCGTAAGGAAAAAGAATGTTCGGGCAGAAGCTGCCGACCATGGGTCCCATTTCCTGATCCGTAAAACCGCTTAAAGCAAAAATTCCGGCTTGATTGACTTCAACCAGATAGGCGGTTTGATCGTTGCATTTAACTGTAATTGTGACAGTCAGCGATACTTCGTATAATGTATTTTCTAAATGTTCAACGTGAGAGCCCAGGTTGAAGTCAACTGAAGGCTCCCATTTTTCGGTGAAGATTTTAGGTGAGTTGGGTGTTTCAAAAGACATGTCTTTTGTATAAATTTTTTGGATAGAGAATTGTTTGTCTACAGTTTGTTGTTCTTCAGCCATGATGAATTTTTCTATTGAAGTTTAAAAAATTTAGAGTGCGCGGATTTTTTGGCCGCTTTAACGGTTAAAAAGTCATGCGCTTGGGGTAGCTTTGGTTTTGTTTTTGCCGGTTATTTTTACGGGTAATTTATAGTCGTTTTCCCAGGCCTGCATGCCCCCGGTAATAACAAAAACCTGTTCGAACCCTGCCTTTGTCAATATCTTGCCGGCCGAGGCTGAGCGAGTGCCCGTTTGACAGGAAATGAGAACCGGCTTGTTTTTATGTTCGGCAATTTTAGAGAGTTCTTCCGGTAATTTGCCTAAAGGCATATTGATGGACTGTTCAATATGACTGGTAATGAATTCAGGCGGTTCCCTGACATCGATGACCAGAGTATCGCTGTCGTTCATTTTGGCGACAGCGAGCAAAGGCGAAACATAACCAAACTTTTTAAAGGCCGTATCGAAAAATTCCTGAATCAATAAATAAGTAACGACTGCCAGCGCGAGAGATAGTATATAGTGATTTAAAATAAATTCTAGGTAACGGTCCATGGAGTATGCTTCTGGTTAAGTGAATAAAATGGATTAGTTTTTGGAGCAAAACACGTCTCGCATCATTTTAATGAGCTGCAACATGCGTTCATCATCGATGAAATAATAAACGCGGTTGGCTTCTTTTTTTGAGCCGAGAATATTTTTTTCTCTGAGAATGGATAAATGTTGGGAAATATTGCTTTGGCTGGTTCCTACCTGTTCGACAATGTCTTGTACGCTGACCGAATTATTGCCAAGAACACATAATATTTTTAATCGCAACGGATGGGACATTGCTTTCAGACAGCGGGCCGCCTTGACTATATCGGTATCATTATATAAAACGAATGGTTCTTTAATTTCCATGGAGCTGCTCAATGCTGGTGGTTTGCGGTGCCTTAATTTTTATATAAAGAACCCCCTGAGAATTATTTATACACAACTGCAGTCAACGTGTATTAATATAACGGTTATATTGCCTGTTTATAAATCCGACAAATTTAGCAAAATGATACCCTATTTTCAATCATTTTGGGTAATGGATAATATAACTGTGTTTATCATTTATTCTGTTTATGCCAGGCGGCGGTCATGGTTTTGCTTTTGCGTACGGAGAAATACAAAAAGATAATGAACCGATATAAATTTTTAGTTTTGCCGATTCCTGACTGGTTCGGCTGCTCATTGAAACAAGAAATCAACACCCATAAAAGCGCCGATGCCGCCATTGAATTATTTGATGCAAAATTTACTGCTCAGGGTCAGGCCGCATTGTCTCCATAGTTGACAGTATTTATGTGATGGATAGAGATAATTGTTGGGATCGTGTAAAATCCGCCTATAGCCTGATTGCTAAAGGTTTTGCCGGCTTTTATGCGGATATCGCAATGCCGGCGTCTTTGGCCTCAGACGTCCTTTTATATGATTTGCCGCCTGCCATGCAGGCTATTTTCGGCGTAGTAAAGCCCGCTGAAATAACTGGTGGATCGCTTATTGTTGCTGCTTGATCTGTGAATGAGAAGAAAGCTGATTTTTGTTTTTTTGCTGAGCGCCTTGATCAGTGATGGCTATGCGGAAGATTTGCAAACCAGCGATGATCTCAATAAGGTCGAATCAGATATTAATGACGTCAAGCAGGCTATGCAGAAGCTTTCGCAGCAGAAAGACACTCTTCAGAGCCTGTTGGCGGAGATTGAAAAACACTATGGCGAAACAGCCGCCTCATTAAAAACATTGCAAACCCAGATTGAGCAAAAACGCCAAAGCCTGGACAAGATTTGGCGCGATATGGATGTTTATCAGAAAGAAATCGATACGTTAAGCAAGGAACTGTCCGTTCAAATAAGAGCCGCCTATGTTATCGGGAAAAAAGAAAAGTTGAAGTTGCTCCTCAACCAGCAAGACCCCGCGCTATCCAGCAGGATGATGGTCTATTTTAACTATCTGAATAAAGAGCGTTTAAAAAAACTTGTTGATTTAGAAACGGCTATCCGTCGCCTGGATCAGCTGGATAAGCAAAAACATGCTGAAACTGAACTTTTAGAGCAAGATCTGAAACGAAAAAAATCAGAGCAAGCCGTTCTTGACGAGGCCAGAAAACAAAGAAATGAGTTGCTGGCGCAAATTGGCAATGATTATTCATCAAGCGAACAAAAGTTAAGTCAGCTGCAGGATAGCGAAATCAGGCTGAGGAGTTTAATGGCTTCATTGCCTGTAACAGAAGAGGAGCTTGCTGTTGATGCGGAACAGGGTAAAGTATTATCTCCATCTCTGGAGAATTTTTCTGAACCAAGCGCTCAATTTTCTACGCTCAGAGGTAAATTGCCTTGGCCTGTCAGTGGTAAGGTAGTGCAAAAGTTCGGAAGCGAGCGAACTGGCGGCAAGTGGGATGGCGTGTTGATTAACGCCAGCGAAGGAATGGAAATAAAGGCCGTTACCGGAGGCAAGGTAGTGTATGCCGAGTGGATGCGGGGCTACGGTTTGTTGACTATTATTGATCACGGTCAGGGATATATGACGCTTTATGCCTTTAATCAGAGTCTCTATAAGCGGGCGGGCGATTTGGTCAGGGCAGGAGATGTTATTGCTTCCGTAGGAGAAAGCGGCGGACGCAGTCAGTCCGGGCTGTATTTTGGCATACGCCAGAAAGGCGTGCCGATTGATCCTCTTGAATGGTGCCAAAGATAAAAGCGCTTCAAGTAAATTTGCCGTTAGATGATAATATAATGTAGAAAATTGAGGATTTGGAGTTTTAAGACACATGCAGAAAAAGAAAGCTATTTTTATTTTATCGCTTAGCATAATGCTAGGTGTTTTTTTGGGTGTCTGCGGCAGTGTCTTCGCTGAACGGGATAATGGAGCAGCCGCAACTGATGCCGAATCGCTGCCCTATGAAGAGTTGCGGACATTCACAGACATTTTTGGCTTGATTAAAAGAGATTATGTAGAGCCCGTTTCGGATAAAAAGTTATTGGAAGATGCTATTCGCGGCATGTTGAGCGGACTCGATCCGCATTCCGCCTATCTGGTTCCGGAGGAATATCAGGAACTAAAAGAGGGAACTACCGGCCAATTTGGCGGTTTAGGCATTGAAGTGACCATGGAAAACGGTTTTATTAAAGTGGTTTCGCCCATTGACGATACGCCGGCCCAAAAAGCGGGAATAAAAACAGGGGATCTTATTATCAAGCTTGATGATATACCGGTAAAAGGCATGTCTTTAACTGATGCCGTCAAGAAGATGCGCGGTGAACCCGGTAGTAAAATTGTTCTCACCATTGTGCGTGAAGGTGCAGAAGCGCCATTAAAATTAACCTTGACCCGCGCCATTATAAAAGTAAAAAGCGTCAAGAGCAGGATGCTGGAAAAAGGTTTCGGCTATATCCGTATCAGCAGTTTTCAATCAGGCACGGGAGACGCGTTAAAAGAAGCCCTGGCCGCACTGAAAAAAGAAAACGGGGGTAACAAACTGAAAGGTCTGGTGCTGGATTTAAGAAATAATCCGGGCGGCGTTTTAAATGCTGCGGTTGAAGTCAGTGACGCCTTCTTAAAAAGCGGGCTTATTGTGTACACGGAAGGGCGTATTGAAAATTCTGAAATGCGATTTAATGCTTCGCCTGATGATCTCATTGACGGCGCGCCTATCGTCGTATTGATAAATGCAGGCTCTGCATCGGCATCAGAAATTGTGGCCGGCGCATTGCAGGATCAAAAGCGTGCTGTGATTATGGGAGAAAAGTCATTCGGTAAAGGTTCGGTGCAAACAATATTGCCTATCAGTAATGGCGCTGCAGTGAAGCTGACAACCGCCCGTTACTATACGCCTTCCGGCCGCTCGATACAGGCTGAAGGCATTGAGCCGGATATAACATTGGCGCGTGTTAAACTGGAGACCTTGGATAAAGCCGATTTTACACCCATCAAAGAGGCGGATTTGTCACATCATTTACAGAATGGCAAAGGTTCGTCCGATGAAAAAAAAGGGGGATTGGATAAGGAAAAGGAAGGTCTGGATGTCGAGGATTACGCAGTGCATGAGGCTCTGAATCTATTAAAAGGCATGAATGTTTTCAAGAAATAGCCAATAATCTCCTATAGCCAAAAAAACCAGGGTCCAGTAGCTTTTCATTCTACCGGACCCTGGTTTTTATTATTCGCGGCCTTTCAGGTAATGCGGTTTTTTAAATTAACAATTTATCGTCAATCGCTATAAAGCGGCTAGCAGCGTTGATCAGGGATGACGCCGTTAGCCCTGGCACCCCGTACACTTCTGCAGTTACAGAATAAGCGCTGCGAACTTTATTCAGCAATAGATCAAAGTCGCCATCGCCTGATAACAGAATTACGACATCCGATCTGGCTGCATACTCGATCATGTCCAGGGTGATGCCCACATCCCAGTCGCCTTTCGCGGAACCGTCGCTACGCTGGATATAAGGCTTGAGTTTGACTTCAAAGCCTATATTGCGAAGTATTTGCTGGAAGCCCAGCTGTTTGCTGTCGCCTTTGTCGATGGCGTAAGCAAACGCCGTCACAACAGTCCTGCCGGCAGTCGCCTGAGTCCAGAAGGCGTTGTAATTGAAATGCCGTTGATAGCTTTGCCGGGTGGTGTAATAAATGTTCTGCACATCGGCAAAGATGGCGACTTTTTCCATGCTGTTATTTGATGAAAGAGCAGCAATAATCCGTAGGAGTAATGATTTTTACCGTGAATGCTGAATTAGCCGGAACATTAAACGATTCACCGCCGTTAACCTTTCGCCATTGGTCTGTTTCCGGCAATAAAACGTCGAGGTCGCCGTCGATGATTTCCATCAATTCTTTATCAGCCGTGTTGAAGGTGTATTCGCCCGGCAGCATAAAGCCCAGGGTTTTTAATGAGCCATCGGCAAAACGGATAGTGCGGCTGCTGACGTTGCCGCCGAAATAGATGTTGGCTTTTTTGACGACGGATACGTTATTGAACTCTGACATGTGTGTCCTTTTAATGGATTGAAATGAATAAAACAGGCGGAAATAATAGCAGATTGCTTTATGGCCGGTTTGTTTTAATGCGTCTTGTAAACAACAAAAAGCCTGGGGGCGGACCCTTTATTTTCTGAACTGTAAATAATGCGGGTTTTAAATTGGTCTTTATCCAGTTGCCCGCACCAGTTCTTGACTTCCTCTGTTTCCAGATCGCCGCCCTGATGTCCGGGATAAGCCAGAACAGTGATGATGCCATTGCTCGATACTAACCGGCTGGCGCTATTCAAAGCCGATAGCGTCGAATCGGTCCGGGTAATAATACGTTTATCGCCACCCGGCAGATAGCCCAGATTAAACATGATAGCGCCGATGCTGCCATGATAGTGCGCGGGAATTTTGCCGCACATGTCCGCATGGCTTGCATGTATTAACGTCAAGTTTATCGCCTGTGCAGGCGCGTTGCCGAGCGCATTCTCGCTGGTCCGGCATGAGTCTACTTTCGCCCGTGTTGAGTCAATGGCTGCCAGTTGAATATCAAAACCGAAAACCTTTCCGGACGGGCCTACTTGCCCGGCTAGAAACAGCGTGTCGTGGCCGTTGCCTACCGTTGCGTCAACGGCGGTATCGCCAGGGCGAAGAACCTTTCTGATGAGATTGTGTGCGTGGTTAACCAGTGAAATGCGGTGCATAATGGCGTTGAATGTTTGATGGCGGGGGTTTTTGGTTTAATAAGGCATCTGCGAAATGCCTGCTATGCCAAGGTATCTGCAAACTGCCTTTAGCCCCAAAGCCGTTAAAAATAGCAAGTTGCGGATATTGTGGATGATGGCCGAGAAACGGTTGTTTATCCAGGGTGCAGGGCCGGATATTGGCCTGATGATTAAGCAATGTTGCTTGCGCCGCTAGATTGGCTGAAACGGGTTTGAGCGCATTTAATAAAGCATTTTTACCGCTCCCGGTTGGCAGGGTGTTGAGATTTTCCCTGTCAAACGTCGCGCCGATGCGAAAATGACGGCTGTCTAATGGAATTAGCCAGTCACCGTAATTCAATATTTTATCCGGTAATTCGCATTGATGTTCCAGGGTTAAAATTTCCCCTTTCGCCGGTTGAAAAGGCAGCCAGGAAAACCAGGGATTATTTACGGCATGATGGCCTTCGCAGAAAATAATCCGCTTCGGGGAAATGTCCTGCCAGCGCAATGCTGGTTGCAGCTGAATGTCCTGGTAGTCAATATTCACCTGCCGGTAACAGCGGTTGTCAATAAAGAAATCTTTCAGGCAAGTTAATAAGGGCCCGGTTAATAAATAGCCGGTTTGCTTTTGCTCCAGAAATCCGAAGTCTGTTGCAAGGTTGTTGAAGTATTGGCTAGGCGGCGATAATGCGCCCAGATAGTCCAGATAGTCCAGATAATCAAGGGCATCAAATCGTTTAAGACAGTGCTTTAATTCCTTATCATTGCGGAAAATCCGCAGCATGGACTTTTCAATGTAAAAAGTTTGCTGAAAAAATCTGGCTAATTCAAAGTAAAGTTGTTTAGCAGACGGCAATAAATTGTCGATATTCGCGGATTTTACGAAACGCATTCCGGTGACGGGATTAATTAACCCTGCTGAGACTTGCGAGGCATTTTCCTTGCCATTATCTATGATGACGATTTTACAGTCCCGCTGCATGAGTTCCCATGCCAGCAAGCTTCCGGCCAGCCCCTGGCCGATGATTAAATAATCGATAGTCATCAGGTAAGCTTTATGGCGCGGGCCAGGACGACAAGATTTGGTAACTTTAGGCTAGCAACAGCGCTTAATGCCGTTCCATTTCTCATCTTGCCACTGCCTGAAAAAATCAGCCTTGCTTAGTGGCGGTTGACAGTCATCCCCGTTATCGGTTTGATGATGCAGGGCATAGCGCTTCAGGTATTGTTCGTAAGCGTCATCACCTGATAGCCGGCGCACAAGCCGCCAGAATGTTTTGATCTTGTTCAGCATTAATCTCTTACCCAATCTTCAACTAAACGGCTGGGACAATGCGCTGATTCCGTTAGGGGCGGCACCGGTTTTCCTGACAGATAACGGACGCACACACGCAGCATATCAAAAACAATCACCCACAGTAAGCTGACAAAAAACAGCGTCAGCCATGCGTCCAGGTGCAGATTGAATATCAATTTTTGAGCGATAGCGGCTTTTGCCGGGGGCAAAACTCCTGCCGCCAGCTTGTCCGTTAAATCGTTGGCGGCGGAAAAGAAACCTATGCGGATATCAGTGCTGACAATTTTCTGCCAGGCAGCCGTGGTGGTAATAGTTACCAGCCACAGAAGCGGAATACCGGTCACCCAGCTATATTTAAGTTTGCCGGATTTAATCAAAATCCCCGTGGCCACGCACAGAGCGATAGCAGCCAGCATTTGATTGGCAATGCCGAACAGTGGCCACAGAATATTGACTCCACCGTTCGGGTCTATTACGCCGATGTAGAGGAAGTAGCCCCAACCCGAAACTACCATGGCGCTGGTGAGAATAACGGAAGGCATCCAGGAAGTCTCACCCATTTTTGGCCAAATATTGCCGAGCATATCCTGCAACATAAAACGGCCTACGCGCGTACCGGCGTCCAGTGTGGTAAGAATAAAAATAGCCTCAAACATGATGGCAAAGTGATACCACAAGGCCAGCAAACCTTCCCCGAAAGCGCTGCCGAAAATACTCGCCATGCCCACTGCGAGAGAAGGAGCGCCGCCGGTACGCGCAAATAGCGTCGCTTCGCCCATTTGACGGGCCAGATTCTGCATTTGTCCGGCAGTAACCGGGTAACCCCAGGAAGAGATTTTGGCGGCGGCATCAATCGCATCAACTCCTACAACACCCGTGGAGCTGTTAATGGCAAAAAACACGCCGGGATCAAGCACCGTGGCAGCTATCATCGCCATGATGGCAACCAGCGATTCCAGCAACATGCCGCCATAACCGATCATGCGGATGTCGCGCTCATTGCTCAATAGTTTGGGTGTGGTGCCGGAGGCAATCAGCGCGTGAAATCCGGAAATCGCTCCGCAAGCAATGGTAATGAAAGCAAACGGAAATAATTTGCCTCCGAAAATAGGCCCGGTGCCGTCGATAAACTGTGTTATCGCGGGCATTTTTACGTCCGGTTGCAGTATGATTATGGCCGCCGCCAACAAGGTGATGGTACCCAGTTTCATATAGGTAGACAGGTAATCGCGCGGGGCCAGCAGCAGCCAGACAGGAAAGATGGCCGCGGCAAAACCATAAGCCATGACCCACCAGGCCAGGATCAGGCCTTCATGATCAAACATAATGCGCATGGTTTCATGTTCATCAATGAAACCGCCGCCCGCCACCGACAACAATAATAAAATCACGCCTAAAGCGGAAGCTTCCAGCACCTGCCCGGGGCGAAAATAACGCATATAAAAACCCGCTAATATAGCTATGGGAATGGTCGCCGACACCGTGAAAGTCGCCCATGGGCTGTGCTTCATTGCATTGACAACCACCAAACCCAATACGGCGATCAGGATGATCATAATGGCAAATGTGCCGATTAATGCCGCTGAACCCCCTAATGGTCCCAGTTCATCGCGAGCCATTTGCCCCAGACTTTTGGCGTCGCGCCGGGTGGACAGAAATAACGTCACCATATCTTGCACGCAACCGCCCAATACCGCTCCAAACAATATCCACAGCGTCCCCGGCAGATAACCAAACTGCGCGGCGAGGGTCGGTCCAACCAATGGCCCCGGCCCTGCAATTGCCGCGAAGTGGTGGCCGAACACAACCCATTTATTGGTGGGCACAAAATCACGGCCGTTATCCAGCCGCTCTGCCGGCGTTGCGCGCGTGTCATCGACAATCAGAACGGTAGCGGCAATCCACGCCGCGTAAAAGCGATAGGCGATTGCGTAAACACAAAGCGAAGCTGTTATAAACCAAAGCGCGTTGATATTTTCGCCGCGATTCAAGGCGATGCCGCCGATGGCCGAAGCTCCGAGAACAACGATCAGTATCCAGATGGCATTTTTTATTAACTTATTCATTGATCAACTTTTTTCTTACATTACTAAAGGCAGCAATTTGAAGCCGGTTATTTCCGGAGCTCCTTGAAAGGCTTTTCTCAACCGGGCCGAAGATGTTGACTGGCTACCCAAATTGAGCCGTTTTTTAACAGGACGCTTCAAGTAAAGTTACGGATTCTTTTATCGGCTTATTAACTTTTGGTTTGGCGCAATGAGACTATCAGTTTGAAAAACGGCCGCTGCGTTTATTTATGAAATACCGCTCCAGTTTTTTAAAGTAGGCATATACACCAAAAAGAAAGCCGCCCGCTACTGGCAACGCAAAGTACCAGTGCTGTTTTGCGTAGGCCAATAAGTCCAATATTTCCGCGCCAAAGTAATAAGCAGGCGTTACTGTAATCGCGGCCCATACCCACGCGCTAATGAGGTTTATGAAAGCAAACTTTTTTGCAGAATATTTGGTAATGCCGATCGACATGGGAATGACCGTACGCAAGCCATACATATAACGCTGCATAAAGATAATGGGCCAACCGTATTTTTTTAACAGCAAATGCGCAATTGCAAACTTAAGCCGCTGTTTATGCAGTTTGCGTTGAATATAACCTTTATTAAAGCGGCCAACGTAAAAATAGATTTGATCGCCGGTAAACCCCCCCAGACCCGCCACAAAAACCGTAGTGAAATACTGCATGTCTCCGGTATGAGACATGATTCCACCCATGATCAGGCCCATTTCCCCTTCTATAATGCTCCACAGGAACAAAATGACGTAACCGTATTCTTTTAGCCATCCGATAAATAATTCTTCCATAAAATCTTTAATTTCCTTGAGATAGTGTATTAACTGCAATCATGTTTTTATTTTTTTCTTAAATCGAGCATTAGATTAAAAAGCGCTCTATATGGTAACATAGGCGCCGTAGTACAGTAGCAATACAAGTGGAAACTTGACGAGACTTCGCTTTGAATTTAAGGCGTCGGACTGGTGATGGCGTTTCTGTCTATTGATAGAGGCTTTTGTCCATTACACCGGTTAAATGCTTCGTGGCAAATCATGAATTGCTCAATCATGAATTTATGATGCCGCTAATTTTTCATTCCTTACGGAGCAACTGTACTGCAAAAAATAAGCTGTTTCACGGAATTATTTTCACTCTCGAGCTAACTGATCTCATGCGCGTAACTCTAAAAAGTTACTCCGGTCCTGGACTAATCAAAGCGGTTGCCTTCCTAATTTAGCGTTTTAACTGTTTAGGCCAAAGCGATAACTAGTATAATTACCCGTCGCGGCTTGAAAATCTTGCTGTACCTTTACTCAATTCTTAACTCAAAACTCTCAAGAGAACTCTATGGCGCTGTACTGTGGAATCGTTGGCTTACCGAATGTCGGCAAGTCGACCCTGTTTAATGCACTAACAAAAGCAAAAATTGCCGCGGAAAATTACCCTTTTTGTACGATCGACCCCAATGTCGGCGTTGTGCCGGTGCCGGATTTCAGAATGGAAAAATTGGCGGAAATCGTCAAGCCGGAGCGTATATTGCCTACGACCATAGAGTTTGTTGATATTGCGGGACTGGTAGCCGGCGCGTCAAAAGGTGAAGGTTTGGGTAACAAGTTTTTGGCGAATATCCGGGAAACCGATGCGATAGCCCACGTTGTCCGCTGTTTTCACGATGATAATGTTGTTCATGTTGAGGGGAAAATTGATCCGATTTCAGACATTGAAGTCATTAATACTGAATTGGCTCTTGCCGATATGGCTTCGATTGAAAAAGCTTTAGCGCGAGCAACCAAAATTGCCAGAACCGGCAATAAAGACGAGCTGGCGAAAAAGCTGGTTTTGGAGAGAGTTTTCAAGCAACTCGATGCAGGCGAACCGGCCAGGACATTGCCTTTAACAGATGATGAAAAAGCCTTGCTAAAAGATCTTTGCTTAATGACCCTCAAACCCACCATGTATATTGCGAATGTGCAGGATGATGGATTTGAAAACAATCCTCTGCTGGATAGTGTAAAAGCATTCGCCGACAAGGAAGGGGCCATGGTTGTGCCGATCTGCGCGGCCATAGAAGCAGAAATAGCTCAGTTGGACGAGGAAGAAAAGAAAGAGTTTCTGGATGACCTGGGCCTGGAAGAGCCTGGCTTAAATCGAGTAGTCAGAGCCGGTTATTCTTTATTGAGTCTTGCCACTTATTTTACCGCCGGAGTAAAAGAAGTGAGAGCCTGGACTATTCCTGTCGGGGCTTCAGCTCCACAAGCGGCGGGAGTTATTCACAGTGATTTTGAAAAGGGATTTATTCGCGCTGAAGTTATTTCATACGAGGACTTTATTGCCTATAAGGGCGAGCAGGGCGCGAAGGATGCCGGAAAATGGCGGCTGGAAGGCAAAGATTACATCGTAAAAGACGGCGATGTCGTTCATTTTCGATTCAACGTTTGACAAACTAACTGCGGATACCTATAATTCCCGCTCTTTACATAGGCCTGTCAAAATGGCGATATAGCTCAGTTGGTTAGAGCACGGGATTCATAACCCCGGGGTCGGTGGTTCAAGTCCACCTATCGCCACCATAAAATCAAAGGGTTAGGTAATTTTACAAAGTCTTAATTATCTGTCTGTAGTAGATTTGTCACAGAAGTTACAGCTTTTGAGTTCTTAGCGTACTCTTCTAAGTGCGTACTCGACAAATGAGCATAGCGCAATACCATTGTTAAATCAGCCCAACCACCCAGCTCTTTTAGCACATGCAGCGGCGTTCCATTCTGGACGTGCCAACTTGCCCAGGAGTTAGCGATCTTGAAGTATGGAACCTTATCAAAGAGCGCCCTAACTCACATCTGTCTTTAATAAGTAATCTCCATGCAAAATACTATCGCATTGATGACAGCTGTTTTGTGGGCTCGGCTAATTTAACAAAGGCTGCGCTTGCATGGTCGGCAATGTCAAATTTGGAATTTCTTGTAGAAATATCAACGCAGAATGATGATGCTAAAGCTTTTGAAGCTTGCTTATTAGAAAATTGTATTAAAGTCGATCAAAATTTATATGAAGAGATAGCTCAGAAACTTGAAAATATAAAAGACTGGCTTCCACCATTCCTTATTCTAGATGAAGGGGGCTCAACATTCCGTGAATCTCACCAAAATATTCACAATGTTCCGATTTTAGATAAGTGGATTCTAAGTCTTAGAAATCCAGAAGATTTATACCTGGCTTATTCTGGGCAGGTTGACAAATTAACTACAATATCGCGAGAGTTTGCGTTATGCGATCTTGACGCTTTTATTATTCATAAAGGCCTTCCCCGGCCAATTTTTGAAACCAATATTGCAATACAGTTATTGGAAAAACCAATTATTCGGAGTTTGGATTCTTACTTTGAAACCCCGCATCGCTTCGGGGAGGTAACGAATTTTCTTCAATCGAAACTTGGAGAAACAGAAGATATAGATAGGGTGTGGCAAACAATTATGCGATGGCTGCGATATTTTTTTCCAGATCGGCATGAATAAGTTTACTGAAGTTTAATCATCGCCCTCGAAAAACACTCAAATTTAAAACACCTCATGCATTATTTTTGCTGACAAATTGCAAGAACCCATATGAGTTCTAGGATTGCACTTCGGAATTGAATCCACGAAACTTTTGTAGCGGGTTGAAGAAGCCGCCCAATCAATAAATAGCAAATTTTGACATGCTTTAAAACGAATATTCTGAAGTTTTTAACTTAATTTAAATACGAATAATGAGATCAGATATGCCAACAAAAATATTAGTGGACGTAGTAAATGATCTAATGAGCACAAATGAACCTACTATTGAACAACTAAAAGATAAATTCAGAATTTGTTGTAGAGCTCTAAAGCACTTGTCTCAAGATAATGAATTCATTGACGAATTACGCAAACAACAAGCGGACCCGCATGAAATTTCAAAAATAATTGATGATATTGCTAAATTTGACAAATTTTGGGATTTGGAAAGGGGCTTACTGAGAGATGCGGGCGTTACTGAAGAAGCTACAAAAGCATTAATTAAAGAAGGAAAAAAATTTATCAGCCAATTGTCAAGCTTTAAATCCGACCCAGATGCTTTGCTTGTTGGTATCAATAAGATACGCAATCAAACCTGTGAAGTTGCAGATCAATTGACATCGATAGAAAATGACCAAATGAAAAAGAATAAATTGAAAAAAATATTGAAAGGAGCCTTTCTTGGGATCGGTGGAGCTTTTGTTATTAAAGTTAATCTCGTATCGGCTGCCACGTTGGGAGTTGGAGGAGTGTATATTTCATCAGTCGTTGGCGAACAAATAGTAAAGAGTGCGGAGAAAATTTTGAATGGACAATGAAAGCTCATACATCGAAGTGACGGTCATTACTGATTCTAGTAACACAGTTGTAGGCAAGAGAAATGCCTTAATCTTGACCTCCCAAATTTCATCGATAACAGAGGAGCTTCAAAACTCTTCTGGTGATTGCAACTGGAAATCTCGCATTGTCCTTAAGGAGCTCGATTCAGAAACACCTTGGATATTCACAAGTGATGAGACAAATCGGATTCTATGGGTTGAAGAAGAGTATGCTGTATTAACTACAATGCTAAATAGCGTGTTACCAGGACAAATACTATCAAATAGTAAGTTGGAAGATATTAAGGAAGGGGAGATAAAACAATTTTTTACCGGAATAATGGAATCACTCAAGACCGCAACTCGACTGGTTTTAAAAAAACCAGGAAATGTATAGCCGAAAGCAAAAGATCCCTTTTCAACCTAAGTTTGGAGTTTATTAAACCCACTTCAATCTTAAAAAACATTCACCAATCGTAAAAATCGTTCGTCGAATCAATTTGGAACAGCGCTGATTTAAACTAACCGGAGGAAAACCATGATCCAAAAAAAATTTGGCTGATTTTGTCGATCATCGCCACGGGCATCTGGTGGGCAACGGCGATTTCCCTGGCGCGACAACAAAGAGGTATGCTCTGCAGTGGCTTGACAGCCAAGGGAATCCCACCCTGGAACGAGTGCCAGATTCCCTTTAATATTTCCTTTCTGGTTATCAGTATGTCCTTACCGCTAGTCATGCTGGCCGCATACCTGTTATTGGTGCGCTTTCTGTCGCGGTTTCGAAATAAACGGAGTAGAAAGTCTGCCTGACAGAACCAAACACCATCATATCTAATAACGAAAACATATTGAAACTGATTCTATTCATCAGCCTACAGGAACCTAAATGAGCATTTACAAACACAAGCCGATTGTCATCTGGTTAAGTTTGGTGATCTGTTATGCAGCTCAGGCTCAGCCTTTTCCAGGCCAAGCGCTACTCAATGCTAATCTGGCTGATGTACAAGACTTGATCACCCAAAGCGGCGCCAAGATTATCGAAGATAACCAAACAGATCGCTTCGGCAGCCGAATCATCCGTATTCAGGGTGGAAGTTTGCCGGATGCTCCGGTTTATACCCTCGGAAATTTTTCCTTTGATAACAAAGGTAAACTGATTCGATATAACATTTGGCGCTCTTTGAATACGCCTGACAGTTCTGGAGGTTATAACAATCGGTTGCAAACATTAAGCTCAACGTTTAAACCCCTTTCACAGAACGGATCAACTATTCGCTTTTCTGGCCCGGGGGCCATTGTCGCCCTGAATATAGATCGCAATAAAAACGAATTCATGGAAGATTGGCAGCAAAATGCTAGTGCCGGCCAAGGCCGTGCTGCTAATCAAGGTGGACGTGTATTATCCGGGAATGAACGTTGGCAAATCGCTGCACAATGCGTCAGAGAATGTCCAATCGGGTCCTGTAATGCCTATCCTTCTGGTCTGGAAAATTATGACGCCGGCATGAACACCGCTTGCAGACAAAAGATGAATCAATGCATGCAGGACTGTACTGAAGAATATTCGAACGGCAGGTAATAATTGTATCGTTCAGCCGAACTGATTTTATACCTGTTTCTTGATCAAATTTCTTTGCTTGGCGAGATAAGGTTAATTGAATGGATAGAAGTAACCGAACAAAGTAGGATTGATCTTTTTTGCTTGACTGGCAGCTAATGTTAAGGGTTGTCTGTCGGCAATTGGCTGATAATGACAGTGGCAGACTGCTCATAGCGATCATCCATAATTTCCATCAAGTCATTTGGGTGGCGGCATTCAACGGTTCCAGGCCCCAGTCATCGATGATCAGCAAGTTCAGTCCAGCGATAGTTTTCAGTAATCTGCTGTAGCTGCCATCGGCCTTGGCTTGAGTCAATGCCAGAATGAGGCGTGGAAGCCTGTAGTATTTGACGCTGTAACCTTTCAGGCAGGCTTGCTGACCGAGCGCACAAGCAATATAGGTTTTGCCTGTGCCGCAAGGGCCGGTCAGCAAAAGGTTCTGAGCTTTTTTTAACCAGTCACATAATAATAGTGACGCCATTTGCGACGGCTGCAGGCCTCTGGCAGCCTGATAATCAATGTCTTTGGCATGGGCTTTGAGTTTGAACTGCGCGGCGCTTGTCAAGCGCTCTTGTTTGCGCTGATGACGGGCCTGGTCTTCGTGATCGACTAATAATTGCAGGCGCTCTGCAAAGGCTAACCCTTCATAAGTACCAGGCTGTTCCAGTTGAGTTTGCAGCGCAGAAGCCATGCCGTTTAGTTTCAATTGGCGTAGTTGGTTGAGTGTTTGTTCAATCATGTTAAGGTCCTGTATTTAGAAATTGAGCATACAGAGCTTTTCAACAGCAATCTGATGCAGGCCCTGTTTGCTCAGCTATCTAGGGGGTTTAAGGGTTAGTGGAAACTCTTTGCACCACGAATGTTTTCATGGTCCTGAGGTAATAACGAAAGTTGCACCGGCGCTGATTCCGGCAACTTGTCCCGGTTACTTTGCAAAATGGCTTTCACATTTTTCAATTTGAACAGGGCTTCTTTATTGGCGATTGCACAGGCTTTATTTAAGCGCTCGGCGGCATAGCTTCGATTGAGGCTCAATAACCCCAGGCAGACGCGGTAAGCCTGCTCTGGATGCTCCCTACGCTGTAACTGCCCCTTCACCCACACCAGCACCTCAGGCCCTATCGATTGCGCCCAGTTCATTAATCGCCCTGGCGTCCATTGCTGATGCTGGGCATGCTGTTCCGGCATGTGCCCTGGCTCGGTGGTCATGCCGGGATAGAACTTGCGGATATGAGTAGCAATACGTTTGTGGTGAAAATAGACCTCAATCAGTTTATCACCGGCATGCAACTCAACCTGTTCGCCCACACAGTGATGCGGCACCGAATAGAGGTGTTGGTCGTAGATCAGGTGATAATCGATATTGACGCGAGCGGTTTTGATGTCCGTGTACTGATAGGCGTACTTCGGTAACGGTGACAAGGCCGGTCGATCCAGCGCTTCAAACCATTGCTGACGACTGCCTGGCATTTGCTTGAAGGGTTTTTGATTGAGCTCCGTCAATAAGGCACTGATACACTGATTCAACTCCGCCAACGAGAAGAAGGTGTGATGGCGCAATTTAGCCATAATCCAGCGTTCGACCAATAAAACACCGGCCTCGGCCTTGGCTTTATCTTTCGGTTTATAAGGCCTGGCAGGCATCACCGCGACAGAATAATGGGACGCCAACTGTTGATAACTGGGGTTGAGTTGAGGGTCGTAACGGCAGGCTTTAGTCACCCCGCTTTTTAAATTATCCGGCACCAACATTACTGGCGTACCGCCAAAAAACTCAAAGGCACGCACATGACTGCCTAACCAATCCGGCAGGCTTTGGCTCCAGGTCGCTTCGGCAAAGGTGTAATTGGATGCGCCCAATACCGCCACAAAGATCTGCGCCGTGCGTATTTCACTGGTTGAGGCGCAGACCACTGGCATTGTGGGTCCGGCATAATCGATAAACAACTTTTCACCGGCACGGTGTACTTGGCGCATGGAGCGTTTTTGTTTCTTCCGCCAGTCTGCATAACGAGCGCAGAACTGCGAGTAGCTATAGCAACGGTTCGGCCTGTCCTGAGCGAAGCCGAAGGGATAGTGCTGGGTGTGCTCCTCCCAGAGCAACTGCTTGGTCAGGCCCTTTTTCTTCAACTCCAGGTGAACGTCTGTCCATACCGGTTCCTGGTATTTGGCTGAAGGCTGAGCGTCTGATCGGGGATAAAATTTCAGGGCTAGCGTTTGATCATCCCAATCCTCCGGTAGCGGCCAGGTTATTTTCAGCTGCACGGCCAATTTCAAGATATTTTGGATGCTGCCAACACTGATTTTGGTGCTGGCACTGATTTTCCGGATGCTTAATCCGGCGCTATAGCTGAGTCTGAGTATTTCTCTTAATTTTCGCATTGCTGTTCTCTTCGCTGACATATTCTTTCCATAAAAGGCAGAAAGGATAGTCTGATTGAATAAACAATGCGTTAGGCGGGATTCCGGTAACTTGAACAGTCATTCCGGCAACTTGAACACCGATTCTGGAAAATCTCAAAAACTGTTCAGCTTGAAACCAGAATCAGTGTTCAACTTAATTCAGAATAGGTGTTCAGATTGGATCAGAATGAGTGTTCAGGTTGAGCCAGAATATGCAAAAGGCTTTTGGAGACAAAATGGTCTCTTAAAAATGTGTCCGTGGAATCAGGGAAAGCTCAGTTCAACTCTAAATCAAAATTTATCCAAATGTATTCTTATGGGTTGGTTTGGTGCGTTTGCACAATTTTGACGCGCATAAATTCTTCACCTGGCTTTTAATATGCTGTTTTGGGTGTATTTCACCTTTCGGTATAAATATTGCTGCATTCAAAATTATTAACAACTTATAAGTTATTTTCACTTTCTCATGCTGTAAGGCAGGCGCCATTTTCCGTGACGACAATAAATTTAAGCACCAGTTTACGAATATTGCTGGAGGATAGGGAGCGCATGTTGAGTACGCTCATGGGTAATATTAAGGGAATGGTGTATTGTTGCCTGTTTGATGAGAACTGGACCATGGTGTTTGTCAGCGATGGCTGTCAGGCGCTTACCGGCTATGATCCCGAAGAGCTGCTTTTTAACCGGTGCATCGCTTATGAAGCGATGACCCTGATGGAGGACCGTGTCCGGGTGCGTAAGAGTATTGAAGATGCCTTGCGGACTTGCAAACACTTCGATGTGGAATACCGTATTACCCATGCCGGGGGCGGTATCCGCTGGGTGCATGAGAGCGGAGGCCCGCTTTTCAATGAAAAGGGTGAGTTGGAGGCCCTTGAGGGATTCATTCAGGATATCACTCTTCGAAAGCAGAGCGAGCAACTGGCGTACGAAGCAGAGGAGCGCTACCGTTCAATTTTTGAAAATGCCATCGAAGGGATTTACCAGACCAAACCGTCAGGGCAGTATCTCAATATAAATCCTGCACTGGCTCGTATCTATGGCTACGACTCGACATCCGATCTGATACAGTGCATCAATGATATTCAAAATCAGCTTTATGTTCATCCCGGAAAGCGCACCGAATATATCGCATTGATGAAGACTCATGGACAGGTGCACAACTTCGAGGCGCAGGTTTACCGGAAGAATGGCGATATAATCTGGATTACCGAAAACGCCCATGAGGTTCGCGACGCTTCAGGTGAACTAATCTTCTATGAGGGTACGGTGGAAGATATTTCCGAGCGCAAAAACTACGAGCGCGAGATCGAATACCAGGCGACGCACGACAGCCTGACCGGGTTGCCGAATCGTACCATGCTCGCAGACAGGTTGCAGCAGTGCATGTGCTTTGCGGATCGCTACGACACCAAGTTAGCTGCAGCCTTTGTTGATCTTGATCAGTTCAAGTTGATCAACGACAGCATGGGCCATCATGTAGGAGATGAGCTACTGGTAAGGATGGCTGGACGGCTATCGAAATGCATACGCGAATACGATACCGTTGTCCGGCTTGGCGGTGATGAGTTCGTGCTGTTGTTGACCAGTCTGAAGAAGATCGAGGATATAGCGCAAAGCATGCAGCGCATCCTTGCAGCAGTGGCAAATCCTTGTGTGATTGGGGGGCGGGATTTTATCGTTTCCTGCAGTATCGGCATTAGCATATATCCTGATGATGGGGCTGACCCCAATACATTACTCAAGAATGCCGATTCGGCGATGTATAAAGCTAAGCAATCAGGCCGCAATAATTTCCAGTTTTATACTCGTGAACTCAACCAGGTATTGACTGAGCGGATAGATATTGAATATCGGCTGCGCCGGGCAATAGAAAATGAAGAATTTCTGCTGTGCTACCAGCCTAAGATGGATTTGGTAACCGGCGAAGTATGCGGCGCCGAGGCTCTAATCCGCTGGAAGCCGCCTGGCGAGACCTTGATCCCTCCCATGACCTTCATTCCTGTTGCCGAGGAAACAGGGCAGATCCAGGAAATTGGCTTTTGGGTATTAATCAATGCCTGCCGTAAGGCTCGCCAGCTGAAAAAACTGATAGGAAGGCCAATTCCTGTGGCGGTTAATGTGTCTCCGCGACAGTTCCGGCAATTGGATCTGGTCAAGACGGTAGAGTCAGCGCTCAAAAGCACGGAACTCGATCCGGAATGTCTTGAGCTGGAAATTACCGAAAACTGTCTGGTCCAGGATACTCGCCATTTCATCAAGACTCTGCACGACTTGAAGGCGTTAGGTGTTAAGCTGTCGATTGACGATTTCGGCACCGGTTATTCCAGCATGGCATATCTCAAGGACTTTCCGGTTGACAGGCTTAAAATCGACAAGGTTTTTGTAAGCAACCTGGAAACTGAGCCGGCCAATATCGCCATTCTCAAGGCTATTGTCGGTCTTGGTCACAGCTTGGGCCTGAAGATAGTGGCTGAAGGCGTGGAAACAGCCTATCAGCAGGCATTCCTTGACGGGATTGGCTGTGATGAATTGCAGGGCTACTACTTCAGCAAGCCATTGCAGGAAGAGGCGTTCGTAAAATTTCTGATTAAGGGCGCTAAGGCATCAGCCAGTGATTAACTGCTCACCGGCTTCCTCTACAAGACTGCATTCAAGGGTTGCCAGTCATTCACACCGGGAGCCGTCGCCGGACAAGCCTCGGGAGGAAATCGCGGGGATGTGCTCAGGCTGGTCAGAACAGGTGGCGGACTTTCGCGGTAAACAACATCTAATCATAATGACTTATGCTTGAAAGCGTTCGTGCGGTGAAACAAGAAACGGATTAAAATTTGGCGTAAAAATACATAAACACTATTCAGACCGTTCTTGCGCAACCTCATGGAGTTCTGATTCGGCATAGTTGCCGTCAGCGCTTATATGCGATATTGTACAAACAGCATCCGTTCTTACCGCTAAATCTTTTTCACTCACTTTAATGAGAATCGCCATGAATATGAATACTGCGATCGAGCCCATATTGGCAATTGTGATGGGTATATTAATTTTGCTGGTACCGAGATTTTTAAACTATTTCGTGGCCGTGTATTTGATAGTCGTGGGCATCTTGGGGTTAATGCACCATAGCCTCATTACATGAAGAGGGATGCTAAGGCGCAATAATGCGCCGGTCCGGAATGGTTTCAGGTTACATTGTTTCTAACAAAAGTGCTGTTATATTGCTTGTGAAGTCAGAATGTTAAGCTGGCAAAATTGGCCGGCTAAACCAGTCTGTAGCGTATTCTGAAATGGTTAACAGCATTTATTTTGGAAGGTAGCAAAGGGTAAAAGGCTAACTGCCTAATAGCATTGAAGCTATTTGCGGGCTCAGTCACGATATTTTCCTTTAAACTGGGTAATTACAATCTCATGTGACAGCTAACAAATGGCTGTTCGTAGCGCGTTTTTGATCTCACGCTTTTGGTTGGCGGTATAATAAAGCTATGCAACGCATAAAGCAGCCCTGTCTGAAATTAACGGAGGGCGCTTGCATGCTTAGTGATTTAAAATACATGTCCTTCGTCAAGTGGGGTGTAAATGAACCGCCGGTGGGTTTATTTACACCTGTCTCCAGCTTTCATCTCGAAGTTTTGTCGAACCATACACAAATAAACAAAGCGTTACAAGGCCGCAAATTATTGGCTCGATAGTTGCGGCTATTTTTTACCCAAAATGAGGATTTATATGAGTGCAGCTTCACTGTCTGTGTTGCCGAAAACGGGCTTGTCCGGATTAAAAGAGAACTGGCATAGCGATTTATTATCAGGATTTCTGGTTTTTCTTATAGCTTTGCCTTTATGTTTAGGCATATCAATGGCTTCCGGTTTCCCGCCAATGGCTGGCATTATCACGGCAATTATTGGCGGGGTGCTGATTTCCCGTATCAACGGGTCATTTGTAACCATTAATGGACCGGCGGCTGGCTTGATTGTGGTGGTGCTCAGTGCAGTGCAGGAACTAGGCGCAGGGGACGCCATGGCAGGTTACCGTTATACGCTGGCCGCCATCGTCTTTGCCAGTGTGTTACAGATTCTGATGGGATTTTTTAAACTGGGCCGGCTTGGTTCATTTTTTCCAGCCTCGGTTGTGCACGGCATGTTGGCGGCTATCGGTATCATTATCATGGCCAAACAAATCAACGTGGTGCTGGGTACTACGCCAGAGAAAGGAAGCAGTCTGTTTTCGACTATCGCACAGATTCCGCACAGCATTCTGAATCTTAATCCGGAAATCGCCATGATTGGTGTTTCAGGATTGATAATACTGGTAATCTGGTCGAGGATAAAAAATCCAACCTTAGAGATGGTCCCTGCTCCTCTTGTTGTGGTATTGGTTGGCGTAGGTTTGGCCCGGTATTTCGATCTGGACCATGAGCACATGTATTTGTTCTTGCCGGATGCGCACTTTTTGCCGCATCACGAGGCAACCGTCGGGCCTATATTCCTAGTCGCGATTTCTGATAATTTCATGTCCAGCTTTTATTTCCCCGATTTTTCAAAAAGTTTGACCCTTGAATTTTGGGCGGCTGTGGTGAGCATTTGTCTGGTGGGCAGTCTGGAGAGCTTGCTGAGTGCGATAGCGGTGGATAAGCTTGATCCTTATAAACGTCATTCCGATCTTGATCGTGATTTAACAGCGGTAGGCGCGGGTAATCTGATTGCCGGGTTAATCGGCGGTTTGCCGATGATAGCCGAGATTGTTCGCAGTTCGGCCAACGTAAACAATGGGGCAAGGACCAGCTGGGCCAACTTCTTTCATGGCCTATTATTGTTGTTGTTCGTGATGCTTTTTCCCCGGTTGATTCACAGCATTCCCCTGGCTTCGTTAGCGGCGCTGCTGGTGTTTACCGGTTTTCGTCTGGCTTCGCCAAAAGAATTCGCTAAGGTCATGGGGGTTGGCAAGGAACAGTTGTTTATGTTTGTAGCGACAATTATTGGCGTGTTGGCAACGGATTTATTGATAGGGGTGGCTATTGGCATCATAACCAAATTCGCCATACACATGTTCCAAGGAGTCAGATTGAACAATCTCTTCAAGATTCATTTTGTTATCGAGCGTCCGAATGCAGATACAGTTCTGGTCCAAATAATAGGGGCCGCGATTTTTTCTAACTTTATGGCTTTAAAAAATGAGCTGGTCCGTTTGGAAAAAGGCAAAACTGTTATTGTTCAGTTGAACAATGCTTATTTGCTTGATCATACTGTGATGGAAGCCATACATCATTTTCAGCAGGACTATGAAAATGAGGGCGGTAAATGTGTATTTTTTGGGCTTGAAACACAAGATACCTACACGAGACACCCTTTGGCAGTTCGAAGAATGAAGCCTGATAATATGAGCCGCCGTAAAAGCGACCATTACGGCATATAAGAGCGCGACTTAAGCCGTGGCGCGCTTTGCCCAATATGGGCTGACCCGGAGGCCATGACTGTGTCAGCTGCCTGAGTTACGATGATATAATGACATAGCGGGTTTATTCTGGAATCAATTAGAGACACACAATATACGAGGACAACTATGAATAAAACAATCCTGCCGGCTATGCCCCAAACCGGCTTGGCCGGCTTAAAAGAAAGCTGGCGCAGTGATTTACAGTCAGGATTCCTGGTTTTTCTTATCGCCTTGCCGCTGTGTCTTGGCATATCAGTGGCTTCCGGCTTTCCTCCGTCGGCAGGTATTATCACGGCCATTATCGGAGGGGTATTTGTCTCGCGTATTAGCGGCTCGCACCTGACTATTAATGGACCGGCTGCCGGTTTAATCGTGGTGGTTTTGGCGGCGGTGCAAACGTTGGGGGAAGGCGATGCTTTGGCCGGTTACCGCTTTACTCTTGCGGCGATTGTGGCGGCCAGTATTTTTCAGGTACTGATGGGTGTATTCAAGATGGGGCGGCTAAGTTCCTTTTTTCCCACATCAGTGGTGCATGGGATGCTGGCGGCTATTGGTATTATTATCATCGCCACGCAAATTCATGTCATGCTGGGAGTCACTCCGGCAGCAGGCAGTCTGTTTTCGGTCATCACGCAAATTCCGCATAGCCTGCTTAACATGAATACGGAAATTGTACTTATCAGTTTTTTAGGGTTGCTCATTTTGATTATTTGGCCATTAACCGGCAGCAGGATTCCCGCGCCGGTCATTGTAGTCCTGGTGGGCATTGCATTCGCTTGGCATTTTGATTTGCAAAAGCCGCAAATAAGCGGGTCGAACTATCTGGTTGCTATTCCTGATAACTTTCTGGCCGGTTTTTATTTTCCGGACTTTTCAAAAATAGCCACGGTTGCTTTTTGGGAAGCCGTTCTCAGCATCTGTCTAGTGGGCAGCCTTGAAAGTTTACTGAGTGCAACCGCAGTTGACAAGCTCGATCCTTACAAGCGCTCCTCCGACCTTGATCGTGATTTAACGGCTGTCGGACTAGGTAATCTAGTTGCCGGTTTAATAGGCGGCTTGCCGATGATCGCTGAAATTGTCCGCAGTTCCGCGAATATCAATAACGGCGCCAAAACAGCCTGGGCCAATTTCTTTCATGGCTTGATATTATTGCTGTTTGCGGTGTTGTTTACCGGATTGATACAAAGCATTCCGTTAGCTTCCTTGGCGGCATTGCTGGTTTATACCGGTTATCGTTTGGCGTCGCCTGAAACATTCGCCAGAGTAATGGAAGTAGGCAAAGAACAGTTATTTTTGTTTGTAGTTACGATTATTGGCATATTGGCGACGGATTTATTGATAGGCGTCGCCCTGGGTATTATTGTAAAACTTGCAATTAATCTGGCGAGGGGCGTTTGGCTCAGTAACTTGTTCAAGATTCACTTTACCATCCGGCAAGCGGATGATGATACGCTGATTATCAAGTTATTAGGCTCAGCGCTTTTTTCGAATTTTCTGCCATTGAAAAAAGAGCTGGCCAAACTGGCAAAAGGCAAGACGATTATTTTCGATTTCTCGGATGGTTATCTGATTGATCATACCGTTATGGAATTCATCCATGACTACAAGCAGAACTATGAAGCCCAGGGAGGAAAATGCCGGAAAATAGGCAAAGCTTTGGAAACCTTTTCAGATCATGCTCTTGCTGCGCGGTTAATGACAGCGGATGATAGAAAATGATTGTTGATCATAACCGGAACAGCGTAGCCTAACCCGGTATTTGCAGCCTTAAGCGCCGGGTTGCTTAAGCCGCTCCAACCGAAACGAAAGTGAGAATTTCATGATCCTTGTTACAGCATATTGCGCCGTGCTTTTAAGCTTTGCTTCAGCTTTGCCGGGACTGATGATAAACCAGCGGCAAACCTTGATAGCGCTAAGCGGGTATTGTTTTACAAAATTTTTTAACGGCAATGCGCGTGGCCGGGATTGGGTTAATAAAAGTCTTGAAGAACGCCATTTTCCGGTTTTCCTGAGACAGGCCGTGTTTGTTTTATTGGGCTTGTCAGGCGTTTTCGCGCTAATAGCCGGTTTGGCTGTACTGATCGGCAAAGGGGTGATTACCGGCCAGCTCCCATTTGGGTTGCCTTGGCTGCACTGGCATGTGCGTTTTGACGCTTTGTCCGGGTTCTTTTTTTTAATTATCGGAATCGCTGTTTGCGCAGTGAGTCTTTATGGTCCCGGCTATGTGCGCGGGTATAAGGAAAATGAACATCCTTTTGCCGTCTTGGGTTTATTCACCGGCTTGTTCGTTGCAGGCATGTTGCTGGTGCTGCTGGCTGATGATGCCTTTATGTTCATGATTGCCTGGGAGTTGATGTCGGTAGCCAGCTATTTTCTGGTGGCGTTTCAACATGAAAACTCCGCCAATCGCCGCGCCGCTTTTTTGTATTTATTGATGGCGGAAGTCGGCGCTTTGGCGATTATTTTAAGCTTTGGCGTATTGGCCAGTTTTTCTGACAGCTTTACTTTTGACGCCTTGCGCGAGGCTAAATTATCAAACGCCTGGGCAAGTATCGCTTTCGTGCTGGCGCTTTTTGGTTTCGGCATGAAGGCAGGCATAGTGCCGGTTCACGTCTGGTTGCCGGAAGCGCATCCGGTAGCGCCCTCGCATATTTCAGGGCTCATGAGCGGCGTGATGCTTAAAGTCGCGCTGTATGGATTGATCCGTTTTTGTTTTGATTTGCTCGGCGATGTGCATTGGCAATGGGGGGTGGTGGTGCTGATTCTGGGCACTGTATCAGCACTGGGCGGCATTCTGTATGCTATGATGCAAACCAATTTAAAGCGCCTGTTGGCCTACAGTTCCGTTGAAAATATCGGCATTATTTTCATGGTATTGGGCCTATCCATGATTTTCATGGCAAACGGGTATCCCCATCTGGCGGCCCTGGGTTTTCTGGCGGCCTTGTTCCATGCCTTCAATCATGCCTTGTTCAAGAATTTACTGTTTCTGGGCGCAGGCATAATTCATCACCAGACTCATGAATTAAATATCGATATGATGGGCGGACTGATAAAAAAAATGCCGCAAACCAGCGTGTTGTTTTTGGTTGGCTGCATGAGTATTTCTTCACTGCCTCTGTTTAACGGTTTTGTTTCGGAATGGCTGGCTTTTCAAACTGCATTGCAGGTCGATGTGCTGGACAATGGCGTATTGCGCAGCCTGATTCCGGTTTCAGCGGCTGCCTTGGCATTAACAGCGGCATTGGCGGCTGCTTGTTTTGTAAAAGTATTCGGGCTGATATTTCTGGGTCAATCGCGTTCGCGCAATAGCGAGAAAGCACATGAAGTGAAACATAAGGGCATGCTGGCGGGACCAGTCCTATTGGCTGGACTGTGCTTTTTTACCGGGATTTTCCCCGGCGTGATCATTCATTTAATCAACAGCGTTTCAGGGCAATTGCTGGGACAAACCATGCCGAATGACTCCGCTTTAGGCTGGCTGTGGCTAGCTCCTGTTTCGGCCAGACAGGCTTCCTATTCGCCGCCATTGGTGCTGATTGGGGCGCTTATTGCCGCCGGTGTGTGTTATTGGTATTTGCGTCGCAATCCTTTGACTGTCATGCGCAGAGCTGAAACATGGGATTGCGGCTTCGGCGGCCTGACGCCGCGTATGCAATATAGCTCCAGTGCTTTTACCATGCCGTTCCGGCGGATCTTCGCCAAAGTCTGGATTATTGACGAACAGATCAATAAAGATATGCAGGGTGCGATGAATCAGGACGTGGCGGCTGTGCATTATCAATTGCATATTCAGGATCATAGCTGGCCGCGTTTGTATTTTCCGGTAGTACATGGCGTGAACAGTCTGGCCAAGCAGGTGGGACGCATCCAAACGGGCAATATCCGGACCTATCTCGGTTATTCGTTTGCAACTTTAATAATACTGTTATGGGTGATTAGCTGATGGCTAAAATGCTCGAGGCGGAAATATCCGCCCCCTATAACTACCGGGATAAGTTTTATCCTGCGGCTCAAATCTCTTTACGGCATGGAAAAACACGATGAACTGGTTAATCGCCATTTTACAAGCCACATTATTTGTCGTTCTGGCCCCGTTACTGGCGGGCTGGCTCAAGTGGTGCAAATGCCGTTTACAAAACCGTAAAGCGCCATCCTTGTTACAGCCTTACCGGGATTTAATCAAGTTAACGAATAAGCAGCCTGTAGTCTCGAAACAAGCATCCTGGCTATTTGTAACAGCCCCTTACATTATATTTTCCGCCACCGTACTGGCGGCAAGCGTAGTCCCGTTGATCGCTGTTGATCTTCCTACCTCAGCCACTGCGGATGTAATTGTGATGGTGGGTTTTTTTGCCTTTGCTCGTTTTTTTCAGGCATTAGCCGGGCTGGATACCGGTACAGCATTTGGCGGCATGGGTTCGTCCAGAGAGATGACTATTTCTTCGCTGGCGGAACCGGCAATGTTGATGGCTATTTTTACCCTGACTATGACCGCTTCCACGACTAATTTATCGGGAGTAATTATATATTTATTGGATCACGGTTTGGTGCTGAGGCCTTCATTCGGGTTTGCCGTGTTTGCTTTGATTTTGGTTGCCGTTGCTGAAACCGGACGTGTTCCGGTTGACAATCCTGCCACGCATCTGGAACTGACCATGATACATGAAGCCATGATCCTGGAATACAGCGGCCGGTATCTGGCGATGATTGAATGGGCAAGTCAGCTCAAACTCATGATCTATGGGGTATTGATCGCCAATATCTTTTTGCCGAGGGGTATTGCTGAATCCTTTACTGCAAAAGCGTTAGGCTATGGCTTGCTGGCGATTATGGTCAAGCTCGCATTATTAGCGGTATTGCTGGCGATAGCAGAGACTCTGTTTGCAAAAATGCGCTTGTTTCGAGTACAGGAATATCTGGGATTTGCGTATTTATTGGGAGTGCTGGGTATGTTGAGTCATATCATTTTGGAGGCATCAAGATGATTAAGATAAAAAAGAGCCTGGGCCGCAGACAAAAACCCCTCTTACATTTTTCTTATTCTTTCGTCGTTAGCCTTTAACCTGAGGCCATTATCATGAGTATTGAACAAACAGACTTTTATACGCAGGCTATTTTGTCCATGGCGGCTTTAATAGGGCTCACATCTTTTCTCATGCTGGGGCAGGGCAGGTTGTTAAGGTTAATTTTTGTCTTTGCTTTGCAGGGCTTTCTATTAACTCTTACCACCGCATTGGCTGCGTACATTTTGAAGAATCCGCATTTATATATTTCCGCGGTGCTAACCTTGATGCTAAAAGTAATTTTTATACCGTGGATGCTGAAACGTGAAGTCATACAAACAAATATGCATAGGGATATTGAAGCGTTGCATAACAAAACCATGGTGATGCTGTCCGGCGCATGCTTGATGGTGTTCAGCTATTACGTTTTACATCCTATCGTGCATACTACTGCACCGGTGATGCTGAATGCGCTGGCGGTCAGTCTTTCGGTGGTGTTGTTGGGCATGCTGCTGATGATTTCGCATCGTCAGGCTATTGCCCACGTTGTCGGATTCATGTCGATAGAAAATGGTTTATTTTTCGCTGCCATCATTGCCACCAAAGGCATGCCGATGGTGGTTGAATTGGGCATAGCGTTTGATGTCTTGGTCGCTGCGGTGCTGTTTGGCATTTTCTTTTTACATATACGGAGCAGCATCGATTCACTGGATGTCGATTTATTAAATAAATTGAACGAGGTGGATAAGTGATTGCCGCTTATCTTGTATTATTTATTCCATTTGCCGGTATTATTTTTTTTGCGTTAGCCGGGCACAAAGCCGATACGGGGAAAATTAATGTCAGGTTTAACTTGATCTGCCTTTTGGCGACTATTTGGCTGGCGGTTAATGTGCTCAATCAAGGCACTATTTTGTCATCGGACAAAGCCTTTTTGATTGATCCTTTTAATGTGTATTTGATTGTTCTGACCGCTTTTATCGGGCTGACTACAGCAATTTTTTCTTCGCCTTATATGGCGCATGAAAAGGAGTTGGGCAAGCTTACTGACAATCGCTTAAGACTTTACTACTCCATGTATCAGGGTTTTATGCTCGCCATGTACCTTGTGCTGACTACTAACAACATGGGGGTCATGTGGGTGGCAATGGAAGGCGCGACTCTGGCGACAGTGATGCTGGTTAGTTTGTACCGCACGCCTGAATCCGTTGAAGCCGCCTGGAAGTATTTTATTCTTTGCGGCGTGGGCATTGCGCAAGCGCTGTTCGGCACCATTTTATTATATTACGCGGCGGTGCAGATAGGCGATGCGGAAAACTCCTTGTTGTGGTCGGTGCTTTACGAAAACGCCGGTAAATTAAATCCGGAAATTCTTGAGATTGCCTTTGTTTTCATGCTGATTGGGTATGGCACCAAAATCGGTTTGGTGCCTTTGCATAACTGGTTGCCGGATGCCCATTCCGAAGGCCCGACACCTATGTCGGCGGTGTTGTCGGGCTTATTGCTGAATGATGCCTTATACGCCGTTGTCCGTAACAAAATGCTGGTTGATGGGGCGAGCGAATCCAATGTGGCGGGTTTTCTAATGATGGGTTTTGGCATGCTGTCATTTCTAGTAGCGGCATTTTTTTTGCATCGGCAGAAGGATATTAAACGCCTGTTCAGTTATTCATCCATTGAGCACATGGGAATCATGACCTTTGCCTTTGGTATCGGCGGCGCTTCGGCAACCTTCGCGGCATTACTGCATATGACTGTCCACTCACTGACTAAATCGGCCATTTTTGTGACCGTAGGTCACGCTGCGCAGGTAGCCGGAACGCAAAGCATGGAAAAAATACGCGGCATGATAAGAACCCAGCCCAGTATTGGCTGGGGCTTATTAATAGGCACAATCGCCATTGCCGGCTTTCCTCCTTTTGGAGTGTTTACCAGTGAATTTTTGGTGCTGCTTGCCACCATGCACAGCTATCCCTGGTTGACGCCGTTGCTATTGTTGGGTATCGGCATTGCTTTTGCCGGACTGTTCAGACACATACAACCAATAGTTTATGGCGAGAGACCCGAAGGTCAGTTACCAGTCAAAGCCAATTTATGGCCGGTAATCATTCATCTGGGTTTAGTGTTGTGGCTGGGTCTGGCAATTCCGGGGTTTCTGGCTAACTGGTTTTCACAGGCAACATCGTTAATCTCAGGGAGCGCGCCATTATGAGTTCTTCAAATTGGACTACGGATTTGTTAAGCCAACTGAATAACGCTGAATTTTACATCGTTCCCTCTCTTCTTCAGAATGCAGCCGGTTCCGCGCGTTCCCATGGTGACAAAAAGGGCGATAAAACCGTACTGTGGCAAATCGAAAACAAGCACTGGCAACAATTTAGTCAATACGCCATTGAGCAAAATTTGCGCTGGGTAGCCGGCTGGGCTGAACAGGTGGATACGCTGTTTATCGTCAATGCGTGTTTTGAGAAACAGGGCGTTTATCTGTTGTTACGCACTCACGTCAATGCCGAAAAACCGGAATTACCCTCGCAAGCGGCCGTCTACCCGGCTGCGAATCGCAGTGAACGTCACACTCAGGATATGTTCGGCATTAACTTTTTGGGTCATCCCGACAACCGGCGCTGGATACGGCATAAAGCATGGCTTAAAAACAGTTATCCCTTACGCAAGGATTTTCCTGTACAGGGCGAACCGGAAACCATCACGCCGCCCGATTTAGACTATCCCTTTGTTAAAGCGTACGGCGCGGGAGTTTATGAAATTCCCGTTGGACCTGTTCATGCCGGCATTATTGAGCCCGGGCATTTTCGCTTCCAGGCGGTAGGCGAACTGATTTTGAATCTGGAGGAACGCCTGGGTTATGTCCATAAAGGTATCGAGAAAATAGCCGAAGGCAGAACGCCGGAATCTTTAGCCCGTTTAGCCGGGCGGGTTTCCGGAGATACCACGGTAGGGCATTGCTGGGCGGCCTGTCAGGCAATGGAGCAAGCCGCCGGCATTGAAATTCCGCCACGCGCGGCCTTGATAAGGGGAATTCTGGCGGAGCGTGAACGGGTAGGTAATCATTTAGGCGATATGGGCGCGATTTGCAATGATGTCGCATTTGTATTTGCCCAGATGCAATTTACCCGCCTGCGCGAATTGTGGTTACGCACCAACGCAACAGTTTTCGGACATCGTCTGTTAATGGACAGAATTGTTCCTGGGGGCGTTATGTGTGATTTATCTGATGCCTCCTGCGCCTTGATAAAAAAGGACATTGTTCAGTTAAGAAAGGAACTGTCGGAAATCATGCCCGCCATAGACCTCAATTCATCCCTGGAAGACCGCCTGTACACGGCGGGTTATTTGCCGCCGGAAACCGCCGCCGCTTTTGGCGCGCTGGGTTATGTAGGCCGCGCCAGCGGACGGGATTTCGATGTGCGCCGCGACGCGCCATACGCGCCTTACGATCAAACAACTTTTAAAGTCGCGTTGGAAGAGCAGGGCGATATTGCCTCAAGATTTTGGGTAAGATACAAGGAAATCAATGCGGCGTTAAAACTCATTGAACAATTTATAGCCTGGCTTGCCGAAGGTGAAATACTTGCCGGATGGCAGACACCGTCAGCGGGCAGCGAAAGCCTGGGCATAGTTGAAGGCTGGCGTGGGGAGATTACCGCTTATATCCGCTTCGATGCCGGCAATAAAATCTCCCGTTTTTATCCGCGCGATCCCAGCATCCTGAACTGGCCCGCATTGGAAAAACTGGTGCTGAACAATATCGTGCCGGATTTTCCTGTTTGCAACAAATCCCTGAATGGCTCCTATTCAGGCAACGATTTATAGGAAGTTGTATGTTGCGGCTTTTTAAAAAAATACTGAAAACAGGTGTTGTCACTGAGAAGTGCAAAGTCCCCAAGGACGATGAGCTGGAAAAATTGGGCATACAGATCAAACGCTGCATCGACAAGAAATTTTCCGGAAGCATTGCCATACGGCAGGTCGACGCCGGTTCTTGCAATGCTTGTGAACTGGAAGTCCACGCATTGAATAATCCCTATTATGATATCGAGCGCTTTGGGATTCATTTTGTGGCATCGCCGCGGCATGCCGATGTGTTGCTGGTTACCGGTCCTGTTTCACGGCACATGCAGACCGCCTTGCTGCGAACTTACGAAGCGACGCCGGATCCGAAATGGGTTGTTGCTGCCGGTGATTGCGCTGCTTGCGGCGGTGAATTCGGAACTTCTTACGCCAGTTGCGGCGCGGTGTCCAATGTTATCCCTGTCGATGCGGTCATAGCAGGCTGTCCGCCAACGCCATTGGCGTTGATGAAAGGATTGCTGGGCCTGATTAATAGATAGGCCACAGGCGTGAAATTAATGCTTCGTTTGATCAAGAAAAGGGAACGGTAATCATGGCAGCGATATTGAGCTCCGTCTGTAATTCTGCAACTGCGGTTGACCGGTTCCCATGGATGTCCGCAGCACAGTAACTGTTACAATCGGAATCAAGATCGAAAGCTATTTCCGTTCGGGCAATGATGTGCAGGCGTCTATGTCTGACATGATGCGGTTGAAGTTTTCAGCACATTTGAGCCTGATCAATCGGGACATGCAAATCCGGCAACTGCCGGGCGGCCTGGTTTGCTTCGTTCAAAACTTCCTTGCCGGAAATAGTGTGTCCCAATCAGTATCCGGAGCTTCTCACACATTCCAAAAAACATGTACCGCTTGATGTCAGAGCCCCTGATCATCAGCTTTTAATTTCATACTGTAATGTGATAAGAGATAATATGGTGTAAAAAGTCTGGTGTTTAATAACCAAGGTGATACCTTATTTACAATCCAACTTGATAAATTAAGAGGTAATGTTATGGCGGATTCATTTATTGGTCTTATGCTGTTGATCGGATTATTTTCCGGTATTGCTTCAGGCATATTCGGGATAGGAGGCGGGATTATCATCGTTCCGGCGCTGATTTATCTGGCCAGGTTCACCCAGCATGCCGCTATCGGAACCAGTCTGGCTATCTTATTGCCTCCAGTCGGCTTGTTGGCGGTAATGGACTATTACCAGCATGGCAACGTCAACTTGAAGGCTGCTGTCATTGTAGCCGTCGCATTCATGGCGGGAGGCTGGATAGGCGCCCATCTGG
This sequence comes from Methylobacter sp. KS41, assembly GCA_002862125.1. GTDB lineage: Bacteria > Pseudomonadota > Gammaproteobacteria > Methylococcales > Methylomonadaceae > Methylobacter_C. The sequence continues at coordinate 146,570 of PHSP01000001.1, read as the reverse complement.
CTAACCAGATAATGAGCGGCGGTGTCCTGAAATTATTATTTGGCATCTTTGTATTAGGAATTGGCGTTTACGTAGTATTCGATGCATTAAAATCGATGGCTTAGCGTAGAATTATTAAGCCTGATGAATATCCCTTGTTTATAGAAATTGCCCTGTTTTCGGATTATCACTCAAGCTTTAAAAATTGAACAATGTACGCCCCAATGCCGTTAAGTTAAGCGGACAGTCCCTTCCTCCAACGGGAGAAGGTTAGGATGAGGGGATCAAAAAAAGTATTTTGCCTTTATTTTTGATTCTCCTCACCCCAGCCCTCTCCGGCAGTAGAGGAGTTTGTTGTTTGACTTAACAGCGTTGGCGTATGTCTGGTTGAAACTAACAATATCGATTATCTTCAAGCCCTGCTTGATTGTGCCGCCATTGTTTATTAACCTTTAACCTTATCATATAACTTGATGGGAAATTATCCGCCGGTTGAATCCCCCTTTATTGGTGTTTGCCAAAATTTAAACTCAATAGGGAATAGATCGCGCGCTCAAGTTATTTTTGGCAGGCATGGAAATTAAGTAATGGCACATCATCAGCACACCCACAATCATTCTGAAAAACATCTTCATGCCTCCCCGCATAACCAGGGCCGAACTTTTGTACTCACCATCTTTCTTAATGTGATCTACGTGGCGGTTGAATTTACCTATGGATTCCTCGTAAATTCAACGGCATTGATAGCTGATGCCGGACATAACGTCTCCGATGTGCTGGGGCTGCTGTTGGCCTGGGGCGCGGTAATTTTAGGCCGCAAGCGGCCTAGTAAACGCTACACCTATGGACTGCGCAGCACATCGATTCTAGCTGCGCTGGCTAACGCCATGCTGCTTTTGGTAGCCTGTGGGGCGATAGCATTGGAAGCAATTCATCGTTTTTCACAGCCGCCCGCTATAGCCGGATTAACGGTATCCATAGTGGCGGCAATTGGCATTGTCATCAATGGTTTGTCCGCGTTACTCCTGATGAAAGGCAGTCGGGGGGATTTAAACATTCGCGGGGCTTACCTGCACATGGCGGCAGATACCGCGGTATCGCTTGCCGTGGTAATTACAGGAGCGGCAATGCTTTACACCGGTTGGTTCTGGCTCGATCCGGCTATCAGTCTTGTTATTGTGGTCGTGATCGTGATCGGCACATGGGATTTGCTGCGCGAATCCTTGCAACTGGCTTTGAGCGCGGTGCCTGCACAGATTGATGTGCAGGCAATTGACGCCTATCTATGCCAATTGGAGGGGGTAACAGACATTCATGATCTGCATATATGGGGCTTAAGCACCACGGAAAGCGCACTGACCGTGCATCTGGTCATGCCGGATGGACACCCCGGCGACGCCTTCATGGACGAAATTGTACAGACCCTTGAAGAACGCTTCTCCGTTCATCACAGCACGCTGCAAATCGAACTGGGTACAACTGATCATGAGTGCTCACTGACCTTGGTGAAGCCGGTTCAACACCACCATCATTAGAGTTAAGTACAATGAAGCCTTACAGCAATACGCTGCGACGGATTCCAACAGGAGTTTGGGTGCTTGGTTTCGTCAGCATGCTGATGGACATTTCATCGGAGATGATTCATAGCCTGCTTCCGCAGTTCATGGTAACAACGCTCGGCACCAGTGTTTTAGCTGTCGGCATTATTGAAGGAATGGCCGAAGCCACGGCGCTGATAGTGAAAATATTCTCAGGCGTTTTGAGCGACTATATCGGCAAACGCAAAGGTCTTGCCGTGTTTGGTTATGCATTGGGAACGTTAACCAAGCCGCTGTTTGCCTTGGCCTCCAGCACCGGAATCGTGCTGACCGCCCGCGTACTCGACAGAATAGGAAAAGGCATACGCGGGGCTCCACGCGACGCGCTGGTCGCTGATATTACCCCGCGGCATTTATGGGGTGCGGCATTTGGCCTGCGCCAGGCATTGGATACCGCTGGCGCTTTCCTGGGTCCATTGCTGGCGGTTGGATTAATGCTGCTTTGGGCTGACGATTTCAGAGCAGTCTTCTGGGTGGCGGTCATCCCTGGAATACTGGCGGTTTCTCTCCTTTTTTTCGGGATTCGTGAACCGGAGCAAGCCAAATCCGGAAAAAGAACTAATCCAATCCGGCGGGAAAATCTGCAACGCCTGAATAGCTCTTTTTGGTGGGTAGCGGCCATTGGCGCAATTTTCATGCTCGCCCGTTTTAGCGATGCGTTTCTGGTGTTGCGCGGACTACAGGCAGGCATCCCTATCGCATTGACGCCATTGGTGATGGTCGCGATGAACGTGGTCTATGCCGTTTCTGCATACCCATTCGGAAAGCTTGCCGACAGAGTAAATCATGCCCGGTTGCTTGCCTTTGGCTTGATCGTGTTGATTGCCGCCGATCTTGTCTTGGCCCATAGCAACCACTGGAGCACTATCCTGGCAGGGGTTGCGCTATGGGGCATACATATGGGTATGACCCAAGGCCTGCTGGCGGCCATGGTTGCCGATACCGCTCCTGCAGGATTGCGCGGAACGGCTTACGGGATTTTTAACCTGATGAGCGGTTTGACACTGTTAATTGCCAGCGGTTTGGCCGGGTTCATCTGGGATCGTTTCGGCGCTGCAACAACATTTTACACGGCTGCGGCTTTTTGTTTATTTGCTCTGGCCGGGTTGGCTTTGCAACCCGCACGCCAATATACGCAAGAATAATTTACCGGGTATTACGCCCCTTCTGAGCAAACAACTCCCGGATTTTCGCGTTTTTCAGGTTCTAAACCGGCTATGGCTTTATCCGACTGATCAACGTTCGCGTGCTTAGCCCTATCTTGTTTCAGGGAGTATTGATTATGTTTTCTGTTCCTATATTCAAGTTTTGCGCACTGACCGGCGTGATCAAATGTTTTGGCCGGGATTATTGCTATCCGGGACCGGCTTCGTATCGTTACCAAAATAATTCAGGCTTTCGACAAGCGCGAATTTCTTTTCTTTAACAATGGCCAAGCGTGTAAAAATGGCTTTTATCTTCATTTGTTTTATAGTTTCAGGAGAACCATATCTGAGAGCAAACATTTTATTTTTCTTGCCGGCGGGATAAGACGTCATAATTTCATCGATTTTGGCATTTATTAATTTGCGCGCTTCTTTTAACAAGCTGTTAACTTCTTTATTCAGCCCTAAAGAGGGGGGTTCATCTGTTTGCACAGGGCTCTTCTCGAGCGTTTGCAGCGCTTGTAATCGCCCGCGAATAGCGGACAGTTTTTTACTTTTCGCCAACGGCACCAGCATACTGCTTTCGGAAACAGCAGCGCTCGCTGCAACATCGCCGGTTGAACCGGATTTTTGAGGATTGTTAAGTTCTTGTTTGGACATTTTATAATATTTTGCAGCTGTTGTGTATGGACAAGGCTTTTCCATATACGTAATTAAAAACGCACAGCGCATGGCAAACTTTCAAGGGTTGACCATACCGGTAAAAGCAGTGGTCAGAAAAGCGTTGTCCGTACTTTTCCCGTTGCTATAATAACCTTGCAAGCGGCTGGAAATATAGAATTATTTGCACCAGTAATTACCATGAGTATTAAGAAGGAGGGAAACTAAAATACAGGCTCTCGATAGCGTTTATATGTTTGGCAATTTTTGGTTTATTCAATAACGCCATTAATATGGGGGAATTAAAATGAAAAATATAGTTTTATGTTCTGATGGAACAGGAAATCAAGGGGGTTATGGAAAAGACAGCAATGTTTATAAAACATATAAGGCGGTCGATAACAACAATCCGGACATTTTTCAATATACTTTTTACGACCAAGGGGTCGGTACCAATAAAAGCGACAACAGTAAAAATAAGTACATGACTGCGCTATCCGGAGCATTCGGTTTTGGATTCAGTAAAAATGTCTTGGATCTTTACCACTTTCTGGCACGCAGTTACGATACCGGTGACGCCATATTTTTATTCGGCTTTAGCCGGGGCGCCGCCACCGTCCGGGCATTTGCCGGCTTTATAAATGCTTGCGGGCTGCTTGATAGAAATCACCCTTCCGTACAAACAAACGGCATATTTGACAGCGGCAAATTCCAAGAGCAGGTAAACAAAGCATTCGAGTCTTATAAAAGCAAAGACAAGAATGCTCAACAGAACTTTAAAAATCAGTATGCCATTACCGATAATACTTATGCTCCAGATGGAAATCTAAAAATTAAATTTGTCGGCGTTTGGGATACCGTTTCGGCTTTAGGATTTCCAAAGGATTTTAGTTTTCTTTTTCAATACTTTTTCACGGCCATTGACAAAATTACAGATCGATTTCCGCCCTGGGCCCATAGTTTTTATGATTATCAGCTGAATAATTCAATAGAAAACGCCTATCAGGCTTTGTCAATTGATGATGAGCGCACAACGTTTCATCCTTTAATTTGGGACGAAAAAAACTTTAGCGGATATGTGGAACAAGTCTGGTTTGCAGGGGTGCATTCCAATGTCGGCGGGGGGTATCCAAGAACCGGTTTGTCGGATGTTACATTGCAATGGATGCTGGCCAAAGCAGCGGCTCATGGTCTGGTATTTTATCAGGAGAAGATAACGGAAATTCAGGACAGCGCCAATATTTATGACAAGCTTTATGACTCACGGGATGGCGTCGCGATTTATTACCGTTATGGTCCACGCGATCTAAAGGCGCTTTGCGAAAACAAACTCAACAGCAGAATCGCTATTCATCTAAGCGCTTATAAAAAGCTTAAAGAATTTAGCGACGGTTATGCCCCTGACGGGATTCCGTGTAACTTTGATGTCCTGGACATTGACCCGGCAAACCAGGCGCTATCGAAAGTCGTGCATCAAGTCAATGCGGACCTGGCTACATGGGGCGGCCTGGAAACCGGGATGAATAAAATAATAATGACAAGAAAGAAGCTGTATAGGGTTTTTGTCGAATTGACGATGATTATCATCCTCTTGTCAGGATGGTTTTGGATTAGTCCTCCGGTATCGGTTACAGAATTAAATAAATGTGAAATTGAGCATATTCAGATAACCCAGCTGCAAACAAATGAAAAAGTTGCCGGCTTAACGTCATTTATCAGTAATCCATTTGTTGCATACGAGCAAGTTGCCGGCTTAATTTCAGACTTGGATACTGCGCCTGATTTTTGCAAAAAGGCTAACGACCGGCCTTTAAAATGGCTGGGGGATATAATCCGGTATTTAACGCCATCTTATTTTGCAAGCTTTATCACTTATGTCGTGGAGGTGCATTGGTGGATATTGGCGGGCATGTTATCAACACTATTTTATTTGAGAAACTTGCGTAATCGCTGTATCAATAAATTAGATAAACTCTGTAGGCAAATGACGGATTTAATATAGGAAGCCGGGCAAGGAAGCGGCATGGTACTAGGAGGCTGTCGGACAATAGATATGGTTGCCTGATATTTTGTGGCGCCGTTACGCAAAAGAAGCGGGATTCGGCTTGCAAAACAACTTCCCGGATCACGCACAGCTAAAAGCAGCCCGGAATTATCCTCATTCTACGCAAACTGTCGAGATTTTGGCTGGCTATCCGGCTTATTCGTCCATCAATTTGGGCGCATTTATACGAGGGAACTGAACAGCAAAAGCTTGAACTGGATGGGCTCAAAACGGTAAAAATTTCCTTATTATTTGCACATTAGCTGCAAGTTTTTTGCTTTTTTCATTGCTAAAGTAAACAACACGGACGGTGGATATCGTTTGATGAATTTTATTTTCTACAGGAATGAAGAGGGCGCAAATGAACAAAAAAATGATAGTTCTGGCAATCAGCTTAGCGTTTCCTTTAACTGCCTTTGCATTTACTCCAGGCGATAAATGCCTCGATGCTGATCGCGGGCACAGAGTAGAACATCTGGCTAAGGATTTAGATTTAAATGACGCGCAAAAAACCAAGGTAGACATTCTATATAAAGAACTGCATGAGAAATTCAATGCAATGATCAATGAAACACATACTAAAATGCAAGAAATGCTAACGCCTGGGCAAAGAACCAAGCTGGAAGAACTTAACATGCAGCATGAAAGAGCCAATGGCCTATAAACCTAATCTTTTCCGGCCACGATTTTGGGCCGCTATTCCAAATTTAAATTAGTTATTTAGCTTCGATTCCATCCCATCCGCTAACTTTACCCTCCAGGCATAAGTGTTAAAAGTGATTTTCCCCTAACGTATTATTATCATGTTAGCCGTCAAGAAGATGGACTGGCCTGCATGCTGATTTATCTAACCGGCATGGCCGGTTCATTATTTTGAATGGAAAAAATCTGCTGTAATTTATTTGCGTGTCTTTGTGGTGAGCTGCGATTTTCAGGATAATACAACCCTAAACTATTCAAGAAAGCATGGAACCGGATTACTAATGAAGCTGGGAGAAAACAACGAAAAAACAAAAAGAAGATTTCACTGGCGAATAGGCCTGACAATCATCCTGTTGATTGCAGTGACGGTCTATCTTATCAGGCTTATCACGGTACATCCTGAAGAAAATAATAAAGCATCGGAAAAATTTACCGAATCAGATACCGCTGTCACTGCGGTCGCTGCTGTACAGGGAGATTTTCCTGTTTATTTGACCGGCTTGGGAACGGTCACGCCGCTGAAAACCGTCACGGTGAGATCACGCGTTGACGGCGAACTTGTACGGGTAGCTTTCAAGGAAGGCCAAATGGTGCATGAAGGCGATCTTCTGGCTGAAATCGACCCGCGCGCCTTCCAGGTTCAACTTATGCAGGCCGAAGGCCAGTTGCTCCGCGATGAGGCGCTGTTGAAGAATGCCCGGACTGATCTGGTCCGCTACAAAACCTTGTTGGAGCAGGATTCTATCGCCGCGCAACAAAGCGTTACTCAGGAATCCCTGGTAAAACAATACATGGGAACGGTGGAAATGGATCGAGGACTGGTGGCAAATGCCAAACTCCAGCTGAGCTATGCACGAATCACAGCGCCAATTACCGGACGCCTGGGCCTGCGACTGGTCGATCAAGGCAATATCGTGCATGCTTCCGACGCCAACGGACTTGCTGTGATCACGCAAATCCAGCCTATCGCTGTGGTGTTTACCTTACCCGAGGATGATTTAAAAGCGGTAATGAAGCGCTTTCATTTAGATAAAATCCTGGCAATTGAAGCATACGACCGGAGAGACAAGGTCAAGCTTGCCCAAGGGCAACTATTGGCGGTTGACAACCAGATTGATACCAGCACCGGAACCGTTAAACTCAAAGGCCAGTTTGCAAATGAAGACAATGCTTTGTTTTCAAACCAGTTTGTGAATGTCAGGATGAAAATGGATACTCTGAACTCGGTAACAATCATACCCGCGGCGGCTATTCAAAGGGGAACCATTGGAGCTTTCGTTTATGTCGTAAAGGAAGATCAGACCGTAAGCGTGCGGCCATTGACCTTAGGGCCGACCGAAGACGAAAAGGTTGCGGTATTTAAAGGTCTTCTACCTGATGAACTGGTTGTAGTGGATGGCGCCGACAAACTGCGCGAAGGCACGAAAGTTAAACTTATTGCTCGCGACCCCGCATCTTCTTCCGGCGAGGCCTCTCCCCAACCCGGTAAAGGCCGAAAGAGCGAGAATATTAAATGACCATTTTTCCAGCAGGAATTCAACGGCTTAAACCGTTTCGCTCCAGCGTCAGGATATGCCGGCCATGAATCCTTCGCGCCTATTCATCCTGCGTCCGGTTGCCACCTCGCTGTTAATGCTGGCGCTGCTGCTGGTCGGGTTAGTTGCTTACCGTGAACTGCCGGTTTCAGCCCTGCCCCAGGTCGACTATCCAACCATTCAGGTAGCTACGCTCTATCCCGGCGCAAGCCAGGAAGTCATGACCTCGTTGATCACCGCCCCCCTGGAACACCAGCTCGGCCAGCTGCCTGGTTTAAACCAGATGTCTTCTTCCAGCTCGGGCGGCGCTTCTGTAATCACCCTTCAATTCAACCTGAGCTTGAGTCTCGATATTGCCGAACAGGAAGTACAGGCGGCCATCAATGCAGCCAATAATTTTTTGCCAACCGATTTACCAATGCCTCCGATCTACAGCAAAATTAACCCGGCCGATGCGCCGGTTCTGACGCTCGCCATCAGTTCGAAAATGCTGCCTTTGCCCAAGGCCGAGGATCTGGTGGATACTCGCCTGGCGCAAAAACTTTCGCAGCTGTCAGGAGTAGGTCTTGTCACCATCAGCGGCGGCCAAAGGCCTGCGGTCCGCATCCAGGCCAATCCAGCGGCGCTGGCGGCCTACGGGTTAAGTATGGAAGATTTGCGGACAGCGGTAGCCGGCGCCAATGTCAATCAGCCAAAAGGCATGTTTGACGGCCCAAGCCGGGCGGCAATTATCGATACCAATGATCAGCTCCGGTCCGCCGCTGAATATGAGGCGCTCATTATTGCTTATCGTAATGGCAGGCCTGTGCGCTTATCGGATGTCGCTGATGCCAGGGACGACGCTGAAAATGTAAGGCTGGCTGCCTGGGCGAATGGAACAGCGGCAATTATTGTCAACATTCAGCGTCAACCGGGAACCAATGTTATCGAGGTTGCCGACCGTATCAAACAACTCCTGCCCCAACTGCAAGAGGCGTTGCCGAACGGCCTCGACATTGCTCTGCTGACTGACCGCACAATCACGATCCGCGCCTCTGTGCGAGACGTGCAAGTCGAACTCCTGCTTGCGCTGGCGCTCGTGGTGCTGGTTATTTTTCTGTTTCTGCGCAACATTTCAGCAACCGCCATTCCGGGCATTGTGGTGCCGCTATCATTGATCGGCACCTTCGCGGTCATGTATCTGGCCGGTTTCAGCATCAATAACCTGACCCTGATGGCGCTTACCATTGCCGCCGGCTTCGTGGTGGACGATGCCATTGTCGTTATCGAAAACATTACCCGCTACATCGAACAGGGAGAATCACCCCTAAACGCGGCGCTCAAGGGCTCCGAACAAATTGCCTTCACCATCATATCGCTGACGTTTTCACTGATTGCAGTCTTAATCCCGTTATTGTTCATGGGGGACGTGGTCGGGCGGCTGTTTCGCGAATTTGCCATCACTCTGGCAGTGGCTATTCTCATCTCCGCCGTCATATCACTGACGCTTACGCCCATGATGTGCGCGAAAATGCTGCATCCGCTCTCGGAAGAACCCAAAGGACGGTTTTATCTCGCCGGCGGACAGTTTTTCGATAAGGTCATTACCGGCTACGCCAGAAGTCTCGACTGGGTTCTTGAACATCAGGGGGCAACGCTGCTGGTAGCAATATCGACCCTGGTTCTCACCGTCTTGCTTTTTATCGTCATACCAAAAGGTTTCTTCCCAATCCAGGATACCGGCATTATTCAAGGCATTTCCGAAGCGCCTCAGGATATTTCCTTTAGGGCCATGTCCGAGCGGCAACAAGCCTTGGGCAATGTAATCCTCCAGGATCCGGCGGTAGAGAGTATGTCTTCCTTTATCGGCGTAGACACAGTCAATCCCACGCTTAACAGCGGACGCTTGATGATCACGCTGAAACCGCTGGACGAGCGCGGCATTAACGTTTCGGAAGTCATCCATAGACTCCGGCCCGGACTTAGTCAGGTCCAAGGCATAAAACTGCACCTACAGCCGGTGCAAGACCTCACCATTGAGAACAGGGTAAGCCGGGGCCGTTACCAATTCACGCTGGAATCAGCCAATCGTGAAGAATTGAGCCGCTGGACAGCGCTGCTCATTGAGCATCTTTCTCAACAACCGCAGTTCGACGGCTTGTCCAGCGACCTTCAGGATCAAGGGCTACAAGCATTCGTCGCTATAGACCGCAGCACGGCAAGCCGCATGGGCGTCAGTATTGCCGCAATTGATAACGCTCTTTACGATGCTTACGGTCAGCGCCTGATTTCAACCATTTTTACCCAGTCTAACCAGTATCGCGTGGTGCTTGAAGTAAAACCCGAATACCGGCAAGATTTAGATAATCTGAATGATTTACGGATTCCCTCTTCAAATGGGACGCAAGTGCCGCTATCGGCGATTGCCGGCGTATCCGAAAACTCGGCTCCTCTTGTTACCTATCATTTGGAACAGTTCCCCTCGGCAACCATTTCCTTTAATCTGGCTCCCGGCGCATTTCTCGGCGAAGCTATCGATGCTATCGAAAAAGCCAAAAAGCAGATAGGCCTGCCTCCAGGCATTCAGGTTAATTACCAGGGCACCACTCTGGCTTTCAGCGCTTCTCTTTCGAGCACGTTATGGTTGATTCTCGCCGCCATTGTAACCGTGTACATCGTACTCGGCGTACTCTATGAGAGCTATATACACCCAATCACGATTCTTTCAACACTGCCTTCAGCCGGTGTCGGCGCGCTGCTTGCGCTGATGTTGTCGGGCAACGATTTGGGAATCATCTCGATCATTGGCATTATTTTGCTCATCGGCATCGTCAAGAAAAACGCCATCATGATGATCGATTTCGCCCTTGATGCGGAACGCAAGCAAGACATGCCGCCAAGGGAGGCTATCCGTCAGGCCTGTCTTTTACGTTTCCGTCCGATCATGATGACAACGATGGCGGCTTTGTTAAGCGCCCTTCCCCTAATGCTGGGCGCCGGGGTTGGATCGGAACTGCGCCATCCCTTGGGGATTACGATGGTCGGCGGGTTGATCCTGAGCCAGCTGCTGACATTGTTCACGACGCCTGTGATTTATCTGGCTTTCGACCGGCTGGCTCAACGGCTTTCCGGTGCGCATGATGCTGTCCAGACGGACGTTGATTCCGGCAGGGACCCGCTGTGACGCTATCGGCTTATTTCATCTCTCGTCCGGTCGCGACCACGCTGCTCACGCTGGCGCTTACTCTGGCCGGTCTGATCGCCTTGTTACAGCTGCCGGTCGCGCCGCTCCCGCAGGTCGATTTTCCGACCATCTATGTACAAGCGTTGTTGCCTGGAGCCAGCCCTGAAACCATGGGCACATCGGTGGCTACCCCGCTTGAGCGCGCCTTGGGACATATTGCAGACATCACGGAAATGACTTCTGCAAGTTCGACCGGCGCCACCACTATAACCTTGCAATTCGATCTCAACCGCGACATCGATGGCGCCGCCCGTGACGTGCAGGCGGCGATCAACGCTGCAAACAATCTTCTTCCCGGCAATATGCCCAGCCGCCCCAGCTATCGCAAGGTCAATCCGGCCGACTCGCCGGTCATGATTATGGCCCTGACTTCGGAAACCATGACCAGGGGCCAGCTTTACGACGCAGCCTCGACTATTCTTGCGCAAAAAATTTCTCAAATTCAAGGAATTGGTGAAGTGATTGTCGGCGGCAGTTCGCTGCCTGCGGTAAGAATTGAACTCAATCCCACCACTCTGGCGAAATATGGGATCGGCTTCGAAGATGTGCGCTCTGCGATCGCTGCAACCAATGTCAATAGACCCAAGGGAGCTCTGGAAGACAATCTGCGCCACTGGCAAATCCTTGCCAATGATCAGGCCAAAACAGCAAGCGATTATTTGCCGCTAATCGTCGCCTATCGCAACGGCGCCGCAGTGCGCCTCTCCGATATAGGCCAAGCCTTTGATTCGGTGGAAGACTTGAAAATTTCAGGACTCAAGGACGGCAAACCATCGGTATTGTTGATACTGTATAAACAATCCGGCGCCAATATCATCGAAACCGTCGAAAAAATAAAATCACTTTTACCTCAACTACAGGCTTCTATCCCTAAGGCAATTGATCTCACGATCGTCCAGGATCGATCCATAACTATCCGCGACTCTCTTCACGAAGTTGAGCTCACTCTGCTGATCGCTGTTGTCCTGGTGATCCTGGTGGTGTTTTTGTTCCTGCGCAATCTGCGCTCCTCGATGATTCCTATCATCACTGTCCCGGTGTCCCTCATAGGGACTTTCGGCGTCATGTATTTATGCCGCTACAGCCTGGATAACCTTTCCCTGATGGCGCTGACAATAGCCACGGGCTTTGTCGTGGATGACGCTATTGTCGTTCTAGAAAATACGACGCGCCATATAGAGCGCGGTATTGCGCCACGGGAGGCGGCTTTGAAAGGCGTCAGCGAGGTTAGCTTTACAGTGTTGACCATGAGCCTGTCTCTTATTGCAGTGTTCATTCCCATTTTATTGATGGGCGGCATAGTTGGACGGCTTTTCCAGGAATTTGCCGTCACGCTAGCCGCCGCGGTTATGGTTTCGCTGCTCGTTTCACTGACCACCACACCCATGCTTTGCGCCTTGTGGCTAAGGCCGGCAGAGCCCCGTTCGCATGGCCGGTTTTTTTATTGGAGCGAGCAATTGCTAAAACGCTGGGTCGCCGGCTATGAACGCACGCTGCGCTGGGCTTTACGCCATGGGCCGCTGGTGATGCTTCTGCTGTTGTTTACGATAGGCTTAAACATCTATCTCTATGTCATCGTACCCAAAGGCTTCTTCCCTGTGCAGGATACCGGTAGACTTGCAGGAATTATACAAGCGGATCAGAGTATTTCATCGCAGGCCATGAAGCAGAAACTGGCTGATTTTGTAGAAATAATGCGCCAGGATCCAGAAATCGAGACCGTCATCGGGTTCACTGGCGGACGGCGAGGCAGTAACGGCGGGGCAATGTTCGCAACCCTCAAGCCACTGGAAGAGCGTAAACTGACCATTAATCAGATCATGACCCGGCTGCGCAATAAACTTAAAAATGAACCGGGCGCTACCCTGATACTTCAGCCTCCCCAGGATCTCCGTATCGGTGCGCGCGGCTCTTCGGCTTTGTTTGAATACGCCCTGCAAGCCGATTATCTCCAAGAGCTTAGAACCTGGATACCCAGGATTGTCAAAGCATTGTCGCAACGGCCTGAACTGGCGGATGTCAATACCAACCAGCAGGACAAAGGCCAGCAACTTGCCCTGCTGGTGGATCGCGACCTGGCAGCCAGACTGGGAGTCAGTCAGGCGCTTATCGACTCCACGCTGAACAATGCCTTTGGGCAAAGACAGGTATCCGTGATCTACAACCCGCTTAATCAATATCATGTGATCATGGAAGTTGAGCCTGAGTTTTCGGAAAGTCCGGAAGCCTTGAAGAATATCTATGTCAGCGTTCCGCCAAGCAGCCAGTCTCCATCCGGAGCGCAAGTTCCATTATCCGCTTTTGCAAGCTACGGCTTGACCAACACGCCATTGTCAGTCAATCATCAAGGCCAGTTTCCCGCCGGGACCATCTCTTTCAATCTTAAACCCGGCACTTCATTGTCAACAGCAACCCGGGCGATAGCCGAGACCATGAGGAATCAGGGCGTGCCTGCTTCGATACACGGCAGCCCACAGGGTACGGCCAAGGCCTTTAAAGAGTCCCTGCAAAATCAACCCTGGCTGATTCTGGCTGCCCTGGTCTCGATTTACATCGTCCTGGGAATTTTATACGAGAGTTATGTTCATCCGCTGACCATTCTTTCCACCTTGCCCTCAGCCGGAGTCGGAGCGATTTTGGCGTTACTCGCATTTAAAACTGAATTCAGCATCATCGCGATGATCGGCGTCATTTTACTGATCGGCATCGTGAAAAAGAACGCTATCATGATGATAGATTTTGCATTAAATGCTGAGCGCACACTTGACACAGGCCCGGATGAAGCAATTTTCACCGCCTGTTTGATGCGTTTCCGGCCGATTATGATGACCACGTCCGCGGCCATGTTAGCAGCGTTGCCTCTTGCACTCGGAACCGGTTACGGGGCGGAATTGCGCCGTCCATTAGGCATAGCCATCGTCGGCGGTTTGCTGTTTAGCCAATTACTCACGCTTTACACGACGCCCGTTATTTATGTTTACATGGACCGCTTTCAGTCGTGGAGCCGCCGCACTTTTCGCCGCAAGGTTTCAAAGCAAATACCAGCCCGTATAAATCCGTTATGAGTACACATTTATATAGTTGTCCGGAAAAGTATTTTTTATCGCTGCTATCTCGTCATTTTAGGACATCCTATGTAGGGCGTGCCACGCGCGCCTTAAGAACCAGGTCTGGCGCGCGTGGCACGCCCTGCATTACCTGCTCCTCACAGCTGTTGAGCGTTATCTGTTTCTTAATGCTCACCGCATGTACCGTAGGGCCGGATTACCGGCGTCCGGTTAGCGCCGCTTCCACGAAATTCAAAGAGCTTAAAGGGTGGAAGCAGGCGCAGCCGCGTGATCACGAGATTCCCGGCAAATGGTGGGAAATATTCAAGGATCCATACCTGAATTCGCTGGAAGAACAGGTTAATATTGCCAATCAGTCGATCGCCCAGGCCGAGGCCCAATACCGGCAGGCCCAGTCGATTGTGCAAAGCGCAACCGCCGCCTATTTTCCCACTGCCGGCGGTACGGCAACCGTCAACCGTTTCCGGGCCGCGAGCGGCCAAAACGTGGCTGTTCAAGGTGTCAAATACCTGTTCTCAGCAGCGTTAAGCGCCGCTTGGGAACCCGATTTATGGGGCAGCGTACGCCGCCAGGTCGAATCAAGCGAAGCCAGCTCACAAGCCAGCGCAGCGACTTTACAGGCCTTGCGATTATCTACCCAGGCCACGCTGGCCCAAGACTATTTTCTACTGCGGGCGCTTGATGCACAGATAAAACTTTTTAACGATACCGTCGAAACCTATAAAAAAACACTGAAGATTACCCAAAACCGTTACGAGGCAGGCGTAGCCGCCCAATCTGAAATCGTCCAGGCTGAAGTCCAATTGGAATCAGCGCAGGCACAAGCCATCAATCTTGGCATACAACGCGCGCAGTTTGAGCACGCCATAGCGATCTTGATAGGCAAAACCCCGGAAGAACTTTCCATCGCTGTTGCTCCGCTGAACAGCCAGCTGCCTCCGATTCCGGTCAGCGTTCCGTCACAAGTGCTAGAGCGCAGGCCGGACATCGCCGCCGCTGAACGTCAGGCCGCCTCTGCCAATGCACAAATCGGCGTAGCAAAAGCCGCCTATTTTCCTACCCTGAGTCTTGCAGCCAGCAATGGCCAGCAAACCAATACGTTTACAAACCTGCTGAATGCGGGAGCGCGTTATTGGGCGCTAGGGCCTGCAGCATTCGCGGTTCCGCTTTTCGATGGCGGCGCTCGCGGCGCACAAATGCAACAAGCTATTGATGTTTACGATGCCAGCGTGGCAGCGTATCGTCAGGCTGTGCTGACCAGTTTTCAGGAGGTGGAAGACAATCTGGCTACGCTACGCATTCTGGAACAGCAAAAGCAGGTTCAGAACAAGGCGGTGGAATCCGCGCAAAAAGCGGTCCTGCTAACCACCAACCAATACAAAGCCGGAACAGTAAGTTATCTTAATGTAATGGTTGATCAGGCAGCCGCTCTGGCGAATGAAAAAACGGCAGTCATACTTCAGGGTCAACGTTTGAGCGCTGCCGTTCTTCTCGTAAAAGCCCTGGGCGGCGGTTGGAACGCATCAGATTTACCCAGTCAGGATCAAGCCGGCGGTGAAGTCAAGTGGTCGCAGTTTTTACCTATTCCGGTAAACTAATTTGACAAGTTATGCCCACGAAGATAGTTATATCGTAAGCGCTTATTTTTCCCATGTAGACAAGCTAAGCAGCTTGATTTAGAGGCTCAATTATTGCTGTCAAATTCCAGGGCGGAAATTGATCCAGTGCCTCGGGTTCGTAGTGCCTGCCAAGTTTGGGCATCTCGGTAAACAGGTATTTCAGGTAATCAAAAGGCTCCAGATTATTGGCAACCGCTGTTTGCACCAGGCTGTACTGTAATGGTCAAGTAAAACAGGACAATTTCTTAAGCAGTCTTCTTGTAGAATTCCCGTTCAAATTCCAGCGGGGATTGGTAGCTTAATGTTGAATGCATTCGTTTGCCATTATAAAACGCCAAATAATCAATAATACTCAACTTTGCCGCCTCTTTAGTTTTGAATTTTTCGTAGTTTAGTTGCTCATGTTTTAAGCTTCGAAATAATCGCTCTGTCGGCGCATTATCCCAACAATCACCTTTACGGCTCATACTCTGTTGCATCTTCATTATCCCCAAATTGGTTTTGGCAACAGTCAGCACTGTAAATCAAATATCGCATAAAAATTCTCCTCAACACCTGCCTAAAATTCATCCTCAAAAAGCCTGTTTCACCTCTCCTTGATCTTTACCCCATTATTCTGCGCACTCCGCACAAAAACATTCAATCCTCGATCATTCCTGGATATGGAACAGCTTCTCTAGTTTTGGCGTAAGGGAGCCGGCCGCAGAGCGCAAACTAAGTTACGTGCCTGGAAAGCCTGTCATTCAACCTAAGGGCTTTTGCTTAACGTACTTACCGTCTTTTGACGCCATAAGCCTCCTTAGGGTTGAGGAGATTTCTTCTCCAAGCTTTGTCAGGCACTGGCTCTGGGCTTTAACCATAAGCGCATAGTCAGTGGTCGATGCCGGGAACTGGTATTCTGAGCGCCTATCGATGGCGGGTTTATCCTTAGGCTTAACGAACCACTGAGCTATCAACCGGCTCCGGCCTCTCGCATCCACATTAAACTCAAGTATATCGATGCCGACCTGATAATCGACAACCTGCCGCTGAGCCCAGGGAAAGCGTACTATCCGGTCCGTGCCAAGCTGACGCGGCAAGGCTTTGAATAGAGCGAGAGAGATATTTTGGTCCAGCCGCTCCGCCCAACGGTGATCTTCGGAAAGTTGATACTGATTATCGGCGGTTGCTACGATCATCTGCGGCCGGTTCAGATATTCTGGAATGCGTATCGGTCCCAATCCTATTACCGGGCCTAGCTCATTGGATGAAGCCAGGTTAGCGCCGGCAACGCCGGAATCGGCGTTAAGCATATAAAACTCCACTCGCTTGCTGTCATTCATGCATCCGCTTAATAAGAGAGTCAAAACAACAACTCCAAATGAAAAAACCGCTCCGCTTTTCAGTGCGCAATCAACTCCATATTTCATAATATTCTTACTCCTTTCCATAAATAATCGAGTCGGGGTGGCGCTCGAGATAATCGGTCAAATCCTTTGTGGATTGCGCGGCAGCACGCACCGCCTCAAGCGATTGCCATAAGGGCGCATCTGGCGCGGCAAGCGCATCCACGGAACCCAGTGTATGCTTGGATTCCTCTAATACGCTGGTGGCGGTATTAAGAGTCTTCTCGGTAGAAACCAGCACCGGCCGCATATCATTGGTAAATTGCTGCACCAGAACTCGCGTATCAGTTATGGCGCTGTTCATATTTTTTACCATTGGCGTCAGATTTCGATTCAGATTGGCTACAAGTTTTTCAGTTTCATCCAGCGTTTTGGCCAAAGCGGCGCGGTTTTTTTTGAGCTCATCGGAAGTAGCAATGACTCGAATCTCTTTTAACGTTGCGGCAAGGTCTCTTACAATGTCTTCTATCGGCAACTGACGAAATTTAGTCAATAGCTCATCAGCAGTGTTTTTGACTTGATCCGCCGTTGTCGGAACAGAAGGCAGCTCCGGCAAGTCTTTGTAGTGAAGCCCTGTCAACCCAAGCGGGGCGTCCCGGTAAAAGTTGAATTCAACATACAATAACCCAGTCAACAAACTTTGCATTTGGAGCTGAGCCTTGATTCCCGCATCAATCAGCCGTTTGGCATTCTGCTGACGCTGTTTTAAAGTTGCAGCGGCCCCCATGGAATGTCCGGTGGAATCCATAATCAATTGGGGATCAATCTCGATCACCACCGGCTTAGTAATACTGATGGCTTTTTGATCAAGTTCCAGGGAAATTTCCTTAACGGTGCCAATCTGCACGCCCTGCAACTTGACTGGCGCTCCCACATTCAGGCCGTTTAAAGCGCCCTCGAAGTAAACGACGTACTCGGATTTTTTTTTGAGAAACTGACCACCGCCAAAGATCAGGATTGCCGCTACCAGCAAAGCAAGAGAACCCACCAGAAAAGCGCCAATGGTATAGGGATTAACAGGTTTACTCATAAATCACACGTTTCCTGGTTTTTTGTTACATTTTCTGATCGGTTTTCCGTTTCGCCTCGGGTCAGGAAACGGATGACTTTAGGGTCACGAGATTCAGCCAGCAGCTGTTGGGGGGGGCCACTGGCGATCATTGTTTTGGTTTCCGGATCAAGAAATACCGAATTAGTGCCGATTGAGAAGATGCTGGCTAACTCGTGGGTCACCATGACTACGGTTGCTCCCAGATTATCTCGAAGACTGCGGATTAAATCATCAAGCAGCTTGGCGCTGACCGGATCCAGTCCAGCCGAGGGTTCGTCGAAAAACAGAATTTCGGGATCCAGCGCCATTGCACGGGCCAGCCCCGCGCGTTTTTGCATCCCGCCGCTGATCTCGGAGGGATAATAGTCTTCAAAGCCCGCCAGCCCCACCAGGGATAACTTGTAAGAGACAATTTCACGAATCCGTTGCGATCCCAGGCGGGTATGCTCGGAAATGGGCAAAGCCACATTCTCGGCCAGGGTCATGGAACTCAACAGCGCGCCGCTCTGGAATAACACCCCCGTGCGCTGCAAAATGCGTTGCCGTGACTTGTGTTCTGCTTGCCAAAGACTTTCCCCGCCATAAAATACATCGCCTTTGGCGGGATGCTGCAAGCCGATCAGGTGCATCAATAAAGTGCTCTTGCCGCATCCGCTGCCGCCCATGATAATAAAAATATCACCGCGACCAATAATGAAATCAAGATCACGCTGAATGATGAAATCACCGTAAGCCATGGTCATATTTTTGATGGTAAGGCACGGAGCGGTCATGGTTTACACACCTAAGCGGTTGCACATCACCGTCATCAGGGAATCAGCGATAACAATGAAAACAATGCCGGTCACCACGGCGGAAGTGGCCGCGTCGCCAACAGCTGAAGCGCTGCGTCCGCACTGCATGCCGCGCATACAACCCGAAAGCGCAATCAGTATGCCGAATACCGCGCATTTTACGATGCCAATCGTAAAATCCGGTATATGTACGGCATTAGCTGTACGATTGAGATATTCCACCAGAGACACGTCGAAAAAGCTCACTGTCACCAGTGCGCCGCCGACTATGCCCATCAAGTCAGCATAAAGACATAGCAGCGGCATGATTAAAATCAGCGCCAGCATGCGCGGCAAAACCAGAAATTCCATCGGCTCAAAGCCCATGGTTTTAAGCGCGTCGATTTCGCTGTTAACCTGCATCGTGCCCAACTGCGCCGCATACGCCGCGCCGGTGCGCCCGGACATAATGATAGCGGCCATCAACCCGCCCATTTCCCGCGTCATGCCCAAGCCCACCAGATCGGCGATATAGATTTGCGCGCCGAACAATGCCAATTGCACGGCTCCCACGAAAGCCAGAATCAAGCCCACCAGCAGGCTAATCAGCGAGACAATAGGCAAGGCTGCGGGGCCGCAGTCCTGAATATACATCCATAAATCGATCCAGCGAAAGCGGGCCTTTCCCCGCATCAAAGTAGTAACGCTCAGCGCCATCTCGCCGATAAAAACCACCAGCGCCTGACAATCTTTATAAATTCGCAATCCGCCCTTGCCAATAACTTCCAGCCACGGCGTTCGAATCTCCTGACGCCTTGCGCCGGCCCGTTCGGGTACCGCATTGACCAGGCTTAACAAGCCTTGGATACCTTCGGGCAAGGTCGTGGTGTCGACTTGAATTCCCTGTTTTGCGCAAAAATCCAGCAAACGGATTAATTCAGTCATCAATAAACTATCCCAACGCCCTAGAGCCTCAGTTGAGAACACAAGCCGGTTGATACCCGCACCATCGCCCAGTTGCGCAAATACCGGCTCGAGAGCCGGAGTCTCTGCGTCCAGCACCCAATTGCCTCTGATAGCGGCCTCCACGGTTTGCCCTATCCGGCTCACATTAATTTCACACGGAGTGTTGTTTGCGGTAATAACAGTCATGATGCAACGCGCATTTAATTCGTTGATAATTTATTAACTTTAACTGGCATAACTTTAACATACCGTCATGACATAATCTTTAAGAAGGCTTAGAAAAAAATTGATTTGCCAATCTGATCAGGCCTTGTCTTGTTTCAGTTTTGAGGATTAAGCTGAAGGCTTTACCGTTAACCCTGCAAATCAAAATGTATAAAGCCGGATTACCAAAAAGATGAACATTAAACCGGTCCTGCTAATCGGCTTAGCTAAATTGCAGCGCCCGCTCAAACAAGCTCCAAGGCTGGAAGCAACGAAGAAAAGCACTGCGAAATCGCGGCGATTGGAAACTTTTTAAATCCGGGCGGTTGCATATTTTATTCTGTTAACATTGTTTAAACTCCAACAATTAGCGCCTTTATGATACCAGCCATCGCAAACCGGCTTTCGGTTTTTTCTACGTTCAGTATCCGTTTTCCCAGTCAAGCAAGAAAAACGCTTCCGCTAATTTCAATAACAAAAAATGCAATAATTGCCGGCAAACTCAACGGCCTTTTCCAGCTAGTTCACCACGCTGTCCGGCAGGGTAGGCGCGCACATCATTCTGCAATGAGATGGAAGTGCAAATAGGCGATTTCCTGGTAACCCGGACCATTGGTGTACAGCCGGTAAGCTTGAAGCTTGTCTCGGAAGACTAGCTCGCGAACCAAGGCAAAACAACCCAGAACGTAGGGCGAATCAGCCGGCGTGAGGGTAGTTATGCTCCTGGTATCGTGCTTTGGAAAAAGCACATAGTGAATTCTTATATGGGCCATGGGATGACGAATGGCGAGACAAGTATCCGATTCGAGAACGACGCCCGGAATAAGAAATGGCGCGCGAAGAATGGCCGCAGACATTACAAGCCCGGCAATCTCGTTGGGCTTGTAGCAGCGGTCCTGGCAACTCCCGGCGGCTAGAAACGACCTTGGCTCGCTTTTAGAGAAGAGATATCCGCCACACGCAATGCCTGCCAGGAAAAGCAACAAAGCATACGCGGTCTGCTTGGGGCGCATATCCACCCGCTACTGTATAGCGGCCGGCAACGGCTGACTTAAAATAACGCTGATTTGACTTATACGCATCATAAATTCACCGCACGGTTATTACTATCAAACTCATTATAAATCAATAGGGCATAACTTAAAAACAACACCTGTTACCTTACGATTGGAAATGGCATTTAAGAGTTATCCGGCTTCCCCGGATATGAATCAAATACTTGAAACATCAAGAGTACAGCAAAGACTTACAATCACAAAGAGAAATAAAAAATAATTTATAAATTTCAACTGCTTATATGTAACTTTAACTCGAAAAACTGAATCATTAGAGGACGCTTGAATTAACAATCTCATTTTTAAAAAATTAATGCGCATTTGAGATTATAATATGCGGTTTGTCACATTTTCAAAACATCAACAACACAATTAGCGGGATAAGTTAATAGTTATGGAAGCGATCAAATTAAGCGGACCTGCTAATAAACCACGATGCTTCTGTATTTTCCCGAAAGAGCCGGGGAAATTTCAGATTGAAATAAACCAATGTCACTTATGCAATATTCAACAATAGAAAAGCCGCGCCTTAATAATCAGTTAAAACTTGTGATGATAAAGAATCAACAAAAAGGGATTAATAACCATGGAAGTTTCAAAAGAGAAAACTTCAGTTTATTCAAATATTATGGCCTGATACTGTTGTTTAGCCTGATCATTGGTTGTTCAGACCAGACCATTCAAAAGCTGGAAGGTTCTGCTCAAGGGACCACCTATCATATCAGTTATTGGTCCGAGTCTCCGGTGAATGGCAAAGATATAGAAGCCAGTATTAAAAACGAGCTCGATTCCATCGACAAAACGCTTTCCAATTATCGTTCCGACTCCACCATAGAAACCTTCAACAGTACCGAGAACACGGACAGTCAGGAGGTCGGTAACGAGATCGTATCTTTGATTCGCATTGCGCGGATAGTTCATCAGGCCAGCCAGGGCTGCTATGATTTATCGATCAAACCTTTATTCGAGTTATGGGGTTTCCGGGGCGATAAACTGACTATTCCAAGCGATTCTTCGATTCTTAAAACCCTGACCCGGATTGGGATGGAAAAGCTGGAAATATCGGACGATAAGCATTTGCGTAAAAAACAAGCTGATTTGAAAGTCGATTTATCGTCTATTGCACAAGGCTACAGCGTTGAAAAAATAAGCAGGGTTCTGGAGCAAAAGGGCATTACGAATTATCTGGTCGAGATTGGCGGCGAACTGAAAACCCGCGGACACAAGCCGGGAGATCAGGCTTGGCGCATCGCCGTGGAAAGACCGCTGCCAGGAGAACAGGTCATGCAAAAAATAATTACCATGCCTAAAGATTCAGCGATTGCAATCATGACATCAGGCACATACAGGCATTATTTCGATGACCGGGGGCAACGCTACAGTCACATTCTTGATGCCCGCACGGGCCGTCCGGTTTCTCATGATCTGGCTTCCGTCACCGTAATTCTTGAAGACCCGGTCATTGCCGATGCCTGGTCTACCGCCCTGCTTTGTCTTGGTCAAAAAGACGGGATGAAAGCCGCAAATGCAGAAAAAATCCCTGCGTTGTTCATAGAGCAGCAGGGCAAGGAACTTATCGAATCCCGAAGCGATGCTCTAAACGCTTTGGATAGTCTCACCATCCATTAATGCCTGAATAGCCGGATCATACAGAATGTCGTTTAAATCTTATAGTCGCAATTTTCTTTCTCATTGGGTGAATTGGACTCTCGGCAACCCTTTGCTTGTGATGTTAACTATCGGTTTGCTAACTTTTTTTGCATGGCAATATACAGTCAATAATTTAAGTATCAATACGGATACTTCCGACATGATCGCACCTGATGCGCCTTTTCAGCAAAACCTGCATAATTTTGAAAAGGCCTTTTCTCAAGATTTGCATACAGTGTTACTGGTGGTTGAATCTGACACGCCCGAATTAACCAAAGCAGCGACTATACGATTGGGGCGCTTATTAAGCGCAGACAAAACCAATTTTGAATCGGTTTATATCCCTAACGAAAACGATTTTTTCCACCAGAACGGATTGCTTTATCTCAATCCTGATGATTTGCAAACCTTATCCAATAATCTGTCCCAGGCTCAGCCATTTATAGGCAGAATTTCCCAAGAGCCTAATCTGACAGGCTTTTTTTCAATTTTTGAAGATGCTTTAAGCTCTTCCAACAAAAACCAGGAAATACCCATCGATCTGCCGTCGCTGATTGATAAGGTGTCACTCGCCCTGCATAAAAGCATGAACGGTGAAAACAACTTGCTCTCTTGGGAAACGTTGATCGCTGAAAAAAAATTAAGCGGGAATGACTCCGGCAAAGGCTTTATTAGTCTTTCGCCCAGGTTTGATTACACACAAATTCGACCGGCCGAAGGCGCGATTGAATCGGTCCGCAAAGCCATTGCTGAAATCCAGCAGCCCGGTTTGCCGGCTGTTAAGGTTTGGATAACTGGAGAAGTTGGTCTTGAAGATGATGAATTGGTAGGTATGAGTAGCGGTACTTTTAACGCCAGTATTTTCTCCGTTGTATTGGTTTTCTTTATTTTACTGGTTGCCTACCACTCCATTTTGCTAACCGTCGCCACCCTTTTTACCCTGGCTATAGGCATGGTTTTTTGTGGAGCTTTCGCGGCATTTTCCGTAAAAGAGCTAAATTTGATTTCAATTGCTTTTGCCGTATCCAATATCGGCTTGGGAGTTGAATACGCCATTCATTTTTGTTTGCGCTACCGGGACAATCTGCTGCACCATGTTCACCGGGAAAGAGCAATACGCAGCACATTGAAATCCACCAGCCCCTCATTAATATTATGCGCGGGCACTACCGCCATCGGACTTTATGCGTTTATCCCGACTGATTACAAAGGCGTATCCGAATTGGGTTTATTGGCTGGAACCAGCCTGTTTATCTGTCTATTGGTAACCTTGACGATTTTGCCAGCACTATTAAGATTTATCCCGTTATCTTTTGAATCCGGGCCTCCATCCACGCATCCCACTCTGGCGACATTGGCGGAAAAGATGGCGGCATTTACGCTCCATTACGCCAAACCCATTTCCATGGCAACCTGCCTCTTCGCTGTCATATCCATCGTCCTGGTTTTTAAGGTCAAAACAGATTTCAACCCGATTAATCTTCGCGATCCGAATACTGAATCGGTTATTGCTTTCAAGAATCTGAATAAAAATCCCGACACTACGCCGATGACCTTGACCGTCCTGGCTGCCGATGAGCAGAAAGCCAAGGCTATACAGAAAAAACTTAGCGCACTGGGTTCGGTTGATAAAACCATCAGCTTTTTTGATTTTTTGCCTTCCGCCCAAGAAGAAAAATTAGCGGCTATTGAAGAAATGGCAATGGTTCTGGGAACTCAAGCACAGGGCTTTCCAGCGCTAAAACCCGACAATGATCCCACCCCGGGCATTAACAGGTTAATCAAGGCTATAGACAATATCTTGCCTGATAAAACCGATGCCCATGAGATCTCTGCTTTAAAAGCGTTTAAAGTAGAGTTGCAGGACATGTTGATCGAGCTTGAGACAAGGCAGGAACCAAGCCGCCGCATGTTCATCGAGAAAATACAAACTTCGCTGCTCGGCACTCTGCCAAGCACCATGAATGAGCTGTTAATCAGTTTAAACGCCAGGGAAGTCAAGTTAAGCGATTTGCCAACCGATATCAGGGAAAGATGGCTGAGCAAGGAAGGCTTGTACCGTATCCAGATATTCCCTAAAAAAGACTTGAATGACTTGGTCAATCTGCAACAGTTTATTACCGATGTTCAATCGGTAGCGCCGGACACAACCGACTTGCCTATTATTTACTGGGAGTCAATGAAAGAAGTGATTGCCTCCTTTCAAAAAGCGATTACGATCGCCTTAATCACCATTGCGTTGCTTTTGTATGCAATACGGCGTAATTTTACCGATACCTTATTGGTAATGACGCCACTCATCCTGGCGGGATTGTTCACGATGGCGAGTACGGTGCTCACCAACACGCCAATCAATTATGCCAATATCATTGCATTGCCGTTATTGCTAGGACTTGGTGTTGATAACGGCATCCACATGGTTGAAAAGCTGCATCATTCTGTCTCTGAAGAACAAAACATCTACCGGTCCAGCACAGCCAGAGCCATGTTCTATGGCGCATTAACCACGGCTTCCAGTTTTGGCGGTTTGGCATTTTCATCGCATGAAGGCATTTCCAGCATGGGATTAGTGATTACAATGGGTATCTTCTGGATTATGACCTGCACATTTATCGTTCTTCCCGCTCTCAGCAAATTAGTCTTAAGGAAGAGGATAAGATCACAAGCATCTACCGGGTAAAAGCCGCCGCGGAACCGCGGATCAAACCTGGCAACTGCAAAATGCATTAATATTACAATGAGTTGGCTTAAAGACCCTGATTAAAAAGCAAATAAAATACGTATTAATCTGTCCAACCGAGGGTATCCGTTTTCTATGATATAAATTCAGCAACTGCGTGTAGTTACTGAATTTATGAATAACGGTTGAGTTTGCGGCAGGAAGATTTCCAGAGTACTGCTACGTGTCACTTTTAGACTGAGTTCGCTATAGTCCATGAAGCGTTCGCCGGGTAACGCTCGCAAGGCCAGTTGCTCCTCTTTAAAGCGACTCTGGCAACGTTTGTTCAAGCGCTCAGAGATTTTTTCCAGAAACGCCTGGTAGTCTTTGATGGTGGCAAAATCACTGCTGTCTCTCAGCTTCATGGCTTGATCCAGGCGGTGCTTGAAAGAACCATGCGCACATTCAATCGCACCGTTTTCATGGCTCACCCCGAGATTATTGCGCGTTGCACGAATGTTATAATGAGCGCAGAGTGCCTCATAAGATTGGGTCAACTTCTGCTCTTCAGCATGGTTATTAAAAGCGGCACTTAAACTGTCGGTGCGGTGCTCAACAGGACTGCCACCAGCCAACGATAGCGCTGATTGCAAGCCATCGGCTAGCGCCGAATAGCTTTCACCGCCTAAAACGATCTGGACATAATGCCAGCCACTGAAAGCTAAACGAAATTGATACAAAAGATGTGTGAACACTTCGCCATTTATCGTGATTATAGTAGCCGGATGACTGAAGTCGGATAAGCCTTGCTGCCCAGCAGGAACAGACTGACGGAAGATAACGACCTTATCCGGACCTTGCGTGGCTTTCCAATGTTTGACGCGCCGTTGAAGGGTACGCAACACACTGTAGGGGAATTGTCCGGCATGTTCGTCTTCCAGATATTCCCAGAGTGTTAAGCCCGTTAGTTGCGATTCTTTCTCTAACAAGGGCACCAATTCCTTTTCCCAAATGGCATCTAAAGGATCTTCCCGAGTGCGCCAATGGCGCTCTTTTCGAATCGGTTGACGTTCGCCTTTTTCTATTCTGCGGCCTGAGCGTTCTGAAATAGCAGCTTTAGCAGCTGCGGTTTCTTGGCTTTGTCCTAATTGACGTTTGCTCATATATAGACTCTCTTGATGTTGAGTGATACGTTTTCCAGGCTAGAGTGAACTCCAAATAAATTAAAATCCACCGTTGTCCTACCTGTCGGTCAACCGGTCAAGATAGTTGTCGCCGACCGGACAGGGTAATTGTCGCCGAACAGCAACCTGAGTATGTCCGAAACCAGCGATATACCCTACCACGTCCTGGAAGCCACCTATCAGCAATATTTACGACTTTCAACGTTGAAAGCCAGCAATGATCGGATGCAATTTCATTTCGGAGTTAAGCATCTTTCCCTATTATTCATTCGGGCTGGAACAACTCTATGGGAGTGTTGATGGGCAACATCTTGAAATGGGGACACCTACCCTCAAAGCGCGTCATTCTAAAAAACACTTTAGTCGGGGTAAAGGTGTCGCAGCCTATACGTTGCTCGCCAATCATATCGCGTTGCAAACTGAATTGATCGGATCGCATGAACATGAGAGCAATTATTTATTCGATATTTGCTACAACAATACATCAAATATCATGCCAACGGCCATCACCGGCGATATGCACAGCATCAATAAGGCCAATTTCGCTATCTTACATTGGTTCGGCATGAAGCTGATGCCGCGATTCGTTAGTCTCCAAAATCAACTGAAACACCTATGTTGTGCCGATGATATTGCAAACTACGAAAAATTTTTGATTAAGCCTGCCGGACAGATTAACCGCTCTCTGATTGAATCCGATCAAGCCAACATCGATCAAATCATCGCCACGCTGGGCCTTAAGGAAATGACCCAAAGCACATTGATTAGAAAACTGTGCGCATTACCCGCACAAAATCGAACACGGAAGGCCATATTTGAATTGGACAAATTGGTGCGCAGCATTTACACCTTAAAGTATTTGCGAGATCCTCAGATAGAACGTGATGTACACCGTTCGCAAAACCGCATTGAATCCTATCACCAATTGCGATCATATACATCACAAGTCAGCGGCAAAAAACAACTAATCGGCAGAACTGATTTGGAAGCCGCCATCACCAATCAGTGCGGCAGGCTAATCGCCAATGTGGTCATTGCTTATAATTCGATCATATTATCGCTGCTAGTCGACAAGTATAAAGCCGCCGGAAACGAGAAAGTGATTGCTCAACTCCAGAAAATTTCCCCGGTTGCTTGGCAACATATCCACTTCTTGGGCCACTATGACTTTAAAAACAACCGTAACCCTATAGACTTTAATGCTATTTTAGCAAGAATAACATTTGACTAACCAATTGATTTAAAATGATTTTAAAAATTCAGAGGGTTTGGGCTTAGAACCCCTAATACGCCTGTTTGCTGATAAAGCCTTTAAAGATTGTCAGGAGTATTATTTTAATATCCAGCCACAGTGACCATTGCTTAATATATTCCAGGTCATGATGAATTCTGGCCTCCATTTTGTCCAGCGTGTCGGTTTCGCCGCGGCAGCCGTTAATCTGAGCCTGGCCTGTGATGCCTGGTTTAACTTTGTGGCGCAGCATGTAGCCTTGTAT
This sequence comes from Methylobacter sp. KS41, assembly GCA_002862125.1. Taxonomy (GTDB): domain Bacteria; phylum Pseudomonadota; class Gammaproteobacteria; order Methylococcales; family Methylomonadaceae; genus Methylobacter_C. The sequence continues at coordinate 118,574 of PHSP01000001.1, read as the reverse complement.
ATGCTTACGATAGTATTCGTTATGGGCAACGGCATGAGGGCGCGGGCCTACTACGGACATGGTGCCCTGGAGTACATTTAAAAACTGAGGTAGTTCGTCAAGCGAGGTTCTGCGCAGAAATGCGCCGAGCGGCGTGATACGCATGTCATTTTGCGTGGCTTGTTTTACTTTATCGCCGTTTTCGCAGACGGTCATGGAACGGAATTTCCATACTTCAATTTTTTCACCTTTAACGCCATAGCGTTGCTGTTTGAAAATAACAGGGCCAGGCGAGGTCAATTTGACGGCAATGGCGATGACCAGCATGGGAATGGCGATAAGCGGCAATATGATCATGCACATAACAAGATCTTCAATACGTTTTGCAACACCGTCGAGGGCATTAAACGGGGTGTCGAAAACGCTGACGACGGGTATGCCTTGAATATTGCTCCATTTAGACTGGATCAGGTTAAATGTGAAGAAATCGGGCACGATGTTTACGGAGACGGTGCTGTCGGCCAGTTGTTGAATAAGGGTATTGATGCGCTTTTCGGCGCACAAGGGCAGGGTAATGTAGACATGGTCGATTTCGCCTGCTTTCGATTTTTCAAGCAGTTGTTGAAATCTACCCGCTATATCCCCAATATGTTGGTGACCTAACCGCCTGTCTTTACATTTAGCACGGTTATCATATAAACCAACAAATCGATAATCTAACAAGGGCATTTCTGATAGCGTGGTTTTTAGGTTATCACCAATTTGTTGTTGATCTGATCGCCTGTCTGTACTTTCAGCACGGTCATCATAAAAGCCAACAAATCGATAACCTAACCAAGGCATTTCGGATAATGCGGTTTTGAGTCTAAGTCCTAGGGGATTGGCTCCGAGTATGGCGTAACTCCTAGTGTTAAGTCCATGTTTTCTAAAGTAGGATAAACAAGTGCGTTGGATGGTGTGGTTCAGGATGATGCTGGTTGGGGCAAGCGGCAGCCATAATTCTATGCCTTCTAAAGAATAATCGTATTCGGGGTTATAAAGGTAGGCGCCGCTGACTATTAAAGTAAAGGCGCCCATCCAGGAATACACTATGCTGAGTGCCTCGTCGAACATAGGCGCTCCGCGCCAGCCCTGATAAAGCTCGTTGTTTTCAGCGAAAATACTGAATAGTGCTATAACTATTAGGCAAGGCAGCAAGTATTCGCGATCAAGGCGAATGTTATACACACTTAATGACGCATACAATGTGGCTACAATCAAAGCAAGGTCAAGCATGCGGCTCAAGACCTGCATTTTGGAATGGTGTGGACGTACAAATCCATTTTGATGCACTTGATTTATTACCGTGGTTTATTAAATAAAGGAATAAAAACTGTCAGCATTGTAGTATAGATTTGATTTGTTTCAATTTAATTAACTACAAGCTATGCCGGTTAAAATCCTTGGTAAATGAGGAACTTGCAAATCCCATAAAAGGAGCGGAATTAGAAGTCATAACAGCCAATAAATGCAAAATAACCTAGTCTGTATAATAAAGCAAAAGCTTCTAAAATCAAGGTTTATCAGTGACATTAGCCAGTTACGAGACTCATTATTACAATCAGGAGTTAGTATTCAATGCGGCCCTATGTGATTTACAGTGGGAAACCTTATTGCTTGCAACGATTCACATAGAGCTGGCTTCTACTTTGTCAGATTATGCTCAATTCCGTCATGCTAGCCTGGAAGGGGGTATCCAATGCCATGGCGTAAAAAAGAGCCGTGGAATATGTGATCATGAAATCAGGGAAGGAAGAATCAGATAGGGGGGCGAAAATAGCCGAAAGGCCGGATCGAACGTTGTTTGTGTTGAAGCTATTTACTTTTCTCCGTTCGCGGCGAGTCGTCGAGGCGCTATAGCTGAACAGAAATGTTTAATTTTTCGCTGCTGCTACAGGGATAAGGATATTTTTTGCAGGGCTTGCAGCTTGCCTTTAAAGCTAAGGCGCGAGGCAAGCCCGCGCAGGATAGACAAAATTTATCCGGATAGCTGTATATCTATTGACGGTGAGTAATCAGCCAGAGGGAAATGTTATTAATGGCGTCTGCCATTTTTACCGGTAGCGGGCTCTTCAAATTTAACTTTTAAAGGCTTTCCGCAATATAAGTTGCCGTCAAGCGCTGCAATAGCCGCCCTGGCTTCGTGGCCTTCCATTCCGATAAAGCCGAAGCCCCGGCATTTACCGCTAAATATATCGGCAACAAGTTGAATGGAGCGGACTTTACCGTATTCTGAAAATAAAGCTTGAACACTTGCCTCAGTGGCGTCGCTAGGTAAGTTTCCTACAAAAAGTCGTTTCAAAAGACATATCCTAAATTAATGGGGTGAGTTGATTGACCGGATAAGCCGGTTTTGCCGCAACCCCGCGTGGTAATTCAGGCGAAGTTGAGTGTTGATAGGTAACGTTTTAGCTTACGCTTTGGTTACGTTTGAAGCTTGCGGGCCTTTGGCGCCTGATTCCACTTCGTATTTGACCGACTGGCCTTCAGCCAGAGTGCGGTAGCCGCCGTCGCTCGCAATTGCGGAAAAGTGTACAAAAACATCCGCGCTGCCATCGCTCGGAGAAATAAAACCAAACCCTTTGGATTCGTTAAACCACTTAACAATACCTGTTGCCATGTAACTTCCTCAATAAATGAATGTAAATATTTTATTGCAAATCATACCTGGCACGATAAGGAAAAAAACGGCTGGAATTTCTGAAAAGTGCTGATTAACATGCAAATTTTATTAAATAGAAGCCTTGCGTCCGGAGCGCAGAACTATTTAATAACTTGTGCATTATAGAGACTAATCCTTGGTAAAGCCATCGAAATTTATGAACATGCATGAATTGACTCGGCCCCTGTAGCGAGGATGCCCATCTTCTTGAGCTCTTCGGCTACAGTTGGAGCGCCTCGTTGATTGATGAATTCACAGAACTTTTAGTATGTTGTTCATTAGGAATATGCCGGTTTCTACTTCCAGATGCTGATTATATTGGTGAAGTCATCCGTCCAGGGTTTCATATCGAAATATAACGGCATTTTTTGCCAGTTACCCAGGCGGCTCTGGCTCAGAGGCGACAGTGTTTCAGGATTCTTCGCCATGACTACCCAATCCGTCGCAACGACCAGCGGTAACTCCTGCTGAGGTTTAAACTCTTCTATAAGCGCCGGAAAATGTAAATTCTCGGAATGAATGGATAAGACTTTTTTTAGCAACAGATGGCGATTAGTGATATGAAAAGCCAGTATGCCATTTGGTTTCAGTTTTTTGAAATAAAGCTCCAGCGCCTCTTGAGTCAGCAAATGCGTCGGCACTGAGTCCGAGCTAAAGGCATCCATTACTAATAAATCAAACTTTTGATCCGGTTCTTTTTCCAATGACAAGCGGGCATCGCCTACGCGTATTGTGGTGTTATGGGTGCATAGTTTCAGGTAATTGAAGTAAGCGGGATTGCCGGCAATGTCTACAACTAAAGGGTCAATTTCATACAATGTCCAGTTTTGCCGTTCCTTGGAATAACACGCTAAAGCGCCTGCGCCTAGCCCGACTACGCCAATAGTCCAGTTTTGATTAGAGTTATCAAATTCTTTAAACAGTTGCCCCATGGGTCCAGGGCGGCTGTAATAGGTTAATGGTATTTTTGCCAGGTTTGCAGGCAGACGCTCCGCCCCATGTTTAGTGGTGCCGTGAAAGAGTTCATGGTATTTTTCGGGTTGATTATGTTCATCGGTCAACATGCTTTCACGTACGGCAAGAACGCCAAAAAACGTGCGCCCCTGATAAAGGGTGTGAGATGACAGTCCATGCAGTCCCAGGGCAAGAAAAATGATCGCGCCTGTCATTAAGGCGAAAGCAGCCGGTTTTGCCCTGAGTAAATAAGTTAATAGTGTCAAGGCAATTAAACTGATGACAAGCACGTCAAAATACCGGAGCAAATTATTGACGCTCGCATAAAGAATAAAGCCGGTAATGATCAGCAGGGCAGGGGCTGAAATTTGCACAAGCAAGCCCTTTTTGAATGACGCCTCCGGCCAGGGACGCAGTAACAGCGCCGCGACGATCATGATCGGATATTCATAGATGCCATTGAAAATGAAAGGCGCGACAAAGGTATTGAACATGCCGCCCAGCATGCCTGCAAAAGACATGATCAGATAAAAGTTTGTTAAATACTGCGTATGAGGTCTGTCCTTGGCAAGTTCGCCATGACAGACCATCACGGCAAAGAAAAAAGCGAGCAGGTGCAGGAACAGATATGCCCAATAAGGCAAATCTGCCGGGTTTATGAATGCGTAAGCTATGAATGGCAGTAATACAATAGGCTGCAGCTTGACCATTACCGGATGTATGTTGTCGTTCCACTTTGAAAAAACGATAACAAAAGACAGTAAATATAAGGTTAACGGGATAATCCATAGTAACGGTACGGAGGCGATATCCGTGCTGATAAAGTTGGTCAGGCCTAACAACAGGCTGGATGGGACGAAGGCCAAAGCCAGCCAGTGCAATTTGCGGGAGAGACTGATTTTTTCCAGGGGAGCGCTTTCTTCAATGCTAACCGGATTTTTCCTGGTTTTCCACAATACATAGGCACAGCCCGCTATAAGAATGGACAATATCAGGTAGCCAACGCTCCAGTACATTTTTTGATTGGCCAGTCCAATAGCCGGTTCAAGCAGAAAAGGGTAACTCAGTAAAGCAATCAGACTGCCCGTATTGCTGGCGGCATAGAGATAGTAAGGATCATGGCTGGTATGGTGGCCGATATTGGCAAACCATTTTTGTATCAGCGGGGCTGTGGTTGACACCACGAAATAAGGGAGGCCTATTGCCAGAAATAAAGTCCAGAGCAGCCAGAATGTCGGATTGCTTTCAGTTGGCGGAACGGTGTTTTCGGGCAAGGCAACCGGCAGGGCCAGGAAACTGATAAGGATGACGGCGGCATGTATCCGGATTTGGCTGTGTTGATTAAAGCGAGTGGAAATGGCGTGCGCATAAAGGTAACCGAGAAACAAAATGCTTTGGTAAAACACCATGCAGGTGTTCCATACTGCCGGCGAGCCCCCGAGCAGGGGTAATAACAGCTTTCCGAACAAGGGTTGCAGAATAAACATCAGCGAGGCGCTGATAAATAAAGTTCCGGCAAATAATACTATCAGGAATAAACTCCGGTCTGTTTTCGCTTCTGAAGGATAGCTCATTATTTTTAGTATGGTTTTTGGGCTTGTTGTTTTAATGCGCTAATAATAAGGCATTTGCAGATGCATGGGGTGAATTGATGCGATTTTTTTAAAACGGATGAGTTTTGCAAGTTGGTGAGGGTGGGGCGATTTTAATCGCCTGGGGCGAATGAATTCGCCCCTGCAAAGGTTCTTCAATATCTGTCATGTCTTGCTGTTCATGACGGTACTAGCTGAAGTGCTTTGCTAATGAAGAAATATTCTGTGTACGCTTCGATACGCCCGGAAGAGCCATTTCGAAGGATGGCGCAGGTTTGCTTTAAGCGGAACAAGATAGCTCCTCCATTGCGTTGTTTCGCATTATGGTTTGCGGCTGGTGCTTTGGCCGCTTAATTCCAGTGGCGTTAATAACGTTAGACCCGTTCAAGTCTGGATATTGCTGTTTTAACCAGCTCGCTTAAGCCAGCGCCATCCTGACGGCAATAGGCAATAATATCCCGGCGCATTCTTGGATCCCATGATCTTAAAATATGTTTTGTTACTCCTTCAGCGGCGATTTCTTTATTGCTCTCGGCGTTAAAAAAATCACCAATATCATTGGCCATTTTGATCAGTCTTTCTATTTTCATCGTTAATCAAATAAGATAGTTACTATGGGTTAAGCGTTGCGGATGGGTATATATCACATGCTGATCATCACGGGCAAAACCGATTAAGGTGAGACCTGTCTCATTAGCCAGGCGTATGGCCAGACCGGTAGGCGCGGAAACGGCTGCAAGCAGGGTAATCCCGACCCATGCGGTTTTTTGAACCATTTCATAACTGGCCCGGCTGGTAACAATTACAAAGCCGGCGGATAAGTCCTTGCCGGTGCGCAATAAAAACCCTATCAATTTATCCAGCGCGTTATGCCGTCCTACATCTTCCCTGATATTTAATATGCCTTGTCCTGGAGCCGCCCAGGCAGCTGCATGGACGGCGCCGGTTAATTGGTTGAGTTTCTGGTGTTTTTTGAGATTTGTTAAAGCGTCATGCAAATCATCAGCGGATAGGCTTAAGTCCCCTTTAACAGGAGCGGGTTGACGGATGGCTTGTCTTAAGGTACTCGCGCCGCATAGACCGCAACCGGTACGGCCGGTCAGGTTACGGCCCTTATCCGTCAGGCATTGAAAACGGTGATCCGGAATTTTTAGCTGTACTTCAATGCCGTTGGAGCGGTTATAAACCCGCGCGGATAATAATTCATGCGGACTTTTAATGATGCCTTCGGTAATGCTGAAACCTAAGGCAAATTCCTCAAGATCGGTCGGCGTCGCCAGCATAACAACATGGGGTATCCCATTATAAACCAATGAAACAGGCGCTTCCTCGGCTATATAGTCTTGTTTTCGTTCATGCAATCCGCCTCGCCAGCGGTCAACGTTGCTCTGTTGATAGCTGGGCCAGCCTAATTCCAATGGCAACGGTTGCGGCGCGGCGGCGCTTGATGGCGACACTGCGGCGGCAGCGTCGTTAGCCATTATTGATGCCTTGTTCGAGCAGATCCAGCTGGGTTTCCGTAAAGGCCTGGTAATTTTCCTGCCATTCAGAATGTTGGCTGACTTTACTGACTTGCACGGCGGTTACCTTGTATTCCGGGCAATTGGTCGCCCAATCAGAGTTATCGGTCGTGATGACATTGGCGCCCGATTCCGGGAAGTGGAAGGTGGTGTACACCACGCCGGGTTGAACGCGCTCGCTAATCAAGGCGCGCAATACGGTTTCACCGGCGCGGCTTTGAATGCCTACCCAATCGCCGGTTTTTAAGCCGCGGTCTTCAGCATCATGCGGATGGATTTCCAGGCGATCCTCAGAGTGCCAGGCAACATTGTCAGTGCGGCGAGTTTGAGCGCCGACATTGTATTGCGACAATATGCGTCCCGTGGTCAAAATTAACGGGAATTTACGGCTGGTGCGTTCGTGCGTGGCGACATATTCGGTTAGCATAAACAAGCCTTTGCCGTTATCGCGCATAAAGGATTGTTCATGCATGATCGGCGTGCCTGCCGATGCTTCATCATAGCACGGCCATTGTATGCTGCCCAGCTGGTCGATTTTTTCATAACTGACGCCGGCAAAAGTTGGCGTAAGGCTGGCTATTTCAGCCATGATTTCCGATGGATGACTGTAATTCATCGGGTAGCCCATAGCATTCGCCAGCTTTTGGGTCACTTCCCAGTCCTGATAACCGGCTAATGGGCTCATGACTTTGCGCACCGGCGATATGCGCCGTTCAGCATTGGTAAATGTGCCGTTTTTTTCTAAAAAGGATGAGCCCGGAAAAAAGACGTGAGCGAATTTTGCCGTTTCATTGAGGAATAGATCCTGAACAATGACACATTCCATTGAACGCAAGGCGCTGTGCACATGCTGAATATCCGGGTCTGACTGGGCTATGTCCTCGCCTTCGCAGTACAGCCCCATAAAGCTTTTATCCAGCGCCGCATCAAACATATTGGGAATCCGCAAGCCGGGTTCCGAGCTCAATTCAGCCTGCCATGCGTTTTCGAACAATTGGTGCGTGGCCGGATCGGAAACATGCCGGTAGCCGGGAAACTCATGCGGGAAAGAGCCCATATCGCAAGAACCCTGAACATTATTCTGCCCGCGTAAAGGATTTACGCCAACGCCGACACGTCCCAAATTGCCCGTAGCCATAGCCAGATTGGCTATGCCGATAACCGAAGTGGAGCCCTGGCTGTGCTCGGTGACGCCCAAGCCATAATAAATTGCGGAATTACCGGCGGTGGCATAGAGTCTTGCCGCCGCTCTCACATCAGCGGCGGCAACGCCTGTTATGGATTCTGTCGCCTCGGGCGAGTTATGCTCCTGGGCGATAAACGTTTCCCATTTTGCAAATGAGAAGACATCGCAACGCTCATTTACAAAGGCTTCATCCATCAGCTGTTCTGTTACGATGACATGAGCCAAGGCATTGATCAAGGCGACATTAGTACCGGGGCGCAATTTCAAATGAAAATCGGCATGGACATGCGGTGAATTTCTGACCAGATCGATTTCACGCGGGTCGACGATTATCAATTTTGCCCCCTCGCGAAGGCGCTTTTTCATGAATGAGCCGAAAACAGGATGCCCGTCCGTTGGGTTGGCGCCGATCACCATAATGACATCGGCTTTCATAACCGAGTCAAAATCCTGAGTGCCTGATGATTCGCCAAAAGTCTGTTTAAGTCCGTAACCGGTGGGGGAATGGCAAACCCGCGCGCAGGTATCGACATTATTATTGCCGAAACCAGCGCGTATCAGTTTTTGCATGATGTAGACTTCTTCGTTGGTGCAACGGGAAGAGGTAATGCCGCCGATAGAATCTTTACCGTATTTTGCCTGTATGCGTTTCAATTCCGAGGCGGCATGATTAATGGCTTCTTCCCAGCTGACTTCCTGCCATGCGTCTTTAATGCTGGCGCGGATCATGGGCTTGGTGATGCGGTCTTTATGAGTGGCGTAACCAAACGCAAAACGGCCTTTGACACAGGAGTGACCGTGATTGGCCTTGCCGTCTTTATGCGGCGCCATGCGGACAACTTGCTCGCCTTTCATTTCCGCCCGGAAGGAGCAGCCGACTCCGCAATAAGCACAGGTGGTTATGATCGCATGTTCCGGCTGACCGTTGTCGATCACCGACTTTTCCATCAGGGTTGCGGTTGGGCAGGCTTGGACGCATGCTCCGCAGGATACGCATTCGGAATCCATGAACGCTTGATTTTGACTAGGTGAAACTTTGGAATCAAAGCCGCGGCTATCAATGGTTAAGGCAAAGGTTCCTTGGGTTTCTTCGCAGGCTCTGACGCAACGCGAACAGACGATACATTTGCTGGGATCAAAACTAAAGTAAGGATTGCTTTCATCCTTGACCGCATTAAGATGCGTCTCAACGGGATTGTAACGCACTTCGCGCAAACCCACCGCCCCGGCCATATCTTGCAGTTCGCAATCGCCATTGGCTGAACAGGTCAAGCAATCGAGCGGGTGATCGGAAATATAAAGTTCCATAATGCCGCGGCGGACATCAGCCAGTTTCTGATTTTGCGTAACAACTTTCAAGCCTTCTGACACGGGGGTAGTGCAGGAAGCCGGCATGCCGCGGCCGCCTTCAATCTGAACAACGCAAAGCCGGCACGAGCCGAACGGCTCAATGCTGTCTGTTGCGCACAACTTAGGGATGTCAATGCCGATGCTTGCCGCTGCCCGCATAATGGAAGTTCCTGCCGGGGCGGTGACTTTAAAACCATCAATTTCCAGAGTGACTAACTGGGCGCTGGTGCTGGCAGGTGTGCCAAAATCTTGTTCTTTATTGATGCTCATGATTGAATCCTCGTGTCATTATCAGGCTGCGTTGGCTTTATCATCTATCCCGAAATCTTCCGGGAAATGATTTAAAGCGCTCAGCACTGGATAGGGAGTCATGCCGCCTAATGCACATAGCGAACCGTTTAGTAGGGTATTGCAAAGATCGCGTAACAGTGGAATGTTTTTATTCATGTCGCGTCTTTTGATAATGTCATCCATGAGTTCAGCGCCTCGGGTGGAACCAATGCGGCAGGGCGTGCATTTACCGCAGGATTCGATTGCGCAAAACTCCATGCTGTAACGCGCCATTTCAGCCATGTCGACAGTGTCGTCAAAAGCTACTACTCCGCCATGCCCCAGAACCGCCCAAATTGCGGCGAAAGCTTCATAATCCAATGGCGTATCAAATTGTGATTCAGGCAAGTAAGCTCCTAAAGGCCCGCCGACTTGTACCGCTCTGATGGGGCGTCCTGAAGCCGAGCCGCCGCCGAAATCGTATAGTAGTTCCCGCAAGGTAGCGCCGAATGCCAGTTCAACCAGGCCGGTGCGTTTAATATTCCCAGCCAGTTGGAGGGGCAGGGTGCCGCGCGAGCGGCCCATGCCGAAATCACGGTAATAATCACCGCCTTTATCCAGAATGACCGGCACTGAGGCCAGGGAAATGACGTTATTAACGACGGTGGGTTTGCCAAATAATCCGCTGATGGCGGGTAAGGGCGGTTTAAAACGAACCAGTCCGCGTTTGCCTTCAAGGCTTTCCATTAAGGAGGTTTCTTCGCCGCAAATGTAGGCACCCGCGCCCAGGCGAACCTCAAGATGGAAGGCTTTGCCACTGCCTTGAATATCGTCGCCCAGGTAACCGGCTTGATAAGCTTTTTCAATAGCGGTTTGCAGCGCTTCGCGGGCGTGAGGATATTCCACACGTAAATAGATATAGCCCTGGGTTGCGCCGACAGCCAGGCCGGCGATGGTCATGCCCTCGATTAAAACATAGGGGTCGCCTTCCATGACCATGCGATCGGAAAATGTGCCGGAATCGCCTTCATCGGCATTACAGATAATGTATTTTTGCTCTGATGGAGTATTAAGCACCGTATTCCATTTAATGCCTGTAGGGAAGGCCGCGCCGCCGCGCCCACGCAAGCCTGAATCAGTGACTGCTTTAACAATATCAGTCTGGGGCAGGTTTAAGGCGTTGCTTAAGCCGCGATAGCCATCATTGTTGAGATAATCATCCAGGCTGACCGGATCGGTCTTGCCGATACGGGCAAAGGTCAGGCGTTGTTGTTTTTTCAGGTAATCCAGCTCTTCTGTCAGACCCAGAGCCAGATTATGCGCGCCCCCTTGAATAAAGTCAGCATCAAACAGGCCAGAAACATCGCCGGAATGAACGGGGCCATAGGCTACTCGCCCTTGTTCCGTGGCTACTTCAACCAGTGGCTCCAGCCAAAACATGCCTCTTGAGCCATTACGGATTAACTCAATCTCAATGTTTCGTTTTTCTGCCTCCTTGGCGATAGCTGCGGCGACACCGTTAGCGCCGAGCGAAATGGCGCTGGAGTCGCATGGAACATAGATAGTGATACTCATGCCGGTTCCCCTGTTTCATTGATAGCAGTGTCAAAACTGTTTGCCGACACGCGGCCATAAATTTCCTCGCCGATTTGCATGGCGGGCGAACAAGCGCAATTACCCAAACAATAGACGGGTTCTAAAGAAAATTTTCCATCAGCCGTGGTTTCATGAAAATCAATACCCAGACGGGCTTTTACGTGTTTTTCCAGTTGCTTGCCGCCCATGGCCTGACAGGATTCGGCGCGGCAAAGATGAATAGTGTGTTTGCCGGGTTTGGTATCGCGGAAATAATGGTAAAAACTGATGACGCCATGCACTTCAGCGCGGGAAAGATTCAATGCCTTGGCAATAGCCGGCACGCTTTCGGCAGGGACATAACCCAAAGCATCCTGTATGGCGTGTAAAATGGGTAAAAGCGCGCCAGGTTTGTCTTTGAGTGCGGTCGTTATATTTTGCACGGTAGCTTGCATATTGCTTGGTTCGGTCATGGTCGGCTCTCAATAGCGATTCTATTCGTTAAAACAACACGCATCCTTTCATTAGGGTGACGTTGATTATTACGCTAGCATAACATAAGAAATTTTATGTGTAAAAAAGACACAAAATATAGATTTCTAATCGGCTAAATACGACATGACCGGGCTAATGAAAGTTCTGTTGAGCAGACTTTAATTTCACGGCCTTTTAAAGCAACGGCAGGAAACCGCTAAAAATTAATAAGGGGGTTTACAGGCGGCTATGGGAGATAACAGGTAATAGCATTCCATTGAAAATGGGATATGCGAGACAGAGTTTTGAGATTTAACGGGGGAAAGAGCGGGCTTTCTTTTCAGGAGGGTAACTGTAGCCTTTGAATTAAACAGGCTACAGTTTAATCTGCAATTAGATGATTGTTACTTCTTCTGCTTGCGGGCCTTTTTGGCCTTGTGTAACAGTAAACTGTACTTTTTGGCCTTCATCAAGAGATTTAAAGCCGGAGCTGTTGATGTTGCGAAAGTGAACAAAAACGTCCGGGCCGCTTTCTTGTTGAATAAAGCCGAAACCTTTTTCTGCGTTAAACCATTTAACTGTACCAGTAGTCATTGTGTAGTCCTATGTAAAATATGTAATTGAAGCCTGATGAGGCTGGTGGCGCTTGGAAATTTAAGAATTACTTATGATAAACAGGACGAACACTACAGGAAAAACTTCGTAAAGATAAGCATAACGGTAAAACAATTTTCGAGCTGAGGGAATTTTATAGTTGTGGTCTGGGAATGTCAATGTTTATAGTGTTTATGGTTTAAGCAATCAAGCGCGGTTGTTATGCGAACAAAGCTTTAACCCCTATTGAAACAATACTGCCGCGCTAATTATGACAGCGCTGATAATCATCGCCCATACGGTAGTCCTGTGATTGTTATCCATCTGCCTGCGCAACAGGGCCAATTCTTGTTGCTGTGCTTGAGCATGCTGCTGTGCGTGCGCAGCATTGTCCAGCGCTTTGTAAAGCAAGGAAGGGATTTCCGGAAATTGTTCGGCCAGTTCGGGGAATTGACTCATTATTTTTTTGATTTTGGCTTTTGGACCTAAACGGTCGTGGAACCATTCTTCAAGAAAAGGTTTAGCGGTTTGCCATAAGTCCAGCTCCGGATAAAGCTGCCGGCCTAAACCTTCAATATTTAGCAGCGTTTTTTGCAGCAATACCAGTTGAGGTTGAACGTGCATATCAAAACGCCGGGCAGTCTGGAATAAACGCAGCAATAATTGACCAAATGAAATGTCTTTCAACGGCTTTTCAAAGATGGGTTCGCAAACGCTGCGAATAGCGGATTCAAATTCTTCTATGCGGGTTGTGCTGGGTATCCAGCCGGATTCGACGTGCATTTGCGCGACTTTCCGGTAATCACGATTAAAAAATGCCAGGAAGTTTTCGGCAAGATAGCGTTGGTCTGACAAAGATAAGGAGCCGACAATGCCAAAATCAACGGCTATGTATTTATCCGGCAGATCGACAAAAATATTGCCTGGGTGCATGTCGGCATGAAAGAAATTATCCCTGAAAACCTGGGTAAAAAATATTTCTACGCCGCGTTCGGCCAGCACTTTAAAATTCGCGCCGCCCGCTTTAAGTAGCTCGATTTCGCCAACAGGTATGCCGTGGATTCTTTCCATAACCATGACTTTCTGGCGCGTCAGGGGCCAGTGGATTTCGGGTATGTAGATCAATTCCGAGTTTTCAAAATTCCGGCGCAATTTGGCGGCATTAGCCGCTTCCCTGACCAGATCAAGTTCATCCAGAGTGGTTCTTTCAAATTCGGCAACGACATCGATAGCTCGCAATCTTCTTGCATCAGACCAGAATCTTTCCGCAAAACGCGCCAATTCATAAAGCAAGCCGATGTCGGAACGAATCCGGTCTTCAATATCAGGGCGTAATACCTTGACGATAACTTCCTCGCCGCTATGTAATTGCGCAGTATGAACCTGGGCAACCGAGGCTGAAGCCAATGGCTCAGGATCAAAACTGGCAAATGCATTCGCAATGGACATGCCCAGTTCTTTTTCAATAATGCTTCGCGCCGCCTCATTGGCAAAGGGCGGGACCCGGTCTTGCAGTTTTACCAGTTCATCGGCGATATCATCAGGCAGCAGATCTTTGCGGGTGGACAAAGCCTGGCCGAATTTGACATAGATAGGTCCCAGATCCTCAAGCGCTCGCCTGATTCTGATGCCGCGTGACTCGGTTTTTGGTTTGAGCCAATAGCCAGGCGAAATAAAAGCTAAATACCTGACGGGGCGGAATAAATGGGTTTTTAAAACGATTTCGTCCAGGCCGTGAAAAACCAGGACCCAGTTAATATGGATCAGGCGTAATAATAATTTAGGTCGGATCACGTACTTACCTTTCAAGTTTGGGATGGGCGCTTTTTCACGTCCATCAATAAATGGCTTATCAATGGCGGGAAGACAGCGTTACCCAACTGTATTATTGTTTATTCAACAGCTTATTTTCAAGCCGATCAACTCTGCTCTGTAGCCGGTCATAACCGGTGTGCAGCTCATCAACCTGGGAATAAAAAATGTCTACTTCAGGTCCCGAGGGTAAATCGCGGGTTTCTTCCTGAAGAAATTCCGTGATATTGAGTCTGAAGGTTTCAATGGACTCTTTGCTCCAGTTTCGACCGGATCGAAAAAACTGGCTTATGTTATGCGCCATATTGTCGCCGGTGTAGCGGGCCAGTTGCTGTTCCAGATTGATGTCCAGTTTAGCGAACAGTTCCTGAAATTTCCGGCCCGTATTCATATCGCCCTCGATTTTAACTTCACCGGAGAAAATTGAACGCATGGGTTTTGAGCTGAGGCCCATTAAGCCGAAGGCAAAAACCGAACCGGTTAATTGAGTATCGGGCTGATCCGGGCTGTAATCGAGTAGCTGAATTGAATCAGGAGCAGGACACAGGTAAATGGTTTCATTAAACGGCAAAATAGTCACGGCAATGACTTTGCCGGCCAGGGGCGCTAGAAAAACGCCACTGTTCCGGTCCAAAGCCACGTATTTGTTGAGCGCGGTTTCCAGGGCGCTCATCAGCAGCGGTTTGAGGATCATGCTAGATCTTATAACCTCTGTGAACGGCAACGATGCCCTGCGTCATATTGAAGTATTCGCAGCGTTCCAGGCCTGCATCTTCCATCATTTTTTTCAGCTCATCCTGTTTGGGGTGCATACGAATGGATTCGGCCAGATAGCGGTAGCTGTCTTCATCTTTCGCAACAATCTTGCCTATCTTGGGCAGCAGCTTGAAGGAATAAAAATCATAAACTTTTTCAGTGATTTTGTCGGTAGGGTGCGAGAATTCCAGCACGATAACGCGGCCGCCGGGTTTCAGGACGCGGTACATGGAGCGCAACGCTGCATCTTTATCGGTGACGTTGCGCAAACCGAAGCCTATGCAGACGCAATCGAAGGTATTATCTTCAAAAGGCAGGCATTCGGCATTGACCTGCGCATAGCGGATATTGCCAACCAGGCCTTTGTCTATCAGGCGATTGCGGCCTGTGCGCAGCATCTCGGAATTGATGTCGGCCAGGACAACCAGGCCTTCCTTGCCGACACGCTGCTCGAACAGTGCTGTCAAATCGCCGGTTCCGCCAGCTAGGTCGAGCACTTGTTCGCCTTTGCGGACATTGCTTAATTGTACCGCCACGCGCTTCCACAGCCGGTGAATGCCCAATGACATCAGGTCATTCATGATATCGTATTGTCCTGCAACCGAATCAAATACGCCGCGTACCATCTTGACCTTGTCTTCGGTGGCGACTTTTTTGAAGCCGAAATGGGTGGTGTTATCGTTTGTCATAGTCAAGCCTAATTTTTTAGTGATTCTTTGCGCTTATGTCCGGCGGCTTCCAGGTTTTTGAGATAAGCTGACCATAATAGCGGATATTCAGCGCCTAGCTTATAGAGCAAATCCCAAGTGTAAATGCCGCTGTCATGACCGTCGCTAAAAACCGGAGTAATAGCATAATTTCCTATTGGTTTAAGCTCTTTAATGGTTACCTCTTCTTTACCGGTCTGAAGAATTTCTTGTCCGGGCGCATGCCCTACTGCTTCCGCGGAAGGCGTGTAGACGCGCAGATATTCACTCGGCAGTTTAAATACGCTGCCGTCATCAAAACTTATTTCAAGAATGTTGGATACCTGATGCAGTTTGATTTCAACCGGCCAGGTATTACAGGGGGTTACAGTTAAGCGCATACGATTTATAAAATATAATTATGTAGGCCGGGTTAGCGATAGCGTAACCCGGCATTTTGTTGATAGTAATACCAATTTGTTACAAGATTACCGATAAAAGGCATGTATTCGCAGCCGTTACTAAAAATGTGATAACAGGTAGAAAATATAAATAACCGTAATCATGAGACGGCTTCTTGGTTTTATCAACAGACTTCAGTGGATAAAAAGGTTGTTCCGCTTCTAGTAAATCCGGAATTTTGTAGTAACTTTCACGAATATCGAGACAAATTCTTAAATAAATAAGGTGCTTCTTAAAGTAGAAAAATGTAGAAATATATAAAACAAACAGTGACCACATACCAATTAGGTAAAACGTTAAGTGTTCTGACTTATTTTGGGAGATCGCAAAAGCTGAAACAGCAACGACACCAGAAAAAACGAAGTAAGTTGTTGTTATTAATATATTCTTATTCATGCGAATCTCGGCGCGATCCTCTTGCATCAATGAATTAATGATCGAGATTTTATCTGCTGTATTCATAGTTCTTTCTATGGTTTTTGCTACAAAATATACCGGCTCAAATCTTCGTCTTCAGCAAACTCGGTCAAGTGTTGATCAACATAGTTGGCATCAATAACGACTGTTTTTTCAATAAGATCTGGCGCATTGTAAGAAATTTCTTCCAGCAAACGCTCCAGCATGGTGTGTAATCGCCTGGCGCCTATGTTTTCAGTGGCTTCATTCACTTGCCAGCCCAGTTCGGCAATGCGTTGAATGCCATCGGCGGCAAATGTCAATGATACGCCTTCCGTGGCCAGTAAAGCCTGGTATTGTTCAGTTAATGACGCATTGGGCTCGGTTAAAATGCGGACAAAATCATCGGCTGACAGAGCGCTTAGCTCAACGCGGATAGGAAAACGGCCTTGCAGTTCGGGGATCAAGTCGGAGGGTTTTGCAACATGAAATGCTCCTGATGCGATAAACAGGATATGATCGGTTTTTATTGCACCGTATTTTGTGCTGACAGTGCTGCCTTCAACGAGAGGTAAAAGATCACGTTGCACGCCTTCGCGGGATACTTCACCGCCACCGCCGCCCAATTCCGAGCGTTTGCAGATTTTGTCTATTTCATCCAGAAACACAATGCCGTTCTGTTCTACGGAGTCTACAGCGCGCGACCGGATGTCTTCTTCATTAACCAGCTTGGCTGCTTCTTCTTCCTGTAAAAACTGCAAGGCTTTTTTAATGGGCATTTTGCGCGACCTGGTTTTACCGGAACCAAGGTTTTGGAACATGCCTTGCAATTGACTGGTCATTTCCTCCATGCCTGGCGGGGCCATGATTTCCACGCCCATAGGCGCGACATGCACATCAATTTCAATTTCTTTATGATCCAGGCCGCCTTCGCGCAGTTTTTTGCGCATTTTTTGACGGGTGGATTCTTCGGTATCAGAAAGCATGCCGGCATCCGCTTTGGGCAGCAGAATATCCAGAATTTTATCTTCGGCGGAATCGTAGGCTTTAGTTTGAACCTTCTCCATTTCGGTCATGCGCGTCATTTTGACGGCGGTATCAATCAGGTCGCGAACTATGGATTCTACATCCCGGCCGACATAACCGACTTCAGTAAATTTGGTGGCTTCAATTTTGATAAACGGCGCGTTTGCCAGACGGGCCAGACGGCGGGCTATTTCAGTTTTACCGACCCCAGTGGGTCCGATCATTAAAATATTTTTAGGAGTAATTTCATCGCGTAAAGCGGTATCAACCTGTTGACGGCGCCAACGGTTTCTTAGCGCGATAGCGACAGAACGTTTGGCGCTAGCCTGGCCGACAATGTGTTTATCCAGCTCGCTTACAATTTCTTTCGGGGTCATCTGTGTCATGCGTTTACTCGTTGGGCTCTGCGTCAAGTTCTTCTATGCGCAAATTGTGGTTGGTATAAATACAAATATCAGCGGCTATATTTAAAGACCTTTCGACAATTTCGCGGGCGCTCAGGTTGGTGTTTTCGAGTAATGCGCGCGCAGCTGCCTGAGCAAAAGCGCCGCCTGAGCCTATCGCCATTAAATCGAATTCAGGCTCGATAACATCGCCGGTCCCGGAAATGATTAACGAGGTTTTGGAATCTGCAATCGTCAGTAACGCTTCCAGCTTGCGTAAGGCACGGTCTGTGCGCCAGTCTTTAGCCATTTCAACGGCGGCGCGGGTCAAGTGGCCGCGATGTTTTTCAAGTTTCCCCTCAAAATGTTCAAATAACGTGAACGCATCCGCCGTTGCACCGGCAAAACCGGCAATAACCTTATCATGATACAGGCGGCGAACCTTGCGGGCGTTGCCCTTCATGACGGTATTACCCAAAGTGACCTGGCCATCGCCGCCAATAACTACTTTGTCGCCCCGGCGGACAGAAAGTATGGTTGTTCCTCTAAACACTTTATCAACATCCTAAAATTACAAAAACAGATGGAGTTAATTTTACATGGTATGAATTTAAAATGTGGGAAAAAATGCAGGAATGGATATATCGGCATAATAGCTGCTTTGCATTTTTGCGCATGAGCGAAGCTTAGCCGGCTATCAATCCCGTCAGGGAGTGATAAGATAAAAATAAAGCATGACAAAGTCTTTGTGTAAGTCCTATCATTTTCGTTTTTTCAGCTAGATTCGCCGTTTAACTTGCGGCACAAGGTTTAAAGCATGTCGATTCGTTATCTTTCATCTTTGAAATTCAGTTTGTTTGCCAGTGTGGCGTTGGCGGCAGGATGCGCGCCTGGCCGGCAGATTGCCATTGATTATCCGTCGGCTCAGTCCACTGATGCAAAATCCGGGCAGGTCGTCACTAATGCGCATCAATTTCAACCTCTGTCAGGTTTTCAGGTTATTGATGGCGACGATTATTATGTCCGGTTGATTTCAGAGTTTGATTTCAAAGGAGATGCATTGAAGAATGACTGTAGCAACATGACGCCGTCTTATGGGAAGGGTGATTTGTCTTCAGCGCTTATTTTTACTGTCCGCAATGACATGCTTAAATTTAATAATGAAGCCGCTGGCTTTTTATATCAGGCGACGCCTGGGAAGTGTAATTTCAAGTTTGATGCAAAAAAAATCACGCTGACGCCCTGGATGCGTCTTGATGCAGGCAAGGAAACCCTGGTTGACTATAAATTTTATTCGAGCGCCACCAGCGATATTGATGTGTCAGGTTTGGTCAGCGATGTTACAGCAGCCAGTAATTTACTGGCGTTAACAGGCGTAGGCATGGGCGTTGCCATCGTAGGGCAGTTTGCCGGCCAATGGGCAAAAAACAGTCCGTCGGTCACTGCTACTACTCCGGCATCTGTGAAAAACAGTTCGGAATCGCATTCGTTACCGGCCATTGTTACTTTTTCGGGCAACACTGGTACGCTTAACCAAACCGTATTTAAGGTAAATGCGGTAGCGGAAGGCGGCGTTAATCTCTTTGGCCCGGATGCCCAGCCGCTAGGCGAGCTAAAAGTTTACCCGGAAATTATTCCTTCCTTGTTGTTAAAGACGGCGGCAAATGGTGTTCCTGATGCAAGGGATCTGTCGCTGGAGGAAATTGGCTACTTGCCGATCAAATCAGCCGCAGGTGAAATCAAGTTGTTGCAACTGATTGAACAATCAAAACATCCTGCTAAGCCAAATTTAAAACCAAACTGGAATAACTACGAAGAAGTGGAGAATAATTGCCGGAAAATTAAGCTGGTTATGAAGGATTTGGGTTTCAACAAGTTTGATCGTAATGCGTTCATTTACTACTTTTTGGCAAATAGCAAGGATTGGAAAAATTACAATATATCCTCGCAAAAGGCGATGAGCGGCGAAATCCGGCCCAAGACCATGGAAGGTTATCGCAGCAAGGATTTTGGTTTGTGTCTGGCGGTTGATGATTATGCTGTCATGAAAGCGATGGGGTTGCCGGTTAATTTGCCAGCGGATTGGAAACAGTTCGAGGAGTCGAGTCAGAAAAAGGAGCGGTTTTTTACACCGCTAAAATCGATTGAGCGCCAACTGGTTTCAGTGCTGAAAAATCCCAGCAAGACCGAAATGGAGCAGCAGCTGTTTCCACTGTTGTCCACGGACAAGAATGGCGAGGGTACGGTTTTGCTGCAAAATCATTTGGGCGATTTCGGTTTAGAGAAGTTATTGGCTCCGCCGTCAGCCGAAGCAGTTTCCGCTCCCCCGCCCGCTACCGCTGTTCCTCTACCTTCGGTTGCAAACGTTAATCCTGTTGCGGCAGCCTCGCAAACGCCTGTCCCCGTTGCATCCATGCCAACCCCCATTCCCGGGGAGGGCGTTATTGTTAGCGCGCGTCAGTTGGCTCAGGTCTTTTCCGGTTTATCAATTAACGAGTTGAGTTGCGCGCGCAATCTTTCCGATCAGCTGGGTAAGCCGGCTGCCAATGTTGGAGTTTTGTTATTTACTACTAAAGAGGGTAGTCCGCGCGCGAAAGGCGGCGCGATGGAATTTGAATTCTCTGGCGGAAAAATAAACCGCATTGCTTTCCAGTTGCCAACATACAGGGACTTCGAACAGGATGTGCTGGATCATCCCGATGTCGGCGGATGTCGAATTGAGCCGTCTTTTTTGAACCAGTTACACTAAAATTGACATCCGCGAGGATGTATTCCATAATTTTTTTACGGTTAATATAAATATAACAATCAGGAGAAAAAGTATGGCTTTAATTACGTGGACAGCTAGTCAATTTGGCACAAATGTTGGCTTCGCTGATGATGAGCACAAAATTTTATTTGACAAGCTTAATAAATTATATGATTTGGCGACGGGTGGGGCAGCCCGTTCTGCAATAGGGGATCAGTTGGATGATTTAATCGGCTATGTTGTAGGGCATTTTGCCCATGAAGAAAAAGAGATGCAGGCAAAAGGTTTTGATGGATATGAACGCCACAAGGCTGAGCATGAAGCATTAATTGGCATTTGTGCTGATTTGCAGACAAAATTTCATGCTGGTGACGCGGATGTCACTGAAGAAGTGGGGCAAATGGTTAAAGGCTGGCTGGATCAGCACATTCCTGCCTTTGACAAGGCTTATGCCGGCGCTTTGAATAGTTGATAGCAACTCCTTAATCCAACAAAAAGGCCTGTGAATTCTCTGATTCTCAGGCCTTTTTTGTGTAAAATTAAAATCATAAAAAGGACAGCTGGCGTAGATTGCCGGCATAGGTTAAAATCCCACGGTTTTTTGTGATAATTATTACGTAAAAGGAATAAGGCAGGCTTTTTGTGCCTTGAAATTACGAAAGATATGATACTTACACGAGTTTACAACTACTATCGAAGAGGCTGCTCCGTGAACAAAGCAAAGCAACTATTCGCAGGTCTGATCTTAATAGCTTCAGGGCTAGGAACAGCGCAGGCGGACTATACGCTCAATTTAATAAAAGGGGTTACAAAAGTCAGTAATGACGTTTATGACCTGCATATGCTTATTCTATGGATATGTGTATTTATTGGCATTGGTGTATTTAGTACTATGTTCTATTCGATTTACCATCACCGTAAATCAAAAGGACATAAAGCGGTACAATTTCATGAACATACCACTGTTGAAATTATCTGGACGATTATTCCAACCTTGATTCTGGTTGGCATGGCTATACCGGCCACAAAAACCATGATGGAGCTGGATGATGTACAAGACTCTGATATGTCTATCAAGGTGACAGGACATCAATGGAAGTGGGAATATGACTATCTTGATAAAGGGATACATTTCTTTAGCAGCCTGGATGAAGCCAGCAACAAAGCGCGTCAGATTGGTTCGGGTATCGATCCCCGTTCTGTTCCTCATTATTTATTAAATGTTGATAACCCTCTGGTAGTGCCGGTAAAAACGAAGATACGTTTCGTATTTACTTCAGCGGATGTAATACATTCCTGGTGGGTGCCCGACCTGGGCTGGAAAAAAGATGCGAACCCGGGCTTTATTAATGAGGCATGGACTTCCGTCGACAAACCGGGTACGTATCGCGGCCAATGCACGGAGCTTTGCGGCAAGGATCATGGCTTTATGCCTATCGTGGTTGTGGCGATGGAGCAGTCTGACTATGATGCATGGGCGAAAAAGACTATAGAAGAATCGAAAAAGGGCCCTGATTTGAGCGAACAAGGTCATGATGAATTAGTCTCTAAAGGCGCCGCCGTTTACGCCAAAAATTGCGTTACTTGCCATGGCGCCGAAGGTAAGGGCGTTCCAGGCGCATTCCCGGCTATTACTGCGAGTCCAGTCGTAACCGGTGATATCATTGCGCAGACAAAACTTGTGCTAAATGGTAAAGGCGCAATGCCTGCTTTTGGCAAGATGTTAAAAGCGGATGAATTGGCTCAGGTTATCACTTACACCAGAAATTCCCTGGGTAATAAAACCGGTGATGAAATACAGCCCAAGGCAATTCAGGATTTGTTGCCGCAAACATCAGGAGCTGCTGCCCCCGTTGCAAAAGCGGCTCCGCAGGAAAAAATAGACGCCAACGTGGTGCTATCGAAAGAGGAATTGATTGCTAAGGGTAAAGCTGTCTACGCCAGTAATTGCGCCTCATGCCATCAGGCGGAAGGTCAGGGCATGCCGCCCACATTCCCGGCTTTAACCGGAAGCGCAGTGGTAAAAGGTGATATTAATGCACAGGTCGATTTAATGTTGCATGGAAAAGGCATGATGCCTGGGTTCGGAGCAATGTTAAGCGCGACTGATTTTGCTGCAGTTGTAACCTATACCCGTAATGGTTTGGGTAATTCAGTGAATGATGCTATACAGCCTTCAAAAATTCAGGCTTTGCAAGCGGCCATGCCGGCTGCAAAAGATGATGATGAATAGGCCTTGACTATATGTTATCAAGCAAATCTTTTTTATCTATTTTAGAGGTATAAACTATGTCTGCCGTAGTAGCTGAACATGATGATCATCACGATGATCACGATCACGGCCCTGCCAAGGGGCTTTTAAGATGGGTGATTACCACCAACCACAAGGATATAGGTACTTTGTATCTGGTGTTTTCACTGGCAATGTTTTTTGTTGGCGGTGGCATGGCGATGATTATCCGGGCGGAATTGTTTGAGCCTGGTTTACAGTTCGTCCAGCCGCAGTTTTTTAACTCAATGACCACCATGCACGCCCTGGTGATGGTATTCGGAGCGGTTATGCCGGCTTTTGTCGGTTTAGCAAACTGGATGATTCCAATGATGATAGGCGCGCCTGACATGGCATTGCCCCGGATGAATAACATGAGTTTCTGGTTATTGGTTGCAGGCGTGAGTTTGCTGGCCAGCACCTTGTTTATGGAGGGCGGCGCACCCGCTGGCGGCTGGACTATGTATCCGCCTTTGATGCTGCAAACCGGTAAAGCTCTGCCTTTTGCGATTTTTGCAGTGCATTTGCTGGGCCTTTCATCCATCATGGGCGCCATCAACATCATTGCAACCATTTTCAATATGCGCGCTCCGGGCATGACATTGATGAAAATGCCTTTGTTTGTCTGGACCTGGTTAATTACCGGTTTCCTGTTAATCGCCATCATGCCGGTTTTTGCCGGCGCGGTAACCATGTTGCTGACCGATAAGTATTTCGGCACCAGCTTTTTTGATGCCGCAGGCGGCGGTGACCCCGTTCTTTATCAACATATCTTCTGGTTTTTTGGACACCCAGAAGTTTATGTAATGATTCTGCCAACTTTTGGCGTAGCTTCCACCATTATTCCCGTATTTGCGCGTAAACCATTATTTGGTTACAGTTCAATGGTTTATGCAACGGCGTCAATTGCATTCCTATCGTTCGTCGTTTGGGCTCACCATATGTTTACAGTGGGCATGCCAATCGCCGGTGAACTGTATTTTATGTACGCGACGATGTTAATTGCGATCCCTACGGGGGTTAAAGTATTTAACTGGACAGCGACTATGTGGAAGGGTTCGATGACCTTTGAAACCCCCATGCTGTTCTCAATCGCTTTTGTCGTGCTGTTTACCATGGGCGGGTTCACTGGTTTGATGATGTCTATCGCGCCTTCTGATTTTCAGTATCACGATACTTATTTTATCGTTGCTCATTTTCATTACACGTTGGTGCCTGCTTCAATCTTTATTTTAATGGCGGCTGGTTATTACTGGTTACCTAAATGGACAGGTCACATGTATAACGAAAAGATTGGCCAGTTGCATTTCTGGCTATCTGCCGTGTCAGTAAATATTTTGTTCTTTCCTCAGCATTTCCTGGGGTTAGCAGGCATGCCGCGCAGAATACCGGATTATGCGGTTCAATTTGCTGATTGGAACATGATTTCAAGTATCGGCGGTTTTATATTTGGAGCCAGTCAATTACTGTTTTTGTATATCGTTATTGATACGATTCGAGGCGGGACGGGCGAAAAAGTAACGGATGAGGTATGGGAAGATGCTCACAAGCATGGCTTGGAGTGGACTTTACCGTCCCCTCCGCCTTATCATACGTTCACTACGCCTCCTACAGTCATACCGACTGAACATATCTAGGCGGTTTTTATGGATTGTTTACGGTTTGTGTGACTTTCTGTCTCTATACATGTAAATAATCTTGAATGCGCTGCTTGTATAAGCCTTACAGGCGGCGCATCTGGCGGGATAAATGAATTTAAAAACAAAAAATATGTTGACGGCGTTGGTCTTGATCTCGATTGCAGTCATTATTTATGTGTTAGCGGTAATTAAAGCCGTTTCTCAATGAATAAAGATATTGATACGAAGCAAAAAAATACCAGGCTGGTTCGCACATTAGTGCTTGTTGCGGTGGGTATGTTCGGCTTTGGTTATGCGCTGGTTCCTCTTTATGATGTGATGTGCGATGTCGTATTTAAAAAAGAGAAACCAGGCATACCCGTAGCGGCAGAAGAAGTCAGCTACAAGGCCGATAAAAACAGGGAAATTACCGTGGAATTCATGACTACGGTGAATCAAGCCGCGCCGATGGAGTTCCGGTCAGAAACAAAAAAACTGAAAATTCATCCTGGAGAATATTACACGGTGAATTTTTATGCAGAAAATAAGACTGATAAAGAAATGGCGGCTCAGGCTATTCCAAGTATTTCACCTGGGCCGGCTGCTGAATATTTTAAGAAGACCGAGTGTTTTTGTTTTACAGAGCAAACATTCAAAGCGCGGGAAGGCAGAACCCTGCCGGTGCGTTTTGTTGTGAATCCTGAGATACCCGAGCAATATAAAACAATTACGCTTGCCTATACATTTTTTGATAATACTGAAAAATCAGTGAAATAAGAGGGGGAGTTTATGTCTACAAGTGGCGCCTATTACGTTCCGCATAAAGCGACTTGGCCAGTACTTGCTACTGCCGGTTTAGTTACTATGCTGGCTGGATTTGCAAATTATTTAAATGGTTCTTCGATAGGTCCAACCATGATGGTGGCTGGTCTGGTCATCTTTATTGTCATGTTGGCTGGCTGGTTTACTCTCCAGGCAGGTGAAAGCGAGTCAGGCATGTACAATACCCAGGTAGGTATTTCCTATCGCATGGGCATGATGTGGTTCATTTTTTCTGAAATCATGTTTTTTGCTGTTTTCTTCGGAACACTTTGGTATACGCGAAACTTGTCAGTGCCGTGGCTTGGCGGTGAAGGCACGGGAGCGGCAACTAAAGAGCTGCTGTGGCCCTCGTTTGATGCGGCTTGGCCGACTAATGGCCCGAAAGCGCTTGGTCTCGATCACTCAGGCGCCAGAACGACCGGCGCGGAATTCGAGCCTATGGGGGCTTGGGGGCTGCCGTTTTTGAATACTTTGATTCTGTTATCAAGCGGCGTCACTGTTACCTGGGCGCATCATGGCTTGCTGGCAAAAAACCGGGATCAGTTGATCAAAGGCCTAATTGCAACTGTAGCTTTAGGCTTTTTGTTCGTTACTTTTCAGGCATTTGAGTATCATGAAGCTTATACTGAAATGGGACTGACCCTGGGTTCAGGTATATATGGCTCTACGTTCTTTATGCTAACGGGGTTCCACGGCGCCCATGTTTGTATCGGCGCAATTATTTTGAGCGTGGTTTTGTTTCGTAGCTGGAAAGGTCACTTTAAACCAGAAAATCACTTCGCTTTTGAAGCAGCGGCCTGGTATTGGCATTTTGTTGATGTGGTTTGGTTAGGCTTGTTTATCTTTGTTTATTTAATGTAATTTCCCGTCAACACCCCAAAAAGCGCTACCTATTGTTAGGCAGCGCTTTTTTTTTGTCGTGATACCGGTTTTTGATTATTTAATAGAATCGGTCTGAGCCGGTTTTTGCGAATGCATATTTACACCCAGTCCATGAGGCTTAAAGATGCCTGTTGCAACGGCAATAAAAATAAAAACGAATAACAGGATTGAAAGAGTAATGCGGAAGGTCAGCGCCTTAACTGTTTTTTCGGATGGTTCTCCGGATTTCCGGTTAATCAAGTGAAACAGAGCGGAACCGAGACTGAGAATTATCAGAATAAAGGCAATAATGACGACGCTTTTGATAATCATGGTAGAGTTGTGCGTGATGGTAAAATTTCTATTCTCGTTTATTAATGTGTCTGTGCCAATAGGTTAAAGAAAAAATGCATGATTTTTAAAATAAGGGGTTATTCAATAACATTTGAAAAGGCTCCCACTGTGGCTTATTTATGCTTATTACCGCTGCTAATTGCGTTGGGAGTCTGGCAATTAGGGCGCGCGGAAGAGAAGCGGCTGTTTCTTGAACAGCAAGAACAAGGTTTGGCTTCTTCTGAAATCATCCAGTTGTCTTCAGCCGTTGACGGTAATGCGGACGCGCTAAGGTATAAAAAAGTACAAGCGGCCGGGCATTATGATCAAGCGCATCAATTCTTGATAGATAATCAAATTAGTGCCGGTAAGGCGGGATATTTTGTTTTGACACCGTTTGTTCTGGAAGGGGAGGCCAAGGCAGTATTAGTCAATAGAGGCTGGGTTCCATTAAATCAGAACAGGGCGGTTCTGCCCGATTTACAGATCAAGGAAGATCAGACAATGATAAGAGGACGGATAAATCGTTTTCCCGGCGTCGGCATCAAGTTAGCAGGAGCTGAAATACCAACAAAAGGCTGGCCATCGGTCCTGCAGGTAGCCGACAGTCAGGTTTTAGCAAGGAAACTGGCTTATCCATTATTTCCATTTCAGATCGAGCTGGATGAAGATCAAGCCGAAGGCTTTAAACGGGAGTGGAAAACAACAGCAATTATGTTGCCGGAACAACATATAGCCTACGCGATTCAATGGTTTGCACTGGCATTTACGCTCACGGCGCTATTTATTTGGTACAGTTGTAAAAGAAACGATGAATAATCAACAGAAAAGAAACCGGCTATTGATTTTAGCTATTTTTGGAATGACCATTATTCCTTTTTTAATAGCCTGGGTTCTTCAAGAAAATCCGGGCTTGGTAAAAGGTACGACAAACAGCGGGCGGCTGATAATCCCTCCAATATCAACCGAACGATCTGACTTTACCGGATTTGATAAATTTTCAGCTGACAATATGGGGGAACTTGCCGGACATTGGTTGATAGTCAACGTGATCCCTAACACGGGCTGTAATGAAATCTGTCTTGATGCGCTGCTTAAAACCAAACAATTACGACTCATGTTAAACAAGGAGTTGCCACGTACTCGCCGGGTCGTTATGATTTTTAAAGATCCTTCACAGGAATCGGCAAGTCAATGGTGGTTGAAGGATACGCTTTTATGGAGATTGCACCGAACTGAAAACAAGGAGGACAAGGAACTCTATTTGAGCCTGCTTCATGAGGAAAACAAGCTGGAAGAAGCGTTAATAGAAAAATTAATTGCTAATGAGAATAGGGAGTTTGCACTTAATTCAGAGTTGATCAGGGTTAAACCCAGCAAGAGCTTGGCGGAAAAAATTACTGCTGTCAGGGATGGCGGAATTCCGGATGGCATGTTGTTTTTAATAGATCCTCTGGGGAATTTAATGATGCAATATGAACCGGGTTTCAATACTTACAAAGTAAAGGATGACCTCATGCATCTGCTTAGAATTTCGCAAATTGGTTAGTGGAAAATAAAATGTTTAGAAAAATAACTTTATTCAGCATTGTATTGACGCTGATAATTTCCGTCCTGGCTTCATATATCCGTTTAGCTGGCGCTGATTCTGCATTATCAAATCAAAACCTTATTGAGCTATTGAAGGACAGTCATGTATATCTGGCGGCTACCTTGGTTTTTTTGGTTTTATTGCTGAGTTTGTTGTCTTGGCGGCAACAGCAATGCCGGACGTCCACAATAACGGCCTCATTAATTCTGTTAGTGTTGGTTGCTTTGCAGGCGACCTTGGGGTTTTGGAGTAAAGCAATAAACGTTATGCCTGTTGTCATAACAACTCAAGTATTATTGGGCATGATAACCTTCTGGTTGCTTTTTTGGCTGTATTTACGCGTGAATCCGGCAGTAGCCGGCGATGTAAAAGTTCAAGTGCGCAGGGGTCTTGTCGGCTTCACCCGTTTTGCCATGTTGGTATTATTGTTGCAGATTGTTCTGGGTGTCTGGGTCAGCGCCAATCATGCAGCTTTAGCCTGTAACGGTTTTCCTCAATGCAATGGACAATGGTGGCCTAATGCAGATTATCAAAATGCGCTAAATGTATTTAGCGGCCTATTCAATGGTTATACCGGTGTTGTTTCATTCGATGCGCAGGTGGCGGCGAATTTGCTGCATAGAGCCGGTGCGTTGTTGTGCTTTGTGCTGCTGAGTTTACTGCTATTTTCAGCAACGGCAAAAAATTCGCTAAAACCGGTAAGAACAGCTGGTTTATGGTTGGGCGTGCTTTTGTTCATGCAGATTGGCTTGGCAATTATTGGCGTTAAGCAAGCCATGCCGCTATGGGCGGCAGTTACTCATCACGCCCTTGCAGCATTTTTAATGCTGCCTTTGATTGCGATCAGTTTTTATAGCAGATACGGGCGGGCGGAAGCGCAGCCGCCTGTTAGCGAAAAGGAAGCGCCTGAACAGGAATTCGTTGAAACGGGCGTGGTTGCTGCGCCGGTGGAAGCGTTAGTGGAAGAGGTTTATGTAGAACCGGCTCCCGAATCTTTGTATTTCCGCCTTAAGTCACAGTTAAAACGGACCAGATCCAGCCTTAGCGGAATACTGGCCAGTCTGCCCGTAGGCCAGAAAGAAATTAATGATGAGCTACTAGAGGAAATTGAAGCCAGCTTAATAATGGCGGATGTGGGCGTTGACGCGACGACTGAAATAATCAGACGCTTGACACAAAGCATGGAGCGGCATCAGTTGCAGGATGGATTAGCCCTGTCAGTTGCCTTAAAGCAAGAGTTGCTGAGCATACTCAAGCCCTGCAGCGTACCTTTGCATATACCTGAACAAGACACTCCGTTCGTTATTCTGGTTGTCGGCGTTAACGGAGCAGGAAAAACCACGACTATCGGCAAATTAGCCAAACGTTTGCAGGCGCAAGGCCATAGCGTCATGCTGGCCGCAGGGGACACCTTTAGAGCGGCGGCTGTCGAGCAGTTGCAAGTTTGGGGCGCGCGTAATAATATCCCCGTGGTGGCTCAGCATACCGGAGCAGATTCGGCGTCAGTCATCTATGATGGCCTGCAATCCGCGAAGGCCAAAGGGATAGATGTTTTGATTGCCGATACGGCCGGTCGCCTGCACACTAAATCAAATCTGATGGATGAGTTGAAAAAAGTAAAAAGGATTATGGGTAAGCTGGATCAATCCGCACCCCACGAAGTCCTGTTGGTACTAGACGCCGGGACAGGGCAAAATGCTCTTTCCCAGGCAAAACTGTTTAATGAAGCAGTATCGTTGACAGGCCTGGTGTTGACCAAACTGGACGGAACCGCGAAGGGCGGTGTTATTTTTGCATTGGCCAAGCACGCCGGTATTCCAATTCGTTTTATAGGCATAGGAGAAGGCATTGACGATTTGCAGGATTTTGATGCAGTAACGTTTGTCGATGCCTTGTTCGTAAAAGACTAATAAAATCATGATCAAGTTCGACAATGTAAGCAAGCGCTATCCTGAAACAGGCGATGTGTTGCGCAATGTCAGTTTGCATTTGCAGCGTGGCGAAATTGCCTTTCTTACCGGCCATTCGGGGGCAGGGAAAAGTACCTTGTTAAGATTGATTGCAGCCATGGAGCGTTGCAGTCGGGGCCGGATATTGTTGGATGGGCAGGATCTAAGCCGTATAAAAGAAAATCAGCTGCCATTTATACGAAGAAAAATGGGCTTTATCTACCAGGATTACAAACTGCTTCAAGATAGAACCGTTTTTGATAACGTGGCGTTACCGTTGGTGATAGCCGGCTTCGGACACCACGAAATCGTCCGCAGGGTAAGAGCGGCATTAGATAAAGTAAGCTTGACGGGTAAAGAAAAAAAGTACCCTCTGGCCTTGTCGGGCGGTGAGCAGCAGCGGGTAGGAATTGCCAGGGCGGTGGTTAATAAGCCGCCAATCATCATCGCGGATGAGCCGACCGGCAATCTGGATCCGGAATTGTCGGCAGAAATTATGTTTTTGTTTGGCCAGTTTCAGAAGGTAGGCGTTACTGTGTTGATCGCTTCGCATGATATTTCTTTGATTAGCCAGCTGAATCATCGCGTCTTAAAGCTGGAACATGGTCAATTGGTTTCGAGTTAAGCTATGAAACGGAAAAATAAAAATCGTATCAGGAAGGATCCCCCGGTTAGGCCTGTCAGGCAGGATACCCGGCAAACCAAGACGGCCGGTGGTAATTTTGCCGATAAATTAATAGCCCATCGTGATCTTCATGCGCACGCCTTGTTTTCCAGTCTTGGCCGTCTGGTTGCCTCGCCGTTTGCCTCGATTATGACCATTGCTGTCTTGGCTATTGCTATTTCATTTGCTTGCGGATTTTACATGTTGGTGGTGAATCTTCAGCAACTAACGGGTAATCTTGAAACCAGTAATCAAATCTCCCTGTTTCTAAGAGAAGATGTATCTGATGCGCACGCCAAAAAACTAGCCGACAGCATAAGGCAAAATACGAATGTTCAGAGCGTTAAATTCATCTCCAGAGAACAGGCATTGGCTGAATTTCAAACCTATAGCGGCTTTGGCGAGGCGATTAATACGCTGGAAAAAAATCCCTTGCCTATTGTCATTCAGGTTGTGCCTAAGAATTCATTGGAGGATAGGCAAGGACTTGAAGATTTTCTGAAAAGCTTTCAACAATCTCCGGAAGTCGATATTGCCCAGATGGACCTGCAATGGGTTGAACGCTTGCAGTCTATTATGGCAGTGACGCGGCTTTTCGCTAACCTGTTAAATATAATGCTGGGCGGGGCCGTGCTGTTCATTATCGGCAATACGATACGGCTGGAATTGCATAACCGCCGTGATGAAGTGGTGATCGCTAAATTGGTTGGAGCGACAAATTCATTTATTCAGAGACCCTTTTTGTATACCGGTTTTTGGATCGGGTTTATTTCAGGCGTATCAGCCTGGTTTATTGTAACCGCGCTGATGCTGATATTAAGGCAGCCGGTCGAAAAACTTTCGGGACTTTATGAGGGCGGCTTCCATCTATTGTTTTTAGGGTTCGCTGATACGTTGGCGCTGATAGGTATTTCATCGGCGCTTGGGGTGTTGGGTTCATGGGTGGTGCTTATTTGTCAGCTTCAATACACAAAACCTGAGTAAAAAACGGCTGTAAAATTTATTAGCACTCTTGTTGAGAGAGTGCTAGAATTCTACAAAACTTTTTCCCCAGGAGATATTATGAGTAATGCATTGGCTTTACCTGTTAATTTATCGGTTGGAACATTTGATGACTATTTAAATCTGGTCCGGCAAATGCCTAGGTTGACATTGGCCCAGGAGCGCGAGTTAACGTTAAGATTTAGAGACCACGGAGATATTGAAGCCGCGCGCGAACTGGTTATGACCAATTTGCGTTTTGTCGTTCATGTTGCTAGAGGTTACAGCGGTTACGGTTTGTCAATGCCTGATATTATTCAGGAAGGCAATATCGGGCTGATGAAAGCGGTTAAGCGATTTGATCCTGACGTAGGCGTGCGCCTGGTGTCTTTTGCGGTTCACTGGATTAAGGCCGAGATTCACGAGTATGTGATTAAAAATTGGGGCATTGTAAAGGTTGCGACAACCAAAGCACAACGCAAACTGTTTTTTAATTTGCGCAAATCAAAACAGGATACCGGGTGGTTGTCGAATGACGAAGCGATGGCTATAGCGGAAGATTTAAATGTTGAACTCAGCGACGTTTACGAAATGGAAAAACGCCTGGGTAGTCAGGATATGTCCTTCGATATGCCTGTTGATGAGTCTGCGGAAGAAAGCTGCGTCTATCCGGAAAGCTATCTTCAGCAGCACGGCGCTGACCCTGCCTTTTTGCTTGAAAATGCCAATTGGGAAGGGCATGGGCAGGATTTATTATCGGAAGCAATGGCGGAATTGGATGAGCGAAGCTTGGACATTCTATCCAGCCGCTGGCTAGCGGACAAAAAAGCGACATTACATGAGCTTGCTGAACGCTACAACGTATCTGCCGAGAGGATCAGGCAATTAGAACAAAATGCCATGAAAAAGCTCAGAGCTGCGGTCGTACTTGAAGCTTGACAGGTTTTTATAGCGTTAAAATGGCTTGCCGATAGATTCGGCAAGCCTATTTGGTCTACAGTTCAGCCGGTTTAATGTTTTTTGCAGGATCCCTCCGGATCCTCGGAACATTATCTAGGCAGGATTGAGCAAGTTCAATACTGTTTGAGCCTGTTCCGCGGCTTCATGACCCAGGCTGGTCAGATAACCTCCATCCTCCTGCGTTAACAGTCCTTTATTGTACAAGCGCTTGGTGGCGTCAATGGCCTCGGGGGCGGCGGTTTTATGTACCTTGATTCCTTCCTGCGTAGTGCTCAGATTGTAGCGAACCAGTATGTTCAGTTCGTCTACAATGTCTTGGGTGTATGGCATGGCAAATCCTCATGATTTATCGGTGCAATATAATAACATAAAGCGAATATCATCGAAGGAGTATCTTTCTTCTAAAGTCCTTGGCGCATTGATCACATCAATGTGACGCAAAGCCGGGTTGTCAGGGCAAATTCAGGTGCTGGTCTTACTGTTAATACCGGCGAACCGAACTATCGCAGTTACAGGACCAGGCGTCAATACCGCCTGTTAAATTGGTAATATTTCTAAAGCCTGATTGCACAAGATAGTTGGCCGCTTGTTGGCTGCGCATGCCATGATGACAAATCACTACAATTTCCTGCCGAGGATCCAGTTCACCCAGTCTCTTCGGAATTTGATTAAGCGGAATCAATACGCTGTTGGCGATATGGGCGTATGCAAATTCATCGGGTTCTCTTACATCCAGCAAAAACAGCTTATCTTCTTGTTGCAATCTGTTTTTTAATTCTGTTGCTGATAGTTGTTTTACAGTCATGATTATCCTTTATTAATAAATCGATTCAGCCGCTGCATGGCGGTAGCCATTTTAGCTAAGGAGGTAGTGTAAGCAAAACGCAGCATGTGGCGTGCCTCATGGCGGCCAAAATCAATTCCTGGCGTTATGGCGACCCCTTCAGCTTCCAGAAAATCCAGTGCAAATTGGTAGCTGTCATTGCTAAACTTTTCACAATTAGCATAAATATAAAAAGCGCCTTCCGGTTTAATGGGAATTATAAAGCCTAAGCTTAACAAACTCTCATAAAGAAAATCCCGTCTGCCGGCAAATTCGGCGCGCCTGTTTTCAAGTACCGCCAGCGTGTTTTCATCAAAAGCCGCTAAAGCGGCATATTGCGATTGCGTGGAAGTAGAGATATAGATATTTTGAGCTAATTTCTCAGTGGCTTCAACAAATTCATCAGGCACGATCAACCAGCCTACGCGCCAGCCGGTCATGCCAAAATATTTGGAAAAACTGTTGATAACAAATACATCGTCGCTAAATGAGAGAGCTGTTGAGGCATTCATATCGTAAACAAGTCCATGATAAATCTCATCCGAATAAAAACAGCCGCCCAGGCTATTAACCGTGGTTATTGAGCGCTTTAATTCGTCCGGACCAATAAGCGTTCCGGTTGGATTGGAGGGTGAAGCAATCAACGCACCTTTAGTGGCTGGTGACCAATGTTCCTTGATGAGTTTTGCGGTTAATTGGTAGCGGGTGTTCGCATCAACAGCGATGGTTTTGGTTTTGCCGCCAAATAACGTAGCAAAATTGCTGTTACACGGATAACAGGGATCAGTCATCAATAACTCTTCTTCCGGATTTAAACTGACGCCAAATGCCAATAAAAACGCGCCGGAAGCTCCTGGCGTTACAAAAATCCGTTGTTTGTCCACGGCTACGCCATACCGCTGTTGATAAAATGCAGCTATTTTTTTACGCAGGTCAGGTAATCCTGCGGCAGGTGTATATTTAACCTCGCCGGTCAAAAGATGCTTGATACCCGCATCGACAATGGACGGAGGCGTCGGAAAGTCAGGTTCGCCGATTTCCATGTGAATTACATCTTTGCCTTGCGCCTCCAATTGCTTGGCCAGACGCAGCAATTCCATGACATAAAACGAAGAAATTTCCGAATTTCGCTCTGCCAGCCGTTTGCGCATAATGGTGGTGCTCATAAAAAACCATGGATGATACCAATAATCCTTGCTAACTTGCGACTATTCTGCTAAAAATGCGCAGTTTTAATTTATCCTGTCTATAGGAGTTAATGGATGACCAATAGTGCTAAACCGATTTCATCACCGTTCAGTTTCACGCCTTACATAGAAAAAGAAGGCGAAGAATATATGAATGAGGCTCAATTGAAACATTTTGAGATGATTCTGAATAATTGGAGAGCCGAATTAATGCACGAAGTCGACCGTACTGTGCACCACATGCAGGATGATGCCGCTAATTTCCCTGATCCAAATGACCGGGCGACTCAGGAATCAGAATTTAGTCTGGAATTAAGAACGCGCGACCGTGAACGCAGACTTATCAAGAAAATTGATGATTCTTTAAAAGAAATTGAATCAGGGGATTATGGATATTGTGAGTCATGTGGCATTGAAATAGGCATACGCCGCCTTGAAGCCAGGCCTACCGCCACTTTGTGCATCGACTGTAAAACCCTTGATGAAATCCGGGAAAAACAAATGGGCTAAATAGCATTGTGCTGGATAAACAGCCTTATATCGGCCGGTTTGCGCCTTCACCTACCGGTCCCTTGCATCTTGGTTCGCTTTACACGGCATTAGCCGGTTTTCTTCAAGCCCGTTCACGGCATGGCTTATGGCTATTGCGCATTGATGATCTTGATTCCCCCCGCAATATAAAAGGCTCGGCTGAGAATATTTTAAAAACCCTGGATGTTTTTGGCCTACATTGGGACGGCAGCGTTGTCTACCAAAGTCAGCATCTCGACGTTTATGATGAAATTCTCGATAAACTGGCAAAAAATTACCTTATTTACCCTTGCACATGCTCCCGGAAAACATTGGCTGGTATTTACTCCGGACTGTGCAGGGACAAGCAGCTTCCGCGCAATAGTTTGTATTCGTTACGCATTAAAACCGATGAACGCATTATTTCCTTTCAGGATGACTTGCAAGGCCTGGTTTCTCATAATTTGAGCGGACAACACGGTGATTTTATTCTAAAAAGAAAAGACCGTGTTATCGCTTATCAATTTGCCGTTGTGGTTGATGATAACCGGCAGGGGGTTAATCATGTGGTTCGCGGGTTTGATTTGCTGGATTCAACACCCAGGCAAATTTATTTGCAGCAAACGCTGGGGTTTGCTACGCCTGGTTATATGCACGTCCCGGTTATTATTGATGAAAAGGGCTATAAACTTAGTAAACAAACCTGTGCGACAGCGGTCGACTTAAAAGCGCCTCATATCGTACTATTTGCTTTGCTTGTTTTATTAAAGCAAAACCCGCCTAGCGAGCTACAACAAGCTCCGGCTGCTGAGATACTTAACTGGGCTACCGATCATTGGGATCCAACCCCGTTAAAAAATTCTTGCGCAATCAGCCCGATATGTTAGGTAGCAGAAATCCGTAAATAAAAATAACTGGATAGCTCTGGACTTTTGTCTGCAACCGTCTTGTAAAAATCATTGTTTTATCTAAGTTACAGCGTCTTGAAATTCTGCTGGCGTATAAGTTTTGACTTCGCCGTCTATAAAACAGGAGCCGATTCTGGTAGCCCATTCAACCCATGCTTTGCCGCGCACTACCGCTAATTTTTCGAAGTCATGACGATGCAGTATGCCAAATGCGGCATCATCCCAAGCCGCTCCCGGCTCCCAACCGGTAAAATTTTCGGCTAGGCGGAAAACCACTCTGATTTTTCCGAACTTTTTTATCAGCCGGTTAGGCCGGGGAATAAAAACATTCTCGTAATCCTGACTGGTGAGACGTTCAGTTGCTTTGACGGCGAGTGTGTCGCCTTCAGTTTCCTGCATAATTGTTATCATGAAAATCACCTCTTAATTTATGTAAGTGATCAGTTAACTTTGTTGGTATTCCAACGAAGTTGTTCATAATTGATATTTGCTTCGTCTTATTGCCAGGAAAAATGAATCCCTTCTCTACAGCTATAAACGCAAGTTGAGTTCCCGTTATTGAATCGCCTGTTTCATTGGCAACTTACTGGCTTTTTTGGGCCGGCAATTTACGCTTGGAGGTTGAAGGAGTTTTATCCGCATTGATAAGTGATGTAACCGAGCTTGATTTCTTTTCAAGATCTTCAAGTGCGTCCACGGAAAGAGGCAGTGATGAAACCAAAATCAACGCAGTGTATGTAGCCATTTTATGAAATATTTTTTTCACAGTTTTCTCTTTGCCTAGTTAAAGTTAAGTTTCTGTCATAGTTAAAGGGAGTTCACGGTTAATAGTTAAGCCTTGATTCCTCTGTCAACACTTAGTCACGAGCTATTTTTATGCCATAAATTAAAACCAAAAAAACATTAATAAAATCATAGTGTAATATTTATATGAAATGAAGATTAACAGCTTGGCATCAGGTTAAAGGGTAATAAGAACCCATTTTCCAGGGTGCATTACAACCACTGGTCGATATTGTGAATTGCTTGCGATTCAGCGTAAAAATTAATCAAAACAAATGGGATTGTGTCGCATCAAGCGGCGATATCGTCAATTGACTTTAGGTAGCCGTTCACAATATCAGATGCATTTATTGCCGGCCTTAAAGCACTTAACGTAATCATAGCGGCCTATGACATGGTCGATTTAACGGTTTCGTTTGAAAAGTTGGAAAGTCAGGCTTGGGCGAGTAAGATATGGGGTTTATTTGATCCGTCCTTGGGTATCTGTTCTGTTGTAAGGTAACCAGTGCATTTCCCGGACAGCTTTTGACAGAAGGACCGGGCGAGAAAAAGATAATAAATCAGCTTTACTCCACATTGCCTGTTGAGTAGCACAGAAGTATGGGGCTTTTCCTTCAAAGGAACCCTTATAAAACATATAACTATATAATAATCAAATTTTTAATCAATCAAACACAGGTAACTACAGTAATGCGTAACAAATTTTTAAATCTGGGTTTTTTAGTGTTGGTTCTGTCCTCGGTTTCCGCTAATGCTGAAATTTTAGGTAAAGATGCAATACCTCCCCAAATATTGGATCAATTCTATAAAAGACATCCAAATGCTTTGGATATAGAAGCGGAAAAGAAAACCCATTTTAAGCAATCCTTATATGAAATCACTTTTAAAGAGGACAAGGATAAGGAGACTATGATCGAATTATACCGGGTGAATGGAGGTTTTTTTGTTAACGGCGATGACGTTACGACATCCAATATGATGCCCTCTGTTGCCAGTGATAACTTGAAGGCCGCTTTTGGCCCCTATACCATTAAAAAAGCGATATTAGTGGTAAATCCCAATGGCGTTGGCGAAGAATATGATTTGACTGTTAGCGTATCCGGCAATGACTGGAGCGTTATAGTTGACCATAAAGGAAATATAACAAAAAAAGAACGCGATTAACCTTTAAAAAGCTCAAAGACATGAGGTTTGTTACTTGTGTCTTTGCAGTTACCATGCCGAGAAAATTGAGTGCGATAGTTTCTTAAAACAAAACAGCGGGACGGAACACAAATTTTTTACAATAGAATAATAGACGGCACTCGATGCGTAACACCCGGAATAACCCGGTATGGCCTTTACCTGTCCGCTTGCTGAAGAAATAGGGACACAAAATTACTTGCATTTGCGATGGGGAAAAGATATGGCCGTCACCTTGATTTTTGATGAAAACAACCACTGGATACACGATGGCAACCAACACTAACAGACCCATTTCACCACATCTCCAAGTCTACAAACTGCCTGTAACTGGCGTCATTTCTATCACCCACCGCATGACTGGCGTGTTGTTGTCCGCCGGATTGATCTTTTTTGTCTATATCATTTCATCGCTTGTCGGCGGCGCAAGCTCATACGCAGCAATGCAAGCTTTAATGAGCCTGTGGCTGATAAAACTGATTTATTGGGGATTTATTTACGCGCTTTTTTTTCATTTATGTCACGGCGTGCGTCATTTAATCTGGGATACAGGTAAAAGTTTTGACCGGGATACCCTGAGTCGTTATGCAATCATTGAACTGAGTGCCTCACTCGTTCTTACCCTAATCACATTACTATTTGTCTGAGTGAGGAGTGAACATGGATTTTAGATCGCCATTAGCCAAGGTTCGCGGACTTGGTTCCGCAAAATCGGGAACTAC
Source organism: Methylobacter sp. KS41 (assembly GCA_002862125.1). Taxonomy (GTDB): domain Bacteria; phylum Pseudomonadota; class Gammaproteobacteria; order Methylococcales; family Methylomonadaceae; genus Methylobacter_C. Next base: position 79,945 of record PHSP01000001.1, on the reverse strand, counting down.
TCATTGGTGGATGCAGCGTGTCTCAGCAGTTGCGCTGATTATCTTATCCTTTTGGTTAATCACTTTTCTCCATTTAAGCATAAACGCGCCTTATCAACAAACGGTAGCGTGGCTGGCGTCGCCATTGAATACCGTTTGCATGGTGGCTTGGGTGCTTGCCGTTTTTTATCACGCCGCTCTGGGTTTGCAGGTCGTTATTGAAGATTATATTGCCGCTGAAGGTATCAAAATTGTTGCAGTCTGGGCGGTAAACTTAAGTTTTCTGTTGCTGGCGCTGACGGCGTTGATTGCGGTGTTTCGTACACTATTAATAGGATAACTTATGTCGTCGGATTATAAAATAATTGAACATGCGTATGATGTGGTTGTAGTGGGCGCAGGCGGCGCGGGGCTTCGCGCCACATTCGGCATGGCGGAAAAAGGCCTGAAAACGGCCTGTCTTACCAAAGTATTTCCAACCCGCAGTCATACCGTTGCCGCTCAAGGCGGCATCAGCGCCGCTTTAGGCAATATGGGCGAGGATGACTGGCGTTTTCACATGTACGATACGGTCAAGGGTTCTGACTGGCTGGGCGACCAGGATGCCATTGAATACATGTGCCGTGAAGCAATGGCTGCGGTTATCGAACTGGAACATTACGGCGTGCCTTTTTCCAGAACGCCTGAAGGCAAAATATATCAACGCGCCTTCGGCGGCATGACGACCCATTACGGCAAAGGCCAGGCGCAGCGCACTTGCGCGGCGGCTGATAAAACCGGTCATGCCATTTTGCATACCTTGTATCAGCAGGCGTTAAAGCATAATGCCGAGTTCTTCGTCGAGTATATCGTGCTCGACTTGATCATGGAGGATGATGAATGCCGTGGCGTCCTGGCGTGGTGTCTTGACGACGGCTCGCTGCATTTATTCAAAGCGCATGTTACCGTACTGGCGACTGGCGGTTACGGGCGCAGCTACTTTTCCTGCACTTCGGCCCATACCGTAACGGGCGATGGCAATGCGATGGTGTTACGCGCTGGTTTGCCGTTGCAGGATATGGAATTTATCCAGTTTCACCCGACCGGAATTTATGGCTCCGGCTGTTTAATCACCGAAGGGGTAAGAGGCGAGGGCGGTTACCTGACGAATTCGGAAGGCGAGCGTTTCATGGAAAGATATGCGCCGCACGCCAAGGATTTGGCCTCGCGCGACGTAGTCAGCCGCGCCATGACCATTGAAATTCACGAGGGGCGTGGTGTAGGCAAACTTAAAGATCATATTTATTTGCACATCGAGCATCTGGACCCAACGATAATCCACGAACGCCTGCCCGGAATCGCCGAATCCTCGAGAATTTTTGCCGGTGTTGATGTCACCAAAGAACCCATTCCCGTGCTGCCTACCGTGCATTACAACATGGGCGGCATACCAACCAACTATAAAGCGGAAGTGGTGACGCTGGACGGCGGTAATCCCGATAAAGTCGTGCCGGGATTGATGGCAATCGGCGAAGCGGCGTGTGTATCAGTCCACGGCGCTAACCGGCTGGGTTCAAACTCACTGCTGGATTTAGTCGTATTCGGCCGGTCCGCAGCCATCCGCTGCGCGGAACTGATCAAACCCGGAACCGCGCAAAAGCCGTTGGCCAAGAGCGCTTGTGATAAAGCGCTTGCCCGTTTTGATAAAATCCGCAACGCCAGCGGCAGCCGCAGCACTTCGGAAATTCGCCTGGACATGCAGAAAATCATGCAAGCCAAAGCGGCGGTATTCAGAACCCAATCCACACTGGATGAAGGAATCGCAGCAATGGCGGAAACCCGGCAGTCGTTTGCCGATGTGGGCATAAAAGACAAATCCCTGATCTGGAATACCGATCTGGTTGAAACCTTGGAGCTGGATAATCTGCTCGGTCAAGCCAGCGTGGCGATTAATGCCGCCGCTAACCGGCAGGAAAGCCGGGGCGGGCATGCGCGGGAAGATTATCCAAACCGCGATGACGCCAACTGGCTAAAACATACCCTGACATGGCTGGTTGACGATGAAATAAAAATCGATTACCGCCCCGTGCATTTATATACCTTAACCGGCGAAGTTGATGTTATTCCACCCAAAGAGAGGGTTTACTAATGGCTGAGTTCACCTTGCCGAAAAATTCGGTATTGACCGAAGGCAAAACCTTTAAAGCGCCCGAGGGCGCAAAAAATATACGACGTTTTGAAGTCTATCGATGGGACCCTGATTCCGGTGAAAATCCTCGCATCGATAATTATGAACTGGATATGGACCATTGCGGGCCAATGGTGCTGGACGCCATTCTGAAAATCAAGAATGAGATTGACAGCACCCTGACCTTCAGGCGTTCCTGCCGTGAAGGGGTGTGCGGTTCATGTTCGATGAATATCAACGGTAAAAATACCCTGGCTTGTACTAAAGCCATCGATTCTTATCCCGGCGCCATCAAAATTTTCCCTCTTCCGCACATGCAGGTGGTCAAGGACCTGGTGCCGGATATGACGCATTTTTACGCGCAATACGCCTCCATCAAACCCTGGATAGAAACGCAAACCCCTGCTCCGGCTGATAGCGAACGCCTGCAAAGCAAGGAGGACCGCGCAAAACTGGACGGTTTATATGAGTGCGTTATGTGCGCCTGCTGCTCAACCAGTTGCCCCAGCTACTGGTGGAACAGCGAGCGCTATCTGGGTCCAGCCGTGTTGCTGCAAGCCTATCGCTGGCTGGCGGACAGCCGTGACGAAAACACCGGGGAACGCCTCGACGAATTGGAAGACCCGTTTAAATTGTACCGCTGCCATACCATCATGAACTGCACCGACACTTGTCCTAAAGGCTTGAATCCCGCCTTAGCCATCGCCGAAACCAAAAAACTGATGGTCCAGAGAAAACTGGGATAATGAATGGCCTCGCCAGGCTGCGTTGGCAATGCCGGCGCGGCGCCAAAGAGCTTGACTTTTTGTTGCTGCGCTACCTGGATTCGGGGTATTTGGAGGCGGATGATGAAGAGAAAGCGCTGTTTGTTGAGTTATTGGCGCTGGAGGATGATGAGTTGATAGGGATTTTACTGGGCGAGTTGGATGTTGACGCGGCGGCAATGAAGTCGTTGGTTGGGAAGATTAGGGCAGGATAACCCTGTAGGGTACGCACCGCGTACCTTTAGGAATCTCTAATGAAGCCCATCATTCGTGATTGATGGGCTGCGCTTCACTTAGTTCATCCTTAGTTTTTCGTGGATAAATATAGGATTTGCGTGCCATGGTATTTGATCATGCCGCTTGCTTTTATTTAGGGTATGCATATATTTATGCAAGCAAATTAAATATAAGTGGTTTTTAATTTTTACAAGTCAATAGGTAAACCCATGACGCAATGTTTTGCGTCTACTAGGTTGCCTAATTATAGTTAGGCGGCAACAATCCAGCGCATATGACGACTACCTTGCTTTCCGAACCACTGATTGACCTCGTAGAACTTGGCCGCAACTGTAAGTCTGCTGCTGGAAGGCCATTCGCCACCGCCATCGCGCTTATGGCAGATGGTGTTATTCGCCGTTACGTGGGCGAAGATGAATTGCTTGGCATCCTGCGTGCCTTCGGCATCAATTACGTACACTCACGTGGCGCTCATACGCATGGTGCATTCCCCTGGGGAAGTATTCCTATTCTGACGGTACGTTCGAGCTTGAAAGTCGCACCTATATTCCTCCAAATTTGCTGCTTGCCTCAGTCCTAAAGTATCGTGAAGCCTTGGACGAAAGGGGAACTGGTCTTGGTCGAATCATCTTTTCCGAGTTGGCAGTCGGGCTTGAATGGGCTTGTTGGAGAAGCCAGTATGAAAGCGACTTAGAAACCTCCCGAGATACCAAACTAATTTCCTCTGAAGAATTGAACAGTTATGTATCTTGGGCTACTACGCACCATGGAAATGCAAATGCCGCCTAACCCCGCGTTCGAGGCGACCTGCGCGAAACCCGGTAAGGTGCAATCCATAGGGCGCAATAGGCGATAGCCGTATTGCGCCGCATGAAAGGCATCATTGTCATCCACTACTTTGTTACAATGTGGGCATAATGAGGATTAACAACCCGCGTAAGGCGGAACCGTCTTTATCGGGTTCCGCCGAATGGAGTTTGGGCCATGGCGCCTGATGGTTTCACTGGGTTTATGCAATCCAAGGCTTTCATTGAGTCCCATCGTTGTGCGCAATGTTATCTACGGGTATAGCGGTGTTTCACTCCCGCCGGGAAATATTCCGCATCTGTAAAAGAGTGCAAGGTAACTTTGGGCAGTTGCTTCTCCGCAGGCGTATAATTGGCGAACTCGCTATTAAGGCGTAATAACTGCGCTCGAATGGACGCGGCTATTACGGGTTCCATCACTGGATTGAACTCGATGCCGGGTAACAGTTCCACGGCGATGTGCAGATACTTGTCGCCGTCTTCATTTTCCCGCGTTTCCAGCACAAATTTGCCGGTGACCCAAGTCATGATTTCCGGCTGTTCCAGACCGACCGTGACGTTCTCCGGATAAATATTGGCACCGTAATAGGACACGGTGAAATCCGCCCGCCCGAACACATAGACAAACGGCAAGTTGCGCGGCTGAAATTCCTTGTTCAGGCCCAGCTCGCCGGGAGACCGCACCCCATATTTGCTCAGGAAACTCCACATTTCTTCGTAACTTACCACGCCGCCCTTGTCGGCAATGTGATAGCGCACCAAAGGCACGCTATTCTCCCCGGAAACCACCAGCGTGCCTTCATGCGTTTCAAAGAACCGGCTGGCCGGGTCGTATTGCACCAGCGTCGGCAACCGTGATTCGCCGAACAGGGAACGGGCGGCTTCGGGATGCTCCGCCAGCCAGCGGCGGATGGCGATGCTGAGCGGCGTTTCATTGCCGAGCACGCCGCCGTCGGCAGTTCCGTATAGCGAAGCGGAATCATGGCAGAGCGACGCCGAACCTATGCGCTGGCACATCAAACTGCGCCATTCCTCGCTAAATACTTCGCCTGCAAAGACCAGTTTTGGTTTATAACGGGGCCAGTCAATTCCTTCCGCAGCGCCCGCGTCGATCACGTCTTTTACAAAAGGCGGATAACCCAGCAGCACCGTTTGCTCGAAATGGGGCGCCATTTCTCGCACTACCCGGAAGATTTCCGCTTTGTTGTTGCCGGGCGTCGCCACCATCAGCGGGTAACCCTTGCGCGCCAGATGCCAGCAGCACGAGGTCGTATACAAACCGCCCACCCAGTTGCCCAAAGCGAAGCAAACCACGGCCAGCGTGCTGCGCTCATGGGCGTGGAAACTGTCGGAAAATACCTGCTCGAAACGCAGCGCTACGTCAATTTCATGCATAACCGAACGAGGCCAGAATGTCGGCTGACCCGTGGAACCGGAAGACACCGCCACCCGGTCAGAGCCTCTGAGACTGCCGCCGAAACAACGTTCCGGCAGCGGATAAACCTGCATGTAATCGGCTTTACCCATCAGTGGTAAACCTTGGAATGCCGGAAAAGAAGTAATCTCCTCGGGATTTATGTTCCGTGTTTCCAGAAACCGGCGGTAGGCGGGAACCTCCGCCGCGCAGCGGTGAAACAGGGCCAGAACCTTATTTTCGGGATTGATTGCCTGATGTTCCGCCAGAAGCGTATTCAGTGGTGTAGAGATGAAGTGTTCAAAAACGTCGTTGGATGGCTGAGTAAGCGAAGCGGACATGGAAGGCTGCCTGACGGATAGTGATCAAAGTACTGGAATGGTATACGGAATGAGGGAAGAGTCAATCATGCGGTTACTTTCGCCCGCTGTTTTCACCGGAAAACACTCAAAAAATATTTTGCCATCGTAGGGCGGATGCCGTTAGGCGATTCGCCATCATTCGGTGGAACCGCTACCGCGTTCCGCCTTACGCAGGATTCATTCTGAAAACGTCTGGTTAGCCAATAAGCAGAAGGTTACAATAGCAGCCAAGCGCATTTTACTATTGAATACTTAACCTTAAACCCATCAGACGGAATCATCGCATGAAAATTATTTCCTGGAATGTCAACGGCATTCGCTCGGTACAAGGCAAAGGCTTTGCCGAAACGCTCGAGCGGCTCGATGCCGACTTCATTCTGCTGCAGGAAACCAAGGCTCAGGCCGATCAGATTGACAAGGCGCTGGAAGGCATTGACAACTACCGCATTTATTCCAACTGCGCTGAACGCAAGGGCTATTCCGGCGTCACGATTTTATCCCGGCATGAGCCGCTGCAAATCATCAACGATATCGGCATTGACGAGCACGACCGGGAAGGCCGCGTGATCGTCGCCGAGTTCGAGCAGTTCTTTCTGCTCGATGTTTACGTGCCGAATTCGGGCGAGGAATTGGCGCGGCTTGATTACCGGCACAACTGGGATATGGAGTTTCTGGCCTATTGCCGGCAACTGCAAAGCAAAAAACCGCTGATCGCTTGTGGCGATTTCAATGTCGCTCACCGGGAAATCGATATCGCTCGTCCGAAGCCGAATTACAATAAATCAGCCGGATATACCCAGGTTGAAATCGACGGTTTCAGCCGTTTTCTCGATGCCGGACTGGTCGATACCTTCCGGCATTTTCATCCGGACACCGTCGCCTATAGCTGGTGGAGTCTCCGCGGCGGCGCCAGGTCAAGAAACGTCGGCTGGCGGATCGATTATGTATTGACCAGCAAAGCGCTGGCCGGGAAAGTGAAACAGGCTTTTATTCTGCCGGACGTTACCGGATCGGATCATTGCCCGGTCGGCATCGAGATTGATCTTTAAGATCAAGACTCCCAATGCTTTTACGCGAACAACTCATGCGCGACCACCGCGCCGCCTTGGCGAACTGCCTAAGATGTCCGGCGATGACCGGCCCGGTCATTGCCGGCAATCCGGTACTGTCGCCGATATTGCTGATCGGCCAGGCACCTGGCGATAAGGAAGGCGGCTTCGGCAAACTCTTTGCCTGGACGGCCGGTAAAACTTTGTTCAAATGGTTCGAGCGTATCGGGGTTGATGAAGAGACTTTTAGGCGGCGTGTGTACATGGCTGCGGTGTGCCGCTGTTTTCCGGGAAAAAATCCCAAAGGCGGCGACCGTGTGCCCAGTCCGGCCGAAATCGAAAATTGCTCGGGCTGGCTGCAGGCGGAAATTGATTTGCTTAAACCCGATCTGATCCTGCCGGTCGGCAAACTGGCGATCGGCCAATTATTGCCGGTCAAAAAACTTAACGATGTAGTCGGCAAACTTTATCCCGTCACTTTTCACAATCACTGCGCTGAAGCTATCCCGCTGCCCCATCCGTCCGGTGCGTCGACCTGGCACCGGACCGAACCGGGTCTTGCGCTGCTGGATTCGGCATTGACGACTCTTCAACAGCATCCGGCCTGGCGACAAATTATTAAAGACATAAATTAGGAATCCTTGCGCTCAAGGAAGAGAGTATTCACACGAAATATCCGTTTCTGAAAAAAATCACGATACCGGTTCCTCCATTGCATTAGTCAGATAGAGCGCCGAACGCATGATTTTTTCTTTTGGAAGCGGCAAATGAGGTTCTTTGGCGGGTTCATTATTATGTAGTGTTTCGATGCGCTTGCAATTCTGTTACTCACATCGTATAACCTATTTTTCTTTTTTATTCTATCTATCCATACATTAACGGTGCCCGCTGGTTTATGAGCTATGCTTATTTACAGTTTATTTATTTTCTATTCCGCTTGATAAATCATTAATTTAACAAGCTCTTCAGTTACCGGCTACTATTTCCGCCGGTATCCGCAAAAAGACACCATGAACAATAATCACGACGCAAAACAAAAGTTTGACCGGCAACCATATACTGGAGTAGAGGTGAAGTCCGCCAGCGATTCACACAATGGCAAAGGTAGTTCCGCGCCATCAGTCGATGAGCTTTTGCATGAACTCCGAACGCTCCAGGCCGAACTGGAATTGAAGTGCGAGGAGTTACGATGCGCGTACGCAGCCTTGGAGGAATCCCGAAAACGTTATTCGCAATTCTTTGATCTAGCCCCTGTTGGTTACCTGACCCTCACCGAGGGTGGGCTGATTACAGATGTTAATACGGCATTCGCCAAGATTATGGGCGTGGAGCGCGAGAAACTGATCAACCGGCGTTTCGCCGACTATGTAAAGTCCAAAGATGACGACCTCTGGCATAGACATTGTTTGCTTGCAAAGCAGCATAGCGGAAAACAAAATTGTGAACTGGCCCTTCGCCGCGATGACGGAACCAGTTTTCATGCACGCCTGGATTGCCTTTGCATAGACGAAGACGAAGCAACAGAAGTGATGCAGATCATTCTCACAGATATTACCGGGGATCAGACATCCGCCGAGGAAGCATTGCAGGAAACCGAACTACGCCAAGCCCAGGCCTTGGCTTTTGCTGACTTGGCCACATGGCATTGGGATATTCAAGCTGGCCGTTTCGATTTCAGCAAACGTTGGGCCGGGATACGCGGTTACCGGCTGGAGGAAATCGAGCCTGACATTAAGCTATGGAAAAATGGCATTCACCCCGAGGACCTTCCCGTCATGCGCGCAAAACTGGCTGAGCATCTTGCAGGCCTAACCCCATTTTTTCAGGCCGAATACCGCGTCCCTACCAAATCTGGATCATGGGCATGGATATTGGATAGAGGTACAGTGATCAATCGCGATATTGAAGGCAATCCCCAGAGGATGGCAGGCGTTGAGATGGATATCACCGACCGCAAGCAAGCCGAGCAATCACTGCGCATTGCCGCCGCAGCCTTTGAAGCGCAGGAAGGTATCATTGTGACAGATACGCATAAAGCGATCTTGCGCGCAAACCAGGCATTCAGCAGTATCACCGGTTATAGCCCAGCAGAGTTGATAGGCCGGAACCCATCCTTTCTTAGTTCCGGGCTGCATGGCGAGGATTTCTATCAGGCCATGTGGTCAACTGTACATTGCAATGGCTATTGGCATGGTGAAATTTGGGACAAGCGCAAAAATGGCGAGTTATTTCCGTTATGGCTCACCGTAACCGCTGTTACCGGCGATGATGAGCGCATTACGCATTATGTCGGCACATTCACCGACATCACGGTGCAAAAGCAGGCCGAAAAAATTTTGCTTGATGCCCGTTTGCACATGGAAAATCAGGTAGTAAGCACTAAAGAAGAGTTTGAAAAACTCAAGCAAGAGACCGCGGATGTCAACTCAGCGCTCAAGGTTCTGCTAAATTACCGGGAAAAGGACAAAACCGACGCCCAAAATGAGATATCTAGCGAGGTTACGGGAACTATCTTGCCATTCCTGAAAAAATTGAAGCGAGAAAGTGCCGGCCGGCGCCAATCCTCCCGGCTGATCAGCATTATTGAAAGCAATCTTGAGCAACTGGTGCAATCCTACGGGCATGCAACCACTCTGCCCGCCGCCTTTCAGAAGTTAACCAGGGTCGAAATGCAAGTGGCGTCATTGGTCAGACAGGGGCTATCCACTAAAGTTATCGCTAAGACTTTAAATATCTCGCCGGGAACCGTCAGCATCCACAGAAAGCACATCCGCAAGAAATTGGGATTGAACGAAAAGGCGGACAATCTTCACAGCTATTTGCTGTCATTGACTGAATAACACCAACCAACACCTCATCCTCCCTATGGAATGGATATTTTTCATATCCATTTTATACCCTTTAATGCTCTATTTTAAGTGATTGTTTTATAAGCTCTAGACATCTAGTATTTAGGCGTGTTCTTACAGAATGATTTATTGCCTGCCGGGCTTATTGGCGCAAGCCGAAAGTTCCGCGCCGGCATCCGGGATCAGTTCCGGAGGCAATGATGGTAAGGAATTATTTTGCAGAGAGCATCTTTTGATTAGAGACATGAATAGCATTATTGATCAGGTTCTTTGAAGATTGAAGCCAGCTTTTTTGGATTCGCCGGGAATGGCTAGGTAAAGACAGTTTGAATTTGAAACTCTTTAAAATCCAATTTTGCCAGGTCAATACGTAGTTTTACTAATGTTTTTCGTGTTTCCTATTTGATTTAATCATGTTCGCATCCAGTTGTATTGGAGTTTGCTTTTTTTAACCTTGCCGCCAACTAAGCGAGGCAGGCTTAATCGAAACAATTAAAAACTTCATATTGCCGGATCGATAATTAGAACATATCCAGGAGAGTTGTCATGAAAACCACAAAACTAAGTATAGCGATCGCGCTCATTTTGAGCGCTGCCATGGCCTCCGGCGCAGCCTTTGCCGCCAAGCCGCCTAATGCCGGTGGCGGCGGCGGTGGCGGTAATGGCGGCGGAGGTTCCGGAGGCGGCGGAGGCGGCGGGACGGCCCCGGATCTCGGGGATCTTATCGTCCTTTATCGCGATGCGTCCGGCGTCCCCATTCTTACTGCTGACTCTTGCCAACAGCCTCTTGCGGCACCTGGCGTAACACTACCAGCAGTTGGAACAATAGCGGCGTGTGTACCGGCGTCACCAACTGACTCATGCGTCATTCCTGTCGATCCGGCTACCTGCGCTGTCGTTGCAGATTATGCAACGTACACGCAAGAGGTCGATTTCGGCCGGACCAGCGTGGTGCGCTCGCCGGTCTCGGTGCTTCAGCAGCAGCTGGATGATGTCATCGTCAACCTGGCGACCGCCGACTGCGTCACCCTGGACCCCGCCGGCCGGCTGGTGACCAGCACCGTCACGGATAACGTGGTCACGTCGGGCGCCATTGACTCCCCGTTGCAGAACCTGGCGATCTACAGGCAACTTATTACAACAGGCTATCTGGGCGCCCAAGCAACTCCGCTCGATTTGAAGGATCCAAATTTTCTAAATACTGCGGCCAGGGGGCTTGGCGCGGCCGCCGACAAGACGGGCAAGGTCAGCGTGGACATGGTGGCCTACCTCAACCAGATCATGGGCCTCACGGATCCGGCCACGGCAACAGTTCTTCCGAAGATCTGCATCAATGTCAAGGAAGAGGTCAAGGGCGTAGTGCAGATGGTGCAGAAGTGCTTTTTGAACTACGGAGCGGCCCCCGCTCCCATCAACGGTCCTTATAATTATAGCCGCACAGCGAACTTCACGTCGCTGCCTACTCCGCCATACATTCCTGCAAGTGGTCCTCTTCCAGGCTGGTTCGAGTATTTAGGCGTGACGAATCCCGATCCAGCAGCACCCACTTTCTATAAAGCCCAAGGTCCAATCCTGAACGCTCCTGACCTTTTTACCAATCCTGCGTTGACGGGGTCGAACATTGGCGGCTTCGCCCAGGCGTCCGACGACGCGCGCGCGGTCATCAATTTCATGCACAGCTGGCCGTTACCGGTCCTCTATGCGACGCCGCTGAGCTGCACGGCTTCTGGCGACATCCACTATGATGTTTCGATCAGTCCCGATTCAGGCCTGCAGGTGCCCGTGCGCATCGTGGACGGCTCGGAGGGCAGGGAATTCACTGTGGCTGTCGCGAATGCGGGTCCGGATGTGGCGTCGGGCGCCGTCACGGTGACCGCCGTAGAGACGGATGGAAAATCCATCGCTACCTTCCCGAGAGTCTTTACTTTCACCGACCTCGCGGCGGGCTCTAGCAAGTCCTGGACCGAGCTTTTCACCATCAGCCTTGGCCACGCAACCACAATCACCTGGACGGCGACTGCGGTTGCCGAGCACGATGTGAATCTTGGCAACAACAGCGTCACCGAGACCAGTCAGGTCAAGGTCACAGGGGGCGGCGGAGGCAGATAACTATAAGTGCCTGAATTCCCATAGAGAACCGAAGGCCGGGCAAGCGCTAACGTTTCCCCGGCCTTTTGTTTCCATCTCATACCCTTCAGAGGAAGAAATCCATGAACTACCGTTATTGGCAAACAAAAATACAATTTATAGGATTGACGGTTATTGCCGCAGCCGTTCAGTCGGCAATGGCTGCGCCGCCCGTTTCTTTTAACTGGTCAACCGTCGTCAACAACGGCGATTACATGCCGACAAAAACCTGCGACCCGGCGGCGGCAAACCCAACTACCCCTCCGTGCAAGACGTTCAACAGTTATAACCAGCCCTCTGTCAACGGGAAAGGATTGGTGGTGTTCAGGGCGAGAAGCAAGGGCGGTGAAGGCGGTGGCGGGGGTGAAGGCGAAACCGCCGCTGGGATAGCTGACGATGGCGGTTCCGAGGCAGGTAACCAGCCTGTGCATGGGGTCTATACTCGCGACATGTCAGTAGCGGGTAACCCGATAGTCAAGATCCTTGACAGAAAGACCGATGTTCCCCAACCCAACAACCTCGGCACCAAGTTTGTCGAGCCGCCGTCCTTCCCGCGTATCGATATCGGATCAAACACCATCGCCACCCGCGGTAACCATCAACCCGTATGGAGGTACACGTTGCCGGACGGCAGTGAAACCAGGGCGGGAACTACCGGCATTTACACCAATCCCTTCGGCGACCTGATAACCGGTGCCAGCAAGCTTGGTTCTGTTCCGGATTTTTCGTTCTTCGAGGTCCCTGAAGTTCCTCTCTTGCCTTTCGACGTTTTTCCAGGCTCGCCAGCGGTAACCGGCGGCAATACCATTGTCTTCAAAGGCAATTACACGGTGGATTCGGTTGGCAAGACCGGCGTGTACTATCGCGATCTTAGGAACGTGGATATTAATGGCGGTCCGGGCGGCGGTAGCAACCCAGTCGTGTTGATAGCAAACAACACCGATACCCTTATTCCGGGAACTGACACGGTATTCGGCTCCACTGCTCCGCCAAGCGCAGCCAATGGACGGATGGTTTTCGCCGGCTTCGACAACGAAGATAATCCGGCCAAGGGCGGCATCTATCTGGCTCCGCTGAACGGACCAACGCCACCGCTTGTAACGCTCGTCGGCATCGGCTCGCCGGTTCCAGGGGAGACAAATGCCTCGTTCAACAAGCTTGGCGAGGGCGTTTCTTTCGACGGACGGCTGGTTTCATTTTGGGGCGCTTGGGGAACGGAGACCAGGGAACTGGTTCTACAGTGTCCGGCGGAAGGAAATAAGGATCGTATTAAATTCTGCAACGAACAGTATCCCAATGGCTTTACAACACATGTGCCGGTTAACCAGGGGATTTTCGTCTATGACACCGTAAACCGCAAGGCCTATAGGATCGCAAAAACCGGCGCTGACTTTACCGACTTTCTTTACTGGAACTTCTCCGGTAGAGTGCCCGGACTAAGCGAAGGCAGCGAGGGCGACGACGGAGAAGCAGCACGCTGGCGCTCTTCTGCTTTCATGGCTGTTTCCGGGCGCGGTGGCGCTAACTACCACGACGCCTTCAAGGCGAAGACCGGACTTGTGGACGGTATTTACCTTGTGCGGGGCCCTGGGCAGCCCCAAATGCAAACCGTGATCAAAACCGGTATGGACGGCGGGTTGATTGATCCCGAAGCCGCCGGCCTGCCGGTAACCGAGATGGGCATCGAACGCGACGGCTTCCGCGGCGATTCGCTGGTTATTAACGCAAGCATGGGCAATGAAGAAACGAGTTGGGCTGGAATCTACCTGACGCGCGTGCCGAAGCCCTAAAAACCAAGTCATCCTGGCGGCTTGACTTTCGCGTCCCGTTCAGGGGCGCGAAAGCTGCCGGAGGGTTGCGGGACGGGCGTTGAAGCCCGTTTTCAGTTACTGTTATCCATGAGGATGAATTTATGAACATGAAACAACATTTAAGTATCGCCGGCCTGTTCCTGGTTATATTTGTTCCTGCCGCATTTGCCGGACCGGAACAGCTACAGGAACAGCAGCGGATTCAACAGCAGCAGCACGAGCAGATTCAGAGCCGCGAACACATGCCTATTAACCAGGGGCAAGAGGCGCAGCGACGCGACCAAGCCCGCAGCCGCACTATGTCGGAAGAACAGGAGAGGATGCATCAGCAACAGCAGATGCAGGATAGCGCTCAGCAGCGAAGCATGATGCCGCAACGGGGGCATGGAATGGGATCGGGTGGCGGAGGCGGCGGAGGCGGAGGAGGCCGTGGAGGACGTTAAAATTGCCGGGTGGGGGGCGCCAAAGCAGGGGAATTGATGCAGTAAGGGGCAACCAGCGGTCGCCCCTGTAGGGCGAATTAAACTCTTAGCAATGCCTTGGCCATTCTTTCAGAAAGTTGTTCTTCGACAAATTGCGGCTCGTTGGGTGGGTAAAGTTCTACTTCATCCAGTTCAAAATTGTATTCTTTGCCCAATGCAATGAGATCTCTGATTTTTTGTACGGCTAACAGTTTTTCTTTTAATTCAGGGTCTGTTTTGGCCTGTTCAGAGAATGCTTTTATTTGCGCAATTGACATAGTGTTTACTCCTTTTGTTTAAAAATTTGCTTTGCATAACAAAGCGGTTGACAAAAAATCAAATATTATTGCTATACGCTATAGGGCGTGCTAACCCAATCTTTAAGCACGGCGACATCACGTTCCGGCAAATAGGAAAAATCCCCGCTTATATCCTTGAAAACCGCTACGCCACAGTGCGGAGAAACCAGTTTTCCTTTAACCATATAAAAGAACCAGGCAAAGGGATAACCAGCCTGGCGGTCAAAACGGGTCAACAAGTTTTGCAGTGAGACGCCTTTTTTGCCGTCAACATTGTCCAGTTGCAGCACGTTTTTCCGCTGGGCGCTGACGATTTCAACGTTGATAATCTGTTCCCCGAAACGCCCCGTATGCCTGAAAGGCCGGACAATCCAGTCATCGGAAAGGACGGCTTTTTGCAGGGCGCTGCTTCTGTTCCAGTCATCCATAAAACGTAGTACAGGATGCTCGTCGACATGGTATTTATTGATTTCATCCATGAAAACCGCCACGTCAGTTTTACGCCGGTAAGAATAACGTGAGGTTCCAATGTAGAATGTTTCAATACATTCCGGGTCCAGTGGATCGATAAATTCTTCTAAATCCTCGGGCGGATTGCTTTTATTTACAAGTAGACGATCAGATATTTCATGGGTTTTATCGATATCGATCTGTACAAATTGTTCTGCTTTACTACCCGTTTGAACAACAAAATGCAGAGTGTTGCCGGTTTGCCGCGTGGCAATCAGCTTTTGCTCCCGAGCGTGATCAATCAAGGTTTGCAGGTTTTTACCGCATTCAATATAGGTTCTTTCCGTCCATTCAATCAGGTTATTTGCAATCCTGTTGCCCTCCATATCGACAATGCCACCCAAGCGATACCATTCCTCGCCTGTTTTGGCCAGCCGGATCGGATAAGCGGGGTTGAGTGATTGCAGCGTGGAAAGTAACAATTCATCATTCTGGCCGGGCAATGTGTGCTTGCAGATTTTTGTAAGCTGCTGCCCATCCAGTTGAAAAGGTTGATCAGGCATTCTTTTTATCCGGTTTCTCATTCCCAAGTATTGCTTGGGGATGGCTAGTTAATCGTTCCCGCACCGCCGCCCTGACATCAGGCTCAGGATCATTAAGCAGACAGTCCAGGGCTGCGGGGACAACGCGTTTAGCAACTGTATAGCGCACAACCCAATCAGGATCATTTAATAACGTAACGGCATCTTCAGGACTCATGCGTTCAGCGAGGATTCGTCTTACTTCAGGCGCATTATCATGAACCATCAATCCCAAGCTGACTACGGGCAAGCGCTCGGCAACCGCTTTTCTGACTTCTGCGTCGTTATCATGAATAAGACGGAACAAGCGCCCTGGAGACAGCCGCCTAGCGACGGTTAATCTGACAATGTAGTCCGGGTCGTTGGCCAGTTTTTCCAAATCTTCGGGAGCAATGCGATCAGCAACGGTCATGCGCACTTCCCGGTCGGGATCATCAATCAATTGAGGCAGCAAACTTTGCGGCAGGCGGTAGGCGACAGCGCGTCTAACCACTTCATCTTCATCATTAATCAGGCTGGTCAATGATTTCTGTGGCGCATAACGGACGGCTATGGCGCGTCTCTCCCAAAAGCTATCGTGCAGGTACATTTCGGCATAAGCAGGGTTAACGCGAAAAAAACGGTCAATTTGTCTGCCGCTTTCAACAAATACACAGGTATCTCCGGGCATACAGCGCCCCATTAACAGGGTTTTTCCACGAAAACGGCATAAACTGCAATCTGCAACGGGAGTGCTAACAGGGCTTTTACGACCAGGCATGCAATTTGTTCCGTTTATTCAGGAATGATTTCCGCAACAACAATACCTGTTGCAACATCATAATCATTGGTAAGGCATAGACAGTGTTCCCGGCCATCAATTAAATAGAGATTGAAGTCTTTATGCTCAATGACAGGCTTGTTATTGGGCAGGTCATCATCCATGCAGTAAGTGAAATGGACAGATTGATATTGCTGTCTTAGTGCTGAAACCGTGGCTTCATCAACACCCATTGCTTCGATTTTTGCCGCTATATCGTTAACTTGCTCAGTGGTAATCATCCGGTTGCTTCCCTTTCAAACTTAAAACGTTCAGCGGTTTCAATACCCATGACTTTTGCCAGCCAGGGCGGGGGCGTTCCTGAAATAACGGCTTGCAGCTGACCGATGATATCGGCAATGGATTCTATACCCGGCATTTTCATTGGATGTATGCCCAATTTGACAATTTTTGCCGCTGCGGGGCCGCCCACTGATGCCATATAAAGGACCTGACAATCCTGGATCAATTCTGCTCTAAACAGGTTTTTATCATCCACTTCCAGGCCTTCCGGAATGCTTGTGCAACGAATGCCGATTAATCGGACTTCATCTGCTGACACCTGGTAGATCATAAATTGGTTGCAGGAGCCAAAATGCCCATCTACGTTGAGAGCGTCATTACTGGCGCAAGCAATACGCACGGAACCGGGCATGTCACCCTCAATAAAGGGAAGAATTTGCGGTTCCTGTGGTTCTACTAGGTCGACCGCTTGTTTAAGAAGTTGTAAAGCATTTTTCAGAACAACGTCATCGATATCTGAAAACTCTCCATCTTGAGCTGATTTAAGAGCGTGCAGGTTGATGCCGCCAATTTTATCCTCCGTCAGGGGTAATCCAACACAGTGGGTCAGCACTTTAAACAGGCGTTTGGCGTCAGTATCGGGCAAGGCGCGGGCGGCCAGCCCGATACGTAAAGCCAATTCTCTTGTGAGCGTGTCCTGGCTGCTCATGAGTTTATGCCTCGATCGGCAGTATGCAATTATCTATCGGACATACCTTGACACATTGGGGTACGTCGAAATCTCCTTCACATTCGGTGCAAGTTCTTGCATCGATTTTAAAGACTATAGCGCCTTCCGTGATTGAGGTGGTCGGGCAGACCGGTTCGCAGTCGCCACATGAAATGCAATCCGCTTCAACAATATATAAGGCCATGATTATTCTCCTGAATCTAAACGTTTTGCGCGCAAGGTGACGGGGAAATCCGGCTGCTCATTCATTGGTTCAAAGTAATATTTTGAGCCGTCACTGAGTAGAACTTTGCCTCCCCATTTTTCGGGGCTATCAAATTCAATGGATTCCGCGACTTCTTCCAAATCTTTTTTGGGTACATAGAAGACTAATTTGCCTTCTGCATTTTTTTTCAACATGACACTAGGCATTGAGTTCTCCGTATACACGCATTGGGTTGGGTGTAGAGACGCGATGAATCGCGTCTCTACGGACACATTAACGAATCAAATCGTAGTTATAGTCTGTTGTACCCATGCCTTTGGTTTCTTTATCAAGCTGCTCAAGTATTGCGTTAACCAGGGTTGTCAGCATATAAATAGCGCCTTCATAACCCAGTGTGGTCATTCTGTGCAGATGATGTCTGTCAAAGATCGGGAAACCGATGCGTATCAATGGAACTTCAAACTCTTCGCCCTTGTAGAAAGTATCACGCTGGATGAACTTGCCATAAGAATTGCCGATCATGAAGTCCGGTTTGTTGGTGAATACGAGTGAGCGGAAATGCCATAAATCCCGGCCGATATGGACTTCGGTTTTTTGTCCATAAGGCGAATCCTTGCACATTTTGTCCATGGCTTTTTTCCAGCGTTTATTGGCATGGTTGCACAATACATCGGTTGGTTCCGCACCCATTTCCAGCAGGAATTTGGTCATACCCATGACAAAATCAGCATCACCGTAGAGTGAGAATTTTTTGCCGTGCATCCAGGTATGTGAGTCAGTCATCATGTCAACCAGACGGCCGCGTTCAAGTTCCAGGGAAGCAGGAATAGGTTTGCCGGTTAACTCGGAGATTTTCATCAGGAATTCGTCGGTCCATTCCAGCCCCATCGGAATATTGATGGCGGTAGCAGGTTGATGCCAAATATTTTGGACAAACTTTTTGGTTTTTTCCAGCTGCCAGGGTTGCAGCAATAAGGTATCAATCGCGTTGGGCGAGTCTTTCAGTTCAGCTTGGGTCGTGCCGCCGGCATACATACGGAAGGTGCCGTCGGCAGGGGTGTCCAATACTTCGGAAGGGTCGCTCATCAATGTGTAATCAACGCCCATCTCCTTCATCATGCGGTGAATGACGCGGAAGTTGCCCAAATACGTTTCAAAGCCGGGAACCAAGTTGATTTTACCGTTGGAGCCGACCTTTTTGTCGTCCATGTGATTCAGGGTGAAATACTTGATCATGCCTTCGAACATATTGTCCCAGCCGGTTGTGTGGCTGCCGACAAAGCTTGGGGTATGAGCGAAAGGCGTTGGGTAATCCTGTTCGACATGTCCGGCTTTTTTAGCGTTATTGATGAAGGCATTCAAGTCGTCACCGATAACTTCAGCCATACAGGTGGTTGAAACGGCAATGATATCTGGTTTATATAAAGCTTTAGCGTTTTCCAGGCCGGCCATCATGTTTTTTTGGCCGCCGAATACCGCAGCGTCCTCAGTCATGGAGTCGGAAACACAAGCAACAGGCTCTTTGAAATGACGGTTGAAATAAGTACGGAAGTAAGCGACGCAACCTTGCGAGCCATGAACATAGGGCATGGTTTTTTCAAACCCTAATGCGCATAATACGGCGCCGAGCGGTTGGCAGGCTTTAGCCGGATTTACGGTTAAGGCTTCACGGTTAAAATTGAGATCTTGATATTCCTTAGTGGTCGTCCACTGAAAAACTTCATCGATTTGTTCCTGAGGGTGACGCTCTTCATAAGCTTCACGTTTGTTTTTCAGGCTATCCTTATATTCATCATTACGGAATAAAGGGTAACTGGGTTGTATGTTTTCGACTTCTTGACTCATGATAATCTCCACGCGCCACTAATCTGTGGACAACGGTTGAAGGAAGGGCGAGGGGGGCAAATATTTTGCCCGCCCCGCACAAAATTACGCGCCTGCGGCAACGGTTACCTTAGAACTTTCTTCTGTTTTCCAGGGCGCTTTTACTTGTTTCCAGCAAGGGTTATTCAATGTCATGTCCATATCACGGGCAAAGATGGCAAAGCCGTCATAGCCGTGATAAGGGCCGGAATAATCCCAAGAGTGCATTTGCCGGAATGGGATGCCCATTTTTTGGAAAATGTATTTTTCCTTGATACCGGAGCCGATCAAATCAGGTTGTACGCGTTTGACGAATTCTTCGAATTCGTAACCGGTGACATCGTCATAAATCAGCGTGGCATTGCCCATTTCCTTGATAGTACGATCATAGTCATCGTTATGACCGAATTCGTAACCGGTACCGACCACTTCCATACCCAGGTCTTCATACGCCCCGATAACATGACGTGGACGTAAGCCGCCGATATAAAGCATCACGCGTTTACCTTGAAGGCGTGGTTTATATTTGGCAATAACCGCATCGTATTCAGCCTGATATTTGGCGATAACTTTTTCAGCGCCGGCCTGAATCGTTTCATCAAATAGCGCCGCAATCTTGCGTAATGATTCAGCGATTTTGGTTGGGCCAAAGAAGTTGTACTCGATCCAGGGAATTTTGTATTTTTCTTCCATGTGCCGGGCAATGTAGTTCATTGAACGGTAGCAATGGATCAAATTCAACTTCACCTTCGGGGTTTTTTCTATTTCCGCGATAGTGCCATCACCAGACCACTGAGCGACAACGCGTAAACCCATTTCTTCCAGTAATGTGCGTGAAGCCCAGGCGTCACCGCCTATGTTATAATCACCGATGACAGCGACATCATAAGGCGTAGTCGGGAAGCTTTCGTCGCCATCACGGTTTTCCAGCACCCAGTCCCGGATTGCATCATTCGCAATGTGGTGGCCCAAAGACTGGGATACGCCGCGGAAGCCTTCACAACGAACGGGGACTACAGGCTTGCCGATTTCCTTGTTAGCTTTTTTTGCTACCGCTTCAATATCATCGCCAATCAAACCGATTGGGCATTCTGATTGAATACTGATGCCTTTGTTGAGCGGAAACAATTCTTCGATTTCATTCATGATTTTAGCCAGCTTTTTATCGCCGCCGAAAACGATGTCTTTTTCGGTAAAATCAGAGGTGAAGTTCATCGTGCCGAACGTGTTAACGCCTGTTGTTCCTACATAATAGTTACGACGGCCTGCGCGTGAATATTGACCGCAACCCACTGGTCCGTGCGAGATATGGATCATATCCTTAATTGGACCCCAGACCACGCCCTTGGAACCCGCGTATGCGCAACCGCGAATGGTCATGACGCCGGGCTGGGATTTGCGGTTAGAAGTAATGCATTTGTTTGATTTTTCAAGGGATTGATCATTGATTGCTAAATGTTTAGCGCGATCTTTCCTTGCTTGTTCGGGGTAGACTTCCAGCACTTCTTGAATAAGTGCTTCGGTCTCTTCTTTTGTTAGAGCTGCCATGTGTGTCTCCTACTTATGCCGTGGGTAATCCCCCAACAGACAGGTTTTAGGATGGAAATCGCAGGGTGCGCGGCGCATACCATGTTTTGGAATTGCTTGCCAAATAATATGCGCCGTATACCCTACGGTTGTTCAGTATTACGCGGTTGCTTCAGCGGCTGCTGTTATACCGATAATGGATTCGTCTTCTTGATCGATAATACCGAATTCCATCATCAATTCTTCCAGTTCATCCATGGTGATTGGAGTTGGGATGATGAAGTTCTTGTTATCACGAATTTTCATCGCCAATTGACGGTATTCATCCGCTTGTTTTGCTTTTGGTTCGTACTCGATAACGGTCATGCGGCGAATTTCAGCGCGTTGGACAACGTTGTCGCGTGGTACGAAATGAATCATTGTCGTGCCGATTTTTGCAGCCAAAGCTGAAATCAATTCATCTTCGCGAGCTGTTTCACGTGAATTACAAATCAATCCGGCCAAACGGACACTGCCTGAGTTAGCGTATTTCACGATACCTTTAGCAATGTTGTTGGCGGCATACATCGCCATCATTTCGCCCGAGCAGACGATGTAAATTTCTTGCGCCTTGTTTTCACGGATTGGCATGGCAAAACCACCACACACAACATCCCCAAGTACATCATAAAAAACGAAGTCAAGTTCATCGTCATAAGCACCTTCTTCTTCTAAGAAGTTAATCGCTGTAATAACACCGCGGCCCGCACAACCTACGCCGGGCTCCGGACCGCCTGATTCAACGCATTTGATGCCGCCGTATCCGACTTTCAGTACATCTTCAAGTTCTAAATCTTCAACACTACCTGCTTCGGCAGCCAAACTCATAATGGTAGTTTGAGCTTTTGCATGCAGAATCAAACGGGTTGAATCAGCTTTTGGATCGCAGCCAACAATCATTACCTTGTTGCCTAATTCAGCTAATGCAGAAACCAGGTTCTGGGTTGTAGTTGACTTACCGATTCCACCTTTACCATATATTGCACATTGACGTAATGCCATGATCTTCTCCTCGCTATAGGACGTTGTTGTTAATGACATTAACCTTTAAGCAAGCTGTGTGCCAAAATATAAAAATATCTTAATCCATTGATTAACAAAGTTTAAATATTTTATTTCTGAATTGGTGGAGCGTTGAGTTTCAAACATTTTGTTATGTTTCTGTAGGCTTGCTAACAGTAGGGTTATTGTTACAAACACAACAAAATACTGACTATAACTTTCTGAAATAACAGCCCGGATTTATAAATTCTTTTGTTAATCATAAGGCTATATCCTTTATCCAAAAATCAGAAAACCTGGATTAATTATTGCTTAATTAAATGGCAACCCTTTCTTAATAATGGAGTTTGCAATGTCTTCCGAGGTCTTTTCTGAAATATTAACCGGTTTGTATGAAAACAAAGTCGTCCCCTATCTGGGTCCGGGAGCACTTTTTGATGCAACCAATAAGCTAACGGGAGAGGCCATGCCGGCTGATAGCAATAGTTTGATTTTGGCTATGAACAACGGTATTCCCATGGCCCCCAAGCTTATGTATGAGTTTCCCAGGGCTGCAATGAATCAGGAGCTCAAAAAAGGCAGAAATTTTCTGGGCCAGTTTCTTACTAAATTATATGGCGACACAGAATGGTCACGCGCTGCAATACACGGTTGGATTGCGGAATGGAAACCTGCTTATGTCATCGATATAAATAGAGATACGCAATTGCAAAGCAGCTATGCCGATGAAGAGCATACGCTGATTGTAGGTGTTGCCAGAATTTCAGCCAGTCAATTTCGCTTTAAAATTTATCATTTCGACGGCAGTGATTATTTTGAAATTTCCCAGGAACAGGTTGACCCCAGGCTGCCCATTCTATTTAAACCGATGGGCACGCCTAAACCGGAAGCCAACTACATAGCTTCGGATGCCGATTATGTTGATTACATCACCGAGTTGATGGGCGGCTTCGCTATTCCCGATTTTCTTAAAGAGTATCGCAAGGGTAAGCAATATCTATTTATAGGCGTGCCGTTAAACAGAGATTCAGAGCGTATGGTGATGAGCGATATTATTTATGGGGCGGCTGAGAAAAAAGGTTGGGTTTTAAACAAAAACCCGACAGATAAAGAGCAGCGGTTTTGTAAAAAAATGGGTTTGGAAATTATTAATGCAGGGGCCGAGGATTTGCTGTCCGTAGTTTGCTGAACTTTTTTGTAGCCGTAAATAGCAAACCTGTCCTTGCCAGTTTCTTTTGGTGATTGCTCAGAAATAAATATACCCGGATTGTTTAGGATTTTTGTTTATTCCTTGTGTGAGTAATAGCGCGGAGTGAAATATGCAGCTATTTCTACAGCGTAGAAATAGGCAAAAAGACAAATAATGTGGGTATAATTTTTCGCAGGAAATCGCTTACGCGTCCGTCAGATTCAATCGGGTGATCGTAAGGATTGCTTCGTGCTCGAGACAAATCACAAATTCCGCTTTCCATTAGGTATTTCAGCGGGTTAGTGAATTCCCCCTTTTTTCGCTTGTACAGTCCGTCCCTTGTCAAGGAAGTTCTTATGCGGACAAGGCGAACCCCTTTAAAGATTTTTTTACGAATAGCTGGCGTCAGAGAATCGGCTGGTTTACTTCCGGTAGCTAGCCTCTGACCCGGGTAATTTTTAAAACGATGGCTAATTCCTTCAGGCTACGCATGATTTTGGCTAAATGAATGCGGTCTTTTACTGTCATAGTGATTAGGTCGACACATACGCGGTCATCCTGATCGACAACAGTGACATTTTCAATGTTTGAGCCTTTTTCTGAAATAGTTGAAGCAATGGTTGCCAATGCTCCGCGTTGATTAAGTATTTCTAAACGAAGCTCAGCGGGAAAATCGCCGGTTACATCCTGGCTCCACTCAACGTCCAGCCAGTTGGTATTTTTTTTCCTGACTACTGAGCGGTTGCGGCATTCATTGTGATGGACAACAATGCCTTTGCCAGGGTTATAGTAAGCGATGATTGAATCACCCGGAATGGGTCGGCAGCATTTGGCCAAGGTGATCACCATACCTTCCGTGCCTTTTATAATAAGGGGCGTTTGCTGAGTTTTGTCAGTGTCATCAAGTTTAATGTTGGCATTAATATCATCCTGAGTGAGCCGCTTCGCGATCAGGAAAGGCATTTTGTTGCCCAAGCCGATATCTTCCAGTAATTCGCTCACGGATTGCATGCCCATGATTTTAAGCAGGGCCTGTATTTGGGTTTCCTCGATATTTTCAAGATGCAGATGCATGGTTTGCAGTTCTTTTTCCAATAATCTCCGGCCTAAACTAATAGCTTCCTGCTGTTTAAAATGTTTCAGATGGTTACGGATACTGGAACGCGCTTTTACGGTTGTCACGTAGTTGAGCCAAAGCGCGTTAGGCCTTGCCCAGGACGCAGTAATAATTTCTACTGTCATGCCGTTTTCCAGCTTGGTTTGCAAGGGTACCAGCTGTTTGTCGATTCTGGCGGAAACGCAGGCATTACCAATATCGGTATGAACGGCATAGGCAAAATCGATAATGGTTGCGCCCCGGGGCATTTTGATAATCCCGCCCTTGGGGGTGAATACAAAAACTTCCTGCGGGAACAGGTCAACCTTTAAATTATCAATAAATTCGAGAGAATCGCCCGCAGTCTTCTGAATTTCCAGCAAATCCCTTAGCCATTCATTGGCTTGCGCCTGAAACCTTTCAGTTTTATCGTCATCGGATTTATATAGCCAGTGCGCAGCGATACCCGATTCCGCCATGCGGTGCATCTCTTGAGTTCTGATCTGGATCTCGATGGGCGCTCCATAAGGGCCTATGACGATGGTGTGCAGAGATTGATAGCCATTGGCTTTGGGCAAAGCAATATAATCTTTAAAGCGGCCTGGAATTGGTTTATACAAGTTATGAATGACGCCTAGCACGCGGTAACAGGCATCGACGTTTTCACAAAAAATACGGAAGGCGTATAAATCAAAAATCGATGATAAAGATACTTTTTTCTGGAGCATTTTTTGATAAATGCTGTAAATATGTTTTTCCCGCCCGGATACTTGACAATGAATACCTGCCTGTTCCAGGCGTATTATTATAGCGCTTTCAATGGTATCGACTATTTTGCTGCGGTTGCCGTGCGCCTTTTTCATGGCATTGGTTAAAACGGCATAACGATGCGGGTACAGAGCCTGAAAACTCAGCGCCTCCAGTTTGTGCCGGATTTTATTCATACCCAGGCGATTGGCAATGGGGGCGTAAATGTCCAAAGTCTCGCGCGCGATGCGGCGCTTTTTTTCTGTGGACATTGCAATAATTGTTTGCAAGTTATGCAACCGGTCGGCCAGTTTGACCAAAATCACCCGCAAGTCTTTGCCCATCGCAAGAAACATTTTACGGACATTTTCGGCTTGCGTTTCTGCCCGGGTCTGGGACTTGCCGTCAATTTTTGTCAGCTTGGTAACGCCATCTACCAGTTCCGCTACTTCTTCGCCGAACAAATTAGCCAGTTCTTTTTTGGTGATGGGGGTGTCTTCAATGACATCATGCAGAATTGCCGCCATGATGCCGCTGGCATCCATACGCATCTCGGCCAGCGTGATGGCGACTGAGACAGGGTGGCATATATAGGCTTCGCCGCTTTTACGGAATTGGCCTGAATGGGCATCCGCACTAAATTCATAAGAGCGGATGCAATCGTTAATTTGAGATTGATCCAAATAGCCGGACAATGCCTCACATAAACGCTGAATCAGGACGTCTTGAGGGCGTTGTCTATCGATGTTGCCGGCTACATTCGACACAGCTGCAAGGGCTTAGAACATGGGGTTGTGGTCGTGGGCATCACCGGCACGGTGGAGAAGATTGATATTCTCAGTCGTGACATGACCCGCCGCTATTTCGCGCAAGGCAAGAACAGTGTCTTTATCTTTTCCGCGAGGAAGAAATTCAGTTGCGCCATGACTTAATTGACGGGCTCTTGTGCTCGCCAATAAAACCAGTTTGAAACGATTTTCTACGTTTTCTAAACAATCTTCGATGGTAATTCTAGCCATATTCAAACCTATATTAAGTAAAAATTTATCAGCCTGTCCGATCAGGCTGATAGTTGATCCAAGGTACAAGGTACAGGATGCAAGGTCAAGTAACAAGATTTATAAGCCTGCAACTCAACACCTTATTTCTAGCTGCGTGATTTTAAAACAGCAACTGCCGGTAGTTCTTTACCTTCAAGAAATTCGAGGAATGCGCCTCCGCCTGTGGACGTGTATGAAATTTGGTCATTAATACCGTATTTGTCGATAGCTGCCAAGGTATCGCCGCCGCCGGCAATTGAAAAGGCGCTGCTTTCGGCAATGGCAGTCGCTAGTGTTTGGGTGCCGTGACTGAACTGATCGATTTCAAATACGCCTACAGGACCATTCCAGACTATAGTGCCGGCGGATTTCAGCAGTTCAGCATATTGTTTTGCCGTATCGGGGCCTATATCCAGAATCAAGTCATCCGCTTCAACGTCTCCAACTTTTTTTATGGCGGCGATTGCGGTTTCTGAGAATTCCTTGGCGCAAACCACGTCAACGGGTATTGGAATATCAGCGCCTGCTTGCTTGGCAGCGGCAATCAAACGTTGCGCTTCTGCTATTAAATCCGGTTCATAAAGCGATTTGCCGACCGGAAATCCGGAGGCCGCAATAAAGGTATTGGCAATGCCGCCGCCGACGATTAATTGATCTACCTTTTCTGATAGTGATTTTAATACCGTCAGCTTTGTTGAAACTTTAGACCCGCCGACAATTGCCACTAGCGGTTTAGCTGGGGTTTCCAAGGCTTTGCCCAACGCATCCAGTTCACTGGCAAGTAACGGGCCCGCGCAAACAAGCGGTGCAAACTTGGCAACACTGTGTGTTGAAGCCTGTGCTCTGTGAGCCGTACCAAACGCATCCATCACGAAAACATCACAAAGTGCGGCCATTTTCTTCCCCAGCTCATCACTGTTTTTTTCTTCGCCGGCATTGAAGCGCACGTTTTCGCAAAGTACCACTTCGCCCGGTGCAATTACAATTCCATCCAGCCAGTCTTTTTCTAATCTGACCGGTTTGCCAAGCAAGGCCGACAAGCGTTCAGCGACCGGTTTCAAAGAAGATGCTTCATCATACTGACCTTCAACCGGACGGCCGAGATGTGATAACAGCATAACCGCCGCTCCTGAGGCCAAGGCTTTTTCGATGGTTGGAATACTGGCCTGAATACGAAGGTCGCTGGTTACTTTACCATTCTTTACGGGCACATTGAGATCCTGGCGAATTAATACCCGTTTTCCTGATAAATCCAGATCAACCATTCTTTGAATCGACATATTTTACCCTCTCAGTTTATGTGTGTATTTAGTGTTAGTTAAG
This sequence comes from Methylobacter sp. KS41, assembly GCA_002862125.1. Classification (GTDB taxonomy): domain Bacteria; phylum Pseudomonadota; class Gammaproteobacteria; order Methylococcales; family Methylomonadaceae; genus Methylobacter_C. The sequence goes on along the minus strand of PHSP01000001.1, from coordinate 52,786 downwards.
CGATTTCCTGCGGATACCGGCTATTTCCATTTGATGGAGCAACCCATGCTGGGAATCTGTTCTTGCGGACCACGGCCTGTTGCGGCAATCAGTTTCATGGCTTCAAAGAGGTCGCGTCTAGTGTTCTCCGGTGCGGTTTCCTTCCGGCTGGCATCAAGCCTGCCTCTATATTGCAATTCAAAATTGGCATTATAACCAAAAAAATCCGGTGTACAGACAGCATTGTACTGTTTGGCGGTTTCTTGCGTCTCATCGAATAAATAAGGAAAGCCGAAATTCAGACGTTCCGCAATTGCTTTCATGCTGTCAAACGAATCTTCGGGATACTCAACAGTATCATTGGACATGATGGCAACTGATTCAATGCCAAACTGTTTGAGTTCGCTGGTATCTCTGACAATCCGTTCCTGCACAGCCTTTACATAAGGACAATGATTACAAATAAACATAATCAACAAACCCTTTTTGCCCATGCATTGTTCTAGCGACCAGGTGCGGTCATCAATGCCGGGTAAAATAAAATCAACCGCTTTTTTGCCAAAATCACAGATCGGCGTTGTTAATAATACCATCGTTGCACCTCATATTATCTTTGTAAACTGAATTTAGCGGGGATAAGATATTACATTTGCCCTGCGTGTTTACTCTGCAAATAACCCTCAGATTGCATTTCAATTAATCTTGATGCCGTACGCCTGAATTCAAACGCGCCATCACCCTCAGTATATAATTCTTGAGCAGCTACTTCAGCTGTACATATCAGCTTCACTTTATGCTCATAAAGCGAGTCTATTAGAGTTATAAAACGTTTGGCCTCGTTGCGTTTTTCCGCCGATAACTTTGGAATTCCGGCTAAAATAACAGTGCTGAATTCGCGGGCAAGCTCGTTATAATCAGCCGGGCCCAAGGATTGTACGCAGAGCTCATCAAAGGATGTGAGAACGATATCTCCGTGTACGGCGGATAAAATAACCTTTCTTCCCAATACTTGTAAAACGCCTGGCTGCATAGCTGCAAAATTAGTAAACTCGTTATAACTTTGTTGAACAAACTCATCCGCATGTCCATCCAGCGGGAAATAATAGGTTGCTTCAAGTTCATGCAAATGCATGAGCCGGTAATCTTCTTTTGCATTAAGCCCTATAATTTTGGATTCTCTTTGCAATAGCCTGGTGAAGATCAAAAATTGTTCTCTTTGCAAACCACCCAGATATAAATCATCAGGATGCCGGTTAGACGTCATCACAATCAGTAATCCTGAGTCGAAGAGTTTGCTGAACAATCTTTCCAGAATCATGGCATCCGCAATATCGGTGACATGGAATTCGTCAACACAAAGTAGAAAAGCTTCCGCCCTGATTTTTTTTGCCAGGGCAACAATAGCATCGGTATTATTTTGACGTCTCCATTCGAATATAAAGGCATGAACCTCCAGCATGAACATGTTAAAATGCACGCGTCTTTTTTGTTCAATAGGGCAAGCTTCATAAAATAATGCCATCAACATCGACTTGCCGCGGCCAACATCGCCGAATATATACAAGCTTTGACATTTTTCAGGGGGAGATAAAAGCAGTTTATGCGCGGCTGATTTTCGATCATAATTTACTTGAGCCGCAATCTGATCCAAAAGGAATTGTAAGTGTTGTAAAGCGATAACTTGTGCGTTATCGTGCCGAATGTGATTTTGAGCTACTTGATTGGTATATTGCTTTTCAAGCAATCCTGATACATCAGAAATTTGTTCCGGGGTTTTTCGTTGAAGAATTTTTTTTAACATGACCGCGATTACTAATTAGTTATGCCTAAAATAGCATTATTTGGACTGGTTTAGCTATATCAAACTTAGCCGGTTGATGTGTGTAAACTCAACAATTACAAGCTGACATACCCTTAGGAAGAAAATATCCTTAATACTCTGCGGTATCTGAAATTGATGTCTGATCAATATCTTTGTTGAAACCATATTGTGATAGAATTAGTTATTTTTTTGCCCCTTCATTCGGCTATATTGATTTTATGATTAAACAGCGAACTTTAAAAAACACCATAAGAGCCACAGGCGTAGGGCTGCATACAGGTGATAAAGTGTATTTAACTTTACGTCCGGCCAAACCGGATACGGGAATTTGGTTTCGCCGTGTGGATTTGGACGTACCCGTTAGCATTCAGGCAACGCCGGAAAATGTTGGTGAAACAGTATTGTCGACAACATTGGTTGCGGACGATGTAAAAATATCAACGGTAGAGCATTTACTTTCTGCTTTTGCGGGGTTGGGCATAGACAACGCAATTATTGATGTCAGTGCTGCTGAAGTTCCCATCATGGACGGCAGCGCCGGACCATTTGTATTTTTGCTTCAATCTGCCGGAGTTGAGGAACAAGACTGCCCAAAACAGTATATTCGGATCAAGCGAAGCATCAGAGTTTATGATGGCGATAAATGGGCTGCTTTTGATCCGTTCGATGGATTTAAAGTTACGTTTACGATTGATTTTGAACACCCGGCTTTTGAGGAACATGTAAAAACAGCCACAATGGACTTTTCTTCAACAACTTTTGTTAAGGAAATCAGTCGAGCCAGAACCTTTGGTTTTATGAAAGACATCGAGATGCTGAGAGAGAACAATCTCGCTCTGGGCGGGAGCCTTGATAATGCAATAGTGGTTGATGATGATAAAATTCTCAATGAAGACGGGTTGCGCAGTGTGGATGAATTTGTTAAACATAAAATTCTTGATGCGATTGGCGATTTATATTTGTTGGGACATAGCTTGATTGGTGAATTTACCGGCTATAAATCCGGGCATGGCCTGAATAATAAATTACTTCGCACTCTATTGGATAACAAGGATGCTTGGGAAATGGTTACTTTTTCTGATGAAGACGAGGCGCCGATTTCTTTTATGCGTTCAGCGGAATCGCCAAGAACCGCCGAAGGATAGCCTTTTTAAACGGTCTTAAGGCGATATTATTTTGCAGGAAATCACTTTAAGTCCTACGGTCATCCAAGATTAGTGCAGCTTTGCTCTTTAAGAATAATCGCGGCAGAACCTTTTGCCTCAGATCATTTTTTGATTGATCCAACAATGCCGTGATCAATCCAGCGCCTCTGGAATTCATCCGCCGGCAGCGGAGGCGAGAGATAATATCCTTGAATCTCGTTGCAGCCGTAAGATTGTAATAACGCCAACTGGGATTCGGTTTCGATGCCTTCAGCAACAACTGTCATGTTCAGGACGTGCCCCAGAGTTACAATGGTTTTGATAAATGCAGCCTCGTTAGAGCTGAAATCATCAATATAAGCCTCAATGAACGATCGGTCTATTTTAAGAGAATGGATGGGCAATTTTTGCAAATAGGATAAAGAGGAATAGCCTGTGCCGAAGTCGTCCATGGCGATTTGAATACCCCGCTCCCGGATTTGATGTAACCGATCGGTCGCTTTTTTGATGTCGTGCATAATCACGCCTTCGGTTATTTCCAATTCAATCCATTCGGGATTTGTATGGGTTTCAGTCAGAATACAGTCGAGAACAGCAATAAAATCATCGGCCAGAAGTTGCAGGGGCGAGAGATTGATCGCAATTCGGAATTTTGCCAGTTGGTTGGCCCATACATTGGCTTGTAAACAGGCTGTCTTTAGTACCCATTTTCCTAGCGGAATGATTAGAGCTGTTTCCTCGGCGATTGCAATGAAGTGGTCCGGCGGTATGATTCCGAAGCCGGGGCGTATCCAGCGGATCAGCGCCTCGGCGCCGGTTATCCGGCTTAAATTGCAATCGGCTTTGGGCTGGTAATAAAGCTGAAACTCTTCCTGCTCAATGGCCAATCGTAAGGCATTTTCCAGTAACAGCCGCTGATGTGCCGCCTCATTCATGCCCGCTTCATAGTAGTGAAACATGCCTCGTCCTTTTGCTTTGGACGCATACATTGCGGTATCAGCATGCTTGGTCAGGGTATGGAAATCATTGCCATTATCGGGAAAGATGGCAATGCCGATGCTGACCCCGGCGAAAATCGTATGATCCTTGAGTTGCACCGGTTTTGTCGTGGCGTCAATCAGCTTTCTGGCAAGCTCGGTGGCGTCGGAGATGCCGGTTAAGCCGGGCAGGATGATGGTAAACTCGTCTCCGCCCATGCGGGCAACCGTATCTGTTTTGCGCAAGCAGTGTTGTATGCGTGTTGCGATGATCTGCAATAAACTGTCCCCGGCCAAATGACCGAGCGTATCGTTGATGTTTTTGAAATGATCCAGATCAAGAAAGAACAATGCCACGCGGGTGTTATTACGTTCCGCCAAATTGATTTCGTGTTCAAATCGATTTTTGAACAGGGACCGGTTGGGAAGGCTGGTGAGTACATCGTAGTACGCTAATTGTTTAAGTTCCAGTTCCGCTTGTTTTTGGTGGCTGATGTCCGTGGATACCGCCACATAATGCGTTAACTGGCCCCGTTTGTCAGTGACGGCGTTAATGCTGAGCAGCATCGGGCAGAATTCGCCGTTTTTCCGGCGATCCCAGACCTCTCCTTTCCAGCTACCTTCATCCAACAGCGATCGCCACAGGTGTTTATAAAATGACGCATCGTGCAGATTTGATTTTAATATCCTGGGGTTTTGGCCCAGCACTTCGGAACGCTCATAGCCGGTGATTGAACAGAATGCAGCATTGACATCCATGATAGTGCCTTGCGGATCGGTGATAAAGATCGCCTCGCTACTATTTTCGAAGACATTGGCGCTTAGTTGCAGTTGGATTTCCCGTTTTTTAAATTCAGTGATATTCAAGGCTGTCACAACTGCGCCTTCCAGCTTACCCTGCTCCGAGTGCAGCAAGCTGCTTTTCAGATAGTAGAAGGATTTTGCGTTTCCCCGGTTTTTACCTAGAAGCTCATGTTCACCGGCGTAGTATCCGTTAAGCCGGACGGTTTCCAGCAGCACGGACCGGATCGGCCAGGGCAAACCCGGCAACTGCCCGGCTAGGCGCTGTTGTTCGAGGGGAGGCAGCAATTCGTCTATGCAGGCTCCCAGTAATTCATCTCCGGTAAACCCAAGTTCGATTTCCACCGTTGTATTCAGCCGGCAAATCCGGCCCTCCGTATCAATGACGATCAGGAGGTCGTCAATGGTATCCATGACGCGCTCAACAAAGCGGCTGAGGGCCTGCTGCTGCAGCACCTTTTCTTTTAGCTTTCCCTTTTGCTGTTCCGACTCGCAGAGCATGACATCCATGCTTTGAGTGATGACGCGAATTTGTTTTTCCTGATTCAGATTGGCCTGCCGCAGCTTGTCGATTTCCTTCCGCAGTTGAAGCACTGTTTCCAAATTCTCCCTGCCTGAGGCAATTCCGGCTCTATTTTCAGCCGTTTCAAGCAGACTGGTTGTATCCAGGGACACCAAAAATTGACCATCAAGTTCTTTGACCCGGAATTCGGAAACTTTCAAATCGATGCGTCGGCTGTGCGCCGGACAAACAAGGCTATTTTCATTAAGCAACGGGCAATGTGTCAGATCGGCGCCTTCATGAGGGCATAAGGCCCGGATGGCCTGAAATTCGCCCTGAAGATTAAAAATTAGAATATCGATTGGGCGAGGTTCGCCGGGTAACTGTAAGTGGCCTGTCCAACGCGGTGGAACATCTGACTCGAGGAACGTTAACGATTCGACGATGGCATCGCAAAAAATTTGATTTTGACGGCTCATTCCGGCAAGAGACAACGAATCAATTGAACTGTTTTGGGTACGGCCCGTTCGGTTTTATCGGACAGGCCAGGGGAAAAGGGCTTGACGCCGGTGATTTCGACACCCACGATCAGAATGTCCGGCTGCGGTTCCCTGATGACTTTAATAGCCTCCAGCAAATAAGGAATTCCCAGGCCGTGGCTGGCGGGCTGTTCCGGTCTGTCAGCCAAATCTTCCGGTCTTAGCAGGAAAATCTCTCCGGCATTCCCGAAGTTGGCCAGGGCATCGACCAGAATCGCCTGACTGCAACCCTCAAGAAACCGGAGTGCATTGAGTCCGGCGATGCCCGCATTGAACAACTCGACATCCTTCGGCCACGTCAATTGGCAGAGCAGGGCGTAGACGCGGCTGCCGAAGCCGTCGTCTCCGTGCAGATCATTGCCAAAACAAACGATATGCCGCGCACCCACAGTTTAAGGCCAGACGGTAATACGCTTGCCCGTGTCGAGTAGATGCACGGTACAGACCAGACAGGGGTCATGGGAACGGATAATATGGCCGATCTCCACCGGATCGTCCGGATCTTCAACGGCCAAGCCGAGCAAACTGCTTTCCCAATGCCCGTGCCGGCCTTCGCTGTCTTTGGGCGATGCATTCCATGCTGTTGGCGTAACGACTTGATAGCGGCTAATAACGCCGTCGGTGATTTGCACCCAATGACCCAGCGCGCCGCGCGCCGCCGTTACCAGTCCAAAGCCTTCCCCGTCGGGAATTTCTTTCTTGCCGGGGGGGATCATATGCGTAGCGTTAGGATGCGCGGCCAGTTCTTGCAATGTTTTCCGCATTTTATGCAACAGCCGGGCAGTGCGGTGTAAACGCGCGAACTGGCGTAGCCAGGCATTGCCGCCCTCTGCCAGATATAATGAATGAATCAAAGGCTCGCCGTCGATTAGCGCATCAGCTAAAGGGCCGGTTTGCACAACTTTATTTTGATAGCGGGGCGCTTTGCACCAGGTATAGCGGTCGGAATGGGGTTGATAATCCGGGATGGTTTGGCCCTTAAAAGGATGGCGCCCGCCCTGGTATGGCTGAAACCAGGAATAGCGCACATGCTCGGTAATTTCGGCTTGGTCGAAAGGCTCGATGCCGCCCGTATCGCCATTGAGAAAACCGGATCTGAACAAATGCTTGCGATGCGGAGCAAAAGTCCCGGCATCGTCCGGGTCGTCATAAGCGCCATAGCTGATCATATGCGGAGTGCCGAAGCCCATGTTATGCAGGCCTATGTCGCGGCCCATCAGCGTAAACAGTCCGATGGCGCTGTCCGCATGGGCTTCTTTAGCCGTTAGCCAGGTAAAGAATTCCTCTGCGGATTGTAATGCCAGCAAGGAATCCAGTTCTGTTCCGATGATGGCCTGTTCAAACCATCGGGTCAATTTATTGAGGATGGACAGGCTATCGATAATGTTGCGGTTGCTCGCAGGGGTAGTCACGCCACCCGGCAACATATAGGATGAATGCGGCCATTGGCCGCCAAACAGGGCGATAATTTCGACGATATGGCGTGATTGTTCGAGAGCGCCGCGGTGAACCCGGCCCTTGAACGGCAGGAAAGCCGCCAGGGCTTTTTCATAAAGAGGCTGATGAATATATTTGGCGTGGCAAAAATCGGCAGTGAAGAACATAAAGGATTGCCGTAGATCGCTTTGTACTGTCTCAGCCATCAAGCACAGATTGCGGATGCGAATGGCGGCGGGCGGCACGGAAATATGGCCGATATGTTCCAATGCAAGAACAGCGGCGTTTAATTGCGCGGTGCCGCAGATACCGCAAATACGGGGCGTTATTACCAGAGAGTCCTTGGGCTTGCGGGTCATGAGAATTTGTTCGAACCCCCTATAAAGAGAGCCGATACAGCGGGCATCGACGACTTTATTATCTTGCAGCTCCAGTTGGAAATCGAGATCGCCTTCGACCCGGTTAAGGTCGATTTGAATGATTCTTCTGGTCATGGTTGGTTAAGTATCCATCGTCTTGTTCAGTACCCGGACGGGAGCTGCTTCGTGGGCCAGGCTTTTGTAAGCCATATAATTGGCCCGTTCCACGCCCAGTGGCAGATGTACCGGAATGGCGCCGATTTTTTCAGTGAGAAACAGATCCTGATCCAAAGGGAATTCGGGTGAAGTGCAGCCAAAGCACGGAACCCCTGCCCTCGTCTTGCTGCTGCGGCCATTCCAGAGCTCGGTATTGCAAGTCGCCATCGTGACCGGCCCCTGGCAGCCCAAATTAAAGAACATGCAGGCCTTACCGCCGAATTCAGTGTCTTCCACGTCATACTCATGATATTCGTTGCGGGTGCAGCCTTGGTGCACTGTGGTATTAAAAAAGGCTTTGGGACGGTTAATATGATCGAGTTCAATTGGTAGTCCGGAAGCCAGCATGGCCAACGTTTTCGTCATCGCATTGGGGTGGGCTGGACAGCCAGAGATATTGATGACCGGCAGGCCTTTGCGAGATCGCCATTCGATCGGCAATAACCCGCCTGGAGTCTCTTTATCGAACTGCAAGCCGAGACAATCGGTAGGATTGGGCGGCGCGGCATGAACACCTCCGTATGATGCGCAAGTGCCCAAAGCGACTACGTATCCAGCCTTTTCGACCAGTTCCCGGACCAAGTTCATTTTGGATCGTTCCCGATACGGATCGTACATTCCTGAGCCATTGGGACCAGTGATGATGCTGCCTTCAATGCATAAAATGTCGAGGGTTTGTCGATCTGCGATGATCGCCTCAATCAAAGCGTCCAGTTTGCTCACCGATTCCATGGATAGAGACGGTTGCCAGAGCATCTCGATGTTATATTCATCAACGAGTTCTTCCAGCGATGGACTGTCCGCGCACAGAATCGACATTGTGTCGCCACCGCAAGAGCCGGTTTGTAGCCAAAGTAATGTCGTCATAGCATCTCCAGAATCGTAATCTTTGTTAAATATAGTGTATAAAAGAAAAATCTGAACATCTAATAAAATTAATATAAAATTCCAAAATTAAATTCTTGAGTTGTTTTTTCATAAATCGGTAATATCGCAAAATGGTTCTGCCGCATTTACCATCAAGCAGCGGATCCGGTTTTTTTTACGCACCTCCCAAAAAAGGTGTAACTCGACACATGCTCAATAGAAAATGACCGCGCTTTCCTATAGACATAAGCTTGGTGTGCCGTTGTTACATGGCGTATCCATTGAGTAAGCGCATTTTGGGGAAATGATGGAGGAGCGCGGAGTGTTTTGTCAGCGGCTTTTCGAGTAACTGCCGGGCGATCCGCTTTTTGCCGTTACTTGAAAAAGTTTTCCGTAAGCGCAAGCGGTAACTTGGCGGGAGCTGAAGAATGGACGAGATGTGTATTTTAAGGCAAAGGCGTTTGGTAATATCTCTTCCGTGCCGTTGATAAAGAGGGTAAAACCGTCGGCATGGCCGAGCAAGACCATCGTGCCATCAAGCGAGTTACCAAACCAATGCTCAATTTTAAATCTTGGTGCCTAGGAGTCCTGTCGGATAGAAGCTATTTTTCGCTCATGAGTGGATTTATAAAGGCATATATTGATAAAAACACACGTCTAAGTGTTGAAATTCTTCATGAAAACACATATTTTAAAACTCAAAGTGGAATTTTTCTAATATCTATTCGCTAAGTCCGACAGGCTCCCAGCTTGAAAGCTGTTGGCCGGTATCGAACTGATGTGTCTGATTCGCAAAGGTCAATGATTTGTTGCGGATGGAAATAAAATGTCTTTTGCAGAGCAATTGTGTGTGCTGGCGGAATAATCCGCCAAGTATTAAGGGCAGACATTCCTACTCTTCCCAAATATGCGTGTTTTCAGTTAATGCGGCAGGACCGGCTTCCCACGCTAACAGTTATCCAGTCAGAAAAATTATGTCTTTTAGTGGATGACATTTGTATAATCTGTTTATCGTGATTTACTTGCCTTGGCGTAATTAATACAACGTCCAACGTTAAAATCACATAAGGCAGCAAGCCGGTTTTATTGATAGCATTAAATCGGCGGCATAAAACATGTCGGGATTGTCAGAATGGCTTCAAACATCACCTTACTGTTAATGCCTGCGCTCTAAGGCTGCTGCCGGAGGTACGGCTGGTTTAGTCAGAATTTGTCCAGCTAAACAATTACTTATATGAGCTCACATCGCACCCGAAGGAATCCTTTTGGACACCCTTACCAGACAGTTTTTCCAGGGTTGTGCTTAACTTTAGCAGCGCCAGCCTAAGTTGATTATCCGGAATACTCAGGCTATTGTTGCGGATAACCTCTATTTTTTCTATGGAAGGTATTTTGACCCTCCGTTTAGGCCCCAAAACAAGACCTGTATGGCTAGAAATAATCTTGATTTTCATGGTCTCAACAGGCGTTCTTGTCAATGATGCAACAGCGGCAAGAATTGCATTGTTATAGAAACGCAGTTGTGATGCCCAGGCAGCGGAATCCGTATAAATCAGCAATTTTCTGTCTTTTATAATGCAATGCCTCGCCTGTTTTGCCAATGCTTCGGGTAAAATTGACTGGACACGTTGTAAAATCCGTTGTTGTTGTTCGATTTGACCATAAAAATAAGCCATTGTCCGGTTTTTGAAAGACAAAGACACTTTAAATGAAGGGGGCTTTTGGGGCATAAATGCTTGATGAAGGTTCTTACAAAATGAAACAAAAATTTCTTTGATCAGCACGAGATACACGAAGAAAAAATATAAATCTTCGCTTCGTGTTCTTCGCGCATACCACGGTAGTTTAGGCGCTTGCCTTTTGTTTAAGCTGGCGCCAGTTTATCCGCCTTTTGCTGATAGCCGGCCATTTTATTAAAATTAAGATATCGATATGTATCCGCCGCTGTTTCACTGATCTGTCCGGCGTAGAACATATATTCCTCAACCGTTGGAATTTTACCTAAAATTGAACACACTGCCGCCAGTTCGGCGGATGACAGATAGACATTGGCGCCGTTGCCGAGACGGTTAGGGAAATTCCGTGTTGAGGTTGAAACCACGGTGGAGTTCTCCGCAACCCGCGCCTGATTACCCATGCATAATGAGCAACCCGGCATTTCCATTCTGGCTCCGGCTTTGCCAAAGATGCTGTAATAACCCTCTTCGGTTAATTGGGTTTGATCCATTTTGGTGGGTGGCGCGACCCACAAACGCGTCGGCAATTCACCCTTCTGTTTCTCAAGCAGCTTACCCGCGGCGCGAAAATGACCGATATTAGTCATGCAAGAACCCAGGAAAACTTCGTCGATTTTAGTGCCGGCGACAGCGGACAGGGTTTTTATATCATCGGGGTCATTTGGACAGGCCAGCAGAGGTTCCTTGATTTCACTCATATCAATTTCGATTATTTCAAAGTACTCCGCATCTGCGTCAGCTTCAAGCAATACCGGATTGGCTAGCCATTGTTCCATGCTTTTGATGCGGCGCTCGATGGTGCGAACATCGCCATAACCCTCGGCAATCATCCATTTCAATAATGTAATATTGGAGTTCAGATATTCACGTATCGGCGCTTCATTTAATCGAATAGTACAGCCGCCCGCCGAGCGTTCCGCAGAAGCATCGGATAATTCAAACGCCTGCTCAACTTTCAAATCCGGCAAGCCTTCGATTTCCAGAATACGCCCCGAAAACACATTTTTTTTGCCTTTTTTATCAATCGTCAGCAAACCACGCTGTATGGCGGCATAAGGAATTGCATTCACCATATCGCGCAAGGTAATGCCCGGCTGCATTTCGCCTTTGAAACGAACCAGTACCGATTCCGGCATATCCAGAGGCATTACGCCTGTGGCCGCTGCAAAAGCCACCAAACCTGATCCGGCTGGAAAAGAAATGCCGATTGGGAAGCGGGTATGTGAATCGCCGCCTGTCCCCACGGTATCAGGTAATAACATACGATTTAACCAGGAATGAATAATGCCGTCGCCCGGTCTCAACGGCACGCCGCCGCGATTCATAATAAAATCGGGTAGCGTGTGGTGCATAGTGACATCAATTGGTTTGGGATAAGCGGCGGTGTGACAGAACGATTGCAAAACCAAATCAGCTGAAAATCCTAAACATGCCAAATCCTTCAACTCGTCCCTGGTCATTGGTCCCGTGGTATCCTGTGAACCAACTGTAGTCATGTGCGGTTCGCAGTAAGTGTTTGGACGAACCCCGGCTACGCCACACGCTTTGCCGACTATTTTTTGCGCCAGGGTAAAGCCTTTGCCGCTGTCTTTCTCATCGACCGGACGGCGGAATACTTTGGATGCCTCCAAGCCAAGGGTTTTCCTGGCGCGGTCAGTCAATCCCCGGCCGATGATTAACGGGATACGGCCGCCGGCGCGGACTTCATCGAGAATAACATCGGTTTTTAAGGCGAATGTGCAGATTACCTCATCGTTTTCATGACGTTTGATGACGCCCTCATAGACACAAATATCGATGACATCGCCCATGGCCAATTGGGTAACATCGCATTCAAAGGGTAACGCGCCTGAATCTTCCATCGTGTTAAAGAAAATAGGGGCTATTTTACCGCCTATGCAGACGCCACCAGCGCGCTTATTGGGAATAAATGGGATATCATCGCCTATGTACCATAACACGGAATTTGTCGCCGATTTGCGAGACGACCCTGTGCCCACGACATCGCCTACATAAGCGACTGGAAAACCTTGGCTTTGCAGCGCTTCAATTTGCTGTTCAGCATCGGTGATGCCTTCGCGCGGCATTTTCAACATGGCTTTGGCATGGAGCGGAATATCAGGTCTGGACCATGCATCGGGCGCAGGAGACAAATCGTCAGTATTGGTTTCGCCCGTCACTTTAAAAACGGTAACCGTCATTTTTTCAGGCACGGGCGGTTTGCTGGTAAACCATTCCGCATCGGCCCATGATTGAATAACTTGTTTGGCAAATCCATTGCCCGCGCCTGCTTTTTCCTGGATATCATGAAACGCGTCAAATACCAGCAAGGTATGGGATAATCCCTTAACAGCGATCGGAGCCAGGGCAGGGTTGTCCAGCAAGTCTATTAACGGTGCAATGTTATAACCGCCTAACATAGTGCCCAATAATTCTGTCGCATCCGCTGCCGTTAAAATAGGTGAACTGACCTCGCCTTTTGCAATGGCCGACAGAAATCCCGCTTTAATGTAAGCCGCTTCGTCAACACCAGCCGGAACTCGATTAACCAGCAGGTTTAAAATAAATTCTTCTTCGCCCTTTGGCGGCTCTTTTATCAATTTAACCAAGCCAGCCATTTGCGCTGCATCAAGCGGCTTGGGCGCAATGCCTTCGGCGGATCGTTCTTGTACATGTTTTCGATATTGTTCTAGCATGACGAACTCCTTGGAGATTATTCAAAATGGGTGGCTTGTAAGGTGAACAGGCTATATTGTCCGCCATAATCAGCGATGGAATTGCAGTCATTAAACTCTTTAATTCTGCTTTTAATCTGAGAGTAGTAATCTACTTTCTTAAATTAACAGACCTAAGTCTTGGGCAATAATATTAAGTCAGGTTACACAATGGTTGTAAATTAGACGCTACAGTCTAGAAACCGGTCACCATGATAGCAAAATATTTTCGCGGAGTTAAAGAAATGAGTCTGATAAGGATTAATGCGGCCTACAAATTCGCACGGCTACTTAACCCCGTGGGCTAATAATACCGCCATAGACCGTTCGACATATTCAAAATGGTTGATATAGCCAGAATTTGAATATTTGCAATACAACTCATTGGTTGATTGGATTCATGTTCACCCAATTTAGAATTGCGTAATTGGGCTAAAAATTCCACCTGGTCAGTGCAGTTTTGTACTCATAAATATTTGCGGCATGACTTTAATAACCTCGAACTCACAGAATCAGCCTTTACCACGGGTCCGGGTCCGGGTAGGCGATTTATCCTTGGTTGTTTCCATGGTTTCAAAACGTTTCTCAATAAACTGGATGATTATATCGGCGATATTCTTTTCACTGGTTTCCTCGATGCCTTTTAAGCCGGGTGAGGAGTTGACTTCCATAATGACAGGGCCATGATTAGAGCGCAACATATCAACTCCACAGACATTTAGCCCCATTATTCTTGCTGCACGCACTGCGGTAGAGCGTTCTTCAGGCGTCAAGCGAATTAAGCCGGCCGTACCGCCGCGATGCAGGTTGGAACGGAACTCGCCTTCCGAAGCCTGCCGCTTCATCGCCGCAACCACTTTATCACCAACCACAAAACACCGGATATCACTGCCCCCCGCTTCCTTAATAAACTCCTGAACCATGATGTTTGCATTAAGCCCCATAAAAGCTTGAATAACACTTTCAGCGGCATTGTGGGTTTCCGCCAATACCACTCCGATTCCCTGAGTGCCCTGCAATAGCTTGATTACCAGCGGCGCGCCACCGACTTGAGAAATTAAATCTTCAATATCATCCGGGTTATTAGCAAAACCGGTTACCGGCAAACCAATACCTTTTCTGGCCAGTAACTGGATGGATCGTAATTTATCCCTTGAACGTGAAATGGCCACTGATTCATTGAGCGGAAAGACATTCATCATTTCAAACTGTCTGAGCACAGCAGTACCGTAGAATGTTACTGAAGCGCCAATTCGTGGAATAACAGCATCAAATCCGGTTAAGTCTTCGCCCCGATAATGGATGGATGGGTTATGCGACGTAATATTCATATAGCAACGCAATACATCCAAAACCCGCACCTCATGTCCGCGTGCTTGCGCGGCCTCAACCAATCGAGAGGTTGAATATAGTTTGGAGTTTCGGGATAAAATAGCAATTTTCATAGTTTCTCGGGTTAGCACATAAGATAAGCTATATTTTGGCACGAAATATAGCAACAAGCATTAGAAATACCAGGGAGATGGCAAAAACTCATGGCTTTGAAAAGGATGGGTGAATTTAAACAAATAAATTCTTAAGATTTGCCGTGGAAAGTCCAGGAATTAATAACATACCTGAATAACTGGGTATTTGCTCTGTGTTTTTGACAGGTTGTGATTTGTGAAATTGCAATTCCTGAAGCCTCAATCTTAACTATTCGTCGGTATTCTCGGACAGTCTCCTAGCGCTGTGTTTATGGGTGCGCCTCGGTTAACGACCTGACGGTCTGGCGTACTATCGATGAATTCCTGCCGATGGCTATGAAATTGTGACCAGCCTGATGGATAAAGCTGGTGAGCCCTGACAAGCGATTTCGCACGGGAGAGTCTTGAAAAAATAAATCCGTCCAGCCCGTTAGTCGCAGTATGAACGGAGAAAAGATACGGTCTCTGGTATATTTACCCGTTAATTACATATAGAGCCGGTATAATTGAATTCTTTTTTGACTTACAGGTTACCCTAGATGTCCATTTCGCTTGCTGTTCTTGAAGATGTGGTCCGTGAAGCGGGATCAATTGCATTGGCTTATTTTAAAAACTTGAAAAATATGGAGGTCAACAAAAAAAGCCCGCGAGATTTTGTTACCGCTGCTGATGTCGCGGTAGAGGATTTTTTAAAAGAGGCCCTTGCCGTAAAATATCCGCAATTTGGTTTTTGGGGAGAAGAGAGCGGACAAAGCGCCAATCAGACGAACCGGTGGATCGTTGATCCCATCGACGGCACTCATTCATTTTCAAGAGGCCAATACTTTTGGTCTATCAGCGTCGCTCTGGAAATTGATCAAGAGCTTATTGCCGGGGCTGTTTATGCGCCGGCTTTAAATGATTATTACTGTGCGGAAAAGGGCAGGGGAGCCTGGAAAAACGGCTTTCCTATCACGGTTTCCTCTGAAACTAATCTGGCCGACGGGATGGTCGCCACCGGATTTGCCTGTTTACGCTCTTACTTGCCGGACAACAACCTGGATCGGTTCGGGAGAATCGCTCAAAATACCACGGGTCAGCGGCGTTTTGGCTCGGCGGCAATGGATTTATGCCTGGTTGCTGATGGCCAGGTTGATGCCTTCTGGGAACAGGAATTAAACCTGTACGACGTTGCGGCAGGGGCTTTAATTGCCCGGGAAGCGGGCGCCACGGTGACCGATTTTCAAGGCAATGAAGGTCTTTTCCCCAAGCAGGTTCTGGTAACCAATGGCAAGATTCTTAGCCAGATTCTTCCGCTGATGTAGTTTAAAACAACCGGCCAGAAGAATTACCGGCTTCCCATATAAATGGATAAATCAATAGTTTTAACCTTGACGGGATTTAGCGATTAGAACAACTGCTAACGGAAATCTGAAAACACGCCAATTTGAGTTTCCATTTCCGAAGTTGGCGCTTTTATTTTTTTGCTAAATTTTACCGTCCAGGCCCATCTGGAAATATTTATGGGTAATTTTATCTTGATTTTCCAGCAGCCAGCCGATACCGGCTGGTTATTAATTGCCTTGTGGATGGCCGTCGCCATCGCTTTGCGGTGAATATCAAACAGGACTTTATGATCCAGATCATCGTCGGTTATTACGCTCGGATTGAGCCATACCGAGACAATAATACCTAAATCGTTGGCTTTTTCTTTCGGGATGTCGCCTGCGCGTACGGCATCCAGAACGCCATTGGCAATAGCGGCTTGTACTGTGCCCATTAAAATATTCGTGTAGCGGCTATTTTTGACCGTGACTTTACTAACCATCAAGGTGACGGGCCTGACTTGAATATCGGTATTTAAAATTGCAAACACTCGAGTGTGCCCTTGCACTTGGCCACCGGTCAAAGTGGCGATAGCTGTGCCGACTGGTCCGTCGAGTTCGCCGATAATAATCTCCGGTTCAGCCGCTGTGCCGGGCGGACCGCCGGCAACCAATGCTTCTCCGGTGCGCATAACGATTCTTTTGCTCATTTTTGTTTTTCCTCTGTAAGGTAAAAATTGGTGAGAACAATACAATAAAGCCGGTTCGATAGAATAACATTTTTAACATGTTTTTAAAATCGATGGCTATTTTTGAATTATGGGTTTCAGCCCGGCTGCAATGGATTCACGCCGGTTGCAGATGGTCAGTTTGCTGCGTTCCTGGAACAGGAATTAAATCTGTATGGTCTTGCGGTGGGTGCTTGAGTTATCCGGAAAGATGGCGTCAGGCTAGGAGCCTGTCGGACTTAGCGAATCGATATTAGAAAAATTCCACTTTAAGTTTTAAAATATGTGTTTTCATGAAGAATTTCAACACTTAGACGTGTGTTTTTATCAATATATGCCTTTATAAATCCACTCATGAGTGAAAAATAGCTTCTATCCGGCAGACTCCTAGACTCAGAAAACGCCGTTCTCCCACACCCCTTCGAAGTATTGCAGCACAAAGACTAATGTACCCAGGCTTCCAAATGATTGCAGCAGCGGCCATTCATACCACGGTCTGAATGCCCCGTCGCGCAACTTCATGATACGTTCAATTTCTGCTTCTATGCGTATGATGGCGGCTTCATCGGGACTGTTCAGGTTACGCTGCGCCCTGATTTTTCCGCTCAACAGGACAATTGCCTTGGCGCGCGTGCGCTTGGCGCCTCGTTGTAAAAATACTTCCGCGGAGATGGCATAAAGCAGCATGGCGATAAGCACTATCCCCAGTCCCCAGGGGATGCCCCAATCATCTATGGCCGGACTGCGCGCTACTACCAGCAGGCCAATGCATCCAACCGGCCCCCAGATCAGTGGTTGTATAGTCTCAGTCAGACGAGCAACCAGTTGAATATCCAGCCAGTCCGACATGCATTCCGGCGCAACTTTATTACGGATGGCCCAGTCTCTGGCAGTTCCATTCCATTGACTCGGTTTCTCAGCCAATTGCTCAATCAGCCGCTCACATAAACGGGCATTTTCGACTACCCACATGGTCAGTAATATAGTTGCCGGAACCGCCAGAAAAAGTATGTATTTATTCATTATGAAGGCAAAAACGCCACGCGTCGGCACACTCGGGAAGCCACTCTGTATGATGAGTAAAAACGCCACGGTAAAGAATGCAGAGCCATGAACAAACACTCGTAACCAGGAGCCCGGAAGGCCAAGTTTTTTCTGCCGACAGTAGCCTAGATATTTTCTCCACAAAACATCAGGGAACACCATTTCCTCGTTATTAACTTCCGGTTTCCAGCTTCCAATAAAAAGCACACCGCAACGGCTAATTCGAGTGGGGTCGGTTGGTAAAGAAAAAGTCCGCTGCGTTTCATCTCCCTGTGTCTGTAAATTGTTTTGCATTTTCAGGATACGGTTATGTCCCCAAAGGAAAAATCCAGCGGCATACAGGACAGCTGAGATCCTTAACAATTGGCTGGGCCAGGCGCTCACTCCTTCCATCCAGTAAAACGGCTCCGCATTGTACTGGGTGATGTAATGATTCCATCTTGACAGCGGTGCTAGCCAGTAAGCCGGAAGAATGAGCGCTATGCCAATACCTATCAGAGTATAGGGATGCGACTTACAAAATTTAAAGGATGACGCCATCCTTTCACGGACCCGCCAGCTAAGCAAGGGTGGCAGCGTCGCTACTATGACAAGAATTAGTGCACCTGCCGCTGCCCATTGCAGTTGGGAAGTGGCAAAAATCCGCGGCTGCACAGTGTTACAAGCCTGCCAATAGGTCCAGGAGCATCCGGGCTCATTACCGTCATTGGAACGTGCTGTTAAAACTTTATCCTTAAACGTGGGTAATGGTACTTGACGGCTACGCCCAATCTCGAACAGGCGCGGTTGAGGTATACCAATATGGCCGGCAATAGACTTCCCATCTTCAATCTCCATCTTGATTGCCATCTGAGCAGCAAGAAAGAATGCCGTCTGGTAGCTGTCACGGAATGGCGGAATTTTATCCTGTAACTCTTGAAGGAGTTCCAGATCGAAGGCGGATGCCACCAGCAGGTTATGTGTTTGATGCCATCTGGCCGGATGGATAAAATTGGCATCCAGGTCGGTGGTGAAAAACAGCTTGTGCGGAAAATACGGACGCAATGCTTCCAGTATCAGCAGTTTGTCATGCACATCGGAACCCAGAACACCAAATGCGGCGATGCCTTTCGGGCGTTCATTCCAGTCGCTGGCATCCTTTAAATGCTGATCCAGTTCAAGAATTTTACCCGTCAGCCGGCGTAAATAGTCCTTCTGGCTTTGCCCCTCAGGGAATTCGATTAGCGCTTTGGCACCGGACTTGTCCTTGCCGGCAGCAGTATTCTCTGACGTATTACCAGTATTGTTGCCCTGAGCCGGCAATTTGCCGTCCAGTCCGCGCATGTACCCGTAAAAATGTATTGATTCTACATTCTTGCCAGGAATCTTGTAATAATTACTCCAAGCATTCATGAATGCGTCTGGCATGACTTGACCATAAAAAGTATCCCATTCAGACAGAATAACAATATGATCTGTATTCTTGACGTTCCTCAGGACCAACTCATCCACCAATATTTTCATCATTGCCGCGTCAGTAGCGGTAGTGCGATACAGCACTATCCCCTGGCTTTTCATGTAATCCGAGATAGTTTTACACTCTGTCGGCATTATGTTTTGCAATAAACGCCAGTCTGACGCAGTCGCCCCAGCTGAGAAATACACAATGTCTTGCCCATTAATTGTCCCCAACGCACTTTTGGCTGCATCGGCAACGGGCTTGCCAGTACATTGGGCTACGGAATCGCTTGTCTTGTTATCTGCAACCTCTTTCAATATATCCCGCAATTGTGTTGAAGTATTTGGGCCAATAACCGCATAGTTGAACTCAGTTCCTGTCGGCACTTTATCCTGGCTTGCTTGGCGCAGCAATTCTTTTATCTCGGCAGCGGGATTTTCGAGCAGGCTTGATTCATTTAACCAAAGTAGCAGCACTTTCCTATTGTCAGCCGGCAATGACCACCATTCGAAGGGGACCTTATGCTGCAAAACCATTGTTGGTTCGGGATCAGGGTGAAAATAGCCGATATGCTGCTCATCCTCGGGAACCGCATCCTGATTCGCCAGCGCCGAAAGCGCCGCGTAACGCCGCCGCATACGCTGTTCCCCATCCTCCTGGTACGGACCGCCGGACAGTGTGACGGCGAGAATGAGGATTTTGTCCTCTGATGTGATTTTTTTGTCCTTATAAATCTGACTGGGTGTGTGGGATGAAGGATTGGCTACTTGCCTGGCGGCGTCTATTCGCTGCGTTTTTCCATTCTGATTCGCAACAATGAAAATATTTTTCGCCGGCGTTTCTTCGTTTATGTTATCTACCGCAGCAAACGGATCTTGCCATAAGCGCGCATCCACATCCTGAGCTGCGGGGTAGCGAATCAGCAAAGGACGGGTTGATGGCCGCTCATCCTGATAAGGTAAAGAATGTGTAAAAATCAAACCTGCCAGTATCGCCAGCGCTACCGTCGCCGGCAATGCGCTAGTCAGGTCGTTGTTTTCCTTGTTTTTTTCTTCAGCCATGATCTTCCTCTTGCTTAAAGTGTTGCCGGGAAGGGCTCCTCTCCTAAAAACCTCATTAATCAATCCGAACCCAAGCGGCTGACAATGCTCGTTAAAATCCTACTGCTTTTTGTTCTTCAAAACAACAACTTTCATCTTCTGCAATAGTGTTAAAAACACAAAAGCTTCGGGGACCAAGGCTACTAACGAGGCTTTCAGGGATGATTTTTTGATATGAAATAGGGGTTCTGAGTCTCAAACTAAGGACAGAGGGTAGGGGGCGTTATGCGGGCAATGAAGCGCCGGAACCGGGTAATGGAGGCATCGAATATTTTTCGAAGCTCTTTAAGTCAGATACTAAAACGATACGACGACTTAGACTAGACCGATGACATCGCCATTTATCTATGCTAAACGTTCCTGCTTGTCAAATCTCCGGAATCCGCAAGAGTTTCTGGTTTGAGGGTGTCGCGCTCCATTTTTGATCAATTCGCCCCATTATTGTGCGGTTTTGCCGGGTTTCAAAGTCCATTAGGCCTGAAATATTGATCTTTTACCAGGTTTCACTTTAGGTGGTCCACGTTCATGGATTTTCCCCTACTACGCACACAAATGACCGGGCGATTTGTCCGATGCTGCACCGGATACGCATCAGCCCACAAACCAGAAGGGCTGCTGCTAATGCCCACTATGAGTTTGTTCGCCTTAAACATTGAGCTGGTCTTATCACGTTTCTTGGCAGCCAAACCGTTAATATTAATGAGTGGATGAACGAACCGGGCGGCATGGAGTTGGCATGTAATATGCTAATTTAAAATTGTTACTAAAGGCAAGATGTATGACAAAGATTGCCAAGTCTTGTTTGAGCTTAGCGACATTCCCGCCGGTAATGCGAACAAGTTGTACCGACTTGTCCAGAATGGGAAGTCCGGGATTCGGGAGTAATCATCCTTAGCAATTCTGAAAAATCAGGAGAAAAATTATGAAAACTATAACACTTATTGCTTCACTTCTATTGATAACAGCATGCACGTCTAATTCTAAACTTGTAAAGCAAGATGATCCTGTAGCGCATAACGAAAATGATAAGTTATGTGAAAATCACAAAAGTGATTTCCTGTATTTTCGTGCCGCATTTGACAAAGAGCATGCCGAAGCATGTTCGGGCGGGTGCACGTATACCTCATCAATGAATAAGAACTCTGATACGATGGAGCGTGTTGCCGGATTGTATTATTTGATGAACTGTGATTCCAATCATGGCAGATTGTGATAATGAATCCTTGTCTACCGGCTAGCCATAACTTGGCCTTTAATCCAGGGATAGGTTAGTTCAATTTTGACTTTGGTATCGCGTTCCTTTCGAGTTAACTTTTTGCAGTGGTCCCCGGAATCCAGAGAAAGTGGAGTTTTGCTCGTAGGAGCTTTAACTGAGCCCCCCGCAATTTTTGAGATTGTGTGGGGGGACTTGTTCGAGTGGCTGTAAATCCTCTGCAAGCACGGAATTTCACCGCGAGCGCATGTGCTCAAGGAAGGGTGGCCAAGCCGCTACTCATTCAAACTCGTTACGATCAGGCCAAAACCTTCCGTAGTCTCCTTCGATTAGGAGAGCCGCAACAATCTGTCCACCCCATGGAGCAAAGAGATGTTTGCCATGCACTGGAATGGATGGCACGGCAAATCTTGTTCCCGGAGGTTATCTTTAGGAGTTGCAGTTATAGACGCGAGCAATCGCTATGCCATTGTATACGCCGACAGGAAACATCTGTTCCCAAACAACGTGGCTGGCCCCGAGTTTTTCTGCCCGATGAAGGGCGGAAGCTTTGGCTAATGGCTGCCAACCAATATTCTTGCCGTAACCCGACGATCCCTCGACTTTGCCCAAGAACTGGCAATCGCCTACTGCTGATTCCCGCACCTCGCTGGGATTAGCTATTGTCAAAGAGGGAAAGCAAACGGATAGAGCAATTGTTATCACAGCTGTTCTTATGAGCTTGCCATTAGCTCTGCGAGTGAAAATACTTATCATGATAACTCCTTTCGAAAAAAAACGGTCCTGCACAGCCTACAGAGTACCCTGGAAAACCATGTTTTCCAGGTAAAGGTGACTGCAGAATGACCTGGTTGAGTTGATGAATTTGCCAAAAATGGCCTTTTTCTGTGCGCCCCATTATGGTGCGCATGATGCAGGTAATTATGGTTAATATGCATGGAATCTATTCAAAATTAAGAGGCTATGAGGAAATTTTTATAAGCTTCGTATTATTTTATCGCTTAAATAATGTTATACGCTTGAATGCCGAATATTTCGGCCACGCAATGCCAACTAAATTTCTTTCGAGCCGGTGAATCCTTAATTCTTTCAGGATAGTTACAGCTTTGTATAGTCGTATCCTGAGCTTCTTTGAGCTGCGCCAAAGAAGTCAGAGGCGCGCTAAATAGCAGAAAATAACTGTCAGGCTCTTGATTCAGATTGTTTCTGATTAGTTTATAAGCAGATAGTTTACTCATGCTATTTCTCCTGGTAAATCAATATGAAAAGCATCTATGTTAGTAGCATCTTGATGCAATGCCAAAAGTAGACGCGCCACGATAGTATATAATATCGATTCGAAAGTAAACTATTTTTTTAAGGATTTTCAAAATATTGATGTATTATCATAAAATTTTAAAAGTAGTACGGTTTGGGGTGAGACAACGAAACTAAATAGAATAAGTTTGTAAAGCGATATCCGTTCAAACAAGACTTACAGCAGTTAGTTTTGAAATCGGTATATGGGCCAGCGTTGCTCATTACCAGGATTATAATCCAATTGAGAATGGCCTTTTCCCTTATGTAGCGCGAGCTTGGCAAGGCATAATGTTTATCACTGTTGAACGCGTCAAGAAATTTATAGAGCGAACTAAGTCTAAAAATGGCCTTCAATACAGACGTTAAGGCGCAAGTAAATTGGTTTCCCGTCAGGACCATCAACTGTTTGACCGCCTGGGCCAGATTACCTCGAATCATAATTTGTAGCCAAAAGATGTACCACTATTTCTTTTTGCACCATTTCCGGGGGGGGCAGCGTAGCATTTCCATGCCTATATAGGTTTTTATGGCAAGAAAATCCAATTCGACTTTCCAGCGCTCTTTATGGAGGTTTGCCAGTTCCTGTTTGCTGAATTGTTTGGCATTCAACAATGTCGTGTCATACATGATGCCTTTGACCTTGAATTTCCGGACAGAGATAACCTCAGGTAAATCGGCAATCCAGCGCGGTCATCCAAACCTGTTTCCGTTTAGTCTCTTATCAGCCAAGTCTTTACATTTTCCGACAAGATTTTGATGCAAATTGAATTTTTTTGTGTAAAAATGGCTACGCCATAAGTGCTTGAGTCTGCAAAGGTTATTTCATTTAAACCTGCCAAAGCAGGAACATTCTGGGGGACGTGAATCGGCGGATCGTCCAAATTTGCCCGTACAGCCGGGAATTTCTTTTTGCCCAAAAATACGTTGCCTTCTTAGTTCCGGCTTGTCCGGGTTAGGGTGAAAAAAACGCACTCAGAAGATTGTTATTCAACGACAAATTCCTTCTACCTGGTCCTTGTTCGCCACTCAAGGTCAATTGCTATATAATCTGCGGCTACTTGACCTTAAATTTTATTATTTTCAACCATGAATCAGAACTGGAAAAGCTTTCTGCTCAGTCAAAATGCAACATTTGAAAGTGATACTCTCATTTCCTTTTCAGTCATACCTGACTATAACGGTAAAACGATTTACCCGGTTGCGCATTTGGCGGTTTTGATGGTTGGCGGGAAAGATGCGGCCAAATTATTACAGGGACAGATAACCTGTGATGTTAACGATGTTACCGGAATAAAAAGCAGTCTTGGCGCTTTATGTAATCCGAAAGGCCAAGCTATTACGACATTTTTACTTGTAAAATCAGGCGATGATTTTCTGATAATTTTACCGGCAGAGCTATTGGAAACGGTCAAAAAGAGATTGCAGATGTATGTGTTAAGATCAGAGATCACCCTGACGGATGGCTCCGGCCAACATTGTCTGATCGGGCTATGCGATCCTGGAGCGCAAGGCGGACCTTTGTTTGCTACAGCCCAAAATGAGGTCATTACTGTTAATCTTTCTGCTGAACAAAGCCGGATTCTGGTTATTGCCGAAGCAGATAAGGCCATTGCTCTTTGGTCAGACCGGGTCAATAATCAGGGTTTTCAGCCGGAAAACTCGGACCAATGGCGTTATCTCGACATAATCTCAAGAATACCCTGGCTAACTACAACTACGTCAGAAGAATATATTCCGCAAATGCTTAATCTGGATCAGCTGGGCGGTATCAGCTTCAATAAAGGTTGCTACACAGGCCAGGAAATTGTCGCTCGCACGCATTATCTGGGCAAGGCAAAAAGAGCATTATTTCTGGCTGAATCCGATACATTTTCCACGCCCGAAGCTAATTCAGCGATCATAGATGACAGCGCGGGGATAGAACAAGCCGTTGGCAAGGTGTTGCAGGCTCAACGTTCCCGCGCAACGCATGGAAACGGGAAAACACTTTGCAAGATGCTGATCGTTTTACAGGTTTCCGGTAGCGATACTCGTAGCCTTAGATTACAAGACCATTATCCAAACAAAATTACCTTATTAACAGAACCACTATGATGAATTTTCAAGCAGCCTTACATTTTCGTCGCATCGGCATTTTAACCATTTTCGCCGTTTATTGCGTCATTCTGATGGGCGGCATTGTCAGGGCTTCTGGCGCCGGCATGGGCTGTCCTGACTGGCCAACCTGCTTTGGCCAGTGGATACCGCCAACCCAAGAGTCGCAGCTGCCGGCTAATTATCATGAAATCTATGCCGGACGCGGCTATGAAAACACCCAATTTAATCCGCTAAAAACCTGGACCGAATATACTAACCGCTTAGTGGGCGTGACCATCGGGTTTTTAATTTTTCTCACCGCCTGGTCTTCGCGCATCTATCTAAAAAGCGACAAAACCATTTTTTACTTATCATTAGGCAGTTTTTTTCTGGTGGGTTTTCAAGGCTGGCTGGGTTCAAGCGTGGTTGCAAGCAATTTGAAACCGGTCATGATAACCATGCACATGCTATTGGCATTAGTCATAGTGGCCTTATTAATCTATACCATTGCCCGTTCGCAACGGGAGTTTCTTAGTCAAATCGATACCCATTTGATACCCGGTAAATTTAGAAGGGTATTAATCGCTGCAATGATCATGACCTTGATGCAAGTATCGATGGGAACCCAGGTCAGAGAAGCCGTTGATTTTATTGCTCGCGAACACATAGATCGCCAATACTGGCGCGATGATTTTCCGGTTATTTTTTACATTCACCGGTCTTTTTCGTCGATTATTCTTTTTACAAATCTGTGGCTGGTGTGGAAGCTTTACCAATCTGTCGATAAACAAAGTCTTCTCTTTCGAACCGGGTTAGCGCTTGCAGGGTTGGTAATCACCGCAATTCTGGCTGGCGTCAGTCTGGACAGACTTGGCGTGCCAGCAATTGTCCAACCAATACATCTGTTAATGGCCAATCTGATTTTTGGCGCACAGTTTTTTCTTTATAGCTGCCTGAATTACGCGGCAACAAAGCAAGCACATACAGCAAAATCCATCGTAAACTGAGCATAGGCGTCACGCGCCCAAGGTTTTCAGTAAAGACCAACTGCCGTAGCCCAGTCTCATGACTAAGGTTCATGAATGCAACGGCTATCCTCTAGGCAAGGCGCTTAATGGCAAGCCGGAAAAAAACGCCTGGAAACGCTTTATTGGTTGTCAGGCTCTGTGCTTTGCAGTTCCCCACAGCTTTTTTGATAAAAAACAAGGGAAGGAGGGAATGCGATGATATCGATCGTTAGCGATGTTTCCTTTTTAAATTTTTTATTCGCCTTAGCAGCAGCGATACGGAAATTTTTGACTAATTCATTGGCCAGTTTTTGTTGAGCATCTTCTTCGCTCAAGATAAAAGGATCTTCTGAAAGATTAGTTTTTTCAATGGCTTCATGTAAAACATCAGCGGTAAGCTCCTGGATTTTAGTTTCGAAAGATCTAAAGATCCCGGTTCCTTTTTTTTCTTTGATCCGTTTAATGTCATTCGGATCGGCATAAAGGAGAAAAGCGCCTTTCACTCCCTGATACTCATTTTTACAAATTCCACCATCCATAATTCTGACCAGACTCAATTTTTTTTTTGCCTTTCATTATAGTCAAAGGCGGATTTTTACCGGATATTTGCAAGCCGCCATCTGCCGGAGCCTGTGATTTTTCGGTAGGGGCGGCGATGTAGTTATCATCTGTAGTTGCGTTTTGTTTGATCTCCTGAGTTGAACAGGCCGCCAATGTGATAAAAGTGATGCTGGTCAAAAATTTTAAACTTGCGCGCATAGCTTTCTCGTTATGGACAGGTACAAGCAATATCAGGCGATTATAATTCCTATGGCTAAGGATTAACAAAAACCTGTATTTCGTCCGGCCTAGGAGTCTGTCGGATAGAAGCTATTTTTCACTCATGAGTGGATTTATAAAGGCATATATTGATAAAAACACACGTCTAAGTGTTGAAATTCTTCATGAAAACACATAGTTTAAAACTCAAAGTGGAATTTTTCTAATATCGATTCGCTAAGTCCGACAGGCTCCTAGGTGTTTCCTACGCATTTGATGCCGGCATACACGGAACTTGAGCGGCCTTAAATAGTAATTCTACGTTATAATGATTCTGAAAAAAAGCCAGTTTGTAACCGTTCTGATTTCCGGCCTGACCGGATGTCAGGACGGCATTATCCAGCTGGAATCCGGGCTCCCGCTCAGGTTAAAGCTTGATTTCCAGAGGCATGAATTTAATCAATATTCATCGATAGTGATTGATTGGCGCCATTATTTTTATGTAAATCTTTATTGCCGGTATTGGCAACAGAATGTTCAATCTTGAGGAGAGCCGTGTGGCAAAGGCTAGTGAATTAAAACGGGGAATGGTAGTAGAAATTAACGGCGTACCTCATATTGTTAAGCAGGTTGATGCAAAAAGCCCTTCATCGCGAGGCGCATCGACCTTGTATAAAATCCGCTTTACTAATCTCAAAACCGGGCAAAAACTGGATGAGTCCTTGAAAGGCGATGATTTTTTTAAGGATGCTGATTTGGTTAGAGCCAAGGTGCAGTTTTCCTATATTGACGGGGATAATTTTATATTTATGAATATGGAAGATTATACCCAATACAGCTTGAGTCGCGAGGAACTGGAAGATCAAATTGGCTATTTGACCGAGGGTTTGGAAGGAATCGTTGCGTTGTTAATAGATGATGCCGTACTGGGCATTGAGCTGCCAAGCTCGGTAGTGTTGCCGATTGTTGAGACGGCCCCTGCGCTAAAGGGCGCGACCGCATCGGGGCGGACTAAAACGGCTCGGTTGGTTACAGGGCTTGAGATTCAGGTTCCTGAATATCTGGAAACGGATGAGTTGATTAAGGTCAATACCGAATCCGGAAAATTTATGTCACGCGCTTGAAGCTATCCCAATTCTGAATTGCCCGATGTCTGTTAAAACAGAGAATCTGTTGCGGGTCAGTCAGGGCGAGTTTGAGTTGAACCGGTTGCCTAAGCGCCCATTAGAGCTATTGCGTGCCTGGGACGCGGCTGATGAATATTTGCTCGACTCCCTCGCGGAAGTAGTGAAACCGCCGGCTGATGCCCGGATTTTGATATTTAATGACAGCTTCGGCGCATTGGCTGTCGCCTTGAGCTCATTCCAGCCTATAGCCGTATCGGATTCGTATCTTTCACAACAGGCGACACGGCATAATCTGGCCGAAAATGGCTTGCCCGAAAACAGTGTTAAGCTGCTAAACAGTCTTGAAACCCTGGCTGGACAGTTTGATCTGGTTCTGATTAAAGCGCCTAAGACACTGGCATTGCTGGAGGATCAGCTGATACGATTACATCCGTATTTGCTCCCTTCAACGAAAATTATTTTGGCGGGAATGATAAAAACCCTGCCTCCATCTATTTGGAAGTTGCTGGAACGTTTGGTTGGGACCACAACCACTGCGCTGGCAAGAAAAAAGGCGCGATTGATTTTTGCATCGCCTGATCCGGAGGTGGTTGTTCCTGCCAGCCCTTATCCGGGTTGTTACCGGCTTGAAGAATCCGGCTATCTGATTAGCAACCATGCCAATGTGTTTTCGCGAGACAGTCTTGATATCGGTACGCGCTTTTTCCTTCAGCACCTGCCGGCCGGAAGAAATGCTTGCGACATTATTGATTTGGGTTGCGGTAACGGCTTGTTGGGCTTAATGGCCGCTGAGCGAAATCCGGGGGCGACGGTACATTTTGTAGATGAATCTTTTATGGCTGTTGCGTCCGCCAAGGAAAACTTTTATAGAGCTTTTGGACAGAAACGCAATGCGACATTTTGCGCCGGAGACGGGCTTAAGGATTTTAAACCGGCTTCGGCAGACCTCATTCTTTGTAATCCGCCTTTTCATCAACAGAATACGGTAGGCGATCAGATTGCCAGCAATATGTTTAACGAGTCCAGGAATGTGCTGAGGAAAGGCGGAGAGCTATGGGTAATCGGCAATCGCCATCTGAATTACCATATCAATCTTAACCGGATATTCGGCGCGCACTCCATTGTCGCTTCCAACACGAAATTCGTTATCATGAAAACACAAGTGACGACTGTCGCGTAAGCGTTACGGATAGTTATTTCCGCCAAGTTACAGAAGGTTCATTAATAAAAAAACAATGCAACACTTTCCCGCTTCGGCAAAGAGGGTTCGCCGGTTTTGAACCGGAACGGCTATGTATTGGCGCTTACGAAATATAAGCCTTGAACTCTTTCTTAACTCGAATCAAATAGCATCATTCTGCAATACCGTGGAACTGCCTTGAGAAAGGTCACCGGCTTTAAGAGCATTCAATAAAGCAGGCCCGAAAGCCAGTGAACTTTCGGGCCTGCTTATGAATTTGTTACGCCGGGGTTACGTTCTCGGCTTGCGGACCTTTTTGACCCTGAGTTACCTGCATGGTAACTTTTTGCCCTTCTCGCAAGGTTTTGCGACCGGTGCCGATAATTGCACTGTGGTGAACAAAAACATCTTTGCCACCTTCTTGTTCAATAAATCCAAAACCCTTTTCATCATTGAACCACTTAACGGTACCTACAACTTGATCTGCCATATCACACTCTTAACTTAAAAAAATCGCCAAATTTTCATTGGCTTTACAAATTCCAGCTTCACAAGAAACCGGCTCAAACTTTAACTGCGGCCAATGGTAGCACTAAAATTACAGGTAGAGCAAAAAACATTTTAATTAAATTTCGATTATTTTTTATCTAACAGTTTTTCTATGTCTTCTTTGGATGCTAGCGGTTATTTGGTTATTGACTTTAAAGCAGGAAGCCGGTCAAAAAATTCATGCATAATGAGTGCGGAAATTATGAATAGAGTGCCGGTTACAATCTTCATGGTAAGCGGTTCATGGTTGACGCTATGTCCCAACATCAGTGCGAGTAGCGGCGAGACCAGAGTAATTAAGGCCACCCGTGTAGCAGACAGATGCGTGAGTAAATAATAATAGAGTACGAATCCGACGGTAGTGGCGATTACGCCCAGATAAATAATCGCGGCCAGACTGACCGGTGTCAATACTGGCGGCCAGCGGCCATCTGCTATGCTCCAGGTCAGCAGGTAAGCCGGCAATGCCAATAGCAGCCCTCCGGTTACCTGGGATAAAGCGGGTATTTTTGCAGCCAGGCATTTTATCCAAACCGAACTAAGCGATTGCAAAAGCGCGGCAACCAGCACCCCGCAAATGCCCAGCATTCCCTCATAGCCCAATTGAAATGCGGAACCGGACATAATAGCCAAACCGCTTACGCCCAGGCCATAAGCCAATAATTTGCCGGGTGTCAGGCTCCTTTCTCCTAGAAAGACGGCGGCCAATAAAGCAGTCATGAGCGGCGTTAAACCGAATATCACGGAAATCCAGCCGGATGGAATAAATTGCGCAGCCCAGTACACCGTCAGCATTGCCCCGTAGATTTGTAACGCCACTGCAAGATAGGTCAGTCGAGCTTTACGATGCCAGACAAGACGTTGCCGCATCATCGCCAGCGTCAAAAATACGCATACCATGCCAATCGCCATCCGCGCGGTGACGCCGAATAAAAAACCAGGGCCTTCGCTACTCCATTTAATGGCCAGCGGCGTCGTTGCCCAAAGTAAAATAACGCTGATATAAATAAAGGGTATACGCATCAGATCATAACCGGTTTGGTAAAAAGGTAAGACATGGAAACTCATGGACATAAAAGGATGAGCTTTTATCCACTGCGACCCAGGTAGCGCTATAAAAAAACTAAGCCCGGCTTAAGTATCACGGCAAGTAAACGCTCCATTTCATGCCGCCCAGTGTCGCGCTCTTGCCGCCTTCCAGGTAGCCGCCCAACAAGCCTATTAATTCATTAACAACAGTCACGCCAATGCCATGGCCATGAATATTTTCATCCGCACGAATCCCTCTTTTTAAAATATCATTAAACTTTCCAACGGGAATTCCCGGTCCGTCATCCTCAATTTCCAAGAGCAACGAAAAATTTCGTCTGTTTTTGCGCTGATTAATTGAAATACTGACCTTGACTGAGTGATTGCACCATTTACAGGCGTTATCCAGCAGGTTGCCGATAATTTCATAGATATCACCTTCTTCGCAATAAATCAGGTATTGTTCAGGGATGATTTTCTCAAAATTAATGCCTTTATCAATGTAAACCTTGCTGAGCGATGAGATTATTTTGTTAATAACGGCAGATACGTTGATGGTTCTGATTGCTTTGTGCTCGCCTTTGGCAGCCGCTCTTTGTAATTGATATTCAATAATTTGATTCATCCTGGAAATTTGTTCTTGCACCGTTTCCTTGTTTTCGCTGAAAGATTCAACACAACCGCGCAATATGGCAAGAGGCGTTTTTAAACTGTGCGCCAAGTCAGCCAGATTATTGCGATAACGCTCCAAATGCGCGCGCTCATGAGCTATGAAGGAGTTAAGATTGCCCGCCAGTCCTTCCAGTTCGGTTGGATAGCGGCCGTCTAAAAGGTTTTTTTTACCTTGTTCTATTGCTTCAAGATCCGTTACGATGCTTCTTAGCGGTTTAAGACTCCAGCGCAATAATGCGAACTGAATCAAAACCAAAATAACCCCTATAATCAGCAGCCAGAATCTTAAGGTTTGTTGAAGCTGTTTCACCTGGTTGATGATAAACCGGGCATCCTCGGCCACGGTAAAGATGTACTCACGCTCCACATGGGCTACATTCTGCCAAATAACATCATAATGCAGGGCGTAACGGTCATGCTTATCGAGCTCAAATGCCGAATTACCCGGAGTTAATTTTGGCGGATCAATTACATCCAGTCCGATTGCTGACGGTGACCGCCAAATCGGTTTTTTATTGGCTTGCTGAATAAAACCGTAAAGACCTGAACCCGGGTTTTCAAATCGAGGTTCGTGCAAATTGGAAGGCATGATTAATTCACCTGCATTGTTCAGTTTAGCGGCTGATAAAAGCGAGTAAATTTGAATCTGTAATCTTTCCTGCAGCGCCTGTTCGGCGCTTTCACGAAAGCCTTGTTCAAGAACAAGAGCAACCAGCGCAAAAAAAGCTGCAAGCACCAAGCCTTCGGCGGCCAACAATCGAAAGCTTAACGAGTTAGCGCGCATTTAAAGCCTTTTATGAAAAGTGAAAATAGCTATCTGCTTTATCGCATTTGCGCATGCGCAAAGAGATTAAGAGTCTCCGGCAGGAATCCGGTAACCCCGGCCGCGAAATGTTTCGATTGGCTTGCGCGTGCCGTCAGGATCGAGTTTTTTTCTCAATCGGCCGATAAAAACCTCTATGACATTGCTGTCACGGTCAAAGTCTTCATCGTAGATGTGCGCCGTCAACACGGACTTTGAAATCAATTCGCCCTTATGAAACATTAAATATTCCAGCACCTTGTATTCGTAGGATGTTAACTCAAGCTTAACCCCGGAAACCGAAACTTCCTGAGCTACGGTGTCCAGTTCAATATTATCATGAATTAATACCGGATGCGCTTGCCCGGCGGACCGTCTGATTAAGGCGTTGATCCTGGCAAGCAGCTCTTCATATTGAAAAGGTTTAACCAGATAATCATCCGCCCCGGCTTCCAGTCCTTCTACTTTTTCCTGCCAACGGCTTCTGGCCGTCAAAATTAAAATAGGCGCGCTTATTTTATCCTTGCGTAAGCGTTTTATAAGTTCTATGCCTGAAAAATCGGGAAGACCAATATCAATAATAGCCGCGTCAATGGGGTACTCCTTGCCCATGTAATAGCCATCACTGCCGGTATTTGCCATGTCAACAGCAAAACCTTTACCAGCCAGATATTGATGAATTTGTTCACAGAGGGTAATTTCATCTTCAACGATTAGAATACGCATGTCTTTACCTTAACGGTTAATTAATTATTTCGCCGGTTTCAGCATCAATTTTGAAATGCTGGATACGGCCATCAAGCGTTAAGACTTTAATCACATGCACCTGTTTTCCGTCAATGATTTCTGTTTCAGCCCCGAGAACCCTGATTTTGTTGTCATTCTTGATGATTTGTTTTGTTGCCTGATCAAGGCTGATGCTGAGGGGCGGCGGCGGGGGGATCACCTCTTCTCCTAAACAAATATTGGCAAGTAAAAACATCAGCAAAGACGCGCTTAATCGCGTTTGTAGAGACCTAATTAATCGCGTTTCAACTGCTGTAGTCAAGGTTTTCATGGGTAATCCAGGGTTAAGTTCATTTTTTTACCATTACTAAAAGTAACATCCCTGAGCTTTCTAGAATCATTAAAAATACCTCGAGGATGGTGAATTTTAACTGAATAGGCGATTTTACGCAGCTCTGTGTTTTGCTGCAGTTTATTTTATGTCTTCCCGTTTAAACAGAACGCTCGCAGCCACAGCAAGACTTTTTCAACCAGTCTGTTTACGGTCATTAAGTCGGACCGGATATTTAAATAACAAGGACGATTAAGCGATTGGAGGGTTGCCAGATAATTCCATTTAGGCGAAAGGCAGTCAAAAATTATCGGCATGTGATTTTTAAAACTCTCGCTCGCTTTGCGCCCGGTTTCATAAGTAGCCTCAATCAGGTTAACAGCAAACACTTGTCAAAAATGCGAATACTTGGCTGGCAAGAGATTAATTCGAGCCGGCCGGGATTATTGGTTGGGTTTTCGAGTTTTTGCCATGGCTAGTCCGGCTGAGGATAACCTGCCGTCGAAGGAGTCCGCAGTTTTGTCCATGAGCCAGGTGCTTAAAATAGGCGCGCCGGGTTTGGTGAGGCGGGGATATGGAAACCCGGTCAAGGTTCTTGAGAACGATTGACTGTTTCCCGCGGGTATGCCGCTATTCAGAAATCTGGCTTCAATGTCTCCTTGGGACCGAAAGCCGATGGCCGGTTTCATCAAAAGAATCAACACTCTTTAAGGGGGACTTGAGCTTGCGCATAATTGCTTTCAGGCCAAGTCTTCACCGGATCTCAATTCAATATCGATGTGCTTTTAATTTGCACATAAACCGCCATGCCGATTTGTAAGCCCAGCAACCGTGCCGATTTGCTGGTGATGTGCGCCAGCAACGCCTGAGCGCCAATCTGCAATCTCACCACGGACTGTCCGCCATGGTCGTCAATGAGGCCGGTAATGGTTGCCGGCAGCACATTGAGAATGCTGGTGGCGGCAGGCACTTCAAGAACGATGCTGACATCACTGGCATAAATTTGCACGCGCAGCGGCGTGCCGATTGCGGCATCGGCCATCGGCAGGCAGAGCGCGCCGCCTGAAAAGGCGACGCGAGTGAGATGATAGCCGGTTTCATGTTCGACGACATTGGTCTGCCAAACTGTGGATGCCTTTTTGTCTTGGGCCAGCGGTACGTCGAGACGGCTCAGCGTTTCCGATAGCGGTCCCGAGGCCAGTGCCCTGCCATTTGCCAGAATCACCAGATGATCGGCCAGTTGCGCAACTTCCTGCTGGGAATGGGTCACATACAATACCGGGATATTTAGCTCTTGATGCAACCGGCTTATAAAGGGGAGGATTTCCTGTTTGCGCTTGAAATCCAGCGATGCCAAAGGCTCATCCATCAGCAATACCTCGGGATTCAAAGCCAGCGCGCGGGCGATGGCAACCCGTTGCCGTTCGCCGCCTGACAGGCAATCCGGTTTGCGTTTGAGTAAATGCTCGATACCCAGCAATTCCAGGATGTGCTGAAGACCGGCAGCGCCCGCCGGATTGGTAATTCGCTTTAAACCAAATTGCAGGTTACCCGCGACCGTTAGATGGGGAAACAGATTGGCTTCCTGAAATACATAACCCAAGGCTCGCTTATGCGTGGGCAGAAACAAATCACGTTCGCTGTCTTGCCAACAATGGCCGTTAATTTCCAGAAAACCCTGCGGCGCGCGTTGCAATCCAGCGATGCAGCGCAGCAGCGTGGTTTTGCCGGAGCCTGAATGTCCGAACAGCACGGTGACGCCGGAACCCGGCAAGCTTAGCTCGACAGCCAGTTGAAAAGCGCCGTAATCGAGCTGAAAGCGGGCGGTAATAGGCTGGGTCATTTCAGTTGATGGGCGACAGGCTGGGTTTTCAGCACGGTGTAGAGTGTCAGCAGCACGGCAAACGAGAACACCAGCAAACAGCCGGCTAACCAGTGGGCTTCGTTATATTCGAGGGCTTCGACATGATTGTAGATTTGCACGGAGACGACACGGGTTTTATCGGGAATGTTGCCCCCGACCATCAGCACCACGCCGAATTCACCAACGGTATGGGAAAAGCCTAAAATGATGGCGGTTAAAAATCCGGGTTTCGCGAGCGGCATAACCACGCTGAAAAACGTATCCAAAGGGCTGGCGCGCAGGGTTGCCGCCGCTTCCAAAGGCTGCTGGCCTATGGTGGTGAACGCGGCCTGCAAAGGTTGCACAACAAACGGCATGGAATACAGAGCCGAGGCTACCACTAATCCGGCAAAGGTAAACGGCAATGCGCCCAAACCAAGCCAATTGGTGAATTTTCCGATCACCCCGGCCGGGCCCATCAAGACCAGCAAATAGAAACCCAATACCGTCGGCGGCAACACCAGCGGCAACGCTACGACGGCATTGATAACGCCTTTCCAGGCGGAACGCGTCCGGGCAAGCCACCAGGCCAGAGGCGTGCCGAGCAATAGCATCACAGAAGTGGAAATACCGGCCACCTTTAATGTTAACAGCAAGGTGTCAAGGTCGGCGGAAGTTAGCATAAATGCGCCTGATATATTATTTAATGATTATGAGCTTCACGCTAAAAAACACGAAGCGCATGAAGATATAGAGCATTTCCCGATGAGGCGACCCGCAAAATATATTTCCTGTAACAGCCGCCTCGGGCTTACAGATTATAAATGAGTGTCCGAGGCGGTTTATTATTTGCGAATTATCCGGCTACAACTTTTACATCTTCGTATTCTTCGCGGTGAAAATTTCTTATCGTATTAGATAGTATCAATCAAAAATTACTTGGGCAAATCGTAGCCGTATTTCTTGATAATAGCCAATGCCGGGGCGGATTTTAAAAAGTCCAGCAATGCCGGCGCAGCTGGATTTTCAGCGCCCTTCTTCAACAGAACCGCGGCTTGGCGGATTGGCGCATAGTCTTCGCTTGGAACAATCCAGCCTGAACCCTTAGCGATTTTGCCGTTATCAATGACTTGCGACAATGCCACAAAGCCTAATTCGGCATTAGCGGTGCTGACAAATTGATAAGTTTGCGCGATGTTCTCGCCCTGAACGAACAAGGGTTCCAATTTCTTGAACAGTTCCAGCTTTTTCAATACTTCAATTGCCGCCGTACCGTAAGGCGCCAGTTTGGGATCGGCCAAGGCCAGATGTTTAAAACCGCCGGTTGTCAGTATTTTTCCCTGGTCGTCTACATAGCCGGGGGTAGCTGACCACAGCGCCAGTTTGCCAAGGGCGTAGGTGAATTGGCTGTTTGGTACAGCCAAACCATCTTCCACTAATTTCCGCGGGCCTTTTTCGTCTGCCGACATGAGCACCTCAAAAGGCCCGCCGTTTTCCAGTTGCGAGACAAACTTTCCGGTTGAGCCGAACGATAAATTGGCGCTATGGCCCGTAGCTTTTTCAAATTCTTCAGCTATTTCCGTCATAGGTTTGCTGAAATTGGCTGCGACGGCAACCAGAACCGTGGCTGCCCAGCCATTCTGGACGTATAACAGCAATGCTAGCGCCATGAAAGCACGGAAAAAAGTATTTAGTGACATGGACTATCTCCAGAGTTGAGTAAATAGGAAGGTTGGCGGACGTTGTCAAGTAAATCCAGGCCGCCATTACCGGCAGTTTTCATTGTAAATGTATTAAAATCTGAGCATGCTTTGAACATAAAAATAATCGACATCCACAGGAGCCGGAGCGTTGGGTGCATTCTTTGCGAATGAGCCTTTAAATAAATGCGACCAGCCGGTTTCAAAATTCAGGCTGCTGTTGAAATCCCAGCGTGTTATTAAATTCAGCTGTTGACCGAGATAATTGCCGCTCCGGCCGGTTTTGTCCTGGAGAATAAAGCTGCCGCCGCTACAGGTGGCGTTGCCCCAGCAATCAGTTGCTGATGCCAGCCAGAATAGACGATGACTAAGAATGAATTGCACATCGGAGCGCGGAGCAAGGTTGATGCGGAGGCCAGGCGAGTTGATGTTGCTGCGGGAGAACGCGCCGAATATATCGGTGGGGCCAAAATCGTCGCGGCGAACGCCGTACAAGGTATCAAAGCGTTCATCGTTGTTGTCGTAGGGGTTTTTGTCGCCGCTGGCGTAATCATATTCCAAAGCAAACCGGGGCGTCCACGGCATATCGATGGTGTAGCCGATATCGGCATGTTGAAACCAGGCGGTATGGTCGAGTTTCTTGCTGTTGGGGTTGGTTGTCTCATGGACCCAGCCGAACTGGCCGACGGTTTCCAGTTGAAAATCAACTTTCGCCTTGGCGGGTTTGATGAAAAAACGCGCGCCGGGTGTAAAATAGCGGCGATGACGGGTTGGAGCGCTGGTGCTGCTG
The DNA here is from genome assembly GCA_002862125.1 of Methylobacter sp. KS41. Taxonomy (GTDB): domain Bacteria; phylum Pseudomonadota; class Gammaproteobacteria; order Methylococcales; family Methylomonadaceae; genus Methylobacter_C. The sequence goes on along the minus strand of PHSP01000001.1, from coordinate 15,509 downwards.
CCTTCGTCCAGATGATACAGATAAATCTCGTTGTTGATGCCCCAGTCTAGGTTGTTCAGTTCCAGAATGCCGCCGGAAAACCAGGTGTGAGTGTCTTCTCTGTCGAAAACCTGTTGATTGTTGAGAGTGGCGGCAGAGGAAGTTGGAAGACGGTCTACCGGCGTGCTGACAAAGCCGTTGAATTGCCACTTTTCGTAATTTGTAAGTCGCAGCCGTACTCCGGTAAAACTGTTGATGGTGTTACGAAAGGTGTTCCTCGCCACCAGCCGCCGGCTGCCGAAATTCAGGGTTTGCCGGCCGGCAATCACTTCGGCGCCGATCCCGCTGTATAAAACATTTTGGTCTGCCCAGGCGGCATAAGCCTGTAAAAAATCCCAAGTATCGACCATGGTGTTATTCACGCCGGTAGCTTTATCGGAATTCAATGCGCGAGAATCCATAAACTCCGTGCCAACCCTGTACGCTCCCATGTGGGCCTGTAGCCAAAGCGTGCTTTGCAGCGCTATTTGCTGATCGCCGCCTTTGCTGCCGGCTTTGATTGAATTGGACATGGTTTCGTAACGGGTGCGCTGATCTACGCCGATATCCAGCCAATCCGGCGCTTTCAGTGCGTCGTGCAGATTCCAGACCGGTTTTGCGTATTTATCGGAGCCCAGCAAAGCATCCTGCATTTGACTGGAATAGGAGGTAAATGGCACTCTGACGTATTTTTTCTTTTCCGCAGCCTGAATGTCATCAATTGCGCCTATGCACAAGCCGCCTGAGATAATCAGGTTCATTGCATAGCTGATAGCTGTTCCAGTAAGTTCTTTTCTTTGTTTCATGAATCACCAGTAATTTAAAGCGGAAAGCAAATCTAGGATATTTCATCTATGTAACAGAGCTTATTTTGATAAGTATCTGTAATATTACGGCTTTATTATAATTCGATATGTACAAAAGTAAATAACGAATATGAAAATAGATTGTTTTTAATTGGGAAACAATTAGTGGCTTGATTCTGTTAAGCTAGTCGAGGAGTAACGCTTGGAATTAGTTGTTTGTTGTAAGTCTTTCGGTTTGGAATTGAAAAAGACGCCTGGTAACCCGGTAAATATCAAATTTTAGGTTTGGCTTGAAGAGTTCGCGGGAAGGGATAAATCCGTAGGGGTCTTGTACAGGCAGTGAAGCATGAAATCTTTATTCGCATTTGCCCAGGTAATAGTGGCCGTCGCCTTGGCTAACTGCCCGATGGCAGGGTTGGGCGTCTAATTCGGAGAGGTAAGTAATGGAATGGGTCTTAATCAGGCAGTAGATATCCTCGCCTTCCAGCAAAGCCATATCCCGGCCGGCGCCAGGCGTGATTTCGGCCAGCAGGGTGCCGCCGCAATCAATTTGCACAATTAGGCTTTCCCCGCTGGGGATCAACGCGCAAATCCGGCCCCTGATTTGATTTTGTATTGATATGCCATTGATATAGCAGCGCGATAACGCAATATCGTTGGCGCGTATCGATACCTGGGTCTGGCTGCCGACAGTTAAATGTGGCCGTAGCGGCAAGGTCAGAGGCAGGCCGAAGCTTTGAGCGTGGCTGCAACCGGATATAAAATCGTGACCGCGGATGGTTACCGGCAAGTTATTATCGATCTGGCGTATACCCAGATAGCGCAGCATGCCTTGTTGCCGAGCGACTTCGAGCAGCGAGCCTTTGTGCAGCACTTTGCCATGCTCGAGTATGATTAAACGGTCGGTCAGCTCCAGAATCTCTCCCAGGGACTGGCTGGCATACAGCACGGGCAAGCCCACTTCATTCTGCAGGCGTTTCAGAATCGGCAACAGTTGCATACGGTAACCGTTACCGATGGCGGCAAAGGTTTCGTCCAAAAGTAACAACTTCGGCGATTTTAGCAGAGAGCGCGCCAGCGCCACCCGCTGGTGTTCACCTGCGGAAAGCAGTTCGATCGAGTGATCGAGTATCGGCCCTAGTTCTAACAGCCCGATTAAAAAATCCAGTTTAAAAATCCTGCGTTGTTTCACAGTGCGATTAAAGGCGCCGGTCAGATTGTCGCGGACGGTTTCAGCCGAACAGTCGCTGTCGAGCTGCAATACTGCGCCGACTGGGCGCTGCTTGCGCGGCATTACGATGCCTTTGCGGCTGTCGAATAGAATTTTTCCGTCCAGTACGATATGCCCGCTTTGAGGCTGTATGGCGCCGGCGATCAAGCCGAGCAGCGTGCTTTTGCCGGCTCCGGATTTGCCGAACAGACCGACGCTCAAATCGCTGATCGATAATTGCGTGGTCAGGTCTAAACGGCCCCGCTGCAATTTTACATTTATTTCTAACAGCATGCTTGCCTCTGTTAATTAAATGCGGCCCGGCCGCAACCGGGAAAGCGGATTGCAGCCGGGCCGCACGGGGAGCATCAATCAGCGACTGCCAAAATCACTGCTCCGGCCTTAAAGATAGCGGTGACGGATTGGCCTTTACGCAAGCCCAGAGTCTCGACGCTGTCGTTTGTTACGGTGGCGGTAACCTTCTCGCCGCCCTTTAATTCGATATCAACTTCAGTATTAACCGCGCCGGGTATAATCTTGGTTACCGAGCCTGGCAGCTGGTTTCGCGCTGAAACCCGGTAGCCTCCGAAATCGGTGACAAGAATGATCTGCGGCGCCTTGACCAGGACAATGATTTCCATGCCGGTCTTGATTGCCAGCGTTTCCACGGATTCTTTTGTAATCGAGGCGACGATGGTTTCACCACCCTTCAAGCCGACATGAACTTCGGCATTTACCGTTCCGATAAGGACTTCATTGACGGTTCCTGTAAATTGATTGCGTGCACTTGTTTTCATTTTAAATTCCTCATTGGTTAAGTTGAGGTCCTATAATACCTCATCATTTGAGGGGAAATTATATCTTTATTTTGCGGCGATCAGACTGTCTTCCCACTTACTGAACGAAGCAGTAAAAAGTTTGTTTTGCAAAATCATGTATGGCCTATAATCGCAGTTTCTAAGCCTGCATCCGCTGACTGAGCTACTATATAAAATAGAATTTATTCAAAGTATTAGAAATCACACACCGGTTTAGTATATAACGTTATGTATAAAAGTAAATAACGATAGCCGTGAACAGATCGTTGCTGTTCGAGAAACAATGCTTGACCCGAAAGGGGGTTTTAGCTCTTTTGAATCGTCACAACTTAAGATAATGACATGTCCAAAAAACCGAATAACAACATAACCACAACCTGGGTTGATGGCGAATTGCGCCTGGTCGGCACGCTGGATAGCCGCATGATCGGCTTGTTGAGGGCGATAGATCAAAGCGGTTCGATCAATCAGGCAGCCAAGCAAACCGGTTTAAGCTACAAAGGCGCCTGGCAGATGATTGAGCGCGCCAACAATCTAGCCCCCAAAGTGTTGATTGCCACGGTAACCGGAGGCAGCAAAGGCGGCGGTACCTGTTTGACCGTAGCGGGTCAATCGCTGCTGCAACTGTTTACCCGTTTGGAACTGCAACACCGGCAATTTTTGCAGCAACTCAATCAGAGTTTGTCGGACGACCCCGATATGCAGATGTTGCTTAAACGGCAAGTGATCAAGACTACCGCAACCAACCAGCTGTTCGGCATAGTAACAGCCATTCAAACAGGCGAGGTTACCGCCGAAGTGTCAATCGAATTGAAAGGCGGAGAACAGGTTGTCGCTTCGATTACTTTGACCGAGCTTAAGCTGCTTGGGCTCGGCACCGGCAGCGATGTTCTATTGCTGATCAATGACCCGGAGATTATCGTCGTCACTGATTTGGGCAACCACCCTTTGTCAGCGCGCAACTGTCTTCCCGGCACGGTGATCCGCGTTCAATATGACGGCGTGGATTCAGAGGTAGTGATCAATCTGCCTAGCGGCGATAGTCTTGTGGCCACGATATCCCAGGTCAGCGCCTTGGCTCTGGGATTGATCCCTGGTATTCCGGCCTATGCCGTTTTTAAAAGCAATGCCGTGATACTTGGGGTGATATAACTTAAGCTGTAAAACAGCTTCCAAGCTCATAATTCATCGCAAGATATATCAAACTTGCTTTCAGCGTTGTTTTAAAATGGCTTGACCACAGCCAGAATGATAATGCCAACCAAAAATAATACCGGCACTTCATTCATCCAGCGGTAATAAACATGGCTATGTTGATTGCGGTCATGTTTAAAATCGGCAAGCCACACGCCGCAAAAATAGTGATAAACCAGCAAGAGTCCGAGCAGCGCCAGTTTTGCATGAAGCCAGCCGCTGGCGGAATAAAGTTTCCACGCGTAATCAGCCAGCATCCATAGTCCAAAGATAAAGGTGGCTATCATGCCCGGCGTCATAATGCCGAAATACAGTTTGCGCTCCATCACTTTAAAGCGTTCATTGCTGATTTCATCGTGACTTTGCGCATGATATACATACAGGCGAGGCAGGTAAAACAGACCGGCAAACCAGGTGACCATAAAAATCAAGTGTAAGGCTTTTAACCAGAGCATGGCTTATCCTAAGGTGAAGGTTTCAATACGGGATTTCATTTCAACCGGATCAAAAGAGCCGGTTTTCTTCAGGTCAATCAAGCCGTCGGGACTGATTAAAAAACTGCTGGGTATTAATTGCACATCGCCAAAGGCATGGGCGTGTTCCGCTTTTAAGTCCAGCGCCACATCATAAGGCAGCTGCAGGTCGTTGGTCATGCTGACGATATGGTTAGGCGGGTCGTAATACATGGCAACGGCTATAATCTCAAGGCCTTGCTTATGATATTGCTTATAAAGATCTAGCAAATGGGGGATTTCTTTCATACAGCCAGGACAATCAGTCGCCCAGAATGTGACGATAACCGGTTTGCCGCGTAAATCTTTCAGGGCAATTTTTTTGCCGGTAATAGTTGTAAAAGTCTCATCGGGAGCGCCGGTGGAAAAGCGGTTTATCGAGGTTATCGAAAAGAATGCCAGGATTAATAAAAAGGTCGCTAATAAGATGTATCGATATACGGAATGTCGCATCTTTTCAAGAGCAGGAGGAAATTGTTCAGGCATTTGGGTTAATGTCTCACTTGGCAATACCGGGATTATAGCAAAGCTGTTAAACTGTGCGTTTTTTAACGGTTAAATCTTCACCAGCAATTCCATGAAAAAAATTCTTATTTCCGATAAATTAGCGGAAGCCGGCATCAATTATTTAAATGAGCAGTCCGGTATTCAAATACATATCGAGACAGGACTCAATGAAGAAGGGCTCTGTAAAATTATCGGCGATTACGATGCGTTATTGATTCGCAGTGATACCCAGGTTACCCAGAAGGTGTTGCACGCCGCAAAACGTTTAAAATTAATAGGCCGCGCCGGTATCGGTGTCGATAATGTCGACATACCCGCGGCAACCGAAATGGGCGTTATTGTCATGAATACGCCTGATGCCAATGCGACGACTACGGCTGAACTGGCTATCGCGCATTTAATGTCGCTGAGCCGGCATTTGCCCAAGGCGGACCGTTCCGTGCGCGCGGGTAAATGGGAGCGATCCAAGCTGATGGGTTCGGAAGTTGCGCACAAAACACTGGCGATACTGGGCTTTGGCACCATTGGGCGTATTGTCTCGCAGCGCGGTTTGGGCTTAAAAATGCAGGTCATCGCTTATGACCCGTTCGTCGCACCGGAAATATTTGAAGGTTTGGGCGTTGAATCCGTAAGTCTGGATGAATTGGTGACGCGTGCCGATTATCTCACCTTGCATTGCCCGCTTATTGAAAAGACCCGCAATGTTATCGGTAGCGCCCAGCTGGCGAAGATGAAAAAAGAAGCCATGATAATCAACTGCGCCAGAGGCGGCTTGATTGATGAGGCCGCCTTGTATGACGCCTTAAAGAACGGCCGGATTGCGGGGGCGGCTCTGGATGTTTATGAAAATGAACCGCCTGCGAATTCGCCTTTGCTGGAGCTGGACAATATTGTTTTTACGCCGCATTTGGGCGCGTCAACCAGTGAGGCGCAAGTAGCGGTGAGCGTAGAAATTGCCAGACAGGCGGTGATGTTCCTGAAGACGGGTGAAGCGGTAAATGCCTTGAACTTGCCCAGACTGTCGGCGGAAGAGTTGAAGAAATCCTATGAATTCATGAATCTGGCTACCATCTTGGGCAAGATACTGGTCAGTCTGGCAACCCAGCCGCTGGAAAAAATAGAGGTGGCTACATTCGGCAGAGCCGCTGAAGTTGCTGTGCGTCCGATTTCAGTTGCCGCTTTGGTCGGCGTATTAAGCGGCAAAGTTTCCACGCCTGTTAACCGTGTCAATGCCGAGAACATTGCAAAACGCCAGGGCATCGCGCTGGTTGAATCGGTTACCCAGGAATCGCAGGATTATGTGTCATTGATTAAGGTAACCGGGCATTGCGCAGATCAGAGCATTGCCTTGTCAGGCGCATTATTGGGCGGCCGCCAGCCGCGCCTGGTCTGTATCAATCATTTCGATATTGAAGTGGTGCCGGAAGGGACTTTAATAGTCACCCGGCATCATGACAGGCCAGGCGTTATTTCGGCAATCAGCGCCGTGTTGGGCAATGCCAATATCAATATCACCCGAATGCAAGTAAGTACAGCGGATGGCATGCAGCAGGCGATGGCAGTCATGAGCGTATCTGAACCCGTAACCGATGCTTTATTGCAGCAATTGTGCAGTATTTCTGATGTCCATCAGGCAACCCAGATTAACTTATGAGTTTTGACGTTATTTGCTTTGATTGCGACAGTACCTTAAGCAGAATAGAAGGCATTGACGAGCTTGCCAGACGTGCCGGTTTGGGCGAGGAAATGTCCAAGCTGACCGATCTGGCAATGAATGGCATCGTGCCTTTGGAAGCGGTCTACGAGCGGCGTCTGTCTCTTATCAGGCCGGATCAGGACAGCATTGACTGGCTGGCGGGCTTGTATATTGCCGAAATAGTCGAGGGCGTAAAGGAAGTATTTGCGGCTTTATCGGCCCAGAATAAGACGGTGCATATTATCAGCGGCGGATTACGTCAAGCCATATTGCCGCTGGCATTTCTTCTGGGTTTGCCTGAAAGCCATGTGCACGCGGTTGATATTTATTTCAACCAAGACGGCAGTTACCGCAATTACGACCTGAACTCGCCGTTAGCCAGAACAGGCGGCAAGGCCGTTATAGTGGGTAAGCTTAAGGGACCGGGTTCCCTGGTGATGATAGGCGACGGCAAGACCGATCTGGAGGCCAAGCAGTCCGGCGCTTATGTGCTGGGTTTTGGCGGCGTAGCCGATAGAGCAATCGTGCGTGAGTCAGCCGATTTTTATACGTCGGAATCAAGTTTGCTTCCGGTTTTAGAGCATATTTTGTAACTTGCTAAAAATATCCCTCTGTCACAGTTGCCACGGATTCACAGAGTAAATTTAATCTTTGAAGCCGTGGCGGTCAATTTTTTTCGAGTTACCTAAAAAACACAAATTTAACTGATTTTTAGAGAGAGAAATCATGGCAGGACATAGTAAATGGGCTAATATCAAGCATCGCAAGGCTGGACAGGACGCCAAACGCGGCAAAATTTTCACCAAAATGCTGCGTGAAATTACCGTAGCGGTAAAAACCAGCGGCCCGGATTCAGCCAGCAATCCGAGCTTGCGCACCGCGATTGACAAGGCATTAGGCGCGAATATGCGCCGCGATACTATTGATACCGCCATCAAAAAAGCCTCCGGCGCGCTGGAGGGCGTCAATTATGAAAATATCCGTTATGAAGGCTACGGCCCCGGCGGCACGGCAGTCATCGTTGACTGTCTGACCGATAATCGCAACCGCACCGTCGGCGAGGTCCGCCATGCCTTCGCCAAAGCGGGCGGCAATTTAGGCACGGACGGCTCGGTCGCCTATCTATTCAGCAAAGTGGGCATAATGAGTTACGCGCCTTCCGTTGACGAAGATGCACTGATGGAAGCCGCCCTGGAAGCAGGCGCGGAAGATGTTATCAGCTATGATGACGGCGCGGTCGATGTCATGACCACTCCCGAAAATTATCTGGCCGTAAAAGATGCCCTGATTGCGGCAGGCTTTGAACCCGGCAATGCCGAAGTCACGATGCAAGCCGCCACCATGGCTGAACTGGATGCCGATGATGCCGAGAAAATGATGCGCTTGATAGACCGCCTGGAAGATCTGGACGATGTGCAGAATGTTTATTCCAATGCGGATATTAGTGACGAGATTATGGAAGGGTTGAATTAATAAGTCAGGTAGGGTGGGCAACGCTTTTCTGCCCACCACATCCGAAGCAGTAAATGTTAGATTATGCTGTCGCTAACCCAACTGGGCTACAATCACCTGCTTTTGACTAAGAGTGGACGGTGAACTCACACTCGAATCAAAACATTTGACAATTCGAAATGTTGGGTAGATGCTGCAAAGCGAACCGACTATTTGGATATAGGGAATCACCCAACGACCGATCTAAGTTTTTGGACTTACAGCCCATGGCTGTGCAGAATTATAAAGTAAATGTTAAAATTAAAATATGAGCCTAGAATTCTTAATTCCTATTACCCAATCACACGCGATTCAAAGCGTTGTATTTGCACTAGAATGGCAAGGTGAATTGACGGATCATGCTTTGACTGAGATCCAAAAACTAGCCCTAGAACTGAAGCCTCATTTCCCAGAGGCTACTCTTCAGAAAATGGTTAAGATCAACATTGGGCCAAATGCTCAGTCGGATCAACAAGGAAGCAGTGACCAACTTGGCGGCATGTTGTTTCAACGAAAAGGGAAATTTGGTAATGTCGCCAGTCAACTCAATGTTTCACGTTCTAATTGTGTAATTATAATTAATGAATACGACAGGTGGGTGCCGACACTTGATGCTGTTATGCGCTATTTCAAAATAGTTTTACCTGCGATATTGAAGGAAAAGTCGATAAGCATCATCGCTCTTCAATATACCGATATGTTTACTTGGAAAGATGATCCGGCAAATTTGAATTTACGTGAGATCTTTACAGAAAGCTCTCCCTATCTAGCTCCAAACGTATTTGATCAAAAAGGTTTGTGGCATTGCCATCACGGATATGTAATTCAACAATTAGCGGAGCTTGATGGAACGTGCTTAGATAACATAAATGTTAATACAGAAGATAATTTAGGTGACCGAGGAATTCAAATAACTACCACCCATAAGTGTACGTTAAATAGCCCATTGAGATTGGCAACCAAGACCTATTTACAATCAATCAAAAACATTCAAAATGTGCTGCATGACCATAATAAAGACATTTTGAAACAGTTGTTGACCCACGAAGTCTGCGACAAGATTCATCTAGTAGATAAAATAGGAGGGTAAAAGTGGAACCGCTATCAACCATCGCGCTTTTGGCATCTTTGGCATTACCTGCAACTGCCCTTCCAACTTGGAGTTCTAAGAAAACGACAAAGCATGAGGGAGTTGTAACTTCCATCATAAGTAAAGAGCATTATCGTGAGGATGCGACTCAGGAGTCGACCATTGCTGAGCTCACGATGACGCATGATGAGAAAATACTAGTCGCAAATACTCCTAGCGATGTTTGTTCACAACTGGTCGGTTATTCTAAATTAGAAGCGGGTTGGGATGGGCCTGACAGTGTAACGCCCTCATCAAACGATATTGAATTAGCAATCGATTTTGTTGATTCGATTCCGGCCGTTTTTCCTCTGCCGAAGGCGATGCTTTCTGGCGACGGCACAGTTGGATTGTATTGGGATGATACTCTCATGTATATCGATATCCAATTTGAATCAGATCGCACGCTCTCGATGTTTTCTCGTGATCGGTCATCGGGAAAAGAGAGGTTTACCGATTCGATAGACGTGGCGGCTATCAATCCTAGTTGGTTCTTTGAGACATTAGGTGAGTTGTTGAGCTCAGCGGGGTATGCGCTCGCTGCATAGATGCTGATTACACATGAAGTGTATTGATTTTTTCTCGAAAAATTGTGGAAATACGCAAATATGCAAACTTCTTCAAGAGATTCCAATAGATAAGTTACTCGCATGGGAGATTGAAGTTGCGACTGAACACTCACCCTGTCCTGTTAGTAATGAAGAGTTTTTATATCGTCAAATTTTGAGCCCGATTCATTACGACAAAGAAACAAACACTTTAACTCCTACGGCATTTGATGACGCTTCAAACAAAGGTATGTCCGTAAACCGATTGAAATACACAACTGAAGAGCAAATTGTTCAAATAGCGAATAATCGAGTGAAAAACTATAACGAAGTTAACCCAGATAAACCACAGCGAACATTTTCTGGTGCTGTTCGTTTTGTTTGTGACGATATTCGCAAAATCACAGTTCCGACAGAGGAAGATGCGAGCCCTGTTCGAGGCTGCGTCGTCTATGACACTGCTTATGAAAATGATCGATCACATGCCGACATTTGTCAGATTGTGAAAAATAAAGCTCACGCGCGAAGTGTTCGGCTAAGTATTCGAGACTTGGCGAATAATTTTCTGGAACAAAACCCTTTCCCAACCGAAACTGAATCCGTTTAGCGAAGCGTGACGGGGTTTCAAACCCCCATTAAATCCCATTTTGTATGTTGTAGAGGTCTTCAAATGTTCCGGTCGATTTTACAAACTCCGACCGGCTTCGCAAAAGAGGTAGTTATGTTAGAGCATGTACAAATTATTGAAGAATACGGGCAAGCCAAATTTGCAGTCATTGATTTTGATGAATACCTGTCAATTAAAGCGCTATTATCAGAACCTGAAAAATTAGAGGATTATTTAGATTACTTACATATGCAAGCGGTTAAAAAAGTATCGTCTAAACGTCACACTTTGGCAGAGGTTAAACAGGCTTGTGACATTATTTAATGAGAATTTTAGGGATAGACCCCGGATCAAGACTGACCGGATACGGAATTATTGAAGACTCGCCACAAGGCTATAAATACATAGCCAGCGGCAGTATCCGGATTAAGGCGGATTATTTCCCGGACCGGCTCAAACAAATCTTTGACGGAATTCTGGAAATTGTTGATAACTACCAGCCTGATCAAATGGCGATAGAACAAGTCTTCATGCATAAAAATGCGGATTCCGCGCTTAAACTGGGTCAGGCTCGCGGCGCGGCAATTTGCGCGGTGCAAACCAAGGGCTTGCCGGTATTTGAATATGCGGCGCGGCAAGTCAAGCAGGCTGTGGTGGGGAAGGGCGCTGCCGATAAATTTCAGGTTCAGCACATGGTGAAAATTTTATTAAATGTTCAAGGTGAGTTGTCTGTTGACGCCAGTGATGCGTTAGGCATCGGCATTTGTCATGCGCATTATCAGCAGACGGCAATTATGCTAGGCAAGCAAGGCTTGGTGAGATGATCGGTTTTTTACGCGGTAAACTGGTGCATAAAGCGCCGCCCTTTTTAGTGCTGGATGTTCAGGGTGTCGGTTATGAAGTGGAAGCGCCGATGACGACTTTTTATGATCTGCCCGCAATCAACGAAGAAATTAAATTGCATACCCATCTTGTAGTCCGGGAAGATGCCCATATTTTATTCGGCTTCTCTAATGAAGCAGACCGGGCGCTATTCAGAACGCTGATTAAAGTGAGTGGTGTAGGTCCCAAGCTGGCCTTGACGATTTTATCGGGACAGAGCGCCGAAGAGTTTCACCGCTGTATTCATGATAATGATACGGCGGCGCTGGTGCGTTTGCCGGGTGTTGGCAAAAAAACCGCTGAACGCCTGGTTATTGAAATGCGTGATAGATTGCCGGATTTAGGTGCTTCAGCTTTGACGGGCTCTGGCGATACGGGTGAGGTTTCGCCGGCAACCGGCAACCCGAAACAGGAAGCAGTCAGCGCCTTGTGTTCATTAGGCTACAAGCCGCTGGATGCCGGTAAAATGGTGCAAAATATCAGTGCTGAAGGTAAAACTTGTGAAGATATTATCAGATTGGCGTTACAAGGCGCGGCCAGATGATTGAAAGCGACCGCCTGATAACGGCTCGCAGTAATAAGGATGAAGAGCGTCAGGACCGCGCAATTCGTCCAAAGCGTCTTGCGGAATATGTCGGACAGAAGGAATTGCGCGCGCAAATGGAGATTTTTATCCAGGCGGCAACGGTACGCCGGGAGGCTCTGGATCATGTGTTGATTTTTGGCCCTCCGGGATTGGGTAAAACAACGCTGGCCAATATCATAGCAACGGAAATGTGTGTTAAAATTCGCCATACTTCAGGGCCTGTGCTGGATAAGGCGGGCGATCTTGCCGCGTTACTGACTAATCTTGAAGCTCATGACGTGTTGTTTATTGATGAGATTCATCGCTTGAGTCCAGCGGTTGAAGAAATCCTGTATCCGGCCATGGAAGATTATCAACTGGATCTTATGATTGGCGAAGGGCCTGCCGCCCGGTCAATCAAACTGGACTTGCCGCCCTTTACGCTGGTCGGCGCAACTACCCGCGCCGGTTTGCTGACGTCACCGTTGCGTGATCGCTTTGGCATTGTGCAACGTTTGGAATTTTACACGATTGATGAACTGGCCAGTATTGTTATACGTTCAGCCAAGGTTCTTGGCATCGCCATGGAACAGAAGGGCGCCTATGAGATTGCCCGCCGTTCCCGCGGCACGCCCAGAATCGCCAACAGGCTACTGCGGCGCGTGCGTGATTATGCTGAAGTAAAAGGCAACGGCACTATTACGGAAGAGGCATCCATTCAGGCTCTGGACATGTTAAGAGTGGATAATAACGGCTTTGATGCGTTGGACCGCAAGTTGCTGTTGACGATGATTGAAAATTTTGCCGGCGGTCCGGTAGGTCTTGACACGCTCGCGGCCGCTATCAGTGAAGAGCGCGGCACGATTGAAGATGTATTGGAGCCGTATTTGCTGCAACAAGGTTTTATTATGCGCACGCCGCGTGGCCGTGTTGTCACCCGTAACGCGTACCTGCATTTTGGCTTACAGCCGCCGAAACAAATCGGACTATCCGGGGATTTGTTCGATTAATGCCGGGTGCGCTGCGCTCACCTTGGCTCAGCCATCTCTTCGCGTCTTAACAATCAATTAATGAAAATTAAAAAATTTATCTGGCCCGTGCGGGTTTATTACGAGGACACCGATGCCGGCGGCGTGGTGTTTCACGCTAATTATCTCAGGTTTTTTGAGCGGGCAAGAACGGAAATGCTCAGGGCAATGGGTTATGAACAGGATGAACTCATTGTTAGTGAAGGCATTATCTTTGCCGTTCGTTCCGTGCAAGCCGATTATTTGAGTCCGGCCCGGTTTAATGAACTGCTGGAGGTTAGCGCCGAGGTGATTCTCGCGAAAAAAGTCACTCTTACTTTTGAACAACTGATTACGCGAGGCGATGATGTTTTATGTAAAAGCATTATTCGCATCGCTTGTCTGGATGCTGTAACCATGCGTCCTAAAGCTATTCCTGAAAACTTATTAGAGCTGTTAACGAATGAACGCTGATTTATCCATTTTCCATTTAATCATAGAAGCCAGTTTTGTTGTTCAATTTGTCATGCTGTTGTTGTTGATAGCATCCGTGGCATCCTGGACGTTTATATTTTCCAAGCGCAAGGAGCTTAACCGGGCGGTTGAAATTACTGATGAATTTGAAGAGCAGTTTTGGTCGGGGGTTCCGTTGGCCGATCTTTATAGAAAATTGGCTGCAAAGGATTTCGAGCCGGAAGGCATAGAGAAGATATTTCTGGCCGGTTATAAGGAGTTTTCCCGGATGCGCCAAACCGCTAATGTTGAACCTATGGTGCAAGTAGAAAGCGCGCAACGAGCCATGCGTATTGAATTGTCGCGTGAACTGGACAGGCTGGACGAACATCTGGCGTTTCTAGCCACGGTTGGCTCAACCAGCCCATACGTCGGCTTATTTGGCACGGTATGGGGAATTATGAATTCCTTCATGTCATTGGGTAATATCAAGCAAGCGACACTTGCACTGGTCGCTCCGGGCATTGCCGAAGCGTTGATTGCCACCGCCATGGGCTTGTTTGCCGCGATACCAGCAGTTATCGCATATAACCGCTTTTCTACTCGATTGGACAGGCTAACAGGACGATATGAATTGTTTGTCGAGGAGTTTGTAGTATTGTTGCAAAGACAGGCACACAGCAAATGAGAGGCAAACACCGGCGCAGGAAACCTATGGGAGAAATCAACGTCGTTCCTTATATTGACGTAACTTTGGTTTTGCTCATTATTTTTATGATTACAACACCGATGTTGCAGACCGGCGTGGAAGTTGATCTTCCTCAGGCTGAATCCGCCATGGTGGAGCAGAAAGAAGGTGAGCCGCCTATTGTCATTTCGATTAAGGAGCAGGGTGAATATTATATTAACACTGATGGCCAGAATGACGAGCAGATAGAGCCCGGAGTAATAAATGACCAGGTGGCTATGGTATTGAGTAAAAAACCGGGAACACAAGTTCTGATAAGCGCGGATAAAGGCGTGGATTACGGTACTGTGGTAACGGTAATGGCTGCACTGAAAAATGCTGGCGTGCCAACTGTGGGGTTAATGACCAAGCCAGAAGAACAATAGATTCAGATGGATAGACAAAAGAGATTTTTATGGCCGCTAATTTTAGCCTTGGCTTTACACTTGACGCTCTTGGGCCTGTTTGCGTTAAACGCTTTATTTAAATCGAATGAAATTGAACCAAAACCTGTGCCGGAAATTATCCATGCGACAATAATTGACACAGCTAGCCTACAGGCAGAAGCAGAAACTATAAAACAAGCCAAGGAAGCAAAAAAGCAAGTCTTGAATGAACGGCTTGAGGCAAAGGCCAAAGAAGCCGCCGCCGCTGAAGCCAAAGCGGAAGCGGCCAGACAGGCCAAGGCCGAGGCTGCTGCAAAGGCCAAAGAAGAAGCCGCCGCTGAAGCCAAAGCGGAAGCGGCCAGACAGGCCAAGGCCGAGGCTGCTGCAAAGGCCAAAGAAGAAGCCGCCGCTGAAGCCAAAGCGGAAGCGGCCAGACAGGCCAAGGCCGAGGCTGCTGCAAAGGCCAAAGAAGAAGCCGCCGCTGAAGCCAAAGCGGAAGCGGCCAGACAGGCCAAGGCCGAAGCTGCTGCAAAGGCCAAAGAAGCCGCCGCCGCTGAAGCCAAAGCGGAAGCGGCCAGACAGGCCAAGGCCGAGGCTGCTGCAAAGGCCAAAGAAGAAGCCGCCGCTGAAGCCAAAGCGGAAGCGGCCAGACAGGCCAAGGCCGAAGCTGCTGCAAAGGCCAAAGAAGCCGCCGCCGCTGAAGCCAAAGCGGAAGCGGCCAGACAGGCCAAGGCCGAAGCTGCTGCAAAGGCCAAAGAAGCCGCCGCCGCTGAAGCCAAAGCGGAAGCGGCCAGACAGGCCAAGGCCGAAGCTGCTGCAAAGGCCAAAGAAGCCGCCGCCGCTGAAGCCAAAGCGGAAGCGGCCAGACAGGCCAAGGCCGAAGCTGCTGCAAAGGCCAAAGAAGAAGCCGCCGCTGAAGCCAAAGCGGAAGCGGCCAGACAGGCCAAGGCCGA